>CANLOQ010000002.1 GCA_947492925.1 uncultured Sulfitobacter sp. | reverse complement strand
TATGCTAATCGGTCACAAGAGGACCAAAACCTGAACAGAGCTAACCTAAATTAGCGGACTCAAAGGGGAGCAGGTCATCCTCGAATCCATTACAAGTAAGTCCATCAGGAATTCGGAAACAGGCTCACTACCTGAAATCCACAGATAATCTCGGGCGCGAGTTGCCGCGACATAGAGCAAGTGCCTTTCGGTCGACATTACTTCATCAAGCTGGCCCTCGTCCTTTGCCGACAAAATTCTATTCTCATCAGGCGAAACTTGACTGTCTAACGCAATCACCGCGACAGCTTGGAACTCCGAGCCTTTCGCATCATGCATCGTCAAGAATTTCAAGGCAGGGTGGGCATCATGCAGCGGAACGGCGAGATCGCTTATCAATTCAGATGTTCTTGCCAAGATGGCTATCTCTTCTTCAAGAACCCCAGCGTTAATTACGGTTTGAACCCATGTCAGCAGACTTGATATTTCAGTCGAACGGTCAGGGAACTGATGAATTTGCGGCTGCGGCCCCTCGAACACAGATGTGACGCCCAACCGGCTATCTTCAGATCCATCAGGCTCTACAAGCGTTTCGGGGAGTAGCGTTTCACTCCCAATCCTGATCTGATGTGAGGTGCGATAATTTACTTTGAGGCTTCGTGACCTACCACGCACCTCAACTTTTGCTGCGCTCCACGGGAAAGGAGCACGAAAAATTCGTTGTCCGATATCACCGGCAAAAAACAATCCGTTTTCGACAAAGCCAAGTTTTTGGCCAAGTAAAAGAAGCTCGGGAACAGAGATGTCCTGCGCTTCATCGACCAGCACATGCGTAAAGGGCCATGTGCCTTCGTTACGTAAACGGTGCGCCAGCATCGCATGGGTATGGATCCCGCGAACCGCCATTCGCCCCCGGCATTCTTCAAACACCTGCCACAGTTCGTCTTTCCGGGATGATGCCATCCGAACCTTTCGGCCTAAGCGCGGCAGATCCCGGTATTCCTGAGATGTTTGGATGTCCCAAGCTTCTACGATCAATTTCCATTCGTCAAAAAGGAAATCCCGATCAATACCGTTGGACTGCTCCACCGCAACAGAAATAAGTAGCTCTTTGATGAGTTGATCCGGTACGATATCGACTGGACCGAACTGCAACGAATATTCATCGAAAATCAGATCCTGCAGGGCGGCCACTGTTATCCGGCCCGATACACTCTGGTTTGCAACCAAAGGAACTTTCTCTGCCAATCGTTCAGCAAGGTTTGTGTTGAATGTTGCCAAAAGAACATTTGATGTTTCGGCTTCGGCCAGCCGAGCCGCCCGATGAAGTGCAACAACCGTTTTTCCAGTTCCGGCAGACCCGATAACTCTTGCAGGACCATTAAAGTCTCTATCCACGAACTCCCGTTGCGCTGGGTGCAAGAAGACAGACCACTTCTCCCAAGGTTGTTCCAGCGCATCTTGAAGTTCTTCGAGGTTGTCGAGCACCCGGAAACGCCTGACTGCATCTGGGTGGCTCCAGGGGTCCGCGTCGGGACCGATTGGTGCCGGTGGTGTCGGTCGAACGCCTGTCGCAGCCTGAACCAGTGCCTCCGCTGCTTCTGACGGCAGGTAGCCAGCAATATCAAGAACCGTGTCTTCGGTTGCCCCACGCACAGTTTCGATCCAATCAGTGGGAATGCCCCATGTCAAAAGCGTATCGTCGGTCTCTTCCGCGAAAAGGCGCGGCATGGGAACATCTTCTTGAACGTAGTTCGGAACGATAATGTCTTCGACGGTCTCACGTGCTTCAACGATCTGGATTGCGCCGGTACGCGGGTGGCTCTCAATACGCCTCGTCTCGGCCCATCGATATGCATCATCATGATGCCCCACCCATGCCAGCAAAGTATCCTGTTTGCGCTTGTGTATGACCATTCTGATGTCGCGATTCACGCGCGCAGTCCAGAAATTCGGATCCCTCGCCCTATCCACGCGGTGCATCGACAGACCAGGCAGGCTGGGGTCCATCTGAAAATCAAAAACTGTTGTTTTTACTGCCTTTTGCTCTTGAGCTGTCAATTTCATCAATGCGTCGTAGAATGTATCTGCGATCCTATGGGTCATTTTACATTCCGCTTACTTTTGATCTTCTTTGGGCGCGCAGGCCTTCTCTTCTTTGGTGTCTTCTTTTCCGGTGGTAAGCTCACTTTGAGATGGTTGATTTTTCGACGCAGCTTATCGAGCTCAATCGAAGAAACATCCGGTGCATTCATCCAAAGGGAAAAACGCCTCTCCAGCTTTGTAAGCTCTTCACGATCAACTTTGGTGCGGGCACGAGCCGCTTTAAAAACTCCTGGAATACGCTCTTCCGGCCTGGATGGCGGTTGAACACTTGGCCCTTTCGGATCGTCTACAGTTTCAAATCCCTTCGATCTCATGCGACTGGCTCGATTGACCTTATCAAAATCTAATCGCACACCTCCCATTTTAAACCCCCAAAACCTTCATCACTTCATCGCCCAAATGGTTGATAACCTTCACCGCGATCCTACCAGACTTGGGCTTTGCAAAAGGACGTGAGACTGTGCGCTTCAGGCTGTCCCACGCTTCCTGATCCACCTCCCCCTTCAGCGTCGTTTTCAGCTGCTTGTAAGGGATGTCAGCGCCAGGGAAGTAAGCGTGACGCACGAAGAAACTTTCCTCGTTGTAGTCGGTATCGATGAACCAGCACGCGATGTCGTCCGGCTCGGATGAGATCACCTGACCCGTTGCAGGTTTAAAGATATCAACACCGAGCAGTTCGACGCGAAACTTGTCGCCATCTTCCGATACCTTGATATCTGGCTCGCCGAAGACAACGAACAGGTTGCCTCCGCCTGCCTTCAGATCCGCCGCCATATGCAAGTCGGGGTTCATGCGGGCTTGCAGGATGGGCACGCGGCCCAGTTTGCGAAACTCGGCTGTGTGTGCGTCGAAGTTGAAGGCGCAGGCGATCATGATGTCGAGGCCCGCGTCCGCAGCTTCACGCGCGGCGGCAACCAGATCGGCGCGTTGGACTGTGCCGTATTCGGGGCCGATGAAGACACCGGCGCGGCGCTCGGTCTCGCCTTCCATGTATTTGCCCTCGGCGGCGATCCATTCGCCGGGCCACGGGACGAGAGAGCTGAACTTGATCGCGTCCTCCTTGCCCGATTGCTGCACGCCTGCCTTGCGCAGGTTCTCCAACATTGCCTCGCGGTAGTTGTCGGCCTCTTGTGCGCCGCGCATGCGGTTGCCTGTGGCAGCGTCGACCTCGTCGATCAGCTCGCCATGTTCGTTGACGGCTTGGGTGCGGTGCGGTGATAGGGATTCCACTGTGAACGGACCTGCGACGCGGACGCGTTTTTTGTCCTCGTAGGGTTTGTCGTAGAGATATTCGAAATCTGCTTTGGCAGCGATGGATGCGTCGATCTCGGTCTGGCGCGCGATGCGGGCTTTCCAGAAATCCTCCAGCGCCGCAACGGCGGCTTCGGGCCATGACGTGACGGGGCGGTCTGGCAAGGTGTCAAAGTCCCAGGCGGTGCCGCGTGCGTCGTTAAGGTTGGCCAACGCAGTCTCTGCCGCTTTGCGTTTGGCGGGCGTCAGATCATCAGACATGGAGCGGGCCACGTCATAGAACTTGCGCTGATCGGCGGGCCACGGCGTGCCGGGCTCGCGGGGGATTTCCCATTCCATGAAGCCGTTTGCGGGGGCCATCTCGCCAGAGGGCATTTCGACCTCGTCTTGGCTCGTGAAGTCGATGTCTTGCCCGTTGCGGCCGCCGGTTTCCACGGGGAATGGGTCGGGCTGGCCTTGCAGGGCGGCGTTGAGGGTCGCGCGGGCGTCTTCGACGGTGGGTTGGCGCTGTTCCCAGATTTCGTCAATCTCAAGGTTGTTGGCGATGGATTTCAGGGTGATGTGCGGCACGCGATGGTAGACAAAGCCGTGGCGGATGTCGTTATAGGTGTCTGCCGTGGCGGGGGCGGAACGTGTCACCTCTGCCTCTTTCTTCTGGCCATCTTTGCTGTCTTTCAGCAGATACCACGGATACTTCGCCCCCATGATCCGCGCACGGGCAAGTGCGAGTGCGACGCGAGAGGTGTCGATGGTAATCCAGCGACGACCCCATTGCTCGGCGACGGTGGCAGTAGTGCCAGAGCCACAGGTCGGATCGAGTATAAGATCGCCAGGGTCAGTGGTCATGAGAAGGCAGCGTTTTATGACCTCTGGGCTGGTTTGAACGACATACTTCTTTTCATCAGAACGGCTAGAAATGCCTCCACTCGTATCCGTCCAAACATTGTGAGTTATCGAAATTGAGTAGTCGTCGAGCATGCTACGGAAGCGTGCGCTACCCGTAGTCAGTTGAATACGACCCGCCATTTGAACTCTTCGAAGGCCTTCAACAGTCGTTTTCCAGTGAGACGTGCGAGGGGGTATTAAGGCAACGCCGAAGGGATTAAATCTCTGATCTGAACTCGTGGGCCCCGGCGAAATCAGGGATGTGCCTTGAAAGGCTCGCCAACCAGTTTTAATCTCGCCAGTCGCCCTTTCTTCTTTGGACATCAACCTAACCGTATGGCCGTCGTTGGACCTCAATGATGAAAATCTGTCGATACTACTCAAATCAGTTTTTGGTTTGGTAAGTTGGCGATACTTCGTGTTCACCGCAGATTTTCCGTACCAAAGAATCCTATCGCATACGCTTGGGAGGTAGTTGCTCGTCGCGTAAGGTGTCGTTTGGTAGACGATTTCCGAAATGAAGTTGTCCTCCCCAAACACCTCATCCATCAGAGCCCGCACGCGGTGCACGTTCTCATCCCCGATCTGCACAAAACAAGACCCGCTTTCGGTCAGTAATTCCCGCGCCACAACCAGACGGTCGCGCAGGTATTGCAGGTAGGAGTGTATCCCGTCGCGCCATGTGTCGCGAAAGGCCTTCACCTGCTCAGGCTCGCGCGTTAGGTGATCCAGCTTGCCGTCTTTCACATCGCGGCTGGTCGTGGACCACTGGAAGTTGGAGTTGAATTTAATCCCATAGGGCGGGTCGATATAAATCGCCTGCACCTGGCCCTTCAGCCCCTCACGTTCGGCGAGTGACGCCATCACCTGCAGTCCATCGCCCAGGATCATCCTGTTCGACCATTTCTTGTGGTGTTTGTAGAATTCCACCTCCGCCTCGCGGTCGTCATCGGTGATGCCGAAGTGGTCAAATAGGTCCGCACCGCCCCCCTCGCCATTGCGTTTGCCGCCCGCACGCAGGTCTTCGATGATCGCCTTGGGGTGCACCTGTTCCTGCAAGTAGATCGGAGGCGCGTCGACAGTCACAGCCTCTTGGTCGATATCCTTGCCGCGCCAGATCAGTTGCGGGTCGAGGTCAGGGTTACGCTGTTGATATGCGACCTTGATCGGCTTGGCATCATCCGGGTCCATCATCGGTGCCAGTTCCGGCGTCGGGATGTTCACCCGCTCGTCGTCATGGGTGATCGGGTCAATCGGGGTTTTCTTGTCGGTCATGGCGTCTGGCCTTTCATGATCTGCTCCACGACCGCAGCAAAGCGGTCATGTTCGGCACCCATCCATTCGATGATAGCGGGCCAGCTTTCGCGGTTATTGTATTGTTTGTCCAAGCGGCAGATCGCGAAATGCGAACTGTCAGAGCTTTCCCACTGGGTTGCGTTGGTGGCTGAGACGATAGCCTGCCCATAAGCGCCAAGCGCGTTATGCACGACTGCTGCATCACCGCCGCGCCTGCCACGTAGAAAACAGCCACAATTGTTATTGCTCAGATAAAGCGACAGGTTGATCTCAGGCTCATCCCACAGCCTGACCCATGTATTTGTTGTGCGGTTCGCGATAGGCCCATTGCGGCTTAATGCTGGTTTCGCGTCTGCCAGTGCAGACCAGAACTCGAAACGAAGCTCAGAATTCGGATCAGGTTGCTTTGACTTACGCTCTTTCTCGCGGACCTGCCGCTCCCACCCGTTCGGCTTGGCCACCACTTCAAAAATTGGCGCATAAGGGCTGTTGCCGATACGGACAACGCGCGCTTTGACCGCGAAGAAGGAAAATCCATCAGCCGTGTGTTCGTTGAGCCAGCGGATTGCAGATAGGTGCGGCTCTCGGAAAGCGGGCGCGATCCAGACAACGGTATGCGCATCGAGGCCTGCCAGATAGGTCATGATCTGGCCGAGGTGTGTATGGTCGGTCGTTTCCAGCTGGTTCTCGATCAGGACAACACTGTCGTCCATCGGGTTGCGCGCGAGAATATCCGCCGAGAATGTGTCCACGGCCACCTCTGTCCCCGTCATTTCCAGCGGAATACCGATAACCTCCGACAGATGGTCAAGGTTTTCGGCGAGCCACGGTGTGAACTGAAGTGCCTCATGCTTCCAAGCTTCCCTCAAGGGAAGGTCCTGCAAACGTCCGAACTGAATACCCGTCATGCTGATTTTCCGTTCAGCAGGCTTTCAATCGCCGTGTTGAGATCAGGACCGAAGTCATGCGCGCTTCGAAGTTCGGCAAACCCCCAGCGCCCGAACTTTCCATTTCGGTTGACCGCAGGTACCCATTTATGCGCGATTGTGTCTGCTTTGATCATGGCATCGTGACCCCGGTAGCCTTTGACCTCGATGATCAGGGTCGTAAGCTCCTCCGTGTCCAGCCGGATCAGAAAGTCAGGAATATAAGTCTTCGGCTCCCCTTCCAGCAGGTATGGCACTTCGAACCCAAGGTTATGGTTCTTCGCGTAGGATGCGACTTTGGGATGTTCCTCAATCTGAGCGGCGAGTTTATCCTCCCAGTCGCTGTCCGTTATGATCCAGTTCATATGTGATTTATCGGGCCGAGGCGCATACCGCGTCTCTTTCGTCGTGTTGAAATTAACCCCGTGTGTTGTGCCCAGCGGATTGTACGGATCGAGCACGGCACGCATGACACTTTCGCCGCCCGGCTTGTCGATCAGTGCGCCGAAAATCATGTCACAAACTTCGTCGGCAATTTCGCGATAGAGAAGCTGTGCGGGAACTGTCCCACCCTTACAGACCAGATGCCCTTCATTGAGCCACTGGTTCACGATCCGCTTGGCAGCAGGGATGAGATGCATCCGAGGGCTCTCATTCGCGTCCCGCAGTTTCTCAAACACCATGTGTTTTGCAACATGGTAGGCGATCGTCGAATTTCGAGTGGTCTTGAGGTAGTCCAAAGACAGTGTTTCTGTTTCGCCCACGATACCCTGCATTGTCACGAGGGTAGCATTCACCTTCTCCGGGTTGAGCACATAAGGCTCAATGTCAGAGAAATCGACGTCCAGCCGATCCGACGGTAGATCTGCTACATAGCCTTGAACCCGCGGAAATGTGATTTCCAGATCGTCGCGCTCGGGCGAAACCGCACGAACATTTATTACATCGCGTGGTGGCTGTGGAGGTGCCACGCGGGGTTGATCGGAGAAATTGAGCCCGTCGATCCCCATAATATCAGCATACTCGGTTCGGAAGAGCCCATGTTCGTCAACTTGATAGGATAAACGGCGCAATGCGCGTCCAACAACCTGCTCACAGATCAGTTGCGTTCCAAATGCGCGGAGGCCCAAAATATGCGTTACGTTGTTCGCGTCCCAGCCTTCAGTTAACATCGAGACTGAAACCACACAGCGCACTTGTTCGCCAAGCTTGTCCTTCTTGCCAACGGTATTCATCACCTCCCGCAAGATGTCAGCTTCATTCAACGCATCTCCGCCCAGACCACGCTCGGCCTGCTCTCTGCGAAAGGCCTCAATCTCGCTGGCGTGTGTATCACGGAAGGACTTATCAATATCTCCGCCAGCTTCCAGCGTAGCACTATCAATCAAGACGGATCTTGGGCGCGGTAATCGTTCACCATCTGACGCGAAATTTGAAAACAGTGGGCATTTCCCGGGAACAGTTTCGATAGTCCCATCTTGATTTGCACGCTCATACCCGGCCATGTAATCACGTAACAGTTCTGAGTTCGTAGTGTTATTGCAAACAACGACAAAGACCGGTGGTATTCCAACAGCTTTGGATTTCCATAGTTTATAGGTCTTTTCGTAGTGCCCGTAGAGGGCATCAATTGCGGTTTTCAGTTCCATGGGAAGCTTTTGGGGGTCGACAACCGTGCCTTTGGATTTCTTCGGCATTTTCTTACCGATCGCAGCCCACAAGTTCCGGTACAACGGCTCAGGCTGACCCGGCAGATTGTCCGCAACTGGAACACGGGGCAGTTTTACGATTCCACATTCAATGGCATCCATTAACGAGAAGTCGGAAACCACCCAAGGAAACAACGTCCCTTCAACCCAACCTGACCCAGCAAGGAAGAAAGGGGTAGCCGAGAGATCATAGACAATCTGAAGACCAATCTTGCGCTTCGCCGCCTCAAGGCCGGAAATCCATAATCGTGCCGCTTCTCGGTTTTCCTTTGCTTCTCGTAACTCGTCACCGGTCAGGCGTTCCGACTCAGATACGGCGCGCTCTCTATAGCAATGATGCGCTTCATCATTGATCACATTGATTTTGCCGATCCCCATCAGATTAGGCATGACCCGCTGCAACATCTGGCCTTCAGTTTCCAAGGTTTTGAGCGCTTCTCCATGTCCTTCGAGAGCTGAACGGGTTCCAGTGGCCAGCTTAACTTTTTCGCGAAGCTTGAAAGAATGATAGTTGGTCAAAACAATCTTTGCACGCTGCATGTCTTGCATCATCTCGGCAGGAACAAGGTTCAGCTTTTGGTAATAGTTCTCTGCGTCGTTTGGTAAAAGAACGCGCAGTCGGTCTTTGATTGTAATGCCTGGCGTCACGATCAAGAAACCACGAGAAAACGTTTTCGAATTACTGCTTCGAACCGAATTCAGCGTTTGCCATGCAATAAGCATCGCCATGACGGTGGTCTTTCCCGCCCCTGTCGCCAGTTTCATTGCGAGCCTGAATAAATCTGGGTTCGCCTCGGCATTTGCGGCTTCAAGTCTTGTCCTAAATCTGCGACCACGATCTCTTAATTTCGGCGCAACCTCACCAAGCCAAATTGCAGTTTCGACGGCCTCCAACTGACAGAAAAAGGGGCGGATAACTTGCTTTTCGTCTTTTTGGATCGCGCGCCAGTGTGACAGTAACCGCTGCGTCACTGGTGACACTTGCCATTGTGACGGGTTCGGCAGGTTTCGCCAAACGTCCACCTCACGGCGAAGCTCATTTACAAACTCGGTTACATTATAACTCAAATCCTGCCCGGAGAGCCCTTCGGCGCTGAGCTCGAGCTCAACTTGCTTGTTTGCCTTTTTGCTTTTGGCGGGTGGCATAGCAGAGATTAAATCAGAGCGGCGGCGGCGATCAATCTTACTGTTCGTGGGGCGTCCATCAGCGTCCAACTCCCAGTGCATGTCGGGCATACAATAAGGGGAGTTCAAGATAGGTTTTTCAAAAAATGACATAGTTACCCCAGAAAATCATATATTTAGACAGTAGATCAACCTGCGTTGCTGACTTCAACAACTATCCGGTGTAGCGCCTTCAAAAACAGTAGAGACTTCAGCCGGAAGACTTCGATAAGCCAAATCAACAGCCGGCTATCTACCCTTGCCTTCCCGCACATCGAGATGATGCATTCTCCTTTAAGTCTCGTTTTTATGAAGCTCGCCCTTCACCGCATGAATCCGCATCCCTGCCTTGTCCATTCGCGAACGAATATGCGCGTAAGCCAGCTGCGCTCTGTAAGCCGAATGCGCGCCTTCAGCGGTTCATCGGGACCAGTGGCAGCCATGTGGTTGAAAAAATCTGGGACGGCGGAGCTGTCTTCGTCCTCATGTTCGTCCAATTCCGGAAAACAAAGTAAGCATTCGATCTCAAGGGTCCGCCCATCAGGCAACTCTTCTTCATCATGAGCGATATGGAAGTCTTTTTTGGTAACGGTTCTGTCCGTTCTTGTTACGCCAAAGAGACGAGAAAGCGCTTGAAAGAATGAAGTCTTGCCTGAACCGTTCCCCCCCACGAACGCGGTTATCTCCTGTTGGAGATCTACTTCCATCCACTCGGGACCAAAGCATCGAAAATTTCGCACGAAGATAGTTTCGATTTTCATAAGAACGCCCCAATGCAAGCAAGCTTTCCGCGCTTCCCTGAGGCGGCTGAAACATTACCTTACAATACTACTCTGAGTTGACCAGCCCAATACTCCGCATCTCGCAGCTTCTTTCCAAAATACAGATTCAGAACAAAGTATCTGCGGAAGGCGGCGCGTCTGCACCGCCACGCACAACTCGTACGGTGTAGTCAGTCGCAAAGATTACAGAAAAAAGTCCCAATTGAGGACATAAGAACCGTTCAAAATCAACGCCTAGTGAATTCGATGCCTCCACTTCGGAAGCAAACCCCCCGTTTTTGGGAAATTTATGGTTCCCTCTACAACACCTGCCACTAAACGCGAAGCTACGCTTCCAATTCAGCATCCCAATACAAAAAGTCCATCCAGCTGTCGTGCAGATGGTTCGGCGGAAACTTCCGCCCCATATTGCGCAGCTCTTCTGCCCCCGGCTGGCGCGGCGGCTTGCGCAGATGCAAGCCCGTCTGATGCAGGGATTTCGCCCCCTTGCGCAGGTTACAGGGCGAACAGGCAGCCACCACATTCTGCCAGCTTGTCACCCCACCCGATGCCCGTGGCACCACATGGTCAAACGTCAGATCCCCCCGCGCGCCGCAATACTGGCACCGGAATTCGTCCCTCAAGAATAAATTAAAGCGCGTGAAGGCCACGCGCTTTTGGGGTTTGACATAGTCTTTCAGAACAACGACGGACGGTATCTTCAATGCCATCGTAGGGGAATGCACATAGTCGTCGTATTCGGCAACAATATCCACCCGGTCCAGCCACTTGGCCTTGATCGCATCCTGCCAGGGCCACAGCGACAGCGGATAGTAACTGAGCGGTCTGTAGTCCGCATTCAGCACCAGCGCGGGGCGATGTTTCAACCCCGCTGGCTGTCTGGTAAATTCGGTTCGAAAATCGCCGTCCATTCCGGATGCTCTCCTGCCCGTTTGATCCGACTATATCTCGTGGTTTTGCTCTGGCAAGACAAAGCGTGGCACAAGATGTCGCGGCAGATGATCAAAGCCTTCAAAGACACCCCGAAGGCGGGCAGGAACATAGCCTGAATGTCGGCCATACGCATTTCGCAACCCTTGGTCAAAGACGCGCAGTTGAATATACTCAGCGTGGCCTGCGCCAGCCCTGAGGGTCAGAATTGAAGAATGATTATTGTATTGAACGGATATCCCGGTGTCGGGAAACTAACAATTGGTCGCGCATTGGCAACAACACTCAACGGCCGCCTGTTGGACATCCACACAATCTACAATCTTGCCTTTGCTCTTACCGAATTCCGCTCGCCGGAATTTTGGGAAACCGTTGAGCAGGTCGAGACCATCGCCCACACCCTCGTCTCAAAGCTGCCGACAGATCAGCCCGTTGTTTTCACGACAGTTTTGACATCAAAGAGCGCGCGTGAACAAAGCGAATGGGACAAGCTTGTCGAGTTGGGACGAAAGCGTCCGCCATTCTGCGTTGTCCACATCGGTTGTGATCTGGACGAAAACGTCCGACGTATCACATCAGCGGGCAGAGACGAGAAACGCAAGCCTCGCGATCCGGAGATGGCCGTGCGAAACCAAACCGCCGCCGAGCCTCTCGCGGGACGGGACGCGCGATTTTTTCTTGACCTTGATACCACGCAAATGACGCCTGATGAGGCTGCTCAAACAATTGCAAAATGGTGTTCCGGGATTTGAACTTCAGTAGGGAGGCTTTCAACCGAACACATGCGCCATCATCCCTCGTTCCACCTCATCAGCCTCCCAAGCCCCTCACAAACTCAGCTTGTCCCGCATAAACGCCAGCGCCACGCTCAGACCATCGGGCGCGATGCCGTGGCCCGTGCCCTTCATGATATGGGCGAACACATCCTGCCAACCCGCCTCCTGCAGGGCCTCAGCCGCTGCAGGCAGCGACTGGGGCGGCACCACATCGTCGGCGTCCCCATGCACCAGCAGCACCGGAGGGCGCACAACCGCTTCGTCCTTCAGCGTCTCCGGGTTCAGCAAGCGGCCCGAAAACGCCACGATCCCCGCCACCGCATCCTCGCGGCGCGGGGCCACGTGCAGCGCCATCATTGTGCCTTGCGAAAAGCCAAACAAAACCACCTGTTCGGGCAGCACATCCTCATCCACCATCAGCGCATCCAGAAAGGCGTTCAAATCCTGCACCGCCTGATCCATGCCGCGCATGCTCTCTTCCTCAGACGATCCATCAATCCAAGGGATCGGAAACCACTGAAACCCGTTGGGCATGCCCGCGACATTCTCCGGCGCATCGGGGGCCACAAACATCGTATCGGGCAAATGCTCGCCCAGCGGGTCGGCAAGCCCCAGCAAATCCGCGCCATTGGCCCCATAGCCGTGCAGGAACACCACAATCGACCGTGTCGTGCGCGATTTCGCCGCGCGCCGTTCCGCTGATAAAACCCGTGTCATCCCAAACCTTCCCTGTTTTTCAAAATACGGTAGTAGGCAAAGAGCGCCCGCGCCGCAACCGACCGCCACGGCGACCAATCTTCGGCCATTTCTGCCAATGCCTCTGGTTTAGGCCGCAGGGGTAAATCAAAAAGCGCCTGCGCGGCGACCTGCAACGCCAGATCACCGGGCGGAAACACATCCGCACGGCCCATACAGAACATCGTGTACACCTGCGCTGTCCACGGCCCGATCCCGGTAAGCGCGGTCAGCCGCGCCATCACCTCTGCATCCGGCAGCGCGTAAAGCCCCGCATAATCCAGATCAGCCTGCGCAAGGATCAGCGCATAACGCGCCTTGGGCCGGCTCAACCCCGCTGCGCGCAGCCCCGCATCACCCGCCCCGATCACTGCCGGCGCAGTCATCAGGCCCGCCTCCTGCATCCGCGCGCGGATCGCGGCGGCTGAGGCGACGCTGACCTGCTGGCTGATGATCACGTCAAGAAGGCCGCCAAACCCATCCGGTCTCAGGCGCAGCGGCAGGGGTGCTGTCTGTGCCAGCACAGGCACGAACCGCGGCTCGCGCGCGGCCAGCCATGCAGCACCTTCGGCCACATCATCGTCCGTCCGAATGATCCGTCCGATCCCGCTCACAGCGTCTGCACCCAATCCAGCGCATCCTTCACACGGCGCACCACCGGAACACCGTCGGGCAGCGCCGGGCGGTCAATCAGGATCACCTGCAAGCTAAGGTCACTGGCCGCATCAATCTTGGGGCGACTTGGTGCGCCGCCCAGATTGCGCGCCACCAATGCGTCAATGCGCAAGGATTGAAACAGCGCCCGCTCATCCTCGACCGTAAAAGGCGGCGCGCCAAAGACCGGTTCCACAAAACCGAAGGGTGCAGCCCGGTCGTGCCGCTGCGTCTGGCGCAGAAACAGGCGCGCACCGGGAAAGGCCGCATAATCTGGCAGGCTCGACCATCCCGTCGCGGAGAACACGCGCGCGCCCGGTTCAATCAAATCCATCGCTGCCGGCACATCGCGAGCACGATGCCAGCCCGGCTTGCCGTGCGTGTCCCACGCCTGCCGCGACAGGGTGACAAACGGTAGCTGCAGCGCAGCGGCGGCAGCCCACCCGGCGTGGGTCGATGCGGCGTCAAACGCGTGACTGGCATCCACAATGGCGCGCCCCCCTGCGGCGGCTGTCTCTACATCGCGCGGCGTGATCTGCGGCACCACCTGAAAAGGCACGGGCATCCCTGAGCGCCCGCGCGGCGCTTCGGTCTTCAGCGCGCGCACCCGCAGGCCCGCCGCCACCAACCCATCGGCCAGCTGCCGCGCCTCGGCACTGCCTGCCAGCAGCAAAATATCCACGTCTCCGCTCATCTCTCTGACTGTAGGCACCCCACCTGCGGGCACAAGACCCAAGACAGCGGACGTGGATGCGCGGCCGAGGGGTTGCCCCGCAGGTGCCGTGGGTTTACGCCTTGGGCAACAAAGGATTTTCGCATGATTGATGACACCCGCGCCAAGCGCAATGTCGCCGTTCTGGTTGCCGCACAGGCCTTTCTGGGCAGCCAGCTTCCCATGATGTTCGTCATCGGCGGGCTTGCGGGCCTGCAGCTGTCGCCCAATGCCTGTCTGGCCACACTGCCGATCTCCATGATCATCCTCGGTTCAATGACCACCGCGCCCTGGCTGTCGCCGCTGATGCAGAAATACGGCCGGCGTGCGGGATTTGTGATTGGAGCTGCGGGCGGCATGATGGGGGCGAGCGTCTGTGCCTATGCGCTGACGATCAACAGCTTTCTGGTCTTCCTGCTGGGCAGCTACATGGTGGGCATCTATATGTCCTCACAAGGTTTTTTCCGGTTCGCCGCCGCCGATACCGCTTCGGATGCTTTCCGGCCCAAGGCGATTTCCTACGTGATGGCTGGCGGCCTGATCTCGGCCATCATCGGGCCGCAGATGGTGTCGTTCCTTTCGGATGGGCCGGATGCCACGGTGATGCGCTTTTTCCCTGTTTTCATTGCCTCGATGGGGCTGAACCTTGTGGGAATGCTGTTGTTCATCTTCCTTGATATTCCCAAGCCGCCGGTGCCGACTGCCGACAGCCCCCGGGGCCGAACACGGCTTGAGCTGATCACAAGCCCGCGCATCGCCGTGGCGGTGATCTGTGCAATGGTATCCTATGCGCTGATGAACCTCGTGATGACCTCCACACCGCTCGCGGTGGTCGGATGTGGGTTTGCCGTGGCCGATGCCTCCAACATCGTGACGGGGCACGTGCTGGCCATGTTTGCACCGTCCTTCTTTACCGGTCACCTGATCGCACGCTTCGGCGTGGAAAAGATCATGGGCCTGGGCATTGCCATTCTTGGTGCGGCGGGTGTTGTGGCCCTGCAGGGGGTGGAGCTTGGCAATTTCTACGTCGCACTGATCCTGCTGGGCATCGGCTGGAACTTTGGCTTCATCGGCGCGACGACCATGCTGACGGGCGCACATGCCCCGCACGAACGCGGGCGCATGCAGGGTCTGAACGATCTTTTGGTCTTTGGCGGTGTCTTTATCGCCTCACTGGCGTCGGGCGGGCTGATGAACTGCGCAGGCAGCGATGCCGTGACGGGCTGGGCGGCGGTCAACTTTGCCATGATACCCTTCCTGACGCTTGCGGGCGGATCACTGATCTGGCTGGTGATGCGTCCGCGCACTGAAACCGCCTGAGCCGAAAGCACCCCTACCAGCGTCCCGTCAGGACACGTATCCCAAGGCGCGCACGGTCAATGGCGACCGGATCGGGCAAATGCCCCGCACCCACCGCTGCCGGATTGCGCACCGCCGCATTCAGGATACGCGCCGCAGGTGCGACGTGCCAAAGCGCGGGCCGCGCTGCGGCACTGACCGCCCCGCGCCGGGAACGCGCCTTGGCCAGCCGCGCCAGCGCAGCTTGCGCAAGATCACGCAATCCTGCCGCCGTCCCATCAATCAACGGAATGCGCCCGCGCGCCTCAAGCTCGGGTATCGCGCGAAGAAACGCGGCGATGCCCGCCGCACAGGCCGCACCCCGCACAACCTCTTCATCCGCCGGGCCAAGCGTCTTTGCCGCGACCCACGCCAGATTCCCGGCAGTCTGATCAATATAACGGTCAAAATGCGCCGCGTCCTGAAAGGCATCTTTGTAAATATCCCAACGCCTTGCCGCAACAAGCTCATCCAGCAGTCGCGCATCGTCTGGCGAAAGAACGGCTGCCAAGGGGGTCGCCACCTCGTGCCGCCGCACGGGTTGACCTTGCACGATTTCATCGCAAACGTCGCGCCACCATTGCAGGCGCATCTCGGCAATCATCGGCTCCTGCGTGACCCACGGTGCGCGGGCCACCTCAACATTGAATGCGTATAAAGGAAACAGCACCCGGCGCGCCGCGAGGGGCGAGGCCATGACCGCGCGAAACCGCCACGGATCGCCCCGTTCGACCAGCGCCGCACATCCGTTCAGATCAGCGTCAAAACTCATGCCGGACGCACAACGCTCAGCAAATAGCCAAATTCATCGCGGTGCGCGCGCCAGCAGGCAATTTCCTCATCCGCTTCATCCAGAACTTTCTGCAACGCCGCATCGGCATTCGGGCGCAATTGGTCTATGCGGGCCTCCAGCGGACCAAAGTAGGCCTCCCACGCACGGTCCTGCAACCGTCGCTGGCCCAGAACCTCATAACCCGCCGCCGCAATCTGCGCGGTCACACCGGCCTGATCCGTCATATCGGGATATTCCGTGTCCCACATCGCCCGCGCCCGGTCAGAACGGTCATCGGTGAACCAACACGCCTCGGAAAAGGCAACCACACCGCCGGGGTTCAGGGATTTCTTCCACGTATTCAACGCCTTGGTGACGCCAAGAAAATAGACGGCCCCTGCGCACCAAATCATGTCATAACGGTTCATGATCCGCGCCATATCGGCCTTGAGAACGGTAACCCGCCCGTCACCCGCGCGCCGCTGGCGGGCGGCCTCGACAAAATGTTCGGTGGTGTCCAGCGCTGTCACATGGCCCGCAGGTGCGGCCCCCAGCAACGCCGCGATATCACCACCGGGGCCACAGCCCACATCTGCAATCTGCGCGGCCTCCGAAAGGTCTGCAAGATGCGCGGCCCAGACAACATCCGCCGCCTCGCCCGGGCCCTCGCGGGGCAAATCACGGTGCAGGGTAAAAAAGGCTTTCATCGCGTCAGAGTTCATGGATCGGATCCTTCATGGCCCGCAGGGTTTCAGGCGCATTTCCCATATCCAGAAGACCCACTTCGTCAGCAATCAAGTATGTCCCCCTGTCGGTCGTCTGTGTCAGCGTCGCTTGATACCGGCCTGCGTGGAAAGCTTCGTCTTGCGCACCGGCGATCAGCAAGGAAGGCGACAGGGTTGGCACATCGTCGCGGTATGCGCCGCGCGGGGCAAAGCCGGTGTTGATCCGATAGGAATAAGCCGTTTTCGCCGTGTCACCCAACGGGCCATCCAGCACTGCCAGCGACCGGTTTTGTGCAACGGACGGATGGCGGCACAGCTTAAGCGCAAAGCCGCCGCACATCGCAACCGAAGAGAACGGTGCGGGCACCTGCCCTGCGGCGGCGAGCGTATTGCTAAAATCCAGCTTCGCGCCCGGCGGCAGGTCGGCGGGGCGTTGTGACAGGATCAATCCAAGGCCAATTGCGCATGTCATAGCGACCGAAGCACTAAGCACTGTCAGCACCTTGTGGATCATCCCGAAAGATCCCTGCAATCGCGCACAAGTTTCCAGCGGATGGCATCCAGCAGCGCCTCAAAACTTGCGTCGATTATGTTGGCACTGACCCCCACGGTGGACCAGCGTTGGCCCTGCCCGTCTTCACTGTCGATGATGACACGCGTGACCGCTTCGGTGCCGCCCTGGGTGATGCGCACCTTGAAATCCACCAGCCGCATATCCTCCAGATAGGGCGAGTATTGCCCAAGGTCCTTTGCCAGCGCCTTGGCCAGGGCGTTCACCGGGCCACGGTCGCTGCCGTCGGCATCCATGCTTTCACTGACTGACTGGCGCTTTTCGCCATCGACCTTCACCACAACCACCGCCTCGGACAGGCTGACCATCCGGTCATACTTGTTCTTGCGCCGCTCAACGGTGACGCGGTAGCGCTTGACCTCAAAAAACGCGGGGCTCTGGCCCAGCACCTCACGCGCGAGCAGTTCAAAACTGGCCTGTGCGGTGTCATAGGCATAGCCCTCCGCTTCGCGCTCTTTCACGACCTCAAGGATACGGCCCAGCGACGGATCGCTTTTCGGCACCTTCAGCCCCGCTTCGGACAGCCGCTTGCGCAGGTTGGACTGGCCCGCCTGATTGGACATCGGGATGATGCGCGCATTGCCGACAAGTGCAGGATCAATATGTTCGTAGGTCGTGGGGTCCTTGGCAATCGCGCTGGCGTGCAGGCCAGCCTTGTGGGCAAAGGCCGAGGCCCCCACGAACGCCGCCTGTTTGCGCGGCACGCGGTTGAGGATCTCGTCCAGCATCCGACTGATCCGTGTGAGATCGGCAAGCGCGTCCGGCGTGACCCCCGTGGCGTAGCGACTGGCGTAGGGTTCTTTCAGCAGCAGGATCGGAATCAGCGCGGTCAGGTTTGCGTTGCCACAGCGTTCGCCCAGACCGTTCAGCGTGCCCTGTATCTGGCGCGCCCCTGCGTCGACGGCGGCCAGCGTGCAGGCCACGCCGTTTTCCGTGTCGTCATGGGTGTGGATGCCAAGATGGTCACCCGGAATGCCCGCCGCGATCACGGCGGCGGTGATCCGGCCCACTTCGTCGGGCAAGGTCCCGCCGTTGGTGTCACAAAGCACAATCCAGCGGGCCCCGGCCTCGTGCACGGCCCTGAGACAGGCCAGCGCGTAATCAGGATTGGATTTGAAGCCATCAAAGAAGTGTTCCGCGTCGAACAGTGCCTCGCGGCCCTGCGCCACCACATGAGCGACGCTGTCGCGCAGAAGGCCGAGATTTTCGTCCAGCGTGATGCCAAGTGCTTTGGTGACGTGGAATTCATGCGTCTTGCCGACCAGACAGACCGATTTTGTGCCCGCGTTCAGCACGGCCGCCAGCACATCGTCGTTCTGAGCCGAAATGCCGGGGCGTTTGGTCATGCCGAAGGCGGTGAGCCGGGCGCGGGTTTTGGGGGCGGCATCAAAGAAGGCGTTGTCGGTGGGGTTCGCACCGGGCCAGCCGCCTTCGATGTAATCCACGCCAAGCGCGTCGAGGGCCGCGGCGATCTGGTGCTTTTCCTCGGTCGAAAATTGCACGCCCTGCGTTTGCTGCCCGTCGCGCAGGGTGGTGTCATAAAGGGTGAGGCGTTCTTTGGTCATGGCATCACCTTCCATTTGTTTCGCGCGCGAAACATTTGCATTAACAATAGGTTAACTGATCGGAGGGCGGGTGCAGTGAACTGCACCTTACGGGGGTGTCGCGTAAGGTGGACTTTAGTCCACCTTACCAAAAAGGTCGCGCTCACAGGATGCCCTCCAGTGCAGCCGGGTCGAAATCCGCAGGTGCGGTCAGTTTCACACCGTCCTTGCTCATCTGCACCTCGACACCGGCATCCAGAAGGGCGGTCTTGATCCGGTCCACCTCCGAAAAATCCTTGGTTTCCATCGCGGTCACCCGCGCATCGCTCAGAAAGGCTTCCATGTCCGTCAGGTCATAGGCCTGCGCCACCGCCCAATCGGGGATTTTGTCATCCAACAGACCCACCAGCGCCAGCGCGCCCCGCAGGGCTTCCAGCTCACCCGCCTGCGACAGCCTGTGGCATTCGGTCAACACGCCGTGGGTGTTGAGATCATCTGCCATCGCATCCATCACGCTTTGCGGCGGTGTGCCCGTCTCAAGCCCTGCAATCTGGGTGTACCACTTGCGCAGCGTCTTCTCCGCCTCCGCCCGCTTCTTCTCGGTCCAGTCCATCGGCTTGCGGTAGTGGGTGCTGAGAAACACAAAACGCATCACTTCGCCCGGCACGCCCTGATCCAGCAGGTCGCGCACGGTGAAGAAATTGCCAAGCGATTTGGACATCTTGCGGCCCTCCACCTGCAACATCTCGTTGTGCATCCAGACGTTGGCAAAGCCGTGGCCCACGCAGGTGCTCTGCGCGATCTCGTTCTCATGATGCGGAAAGGTCAGATCATTGCCGCCGCCGTGGATGTCGAACGCCTCGCCCAGCAGTTCATGCGCCATTGCAGAGCATTCGATATGCCAGCCGGGCCGCCCCCTGCCCCAGGGGCTGTCCCAGCCGGGCAGATCGTCAGGCGACGGCTTCCAGAGCACAAAATCCATAGGGTTGCGTTTGTAGGGCGCCACCTCGACCCGCGCGCCGGCGATCATGTCATCGACAGAGCGGCCGGACAAAGCGCCGTAGTCCTTGTAGCTGTCGACGGCAAAAAGCGCGTGGCCTTCGGCGGCATAGGCGTGGCCCTTCGCAATCAGATCTTCGATCATGGCGATCATCGGGGCGATATAGGCGGTGGCGCGGGGCTCGTGATCGGGGCGGAGTGCACCCAGCGCGTCCATGTCCTGATGATACCAGTTGATCGTCTCATCCGCCCGCTCTGCGATGAGATGTTCCAGCGAACCTTCTGCCCCGGCTGCCTTGCGGTTTTGGGCTGTCTCGTTGATGCGGTCGTCCACATCGGTGAAATTGCGCACATAGGTCACGTGATCCGCACCGTAGACATGGCGCAGCAGGCGGTAGAGCACATCAAACACGATCACCGCCCGCGCGTTGCCGATATGGGCGCGGTCATAGACAGTGGGACCGCAGACATACATGCGCACGTTGTCCGGCGAAATCGGCACAAAGTCCTCTTTCGCGCGTGTCTTGGTGTTGTGCAGTCTGATGGTCGTCATGGCGGATATCCTCGCGCGGGTGTGGCGCGGGCTTGCCATATATTTACCGAATTGAAAACGACATGGATGACAGCCCGCGAGAAATCTCTCAGCAGGTAATAATGCAGATTGTTGTGCACTTCATCTTTGTCATGGCGTTTGCGTAGCCTGCCAGGGCGGTATCGGTCAAGGGCAATTGACGAATCAAGTGTCCTCTGCGCCCCTGCGCCCCAAGAAACAGGAGGCGGATATGCAGGCATCACAGCGCATTGCGGGGCTTTTGGGTGGCGGATCGGATGGTTGGGGTGTGTTCAACACGGCACGCCAGATGATTGCCGATGGTGTGGCTGTCACGGAGCTGACCATCGGAGAACATGATATCCGCACCGCAGCGCCAATCCTGCAGGAAATGCACCGCACGGCGCTGGCGGGTCACACCGGTTATGCATCCATCCCCGGGGTAACGGCGTTGCGCGATGAGATTGCGGCAAGGGTCACGGCGCGCACAGGGGTAGAGACGACGCGGGCGAACATCATGATCACGCCGGGCGGGCAATCGGCGCTTTATGCGGCGCATTTTGCGGTCTGTGATCCCGGTGACCGTGCGCTCTACCTTGATCCGTTCTATGCTACCTACCCCGGCACCCTGCGCGGCGCGAGTGCCAACCCCGTCTGCATTCAGACGCGCGCCGAGGATGCGTTTCAGCCGCGTGCCGACGAGATTGCGGCGGTGGCGGCAGGAGCGAAGTCGCTGCTGATCAACACACCGAACAACCCCACCGGCGTTGTCTATTCCCGCGCCACGCTGGAGGGGATTGCGCAGGTCTGTCGTGACCATGAACTGTGGCTCATCTCGGACGAGGTCTATGACACGCAGGTCTGGGAGGGCGTGCACCTGAGCCCGCGTGCCCTGCCCGGCATGGCCGAGCGGACTTTGGTGGTGGGATCGATGTCAAAATCCCACGCCATGACCGGTTCGCGGATCGGCTGGGTGATCGGGCCAGAGGACATGGTGGGTCATATGATCAACCTTGCCACGCATACCACCTATGGTGTGCCCGGGTTCATACAGGACGCCGCCCTTTATGCGCTGCAGCTGGGCGAAGGGTTCGAGGCAGAGATCGCCGCCCCCTTCCGCCGTCGTCGCGCCATTGCCCAGCGGGTATTGGCCGAGCAGAATGCGGTGGCCCTCGTGCCTGCGCAGGGGGCGATGTATCTGATGCTGGATGTGCGCAGCACCGGCATGAGCGGCGAGGATTTTGCGTTGGCCCTGCTGAAAGAACATCGGATTGCCACCATGCCGGGCGAGAGTTTTGGCACCGCAGCGGCGGGGCATGTCCGGGTGGCAATGACGATTGAAGACGGTGCGTTCGAGACCGCGCTGAAAACCCTCTGCGCCTTTGCCGAGACCCGAGCCTCCGGGCGGTAGACGGTAAAAAGGCTGGCGCGCGAGGGAACGCGCCAGCCTTCCTGTCTGGTCATGGCACAGGTGCCATCCCCCAGATATGACAGGTCAGACCGGTCCTGACCAATTAGGCCGGACCAACCCGCCCCCTGTGAACCGGATGGTTCTGTGAAGGTATCCGGTGATCCGGGCTCGGGTCAAACCGACTGTGGATTAGAATCGCAGCGAACCGCGCAGGGTGATGGTGGTGGCGTCCAGATCATTGTCCGGCGTGCCGCCGACATCGCTGAACCGGTGCTCCAGCACCTCGGCCCCCACGGTATAGCTGTCGGTGACCTTGTAGGTGATGCCGACACCCGCAAAGGGCCCGGTTTCATTGCCCACGGAGGTATCGGCGCGCGCGGCGCCCGCCGTGGCGTAAATGAGCGTGTTGCCCAGATCGTAGCCGCCCTTGAGCTTGAGGCGCGCAACGGAATCGGCGCTGGCAGCGCCGCCCAGATCGACGTCCGTTTTGTCGTAATCCAGTTCTCCGCCGATCACCCAGTCGCCCAGATCAATGTCGTAACCTGCGTGGAAGCCGTAAGTGGTGTTGTCGCCGTCCAGCGGGTCCACCCCGTCCATATCGGCGTAGCCAAGTTGCAGACCTGTATAAAAGCCGGTCCAGTCGCTGGTGTTGATGACCGGTGCGGGGGCGATCACCGGGGGCTCTACCACGGGTTCGGTTACGTTTCCGGCAACGGCTGCGCCGCTGATCCAAAGGCCGCCCATCAGCGCCGCTGCGCCCGTTTTGAGGTGGTGTCTCATGTGTCTGCTCCTTGCTTTGTGCATTGTTGTCTGGGATGCCGCACAGGCTCTGCGCGGCGGTGACGGGGATGCAATGCCGCAGCCTTGCCTCCGGTTCCATTCAATCCGGCAGGGCGGTCACTTTGGGCAGATTGCCGCGCTTTCAGGCGCATGGCGTCGGCCAGTTCCGGCGCAGCGGGGGGCAGCGGACGCTCACAATTGCGCGCGCAGCCTTGATTATTTGCTGCGGCTGCACGGGTCGCAAACGGGCCTTGGCGGCGCAAACAGGACAGAATGCCGCAGTTTCGGGCCGCAGACTGAACCCGTGAAGGAGACCGCATGACGTCGGATATCTGCATCATCACCCGCGTGTGTCGCACCATCGGTGCCGGACGCGGACGCGCGGCACGGGGCGCGCCGGGAAGATAGGTCATTCACCCTTCCCAGCCCTCAAGACGGACATTTCCCATGACAGACCAAACCCCAATTCGCAGCGGTGGCCGTGCGGCCCGCCGTGCTGCCCGCGCCAAACCACTTGCTGCCCATATGCGGCCCATCAGACCGGGCCTTGAGGGCGGCACCTATAGACCGCTCTCTGAGGCCGGTGTCGAGGCGATCCACCAAGCCGCCCTTGAGGCGCTGGAAGACATCGGGCTGGCGGATGCCCCGCCCTCCGGTGTCGATTATCTGACCGCTGCGGGTGCCGTGCAGGGCGCGGACGGACGCATCCGGTTTCCGCGCGCATTGGTCGAGGACACGCTGGCAAAGGCCAACCGCAGCGTGACCTTTCATGCCCGCGACCCCGAGCATGATCTGGAATTATCTGGCACCCGGGTGCATTACGGCACCGCAGGTGCGGCGGTGCATCTGGTGGATGTGCAAGACAACAGCTACCGCGAATGCACCTTGCAGGATTTACACGATGCCGCGCGCATCACCGATACGCTGGGCAATATTCATTTTCTGCAACGCCCGATGGTCGCGCGCGACATCACCGACAACCGCGAGATGGACCTGAACACGGTTTATGCCACCGCCGCAGGCACAATGAAGCATATCGGCACCTCCTTCACCGATCCGGCCTTCGTCAAGGACGCGCTGGAGATGCTGCATCTGATTGCGGGCGGCGAGGACAAATGGCGCGAACGGCCTTTCATGTCCAATTCCAATTGCTTTGTCGTCCCGCCGATGAAGTTTGCCACCGAAAGCTGTCAGGTCATGGAAGCCTGCATTGAGGGCGGGATGCCTGTGCTCCTGTTGTCAGCGGGCATGGCGGGGGCCACTGCGCCCTCGACCGTAGCGGGCGCAATCACGCAAGCCGTGGCGGAATGTCTGGCGGGGCTGGTCTATGTCAACGCGGTGAAACCGGGGCATCCGGTGGTGTTTGGCACATGGCCTTTCGGGCTGGACCTGCGGTCAGGTGCAATGACCGGCGGATCAGGGGAACAAGCGCTGCTGACGGCGGGTTGTGCGCAGATGCACCATTTCTACGGACTGCCCGGGGGGGCCGCAGGTGGTATTGCAGATGCCAAGATGCCGGATATGCAGGCCGGGTGGGAGCAGATGTGCTCCAACGTCATGGCGGGGTTGTCGGGCTGTAACATGATCTATGAGGCAGCGGGGATGCATGCGTCCCTCTTGGGGTTCTGCCACGAGTCGCTGATTTTGGGCGATGATCTGATCGGACAGGCGCTGCGCTGTGTGCGCGGGATCGAGGTGAACGATGAGACACTGGCGCTGGACCAGATGCGCGAGGTCTGTCTGGGCGGGCCGGGGCATTACCTTGGCACCGAAGGCACGCTGGCGCGTATGGAGACCGACCATGTGTACCCTGCCCTTGCCAACCGGTCGTCCCCCAAGGAATGGGATGAACTGGGCAAACCCGATCTGATCAAGAACGCCACCGCGCGCAAGGAAGCGATTTTGGGCCAGCGGTCCCGTGCGCGGTTTGATCCGGCGTTGGATCAGAAGATTCGGGCGCGGTTCAACATTCACCTGCCCGCGTAAGGAACTGAATTCACATGCTTTAGCGTCGAATGTTGGGCTGTCTTGAACGCCCCGGCCATTTTGGAGATGCGGGCACGCGATGCCGCGAAAAAAGGCCCGGCAGCCGAAGCTGTCGGGCCTTCTCTGGCGAGATGCGGGAAGGTCAGGCTGCCGCGCCTTCCGCACCTCGCACTGCCCTGGAGGCATCGCATTGCGTGTCACCTTTCACCACGAAAACAACGATATTTCAGGTGGCTGCAGGGTGATCTTCACGCGGAATCTGCGTTATCCTTCGCTTGGTGTTGGCATCATCCCCGCTTCCTGTGCGGCCTGAACTTCGCTCCCGTCCAGTGCACCATCAGCGTTGAGGTCCATTGCCGAGAACTGCTCGGTTGTGACGTCGGGATAGACGGCCTGCACTTCGGCCACGCTGAGGATACCGTCGCCATTGGCGTCCACTTCGGCGGCACCTGCGCCCATCGCATAGGCCGGCACGCAAAGTGCGGCAATTGCAACGAGGGTCATTTTGAAAGTCTTGGTCATTTGGATGCTCCCTTTCAGGGTTTGGTTTGTTCGAAGACGTTGCTGCCTTCCCCCTGACAGATGCCTGAGCCGGGCTTTGCATCCGCTCGCTAAACCGCACACGCGGCGCGTTGCCGATTGGACCGTGACCCGTGGGCGAAGGGACGCCCAAAAAGGGGGCATTGGCTGGATCGGCGGAAATTCCCCCTCTGGTTGAAGTTGGAAAGATCGGCATGCTGGTGAAAAACCCGAGCAATGAGGCATGCCATGACCACAACAGATCCAGAAGATGACACCGGCACCCTGTGCGACCTGATGCCAAAACTGCGCCGCCGCGCACGGCGTCTGGCACGCAGCACCGATGAGGCCGAAGATATGGCGCAGGAGGCGATGCTGCGCCTGTTGCAGCAGATGCAGCGGGACGGAAAGATCGAGATGCCCGAACGCTATGCGATGACGCTGTTGCACAATCTGGCGCGCTACCGCTGGCGCAGCAGGCAGGTGACCGAAGAGCTGACCGAAGACATGGCCTGTGCGCCTCCCCTTGCGCCTGCCCGGATCGCTTGTGCCGAATTGCAGGCGGCAATTGACCGGTTGCCCGAGGATCAGGCTGCGCTCATGCGGCTGGTAATGCTGGGCGAGACATCGCCTCGGGTGCTGGCGGCGCGGGTTGGCGTGCCGAAAGGCACGGTGATGTCACGTCTGGGCCGCGCCCGGCGGCGGTTGCGCAAGGAAATGGGGCTGGAAGGGTCTGTGATCGAGTTGTTGTAGCTGCGGTATGGGCTGAGGGGACGGGATTTTCGGGGGCGCTGCCCCCGGACCCCCGGAATTGTAATTGGAAAGATGAAGCCGGGGGCCTGCGGGCGGTTGGCCGGCAATGGGTGTGATGCCGAGTTTTGTTTTCTCAGTGAGCTCGATAGATGTGCACGGAGAATGAGATACCGCTTGTGGTGTCTGCACCCGCGCAGCTGTAGCGGCGAACAACCCGACGCAGAAAGAAGAAAGGGAGGACCGAAGTCCCCCCTGAGTTTCGCCGTTCAAGCTCAATTTGTTAACCGCTCGGTGTTTGTTTTGCCTGCGGCCTGAACGTCGTCCAGAGCGAACGCATCCGCTCCGTGTCCCAAGCAAATCCTATGGTTTTGCTTGGCGGCGGTGGCAGCGTATCGCTTGCGATGCGCGAGAACCGCCCCCGTCTCAGCTGAAGCGCCGAAGCGCTCCACCCAATCTCCTTAGCTACACCCGGACGTTCCGCCGCAGGTGTTGCACTTCATGCAGGTCCCGTTGCGCACCAGTGTGAAGTTGCCGCATTCGCCGCAAGCCTCGCCCTCGTAGCCCTGCATCTTCGCCTTGGTGCGCGCGTCCAGTGTGACGGTGCCCGTGGCGACGGCGGTGGTTGCCGTCATTTCTGCCACGACACCGCCGGGGCTGAGTTCGGGTGCCAGACCGGCGACCGCGTCAAGCCCGCCCTGCACGACCATCAATTCCTGTGGCAGGCGGTTGCGCAAGTAGCCGGTTGAGCTGATCTGCTTGAGCACCTCAAGAGAGTTTGCCGCCGCTTTTTCGGACAGTTCGGACACGTTACCGACGGTTTCCTCTTCCTCGCCCCGGCCGAGATCGTCAAAGGTGGCCCCTTCGGGTTTGACGTGCGCCAGATCGGTGCGATCCAGATAGCTGACCGCCAGTTCGCGGAAGATATAGTCGAGGATCGAGGTCGCATTCTTGATGCTGTCGTTGCCCTGCACCATGCCCGCAGGTTCGAACTTGGTAAAGGTGAAGGCATCGACGAATTCCTCAAGCGGCACGCCGTATTGCAGGCCGACGGATACCGCGATGGCGAAATTGTTCATCATTGCGCGGAAACCGGCACCTTCCTTGTGCATGTCGATGAAGATTTCGCCCAGCTTGCCGTCCTCGTATTCACCGGTGCGCAGGTAAACCTTGTGGCCGCCCACGATGGCTTTTTGGGTATAGCCCTTGCGGCGTTGCGGCATGCGTTCGCGGTGGGATTTGATGATCTCCTTGACCACAACCTTTTCCACGATCTTTTCGGCCAGAACGGTCGCCTTTTCGTGCATGGAACCGGATTCCAGCGTTTCTGCTGCTTCGTCGTCATCCTCTACCAGCGCTGCGGCCAGCGGCTGGCTGAGTTTGGAGCCGTCGCGGTAAAGCGCGTTGGCCTTGATACCGAGCGACCATGAAAGCTCATAGGCCTTCTGGCAATCCTCGATGGTGGCGTCGTTTGGCATGTTGATCGTCTTGGAGATCGCACCCGAGATGAAAGACTGAGCGGCGGCCATCATGTAGATGTGGCTGTTGACGCTCAGATACCGCTTGCCCTTTTTGCCGCAGGGGTTGGCGCAATCAAAGATGCTGTAGTGCTCTGTCTTGAGGTGCGGTGCCCCCTCGAGTGTCATCGTGCCGCAGACATGGTCATTGGCCGCGTCGATGTCTTTTTTGCTGAAACCCAGCGAGCGGAGAAGATCAAAGGTGGGATCGTTCAGCTTGTCCGCCGGGATGCCCAGAACCTGCGTGCAGAATTCCTCGCCCAGCGTCCACTGGTTAAAGACAAAGCGGATGTCGAAGGCTTGCGCCAGTGCGGCGTCCACCTTGGCCAGTTCGTTGGGGCCGAAACCGTGGCCCATCAGTGTGGTGTGGTTGATGCCGGGCGCGTTGCCGATGGTGCCGTGGCCCACCGCGTAGCCCACGATTTCCTCGATCTGGGCAGAGCCGTAGCCCAGCTTTTCCAGAGCGGCTGGAACACTTTGGTTGATGATCTTGAAGTAACCACCGCCCGCAAGTTTCTTGAATTTGACCAGCGCGAAGTCAGGCTCGATCCCGGTGGTGTCGCAATCCATGACCAGACCAATGGTGCCGGTTGGGGCAATGACGGAGGTCTGTGCGTTGCGGTAACCATGTACCTCACCCAGCTTCAGCGCCTCGTCCCAGCAGGACATGGCCACATCCACCAGACCCGGCTGTGGGCAGTTGGCGTGATCCAGCGGCACGGGCTTGACGCTCAGCTTTTCGTAGCCCGTTGCGGCACCGTAAGCCGCGTTGCGGTGGTTGCGGATGACGCGCTGCATGTGGTCAGCATTCTTGGTGTAGCCGGGGAAAGGCCCCAGTTCGCCCGCCATCTCCGCGGAAGTCGCATAGGACACGCCTGTCATGATCGCGGTGAGTGCGCCGCAAAGCGCGCGGCCCTCGTCGCTGTCATAGGAATAGCCCATGTTCATCAGTAGTCCGCCGATGTTCGCATAGCCCAGACCCAGCGTGCGGAAGTCGTAAGAACGCTGCGCGATTTCCTTGGACGGGAATTGCGCCATCATCACCGAGATTTCCAGCGTGACCGTCCAGAGACGGCTGGCATGCATGTAGTCCTCGACGTTGAACACACCGTCCTCAAGGAAGGTCAGCAGGTTCATGGAGGCGAGGTTACAGGCCGTGTCATCCAGAAACATGTATTCGGAACAGGGGTTTGAGCCACGGATCGCGCCGTCTTCGGGGCATGTGTGCCAGTCGTTCACGGTGTCGTGGTACTGGATGCCCGGATCAGCGCAGGCCCATGCGGCGTGGCCCACCTGCTCCCACAGATCGCGGGCGCGGATTGTCTTGGACGGCTTGCCGGTGACGCGGTCGATCAGTTCCCAATCGGCGTCTTTTTCGACGGCGGTGAGGAAAGCGTTGGTGACGCGGATCGAGTTGTTGGAGTTTTGGCCGGAGACGGAGTTATACGCCTCGCTGTCCCAATCGGTGTCGTATGTCGGGAATTCGATGCTGGTGTGACCCTGCTTGGCGTAATCCAGCACGCGCTTGACGTATGTCTCTGGGATCGCGACCTTTTTCGCGGCGCGGATCGCCGTTTTCAGTTGGTCGTTCTTGGCCGGATCATAGGCGTCGGCCTCGGCCCCGTCCCAGGATTTGATTGCAGCAAAGATTTCATTCAGCTGACGCTCGTGCATCTTGGAACCGGCGACGATGGAGGCCACTTTCTGCTCTTCCAGCACCTTCCAGTTGATGAATTCCTCAATATCGGGGTGATCGGCATCGACAATCACCATCTTGGCCGCGCGCCGTGTGGTGCCGCCGGATTTGATCGCGCCCGCCGCGCGGTCACCGATTTTCAGAAAGCCCATCAGGCCGGAGGATTTGCCGCCGCCCGACAGTTTTTCGCCTTCACCGCGCAGTGAAGAGAAGTTTGTGCCGGTGCCGGAGCCGTATTTGAACAGACGCGCCTCGCGGACCCACAGGTCCATGATGCCGCCGTCGCCCACCAGATCGTCCGCGACCGACTGGATAAAGCAGGCGTGCGGCTGGGGGTGTTCGTAAGAGGATGTGGAGCGTGTCAGCTCACCCGACTGATAATCGACGTAGTAGTGGCCCTGTGCCGGACCGTCGATGCCGTAGGCCCAGTGCAGGCCGGTGTTGAACCACTGAGGAGAATTCGGTGCGGCGCGCTGGGACGCCAGCATGTGGCGCATTTCATCGAAATAGGCTTTGGCGTCTTCTTCGGTGGTGAAGTAGCCACCTTTCCAGCCCCAATAGGCCCACGCGCCTGCCAGACGGTCGAACACCTGCTTGGAAGACGTCTCGCCGCCCATCTCGGCGCCATCGGCGGGGACAGAGCGCCACAGGAACTCGGGCACGCCCTTTTCTTTGATTTTCTTTGTTGCCGACGGCACGCCCGCCTTGCGGAAATATTTTTGTGCGATCACGTCGCTGGCAACCTGGGACCAGCTGGAAGGCACTTCGACATCGTCGAGTTTGAACACAATAGACCCATCAGGGTTGCGGATTTCGGACACCGTGGTGATAAAATCCAAGCTGGAATACGCATCTTGCCCTGCGGTCGTAAATTTGCGTTCAATTTTCATGGTCGCTGCCTCTGTCCTAACTGTCTTAACCAAGGGCTTGCGCCCTGAACTCTCCGGGTGCCGCAGCACGATAAGAAGCACCAACCGGCCAAACGGTTGGCGATATCTTGCAGAACGTGACTTATGTTTGTGTCGTTTTCCTGCGCTCGTGCCGTGATGTCCCCCTCAGCGTTAACCACTATATGTAGTGGGGTCATCGTCGACTTGCACAACCTGACGTATCCGCCCCTATCCGGTCAACGGGTTTATTTCAGGATTTATGAATTCTTGCTGTTGACCTGAAGGCTGATTTTTGGGTCACGCAGCGGCACCTGATTCAATAGATTAATATCCCCATTTTGCCCCCTTTGCGCAGCGCTTCTGAGCGGCGCGAAAAATCCCCTGTTCTGGCCCGTTTAGGCCTTTGCGCTCACTTGATGGGTGAAGTTATCCACAGGGCACCGGGGGATAACCTGCCCCTTTTGCAGCGTCCGAATATTTTTTCGCGCAGCGCGCAGAGCTTCGCAAAATTATCACACTTCGGGAGATTATTGGGTTCAGAATCACCGGTAGTCCGCCGGGCGCACCACCAGTCGGAGTGTGATGTGCACGCATAGGCACCAGATGTGGTAGGCCGTTGGCGTTCTGCAATTTGTGTGTGGATTGCGGACCCGCAAGATGGCCGATGGCCAATTTGACAGTTCAGCAAAGAGCGTGGCCACTGCACGGAACTTGGGGTTCGGGTCTGGCAAGACCGGGATCGTGGCGTCCGTGCTTTACTGTCATGCAGCCGTTGAAGGCAAACGCAGCCACGCGGGACATCAACGGTCAAAGCAGCACGTTTGGTTAGAACAGATCCAACACCGAGAGCAGGCCGCAAGAAACGCCTCAGAAAACTTCGACTATTTGAAAAGTGGTCGGAGCGAGAGGATTCGAACCTCCGACCCCCTGTACCCAAAACAGGTGCGCTACCAGGCTGCGCCACGCTCCGACTGCCGCTTCTTTAGCCACAGTTTCTGTGAAAGGAAAGCCCCAGTTTGCGCAAAATCAGCAGGGCCAGACCGCATCGTGTGCCGCGTGGGCGGGATGGCGCACTTCGCTGCCTGCCCCGATGCCCAGACGTGCGGCCAGACCCCCATTGATTTCAAGCACAGTCAGAATGCCGTCCCCCCCCGGGATCGGCGTTTCATCAAGCGGCACGGCGTTGTGATGGACGTGCTGCACCACGCCCTGCGGATCAATAAAGATCATGTCGAGGGGAATCAGCGTATTGCGCATCCAAAAGCTGGCGCGGCGCGGGGATTCGTAGATGAAATACATCCCCGCCCCCATTGGCAACGCGCTGCGGTGCATGAGCCCTTGTGCGTGTTCCTGCGGATCATCTGCCAGCTCAACAGAGAAACGCGCCTTGCCCCAGTCGCCCCGCAGTTCGACCGTGTCAGCCCGGCATTCGGCCTGTGCGGCCGTGGCCAGCCCCCAGCAAACCACCAGTGCGGCAAGACCCCGCCGCATCACTCCGCATCATCCTGTGGCAGGTGCAGGACCGTCTCCCAGGCCTGTACCTCGCCTGCCATTCGGCCGCGTTTGCCCTCGATGACCCGTACCGCCAGCGCCTCGCCCGGTTGCAGATCGGCCAGACCCGCCTGACGCAGCACTTCGACGTGAACAAAGATGTCCTCCGGCTTGCCAAACACATTGGCAAAGCCAAACCCCTTGGCCTTGTCGAACCATTTCACCCGTGCAGGCTCTAACGGGGCGGCGCGCAGGGTATCACTGTCGAGCCCCGCAATATCGGGCAGTGCCGGGGCCTGTGTCGCGTCGCCGGGGTGGATCGCTGTGATCTCCACCGCCTGAACGCCGCGGTCCGTTTCATGCACCAAAAGATCAACGCCGGTGCCATCGGCAATCGAACTTTGGCCGAAGTTGCGCAGGACATTGACGTGCAACAAAACATCCGGTCCGCCCTCCTCGGCAACGACAAACCCGAATCCCTTAAGCGGGTCGAACCATTTCACGACACCGGACAGCGCGGCGAAATCCGCCGGAGCGGTTGCGTGATCTTCTGCGTTGTTGTCATCGTTCTGCGCCACGTGTCACCTTTGTTCCGCACGGCCTGCGCCCTGCGTCTGCGCCCCCTGTTACCCCTTGCCCGCGTGCGTCTGTGTCACGGGTTCAACCGCTGCACATCCCACGGCGCGTCAACCGTGGCGCGCCGCCACCGAAAACGGTCGTGCAGGCGGTGGTCGCCATCGGCCCAAAACTCAATCTCTACCGGGGTAAGCCGGTAGCCCCCCCAATACGGGGGCCGCGCCGGGTTTGTGCCCTTGGTCGCGGTCACTTTTGCGACTTCGGCCATCAAAGCCGTGCGGCTGCTGAGCGGCTGTGACTGGCGCGAGGCCCATGCCCCCAACCGGCTGGGCAATGAACGCGAGGCGTAATATTCATCCGCTTTCGGCCCGTCTTCTTTTGTGATCAGGCCGCGCACCCGCACCTGACGGTGCAGGGATTTCCAGTGCAGCACAAAGGCCGCCTTGCCCGCCTGATCCAGTTCCTGTGCTTTCTGGCTTTCGTAATTGGTGTAGAAGACAAACGCGTCGTCCTCGACGTCTTTCAAAAGCACCATGCGCACATTTGGCAGGCCGTCCGCGTCAACCGTCGACAGCGCAATTGCGTTGGGATCATTGGGTTCGGACGCCGTTGCCTCTTTCAGCCAGCTGCGCACCAGAACGAAAGGATCGTCGCCTGCAAATTTTCCCGAGCGCCCCGCCATCTTTCCAATTGTCCCCCGTCAATATCCGGTCGTTGTGTCATAAAACTTAACTTCAGGGCTACAGGAATTGCCGGGGCGCAACAACACAAACCGTGCAAGCAACCGCTTTTGCCCCTGCTCTCAGACACTTGCCCGAAATCGCGGCACGTCGACAGACCGTGCGCAGCAGTCTTGATGGCCGTCCTGCAATCGCCTAAACCAAACCCGAGAGAAGATAACAGGACAGGGCGCGGCATGGCAAATGATCTGATGCAGGGCAAGCGGGGGCTGATCATGGGCCTTGCCAATGACAAATCCATTGCCTGGGGCGTGGCAAAATCGCTGGCGGACGCCGGGGCGGAATTGGCCTTTTCCTATCAGGGTGATGCGCTGAAGAAACGGGTTGATCCGTTGGCCGCGCAATTGGGCAGCGACATCGTGCTTGCCTGTGATGTGGGTGATGAAGCCTCCATCGACGCGCTTTTTGCGGATCTGAAAGAGCGTTGGGGCAGCATTGACTTTGTGGTACATGCCATTGGTTTTTCCGACAAAAGCGAGCTTCGCGGTCGCTATGTTGACACCAGCCGCGGCAATTTCGCGATGTCGATGGACATATCCGTCTATTCCTTCACCGCCGTGATGCAGCGTGCCGAAAAGATGATGAACCCCGGCGGAAGTGCCGTCACCCTGACTTATTACGGGGCAGAGAAAGTGATGCCGCATTATAATGTCATGGGCGTGGCCAAAGCCGCCCTTGAGGCATCCGTCAAATACCTGGCCGAGGATCTGGGCAAGGACGGCATTCGTGTCAACGCCATCAGTGCCGGGCCGATCAAGACGCTGGCGGCCTCGGGCATCGGGGATTTCCGCTATATCATGAAGTGGAACGAGTATAATTCGCCCCTTCGGCGCAACGTGACAATCGAGGATGTGGGCAAGGCCGCGCTTTTCCTGCTCAGCGATTTGGGATCGGGCACCACGGGCGAGAACCTGCATGTGGACGCAGGTTATCACGTGGTGGGCATGAAAGCGGTGGATGCGCCGGATATGGCCAAGGAATAGGCGATGACACCCGAGAGCCTGATCGCCTTCAATCTGGTGCTGCTGGCCGCCCTGGCCAGCCCGGGTGCGGCGATGCTCTATGTGATCAAGACAACCGTCGGCGCGGGGCGGCTTGCCGGTATGCTGACGGGCTTCGGGCTGGCAACTGCGGCCGCGTGCTGGACGCTTGCGGCCTTCTTGGGGCTTGAGACGCTGTTTCAGGTTTTCCCCTGGGCCTACACGGCGCTGAAAATTGGTGGTGCGCTCTATCTGATCTGGATCGCCGTGCAGATGTGGCGGCACGCGCGGTCGCCGCTGTCCGACGCGCCCGCGCCCAAGGCGCGCAGCTTTGCCGCCGGTTTGCTTGTCAATTTCGGCAATCCCAAATCCATGTTGTTTGCTGCCGCCGTGATCCTCGTGGTCTTTCCCCAGAACCTAGCACCCGCAGAGATCGCGCTGGTGGTGTTGAATCACCTGGCGCTAGAGATCCTGTTTTACACGCTGTTTGCCTTTGTGCTCAGCACCGGCCCTGCCCGCCAGGGCTATCTTGCCCTGAAACCTGTTTTCGACCGCGTCGCGGCAACCCTTCTGGGTGCTTTCGGCCTGCGGCTTTTGACCGAAAGGTAACCCATGACAGACCGACTTCCCCACGAAAAAGGCTTCCACATCTCGTGGGACCAGATTCACCGCGACAGCCGGGCGCTGGCCTGGCGGCTGGATGGCAAAGGCCCCGACGATGGCGCGTGGCGCGCGGTGGTGGCGATCACCCGGGGCGGCATGGCCCCCGCGATGATTGTGGCACGCGAACTGGACATCCGCACCGTCGATACAATCTCGGTGATGTCCTATCATTCGGGTGGTGGCAAAGCGGACGACCGGCGCGAAGCGCAGGTTCTGAAGTCCCCCGACAGTGATATGATGGGGGATGGCACCGGCATTCTGATTGTGGATGATCTGGTCGATAGCGGTAAGACGCTGGAACTTGTCCGCTCGCTCTATCCACAGGCGCATTTCGCCACCGTCTACGCCAAACCCGAAGGTGAACCGCAGGTCGACACCTTTATCACCGGCGTCAGTCAGGACACGTGGATTTTCTTTCCCTGGGACATGGCGCTGCAATACGTCGAACCCTACCGCGGCAAGGACTGACCCGGCCCTTCATCTTTCCACTACAATTCCGGGGAGCGCGAGGGGCTGGCCCCTCGCTCCTGCCCTCGCAGAACGGAGCCGTCCCATGATCCGACCCCGCACCGCCACTACCTTCTCTCCTCCGGTCATGGAAGCCCGCCGGTGGCTGGAAGGCGTGACACAGCCCGACGACCGCCCGCTGATCAACGTGAGCCAGGCCGCCCCGGTTGACCCGCCGCCACAGGGTCTGCGTCAGGCGATGGCCGATGCGGCACTGAACCGCGACGATGCCCATCTTTATGGCCCCGTGCTGGGCCTGCCCGAATTGCGCAGCGCATTGGCCGCACAAATCAGCACGCATTATGCTGGCGCAGTCACGCCCGCGCAGGTCGCAATCACCTCGGGCTGCAATCAGGCCTTTGCCGCCGCCATCGCCACGCTCTGTGCCGAAGGGGATGAGGTTATCCTGCCAACCCCCTGGTACTTCAATCATAAAATGTGGCTGGATATGTCCGGTGTGCACAGCATCGCCCTGCCCGCCGGCCCCAACATGCTGCCCGATCCCGATCATGCGGCCAGCCTGATCACTCCGCGCACCCGTGCCATCACGCTTGTCACACCCAACAATCCCACGGGTGTGGAATATCCCGCCGATCTGGTGCAGGCCTTTGCCGATCTGGCGCGCACACGCGGCATCGCGCTGATCGTTGACGAGACTTACCGCGATTTCGACAGCCGGTCCGGTCCGCCGCACCCGTTGTTTGCTGATCTAGATTGGGACGACACGCTTATCCACCTTTATTCCTTCTCCAAGGCCTACCGTCTGACCGGCCACCGGGTGGGTGCGATATGCGCCAGCACCGCGCGTTTGCATGAGGTCGAGAAATTTCTTGATACCGTCGCCATTTGCCCCGGCCAGCTGGGCCAGCACGCGGCCCTCTGGGGCATGCAGAACCTGCGCGACTGGCTGGCGGCGGAGCGCGCGGAAATCCTTGCCCGGCGCGCAGCGATCACAGACAACATGCCCAAACTTACCGCGCAGGGCTGGGAGCTATTGGGGCTTGGCGGGTACTTTGCCTATATGCACCATCCGTTTGCGCAATCCTCGGCCACACTGGCCCCGGCGCTGGTGCGCGATGCGGGCATCCTTTGTTTGCCGGGCACCATGTTTTGCCCCGAAACGGACAACACAGGCACGCGCCAGCTGCGCATTGCCTTTGCCAACCTGGACGCGGCGGGCATCTCAACTCTATTTGACCGCCTCGCCGCCTTGCCACCGGGATAGGACCGGCCTAGACACGGGGAAACGGGCAAAAAGGACGCAAAAGATGGCGAAACGCTCCAGCATCGGCACAACCGCAATGTGGGTCCTTATGGGTCTGCTTATCCTGTCTTTGGGCGGCTTCGGGGCCGCGAACCTGTCTGGCAACATCCGCACCATCGGGTCGGTCGGCGACAAGCCGATTTATGTCGATACCTACGCGCGTCAGCTCCAGAACGAAATCCGCGCCATCGAACAGCAAACGGGCCAGCGTCTGCCTTTTGCGGAGGCCCAGCAGATCGGGCTGGACCGGGCGGTCCTGCAACGGCTGGTGCGCAACCGCGCGCTGGATCATGAAAACGCTGAACTGGGCCTGTCCATCGGCGATGAGGCCCTGCGCGAGGAAATTCTGGACATCCCATCCTTTCAGGGGGTCGACGGTGAATTCGACCGCGAAGGATACCGCTTTGCCCTGCAACAGGGCGGCGTGACCGAGGCGGAATTTGAAACCTCCCTGCGCGAGGAAGCGGCGCGCACCTTGCTGCAGGGTGCCATTCTGGGTGGCACCCGCATGCCCAACACCTATGCCGAGACGCTGGTGAACTATGTGGGCGAGCAGCGCAGCTTTACATGGAGCCTGCTGGACGAAAGCAATCTGGCCACCCCGATTGACGACCCTGACGGGGCCACATTGCGCAGCTACTACGATGAAAACACAGATCTTTTCATGCTGCCCGAAACCAAGATGATCACCTACGCGTTGCTGACACCCGATGCGATGGTTGATCAGGTAGAGGTGCCCGAAGAGGAACTGCGCGCGGAATATGACGCGCGTGCCAACATCTATAACCAACCAGAGCGTCGCCTTGTGGAACGTCTGGTGTTCTCAGATGAAGAAGCTGCCGCGCAGGCTGCTGCAGCCCTTGAGGTTGGAGGCACACGGTTTCGCAATCTGGTTGAGGAACGCGGTCTTGATCTTGCCGATGTTGATCTGGGCGATGTGAGCCGACTTGAGCTGGATGCGGCGGGCGAAGTTGTGTTTGCCGCCGAAGTGGGCGACATCGTCGGCCCTGCGCCAAGCCCGCTGGGCCCTGCCCTGTTCCGGGTAAACGGCGTGTTGCCTGCGCAGGCCACGACATTCGAAGAAGCCCGCCCCGATTTGCAGCAGGAACTGGCGTTGACCCGTGCGATCCGCGCGGTTGAGGTCCGGGCCGCTGATCTGGATGACCAGCTTGCCGGTGGTGCCACGCTGGAGCAGCTGGCCGATGAAACCGAAATGACGCTGGGCACCATTGCATGGACGCCCGAGACAAGCGAAGGCATTGCCGCCTACGGTGATTTCCGCGAGGCGGCAAGCGCGCTGGAGCCGGGGGATTTTCCAAAGATTGAGCAGCTGGAGGACGGCAGCGTCTATGCCATGCGGCTGGACGAGGAACTGCCCGAACGGCCCAATCCCTTTGACGCGGCACGGGACGATGTGCTGGCCCGCTGGCAGGCTGACCGCACGGTCGAGGCGCTGACGGCACAGGCCACTGAACTGGTGGCGACACTGGGCGGGGATGCCTCCTTTGAGGCAGCGGGCCTTGATGCGGTGGTGGAAACCGACCAGATCCGGAATGCCTTTGTTGCGGGCACGCCCCCCGGCTTCATGTCCGAGGTTTTTGATATGGAAGTGGGCGACGTGACCGTGCTGCCCGACGAGGAAAGCGTGGTTATCCTGCGCCTTGATGCGATCACCCCGGCGACTGAGGACGAACAAAGCGCGGCCTTGCTAAGCCAGCTGAGCGAACAGATGGATCAGGCGCTGGCGCAGGATTTGTTCAACATCTACGCCGACGATGTGGTCCGGCGGGCGGGTCCGCAGGTGGACCAGCGTGCCTTGCAGGCCGTGCATGTGAACTTTCCCTGAAGGCATCCGAAATGGCCCTGACCCCCGCCTTTGACGACTTTGCCAGCGGCCACGCCGCCGGGCGCAATCAGGTTGTCTATACCCGACTGGCCGCTGATCTGGACACGCCGGTGTCGCTGATGGTCAAGCTGACTGGCACCGCCGAGAATGCCTTTATGCTGGAATCAGTGACGGGTGGCGAAGTGCGGGGACGCTATTCGATCATCGGCATGAAGCCCGACCTGATCTGGCGCTGCCGGGGCGAGACCTCTGCCATCAACCGCGACGCGCGTTATGATGCGGACGCCTTTGTGGAGGCGACGGGCAATCCGCTGGACGTCTTGCGCGCGCTGATCGCGGAATCGCGGATTGATCTGCCCGAAGACCTGCCGCAGGCCGCTGCCGGGCTGTTTGGCTATCTGGGCTATGACATGATCCGGCTGGTGGAACACCTGCCCGATGTGAACCCGGACCCGCTGGGCCTGCCCGATGCGGTCATGCTGCGCCCTTCGGTCATTGCGGTGCTGGACGGTGTGAAGGGCGAGGTCACGATCGTGTCGCCCGCCTGGGTGTCTGACGGGCAATCGGCGCGCGCGGCCTATGCACAAGCCGCCGAGCGTGTGATGGACGCTGTGCGCGATCTGGAACGCGCCATGCCGGGGGCGAGCCGTGATCTGGGCGACGCGTCTGAGGCATCCGAACCGGTCAGCAACTTTACCCGCGAGGGTTATAAATCCGCCGTCGAAAAAGCACGCGAGTATATCGTTGCGGGTGATATTTTTCAGGTGGTGCCAAGCCAACGCTGGGCACAGAATTTCCCGCGCCCGCCGTTTTCGCTTTACCGGTCACTGCGGCGCACGAACCCGTCACCCTTCATGTTCTATTTCAACTTTGGCGGCTTTCACGTTGTGGGCGCGTCGCCTGAAATTCTTGTTCGGGTCTTCGGGAATGAGGTCACGATCCGTCCCATTGCAGGCACACGGCCCCGCGGGGCCACGCCCGAAGAGGACCGCGCGCTGGAAGCGGACCTGCTGCTGGACGAAAAGGAGTTGGCCGAGCACCTTATGCTGCTGGATCTGGGCCGCAACGATGTCGGGCGCGTAGCCAAGATTGGCACGGTGCGGCCCACCGAGGAATTCATCGTTGAGCGGTATTCTCACGTGATGCACATCGTCTCCAATGTGGTGGGTGAGCTGAACGAAGGCTGTGATGCGCTGGATGCCTTCTTTGCGGGGATGCCTGCGGGCACTGTTTCGGGCGCGCCCAAGGTCCGTGCGATGCAGATCATTGACGAGCTGGAGCCGGAAAAGCGCGGGGTTTACGGCGGCGGTGTGGGGTATTTCAGCGCGGGCGGCGACATGGACATGTGCATCGCGCTGCGCACGGCCGTCATCAAAGACGAAACCCTTTATATTCAGGCCGGTGGCGGCGTTGTCTATGACAGCGATGCAGAGGCCGAATATATGGAAACCATCCATAAATCCGGCGCGATCCGCAGGGCGGCCGGCGATGCGGCCCGCTTTGACGGCACGGGCCGGAACTAGACGATGGCGCGCGACCCTTTCGAGATTGCCGGAACACGCGTCGCACCGGGCACATCGCAGGCCGTGACCCTGCCCGTGTCCACCCTTCCTGATCACACCCCCGTTGGACTGCAGCTTGAGGTGCATCACGGCAAGCGCCCCGGCCCCACAATGTGCGTGAGTGCGGCGGTCCACGGGGACGAGGTGATCGGCGTCGAGATTGTGCGCCGCCTGCTGCGCGCGCCGCAACTCAGGTCGCTGCGGGGCACGCTTTTGGTTGTGCCCGTGGTCAATTCCTACGGCTTCCTTTCGCGCTCGCGCTATCTGCCGGACCGCCGCGACCTGAACCGCTGTTTCCCGGGGCATCCTTCGGGATCGCTTGGCTCGCGGCTGGCGCATATTTTTCTCAAGGACGTGGTGAAGCGCTGTGATTTTGGCGTTGATCTGCATTCCGCCGCAATTCACCGTACCAACCTGCCGCAAGTGCGTATTTCGCCCGGGGACAGCTTTACCCGCGCGATGGCGCTGGATTTTGGCGCGCCCGTGGTGCTGACCTCTGCCTTGCGTGACGGATCATTGCGGGCGGTAGCGGCACGCGAAGGTGTGCCGATCCTGCTTTATGAGGCGGGCGAAGGTCTTCGGTTTGATGAAATGGCGGTGCGGGCGGGTGTGGCCGGTATCCTGCGGGTGATGCGCGGCAAGGGCATGTTGCCCGCCAAGGGCATCGCTAAGCCCAAGGTTGCCCCGTATTTCTGCAGCGCCTCAAGCTGGTTGCGCGCGCCCGCGGGTGGGCTTTTGCGCACGTTCCGGGCGGAGGGTGAAACAGTGGCGACAGGCGATGTGCTGGCCACGGTGTCGGACCCCTTCGGCGCGGTCGAGACCGATCTGATTGCACCAAACCCCGGCATCCTGATCGGGCGCGCGATCCTGCCGGTGGTGAACGAGGGCGATGCGGTCTTTCATCTGGCGCGCCTCAGCCCGTCGGCGGATGAAGACACGGTCGATGATCTGTCCGCGCAGCTTGAGGCCGATCCGCTTTTTGATGAGGATGAGATCATCTGAGCATTGCAAGTACCTGTGACGGCGCTATCTGCCTGTCATGCCACAGGAGGCCCATCGATGCTGAAACTCTCTGCTCTTGCGCTTGCTCTTTCCACCACGGCGGCCTTGGCCGACTTGACGGTTCAATTTGACGAAGGCGCTCCCAAGGATCGCTTTACGCTGACCAATACCTCTGATTGCGCGCTGCCCGCACTGGATGTGACCCTTGATATCGGCACGGCACCCGCCGGTTTGATTTTTGATGTCACCGCCAGCGGCGCAGGCGTGGAGGTATTCCAGCCCTTTGAGGTGGTCGCAGGCGCGGACAACCTGCGCGAAACCCCCGCAGTACTGGACGGGGACAATGCCGTAGAACTGCGGTTGAGCGGGCTTGGCCCCGCACAGTCTGTCGCATTTACCATTGATGTGGATGACACCGGCGGCGCGCGTGAGATCACCGTGGACGGGTCAGAGATTGCGGGTGCCAGCTTTCGTATTTCTGTGGCGGGTCAGACACTTACCGGCACGTTTGAAAGCAATGCCACCGCACGGATTGCGCTGGCCACCTGCGTGTCCTGAGGCCACAGAGGTAGCGGGTTACCCCTCTTCGCGCCTCAGTGCCGCCGAAATCGGGGCGATGGCCACGGTGCCCGCCCGATCCTGCAAGCCCCACAGCAGCAGCGCGGTAACCGTATCGGGGCGCAAGCGACCAAGCATGATCACGGCACCCTCCTGCCCGGCCTTGAACGCAGCCTGATCCAGAAAGCGGCGGATCACAGTGGCTGATTGTCCTTTACTGTCGAAATCACGAAAGATCGGATCGGCAGGCACGCCTTCCTTGCGCGCCAGTTTCGGCATGGTGTTGAGCCCTTTGTCCTGCGTGACCAACCCGTGCCCTGACTGCGCCAGGATCGCCGTGACCTGGTCCGAAACCGCGCGCCCGCCCTGAAGCCCTTCGCCCGGCCCTTCCAGCACGCCGACAACCTCGCGCATCTGTGCCAGTGTGACGCCCAGCGTGGTCTCCACGTCGGAAGGCTGCGCACCTCGGGGCAGATCAATCATCGCCAGCACCTCGAACCCCGCCGCGCGATAAAGCTGCATCCGCTCTGTTGCATCCGGCAGGCTGCTGTCGACCGCAAAGCTTAATGCATAGGGAAAGCTGCGCAGCGCCGCGATGCCAGCCGCACCCGATGTAGGGCTTGTTCCGTTGTCGATCAGGACAATGCTCATCAGCGGTTTATTGTCGGGGTTGCTGAAGGGCTGCCCGTATTGCGCGATGGGCCGTGGATCGCGCCCGGGGGTCGCGCCCTCTTCGGTGATGATTGTCACATCCGTGGGTTCTTCGCTGGCAGCCCCCAGTCTGCGGATGCGCACGCCGCCTCCGTCACCGCTGCGGTCGGTAAGTGAAATGGCGGGCGTGCCGATTTGTGGTCGGGCGCTTGGGGCAAGGCTGGCAACCTGCGGGGCGTCTTGCTCAGTGTCGGGCTGAGTTGCTGCGGGAGCGTTTGCCGGAGCGGTTTCTTCGGTGTCTGCGGTCTGCGGGGCGTCCTGCGGCGCAGATGGCGTGAGCGCGGGCAATCCATCCGCACGCTTGGGCGCGGTTTCTGCCGTCGTGCCGGTCTGCGGTGTTCCGCCCGGGTCCTCTGGCGCCTCGGCCGTTTCTGTTGTGTTTGGTCCCGTATCTGTCTCCGCGTCCTGTGGTGCCACCGTTGTGGGCAAAGGCCGCGCCGCCGGGGCGGTATCAATCACCACCGGATCGGCACTTTGCGGCAGCATCGGAGCCAGAGCCTGCGGATTGGGAAAGACCGGGTCTTCCTCGCTTGGCGCAACCTGACCGGCGGGCGACGGTGCCGCTGGCGCGTCAAGTCCTGCGATGACGCTGGGTTGCGCGACAGCCGGATTTTGGATCGTTGTGGTCTGGATGGTGCCCAATGTATCGGCATCCGGTGCGGTAAGCGGGACCGCTGCGTTCTCGGTCTGCACATCGGATTCGCCCGCAAGCAACGGCGCGCTTTCGGGTGCGGTGCTTTCAGCGGGGGCCACAACAGCGCCCGGCGCATCGGTGCTGACCTTCGGCGCGGCGCTGTCTTGCTGTGGCAAGCTGGCAGAATCGGTTTGGTCTGTGGCTGTCTGTGCACTATCCGCTGGAAGTTCCTGAGACTGTGTGGTGTCCGCCTGATCGCCATCAGCCATTGACGGCGGGCTTTCCGCCTGTGCTGTGGCATCTGCCGGTGACCGGTCCTCTGGCTCGGTTCCGTTTGCAACCGCTGTGGTCTCTTCCACCGCTTCATCCGTGGTCTCGACCTCAGCCAAGCTGTCATTGCCTGCGGTCGGGGCACCGGCGTCCTCGCGCAGTGCGCTGTCCTGCACCGCAGCACCCTCCGGCGCAGTGCTGTCGCGCAAGGGCGCTATGACCGATGCCACACCGGCCACGCCAACGCTCACCACGCCACCCAACAGCGCGCCGCTCAGAAATCCGCGTGCCATCTTGCCTACTCCTGCTCACTGCGGCCCGCCCAACGGGCGAGCCCTGTCCGATAAGACCCGAACGCGCTCTTGACGGCGCGGAACAAGCCTGAACATCTATACACTTCGTATACCCCGCCGGGATGGCATGTCGCCAGCCTTAAGGCACCCCCTGAACGCAAAGATTTGACCATTGTTGCTGCTCATCGATAACTACGACAGCTTTACCTACAACCTTGTACACTATCTGGGCACGCTTGGCGCGGATGTGCAGGTGCATCGCAACGATAAGCTGTCTGTCGCCGATGCAATGGCGATGAAACCTGCGGGCATCCTTTTGTCGCCCGGTCCCTGTGATCCCGATCAGGCGGGCATTTGCCTTGATCTGACCCACGCCGCCGCAGAGGCGCGCGTGCCTTTGCTGGGTGTCTGTCTGGGCCATCAGACGCTGGGACAGGCCTTTGGTGGCAAGGTGGTGCGTGCAAGCGATATCGTGCATGGCAAGATGGGCCAGATGCACCATGACGGCAGCGGCGTCTTTGCCGGGCTGCCCACACCTTTTGCCGCAACCCGCTATCATTCGCTGGTGGTTGAACGCGACAGCCTGCCCGACGCCCTGCACATCACTGCCGCGCTGGACGACGGCACGATCATGGGCCTGCAACACAAGACGCTGCCGTTACACGGTGTGCAGTTTCATCCCGAATCCATTCGGTCCGAGCACGGACATGCCTTGCTGCAAAACTTCCTGAACGAAATGAAGGTGCCCGCATGAGTGACGCGCTGAAACCGCTGATTGATGCCGCCGCAGAGGGGCCGCTGAGCCGCGATGAAGCGGGAGCGGCCTTTGAAATCCTGTTCGACGGTGAGGCAACGCCAAGCCAGATCGGCGGTTTCCTGATGGCGTTGCGCACGCGGGGCGAAACGGTGGATGAATATGCCGCCGCCGCAAGCGTGATGCGCGCAAAATGCAACGCGGTGAAAGCCCCCGACGGTGCAATGGACATTGTCGGCACCGGCGGTGACGGCAAAGGCACGCTGAATATTTCAACCGCGACGGCGTTTGTGGTGGCGGGGGCCGGTGTTGTCGTGGCCAAGCACGGCAACCGCAACCTGTCCTCCAAATCCGGGGCCGCTGACGCGCTGACGCAGATGGGGATCAACGTGATGGTCGGCGCACCGGTGGTGGAGCGCGAACTGGCGCAGGCGGGCATCGGTTTCATGATGGCCCCGATGCACCATCCGGCCATCGCCCATGTGATGCCCACGCGGTCGGAACTGGGTACGCGCACGATCTTTAACATTTTGGGACCGCTGACAAATCCAGCGTCCGTGAAGCGACAGCTGACTGGCGCTTACCGGCGCGATTTGATCCGGCCGATGGCCGAGACCCTGCAGGCGCTGGGGTCGGACACCGCATGGCTGGTGCACGGGTCCGACGGGACGGACGAGCTGACAATCACCGGGGTAAGCTGGGTTGCGGGGCTGGCCGATGACACGGTGTCGGAGTTTGAAATACACCCCGAAGATGCCGGCCTGCCCGTCCATCCGTTTGAGGCCATTGTTGGTGGCACACCGGAAGAAAACGCGGCCGATTTCAAGGCGCTGCTGGCCGGTGAACCCTCTGCCTACCGCGATGCGGTCCTGTTGAACGCCGCAGCGGCACTGGTGGTGGCGGATGCCGCGCCGGATCTGAAGTCAGGGGTCGAGATGGCGCGGACAAGCATCGATTCTGGTGCTGCGAAAGACAAGATCACACGTGTTGCCGCTGTCTCACAGCAAAAATGACCGCCTTTGATCTGTCGCGGCTGGGCGATTGGCGCGACCTGCCGTTTTTCGATGACCATTTGCCAAAGATCGAGGCAGCACTGGCGCAAGAAAAGCGGCCTGTTTACCCGCCTGCGGGGGCCGTCTTTCATGCTTTGGAACGCACGCAAGCCCGCGATACCGCTGTCGTTATTCTGGGTCAGGATCCTTATCACACGCCCGGCAAGGCCGATGGGCTGGCGTTCTCAATCCCGACCGGTTTTGGCGGACGTCTGGACAGCCTTGGCAATATTTTCAAAGAGATACAAAGCGATCTGGGCCAGTCGCGCAACCAAACGGACCTGAGCGACTGGGCAGATCAGGGCGTGCTTTTGCTGAATACCGTGCTGAGCGTGCCGCAGGGTGCCGCAAAGGCGCACGCGCGGCTGGGCTGGCACCATCTGGTCACACAGGTGCTGGACCGGCTTGCCGCACGGCCCAAGGCCTACATCCTGTGGGGCGGTCCCGCGCAGACCGCAGCGCGGCGGGTGGATCCGGTGTGCAATCTCAAGATCGAAAGCGCGCATCCCTCGCCCCTGTCAGCCTATCGCGGTTTTTTTGGATCACGCCCGTTCAGCCGGACCAATGCATGGTTGCAGGCACAGGGCTTTGACCCCATAAACTGGGGCGACCCGGAGGCACCATGACGCAGACCATTCTAGACAAGATCAAAGCCTACAAACTGGAGGAAGTGGCCGCCGACAAGGCCGCAAAGCCCCTGTCCGAAGTGGAAGCCGAAGCGCATGCCGCAAGCCCGGTGCGCCCCTTTGCGGACGCACTGCATGCCGCCTCTCGCGAGGGGTACGGGTTGATTGCCGAAATCAAGAAAGCGAGCCCGTCCAAGGGCCTGATCCGTGATGATTTTGATCCCCCCGCCCTGGCGCAGGCCTACGCGGATGGTGGGGCGACCTGTTTGTCGGTGCTGACAGACACGCCCAGCTTTCAGGGCGCTAAGGAATTTCTGACCGCGGCCCGCGCGGCCTGTGATCTGCCGGTCCTGCGCAAGGATTTCCTCTATGATACCTATCAGGTTGCCCAAGCGCGCAGCCTTGGAGCCGATTGCGTTCTGATCATCATGGCATCGGTTTCAGACGCCCAAGCAGCAGAGCTTGAAGCGGCGGCAACTGAATGGGGCATGGATGCATTGATCGAGGTGCATGACGCCGCAGAACTCGCGCGCGCCAGCCAGCTGAAAAGCACAATGATCGGGATAAACAATCGCAATCTCAATACTTTCGAGACGTCTCTTGATGTGACGCGCACCCTGTCGGGGGATGTGCCTGCGGATCGGATGATCGTGTGCGAAAGTGGCCTGAACACACCGCAGGACCTTGCTGATATGGCGATGTACGGCGCACGCACCTTTCTGATCGGTGAAAGCCTCATGCGGCAGGACGACGTCGCGCAAGCCACCCGCAGCCTGCTTGCCAACCCGCTGACGCCCGGTGGCATGTGATGGCACTGACCCATTTTGACGCCAAGGGCGATGCCCAGATGGTCGATGTGTCGGACAAGGCCGTGACCGCCCGCGTGGCGAGCGCGGAAAACCACATCAAGATGCAGCGCGAAACCTTTGATATCATTGTACAAGGGCGTGCAAAGAAGGGCGACGTTCTTGGCGTGGCGCGGCTTGCTGGCATCATGGCGGCAAAACGCACGCCTGATCTTATCCCGCTGTGCCATCCTCTGCCGATCAGTAAGGTTGCGGTTGAGCTGGAGCTTGACAGCGATTTGCCCGGTGTGCGGATCACCGCGACCGTCAAGACAACGGGCCAGACCGGGGTGGAAATGGAAGCGCTGACCGCCGCGTCGGTCGCGGCCCTGACCGTTTATGACATGACCAAGGCTGTTGATAAAACGATGGAAATCAGCGGCTTGCGCGTTATCTTGAAGGATGGCGGCAAATCGGGCCGGTTCGAGGCGTCATGATCCCGGTTGCGCAGGCGCTTGATAAGCTGCTGGCGCTGGTGGACCCGCTGGAAACCGAAGAGGTGCCCCTTCGCGCGGCGTCGGGTCGCGTGTTGGCCCAGGATGTCACGGCAACCCGCACACAACCGCCTTTTGCCGCCTCGTCAATGGATGGCTATGCCCTGCGCCGTGCCGAGGTTGAGCCGGATGCGATGTTCAAGGTTGTCGGCGAAGCGGCAGCGGGACACCGGTTCAATGGCACTCTGCGGGCCGGTCAGGCCGTGCGTATCTTCACCGGTGCCCCCGTGCCAGACGGAGCAGATTTTGTCGTTATTCAGGAGGATACCGAACGACGCGGGGATCTGATCACGCTGGGCCATGAGATCGGGGACAAGAACAACATTCGCCCTGCCGGAGGCGATTTCAAACAGGGGCAGCGCGTCTCAGCACCCTTGCCGCTGCGTCCGGCTGACATCGCCTTGTTGGCAGCGATGAACATCGCCCGTGTGCCTGTCGTGCGCAAACCGGTGGTTGCGATTCTGGCCACTGGTGATGAACTGGTCCAGCCCGGAGAGATCCCCGGCCCCGACCAGATTGTCGCCTCCAACAGCTATGGCCTTGCCGCGATGGTCGAGGATTTAGGAGCCACCGCGCGGCTGCTGCCAATTGCGCGCGACAGCATGTCCTCTCTCAGGCAGGCTTTTGAACTCGCGCGGGGCGCGGATCTGATCGTGACCATTGGTGGCGCGTCGGTTGGCGATCATGATCTGGTGGCCCCGGTGGCGGCGGAACTCGGGATGGAACAGAGTTTCTACAAGGTGGCGATGCGCCCGGGCAAACCCCTGATGGCGGGCCGTCTGGGACAGGCCGCGATGATCGGTTTGCCCGGCAATCCGGTCTCTGCGATGGTCTGCGGCCATGTTTTTGTGGCACCCGTGTTGCGCAAAATGTTGGGCCTTCCGATTGAGGCCGACATCTGCACGGCGCCGCTTGCAACGGCCTTGCCCGCCAACGGACCGCGTGCCCACTACATGCGTGCAAAACTGCATGACGGGGCCCTGACCCCTGATGAGCGACAGGACAGTTCGCTGTTAAGCGTGCTGGCCGCTGCCAATGCACTGGTGATCCGTCCTGTGGGCGATCCGGCACGCAGCAAGGGCGAAAATGTCAGCTACATTCCTATTTGACGCAATGTCACGTCGATGTTGACACAAAACAGGAACATCACTAGAACAAACCAAAATCATTTGTGAAAAGGTGTTGCTGTGCTGACCAAGAAACAACTCGATCTTCTGTCGTTTATTCACAAGCGGGTGCAGCGCGACGGTGTGCCGCCCAGTTTTGACGAAATGAAGCTGGCGCTGGATCTGCGGTCGAAATCGGGCATTCACCGTCTGATCACAGCGCTTGAGGAACGTGGATTTATCCGGCGTCTGGCCCACCGGGCCCGCGCGATTGAGATTGTGAAACTGCCCGAAAGCCTTGGCGGGGTGGCAACCACCGGTTTCACGCCACGTGTGATTGATGGCGACCGTCCCGATACGCCGCCGCCCGCCAACGCGATGCCTGTCGCGCAGGCCGACGCGCAAAGTGTACCGGTGATGGGCAAGATCGCCGCCGGTGTCCCGATTGAGGCTATCAACCACATGACCCATTCGGTGACCGTGCCCGGCGGGATGATCGCCGGTTCGGGTGATCATTATGCGCTTGAGGTCAAAGGCGATTCGATGATCGGCGCCGGGATCAATGACGGAGATGTCGTTGTCATCCGCGAAACATCGGTGGCCGACGATGGCGACATCGTTGTGGCCCTTGTCGAGGACAGTGAAGCAACGCTGAAAACCTTCCGCCGCAAAGGCGCGTCCATCGCGCTGGAAGCCGCGAACCCGGCCTACGACACGCGGGTGCTGCCCTCTGATCAGGTCAAGGTTCAGGGCCGCTTGGTGGGATTGATCCGCACATATTGATCGCGGCGGTCAGGCTTGGGCCAATTGGTCCAGAGCCTGTCTCCCGCCAGATCACGGGCCGTGACAATACGCCAGCCGTCCTCTTGCGCCCAGAGCGCGACGGATCCGGTGCGTTTGAGCGTCTGAGGATCAAAAAGCAGACAAGGCTGGCCACGCAGATGGTCAGCCTCGGCTGAGGTGACAACAACCTGACCCGCAGCGCAGGAGACGATCCGCGCAGTGGCCCTTTTGCCCGAAGCATGGATGATTGGCCCTTCCCTCCACAGCTCCGCTGCGGCACGTTGGCTGCGCCCTGTGCCATCGTTCTCAAGCCAGTTGCGCGCGACAAAACCTGCGCCTTTCGCCTTGCTGAGCGCCCGGCCTGCGTCTGTCATCCGGCCCACCAGCGTCCCGGTATCCGACACAAGAACATCGGGGCGTGACGCGCCGTGCCACAGCACGAAAGCCAGCATCATCATCACAGGCCCCGCAAAGCGCAGCCGCCCGCGCCACAGAATCATTATCAGAAAGCCCATCGCCAGCAAGGGCAGGACCCAAGGCCCCGGCCCCATCACATAGCCCCGCGCGTTTTCAAGCCCGGCAATGAAATGCGCCACGGACAAAATCCAGTCCAAGCCCAGCCCCATGATCCAGAGGCCAATCCATTCCAGCCCCAAGGGGGCCAGCACCAATGACAGTATTGCCGCTGGCATCACCAGAATGCCCATCAGCGGCACGGACATCAGGTTTGCAATCAGCCCGTAATGCGCGACCGCGTTGAAATGGGCCGCCGCAATCGGGGCGGTGGCAAGACCGGCAACCGCCGAAGACACCACCGTGGCAAAAATCGGTTTGGCCCAGCGGGGCAGAAAGTCCCGTTCGATGTTCCGCAGCCAGCCGAAGACGGCGACAAGCGCTGTGGTCGCGGCAAAGGACATCTGGAACCCCGGCCCCATCAGCGCCTCTGGCCGCCACGCCAAGACGATGATCGCGGCCACAGCAACCGCGCGCAAAGACAATGCGCGCCGCCCAATGATCAATGCGGCCAGCGCAACGGCCACCATGATAAACGCCCGCTGCGTGGCCACGTTGCCCCCCGACAGCGCCAGATACCCCGCCGCTGCAATCAACGCACCGACAGCGGCAATCCCCTTGGTCGGCCAGCGCAACGCAACACCCGGATGCAGGGCCAGCAGCACGCGCAGGGCGGCAAAAACCAGCGCGCTGAGCAACCCCATGTGCAGGCCAGAGATGGCCAGCAGATGCGCAAGGTTGCTGGCGCGCAGCGCCTCCAGCGCGTCACGGCTGATGGCGCTGCGATCACCGGTGGTGATGGCGGCGGCAAAGCCGCCGGTGTCCCCCAGCAGCGCTTGCTGGATCCGGGCCGAAGCTGCCATTCGGATGCGGAACACCCGCAGCCCCGCCTGCCCGTCCTGTGGTGGTGCCACCCCCATCAGCGGCACGCGGGAATAGCCCACCGCCCCCAGCCGCGCAAACCACGCATGGCGCTGAAAATCAAAACCGCCCGGCTCTACCGCGCCCGAGGGCGGAGACAAATGCGCGGTGGTCATGACGCGCAATCCCGGTTCCGGCGTGATCCCGACCGATCCTTCATGGTGCAGCGAGATGCGCACCCGGTCTGGTGTGCGCTGCGGCGGCACACGGTCCAGACGCACCTGATCCAGCGTAAGACGCAGCGCGTCGGACTGGCTGCGGTCCATCGCAACGATGCGGCCCTCTACCGCGCCGTAGTAGCGCCAGCCCAGCACGGGCCCCGCCACCGAATGCGCCCGCGCGCCCGCCAGCACGAACCCCACAAGGCACAGCCCCACGCCGACAGCGAACGGGGACAGCGCATCGTTCAGCAGACGGGAGACGGCAAAGGTGCAAGCCGCCAGCCCAAGAAGTCCGAAAAAGACCGTCGCATGCGGTTCGACCCGCAGCGCAAAATAGCACCCGATCCCGAATGCCAGACACACCGGCACCCAGCCCAGCATGCCACCGCGCTGCGCCAGAAGCGTCGTCTGAACACGGGTTACCGCACCTGCGATCATCTGGCCCACACGGCCCATGCTTGCCCCCGTTCATCGCACTGGATAGACAGGCGCAAACCTTATGGGCAGCTTGGTTAGCAAAAGGTAAACGCTGACCTGCCCCGTTCATCATATGTGAGAAAGTACCGCGCATGTCAGCCCCCGTCGTCACCCGTTTCGCCCCGTCTCCCACCGGATTTCTGCATATCGGAGGTGCGCGGACGGCGCTGTTCAACTGGCTGTATGCGCGCGGACGTGGCGGAGAGTTCCTGTTGCGGATCGAAGACACCGATCGCGCCCGCTCCACCCCCGAGGCGACAGAGGCGATCCTGCAAGGCATGGCATGGCTTGGGCTGGATCACGACGGCGAAATCGTGAGCCAGTTCGACAATGCGCCGCGCCATGCCGAAGTCGCACAAGAGCTGCTGGCGCAGGGCAAAGCCTATAAGTGTTTCGCCACGCCGGACGAAATTGCCGCCTTCCGCGAGACCGCAAAGGCAGAGAACAAGAGCACGCTCTTCCGGTCCCCCTGGCGTGATGCCGATCCCGCAACCCATCCCGATGCGCCCTATGCCATCCGCATCAAAGCCCCGCAGCAAGGCGAAACAGTGATCCGCGACCGGGTGCAGGGGGATGTGACGATCCGCAATGAGCAACTGGATGACATGATTATCCTGCGTTCGGACGGCACGCCTGTCTACATGCTGGCGGTGGTGGTTGATGACCATGACATGGGTGTTACCCATGTCATCCGGGGCGACGATCACCTTAACAATGCCGCGCGGCAAATGATGATCTATAACGCGATGGGATGGGACGTGCCCGTCTGGGCGCATATCCCGCTTATTCACGGCGATGACGGCAAAAAGCTGTCAAAACGGCACGGCGCACTGGGTGCGCAGGAATACCAGGCACTTGGCTATCCGGCGGCGGGCATGCGCAACTACCTTGCAAGGCTGGGTTGGAGCCACGGGGACGACGAGTTTTTCAGCGACGATCAGGCCAGAGCCTGGTTTGATCTGGACGGCATCCGCAAAAGCCCCGCGCAATTTGACCTCAAGAAACTGGAAAATATCTGTGGCCAGCACATTGCGGTGGCGGATGACGCTGCGTTGCGGCGTGAATGCGAGGCGTATCTGGCGGCGGCCGGACTGCCCGCCTTGACGCAGGATCAGTCCACCGGATTGCAGACGGCGATGTACTGCCTGAAAGAACGCGCAAAAACCCTTCCGGAACTTATTGAAAAGGCTCACTTTGTCCTGACGACACGCCCTATTTCGCCGGATGAGAAAGCCGCAAAGAACCTTGATTCAGTATCCCGTGGTATGCTGAACGAATTGACGTCGCAGTTGCAGAATGCTAGCTGGGATCGTGAAACGCTGGAAACGGTAATGAACGGCTTTGCCGCCGCACATGACACGAAATTCGGCAAACTCGCGGGGCCCCTTCGGGCGGCACTTGCAGGGCGCGCAGTGACACCTTCGGTCTATGACATGATGCTGGTGTTGGGACGCGAGGAAACCCTCGCCCGCCTGAGCGATGCAGCCACGTGAGATAGGGTTAACGCTCTGTCAATATGGGCTGGGATAACACGATGGAACGGCCCCGACACAGGGCCGCGCCCCAGACGGCAGGCAGAAGCCTGACCGCCAACAGGACGAAAGGGACCGCATGACAGAGAGCAAAAAAACAGCAACATTGAGCATTGACGGCAAGGAATACGACCTGCCGATCTTTTCACCCACCGCCGGCCCGGATGTTCTGGATATTCGCAAGCTTTACGGGCAGGCCGACGTCTTTACCTACGATCCCGGGTTCACCTCGACCGCTGCCTGTGACAGCACCATCACCTTTATCGACGGCGAAGCGGGCGTGCTGTTGCACCGGGGCTATCCGATTGACCAGCTGGCAGGCAAATCCCATTACCTTGAGGTCTGCTATCTGCTTTTGAACGGCAACCTGCCTTCCCCGGCAGAGCTGGAAGAATTTGAGAGCCTTGTGACAAACCACACCATGCTCCACGAACAGATGATGAATTTCTTCCGCGGGTTCCGCCGTGATGCCCATCCGATGGCTATCATGACAGGCGTTGTGGGCGCGATGTCTGCGTTCTATCACGACAGCACCGACATTCACGATGCCCACCAGCGCGAGGTCGCAACGATCCGCCTGATCGCCAAAATGCCGACGATTGCCGCGATGGCCTATAAATATACAATCGGGCAGCCTTTCGTCTATCCGCGCAACGATCTGGATTATGCGTCAAACTTCCTGCGCATGTGTTTTGCCGTTCCGGCAGAGGATTACGTGGTGGACCCGATCCTCAGCCGCGCGATGGACCGTATTTTCACGCTGCACGCGGATCACGAACAGAACGCATCAACCTCCACCGTGCGTCTGGCGTCATCATCGGGTGCCAACCCCTTTGCCTGTATCGCCGCCGGTATCGCCTGTCTGTGGGGGCCCGCACACGGCGGGGCCAATCAGGCTTGCCTGGAAATGCTCAAGGAAATCGGGACGCCCGACCGGATCCCGGAGTTCATCGCACGCGCCAAAGACAAGGAAGACCCCTTCCGTCTGATGGGCTTTGGCCACCGGGTCTACAAGAACTTTGACCCGCGCGCGACCGTGATGAAGGAAAGCGCGGACGAGGTCCTGGAGCTGTTGGGCGTTGAGAACAACCCGATCCTTCAGGTCGCCAAGGAGCTTGAGAAAGCCGCGTTGAACGATCCTTATTTCAGCGAGAAGAAACTGTTCCCGAATGTGGACTTCTATTCGGGCATCATTCTTGAGGCGATGGGCTTCCCCACGTCGATGTTCACACCCATCTTCGCGCTTAGCCGCACGGTGGGCTGGATTTCCCAGTGGAAAGAAATGATCGCGGATCCGCAGAACAAAATCGGTCGCCCCCGCCAGCTTTATCTGGGTGAGACCGCGCGCGACTACGTGGACATTGAAAACCGGTAAGTCACCTGTTTGATGCGCTTGCAAGGCCCGGCACCACGCCGGGCCTTTTGCATTTGGTATTGTCGCATAAATCGCAACAGCATCGACGTTCCGCTCACCGCGCTACGAATCGTCGCGTCCGCGACGCCGTTCAATTCCGCGCGGAAATAACGATAAACGCCGCAGACTGTTTCAGCCGTCATTGCGCGTATCGAAACAGGCACCGGCGAAATAAGGCACAATTAGGGCATTGTTTCGCTTGGGCCGACAATCCCCGCACCGGCGTTGACCCAAACCGCGCTGAACAGCTAGCTTGGGCGCACCTCAATGAAGGAAGCGTGATGTTTGCCGAGTCTGCCGTTTTTCTGATCATTCTTCTGATCGGTTTCACCGCCACGATCACGCGCCGTGCCCGCACGGGAGCGCTGGCCCAAAAGCGGGTCGCCCGGTCCAAGGGGGGCCTGTGATGAACAAGGACAAATTTGACGGCGCGCTGCGCTGGGACGAAGCGGCGGGACTGATGCAGATGCCACGGAAGAAACAAGCCCAGCCGCAGGGCGCATTTGTACCGGACAGCCGCACCAACCGCGATCAGGTTGCAGTGGTCTATGACAAAGGGAACCCGCCCCCCGAAATCACCATCAGAGCCATTTCCGGCTCTGTCCAGTCAGTGCTTGCCGATGGTGTGGCGGTGGCCGTGGTTGCCCATGCCGCCGGCCCCGGCCTGTCGGCCGAGGATGTCCTGCTGGTCGAGCGAACGGTTTAACGCCCCTCGAAAGACGCGCTGCGCTTTTCGCTAAAGGCCAGCACGCCTTCCTTGAAATCACGCGACTTGCCGCAGATGCCCTGCTCTTGCGCCTCAAGGGTAAGCTGATCCTCAAACGTGTTATCCCATGAGCCGCGAATGACCTCTTTGGCACGCGCATAGGCCAGGGTGGGCCCAGCCGCCAGATGCGCCGCTTTGGCGCGCCAATGGGCATCAAACTGCGCATCCGGCACCGCTTCCCATATCATGCCCCAGTCATCGGCCTGCCGGGCGCTGATCTTGTCGGCGAACAGTGCGGCTCCCATCGCCTTGGCCGTGCCCATTGACCGCGGCAGCGTATAGGTGCCGCCCGCGTCAGGGATCAACCCGATGCGGGTGAATGCCTGCATGAAATAGGCGGATTCGGTGGCAATCACCACGTCAGCGGCCAGCGCGAGGTTTGCCCCTGCCCCCGCCGCAGCACCGTTCACGGCGGCAATCGTCGGAACCGGGCAGTTCACGATGGCGCGCAGCATCGGTGCGTATTCATCGCGCAGGGTACGTTCCATATCCACCGAGGTGCCAGAGGTGTTGTCGCCCAAATCCTGCCCCGAGCAAAAGGCGCGTCCCTCACCGGTCAGCACCACAACCCGTGCGTCCTTGCCGCCCTGGGTGGCCGCATGGGCAATCTCGGCGCGCATCTGGGTGGTCAGCGCGTTCATCTTGTCCGGCCGGGCCAGCGTGATGAGGGCGATGTCATCCTTCAGCGTGTAGGTGATGGTCTGATATTCCATGATCGGGCGTCCTTTCGGGTCATACTTTCGCGCAGGGTATCAAAGTCGCGCCCGAGGACCAGAGAAACCGCACGTCAGATCGCGATTAGCGGCGTAGGATTTCGTCCAGCCGGGACTTTTCCGCGTCGTTTAGCGGTGCTTCGCCCGGCGCGGCACTTTGCGCCCGCCCCCGCACGTAAACCAGCCCCATCCCCCCTGCCAAAAGCAGCATCAGCGGACCCGCCGCCCACAAAAGCCAATTTGCCCCCGTGCGCGTCGGGTTCAGCAGCACGAATTCCCCGTAGCGGTCGACCACGAAATCAATCACCTCCGCGTCGCTGTCCCCAGCCACCAGCCGTTCGCGCACCAAAAGACGCAGATCACGGGCCAGTGTCGCATCGCTTTCGTCAATGCTTTCGTTGCGACAGACCAGACAACGCAACCCTTTGGACAGGTCCCGCGCGCGGTCTTCCAGCACCGGATCATCAAGAATTTCGTCGGGCTGTACTGCCATCAAGGGCGTGGCCCACAGCAAGACAATCAGAAGCAAGCGTTTCATTCTGCTGGCACCGCCTGCTGTCTGCGCTTGCCCGCTCCGGCCCCCACGCGAAAGCGCCTGTCCGTCAGGCTAAGCAAACCACCCAAGGCCATCAGCGCGCAGCCGATCCAGATCCAGTTGGTCATCGGTTTAACATAAACGCGCACGGTCCAGCCGCCGCCGTCCTGTTCGCCCCCGATAACAACATAGACGTCCCGGGCGAGGTTATAGTCAATGGCCGCTTCGGTCGTGGGCATCTGTGCCACAGGATAAAACCGCCGCTCGGGCCTGAGCTCGGCCAGAACGCTGCCGTCCTGCGACAGGGTCACAAACCCCATAGTCGACAGGTAGTTCGGGCCGCGTACCTCCTGCACGTCCGTCAACGTAAACTCATAGCTGCCGACCGTCCAAGGCGTATCAAACTGTGCGACGCGGATGTCATCAATGGTCCAGGCCGTCAGCCCAGCGACACCTGCCATCGTAACGCCAAGCCCCGCATGTGCGGTTGCCTTGCCCCAATCGGCGCGCGGCAGACGCACCAAACGGCCCAACCTGTCCGGCCCACGTCCTGTGCGTTGGATCAGCTCAACCACCACGCCCATCAGCAGCCAAGCCCCAAGAAACATACCAATCGGCCCGATCAGGCCGCGCCCGGTCTGCATCGCATAAGCCAACCCGCCAATGGCGATCGCCAGAACAAAGACGTAGCGCAGCGGCCGCATGGCGCGCAGCACGCTCGCACGCTTCCACGGCAACACAGAGCCTATGGGCAGGATCAGCCCCAGCGCAATCATGAACGGAGTGAAGGCAGCATTAAAGAACGGCGGTCCGACGCTGAGCTTGCGGTCAAAGAACATCTCGGCCACCAGCGGCCACATGGTGCCGACAAAAACCACGAAACAGGACACCGCAAGAAGCAGGTTGTTGACCACCAGGGCACTTTCGCGGCTGACAAGGCCGAAGACGCCTTTCGCCTCCATCGCGCCGGCGCGCAAGGTGAACAGCACCAAGGCACCACCCATGAAAAAAGCCATAATAAGCAGAATCCATACGCCCCGCTCTGGATCATTGGCAAAGGCATGTACAGAGGTCAGCAGCCCTGAGCGCACGATGAACGTGCCGATTAACGAGAAACCGAAGGCAAGGATCGCCAGAAGGATCGTCCAGCTTTTCAGGCTTTCGCGCTTTTCAACGACGATGGCCGAATGCAGCAATGCGGCGGCCAGCAACCACGGCATAAACGATGCGTTCTCGACCGGGTCCCAGAACCAGAAACCGCCCCAGCCCAGCTCGTAATAGGCCCACCAGGATCCCAATGCGATACCGATGGTCAGGAAAACCCACGCCGCAAGCGTCCAAGGACGGACCCAGCGGCCCCACGCAGCGTCCACGCGCCCTTCGATCAGGGCGGCAACAGCAAAACTGAACGCCATGCTGAGACCAACGTAGCCGAGGTAGAGAAACGGCGGATGGAACGCCAAACCCGGGTCTTGCAACAACGGGTTGAGGTCCTGACCGTCGAAGGGCGGCGTATCGAGACGGATGAAAGGGTTGGAAGTGAAGAGGATAAAGGCGAAAAACGCCACCGCGATGGCCGATTGCACGGCTAGCACCCGCGCGCGCAAGGTGGGCGGCAAGCCCTTGCCAAACCACACCGCCATCGCGCCAAACAAGGTCACGATAAGCACCCAAAGCAGCATCGACCCTTCGTGATTGCCCCATGTGCCGCTGATCTTATAAAGCATCGGCTTGGCAGAATGGCTATTCAGCCAGACCAGTTGCAGCGAAAAGTCAGAAACCACAAAAGCCCACATCAGCGCGCCAAAGGAAAGCGCCGTAAGTGCGAACTGTGCGTTTGCCGCGGGTTCTGCCAGCGCCATCCATCCGGCCCAGCGTTTCTGCGCCCCGATCAAGGGCACAACCGTCTGCACAATCGCCACGAGAAACGCGAGGACCAGCGCGAAATGTCCGAGTTCTGTAATCATGCCGCAAACATAGGCCGAAAGGGCCCCATGCGCCATGTCAATTCAGCGTGAGGACCTGCGCATTTGCGTCGCAGTCAGGTCCGGCTGCGCCGCCACGCATCAAGGGCTGCGTTGCCATGAGACTTGACCACGCTCACCGACAGGTCCGCATCCGGTGCGGTGTCTGCCACGGCAACACTTCCCGCCCCCAGCTTGCGAATGGCCTGAATGTTCTCAAGCACTTGCGGCACGCGTGTGACGCTGCCCGCGATCTCACGCTGGAATTCCTGCGCTTTGACCTGATGGCGCGCGCCAAAATAGAATGACACGATCACACCCAACAGCCACCAAAGCGGTTCCGGCACCAGCGCGATGCCCTGCATGCGTTCGGAAAACCACAGGGGCGCAATCATGGCAGAGACAAAAAGCCCGAGTGTTCCCAGCGCAAGCGCCGGACGCGGGAGACGGTTCAGACCGTCCATGAACCGGTCAAACCAGCCGCGCCGGGGCACGGCGAATTCCGTCCCGAACTGTTGCATCGCCTGCCCCTGCACCCCGGCGCTGCGTTGGGCCCCTGCTTCCGCATTCTCCCGAAACACCTCGACCGTGTCGCGCACCACGTTTTGCGACCCACCGAAAAACAGCGTCAACGCCCGTTCAATCAAGCCCATGATGCGACCCTTTGCTTAAATTCCACCGTGCTGAGGTGGTATTGCGGCGCGATAAATTCCTCTGCCCGCCTGATCCAGCCGCCTTTGCCACCTGCCCGCGTGCGCGCGTACTTGCGGCTGGCAACGCGTTTGTCAGCCAGTCGGAAGTAATAGTTGCGCCGTGCAATCCCGTAGGCATCGACCAGATGATCAGGGGCCGCACGCATTGCCTGCGCGGCTGATTTAATCGTGTGCGGGCCAATAATGCCGTCAACGGTCACATTGATCCCGATGTCGCGCAAAAGCTGTTGCAGAATCCGGATCGCGTTAGACCCGGCGTTCACATACATATCAAAAACCGACGGCTGCAGCGGTTCAGGCAAAGCCCCGATACGGGGGCGTTCAAAGTAATGGGTGATAAAGATATCAACGGCCTGCTCACGGCTCAGCGCGCGCACGTCGGCCACATTGACCGTGCCATCACCGGTCACATCAACGCCCAAACGCCGCATGGTGTGGATCGTAACACCGTGATTTGTCGCCCCGCCCGGATCATCGGGATCGTTCACAAAGCCACCCTCACGGACAACAATCTCCTGCGCTATGTCTCTGACCGATACCATCGTGCTCTCCCCGCTGCATGTGGCAACGAAAAGCGCAGAAAATGGTTAACGGGGATTAAGGCCAGCGCGCGGTGCTATGCGTCCGGGTCCACGTAAACGCCCTGTTCCTTCAGCGCGTCAATCACCTCGGAGGGCATATACGTCTCGTCATGTTTGGCAAGGATTTCAGTCGCTTCAAAGACGCCGTTGATGTATCGGCCCGTACCGACCATACCTTCGCCTTCGGAAAACAGATCGGGAGCAACATCGTCACCCACGTAATGCGCCTTCACAACCGCGCCGCCATCCGTGACCTCAAAAAAGAATCTCTGGCCCTCGTCCGGTCTGATCGACCCTTCAACCACCAGACCCCCGATGCGGAAAATCTCATCGGGCGACGGGGGTTCTGCCATGATCTGGCTGGGTGCACGGAAAAAGTTGATCCCGTCGCGCATCGCGTAGCCAATCAGCGCGGTAGAGCCGATCAGGGCCACAACCGCCACCGCGATGATCTGAATACGTCGTTGTTTCTTCAGGCTTTTCACAGGTGCACCATCCGGTTAAGGGAAAAGCGGAGCCATCATCAGCCCCTCCGTCTCCGGTATATTTAACATCAGATTGGCATTCTGCAACGCCTGCCCGCTGCTGCCCTTGGTCAAATTATCGAGCGCTGCGGTGATGATAGCCCGCCCTTCAATCCGGTCGGCTGTCACGCCGATATGCACGAAATTCGATCCTCTGATATGGCGCGTGCTGGGTGTCTGCCCCAACGGAATCACCTCAACAAACGGTTCATCCGCGTATGCATTTTCCAGCGTGTTATGAATGACTTCGGCGGACCCCTTCACGTAGACTGTCGCCAGAATCCCCCGGTTTGCGGGCACAAGATGCGGCGTGAACTGCACCTTAACGGGCCGCCCTGCCACGGCACTGAATTCCTGATCAAACTCGCCCAGATGCCGGTGCGTGCCGCCGATGGCGTAGGCGTGGTATCCTTCGCTCAATTCCGCGTGCAGCAGGTTTTCCTTCAACGCCCGCCCCGCACCCGATACCGCGCATTTCAGATCAAGGATGATGTCGTCTAGATCAATCACCCCCGCCGCGATCAGGGGCCGCAGCGCGAATTGCCCGGTGGCCGCGTTGCACCCTGTGCCCGCCACCAGACGCGCGGTCTTGATCTCTTCGCGGTAGAACTCGGTCAGCCCGTAAACCGCCTCTTTCTGCTGCTCCAATGCGGCGTGCGGATTGCCATACCACCGTTCGTATTCCGCCGGATCGCGCAGCCGGAAATCCGCCGAGAGGTCCACGATTCTGAGGTCTGCCGGAAGCGCCGCAATCACCTCCTGCGAGGTTTTATGCGGCAGCGCGCAGAAACACAGATCAATCTGGTCAAAGTCAATCTCATCCACCGTCACAAGTGCGGGCAGATCCAGATGGCGCAGGTGCGGAAAAACATCCGCAAGGTTCTGACCCGCTTTAGAATTGGCCCCCAGAGCCTTGATCTGCATGGAGGAATGGTCGGCGATCAGCCGTATCAGTTCAGCGCCCGTATAGCCGGAAGCGCCCAGAATTGCGATATTGTACATTGTCGTAAGTCCCTCGTTGGGAAGTGGTTTATGCGAAAATCAAGCGGCAGTGAACTGGATTGATCGTCGCAAAAACTGTGTGGCGCGGCTGCTGACCCGCTTGGGGTCGCCCGTGGTCAGATAGGCGGCCTCGCCCGTGCCGATCTTGTCGGGGTGGCGCGTCAGATAGTCTGCAAGGCTTTCGGCCACCAGATTGGCCTGGCTATAGACCGCCACATCCGGGCCCAGCGCATCCTGAAAGGTTTCCTGCATCAGCGGGTAATGCGTACAGCCCAGAATGGCCGCGTTCGGTTCGGGCATCTTGCGGCGCAGCGCATCCACATGCGACCGCACCAGCGCCTCGGCCAGAATAAAATCACCGTCCTCAATCGCATCCACCACGCCGCCGCAGGCCTGACCTTCGACATCGACACCGATGGCCCGAAAGGCCAGTTCGCGCTGGAACGCGCGGCTTGCCACCGTGGCAGGCGTCGCAAACAGCGCCACATGCTTGACCGCAACCTCGCGCGGCGGCGAATTATCGCCCCACTGTCGCTCTGTCAGAGCTTCGATCAACGGCACGAAAACGCCCAGCACCCGCTTGTCCTCGGGCACCCAAGCCTCCTGCATCCGGCGCAGTGCAGCGGCAGAGGCCGTGTTGCACGCCAGAACAACCAGATCACAGCCCGCATCGAACAGGCGCTGCACGGCGGCGGTGGTCAGATCATAGATATCATCGGCGGTGCGCACGCCGTAAGGCGCATGGGCGCTGTCGGCGAGATAGACAAAATCAACCTCCGGCAAGCGCTCTTGCACGGCTGACAGAACGGTCAAACCGCCCAATCCACTGTCGAAAATGCCTACTGCCATAGCGCGATGCCCTTTCAGGCGCGGTTGCGTTGCTCAAACTCAAAGCCCAGTTCGCTGGGAACAACCGGCTCTGGTGACAACTCATAGGTCGCTTTGCGCAGGAAATCCATCATGGCTTTTGCGTCCCCCGCCAGCGGGTCCAAAACGTCACGCCCCAAGGGTGCGCCAATGGCGATGCGCACGGGGCTGTCGACGCGCTTGCGAAACTCCTTGACCAAAAGCCCAAGGCGCAGCGTCTGGTGCAGGTGGCTGGCAATCTGGAACATCCGGCTGGTGTGTCCGTCGAAATAGACCGGCACCACAACGGCGCGTGATTTGGCGATCATCCGTGCGGTAAACCCCCGCCAGCCCGGGTCCACCGGTTTTGCAAATATCCGCGCGCCCGTGCTGACCGTTCCACCGGGGAACACACCAACCGCACCACCCTCACCCAGATAACGCAACGCCGCTTTGCGCGTGGCAAGGTTGATGCCCAGCGCCTCCCTGCTTGTGTCAAAGCTGATCGGCAGCAGGTGTTTTTCAATCTGGGCACTCAGGCTGAACACCGAATTGGCCATAATCCTGAAATCACCGCGCGTCCGCGACATCAGATGCCCCAGCATCAGCCCGTCCAGTATCCCGTAAGGGTGATTGGCAATAAAAATCACCGGCCCTTCACGCGGCACCAGATCAAGCGACCCCTGCACGACCTCAAGGCTCAGCCCGTAACGCGCCGCCATGACATCAAAGAACCCCTGCTCCGCTGTGATCTCGGCTTCAAAACCTTGCGCGCGGCGGATCAGCCCGCGCCGTCCCGTGGTGTTTTCCATCAGCCGCACCAGTGCGCGACCTGATCGGCTTTGAACAGACGGGGCATAGCTGATCTGTGCGCCGCGTGGCATGTGCTTCCCCCGATCCGGTCCTTGTGCCAGTCTACCCGCCTTTTGCGACAGGGCTGTGACAGATCACTCCGCCGCCTTGGCCATCTGAGGACCGCCCGCGCGGATCACACTCAGCAATTCCTCCCGCCGTTTCGCCGCCTTTTGCTCGTTTGCCTGTTTTACCGGACCAAAACCGCGAATGTCCTTGGGCAGTGCGGCCAAAGCCACAATTGCATCGCGCGTCTGATCGTTCAGCTTGGGCAGCACATCCGCCATATCCGCCTCGTATTGCTTGATCAGCGCCCGCTCCATCTTGCGCTCTGCCGTATAGCCAAAGACATCCAACGGCGTGCCGCGCAATCCCTTCAGCTTGGCCATGACCCGCAAGGGCCGCTCCAGCCAGGGGCCGAACTCGCGCTTCATGGGCCGCCCGTCCGGGCCGGTTTTCGACAGCATCGGCGGGGCAAGGTTGAATGACATTTTGAAATCACCCTCGAACTCGGCGCGGGCTTTCTCACGGCTCGACAACAGCAACCGCGCGACCTCGTATTCATCCTTGTAGGCCAGCAGCTTGTGATACCCTTCGGCCACCGCTTCCTTGACGGCGCGGTCGTCCACAGAATTCACCAGCTTGGCATAGCGTTTCGCCAGCCGCTTGCTCTGATAGGCGGTCAGGTGATCCATGCGGAAGGCGATCTTGTCTTCCAGCGTCTTGGGCAGGTGCACGACCTTCGGCTGGGTCACCCGCGCCGCGTCCTGCGGATAAAGCGCCGCCCAGCGCCCGATCTCGAAGGCGCGCAGGTTTCGCTCCACCGCAGCACCGTTCAGACGGATTGCCTCCTGCATCGCCTCAAGTGTCAGCGGCAACAGTCCCTTTTGCCACGCACCGCCCAGCACCATCATATTCGAGAATATGCTATCGCCCAGCGCCGCCTTGGCCAGATCAGAGGCATCGAACAGCGTCACATCGTCCTTGAGCCGCGCCTGAAGCGCCAGTTCCAGCCGGTCATAGGGCATCTGGAATTCCGTATCGCGGGTAAAATCCCCCGTGATGATCTGATGCGCGTTAACCACCGCCCCCGTCTGGCCCGCCCGCGTCAGCCCAAGCGTTTTGGATCCGGCGGAAACCACAAGATCCCCCCCGATCAGCGCATGCGCCTCACCCGTGGCCACGCGAATGGCGGAAATATCGGCAGGATCATTGGCCAGACGGCAGTGGATATGCACCGCACCGCCCTTCTGCGCCAATCCGGCCATTTCCATCATGCCTGCCCCTTTGCCGTCCAGCTGTGCTGCCTGCGCCATCAGCGCGCCGATGGTCACAACCCCCGTACCGCCGACACCGGTAATCACCACATTATGCGTGCCGTTGATTGTTGGCAGGTCCGGCATCGGCAGATCGGGAATGTCGATCTCTGTTGTCGCTTCCTTGCGCACCTTTGCGCCTTTCAGTGTCACGAAAGACGGGCAAAACCCTTTGATGCAGGAAAAGTCCTTGTTGCACGACGACTGGTCAATCGCCCGCTTGCGGCCCAGTTCCGTCTCTGCCGGGACGATGGACACGCAGTTTGATTGCACCCCGCAGTCGCCGCAGCCCTCGCAGACGTCGGTATTGATGAACAACCGCTTATCGGGGTCCGGAAACAGCCCGCGCTTGCGGCGGCGGCGCTTTTCGGCGGCACAGGTCTGCACATAGACAATGGCGCTGACCCCTTCGGTCGCGGCAAAATCGCGTTGTACCTTGTCCAGCATCGCGCGTTCATGCATCGGCACACCGCCAAAGTCCGCTGCCTGCACATCCTCTTTTTCGTCATAGACAACAGCAAGGTTCTTCACCCCCATCGCCTTCAGCTCGGCCACAATGCGCGGCGCGTCCAGATCGCCCTCGTTATGCTGCCCACCCGTCATGGCGACCGCATCATTATAGAGGATTTTATACGTCATCGTCGTGCCCGCGGCGATGGCCGCACGAATGGCCTGCACGCCGGAATGGTTATAGGTGCCGTCCCCGATGTTCTGGAACACATGCGCACGGGTGGAGAACGGCGCCTCGCCAATCCAGTTGGCCCCTTCGCCCCCCATATGGGTAAAGCCCAGCGTCTCACGGTCCATCCACTGCGCCATGAAGTGACAGCCGATGCCCGCATAGGCGCGGCTGCCCTCGGGCACCTTGGTCGATGAATTATGCGGACAACCCGAGCAGAAATACGGCAAGCGCGCCGCGATCTCTTCGGCGTTGTCGCCGCGCCGCGCTTCATCCAGCGCGGCCAAGCCCGCCTTGATCCCGTCGGTCTCACGCCCCTCTTCGATCAGCACCTGCCCCAGCTTTTCGGCAATATCGACAGGGTCCAGCGCCCAGCGCGCGGTAAAGAATTCCTTGCCGTTCTTCCGCCCGCCATAAACCCGGTGGCGCATGTCGTCGTCAAAGAGCGCCTCTTTGATCTGCACTTCGATCAGCTTGCGCTTTTCCTCGACCACCACGATCAGGTCTAGCTCTTCGGCCCAGTCGTGAAATCCCTTCATGTTCAGCGGCCACGTCTGCCCCACCTTGTATGTCGTGATGCCCAGCCGTTCGGCCTCCTTCTCGTCAATGTTCAAAAGGCTCAGCGCGTGGATCAGGTCCAACCAGTTCTTGCCCGCCGCTACAAATCCGATCTTGGCTCCGGGCTTGCCCCAGACCCGCTTGTCGATCCCGTTCGCGTGGGCAAAAGCCTCCGCCGCATACCGCTTGTGATCAATCAACCGCGCCTCCTGCGTGATCCGTTCGTCCACCAGCCGTATATTCAGCCCGCCGTCGGGCATCGGATATTCAGGCGTGACAAAAGACATACGGTGCGGGTCGCCGTCCACCACGGACGTCACCTCAACCGTGTCCTTCATCGTCTTCAAACCCACCCAAAGCCCAGCGTAGCGCGACAGCGCCCAGCCATAGAGGCCGTAATCCAGGATTTCCTGCACACCCGCCGGGCTCACCACCGGCATATAGGCGTCGATCATCGCAAATTCGGACTGGTGCAGCACGGTAGAGGATTCGCCGGTGTGATCGTCCCCCATCGCCATCAGCACGCCACCGTGCTTTGACGTGCCCGCCATATTGGCGTGACGCATCACATCGCCCGACCGGTCCACCCCCGGCCCCTTGCCGTACCACAGACCGAAAACGCCGTCGTATTTGCCTTCCCCGCGCAGTTCCGCCTGCTGCGCCCCCCACAGCGCGGTCGCGGCCAAATCCTCGTTCAGACCGGCCTGAAAGGTGATGTTCTTCTCTGCCAGAAACTTTTCGGCCTTGGCCATCTGCAAATCCACCGCACCCAGCGGCGATCCGCGATATCCCGTCACCAGACCGGCGGTATTCAGCCCCGCCACGCGGTCCCGTTCCGCCTGCATCAGCATCATCCGCACCAGCGCCTGCGTGCCATTCAAAAGGACCGGTGATTTTTCCAGATCAAAACGGTCGTTCAGTGAAATCTTCTGATTGCTCATGGCTTTCTCCCCGGTGCCGACACAGACGCACAAACTTTTTCTGATTATAGGTCACATATGCTGACCTGTATAGGGCATTTCCGTGAACAGGCTCCATTATCGCGCCTGCCCCCCTGTTCTTTTTGCAGATTTACGATACGACTACGCCATCACCTGAAACTCTGCACGGGCAGAACCAAGAAACAAGGGGTGCCGCATCAAACCTGCGTGCACGTATCAGCAATGGACTGGGACAAGCTTCGAATTTTTCACGCAGTTGCTGATGCAGGATCGCTGACCCATGCAGGTGACAAGCTGAACCTCTCACAATCAGCTGTTTCGCGCCAGATACGCGGGCTGGAAGAACAACTGAACACCAATCTGTTCCACCGCCACGCGCGCGGGCTTATCCTGACTGAACAGGGTGAACTGTTGTTCGACGCCACCGCAGCCATGACAAAACGGGTGGACGCCGCCGCCGCGCGCATTCGTGACAGCGAAGAAGAAGTGTTTGGCGAATTGCGGGTGACCACAACGACCGGCTTCGGCACGCTCTGGCTTGCCCCGCGCCTGCCGAAACTCTACGAGAAGTATCCCGATCTCAAAGTCGATCTGATGCTGGAAGAGCGTCTGCTGGACCTGCCCATGCGCGAGGCGGATGTGGCAATCCGGATGAAAGAGCCCTCGCAGGCCGATCTGATCCGCAAGAAACTGATGATGATCCGCATGCGCCTCTATGCAACGCCTGCATATATCGCACAGAATGGCACGCCCGAACGGATGGAGGACATGGCCGAGCATCGCCTGATCTGCCAGAATGTCGACAGTGCGCAGGTGGGGGCAAGCGTCACGCTGGCCCAACAATTGCTGTTCAACGAGGTCCGCTCGCTTCTTACCGTGAACAACTATTTCGGCGTGTTGCAGGGTGTTTTGCACGATCTGGGCATCGGGGTCCTGCCCGACTACGTCACACAGGATTTTCCTGACCTGCAGCGCGTGCTGCCGGATGTGGAATCGGCAGAAGTGCCTGTTTTTCTGGCCTACCCCGAAGAACTGCGGCAATCCAAGCGGGTTGCGGCATTTAAGGAGTTTGTTCAGGACGAGATCATTTCCTACCGCAAACAACTGAAAAACATGTAATTTCAGCCTGCCATGCAATAAGCGCATAGCTGGTATGACCCATTAAATTCACGTCTTGCCTTGATTGGAGGCAAACCGACGCCTAATTCGACTTTTATAGAGGATGACCGCTTCCGGGCGCGTCCCTTTATACCTCCCTGTTGGACTTGGCCGAGCTTCGTGCTCGGCCTTTTTTTTGCTTGCACATTTTCTTTGACCTTGCTGCGACACCCCGTCACCCTGAGCCGGGGGCCAGACGGTCTTCGCTTTGCAATATGGGCAGTCCACACATGAACATCCTTCGCTTGTTGCGCGCGCTTTTCTTCATGCTAGCGGCCTTCGTTGCCCCGTTGCCCGTGTCAGCACAGATGTCCTTTGGCACAGCCCAAACCGCCGAGACGTCGCCCACGCTGCCCGACCCGCTGACGCCGGAAACAGCCAACGCGCTGATCTCGCGCCTTTCGGACGCCGAAGTGCGCGCGCTGTTGCTGGACCAGTTACATACCGAGGCGGCGGGCAACGCCGATGCAGACAACGGCGAAAGCGAATTCATCTATCATGCCACCGGTGGTGCGTGGCAATCAGTTGTCATACCGGTCCAGCGCCTGCCCGATCTTTTCAGCGGTCAGGCCCGGGCCTTTACCAATTTCTATGACAAGATCGGCGGCGGTGCGGGTCTTCTGCAACTGCTGGGGTACATGGTCATCGTCTTCGGTGCAGCAGCGCTGGCAGAGATTGCGTTCCGCCGGGCCACGCGCAACTGGCGCATCCTGCCGCCCTCCGACCCCGAGAACATGACCTTGCGCGAAACGCTGCAACTGCTTGCCCAGCGCCTGACCACGCAGGTTGTCGCCGTGGTGATCTTTGTGATTGTCGCGCGCACCGTCGGGCAGATCATATTGCCAGAGCTTTTGGTGCCCACCGTTCAGCTGATCGGTATCTACCTGATCGGCTTTCCCCGCCTCATGCTGGCATTTGCCTTTTTCATGATGGCCCCGATGAATCCCGAATACAGGTTGCTGAACCTTGACACCAAAAGCGCCAAGGCGCTTTGCTTTCACCAGTTCTGGCTGGCGTTTCTTATCGGCTTTTCGGCGGCAATTCAGACCTTCAACGCAAACAACGGCGTGCCCTTGGGTGAGATTCGTCTGGGGTTCTGGCTGAACCTGTCGATGCACATCTATCTGATTGCCGTTTTCTGGCGCTACCACGCAGCGGCCACAAGTATGATGCGCGGGTCCGACCCTGACGTCACGCCAATGGAGGACCGCGCGGCGCGGGCGTTTCCTTATGTCACGATTGCGATGATCGTCGTAGTCTGGTGGATCGTGAACATCGTGGTCAGCTACGGCAACTTTGAATTGCTTGCCACAGCGCCGCATTACAAAACCATGATCCTGCTGATCTTTGCCCCGGCGCTGGACACCGCCATCCGCGGGCTGGTGCGCCATCTGACACCTGCAATGACCGGCGAAGGGCCGGTGGCCGAACGCGCCTACCGCGCCTCAAGACGCGCCTATATCCGCATTGGCCGGGTTGTGATCTTTGCCATCGTGGTGCTGTCGATTGCCGATTTCTGGGGCATGTCCGCAACATCCATCGCCTCGGCCGGGGTTGGGGAACGCTTTGCCGCTTCTGTAGTCGAATTTCTGTTCATCATGTCCATCGGTTATCTGCTCTATGAAGCTGTGTCGCTTTTCATCAATCGCAAACTGGCTGCGGAACAGACTGCTGCGGGATTTGACCCCGATACCGAAGAGGTAGGTGGCGATGGCGGCGGCGCTGGCGGATCGCGGCTGTCTACCGTCTTGCCGCTGATGCTTCTGGTTGCGCGCACTTTCATCGTGGTGCTGTTTTTGCTCTTGGGCCTCAGCAACATCGGCGTTGATACAACGCCTCTGCTGGCTGGTGCATCCATTGTCGGTCTGGCCATCGGTTTCGGCGCGCAGAAACTGGTCACCGATGTGGTCTCGGGCATCTTCTTTCTGGTGGATGACGCTTTTCGCACCGGCGAATATGTTGAGGTCGAAGGCACGATGGGCACGGTCGAGAAAATTTCAATCCGCTCCATGCAACTGCGCCACCACAAAGGCCCCGTTCACACCATCCCCTACGGTGAAATTCCCAAAATCACCAATTTCTCACGCGATTGGGTGATCATGAAACTGCGCTTTACCGTCCCGTTCGATACCGATCCAGACAAGGTGCGTAAGCTGTTCAAGAAAATCGGCCAGCAAATGCTGGAAATCCCCGAGTTCAAAAACGACTTCCTGCAACCCTTCAAATCGCAGGGCGTGCTTGAGATCGACGATGTCGGCATGGTGATCCGGGGCAAGTTTATGGCCAAACCGGGCAAACAATTCATGATCCGCAAGGAAATCTTCAACCGGGTCAACGCCGCCTTTGCGGAGAACGGCATTGAATTTGCCCGCCGCGAAGTACGCGTCGCATTGCCATCAATGGAAAACGCCGCCGACCTGACGCCCGAGGACACCGCAGCCATCGCCGCAGCGGCATCGCAGGCCGCGCAGGAGCAAATGGCAGATGGGAAAAAGGACGAAAGGTAGAGCATGGGATGATCGGAGTGATTATTTCGAGGAACTTTTCTTTATAATTTTCAGCACGTTATAAACACACTCACCCCCTCCCCCAGATCTTTTTTGGAACCTCCGGCACGCCCGCCCGTTCTTTTCTCAACCGTTGCAACGATGCAGCAGACAAGAACAGAATGAAGGAGTAACCGAAATGACACGCTCATTTTTGATCACAACCACAACCATCGCTACACTGATTGCAGCCCCAATGGCCTTCGCGTCAGACGACAGCGCAAGCGATCTGACCGGCAACTCGCCAGCCATTACTGAAGGTGGACAGGCCAACGTGGTGGGTTCTTCTACCCCCGGTGATCTTGCAACCAAGCGCCCCGGTATTGGTATTGCGGAATATGACCCCACACGGATGGCGATGCCGAAATCTGAATACGATGCTCTGATCGCATCGGTCGGTGCGGATTTCAAAACGCAGGACGGTGAAGTACTGGGTGTGGTGGAAAATCTGACATTTGACGCACAGGGCAATCCAGAAATGGTCGTCGACCTGGTAAGCGACACCAAAATTGATGCTGAAACACTGGTAGTGACGCTGCTGCCCGAAAGTGTGGAGCTGCGCGACGGTAAAATCTTTTTGGATACAACCGCCGACGAACTCTACCTGAAGGCGCAGGACGGCTCAAAGCGTGACGACGAAACACGCACTACCGTCATCGTGATGTAACTATCTACTTCGCGCAGTCTTCAAGACTGCAACAGGGCCGCACCTCCCCCCAGGTGCGGTCCTTTTTACGTCTCCTGCTCCAGCCGCCCTCTTTCCCCCCGTTGCCGCATCCTCTAAGAGACGTGCCAAGCACCGCCACGGGGGACGTTGAGCCAATGCAAGAACCTGCCATCACAACCGAGATCATTGCCGCCCACGGGTTCACCCCCGAAGAGTTTGAGGAAGTGAAATCAATTCTCGGGCGCGAGCCGAACTACACGGAAATGGGCATCTTCTCGGCCATGTGGAACGAGCATTGTTCCTACAAATCATCCAAAAAATGGTTGCGTACCTTACCCACCACTGGCCCGCAGGTGATCTGCGGACCGGGCGAAAACGCGGGCATTGTGGACATTGGTGACGGCCAGGCCTTGGTTTTCAAAATGGAAAGCCACAACCACCCTTCCTATATCGAACCATATCAGGGGGCGGCCACCGGCGTCGGCGGCATCCTGCGCGATGTTTTCACAATGGGCGCACGCCCCATCGCGGCAATGAACGCACTCAGCTTTGGTGAGCCGTCCCACCCCAAGACCCGCCAGCTTGTTCACGGTGTTGTGGCGGGCGTCGGCGGATACGGCAACTGTTTTGGCGTGCCAACTGTCGGCGGCGAAGTACGCTTTGATCCTGCCTACAATGGCAACTGCCTTGTGAACGCCTTTGCCGCTGGTCTCGCGGATGCGGACAAAATCTTCTACTCCGCCGCCTCTGGCGTGGGCATGCCCGTCGTGTACCTTGGTGCCAAAACGGGCCGCGATGGCGTCGGTGGCGCAACAATGGCAAGCGCCGAATTCGACGACACCATTGAGGAAAAGCGCCCCACGGTGCAGGTCGGTGACCCTTTCACCGAAAAACGTCTGATGGAAGCGACGCTGGAATTGATGGCCACCGGTGCCGTGATTTCCATTCAGGACATGGGGGCTGCGGGTCTCACCTGCTCTGCGGTTGAGATGGGCGACAAAGGCGGGCTTGGCGTGCGGCTTGATCTGGAAAAGGTGCCCACGCGCGAGGAAAACATGACCGCCTATGAAATGATGCTGTCAGAATCTCAGGAACGGATGCTGATGGTCCTCAAGCCCGAGCTTGAAGCCGAGGCCAAAGCCGTGTTTGACAAATGGGACCTCGATTTCGCCATCGTCGGCGAAACACTGGCCGAAGACCGGTTTCTCATCATGCTCAACGGCGAATTGAAGGCGGATCTGCCGCTCAGCAAACTCGCCTCCACCGCCCCCGAATACGATCGGCCTTGGGAAGAAACACCGCCCGCAGTGCCCCTGTCGGACGTACCCGGTGTTGATCCGATTGACGGGCTCCGCGCGTTGATTTCAGACCCGAACTATGCGGCAAAAAACTGGGTGTTTGAACAATACGATACGATGGTCATGGCGGATTCCGCCCGCACGCCCGGCATCGGCGCAGGCATCATCCGCGTGCATGGCACCGACAAATCCATCGCCTTCACCTCCGACGTGACCCCGCGCTACGTACAGGCCAATCCGGTTGAAGGCGGCAAACAGGCCGTGGCAGAAGCCTATCGCAACCTGACTGCTGTGGGTGCCAGACCTCTGGCCACCACGGACAACATGAATTTCGGCAACCCCGAAAAGCCGCGTATCATGGGCCAATTCGTTGGCGCGATCAAAGGCATTGGGGAGGCCGTGAGCGCGCTGGATATGCCAATCGTCTCCGGCAACGTGTCGCTTTACAATGAAACCGACGGGGCCGCGATCCTGCCCACGCCGACCATCGGTGCCGTGGGGCTGATCGACCACCCGGATGACATCATCGGCTGTGATGTGCGCGACGGCCATGTGGCGCTGGTGCTGGGCGACAGCGCAGGCCACCTTGGTCAATCCGCCTTGTTGGCAACCGTCTTTGGCCGCACAGAAGGCGACGCACCCGCCGTCGATCTGGCAGCAGAAAAGGCCCACGGCGATTTCATCCGCGCCAACAGGGACAATATCAAAGCCTGCACCGACCTTGGCGATGGTGGGCTTGCGCTGGCTGCCTTCGAACTGGCCGAAGGTGCAGGCGTGGGTGTGGTGTTGGACGCCGCCGATACGCCGACCCTTTTTGGCGAAGATCAGGCGCGGTATCTGATTGCCTGCAACTTTGATCAGGCCGAAGCGCTGATGACCGCCGCCGGACAGGCGGGCCTGACACTCACAACGGTCGGCAAGTTCTGCGGCAGCGATGTCTCCTTCGGCGGCACATCCGCTCCGCTGGCAGAGCTGTTAGAGACTTTCCGCACAACCTTTGCGACGACTTTCGCCTGACGCAGATTCTCATCGCCCGATGGACGGGCCACTGCCCCCCCTTTGGCAGATGGTTTTGCCATCGCCGCTTTGGTATCCGAAGGGCCGTCGCATAAGGCCGGGCGGACCAAATGCAAAGAGGTTGCCAAAAAGACCCCAGGAAGGGGGGGTGAAGATGCCTGTTTTTTCGGAAACTGTCATGGCTTTCGTCAGGCAGCGATCAGGCACGGGCAGCTGCGCAACCATTTGCTTCAGGCTATCCGGAAGCGCCTTTCGCCGTCTTTAATACCCGAAATACGAGGATGATGCCTCCGGCACATAAGCCGCGACCTCCGCCATCAACCGCGCTTTTTCCCCTGCATCATCGTCGCGCGAAATCACCGCTGCCAATTCTTCAAGTGACGCAATCGAATGGCCAGCACGAAAGCTGTCCACATGTGGCAACATCGCCCTGATCCCGGCGGCCTTGGGCGCAAAGCCGTCCCAGCGCAGCAAGGGGTTCAGCCAAATCACCCGCCGCGCAGTCAGGTGCAAGCGCTGCATTGCACGGCCCAGATCGTCCGGCGCGTCGCGGTCCAGCCCGTCGGTGATCAGCAACACCACCGCCCCCTGCCCCATTACACGGCGCGACCACTGGCGGTTGAACGCCTCAAGGCATGCTCCGATCCGCGTGCCGCCTTCCCAGTCCTGCGCCTCTGCCCCTGCTGCAGCCAAGGCTGCATCCACATCCCGTGTCGCCAGATGCCGCGTGATGTTTGTAAGCCGCGTGCCAAAAGTGAACGCATGGACCTTGGCCCAACCTGCCCCCTTGGCATTGCTGACCGCATGCAGAAAATGCAGGATCACACGGGAATACTGGCTCATGGAGCCGGAAATATCGCACAGCACGACCAGATTGGGATAGCGCGGGCGCGGCTGTTTGAACGCCAGCCGCTCCATCTCGCCGCCGCGCCTCAGTGCGCTGCGCAAGGACCGGGCCGCATCAATTCGCCCCTGCGGGGCCGCCATGCCACGCCGCGAGGGCAGCGGCTTGACCGGCAGCGCCAGCCGCGCCAGCATCCGCTTGGCTTGCGCCATTTCCGACAGTGACATCTGTTCGAAATCCAGCGTTCTGAGCCGCTCTGCCGCTGACATGGTCAGGCTTGCATCCACCTCTATCAGCGCATCTTCTTCGGCGCTCTCTTCCGCGTCCTGCTGCGGGGCCTCTGCCCCGTCCAGCAGGGCCTCTGCCGCGCGTTTCTCCGCCGCCTGAGCGGGGCGGTCTTCCTGCACACCACGAATGGCAGGCAACATCGCGGCCATCATATGCTCAAGATAGCGCGGATCACGCCAGTAGAGGCGAAAGAGCTGGGCGAATACGGTTCGGTGTTCGGGCCGGTTCACAAAACACGCGTGCAGCGTCCAGTAGAAATCGCGTTTATCGGTGAACCCCGCCGCCTCGACCGCGCGGATGGCGTCAATCACACGCCCCGGCCCGATGGGCAGGCCCGCACGGCGCAAGGCACGGGCGAAATGGGTGATGTTGCCTGCGAGTTTGGGGTCGTCCGGGAGTTCCAGCGCGGGCAGTTCAGCCATGAATGGCTGACCGGAGGGCTCTGCCCTCCAGACCTCCCGGAGGTGTATGGGAAAGATGAAGCATCACGCCGGTTCAAGCGACGCGCGCGCCTGATCAAGTATGCGCTTGGCCTCAGAGCCATGCAGTTTGGCGATATCGTCCTGATACTTGAGGATCGCACCCAGTGTGTCGGCGATGACTTCGGGGCTGAGCGTGATGACATCCAGCGCCAGCAGGCATTTCGCCCAATCAATTGTCTCGGCCACGCCCGGCTTTTTGAACAAATCTTCGGTGCGCAACTGCTGCACAAAAGCGACCACCTCACGGCTCAGGCTCTCGGCGGCCTCCGGGGCGCGGGCGTGCAGTATTTCCATCTCGCGGTCGAAATCGGGGTAGTCGACCCAGTGATAAAGGCAGCGGCGTTTCAATGCGTCATGCACTTCGCGTGTGCGGTTGGACGTGAGGATCACGATGGGCGGCACCGGTGCCTTGATCGTGCCCATCTCTGGGATCGTCACCTGAAAATCGCTCAATGCCTCAAGGAGGAAGGCCTCGAACGGGGCATCCGTGCGGTCCAGTTCATCAATCAGCAGGATCGGCGCGCCATTCTCATCAGGGCGCATGGCTTCCAGCAACGGCCGCTCGATCAGGAAATCATCACTGAAAAGCTCCGTCGTGAGTGCCGCTTTATCCGCCACCCCCGCCGCTTCCGCCGCGCGGATCGCGACCATCTGCGCCGGGAAGTTCCATTCATAGACAGCAGAAGACGCGTCCAGCCCTTCGTAGCATTGCAAGCGGATCAGTTTGCGGTTCAAACCGGCAGCCAGCGCCTTGGCGATCTCAGTCTTGCCGACACCTGCCTCGCCTTCCAGAAACAGCGGCCTGCCCAGCGACAGGCTCAAGAACACCACTGTGCCCAAGGCCCGCCCGCAGATGTACCCCTGTGCGTCCAGCATCTTTTGCACCGCATCGATGCTAGATATGTCTGTCATTGTATCCTCCCCGATGTGGCAAAGGTGCATTTGCACACGATGGCGTCAAGGGCGGCCCGTGCCGATATGTCACGCAATGTGCCCCACCTGCATCCCAGATTGACGCGATTCGGGCGGGCTGGCATAATCTTAGGAAAGAATGAGAGGTTTTGGGGCATTGTGCACCCCGACCCCAGAGGCGGACATGAAAACCAGTATATCGATCCCCGGACAGGACGGGTGATGGCAGATTTGCGCATCACAGCTGTCACTTGCGTGAAGAACGAAGGCCCGTTCCTCTTGGAGTGGATCGCCTTTCACCGCATCATTGGCGTGACGGATTTTCTATTCTATTCAAACGATTGCACCGATGCGACCGACCGAATGCTGGACCGCCTCCAAGAGCACGGCATCGTCACGCATCTGCCCAATCCCGCCACCAACCGCAATTACCAGATGCAGGCGCTGAAAGCCGCCAAGCAGCACAAGCTGGTCAAACAGGCGGATTGGGTCTGGATTGCGGATGTGGACGAATTCATCAACATTCACGTGGGCGACCACACGATACCCGCGCTGATCAAGGCCTGCGGCGATCCGCAGGCAATTTCGGTGACGTTTCAATTCATGGCCAATGGCGGGATCGAGGATTTTGCCGATGAACCCGTCATCACCCAGTTCCTAACCAGCCATAATCCGGACATCTGGGGCGCGGACACGGCGATCGAGGTCAAATCCCTTGTCCGGCGCGACTTCCCCACCGAATATTTCGGCGCGCACCGCCCCTTTCATGATGACAGCAAATCGAAAACCAAATGGACCGACGGGTCAGGCCGCCAGGTGCCGCCGCCTTTCCGCAAGGCCGCCGGAAAGCGCCGCATCCGTGCCTTTCCCGCGCGCGACGCGCGCCACCACGCCACGCTGAACCATTACGCGCTGCGTTCGCTTGACAGCTATCTGGTCAAGAATGACCGGGGCGATGTGAACCGCGAGCACCGCGCCTTTGACGACAGCTACTGGCGCGAACGCAATGATGCGGGCCATCTAGACGATAGCATACTGCGCTATGAAAAGCCCTTGCGGGCGGAAATGGCGCGCCTGATGGCCCTGCCCGGCATCGCGGACCTGCATGCGGAGGCCGTGGCGCTGCATATCGCCAAACGTGACGCGCTTCTGGCCCAAGACAGCTACCGCGAGATGCAGGCGCAGCTGCGCGCGGCTTCCCCCTACTCTGCCGCCGAAACCGCCATCCGCGCCGAGATCGGCTTTGAGATCGGACAGGTGCCATGACCCGCCTGCGCATCGTCAACCTCGCCCTGCCCAAGACCGGCACCACCACGCTGACAGACGCGCTGCGTCATGCGGGGCTGACCGTGGCCGATTGGCGCATCCGGCCCGGACAGTCCAAGCGCGAGGACATCCCGCGCATGCATCTGGGCAAGATCATCTATGAGGATTACTTCACTTCAGGTGATCCCCTCGCCCGCCTTGATGAATTCGACGCAATCAATGAAATGTCCGCCGTGCGTGAGGATCGTTCGCTATGGCCGCAAACCGATTGGGGGGTGCTGAGCGCCATCCAAGCCCATCATCCGGGCGTGAAATTCATCCTCACCACCCGCGATCCCGCCAAGGCTGCGAATTCCATGATGCGCTGGAACAATCTGGGCAAACGCCGCCTGCCCGCCGCTGACATCCCCGGCCTGCCGCGCGGCTTTGGCAGATCAGAAGGAGAACTGGCGCGCTGGATGGAAGGGCACTATGCCTTCTGCAGACGTGTGTTTGCGGGGGCTGACAACTTCATGGCGTATGACATTGAAGATGACGGCGCACAGGCCAAGATCAGCGCCTATCTTGGTATTGAGTTGCCGTGGTGGGGCCAAAGCAACATAGGCAAGGCGGCGGCCTCATGAAACTGACCCTCCTCATCGGCCCTACCGAAAAGGCCGCCATGCGCTTTCGTGGCCTGTTTAAGCAAAAAGCGGGCAAGCTGGCCAAGGCGGGCATTGCCACGCCCGACTGGAACCATGTGCGCCTTTACGCAGCCTGTGCCGAAGCCCATGAGGTGGGTATTCTGCGCTTCAAGCGCGGGCTGGACAACCCGCTGGTGCAGCAAACGCTGACGTCCGAATTTCATACGCTGTTCAGGAAGGAATTGCCCGATCTGAAGGCCGATCATGTGGTCCTCGCCTCCGCGCAGCTTGGCAATCTGTTGCATCATCCGGATGAGATGGCTCGCCTGCACGCGCTGCTGTCGCCTTACTTTGATGATATTCAGATCGTGGCCCATGTGGACGAACAGGCGCGTCTGATGGTGCAACACTACACCTATGCCATCCTCGAAGGGCGCCGCCACTCCTTGCATCAGGAGCTTGATCTGGCGAAGGAAAAGAAATGGTGGAGTGCTGCAATCGCCTTGCGCGGACAGAATGACCCGTACTTTGGCATCTTCAACGATGTGCAATGTCCGCCCTTCTGGCTGGACTACAAGGCACTTGTCACGGCTTGGGAAAAACCGTTTGGCAAGGGCAATGTCACCTTGCGTCCGCTTGATCTTGAGGCGCTGAACAGCGCAAACGGCATCGACGAACTTTGTGCCGCGCTGGATATCAAAAACACCTTCGGCAAGGCCGAAGCCGACCGCCTCTACAGCCCCGAAGCCGCTGCCTCCCTAACCCGCATGCGCCATATGAACGAGGTGATGATCCGCTTTGCGCAGGCCCGCGATATCATCATCCCACGCGATATGTGGTCTCAGGTTCACCGCAATGTACGTGTGGCGGGTGCCCCGATAGCACCGGGATCGCTTGCCGCCCTCTCCAAACATTTCAAGACCGCCAATGCCGCCCTGATCAAACGGTTTCCCGCGCTGAAAGACGCGCTGAAACCCGATGCTCCGGCAGCGCCGTGGGAAGAAGCGGACCCAAAGATGGGCTTCCGCGCTACCCAATACCTTGCCGCCTATGCCCACGCCCTGCAAAAGCAATCCAGCCCCGTCGCCGAAAAACGCGCAGAAGCGGAGGCCGCCGCGAAAGCCTCCGAAAAGTTTGAGGATTTGCTGGCCGATGACACCAAAGACAAGGACGAAGCCGCCGCGAACGAGCGCCTGCTGAACCGCGTAAAGGTCAATCACCAGATGGTTCTGTCCACGCAATTCAAACCGCACAACAACCTCGGCGCTGTGAACGAAGAAGAGCTTGCCGCCGCCTATACGCCGATGCCGCCGCGCACCCTGCCACCCGGCTCCAGCGGCAACGTCATCGTCGGCTGCATGAAGAACGAGGCCCCCTACATCATCGAATGGATCGCCTACCACCGCGCCATCGGGGTCGATAACTTTCTGATCTACACCAATGGTTGCACCGACGGCACGGATGAAATTCTGGGCCGGCTGATGGACATGGGCATTGTCGAGCACCGCAACAACGACAATTGGAAGGGCAACTCCCCCCAGCAGCACGCGCTGAACAATTCGCTCAAGGAACCGTTGATCCGAAACGCCGAATGGATCGCCCATATTGACGTGGATGAGTTCATGAATGTGCGCACCGGCAACGGCACGCTGGATGATCTTTTTGCCGCCGTGCCTGATGCCACCAATATCGCGATGACGTGGCGGCTATTTGGGCATAACGGGGTCACACAGCTCAAGGATGATTTCGTCATTGACCAGTTCGACGCCTGCGCGCCGAAATACTGCCCCAAGCCGCATACGGTCTGGGGCTTTAAGACCATGTTCCGCAACATCGGGGCCTATGCCAAGATCTCCTGTCACCGCCCAAACAAACTCTCTGAAGACTTTGAAAAGAAAGTGAAATGGGTCAACGGATCGGGCCGCGACATGACCCGTGACGTGGCCAAGAACGGCTGGCGGTCGTCCAAGAACAATGTCGGCTATGACCTGTTGCAACTCAACCACTACGCCCTGCGCTCGGCGGAATCCTTCCTGATCAAACGCCAGCGGGGCCGCGCGCTGCATGTGGACCGCTCCATCGGCATCAATTACTGGATCCGTATGGATTGGTCCGACTTCCGCGACATCACGATCAAGCGCAATATCCCCCGTCTGCGCGCCGAATATGATCGCCTGATGGACGACAAGAAGCTGGCCAAGGCCCATCATGACGGGCTGGCCTGGCACAAGGCCAAGGCGGCGGAACTGCATGCCATGCCTGAATTCGCTGATCTGTATAAACAGGCGTTGACCATAAAACTGAACGAGACAGAGCGCGTCGCCTATGCCCTGTCCCTTGATATGGAGAGTTGAGCTATGGACGGCCAGACCCCACCCGAACCTACCGGCTACATCCGCTCGCGGGGCATGCGGTTCCCCAAACATCCTCAGATCATGCAGGGCAAAATCCGCCGCCTGCTGCGCAACAATGACTATGAAGCGAAAGAGGCCGAAGCCGCCATGCGCGTGGTGCGCGAGGGGGATGTGGTGGTCGAACTGGGCGGCGGCATCGGCTTTATGTCCACGCTGGTGGCCACCAAACGCGCCATCAAATCGGTACATGTGTTCGAGGCAAACCCGAACCTCATCCCCTATATCCAGTCGGTGCACGAAGCCAACGGCGTGACCAATGCCCATGTCACCAACGCCATCCTTGGCCCCCGCAAAGGATCGGCAGACTTCTACATCCGCGAGCCCATGCTCGGCTCCTCGCTGGAAGTGCTGGAAGGCGAGGTTGACCCGCCATCGGTCAAGGTTGATGTGCTGAACGCCAAAACCACCTTCAAGGAGATCGGGGCCAACGTGCTGATCTGTGATATCGAAGGGGCCGAAGTTGATCTGATCCCATCCATTGACCTCACCGGCCTGCGCGCTGCGATCATTGAAACCCATCCCCAGTGGATCGGCCCGGAAGGCATGAACAAGGTCATGCGCGCTTTCATGGATGCGGGCCTTGCCTATTACCACCGCGGCAGCCACGGCAAGGTGCTGGCCTTTCGCGACCGCTGGTAAATGACCCACCTCGCCATCCTCTGTGTGCGCAACGAGGCGGCCTTCCTCTTGGAATGGCTGGCCCATCACCGCGCGGTAGGATTTGAGGAATTTGTCGTCTTTTCAAATGACTGTAGCGACGGCACTGATACGATGCTGGACCGGTTGCAGGCACTGGGCGGGCTGACGCACATCCCCAACGAAGGCCCCTATGACAAGGGCGGCATCCAGTTTACCGCGCTCAAGGCCGCCGCCAAATTGCCGCAGGTGCAAAAGGCTGATTGGATCCTGCCACTTGATGTGGATGAGTTTGTGAACATTCATACCGGCGACAATTCCCTAAACGCCCTGCACACCGCCCTGCCTGATGCCACGGCCATCACCTTGACATGGCGGCTTTTCGGCAATGCTGGACAGACCCGCTATCAGGACACGCAGGTGCTTGAAACATTCACCCGCTGCGCCCCGCGCGTGATGCACTGGCCGTGGCGTGCGGCGATGTTCAAGACCCTGTACCGCAACGACGGCACCTACCGCAAACCCGGGGTGCATCGCCCCCGCGATCCTGACAAAGCACGCCTCGCCAATGCGCGGTGGTACGATGGGTCGGGTCGTGCCCTGCCCGACAGCTTTAAAACAAAACGCATCTTTTCCAACTTCGGACAGGACAATCATGCGCTGGTGCAGCTAAACCACTACCCCCTGGGCGCACTGGAATCCTACGTGCTCAAGGCCGACCGGGGCCGCGCGGTACACAGCGACGACCTGCTGGGGCTGGACTACTTTGTTGAACGCAATTTCAACACCGAAGCTGACAATTCGATCCACGCCGTTGCGGCCGCTCGTCAGGCCGAATTAACCAGCCTGAAATCAGATCAGACGCTGGCCCGACTGCACGATGCCGCCGTGGTGTGGCGAAAGGAACGCTTTGAAAAGCTGCTGACATCGGACCCGTTTCGCGCCCTTTTCGGACGTTTGTTGATGACCCCGCCCAGCCAGCCGCTGTCCCGGGCCGACGCGCAGTTTCTGCTGCATCACGCCCGGCTTGATCCCAAAAACGCGGCTGGAGCGCACTAATTTCTCCCGCATTTACCTAAATTCTGCCGCAATGCACTGGTAACCCTTCGGTCAAATCGCACCTTTGACAAAGCGATATCTGATTGAGGACGCGGCAATGACGGACGAGACGCCAACACTTGAGACCTCTTTGGTTGACCTGCCCCGGCGGGAATGGCTTGCACGTGTCGAAGCGATTGCAGACGAGGACGGCTATGTCGAAAACCTTGGCCGCCGCCACCACGCGATCTTTATCGAACAGAGCACTACACTGATTGTTACATTTGAGACGCTACAGGGCATTCAGGCGCTGTCTGATCTGGGTCAGCCGCTGGGCTGGGACATGCTCAAGACACACGGATGGTCGCATCTGTGTCTGGCGTCACACGGCGATACGTGGTTCCGCGATCCGGCGGTCTATGGCTATTTTGACCGGCTGATTGACGATGGGTTTTTTGACGAATTTGATCAGGTGCTGTTTTACGGTGCCGGACCCTGTGCTTACGCGGCCGCCGCCTATTCTGTGGCGTCACCCGGTGCGCGGGTTCTGGCAATCCAGCCGCAAGCCACACTTGATCCGCGCATCACCGAATGGGACGACCGGTTTACCGATATGCGCATTCAGGACTTTACCACGCGCTACGGCTATGCGCCCGAAATGCTGGACGCTGCCGATCATGCCTATGTGCTCTATGATCCGCGCGAACAGCTAGACGCGATGCATGCGGCCCTGTTCACCCGTCCCAACGTGACAAAACTGCGCATGCGGTTCATGGGCGACGCCCTGCAAACAGACCTGCTGGAAATGGACACATGGACGGATCTTGTCAAAGCTGCGGGCAACGGCACGCTGACGCCCACGACGTTTGCCGAACTCTACCGTGCACGACGCAGCTATCGCCCTTATCTGCGAAACCTGCTGATCCTGCTTGATGCCGAAAAGCGTGAGCCGCTGGTCGAAATGCTGTGCAGCAATGTCACAAGCCGCATCCGTGCGCGCCGCTTTGCCCAACGTCTCAAGGAAATCCGAACTGCGCGCGGCGAGGACACCGAGGACGATTAACGGCTGGTCGTCTCACCCCCCCTGTGCTAGCCCGCGCGTATGACACAGACCCTCACGATCCGCCGCCCCGACGACTGGCATCTGCACTTGCGCGATGGCGCAATGCTGCAGGCCGTCCTGCCCCACACCGCCGCACATTTTGCCCGCGCGATCATCATGCCCAACCTTGTGCCCCCTGTGGTGACAGGGGCAGACGCCGCCGCCTACCGCGACCGGATCCTGGATGCCCTGCCGTCGGGGGCTGATTTCAAACCGCTGATGACACTTTACCTGACCGAAGACACCGACGCCGATGATGTCGCGGCGGCCCATGCCTCCGGCCTGATCACAGCCGTCAAACTCTATCCCGCCGGTGCCACCACCAATTCTGCTTCCGGTGTTGCGAATTTTGACAAAGTGGCTGCTGTGCTGGAACGGATGGCCGAAATCGGTCTGCCGCTGTGCACACATGGTGAGGTGACGGATGCAAACGTGGACATCTTTGACCGCGAAGCCGTGTTCATCGACCGTGTGCTGAACCCGATCCGCAGGGCGCACCCCCATCTGCGTGTCGTGATGGAACATATCACAACCCGCAACGCGGTTGAGTACGTGCAGGCGCATGATACAAATCTCGCCGCAACGATTACGACCCATCATCTGGTCATCAACCGCAACCACATCCTCGCCGGTGGAATCAAACCGCACTATTACTGCCTGCCTGTGGCCAAACGCGAGGAGCACCGCCTTGCCCTGCGCACCGCTGCCACCTCCGGCGACGCGCGCTTTTTCCTCGGCACCGACTCCGCGCCGCATACGGATGCCAACAAACTGCTGCCCTGCGGCTGTGCGGGCTGTTTCACTGCGCCCAACACGATGTCGATCCTTGCAGAAGTGTTTGAACAGGACGGTGCGCTGGACAAACTGGAAGGTTTCACTTCCCTCAACGGCCCCGCCTTCTACGGCCTGCCCGCAAACGACGCCACGCTGACCCTGACGCGCACGGCCCCCAGCTATCCCGGGCATGTGGACACCGAAGAAGGCCCCGTCACCGTCTTTGACCCCGATATACCGCTCAACTGGTCCGTCGCCTGACGCGCCAATTTCTTGCAAGAAATTGGCCAAGACTTTTGCAAAAGTCTTGGCCCCACCAAGGAGCAACCGATGATCCCCTCCAGCTACCCCGCCCCTGAAGAAATCGCCCGCCTGACCGCCCGCATGCTGCTGGAAATCAAGGCCGTGCACTTCAACGCCGAAACGCCCTTCACCCTTGCGTCCGGCCTGCCCAGCCCCACCTATATTGACTGCCGCAAGCTGATCTCGCACCCGCGTATCCGCAGCACATTGATGGATTTTCTGACCGTCACCGTCATGCGTAACGCCGGCTTTGAAGCTTTCGATAATATTGCAGGCGGCGAGACGGCGGGCATCCCCTTTGCCGCATTGGTGGCCGAGCGCTTGGCATTGCCAATGACCTATGTGCGCAAAAAGCCCAAAGGGTACGGCAGAAATGCGCGTATTGAAGGCGACATGAGCGAAAACCAGCGCGTTCTGCTGGTTGAAGACCTGACCACCGATGGCGGCTCAAAGCTCAGCTTTGTCGATGCCATCCGCGACACTGGCGCCACCTGCGAGCATACGGCGGTTATCTTTTACTACGGCATCTTCCCGGACACCGAAAAGACCCTTGGGGATCATGGCATTACGCTGCACCACCTGTGCACATGGTGGGACGTTCTGGCCGAGGCAAAGGCCCAAGGCACCTTCGACACGGCCACCCTGACCGAGGTTGAGGCGTTCCTGAACGCGCCCAAAGCATGGCAAGACGCCCAGAAAAGTTAAGCATGGGTAAACACCCGATGTTGACCTGAACCACCAAGTTGGGGCAACATATTGTGTGTTTCGCAGCGTTAACAGCTTATCCACAGAAACATACAATTTGCTCCCCAACGCGCCGTTGCCTATGACCGGCGCAGGGACAAATCGGGTGAGACCATGAACGAGATTACATCGCTGAACGCGAACGATATTGCTGTGCAGGCACCGGAAACGATGCCCCATTCCATTGAAGCGGAACAGCAGCTGCTTGGTGCAATTCTCACCAACAACGACATCTACGACCGCGTGGCCTCCATCATCGGGCCCAAGCATTTTTACGATCCCGTGCACGCGCGCATTTTCGACATCGCCGCACAGCGCATCGCAAAGAACAACCTCGCCTCTCCCGTCACGCTCAAAGCGTTCATGGAAGAAGACGAGGGCCTCAAGGAACTGGGCGGCCCTGCCTACCTCGCCCGCCTTGCCGGTGCCGCGATCAGCGCCTTTGCGGTGCGCGATTACGCGCAAATGATCTATGATCTGGCCGTGCGCCGTGATCTCATTCAACTTGGCCGCGACATCTCTGCCAAGGCCGCACAGGTCGATGTGGCGTCAGAACCACGCGAACAGATTGTCGAGGCCGAACAGCAGCTTTACAAACTGGCCGAACAGGGTCAGGTCGAAAGCGGATTTCAAAGCTTTCTCAAGGCGGTAACCGACGCTGTTAACGTCGCCAACGCCGCCTACCAGCGGGACGGCGGCCTGTCGGGTGTCTCTACCGGCCTCATTGATATGGACGGCAAACTGGGCGGTCTGCACCGCTCTGACCTGCTGATCCTCGCCGGGCGTCCGTCGATGGGAAAAACCTCGCTTGCCACCAACATCGCGTTCAACGTCGCCAAGGCCTACAAGCGCGGTATCCTTCCCGACGGTACCGAAGGGGCGGTCGACGGCGGTGTGGTCGGGTTCTACAGCCTTGAAATGAGCGCCGAACAGCTTGCCGCACGTATCCTGTCCGAAGCCGCCGAAATCCCGTCGCAGCAAATCCGCTCGGGTGACATGACCGAAGCCGAATTCCGCCGTTTCGTGGACGCTGCAAAAACGCTTGAAGCCTGCCCGCTATTCATCGACGACACGCCCGCCCTGCCCATCAGCCAGCTGGCCGCCCGCGCACGCCGTCTCAAGCGGACACACGGGCTGGACGTGCTGATCGTCGACTACCTTCAGCTGGTGCGCGGCACCGGCAAGAACGAAAACCGCGTCAACGAAATCTCGGAAATCACGATGGGTCTCAAGGCCATCGCCAAGGAACTGGATATCCCGGTGATCGCCCTGTCCCAGCTTTCGCGTCAGGTCGAAAACCGCGAGGACAAGCGCCCGCAGCTCAGCGACCTGCGCGAATCCGGCTCCATCGAACAGGACGCCGACGTGGTCATGTTCGTATTCCGCGAGGAATACTACAAAGAACGCGAAAAACCCGGCGATCACGATCTGGAAGCGATGGCACGCTGGCAGGAAGAGATGGAGCGCCTTCACGGCAAGGCCGAAGTCGTCATTGGCAAACAGCGCCACGGCCCCATCGGCACGGTAGAGCTCAGCTTTGAGGGCCGTTTCACCCGTTTCGGCAACCTCGTCAAACCGTGGCAGCAAAGCGTCGGCAACGATCAGGAATTCTGACGGCCGGTCAATTTGTCCAAAGACTTATCCACACCATCACACAAAAAAGGCTGCCTCTTTCGAAGCAGCCTTTTCAGTATTTTATCCAGTGTTTTCAAACAGACCCGGGCCAACCTTCACTCATCCAAAAGTTGACCCAAGGGCAAACACGCCATTATTCGGCAGACTTAACCTCAAAGCGCAGACCCTTGGCGGTGCCTTCGGCAAATCCGGTCCAATAGCTGTGATCCTCTTTCTGGGTTCCGTCCTCGTTCATCGACCAGACACCATCGTTAGAGTTTTCGACAAGCTCCAGATAAGCGCCCTTCTCCGCATCGCCTTTCAGCGCACGGTCCATCCACGCAGTCACAAAATGCTGCGCAATATTGTTCATTCGGACCGTGTCCCACACCTGATCGGTATAATGCTCCGAGATGTTAAAACCCTTGTCTGCGTTGTCATAATAGCTTTCGGTCGGGGCAGGCATCGGGGCTGCGGCATTGTGGCCCGCGTTCTCAAAGGTAAGCAGCGCATGTGGCAACGCGCTCGCGTTTTCCCAGATCGCCCGTACACCGTTTTCATAAAGCGATGTGTCATCCTGAGAGCCGGCGATGAAGAGCATGGGGATCTTGATGCCGCTCAGCCCTTCTGCATCCCAAAAGCCCGTGTTCATCCCCCACGGCCCAATGGCCACCGCCGTTTTCACCCGGTCATCTGGCAACGCGTTATGCGTCTCCGATCCGGCAAGGTGAATGCCCAGCGTGCCGTGCGGCCCGCCCCAGGGATACTCGACAGACGCCTGCGTCACGCCGCCCCCTGCCGTGATGATCGCGCCGTAGCCGCCCATCGAATAGCCCACGATCCCCGTGTTGTCGGTGTCGATCATGCCCGCAAATGCACCGTCGCCGCCGTTCATCTTTGCCATCTCTTCAAGGACGAACAATTGGTCCAGCGACCGGTTCACCAGCGTGGAACCAAATGCCGCCTGTGTGCGGTAAGTACTGTCTGTGTGATCAATCGACGCCACGACATAGCCCTTGGACGCGATGTTTTCAGCCAGATGTGACATCAGGAAACGGTTGCCCGGATAGCCGTGACTGATCAGGACCAGCGGATAGGGCGCATCGCCCGCTGCAGGGGCTGCATCACGTACCGCCTGACCATTCAGTGTCACCTCGGTTGTGCCGTCGCGCAGATATGCCTTCAACGTGGTATCGCCTGTGGCCCCGGCCTCGGCAGGATACCACATCTCCACCGTCAACGGACGATCATAGACCGGCAGCGTTTCGGGCTTGGGGGCGGATGGATCGATAGACAGAATGTCGACCTGACCGGGGTTCACCAGTTCAAGCTGGCGCACGCCAACGGTCAGATCCCCGTAGGCCGCCAGTTCAGGCGCATTCGGCAACTGCCTGTCGATCCGGTTTTCCGCCCATGCGGGTGCCGCGGCAAGCGCAAGTGCGACCGGCGCGGTTGTCAGTGTCTTTTTCAGCATATCGTTTCCTCCTCTGGTTTCCGCCAGACTAGGGGCTGACCGCCACAGGGCAAGCATCCATTGCGTGACGTAACATCACGCAAGCCGTTCCGCACGCCGTGCTGCCTGCGCGATCTCGCCTTCGCTCAGCCCGTATTTCTGCGCGAACCTTGCCCGTGCAGCGATCAGTCGCGGGTCATCCGGCGAAAGCCCCAGTGTGCGGATGAACGCGGTGCGCTGTTGCGTCTTCAGGGTTTCGGCGTCGATATGCGTGCCCATCGCCCGGTCGATGATCTGGCCTCCGGGACTGACGTGGAACCATTTGGTGAAGTCGCGAAAATGGTGCTGGTTGTGCAGCCGTGTCACCCGGCGCGCCAGCGCGGACTTGGGCACCGTCAGATGCGCGGTCATATGATACCACTCATAGACCAGAAACATCGCCACCCCGCCCGCTGGTACAATCGCGGTGGCGATCCAGAACGGCTCTGCCGCGCCCAGTGCCCATGCCACCGTCCAGACCAACGCCCAGTTTACCGCCAGCATCGGCAGCGCCACCCAGGGCGGCACAAAGAAAAGCGCTTGGTTTGTGGGGAAATCATGGTGGCCGTAATGCGCTTGATACAACAAATCAAACGCCCATTGCTTACGGGGCGGGCGCAAGTGAAAGACATGTCGGTGCAGATTGTATTCATTCAACAATTGCGCCCCGATGCCCAGCGGCACCAGCATCCAGACCCACCACGGCCCCGCCAGCGCCAGCGCACCAAAGGCCAGCGCGCACATCAAAGCCATCAGCACCACTGAAGGGTGACCCGCCATGATCCTTGCCCGTGTCAAAACCGTCTCCTCCAGTAATCCATGCCCGTGCCTGCCCTGCTTGTCCCTGTGGCACATCTTGTCTACACCATAAAACGGCGGGTGAAACAGGTGCAGGATGCAATCGGTCGCCCGCGCCAGATGACACACGGACCATGCCCCATGACCACCGCCACCCTGACAATTGATCTGACCGCGATCGCGGCCAACTGGCAGGCGCTGGACCGGTTGACCCAGGTGGAAACCGCCGCCGTGATCAAAGCGAATGCCTACGGTCTGGGGGTGGACAAGGTTGGCCCCGCGCTGGCCCGCGCCGGTGCGCGGCTCTTTTTTGTCGCCGCCGCCGAAGAAGGCACGCTCCTGCGGCGCGCCCTTGGCCCCGGCCCGTCAATCTGTGTTTTTTCCGGCCATATGCCCGGCGACGCCGACATGATCCGCGCGGCCGATCTGACCCCGATGATCAACTCGGTCGACCAGTTGCTCACCCATGTCGAAATGCTGCCCGGTCATCCATTCGGCATCCAGCTTGATACCGGCATGAACCGTCTGGGGATGGAACCCGCCGAATGGTCGGCCCTGCGGGACATTGCCATCGCCCAGCAGCCTGTGCTGCTGATGTCGCATCTGGCCTGCGCCGATGAACCCGATCACCTGATGAACCGCATGCAACTCGACAGCTTTAATGACATGACCGAAGGGCTTGATATTCCGCGCTCTTTGGCAGCGACGGGCGGCATCCTACTGGGCGATGACTACCACTTTGACCTGACCCGCCCGGGTATCGGCCTTTATGGCGGATTGCCCTTTGTCGATGCGATCCCCGTGGTGACGCTGGATGTCCCCGTGATCCAGACCCGCGATGTGGCCCCCGGTGAAAGCGTGGGCTACGGCAACGCCTTTGTGGCGCATGGCCCCACCCGCGTGGCGACGGTTGCCGCTGGTTATGCCGACGGGCTGATCCGCGCGATGGGGGCGCAGGCCACCTTTACCCACGAAGGACGCAAGCTGCCCGTAATCGGGCGGGTGTCGATGGACATGATAACCGTGGATGTCAGCAGCATCGCAGAAATGCCGGAGCACCTGCAGCTCATGGGCCAGCATCAATCGGTTGATACTGTCGCGGGTTTTGCGGGCACGATCGGGTACGAAATCCTGACCTCCCTCGGCGCGCGCTATGACAGGGTCTACCTGACGTGAGGACCGCCTCCTTGCCGCTGATTGCGGCCAACCTCGCGCTGCTGGTCCTTTATCCGCTCGCATGGTGGGCACCGCTGATGCGCGCGGGCCTGCTACCGCTGTTTTCCCTGAACGAAATTTCGGTGCTGACCGGTCTGCAATCGCTCTGGGCGTCGGACATCTTTCTCGCGCTGGTGGTCACGCTCTTCGCGCTCTTTGCCCCCTACCTCAAGACTATCGGTCTGGCGCTCTTGCATTTTGGCCTGCTGAAACCGGCCGCACTGCCGGTGCTGCACGCGCTTGGCAAGCTGGCGATGGCCGATGTTTTTCTCATCGCGCTTTACATTACCCTATCCAAGGGCATCGGTCTGGGCCGGATTGAGGTCGCCTGGGGCCTTTATTTGTTCACCGGCTGCATCCTTGCATCTCTGTTCATCAGCTGGAAAACGGAACAATCCCCGTTGACGCAACAGGATTGACCACCATCCGGCAACAACCCAAACGAGAACTGTTGTATTTCGGGCAGTTAGCGGCCCGAATTCCCGTAATCGGAAAATTCCCCTTTGAAAAATGGTTAATCGGCATAAACTTGCCGAACACGAACTTCCGGGGGGAATGTCGCGGTGTCATCCGTTCGCGCCTTGGCGCATCTTGTTCAGTACCTGCTAAATCGTCTGGCTTTTGCCGGATTCCTCGTTGCAGCCCTCGCCCTGTTGTTTGCCACAGGCATGGCAGCGTTGGGTCAATGGTCGTGGATCAGCCTTTCAGTACTCTACGACGGTCAACCGCTTGAGAACGCAGGCATGTGGGCGCAGATTGGCCTGACCTGTGTGGCCATCGGCCTCTGTTTCTTTCTGCCCAGCAGCCGCCGCATCATGCAGCTTGAAAATTCCCACCGCGCCTTTGCCATCGGCATGGATGACGTGGCCCGCGCCTATGCCGTAGTGCATGCCGCTGACCGCGCCGAGACATTTCAGCTCAGCTCGGAATTTGACGCGGTGCGCGAACGTCTGGCCTACCTGCGGGATCACCCAGACCTCAGCATTCTTGAACCCGCGCTGCTGGAAGTCGCGGCACAGATGAGCCACATCAGCCGCGAACTCGCGCAGGTCTATTCCGACGAAAAGATCAGTCGTGCGCGGAGTTTCCTCAAGGAACGCCAGCAGGAAATCGCGCTTTTCAACGACCGGCTTGATCAGGCCAAGGGCATCACGACCGACCTCAAACATTGGCTGCACGAGGTTGAACTGGAAGAAAGCGTTGCTGTTGCTCAGCTTGACCGCCTGCGCGCCGAGATGCAGGAAATCCTGCCAGAACTGGGCATGGAAAGCCGGATCGGCGCGAACCAGACCGCGCTCGACAACACCGTCGTGGAAATTCAGCCCAAGGCTGCCGAATAGCGCCCGGCTGGCGCCGACTTCCCCCTAAGTCTATCGCAAACCATTTCCCTTTGACGCCGCCGCCGCCCTGCGCCACAAGCATCGCTATGGCAAAACCCGTCAAATCCTTCACCTGCAACACCTGCGGTGCCAGCTATAACAAGTGGTCCGGCCGCTGCGACGCCTGCGGCGAATGGAACACCATCACCGAAGACAAGGGCATTTCCGCCGGACCGCCCAGCAAATCGTTGGGGGCCAAACGCGGTGCCTCCATGCAGCTCACGGACCTGTCGACCGAAGAAGCGCCACCGCCCCGCAGCCAATCGGGCATCAACGAACTGGATCGTGTGCTGGGCGGCGGCCTCGTGCCTGCTTCCGCCATTCTGGTGGGTGGCGATCCCGGCATCGGTAAATCCACGCTCTTGCTGCAAGCTGCCGCGCATTTCGCCAAGGCGGGCCTGAAAACCATCTATGTCTCGGGCGAAGAAGCCTCCGCGCAAGTCCGCATGCGCGCACAACGCCTTGGCCTGTCGGACGCGCCCGTCAAACTCGCGGCAGAGACAAATCTGCGCGACATCCTTACCACGCTCGACGCCGAACGCCCGCAACTTGCCATCATCGATTCGATCCAGACCATGTGGGCCGACAATGTCGACAGCGCCCCCGGCTCTGTCTCTCAGGTCCGCGCGGCCTCGCACGAGCTGACCGCCTTCGCCAAACGCACCGGCACTTCAGTCATTCTTGTGGGCCACGTCACCAAGGAAGGGGCCATCGCGGGCCCCCGCGTCGTCGAACATATGGTCGACACGGTGCTTTATTTCGAGGGCGAGCGCGGCCACCAGTTCCGCATCCTGCGCTCGGTCAAGAACCGCTTTGGCCCTGCCGACGAAATCGGCGTGTTCGAGATGACGGGCCGCGGATTGGCCGAAGTCACCAATCCCTCCGCCCTGTTCCTCTCCGAACGCGGCCAGCCCGCCGCCGGATCGGTCGTTTTTGCGGGCATCGAAGGCACGCGGCCCGTGTTGGTCGAACTTCAGGCCCTCGTCGCCCCCTCGCCCCATTCACAGGCCCGCCGCACCGTCGTCGGCTGGGACGGCGGGCGCCTCGCCATGATCCTCGCGGTGCTCGAGGCGCGCTGCGGCATCCCGTTTGCGGGCCTTGATGTCTATCTCAACGTCGCGGGCGGCATGAAAATATCTGAACCCGCCGCCGATCTGGCCGTCGCCGCCGCCCTTCTCAGCGCGCGCGAAGACACGGCCCTGCCCGCCGAAACGGTCGTTTTCGGGGAAATCAGCCTATCCGGGGCCCTGCGTCCGGCCTCCCAAACCGAAAACAGGTTGAAAGAAGCGCAAAAACTTGGTTTTACCTCCGCAATCGCTCCTGCCGGTGGAAAAGCCGCAGCAGCCGCCGGGATCGCGCTCAACACAATGGGCGATTTGACCGGCTTTGTTGGTGAAATATTCGGCGCAGGGTAATCGGCGCACAGCAGTAAAAGGCAGGACCGCATGGAAGGCTTTACGATCATCGACGGTGTGGTGGCGCTGGTCATCATTCTGTCGGCACTTCTGGCCTACGGGCGCGGTCTGGTGCGCGAAGCAATGGCAATTGTCGGCTGGATCGCCGCCGCTGTGCTGGCGTTTCTTTTTGCCCCACGAGTGGAACCACTGGTGCGCGAAATCCCGGTGATCGGTGACTTTTTGGCGGACAGCTGCGAATTGTCCGTCATTGGTGCCTTTGCCATCGTCTTTGCCATTGCGCTTATCGTGGTATCGCTTTTTACGCCGCTGTTTTCGTCACTGGTGCAGCGTTCCGTCCTGGGAGGTCTGGATCAGGGACTTGGCTTTATCTTTGGCGTCGCGCGCGGGATCCTTTTGGTAGCCATTGCATTCTTCGTCTACGAAACCGTCATCACAGGCCAGCAGTTCACGATTGTGGACGAAAGCCGCTCTGCGGTGGTCTTCTCGCGCTTCACCGGCCAGATCGAAGAGCAGAACCCCGAAGCGGCCCTTGGCTGGATCACAACCCGTTACGAAGCGCTGGTCAGCGCCTGCGGCGAATAACAAACGATCCCTTTCGCGCCCGCGGAACCGGTAATGAATCATTAACTCCTGAGATATAGGCTTTAGTCCACTATCTGAGGAGACCTCGTGCCCGAAGCATATGAATACGCGCATCTGGACCTGATCGAAACGCCGGTTTTCGTGCTTGAGATTGCGGCGGATCGCCGTCCCGTCTACGTGGGTTTCAATGCCTTTGCGCTTAAGGTGGCAGGCAAAGCACGTGCCGATTTTCTGGACCGCACGGCACTTGAGGCATATCCGCAACCCTTCGGGCGCGTCGCCTATGAACGGCACTGCACGGTCCGCGACACCGGCGTGCCCCTGACCTACCAGCTTGATCTGCCCTTGGGCGGCATGACCCGCACGGTGCGCACAACACTGCACCCCAAAAAGAACGCTTCCGGTCAGGTGACGCATCTTTTCGGCACTTCGGTGGATCTGACACGTGAACGCGCCGCCGAGGAAGCAAAAGTGCAATTTGAAACCGTCGCCAAGGAGATGGAGCAATTCGTGGCAATGGCCGCCCATGATCTGCGCGGTCCCATGCGCAACGTCGCCGCAATTGCGGAACTTCTAGCGGATGATTTCACTGATGCCGATGACGACACATCCGAACTGATAACCAGTCTCGAAAAAATCTCGACCAAATCGATGGACCTGATCTCAGAGGTGCTTTCCCATGTGGAAATTGTCGGCATTCAGGACCAGAAAACCGCCTTTGACCTTGGCGCGCTGTGCCGCGACATCTGGCTTACGCTTGATCCAATCGGGCGGCACGCGCTCACCACCTGTGACACAATGCTCGGGGCGGACCGCACCACCATGCAGATTGTCCAGCGCAACCTGATCGAAAACGGACTTAAGCACGGCCAGCGCCCCAGCATTGCAATTGGCGTGTCCGCACAGCCCGGCCTGCCCGGCATGATCGACGTGACAATTCACGACGACGGCGGCGGCTTTACGCCCGATGCGCTCAAGGTCATGAACGGGGCGCGCTTCCGCTCGGAAAGCGGCTACGGCCTTTTTACGGTCAAACGCCTGATCTCTGCGCGGGGCGGACAGTTCGTCGCGCGCAACCTGCCAGATCAACGCGGCGCCGTTGTCCGCTTTTCATTGCCGGGGTCGTGCCTTGATGCGCAGGATGCGCTGGCCGCATCGCTTATGTCCCACGCCGTTCAGACCCGCCCGGAAAACCAGCCAAACCACCGCTTTCGCGCCTGATCCGGGCAGCCAAATTTCCCCCATCCCACCCCAGCAGCGCGCATTCGTACATTCAATTGAACCGGCGGGGTGACAGCCCGTCGCAATCCCCTTACATACTGTCCCGACCCCAAGCGGATTCGGAGCTGCCCCTCTTGTCCTGTACATCCCCCAAGATCATGCCGCCGTCCCACCCCTTCGATACCTCCTATCTGCGTGATCAGGACGACGGGGACAAACTCAAGGAAGAATGCGGCATTTTCGGCGTTGTCGGCGTGGCCGATGCGTCAAATTTTGTGGCGCTTGGCCTGCACGCCCTGCAACACCGCGGACAAGAAGCGGGCGGCATCGTTTCCCACGACAGCGAGGTCGGCTTTCAATCCGCGCGCAAGTTCGGCTACGTGCGCGACAATTTCACCTCCGAAACGGTGATGAAACACCTGCCCGGCGAGTTGGCTATCGGCCACGTGCGCTATTCCACCGCAGGCTCCAAGGGCCAGACAGCGATCCGCGACGTGCAGCCATTCTTTGGCGAATTCTCGATGGGCGGTGCTGCAATTGCGCACAACGGCAACATCACCAACGCCAACGCGCTGCGCCGCGAACTGGTAGAACGGGGCAGCATTTTTCAGTCCTCTTCGGACAGTGAATGTATCATTCACCTCATGGCCCGTTCGATGGGCCAAAACATCCCTGACCGCATGGAAGAAGCCCTGCGCAAGGTCGAAGGGGCATTTTCCGTTGTTGCCATGACACGGACCAAGCTGATCGGCGTGCGCGATCCACTTGGTGTGCGTCCGCTCGTTCTGGGCCGGGTCGGGGACGGCTATGCGCTCAGCTCGGAAACCTGCGCGCTCGATATCATCGGCGCTGAATTCATCCGCGAAATCAAACCGGGCGAAATGGTGGTCATCACGCCGGAAGGCGTACAAAGCCACTTCCCCTTCCGCCCTGCGCCATCAAAGTTCTGCGTGTTCGAGCACGTCTATTTCAGCCGCCCAGACAGCATTCTCGGCGGCCGCTCTGTCTATGAAACACGCGAAAACATCGGGCGCGAACTGGCCAAGGAAAGCCCGGTCGATGCCGATCTGGTCTGCCCGGTGCCCGATTCCGGCACACCCGCCGCCATCGGATTTTCGCTCGAAAGCGGCATTCCCTACGCGATGGGGATCATCCGCAATCAATACATGGGCCGCACGTTTATTGAGCCGACAGAGCAGATCCGCAACATGGGCGTGCGCCTCAAGCTGAACGTCAACCGCGCGCTGATCAAGGGCAAACGGGTGATTCTGGTGGATGACAGCGTGGTGCGCGGCACCACCAGCCGCAAGATCAAGGAAATGATCCTTGATGCCGGTGCCGCCGAAGTTCACTTCCGCATCGCAAGCCCGCCCACCGCATGGCCCTGCTTTTACGGTGTCGATACCCCCCAGCGCGAAAAGCTGTTGGCCGCCACCATGTCCGAAGACGAAATGCGCGACCATCTGGCGGTCGATTCGCTGAAGTTCATCTCGCTTGACGGGCTCTATCGCGCCGTGGGCGAGGCAGAGGGTCGCAACGCGGCCTGCCCGCAGTATTGCGATGCCTGCTTTTCCGGCGAATACCCCGTTGAACCCTCCGACCAGCTGGCACAGGGGTTTGAGATGAAACCGGCGGCGGAATAATCTGCTGCCGGAAACTGTCACCAGCATGTGATAGCTCTGTGGCATGAAAAATGCTCCCGCCCCGTTGCTTGACCTGATCCTCCACTGGTCCGCCCCCGCGCAAACCGCCCTATGGCGCTGCCGCGCGGTTTTTCACCATGTTGCTGCACGAAATGCGCTTGGCACGTTGGATGAAACCCTGAAATGGGGTCAGCCAAGCTGGCGGCCCAAACGCCCACGCACCGGTTCAACCCTGCGCGCAGACTGGCGGCCTGATGCGCCTGAGCGGCTGACCCTTTTTGTCGATTGCAAGACCGACCTCGCCGCACGCATGGCCGATCTGTATCCCGATCTGCCCGCAAACGATGGCCGCCGCGCCATTGCACTCAACCTGAACGACCCGCTACCGGAACAGCCCATCGCACATCTGGCGCAGATGACGTTTACCTACCACCTCAACAGTACTGCCCCTGCGTAAATCAGCGCTCCGCCGCCGATGTCCCGGGCAGCCCCTTTTCGCCGCTGACGCACCTTGCTACCTGCCGCAAAACCCATCGAACCCGCGAAAAGCAAACCATGACAACTGATTCCCCCCACGCTCCAACGCCGCAACACGTGGCTGATCTGGCCACTGAAACAGCGCGTTTGCCTGCCCTCGCCCTTCTGGGCGTCTTTGGCAGCGATGAAAGCCCCAGCGCGCTGTTGCGCCAGCCTGACGGGACCACCCTGCGCGTCACCACCGGCGATGCGGTAGATCGCAAGACGGTTGTGGCCATCGCACCCGACCGTGTGATCCTTCAGCAGGGCAGCCGCACGCGCACGCTTACGCTTCCCGGCACTTGACCCCGCCGCCGCCAACGGGCACATCGCGTGCATGACAAAAACAGCTCTCATCACCGGTGCATCCCGTGGCCTTGGTGCCGCGCTTGCCGAAGCGCTTGCGCCCACCCACCGCATCATCGCCGTCGCCCGTACCACCGGCGCGCTGGAAGAGCTGGACGACCGCATTCAGGCCAATGGCGGGGCGGCCACGCTGGCACCGATGGACATCACAAACGCAGATGCGATGGCCGTGCTGTGCCGTGGTATTCACGACCGCTGGGGCAGTCTTGATCTGTGGCTGCACACCGCAATCCACGCCGTGCCGCTCTCGCCCGCCGACCATATCGACGCCAAGGACATGACCAAATCGGTTGCCGCCAATGTCACCGCCACCGCAACCCTGATTGCCTATGTCGCCCCATTGCTGGGTCAGTCTGGTCAGGCCGTATTCTTTGACGATCCAAGGCTCGACCAGAAATTCTTTGGCGCCTATGGGGCCACCAAGGCCGCACAGATTGCCCTCGCGCGCGCCTGGGCCGCCGAAACCGCCACCATCGGTCCCGATGTTCGGGTGGTGACGCCCGCACCGATGCCCACGGCCACACGGGCAAAGTTCTTTCCCGGCGAAAACCGCGAAGCCTTGCAAAGCTGTCAGGCTCAGGCGGCTGAGGTATTGGCGCAACTCTGACCCCTGCGCCCGCCGCAAAACCGGCAGCCGAACTTGCCGCCCGCCTGCCCCTCACCTATCAACAAGGGCAAAAGGGGCACATCATGCGCATTCTCATCACCAATGACGACGGCGTCACCGCACCGGGGCTTGAGGTATTGCATGCCATCGCAACCGATCTGGCGGGCGCTCAGGGCGAGGTCTGGACCGTCGCTCCCGCCTTTGAACAATCGGGCGTCGGCCATTGCATCAACTACGTCCATCCCACCATGATGACCGAGCTTGCCCCCCGCCGCTATGCCGCCGAAGGCTCGCCCGCCGATTGCGTGCTGATCGCAGTTCACGAAGTCATGCGCGACGCGCCGCCCGATCTGGTGCTTTCAGGAGTGAACCGGGGCAACAATTCTGCCGAAAATACGCTCTACTCCGGCACCATCGGCGGCGCGATGGAAGCGGCCCTGCAAGGGTTGCCCGCTATCGCCCTGTCGCAATACTACGGCCCCGCCAACCGGGATCTGGACAATCCTTTTGAAGCCTCGGCCAAACACGGTGCGGACGTGATCCGCCGCATTCTTGCCCACACCCCGCGCGAGGATGCCAATTACAGCCTGTTCTACAACGTGAACTTTCCCCCGGTGCCGGCCGCCGATGTCGCGGGCATCGCGCTGGCCCCGCAGGGCCGCCGCCCCGGCGTGGTCTTCGGCACCGAACCCCATACCGCCCCCTCGGGTCGGCGCTTTGCCTGGATCAAAGGCGGCGACCAGCAGGTCAAGACCGCCCGCGGCACGGATGCCGCCGTCAACCTTGAGGGCTATATCTCTGTCACCCCCATGCGCGCGGATTTGACGGCGCACGAGGTGATGGATGACCTCAAAGGCATCGCCACATGAATGAGGAAGCCGGCGCAGAGGCGGAACGCAAGATGCAGTTCCTTTACGCCCTGCGCTCCAAGGGTGTGACGGACAAACGCGTGCTGGGCGCAATGGAAGCAGTGGACCGCGGTCCGTTTATCAAGGGCCTGTTTGCCGAACGCGCCTACGAGGACATGCCCCTGCCCATCGCCTGCGGCCAGACCATCAGCCAACCCTCAGTCGTTGGTCTGATGACGCAGGCGCTTGAAATCACACCGCGCGACAAGGTTTTGGAGATCGGTACAGGTTCCGGTTACCAGGCCGCGATCCTCTCAAAACTTGCCCGCCGCGTCTATACTATCGACCGCCATCGCCGTCTGGTACACGAGGCCCGCGCAATCTTTGAAGACCTCGATCTGGCCAATATCACTGCCATCACTGCCGATGGCAGCTTTGGTCTGGCCGAACAGGCGCCCTTTGATCGTATCATCGTCACAGCCGCCGCCGAAGATCCCCCCGGCCCCCTGCTCGCACAGCTCAAGGACGGCGGCATCATGGTCCTGCCCGTGGGACAGTCGGACGCGGTGCAGCACCTGATCCGGGTGCGCAAGACCGCACAAGGGCTGGAATACGATGAAATGCGCTCCGTCCGCTTTGTTCCCTTGCTGGAGGGCTTGGGCAAAGACGCGTAATAGGTTAAGATGCCGCAAACCCCGGAGCACACGGGGAGCATTACGACCCACGAGGACTTGCAGATGTATCCCATTGCCCTGCGCCGCCGCGCACGTTTGACCCTTATTGCCACCGGCAGTGCGCTGGCGCTTGCGGCCTGCGGCGATCAACCGCTCGATTTTGACCTCCGTGGCCTTGGGGGCGGGTTCACCACGGCTGACGCGGCCACCGGCCCGCTGGCCAACCGGCCACGGCCCGATGACCGCGGCGTGATCTCCTATCCCAGCTATCAGGTCGCCGTCGCGCGGCGGGGTGACACCTTGAACGACGTGGCCGCCCGTCTGGGCGCGGACCCTGCGAAACTGGCGCGCTATAACGGCATTGCCGCCGATGTGCCCCTGCGGCGGGGCGAAATCATTGCCCTGCAAACCCGCGTCGCAGAACCGTCGCCTGCCACAGGGGCCGCGACCACCGGTCCTATTCAGCCCGTCGACATCACCACACTGGCAGGTGGGGCCATCGACCGTGCGCCCGAAACGCCCGGCGTAGAAACCGCAGCCCTGCCCCCGGCAACCACGACCGCCCCCGCACAAACCGGCACCGAACCCGTCCGCCACAAGGTCGAACGGGGCGAGACCGCCTATACCGTGGCCCGCCTTTACGGCGTTCCAGTGCGCGCGCTGGCCGATTGGAACGGACTTGGCGCCGACTTTGCCGTGCGCGAAGGCCAGTTCCTGCTGATCCCCGTGCCCAAGCAAAATCCACCCGCCCGCCAGACAGCCCCGGCAGAAACCGCCACAACCAGACCCGGCACCGGCACACCCACGCCAACACCCCCGTCAGCGGCCAAACCGCTGCCACAGGATGACACCGCCAAACCCGTGACCGAGGCAGAAACGGCCAAACCCAAAGCCCCCGTTGCCGACGTCGGCACACCGACCCAAACACCCAAGGCAACAAAAATGGTCATACCCGTGACCGGCAGCATCATCCGGGGCTACGCCAAGGGACGTAACGAAGGCATCAACATCAAGGCCGCGCCCGGCGCTCCGGTCAAAGCTGCTGACAGCGGCACCGTGGCGGCCATCACCAAAAGCGCCGAAGGCGTCCCGATTGTCGTGGTGCGCCACGCAGGCAATCTGCTGACCGTCTATGCCAATGTGACAGATGTGAACGTGGCCAAAGGCGACAGCGTGGGCCGTGGCCAGCAAATCGCCAAACTGCGCAGCGGGAGCGACGCTTACGTCCACTTTGAGGTCCGGCAGGGCTTTGACAGCGTCGATCCGGCCCCTTTCATCAACTGAGACCCGCACAGGGCCGCATCCATGTCCGCAGCAGAATCAGCCAAACCTTACCTTTGGGCAGCTTTGCTACCCAAGGTTACGCAACCGGCCAATTTACCTCAAAATTGCCCTGAGTTTGCCTAAAACAACCGGTTTTTGCCGCAGCCCCGCCCCGTTGCGCAAATAGAAACAATCCAACGCTTTTGACGCGATTGGATTGAACGATGCCCGAGTTCTTTGGCTACACAGATACGATTTTCGGCACGCAAAGCACCGTAAACGGGGCCGCCCAGAACTATGCCTTCGGCCCGCCTGTCGGCGGTACGTGGCGCTATACCGGGCCAGATACCTATTTTGTTGTGAACGAAAACACTGGTGCCAGCAACTTCAACGGTGACCCGACAAACGAACAGGTCAGCGCACAGGAACAGATCGGCGGCGTGGGCCAGCAGACCACAACCATCGACGGCACCGAACGCCAGATCATCTATGATTACACTTTCACCGTGACCGACGGCACGACCACATGGCGCGTCACGGTCATTGATGTTGATCTCAACAATGATGACGATCTGAACGATGCAGGCGAAGACGGTTATTTCCTGATCTTCCCCGATGGCATGCCCCCCGCCGATACGGACCTGACCATCGGCGGCATCATCGACAACGAAGATTTCATTGCACACGCCGATCTTGGCGGCAGTGTAGTCTGTTTTGCGGAAGGGACGCTGATCTCAGCGGCGTCCGACACCATCCCCGTTCAGAAATTGAACGTGGGCGATCTGGTCCATACACGCGATGGGGGCCTCCAACCCATTGCGTGGATCGGCCGGACCACCGTGCCAGCCCGGGGCGATCTGGCCCCGATTGTCATCACTAAAGGCACACTCGGCAACACGCGCGATCTGGTTGTCTCTCCCCAGCACGCGATCCTGCTGGACGACTGGCGCGCCGAATTGCTGTTCGGACAGGAAGAGGTGCTGGTGCGGGCCGTCGATTTGTTGAACCACGACGGTGTCTACCGGCGCAGAGGCACCAAAGTGACCTATTATCACATCCTGTTCGACGCCCACGAGCTTGTCCGTTCGGAAGGCATCTGGACCGAAAGCCTATATCCCGGCGAGATGACCCTGCAAACTGTGAACGAACATGCCCGGTCCGAGATCACAACCCTGTTCCCAGATATTGCCGCCTACGGTCCCAAGGCCGCCCCCTGCCTGCGCGCCTACGAAGCGACGGTTCTGGCAGCCTGATCATATAACGGCGAGTGTGGGCGCAGTATCTACTGGTGTTCATGGCGCATTGCGTACCCGCCGCCCTTCAGTGACAAGCCAAACACCTGCCCCCCAATCTCAGCTCAGGGATACGCCCTTGCGCCCGGCCAGATCGACAAAATACTGCCACGCCACCCTGCCCGACCGTGACCCGCGCGTCGCCTGCCACTCAATCGCCTCCGCGCGAAGGGTCTCATCGTCAATCTCAACCCCATGCGCATCACAATAGCCCCGGATCATCGCAAGATACTGATCCTGATCACAGGCATGAAACCCCAGCCAAAGACCAAACCGGTCCGACAGCGAAACCTTTTCTTCCACGGCCTCAGCCGGATTGATCGCTGATCCACGCTCGTTTTCGATCATGTCGCGCGGCATCAGATGGCGCCGGTTCGACGTGGCATACAGCACCACGTTCTCGGGCCGCCCTTCGATCCCGCCGTCCAGAACCGCCTTGAGCGATTTGTAATGCGCATCATCATGGCCAAAACTCAGGTCATCACAGAACAGGATAAACCGCTGCGATGCCCCGCGCAGAAGGTTTAGCAACCGGCCCACCGACGGCAGATCCTCGCGCTGCAACTCGACGATGCGCAATGCTTTATGTGTTGCATGAACATCCGCATGGATCGCCTTGACAAGGCTTGATTTTCCCATGCCCCGCGCCCCCCACAACAACGCGTTGTTCGCAGGCAGTCCAGCGGCAAACTGGACCGTGTTCTGCAGCAGCGTGTCGCGCGACCTGTCGATCCCCACCAGCAGTCCCAGATCGACCCGGCTTACCTTCGCAACAGGCTCCAGTCGGTCCGGTTCCGTATGCCAGACAAAAGCCGACGCCACATCGAAATCCGGTGCTCCCAGCGGGGCCGGCGCCATCCGCTCCAGCGCCGCCGCAATCCGGTCCATCGGATCGTCGATCACTTCAGATCATCCTCAGGTTCGAAATTATTAACCTCGTCGTCGTAGTAGCCTTCGGCGCGCAGCTTCGCCTCGCGCTTGGTCTCGACCCGCTTCACCAGCTGGATCGACACCTCGTAAAGCCCGTAAACAACAACAAATAGTATCAGCTGTGTGATCACATCAGGTGGCGTGACCAGCGCCGCCAGCACCAAAATCCCGACCATCGCATATTTGCGTACATTCTGCAGACCTTCGGCACTTACAAGTCCGGCCTTGCCCATCAGCGTCAGCAACACGGGCAGTTGGAAACAAAGCCCAAAGGCCATGATGAACTTCAGCGATATATCAAGGCTCTCGTTTACTTTGCCGAAAAAGGTGATTGTCGGCCCGCTCGACTTCGGGACCGCGTCAATCGCGCCACCGGTGGCAGCCGACAACACGTTTGTCGCAATAGAAGACGCATCCGCAAACCCCAGCAGAAAGGTCATCGCCAGCGGCGTCACAACAAACTGTGCAAAACTGGCCCCCAGCAGGAACATCGCCGGTGATGCCACAAGAAACGGCAAAAACGCGTTCTTCTCCTGCCGGTACAACCCCGGTGCCACAAACCGCCACAGCTGATAGCCAATGATCGGAAAGGCCAGCGCAAATCCGCCCACCATCGACACACGGAACAGCGTAAACAGATATTCCTGCGGGCTGGTAAACTGCAAGGCGGGGTTATCATCGCCCAATGCGCGCAACGTATCGACCACCGGGTTCAACAGAAAGTTCATCACGTGTTCAGCAATAAAATCCCCCTGAACAGGGATGAAAAAGAAGGATATCGTCACCAACAGTGCCAGCACCGACCGAATGAGCCGCGTCCGCAGCTCTGCCAGATGCTCGATCAGCGGCGCGGCCGAGCTGTCCATGTCGTCAATGTCGTCGTTGGAACTCATAACCTACTCTTTTTCCGGCGTGGCTGGCGCTGCTGCCGGGGCCACCTTGGCCTCAAGCTCTTCCGCCTTCGCCATCGCCTCTGCCGCCTCGCGCTGTTTGCGCTCTGCGGCGGCGCGGGCCGTGGCGGCCTGTATCTTCTTGGCGTCTTCCGCGCGTTTCGCAGCCAGCTTGCCGGTCTCGCTGTCGGGGTCCAGATCAAGATCCGTCATCGACTTTGCGGCCGATTTCACCCCATCCATCGCGGAACCTACTGGATTGGTCGCTGCCTTCAGCGATGAATTCAGCGTCTGGGACATCTCGCGCATGCCCGTCTGATCCGCCGCATCATTCATCGCGCTGCTGAACTCGCGCGCCATACCCTTGGCCTTGCCCATGAACTGCCCCACCTTGCGGAACAGCACCGGCAGGTCCTTGGGGCCCACCACAATCAGCGCCACGATCCCGATGATCAGTAACTCAGCCCAGCCAAGATCGAACATGTTCCGATCCTTACGACTTGTCTGCGTTCATGTCCGTCTTCGGATGCGTGCCTGCATCCGTGTGCTTGGGCAGGTCCGCGCCGTCGACATCCTCGACCTGCTTGACCTCGTTCTCGCCCTCGCTGATGCCCTTTTTAAAGCTGGTGATGCCCTTGCCTACCTCGCCCATCAGGCTTGAAATCTTGCCGCGCCCAAACAGCACCAGCACGACAATCGCAATCAACAAAATGCCCGGCAGTCCGATATTTCCGATACCCATTGGTGTCTCCTGTGTTTCTCGCGCCCGTGGCGGACGCAGTCAGTCGCGCTTTTTTCTAAAGGTCCCGCAGCGCGTGGCAAAGCCGAAAGCACCGGATTGACCCGCGACCGGGACACAAACGCCGGCCACCGCGCCCTTGTCGCAGACAACTGACAGGTTTATGTCAGTTGGGATACCATCTTGATACCTCTCCTGCCCGGACCCGCCATGCGCCGCCACGACCGCCTCTTTGACATTATCCAGATCCTGCGCGACGGCAATCAGCACCGCGCCGAGGATATTGCCGTCCGCCTCGGCGTGTCTGCGCGCACAATCTACCGTGACATGGACAGGCTCGCGGCTTCGGGCGTTCCGATTGCGGGCGCGCGCGGTCAGGGCTACCGGATCACCCCGGCCGTCAGCCTGCCCCCCCTGACCCTTGCACCGGCCGAGCTTGAGGCGCTGACCCTTGGTCTGGCCATTGTGGCCGGCGCCGCCGATCCCGCTCTTAAGACCGCCGCAGACACCCTCACAGCCAAAATCGAAGCCGTCTTGCCGGCCCGAACTATCGCAGAGGCGGAAAAATGGCAGGATGCCCTGACACCCTTTACCGATCCCATGCGCAACCTGACGCATATGCCATTGCTGCGCGCCGCCACTTCGGCCCGTCAAAAGGTGCGCCTGACCTACACCTCGCGTGACGGCGCGGTCACCAGCCGCATCATCCGACCATTGCATATGGAATACTGGGGGCGCGTCTGGACGGTGATCGCTTGGTGCGAACTGCGCGGCGCGTTCCGCGTCTTTCGGCTCGATCTGATCGAAACAGCGGCGGCCCTGCCGGACCTTTTTGTCGATGAACCCGGTAAATCCCTCAGCGACTACGCACCCCAAACCATATAGAGCGCTTCCACCGCTTCATCTTTGCCTTACAACTCACTTCTGCTCTTTCAACCGCCACCCCGTCTGCGGCGGCAGAAACGCCTCGACACTGGCCTGTGCGACCACAATCGTCTCGCCGCCCGACGGCACATTCAGCCCGCCGTGCACCGCCCGCACCGATGCCCGCCCGCGCGGCAGCTTGGCCTCCAGCGCCTTCAGATCAACCCGGTCGGGCGCCTGCACCCCGATGGTCACCTGCACCCGCATCTGGTCGTGCCCCATTCCGGTGACGCCAAAGATCGGCAGGGATGAATGCCGCAGCGCATCCTCGATCGCGCGCGCGGCGGCCTTGGTGTAATCCATACCGTGCAGGTCGTTGCCCATGCCCATCTCGATAATCAAACGCTGATCAGCCATCCGCCCGCTCCATGTCAAACCCCACCCGCAGCGCCACATTCGCCATCACCGTGGGCTTGCCGTCCCCCTCGGGGCGCGGCACATCCAGACCGCCTTTCACCACATTCACCGTCACGTTGCCGTAAGGAAAGACCGCCCGCAGCACGTCCACATCCACGCGCTCCGGCTCTTGCACGCCCACATCCAGCGTCACCTGCATGTCGGTCTTATCAAACCCGAAAAGCTCGGCCAGATTGATCGAATTGTGCCACAGCGCATCGCGCACCGCGCGTTCGGCGGCCTGCGTGTAATCCCCCCGCCGCAGGGATGTCCCCATGCCGAATTCCACCAACAACGTCTCAACCATCACATCTCTCCCACGGGAAACACAAAACAACGGTCCCGCGGGATCGTCAGCCACATCACCGCGCCGGGTTGCGGCAGAAATACATTCGGCACCGTGGCGCGCAGGTGCGATCCGTCGTGATCCATCACGAACTCCACCAAACTCTCGTTGCCCATAAACCGCGCGCGGCTGACGACCGCACGCGCCGGTGTGCCTTCCTTGGCGGTGGGGTTGGGCCCGCGCCCCGCCCGGTCAAAATCAATCCGCACATGCTGGGGCCGAAACACGATCTGCACGCGCGTGCCATCCGCCACACCGGGGGCCAGAAACCGCCCGAACGCCGTCTGCGCCAGCGCCCCCTCGACCGTGGCCTCCACCACATTCGCGTCCGAGAAAAACGCCACCGCCGCCCGGTCGATGGGCCGCGTATAGACGTTGTAGGGCGCACCCTGCTGCACGATCCTGCCGTCGCGCATCAGCGCAATCTCGTCGGCCATGCGCATCGCCTCGTCGGGCTCATGCGTGACCAGCAACACGGCCGTGTCCTCTTCTTTCAGAATGCTCAGTGTCTCGTCGCGGATGCCGTCGCGCAACCGGTTGTCCAGCCCCGAAAATGGCTCGTCCATCAGCATGATCCGCGGACGCGGAGCCAAAGCGCGCGCCAGCGCCACGCGCTGCTGCTCTCCGCCCGACAACTGATGCGGATAGCCGTCGATAAAGCGCAGTAAATCCACCCGCTCCAGCAATTCCTCGATCCGGGGGCGCTTCTCCGCGCGGCTGCCCGTCAGGCCAAAGCCCACGTTGTCGGCCACGCTCAGATGCGGAAACAGCGCAAAATCCTGAAACATCAGCCCGATCTCGCGCCGCTCGGGCGGCACGCGAAACACCGTGTCGCAGATCAGGTTGCCATCCACATGAATGGTCCCGCTGTCCTGCATCTCAACGCCCGCAATCATGCGCAGCGTCGTGGATTTGCCGCAGCCCGACGGCCCCAGCAGGCAGGTCACCTGCCCCGGCATGATCCGCAAGGACACGCCATCAACCACCGCGCGCCCCTCGTAGCTGCGGCGCAGGTCTGTGATCTCAAGGCGTGGGACTGGGGCGGTGGCAGGTGTCGACATGAAATTCCGATAAAAACGCTCGGGCAAGCGGTATCAGCCCCGCCGCATCGCCGCAAGCACCCCGGCAAAGCCCACCGCCAGCACGACCACACAAATCACCAGCAATTGTTCGTATTTATGCCCCTCGGGCAGCAGCATCGCCACGCTGTCCCAGCCCCGCGCGAAATAGGCAAATGCCCCCAGCACCGCCGCGCCAAAGGCCACCAGATACCCCCAAAGCGCCACCGCGCGCCCCATGACCAGCCCGACAACCAGCACCGGCGTCAGGAACATCGACGCCGTACCGGACACCGCCACCGCATCAAACAGCGTCGCATTGCCCCACAGCGTCAACAGCGTGCCCGCAATCATAAAGCCCACCATCACCACGCGCCCGCCGTTCAGGCTGCGCGGGGCAAGGCGCAGTTCCTCGACCACCAGCCGCGCGGCAGAGGCCAACGCCGAATCCAGCGTCGACAGCGCCGAGACCAGCAGCGACAGCATCAGCGCCACGAAAACCCAGGGCGGAAACATCACACCCCATGTCCCGATCAATTCGCCCTCATAGGCGGCCCCGACAAAGCTTGCCTGTATCCCGAAAAACCCGAACCCGATGATGCACAGCGTCGAAATCCAGAACGCATGCAGAAACGACGCCCGCGTCGTCGCCTCGTCCGCGATGAACCCCCGGTCCATCATCACCGGATCATGCGCGGGGTAGGAAAACACCTGCAACAGCGCCACAACCAGCAACACCCAGCCGTTGTAGGGCCCCGATGCGCCCGGGGCTGTCATCACCGCACCAAAGTCAAAACCGGGGCTTGCCACCAGCGCCACGAAAGCCACGCCAAAGACCACCAGAAAAACGACCATCTGCACCACATCCGTGCGCAGCGCCGCCGACAATCCGCCCCATGCGGAATAGGCCAGCCCCAGCACCGCCACGATCAGGATCGCCGTCGTTCCACTGCCCGCCAGCACGGCATTAAAGATCAGACCGACCACCAGCAGGTTGGCGAACACCTCGGACAAGAGCCGCAGTGCAATCACCAGATTGTAGCATGCGTTTCCGGTCGTCCCGAACCGCGCGCCCAGCCAGTCCTGCATCGACCGCGCGCCACCCGCGCGCAGCCGCGCCACGATGAAACCACCCGTCAGGAAAGACCCGTAATAGGCCGCATAGGCCAGCGTGCCCGCGATCCCGTAATAATAGCCCAGAATGGCTGCATTCATCAGCGAACGCGCGAAAATCCACGTGGTGACCTGCGACAGCACCAACACCCAGAGCCCCGGCACGCGCCCTTCGGCCCCCAGCCCGCCAAAGAACCCGTCTACCGACGCACGGCGCGGCGCGGCCCAAAGGCTCGCAAGAACAACCGCGCCCAAGAGCGCAATCAAAACAGTGGTTTGCATGGAATATCGCCTTTTTCTTCTGTCGCCACAGCCTTTAAAACACCGCCAGAGCGCAGACCAGCGTCTTCTTGCGCGCTGTCCGAAATGTGATCGCCAGTCACATCAGATCAAACAAGGCGCGGGCCACATCGCGCCCGTTCACCTGCACCGCAACGGCGTGGGCCCCGGGATAAAGCGTGAAGGTGCTCGCGTCGCCTTTCAGCCAGTGTTGCTTGGTCAGCCGCAACGGCACACCGGCCTTCAGCGCCGTCGCCTTCAGCTTGAACACCTTTTGCGCGGTTTTCCCGCCGGGCCGCGCGAAGGTAATGCGATAATCCACCATCACCGGCAAGTCTTGCGCGGCCTGAAGAACAACCTCCACGCCCAAGCGCTCCCCGATGCGCAGCTGCGTTGCATCCAGCGTAAGTTCGGCGTCCACCTCTACATCGCGGCGATACCCCAGAAGGTCCAGCGCGCCCGCATCGCCGTTCTTGACCAGAACACGCAGGGCATGCCGCGTCATCCACGCCATTTCCCGTGTCTCCTGTTGCCCCTCCTCTGCCCAGTGGGCCAAGCGCCGCACAACCAATGCGGGTTCTTTCTTGGCAATGTCGTTCAGGTGGTTCGCGACGGACCGCGTGACATAGCGCGTCTGATCGGCATGCAGTTGGTCCAGCAGCGGCAAGGTCTGATCTGTGGAAAGGGTCACCGCCCTTGCCCAAGGTAACCGGGGCCGCGTGCCTTCACTGACCAGTCGCCGCACGTGATAATTGCCATCCCGCGCCCAATCACTCAGCCGCGCCAGCGTGTGCTCCGGCCAGCGGTTCAAAAAAGGGCGAACGTAGAACTCCATCGAAAACCGCTGGGTGGCGGCATAAAGCAGATCAAGCGCACGGTCGCGGTGGTCCTCCAACCCGTGCCGTACCGCTAGTATCCCCGGCAAGGCATGGATGAAATGGCCGAAATCATCGTCCCGCAGCGAAGGGTCCAGCGGCGCAGGCATCGCTGCCTCAAGCTGCTCGGCCATCGTCGGAAAGTCCTGCGCCAACTGCCCTTCCAGACAATCGGCCATCCAGTCCATCCGCGCCATCAACTCACGCGCTGCAAAGCCAGACAGGGCCTCCGCCGCAAAGCGTTCCGCGTCAAACCCCGGCACACCGGCGGCATATTCCGCCGCCAGCTGCCCCACGGTCTGAGCGTTGAACAGATGATCCTTGAGCGAGAACTTTTCAGCCATGTCAGCGCCTTACATGGTGATATTGGTGGCCCCGCCATCAAGCAGAATGCTCTGCCCCACGATAAAGCCCGCGTGCTGCGAACACAGAAACGCACAGGCCGCGCCAAACTCTTCGCGCGTGCCGTAGCGCCGCGCAGGGATCGTGCTCGCCCGTTCCGCGCGCGCCTCGTCCAGCGTAATGTTGCGCTGCGAAACAACCGCCCCGTCAAGCGCATCGGCCCGGTCCGTCGCATGAATCCCCGGCAGCAGATTGTTGATCGTCACACCACTGGGTGCAACCTGCCGCGAGGTGCCCGCCACATAGCCGGTCAGCCCGGTGCGCGCCGAATTGCTCAGCCCCAGAACACCTATGGGTGCCCGCACCGATTGCGAGGTGATGTTGACCACCCGGCCCCAGCCGCGCTCCATCATCCCCGGCACCAGCGCCTTAATCAGCGCGATGGGGGCCAGCATGTTCGCATCCAGCGCCTTGATGAAATCTTCCCGGTCCCAATCCGTCCACATACCCGGAGGCGGGCCGCCCGCGTTGTTAACAAGAATGTCCACACCTTCGGCCGCCTTGATCACCGACGCCTGCCCGTCCTGCGTGGCCACATCCGCCGCGACAGTGGTGATCGTTACACCGTGCTCCTGACGCAGCCGCTCGGCCGATGCTTCCAGCGCCTCGGTCCCGCGCGCGTTCATCACCAGATCAACACCCGCCGCTGCCAATGCCTCGGCACAACCCAGACCAAGCCCCTTGGACGAAGCACAGACCAGCGCCTTTTTACCTTTTATTCCCAAATCCATGTCACGATTCCTCCGATGGTTTGAACAAGACCTACCATGCCTGCCCCCACACGCCAGCAAAACACCCCGTGCTTGACCAAACCGCGCCACAATCCTAGCGTAGTGCGTCGCAGATACCGAATGTCAGAGGTTACCTATGGCCCGCTCCCGCCCTGCTCCTGCCCAAAGCCTTCCCGTCTTTCAGGCTGCACACATCACCGCAACCGATGGGGCCAATCTGGGCGACCCGCTGACAATCGCCGCCGAGCTGGTTCTCGATGATGTCTACGAATTGCCCTACGGCGCAGAGCCGCAGCGCCTGTCGGTGATCGCCTCGCAGTCCTCAGAATTCCGCGTGGGCGAAGAAACCGAAGTGGGCACGCCCGGTGCCACCCTGCACCTTGATTGCGCGCTCAGCTTTATGTCCGACGACGGCGGCATGCACGAGGCGATCCTGCTGGTCGAGGTGGACGAGGACGGCGGCATCACCGACATCTTCCTTCTGCCGCTCACCTCCCTGTCGGGTCAGACCGAATACCGCCTTGTGGGCATCGACACCGACGGCGCGCGGCAGAAATTCGCACAGGTGGCCTGCGTTTCCTTCACCCGTGGCACCCACATCACGCTCGCCTCTGGCGAACAGCGCCCGATTGAGGATCTCAAGGTCGGGGACCGCGTGCTGACCCGCGACGACGGCGTCCAGCAAATCCGCTGGATCAGCGCCAGCACCGTGCGCGCGGTGGGCGAATTCGCCCCCATCAAAATCCGCGCGGGCACGCTGCACAATGAACACGACCTGATCGTCAGCCCCGATCACCGGCTCTTTATCTACCAGCGCAGCGACGAATTGGGCGCGGGCCAGTCCGAACTGCTGGTCAAGGCGCGCCATCTGGTCAACGGGTTGACCGTCACGGTGATGGACGGCGGCTTTGTCGATTATTTCCAGCTGCTGTTCGACAGCCACCAGATCATCTATGCCGAAGGGATCGCCGCCGAAACCATGCTGATCGACAGCCGCACGAAACCCGTGCTGCCCGAAGACCTGTCCGCCGCAATGGGCGATGTCATCCCCGGCCACTCCGATTTGCCCCACGCAGGTCTTGACGTGAACGAGGCGTTGCTGAACCGCCCCGACGCGGCAGAACTTCTGCGCAAGGCCTCCAGCCGCTAGCACGGGCCGCGCCCGCACCCGATAACGCAGCGTTTTGGAAATCAGCGGTGGCCTTTGGCCCCCCGCCTCCCACATACTCTCCCAAACACCAACGGGAGATGCACAATGGCCGACTTCGATATCATCATCTACGGCGCAACCGGCTTTACCGGCCGGCTTGTGGCAGAATACATCCACGCCACCCACCCCGATCGTCCCTGGGCGATGGCCGGTCGCAGCATGGAAAAGCTCGCCGCCGTGCGCGATGAAATGGGCCTGCCCGAAGATACCCCGCTGGTCGAGGCGGACGCCTCCGACCCCGCCTCGCTGGATGCGATGGTCGCGCGCACACGCTGCGTCATCACCACCGTCGGCCCTTACCTGAAATACGGCGAACCGCTTGTCGCCGCCTGCGCCAATTCCGGCACCGACTATGTGGACCTGTCAGGCGAGCCGCCGTTCATGTGGGACATGGTCGAAAAATATGACGCAAAGGCAAAGGAAACCGGTGCCCGCATCGTGCATTCCTGCGGATTTGATTCCATCCCCTTCGACATGGGCGTCTGGTTCCTGCAGCAAGAGGCGATGAAACGCTTCGGCAAGCCGCTTAAGGATGTCAAAGGCCGCGTGCGTGGGATGAAAGGCACCTTTTCGGGCGGCACGGCAGCCTCTGGCAAGGAAACCATGAAACTGGCGATGAGCAATCCCGAAGTCATGAAGCGCCTTGTCTCCTCCTTTGCCCTCACCCCCGGTTTCGAAGGCCCCAAACAACCCTACGGCAACAAACCCTACGAAGACCCCGATTTTGGCATCTGGGTTGCGCCATTCGTCATGGCCTCCATCAACACCAAGAATGTCCACCGCTCGAATATGCTGATGAACCATTCCTACGGTGAGGATTTCACCTACGAGGAAATGATGTTTACCGGCAAAGGCGAAAAGGGTCAGGCCATCGCTGAAGGAATCTCCAAGATGGATCCGATGGGCGACAGCGGCGTGAAACCCGGCGAAGGCCCCTCGAAAGAAGAACGCGAAAACGGCAGCTATGATCTGATGTTCACCGGCACATCGGAAAGCGGCGACCGGATCATCGTCGGCGTCAAGGGTGATCGCGATCCGGGCTACGGCTCCACCTCCAAGATGCTGACCGAAGCGGCCCTGTGCCTGCTGGACGAGGCGGCGGATGCCCCCGCCGGTGTCACCACCGCTGCGCCAACCTTCGGACAGGCGATCATCGACCGGCTTGAGAAAAACGCCGGGCTTACTTTCACGGTCGAGGCATAAAGACAAAGGGGGCCGCGTGGGTGCGGCCCCTTCTCGAGGCCCGCAAAAGGGACCACGGCGCATCTGAAAGAGCCCCGAAATTCCCTCACCCGCGCCACGATTGGACCGCAAACGCTCCCCATCCTGCGTGAAACCGCATCAAGGGAAATCGACATGGTTCTGGGTCTCTTTTCAAAACAATCTCACACCCCCTATCTCGCCCTTCAGGCCCCGGCCCAAAAGATGATCCGCAAAAAGCGGCTGCCTCCGGTCGACAAACTGCAGTCGGAAATCTCCATTGCAGCCGCGCGTGTCCTCTCCTGGTCTGTGGCAACGAACAAACGCAAAGGCACCCCCGCTTACCTGCCGCCAAAACCTGACATGGCCAGCCTTCTGGCAGAGCTCAACCACGAGATCGCCAAGGTGCAGCCCATCAAGAAGGGCCAGAAACTGTCCTTGGACCAACTGGCGGAACGGGCAACGATCTACCGTCTGGTCGAAACGCCCGCCGCCGAGGCCGAGGCCGTCATTGCTCTTTTCAAGGACACAGCCGCCGCGCGCGTTCTTTGGCAGCGGGGCGAAGATTTTCGCCACCGGATCGCAGACTACGGCGAAAACCTCAAAGCCTTCCGCGAGGCGACGCAGCTTTGGGAAATGCAGGGCGACATCCCGCGCTATCACGAGGACGAAGACCTCATCGGCTTTCTGCGCGACATGCGCCCCCACGACCCTGATCTCTGGCATACGATTGCCTGCCAGAACGACCCGGGCCTCAAGGTGGATCAGGACGCGCTTTTCTGGATATTCGACCAGCCTTCCTGTGACCGCGCGACAGTGGCGGCGTTTATTCAGCAGCACGCCAGCCTCGGGTATTTGTCCGCGCTCGTCAAAAGCGACCATAAACGAGAGCACACCGCATTTGCGGACCGGATTGCCGTGATTATCACGCGCTGGAACGACGGATTTTATACCGCCTCTGATCTGGAACTATCCGAACCGTCGCCCGACGCCATCAAGGACAGCTTTATGGAACAACGCGATAAGGTTCATGCCCTTCTGGGAAAACCCGTCTGGGATGTCCCGCACGATCTCTTCACCTCATTTTCGGGCAGACCCGCGCGGCCCACGTTTCATTTCCGGCACGGGGATGGCCTGATGACACTACCGCCCGATCCAAAAGACTATTTCTCGTGATGTCTCGTCGATCCGTTCCGGGGTAATCCAGCGGCAAATGATGCGATTGCAAGGCGCAGAACTCTTGATATCCGGCGACGCACCCTTGCCAGCAGGCATAGGTACGGTATGTGTACGCCGCGTGTACAGAGTGTGACAATTTACGCTTTGTTCACATTCGCGCCTCACCGCCGTTGCCCTTACATCAGGAATGCCCCGTAAGATGCTGGACAAAAACACAAATCGCCCCGCCCTGCCTGCCGAAATCGCGCGGCGGCGGACCTTTGCGATCATCAGCCACCCGGACGCCGGAAAAACAACCCTGACCGAGAAATTCCTGCTCTTCGGTGGTGCTATCCAGATGGCCGGGCAAGTCCGCGCCAAGGGCGAGGCGCGGCGCACGCGGTCTGACTTCATGGCGATGGAAAAAGACCGCGGCATCTCCGTGTCCGCCTCCGCCATGTCTTTTGATTTTACCAGCAAAGACAATATCTTCCGCTTCAATCTTGTGGACACACCCGGCCACTCCGACTTCTCCGAAGATACCTACCGCACCCTAACGGCGGTGGACGCGGCGGTCATGGTCATCGACGGCGCGAAGGGCGTAGAATCCCAGACACAAAAGCTCTTCGAAGTCTGCCGCATGCGCGACCTGCCGATCCTGACCTTCTGTAACAAGATGGACCGCGAAAGCCGCGATGTGTTTGAGATCATTGACGAAATTCAGGAAAACCTTGCCATCGATGTGACCCCGGCAAGCTGGCCCATCGGCGTGGGCCGCGATTTTGTCGGCTGCTACGACATCCTGCGCGACCGTCTCGAACTGATGGACCGCGCCGACCGCAACAAGGTCGCGGAATCCGTCGAAATCAACGGTTTGGACGACCCGAAACTGGCCGAACACGTGCCCGCCAACCTGCTCGACAAACTGCGCGAAGACCTCGAAATGGTGCGCGAACTCATGCCCCCGCTCGACCCCGCGCTCATGGCGGAAGGCTCGCTCACGCCCATCTGGTTCGGCTCCGCCATCAACTCCTTCGGGGTCAAGGAACTGATGGAAGGCATCGCCAAATTCGGGCCGGAACCGCAAATCCAATCGGCAGAACCGCGCCAGATTTTGCCAGAAGAAACAAAGGTTTCCGGCTTTGTGTTCAAAGTGCAGGCCAACATGGACCCTAAACACCGTGATCGCGTCGCCTTTGTACGCCTCGCCTCCGGCCACTTCCTGCGCGGCATGAAAATGACCCACGTGCGCAGCAAGAAACCCATGACAATCTCCAACCCCGTCATGTTCCTCGCCTCCGACCGCGAACTGGCCGAGGAAGCCTGGGCAGGCGACATCATCGGCATCCCCAACCACGGCCAGCTGCGCATCGGCGACACACTGACAGAAGGCGAAGCCCTGCGCGTCACCGGCATCCCGTCTTTCGCGCCCGAACTGCTGCAAGGCGTGCGCGCGGGCGATCCGCTCAAGGCCAAACACCTTGAGAAAGCCCTGATGCAATTCGCCGAAGAAGGGGCGGCCAAGGTCTTCAAACCTTCCATCGGATCGGGCTTTATCGTGGGCGTCGTGGGCCAGTTGCAATTCGAAGTACTGGCCAGCCGGATCGAGCTGGAATACGGCCTTCCGGTCCGGTTTGAACCGTCGCAATTCACCTCGGCCCGTTGGGTGAACGGTGAACGACAAGCAGTTGATAAGTTTACCGAAACCAACAAACAGCATATCGCCCACGATCACGACGGCGACATCGTTTACCTTACCCGCCTGCAATGGGACATCGACCGGGTTGAGCGCGACTATCCCGACATCCGCCTGACCGCGACCAAGGAAATGATGGTCTGATGACCCGCTGGGGGATCAGCGCCACGATCCTCGCGCCCACCCGCGATATCCTCGCCTTCGCCGCCTACCATCTTGAGGCAGGCGCGCACCGGCTCTACCTCTATCTCGACGATGACAACCGCGACGCTTTTGCCGCGCTCAAGGCCCATCCGAAAATCCGCCCCGTGCTGTGCGATGATGATTGGTGGAACGGCAAGCGCCCCAAGAAACATCAGGTCCGCCAGACACAGAACGCCACCCACGCCTACAACCGCCGCGCGGATGTGGACTGGCTCATCCATATGGACGTGGACGAATTTCTGGTATCCGACCGCCCCGTCGCGGATACTCTGGCGGACCTGCCCGCCGACCAGACCACCGCCCGCGTGCGCCCGATGGAACAGCTTGCCGGCGACGGCACTGCATTCAAGGCTTTCGTGCCCAACGGCCCCGACCGCGCCCGCATCGTGGCTGACCTTTACCCGACCTACGGCGCACACATCAAAGGCGGCTTTCTCAGCCATCTCGCGGGCAAGGTCTTTACCCGCACCGGCCTGTCAGACGTGCGCATCCAGATACACAACGCCTTTCAAAACGACGAGATGCTGAAAGGCCCCGAAGATACACCCGGCATGGATCTGGCCCATTGCCACGCAAGCCACTGGGATCACTGGTACAAATCCTACCGCTACCGCCTCGAAAAAGGGTCCTACCGCAGTGAACTGGCCCCCAACCGCCCCCGCGACAAGGGCGGGATGTCCATGCACGAGCTTTTCCAGACCATCGAAGCCGACGGCGGCACACCCGCCCTGCGTGCCTTTTTTGACGAAGTCTGCACCGATACCCCCGATCTGCGCGCCCGCCTGTCGCGTTACGGGCTGCTCAAGCACGCCGATCTTGACCTAAATACCACATTGGCCAAGCATTTTCCCGCCCACGCCCCCTGAACACCGATCTGTTTGACGCTTGCGCGGCAAGTTGCTATGCGGGCGCAATGTATCGCGGCACAGCCGCCTGTGGGCCATGCGGGCCGATACGACACTTGCAGCGGGCCAAGTCAGCGTCCGCAAAACCCGGACATATATGACAAAATTTTCTGACCTGAAGCTCAGCCCCAAAGTTCTTAAAGCTATTGACGAAGCGGGCTATACCGAACCAACCCCAATCCAAGCGGGTGCAATTCCCCCGGCCCTGGAAGGCAAAGACGTCTTGGGCATCGCCCAGACCGGCACCGGCAAGACGGCCAGCTTTACGCTACCGCTCATTACGATGCTGGCCCGTGGCCGCGCCCGCGCGCGGATGCCGCGCAGCCTCGTGCTTTGCCCCACGCGCGAATTGGCCGCACAGGTTGCCGAAAACTTCGACACCTACGCCAAACACGTCAAACTGACCAAGGCGCTGCTGATCGGCGGTGTGTCGTTCAAAGAGCAGGACACGCTGATCGACAAGGGCGTGGACGTATTGATCGCCACACCGGGCCGCCTGCTTGATCATTTTGAGCGGGGCAAGCTGATCCTGAACGACGTCAAAGTCATGGTCGTGGACGAAGCCGACCGGATGCTCGACATGGGGTTCATCCCCGACATCGAACGCATCTTCGGCCTCACGCCCTTCACCCGCCAGACGCTGTTCTTCTCCGCCACGATGGCACCGGAGATTGAGCGGATCACCAATACCTTCCTCAGCAATCCCGAGCGGATCGAGGTCGCCCGTCAGGCCACCACGAACAAGAACATCACCCAAGGCGTCCTTGAATTCAAAGCCTCCCGCAAGGACCGCGAAGGCAGTGAAAAGCGCAAGGTCCTGCGCGCACTGATCGACGCAGAAGGCGAGAAATGCACGAACGCCATCATCTTTTGCAACCGCAAGATGGATGTGGATATCGTCGCCAAGTCCTTGAAAAAATATGGCTATGACGCGGCCCCCATTCACGGCGATCTGGACCAGAGCCAGCGGACACGCACGCTTGACGGTTTCCGCGAAGGCACGCTGCGCTTTCTCGTGGCCTCCGATGTGGCCGCGCGCGGGCTTGACGTGCCTTCCGTCAGCCACGTCTTCAACTTCGACGTGCCCAGCCACGCCGAAGACTATGTGCACCGCATCGGTCGCACGGGCCGCGCGGGCCGCGACGGCACCGCAATCATGATCTGCGTGCCGCGAGACGAGAAAAACCTCGCCGATGTGGAACGTCTGGTCCAGCACGAGATCCCGCGTCTGGACAACCCGCTTGGCAAAGGCACAGAGACCGCCCCCGCCGCAGAGGCGACAAAGCCCGCCGATGACGGCGACAAGCCCAAAAGCCGCAGCCGGTCGCGCAGCCGCAAGAAAGATGACGCGCCCAAAGCGGATGCGGAAGAACAGGCCGACGTGCAGGCCGAGGCACCCGCCAAGGAAAGCAAGCCGCGTTCGGAAAAGCCAAAATCCGACAAGCCGAAGTCCGACAAACCCAAATCAGAGGACCGCGGCGAAAAGCAAAACCGCAGCCGCGATGACAACCGCAATTCCAACCGTGGCCGCAATGACAATCGCGGCGGACGCGGCAACGACCGTGGCGGCAACAAGGTCGTCGGTCTGGGCGATCACACGCCAGAGTTTATCGAACTCAGCTTTGCGGACCGTCCCGACAGCTGATTTAGCCCTCAGAACGCAAAAAAGCCCCGCATTTTGCGGGGCTTTTTCGTTTTGGCACTCAAGTAACCGATCAGCTCAACCGGCTGACCACCACCGTCACTTCGGGTTTCTTGCCAATCTCATCCTGCGCCGACTGCCGCACGGTGCGTTTCAGCCCCTCGTTCAGCTTGTCGTCATCGCGCAGGGTCGCAGCCTTGGACCGGCCCAGAAACTGGCTCAGGTCCTCTTCCAGCACGTCCACCAGTGGCGCACCCGAACTGCCCATCTCCGGCAGGCCCAACGCATCGACCCAAGGCTCGCCCAAGGGCTCGTCCTCATCGTCCATGATCACCGTCACGGTCACATGCCCATTCAGCGCCATGCGGATACGGTCGCGCACGACCCCGTCCAGCGCGCCCACCTGCACCGACCCGTCGATATAGGTCCGCCCTGTCTCAACGTATTCCGCAACCTTGGGGGCATTGCCGCTCAGGTCGATCATCATGCCGTTCACGGCCAGCACACCGGTCATCCCGCGCGATTCCGCGACTTTGACATGCTCGCGCAGGTGGCGGTGTTCACCGTGCATCGGGATCAGCACCTGTGGTTTCACCACATCGTGCAGCGTTTCCAGATCCGGGCGGTTCGCGTGACCAGACACGTGGTACTTGCCGGTGCTGTCGTCCACCACATCCACACCCATTTCGGAGAACTGGTTGATCACGCGGATCACACCCTTTTCGTTGCCCGGAATGGTCTTCGATGAAAACAGGAACATATCGCCCTCTTTCATCTCGATCCCCTGATACTTGCCGCGCGCAAGCTGCGCTGACGCCGCACGGCGCTCGCCCTGCGATCCGGTGACCAGCAGCATCAGGTTCTCACGCGGAATGCCGCGCGCCTCTTCGGGGCTGACCGTATGGGGGAAATCCGTCATGACGCCTGTTTCAAGCGACGCCTCGACCATCCGCTTCATCGCGCGCCCCAACAGCACGACAGACCGTCCCGCCTTGTCCGCCGCCACGGCAAGCGTTTTCACCCGTGCCACGTTTGACGCGAATGTGGTCGCCACAACCATACCTTCAGCCGAACTCACCAATTCCTCGATCGCCGGGCCAAGAGTCGCTTCCGACCGTCCCGGCTCTGGCGAAAACACATTCGTGCTGTCGCAGATCAGCGCCTTGATCCCATCCTTGCAGACGTCTGCCCACAGGGCCGGGTCAAAGGCTTCGCCCACGCCCGGTGTCAGGTCGATCTTGAAATCCCCCGAGTGAATCAATCGCCCCGCAGGCGTGTCGATCACCAAGGCAGAGCTTTCGGGGATGGAATGCGAAATCGGCAGAAAGCCCACCTGAAACGGCCCGGCCCCCTGCTGGTGCGGCCACGGCCCAACTGTCTGCACGGCCTCATCCGGGTGGCCATGCTCCCCCATCTTGCGCCGCGCGATGTTGGCGGTGAACGTCCGCGCGTAGATCGGCGCGCCAAGGCGTCCGTAGGTATGGGCCACACCGCCCACATGGTCCTCGTGCGCGTGGGTCACAAATACCGCTTCAATCTGGTCCTTGCGTTCAACCAGCCAGGCGATGTCGGCGATGATCAAATCAACGCCGGGGCTTGTGTCCATGTCGGGGAAGGCCACGCCAAGGTCCACGACAATCAGCCGCTCCTTGCCCGGTTTCCCGTAGCCATAAACATAGGCATTCATGCCAATTTCACCCGCCCCACCGAGGGGCAGATAGATCAATCTTTCACTGCTCATGTGTCAGTATTTTCCTTGTTATACTTATAAATCACGGTCAGCCCGTGCATTGTCAGGTCGTCTTCAATGACGTCGAATAGGTCTACGGTCTGCGCAAACAGCGGGGCCAGCCCACCGGTTGCGATAATTTTCATGCTCTGGTCACGTTCGGCTTTGATCCGGGCGCAAATTTCTTTCACCAGCCCGACATAGCCCCAGAAGATGCCCGATTGCATACAGGCCACCGTGTTGGTGCCTACTACACGCTGCGGCTTGGTAATGTCCACATGCGGCAGGGCCGCTGCGGCCATGTGCAGCGCTTCGAGTGACAGATTTACCCCCGGCGCGATCACGCCGCCCACATAGGCCCCATCGTGCCCCGCCACGTCAAAGGTGGTGGCCGTGCCGAAATCCACCACGATCAGATTGCCCCCGTGCCGGTCATGCGCGCCCGCGGTATTCACCAGCCGGTCCGGGCCCACAATCGTGCCCTCGTCCACCCGCGCGTGACGCGGCAACAGGCAATCGGGTTTGCCGACAACGAAAGGGCGGCAACCATAGTATTGATCGCAGAACACACGCAGGTTGAACACCACGCGCGGCACGGTGGACGAAATGATCACATCCGTGATTTCCGGCTTGATACCGTGGTGGTTCAGCAGCGTGGAAAACCACGTGAAATAAGCGTCCGACGTCCGCGCATGATGGGTGGAAGTGCGGAAGGTGCACAGGAATTTTTCACCGTCCCATATGGAAAAAACGGTGTTGGTGTTGCCACAATCAATCGCCAGAAGCATCGCACGCCTCCCTTTCAGAAAAACACATCCGCCGCCGTGATGGCCACCGTCCCACGCGGCGTGCGCAGGATCAGATTACCGTTTTCATCGACGTCCTCAAAGGTGCCCGTTGTTTCGTCGCGCATGGTCCGCGCCGTGATCACCTCGCCCAGCTTCGCCGCATGGGCCAGCCAGCCGCGCCTGATGGGGCCAAAGCCGTGGGTCAAAAACTGATCTTCCAGCACCGCGTATTCCGCCGCCAGCGTATCCAGAAAGACTTCCGGATCAATCCGCACATCCAGATCACGCGCCACGCTCATGGGCCGAAGCGCGCCGGCCTCCACCTCGGACGGCGCAGGCGCGTGCACAAGGTTCACCCCGATGCCGATCACCAGATGCGGGCCCACGGTTTCCAGCAGGATGCCCGCGACCTTGCCGCCCTGCAACAAGACGTCGTTGGGCCATTTAAGCGCAAAGGCATCCGCCATGCCGGTGGTCGCCACAAATGTCCGGTAAAGCGCCAGCGACATCACAAAAGATCGCAGGGCGGCCACGCCCGGTGCCTCGCGCCGCTCCATGATCAGGGTGCCCGCAAAATTGCCGTGCGGGGTGGACCAGGCCCGCCCGCGCCTGCCCCGCGCCGCTGTCTGCTCCAGCGCCAACAGCCACGCAGGCCCGCGCAAATCTGGGGCCATGCGCGCGGCTTCGGCCAATGTGGAATCTATGCTGTCAAACACATGCCGCGCGTAGCCGTCTGGCCACGCGCTCATGTTGTTTTTCCGGTGCACAGTCTGTTCAAGGAATTTGCCGCCTCCGCGGATCAGTTCACCAGCGCCCCGGCCGCCGCCTGTGCCGCGCCCTCAACCCCAAACATGTTGATGATGCCCAGCACCATGATCAGTGCCGACGCCGTCAGGAACACGGGCAAAACGCCACCGCCGGTGCGGTCCATCTGCTCGGATTGTTCCTCGCCAAAGTACATGTAGAAAACAATCCGCAGGTAATAATAGGCACCGATGACGCTTGCGATCACACCCGCAATCGCCAGCCACGCCAGACCCGCATCATAGGCCGCGCGCAAAACGTAAAGCTTGCCAAAGAACCCCAGCATCGGCGGCACACCAGCAAGCGAGAACAACAGCACCAGCATCGACAATGCACGGCCCGGGTTCTGCTTGGCATACATGTTCAGCGCACGGATATCCGTCACCGGTGCCCCGTCACGCTGCATCATCAGGATAAAGGCAAATGTGCCCACGTTCATCGTCACATAAATCGCCATATAAACCAGCATCGCCTGCACGCCGAACGCCGTACCTGCCGCCAGCCCCATCAGCGCGTATCCCATATGCGCGATGGACGAAAACGCCATCAGACGCTTGATATCTGTCTGCCCGATCGCCGCGACAGCACCCAGAAACATCGACAGCACCGACAAAAGCGCGATGATCTGGCTCCAGTCGCTGACCGCGTTACCAAAGGCATCGTGCAACACCCGCGCAAACAGCGCCATCGCGGCAACCTTGGGGGCCGTGGCAAAGAACGCGGTCACAGGCGTCGGTGATCCCTCATAGACGTCGGGCGTCCACATGTGGAACGGCACGGCCGACACCTTGAACGCCAGACCGGCAATGAGGAACACCAGACCAAACAGCAGCCCCAGCGACGTGTCGCCACCCTGCGCTGTCGTGATGATCCCGCTAAAGAGCGTTGTGCCTGCGTAGCCATAGACCAGCGACGCACCGTAAAGCAGCAGACCGGAAGACAACGCGCCCAGAACAAAATACTTCAGACCGGCCTCGGTGGACCGGACGCTGTCGCGCCGCAATGACGCAACAACATAAAGCGCCAGCGACTGCAGCTCCAGCCCCATGTAAAGCGCCATCAGGTCGCCCGCGCTGACCATCATCATCATGCCCACGGCGGCAAGCGCCACCAGCATCGGATACTCAAACCGCAGCAGCCCGCGCGTGCGCATGTAATTCTCGGACATCACCAGCACACAGGCCGCCGACAGCAGGATCGTCACCTTGGCAAATCGGGCAAATCCGTCTTCGATGAACATGCCGTTGAACGCAATTCGCGTGCCCTCGCCCGTCATGCCGATCCATGCGGCCAGCACGACAAATATACCCGCCGTGGCCCAGACCAGAAGCCCGCCCATCTTGTCCTTTGTGGTGTAGACCGCCACCAAAAGCCCCACCAGCGCGAAGGCTGACAGGATAATCTCCGGCAGGATGATATTGAGGTCTTCGGCAATCATCGGATGCGTCCTTTAGTTCGCGGCATCGGCGGTCTGGACGGCAGCATCTGCCGCCTCCAGCGCGCTTGCATAATTTTCGACCAGCGCCGCCACGGACGGCCCGATCATATCCAGCACCAGCGCAGGGTAGACGCCCAATAGCAGCGTCATCACCACCAGCGGTGCAAAGGTCCACTTCTCGCGCGGTGTCATATCCGTGATCGCCTTCAGGCTTTCCTTGATCAGCTCGCCCATGACAACGCGGCGGTACAGCCACAGCGCATAAGCGGCAGAAAAGATCACACCAGTGGTCGCCACAGCCGCCACCCACGTATTGACCTGGAAGGTCGCCATCAGCGTCAGGAATTCACCCACAAATCCGCTTGTCCCCGGCAGGCCCACATTGGCCATCGTGAACAGCATAAAGATCAGCGCATAGACGGGCATCCGGTTCACCAGACCGCCGTAGGCATCAATCTCGCGCGTGTGCATCCGGTCATAGATCACACCCACACAAAGGAAGAGCGCACCGGAGATAAACCCGTGGCTGATCATCTGAAAGATGGCACCATCAATCCCCTGCTGGTTCGCCGCAAAGATACCCATCGTCACAAATCCCATGTGCGCGACCGATGAATAGGCAATCAGCTTCTTCATGTCTTCCTGCACAAGCGCGACCAGCGACGTATAGACAATCGCAATAGCGCTCATCCACAGCACCAGCGGTGCCATCACGTCAGACCCCACCGGAAACATCGGAAGCGAGAACCGCAGGAAACCGTAGCCCCCCATCTTGAGCAGGATCGCCGCCAGCACCACAGACCCCGCCGTCGGGGCCTGCACGTGCGCGTCTGGCAGCCATGTATGCACCGGCCACATCGGCATCTTCACCGCAAAGCTGGCAAAGAACGCAAGGAACATCAGCGTCTGCATCCCGCCGACGATCTGCACACCCATCAGGCTGAATGTCTCGGACCCGAAGGTGTGGTTCAGCAGGCTGATGTCGCAACCACCGATACAGGTCGTGCCCGCATCCGTGAACATCGCCACCATCGCCACCAGCATCAGCACCGAGCCAAGGAAGGTATAAAGGAAGAACTTGAAGCTCGCGTAGATACGGTTCGCCCCGCCCCAGATGCCGATGATCAGGAACATCGGGATCAGACCGGCCTCAAAGAACAGGTAGAACAGGATCAAATCCAGCGCCATGAACACGCCCAGCATCAGCGTTTCCAGCATAAGGAAGGCGATCATGTATTCCTTGACCCGCTTGTCCACGCCCCAGGACGCGACAATCACCAGCGGCATCATGAAGGTGGTCAGCATCACGAACAGGATCGAAATACCGTCGACCCCCATCCGGTAGCTCAGCCCCAAAAGCCATTCGCCCTCGGTCACGAACTGGAAACCTGTGTCATTCGGATCGAACTCGAACAACACAAAAAGCGAGATTACAAAGGTCGCCGTTGTCGTGATCAGCGCCAGCCACTTGGAATTGCGCTGTGCGGCCTCGTCATCACCACGCAGGAACACCGCCAGAATGACCGCCGCAAAGGCGGGCAGAAAGGTGATAATGGAAAGCAGGTGGGTATCCATCAGTTTGCCCCTCCGGTCATCGTCATCCACGTGACCAGCACCGCAATGCCGATCACCATTGCGAAGGCATAGGTGAAGATATAGCCAGACTGCGCCTTACCGGCGAGCCGCGTAAAGAAGGGCACGATGCCCATCGCAACACCGTTCAGACCACCGTCAATCACATCCCCGTCGCCCCGCTTCCACAGGAAGCGACCGATCATCTTGGCGGGCTGGACGAACAGGAAATTGTAGATCTCGTCAAAGTACCATTTGTTCAGCAGGAAATGGTACAGCGGTGCCTGGTTTTCGGCCAATTTTCTGGGCAGTGCAGGGTTCAGGATATAGAACCAGAACGCCGTCACGAAACCGATCAGCATCGCGATGAACGGCGACAGCTTGACCCATGTGGGCACGTAATGCGCCTCGTGCAGCACGGTGTTGTCGGGTGCCATATAGATGCCCGCCTCGCCCGGCGCGCTTTCCATAACGTACTTCAACTCCGACGCCTTCGGGCTGCGCTCTGCGACCGCTTCGACCAATTCGGCCGACGGCTTGGTGTAGTCACCGCCAAAGAATTTCACGACCTCGTTCACCTTGCCGAAGAAGCTGGAATACCAGATCGCACCGGCAAAGATTGCCCCCAGCGCCAGCACGCCCAGCGGCACCAGCATGACCATCGGGCTTTCGTGCGCGTGCTCATGCGTATGCTTGTTGCCCCGCGCCTCTCCGTAGAAAGTCAGGAACATCAGCCGCCATGAATAGAAACTGGTAAAGAGTGCTGCAATCACCAAGAGCCAGAAACCGTACATCGACCCGCCGGCAAACGCGCTCTCGATCACCGCATCCTTGGACGCAAAGCCCGCAAAACCGATCCAGCCCGTGAGCGGAATACCAACGCCCGTGATGGCCAGCGTGCCGATCATCATCGCCCAGAAGGTATAGGGGATTTTCTTGCGCAGACCGCCATAGTTGCGCATGTCCTGCTCGTGGTGCATCGCGTGAATGACTGACCCCGCCCCCAGAAACAGCATCGCCTTGAAGAACGCATGCGTGAACAGGTGGAACATCGCCACCGAATAGACACCAACACCGGCAGCTACGAACATATACCCCAGCTGCGAACAGGTCGAATAGGCGATCACGCGCTTGATGTCGTTCTGCACCAGACCGACCGTCGCGGCAAAGAATGCCGTGGTCGCGCCCAAGAATGTCACGAACATCATCGCGTTGGGTGCAAACTCCATTACCGGCGACATGCGGCAGACAAGGAACACACCCGCCGTCACCATCGTCGCTGCGTGAATAAGGGCGGACACAGGCGTCGGCCCTTCCATCGCGTCGGGCAACCACGTGTGCAGGATCAACTGCGCCGACTTGCCCATCGCCCCGATAAACAGCAGGAACGCCACGATCTCCGCCGCGTTCCAGTCACGCCACAGGAAGGTCAGCGACTGCTCGGCCAGATCAGGGGCCGCCGCGAACACATCATCAAAGCGGATACTGTCGGTCAGCAAAAACAGCGCGAATATCCCCAGCGCAAAGCCGAAATCGCCCACCCTGTTGACCACAAACGCCTTGATCGCCGCCGCATTGGCGGACGGTTTTTTATAGTAAAACCCGATCAGCAGATAAGACGCGACGCCCACGCCTTCCCAACCAAAGAACATCTGCACTAGGTTGTCAGACGTGACCAGCATCAGCATCGCGAAGGTAAAGAACGACAGATACGCAAAGAACCGCGCCTTGTAGTTCTCGCCTTCCCCGAAATTCTCGTCATGCGCCATGTAGCCAAAGGAATACAGATGCACGAGCGCGGAAACCGTCGTGATCACGATCAGCATGATCGCCGTCAGCCGGTCCAGCCGGATCGACCAGTCGGTGCTCAACGTGCCGGATTCAATAAACCGCAGGATCTGGATTTGCTCGGTAGTGCCGTCAAACGTCAGAAACACGATCCACGACAGGATCGCCGCCAGAAAAAGCAGGCCCGTGGAAATCCACTGTGCCGCCGTCTCACCGATGATCTTCCAGCCAAAGCCCGCGATCAGCGCACCCGCCAATGGCGCGAAAAGGATTGTGGTTTCCATTGCCTCAGCCCTTCATCACGTTGACGTCTTCAACCGCGATCGTGCCACGGTTGCGGAAGAAACAGACCAGAATGGCCAGACCAATCGCCGCCTCCGCCGCGGCCACGGTCAGAACGAACAGCGTAAACACCTGCCCCACCATGTCCCCCAGAAAGCTGGAGAATGCGACAAGATTGATGTTCACCGCCAACAGCATCAGTTCGATGCTCATCAGCAGGATGATCACATTCTTGCGGTTCAGAAAAAGCCCGAAGATGCCAATGACAAACAGCGTCGCCGCCACTGTCAGGTAATGTTCAAGTCCGATCATGTCGTCCCTCGGTTTTCGCCCTTGTCGCGGGCGTATTGTCTTATCCGGTCAGCCAAGCCTGTCGCGCTGCGCTAAAGCGAAAAACCGTAGCCGCCCAGCAGCACGATCAGCACCACCACCAGCACAACGATTGTATTTCTCGACATCTTGGTCTGTCCTTACTTGCTTGCCACCCGGGCCTAAAGCCCTTGTCCGGGCTTCACATCCTTCAATTCCATCGCTGTGGCCGGATCGCGCATCATCTGCGCGACCACGTCCTGCCGTTTCACATCAACCCGGTGGCGCAGCGTCAGCACAATCGCCCCGATCATCGCCACGAGCAGGATCAGCCCCGCCAGCTGGAAGATCAGGAAATAATCGTCATAAAGGATCAGCCCCAACGCCTCGGTGTTGAACTTGGTCGTGTCCGTCACCTGCGTGCGCAGCCCCTCGGCCGCCGCGTTGCTCTCCCATGCGCCAAAGGCCATGACGAACTGCATCAGGATAACCACAGCGATCAGCAGAGCCAGCGGCATATATTTTGCCATCTCCGCTTTCAGCTCGGCAAAATCCACGTCCAGCATCATCACAACGAACAGGAACAAAACCGCCACCGCGCCCACGTAAACGATGATCAGCAACATCGCGACAAATTCCGCGCCCAGCAGCACGAAAAGACCGGCAGACGACAGAAACGCAAGGATCAGCCACAACACCGAATGCACCGGGTTGCGACTGATGACCGTGAAAAGGCCGCCCGCAATCACCGACGTGGCAAACAAATAAAAGGCAAAGACTGTCATGCGTCCCCCTTGTTTTCTTCAAACACCTGATCGGCCAGTTCCAGCGCCCGCGTCATCGACGGCAATCCCGCAAAAACGGACGTCTGCGCGATGGTTTCCTTGATGTGCTGCTCGGTCGCTCCGGCTTCCAGCGCGTGACGCACCGTCTGGCGAAACACCGTATCCACCTGCGCACCTTGCGTGGTCATGCCCGCGATTGTGAGCAAGAGCCGCGTTTTCGCGTCCAGCCCGCCGGTGTTGACGGCATTGCCGAACATCATTTCCATCATGTCCTTGGGCATCGTACCCATCATCGCCTCGAACACCTTGGGCGAAAAGGCATCCGCCATCGGAATGGCCTTGGTCATTTCCTGCGCCTGCTTGAACAGCGCTTCAAAGGGGTTCGGCGTATCACTCATCGGTAGGGCGCATCCATCTCAAGGTTTCGCGCAATCTCGGCTTCCCAGCGCGCGCCATTGTCCAAAAGCTTGTCCTTGTCATAGTACAGCTCTTCGCGCGTCTCGGTCGAAAACTCGAAGTTCGGCCCCTCGACAATTGCATCCACCGGACAGGCTTCCTGACAGAAACCGCAGTAGATGCACTTGGTCATGTCGATGTCATAGCGCGTGGTGCGGCGCGACCCGTCATCACGGGGTTCCGCGTCAATCGTGATCGCCTGCGCAGGGCACACCGCCTCGCACAACTTGCACGCAATGCACCGCTCTTCCCCGTTGGGATAGCGACGCAGCGCATGCTCACCGCGAAAACGCGGTGAAAGCGGCCCCTTTTCATGCGGATAGTTCAGCGTCGCCTTGGGCGCAAAGAAGTACCGCATGCCCAACATGAAGGCCTTGGCATAGTCGGTCAGCAGGAAATATCCGGCTTTGCGGGAAAAATCAGTCTGGCTCATATCACCCTCACATCGGCCAACGGGCGTAAATGCCCCAGAACCATTCGAACTTTGCGGCGAATGCCACGAACACCACCCAGAACAGGCTGAACGGCAGGAACACTTTCCACCCCAGACGCATCAGCTGGTCATAGCGGTAGCGCGGCGTGATCGCCTTCACCATCGAGAACATGAAGAAGACGAACAGCATCTTGATGAACATCCAGAAGAAGCCATCCGGCAGGAACGCCACCGGCGACAGCCAGCCGCCAAGGAACAGCAGCGACACCAGCGCGCACATCAGCACCACGGCCACCAGTTCACCGATCATAAAGAGCAGGAACGGCGTGGACGAATACTCAACCTGATAACCCGCGACCAATTCCGATTCCGCCTCCGGCAGATCGAAGGGCGGGCGATTTGTTTCGGCCAAGGCACTGACAAAGAACAGGATCAACATCGGGAAATGCGGCAGGAAATACCAATGCAGGATGCCCCCCGCACCTTCCTGCGCCTCAACAATCGCGCCAAAATTCATCGACCCGGTCGAAATAATCACACCGATGATGATCAGACCGATCGACACCTCATAGGAAATCATCTGCGCGGCTGAGCGCAGCGATCCCAGGAACGGATATTTGGAGTTCGACGCCCATCCGCCCATGATCACGCCATACACCTCAAGCGAGGAGATCGCGAAAACGTACAGGATCGCCACGTTGATATCCGCCAGCACCCAGCCATCGTTGAACGGAATCACCGCCCAGGCGATCATCGCCATGACAAATGAAATCATCGGAGCCAGGAAAAACACCGCGCGGTCCGCACCCGCAGGCACCACCACTTCCTTGACGATATACTTCAAGAAATCCGCAAAGGATTGCAGCAAGCCGAACACACCCACCACGTTAGGCCCGCGCCGCATCATCACGGCGGCCCAGATCTTGCGGTCCGCATACATCAGGAACGCCAGCGCCAGCAGCAAAGGCACCACCAACAGCAGGACCTGCCCCACCAGCAAAAGCCCCATTCCAAGGCCGGTTTGCGTAAAGAATTCAGCCATAGTCCCTCATACCCTCGGAATGCCTTTTTCGACGCAGTTTGCGACGACGACTTCGGCATCGATTGTCTTTATGCCACGTGGCAAGCTTGGCGAGATCGTATAAACAGCATCGCCCCGCCAAAGGCCAGCCTCTTGGGCCACATTTGTGCGCACATGTCTTGCGAATCCGTAGCCTCGAATGAGCGTATATTGCGCAGCCGCACATTCAGCGTAATCCGCCACGTCCTGTCCGCTTTGGGCCTTGGTCATCGCCACGTTGAATTGCACCAGATCCCCGTCCAGCAAGGATGTCTCTACCCCTTTGTATTCAGGGATAAAATCCGATGCGACAGGGACCGCAGGTTCACAGGCGGCCACTGCCATCGGGGCAAGGGCCACCAGATATCTCACTCGGCAGCCATCGGTTTGGCGGCCCGCGCGGCGGCGTTGGACGACAATTCAGCCATCAGCGCAGACGCGCGTGCAATCGGGTTGGACAGATAGAAATCCGCAATCGCAGGCTGGAACGGCGCGCTGCCGATCTTGCCACGCGCTTCCGGCTTCCAGTCGTTTTCGGCAACTTCATCTACCATGCCCAGATGCGGCACATCCGAAACCAGCTGCTGACGCAAAGCGCCGAGCGAATCGTAGGGCAGCACCGCGTCCAGTTCGGCAGACAGGGCCCGCAGGATCGCCCAGTTTTCCTTGGCCTGACCCGGCGCAAAGCTGGCGCGCTGCGCAATCTGTGGCCGTCCTTCGGTGTTCACAAACAATCCCGGCTCTTCGGTATAGGCCGCCCCCGGCAAAATAATATCCGCCCGGTGCGCACCCCGGTCGCCGTGCGATCCCTGATAGATCACAAAAGGCCCGTCAGGGATATCGCCTTCGTCCGCACCAAGGTTGTAAATCACATCAGCACTCAGAACATCCGCGATGCCATTCTCAGCCGTCGCACCGATATCCATCGCCCCCACACGGCCAGCCGCCGTGTGCAGCACCATGAAGGATGACTTCGTGGCTTCCGCCAGCGCCATCGCCTCAGCCAGCACCGCCGCCCCGTCTTCGCGCGCCAATGCACCCTGCCCGATGATGATCACGGAGGCTTTGTCGGCCACATCCGCATGATCACGGCCCAACAGCTCTGTCAGCATCGCGGGATTGTCCCCGATGTGGTTGGTCTCATAGGTCAGATCAAAATCCGGCCCGATCACGCCCACCGTCGCACCGCGTGTCCACGCCTTGCGAATCCGCGCGTTCAGCACGGGTGCCTCAATCGCGGGGTTCGCCCCAATCAACATGATCGCCTCAGCCGTGTCCAGCTCTTCCACCGTGGCTGTGCCCACATAGCCGGACCGATTGCCCGCCGGCAGCTTGGCACCATCGGTGCGACATTCAACCGAACCGCCCTGCCCTTCGACCAGCGCTTTCAGCGCATAGGCCGCCTCGACTGACACCAGATCACCGATCAGGCCGCCAACCTTCTTGCCCTTCATCGCCGCAGCCGCAGCCGCCAATGCCTCGGGCCATTCCGCTTTGCGCAGCTTGCCGTTCTCACGAATGTAAGGCGTGTCCAACCGCTGACGACGCAGCCCGTCCCAGACAAAGCGTGTCTTGTCGGAAATCCATTCTTCATTCACGCCATCATGGTTGCGCGGCAAAAACCGCATCACTTCGCGGCCCTTCGTATCCACGCGGATGTTGCTGCCCAAAGCGTCCATCACGTCAATCGACTCGGTCTTGGTCAATTCCCAAGGCCGCGCCGTAAACGCATAGGGCTTCGATACCAGCGCGCCCACGGGGCACAGATCAATGATGTTGCCCTGCAGGTTCGAATCCAGCGTCTCGCCCAGATAGGACGTGATCTCGGCATCCTCACCACGGCCCGTCTGGCCCATCTTGTGAATGCCCGCGACCTCGGTGGTGAACCGCACACAGCGCGTGCAGGAAATGCAGCGCGTCATATGAGTCTCGACCAGCGGCCCCAGATCAAGGTCTTCGGTCGCCCGCTTCGGCTCGCGGTAGCGCGAGAAATCCACGCCGTAAGCCATCGCCTGATCCTGCAAATCACACTCGCCGCCCTGATCGCAGATTGGGCAATCCAGCGGATGGTTGATCAGCAGAAACTCCATCACGCCTTCGCGTGCCTTTTTGACCATCGGGCTGTTGGTCTTGACCACTGGCGGCTGGCCTTCGGGACCGGGGCGCAAATCGCGCACCTGCATCGCGCAGCTTGCCGCAGGCTTCGGTGGCCCGCCCACAACCTCAACCAGACACATCCGGCAGTTGCCCGCAATCGACAGCCGCTCGTGATAGCAGAAACGCGGAATTTCCACGCCCGCCTGCTCGCACGCCTGGATCAGGGTCATCGCCCCATCCGTCTCGACTTCCTTGCCGTCGATGATGATCTTCTTGAGGTCGCTCATAGGGTCACTTTGCTCTCAACAGCGAGCCGATCCGGCTCGATTTTTGAATCTCTTCCAGTCCAAGCGCACAATAGCTTTGCGGGTCCGAAGTATCGACCCCTTTTGCCCGGAAAAATGTCGCAGCTTTCGCACGCAGCCGGTCCTTTTCGGCATCGCTGTCTGTATAGGCGTCGATCTCGGCCTTGGTATATCCCATCGCACGCGCTTTCTGCTCAAGATCACGCACATACCCGATGGCCCGCAGCATGCGTGCGCTGATCGTCGGACAGTTCTTGCGGATACGGTCGGCAACGCCCAGATCAAACAACGCATCGTCAATGGCAGCAACCTCGCGCAACGGCGGCTTGGCCATCGCGGGGCCTGCCAAAAGGGACAGGCTGACAAAGACAGCCGCCGTGGCGGCAACAAAATGTTTCATAGTGCTCTTCCTCATGTGGCGGGATGGCTTTTCCCTTGCCCCACATGGGTTTTGGTCCCGGTGATATGCAATAACAGGTCACATTCCCGCTTCGCAGCGCCCTTATGCACGCTTTCAAAGCTGAGGGCAAACCCCCTGAAAGATCAATGTATTGTCCTCGATCCGCAACTGCTCGGGCGGGGTGTCCGGCCCGACCGCCCAGTCGATCTTGGAGCTGCCATAGGTCTTGACGCAATAGGACACGCCCGCATGCCGCCCCGCCTCGCGCGCACCGTCCAGTGATTTGGCCACATCTCTGATGCGCACGGTAAAGACATCGCGCTGCCCATCGACCTTCTGCACCTTGGTGCGGAAGAAATAGCCGTCAAACGCCAGCCTGTTCTTGCTGTCGGTACAGCCCGCCAGCACACCAAGGGCCACCAGCGCCGTCATCGCATATCTGATCATTTCTGAACCCTCGAATGTGTTGGCCGCTGCACGGCTGCCTTGTCGATCACCACGATGGAATCGTGGACATGTATCCCGTCAAATTCCATCCCCAGTTCCGGCAACGCCAGCCCCTTTTTGCCATGATACCAGCTGTGCATGTCATCCACCATGCGCCGCACGGTGTTGAAAAAGTTTGTCGGCGCCTGATAGCCGCCGCCAAAGCGCGGATAATAAGACGTGTGCAGATCCTCGATCATATAGGTGCCCCCCTGCGTCAGCATCGGAAACAGCACCCGCAGGGATTTTTCGATATGGGGCATCCGGTGGCTGCCATCGTCCAGCACCACGTCCACGCCGCCCATTTCCTTGACCACTTCGGCCAGAAACGCAGGGTCGTCCTGCGACCCGATCCGCACCATGCCGGATTGCCCGTCGTATTGGGCGCAATCGGGGTTGATGTCGATCCCGCACAGCACCGCGTCATCGCCCAGATAGCGCCGCCACATCTGCAAGCTGCCACCGTTGTTCACACCAATCTCAAGAAACTTGACCGGCGTGCCCCGGTACTGGCTGAAATAACGGTCATAAAGCGGCAGGTAGTGATGCCACTTGTGGACCTTCACCCCTTCGTTGCCCGCGTAGATATCCAGCAGATCACCGTCAAAATTATACCGCTCGCGGATGTCCGCCGCGACATCGCCATCTTCGGGAAATCTGAACTTCTTCATGGGCCTGCTCCTGCTGCGCGTGGGGTTTTCCCCTTCTGCGCTTTATATTTGCTATAATCGCGGTTCAGGCAACCTCTGTCTCGCGGCACCCGTGGGTCTGGTGCATCTTCGCCTCAGCCAGATGCGCCCAGCCAAAAGCGTGGTCACTGTCGCCGTGTTCCTTCAGATGCGCCAGCCGGGCCAGCGCTTCTTCCAGTGTGGGCCGATGCCCTTGCGGCACCCACCACATCACAAAATGCATCTCGCTCAGCACCTCGAACCACTCTGCACGCCGCTCGTAGAACTGCTTGTGAATGGTGCCCCAGACGTAGGTTTCCAGCGTCTCGACACTTTCCCAGACACTGATGTTGGGAATGAACAGCGGATCACCGTCAATTGCAGTATCGGTGTTGCCCGCGCCCGACGCCCCTTCCATCATCCAGACAAACCCCGGCATTCGCTTGGCCAGCCCATTGAGCCTGTCCAGATTGCCCATGAAATCCGCCACACGCGGATCGTCCTGCGGGGCAATCAGCCGCCCTACATTCAGCTCTGCCAGATGCATATTGTTCATCGTCTTTTCCTTTCGCGCAGCGGGGCCACGCCATCAAGCGCCTTGCGCAAAAACGCAATGCCCAGGTTGCCGCCGATAAACACCAACCCGATCACCGCCGCATAGGCCCAGATCGGCACAAGTTCCGCTGTAATAGCCAGATGGGTGGCCCAGATCGGCACACCAAACACCGCGAAAGTCGCCAGCGCCGAAATCAGGCTCAAGATGCCATCCCAGATATTCTTGAAAAATCCCATTTACGCACGTCCCGCCGTTCTCAGCGGTTGCGTAGCGCAAATATGCCCGGAAGGCAAAGCGTGACAGGGCAGGTGCCATGCCCGCCCATCACGATCATCCCGCGCTAGCCGCAGGCCTTGGTTTTCCAAAGCTGTGCCTCTTTCACCGAGTCCCAGCCGAAGGCATAATCACTGGCCCCCTGCGTCTCAAGATGCCGGAACCGCGCCATCGCTTCGGCCATCGTGGGCCTGTGCCCCACAGGCACCCACCACATCGCAAAGCGCAGGACGGCCCCCATGTCGTACCATTCAGCTTTACGGTCGTAGAACCGCTTGTGCACCGTATTCCAGACAAAATGCTCAAGCTGCGCCACGCTCTCCCAAACACTCAGGGTCGAGGCCATGCGCGGATTGGCCCCCATGTGGCCCGCATCCGAGGTCTGCTCAAAATGCATTTCCTCTTCGTGCATCATCCAGACAAAACCCGGGCTGCGCATCGCCGCACCGTTCACCAGATCAAGCCCGTTCACGAAATCCTGCACCCGTGGATCATCCCAATCGTACTTGAGGATGCCAAGGTTCAATTCCGCCAGATGATGCCCTTCGGGCTGGATCATTGATCGCCGGTCACGCGCAACATCTGGCCCATCGCACTGCGCTCTTCGGCCTCTGCCTGTCCTGCGGCACAGACATCTTCCGCCGTGGCACCGCGCACCAGCCCGTGTTTTTCTTCAAAAGCCGCCAGATAGGGCTTGTAGGCATTTTCACCGATGGGCGCGAAATCGCGCACCCCACCGCCACCGCTGGCCGACAGATCACTGTACTTGCCCAAAAGCGCCTTCATGTGCCGGTCAAACGCCCGCGCGTCAAACTCAAGCCCCGCGCAGGTTTCCGCAAAGCGCCGCGCCATCAACTCATCAAAGCTGGCCTCGACGGCGAAATCGGGTTTCGGCGGCTGCTCCTGCGCCTGAGCCTCACCGGCCAGAACCAATGCCGCTGCAATCAGAACAAGCCGGATCAAAAAATCGCCGCCCGTGCCGCCATAACAACCAGCACGACAACGCAGATCAGCCCAACCATCCAGACAACCGACCGCAAGGCTTCAATCGTGGTGCCGATATGGACCACCGGCAGCACCACCCGCGACACCAGAAAGACAGATGCAAGCGTGTTCACCCAAAACGGGTCCGCCCCGGCCAGTATCGCCGCAACCGTCGCGCCAATAAACGGGCCTGCCATTTCCATTGCATTCGCGTGGGCACGGCCCCGGCGGTACACCACATTGCTGTAATCCCGCTTGGGATGCCCGCAGGCACAGGTGTTTTCGGCATTCTTGCCCGCAGTCGCCACCATGCCCAGAACCAGCACAACAATCGACCAAAGCGCCAAGGACGCGATCGCGTGGCTGTAGGCTTCGAAATATTCCATCATTCCGCTGCCACCGCTGACACACGCCCGGTCCGCTTGTGCTTGATCCGATCCTCAATCTCGTCCCGGAAGTGCCGGATCAAACCCTGAATGGGCCAAGCCGCCGCATCCCCCAGCGCGCAGATCGTGTGCCCCTCAACCTGCTTGGTCACATCCAGCAGCATGTCGATTTCCTCAGGCTCCGCATCGCCCTTCACCAGCCGGTCCATCACCCGCATCATCCAGCCGGTGCCTTCGCGGCAGGGCGTACACTGGCCGCAGGATTCGTGCTTGTAGAACTTCGACAGACGCCAGATCGCCTTGATCACATCCGTCGAATTATCCATCACGATGACCGCCGCCGTCCCCAGACCCGACCGCTGCTCGCGCAGGTAATCGAAATCCATGATCGCGTCTTTCATGTCCTTGCCCGGGATCATCGGCACCGAAGACCCACCGGGAATCACCGCCTTGAGGTTATCCCAACCGCCGCGGATGCCGCCGCAATGGGTCTCGATCAGCTCTTCAAAGGTGATCGACATCGCCTCTTCCACAACGCACGGATTATTCACATGCCCCGAAATCGCAAACAGCTTGGTGCCCGCATTGTTCGGACGGCCAAAGCCCGCGAACCACTCCGGCCCGCGCCGCAGGATGGTCGGCACCACGGCAATCGACTCCACGTTGTTTACCGTGGTCGGACAGCCATAAAGCCCTGCACCCGCCGGGAACGGCGGCTTCATGCGCGGCATCCCCTTCTTGCCCTCAAGGCTTTCCAGCAGGGCCGTTTCCTCACCGCAGATATAGGCCCCCGCCCCGTGCGCGAGGTAAAGATCAAAGTCCCAACCGGATTTCGCCGCGTTCTTGCCCAGCAGACCGGCCTCATAGGCCTCGTCAATCGCAGCCTGAAGCGCCTCTTTCTCGCGGATATACTCCCCGCGAATGTAGATATAGCAGGCATGCGCATTCATCGCGAAGCTGGCAATCAGACAGCCCTCGATCAGCGTATGCGGATCGTGGCGCATGATTTCGCGATCCTTGCACGTACCGGGCTCGGACTCGTCCGCGTTGATCACCAGATAGGCCGGGCGCCCGTCACTTTCCTTGGGCATGAACGACCACTTCAGCCCCGTCGGGAAACCGGCCCCGCCCCGGCCCCGCAGGCCGGACGCCTTCATCTGGTCCACAATCCAGTCGCGGCCCTTTTTAATGATGCCCGCCGTGCCATCCCAATGGCCGCGCGCCTGCGCGCCCTTCAGCGTGCGGTCATGCATGCCGTAAATGTTGGTGAAAATGCGGTCCTGATCTGCAAGCATCGCTTGATCCTACTCTTCTCATCTCAGCCCTTTGCGGGCCGGTTCAGTCTCTTTTATCGGCCTGTCGGGCCTGCCACATCTGCCAGACGTTCACCATTGCCCAAATCAGCGCAGCCAAGGCTGCAAAGTCGAACAAAAGCGCGTAGCGCCCCGGCAAACCCAACTGTGGCCCCGCAAGGTTCGCGATCAGCCAAAGCACCATCGTAATGGCGATGACCAGACCAACGGTCTGGCCTTTCTTCGCCAGCGCTTTGTCTTCACGCTCTCCCATGCGGACTTACTTCTTTTTCTTGCGCGAAAACTCTGTCTCGCCACCTTTGGCCAAAATCTTGGCCTGGCTCATCCAGTCGTCGCGCTCGATCCGGCCCTTGAACCGCAACCGCGCATCGACCCATTCGATCTCTTTCTTGCGCCAGCCCGCAACCTGCTCGAACCGGTAGATGCCCATCTCATTCAGCGTGCCCTCCAATTTGGGGCCAACACCGCTGATCAGCTTGAGGTCATCCGCACCTTCCGCCGGGGGCGCATCGTAAAGCGTGGGCTTGCCATCCGCCGCCACGGGTGCGCGCTTGGCTTTGGCTCCGCTGTCACCAGCCGGCGCCTTGACCACTTCAGCCGCCGCCACAGCATCAGCATCGGGTGCAACGGCTGGTGCGGCGGTCTCACCCGCAGGCACGGCCTTGCTTTGATCTACCGAAGACCCGGTGTCGCCGCCACTGGCACCCGCGTCGCTTTCGTATTTCCAATCGCCCTTGCGCGCGGCCAGTTCGGCCTCTCCCGCAAGTGGTGCCGACGGTTTCACACCTGACCCCATCAAAGGCGCCGCCGTGGCCGAAGCCGCCGCTGCCGTCCCGCCACCGGATGCCCCGGCACCCTCAGCCGCTGCGTTGTGACCGCCGCCAGCCGGTGCCGCTGCCGCGTTGTGACCACCAGCGGGTGCCGCCGAAACTGCCCCGCCGCGTGCCTGTGCATCTTCTGCCGCCTCGCGGGCATAGCGCTGCGCGGGCTTTTCATCTGACTGCAAATCCGCCGCTGCCGTCTGTCCGCGACAGATAAAAAGGCTCAGAACCAGACCCAGAACCGTTCCGACCAGACCACCGGTAAAAATTGCCTGCAATGCGCTGAATTCCGCCAGCATATACAGCATGATCATCGACACAAAGCCGACAAACGCTGCAATTGCCCAACACACGACATTGCACTCTACACTGTTCTGGCCACCGCTATTCTGATTGTCCGTCATCACGTATCACTTCCCCTTTGGTGCAGGCAGCGCTCAGGCGTCGCCTTTGTAACGCCCGTCCGTGCGGGCCTTAGCGGCAAAGGCGGTCTCTTCACCCGCCGCCAGCTTTGTTGCCTGATCCACCCAATTGTCACGGCTCACCCGGCCCTTGAACCCCTTAAGGTTCGAATCCGCCCAAGCAACTTCCGCCTCGCCCCATTTGGCGATCTGGTCAAAGTGGAAAACGCCCATGCCGTTTAGCATATTTTCCAGCTTTGGTCCTACACCTTTGATCATCTTGAGATCATCCGCACCGGATTTGCGCGGTGCCTTCATCATCTTGGGCTTTTTGCCCACCGGGGTCTCCCCGTCATCGGCCGCCGTACCGGACTGCGCCTTGACCGACGGATCGGCCTTTTTCGGGGCCACCGATCCAACCGACGGCTTGGCCGCCGCCTCGGCATCTTTGCCCTGTCCGGGCGCTTCACTGCGCCCGTCAGAGCTTGCACCAACCTGACGCGGCGCGGCTTTCTCGCCTGCCGTGCGCCCGCCCTGCTTACCGTCCGGACCTTCCGGCGACAGCATCGGGTCGCGCTTCACGCTGGCCTTGGCTTTCTTGGGGGCTGCGTCCTTGTTGGCGCCCTTGCCCTGCCACGGCATCAGCAATGGCACTTCGGTCCCGTCAATCCGCTTGACCGTGTCCCCGATATCAACAGCCAGCTGCGCGCTGGCGTTATACTGGGTCTTGCCGCTGTCGTATTCCTTGAGACTGGTCAGCCCGCTGGCAGGCTCCGCCGCAAAGCGCCCCGCCTGCGGACCGGGTGTCGGCACCTTGCCCGCCGCAAGATCGTCCAGCAGCTCCACCAGCTTGTCCGCCGTCAGATCCTCGTAATAATCCTTGCCAATCTGTGCCATAGGTGCGTTCGCACAAGCCCCCAGACATTCGACCTCTTCCCACGAAAACTTGCCGTCCGCGCTCAATTCATGAGGGTTCTTGGCGATCTTCTCCTGACAGACCGACACCAGATCCTCAGCCCCGCAGATCATGCAGGTCGTGGTGCCGCAAATCTGGATATGTGCAACAGAACCAACAGGTTGCAACTGAAACATGAAGTAGAACGTCGCCACCTCAAGCCCGCGAATATAGGCCAGCCCCAGCATTTCCGACACATGCTCGATTGCCGGACGGGTCAACCACCCTTCCTGCTCCTGCGCGCGCCACAACAGCGGAATAATCGCGCTGGCCTGCCGTCCTTCGGGGTACTTCGTCATCTGCCCTTCTGCCCACGCCTGATTGGCAGGGGTAAAGGCAAAACTGTCGGGTTGGTCGGGGTGGAGGCGTCGTAGCATATTCTTGTCCCTATCGCCCTACGACTTGCACGCGGGCGGCAAGAGCAGAAGCGTTTCTTCATCATCGGCAAAGGTCGCAATGCCTTCAGCCATCATTTCACGCGACAGGCGGATCGCCGTCGGTCGGTCGATGCCAAGCTTGGGCATCACAACATTGGCCTGCGCTGTCGTCATCTGACAGCCATTCTCGTTCATCGCGTCGATCAATTGTGCCTTCTGATCATTTTCCGCCATCGCGGCGGTACCGCACAGCAAAAACAACCCGACAGCCCGCAAGCGCATCACCGGTCAATCTCTCCGAACACCACATCCATCGTGCCGATAATCGCAGCAACATCAGCCAGTTGATGGCCTTTGCTGATGTAATCCATCGCCTGCAAATGCAGGAACCCCGGCGCGCGCAGCTTGGCGCGGTAAGGCTTGTTCGTGCCGTCCGCTACCAGATACACACCAAATTCGCCCTTGGGTGCTTCAACCGCGCAGTACACTTCGCCCGCAGGCACGTGGAACCCTTCGGTATAAAGCTTGAAGTGATGGATCAGGCTTTCCATGTCCTGCTTCATCGCGGTCCGCGACGGCGGCGTGATCTTGCCCCGCGCCAGAATATCGCCCTGCCCGTCCGGCGCGCGCAACTTGTCGCAAGCCTGCCGGATGATCTTTACCGACTGCCGCATTTCCTCCATGCGGCACAGATAGCGGTCATAACAATCGCCATTCTTGCCGACGGGAATTTCAAACTCAAACTCGTCGTAGCATTCATAGGGCTGCGCACGGCGCAAATCCCACGCAAGGCCGGACCCGCGCACCATCACGCCGGAAAAGCCGTAGTTCAGAATATCCTCTTCGCTCACAACACCGATGTCGACGTTGCGCTGTTTGAAGATGCGGTTTTCCGTCAGCAACTCGTCGATATCGACCATGAATTTGGTCATGAACTGATCGGCCCAGGCCTCAATATCCTCAAGCAGACCTTTCGGCAGGTCCTGATGCACACCACCGGGCCGGAAATAGGCCGCGTGCAGACGCGCCCCGCAGACACGCTCGTAGAAAACCATCAACTGCTCGCGCTCTTCAAAACCCCAGAGCGGCGGCGTCAGCGCGCCCACGTCCAAAGCCTGCGTGGTCACGTTCAACAAGTGGTTCAGCACCCGCCCGATCTCGCAAAACAAAACGCGGATCAGCGACGCACGGCGCGGCACCTCGGTGCCCGTCAGTTTTTCAATCGCCAGACACCACGCATGCTCCTGATTCATAGGGGCCACGTAATCCAGCCGGTCGAAATACGGCAGGTTCTGCAGATACGTCCGGCTCTCCATCAGCTTTTCGGTGCCCCGGTGCAGCAGACCGATGTGCGGATCACACCGCTCGACAATCTCGCCGTCCAGCTCCAGCACAAGGCGCAAAACACCATGCGCAGCAGGGTGTTGCGGGCCAAAGTTGATGTTGAAGTTACGGATCTGCTGCTCGCCGGTCAGCGCGTCTTTCGATCCGTCATCGTATGTGTTGACGCGAATATCGCCGTCCATCACTTTCGCCCTTTCATCACGTCGTTTCCACGCCGCTCACCTTCATCCACCCGCACCGGGATCGCGACGTTGTCACGGGCACCAAACAGCTTGGCCATCAACTCATCCAGAAAGGCAATCATAGCTTCTCCAATTCTTGCAGCTTCAGACCCATCCACCACAGCAAGGCAATCGTGCCAAACGGGACCAGACAGGCCGCAGCCCAGTATTTGTTAATGCCGAAGAACGGCAGCAGTTTCAGCATGGGGATCGCCGTCAATGCAGACAAGATCAACCACCACACGCCCCCCACTACTTCGCCTCCGCCTTGTCATCCCCCGGCAGGATGTATTCCGCACCCTCCCAAGGTGACATGAAATCAAACTGCCGGTATTCCTGCACAAGGCTCACAGGCTCATAGACAACCCGCTTTTCAACCTCGTCATACCGCACCTCGGTATAACCCGTGGTCGGAAAATCCTTGCGCAATGGATAGCCGCGAAATCCATAGTCCGTCAGGATGCGCCGCAGGTCAGGATGGCCAGAGAACAGGATGCCGAACATATCGAACACTTCCCGCTCGAACCAGTTGGCACTGGGGTGCACATCCGTCAACGATGGCACCATATCCTTTTCACGCACGGCAACCCGCAGACGGATGCGGTGGTTCTGGTACATGCTCAGCAGGTGATAGACCACGTCAAACCGCTTGGCCCGCCCTGCGTAATCCACCGCCGTGATATCCACGAGCGTCGAAAACCGGCAGGTCGCATCCCCTTTCAGAAACTCAACCAATCCCGCAATATTCGCCAGCGTCACATTCACGTTCAGCTCGCCTTGCGTGACGTCCCACGCCAGCACACAATCGGGGCGCTTCGCCTCGATATAGGACCCGAGTTCTTGCAGCGCGTCACTCATCGTACATTCCTTTCAGACGCGCGGGTCATCGCACAATCGTCCCTGTCCGGCGCATCTTTTTCTGCAGTTGCAGGATACCATAAAGCAGCGCCTCCGCCGTCGGCGGGCAACCCGGCACATAGATATCCACCGGCACGATCCGGTCACAGCCACGCACCACGGAATAGCTGTAGTGATAGTATCCCCCACCGTTCGCGCAGGATCCCATCGAAATCACATAGCGCGGCTCGGGCATCTGGTCATAGACCTTGCGCAGCGCCGGTGCCATCTTGTTGGTCAGCGTACCGGCCACGATCATCAGATCCGACTGGCGCGGGCTGGCGCGCGGTGCAGTCCCGAACCGTTCCAGATCATAGCGCGGCATTGAGGTGTGCATCATCTCAACCGCACAACACGCCAGACCGAATGTCATCCAGTGCAGCGACCCCGTGCGCGCCCAGTTGATCACATCGGCGCTCGACGTGACCAGAAAACCCTTGTCCTGCAAGGCCGCATTCAGCTCCTGCGTGGCAACCTCGCGGTCAGGACCGGCCTTATGGCCGCCCGCGACACCTGCGTCCGTTACTGCCATTCCAGCGCTCCTTTTTTCCACTCATAGGCGAAACCGGCCGTAAGCACTCCAAGGAACACCATCATCGACCAGAACCCAACCATAGATATGTCCTTGAACGCCACAGCCCAAGGGAACAGGAACGCAATTTCCAGATCAAAGATGATGAACAGAATCGACACAAGATAGAAGCGCACGTCGAACTTCATCCGCGCATCGTCAAAGGCGTTGAACCCGCACTCATAGGCCGACACCTTTTCCGGATCAGGATTGCGCACCGCAATCACCACCGCAGCAAGGATCAGAACAAGGCCCAATCCGATGGCAACGGCCAGAAAAACAAGGATCGGCAGGTATTCCCGAAGCATTTCGTCCAAGGGAGGCTCCTTTTGGCTTTGCCCCTCAGAGGCTTGGCTGAGAGGATGGCAGTACAGACGTTGATTTGGGTCTAAACCCATGAGGCCGGAGGGTCAACGGGATGTGGGTGAGGAATGGTGTCGCGGGGGCGACACATTGTCAGGTGGCGAACAAGCGAATGGCTACGAGGAGACCAGGTTGCCGATTTTCTGCAATGCAGCGAATGTCGCCTGCGATCATTCAGGTTTACGCAAAAAAACTGATTGGTCTCGCGGGTAAGTCACTGATCTGGGGCATGGGCCGCCTTAGGTCCTGTTCAACATCTTCCGGTATTTCGAAACAAATAGGTCCTTGCCTTTCATGAGGGATGTTATCGTATCCCCGGCGGTGAACATAACAAGATAAGAGTTCCCCTTCTTTGGCCCCAACGGCACTAAAAAGGGCGCTTTTTTCCACGGCTTGTATTCGGCCATTTCCTCGACCTTTTTGCCGTTGGCCAGCGACGTCAGCATCTTTTCCATCCAAGGTGTTTGGCGGCTGACCGCGACGATTGTCATCGCATCTCCGGCCTCTGCCACATCTCCAGCCGCAAAAACATTCGGCAAGTCAGAAGGGCGCATCCACGGGTCAGTTGTGACCCTATTGGCAGCACCTTTGGTGATGCCGGGCAGCGTCTCAAGAATGGCCGACTTGGCTCGAGATCCGATAACGGGGAAAATAAGATCGGCCGCAATACTTTCGCCATTACTCAAGTGAAGCTCACCGGCATAAGGTTCTGTCATGCTTTCAAGGTTCTTGGCACGCGCACCAAAGATCGTCGTTACGCCGGCATCACTGAGTTTACCGTGTAGGGCTGTACCGAGTTTTGAAGGCATGTTCGGGAACAATGACGGCTCTGACGAAATCAACGTCACCTTCTTGCCTGGCATGAAATGTGCGATTTCGCCCGCCAATTCTGTCCCGACCGCCCCCGCGCCAACAATGGCCACGCTCTGCGCGGCTTCCAGCATCTTGTGAATACGCGCGCTGTCCGCGCGAAACGCTTCAATACTATCTGTTGCAGGCTTGAACGGCATCGCATTGTCAGAGCCAGTCGCGACCACGATGAAATCGCCAGGCACTTCGGTTCCGTCTTCCAGTGTGACACCTGCGGCACTTATGCTTTTGGCACGTGCGCGCAAAACCTGACCATTCCTGAGCAAATCATCGTAAGGGATCAACGCCTTGTCCAAAACTTGCGGGTCGACCACCGAACGGATCATCGCCGGAGCATGGACAAAATGACTGCGAGGTTCGATCAGCGTGACGTCGGCCTTGCTGTCCAACGCCTTGGCCAGTTGTACGCCCACATAGCCTCCACCGACGATAATAATGCGTTTCCCCATGTGCGATGCCCTAAAGTCAGAAATGATTGCAATTTTTGTCCTTGGCTGCATATAAACGAAGTGAAAATAGAAACAATAGACCATTGTTCATGGTTTAGGATTTTGTGATGCGTATCGGCGAACTTGCACAAAAATCTGGCGTCAGTCGGGACACGATCCGATTTTACGAGCGCAATGGCCTCATCACCTCAACCGTCGGGGACAGCGAGACCAACAGCTATCGCAACTACAAAGAGGACTGCCTCGTCTGGCTTCAGTTTTTTGCAGGTGCTCGAGAAGCAGGTATGTCGGTCGCTGACCTGCGCTCAATTGTGGAGGCCACCGCAGAGAGTTGCGACCGCGACGTCGCGCGCGCCGTCATCCAACACAAAATCGAAGAACTGAAAGAGCGGGCGAACCAGATTGTAGATGTAGTCCAGTTTCTGGAGAAAACTCTGTCTGGGCCAAAATGAACAACCGGCGCATCAATGAGCATCTATTCCGCCCACGGTGCACTCTACACTGGACCTTCGGCTTCAATAAAGCGGCCATTGGTTGAGACATGACTTAAGTCCGTTTCATCCCGCATTGCGGACTTCGACCTCAGACCATCCACGCCGCTTTCCGCTTGTCAAAAAACGCCCCAATCCCTTCCGCCGCCTCTTCCGTTTCCCAGCGCGCGCTGAGTGCGGCAATCGACATCGCCACCGCCTCTTCCGATGCAAGCCCGCCCAGATCCAGCGCCAGCTTTTTCGCGGCCGCCACCGCACCCGGCGCGCAGGACAGATAGGGCACAACCTCCCGCTCCACTGCAGCGTCCAGATCATCCACCGGCACTGCCCGCGCCAGCAAACCCAAATCGACAGCCTCCTCCGCCCCAAACAGCCTGCCCGACATGAACACCCGCCGCGCACGTCCCTCGCCCATGCGCGCAATCACGTAAGGGCCGATGGTCGCCGGAATAATCCCCAGCCGCGTCTCGGTCAGCCCCATCTTGAGCGTATCCACACCCACAGCCACATCACAGACGCTTACCATGCCGACGCCGCCGCCAAAGGCATTGCCCTGCACCCGCCCGATCAGCGGTTTCGGCAGCGTATTCAGCGCCCCCAGCATCGTGGCCAGCTTGCCCGCCTCCGCCGCACGTGTCGCGGCATCCATGTCGCGTTGATCACGCATCCAGCCCAGATCGCCGCCGGCGCAAAAGCTCTTTCCTGCCCCGGTCAGCACCACGACCCGCACCGCCTCATCCGCACCCAGTTCAGCCGCCGCCTGCGTCAACTCGGCCAGCATCTGCGCCGACATCGCGTTGTGTTTGTCCGCCCGGTCCAGCGTCAGCGTGGCAACACCGCGCGCATCAACCTCAATCCCGATGGTCTCAAACACTGCGCATCCCCCGTGCCATGTCCGCCGCCGCCGCCAGCACATCCGCATCCAGCCCGGTGTCATAGCCCAGCGCGCTCAGATGCGCGTGTACCGCTTCGGTCGCCACATTGCCCGACGCGCCCGGCGCGTAAGGGCATCCGCCCAAACCACCCACAGCCGCATCAAAGACCCGCACGCCCAACGACAACGACGCATCAATATTGTCCAGCGCCCTGCCGTCCGTGTCATGGTAATGCCCCGCCAACCGTCCAACAGGCACCACATCCCGCACCGCCAGCAGCATCCGCGCTATGCTGTCGGGCGTGCCCGCACCAATGGTATCGCCGAGCGATATCTCATAACACCCCATCGCAAAAAGCCTGTCAGCCACAGACGCCACCGCCGCCGGCTCCACCGCCCCGTCATAGGGGCAGGCCACCACACAAGACACATACCCCCGCACCGGCAGATCCACATGGCGCGCCTCTTCCAGGATCGGCGCAAACCGCTCCAGACTTTCCGCAATGCTGGCGTTGATGTTCTTCCGGCTGAACCCTTCAGAGGCAGAACCGAAAACAGCAATCTCATCCGCCCCCGCTGCCACCGCATCCTCGTAGCCGCGCATGTTGGGTGTCAACGCTGCATAGCGCACGCCGTCCACCCGCCGGATCGCCGCCATCACAGCCCCCGATCCCGCCATCTGAGGCACCCACTTCGGACTGACAAAGGACGCGCATTCAATCCGCCGGAACCCCGCCTGCGACAACCGGTCCACCAGCGCCACCTTGTCGTCGACAGAAATCTCTCCCGCCTCGTTCTGCAACCCGTCGCGCGGGCCCACCTCGAAAATCTCACACGGCCCCAAGTTCATACGCCACCCCCCGGCTTCATCTTTCCACTATAACTCACAGCAACATCTGCCTCAGGTCACCGGCCAGGGCTCATAAAACGCCTGCCCGTAAATCCCGTCTCCCCCGGGCAACGCCCGCTGAAAACTCTCCCGCTCGGTGATCCGCGCGTACCAATCCGCCACCGCCGGATGCCGCTCCAGCGTGACAAAGAACTGTGACATGTAAACCGCCTGCCCCACAGAAATATCCGCCGCCGAAAACCCGCTGGTCAACAGATAGTCCCGGTTCTCCAAAGGCGTGCTCAACCGCGCCTCAATGGCATCATAGCATTTGCCCACCCGTGCCGCTTCCAGTTTCATCACAATCGGGCTGCGCATCGCGTCCTCCCGCAGTGCGACATGCTGCTGCGTCAATGCGGCGGTATGCTGACTGACCGTCTCGGCAAAATGCAGCCACACCAACCACGCCATCCGGTCGGGCGATCCCACCGACCGCCCCATGCGGTCGGGGCTGAACCGCTCGCACAAATACTGGGTGATCGCCCCGGTCTCGAACATCCGCTCGCCCTCGATCTCCAGCGCAGGCACCCGGCCCGCAGGCGACAGGCTCAGATAGGCCGGATCGCGCAGGGACCGGTCAAACGGATATGTCCGCACCTGAAACTCAACCCCCAGCTCATGCAGCAACCAAAGGCTTCGCATGGAGCGCGTCTGCGGACAGTGATGCAGGGTGATCATGCCGCGTCCTCCGCCGCCGCATCCGCCTCTAGCCGCACAAGCGCGGCACCGGCTTCCACCTGATCCCCTTCCGCGGCCATCACCTCGGCCACGATACCGTCGCGCGCGGCCAGCAGCGCGTGTTCCATCTTCATCGCCTCCAGCACCGCCAGACGGTCCCCGGCACTGACTTTCTGACCCACGCGGGCATCCACCGCGCGCACAAGTCCGGGCATCGGGGCCTCAATCAGATTGCCGTCTCCGGCTGTACCTGTCGCGCGCTCCAGCGGATCAACCACGTCAAACGCCATGCCGTATCCTGCAAATACCGTCACAACACCGCCGGTCACCGCAACATCCGGCGCGGGCATCCCGTCCAGCACCCAGTCCTCGCTGTGGCGCTCCGCCACAACCTCATCCGCACCCACGGTCCAGACCTGCCGGTCCGGTCCGGCCACGCGCACCTGCAATTCGTGCAGCGCATCCCCCTGTGCCAGCGTTACCGACCGACGCAAAGGCCGCCACAGGTGAAACCCGGTCTCCGGTCCAGTCGCCCGCAGCCCAAGCGCCGCCATCCCGGCCACCGCCACATGGCGCGCCTGCACCTGCGGCACTGCCGTCAGCGCATCAATGTCGCGCGCGATCAGCCCGGTGTCCACGTCCCCGCGCCCAAAGCCCGCATGCCCTGCAAGCGCGCCCAGAAAGGCAAGATTGGTGACCGTACCGCCCACCTGACAATCCGCCAGCGCCGCGCGCAGCTTTGCCAGCGCCACGTCGCGTGTGGGCCCGTGGACAATGACCTTGGCAATCATCGGATCATAGAACGGCGAAATGGTATCGCCAGCCCTGACGCCTGAATCCGCCCGCGCGCCCGGCGCAAAGGAAAGATGGGTCAGCGTCCCGGTGGCGGGCAGGAACCCTGCCGGCACATCCTCGGCATAAAGGCGCGCCTCAAAGGCATGCCCGTCAATCGACAGATCCTCCTGCGCGCAGGGCAAAGCCTCCCCCGCCGCCACCCGCAACTGCCATTCCACCAGATCAACACCGGTAATGGCTTCGGTGACCGGATGCTCCACCTGCAACCGCGTGTTCATCTCCATAAAGAAAAACCCGTCCGCGCTCAGCCCGTCCGACCCGTCCACGATAAACTCGACCGTGCCCGCCCCGGCATAGCCGATGGCCTGCGCCGCCCGCACGGCTGCCGCCCCCATCGCGGCGCGCATCTCCTGCGTCATGCCGGGCGCCGGTGCCTCCTCAATCACTTTCTGGTGGCGCCGCTGCAACGAACAATCCCGCTCAAACAGATGCAGCGCTTCGGTGCCATCCCCAAACACCTGCACTTCAATGTGGCGCGGCTTGGCGACAAATTTCTCCACCAGCACATCCGCATTGCCAAAGGCCGTCCGCGCCTCGGACCGGGCACTGTCCAGCGCCGCCTGAAACGCGCCCGCGTCCTCGACCATCCGCATGCCCTTGCCACCGCCGCCCGCCACGGCCTTGATCAACACCGGATAGCCGATCTTGCCCGCTTCCGCCGCCAACAGATCGTCTGACTGGTCGCTGCCATGATAGCCCGGCACCACCGGCACCCCCGCCTCGACCATCAGCGCCTTGGCCGCATCCTTCAGCCCCATCGCCCGGATGGCCGATGCCGAAGGCCCGATAAACACCAGCCCGGCCGCTTCGACCGCGTCGACAAAATCCGGGTTCTCCGACAGGAACCCATAGCCCGGATGGATCGCCTGTGCGCCCGTGTCCAACGCCGCCTGAATGATCACATCGCCCCGCAGATAGGATGCCGCCGGGGCAGACCCGCCGATATGCACCGCCACATCCGCCATCGCCACGTGTTTCGCGTGCCGATCCGCATCCGAATACACCGCGACACAGCGCACACCCATCGCCTGCGCTGTCTCCATCACCCGGCATGCAATTTCGCCCCGGTTCGCAATCAATATCGTATCAAACATCCCGCTTCATCTTTCCAATATCCCTCCGGGGTCCGGGGCAGCGCCCCGAATGTCCCGCCCTCAGAACCGCTCGACCACCTCAAACGTCTCCACCAACATCGGCACATCCGGCGCGAAAAGCCCCGCGCGCGTCAGATAGGCCTCATACCCCTTTTGCCAGTCCGCCAGATCCCGGAACTCTCCTTGCGGCGCAATCAGCCTCTCCGGCATCTGGTCAAACGCGATGATGTCCACAGCCACCGTCCGCACCGCCGCCACGGGCACCCCGTCCCAGTCCAGCGCGATATCCACCCGTCCCGGCACCGGTTGCGCCTCGCCGCTTTGCGTAAATCCCGCCACCGCGCCGCAGGTCACGGTTTTCTGCCCCGACAACACCAGCGCCAGTATCTCTGCATTCAGCTTGGCAGAATCTCCGTACCTGAAACTTACCGCACCGGGGTAACGCGCCAGCGCATCTTTTTCGGTCAGCATCGCTTCCCCCTTGTCTGCACGGGTGGTGTACCCCTGGTGTACGCGGGGTGACATATGGTGGTTTGTCTATCCATCACATTCGAAACACCCCGAATTTGGTTTCCTCAATCGGCGCATTAAGGGCCGCCGAAAGGCTCAGAAACAGCACGTCACGGCTCTTGCGCGGATCAATGATCCCGTCATCCCACAGCCGTGCAGAAGCATAAAGCGGGTGGCTCTGCTCTTCGAACATATCAATCGTCGGCTGCTTGAACGCGGCCTCCTCCTCGGCGGACCACGTCTCGCCCGCCCGCTCAATCGCGTCGCGTTTCACCGTCGCCAGAACCCCCGCCGCCTGCGGCCCGCCCATCACGGAAATCCGCGAATTGGGCCATGTCCACAGGAACCTCGGACGGTACGCCCGCCCCGCCATGCCATAGTTGCCGGCCCCGAAAGACCCGCCCACCAGCATCGTGATCTTGGGCACATTGGTCGAGGCCACGGCCGTCACCATCTTGGCCCCGTGCCGCGCGATCCCTTCATTTTCGTATTTGCGGCCCACCATGAAACCGGTGATATTTTGAAGAAATACCAAGGGGATACGCCGCTGCGAACACAGCTCCACAAAATGCGCGCCCTTCTGCGCGGCCTCGGAAAACAGCACACCATTGTTGGCGATGATCCCGACGGGACAGCCTTTGACATGCGCAAAACCACACACCAGTGTCTCGCCAAAGCGCGCTTTGAACTCATCAAACCGCGAGCCATCGACCAGCCGCGCAATCACCTCGCGGATGTCATAGGGCGTGCGCAAATCCGCAGGCACCGCACCCAGAATTTCAGCCGGATCATAGGCAGGCTCCTCTGGCGATTCCCACTGCACCGTCGATGGCTTGGCCCTGTTCAAATGCCCCACCGCGCGCCGCGCCAAAGCCAGCGCATGCGCGTCATCCTCCGCCAGATAATCCGCCACACCGCTCAGCCGCGTGTGCACATCGCCGCCGCCCAGATCCTCGGCTGACACAACCTCGCCCGTCGCCGCCTTCACCAATGGTGGACCGGCCAGAAAGATCGTGCCCTGTTCTTTCACGATAATCGTCACATCCGACATCGCGGGCACATATGCCCCACCGGCAGTGCACGACCCCATCACAACCGCAATCTGTGGTATCCCTTTGGCGCTCATCCGCGCCTGATTGTAAAAGATCGCGCCAAAGTGATCCCGGTCGGGAAACACCTCGTCCTGCTGCGGCAGGTTCGCCCCGCCGCTGTCCACCAGATAGACACACGGCAGATGATTGGCCTCGGCTATTTCCTGCGCTCTTAAGTGTTTCTTTACGGTCATGGGGTAATACGTACCCCCCTTCACCGTCGCGTCGTTGCACACGACCATCACCTCGTGACCCTGCACTCGGCCGATACCCGCAATCACCCCCGCACAGGGCGCCGCCCCGTCATATAGGCCATGCGCAGCCGTCGCGCCGACTTCCAGAAACGGCGATCCCGGGTCCAGCAGGTTTGCCACCCGCGCCCGGGGCAGCATCTTGCCGCGGCTCTCATGACGGGCACGGGATTTTTCGCCTCCCCCCAGCGCCGCCGCCTCTGCCGCCTGCGCGACCAGTTCCAGCGCGTCCAGATGGGCGGCTTCGTTGGATTTAAAAACCTCGGATGAGGGCAGCACCTGTGAGGAGAGTTTCACGTCAAAATTCCTTCTTGTCGCGCAATTCCAGCGCCCGTTCGGCAGTTTCAGTCATCCTGCAATGCGCGGCCACAATCACCCGAAAGGATCCCTCGCCCCAGCGCGCCTGATCCAGGGCACATTCCGCATCACGAAAGCCCGTCCACGCGCGCTGTGCATCGCGCAACCCATTCTGAAGTTGTGGACCGCGTGCGCGGTAGAACCGCATCAGATATTCATATTGCTCAACAAGAATACCGTGCCACGCAGCGGTTTCGGCATCAATGCACGCGACTATCCCCGGCGTGTCCTCATACCCCGGTATCTGGCAGGCCTCTGACGCCCGCCCCAGACAATCCGGTGCAGTGGCACCCCGCGCCGCCCCGTCAAAGCACGCGGCGACCGTTGTGGCATCCACCTGTTGGCGGGCCTGCGCATCCTGCGCGAACGCCGGTGAGGTCAAAGCACAGATCAATCCGCAGACAACCGCTTTCATGTCGCCCCCTCCGCCGCTGCACGCGCTTTCAATTCCTTGCGGATCACCTTGCCCGTCACCGTCATCGGCAAGGCGTCAACAAATTCAATTTCCCTTGGGTATGAATAACTTGCAAGCCTTTCCTGAACCCATGCCTGAAGCGCCACTCCGCTGACCTCTGCCCCGGTTTTGCGCACCACATAGGCTTTGACCACCTCGGTGCGCAGCGCGTCGGGTTTGCCCACCACACCGCATGTCGCAACCTCTGGGTGGGTCAGCAGACAATCCTCAATCTCTGCCGGCCCGATGCGGTAGCCCGCAGAAGTGATCACATCATCCTCGCGGCCCACAAAGCGCAGGAAATCATCCTCCCATTTCCCGCGATCCCCGGTCAGCATCCACGCGCCGCGAAACTTCTCTGCCGTGGCATCCGGTCCGTTCCAGTAGCGCAGCATCATCGCGGCCGATCCGCGCTGCACCGCCACATCACCTTCGGCCTCTGTGCTGTCGCCGCTCTCGTCGATCACCTCCACCGTGTGCCCCGGCACCGCCTTACCAATGCATCCGGGCCGCGCGTCAAACGCCGATCCGCAGGACGAAGCGACCATATTGCATTCGGTCTGCCCATAGAACTCGTTGATATCCAGACCAAAAGCCTCCCGCCCCCAGCTGAGCATTTCCGCGCCAAGCGGCTCACCCCCGCTGGCAACAGAGCGTAATCCGGGCGCGGTTGCCCCTGCCGCCCGCAGCATACGCAGCGCCGTCGGCGGAAAGAAGACGTTGCGCACATCCCCCTGTTTCATCACCTCCAGACAGCCTTCAACGGTGAACTTCGGCATCCGTGCGGCCACCACCGGCACGCCCAGCGCCAGCCCCGGCATCAGCACATCAAAAAGCCCGCCGATCCACGCCCAGTCGGCAGGTGTCCACAGACAATCGCCGGGCTGGCCCAGCATGTCATGGCTCATGGCGACCCCCGGCAAATGACCCGTCAACACCCGGTGCCCGTGCAGCGCGCCTTTGGGCGCACCGGTGGTGCCAGACGTATAGATCAGCACCGCAGGGTCTTCGGGACCGGTATCCGCGAAGGGCAGAACCGCGTCCGTCTGCGGCATATCCGTCACCAGCCGGGCCTGCGCCAGATCGCCCAGCAGGTCCACCCCTTCGGGATCGGTCAAGACAATCACACACCCCGCATCGCCCACACGACTGGCCAGCGCATCATGCTTGAACAACTTGAACAAAGGCACTGAAATCGCACCAATTTTCCAGATCGCAAGATGCGCCGCCGCGCACCACGGTCTTTGGCTCAGCAACACACCAACACGGTCGCCGGGTGCCACGGTCGATTGCAGGGACATCGCAATCCGGTCCACCATCCGCGCCAGCTCAGCAAAGGAAACATCCCGCCGGGTGGTCCCGGTCAGATCAACAATCGCGGTCTGCGCGCCGGGCTGTGCCAGACACTGGGCGGCCATGTTCAGCCGCGCGGGCACATCCCATGTGCCATCCGCCGTCAGACCCGGCAATTTCATGTTCGCGGTTCTTTCACCACATCCCCCTCAACCAGCCGTCCGAACCGGTCCACACGGTATTCCACCAGATGCGCCGGACCACCGCAGCGCACGACAATCCAGACGCCTGCGCGTGTCCCCGCGGTCGCGACACAATCGGTCACTTTCGCCCCGTCCGGCCCGCCCGCCACATAAACGGCTGCGTAATGATTGATCACGTCCGTCTCTGTCATCTGCGCCGCCACATACCCCTGACGGTAGACCAGCAGCGCCGCCACAAAGGTCAGCACCACAACAGGCATCCACCAAAGCCAGCGCGGCACCGCGCTTAACCCATCGCCGCCATCATCTCACGACCCACCAGCATGCGCCGGATCTCTGACGTGCCCGCCCCGATTTCCATCAGCTTGGCATCACGGAAAATGCGCCCCACCGGATTATCGCTCAGATACCCCGCGCCGCCCATCGCCTGCACCGCCTGATGCGCCTGCTTCATCGCTTCTTCCGAGGCATAAAGACAGCAGGCGGCCGCATCGGCGCGGGTCACATCGCCACGGTCGCAGGCCTGCGCCACGCTATAGACATAGGCCCGCGCGGAATTCATCGCCGTATACATATCGGCCATCTTGCCCTGCATCAGCTGGAAGTTGCCCACGGGCTGCCCGAACTGCTTGCGCTCGGCCATATAGGGCATGATTTCATCCAGACAGTTCGCCATGATGCCAAGGCCGATGCCCGCCAGCACCACACGCTCGTAATCCAGCCCGGACATCAGAACGGCAACGCCGCGCCCTTCCTCGCCCAGCACGTTCTCGAACGGCACTTCGACATCCTCAAAGATCAGCTCGGCGGTGTTCGATCCGCGCATCCCCAGCTTGTCGAAATGCGGCGAGGTAGAGAACCCCTTCATATCCTTATCGATCAGAAAGGCGGTGATGCCCTTGCTGCCCGCATCCGGGTCTGTCTTGGCATAAACCACCAGCGTCTGCGCATCCGGCCCGTTGGTGATCCAGTATTTGTTGCCATTTAGCCGGTAATGATCGTTGCGCTTTTCCGCCCGCAACTTCATCGACACCACGTCGCTGCCCGCAGATGGCTCTGACATCGCCAGCGCGCCCACATGCTCACCTGAACAGAGCTTGGGCAAGTATTGTTGGCGCTGCGCGTCGCTGCCGTTCAGCTTGATCTGGTTCACACAGAGGTTTGAGTGCGCGCCATAGGACAACGAGACCGAGGCAGAGGCGCGCGCAATCTCTTCCACCGCAACGGTGTGCGCCACATAACCCATGCACGAACCGCCGTATTCTTCATCGACGGTCATGCCCAAAAGGCCCAGCTCCCCCATTTCGGTCCAAAGGTCGGCGGGAAACGTGTTGGTGCGGTCAATCTCGGCGGCCATCGGTTTGACCCGCTCCTGCGCCCAGCGATGCACCATCTCGCGCATGGCTTCGACATCTTCGCCCAAATTGAATTTCATGCTGGCGGTAAACATGGGGGTGCTCCCGATTTTGAATTTATTGAACGCTTGTTCATATCTAACCCGATGTGCCGCGCCACGTCAATCTCGGCCCATAGATAAATCGTCACGTGCGCCGGAACCGCCGGGCCGAAGCGGGGGTTGAACCGGCAACACATCACAAACACAGGATACAAAGCAAAATGACCGAGTCCATCAAAGAAGAATTCTGGGACCGCCTTGAAGATGCCCGCGTCGGCATGCTGTCGGGCGGGGATGCGCGTGCCGTCCCGATGAGCCACTACGTTGACGACGACCATCCCGAACAGGGCATCTGGTTCATCACGGCCAAGCAAACCGATCTGGCACAGGCTGCCGCAAAGGCGCCGCAGGGCACGTACATCGTCAGCAGCACCAAACAATCGCTTTACGCACGTATTGATGGCACGCTGCATATGTCAAACGATCCTGCGCAGCTTGATCGCATCTGGAATGCGGTTGCCGATGCGTGGTTTGAGGGCGGCAAGCAGGATTCGGATGTTCAGTTGCTGCAATTCAAGCCGACCACGGCCGAAGTCTGGGTGACCGGTGGCAGCATGAAATTTCTCTACGAAATTGCCAAATCGACCATGACAGACAGCAAGCCTGACATGGGCGAACACGCAGAAATCATCTTTTGATATTTGGCGCGTAAATCCATCTTGACTGGTGTGGCGCACGGCGTATTGATCGTGCGTTCACCCCTTTCAGATTGGATAACGGGATGTTGAGACTGGCATTGGCGCTTGGGCTGGCGATGGGATCGCCGGCGCAAGCAGACGGTTTGCTACAGCAGTATGAAGCGGCGTCGGTCGCGTTGGAAAAAGAGATTTTTCGCAGCGCGGGGCATACGCCGGAAGCCTCTTTGGCCTACGCCACATGGACCCCGCAACGCCGCGCAGATTCCGGTTGTGCACTGCACGAGCTTGAGCGGATGCGCGGACGCCGGGTGGCAGAGCAATACGTGCAAGAATATGCACAGGCCGCACGCCGCGCACCCGGTTCAAACAGCATTATGGGCCTGATCGCGCAGGTCCACGGGCGGGTGGGCATTGGCAGCGACCTATTGATCTTTATCGCCCAAAAATGCGGTATCGGCCTTTAGCGTTTCAGGTGGTCTGTGCCTGATACACTGCGCTGACTTCTGCCTTGATGATCCGCGCAATAAGCGCACAATCATCCAGCGAAAAGGTAAGCGGCACACGCATGTCGATGATCCCCGCCAGCACCGCATCGCTGGCGGGCATTTTTGGTGCCTGGACATAGCGCCAGCTGTCATAGCGGCTGGTAAATCCGACAGGCTCCGCGCCGCCAAACCACTTCAGCTCGACCCCGCGCGCAAGACAACGCGCCAGAACCTCCTGCACCGCCTGCGCGGACCAGTCTTTCAACAAAAACTGAATGGACGATCCGACAATCGTTTCCTCTGCCGGGCGGTCAATCGCACGCAGCCCCGGCGTGTCACGCAGCCCGGCCTCAACCGCGTAATACCGCTCGTTCCATCTTGCCCGCTGCGCATCCAGTTTGCGCAACTGGGGCCGCAGGATCGCGGCCCGCAGATTGTCCATCCGGCCTGAAATGTTCGGCGTCTCGTAGCGGATCGTCTCGAATGCCTCCTTGGGCGGACCGGCAAGATGCTTTTCGTACATCATGTAAGACCCCGACAACATGATCGCCCGCGCCGCCACCTCCGCGTCGTCGGTGACAAACAGCCCCCCTTCACCCGAATTCACGTGTTTATAAGTCTGACAGGAATAGCACCCTACCTTGCCCTGCGTGCCCGATGGCACACCCTTCCACGCGGCGCCCATTGTGTGCGCGCAATCCTCAATCACCGTGACACCCGCACCGTCACAGATCGTCATCAAAGCATCCATATCCACCAGATGTCCGCGCATGTGGCTCAACAAAAGGACATCCGCCTGATCCACTTTCGCCGCCAGATCCTCCAGATCAATCACAAGATTCTCTGTCACCCCGACAAACACCGGCACAGCCCCGACCGCCGCAATCGCCCCCGGCACCGGCGCCAGCGTGAACGCATTTGTCAGCACCCGGTCCCCCGGCTTTACACAGACCGCGCGCAGGGCCGTTGCCATCGCATAGCCGCCCGATGCCACCGCAAGACAATATTTCGCACCGACCTGCGCGGCGAACTCCTGTTCCAGCAGCACGGTCTGCGCCACCTCACCGGGCGCCGTGTTGTACCGGTGCAGCCGCCCTGCCCGCATCACCGCGACGGCCGCCTCGATCCCCTCTTCCGGGATTGGTTCCTGTTGCGTGAAACTGCCGGTGAAAACCTCGGTCATGCGGCACCGATCAGATCAGCGACGATCCCATCCAGATCGTCGTAGTGGCTTAGCAGCGCCTGCGGATCAAGCGCCGCCATATCGCCGCCCGCAGGGCCAAACGTGACCAGTACGCAAGGGACACCCGCCGCCCGGGCGGTCTTGCGGTCCGTGTCCGTATCCCCGATCAACATGCATTTCGCCGGATCGCCCCCCGCACGGCGCGCGGTCTCGAACAAATGCTCCGGGTCTGGTTTGCGCACCGCCAGCGTATCGGCCCCCAGCATTGCGTGAAAGGCATCCCGCACGCCCAGCCGGGTCAGCAGCGTCTCGGCCAGCCCTTCCGGCTTGTTCGTGCAGATCGCCGTGAAATAGCCTGCCGTCCTCAACCGCTCCACCGCGTCCATCGCACCATCATAAAGCACCGTATGCGTGTCGATGTCCCGCGCGTAAGCCTCCAGCAACTTGGGATAATAGGCGTCAATCGTTGCCTCATCGCCCGCCCGCTCCAGCCGCTCCATCCCCAGCCGCAACATCGCCCGGCCGCCGCGCAGCGCGGTGCCTGCATCGGTGCCGGCATCCAGCACATCACCCGCGCCCATGTCCCGGAAACAGGCGTTGGCGGCGGCAATCAAATCACCGCTGGTGTCGGCCAATGTGCCGTCCAGATCGAATACAACTGTCTTCACGCAAATCCTCCCTTGCGCGGAACATCGCCCGCTCATGTTGCAACACGCAACCTTGTTTGATCCCTGCCAGACTTGCGCCTTTGTGCCAAGCGCGTAAAGAGGGGCAAAACACAGCAGGAACCCCGACCAATGAAAACCGCCCTGATCATCCTTGCCGCAGGCAAAGGCACCCGGATGAACTCTGACCTGCCCAAGGTGCTGCACCCCATCGCGGGCGAACCGCTGATGATCCACGCGATCGAGGCCGGTGCTACACTTGAGCCTGACCGCAGCGTCGTGGTGGCCGGGCAGAACGCCACACAGGTCCATGACACCGCGCTGGCCCATGACATGTCGATCAAGGTTGTCGAACAGGTCGAACAACTGGGCACGGCCCACGCGGTTGCACAGGCACGCGCGGCCCTGACTGGTTTCGACGGGATGGCGCTGGTGCTTTACGGCGACACACCCTTTATCCGCGCCAGCACGCTTGAGCGGATGCGCGACGCGCTGGCGCAAAGCGATGTGGTCATTCTGGGGTTCGAGGCGACAGTGCCGGGGCGCTATGGCCGTCTTGTCATGAATGGTGACACGCTGGAAAAGATCGTTGAATACAAGGACGCGACCGACGCAGAGCGCGCGATCACGCTGTGCAACTCCGGCGTGGTGGCCTGTGACGCAACGCTGTTGTTTGACCTGATAGATGCAGTGGGCAACGACAATGCAGCGGGTGAATATTATCTGACAGACATCGTCGGGCTGGCCCGCGCACGGGGCCTCTCCGCCACGGCCGTGACCTGTGACGAATGGGAAACCGTCGGGATCAACTCGCGCGCTGAACTGGCGCAGGCCGAAGCCGCCTTTCAGGTCCGCGCCCGCGCGGCATTGCTGGAGGACGGGGTAACCCTGACCGCCCCCGAAACCGTTTTTCTGGCCCGCGACACCGCCATCGGGCGTGACACGCTGGTGGAACCAAACGTGGTCTTTGGCCCCGGGGTGACAGTTGAATCAGGGGCCACAATCCGCGCCTTTTCCCATCTTGAGGGCTGTCATGTCTCACGCGGGTCCACCGTTGGCCCCTACGCCCGGCTGCGCCCCGGTGCGGAACTGGCCGAAAACGTCCGCATCGGCAACTTTGTCGAAATCAAGAATGCGCAGGTGGCCGAAGGGGCCAAGGTCAATCACCTCAGCTATATCGGGGATGCCACCATCGGGGCCGGCGCCAACATCGGCGCAGGCACGATCACCTGCAACTACGACGGCGTGATGAAGCATCACACCGACATCGGCGCGGGTGCCTTTATCGGGTCCAACACCATGCTGGTGGCTCCGGTCACCATCGGCGCGGGCGCGCTCACCGGCAGCGGTTCGGTGATTACATCAGACGTGGAGCCGGACGCGCTCGCTCTGGCCCGTGCGCCGCAGGTCGAAAAACCCGGCATGGCGCGGAAATTGTTCGAAATGTTAAAGGCCAAGAAGGCCAGACAGCAGCGAGGCAGCTAATTATGTGTGGTATTGTAGGTGTACTGGGCAACCACGAGGCCGCTCCGATCCTTGTCGAAGCGCTGAAGCGCCTCGAATATCGTGGCTATGACAGCGCGGGAATTGCCACCGTAAATGAAGGCAAACTCGAACGCCGACGCGCGGTTGGCAAGCTGGTCAATCTCTCCGATCTGCTGGTGCATGAACCGCTGGCGGGCAAATCGGGCATCGGCCACACCCGCTGGGCCACGCACGGCGCGCCCAATGTCACGAACGCGCATCCCCATCAGGCGGGCAAGGTCGCCGTGGTGCACAACGGCATCATCGAAAATTTCCGGGACCTACGCGCCGAGCTGGCCGAAGCGGGTGTGCAGTTCGTGACCGAAACAGACACCGAAACCGTGGCGCTGCTCACCCACCATCACATGCAACAGGGCATGGGCCCGGTCGAGGCCGCCAAGACCACGCTGGCCCGTCTCGACGGGGCCTTTGCACTTGCCTTCCTGTTTGACGGTCAGGAAGACCTGATGATCGCGGCGCGCAAAGGTTCACCGCTTGCCATCGGCTACGGCACCGGCGAGATGTTTGTGGGCTCTGACGCCATCGCCCTGTCGCCACTCACGGACCGCATCTCTTACCTTGAAGAAGGCGACATCGCCGTGGTCACCCGCACCAGTGTCGAGGTGACGGATGCCAACGGCAGCCTTGCCAACCGGGCGATCAAGCAGATCCAGATTGATGCCACCCGCGTGGACAAGGGCGGGCACAAGCATTTCATGTCAAAGGAAATTGCCGAACAGCCCGGCGTGATCGCACAGGCGATTTCGCATTATGTCACCGACACGGGCGAGATCCTCTTGCCCGACGGGGGCGTGGACTTCACCCAGATCGACCGCATCACAATGGTCGCCTGCGGCACCGCTTCCTACGCCTGTCTGACGGCGAAATACTGGTTTGAACAAATCGCCCGCCTGCCGGTCGAGGTCGATGTGGCCTCTGAATTCCGCTACCGCGAACCGCCCATCCCCGCCCGCACGCTGGCCGCCTTTGTCAGCCAGTCGGGCGAAACCGCCGATACGCTGGCCGCCCTGCGCTATTGCGAGGGCAAGGCGCAGAGCATCCTGTCCATCATCAACGTGCCCGAATCCTCCATCGCCCGCGAAAGCGATCTGGCCCTGCCGATTTACGCGGGCGTCGAGGTCGGCGTCGCCTCGACCAAGGCATTTACATGCCAGTTGACCGTGCTGTTTCTTCTGGTGCTCAAAGCCGCCCACCAGCGCGGCGTGCTGGACGATGCGGCATTGGCCGATCACATCAGCGCCCTGCGCGGCCTGCCGTCGGTCATCAACACAGCACTTGAACAAAACACCGCCATGCGCGACGCCGCGTTCAAGCTGTCCACCGCGCAGGACGTGCTTTTTCTGGGGCGCGGCCATATGTTCCCGCTGGCGCTAGAGGGCGCGCTGAAACTCAAGGAAATCAGCTATATCCACGCCGAAGCCTATGCCTCTGGCGAGTTGAAGCACGGCCCCATCGCGCTGGTCGATGAAGAGGTCCCCGTGGTCGTCTTCGCCCCGCGCGATGCGCTTTTTGACAAGACCGTCAGCAACATGCAGGAAGTCATGGCGCGCAAGGGAAAGGTGATCCTTGTGTCCGACAGCGAAGGACTGGCCGAGGCCAGCGACGGCGTGTGGGAAAGCATCGAAATGCCGCGCGTGGCCGATGCACTCGGCCCCATCCTCTATGCAATCCCCGCGCAACTGCTGGCCTATCACACAGCGGTGGCAAAGGGCACGGACGTGGACCAGCCCCGCAACCTTGCCAAATCCGTCACGGTGGAGTGACGCCGAAAGGACCAAATGGCCAAGCAATTCGACCGGATCACCGACGATCACCGCGCCTTTATCGCAGCGCAGCACATGTTCTTTTGCGGCACCGCGGCAGACGAGGGGCGCGTCAACATCTCGCCCAAAGGCATGGATTCGCTGCGGGTCATGGGGCCAAACCGCATCATCTGGCGCAACCTGTCAGGCTCGGGCAACGAAACCGCCGCCCACCTTTTGCGGATCAACCGCATGACACTCATGTGGTGCGGGTTTGAAACCCGCCCGATGATCATGCGCGCCTACGGCACGGCCCGCGTCCTGCACCCCCGCGACAGGGACTTCGACGACCTCAACGCCACCTTCCCCCATGACAACGGCGCGCGGCAGATTTTTGATATGACCGTGGACCTGCTGCAAACCTCCTGCGGCTATGCGGTGCCGTTCTTTGACTATCAGGGCGAACGCGATGTGCTGGCCAAATGGGCGCAGGACAATGGCCGGGACGGGATCAAGGCCAAGTGGGCGCGCGACAACCAGCATTCAATCGACGGGCTGCCGACCCATATCCTTGCCGATCCCGATGCATGAAGATTATCTGGAACAGCTAAAGGCGCAGGCCGATCCCGACCGTGCGGAGGGGATGCGCCAGTATCACAAGGTCGACCGGGCATATCTGGGCCTCAGCAATCCACAGATCGACGCATTGTGCAAAACATGGCGCGCGCAAATGGACACCGAAGCCCGCGTTGCCCTGTCAGCCGCGCTGTGGCGCACGGACATTTACGAGGCCCGTCTGGCCGCCGCCAAACTGCTGACGCAAGCGCGCATCCGCCCCGACGACTCCGCCGCATGGGACCTGATCGCGTCATGGCCACCTGATTTCGACAGCTGGGCCATTGCCGATCACGCCTGCATGGCCGGACAAAAGCGGCTGGTGGCCGATCCTTCGCGTCTTGATACGGTTGCGCAATGGGTCACCTCCGATCACATGTGGACCCGCCGCGCGGCCTTGGTGATCACCCTGCCGTGGACAAAACAGAACCACCCCAAACCGGCAGAAAGCAAGGCCCGCGACCGTATTCTGGGCTGGGCAGCCACGCTGGTGCCCGATCATCAGTGGTTCATTCAAAAAGCCATCGGCTGGTGGTTGCGCGAATTGTCAAAACACGATGCAGACCGCACAACCGCCTTTATCGACACGCATGGCGACCGGATGAAACCCTTCGCAGTCAAAGAAGCCCTGCGTCATCTGCGCAAGAAATAACCCGTAGCACGCGGGCGGTTAGAAGGCCCACCCAGCCCCCCTGTCGCCACGGACAGTAAGGTGCAGATGCTCCGCACCCTAGCCTTCCAACGATACCTCAACTTCGGTCAAATCCGTCAGCGACGCCCCGATCAACCGCAGCGCGGGCAAGGACATGCGGCTGCCCGCCGTGGCAGGGCCGTCCAGCGGCAAAAGCGTCACCAGCGAGGATTTCCCGTTGGCGGGGTTCGTCACCCGTCCCTGCGTCTCGGCCTCCACCAGTGGTGTTTTCAACCACAGCCCCGGCTCCGTCGGGCTGCCCAACGACACAACCGTCTTGCCAAGCGCGGCACTGCTGGCCTGCGGCGCTGCGGGCGCAGTCGCGGCGGCACGTTGTTCGGGCGTGGTGGTATCCAGCGCCTCAACCGTGCGGGCCGAAACGGGCGGTGGCGGGGCGGCTGTGGCCGGGGCCAGCGGCGCGGGTGCCTCTGCGGGGGCGTCTGGCGCGTCACTTTGCGCGGCGGGGACAGGCTCTGTTCCCCCGGGGCGCAGAAAATCCCCGATGCCCGCGCATCCCGACACCAGCGTCACCAAAAGACCGGCGCTCAAAATCCTGTTCATACCCATTCTACCCCTTAACCACACCCGCTGGATCATGCAGGCAATTTAATGCTGAGCGGAATAATCTCCGGTTCAGGCTCCGGCGCTGGCTCCTGTTCCGGCTCTGTACAGCCCACAAGAAAGCCCAGCACAACACCAAGAATAAAAATGGGTTTCATATCATATCCTCCGCCTTTGCAATTCCAAAACCCTAGCTTTTGTCCCTGCCCCCTTCAATCACCCAAATGCCGCTTGCCCCGTCCCAAGCGGACCATTACCTATAACCCCATGAACGCACCACTGATTGATCCCTTCGCACGCGCCATTACCTATCTGCGCGTTTCGGTCACCGACCGCTGCGATTTCCGCTGCGTCTACTGCATGTCCGAAAACATGACCTTTCTGCCCAAGAAAGAGCTTCTGACGCTGGAAGAACTGGACCGCATGTGTTCGACTTTTGTAGGCCTTGGCGTGCGCAAACTGCGCATCACCGGGGGCGAGCCGCTGGTGCGTCGCGACATCATGACATTCTTCAACGGCATGACCCGCCACCTCGAAAGCGGCGCGCTGGAAGAACTCACGCTGACCACGAACGGCAGCCAGCTTGAGCGCTTCGCAGATCAGCTTTACGCCGCTGGCGTGCGCCGCGTGAACATATCGCTCGACACGCTGGACGAGGCGAAATTTGCCGAAATCACCCGCTGGGGCCGTCTGCCGCAGGTGCTGCGCGGGGTGGATGCCGCGCTCAAGGCCGGCCTCAAGGTCAAGATCAACGCCGTGGCGCTCAAAGGCTTCAACGAGGTTGAGCTGCCCACAATCACCCGCTGGTGCGCCGAGCTTGGCATGGACCTGACGTGGATCGAGGTCATGCCGATGGGCGATCTGGGCAACGAGGACCGCCTGTCGCAATACTGGTCGCTCAAGGACGTGCGCGCGCGCTACGCCGATCACTACACCGTCACCGATCTGGCCGAGCGGACGGGCGGGCCCGCCCGCTACGTCCGGCTTGAGGAAACGGGTCAGAAAATCGGCTTCATCACGCCGCTCAGCCATAATTTCTGCGAAAGCTGCAACCGCGTGCGGCTGACCTGCACGGGCGAATTGTACATGTGTCTGGGTCAGGAAGACATGGCCGACCTGCGCGCGCCGCTGCGCGCCTCCGAACATAACGGCCCGCTCGAAGACGCGATCCGCACGGCCATCAGCCACAAGCCCAAAGGCCACGATTTCGACTATTCGCGCCAGCGCGCCGACGGCCAGATGCCCCGCCACATGAGCCATACCGGCGGCTGAACGGCCATGCCCGCGCCCTTTCTCTACCGTGCGTGGGTCGCGGTCAGCATGGTCCTTGTCCCGTTCGCCACCATGATCGAGACACGCAAACTGCGCCGCGCGGGCGTCAGCGTGATGCGCGCCCACGAAAAGATCGGCCATGCGACAGAGCCACGCCAGAAGAACGGCCCGCTGATCTGGTTTCACGGCGCATCCGTGGGCGAAAGCCTGTCTGTGCTGGCGCTGATCGACCGCATGGGCCGCAAGCTGCCGCGCGCGCAGTTTTTGATCACGTCGGGCACCGCCACCTCCGCCAAACTTCTGTCCAGCCGCCTGCCCGCCCGCACCGTGCACCAATTCGCCCCTTTCGACGCCCCTGGCCCACTGAAACGGTTCCTGCGCCATTGGCATCCCGATGCCGCAGTCTTTGTAGAAAGCGAACTTTGGCCGCAAATGCTGCGCCGCACCCACGCGCGGGGGGCCAGAATGGCACTGGTCAACGCCCGCCTTTCCGAAGGGTCCGTTGCCAAATGGCGCAAGCGTCCGGCTTTTGCCCGCTACATCCTCGATGTCTTCTCTCTCATCCTCACCCAGAACGATAAGATGGCCCAGTCGATGGTCGATATGCATGCGCCCGCCGACCGTGTGGCGCGTGGCGTGAACCTCAAATCAATGGCAGGCCCCCTGCCGCTGGACGAAGACGCCCTGTTCGAGGCCCGCGCCGCCCTCGGCCACCGCCCCGTCTGGGTCGCCTCCTCCACCCACGAAGGCGAAGAACAGACGGTTCTTGCGGCCCACAAGACCCTGCTCAAAGCCCATCCCGACCTCTGCCTGATCCTTGCCCCCCGCCATCCCGAACGCGGCCAAGAGGTGATGAACCTGATCGCCGGTGCGAGCCTCTCGCTCACCCGCCGCACGCGCGGTGACATGCCCGGCGCGCAGGTCTTTCTGGCCGACACGATGGGCGAGCTGGGGCTGTGGTACGCCCTGTCGGACATCGTCTTTCTCGGCGGCTCCCTGCGCCCCATTGGCGGGCACAATCCGTTCGAAGTTGCCCAATCCGGTGCCACCGTCCTGTCCGGCACCCATGTGACAAACTTCGCCGAAACCTTCGCCGCGATGGAAGAAGCCGGGGCCGCCCGCCTTGTCGCTGACGCCGATGATCTGGCTCAACAGGTTGACGCCCTGCTGACCAACGACGCCCAGCGCGCCAAAGCTCGCACCGCCGCCGACACTTTCGTTGCAGGCCAGACCGACACGCTCGACACAATCGCAGATCGGCTGATCCGCGCGCTGGAGCTGGCCCCGTGACCCGAGCCGACATCCGCAAGGCGCAAGTGATTGCCCCCAATTTTAAACGCCGCCTTTCGGGGGTGACAGCCACCGTTGTCCGTCTGGTCCCGATCCAGTCCACCCACATCGGCATCGCCGCCACCGGCCCCGTCATCCCGCCGCATGTCCCCCAAATCCCGCTGCACACGCTCATCACCATGCCGCGCTCCGGCCCCGACGGCCCCCGCGTCTGGCACGCCCGCCGCAACATCGAGATGATCGGCGGTCTGGCCCTCAAATACCTGCTGGGCAAACGCCTGAAACTGGTCTTCACCTCCGCCTCTCAACGCAAACAAACTGGCCTTACCCGCTGGCTCATCCGGCAAATGGATGCGGTTGTGGCCACCTCCGAACGCGGTGCCGCCTATCTTGAGGCACCCGCGCAGGTCATCATGCACGGTATTGATCTTGACGGCTTTGACCCGCCCGCGGACCGCACCGCGCTCCGGGCGCAACTGGGCCTGCCAGTGCAAGGCAGGCTGATCGGGTGCTACGGCCGCATCCGCGCTTCCAAAGGCACCGACATTTTCTGCACCGCGATGACACAAGTGATGTCCGCCGCGCCCGATGCGCACGCTCTGATCATGGGCCGCGCCACTGCCAAGGACCGCGCCTTCTACCAGACCCTCAAAGACAAAACCGCCGAAAGCGGTGTCGCTGATCGGTTCCATTTCCTGCCCGAAGTCCCGGTCGAGGATATGGCCGACTGGTACCGTGTCCTCGACCTCTACGTCGCCCCGCAACGCTGGGAAGGTTTCGGCCTCACCCCGATCGAGGCGATGGCCTGCGGTGTCCCGGTCATCGCAACCCGCGTGGGCGCCTTCGAGCAAATCGTGACCCCGCAGACAGGCGCATTGGTGCCCCGCGATGACCCGGCGGCCCTGGCCCGCGCCATCTCCGCCGCCCTCGCTCCATCCGGCCCGCTTCGCGACTGGGCCGCAAAAACCCGCCCTCATGTCACTGAAAACTTCGCCATCACGCGCGAGGCGGACGATCTGGTCACCCTCTACCGCCGCCTCCTGTCGCAGGGCTGACAACGGCGCGCACCCCTCGCTTCATCTTTCCAATACAATTCACCTACACGCCATCCGCACGCACCACGCCCGCGATGGGGTCACCCCGCCGGCATCCGCTGCTCTACAATCCCCGCCCACCAGCTACAGGCCGCCGGAATGGCCTCATCGTTGAAGTCATAAAGCGGGTGATGCACCATCGCGCCGTCGGTCCCGTTGCCGACAAGGATATAAGCACCGGGCCGCTCTTCCAGCATAAAGGCGAAATCCTCGCCCCCCATCACCAGCGGTGCCTCGTCACACTGCCCCGAAATCCCGCGCGCCACCTCTGCCGCAAACTCTGTCTGCTCGGGGTGGTTCACCATCACCGGATAGTTGCGTTTATAATCCACCGTGGCTTTCGCGCCGAAAGTCGCCGCAATCCCGCTGCAAATCTCGTTCACCCGCTTTTCCGCCAGATCGCGCAGATCGTTTGACAGGGTGCGCACCGTGCCCATCAGGTTGATCCGCTGCGGGATCACGTTGAACGCCTTGGACGAACTTTCAATCGAGGTGATGGATACCACGATATTGCTGATCGGGTCCGCGTTCCGGCTCACAATCGTCTGCAATGCCGTGATGATATGCGCCGTCACCACCATCGTATCGACGGTATCCTGCGGCTTGGCCGCATGCCCGCCCAGCCCTTCGATCTCGATGCTCAGCAAATCGGTCGCGGCAAAGAACGGACCCGTGCGGATGCCGAAAGACCCCGTCGGCATGCCGGGCCAGTTGTGCATGCCGTAGACTTCCTGAATGCCCCAACGGTCCATCATACCGTCGTCACACATCTCTTTGCCGCCGCCGCCGCCCTCTTCGGCGGGCTGAAAGATCACCACGCAAGTCCCGTCGAAATTGCGCGTTTCCGCCAGATACTGCGCCGCTCCCAGCAGCATCGCGGTATGTCCGTCGTGCCCGCAGGCGTGCATCGCATCGGGCACCTTGGAGGCATAGGGCAGACCCGTTTGTTCGGGGATCGGCAGCGCATCCATATCCGCACGCAGCCCGATCACCTTGCCCGAGCCTTGCGTCTTGCCCCTGATCACACCCACAACGCCCGTGCGGCCGATGCCTTCGACCACCTCGTCACAGCCAAAGGCGCGCAGTTTGTCCGCCACGGTGGCCGCCGTGCGGTGCGTCTCGAACAGGATCTCCGGGTTCTCGTGCAGATCACGCCGCCATGCGGTGATGTCGTCGTGCAGTTCGGCAAATCGGTTCTTGACGGGCATGGCGGGTTCCTTTGGTGAAGTGACTAGAGCCACCCGAATACGCCACCGGCACCAAAGTGCAAAGGGCCAGCCGATGACACAACCCCCGGAAGATCGCACAGGATACCGCGCCGCTCACCATGAAGTGTCACCAACGTGATTGGCTTTTGCGCGCAACTCCCGCGACACTCACGCCGAACACCGGCGTTTCCGCTGCCTCTGCCACCTGTCGAAAGGTCACCGCATGTCCTCTGTCCCCTTTTCCCTGACCTGTCGTCTGCTGTTGCTGGCCCTTTGTGCAACGCTGTCGGCCTGCGCCGCACAAAAACTGACCGCACAGCAGACCGAAACGCTGCCGCTTTATGTAACAGAACAGTTCGGCACGCCGCCCGCCCTGCCCGAAGGCCCCCTCGCGCCCGAAACACAGGCCGCCGTGCGCACCATTGCCGTGGACACCTTTGCAAACGGCGGCTGGGGCGCGGCGCAGGAGGCAGCATTGGCCACTCTTGTGGCCACAAAGGACGCCCGCCTGGTGTGGATCATCGCAGATCTGATGCGTTTTGCCCCGGGGCGACAGTTAACCGGCCTGCTCAGCGACGGCGCGGCCAGCCTGCTTGAAATCAAGCCCCCACGCCGCAACCAATGGGGCATCGTCACCGATCACCTGATCGCATGGGACATTCCCGCACCCCCTGACTACCTTGAGGCCAAACGGTCGATCTTTACCAGCATCATCCCCGATTGGGAGCCGCTGTTTGTGAAGGGTGACATCGACTGGCGGCTGGTGTCATGGGGCGGTGTGCCCATTGATGCCCGCCCCTTCGGCCAGACCGACGAGGAATGCAATTGCATCCCCGCAGCGGACAACCCCGACGTCAGCACCGCCGCTGAGGCAACGTGGCTCAAGGACAGCGACATCGTCTTTGGCATTGAGATCAACGGCGAGGCCCGCGCCTATCCACGCCGCATCATGGAAGTGCGCGAGATGGTCAACGACACGCTGGGGGGCCGCGATCTGGGCATTCCATATTGCACGCTGTGCGGGGCCGCGCAGGCCTATTTCACCGACAGATTGCCCGCCGGTGTCAAACGCCCGGTGCTGCGCACCTCCGGCCTGCTGATCCGGTCCAACAAGGTGATGTTCGATGTGAACACCTATTCGGTCTTCGATACATTTCTGGGCAAAGCCGTCACGGGCCCGCTGGCCGCGCGCGGGCTTGAGCTGGAACAGGCCAGCGTGATCACGACAGACTGGGGCACGTGGAAGTCAGAGCATCCGCAAACCACCGTACTGGTTGAGGCACTGGCGCTGGGGCGCGACTTTGATTTCCGCAACGGGCGCGATGCCGATGGCCCGATCTTTCCCGTGGGCGACGTTGATCCGCGCCTGCCGGTCCACGAGGATGTGATCGGCATCGTCACCGCCTCCGGCACCCCGGTTGCCTTCCCGCGCAATACCGCATTGGTCGCGCTGCGCACCGGGGCCGACATTAGGGTCGAAAACGTGCGTCTGGTGCTGGACGCCGGCGGCATCAAGGCCGTGGACGCAGCGGGCAACGATCTGGGCAGCCATCAGGCGTTCTGGTTCGCCTGGTCACAGTTTCACCCCGGCACCCAGCTTTGGGAGGGCTAAGCATCAGCGCGGGCTTCACCCCGCTTTCAGCCGCGTCTCGACCACCTCGGCAAACCACGAACACCCCGCCGGGATCGCCTCGTCGTTGAAATCATACATCGGGTGGTGCACCGTCGCGCCCTCCTCACCGTTGCCGATCATCATATAGGCACCGGGCCGCGCGTTCAGCATGTAGGAAAAATCCTCGCCCGCCATGATGGGCGGCGTGTCGCGCCAGACACCGGGGCTGACCCGTTCCGCCGCTTCCACCGCGAAATCGGTTTCCGCTTCATGGTTCACGGTCACGGGATAGCCGCGCTCGTAGTCAATATCGGCCCGGCACTGATGGGCGGCGGCGGTATGGGTGACGATGTCGCGCAGCCGCGCCTCGGCCAGATCGCGAACATCCTCATCCAGCGTGCGCACCGTGCCGCGCAGCTTGACAGTCTGGGGCAACACGTTGTGGCTGTCGGTATCCGATTGCAGCGTACAGACAGACACCACCACCTGTTTGACCGGATCGACGTTGCGCGACGCAATGGCCTGCAGGGCCACGACCACATGCGCAGCCGCCAGATTGGCATCGACCGCCTCATGCGGGGCCGCCGCATGGCCCCCTTTGCCGTCAATCACTATATCGAACTGATCAGTTGCCGCCAGCAGCGCACCCTTGCGGATCGCAAACTGACCAACCGGATAGAATGGCATGTTGTGCATCCCATAGACCTCGTCGATGCTCCAGCGGTCCATCAGCCCGTCCTTGACCATCTCATTGCCGCCGCCGCCGCCCTCTTCGGCGGGCTGGAAAATCAGCACCACACGGCCATCAAAATTGCGCGTCTCCTGCAAATACTGCGCCGCACCCAAGAGCATCGCCGTATGTCCGTCATGCCCGCAGGCATGCATCTTGCCCGGCACCTTCGATGCATATTCCAGTCCCGTGGCTTCATGGATCGGCAGCGCGTCCATATCCGCACGCAGCCCGACCGTGCGGCCCGATAGGGTGCTGCGCCCCTCAATCACGGCCACAACACCGGTTTGCCCGATGCCCGAGGTAATGTCGGTAATCCCGAAGCTGCGCAGCTTGTCCTCGACAAAACGGGCAGTCTCGTGCACGTCGAACATCAGTTCGGGGTGCTGGTGCAAATGCCGCCGCCACGCGGTGATCTCGGCGTGGGTTTCGGCAAAACGGTTCTTGATCGGCATCGCGGGTTGGTCCTTCATTCTGCACGGCTGGCCGCGCTAAAGCACGTCCCCCAATTGGATCGCAGAGCCGTCGCTGAACCGGTCGCTGCGAAATCTGTGCAGATCATGCCCTACCGCGTCACCGGTGACCAGTGCGGCCAAAACGCGCCCCATCCCCGGCCCGATGCCAAAGCCGTGGCCGGACATGCCGGTGCCCACCACCAGCCCCGGCAGCGCGGCGATATGATCCACCACCGGCACCACATCGGGCATCGTATCAATCATCCCCGCCCAGCTTGCGCGCACCGTTACAGGTGGCATCGCCGGGAACAGCCGCGCAAAACGACGGTGCAGGCGCTCAAGCTGCCGCTTGTTCGGCGTCGGATTCAAAACGCGTGTGGCCTCAAAGGGCCCGGGCACATCGGCATCCCAGCGCCGCCGGGTCGTCCACCCATCGGGAAAGCCAGCGGGAGCCGCCGGAAGATACTGCTGCTTGAACGGGCCCGCACGCAACTGCGGCAGGTATTTCGGCAAGGCCCGAAAGGCATCCGGCCCCACAAACAGCTCGGAGATGCCCACGGATGACAGGGTATAGCCACCGTCCGCGCGCCTGCGAAAGGCCACCTTGTCATCCGCCGCCGCGCCAAGGGTCACCTCGGGCAACGCATGGGTCGCCATGACATTCTCGCGCACGCTCAGCTGCGGAATCGACACGCCGTGATTGCGCAGCATCAGCGCGGACCAGGCACCGCCCGCCAGCACCACAGTGCTGGCAGCGATCCGGCCCGCTTCGGTCACCACTCCGGCAACCCGCCCTGCGGCCAGATCAAGACTGCGCACCGCACAGCCTTCAATCAGCCGCGCACCCGCCCGTACAGCAACGCCCGCCAGCGCAGGCACCGCCAGCCACGGCTCTGCCCGCATGTCCGACGGCGTATGCAAGGCACCCGCAAACGGCCCCCTGATGCCGGGAAACATCCTGGCCACTTCCTCTGACGACAACAGCCGCGTGTCCAGATCACAGTTTGCCGCGATCCGCAGCCATGCCGCATCCCGCTCAAGGTTGCGCTGGCTGCGCGACAGATACGTCACGCCCCCCTGCCGCAGGCCAAAATCCACATTGGTCTCGCGGGCCAGCTCCCGCCAGCGGCGCGCCGCCTCAACCATGATGGGCAGCTCCGCCGCATCGCGTCCCTGCTGGCGTATCCAGCCCCAGTTGCGCGAGGACTGCTCACCCGCGATGCGCCCTTTTTCCAGCAACACCACATTCTGCCCGCCGCGCGCCAGATAAAGCGCCGTGCAAACCCCGATCACACCACCGCCAATCACCACCACATCCGCCCGCGCGGGCGGTGTCCCGGCGTAGGTGACCGGCGTGCGTTCGGAAATCACGAAAGGATGAAACATTTCCGGCAACACAATCCTTTGAGCACCCGCCCTGCGCCGGAAGGCGCGGCACCGCGCCGCCCGCCTTTGCCCCAGCCCGCAGGGGCAACAGACCCGCAGGCACCGCCCCCCGATCCGGACCGCCCCGCGCGGATCACGCGGACAGGCGCGCCAGCAGTTTGCGCATGAAATCATGGCCCGCGTTGAACTGCGCCACTTCGATAAATTCGTTGGGCTGATGCGCCTGACCGATATCGCCGGGCCCGCAGATCACGGCGGAATAGCCCGCCTCCTGAAACTGGCCCGCTTCCGTGCCATAGCTGACCTTGTGGCTGGCGTTGTCACCGGTAATCTGGCGCACCAGCGTCTCCGCCGCGCCGTCCTCTTCGGGTTGCAGCGCGGGCACGTCGAAACGCGGCGTGATCTCGATCCGCGTCTCCGGCACCACTGCCTGCATCTGCGCCTCGACCGCGCGCACCTTTTCAAGATAGGCGGTCGCCCATTTTTCCTTGTCCTCACCCGGCACCACACGGAAATCCATCGCAAAGCGACAGTCCTTGGCGGTGATGTTATGCGCCGTGCCGCCCTGAATCATACCCACGTGGCAGGTTGTGAACGGCGGCTCGAACATCGCGGCCAAATCGGTCGGCGGCGCGGCCATGTTTGCGCTGTTCATCTCATTGGCCCATTCGATCAGCTTGGCTCCGGCCATGATTGCATTGACGCCCGTGTGCAGCAGGGACGAATGCACCTCAAACCCCACCACATGAGTGTCAAAGCCAATCCCGCCCTTGTGCCCCGTGACCGCCTGCATCGTCGACGGCTCTCCGATGATGGCCGCCGATCCCTTGGGCAGCACGGGCTGCATGGCCCGGATCATCGGTGGCGCACCGGTGCAGCCGACTTCTTCGTCAAAGCTCAGCGCGATCTGCAACGGGCGTTTGACACCCGCATGGTGCGCCTCGACCAGCGCCCAAAGCGCCAGCGCGTCGAACCCTTTCATGTCGCAGGTGCCACGTCCGTAGTATTTGCCGTCCTTCTCGACCACGCTGAACGGGTCCGTGTCCCACGGCTGACCGTCCACCGGCACCACATCCGTGTGCCCCGACAGCACAATTGCGCCTTCCTCCCACGGACCCACATGGGCAAAAAGCGCGTGTTTGGGTTGATCGGGGTCCACATAGCGGTGGCTCTCAATCCCGTGGCTGTCCAGATAATCGGCCACCCAGTCTATCAGCGGAATGTTGGTGTCCCGCGACACGGTCGGAAAGCTGATCAGCTTTTCCATCAGCGCAAAAGGACTAAGACGCTCGGCCATGATCAATACCCGCTGTCGGTGATCAACAGATGATGCCCCGGATAGACCTCGGCGTATTCCGACGGCTCGGCCTTGTAGCTGCGCGGGTGAATGGGCGACGGGATCGGCTTGAAATTGAGATCCTTCTCATCCTTGCGCTTGCGCGGATCGGCAATCGGCACCGCTTTCATCAGCGCCTGCGTATAGCTGTGCAGGGGGTTCTCAAACACCTGCTGCCGTGTGCCAATCTCAACAATCCGGCCCAGATACATGACGCCAACGTAGTGGCTGACCCGCTCCACCACGGCCATATCGTGCGAGATAAAGAGGAAACTCAGCTTCATCTCTTCCTGCAATTCCATCATCAGGTTCAGCACCTGCGCCTGCACCGACACATCCAGCGCGCTCACCGCCTCATCCGCAATGATCAGCTTGGGGTTGAGCGCGAGGGCCCGCGCGATGGCCACACGCTGTCGCTGCCCGCCGGACAGTTCGTGGGGGAAGCGCCGCATGAAAGACCGCGGCAACTCGACCCGGTCAAACAGCATCTCGACCCGTTCCTGCACGGCCTTCCCCTTCAGCGTGCCGAAGTTGTGGATCGGTTCGGCCACCTGATCGGCCAGCTGCATCTGCGGGTTCAGCGACGCGAACGGATCCTGAAAAATCATCTGCATGTCCAGCCGCGCGGTGCGCAGCTGACGCTGGTTCAGCGCCATGATGTTCTTGCCCGCCAGATCAATCTCGCCGGTCATCGGCTCCACCAGTCGCAGGATTGACCGCCCGGCGGTGGATTTACCGCAACCGGATTCGCCCACAAGGCTCAGCGTCTGGCCCTTGTTGATGGTGAACGACAGATCCTCGACCGCATGGACATTGGCCACGGTACGCCGGAAAAACCCTCCCTTGACCGGAAAGCGTGTGGTCAGGTTCTTGACCGTCAGCAACACCTCTTCGGTGCCCTTGATCGGCACAATTTCCTTATCGGCAGAGCCGAGCAGCTTCATCGGTTCGGGATATTCCTTGCCCGTCATCTCGCCCAGCTTCGGGACCGCCGCCAACAAGGCCTTGGTATAGGCATGCTGCGGGTTCTCGAAAATCTCCTCGACGGTGCCTTCCTCAACCTTGTTGCCACGGAACATCACGACCACGCGGTCAGCCATCTGCGCCACCACCGCCATATCGTGCGTGATAAACATCACCGCCGTGCCGGTCTCGCGCTTCAGCCGGTCCATCAGCGCCAGAATCTCCGCCTGAATGGTCACGTCCAGCGCCGTTGTCGGCTCATCCGCAATCAGCAGTTTCGGCTCGCAGGCCAGCGCCATTGCGATCACCACACGCTGGCGCATCCCGCCCGACAATTCATGCGGATACTGTTTCAGCCGCCGCTCCGGCTCTGGGATGCGCACCTGACGCATCAGGTCCAGCGCGCGCTCCTCTGCCTGCCGCCTGTTCATGTTCTTGTGCAGCCGCAGCCCTTCGGTCAATTGCTTGCCAACGGTGAAAACCGGGTTCAGCGCCGTCATCGGCTCCTGAAAAATCATCCCGATTTCATTCCCGCGAATGCCGCGCATCTTGGCCGGATCGGTCTTGGCCAGATCAATCTGGTCGCCCCCCGGACGATCAAACAGCATCGTGCCGCCCGAAATCTCACCGCCCCCGTATTCAACCAACCGCATCAGCGACAGCGACGATACCGATTTACCGGAGCCAGATTCGCCCACCACACAAACCGTCTCTCCGGGATTGATGTCAAAGCTGACGTCTTCCACCCCGACAACAGGCCCGTCCTTGGTCTGAAATTCGACCCGAAGCCCCTTGATTTGCGCAATGGGTGCAGCGTTGGTGGTGTCGAGCATGAATATCCCCTGATTTTCCCCGGCGGCTTTTGCAGCGCATTGCGGTGACGCTAAGGGCATTGGCGCGGTACGTCAAACGGGACACGCCGGAAATTTGGACAATTCACGGGCCGGGGCATCTCAAGGCTTGCAATTCTCGTGAAACATGATGGTATGACGGCCATGCGCTCGGGGGGTGCGTCGCGACAGCCATCGCAATTCGCGTGACATTACGTCAACTTAGCGGGGCTTCTTCATCCACTCCTCAGGCGATGGTTACGGGCAGAACCCTCTGCCCCAAAATACGGCACGCGCTTAACGTGCCCAACAAGGAGAGTATGAATGAAACTAAGAACCCTTTTGATGGGTGCAATTGCGTCAACCGCCTTTGCCCCGATGGTGATGGCCGATGGCCACGAAGGTGAACGGGGCCGCGATGGCGAGGTCAAGATCATCTACTGGCAGGCACCTTCCATCCTGAACCCCTATCTGTCCGGCGGCACCAAGGACCTCGAATCAGCCTCACTCGTGCTTGAGCCGATGGGCCGCTACGACGAGACAGGCGCGCTGGTCGCCTATCTGGCCGAAGAAATCCCCACGGTCGAAAACGGCGGCGTTTCCGAAGACCTGACGTCGATCACGTGGAAAATTGCCGAAGGCATGGAATGGTCCGACGGCACGCCCGTGACCTCTGCCGATCTGGTGTTCACGGCTGAGTACTGCATGCACCCCGAAGGCGGCTGCGCCCAGGGTGCCAAGTTTGACGGCGTGTCCAACGTCGAAGCGCTGGACGAGCGCACCGTCAAGGTGACGTTCTCCGAGCCAAAGCCAAACCCATACGGTCCTTTCATGGGTGGCCAGTCCCCCATCATTCAGGCCGCACAGTTTGCTGACTGTCTCGGTGCCAAGGCGCCCGAGTGTACAGAGCAGAACTTCAACCCCATCGGCACCGGTCCTTTCAAGGTCGTGGAATTCCGTCCAAATGACGTGATCACGATGGAAGCCAACGACAACTTCCGCCACGAGGGCAAGCCAGCCTTCGCCACGCTGACCTTCAAAGGCGGCGGTGACGCGGTTGCAGCCGGTCGTGCCGTAATGGAAACGGGCGAATTTGACTACGCCTGGAACATGCAGCTGGCCCCCGACGTACTGGCCAAAATGGCCGAAGCGGGCAAAGGCAAGCCGATCTCCGCATTCGGTACGCTGGTGGAGCGTCTGGAAATGAACCTGACGAACCCCTCCCCCGACCTGCCGGCCGAGACACGCTCGACCGTGGCAGAGCCGCACCCGTTCCTGACAGACGAGAACGTGCGCCGCGCGCTCTCAATGGCCATTGACCGCGAACTGCTGGTCGAAGTGGGCTACGGTCAGGCCGGTCGCCCAACCTGTAACCTCGTGCCGGCGCCCGCGCTTTATGCATCCGACAACACAGAGTGTCTGACACAGGACATCGACGGCGCAAAAGCACTGCTGGATGAAGCAGGCTGGACCGACAGCGATGGCGACGGTGTGCGCGACAAGGACGGCGTGAAACTGTCGATCCTCTACCAGACATCGACCAACGCTGTGCGTCAGGACTTCCAGGCGCTGATCAAAGACTGGTGGAGCCAGATCGGTGTTGAAACCGAACTGCGCAACCTCGATGCTTCCGTCTTCTTTGGCGGTGACCCAGGTTCGCCTGACACCTTCCAGAAGTTTTATGCGGACGTTGAAATGTATGCCAACAACTTCGACGGCACAGACCCGCAGAACTACCTTGCGGCCTACCGCTGCGGCAATGAGCCAAAGCCATCCAGCCAGTGGCAGGGTGAGAACATCAACCGCTTCTGCGATCCCGAATACGACGCGCTGCTCGACGAACTGGCCCGCACGGGCGAGCTCGACAAGCGCGGCGAGATCGCGAAAAAGCTGAACAACATGCTGACCAAAGACAGCATGACCATCGTTCCGCTGGTTGATCGTGGTCGTGTCTCCGCGGCGTCCAACACCCTCGGCGGTGTGATCCTGAATACATGGGATTCAGAGCTGTGGAATGTGGCCGACTGGTACCGCATCAAAGAGTAAGCAATGCGGCGGGTGGGCCATTGGCCCACCTTACCCCAAAAGCTCAAACCGTAAGGTGGGCCTCTGGTCCACCCTACACCCCCCTTACCTCCGCAGACTTCTGAACAAAGGCGATGGCCACCGATGCTGACCTTCACCCTAAGACGATTGATCCTCTCGATCCCGACGCTTTTGTTCATCAGCCTGATCATTTTCGGCCTGCTGCAACTTGCCCCCGGCGACCCGATGGCGCAGGTGCCGCTGACTGTGCCGCCCGAAGTGAAGCAGAAAATGCGCGAGGCGCTTGGCCTTGGTGCGCCTTGGTATGTCCAATACTACAAATGGCTGATCCAGTTCTTCTGGATCGAACCCAAGGTCTTTATCGACTATCTGACAAACACCTCCGCCTTGCTGGGCTGGCTGCCCGACACGAACTTTTATCAGGACGAACTGCGCGTAATCTCATGGCAGACCCGCAGCCCGGTGATGGACATCGTGGTGCAGCGCATGCCGCAAACGCTCTGGGTCGTCGGGCTCAGCTATATCGTGGGCATCGTCATCGCGATTCCCATCGGCATCTATTCCGCCTACCGCCACTATTCGATTTTTGATCAGGCCGGTACCTTTGTCACGATGATCGGCTTTTCGATCCCGCCGTTCTTCACAGGCCCCCTGCTGATCGTGATCTTCTCCGTCTATCTGGGCTGGCTGCCCTCGATTTATGACACCACCCATGTGGTCAACGACTGGGAAAGCTTCAAAGTCCAGTTCTACCAGATGATCATGCCCGTCATGGTGCTGGCCCTGCAAACCACCGCACAGATCAGCCGCTACATGCGCGGCGCGATGCTCGACAACCTCAATCAGGACTACGTCCGCACCGCCCGCGCCAAGGGCCTGCGCGAAGGCGTCGTCGTGATGGTGCATGTGCTGCGTAACTCCATGATCCCGGTGGTCACGGTGATTGCCCTTGGCATGCCCGCGATCTTCGGCGGGGCGATCATCACCGAAAACGTCTTTAAGGTGAACGGCATCGGCCAGCTGCTGCTGACCGCCCTTTTCGCCAATGACCTGCCGATGGTGATGACCCTCACGTTCATCTTCGCCATCCTAATCGTGCTGTTTAACCTGATTGCCGATGTCCTCTACGGACTGCTTGACCCGAGGATCCGCTATGACTGAGCAAGCCATTCCAGCCAGCCCCGTCGAAGCCGACATCGAAACATTTGGCGCGCTGGTCGACAAAGAGCCACAAAAGCCCCCGCGCAGCCAGTGGAAGGACGTGTGGGACCAGTTCCGCAAACACAAAGGCGCTGTGTTTGGTGGTGGTTTTCTGCTGTTCATCACACTGGGTGTGGTCTTTGGACCGTGGCTGTGGGACGTGGACCCCAAGACACTGGATATCCGCAACAAGAACTGGCGTCCGATCTATACCCTGTTGTGGGAAAGTGACGCCAAGGCCGGCTGGGCACATCCCTTCGGCACCGACCAGCTGGGCCGCGACATTCTCGCGCAGATGATCGCAGGGGGCCGTGTCTCGATGGCTGTGGGCTGGCTCGCTATGGCGCTGGCACTGCTGATCGGCACCGCCATCGGGGTGCTCTCAGGTTACTTCAAGCGCCTCGATTTTCTGCTGATGCGCTTTACGGATCTGGTGTTGTCGCTGCCGATCCTGCCCCTGACCTTGCTGGCCGTGACCCTGTTCCGCCAGCCGCTGAATTCCCGCTTCGGACCTGAGGCTGGCATGTTCATCCTGATTGTCGGCATCATTGGCCTGACTTCGTGGATGCAGACCGCCCGGATCGTGCGCGGCGATATCCTCGCGCTCAAGGAACGTGAATTCATCCTCGCCGCCCGCTCCATCGGCACCACGTCGGGCAAGATCATCCGCCGCCACCTGCTGCCCAATGTGATCTCGCCCATCATGGTCTCTGCCACCCTCGGCCTTGCCACGGCAATCATCACCGAAAGCGCACTCAGCTTCCTCGGCGTCGGCTTCCCGTCGGACTATCCCACGTGGGGCAAGCTGCTGGCGGATGCCGTGCAACGCATGCAGGACTTCCCCGAACGCGTGCTGCTGCCCGGCATCGCCATCTCGCTTACCGTGCTCAGCGTGAACTACCTCGGTGACGGTTTGCGCGACGCGCTCGATCCGCGCATTCGCGGACGCTGACCTGTGACGTAGGGTGCAGGAGACCTGCACCTTACGTAAGGTGGGCATCCTGCCCGCCCACCGCCGCAACAGATGAACCCGGTGTTCCTTTGCGCAAGAATCGCTGCGCGTCACTCACGCCATCTTCAAAACGCCGCTAATTCGCAGATTGCTCCAGCTCCAGAATATTGCCTTCACAATCCCTCATGTAGACGATCAGCAACGGCGCATCCTCCGTCCCGAAATTCGTGACCTGACCAAGCGCTGTCCCCCCTGCCGTCAAAACACGGTCCATGCTGGATGCAATATCCGTCACCCCGAAAGCGAGATGCCCCAAACCAATCTCATCAACCCTCGGTGCCACGCGATCGGCGCTGGTGTCATACTCAAGCAATTCAAGGAACGGCATGTCCTGTTCAGGGAACCGTAACCAGATTGAATAAATCACACTGTCTGGCAATCCGTTCCCGCGCGATACCACCTCACCCGACAACCTGCGCGGCGGCCGCATTTCCTGACAATCAAAGGCGCTGATGTAAAACGCTGCCAGACTGTCCGCACTGCGCGCGGTGATGCTGATATGAGCAAGCTTCATCGGTGCCCCCTCCCCCGGTGCAATACCCCTACAGCCGGTCCGTTGCCCTGCAAGCGTGCAGGTCTGGCGTTACAGCGCAGCCCCCATCCACCTGCAACACGCCCGGACGGGTGCCCTTCTATACTCTCAATCTGTCAAGAACCGCCTCACAAACCTTATCCGGCGGCCCGATCCCATCGGAAACCGCGACCCAGCGGCGGTCCAACTTAAGCGTTCCAGCCGGAACAATCTTTTGTGCAATCACGCGCGGTGTGGTCGCGTCAATCCGGCGTTCCGCCCAATCATGAAAGGCGGTCGAATAGCGCACAACCGTCCCACAGGTCGTCAGGTCCTGCGTCCCCCCTTCCGCATAGAACGTCAGCCCATCCCCCATCTCTTCCCCGATCAGCCTGCACCGCGATCCCAGGCGGTGCTTCAGGATGGCGACAAAGACAATCGCGGCGGAAAAGGTGAAATTATCGACAAAAACGCATGTAAAGCGGTCTGTTCCACCCGCTGAAATGGCGTCGATCAATGGCATGGTCCGCAGAAAGTCGCCGCCCGTGTTGCCGCGCACATCAATCAAAAGCGGCGCTTCAGGGCGCGCACTTACGCGCTCTGCCGCTTCGGAAATCGCCTGCGACAAGTCTGCTTTACCGGCGTCAAAAAAGCTTGGCAGCACCAAAAGCATGCCGCGCTCACCAAAATCCCTGACCGACAAGAACCTCTCGGGCGTCCACAGCGCGTCCGTCTTTCCATGTTCGTTGCGCGGATACAGCGCTGATCCGGGAACCCTGTCGTCCCCCTCCAGGACAAGTGAACTGATCTGCCCCGTCTGATCGCGTATCCGGTATGTAACGGCACCGCTGCCGGACCCTACCCCCAGCCGGACCAGCGCCTCCGGCCAGGCAAAAAGCAGCGGTCCGATCACACGTTTCCGCTGCTCTGTCCCGGCCAGAAAGGTCGCTGCGGCAGCTTCAATCTCGTCCACCTGCACACCATTGACTGCGTCCAGTACCCCGCCAACTGACCCGGCACCCCCGGACGGCGCACCCAGCAACCTGACAACGGAACCGATGCTGACAAACCGGAGAGGCAGAACCGAAATGGCGCCATTCGGGATCAGGCGTGTATGCCCGTTCCCCGGCAGCGCCAGAAGCCGCATCAGCGCCAAAAGAAACGCGTCCTTCGTGCCCGCCCGTGCCGCCTGCCGCGCGTCGCTGATACGCCGTTCCAGTGCGTCAGCGTCGACGGCCCGGAAACTGGGATCGGTCGGCAGGACCGTTCTTTCTATGTTTTCAAGGTCATAGATCAGCGACATGGATCATCCTTAAACCGGCGCGGTCCAACCTCCAGGCCGGCCCCCGCCCGCCAAGGGCCAACCCCGGCCTGACGAACGCTGTTCCCACCGCCAAACGGGGCATATCCTAATCCAGATGCTTGCGCAGCCGCCGCACCATCCACCACACCGCGCCGACCACCGGCAGGGTTATCGCCGCCGTCAGAACACCCTTGCTCACATCCAGTGCTTCGGCCGCCGGATACAGCAGATAACCCGCCAGCGACACCGCGTAGTAGCTGATCGCAACCACCGACAGCCCCTCAACCGTGCGCTGCAACCGCAATTGCAGATCGGCGCGTTTGTCCATGCTGGCCAGTATTTCCTGATTCTGCGCTGACCGCTCCACATCCACCCGCGTGCGCAACAGCTCAGAGGCGCGGATCGCCCGGGCCGACATGGTCTTGAGCCGGTTCTCGCTTGACTGCACCGTGCGCATCGCAGGCTCGTAGCGGCGCATCATAAATTCGGCAAAGCCCTGACGGCTCATGAAACGCTCTTCGCGCAACGCCTCGATCCGCTGGTTGACGATGGCCTGATAGGCCCCCGTCGCACCAAAGCGAAACGCCGTCTTGACCGCCAGCGTCTCCAGCTCCACCGAAATGTCCAGCAGCGCGTGCAGCGTATCCTCGGCCACACCGGTTGATCCACGCATCTGTGCCATCAGATCGGTCAGCTTTGTATCCAGCTCGTTCAACTGCGGCGACAACCAGCGCACCATCGAAAAGCCCAGCATCGACGCGGATTTATACGTCTCGATTTCACACAGGCGCTGCACAATCCGCCCGGCGCGGCGCGCGCCCGTCTTGTCGTCCTTGAAAATCGCAATGCGCAGATGCCCAGCGGAATCGATGCGGAAATCCGATGCCACCACCGCCGCCCCGTCCAGTACCGATGCCACCGCAAGGCTTTCGGGCACAAACCAGTCGCCCAGTCTGGCGGTGATCTCGGGCACGCTTTCGGGCTTGGGCATCAGCCGCAACAGCGCGGACGTGATCCGCCCGCCCGGCGCGTCATCCAGCCAGTAGTCAGGAAAAACATCGAATTCCGCCGGATCAAAGGCCTTGTCGCTCAAGGCATCACGGAAAACCGTATAAGTCACCAGTTCGGTGTGCTGCTCCCACTTCAGCCAGTATTTGCCCATCTGCCCGTAGTAATGCGTGGCATTGGGATCAGGCTTGGGTGCCCCGTAGTGATCCAGCAGTGCAATCAGATGCGCCAGATCCTCCCGCTTGTCACGGCTTGCCGCATCCTCGGGCTGTTTGATGGCCAGAAACACCGCCGTGGACGGCGCCTCAAGCGCCGGAAAAGGCCGCGCGTGCAGCTCACCGGTCAGGGCATAGCGCTGGGGATAGTCTTTGATCGGGGCCATAGATCGCGTCCGCTGCTCTTTCTCTTTCTCTTCCTGCTCAACATAGGCGCAAAATCTGAATTGAACAGATAAAAGATATATTTTTCAGGATGTTGGACGTGTACATCTGTATACCGCCCCGGCACCGCACTGGCCGCAGGCGCATGCGGCCCTATCTACCCGCCATTACCCCGGCGACCAAAGGACATCCCCTTGCCCGATCAATCACAAGACGATGCCGCTCAGGACAACAAGCGGGATCTCACCCAAGGACCGGTCTGGCGCGCGCTGGCGGCAATGTCCGCCCCGATGAGCTTTGGCATCTTCGCCGTTCTCAGCGTCGGGCTGGCCGATGCCTTCTTTCTGGGCCAGCTTGGCGGCGCTGAACTGGCCGCCGTCGGGTTCATATATCCGGTCACCTCCGCCATCACGTCCCTGTCCATCGGCCTCAGCGCCGGGGCCAATGCCGCACTCAGTCAAGGCGTCGGCGCGGGCGATGACGCCGAAGCCACGCGCCGTTTGGGTCTGCACGCCATCGGGCTGGGGCTTGTGCTGTCGGTGACAGTGGCGCTGTTGGTCTGGCTCGTCTATCCGCTGTTGTTCCGCGCCCTTGGGGCGGGTGACGGCGTGTCGAACAACATCGCAGCCTATATGCCCTTCTGGTCCCTCAGCTTTCCGTTTCTGGTGGTGATGATGATCACCAACGCGGTCTTCCGCGCCCACGGCGACAGCCTGACGTCAGCGTGGATCATGGTGCTGGCCGCCGTGATCAACGTGGCACTTGATCCGTTGCTGATCTTTGGCATGTGGGGCATGCCCGAACTGGGGATGACCGGGGCCGCCGTCGCCACGCTGGTGGGCCGCATTCTGGCCGTGGCGCTGGCGCTTTACATCGCGTGGCGGCGCGGACTGCTGGGCTGGTGTGGTGGTCTCTTTGACGGTGTCCTCGCCTCCACCCGGCGCATTCTGCACGTCGGCCTGCCGGCAGCCTTCTCAAACGCGATCAACCCGGCGGGCATGGCGCTTGTCACCGCCGCCGTTGCCACCGTGGGCGAAGCCGCCGTCGCAGGCTTTGGCGCGGCCACACGGGTGCAATCAATGGCGCTGGTGCCGCTTCTGGCCCTGTCCTCGGGCATTGGCCCGGTGATCGGCCAGAACTGGGGCGCTGAAAAAACCGACCGTGCGCGCGAAGCCACAGCCAAGGCATTCTGGTTCTGCGTGCTCTACGGTGCCGCCGTGGCTCTTGTACTGGGCATCTTTGCCGAACCGCTCGCGGGCCTCTTCGCCTCAGGAGACGAAGACGCCGCCTTTGCCGCCAACTATCTGCGCTTTGTGGGCCTGTCCCTGTTTGGGTACGGTCTGGTGGTCACCGCAAACGCCGCCATGAACGCACGGGACAAGGCCGTCTGGTCCATGAGCCTCAGCCTCGGACGCATCTTCGCGCTCTATCTGCCACTGGCATGGCTGGGCGCGCTGACAATGGGCTTCGCCGGGATCATCGCTGCGGCGGTTGCGGCCAACCTGATCGCGGGCTGGGCCGCTATCGTGTCGGCACGCGGCACCGGGCTTTTGCAAAACGACAACGCCCTGCTGACAGCCCCGCTGAAGGATCTACCGGGCAAGCCGTGACAGACCCATCGCACGCAGCCCCGACAACCGCGCAGCCAATGCGTCCTGCACCGGTGCCACTTTTGCCGTCAGATTGCGACCGACCTTCGTAGCCTTCTTTGCCAGCCCCTTCGGCATCACATCGCGCACATCAGCGCCCCAGAACCAGGCAACATTGGCCAGCATCCCGCCAATACCGGCGGTGGCGGCCCCTTGCTGGCGCGGCTGCGGCGCGGGCTTTTTCGCCTTGTCCCCTTTGATCAGCACATTCCAGCCGGAATTCGGGTTCCGCTTCAGGTAGCGGCGGATAAAAAACATCTCAAGCATGGTCTGCAAACGCAGGATAAACAGCCCCGACAAGACCGAAAGCCCCATAAACACCGGCAGGCCCAGAAACGGATTAATCCACGACATGCTGTGCGCAAGGCCGACCAGCAAAAAGAAGTGGCCACCGATCAATATAACTCCAAACGCAACTATCATTCAGATCACCCTCCGCACTTCGCTGGTTACCGTCAAAAGATGGTTAACGCGGCAATTCGACAGCCGTTGGGCAGAATTATGGCGCAAAATCTGCGCTGCGTATGACGCCGTACGGGCGGGCCTCCCACGCACTGGCTTTCATTGCCCCCAAAAAGAATACAGCCGCCGAAACCGGCGGCTGTATTTGCATTCTAGCGCGTCAGCCGGGCACCCTCACCCGCACTGCGTCAGACCGCTGTAACCAAAGCAGCGCGGCACATCGTTGCCCCGCGCTCCGGCCAGCCGCGCCCGTCTAGTCGATCATCGGCAGCAGCTTATCAAGGCTCGCCTTGGCATCGCCGTAGAACATCCGCGTGTTGTCCTTGAAGAACAGCGGGTTCTCGATCCCGGAATAGCCCGTGCCCTGTCCGCGCTTGGACACAAACACCTGCTTGGCCTTCCAGCACTCCAGCACCGGCATCCCTGCAATGGGGCTGTTCGGATCGTCCTGTGCCGCCGGGTTCACGATGTCGTTGGAGCCGATGACGATGGCCACATCCGTATCGGGGAAATCATCGTTGATCTCATCCATCTCCATCACGATGTCATAGGGCACCTTGGCCTCGGCCAGCAGCACGTTCATATGCCCCGGCAAACGCCCCGCCACGGGGTGAATGGCGAAACGCACGTTTTTGCCCTTGGCGCGCAGCTTTTTGACCAGCTCAGACACAGCACCCTGCGCCTGCGCCACCGCCATCCCGTAGCCCGGAATGATGATGACTGAATCGGCCTCATTCAGCGCCGTGGCGACACCGTCCGCATCAATCGCGATTTGCTCGCCTTCAACGGCCATCTGCTCGCCCGCGGGGCCGCCAAAGCCGCCCAGAATAACGCTCACGAAGGACCGGTTCATCGCCTTGCACATGATGTAGCTCAGGATCGCACCGGAGGAACCGACCAGCGCGCCAACAACGATCAAGAGGTCATTGCCGAGGGAGAAACCAATCGCCGCCGCCGCCCAGCCGGAATAGCTGTTCAGCATGGACACGACTACGGGCATATCCGCCCCGCCGATCCCCATGATCAGGTGATACCCGATGAACAGCCCCGCCAACGTCAGCAGGACCAGCGCCCAGGATCCACCGCCCGACAGGTAGACAATCAGCAACAGCACAGACAGCGCCGCAGCACCAGCGTTCAGCAGATGACCACCGGGCAGCTTCTTGGCCCCGGTATCCACCGAAAACGGCAACATGGACGACCCGCCCGCCAGCTTGGCATAAGCAATGACGGAACCGGTAAAGGTGACCGCACCGATCCAGATGCCCAGCACCAGCTCAACCCGCAGAATACCAATTTCCACACCGGATTTCTTGGCAATCAACTTACCAAAAGCGGACAGCCCGTCATAGGCTTCCTTGGGCAGGCCAATGACCAGCCCATCGCCGTCCACGGCCCCCAGAACCAGCCCCTGCGTCTCATACAGATTGCCGATGTAGTTGATCATAATGTCGGCGTTAAAGCCGACGAATACCGCCGCCAGACCCACAAGGCTGTGCATGATGGCCACCAGTTCGGGCATCTGCGTCATCTCGACCTTGGTGGCCAGCTGATAGCCCACCGCAGCACCGCCCGCGATCAACACAAGCGAGGCCAGCCAAAGCCCGGACCCCGGCCCAAAGAGCGTCGCCAGCACGGCGATCCCCATGCCCACGATACCGTACCAGACGGCCCGCTTGGCGCTTTCCTGCCCCGACAAACCGCCAAGGCTCAGAATGAAAAGAATTGCCGCGACCACATAGGCCGCGATGGTGAATGCGTTTTCCATTGCCCGCGCTCCTCTTTAAGACTTCTGGAACATGGCGAGCATGCGCCGTGTCACGAGGAAGCCACCGAAAATATTGACGGAGGCCATGAAAATACCAAGCGCCGCAAGGATCGTGATCAGCCAACTGGACGATCCGACCTGAATAAGCGCGCCCAGAATGATGATCGACGAAATCGCGTTGGTCACCGCCATCAAAGGCGTGTGCAGCGAATGGGCCACGTTCCAGATGACCTGAAACCCGATGAACACGCTCAGCACAAAGACAATGAAATGCTGCATAAAGCTGGCAGGCATCCCCGGGATCAACCCGATGCCCAGCACCACGGCGGCCCCCACGGCCAGCAGTGTGACCTGATTCTTAGTCTGCGCCTTGAACGCCGCCACTTCCTGCGCCGCCTTCTCCTCGGCGGTCAGTTCCTTGGCGGGTTCTTTCTTTTTCTGCTGCGCAATCGCGGCCACCTTCGGCGGTGGCGGCGGGAAGGTGACGTCCTTGGCATGGGCAATCGTCGCCCCGCGGATCACGTCGTCCTCCATGTTGTGATTGACCACACCATCTTTTTCCGGCGTGAGGTCCGTCATCAGATGGCGGATGTTGGTCGCATAAAGCGTCGAGGCCTGCGTCGCCATCCGGCTGGGGAAGTCGGTATAGCCGATGATGGTGACCCCGTTGTCGGTCACGATCTTTTCGTCCATGACCGTCAGCTTGCAGTTGCCGCCCTTCTCTGCGGCAAGATCCACGATCACGGACCCGGGCTTCATCGCCTCGACCATATCCTCGGTCCACAGCTCCGGCGCTTCGCGGTTGGGGATCAGCGCTGTGGTGATGACAATGTCCACCTCAGAGGCCAGTTCGCGGAACTTCGCCAACTGCGCCTCGCGGAACTCAGGGCTTGAAACAGATGCATAACCGCCCGTCGCGGCCCCGTCCTGCTGCTCTTCCTCGAAATCAAGGTAGACGAACTCCGCCCCCATCGATTCCACCTGTTCGGCCACTTCGGGGCGCACGTCAAAGGCATAGGTGATCGCACCCAGCGACGTGGACGTGCCAATCGCGGCAAGTCCCGCCACACCGGCACCCACAACCAGAACCTTGGCCGGCGGCACCTTGCCTGCGGCGGTGATCTGTCCGGTAAAGAAACGGCCAAAATTGTTGCCCGCCTCGATCACCGCGCGGTAGCCCGCGATATTCGCCATCGAGCTCAGCGCGTCCATCTTCTGCGCGCGGCTGATGCGCGGGATCATCTCCATCGCAATGACGGTGGCACCCTTTTCGGCGGCCTTGTTCATCTTGGCTTCATCCGCGACGGGGCTGAAGAACGAAATCAGTGTCTGCCCCTCGCGCAGCTTCTTCATCTCCGACTCATCCGGCACGCGCACCTTGGCGACAATGTCGGCGGCTTTCCACAGGGCGGCGGCGGTCTTGACCACCTCGACACCCGCGCTTTCGTAATCCGCATCCGAAAAACCCGCAGCATCACCCGCACCGGTCTCAATCAGGCAGCTGTGCCCCAGCTTTTGCAACTGCCCGGCGGACTCCGGCGTCATCGCGACGCGGTTCTCTCCCTGAGCGGTCTCTTTTGGCGTTCCGATCTTCACGCTGTCTCCCCCATATTTGGTCAACGGACAAACGGGCCCGCCACCTGTGCGCCCCCGCGTTCGAGCTTGGACGTAGCGCGGCGGACCCGTTTCTACAAGCGAATGAGGGCGTCAACCCTGCCACAACAGGGCTTTTTCACAGCCAACGTCGCGTCTTTTGTGCATATGCCTCAAATTCAGGCCCGAAATTTTGTTTCATTCGCGCTTCTTCGGGCGCAATAAAGCGTCGCCGCAGAATCCAGACGAACAAGGGAATCACTAGGATCGACGGCCAGGCCCCCCACCACAGGATCGCCCCACACAGAACCATGACGTCGCCCAGATAGATCGGATTGCGACTGATTGCGAAAGGGCCAGTGGTGATGAGCGCCGCGGGGGTCTGATGGGGCACAACGCTGGTGCGGTGATGGCGAAAAGCACCGATGGCCCAGACCATCAACGCGAGGCCCGCCAAAACCAACACGCCCCCCATGATGCGCGCAAGACCGCCCGGAACAGTCCAGTCCGGCAAAAGCCGTGTTTGCATCCAGACCACCACAAGCAATGCCGCAAGCCACAGAGGCGGCAAATCCAGCATCTGCCTGCCGCTCAGATTGGCCGTGTCCCGCCAGTCGCCCATGCATCCTCCCGTTTTGCCAAAATTGCCCTGCTTTGCCGCGCAGCACAACCGCCGCACCGGGGCGGGCAGGATGCCCACCTTACCAACAGGCCCCAGCCTTCTGCCTCCCCCCGGCAAGAGCCGCCCCCGCGCATTAACCCACCGTTAACCACGCTGGCCTACGCTCAGGTCATGCCAAATTACATCCGCCGACGCGATCCCGGGGCTACCTATTTCTTTACCATACGCCTTGCCGCGCGCGGTGACGATCTGCTGACGCGCCGCATCGCCCTTCTGCGCCAGTGCATGCGCGCCACGCTTCAGCGCTTCCCCTTCCGCATCGACGCCATCACCGTGCTGCCCGCCACCATTCACACCCTCTGGACGCTGCCACCGGATGACGCAAACTATCCCGCCCGCATCGCCATGCTGAAATCACGCTTCTCGCGCGCCTGTCCCATGCCGCCCGACCGCACCCCCGCCCAGATCAGACGTGGCGAAAAGGGCATCTGGCAACGGCGCTACTGGGAACACGTCATCCGCGACGCGCAGGATTATGAACGCCACCGCGCCCTGATTTATCTCAGTCCGGTCCACGCGGGCCTGTGCCCCCGTCCGCAGGACTGGCCCCACACCTCGCTGCACCGCGACCTGCGCGCGGGCCTGTCACACCCTGCCCCCGTCGGCCACGGTGCAGGAGACCTGCCCCTTACCCGACACGCGGCACCAAAACCAATCCCGCCAGACACCCAAGCCGCCGAAACTCTGCACTGAACATACGCAGCCTGTGCACATGAGGTCAGCTCGCCGCAAAAGCAGCAACGCGACCGGACGCGCCCAAACCAATCCTCTTGCAACTAAACGAAACGCCGGGCTGCCAAACCGATCACACACCATGAGAAGCAGCCGCGCACAAAACCCAGAGGAAATACGATCAACCGTACCAGCGCTTCGGCAAAACCCACGCCGCCAAGGCGCTACCCGTCCAAGTCTGCCTCACCCATCCGCACCCGGCACCCCGCCAGGGACCGCAGCCAAAACCGCTCTCACACCGCCTTCAAAGACGGCGCATCGCCGCGTGCCGCCCAGCCGCGCACCGCGTCACCAAAAGCCGAAAACAATCGCCGCGACACTGGATCGGCCGCCGCGTTCCACTCCGGATGCCATTGCACCGACAGCGTAAATCCACTCGCCCCCTGAACATAGATCGCCTCGGGCGTGCCGTCGTCCGCATATCCATCAATCACAATCCGGCTGCCCGGTGACTTGATCCCCTGCCCGTGCAGCGTGTTGGTCCGCACCGTCTGCGCGCCCATCAGCGCGTGAAAAACCCCGCCCTCGGCAAAGGTCACATCATGGCGCAACTCGAACTTTTCCTCCATCGTGCCGTCGGGCGGCATCCGGTGGTTCATGCGCCCCGGCAAATCCCGTATTTCGGGGTAGAGCGTGCCGCCCATCGCCACATTCACTTCCTGAAACCCGCGACAGACGCCAAAAAACGGCTGCCCGCGCTCTACACAGGCGCGCACCAGCGGCAAGGCAATTGCGTCGCGCGCACGGTCAAAGGCCCCATGCGCCTCGGTCTCGGCTTCGCCGTATTCTTCCGGGTGTACATTGGGCCGCCCCCCGGTCAGCAAAAACCCGTCACAGACCTCCAGCAGCTCCGCAACGCTGACCTGTTTGGGATCGGCCGGAATGATCAGCGGCATGCACCCCGACACTTCGCTGATCGCGTCGGAATTCATCTGTCCTCCCGCATGCACGGGATACTGGTCATTCAGCAGATAGGAATTGCCGATAATGCCGACGACGGGACGGGACATGGATCACCTGAAATTGACTGCGTTCGCGCCAATATAGGCAAAGCCCGCCCCACCCTCAAGCAGCACGCGCAGCCGGTGCGACCTCAGGCCTCGCCGGTCAGCCCCGCCGCCTCGATCCCCGCCAGTGCTGCAACAGCATCATTGTCAGACGTATCGCCGGTCACGCCAACAGCACCGATCACAGCACCTTTCTTGTCCCGCAGCAGCACGCCGCCGGGCACCGGCACCACCTGCCCGCCGTAAACCCCGTTCACCGCCGCCATGAAATAGGCCTGATCCTCGGCCCGCTTCATCTGCGCCGTTCCGGCCATGCCCAGCATCACCGCACCATAGGCTTTGCCCTGTGCAATCGCAAAACGCCCCGGTGCGGCGCCATCCTCACGCTCAAACGCCTGCACATGCCCGCCCGCGTCCAGCACCACAACCGACAACGGCTTCAGTTCCATCTCCCGGCCTTTTTCAAGTGCCTTGCGAATGATCGTCCGCGCCTTGCGCAATGAAATGCTCATACCTGTCCCTTCATCTTTCCAATACAACTCTCATCCAACGTCGGCCCCGCGTGGGGCCGACACTGGCATGTTTCACCCGTTGGCCGCCTTCAGCTCCAGCCGCCGCGCGTGCAGCACCGGCTCGGTGTAGCCCGATGGCTGCGCGCGGCCCTTGAACACCAGATCGCTAGCCGCCTGAAAGGCGATCCCGTCAAATCCGGGGGCCATCGGACGATAGAGCGGATCGCCTGCGTTCTGGCGGTCCACCACTTCGGCCATCTTGTGCATGGCCGCCATCACCTGCTGGGCGTCCACCACGCCGTGATGCAGCCAGTTGGCCACATGCTGCGCCGAAATGCGGCAGGTCGCGCGGTCTTCCATCAGACCCACATCGTTCAGGTCGGGCACCTTGGAACATCCCACCCCCTGATCAATCCAGCGCACCACATAGCCCAGAATGCCCTGCACGTTGTTCTCGATCTCACGCTGGATCTGCTCGGCGTTCCATTTCTGATAGCTGGCCAGCGGGATCTCCAGCAGCGTTTCCTTATAGGCCCGACGCCCGGTCTTGCGCAGCCTGTCCTGCACAGCAAAAACATCAACCGTATGGTAATGCAGCGCGTGCAGCGTGGCGGCCGTAGGCGATGGCACCCAGGCGCAATTCGCTCCCGACTGCGGATGCCCGATCTTCTGCTCCAGCATCGCGGCCATCTTGTCGGGCATGGCCCACATGCCCTTGCCGATCTGCGCGCGACCCGACAGACCGCATTCCAGACCAATATCCACGTTCTGCAATTCATAGGCGTCGATCCACGCCTTGCGCTTGATAAAGTCCTTGCGGCTGAAGGGCCCCGCCTCCATCGACGTGTGTATCTCGTCGCCGGTGCGGTCCAGAAACCCGGTGTTGATAAAGGCGACCCGGTTCTTCGCGGCCCGGATACACTCCTTGAGGTTGGCGCTGGTGCGACGTTCCTCGTCCATAATGCCCAGCTTGACGGTGTACTGCGCAAGGCCCAGCGCCTGTTCCACCCGGCTGAAAATCTCGTCCGAAAACGCCACTTCTTCGGGGCCGTGCATCTTGGGCTTCACCACATAAACCGACCCATGCCCGGAATTGCCGCCCTCACGCGCCAGATCATGCTTGGCGATCAACGTGGTGACCATCGCGTCCATCAGACCTTCGAACACCTCGTTGCCGTCCCGGTCCAGAATGGCCGGGTTGGTCATCAAATGCCCCACATTGCGCACCAACATCAGCGCGCGGCCCTTCAGCGTGATCTCCCCGCCCGCAGGCGTCACATAGGTGCGGTCCCCGTTCAGCCGGCGCGTCATCTCTGTTCCGCCCTTCTGGAACGTCTCCGACAAATCTCCCTTCATCAGGCCCAGCCAGTTACCATAGGCCAGCACCTTGTCCTCGGCATCCACACAGGCCACGGAATCCTCGCAGTCCATGATGGCTGATACGGCACTTTCCATCTGCACATCCGCAAGCCCCGCCTGATCGCGGCTGCCAATCGGATGGGTCCGGTCAAAGACCAGTTCCACATGCAGCCCGTTGTTGCACAACAACACCGCGTCCGGCGCTTTGGGATGCCCCCGGTAACCCACAAACTTCAACGGCTCCATCAGCGGCTGATCATCCACCCGCAACGCACCGTCATGTACCGAATAGCGCCGCGCATCCGCATGGCTGACCCCGTCCACCGGAAATGCCTGATCCAGAAACACCCGTGCGCGCGCCACAACCCGCGCGCCGTGACCCTGGTTATAGCCACCCGGCGGCGGCAGCGTGCCCATCGCATCGGTGCCGTAAAACGCATCGTACAAGCTGCCCCACCGTGCATTCGCCGCATTCAATGCGAAACGCGCGTTGGTGATCGGCACCACCAGCTGTGGCCCGGCCACGGATGCGATCTCAGGATCGACATTCGCGGTTTCAATGGCAAAATCGTCGCCTTCCGGCACGACATACCCAATTTCGTTGAGAAACGCCAAATAGGCGTTGTGGTCATGCGGCGTGCCCGCGCGGTCACGGTGCCAAGCGTCGATCTTTTCTTGAATCTCTGTGCGTTTGGCCAGCAAATCGCGGTTGACCGGCCCCAGATCATGCACCAGCGCCGCAAAGGCATCCCAGAAACCCGCCGGGTCCACGTCACTGCCCGGCAGCGCCTGTTCCTCAATGAACGCGGCCAACCGCGTGTCTACCTGCAGCCCTGCCCTGTCTGTCCGCTGTGTCATGAAATCCTCCGGCCTATGTTTCCTTTCGGAAACTCTTAGTGACATTCCGCCACACCGGCAAGGAGGTCCGGTAAAATAATATTACCAATACCAGCCACCCGCTACCGCGCGTTTCTGCACCGGTCCGAACAATACTTCACATCATCCCAGACCTTGGCCCATTTGCGGCGCCACGTAAAAGGCAACCCGCACGTGGCGCAGATCTTCTGCGGCAAATCCCCTTTTTTGCGCATCTTGGCCAAATCTGCCTCCATCATGCAAAATGCCGCCCCGGTGACCCGGTGCGGCATTCCTTAAATCGTTTCGCCAACCTTAGTTGCTCTGGTTGGTGCCCGGCGCATAGGTATCAAAACCGACGGTCGATTCTTTTGTCTCTACGTCACCGTCATACACTTCGCCCACCGTGGTATCGCCACCGCCGGAGACCGACACGATGCCCACACCCACCAGCATGAGTGCGCCAAAAATCATGGCGGCGCGGATGCCAAAAAGGGCTGGTTTGTGCTTTTCGGTCTGGCGTTCGATATTTGTGTCGGGGGCTGACATAGTCATCTCCTCAAATTCTGTGTGATCACCCGTTGAGAGTGCTTGGTTGCAAATATAACGTGCCCTAACCCCGTTGGTTCCAAAAAAGGTGATCCCGATGCGCGATGCTGCCCCCAAAACGATCTATCTGTCTGATTATACGCCCTTTGGTTTCATCGTGGACGAGGTGGCGCTGACCTTCCAACTGGATCCGCACAAGACCCGCGTACGCAGTCGCATCGCCTTTCGCCCCAACCCCGATGCCACGGACAAGACCTTCTTTCTGCACGGCGAAACACTCAACCTCATCTCCGCCAGCATCGACGGAACCCCGGTCAAGCCCGACCTTTCAAACGAGGGGCTGACCTGCCCCGTTCCTGACGCGCCTTTCATCTGGGAGGCCGAGGTCGAGATTGATCCGGCAAACAACACCGCCCTGGAAGGGCTTTACATGTCGAACGGCATGTACTGCACCCAATGCGAGGCCGAAGGCTTTCGCAAGATCACCTACTACCCCGACCGCCCCGATGTGATGAGCGTTTTTACCGTCACTATCAACGGCCCGCATCCGGTCCTTCTGTCCAACGGCAACCCGGTTGAGACCTCCGAACACCACGCCAAATGGCACGACCCTTGGCCCAAGCCCGCCTATCTCTTTGCCCTTGTCGCGGGCGATCTGGTTGCCCGCCATGACACCTTCACCACCACGTCGGGCCGCACCGTCGATCTGAACCTCTACGTCCGTCCCGGCGACGAGGGCAAATGCGCCTTCGGCATGCAGGCGCTCAAGGATTCCATGAAATGGGACGAGGACGTCTACGGCCGCGAATACGATCTGGACCTTTTCAACATCGTCGCCGTCGATGATTTCAACATGGGCGCGATGGAAAACAAGGGTCTGAACATCTTCAATTCAAGTGCGGTTCTGGCGTCCCCCGAAACCTCCACCGACATGAATTTCGAACGGATCGAGGCGATCATCGCCCACGAATATTTCCACAACTGGACCGGCAACCGCATCACCTGCCGCGACTGGTTTCAGCTCTGCCTCAAGGAAGGGCTAACCGTCTACCGCGACAGCCAGTTCACCGCCGACATGCGCTCCGCCCCCGTCAAGCGCATCTCCGATGTCATCGACCTGCGCGCGCGGCAATTCCCCGAGGATCAGGGCCCGCTCGCCCACCCCGTCCGCCCGGAATCCTTTCAGGAGATCAACAATTTCTACACCGCCACCGTCTACGAAAAGGGCGCTGAAGTCATCGGCATGCTGAAAACGCTTGTGGGCGATGAAGCCTACGCCAAAGCCGTGGACCTCTATTTCACCCGCCACGACGGCGACGCCGCCACCATCGAGGACTGGCTTAAGGTGTTCGAGGACACCACGGGCCGCGACCTCACCCAATTCAAACGCTGGTACTCGCAGGCAGGCACCCCGCGCCTGTCCGTCGATCACAGCTTCGAGCTGGACACGCTGACCCTCACCTTCACCCAGCACACCCCGCCCAGCGCGGCGACACCCGATCCGCAGCCCCACGTCATCCCCATCGCCGTGGGCCTGATCTATCCCGACGGCACCGAGGCGCTGGAAACCCGCATCCTCGAGATGACCAAAGCCGAACAAAGCTTCCGCTTCACCGGGCTTGAGGATGAACCCATCCCCTCCATCCTGCGCGGCTTCTCCGCCCCCGTCGTCCTGACCCACGATCTGACAGACGCCCATCGCGCGCACCTGCTGGCCCACGACACCGATCCTTTCAACCGCTGGGAACAGGGCCGCACGCTGGCCGCCCGTCAAAGCCTGATCGCCCAGATCACCGAAGGTGCCGCCCCCGATCCCGCCTATCTCACGGCGATCCACAAAGTTGTCACCGACACCACGCTTGATTCCGCCACCCGCGCCCTGATGATGGCCACGCCCACCCAGTCAGAGCTTGCCAACACCCTGCACGAGGAAGGACAAACCCCCGATCCCGCCGCGATCTATGACGCGATTGAGGGGATGCGCGAGGCGATGGCGGACCAATTCGGCGCCGATGCCACGGCCCTCTACGCCGCCAATACCGTGTCCGATCCCTACCAACCCAACGCCGAACAATCCGGCAAACGCAGCCTTGCGGGCGTCATGCTGTCGCTCATCACCCGCCGTGATGGCGGCACCGCCGCACAGGCGCAATACGACGCCGCCGACAACATGACACAGCAGTTGGGCGCACTGGCGCAGCTGATCCGCGCGGGCAAGGGCGATGCCGCCCTCGCCGCATTCGAGGACCAGTGGAAAGACGACCGGCTGGTGATGGACAAATGGTTCGGCCTTCAGGTCATGCAGGCCGACCCGGACGATGCCGCCGCCACCGCCCGCCGCCTCACCGAACACCCGGCGTTCACCCACAAGAACCCCAACCGCTTCCGCGCGGTCTTCGGCGCACTCGCAGGCCACCACGCGGGCTTCCACCATGCCTCGGGCGATGCCTACACCCTGCTGGCCGACTGGCTCATCACCCTCGATCCGCTGAACCCGCAGACAACCGCGCGCATGTGTTCGGCCTTTCAGACATGGAAACGCTATGACGCGGACCGTCAGGCGAAAATTCTGGCGCAGGTTGACCGCATCCTTGCCACCCCGGACCTCAGCCGCGACACCACCGAAATGCTGACCCGCATCAAAGGGGCGTGACATGACCCGCCCCGTTTGCCTCATCACCGGTGCCTCCGCAGGGATCGGTGCCGCCTGCGCCCGCCTTGCCGCCGTACGCGGCTATGACCTTGCGCTGACCTACAATTCCGATCCCGCCGGTGCCGAAGCGGTGGCCGAAGCCGCCCAGAAGGCCGGCGCACGCACCCAAATCCTTCAGGCCGATGTGGCCGACCCCGCCGCCGTTGACGCGATCTACAGCGCAATCGACGACAGCTTCGGCCGCCTCGACGCGCTCATCAACAACGCGGGCATCGTCGATCAGGCCGCCCGCGTGACGCAAATGTCCCACGCCCGCCTGCGCCGCATGTTCGACGTGAACGTCATCGGCGCGATCATGGTCGCACAGGGCGCTGTCACACGCATGGAAGCCGCAGGCGCGGGTGTGATCGTCAACATCTCCTCCGCCGCCGCACGGCTGGGATCGGCAGGCCAATACGTCGACTACGCCGCCTCCAAAGCGGCCATCGACATTTTTACCAAAGGGCTGTCGGATGAAGTCGCCGCAAAAGGCATCCGCGTCATGGCCATCGCCCCGGGTCTCATCGACACCGACATCCACGCCAAGGGCGGTGACCCGGGCCGCGCCGCACGGCTTGCGAACAATGTCCCAATGGCCCGCACCGGCTCAGCCGATGAGGTCGCAAATGCCGTCCTGTGGCTCATGTCGGACGAGGCATCCTATGTCACCGGCTCCACCCTCGATGTGACCGGCGGGCGGTGAGCACAGAGCTGACCTATTCCGCGCAGGGCCGCAGCCCGCGCACCGCCGCGGTTGTCGGCGTGGTCTGGCTGGCCTTGCTCGCCCTATGGCTGATCCTTGACGCAACCCCGTGGATTGTCGCCTTTCTTGCGCTTTTCACCCTGCCCGCCTGCTGGGATCTGTTGACCAACCCGCCCAGCGGCCTGACCCTGACGGCGGACAGCGTCCGCTGGCATTCAGGCAAACGCCACGCCTCCGTGAAGCTTGAGGAAATTGACCACGTAAGGCTGGACACACGGCTGGATTTCTCGGTCAAGGTCACCCTCGTGCTCAAGACCGGTGCCAAACTGCGCCTGCCGTTCGAGGCCACCCCACCGCACCTGCAATTGGAACAGGCCTTTGAGGCCCAAGGCATCAAAACCCGGCGTCACCATTTCCAGCTGATGCAGTGATTTCCCCCCGCGCGGGTGGGCCAGAGCCCCACCTTACGCGTCCAACAGATCTGTTGGTCAAGAATGCTACCCAAGCACCGGGTTCGGGACTCATTGAGGTTCAAAACCAGTAGATGACGGTTCTTGTGAGAAAGAATTTTGCACACCTGTCCTGGCGAGTTGCAACACGCCCCAAGTCTTTGAGCCAGCCGAATCTGATCTCAATCCGGTTGCGCCGTTTCTAGCAACACTTGTCGTACTCCACGGGCGCCGTCCGCTGCTTCCGGCCCGGAATGCACCGCCATATCCCCGCGTCTCTCAACGCTTCTCTGAACCAGCCAGCGTCATAACCGCGCCCCCCAAACAGCCAATCGACGTCCGACAAGCTGCCCGGCAACGCCCGCGCTCCAATGTAGTCCCTGACCTGACCGGCGGTAACGATCGGATTGGAAGGGCGTCCCTGACTGTCGCAAATGGCGTGCAGCTTTCTATTCATGCCACCCTTGGTCCGGCCAATCAGGCGACCGCGCTCCCTTGTTGACGCCCCCTTCGCCACAGCGCTTCCAACGATTGCACAGCGTCTTGTGCGGGCCATCTTCTGTGGGCGCATCCCGCCGCCGCAATCCATTGCGATTGATGGAGGTTATTGCACTCAAGGCGCGCCACTGGCGCCGCCGTCAGCCAAAAGCGATCAGACGTATTCACTGCTCAGTTTTTGACCCGTGAACCACGCGGCTCACCGTAAACAATGGGTGCTGCCCCTAGATTATTTTTGGCAAAAAAGAGCGGCGCCTTTCATCCGAAAAGCCAAGCACGGATGTTGCAGGCTCCAGACACCCAAAGTCGGGCACATCCCCCGTAAGGTGGGGCTCTGGCCCACCCTCGGCGCAGGAAAACGTCAGGGCCGCGTTCTGGGGCGTGTGGCATCCAGCGGCGTGCAATAGGTCTGTCGTTTCAGCCAGTTCGCCATATCGCGCCGTTTGGCCGGTGAATGCATCGGCCCCCAATCCGCCGTCACCCCTTGCCCGCGACGGCCCTTGTAGCCGTGGATGACCCCGTCGCGCGGCACGGTCGTGGCCATGATGCGCACCGCACAACTCAGGTTCGCGGCCCCGTTTTTCAGCGCCTCCCCCGTGCCTACGTTGCAATTGTAGCCGCGCGCCGTCGCGGGCAGGATTTGCAGCAACCCATACCACAAACCGCCGCCGCCCACCGCGCGTGCCTTGTAAGTGCTTTCGTGCTTTGACAGGGCCGACATAAAGCCCACCCAAAAGGCCCGCCGCTCTGCATCATTGGCGAAAGGATATTTCGGGCACCAGTCGTTGATATCGCGCGGCACCAGATCAACCAGCGGACGCCCGTGTTCCTTGAGCGCGGACAGGGCCGCGCGTGTCCACAGCGCGTGGCCGCGTTTATGCTGGAACCGTGTGCGCGGCAGGTTGCCGGGGCGCGCGGGCGGGCGCAGCGCGGCAAAATCGGTCCGCTGTGCTGCCGGGGTGACGCGCACAACCGTCTCTGCGGGTGCCGTGCGGGCCTGCGGACGCACCTGTGCATCGACCGGCACGGATTGCGCCAGCGCTCCGAAGGGGGCCGCCGCCAGCGTCAGCGTCAGCACATAAGTCAGGGTCCGCATTTTCATGACCCGAACGATACGGGCGAATTTGCCGCTTTGGCAAGAACCGGCGTAAATACCTGTGAAACAACGAAACAAAGCGGCCCACGCGTCGCAGATCGTCGCCCATAAACCGACAATAGCAAGGACGGCACGCGCACAACCCTGGGCGGATTCCCGCCTGCGTAGTACAAACACCGTGATATCTTCGCACCCCTGCCACGGTTCCGCCCAAATGCGCAGGCATCACATGCCGGACACGAACAAGAACCGGATCGCACAAACATGAGACCGCTCAACGCCTTTCTCAAAAAGCACATGGCCCCGCTGGGCAGCCTGCTGCAGGGTGCCCCGTCAGCGTCCGACGCGCCCGCGGCAAACCCGCTGCCGCCGCTGATCCGCCGCCGCACGCCGCGCACCGTCATGTCTGCGGTGCCCGAACAGGTTCTGCAAATCGCCTGCCCCGATCCCACCGCCGAAGACGCGATCCGTGACAAACACCTGCGTGTCTCGCAACATCTGGTCCGACAGGAACGCTGGGAAGCGCTGATCGACGCGATCAGCACGGCCGACAGCCGCCGTCATCTCACGCCGGGGGCGATGCCCGTGGCGGAACTGATGGCCTTTGGCGCGCGATCTGACGTGGTACATGCGGTGGAACACGCGTTGATGGATGGCAATCCCGCCCGCGATGCACCCCTGCTTGCGGGGATCGAGGCGCTGGAACATGTGCTGGCCGAACGACCCGACTGTCATGTGATGGCGGCGATTGTGGCACAGGCCCATATGGATATCGCATGGGCATGGCGCGGCACCGGCTGGGACATCGAAGTGCCGCAGCGCAACCGCGCCGCCTTTGCCGCCCATTTTGACCGCGCCGCTGACATCATCAACCCGTTTTGCGTGCAAAAGCTGGATTCGCCCCTGCTGGCCGCCACCTGCTGCGCCCTTCTGGGCAGCGGTGCCTCCGGCAAAGGCTCCGTGGCCGACCGGTACGAGGCGCTGATTGACCTCAATCCTGCCAACCCCCGGCCCATGCGCGCGATGGGCAATCACCTGCTGCCGCGCTGGTTCGGGTCTTACGAAGAGCTTGAGCTTGAGGCCCGGCGCACCGCGTCGCGCACCGAAAGCATCTGGGGGGCCGGTGGCTATAGCTGGGTGCAGTTCGACGCCATCTCCTGCGATGACATGGCCTGCGCCAACCTTGACCTTGATTTCTTTGTCGAAGGCCTGCGTGACATCCTGGTCCGCCGTCCCGATCCCTATACCGCCAACCTGCTCGCCGCCTATTGCGCCAATGCCATCGGGCAAAGCTTTTCGGGCAACGATCAGGCCGACCAGATCCGCAGCCACATTTCCGACTGCGCCCACTGGATCGTGCGTGAACATCTGACCGAACTGCATCCGATGATCTGGGCCCACGCCGCACGCGGCTTTGACAACAACCTGCGTATCCACAGTCCCAGCCGCTTTGCCGCCTCCGGGCGTGACGACGCCGTGCGCATCATCACCTCGCTGTTTTCCAAGGAAATCGCCGCTGGCAAACGCATCGTCTTTACCGAAGCCGGACCACAGGCCCAGCACGGCTGATCCGCACGCACGGACCTGCGCCTGATCACAAACTGCCCATACGTCACCTTTGCCATTGCGCCCGCGCCCCCGATGGCGGATAGACGGGGCCAGACACCCGCGCGTCCCCGACGCGATGGTCCGCGCATGCCAGATTGCGGATCGTTCTGTATCTGGCATATCCGCCCCCGCCGGGGCCGCCGCGCGCAAAGGGCCGCTGATGTCAGACCGTCCCGTGGCGCAACCCGCTGCTCCCAAACCCCTTGATCCGTGGCCCCTGCGCGTGGTCAAACGCAGCGCTCTGGTGCTGCTGGGGCCGTTCTATTTCCTGTTTGTCGGATTTATCCCGCTGATCTGCGCAAGCCGCCGGGGCTTTCGCGGCTGGTACTGGCGGCTGGTCAAACGCGCCTGCTCGCGCCTGTTGTGGCTGCTCAGCATCCGCGCCACAATGACCCCCGACAACCAGCGCGCGCTGGCCGCGGATACAGACAGCATCATCGTCATCAACCACCGCAGCCACCTTGACGGCTTTGCCCTGATGCATGTGGTGCCTGATGCCAAATGGTTCACCTTCGCGGCCAAGAAAGAACTGTGCGATGCCGCCCTGCTGCGCACCGGCTTTACCGGCGCGGGCCTTGTCCCCATCGACCGCGCATCAGGCTCTGTCGCAATGGACACGCTCAGCCGTGCAGTCGCCGAAATGCCTGCCCGCAGGTCCGTGGTGCTTTTCCCCGAAGGCACCCGCACCGGCGGCGAAAGCCTTGGCGCGTTCAAGGCCGGTGCCGTGCTGGTGGCCCGCGCCACGGGCCGCAGCATCCTGCCAATCGTCATCCACGATTCCGAACGCCTGTTGCCCCGCGGCAAGTTTATCCCCGCCAGCGGCACGATCCGCATCGAAGCCTTGCCATCCTTCCACTGCGATCCCGACGCCAGCGTCGATGATGATGTCGCCCGCCTGCGCGCCACGATGATGGCCGCCTTCGACAGCAATTCCGCACCCTGAATACACGCCCCCCGACCGGCCTCAGGGCAGTGGCAAACCCTGTCCCATCGCCTCCGCAAATGACCGGAACAGCGCGTCAATCTCGGCGTCGCTGCGCCATTCCCCCATCGCGCCGAAAAAGTTCACCGAAAACGAAAAATGCGTCACCGCCGCGAACAGCAGATTAACCTGCGTGGTGGCGGGCACCGCACCCCGCGCCTGCAACGTCACAATCCGCGCGCGAAAATTCGCATCCGCTTCCCCGTCCATACCCGCCAGCGCCTGCGCGCGGAACGCCGGGTCAATCGCCACCCGGCTCACAATCAATCGCACCATCGCCTCATGGCGCAGATCATCCGCCAGCCGGTCCTTGAGATAGCCATAGACCTCTGCCGCCAGCGTATCCTGCGGCGGATAGCCCAGCGCCCCCGCGCGCCGCGCATCGATGAAACGCTGCGTCAACGCCAGCAGCAACCCCTCCTTGCCCCCGAAATACCGGCTGATCAGCGACAGGTTCGCGCGTGCCGCCTGCGCAATCTCGCGAAGACCCGCCGCATCGTATCCCTTTTCGGCAAAAACATCCTGTGCAGCCGCCAGAATACGCGCCTCCGTAGCGGCACGGTCGCGGTTTTGCGCGGTCTGGGCGGGGCTGTCGGCGGACTTGGTCATGTAGACAAGTGTTTACAGGGGCAATCTCCTGACGTAAAGAAAACGAGTGTTTACTTATAGCCACCTCTCGCAATGACCGCCCACAGCAACCCGCCCCCGCTCCGCGTTTTGCGCCGCGTAGCGCTGGTGGAAGGCACAACGCTGGTGCTTTTGATGATGGTGGCCATGCCGCTCAAATATCTGGCAGGCATTGAGGCTCCGGTGCAGGTGCTTGGCCCGCTGCACGGGGCGGCGTTTCTGATCTACCTCTACACCGTGGCCGAAAGCTGGGGCGCGGCGGAACTGACACCGCTGCTGACCCTGCGCGCGATTCTGGCCGCACAAATCCCCTTCGGCACTTGGCTGAACGACCGCGCGCTGGCCCGGCAGGCCGCAAACCTCACCCCGTCCCGAAAGGACCCCATATGATATATCTCTGGCTCAAGGCGGCCCATATTCTTGCGGTCATCATCTGGATGGCGGGCATGCTCAGCGCCCCGCTGGTGCTGGCCGCGCTGGGGAATGTCCCGCAGGACCAGCGCATTCGCCTGCGCGCGCTGTTTCACAAGATCGTCTCACCGGCCATGATCGGGGCGCTCTGTCTGGGCATCGCGCTCGGTGTTTGGGGCGACTGGTTCAGTCAGTGGTGGCTGATGCTCAAACTGCTTTTGGTCATCGCAATGACAGGCGTGCATGGCGCGCTGTCGGGCCGTCTGCGCCGCTGGTCGGAAACCGCCGCACACCCACTGCCCCCTTGGTTCGCCCGGGCGCATCTGATCACGCTGGCGCTTCTCGCGCTGATCATCGTGCTTGTTGTGCGCAAATCCGTCTTTTGACGCGCACACCGCCACCCGGCACCCGCAGAACAGGCGTAGGCATCCAACGCACTTTGCCATTCACCGGAATCTTGAACCCGACCTACCCAAACATAAGGCCAGCGCCCTATTCCCGCGTCAGGAACGTAGACACCCGCCGGCCCACTTCGCCGTTGCTCACATTCTGATACTCCAGCTGCAACCCGCCGTCGGTCAGCGTCCGGTCAAACTGTTGTATCTCATACCCCCCCTCCGAGGTGACAAACAGCGAATACACCGTCAGCTTGTCGCCCAGAATACGCGCCCAGACGTATGGCTCGCCCTTCATCGGGTCCAGCGGCACTTCCTTGCCAAAGACGTTGCGCTGCATGGCGGCACTGTACACACCGCCCCGGTCGCTTGGCACAAAATCAATTGCGTATGTCTTGACGTTCTGCGTGCCGTCCGCCCGGTTGGTCGCCGTGCTCCAGCCCACGCGGAACCCATCGTCGCTCTCTGCGATGGTCACGCTCATGTCGCGGGTCACCGGCTCTCCCGAATTGCCGATGATCTCAGCCGATCCGGTATAGGTGCCGACGAAATCCTCGATGCCTGCCGCCCGCGCCCCGGACACCAGAATGCCCCACAAAACCACGACAACCGCCAGCGCGCCGATACCACGCAGCCAGAGGTTTTGACGTCTCAACGGTGCCATGCGCCGCTCCTTTTATGAAACCTTACAAGGACGTACCTAGCTCCGGCGCACCCCTTTTCCATAATGATACGCGCCCGCCCCGCGTTTGCAAAGCGCCCTGCCGCTCACAGTCCCGGCACCAGCGCAAAGCGCCGCATACTCTTTACGATAACGCCACTAAGCTAAACCTAACGCGCGTCCTTTCAGGTCAGGAAGCTATGAATTCACCCAACACAAACCGCATCTCCCAGTCAAAGCGCGCAAATCCCTCAAACCGCACCGCAAACCCATCGCCCGCCGCTGGTCTGACCTGCGCACCGCGCGCCACCGAACCACAATCCCTTGCAGCACCCCGCCGCCTGTCCTAAACCCGGTCCAACACCCGCGCACATGAGGCCCGCCATGCTTGATCTGACCTACGACACCCCCAAACCCCGCGTCATCGCAGGCGCAAAACACGACTGGGAACTCGTCATCGGCATGGAAGTCCACGCGCAGGTCTCGTCAAATGCGAAACTCTTCTCCGGCGCCTCCACCCAATTCGGCGCCGAACCCAACTCCAACGTCGCCTTCGTCGACGCCGCCATGCCCGGGATGCTGCCCGTCATCAACGAATACTGCGTCGAACAGGCCGTGCGCACCGGCCTTGGCCTCAAGGCCGAGATCAACCTCAAATCCGCCTTTGACCGCAAGAACTACTTCTACCCCGACCTGCCGCAGGGCTATCAGATCAGCCAGCTTTATGAGCCCATCGTCGGCGAAGGCGAAGTGCTCGTTGAAATGGGCGACGGCACGGCGCGGTTGGTCCGCGTCGAGCGTATCCACATGGAACAGGACGCGGGCAAATCGATCCACGACATGGACCCCAACATGTCCTTCGTCGACCTCAACCGCACCGGCGTCTGCCTGATGGAAATCGTCTCCCGCCCCGACATCCGCGGCCCCGAAGAGGCCGCCGCCTACCTCGCCAAACTCCGCCAGATCCTGCGTTACTTGGGCACCTGCAACGGCGACATGCAGTCGGGTGCCATGCGCGCCGACGTCAACGTCTCCATCTGCCGCGTGGGCCAGTACGAAAAATACGTCGAGACACAGGATTTCTCCCACCTCGGCACCCGCTGCGAGATTAAGAACATGAACTCCATGCGCTTCATCCAGCAGGCCATCGAAGTCGAAGCCCGCCGCCAGATCGCCATCGTTGAGGGTGGCGGCGAAGTCGTGCAGGAAACCCGCCTGTTTGATCCCGACAAACAGGAAACCCGCTCCATGCGGTCCAAGGAAGAGGCACACGATTACCGCTACTTCCCCGACCCTGACCTGCTGCCGCTGGAGATCGAACAGGCATGGGTCGACAACATCGCCGCCAACCTGCCCGAACTCCCCGACGCCAAGAAAGCCCGTTTCATCAATGACTTCGGCCTTAGCGACTACGACGCCTCCGTCCTCACCGCCGACCTCGACTCAGCGGGCTACTTCGAGGCCACAGCCAAAGGCCGCGACGGCAAATCCTCCGCCAACTGGGTCATCAACGAACTCTTTGGCCGTCTGAAAAAGGACGAAAAAGACATCACCGAAAGCCCCGTCACCCCCGACCAACTGGGCCAGATCATTGATCTGATCGCCTCCGACGCCATTTCCGGCAAAATCGCCAAAGACGTGTTTGAAACCTCCTACACCACCGGCCGCGACCCGGCAGAAATCGTTGAAACCGATGGCCTGAAACAGGTCACCGACACCGGTGCCATTGAGGCCGCCGTAGACGAAATCATCGCCGCCAACCCCGATCAGGTCGCCAAGGCGAAAGAGAACCCCAAACTTGCAGGCTGGTTCGTAGGCCAGGTGATGAAAGCCACCGGCGGCAAAGCCAACCCCAAGGCGGTGAATCAAATCGTTGCAAAGAAGCTCGGCGCATAAGCGCCCGCTTCATTGCAACGATCAGCGCGAGGCAGGGTATCCAAAGGATGCCCGTTCGCGCCCCCTCACCGCATCGCCACCAACGCCAAAGGCCGCCTCATGCACGCCCCCTTCCGCTCCTCCTTCCAAACGGTCAAACCCGAATGGATCGACTACAACGGCCACCTCAACATGGCCTACTACAACGTGCTCTTTGATGAATCCGTTGACGAGCTTTACCCCCAGATCGGCTTCGGCCTCGACTACCTCCAGACCACCGGCTGCACCACCTATGTGGCGGAATTCCACATCTGCTACCTGCGCGAACTCCACGTCCATGATCAGGTCACCTGCACCTACTACCTGATCGCCCACGACGAAAAACGCTTCCACTCCTATCAGGAACTGCACCACAAGGACGGCTGGCTCGCCGCCACGGCCGAAGGGCTGACCCTCCACGTCGACCAGTCCGGCCCCCGCGTCGCCCCCATGCCGCAACATATTCAGGACAACCTCGCCGCCTACGCCGCCGCCCAGACGCAGATGCCCGACCCCACCCGCATCTCCCGCCGCGTCAGCCTCAAGCGCTGAGGCGGGCCAGAGGCCACACCTTACTGAACCCCCGTAAGGTGGGCATCCTGCCCACCCGCCCCCGCACCATCCGGAATCGTAGGGTGGGTGCAACCCACCACACCCCACACAACCGCACCAACTCAACCGGGCACACCGCGCTCAATGCCCCCGCTGCGCCACAAGCAACAGGTAACACCCCGTCGCAATCTGCTGCACCACATCCTTCTCCAGCCACCCGACACATCCCGCACCATAGGCCGCCGCCAATCCGGCATAGACCATCCGGTGACACCAGATCGCGCAGGCAACCTTCACTACAACTTCCGTCAAACGTCCAAACATAGCTAACTCCTACGGGTTGAACGCCGTGCACGACGCGATTACGCTTTATTGCGTAGGAACAAGATGGCATTGCCGCTGCCTCCAATCAGGCCGGGAAAGTTATGGGATCGGGCTTGTGAGAAATTGATGAAAGTTAGTGAAAGTTGTTAGACGTCATTGTCTTCGGTGAGTTGATCAAACGAAAACGCGGTGAGGCTAAGCTTTCTCAGGAAAAGCTGGCGTCGCGCATCTGGAATGATCCCGCGCGCAAAGGCGACATTTCCCGTCTGGAACGTGGCCTTGTCGCCAAACCACAGGAAAAGACAATCCAATATCTCTGCACCGCGCTCAACATCTCCCCCGCCGAGATGGAGCCGATCCGCCAGTCCCGCCTCTCCGCCACGCAACTGGATCAAATCCCGACGCTCAGCCGCGAAGAATTGGAAAATATTGGCACCCGCTTCCAGATCGAAGACGTCTTTGACCGCACCGATGCCGACCTGCGCCAACTGCTCACCAAAAAAGCCACCGAATACCGCGCCCTCAAGGCCGAGGTGGACGCCATTCCCAACACCATGCGCAAACTCTCCAACCTCAAGGCCGCAGCCCAAGATGCCATCGCCCGCGTTGATCTTGACGAGGTCGAACACCTGATGACTCTCGTGCACACAACCGAACTCGAAGAAGCCGCCAAGTCCGCCGAAATCCGCGCTGACAACGCGCTCTTGCGTGGCGATGTCGATCATGCCTATGCACTCCTGAACAGCGCCGCTGATAGTTTTTCTGTCGTCGACCGAATGGAACCCACCCGCCGCCGTGTCATCGAAATCTCCGAAAAACTCTACGACCACGGGGACCGATACGGCGGCACCGCCATGCGCGCTGCGGAAAAAACACTCCGCGAGGCAATGAATGAAGAGCTTCGAAATGAGGATTCGGCACTCTGGGCAAACAGTCAGGTGAGACTTGGGAATGTTGTTCAGAAACAGGGCTTGCGTGTCGAAGGAGAGGAAGGGACGCAACTGCTTGGTGAAGCGGTTCAACTCTACCAAGACGCCGCTGCGTTCTACAAACAGACCAAAGAGCATGTGCACTGGGCCACGACGCAGAACAACCTCGGCAATGCCCTCAAAAACCAAGGCACCCGCACCCAAGGCAGCGCTCGCGCGGACCTCCTCGCGCAGGCCGTCACCGCCTACTGCAACGCCCTTGAGGTCCGCACCCGTGAAGGTCATCCGGTGGACTGGGCCATGACACAGAACAACCTCGGCGCTACCCTCCAAGACCAAGGCATCCGCACCGAAGGCAGCGCTGGCGCGGACCTCCTCGCAGAGGCCGTCACCGCCTACCGAAACACCCTTCAGGTTTACACCCGCGCCGATCATCCGGTGCACTGGGCCACGACGCAGAACAACCTCGGCATCGCCCTCTCACAACAAGGCATCCGCACCGAAGGCAGCGCTGGCGCAGACCTCCTCGCGCAGGCCGTCACCGCCTATCGCAACGCCCTTGAGGTCCGCACCCGTGAGGGCCATCCGGTGCAATGGGCCGAGACTAAGCTTAACATCGCCATCGCACTCAAGGACCAAGCCACCCACGACTCCTGCACCGATCCCGCCCGCGCCCTGACCGAAGCCCTCGCCGCCGTCGATGCCGCCCTCACCGTCTTTGACCCCGATCACATGTCCTACAACCACGGCACCGCCACCCGCCTGCGCGACGACATCCGCGCCGCCATCGACGCCCGCGCCTGACCGCCACATTCCGCGCTGCGGCGGTGTACGGGGGGTGCACGCAGGGTGTACCGCAGGTGACACTTACCAAAACCTTACCCGCTGCCCCGTTTCCTTTCCCGCGCACCCGCGCTAAAACGCGCCGATCAGCAGCCAGAGACCGCACATGCCCCATTACGAATACAAAGTCGTTCCCGCCCCCACCAAGGGCCTCAAGGCCAAGGGCGTCAAAGGGGCCGAAGCGCGGTTTTCCCATGCGATCCAAGAGCTTATGAACGGGCTTGCAGGCTACGGCTGGGAATACCAGCGCGCCGAAACCCTGCCCTCGATTGAGCGTTCGGGCCTCACCTCCACCACGACAGAATGGCGCAATGTGCTGGTTTTCCGCCGCCTGCGTGAAGACGTCGCAGAGGCCTTCGCCCCCGAACTCCTTCCCCCCCCGGATTCCCCCGTTCTGACCCCCGAAACCGCCCCCGAACCAGAGGACAAACCGGCCCAGAATCCCCCCTCCGAAAAGGCCGGAAACGCACCGGATGCAGAGGCCGAAAAGGCCCCGAAAACCGAAGATTCCACGACCGACAACGGGGTGGAGGACACCAGTGATGTCGACGATATGAGCGGCCCGCTGAAATCGCTTGCCGCCTCAAGAAAAACCGTAAAATCAGATGATTAGGATGCGTTCTTAAACATCCAGATCAAGGGCCAGCGCGTGGATGCGCCCGATCAGATCAGCCCCGAGTGCGGCATGCACCGCCCGGTGCCGCGCCAGCCGGTTCATGCCCTTGAAAGCCTCCGCCCGGATGCGCACATCAAAGTGGCTCTCGCCCCCTTCCTGAAACCCCGCATGCCCCCGGTGGCTCTCGCTCACATCCGCCACCTCCAACTCTCTGGGATCAAACGCTTTTTCCAGCCGCTCCCGGATCTCTTCAGTCTTCGACATTTTTTTCACCCCGCCCCCTTCTATCTCTGGGCACAGCGTCTAAACTCAAGCGCCTGAGTCGGAAAGGTCTATCCCCATGAGCAAGCCAGATCCCTTCGGTTTCGACATGTCCGTGTCGACATCCAAAAAGAAGAACCCCCGCGGCCGTCGCGGCATGTCGGGCGCGTCCGAGACGTCAACGCGGGTCTGCGACCACGAGGGCTGCGAAGAGGCCGGCAAGTTCCGCGCGCCCAAGGCCCCCGATGTACTGGATGATTATTTCTGGTTCTGTCAGCAGCACGTGCGCGAGTATAACCTCAAGTGGAATTTCTTTGACGGCACGACAGAGGCCGAGATGAACGCACAGATGTCCGAGGACAAGGTGTGGGAGCGCAAGACCAAGCCGCTGGGCGACCCGGAAGCGCGCGCATGGGCGCGGCTGGGCATCGAGGACCCGCATCAGGTACTGGGCAAGAACGCCACCCAGAACCCCGGCAAAGGGCCGCAGGCGGGCAAGCGTCTGCCCCCGACGGAGCGGCGTGCCGTGGAGATACTGGAGGTCAAGGACAACATGACCAAGCCGGAAATCCGCAAGGCTTACAAGTCGCTCATCAAGGTGCTGCACCCCGATATGAACGGCGGCGACAGGTCCCAGGAAGACCAGTTGCAACTGGTGATGTGGGCCTGGGACCAGATCAAGGGAAGCCGCAGCTTCAAGGACTGAACCGAAAGGGAAACCCATGACCTATCCGTATGATTTGGGACGGTTTTCCCGAAAAGTAACCACAGCGAACGGAGAAGCACAGCAGTGGTTCGATCGTGGCCTGAACTGGCTTTACGGCTTTAACCACAAGGAAGCGATCGCCTGTTTCAAACGGGCTGCCGTGGCCGATCCGACCTGCGCTGCCGCCCATTGGGGCCACGCCTACGCCGCTGGTCCGAACTACAACATGCCGTGGGTGCTGTACGATTCCAAAGGGCTGCGCGACGCGCTGGCGGAAGCCTACGACGCAACACAAGCCGCGCTTGCGCAGCTGGGTCACGCCTCCCCGCCCGAGGCGGCACTGATCCACGCGCTCACCGCCCGCTATCCCCAGCGCGACCCGGTGGAAGATATGGCCCCCTGGGATCACGCGTTCGCAGATGCCATGCGGCAGGTGCAGGCGAAGTTCGGGCAGGACCACGATGTCGCTACCCTCTTTGTCGATGCCCTCCTGAACCTGACGCCGTGGAACATGTGGAACCTGCACACCGGCGAGGTCACAGAGGGCGCTGCCACCCTCGAAGCCCAAGCCGTGCTTGAGCGGCACATGGCCCTGCCCGGCGGCATGGACCACCCCGGCCTGACGCACCTCTACGTGCACCTGATGGAGATGTCGCCCACACCCGAAAAGGCGCTCAAGGCGGCAGATGTTTTACGAACGCTGGTGCCCGACGCGGGCCATCTGGTGCACATGCCCAGCCACATTGACGTGCTGTGCGGACAATACGAAAACGTGGTGCGCTGGAACGAGCGCGCGGTCGAGGCTGACCTGATCTATTTCGAGCGTGAAGGCGCGTTCAACATCTACACCGGCTACCGCCAGCACAACTATCACTTTGTCATCTACGGCGCTCTTTTCCTTGGACAATATGAGCCTGCGATGCGCGCCGTGCGCGGGATGGACGCCACCACACCCGACGCCCTGCTGAACATCAAATCCCCCCCGATGGCCGATTTCTTTGAGGCTTATCTGAGCATGGAACCGCATGTGCTGATCCGCTTTGGCATGTGGGAGGACATCCTGAAAATGCCCCTGCCCGAAGATACCGAGACGCGCTGCGTGAAAACCGCGATGATCGAATACGCCAAGGCATTGGCCCTGTCAGCGCTTGGCCGCGTGCCGGAGGCTGAAGCGCAATACGATGTCTTTACCGCCGCAAAAGCCCGCGTCCCCGAAAGCCGCCTTTTGCACAACGTCCGCGCCGTTGACCTGCTAAAGATCGCGACCGCGATGCTCGACGGTGAACTGGCCTATCGCAAGGGCGACTATGACACCGCCTTCAAACGCCTGCGCGATGCCGTGGCACTGGATGACGCGTTGCCCTACGACGAGCCGTGGGGCTGGATGCAGCCCACCCGCCACGCGCTGGGTGCGCTTCTGTTCGAGCAGGGCCACTATGCAGAGGCCGAGGCGGTGTTCAGGCAGGATCTTGGCTTGGCCCCCGGCCTGCCCCGCGCCTGCCAGCACCCCGATAACGTCTGGGCCTTGCGCGGCCTCTATGATTGCCTGATCGCCCAGAACAAAACGGACGAGGCGCCGCACATCAAACTGCGCCTTGATCTGGCCGAGGCGCGCGCGGACCGGCCCGTCAAAGCCGCCTGCGGCTGCGCGCAGGTTGCTATGGCGTAACGTCGCGCCATCTATCTGGCCTGACAGAGACAGAAACCGATAGGCCAGCCCTTGCAGGTGGCTTGGATATGTTGCACCACGGGGCGGACTTTGATCTCCTCTCACGGAGCATGACTGAAAGGACGACACAATGGCCGACGGCGCGCTGGATATTGACATGAAACCCACCCAAGAAATCAGCGTCCGCGATGTTTTCGGCATTGATACAGATATGGTCGTCAAAGGCTTTGCCGACCGCACCGACCGCGTGCCGGATCTGGACAGCACCTATAAATTCGATCCCGACACCACGCTGGCGATCCTCGCAGGCTTCAGCCACAACCGCCGCGTGATGATTCAGGGCTATCACGGAACGGGCAAATCGACGCACATCGAACAGGTGGCAAGCCGCCTGAACTGGCCCGCCGTGCGCGTGAACCTCGACAGTCACATCAGCCGGATTGACCTGATTGGCAAGGACGCGATCAAATTGCGCGACGGCAAGCAGGTGACGGACTTTCAGGAAGGCATTCTGCCCTGGGCGTTGCGCAACCCCACGGCGATTGTGTTTGACGAATACGACGCGGGCCGCGCGGATGTGATGTTTGTGATCCAGCGCGTGCTGGAAGTGGACGGCAAACTGACGCTGCTGGACCAGAACCAGGTAATCGAACCGCACCCCTATTTCCGCATATTCGCCACAGCAAACACCGTGGGTCTGGGCGACACGACGGGCCTTTACCACGGCACGCAGCAAATCAACCAAGGCCAGATGGATCGCTGGTCACTGGTGGCGACACTGAACTATCTCAGCATCGACGCAGAGACCGCGATCGTCCTGTCCAAGAACCCGCATTACAACACCGCCGAAGGGCGCAAGACCGTCAAACAGATGGTGACGGTCGCGGACCTGACGCGCACGGCGTTTATGAATGGCGAGTTGAGCACGGTGATGTCACCGCGTACCGTCATCGCATGGGCCCAAAACGCCGAGATTTTCCGCAACGTGGGCTATGCCTTCCGCCTGAGCTTCCTGAACAAATGCGATGAGTTGGAGCGCCAGACAGTCGCGGAATTCTACCAGCGTCTGTTCGACGAAGAACTGCCTGAAAGCGCGGCAAGCGTCAGCCTTGGGTAAAACCGCAGTCTTGGGGGGCCACAGCGCTCACCTTGATCCTCTTCGCGGGGTTTGTAAGTACGGCTACGGTCTAGGCTGAACAGCCTGAGGCACGACAAGCGCACCGTTACGCATGCGTTATGGCTACAGTGCGTCATCTTAGGGTCAACGGCGCGCCAGCAACAGGCGACCCGGAGCAAATGCGCAAATTGCGCGTAAACCGCCATGCAGCATCCGAACGAAAGCCTTGACGGCGCATTGATCGCGCTGCCGCATCGGGGCATGCGCTGACCCGGCCTTCCAAAGCAACCAAGTCTGTCTGACACAAAAAACCCCGGATGCTCTCGCATCCGGGGCGCTACTTGCTAAAGAAACAATGTCTTAGCTGTCGCTGACGGCAGGTGAGTTGGTGGGAAGCTCATCAGCAATTGTGCCGTTGCCATCTGCGTCATCCATCGCCACTTCCTCGTCTTCATCCGTGTCTACCGACTGCGCGGGCGACCCTGTCGCTTCGTTCACGGCGTCACCGTCAGCATCGACCTTTTTCTTGGCCACATACTCATCCGGATCTGCATCCACAGACTGCGCGGGGGAGCCGGTGTTGCCAGCGAAAGAGGCGGTTGCCATCACGGCGATCAGTGCGGTTGCGGCTGTTGTTTTCAAAAGATGTGTCATCGTTTGTCTCCTATCGTTTCCCCTGCGCTGCGGCACCATACCGTCTGCATCAAGGTCTGTTGCCCTCTCAACCTCACAGCACGTCGACAGGTTCCAAAAAAGTTCGGAATTTCTGCCCCCGCTGCGTTTGACCACCCCTCAAAAACCTGCGAAACCCTTTGTATCCATGCAAAAGGCGCGGCAATGAGCAAACCATCCGACAACCCGGCAGATGCGTTCAAAAAGGCACTGGCAGAAGCCTCCAAGGTGATGGCCAACGATCCTGATCTCAGCGTCACCTATTCCGTCGATCCATCGGGCCTGTCGGGCGAGACGATGCGGCTGCCGCAAGTCAGCCGCCGCATGACCCGCGAGGAAGTGCTGCTGGCGCGCGGCACGGCGGACGCGCTGGCGCTGAACCGGCGCTACCACAACGGCCAGACCCACGCGCGCTATGCCCCGCAGGGCGAAATGGCCCGTGACCTATACGAAGCGATGGAAACCGCCCGTTGCGAGGCGATGGGTGCGCGCGACATGCCCGGCACCGCCGGCAACATCGACGTCAAGATCAAGCACGACGCGCTGCGCAAGGGCTATGATCAGGCCAAACAGGCCAGCGACGTGCCATTGGCCACGGCTGCGGGCTACCTCGTGCGCCATCTGGCCACGGGGCGCGACCTGCCTGCGGGGGCCGAAAATGCGATGGAGCTGTGGCGCGGGTTCATTGAGGATCAGGCGGGCGGCACGCTCGAGAACGTCAACGACATTCTGGATGACCAATCCGCCTTCGCGAAATTCGCGCGCCAGATGATCACCGATCTGGGCTATGCCGATCAGCTGGGCGATGACCCTGATGCGCTGGACGAGGATCAGGAAGACGAGGCCGAAGAAGGCGCGGAAGAAGAGGACGATCCCGACAGCACCGGTCAGGACGATCAGGACGAGGACGATGCCGAAGGCACCGCCGAGCAGTCTCAGGAAGACCAGCAGGACGCGTCCGAGGCGCAGGTCTCCATGGACGATATGGCCGATCAGGAGCTGGGCGAGGAAGCCGAGATGCCCGACGGCGACGCCCCGATGGAGCCGCCTGCCCCGCAACCTGTCTCCGACGCGGACCCAAATTATCTGGTCTATCTCGACACGCACGATGAGGTCATCGGTGCCGAAGACCTTGCCGACCCGGTAGAGCTGGAACGCCTGCGCGCCTATCTCGATCAGCAGCTGGAGCCGCTCAAAGGGGCGGTCAGCCGTCTGGCCAACAAACTGCAACGCCGTCTGCAAGCCCAGCAGAACCGCTCATGGGAGTTTGATCTGGAGGAAGGCACGCTGGACGCGGGTCGTCTGGCGCGGATCGTGGCGAACCCCACGACGCCGCTGTCGTTCAAGCAGGAAAAAGACACCGAATTCCGCGATACCTGCGTGACGCTGCTGCTCGACAACTCCGGCTCCATGCGCGGGCGTCCCATCTCAATCGCCGCGATCTGCGCCGATGTTCTGGCCCGCACGCTGGAGCGATGCAACGTCAAGGTCGAGATCCTTGGCTTTACCACCCGCGCGTGGAAGGGCGGACAGGCGCGCGAGGCATGGCTGAACGATGGCCGCCCCGTACAGCCCGGCCGCCTGAACGATCTGCGCCATATCATCTATAAATCCGCCGATGCCCCGTGGCGCCGGACCCGTGACAATCTGGGCCTGATGATGAAGGAAGGGTTGCTCAAGGAAAACATCGATGGCGAGGCGCTGGAATGGGCGCACCGCCGCATGATGGCGCGGCACGAGGCGCGCAAAATCCTGATGGTGATTTCCGACGGTGCGCCGGTGGACGATTCCACCCTGTCGGTGAACCCGGCCAATTATCTGGAAAAGCACCTGCGCGATGTCATCGCGATGGTCGAAAAGCGCAAGGCGGTCGAACTGCTGGCCATCGGCATCGGCCACGACGTGACGCGCTATTATGACCGTGCGGTGACGATCACGGACGTGGACCAGCTTGCCGGTGCAATGACCGAACAGCTGGCCGCGCTTTTTGACAGCGATCCCCGGGCACGGGCGCGCGTCATGGGCATGCGCCGCGCCGGCTGAGAGGGCGCAGTCGAGTTATAGTGGAAAGATGAAGGAGGGGCGCATGTTCCAGAGTTTCGAGGTAACTGCGAGGCCGGAACAGGGGCCGCCCCGACTGAAAGCCCTGCGCGCCGCATTGGACGCCGAAGGGCTGGACGGCTTTCTTGTGCCGCGCGCGGATGCCCATCAGGGCGAGTATGTGGCCCCACACGATGACCGGCTTGCCTGGCTGACTGGCTTTACCGGATCGGCGGGGTTCTGCGTGGCCCTGCGCGATGTTGCGGGCGTCTTCATCGACGGGCGCTACCGCACGCAGGTCAAGGCGCAGGTGGCGGATGAGTATACGCCCGTCCCCTGGCCCGAAGTGTCGCTTGCCACGTGGCTGAAAGACCAATCGCCGGAGGGCGGTAGCATTGGTTTTGATCCCTGGCTGCACACGCCCGGACAGATCACCCAGACCGAAGAGGCGCTGAAAGGCAGCGGCATCACGCTCCGGCCCGGCCCCAATCTGGTGGACCGCATCTGGGACGACCAGCCCGCCCCGCCGATGCAGCCCGCCAAGGTGCATCCCATTGAATTTGCCGGGGAAAGCCACGCAGCCAAACGGGGGCGTCTGGCGCAGACACTGAAAGACGCGGACGAACGGGCCGCTGTGATCACCCTGCCCGACAGCCACAACTGGCTGCTGAACATCCGCGGCGCGGACATCCCGCGCAATCCGGTGGCACATGGCTTTGCCGTGCTGCACGCGGATGCCAGCGTTGATCTCTTCATGGCAGACATAAAGCTTACGCAAGTGCACGCGCATCTTGGCCCCGACGTGCGCTGCCACGCGCCGGAAAGCTTTCTGACCTTCCTTGAAACGCTGGAAGGGCCTGTGCGGCTCGAGAAACAATCCGTGCCGGTGATTGTGGCCGACACCCTTGGCGACCGTGCCGTCTGGGGCGATGACCCATGCGCGCTGCCCAAGGCTTGCAAGAACGAGGCCGAAATAAGCGGCTCCGCCGCCGCGCATTTGCGCGATGGGGCCGCCCTGTGCGAGCTTCTGGCGTGGCTTGACGCGCAGCCTGCGGGCAGCGTCACAGAGACACAGGTGGTCAGCCGGTTGGAAGCCGCACGGCGCAAAGACAATGCCCTGCAAGACATCAGCTTTGAGACAATCGCGGGCACCGGCCCCAATGGCGCCATCATGCACTACCGCGTCACCGAAGAAACCGACAGCACGCTGCAGGACGGTCATCTGCTGGTGCTGGATTCCGGCGGGCAGTATCTGGACGGCACCACTGACATCACACGTACCATCGCCATCGGCACCCCACCGGCAGAGGCGCGCGCGGCCTTTACCCGCGTCCTGATGGGCATGATCGCCATGAGCCGCCTGCGGTGGCCCGTGGGCCTTGCGGGCAGCCATATCGAGGCCGTGGGCCGCATGCCGCTGTGGCTGGCGGGACAGGATTTTGACCACGGGCTGGGCCACGGGGTTGGTGCGTACCTCAGCGTGCACGAAGGCCCGCAGCGCCTGAGCCGGATCAGCAATGTGCCCCTGAAACCCGGCATGATCCTGAGCAATGAGCCGGGGTACTACCGTGAAGGCGCCTTTGGCATCCGCATCGAGAACCTGCTGGTAGTGCGCGCCGCACCCGCCCTGCCCGGCGGCGACGATCATCGCGCGATGCTGAACTGGGAAACGCTCAGCTTTGCGCCTATCGACCGCCGCCTGATCGACATCGTCTTGCTGGATGCATCCGCGCGCGACTGGCTGAACCGCTATCACGCTGAGGTTGCAGAAAAGATTGGCCCACGGGTATCACAGGCAACAAAACTGTGGTTGGATGCCGCAACGGCACCGCTCTGAAAAAGCGGCTGCGCAGGTTGAGGGGAGAACACATGGCCAGCCACATCACAATTCGCAAGGCACCGGGCACCTGGAGCGTGCGCGCCGGTGGTGCCGTTCTGGGCGAGACGTCGGACGCGCTTGAACTGATCGAAGGGGATTACGCCCCGGTGATCTATTTCCCGCGCAAGGACATCGCGATGGCGTTTCTGGATCAGACCGACAGTTCCAGCACCTGCCCGTACAAAGGCACCGCCAGCTATTATACCGTGGTGACCAAAAGCCGGACGCTGGACAATGCGGTCTGGTCTTACGAAGATCCAAAAGACACGGTGGCCCAGATCAAAGACCACCTTGCCTTTTACGCGATGGACGAAATCACCGTAGAACAGATTTGAGCGCCGCAGACACTGCGACGCTCAATTCATTTCCTATTCTGCCAAATGCGCGCCTGCCACCCCGGCCCGGTTGATCGGGCCGCAGGCGCATCATGGCAATGCCGCAAAGCGCCCCGTGTCAGACCCGGACGGGCGGGTCAGAAACAACAGGTGGGCCATTGACGACAGGTGGGTCGGATACCACTGGCGGATCAGAAACCACTGGCGGGTCAGTCACAACCGGCGGATCAGAAACCACTGGCGGGTCAGTCACGACCGGCGGATCAGACACAACTGGCGGCTCATCCGGTCCACCGGTCATCATATTGCCCAGCCATGAACGATCTTCGTCCAGTATGGCCGCATTGGTGTTCTGCAAAACCGCGATCACCCGGCCGTCATAGACAACTTCGGTGTCGTCACCGTTCGATGCCGCACGGATGACCAGTTCGTCCGGCTCAAGCGTGGCGTCACCACCGGTCCGGTCGGCAAGGATCAGCATGTCCTCTTCCGGATCAAAGTCAGTAACCACAACCGCATCCATCGTCGGCTGATCAAGACCAAGCGCCCGGATCACATCATCGCCAGCGCCGCCGGTGATCTCATCACCGTCGTTGCCGGTGATCGTGTCATTCCCGGTGCCACCGTCCAGCACATCGGCATCACCGTCAGACACACCATCGGTTGTGGTGGGTCCATTGGCACGCTCGTACCCGAAGATACGGTCGTTGCCATCGCCGCCGTTGGCCACGTCCGTGCCATCGCCGGTTTCCAGCAAATCGTTGTCGTTGCCACCGTTCAGCGTGTCGTCACCGTCACCGCCCAAAAGCGCATCAATGCCGCGCCCGCCAGACAAAAGGTCGTTGCCGGGATCACCGCGCAGAACGTCATTGCCGTTGCCGCCGCTGATCTCATCATCGCCCACAAGACCCCAAAGCGTATCATTGCCGGTGTTGCCGCGCAGATCATCATCCCCGGCACCACCGATGACAAAATCATTGCCGGTGCCGGCTGTCACCGTGTCATCGCCGCCAAAGCCCCGCACGACATCATTGCCGGGTCCCGCGGTCACATCATCCGGGCCACCGGTGCCTGCGATGGTGTCATTGCCGTCGGTGCCCAGAATGGCAATTGTCGGATCTTCCTGCCGGACGTTGGCCAGCCAAGACGTATCCGCCGCCAAAGCCGCCGCATCGGTATTCTGCAACACCGCCAGCACCTGACCCTCAAAAACCACGTTGGTGTCGGTGCCGTTTTCTGCCGCGACGATCTCGTAGCGTTCGTCATCCGCATCCCATGTCGGGCTCGGGCCAGAGCTGGAGGACAACAGCAACCGGTCTTCCTGCGGATCGAAGTCGGTCACGGTCACGCCGCCGCCGCCTTCCTGATCAATGCCAAGACTGCGGATCAGGTCCATGCCCGCGCCGCCCGTCACCGTGTCGCCCTGATTGCCGGTGATCGTGTCATTGCCCGTGCCACCGTCCAGCAGATCGGGCAGCGCATCATCCGCACCGGCCTGCGCACCTTCCGCCACTGGCAGGTTGTAGCCGGTGATCCGGTCGTCGCCGCTGCCCCCAAAGACCGTGTCGGCACCATTGCCCGTCTCGATCAGGTCATTGCCCTGATTGCCGATCAGCGCATCATTGCCGGGGCCGCCCAGCAGGTTATCATCGCCATCCCCTCCACGCAGCACATCGTCACCTTCGTCACCGCGCAGCGTGTCATCACCAAAGCTGCCGTTCAGACGGTCATCCCCGCCGCGTCCCCACAGCGTATCCTCGCCGGTATTGCCCTGAATGGAATCGTCGCCATTGCCGCCGATGGCAAAGTCATTGCCCGGCCCGCCCGTCAGCGTGTCATCCCCGCCAAAACCGCGCAGCTCATCATTGCCTTCCAGCCCGTTGAGGATGTCATTCCCGCCCGTGCCGACAAGACGATCATCATCTTCGGTGCCGTCGGACGTCCCCGGCGTTACGACATTTGTGTTATCATCATCATCGTCGTCCAGAAAGATCGTAGCGATCAGCCCAATGCCGATCAGGGGCAAAAGAATGTAGGCGAGCATGGCAGCAGGCTCCTTTGATTAAATTAACTTTTGAAACAATACCGCGAAAACAGCGGTTTGCTATATCAATTCATGCCGAGTTCCCTGTCATTGGTGCGCTGGCGGAAACAGTCAGACGGGTGCCTGACAGATTACCCGGCCTGCTGAAACACTCACGAATGCTCTTCAGCGGCGGTCGCGGCCAACGCACGGTTGTAAGCCTTAAGCGCGTCCACGTGGAAAAGTGTGCCCAGAAGTTCGGGCGGCGCGTCCGCAGAAAGGGTCACCACAGGTATGAACCGCACGCCCTTGGCATCAAAAATGGGCAGGGCCGCCTCAAGCGTGGCCGCCCCGTCAATATAGGTGCCCTCGTCGATCAGCGCCCAACAGGCGTCCTCATCGGGGGCGCGTGGATCATCGGGGCGGCGCATGATCCGTGCCACCATGAACATGCCCAAAAGATACGCCTGCGGCCCTGCGGCAAGGTGGATACCGCGCCGTTCGATCTGGGTCAGGAAAAAGCTGCGGTGCACGATCCGGCTCGACAGCGCGGTGGACATGCTGACCGCGACCATCACCGCCAGTCCGGTCTGCCAGTCGCCCGTCAGCTCAAACACAATCAGCGTGGTTGAAATCGGCGCCCCCAGCACCGCCGCCGCCACCGCCCCCATGCCCGCCAGCGCGTACAGCGAAGACGACCCGGACACATCCGGGAAAACCCCCGTGGCAATCAGGCCAAAGCCAAGCCCGGTCAGCGCTCCGATCATCAGCGAAGGCGAAAACACCCCGCCCCCCATGCGCCCGCCCAGCGTGATGGCCACCGCCGCCACCTTGAGAATGGCAAAAATAATTGCCTCATGCAGGACCAGCTCACCCGTCAGGGCCAATGACATCGTCTCGTATCCGACACCGATGATATGCGGAAACCACAGCGCAATCACGCCCAGCATCGCCCCCGCAACCGCCGGACGTATCCAGCGCGGCCAACCGGTGCGCGCCTGCAGAAAGTTGCCCAGATCCTCGGCCCAGAAAATACTGCGCATCAACGCCACGGCCACCAGACCGCAGGTCAGCCCCAGCAACAAAAAGGCGGGCAGCTCCACGTAGAACTGCAAATCACCGTAGGTTGGCAGCACAAATTCCGTCACGCCGCCAAATTCGATCCGGTTGATCACCGTGCCCGCCACACTGGCAATCACGATAGGCGCAAAGGCATGCACCGCAAAATGCCGCAACACCACCTCAAGCGCAAACAGCGCCCCGGCGATCGGCGCATTGAAACTGGCCGAAACCCCGGCGGCCACGGCACATCCCAGCAAATCGCGGCCCGTGATCCCGTCCGCGTGAATGCGCTTGCACACCCAGGTTGAGATCACGCCCGCCATATGCACCACCGGCCCCTCGCGCCCCGAGGATCCGCCGGTGCTGAGCGTAATGAGCGACGCAAAGGCCGACGCCACGCCCGCCTTTGTTTCGACCCGTCCGTCGTGCAGCGCGGCCCCAAGGATCACATCGCCCACCGACCGCGCCCGCGCGTCATTGGTGAAATGATGCAGGATCAGCCCAACAACCAATCCCCCAACGGTCGGGATCAAGACAACCCAATACCAGTCCAGTCCGCTAATGAACGTGTGCAGATACTGCACATCATCCGTACCATAAAGAGCGGCCTGTAACCAGTTGATTGCCTTGCGGAAAAACAGGGCCGCAAAACCCGCCGCAATCCCGATCAGCAAGGCAATAAACCAGAACGTCACCTTGCCCGGCCCCCGGTGACGGATCACGTGCAACCCCTGTTTGCACGAGGTCACAGCCATGCTGAACTGTTGCGACAGGAAGGACGGGGTCGGCTCGCTCATGCTATGCGCCCCCCCGTTCCATCAGCCCGCCAGCAGCGCCTCGGCCGCCGCGCGTGCCGCATCGGTGATCGTATCTCCCGCCAGCATCCGTGCAACTTCGTCGACCCTTTCGGGCGGGGCCAGCGGCACCACGGTCGAGGTGGTGACGCCCTTGGCCACCGCTTTCTCCACCCGCCAGTGATGCGCGCCAAGCGCTGCCACCTGCGGCGAATGGGTCACGACCAGCACCTGCCCGCCCTGTGCCAGCGCGGACAACCGCCGCCCCACGGCGTCCGCGGTGGCCCCGCCGACACCGCGGTCGATCTCATCGAATATCAGCGTCAGACCCGATTGGCCTTGCGTCAGGCAAACCTTCAGCGCCAACAAAAACCGGCTGAGTTCCCCACCCGAGGCGATCTTGCCCAAGGGTCCTGCAGGCGCACCGGGGTTCGTGGCCACGGTAAAGCTCACCGCATCGCGCCCTTCCGGTCCCGGAGCTTCATCGCTGATCTGCGTCTCGAATACCGCGCGGTCCATCTTCAGCGGGGCCAGCTCTGCCGTCACCGCCCGGTCCAGCTTGGCCGCTGCTTTGGCACGTTTCGCGTGCAGCGCATCCGCCGCCTGTGCATAGGCGTCTTCGGCATCGCGCACGGCTTTATCCAGCTCGATCTGCGCCGCCTCTCCGGCGTCCAGCGCCTCCAACTTGGCGCGCAGGGTGCTGGCATATCCGGCCAGCTCGTCGGGCAGCACATCGTGCTTGCGCGCCAGCCCGCGAATGGCAAAAAGCCGTTCCTCGGCCTCCTCCAGCTCAAGCGGATTGAATGACATTGTGTCAATCGCATCGGCCACGCCGGACAGCGCCTCGTCCAACTCAACCATTGCGCGGTTCAGCGCGGCCATCGGCGCCTCAAGCGCCCCTTCGGCCTGCGCCGCCGCCCCGTCCAGCCAGCGCAGGGCATCCCCCATGTACCGCTCTGCACCGCCCTGACCCATCATCTCGTAGGCATTGACCACATCCGCACGGATTTTTTCCGCGCCCTGCATCATCCGCCGCTTGGTATCAAGCGCGGCTTCCTCGCCTTCCTGCGGGTCCAGCTTGTCCAGTTCCGCCACAGCGTGACGCAGAAATTCCTCTTCTGCCTCAATAGCTTGCCGGGCGACCTTCGCGTCTTCGGCAGCCTTGCGCGCCTGCCCCAAGGCGGCCCAGGCCCGGCGCACCCTGTCGCGCGCAGGACCATTTCCGGCGAATTCATCCAGTATGGACCGATGCCCGCGCGGGTTCAGCAATCCGCGATCATCGTGTTGCCCGTGCAATTCCACCAATGTCTCGGACAGCGCGCGCAGCACCTCACCCGAACAGCGCCGGTCATTGACCCAGGCCGTCTTGCGCCCTTCCGCCGTGTTGATCCGCCGCAGGATCAACTCATCCCCGCCGGGCAATCCCGCTTCTTCCAGTACCTTATGCGCCGGATGATCGGGCCCCAGATCAAACCACGCCGTCACTTCGCCCTGATCCGCACCCTGCCGCACCAGATCAGCCCGCCCGCGCCAGCCCAGCACAAACCCAAGCGAATCCAGCAAGATCGACTTGCCCGCCCCGGTTTCGCCGGTCAGCACATTCAGACCCGGCTGAAACCCAAGTTCCAGCCGATCAATGATCAGCATGTCGGAGATATCAAGCCCGCGCAGCATGTGCTTATCCCGCAGAGTGGGGCAACCCCACCGTTTCTACAACCACTCGCCCTTGATCGTTTGGCGATAAAGCGCGGCAAGCCAGTTGTCACCAAAGAACGCAGGTTCAAGCCCCCTCCCGGTCAGCAGACGATAACTGTCTTCATACCAATCTGTTGCCTGAAAGTTGTGACCCAGAATGGCCCCCGCCGTCTGTGCTTCCTGCACCAGACCCAGCGAAAGATACCCTTCGACCAGCCGGTGCAGCGCTTCAGCGGTGTGGGTTGTTGTCTGAAAATCCTCAACCACCACGCGGAACCGGTTGATCGCCGCCGTATGGTGATCACGCCGCAGATAATAGCGCCCAATCTCCATCTCCTTGGCCGCCAGATGATCAAACGCCAGATCAAACTTCAGGATCGCGGATTTGGCATATTCGCTGTCGGGGTAATTCTCGATCACATCGCGCAACGATTGCAACGCCTGAAAGGTCAGCCCCTGATCGCGGCCCACTTCGTCAATCTGGTCATAATAGCTGAGCGCCAGCAGATACTGCGCATAGGCCGCATCATCATCATCGGGGTAAAAATCAATGAACCGCTGCGCGGAGGACCGGCTGTTGGGGTAATCCTTGTCGCGGTGGTATGAAAACGCCTGCATGATCAACGCACGCCGCGCCCAATCGGAATAAGGGTACAGCCGCTCAATCTCTGAGAAATAGAATGCCGCCTCGCCCGCCTGACGGCGGTTCAGCTCGTATTCGCCACGCTCAAAAATCTGTTCGGCCGAATAGGTCTCAAGCGGAATCTCTTCGGGGTTAAAGAAACTGCCAGTCACCCGGCCAGCATTGCGGTCCCCGCCACAGGCAGCAAGCGTGCCAACAAGAAGCACCGCGCCGATCACCCTCGCGGCAGATCCCATCCCGTTCATGCCTGAACCTCTTGCATCTTCACACCTATGGTCTTTGCAACCTTTGTTGACCACTTGCTAGCACATTAATTCGCAATGCAAAACGCCGATTGAGCGTTGTTTTGCGGGTCACCGGCTTTCATGCGCATCTTGTGCGTACAGGCAGACGGTACAGATGTTGGAAAGCGGGTTCAATAAGTCACGGATGCCGCGCTCTGACCATTTGGTGATCGGGAAAAGATCAGGCGACCTGCGGAATTTCGTCCCAGATCAACCCATAGCCCGGCAGGCGTTGCGCCATCGCCGCATCACATTCAACCAGACGCACCGCACCGGCCGTTGCAAAAAGCTTGCGCAGCAACGTGTTTGTCAGCGAATGACCGGCGCGCACGCCTGTATAATGGCCCAGCAACGGGGCACCCGCCAGCGCCAGATCACCCAGCGCATCCAGCATCTTGTGGCGCACGGGTTCATCCGCGTGACGCAGACCGCCGGGGCTTGTCACCCGATCACCGTCAAAAACCACCGCGTTTTCACCGGCATTGCCGCCCAGCGCCAGACCATTGGCCTGCATGGCGTCCACATCCGCCTGACGGCAGAACGTACGGCTGTCGCACAGTTCACGCGCGAAGGATCCATTGTTCATCACCAGAGATTTCTTCTGGTTGCCAATCGCGGCATCGACAAAATCAATCTCGAAATCAATCCGCAGCGTGTCCGAAGGGGACAATGTCGCCGTGGCCTCGCCTTCCTTGACCGTGACGGTCTGCAACACTTCAAACGCCATTACCGGTGCGGCAAGGGGCCGGATGCCGCGCTGCATGATGCCGCGCACAAAAGGAACCGCCGACCCGTCAAGGATCGGCACTTCGGGGCCGTCAATCTCGATCATGGCGTTATGAATACCGCAACCGGCCAATGCGGCCATCAGATGCTCAACCGTCGACACCGACAGCCCGGCCGCATTTTCCAGCTTGGTACACAGAGGCGACCGGTTTACCGCATCCCAACGCGCGGGGATCAGACGGTCACCGATATGCACATCCGTGCGCTTGAACCAGATACCGTGGTAGACACCCGCCGGACAGATCGTCACGGTCGCAGGCGCACCGGAGTGCAGGCCTTTCCCGCCGAAACTGATCGGAGATTTAATGGTGGTCTGCACGTTTGGTAACCTCAAATTCATAGATCAACGTCTAAGTTGGTAATGATCTATGGCCTCTGTCGGTTCCACTCAACTCAATCTTTGCAACCAAATGAAACATGGCTGTAACAAAGCGGCACAAACACGCCTGCCCCACCCCAAACCATTGTTCTAAACAGAAAAAAGGCCGCTCAAAAGCGGCCTTTTCGGTCACGGAATGACCTGATTAATTCGCCTGACGACGCAGGAATGCGGGGATTTCGATCCGCTCCTGATCCGGGTCCTGTTCCTGCGCGGGCTGTGGTGCGGCGGCAACGCGTGGCTGCGGCTGCTGCACGGCAGGCTGCTGGCGCGCGGGGCGCTGCTGCTGCGGGGTTTCACCTTCGGCGTGGCCGGTCATCCGGTTGATCAGCGAATTGATGCCAAAGCGGGGCTTTTCACCACCTGCCTGGCCACCTGCCGGTGCGGCGGCTGCGGGGCGTTCCTGCGGCGCCTGCTGCTGCTCGGGCGCTGTCTTTTGCGCGGCGGCACGCAGACGGGCCAGTGCTTCGGGCGACGGTGTGCCGGGGGCCGGTGCGCGCGGCGCAACAAAGGCTTCGGGCTCGGCCTCAAGGCTCTCTTCTTCGCGACGCGGCTCGAATGCGGCAACCTGTGGCTGGTAGGCCGGTGGCGGCAGATCATCCGCGTCCGCCTGATCATCGGCAAAGATATCTTCCGCCTGATCTTCTGCGGCAGCGCGCTGCACATCCAGCTCTTCAAACAACGGGGCCTGCTCGTCGCTGCGTGTTGCCGCCGTTGCGGAAACCGCTGCTGCCGCGGCGGGCGCTGCTGTTTCCTGCACCTCTGCGGGCTGGGACAATGGCTTGCTCATTGACCGGCGCGGCACCGGCATTTCGGTGTTCACATCCATTGCGTCAATGCCTGTGGCCACAACGGACACGCGCATCATGCCGCCCAACTGATCATCCAGCGTGGAACCGACAATGATGTTGGCCTCTGGATCGACTTCCTCGCGGATGCGGTTGGCTGCCTCGTCCAGTTCGAACAACGTCAGGTCGTCGCCGCCGGTGATGTTGATCAGCACGCCCTTGGCACCGCGCAGGGAAATCTCGTCCAGCAGCGGGTTCGCAATCGCCTTCTCGGCGGCCTGAATGGCGCGATCTTCGCCCTCGGCCTCGCCCGTGCCCATCATCGCCTTGCCCATTTCGTCCATCACGGCGCGGACATCGGCAAAATCAAGGTTTATCAGGCCGGGACGCACCATAAGGTCTGTCACACCTTTCACACCCTGATAAAGCACGTCATCCGCCATGCTGAACGCCTCGGTAAAGGTAGTCTTTTCATTGGCCAGACGGAACAGGTTCTGGTTGGGAATGATGATCAGCGTGTCAACAACCTTTTGCAGGCTCTCGACACCATCTTCAGCCTGACGCATGCGCTTGGCACCCTCAAACTGGAACGGCTTTGTCACAACACCCACGGTCAGAACACCCAACTCGCGTGCGGCCTGTGCGATGATGGGTGCTGCACCCGTGCCAGTGCCCCCGCCCATTCCGGCAGTGATAAAGCACATGTGCGCGCCCGCCAGATGATCAACGATCTGTTCGATTGATTCTTCGGCAGCCGCAGCACCCACGCTGGCCCGCGCACCGGCACCCAAACCTTCGGTTACCTTGATGCCCAGCTGAACGCGGTTTTCCGACTTCGCCTGCTGCAACGCCTGCGCATCGGTATTGGCGACAACAAACTCAACGCCATCCAGTTGTTTTTCGATCATATTGTTGACCGCGTTACCACCGGCACCACCCACACCAAAAACGGTGATCCGTGGCTTGAGGTCTTCCTGACCGGGCATCGAAAGGTTGAGTGTCATGTGCTGTCCGCCTGTTGTTTTAGCCCACGTCCCACGGGCGCTTCTTCGTCAGATATTTACGTGACATTAACGGCACTGTCCCGTCACGTCACCCATAAATCGCGGAATTCCTACCAAATATGGCGTTATATTGGCAAGCCACACGCGAGATTTCGCCTAAGTGGCGACATCTGGTGAAAAAACTGAAACGCACCACAAAAACCAATGGGGCCCGCACCCAACCGGGGCGGGAAAAACGACTCAATTCTGGTAGGTCCTGCTCGACCCGCTCTCGCCTTTTTGCTGGCTCTGGTGATGGCCTTGGCGATTTGTGTTACATTACAACCCGGCAAAGGGCTTGTCACGCGATTTCAAAGCGTGAATCCAGCCGCCAGATGGGCGCCGCCCCTGCCCTTCCGGCAATCCCTCAGACGTCGCGCTGCGCATCCCGCAGCGCGCGCGACCAATGCCGGTCAAGAGCAAAGGTCCATTCATGCGGATACAGCAAGACCTTCCGCTCCAACTCATCCAGCCATGTCTGCGTTGTGCCGCTCACCTCCGGTGTCGGTGCGACGGCCTGCCCGATATGAAGGGAAATCGTGTCGTCCGTCTGCCCGATGGTTGCCGCCACAATCGGCACCCGCGCTTTCCACGCGAACCGCGCAGGCCAACCGGCCACCCCGACGGGCTGGCCAAAAGCATGGGCGCGCACCAGATCATTTTCCGTGTCCACAGGACGTTCCGCACCGGGCGGGTCGCGCAAACGGTCCGCAATGGCCACCACCAGCCGCCCCTGCTTCAGCGCTTTCAGCACCGTGCGGGCAACCGCACTTGGGCTTTCGCGCTGAATATCCAGATACTCACACCCCAGGTTGCGGTAAATATCCGTCTCGGATGCCGCGCGGCGCGCATTTGCGGTTGAACGCACCAGCGCCAGATAGGGATAACGCCGGGACAGCCCGCGCCCCATTGCCAATGTGGCATGCGCATGCGGCACCAGCATCAGCACCCCGCCCTGCGCCAAAAGACCGTCCAGCCGCGCCTGTTCGGGAATGCGCAGCAAACCGTCAATCGCTTCTGTCCGCCCGTGCCGAACCTGTTCAATCCGGTTCAGCCCCAGCATGAATCCTTTCACATACCGGTGGAACAATCGCCACGGTGACGTCTGCCCCGCCTGACGGCAAAGCGCCGCAAAGGTCGCGCGCACTGTGCTGCCCGGCACCAGATAGGCCACCCAAAGAACCAGCCCGAAAACACCGTATCCCACCTTGCGCACCGGCATCGACCGACGCGCCAGAAAGGACGCTCCCGCATCATAGAAAACCCAAATGCGATCTTTTGTGGTGGTAAAGCTCATGATGGTCTGGATACCCCAAGGCCAAAGGGGTTAAAACCATCACTTTGCGGGCCAAGGACCCGCCGTCATGGGGAAAACACCCGCGACACGCTGAACGGCTTTCGCGCGTCCGGCCGCACGCTGATCTCGATGGCCTTGAGATCGGGATGCCCGTAAACCTCGATGGCATGCAAATAGGGCCTGTACGTGCGAAACGGCTGAAAGACCTTGTGTTCGTGGCTGTCCCCATAAAGCAGCAGCACCGGCTTTTTCAGCGCCGAGCTTTGCTTGCCCAGCGTCACACCGATGTCCCGAAACGGCGACATGCTGTGCCAGCCTTCGCGAAAGCCCGAAAGGCTGCGAAACATATCCGCATGCAGCGCCACGACGATGGCATCCGCATCGGCAAAGGCTTCAAAGCTGTCATCCAGCCAGGCCACATTCGCTTGGTTCCGCGCATAGAATTCATCCGCCGCCGCAGGGTCAGAGGGGCTGAAATTGTTGTTCGATCCCACCACATGCACGGTGATGAATCCCACGTTCCCCTTCATCAGGCGCGCGTTTTCCGGATAGCCCCGCCGCGCCTGATTGGCGACAGGTGCAGGCTTGGTGCCCAGCGTTTTGCCACCCTTGAAATACGTCCGCCGCAAATAAGCCAGCCGTTCCAGCGGATCAAAAGTACCCACCTCGGTCGCGCCGCAATCGGTCCATTCGTTGTCACCGGGCGTGTACAGGACGGGCGCGTCAAAGCTGTCCATAAATGCGCGCTGATCCTGCATGATCTTGTTGTCGCAGGTATAACGTCCGTGCGTATCCCCCACATGGATCACCAGATTGGGGTTTGATGCGTTCACATTCGCGATCAACGCGCGATAGGGCGGATACACCTCCTCGGGCGGGCCATAGGCCGTGTCCCCCAGCGCCACGAAGGACATGACCGGCGGCGTTGCTGCCGTGCAGGCCCCCAAAAGCGTCAGGCCCATCGCCAACAAGATCATCCGCATCGTCCGCCCTCCCCGGTCAGGCAAAGCCTAGCGCGAAGGCCGCTGATTTGGAAACCCTACCAGTTGTCCTTGAACCACTTCACCGCCCGCTTAAGTGACCGTGCCGGATACTTGTCCGCCGGAATATCAAAATCCCACCATTCGTCCTGCGGATGTGCCGCAAACAAGGAAAGACCCACGGCAGAGGCAAAACTTGGCCCCGTCGCCGCCTGCGGCAATCCATGCACGCGCAGGGGTCGGCCCAGACGCACCTGCTGGCCCAATATCTTGCTGGCCAATCCATCCAGACCGGGGATCTGGCTGCCGCCACCGGTCAGCACGATCTGCTGGCTTGGCAAATGATCAAACCCCGCCGCGTCCAGACGCACGCGCACCTCTTCGAGGATTTCCTCAACCCGTGGCCGCATGATCCCGATCAGCTCGGCGCGCGACGCCGTGCGCCGGTCATGCTCGTAATCCCCCGTGTCGCCACCGATCTCGATCATCTCGCGGTCATCCATGCCGGTGGCATGCACCCCGCCGTAGAATGTCTTGATCCGTTCGGCGTTCGCCGTCGGCACCTGCAAACCCAGTGAAATATCCTGCGTCACGTGATCGCCGCCCATGCGGACCGTATCGGCAAAGATCATGTGCTTTTTGATAAAAATCGACACGCCGGTGGCCCCGCCGCCCATGTCGATACACGCAGCACCCAATTCCTGCTCATCCTCAACAAGAGACGAGATGCCGGAGACATAGGATGACGACGCAATCCCCGCCAGTTCCAGATCACAGCGCTTGATGCAATGCGCCAGATGCTGCACGGCGGCGGCATCCACGGTCAGCATATGCATATCCACGGCAAGGCTCTGTCCCATCTGCCCGCGCGGATCGCTGAGGCCAGAGCGATGGTCCAGCGCAAAATTCACGGGCTGCGCGTGCAGCACCTCGCGCCCTTCGCCGTATTCAGGCACATCACATTCCGCCAGAACGCGCGCCACGTCGTCCTCGCTCACAGTGTCGCCATCCAGATCAATCTGCGCGTCCAGCCCGTAACTGCGCGGCTCGGCCCCGGAAAAACAGGCAATCACATGATCCACGCGAATACCGGCCATTTTCTGTGCCGCCTGCAAAGCGGTGCGGATGGCGCGTTCGGTCTCGCCCATCGCCTCGATCTCGCCAAAGCGGACCCCGCGCGAACGTGTCGTCGCAGCACCAATCACCCGAAAGCCCGATTGCCCGGCCAGCGATCCGATCTCACCCTCATCGCTCAGCGCATCGCCCCCGTCGAAACGCAGCACCAGACAGGCAATTTTGGAACTGCCCACATCCAGAATGGCCACAACACCGCGTTGCATGGCCACCTTGCGCATGTGCCGCATCGACCTTTGGCTTTCGTATAGATCGTTCATTATCGCTCTGCCTTCACTGCCCCGACCCTTTTTTGCGGGCCTTGTTCATCTACTTTTTCTTCGGCTGCCTGACCTGCCACCAGCTTTCTGATGCATCCGCCGTCATGCGGATTGTCGGGCGTTTGCCCAGCCGCATGTCCACCCGCGCCACATCGCGGGTCAGCACTTCCTCTGCCCGCTCCAGCGCGATCACCCGCTCCAGCGCAGGCAAGGGTGCTTCTTCGGGCAACATGATGCGCTGGCCACGGTCCAGCACCACGTCCCAGCGCCGCCCCCCCATGCGCACCACACCGCGCACCCGATCTCCCAGCGCCGCTGCCGCACGCATCAGCGTCAGCGCTTCGGGCACATGGCGGGCCGCGCCCTCTCCGGCCATCAGCGGCAAGGCAGGATGCGACATGCGGGTGTCAATCTCGGCCACCTGCGCGCCGCCTTCGTCCAGCAAAACCAATCCGTCATCGTTGCGCCAGATCACCACCGGCACACGCCGTTCCACGTCAATATGCAAGATGCCGCCGGGCCGGATTCGCACGCTTGCCGTTCGGACCCCCGACAGGGCCGCAATGGTGCTGCGCATCTCCGGCAGGTCCAGATCAAAGGAACTCAGCGGAAATTCCAGCGGCACAGCGCCCCGGATTTCAGCGGCCAACGCGCCCTCGGCCCCGTCAATGGCCATCAGCTTGACCATGAATTCCGGCCGCTCCTGAATGCCATCGCGCATTTCCGCGTATGCCTCGACAATCGCACCCCGGCGCGCTTCGTCGCTCAGGTATATCGTTCCCGCCAGCAGGGTCACACAGAACGGCACGCCTGCACGCAGGGCAAACCGGAACCCCGGCGTCAGCATCAACCGCTGCATCCGCCACGCCCAGCGCGACGGTGCCGGATCGGACCGCGCAGGCTTGCTCATCCGTTTCAGCGCGAACATGAGGCATCCTCCACCATCCAGGCACAGAAATCCGGGAAGGACATGCCACAGGCCGCGCCCTGTTCGGGGGCCAGCGAAGTGGCGGTCATGCCGGGCTGTGTGTTGGTCTCAAGCAGCACCAGACCGGCGGCACCCTTCGCCTCGTCCCAGCGGAAATCCGTGCGGCTGACACCGCGACAGCCCAAAGCGTTATGGGCGCGCAGCGCGTATTCCATGCACAGATCAAAAATGTCCTGCGGCACATCGGCAGGCACCACGTGGGAAGATCCGCCTTCCTTGTATTTCGCGTCGTAATCGTACCAGCCCGTTGTCAGAATATCCGTCACGGTCAGCGCACGGTCCCCCATCACGGTGGTCGTCAATTCGCGCCCGGGCGCAAACGCCTCGACCATCACCTCATCGGGCATCTGGTCATCCAGCTGCGGGGGTCCGTTGTTTTCCTTGTTCACCAGATAGACCCCGACAGACGATCCTTCGTTATTGGGTTTGACCACATAAGGCGGCGCCATCACGTGCCGCGCGCGCACCTCATCGGACAGGGCGATCACACTTTCCACAACCGGCAGCCCGTGCGCCCGGTACACATCCTTGGTCCGCTGCTTGTCCATCGCCAGCGCGGAGGCCAGCACGCCGGAATGTGTATAGGGCAGCCCCATCCATTCCAGCATCCCCTGCACGCAGCCGTCTTCACCCCAGCGGCCATGCAGGCAATTCAAAACAACATCGGGTTTGAGGTCGGTCAAAACAGCACAAAGGTCGGGGCCTGCATCGACCTCGACCACCTTGTAGTCCCGTTCCCGCAACGCGGCTGCACAGGCATGCCCTGTGTCCAGCGACACCTCGCGCTCAGCCGAGGGGCCGCCCATAATCACCGCAACTGTCGGGGTTTGCCTGCTCGACGTACCCACTGTTCTGCCTTATCCGGGCCTTTTGGCCTCGTTTTATTTTGTCTTTTCCGGTTTTCCGGTATCATTATTCACGTCTGGGTTGTTTGCCTGTTCCCCCACGCGCATAATTTCCCACTGTAATGTAATCCCTTGGGAATCGTAAACCTTTTTTCGCACCTCTTCACCGAGGTTTTCCAGATCCGCCGCCGTGGCGCCGCCGGTGTTGATCAGGAAATTGGGATGTTTCGGGCTCATCTGTGCCCCGCCCTTGGTGGCACCGCGCAGCCCCGCCTCGTCAATGACCTTCCACGCTTTGAGATCATGCACATCGTCCGCCTGACCGGTCGAGGAAAACCCCGCCGGATTGCGAAAGGTACTGCCCGCGCTGCGGTCCTTGGTGGGTTGGGTCGCGTCGCGCTTGGCCAGTTGCTCTTCCATGCGCGCGTGCAGTGCTACCGCCTCTCCTGCGGGCGGCGCAAATGTCGCGGATACAATGACCGCCCCCTGCGCCAAGTCACTCTGACGATAGCGGAAATTCAGATCATCCTTGCCAAGCGTGACAAGTGATCCGTCCCGCAGCACCGCTTGCGCCGTGACGAAATGATCGCCCGTGTAACTGCCATAGCAGCCCGCGTTCATCCGCACAGCACCCCCGATGCTGCCCGGAATGGTGCGTAAAAACGTCAGGTCCAGCCCCGCATCCGCCGCCTTGCGCGCCACATGCGCATCCAGCGCGGCAGCGCCCACCGTCACGCGGCCCCCCTCAATCTCGATGCTGTTAAAGCCGCGCCCCAACCGGATCACCACCGCGCGCAACCCGCCGTCACGCACGATCAGATTGCTGCCCACACCCATCGGGAAAACCGCCACTTCTGCAGGCAGATTGCGCAGAAAGTCGCGCAGATCATCCAGATCAGCGGGTTGGAACAGGTAATCCGCAGGTCCACCCACACGCAACCACGTCAGGCTGTCCAGCGGTCGGTCGGGCGTCAGCGTTCCGCGCACCGGGGGAATGGTCAAATCGGTCATGCCATCGCCCTAATCACAATGCACCACGGCGTCAAATGCCGGGCCCGTCCACACGGCTGTCAATCCACGCCCGCTGAAGACGCCCAGCAAACCGCCCGATCACAAATGCAACCACACCATAAAGCGTGACCGACGCTTCAGCGATCCAGACATGAACCTCTGCCACATGCGCACCCAGGCCAAAAACCATCCACAGCATGTTCAGCGCCAGACCCGCACACAGCGCACTGAGAAACCACAGATACCGCCCCTTCAGCCCGCAAAAACAGCACAGCGCCATCCACGCGGCAAGGATGCCCACCAGCGTGCCGACCGTCACGTTCATTCCGCCGGTCCCTGCGCCCGGCCCAGACTGCGCCGCAGCCAGCGGCCAAAGTAGATCACCGGCCAGCGCAGCACCGAACAACCCCCCGCCAGCACCAGCAGGCCAACCCACGGACCGTGCTGCGCCGTAACATAACCCACCAGAGGAATACCGATGCCGATCAGGATATAGGCGTTGCGCCAGTGATGGTCCCTGCTGGGGGTCATGGCCAGCACATTGGCGATCACCGCCCAGACACAGACCAGAATGAGCGAGGTGCTCATTGCGGCAACTCGGGCCGCTCACCCTTGAAGCGGGCGTATAGATACATCAGCGGATTGCGGAACATCGACACAAAGGCCGCCAGCCCCAAAAGCGCCATGAACCACCCCACCTGAAAGGCAATCAATACAATCAGCACCGGCGCGCAGGCCAGCAAGAAAGCACCGGGCAAATACTGCTGCCGCATCGGCAGCATCGCCACACCGGCGGACGCAAAAGTCCATAAAACGCATAGCCATAGAAGTGTCATCGCTCTGTTCTCCACACAATAGCTGCCAGACGACCCAGAAGATAACCACCACCAACTGGGACAAGTAAAAGGACGCCGACATAGGCCAGCCAATAAACTGCCTCGACAGCTTCTTTGTCGAAACCGTTGGACATCAGGACGTAGAAAACGAAAGCGATGATACCGCAGACGCCGCAAACTGAGCCCCACCAGAATGGCAAAACACCAAGCACAAAGCCGGCACCAATCGGTACGATCCAACCGCCCATCACGCGGCAGCACCCTTCATCCGTTTCCAGCCCGACCGAAAGACCGCGCCAAGTACAAGTCCCCCGGCAGCCCAGACGACGGTATAGGCCGCCAGATCCAAAAGCGCCGGAAACAGGACGGCCACGTGCGACAGCGTCTCGCGCATGGGCTCACCCGCGATCAACGCCCAGACACCAAAAAACATGAACGGCGCAACGCAGCCCGCCAGAACCAATCCCGCCAGCACAATCGCGGCGGTTGCAGGACGCCAGCGCAGGGCCACACCAAATGTCACCGCGATGACAAACAGCATGTAAATCAGGATCGGTGCGCTCACGCCGCAGCCCCTTTCAATGCCTCCAGTCGTTCGGGCAGCTCGTTCGCCCATGCGCTGATCGTGCCCGCCCCAAGGCAAACCACCATGTCCCCCGGCCCGGCCTGTTCGCGGACCAGCCGCACCAGATCTTCCACGCCCGTGACACTGCGCGCATGGCGATGCCCGTGGCGGATCATCCCCGCCACCAGATCGTCGCGGCTTGCCCCCTCAATCGGGTCTTCTCCGGCGGCAAAAACCTCTGCAATGCCCGCCACATCCGCATCGTTAAAGCACGCGCAGAATTCATCAAAATGATGGCTCAACCGGGTGTAGCGGTGCGGCTGGTGCACCGCGATCACGCGACCTTCCGTCGCCTGCCGCGCGGCCTTGAGCACGGCGGCAATTTCAACCGGGTGATGGCCGTAGTCGTCAATGATGGTCACGCCATCAACCTCGCCCACTTTCGTAAAGCGCCGGTTAACACCGCCAAAGGCCGCAAGGGCCGCCCGGATCTCTTCCAGTTTCATGCCCAGATGCCGCGCCACGGCCACCGCCGCCAGCGCGTTTGACACATTGTGATCCCCCGGCATCGGCAACGCACAGCCTTCGATCATCTTGTCCTCGGCCTGCAGCGCAATATCAAAATGCGCCACCCCGGCCTTGTAATGCAGGTTCACCGCCCGCACATCCGCCTGCGCGTTGAAGCCATAGGTCGTGACGCGGCGATCGGTGATCTTGCCCACCAGCTTTTGCACTTCCTCGTCATCGGTGCAGCAGACCGCCAGCCCGTAGAACGGGATATTCGACACAAAATCCTGAAACCCGCGCCGCAGGTTATCAAAGGTGCCCCAATGCTCCATATGCTCGGGGTCGATGTTGGTCACAATCGCGATGGTCGCGGGCAGCCGGTTGAACGTACCGTCGCTCTCGTCGGCCTCCACCACCATCCACTCGCCCTGCCCCATCCGCGCATTCGACCCATAGGCGTGGATGATCCCGCCGTTCACAACCGTCGGATCAATCCCGCCCGCCACCAGCAATTCGGCCACCAGCGTTGTCGTCGTCGTCTTGCCGTGTGTGCCCGCCACCGCGATGTTGGACTTCAGCCGCATCAACTCGCCCAGCATCTCGGCACGGCGCACAATCGGCAGCCCCGCCAGACGCGCCGCATCCAGTTCCGCGTTGCCCGGTTTGATCGCGCTGGAGATCACCACAACCTCCGCGTTCTCCACATTTTCCGCCCGCTGCCCCTCGAATATCGTGGCCCCCAGCGACCGAAGCCGGTCGGTGATCTTGGACGCCTTCAGATCAGACCCCTGCACCGTGTAGCCGTGGTTCAGCAAAACCTCGGCGATACCGGACATTCCGATGCCGCCAATGCCCACAAAGTGAATAGGCCCCACATCGGTGGGCAGTTTCGTTGCCGCTGCGTTCATGTCGTCTTTCCTCTTTCTGCCAGCCCCTCGACCATCCCGGCCAGGGTCTCTGCGGCCTCGGGCTTGCCCACCGACAGGGCGGCATTTGCCATCTGCAACGCGCCCTGCGGGTTGCTCAAGACCAGTTCAATCTGTTCGCTCAGCGCTTCGGGGGTCGCCGCCCCCTCCTGCACCATGATCGCGGCACCGGCCTCGACCAGCCCGCGCGCATTGGCGGTTTGCTCATCCCGGATCGCGGCGGCAAGGGGAATAAAGATGCCCGGACGTCCAATCACCGACATATCCGCAATGGTTGACGCCCCGGCCCGCGTGATCACCAGCTGCGCCTCTGACATGCGGCGCGGCACATCGTTGAAAAACGGCTGCACATCCGCCGTGATCCCGTTCTCGGCGTAAAAGGCGATGACCCGCTCCGCATCCTCGTCCCGGGCCTGATGGCTGACGCGAATGTTGCGCAGCATGTCCATCGGCAGCCCCGCAATCGCGGGCGGCACCACATCGCTGAGGATACGCGCGCCCTGTGACCCGCCCATCACCAGCAGGTCCATCGGGTAGTCACCGGGGGGGATATAGCCCGCGCCCGCCCGCTCCAACACGGCGGCGCGCACCGGATTGCCCACATGCACACCTTCAACCCCCGCAGGCAGTTCGGTGGGCCAGGTGCCGCAAGCCACCTCATCCACGCGGGTGGCAAAAAGCTCGTTCACGCGGCCCAGCACGCCGTTTTGTTCGTGCAACATGCGCGGCAACCGCAAGAGCGTCGCCGCCCCCAGCGCCGGAATGGACGGATAGCCGCCAAAGCCCACAACAGCGCTCGGTTTGTCGCGCATCATACGCCACGCTGCACTGGCCACGCCCATCGCGATCTTGGGTGCCACCAGCGCCTTGGCCAACAGACCGCCCCGCGCAAAGGTGGCCGAACTGACCTGCACAATCTCCACCGCATCGGGAAAGCCGCCGGTATACCGCGCACCGCGCGCATCCGTGCTCAGCCGCACCCGCCAGCCCCGCGCCAGCATGACCTCGGCCAGGGATTGCGCCGGGAACATATGCCCGCCCGTGCCACCCGCTGCGATGATCAACAAAGGCTGGCTCACCGTCCGCGCCCCCGGCCCAGAATATCCGAAATCTCGCCCTGTGGCCGCGTCCGCGTGAACGCCAGCAACATGCCTACCGCGATTCCGCTCGCAATCACCGACGATCCACCATAACTCACAAACGGCAGCGTCATGCCCTTGGCAGGCAACAGCCGCACCGCAACCCCCATGTTGATCATCGCCTGCACACCAAACATGCAGGCAAGCCCGGTGCCCGCCAGCCGGATAAACGGATCACGCTCTCGCACCAGACGCAGCAGCGACCGTACCACAACACCGGTATAAAGCGCGATGATACACAGCACCAAAACCAGCCCGTATTCCTCTGCCGCGACAGCAATGATGAAATCCGTATGCGCATCGGGCAGTGACCATTTCACCTCGCCCTCGCCCACGCCGACACCGAACAACCCGCCCTCGCGGATGGCGTTCGTTGCATAGCCAAGCTGCGTTGTGGGATCGACTTCCGGTGACAGAAAACCATCAATCCGCCGCGCGAAGTGTTCGGAATTGGCATAGGCCACCGTGCCCGCAATCACCACCATCGCCGCCATGCCCACCAGCAGCACCATCGGCGCACCGGCCACAAAATACATCACACCCCAGCCGAACAGCACCAGACAGGCCTGCCCGAAATCAGGCTGCAATGCCAGCATCAGCACGATCGAAATACACAGCGCAAAGGACCACGTCTTGCCGGGCGGGCCGTTGATCTCAAGGCTCGCCGCCATCATCCACGCCGCCGCCACGACGAAACCGGGTTTAAGAAACTCCGACGGCTGGATCGACGCAAAGCCCAGCGAATACCACCGCGTCGCCCCCTTGCCGAAATCCGTGCCGAAAAACGGCAGCAAGGCCAGCGCCACAAAAGCAAAGACAAAACCGATCACCGCCAGCCGCCGCACCACCGTGGGCGACATCATCGACGTCAGCAGCATCGCCAGAATGGCCAGCGATCCGAAAACCGCCTGCCTTTGTACATAGTGAAACGGCTGAAAACCGTTGCGTTCGGCCAACGGCACGGAAGCCGCAAGCCCCAGCAAAAGCCCGACACCAAACAGCATCAGAACGCAGGACAATGCCCAACGGTCCACTGTCCGCCACCATTTTGGAAGAATGGGTTCACCGTCCGTTACGTGAACGGTGCCATGCGCCATCGCTGTCATGACTGTCTGCCTTACACTGCCTCGAATGCCCCGGGGGGCGCCCCATTCTTGGGGTCTATTTGCGCAGCATAAACTGATTTCAGCCTTCAAGCTAGGGCTTTTCGCGCCTCTTTTCGCACATGCGTGGCGCGCGCCCCGCGATCATCCCGCTTTGTGCATCCCGCGCACCGGATAATCATTGGCGCGTATGAACTTGATCCCGTTGCGGATACTCTCGGGATCGGGCCGTGCAAATGGCGCGTTCGAAATATCTATGATCTGGATGTTGCCCTCGGCATTGATCACAAAAAGCCCCGGTTCCGGGAACGGGCGGTCGGTCTCTTTCGGGCTGCGCGGGTCCGAAACATAAAGCCCCAGCGTGTGCATCTGCGCCACACTCAGGTCATATCCCATCGCCAGCCCCAGCGCCTTTTCGTCCACCATCGCCTGCGCTTTTTCCTCCGGGTCCCCCGAAACCACCGCAACATCGACGCCCAAGTCGTTGAAATCACTTACAAGGCCGTCCAGCTTTTCCAGATAGGTCTTGCAGATCGGGCAATGCAGCCCGCGATAGACCACAACCAACTGCCAGTCGTGCCCACCTTGCGGCGTGCCCAGCGTCAGCGTGCGACCGCCCAGTTGTGCCACTTCCATCTTGGGAAACGCGCTTCCCGCTGCCAAACCTGTCATCTCGAACATCCTTCATATGTGTCTGATGCCAGATAGGTGACCCGATCCCCCTGCGACCACAAGCCCGATCACGCCAACTTGACCACCCCCACCATCCATGAAAAGCGAACGCCCATGCATTTTGATACAGTGATCATTGGTGCCGGTGCCGCCGGTATGATGTGCGCCGCCCACGCGGGCGGGCGCGTTTTGGTGGTCGATCACGCCAAGGCACCGGGCGAAAAAATCCGCATTTCCGGCGGCGGGCGTTGCAATTTCACGAACATGTACTGCGCGCCTGAAAATTTCATCTCCGGCAACCCGCATTTCCCCAAATCCGCGCTTGCCCGCTACACCCAATGGGATTTCATCGAACTGGTCGATGCCCACGGCATCCCCTGGCACGAAAAGACACTGGGCCAGCTGTTCTGCGATACATCCGCCAAGGACATCATCGCGATGCTGCGCAAATTGATGGACACCGCCGCCGTTGACCTGCGCCTGAACACCTCCGTCAGCGCGATTCAAAAGCTGAACCATCACTTCAGCATGACACTGCATCATTCTGATAAAGAACAGAAAATAGAGACCACTAATCTCATCATCGCCACAGGCGGAAAATCCATCCCCAAGATGGGCGCAACCGGCTTTGCCTACGACATCGCCCGCCAGTTCGACATCCCCGTCACCGCCACGCGCGCGGGTCTTGTGCCGTTTACCTTTGCCGATGGGCGCTTTGCCGAAATCTCCGGCACTGCCACCCCCGCAAAAATCACCGCAGGCAACGCCACCTTCGAAGAAGCACTCCTTTTCACCCACCGTGGCCTCTCCGGTCCTGCGGTCCTGCAGGCTTCCTCCTACTGGCACGAAGGGGACCCGATCACCGTCAACCTGACGCCCGCCGCCGACCTGCGGGAAAAACTCCGCAACCAGCGCCAGACCTCGGGCCGCAAGAACTTTACCACCGAACTGGCGCACCACCTGCCCGCCCGGCTGGTGGATCACCTCAGCACACAAATGGATCTGTCCGGCAATCTGGCCGACTGGTCCGACGCCCGGTTGACCGCCCTCACCGACACGCTGGCGGCATGGCAGTTGCACCCGAACGGCACCGAAGGCTACCGCACCGCCGAGGTAACGCTGGGCGGCGTGGACACCGACGCCCTGTCATCCAAAACGATGCAATCCAAAGACGTGCCCGGCCTTTACTTTATCGGAGAGGCCGTCGACGTCACCGGCTGGCTCGGTGGCTATAACTTCCAATGGGCGTGGTCTTCTGCGATGGCCTGTGCGTCACACCTGTCAGATGGTTAACAAAACGTAAATAATTCAATGTGTTACCCACGGGTAACCGTCAACCATCTGCCGTCACCCGCGCCACTTCCGCCGCAAAATCCTCGCCGCGTCGCTCAAAGCTGTCGTATTGGTCAAAGCTCGCCGCCGCCGGGGCTAGCAGCACCACATCCCCCGCTTCCGCCTCGGCCACGGCACGCGCCACGGCCTGCGCCATCGTGCCGCAAACCTCCGCCTCCACATTCAGCTGCATGGCAAACCCCGCCGCCTCACGCCCGATCACATAGGCCTTGCGCACCGCCCCCGTGGCCTCGGCCAGCCCGTCCAGCCCGCCTTCCTTCTCCAGCCCGCCACAGATCCAGCGGATGTTCTTGAACGCCAAAAGCGCCTTGGCCGCCGAATCCACATTCGTGGCCTTGCTGTCATTCACAAACCGCACGCCACCCACCTCGGCAATCGTCTGGCTCCGGTGCGGCAATCCACCAAAGCTGTGCAGCGCCGCCTCGATCACCCGGGGGGCAAGGCCCAGCGTCCGGCACGCCGCATAGGCGGCACAGGCATTCTGATGGTTATGCGCCCCCGGCAATCCGGCCACCTGCCGCAGATCAATCGACGCGATCTGCTTGCCCTTGCGGTATTCCGCCAAAAACCCTTTGCGGGCAAAGACCTGCCAGCCCGGTCCGGTCAACTTGCGCTCCACCGACACACGGATCACCCGGTCGTCCCCGGGGGCCTGCGCCAGCTGGCCTGCCAGGAACCGCCCCTCGTCCTCGTCAACCCCGATTACTGCCCGGTCCGGCCCGCCTTCCGCAAAAAGCCGCCTCTTGGCCGCGAAATATCCCCCCATGCCCGCGTGCCGGTCCAGATGATCGGGCGACAGGTTGGTAAAGACCGCCACATCCGGCGTCAGGTTCCGCGCCAGATCGGTCTGGTAGGACGACAACTCCAGCACCACCACCTCGCCGTCCACCGCCGGATCAAGGTCCAGCACCCCGCGCCCGATATTGCCCGCCAACTGACAGGGCCGCTCCACATGCTCCAGAATATGATGGATCAGCGCCGACGTGGTGGATTTCCCGTTTGATCCGGTCACCGCCACGACCCGGGGTGAAGTATCAAAACTGTCCCAGTCCCGTGTCGCAAAACTCTGAAAGAACAGCCCGATGTCATTGTCCACCGGCACCCCCGCCTCAAGCGCCAGCGCCACCACCGGATTGGGCGCGGGATAGAGGTGCGGAATCCCCGGGCTTACGATCAGGCGCGCCACATCAGCGAAATGATCCACCGCCGTCATCGGCAGACAGGTAAACCCCTCCGCCTCCGCCGCGTCCCGCGCTGCCGGATTGTCATCCCAGCACAGCGCCTCGGCTCCGCCCGCCCGCAGCGCCCGCGCCGCCGACAGGCCCGAACGCCCCAGACCCAAAACCGCAACCCGTGCGCCCGCCAATCCCTGAACTGGTATCATTGCCACCCCCCTGTTATCACGTCAGGCGCACCATGATGCCTGCGCGCATCCTTCACAAGACGGAGCCTGCACCATCACCGATTTGTCCGACATTCTGAACGATCTCAACCGTGACATGCGCCGCGATGATAACTGGGGCTGCCCCGCTGATTACATCCCCGAACTTGCCCGCATCGACCCCGCCCAGTTTGCCATCGCAGTGGTGACCGCCGATGGCAAACTGCACACAGCCGGTGATGCCGACACGCCTTTTTCGGTGCAATCGGTCACCAAGGTCTTCACACTGGCCATCGCGCTTGGCCGGTCGGGCGACCAGCTGTGGCAGCGCGTCGGGCGCGAACCGTCGGGACTGGCCTTCAACTCCATCGTCCAGCTTGAACGTGAGGCAGGCCGCCCGCGCAATCCCTTCATCAACGCCGGCGCCATCGTCACCACGGACGAGGTTCTCGCAGGCCGCGCCCCGCGCGACGCATTGGCCGAAATCGTGCAATTTGTCCGCACCGCCGCAGGCTCCGATGACATCCACATCAACGACGCGGTCGCGGCCTCCGAAAACGCCCACGGCCACCGCAACTACGCACTGGCGCATTTTCTCGCCTCATTCGACAATCTCAGAAACCCGCCCGAGATGACGCTGGGCACCTATTTTCACCACTGCGCACTTGAAATGTCGGTCCGGCAACTGGCGCAGGCGGGGCGTTTTTTGATGGGTGTACCGGGCATGCCCCGGCTTGTCTCGATGGCCCGGGTGCGCCGCCTGAACGCGCTGATGCTGACCTGTGGCCATTACGACGGATCGGGTGATTTCGCCTACCGCGTCGGCATCCCCGGCAAATCCGGTGTCGGCGGTGGCATCCTCGCCATCGTCCCGGGCAAGGCCGCGATCGCGGTCTGGTCCCCGGGCCTCAACCGTTACGGCAACAGCCGCAAAGGCACCGAAGCCCTCGCCGTGCTGGCCCGCAAAATGAACTGGTCGATCTTCTGAAACCCGCCCCGTAACGTCCGTGCTTCATCTTTCCAATACACCTCCGGGAGTTTGAGGGCAGAGCCCTCACAGGCCCCCAAGGGGCCTTCTACCGCACCTTCAACGTGGCCAGCCCGATCATCGCCAGGATCAGCGAAATGATCCAGAACCGGATCACGATCTGCGGTTCGGCCCAGCCCTTCTTTTCGTAGTGGTGATGGATCGGGGCCATCAGAAACACCCGCTTGCCGGTGCGCTTGAAATACAGCACCTGAATGATCACACTCAGCGCCTCGACCACAAAAAGCCCGCCGACCACCGCCAGCACCAGCTCGTGTTTCGTGGCCACCGCAATTGCCCCCAGCGCGCCGCCAAGCGCCAGCGATCCGGTATCCCCCATGAACACGGCCGCAGGCGGCGCGTTGTACCACAGAAAGCCAAGCCCACCGCCAAAGATGCCTGCGGTAAAAATCAGGATCTCCCCCGTGCCCGGCACGTAATGCACGTCCAGATACTCGGTGAAATCCACCCGCCCCACCGCGTAGGCAATCACACCCAGCGTGCCGGCGGCGATCATCACCGGCATAATCGCCAGCCCGTCAAGCCCGTCGGTCAGGTTGACCGCATTGGCGGCCCCGACAATCACGATGATCGCAAAGGGCACAAAGAAATATCCCATGTTGATCAGGGTATCTTTGAAAATCGGCAGCGCCAGCTGGTACTGCAAAGCATCCGGGTGATACTGCGCGGCCCAGAAGCCCGCGATCCCCGATATCAAAAACCCCAGTAAAAGCCGCACCTTACCCGACACACCTGATGTGTTCTGCTTGCTTACCTTGGCATAATCATCGGCAAATCCGATGGCCGCAAAGCTGATTGTGACAAACAGCACCAGCCACACAAACGGATTGTCCAGCCGCGCCCAAAGCAGGGTCGAGGTCAAAAGCGCACCAACAATCAGCAAGCCACCCATCGTCGGCGTGCCCGCTTTTACGAAATGCCCTTCGGGACCGTCATCACGGATCGGCTGGCCCTTGCCCTGCCGTTTGCGCAAAACCGCGATCAGCGGCTTGCCAAACAAAAACCCGAACACCAGCGCCGTCAGAAAAGCACCGCCCGCGCGAAAGGTGATGTATCGAAAAAGGTTAAAGAAATCGCCGCCATCCGACAGCAGGGTCAACCAATAGAGCATCCTATGCGCACCTTTACATCATCTTGTGGGCCGCACACCCAGCTATACAGTATCTACTGGGTGGCCCATTTTGCGGATGGCGTCAACAATCAGCCCCAGTTTCATGGACAAAGACCCTTTGGCCAGCACCACATCGCCGCTGTCCAGCTTGCCACGTAACCCCGCCAGCATCTCATCCGAGGTTTCCGTCCAGTCGCCGCGCTGGTGTTCGGGCAACAGATCATAAAGCGACCGCATCAGCGGTCCGATGCAATGCACCACGTCCAGCTTTTGTGTCGCTCCCAGATGCGCCAGCCCTGCATGCAACGCAATAGCATCGTCGCCCAACTCTTTCATATCACCCAGAAAAGCAATCCTGCGCCCTTTGCTCACCCGGCCTGTATTGTCCGTCACCGACGCCGCCGCCAACACCTCCAGCGACGCCGCCATCGAGGTCGGGTTGGCGTTATAACTGTCATCGATCAAATCCAGCTTCAGATGCGTCTCAACCGGATCGAGCACAATCGTTTCGCGCACGCCGCGCCCCTGATACGGGCGCCAGCGCCCCAAAGACTGCGCCGCAAGCGCCAGATCAGCCCCCAGCGCCTGCACCACGGCCAATGCGCCCAGCCCGTTCATCGCAAAATGCCGCCCCGGCGTGGCGATCTTGAACAACAGCGGCGTGCCGTCGGCATCCGCCTGCACCACCGTCGCCTCTTCCTGAACTGTGACATCCAACAGCTTGAACTGAAAGCCATGTTCGCCAAATTCAAGCTCGCGCAGTTTGCAATCCACAGCCTTGGCCATCAGGATCGCCGCATGTTCAATATCCGCGTTGATGACCGCCGTACCGCCCACCGGCACTCCTTCGAAAATCGCAGCCTTCTCCACCGCGATGCCCGCAACATTCTCGAACGCTTCCAGATGTGCCGCCGCCACCGTGGTTACCATCGCCACGTCAGGCCGCGCCATGCGCGCCAGCGGGGCGATTTCGCCGGGGTGATTCATCCCGATCTCGATCACCGCATATTCCGTGTCACGCGGCATGCGCGCCAGCGTCAGCGGCACGCCCCAGTGATTGTTGTAGCTGGCCACCGACGCATGGGTGCGCCCCTGATCGCCCAGCATCGCCAGCAGCATTTCCTTGGTCGAGGTTTTGCCGACGCTGCCCGTGACCGCCGCAACCTTAGCGTCCGTGCGCGCACGGCCCGCCACGCCCAATGCCTCCAGTCCCGCCAGAACATCTTCCACGATCAACAATGGCGCATCTTCCGCCACGCCGTCAGGGATGTGGCTGACCAAAGCTGCCGCCGCGCCCTTTTCCAGTGCCTGCGCAACGAATTCATGCCCGTCGCGCACATCTTTCAACGCCACAAACAGATCGCCCGCCTCAAGCGTGCGTGTATCAATCGACACGCCCGTGCAGGCCCATTCGCCTACCGCCCGCCCGCCCGTGGCCGCCGCCGCTTCATCACTTGTCCACAAACTCACGCCAGTCTCCCGTCAAGGGCCGCCACCGCGACACTCGCCTGTTCCACATCATCAAAGGGCAGCACATCGTCGCCCACGGTCTGTCCCGTTTCATGGCCCTTGCCCGCGATCAACAGCGCATCACCGGGGCCAAGCGCATCGACACCGCGCAAAATCGCCTCCGCCCGGTCACCCACTTCGCTGGCCTCCGCCGCGCCCTCCAGCACCGCCGCGCGGATGCTGGCCGGATCCTCAGACCGGGGGTTGTCGTCCGTCACGATCACCACATCCGCATGTTCTGCCGCCGCCGCGCCCATCAGGGGCCGCTTGCCCGCATCCCGGTCCCCGCCGGCGCCCACAATCGCCACCAGCCGTCCCATCACATGCGGGCGCATCGCCTGCAATGCCGTGGCAATCGCGTCAGGCGTATGGGCGTAATCCACAAACACCGCGCCGCCATTGTCGCGCGTCGCGGCCAGCTGCATCCGCCCGCGCACCGTATCAAGGTGCGGCAGCGTGTCGAAGACATCGGCCGCCTCAGCACCGCAGGCAATCACCAGCCCGCAGGCCAGCAGCACGTTGTCCGCCTGAAACCCGCCAATCAGGTTCAGCCGTTTCTGATAATCCTTGCCGCGCCAGCGGAACCGCAAATCCTGTCCTGTGGCGTCAAACCGCTGGCCCGTCAGGTGCAAATCACCGCCGTCGCGCCCCACCGTGATCACCGCACAGCCCCGCGCGCGGGCAATCGCTGCCATCTCGACGCCTCTTGGATCGTCGATATTGATCACCGCCGTCCCGTCCTCGGGCAGCACGCGGGCAAAAAGCCCCGCCTTGGCGTCGAAATACGCCTCGAATGTCTCGTGATAATCCAGATGGTCCTGCGTGAAGTTGGTAAAACCCGCCGCCCTGAGCGTGACACCGTCCAGCCGCCGCTGATCCAGCCCGTGGCTAGACGCCTCCATCGCCGCGTGCGTAATGCCATTGGCCACCGCCTCGGACAGCGCACGGTGCAGCGTGATCGGCTCGGGCGTCGTATGGGCCAGCGGCGCGGTCCAAGCGCCCTCCACCCCCGTGGTGCCAAGGTTCACAGCCTGCAACCCCATCTCGATCCAGATCTGGCGCACAAAGGTCGAGACAGAGGTCTTGCCGTTGGTGCCGGTCACGGCCACGCAGGTCTCGGGCTGTGCGCCGAACCACAGGGCCGCCGTGCGCGACAGCGCCTCGCGCGGGGCGTCCGTTACCACCACCGCCGTGCCTGCATCCTGCATCAGATCAGCGGCAATGCGCGCCCCTTCCGCATCGGTCAGCACCGCAACCGCACCCTGTCTCAGGGCATATTGAATGAATTCTCCGCCGTGGACGCGGCTGCCGGGCATGGCCGCGAACAAAAAACCCTCGCGCACCGCGCGGCTGTCCACTGCGATGCCGGTGATCTCGGGGGTGTCGCCCCCTCGCGCCGTCAAACCCAGTGAAGATAGCGATACGGTCTTGGGGCTCATGATCGGGTATTCTTTGTCAGTTGCTGCTCTGGGTGAGCGATACCATGGTGGACTTCACAGGTTCAACAGTCGGGCGCAATCCCAAAAGCGGGGCAACACGCCGGATCATTTCAGCGGCCACCGGCACCGCTGTCCAGCCCGCCGTGCGGCGCGGTTTCTTGCCCGAATTTTCCGACGGTTCGTCCAGCGTGACAATCAGCACGTATTTCGGATCATGGGCGGGAAAGATCGACGCAAAGGTGGCCAGCGTCTTGTCCTTGTAATACCCGCCGCGCCGCTTGGGTTTGTCAGCGGTGCCAGTCTTGCCGCCCACAAAATACCCCGGCACCCGGGCAAAGCTGGCCGTGCCATCGCTAACCACCTTGCGCAGGATGCGCCGCCCGTCCGCCGAGGCGCGCTCTGACATCACACGCGGCCCCAGCTTGGGACCATCCTGTTTGATCAGCGTCGGGGACACCTTGTACCCGCCATTGGCAATTGCCGCATAGCCGGCCGCCAGATGCATCGGAGAAGTCGACAACCCATGCCCGTAAGAGATCGTCACGGAGGACAAATCGGTCCATTTCTTGGGCAGCAAAGGCTTGCCGCCAGCCGCTTCGACAATCTCAAAGGAGGTCGCCTCGAAAAAGCCCAGACCCTTGAGGAATTCCTTCTGCCGCTTTGCCCCGATGTTCAGTGCCATGCGTCCGGTGCCCCGGTTCGAGGATTTGACGATGATGTCCGTCACCGACAGCTTGCCGTAGTTCTTGCCCTGAAATTCGCCAATCCGAAACCCGCCGACCTTCATCGGCCCTTTGGTATCAATCACCGTGTTGGCATTGACCAACCCCAGCTCGATCGCCTGCGTGGCGGCAAATATCTTGAACACCGACCCCAGCTCATACACCCCCTGCACCGACCGGTTGAACAGCGGGCTGTCGGATGCATCACCTTCGGTCGCCGGACGGGGCCTGTTGTTGGGATCGAACGACGGCAGCGACACAACGCTCACAACCTCGCCGGTTTTCACATCCATCAGAACGCTGGTGGCCCCCTTGGCGTTCATCAGCTTCATACCGCCCCACAGCACACGCTCGGCGGCGGCCTGCACGGACAGATCCAGCGACAGTTGCAGCGGTTTGCCCGCATTCGCCGGATCCCGCAGGTAGTCGTCAAAGTACTTCTCAACGCCCGCAACCCCGATCACCTCGGCGGCATGCACACCTTCCTTACCGAAAGACGCGCCGCCCATGACGTGAGCGGCCAGCGTGCCGTTGGGATAAAGGCGCATATCGCGCGGCGCGAACAAAAGTCCCGGATCACCGATATCATGCACGGCCTGTTTCTGCTCCGGGCTGATTTTCTTTTTGATCCACAGGAACTTGCGCTTGCCCGTAAAATCCTTGATCAGCTTGTCGCGGTCCAGATCAGGGAACACCTTGACCAGACCTTCTGCCGCCAGCACCGGATCAACCATATGCTTGGGCTGCGCGTAAAGCGCGTGGGTGTCCAGATTTGTCGCCAGAATGTTGCCGTTGCGGTCCACGATATCGGCTCGGCTGGCGCTGATCACGGCCCCCGGCGCATGCGCGCGCGGCTCGACCGGGTCGGTGCTAGCCAGCATGCCCATACGCGCGCCCACCACAGCGAAAGCACAAAAGAAAAACGCACCCAGCACCAAAAGCCGCCCTTCGGCACGCAGGCGCGACTGGTCGCGCATCTGCTCGTGGCGGATGCGTTTATTCTCGTTCTCGATGGCGTCGGGGTTCTCGCCCTTCTGACGCGCCTCAAGGATACGGGCCAGCGGGCGAAGCGGTGTACGGATCATAGCGGGTCCTCATCGGCAGCGGCGCTTGAGACATCGACAGGATTGGTGATCGGCAGCAGCGGAGCCGCCGGATAAGGCACCTCGTCCACCCGCCCGAACTGATCGGGATGCAGGGGCAACAGGCCCAGCCGCTCAAAATTGATCTCCGCCAGATCGCGCAGGCGGTCGGGACGGTTCTGATAGGCCCATTCGGCCTTGAGCACCGCCAGCCGCGCGTGTGCGGCGCGGATATTCGCGTGCAGCTTGTCCGCCTCGCTCAGCGCCTGCTGGGTCGCGTAATTCTCGCGGTAGGCCCAGAAGGCCAGCCCGATAACGGCCACCGCCGTGAGGATATGGAGGATCGCACGCATTTAACTCAAAGTCCCTTCACCATGGGCATGCCCAATGATTTCGCATCTATCTCGCCCGCGGGCGCATCCGTTCTGATGGCCACGCGCAGCTTGGCCGACCGGCTGCGCGGGTTCTCGTCCAGCTCCTGCGCGTCCGGCCCGATGACCTTGCGCTTTTCCACGCGAAACTGCGGTGCATCACGGGCCACTTCGGGCGCAAAGCGGTTGGCATTGCCCCCGCCCCCGGACCGCGCCGTCAGGAACCGTTTGACCATCCGGTCCTCGACCGAATGAAAGGTCACAACCGCCAGCTGCCCACCGGGCTTCAACGCGCGTTCAGCCGCCATAAGCCCTTGAAACAATTCCCCGTATTCGTCATTCACAGCAATCCGCAACGCCTGAAAACTGCGCGTCGCGGGATGGCTCTGTCCGGGTTTGGACCGTGGCAGACACCCTTCCACCAACCGCGCCAGTTTCAGCGTTGTGGTGATCGGTGCATCCTCGCGCGCGCGTACAATCGCCTTGGCAATCCGGCGGCTGGCGCGTTCTTCCCCGTACTGAAACAGGATCGACGCAATCACCTCTTCCTCGGCCCCGTTCACGATATCCGCAGCCGACGGCCCGTCCTGGCTCATCCGCATGTCCAGCGGCCCGTCGCGCATGAACGAAAATCCACGCTCGGCGAGATCAAGCTGCATCGACGACACGCCCAGATCCAGCACCACTCCGTCCAGATCCTGCGCATAGTCGTCCATTTTGGAAAACACGCCGCGCTGCATGAAGATACGGTCGCCGTAACCATCCGCCCATTCCGCCGCCATCTCGAACGCCAGCGGATCACGGTCCACCGCGATCACCCGCTCGGCCCCGGCCTCAAGCAATCCGCGTGTATAACCGCCCGCACCGAATGTGCCGTCCAGCCAGACCCCTTCAACGGGCGAAACGGCCTCAAGCAAAGGCCGCAACAAGACGGGAGTATGGGGGGCAGATGTATCGGGAGGGGCCGCAGCAGCCATGGCGTTTATTCCCCCGGCGTTCCGTCAAGAAATGCCATCGGATCGAAATCATCGGGCAACTCGTCCAGCCACTCTTCTTCCTTGGCACGCTCTACCGTGTCGTAGGTCTCGGGCTTCCAGATCTGGAACGTATCACCGGCGGCGATAAAGAACGCCTCGTTGTCCAGATCAATCTTCTGGCGCAGCTTGGCGGGCAGCACCAGCCGCCCGGTCTCGTCCACATTTGTCGGAAAGGATTGCCCGTGGAACAGGCGTTGCAACATCTTGCGCTCCATCCCGCCACGCGGCAGCGCGTCGATCTTGGCATCCACCTCGTCGATGGCTTCCATTGTATAGCATTCAAGGTATTCGCGGCGCTTGTCACCGTAGACAATGACCAGTTCGGGGTTTTCGCCTGACTTCCAGTTCGGGTCGCCCGCCTCCAGCACACGCCGAAAAGAGGCCGGGATAGACACCCGCCCCTTCGCATCGACTTTGTGGTGGCTTTCGCCTCTGAACCTGCGGCTCACTGTATAACGTCCCGTCCCGCCCCAAATTCGTGTCTCTAGAAAAGGAAACGGCGGGTTTGATCTGCTGCCACTGATCAACCCGCCGCCCTCGTCCCGCTCTTGCGGGGAAGTCCGACTGCGCGCGCCACCTGGGGGGATGTCTGCTCGCCCGCGCGCCGGATCTCTTGGTCTGATGAAAGCTGGGTGCCTGTATGAAACCTGCTAGGTTTTATTTTTGTTTGGGGTCGTTTGGTGCCCCGTGTCCCGTTCTCATCCGATGCACTAGGGATGCCACGGGAATTCATGGGCGTCTACATTTTTTTTGGGCCTTATCCCCAATATCTTGTTTTGCACAGGTCCGAAAAACAAGATTTGGTAGTCAGATCGTACTCAATTTTAGCTTAATTGGCACATGACTGACCCTAGGGCACAAGATATTGTGCCTGATTAGCATTGCCAAAAATGTCCCATGTTTTCCCAATTATTTTGATCAACAGAGATATCCACAGGCCGTGTTCTATGTACGTTCTCCCTCAATACCGGAAGGTCAGCCGATTTTTCAAGGTATTTTCGTAAAAAGTGATTCGGATTCGGCGGAATTAAGCGCATGCCCCCCTCAAAGTGACGGGATATTCCCATCCATTCCCATGCCGCGTCCCATGATCTCCCGTTCTGACCCGCACCGGTGCCTCCCGCCCCCCCCCCCCATCACAACGCCAACGGCACACTGCCCACTTTCTGGGCGGCAAAACGCCCATCCCACCCTGCCGGCACAGAACTCTGTTAAAACACGCAATTTCCCGATCTCTTGACGCGGGGTCGCCTTGCTTCTTCTGCCCTTTGGCCCCAAAACACCGCCATAACGTCCGCAAGGAGACTTTGATGAGCACCGCCCTGGCCATTCTGGCCCATGCCCTGCGCATGCTGATGTTTGACCCGCGCCAGACGCTGCGGGTGTTGATGCCTGCGCTTGTCATGATCCTGGGCGGCGCTGTGGCCACCAGCCTCTTTGCACCCGATACACTTGTGATGCTGGAAAGCGACAGCCCGCAGGCAGGCGTGCCGTCGGACATGGGATGGTTTGCCGCCTTCGGCCTGATCAGCCTGCTGGGCTTTGCGCTGCTGGCTGTTCTGTGGCACCGGCATGTTCTGGCGAACACCGAAAACTCCCATCTGGGGCCAGCCCTTTTTCTGGGCTACCTCTGGCGCGCGCTTTTGGTGGGGGTGGTGCAGGTTCTGGCGATCCTGCCACTGATGTTCGTTCTGGGTCTGCTCAGCACGGGGTTCGCGCCCCAGCAAGGCGGGCTGGCGATCCATGCCGTCACCCTTGCCATCGGGCTTGTTTTTATCTGGATCGCCCTGCGCATCAGCGTCATCCTGCCCGCCGCCGCCATAGGCTATCCACTTACCCTGTCGCAGGGCTGGGCCACCACCGCCCCGCTGCAAGGGCCAATCTGGGGCGTCGCCCTGATGCTGACCGGCCTGAACGAAATCCTGTTCCGCCTTACCGAACTGCTGGTCCCGGCCGGCGGGGTCACTGGGACCCTTGCCGCAACAGTGGCTTTCACCATCGAAGGGCTGGTCCTGATTTCAGTGCTCACCACACTCTACGGTCATCTGGTCGAAGGCCGCTCGCTGGGCCAGTAACGCACCCGGCGCAGACCGCACACTATATACACGTCAAAGCGGACGCCCCTCATGCGCCTGCCGATACGCAAGGATACCCCATGTCAGACGCACAGACGCCGGAAACCAAGACACATTATATCTGCCAGACCTACACAGCCCAAAGCGGCGGTCAGGGCGGATTGAAGATCGACAAACAGTTTGAATACTCAAACGCAGCCGAGGCCCAGAACCGGGCCGAAAGAGAAGCCGCGCACGACAGCTGTGCCGGCGCGGATGCCTATATGGTCATTGAGGATCTGAAAACGGGCGAAGTGGGATCACCCGAATTTCTGGTGCGCCTTGGTGACGTGCCCGTTTTTGATGATTTCTAGCGCGCAGCACCGGCAGACCCTATCGTCCCCCGGTGCCAGCGCGTTCAGGCCATTCCGCCTTTGATCAAACCTTCCGCAATCCGCGCATAGGCCTGCGCCATCGCGCTGTCGCCTGCGGCTATCGGCGTGCCGCCATCCCCCGCAAGCCGCGTCTCCAGATCAATGGGCAACGCCCCCAGCAGGGGCACGCCCATCTTGTCCGCCTCCGCCGCGACACCGCCCTGCCCGAAAATCTGATGCTCCGCACCGCAATCGGGGCAGACGAACATCGACATATTCTCGATCAACCCCAGCACCGGCGTCTTGAGCGTGCCGAACATGTCCAGCGCCTTGCGCGCGTCAATCAGTGCCACATCCTGCGGCGTGCTGACTACGATCGCGCCGGTCAGCTCGGACTTGGTGCATAGTGTCAGCTGCACATCACCGGTTCCGGGCGGCAGATCGACGATCAGCACGTCCAGCTCGCCCCACTCCACCTGCCCCAGCATCTGCTGCAACGCCCCCATCAACATCGGCCCGCGCCAGACCACGGCCTTGCCTTCTTCCATCATGAACCCGATGGACATCAGCGTGACGCTATGCGCGTGCAGCGGAATGATCGTCTTGCCGTCGGGGGACGCGGGTTTGCGGTTCACCCCCATCATGCGCGGAATACTGGGGCCATAGATGTCAGCATCCAGCAGGCCCACCTTACGCCCCGCCCGTGCCAGCGCCACGGCAAGGTTTGTCGACACGGTTGATTTGCCCACACCGCCCTTGCCGGATCCTACCGCCAGAATACGCTGCACGCCCGATGGTTTGGTCGGCCCCTCCTGCGGTTTGGGATGACCGCCAATCTTCAGGCTGGGCGGTGCCCCCGCAGAGGCCGGTTTTGCCGCAGGTCCATGCGCCGTCAGCGCGACGGACGCCTGCGTCACACCCGGTAAATCCGCCACCACCTTTTCCGCCGCATCCCGCAGCGGGCCCATCTGGCGGGCCACATCAGCGTTGGGCGCTTCGATCACGAAACGGACGACACCCCCCTCAACCGTCAACGCGCGCACCAGATCATGCGCGATCAGACTGCGCCCATCGGGCAGGCTCACCCGTTCAAGGGCCGCTTCGACATCCGCTTTGGTGACTGACATGTTAGTTCCTCCTGATCCTGCCCCTGACATGGCATATCCCGCCCCAAGCGCAAGGGGACGCGGCCATTTGCCCGTTCTTTAGGCACAGCGCCTGCCAATCGACCAGCACAACCATGTTTTCGCTGCATGGCAGCATTGCAAATAAATCCATTGTGCAATCGCAGCATTGCAGCCATATTGATGGCATAGGACGCACCAAGGTGCATCCGCACAGAAGACCAGACCGGTTCATCCTCCTCCCGAAACGGTTTGATTTTGGCGGCGACATTCTCCTCCCGAATGTCGCCGCTCTTTTTTTGTCCCGCCCTTTGCACCACCCCGCACCGCTGCCCCGGCGTCAGCGTTTCTGTATCAAGAACAATGCGTTGCCCCTACGTCCCCTATGCAAGCGCTGCATATCGGCCTTGCTTGGATGTCCGTTGTGCGGCCCCGGCAAAGGCATATGTACGCCTCATCCGAAACGACGATCACAAGAATGAAAAAGAGGCGCCACGATGGCATACATGAACACAACACACGCAACCGGCTCCACACTGGGTTTCCGCGCTGCAGCAATCTTCAATACTCTGGCGACACGCTACAAACAGCACCGCCTGTTCCGCGCGACCTACAATGGTCTCAGCGCGCTCAGCAACCGTGACCTGGCCGATCTGGGCCTGCACCGGTCCGAGCTTTATCAGGTCGCGCTGGAATCAGCGCGCAACGCGACAAAGTAAAACCGATACCGTCCGGTCCCCGGACGCAACCCCATCGGGCGTGCCACCCCTCCCTGTGGCCCGCCTGACAGCGCAGGCAGCGACACTTCCCTCCTCCCCGGAATCGCGCTTGCGCAACCAGACCCAAGGCCGATCCTCCCTGACGCTTTGGGCTACCATGAGAACAGCTGCACCCGCCTCCCCGGGTGCAGCTGTTTTTTTGTGGCACAGGCATCAATCAATAAACGACGGTGCCCATTCGGCCAGTTCGGTCCCGCCGGACCGCCCGCCCAGATGTTGGGCCAGAAAATCCTCGATCAGCCGCGCCCGGCGCAGGTTGTCGCGCCAGTGTTCCGTCCCGTGGCCTGCATTCGCAAGGTAATGGAACGTGACATCCTTGCCCGCAGCGGCAACCTTTTCCTCAAAATTGCGCACCTGCTGGACCGCAATAATCGGATCTTTCCGCCCGGCCAGCACCATCATCGGCCCGTGCAGATCGTCAACCCGGTGGATAGGCGCATGACGGCGCATCGCCTCCAGATCGGTTGACGTGTTGATCCGCCCGAAATAGCGCCACCATGTTTCCAGTTCCTTGCGCCAGAAACCGGGGGGATGTTTCGTCTGAAACTCAACGTCCAGCATCGGAAACTCGGCAATGCCCACCTCAAACAGGCCCGGATCGCGGGTCATCGCCATCGCCGCCGCATAGCCGCCATAGCTTTCGCCCAGCACTGCCAGCGCATCCGGGTCCGCTAGCCCCTGATCAACCAGCCAGTTGGCCGCATCCGTAATGTCATCCTGCATGGCCCGCCCATACTCGCGGAATCCCTTGGCCTGAAACGCCTTGCCAAAGCCGGTAGAGCCGCGAAAGTTCACCGACAGAACCCCGTAGCCACGGTTGGCCAGCAGTTGCACAAATGGCCGCTGGCCCAATGCGACATGCAGCGCGGGGCCCCCGTGGACATGCACCACAAAGGGCACCGGCCCCGTCACCCCTACCGGCCGCGTCAGCACCGCCGGTATCTCCAGCCCGTCGCGCGCCACAAACCGCACCGCTTCATCCGGCACAAGCGCCGCGCTGTGCTGCGCCATCGCACCGCCGCCAAAAAGCACCTCTGACGTGCCGCGCTCAAGATCAATGAGCAGCACCTGCGGTGCCATCCCCGGGGCCGACACCACCTGCGTCACATAGCGCCCGGATGCTGTTGGCACTGTCAGGCCCAGCGTCACGGGCTGCGGCAGGGCGTCCAGCACCTCCAGATACACCTCACCGCGCGGGGTCAGCGCGATGCGCTCCGTCGCGTCGGACCGCAGACGCAGCACATCAATCCTGCCATCATGGCCAAGCGACGTAGGCAGGCCGATGTCCGCCCCTTCCTCGATCAGCACGACGGTTTCGTCTCCCGTAGCGGTGTCAAACCGCACCAGCGCCACCGTGTCCCGCCCGCGCGAGGACCGCGTCAGCATCGTGCCATCCTCTGCCACGGCCTCCAGCGGCGCAAAAGTGTCGTTCACACCCAGGGTGATCAGCGGCACCCAACCCTCGGGCGTCATGCGCAACACCTGACGTGTCGCCGGATCCAGCGCATCAACCCTCAGGACCGGCATATTCTGGGTGTCGAACACCCAATAAATCGTATCTTCGCTGCCTTCCGCGACCCGTTCGGCAGTTTTGCCGTCCTGCGAAACCATCCACATATGCGCCACGGATCGGGTTGTTGCGCGCCCCCATGTCAGGATTGGCATGTCCGGGTCCGTCGGGATCTTGTTCTTGGCCCAGCCACCACTCAGTTTTTGCGGGCTGATCCGGGTCCAGTTGGCCCGCGCGGGCCTGTCCAGATCAACCTCCCAGTCATCACCGCGATGAATGAAACGCACCGCGTCCCGCGTGGGATGCCAGCGCAGAAAAAGGATGTCAGCGGGCAGTTCGGTGATCTCTTCGCCGGTCTCGCGCCGCTCGATCACCTGCCTGCGCCCAAAAACCGAAGACCGCCGCACCGCCAGATACCGCGCATCCGGCGAGGCCACAAAATCCCACGCATAGTTTGTATCTGCATAGACATCCCGCACCGGCATCAGCGGTGGCAGCTCTGCTTCACGCAGCACCGGATGGCTTGGCCCTACGTCCCGCGTGGCCCAGAACGTCAAAGCCGCCACAGCCACGCACAGCACGGCCACACCCATTGCCAGTTTCTTCAACATTCAAAGATTCCTTTTCGGTGGGTAAATCTCATGTGCCCTGCGCCGGCACCGCTTCCAGCAGATCACCGGGCTGACATTCCAGCACTTCGCAAATCCGGGCCAGCGTCTCGAACCGCACACCTTTGACCTTGCCTGATTTCAGCAGGCTCATGTTTTGCACGGTGATGCCCACCGCCTCGGCCAGATCTTTTGATTTCATCTTGCGGGTGGCCAGCATCACATCCAGCCTGACAACAATCTCCATCAGACGAATTCCTCGTTCTCGCGCGCAATGCGGATCGCCTCGCGCATCACGATGCCCAGAAACAGAAACCCAAGCCCGCAGAATGTCATGCCGATATTGCCGCTGTCATACCAGAACCGCAGCGGCAGCGGCCCGTCGGGGTTGTGCCACGACCGGATCATCGGGCTGACCGCACCCGCCAGCAGCGATGTGCTGGCAGAGCCAAAGATCAACGCTCCCATCCAGATCAGCCTGTCTGCGATGCGGTCATCAAAAACCGTCCCCCGCCGCAGCAACAGCAGGATCGAAAACCCGGTCACATAGGCCAGCCAGCCCAGAATTGTGGGGATCAGCCAGACGGTAAAAAAGACAATGCGCGTGCCGGTGGCAATCTGCGCATCAGGATGCACCCAGGAATCATTCCGCGTCCATTTGCCGGGATCCAGAAAGGACAGCTCAAGGTTCCACGACAATGCTTCATAAGGATAGTAGACCAGCATCGGCACAAGGATGATCATCGCAAGGGTGGACAGATTGCGAATACGGTGCATGAAAACCTCAAATTTATTGTTTCACGATAATTTTTTGTTCCATAAAATTATATTTTGGTCAATAAACAATCATACCGATTCTCAAAACGGATGGATGACATGTATCGCAAGACACTTCCCCTCGCCGCTGCCCTGACACTTTGTGTGGGTGCGGGTGCCGCCGCCGATCAACCAAAGGTCTTTGGCCCCAAACACACCTACGCCACTGTCGAAGACGTCACACTGACCCGCGCGCAGCGCAGCCATTACAACCAGTTCCGCAACCGCAAGGCCTACTTCGGCGCGTTCTACGCCGCCGCCGAAGGCGATTTCTCGTTCTACACCTACAGCTATCACAATCTGAACACCGCCAAGGCCGTCGCCAAACGCGGTTGCGAGGCTTATGTGCAGGGCCCGTGCAATTTCTATGGGGTCGCCGTGCCAGAAGGCGTGGACCCCAACAGCACGACCGTCGGCGGTCTTGGCGCGATCACCGCCCATGACTTTCAAGGCGTGTACCGCGACAAGCAAACCAGCACGGGCTACGGGGCCTTCGCCATCTCAGGGGCCGGGGATCACGGTTATTCGCACGGTTGGCCCAACATGGCCGAAGCCCGCGCAACCGCCATTGCTTATTGCGAGCTTGAGGTCGCGGAAGAGATGACAAATGTGCGCATCAAGGACCGCGCATGGGCACGTGCCAACGGCCTGACCACCTGCCGGGTGATCGACACCTACACCCCGCCCGGTGAATAACACAGGCCCGAAAAAAACGACGGACCGCGCAGGATGCAGATGCTTCCCGCGCGGTCCATGTTGTCCTGCACGCCACAGGCGGTGCAGACCGTCAGACGATCTTTTTGCGCGCCTTCTTCATATCCGCTGACAGCGCATTCTGCAGCCATTTGAAAAAGGACTTCTGGATCATCCCGTCTTCCCCCATATCGAAGACCTTTTTCATCGCGCGCGGCAGGTTGGATCGCTCTACCTTGGCGTGGCACATCGTCCGGGCGTAATCGACATCGCCGTATGCCTGCATTTCCGCCTTGCTCAGGTTCTTGCACCGGCTGTGAAGATCCTTGGTTTCCGCCTCAAAGGCGCTGCGCGTCTCATCAAATGCTTCACCCACGGCCACGCAGACATCGACGGGCAATTCCGCCCTGCTCCCAACCTTCTGCGCCGCTTTCAACGCCGCGCGCATCTTTTTCAGTGCAGCCTTGGACCGGGAAGACCGCGACCATTTGAACACGTCCTCCATCTCTGACAGCTTGCTGTCCGCATCACTGATCGCCTGATCCAGCACGCCCAAGTTCTTTTTCATTTTCTTGCAGTCAAATTCAGCCAATCTATCCTCCGTCGCTGAAACAAGACAAGACAGAAGGCGGTGGCTTTGGTCACAGCCGCGCAGACCCCCCTGCCGTAAATACACTTTAAAAGTGTGCCAAGGGGATGCCAGTGGGGCAAGGCCAAAATGCACGCGGAACGCCATGCGCTGACAACAGGCTCATCCGCCGGGCATTCCCGGCAGACGGCAACACGCCACAGGGACGCCAAAGGCAACTTCGTGGCCCCGCGCGGTGCCACTCACGCCCTGTCTAGAACGGCACGTCGTCACAGCCGGTCAGAAAACGCGACACCACTTTCTTCGTGCCCGCCTTCTCAAACGCGACTTCCAGCTTGTCACCCTCGATCCCGATCACGGCCCCATAGCCGAACTTCTGGTGAAACACCCGCTCGCCCATCGTAAAGCTGCTGACCGCATTCATATCAATCGTGACATTGCGCGCCTCGCTGGGTTGCGAAATCCCCCGCGCGCCGGATCGCGCCTGCAAGCGCCGCCAACCCGGCGAATTATAGACATTCGCCTCCGCCGCTTTCTCGTGCAGGTTCGACCCCATCATCTCCTGCTCGCGCACCGATGCACTTGCCGCCATGCCCGCAGCCCCGAACCCACCACCGTAAAGCCCCGGCGGCGTCAGCACCTCCACATGCTCCTCGGGCAATTCATCAATGAACCGCGACGGCATGGAGGATTGCCACTGCCCGAACACCCGCCGGTTGGCGGCAAAGCTGATCGTGCACAGCGCCTCGGCCCGCGTGATCCCCACGTAGGCCAGCCTGCGCTCTTCCTCCAAACCCTTGATCCCGCTCTCATCCATCGAGCGTTGCGAGGGGAACAGACCGTCCTCCCACCCCGGCAAAAACACCGCCGGAAACTCCAGCCCCTTGGCCGCATGCAACGTCATGATGCTGACCTTGGCACCCCCATCGTCGCTCTCGTTGTCCATGATCAGGCTGACGTGTTCGAGGAAACCCTGCAGGTTCTCGAACTGCTCCAGCGCCTTGATCAATTCCTTGAGGTTCTCCAGCCGTCCGGGCGCTTCGGGCGTCTTGTCGTTCTGCCACATGCCGGTATAGCCGCTCTCGTCCAGAATGATCTCGGCCAGTTCCATATGCGACATCTCCGGCGGCCCATACTCCTGCCGCACCGGTCCCGCCTCGTCATCAATGACGCTATTCTCAACGTCCACCGGCATCGCAGGCCCGCGCAGCTTGCCGTTCCACCGCTCGATCCCGTCGATCAGCAACCGCAGTTGCGCCGCCCCTTTGCCGGTCAGCCCGCCCTCGGCCAGCAGTATCCGCGCGCCATCCACAAGGTTCACCCCGTGCTGGCGTGCCGTCACCTGTATCTTCTGCTGCGCCTTGTCGCCAAGCCCACGCTTTGGCGTGTTCACAATCCGCTCGAACGCCAGATCGTCGTCGGGGCTTGTCACAATGCGGAAATAGGCCATCGCATCGCGGATCTCCATCCGCTCATAGAATCGCGGCCCCCCGATCACGCGGTAGGGCAGACCGATGGTCAAAAACCGGTCCTCAAACGCCCGCATCTGGTGGCTCGCCCGCACAAGGATCGCCATATCGTCCAATGAGAATGGGTCCAGCCCCCGCGTCCCGCGCTGCATCGCCTCGACCTCATCGCCGATCCAGCGCGCCTCTTCCTCGCCGTCCCAATGACCAATAAGGCGCACTTTCTCGCCTTCCTCGCGGTCGGTCCACAACGTCTTGCCCAGCCGTCCCTGATTGCCCGCAATCACGCCCGATGCAGCCGCCAGAATATGCGGGGTGGAGCGATAGTTCTGCTCCAGCTTGACCACATGCGCGCCCGGAAAATCCGTTTCAAACCGCAGGATGTTGCCCACCTCGGCCCCGCGCCAGCCATAGATCGACTGATCATCATCGCCCACACAACAGATATTCTTGTGCCCCTGCGCGAGCAGCCGCAGCCACAGATACTGCGCGACGTTGGTATCCTGATACTCGTCCACAAGGATGTATTTGAACCAGCGCTGATACTGTTCCAGCACATCTGCGTGGGTCTGGAAGATCGTGACCATATGCAACAGCAGATCGCCAAAATCCGTCGCATTCAACTCCTTCAGCCGCGCCTGATAGGCGGCGTAAATCTGCGGTCCCTTGTGGTTATAGGCCCCCGCATCCGCCGCCGGGATCTTGTCCGGCGTGATCGCGCGGTTTTTCCAGCCGTCAATGATCCCCGACAGCATCCGCGCGGGCCAACGCTTGTCATCAATCCCTTCGGCGGCCACCAACTGCTTCAAGAGCCGCAACTGATCATCGGTATCCAGAATCGTAAAATTGCTCTTCAGCCCCACCAATTCCGCATGACGCCGCAACAACTTCACACAAATCGCGTGGAAGGTGCCCAGCCAGGGCATCCCCTCCACATGCTGTCCCAGCATTCCGCCCACACGGTTTTTCATCTCCCGCGCGGCCTTGTTGGTAAAGGTCACCGCCAAAATCTCGTTCGGTCGTGCCCGCCCCGTCTGCATCAAATGCACAATCCGCGTGGTCAGCGCCTTGGTCTTGCCCGTCCCGGCCCCGGCCAGCATCAACACGGGCCCATCCATCTGCTCCACTGCCGCGCGCTGTGCGGGGTTCAACCCATCCAGATACGGCTGCGGCCGCGCCGCCATCGCGCGCGCCGACAAAGATGCGCCTTCAAAGGCGTCCATTTCATCAAATCCACTCATGGTGCCAACCTAGCCAGATATGCACCAAAGGAAAACCCGTGTTCGCGCTGTGTTCCAGTGCTTTCTCCGCCAAACAGGGTGCAGAAGATCTGCACCTTACGCGATAAACGCAACGGTCCGCATATGCAGCAGCCTGTAGAGGAGTTGTACCGGAAAGATGAAGCGACACGTCCCGCTTCATCTTTCCGCTACAACTCAATCCAAATGATGCCAAAAATACCCCACGCTGCGTTGGGGCGGTATCCGTAAGGTGGGGCTCCGGCCCACCCCCGTAAGGTGCACATCCTGTGCACCCCCGCTGGACAATCAGACGGGATTGCATGCAGATACCTTCATGGACCTGCACAGCCGATATCCCGCCCTTGGTGATCTGCGAAAACGCGCGCAACGGCGCATCCCGAAATTTGTCTGGGAATACCTCGACAGCGGCACGGGCAACGAGGCGACAAAGGCGCGTAACCGTACAGCGCTGGACAAGGTCGGCTTTCCCCCCTCCATCCTGCACGGCGATATCACACCTGATCTGAGCACGTCCTTCCTTGGCCACCGCCATCCCCTGCCTTTCGGCATCGCCCCCATCGGCATGTCTGGCCTCATCTGGCCCGGTGCGGAACCGACGCTTGCCCGCGCCGCCGCCGCACATAACATCCCCTACTGCATCTCAACCGTCGCCACCCAAAGCCCCGAGGACATGGCCCCCCATCTCGGCCCGCACGCATGGTTCCAGCTTTACCCGCCGCGCGACGAGGACATCCGCCGCGACATGCTGGCGCGCGCAAGGGAGGCAGGCTTTACCACGCTTGTTCTGACCGTCGACGTGCCCACCTCCTCGCGCCGCGAACGGCAGGTCCGCTCGGGCCTGACCAACCCGCCCAAGATCACGCCGCGCCTGCTGGCCCAGATCGCCACCTGCCCCACCTGGGCGCGCGAGACGGCCAAACGCGGCATGCCCTACATGCGCGGGATCGACAAATACACCTCTGCCGCCACCGAAGGCCTGCCGCCCACCGCCCATGTGGGCTACCTTCTGCGCACCTCGCCCGACTGGGATTACGTCACATGGCTGCGCGACAACTGGGACGGCCCCTTGCTGGTCAAAGGCATCATGCGCGCCGAAGACGCCACCCGTATCGAAGCCATGGGCGCCGATGCCATCTGGATATCGAACCACGCCGGTCGCCAGTTCGACGCCGCCCCCGCCAGCATCGAGGCCCTGCCCGCCATCCGTGCGGCCACCAAGCTGCCGCTGATCTTTGACAGCGGCGTCGAATCCGGTCTCGACATCCTGCGTGCTTTCGCCTTGGGGGCCGATTTCGTCATGCTGGGCCGCGCCTTTCATTTCGCGCTCGGCGCGTTGGGCGCACAGGGCGTCGACCACCTGATCGACATGCTGGCCAAGGACATGACCGCCAACATGGGCCAGCTGGGTGCTGCCGACCTCAAATCCCTTCCCGAACCGCTTGAATTGACCTAACGGCACCGCGTTAGCGCTGACGATGTCAAAATGTTTCTGAAATGTGACAAACTGCGGGGTATTGGGTATTGTGCCGCAGTGCAGCGTGCCTAAGGTGCGCCCAACACAAGCGGAGAACACCATGCCCGATTTCAAGAAAATCCTCATCGCCAACCGCGGCGAAATCGCCATCCGCATCATGCGCGCGGCCAACGAGATGGGCAAAAAGACCGTCGCCGTCTACGCCGAGGAAGACAAGCTGGGCCTGCACCGCTTCAAGGCGGATGAGGCCTACCGCATCGGCGAGGGCCTTGGCCCCGTTGCCGCCTACCTTTCGATAGACGAGATCATCCGCGTCGCCAAAGCCTCCGGCGCCGACGCCATCCACCCCGGCTATGGCCTGCTGTCCGAGAACCCCGATTTCGTGGACGCCTGCGAAAACAACGGCATCACCTTCATCGGCCCAAAGGCGGAAACCATGCGCGCATTGGGTGACAAAGCTTCTGCCCGCCGCGTCGCGGTTGAGGCCGGCGTGCCCGTCATCCCCGCCACCGAAGTGCTGGGCGACGATATGGATGCCATCCGGGCCGAAGCGAAAAAGGTCGGCTACCCCTTCATGCTCAAGGCCTCCTGGGGCGGCGGCGGGCGCGGCATGCGGCCCATTTACGATGAGAGTGAACTCGAAGAGAAAGTCCTCGAAGGCCGCCGCGAGGCCGAAGCCGCCTTTGGCAACGGCGAAGGCTACCTTGAGAAAATGATCCTCAAGGCCCGCCACGTCGAAGTGCAAATCCTTGGCGACAAACACGGCGAAATCTACCACCTCTACGAGCGTGACTGCTCCGTCCAGCGCCGCAACCAGAAGGTGGTCGAGCGCGCCCCCGCCCCCTACCTGACCGAGGAACAGCGCGCGGAAATCTGCGATCTGGGCCGGAAAATCTGCGCCCATGTGAACTATGAATGCGCGGGCACCGTCGAATTCCTGATGGATATGGCCGACGGCAAATTCTACTTCATCGAGGTGAACCCCCGCGTGCAGGTCGAACACACCGTCACCGAAGAAGTCACCGGCATCGACATCGTACAGGCGCAAATCCTGATCGCCGAGGGCAAGACCATTGCCGAGGCCACCGGCAAAGCCTCACAGGATGACATCCAGCTGCAAGGCCACGCCCTGCAAACCCGCATCACCACCGAGGACCCGCAGAACAACTTCATCCCCGACTACGGCCGCATCACCGCCTTTCGCGAGGCCACGGGCATGGGCATCCGCCTTGACGGCGGCACGGCCTATTCGGGCGGCGTCATCACCCGCTACTACGACAGCCTGTTGGTGAAAGTCACCGCCAAGGCACAAACACCTGAACTGGCCATCGCCCGCATGGACCGCGCCCTGCGCGAATTCCGCATCCGGGGCGTGTCCACCAACATCGCCTTCGTCGAAAACCTGCTGCGCCACCCCAGCTTTCTCGACAACACCTACCACACCAAATTCATCGACGAGACGCCGGAGCTGTTCCAGTTCACCAAGCGCAAGGACCGCGGCACCAAGGTGCTGACCTATATCGCGGACATCACCGTGAACGGCCACCCCGAGACCAAAGGCCACCCGCGCCTGCCCGTCACCACGCGCCAGCCCAAACCACCCGCCAACCGCGCCGAGCCGATGATGGGCACCCGCAACCTGCTGGAACAAAAAGGCCCGCAAGCCGTGGCCGACTGGATGTCCCAGCAACGCCAGCTTCTCATCACCGACACCACCATGCGCGACGGGCACCAAAGCCTGCTCGCCACCCGCATGCGCTCCCACGACATGATCAAGGTCGCCCCCGCCTACGCCGCCAACCTGCCGCAGCTTTTCTCGGTCGAATGCTGGGGCGGCGCCACCTTTGATGTGGCCTACCGCTTCCTGCAGGAATGCCCGTGGCAGCGCCTCCGCGACCTGCGTGAACGCATGCCCAACATCATGACGCAAATGCTGCTGCGCGCCTCAAACGGCGTGGGCTATACCAACTACCCCGACAACGTGGTGCAGTTCTTTGTCAAACAAGCAGCGACATCCGGCGTCGACGTCTTCCGCGTCTTCGACAGCCTCAACTGGGTCGAAAACATGCGCGTCGCGATGGACGCGGTGATCGACGCGAACAAGGTCTGCGAAGGCACGATCTGCTATACCGGTGACATCTTCGACCCCGACCGCGCGAAATACGACCTGAAATACTACATCCAGATGGGCAAGGACCTGAAGGCCGCAGGCGCACATGTGCTGGGCCTCAAGGACATGGCAGGATTGCTGAAACCCGCCCAAGCCCGCGTCCTCGTCAAGGCGCTGAAATCCGAGGTCGGCCTGCCGATCCACTTCCACACCCACGACACCGCCGGCATCGCCTGCGCCACGATCCTCGCCGCATCTGAGGCAGGCGTCGACGCCGTCGATTGCGCGATGGATGCGCTTAGCGGCAACACCTCCCAAGCCACCCTCGGCTCCGTCGTCTCCGCCTTGCAGCATACCGACCGCGACACCGGCCTCGACATGACCGCCGTGCGCGAAATCTCTGACTACTGGGAAGAGGTGCGCAACCAGTACGGCGCCTTCGAGACCGGAATGCAGGCGCCCTCCTCCGAGGTCTACCTGCACGAAATGCCCGGCGGCCAGTTCACCAACCTCAAGGCGCAGGCGGCAAGCCTCGGCCTTGACGACCGCTGGCCCGAAGTCGCGCGCACCTATGCGGACGTAAACCAGATGTTCGGCGACATCGTCAAAGTCACGCCGTCCAGCAAGGTCGTGGGCGACATGGCCCTGATGATGGTGTCCCAGGGCCTGACCCGCGCCGATGTCGAAGACCCCGCCACCGATGTCGCCTTCCCCGATTCAGTAATCGACATGATGCGCGGCAACCTCGGCCAGCCTCCCGGCGGCTTTCCGGATACGATCATCCACAAGGTGCTGAAGGACGAGGCACCCAACACCGACCGCCCCGGCGCGCACCTCGCCCCGGTCGATCTGGAAGCCACCCGCAAGGACCTCTCCGCACAGCTCGACGGCATGGACATCGACAACGAAGACCTCGCCGGATTCCTGATGTACCCTAAGGTTTTCCTCGATTACATGGGCCGCCACCGCCAATACGGCCCCGTGCGCACCCTGCCCACACAGACGTTCTTTTACGGCATGGAACCGGGCGAAGAGATCAGCGCCGAAATCGACCCCGGCAAGACGCTGGAAATCCGCATGCAGGCGGCAAGTGACACCAACGAGGACGGCGAGGTAAAAGTCTTTTTCGAGTTGAACGGCCAGCCCCGCGTGATCCGCGTGCCCAACCGTCTGGTCAAAGCCACCACGATCCAGCGCCCCAAGGCCGAAGCGGGCAACGAAAACCACATCGGCGCCCCCATGCCCGGCGTGGTCGCCACCGTGGGCGCCGTTGTCGGCCAACAGGTCCACGCAGGCGATCTCTTGCTGACCATCGAAGCGATGAAAATGGAAACCGGCATCCACGCCGAACGCGACGCGGTGGTCAAGGCCGTGCACGTGACCGCCGGAGGACAGATCGACGCCAAGGATCTGCTGGTGGAATTGGAGTGAGCGGCGACCGGTGACCAAGCTAATCGTACTGGCAGCGTAAAATCTTTCGCTGTTCCTTCGTCGTAATCAGCCTTCTGGGCCGGCGTGGTCTTCGCATTGAAATTCAGCAGAACGCGGGCGATTGGGTTTGGCCACCTGAACGCCCGTTTCGGTCTCAACGCAGCCCGATGTCATCCCAACAGAACCACACTCTCAACAACATTCCGCAGTAACACGTCCAAAACACCCTTTGGAACGCCCATGCCAACAGATCAGCAAATCGCGAACGCCTGCGCATCCATGACAGCTGTCATCATCCGGATGATGACCGACACCGCCCGCAAGGGAGACCGCATCGTGGGTCCGACGCATGTGGATGCATGGGCCGACGCCCAAGAACTGCTCGTCGAACAACTGCAAATCACCACTGCCCTTATCCCGGAGCCCGATGGCCGCGCCTTTCACCATCTCACGACAGACGCGACCAACTTGCCTGCCCATTTCGCAGATGGAAATCTGAACCACACCTTTGACGCGATATTTCACGCATACATCGAATTGAGCAGCGGTTTTAATGAACTGCCCACAACCCAATTCCCTTTTCAAGCCAAAGCCCTACCGGCACATGCTAAACCAGACGACCGCAAGGAAAACAGCGTCCAGTCGCTCATGGATCTTGCCGTACTCGGATATCTGGAGACCACATCCCAAGGGTATCGCTGGACCCAAAAAGCGGCACCACACATGGTGAAAGCAGGAGTCTGGCATCCGGACGGCCACGCCCACTTTGACGCAAAAGAAGCGGAGGTTGAGGTGGCGGCAAGCGCCTTCCTCTCGAACATCCCCGATGAGATCGCCAGCATCCTGCGTATCGATCCTGACAAAGCATTCTGGCCGATACACCGCGCACTGAGCGGTAAAGCGTGGTACCAACAGGCCAATACTGCGGTGATCAACAGGATCATCGAGATGTTCAAAGATAAACGACGTTAGGCCCCATGCACCTCTCCGCGCTCACCCTCATCATCCCCGACTACGACGCGGCCATCGCCTACTACACCCAAACCCTCGGCTTCACCCTGATTGATGACATCGACCAGGGCCACAAACGCTGGGTCCGCATCGCCCCGTCCGCCGACGCGCAGACCGGCATCATCCTCGCCGAACCCTCAACGCACGCCCAACGCGCCGCCATCGGCACCCAGGGCGCGGGCCGCGTCTGGCTCTTTCTCGAAACGCAGGACTTTGCCAAAGATTACGCCCGCCTCACCGCCGCAGGTGTCGCGTTCGAGGAAGCCCCCCGTCACGAACCCTACGGCACCGTCGCCGTTTTCACCGACACCTTCGGCAATCGCTGGGATTTGATCCAATACGCCTGATCCGCTCCATCCTGTCGCATTGCACCCTGTGTGCCCTGCGCTATCTTGGCGCGAAACACAGACGGATCCGCCGATGCCCTACGAATGGAAAACACCGCCCGACGCAACCGCGCAGGAAATGCGCCTCTGGCCCCACCAAAGCCTGCCCGCCCGCGGGTTTGCCGCTTTCATCCTGACCACTTTCACGCTGATTCTGATCCCCACAATGACGCTTTTGGGCACGGTCCTGCTTTGGGGCATGTTACCCTTCGTGCTGATGGCGGTGGGCGGGGTGTATTTTGCGCTGCAATCCAATCACAAGTCCCGCCAGATTGAGGAAATACTGACGCTGGACGGCACCACCGCCCATCTGTCGCACAGAACACCCAAGGGCGAATTGAAGGAATGGCGCTGCAACCGCTATTGGACCACCGTGACCGACTACGAAAACAAGGGGCCCATCCCCCATTACATCACCCTGCGCGGCGAGGGCCGGGAGGTAGAGATCGGCAGCTTCCTCAGCGAAGAAGAACGCGTCGCACTTTTTGACGATTTGAAACGCAGCCTGAAACGCTAGCAACCGTGCGGACAAGACCGTCGCCGCGTGCGGCACACAGACCCCCAAAAAGCACCCCCTCCGGTGCACGCAGGGTGTACAGGCGGTGTACGCGGGGTGAGCGTAAATTTTGGGTTAACCACGCTCAACCATCAAGTGAGGGTCACGCGGCAAGGAGCTGTAATATAAGGACAAAACAGACATGCACAGCAAGTGTTGCGCAACAGGTTAACAAACAGTCAGTTTGGTTGATATCCGGTTACCAAATACCCACAGGGCGCGCCTGAACCGGTTCAGCTTAACCGATCTTTCACCATTGGCCCCACTTTGCCAAAATCCATCTGCCCGGTGTACTGCGCTTTCAGCGCACCAATTACCTTGCCCATGTCCCGAATACTGTCCGCGCCGATCTCCGCAATCGCCGCCTCGACCGCCGCATCGGTCTCTTTCTCGTTCAACTGACGCGGCAGGAACTCTTCGATAATCTCGATCTCCGACTGCTCCCGCTCTGCCAGATCCAGCCTGCCACCCTCTTCGTAGGCGCGCGCGGATTCCATCCGCTGCTTGGTCATTTTCCCAAGGATCGCAAGCACTTCCGTCTCCGGCACACCTTCGTCACTGCCACCGGCACGGGCGTCGATGTCCTTGTCCTTGATCGCCGCGTTGATCAACCGCAACGTCGACAGCCGCTTGGCGTCCTTGTCCTTCATTGCCTTTTTCAAAGCGTCCGAAATGCGTGTGCGCAGCACCATCTGTGATCTTCCTGTCCGACCGTTTACGAATTTCGCAACATAGACAAACGACCCCGCGCACGCAATGGGGGCATCACAGGGGTAAGCGATTGAAAAATATGAAAATCTCATTTTTTCCAAACACTTGACCCGGACCACGCAGACAGGTATCCACGGCATCGTTTACCCAATCACACCCTGCCGGAGACTGCCCTATGTCCGCGCCCACATCCCCCCGCCCGACCGCCCTGCTTGCTCTGGCGGATGGGTCGTTGTTCTACGGCATGGGCTTTGGTGCCACAGGGCAAACGGTGGCAGAGCTTTGCTTCAACACCGCCATGACCGGCTATCAGGAAATCATGACCGATCCGTCCTACGCGGGTCAGGTTGTCACCTTCACCTTCCCCCACATTGGCAACGTCGGCACCAATCCGCAGGACGATGAAACCGCCGATCCTGTGGCCGCTGGCATGGTGGTGAAATGGATGCCGACCGACCCGTCGAACTGGCGCAATGTGCAGCCCCTGTCGGACTGGCTGGCAGCACGCGGGCGCATCGCCATCGGCGGGATCGACACCCGCCGCCTGACCCGCGCCATCCGCCATCAGGGTGCGCCCCACGTGGCACTTGCCCATGATCCCGACGGTAATTTTGACATTGAAGCACTGATCAAGGCAGCCCGCGATTTCGCCGGACTTGAAGGGATGGACCTGGCAAAGGACGTCACCTGCTCGCAATCCTACCGCTGGGACGAAATGCGCTGGGCATGGCCTGACGGTTACAGCCAACAGACTGATCCCAAACACAAAGTCGTCGCTGTCGACTATGGTGCCAAACGCAACATCCTGCGTTGTCTGGCCTCGGCGGGTTGCGATGTGACGGTCTTGCCGGCCTCGGCCACCTTTGATGACGTGATGGCGCATAACCCTGACGGGGTGTTCCTGTCCAACGGACCGGGCGACCCGGCAGCGACAGGTGAATACGCCGTGCCAATGATCCGCGATGTGCTGGACAAGACGGACGTGCCGGTCTTTGGCATTTGCCTCGGCCATCAGATGCTGGCGCTGGCCTTGGGGGCCAAGACCGTCAAGATGAGCCACGGCCACCACGGTGCCAACCACCCGGTCAAGGACAACGACACCGGCAAGGTCGAGATTACCTCGATGAACCACGGATTTGCTGTGGATGCGCAAACCTTGCCCAAGGGTGTAGTGGAAACCCATGTCTCGCTCTTTGACGGGTCGAACTGCGGCATCCGCATGGCCGACCGGCCCGTCTGGTCCGTACAACACCACCCCGAAGCCTCCCCCGGACCACAGGACAGCTATTACCTCTTTAAACGCTTTGCCGCCGCGATGGCAGAGCGTACCGGGGCCAAATCCACTGTCTGAGCGCGAATCTTAACATTTTGCACCCCAAAACCGTTGTTTTGCGGGCAAACGTGCCGTTCCCTTAACGCCGCATTAACCACGCGTGCGGCATGTTTACCTTATTCGAACGAATAAGGCCCATATTCATGTCCAACCTGCGGCTCCTGCTATCCGATCCGCAAATCGCCCCCCGCACCACCCCGCGCATGCCGCTGGGGCGCTATCTGATCAAGGCCGGGGTGATCTCCGGCAAGGATCTGGTTCATGCGCTGGATCTTCAGCGGCACGTGGACGCGCCACTGGGTGAAATTCTTATCGCGGAGGGGCTGGCGGACCGGCATCATGTGCTTGACGCGCTGGGGCATCAATACGCGGCGCAACGCGTCGATCTGCGCCGTGATCCCGCGCGCGCAACCCTGTCACACCATCTGCCCGTCGGGTTGTGCCTGAAATTCCGCGCCGTCGTCTGGGCGGAACTTGGCGGTGCCCTTCTGATCGCCACCAGCCGACCGCATGAGTTTGAGACGTTGCGCCTTGCCCTTGGCGACAGGGTGCCGAGCATCCTGCCGGTCATCGCGGACGAACAGCAGATACAGGAGGAAATCAGCCGTCTGTACGGTGTCGAACTGGCACAAAAAGCCGCAAATCGGGTGCCCGCCGCCATTTCCTGCCGGACGTGGAACATCACCGGTCGTAGCCGCAGCATCTGGGCTATCGCTGCACTGGGCCTTGTGCTGCTTGCGCTTGTCCTTGCGCCGCTTTGGACGGTGACCATCGCCATCCTTTGGGCGTTCCTCACATTGCTGATGACCACCACGCTTAAGGCCGCGGCGCTTTGGTCCCAGATCACTCACAAGACCGCCGAAACCCCGCCACCGCTAAGCCTGCCGCACGCGCTGCCCTACCGGTTGCCCCGCGTGTCGATACTTGTCCCCCTGCTCAAGGAAAAGGAAATCGCCGGGGCGCTGATCACGCGGCTGACGCGCCTGACCTATCCCAAATCCCTGCTCGATGTCGTGCTCGTGCTTGAAGCGCATGACAACACCACCAAAGAAACCCTTGCCCGCACAGAACTGCCGCCCTGGATCAGCGTGATCGAAGTGCCCGAAGCCAACCGTCTGACCACCAAACCACGCGCGCTGAACTATGCGCTGGATTTCTGCAAAGGCAGCATCATTGGCGTCTGGGATGCCGAGGATGCCCCCGAGCCGGATCAGTTAGACCGGGTGGTCAGCCGTTTTCACAATGCGCCCGATAACGTGGCCTGTCTGCAGGGCATTCTGGACTACTACAACAGCCGCGCAAACTGGCTATCGCGTTGTTTTACAATCGAATATGCGTCCTGGTGGCGGGTATTGCTGCCCGGTGTGGCGCGCTTGGGTCTGGTCATTCCGCTGGGCGGGACAACCCTGTTTTTCCGGCGCAGCGTGCTTGAAGACCTCGCGGGCTGGGATGCCCATAACGTCACCGAGGATGCCGATCTTGGCGTGCGTCTGGCGCGGCGCGGCTTTGTCACAGAACTGCTGCCCACTGTCACCTATGAAGAAGCCAATTGCCGATTGTGGCCGTGGGTGCGGCAACGCTCCCGTTGGCTCAAGGGATTTCTGATCACGTGGTGTGTTCACATGCGTCACCCGCTGCAATTGCTGGCTGATCTGGGTTGGATGCGGTTTATCGGGTTGCAAACGATGCTGCTGGCCACCGTGTCGCAATTCCTGCTTGCGCCGCTGTTGTGGTCCTTCTGGATTGCGGTTGCAGGCTTTGCGCACCCTGTCGAAACCACGCTGGGCCCGGTGGCGCTGTGGTCTATGGTGGTGGTGTTTATCTTGTCCTCTACCCTCAATCTTGGCCTGTCGCTGCTCGCCACCTCGGGCAAAGAGCACCGTCATCTGATGTGGTGGGTGTTCACCACGCCATTCTACTTCCCGCTTGGCGCGCTTGCGGCGATCAAGGGGCTGCATGAATTCGTGGTCAGCCCGTTTTTCTGGGACAAGACGGAACATGGCGTCACGCCGGAGCCTGAAACAGCGGCACCCGGAACCGCAGGCAGACAGAAAATCGCAGACAAGGCACAATTGCGCCTGACAGGCAGCTGAACCAGCGTCGATCAAAATGAAACGTATATTTTACAAAGCCTTGCCCGAAACCGGTGCGCAAGATCGACCGCCCTACTCCGCGCCTTCGACCTTCGCCGCTTCCTGTTTGAGGCGGGTCACGAAGGCCACAGAGATATGCGCGCGCAGCGCCGCATCCGCCCCTTCTTCGTCCCGTGCCTCGATCCGTTCGACAATCCGCGCGTGTTCGGCCTGCGCAATCTCGCCCCGGCCCTCGGCGGCCAGTGACGTTGTCGCCATCAGCGCCATCGAGCGGTAGACCAGATCAAGCTGCTGCACCAGATAGCGGTTGTGCGAGGCCAGATGCACCTGCTTGTGAAAGCGCCGGTTGCTGCGTGACAGGGCCGTCGGGTTGTCGACCAGCGCGTCATCGGCCTCAACCATTTCGCGCAGCACACGGACTTCTTCGGCGGTGGCATGCCGTGCGGCCAGGCGGGCGGCCAGCCCTTCCAGCTCTCCGCGCACCACGTAAAGCTCTGCTGTCTGGTTGTGATCCAGCGACGCCACAATCAGGCTGCGCCCCTCGCGCGCCAACAGCGATTGTGTCTCAAGTCGTTGCAATGCTTCACGAATAGGCGTGCGGGATACATTGAACCTTTCGGCCAGTTCGCTTTCCACAAGCCGGTCGCCGGGCCGGTAGGTGCCCCCGTCGATCGCATCGAGGATCATCGAATAGGCATCGGTCGTGCCGGTCTTGGGGGTGTTCATCACGCGCGTCTCACGGGCATTTCCTTGTCGGTTGGCGTCACTTTACCCAAGCCCGCCATTTGCGCAAGCGCCGCGCTTGCGGTGGCCGGGCACTGCGCCTATGACCGGTGCCATGCCGCGCGATGCTTTCTCTCATGTTGATGCCTGGGTCTTTGACCTGGACAATACGCTTTATCCACCGTCCGCGCGGCTGTTTGACCTGATCGAAGTGCGCATGACAGCGTGGGTGATGAACACATTGGGCGTGCCCAAAGCCGAAGCCGACCGGCTGCGCATGCACTACTGGCAGACCCACGGCACCACGCTGGCCGGTCTGATGCGCGAACATGCGGTTGATCCTTTGCCCTATCTGACGGACGTACACGACATATCTATGGACAGCCTGACACCGGATCCGACCCTTGCCGCGCGCATCCGAAACCTGCCGGGGCGCCGCATTGTCTATACCAACGGATCGGCCCCCTACGCCGAACGTGTGCTGGCCGCACGCGGCCTGTCGGGATTGTTCGATGCGGTCTACGGCGTTGAACATGCGGGGTTTTTGCCAAAACCTGAACGGGCCGCCTTTGACCGGGTGTTTGCCGCAGACGGAATCACGCCAGCCCGCGCGGCAATGTTTGAAGACGATCCGCGCAATCTGGCCGCCCCCCATGCGATGGGCATGCGCACGGTGCATGTCGCGCCCGATCCGGCCCCGGCGCGACACATTGAATATCATACGGACGATTTGTCCTGTTTCCTTGGCGCGCTCAGCGACTAAGTAGCGGTACATGAATTATGACACTGACATTCTGATTTCCGGCGGTGGCATCGCGGGCCTGACCGCGGCGGCCGCCTTTGGTTCTGCCGGTTTTGACGTTATCTGCGTCGATCCAGCCCCGCCCATCACCGACGCCGATGCGGAAGGCGCGGACATGCGCTCAACCGCGATGCTGCAACCGGCACGCGACGTGCTGGAAAAGGCAGGCGTCTGGGATGCGCTCTGGCCTCATGCCGCGCCTTTGCAGGTCATGCGCATTGTCGATGCCGGTGGAGAGACAGCCGTGCCAAGGGTCACCCGTGCCTTTGACGCCTCCGATGTGTCGGACCTGCCCTTCGGCTGGAATTTTCCCAACTGGCTGTTGCGCCGCGCCCTTGTTGACAGGCTTGACGCTTTGCCCAACGTCGACTTTCGCCCCGGCACCGGCACGACCTCTCTTTTCACCCGCACCGCCGCGGCCAAGGTCGGGTTGACCGACGGCAGCCGCATCACCACCCGGCTGGTCATTGCTGCCGATGGACGCGACAGCCCGATGCGCGCGGCGGCCGGTATTTCGGTCAGCACCCGGCGCTACGGGCAAAAGGCACTGGCCTTTGCGGTGACCCATCCAGTGGCCCACGAAAATGTCTCAACCGAGATTCACCGCACCGGTGGGCCTTTCACGCTGGTGCCCCTGCCAGACCGTGATGGCGTGCCTTCATCAGCCATTGTGTGGATGGATGACGGCCCGCTGACCCAAGCCCGCGCGGCACTGGACGTGGACGCGTTTGAGGCTGAACTGACAGAGCGATCCTGCGGGTTGTTTGGCCCTCTCAAGCTGGTCAGCGCGCGCAACGTCTGGCCGATCATCAGCCAGCATGCCGCACGGCTGAGTGGTGAGCGGATTGCCCTGATTGCCGAGGCGGCCCATGTCCTACCGCCAATTGGCGCGCAGGGGCTGAACATGTCCCTGCGGGACATTGCGACCCTGCTGAACCTTGCAGAGGAACGCCGCACCGATTTGGGCGATGCGCAGATGCTGGAGGCGTATCACAGGGCGCGTTACAGCGATATCCAGTTGCGGATCAACGGGATAGACCTGTTGAACCGTGTTTCGCAGGCCTCGCACCCCCTTGCCCGTGATGCGCGCGCCAAGGGGCTGGACGCGCTTTATGCGATGGCCCCGGTGCGCAGGATGTTGATGCAGATGGGTCTGGGTGTCAGCCAGAGCGCATCCGGCGAACAGGCGGCGTATGCCGGGCGTACGGACGGCACCTGAAAGGCCGAAAGCGGTGTTGGGGCAAAGACATTGCCGTACCTCAAGCGCGCGGGGCCGGTTGTGAGCCACCCCGCGCGTAGAGTTCAGAAAACCTCTTCGACAACCGCGTTCAAGCGTCCCAGAGTGCCATCCACATCATAGAGCTTGTCCAGACCAAACAAGCCCAGACGGAACGTGCTGAAACCTTCGGGTTCACCCACCTGAAGCGGTACACCCGCGGCAATCTGCATGCCTTTTTGCGCAAATTTCTTGCCCGATTTGATGTCGGGATCGTCGGTATAGCTGACCACCACCCCCGGCGCACCGTAGCCTGCGGCGGCAACGCTGGGCACGCCCTTGTCTGACATCATCTTGCGCACCCCATCGCCCAGACGCCACTGCGCTTCCTTCAGACGCTCAAACCCATAGTCGCGGGTTTCAAGCATCGTATCGCGGAACAGGCGCAGCGCGTCTGTTGGCATGGTGGCGTGATAGGCATGGCCACCGTCCTCATACGCCCGCATGATCGCACGCCATTTGCCCAGATCAATGGCAAAGCTGTCGGATTGGGTTTCAGCCAGCCGCGCCTCTGCCCGTTCGGACATCATCACAAGGCCCGCCGCCGGCGAAGCCGACCAGCCTTTTTGCGGCGCGGAAATAAGCACATCGACACCCAGCGCGCGCATGTCGATCCAGGCACAGCCCGACGCGATGCAATCAAGGATCATCAACGCACCAACCTCATGCGCGGCGCGGGCCATTTCTGCAATGTAGGTATCAGGCAGGATCACGCCCGCGCTTGTTTCCACATGGGGGGCAAAGACAACCTGCGGTTTTTCGGCATGGATCGCCGCAACCACATCTTCGATCGCGGCGGGCACGAAGGGGGACGTGGGCGAATTGCCCTCCTGACGTGCTTTCAGCACGGTTGTCTTTTCGGTCAGCCCGCCGGTTTCGATGATCTGCGACCAGCGATAGGAAAACCAGCCGTTGCGCACGACCAAGGCATCCGCACCGCGCGCGAACTGGCGCGCCACTGCTTCCATCGCATAGGTCCCGCCCCCCGGGATCACGGCAACCGCATCCGCGTGATAGACATCGCGCAGCATCTGGGAAATGTCGCGCATCACCTGCTGGAAAGCTGCTGACATGCTGTTGAGCGAGCGGTCCGTGAAAACCACGGAAAATTCTTCGAGCCCTGTCGGGTCTACGGTATCAAGCAATGCCACCTTGTTATCTCCTCTGTCTCTTTTCCCTTTGCATATGGGGCGATGCGCTGATGTGCAAAGTCTATCTTGGTATACCGTTTGGCCCAGCACCCGCAGGCGGGGGTATGTCTATAATGGACCCGCCAGCCGCTCCTCGCTTAGAAGGACATTCGCCTCCACCTCGCCCGCGCCGGGCAGTGTCATTATGCGCCGCCGCAAGACGCGCTCGAAATCCGGCAGGTCCCGCGCCACCACGCGCAGGCGGTAATCATAAAGCCCCAGCACATGTTCCACCGTCTGCACTTCAGGAATGGCGCTGACCGCGCGCTCAAAATCCTCAAGCGACACGCGCCCCTTGGTGGCCAGCTTGATCCCCAGAAACACTGTAACGCCAAAACCCAGCTTCTCTGCGTTCAGGCGCAGACGCTTGGCCTTGAGCACCCCTGCATCCTCCAGCCGTCTGATCCGCCGCCAAGTTGCGGGCTGCGACAGGCCAAGCATTTTGCCCAAAGCGCTGGCAGATTGCCGTGCGTCCACCACCAGAGCACGCACCAGGCGGACATCTATCTCATCCAGTTCCGTCACAGCGGCAGGCTCTCCTCTGTCTTGATGCGCGCCACATGCATCAGCGCCTCAATGTCCGCGATATGCGGCAAGGTCAAAATTTGGCTGCGGTAGATCTGCTGGTAATGCGCCATGTCCCGCGCGATAATCGACAAACGGGCATCGACCCGCCCCAGAAAGGTCTGGACCTCAATCACTTCCGGCACCTGCCGTGCCCGGGTCAGGAATTCATCAAAGGCATTTCCTTGCGTTTTATCCAGCGTTACCCGCAACGATACCTCTACCGCATAGCCCAAGGCGGCCCAATTGATCACCGCGCTGACGCCCTGCACAATCCCCTGATCCTCCATCCGCGCCATCCTGCGCGCGGCCTTTCCCGGTGTCATGCCACAGCGTTCGGCAAGTTCCCCCGCGCTCAAGCTCGGCTCTGCCTGCCAGTAGCGCAACAAACGGCGATCCGCATCATCAAGCATGATTTTTCCATTTTTTCGACATACGGCGCATTAACAGCTTCATCTTTCCAATAAAACTCAAAAATACAACGCTCCCTCGCGCGTGAACTCCGGTTATGGTGCGCCTCAATCGACATCCAACCAAAGGACAAACCAATGCGCGTTTATTACGACCGTGACTGCGACGTGAACCTGATCAAGGACAAGAAAGTCGCCATCCTCGGCTACGGCTCACAGGGCCACGCCCACGCCCTCAACCTGCGCGATTCAGGTGCCAAGAACCTTGTCGTCGCCCTGCGCGAGGGCTCCGCATCACAGGCCAAAGCCGAAGGCGAAGGTCTCAAGGTCATGGGCATCGCGGAAGCTGCGGCTTGGGCAGACGTCATCATGTTCACCATGCCCGACGAGCTTCAGGCAGAAACGTACAAAAAATACGTGCATGACAATATCCGCGAGGGGGCCGCGATTGCGTTCGCCCACGGCCTGAACGTGCATTTCGGCCTGATTGAGCCGAAAGAAGGCATCGACGTGATCATGATGGCACCCAAGGGCCCCGGCCACACCGTGCGCGGCGAATACACGAAGGGCGGCGGCGTGCCGTGTCTGGTTGCGGTGGACAAGGACGCTTCCGGCAAGGCGCTGGAAATCGGTCTGTCTTACTGCTCCGCCATCGGCGGCGGGCGTTCGGGCATCATCGAGACGAACTTCCGCGAAGAATGTGAAACGGACCTCTTTGGTGAGCAGGCCGTGCTCTGCGGTGGCCTCGTTGAACTGATCCGCATGGGTTTTGAGACATTGGTTGAGGCTGGCTACGCGCCCGAGATGGCCTATTTCGAGTGTCTGCATGAAGTGAAGCTGATCGTGGACCTGATCTATGAAGGCGGCATCGCCAACATGAACTACTCAATCTCCAACACGGCGGAGTACGGTGAGTATGTGTCCGGCCCTCGCGTTCTGCCATACGATGAGACAAAGGCGCGGATGAAAGCGATCCTGACAGACATCCAGACCGGTGCTTTCGTGCGTGACTTCATGCAGGAAAATGCGGTTGGCCAGCCATTCTTTAAAGGCACGCGCCGCCGTAATGACGAGCACCAGATCGAAGCCACGGGCGAAACCCTGCGCGGCATGATGCCGTGGATTTCCGCGGGCAAGATGGTCGACAAGGCCAAGAACTGATTGCCACAGGCATGACAAAACCAAAGGCCCGGGTCATGCCCGGGCCTTTTTCATTTATACGTCGGCGGGTGTGCCGTGTGACGATTTGTCTTTCGCCAGTGTCGATTTCGGCGCGTCGGGGTTTTCGATGCGCTTTTCAATCTGCTGCTTGCTGACAAATGCGATTGTTACCCAGACCAACAGGGTGAAGAACGCCAGTACGGCGATAAGTGATGTCCAGTCCATGAGATTAACTCCTTTGCTGCTTGGCAATGAAACGCTCCGTCAGCCGCATTCGTTCCGTGACAGGGTGCCGCAGGCGTTTATCCTTCGTCCGGCACCGAAGTTTTGACCCGTTGACCCTGCCCCGCGCCGCCCCTAAGCCTTGGCGATGCAAAGTGCTCCCGACATTACCCTGAAAAGCTGGATCATGGTGGGCGCGCTTGCGTTCATCTGGGGCGGCACGTTTCTGGTGACAGAGATCGCGCTGACGGGGATGACACCCTTCTGGATCGCGGCCGCCCGCGTGGGGATTGCCGCCGTCGTCATGACGGTGATCTGGAGCCTGCGCGGCTTTGCCCTTTTCACGGCGACACCCAACACGGGCGACAAGATCACTGTGGCCATCATTGGCGCAATCAGCGGGGCGGTGCCTTTCGCCCTGTTGGCCTGGGGACAACAGCACGTTACCTCAAGTTTCGCGGGGGTGTCGATGGCATCAACGGCTCTGATCGTCCTGCCCCTAGCACACTTCTTTGTCCCCGGAGAGCGGATGACATGGCGGCGTGCCGTTGGGTTTGTAATTGGCTTTCTGGGCGTTGCGGTTCTGATCGGCGGACAGGCTTTTGACAGCACGGGTCAATCGCTTGAAACGGCGGGGCGGCTGGCCTGTGTGGCGGCGTCTTGTTGCTATGCGGCAAGTTCGATCCTGATGCGCCGCCTGCCCGCAATTGATCCTATCGGGCTGGCCACGGTGCTGTTGATTGTCGGCACCTGCATCAGTGTGCCCTTTGCGCTTGGTGCCGAAGGTGTGCCGCAGGCACCGGCGACCGACATTTTGCTGGTGCTTTTGTTTCTGGGGCTGGTGCCCACGGCAGCGGCCAATTTCCTGCGTGTGGTTGTCGTGCGCACGGCGGGGCCGGTGTTTATGTCATTGCTGAACTATCAGGTGCCGGTCTGGTCAGTGGTGCTGGGTGCGCTGGTGCTTGCCGAACCGCTGCCCTCTTCCCTGCTCTCAGCGATGGCGCTGATCCTGACAGGTCTGGCGCTTAGCCAGTACGCCGCGCTGCGCAAGCTTTTCAGCGCGGGCCGGTAACCCGATTTCCCGAATGCCGGACCCGGCGGCGCGCCTTTAGGCGACCGCTTCCTCTACCGCCGCCACCACGCTGTCCACGGCGCGTTCCATCAGGCCCGCGTCCTCGTGCTCTGCCATGACACGCACCAGCGGTTCGGTGCCGGAGGTGCGGATCAACAGACGCCCGCCGCCCGCCAGATCGCTTTCGGCCTGCGCAATCGCAGCTTTGACCACATCCGTGTCGAGCGGCACCTGCCCGGTGGCAAAACGCACGTTTTTCAGCAATTGCGGCACGGTTTCGAACTGATGCAGCAGCTCAGACGCCGGTTTTTCGGAACGCACCATTTCCGCCAAGAACTGCAAACCCGCCATCAGCCCGTCACCGGTGGTGGCGTGGTCCGTCATCACGATGTGCCCCGATTGTTCGCCGCCAAGGTTGAACCCGCCCTGACGCATACGCTCGACCACATAGCGATCGCCCACGCCCGTTCGCTCAAGCCGCAGGCCACGGCTCTGCAAAAAATGTTCAAGGCCCAGATTGCTCATGACCGTGGCGACCAGCGCGCGGCCCTTGAGGCGGTCTTCGTCAGCCCATCTGGCCGCCATCAGCGCCATAAACTGATCGCCGTCCCCGACTTTGCCTTTTTCATCAACAAGGATCACGCGGTCCGCATCCCCGTCCAGACAGATACCTACATGAGCGCCGTGAGCCACGACCGTTTCGGCAGCGGTTTGCGGATGGGTTGATCCGCATCCCTCATTGATATTGTGCCCGTCCGGGCTGACCCCGACCGAGATCACCTCTGCGCCCAGTTCCCAAAGGGCATCGGGGGCCACACGGTGCGCGGCACCGTTGGCGCAATCAATCACGATTTTCAGCCCGTCCAGCCGCATGCGGCGCGGAAAAGAGGATTTGACCCGTTCCACATAGCGATACCGTCCGTCGTCGATGCGGCGTGCACGCCCGATTTCTGCTGCCGGGGCCGGTTCCACCCCCGAAGCGACCAGCGCCTCGATCTCTGCTTCGACATCGTCGGACAGCTTGAACCCGTCGGGTCCGAAGAACTTGATCCCGTTGTCATGGGCCGGGTTATGGCTGGCCGAGATCATCACCCCCAGATCGGCGCGCATCGACCGGGTCAGCAGGCCCACCGCCGGGGTCGGTACCGGCCCCAGCAGCAGCACGTTCATGCCCGTGCTTGTCAAACCGGCGGTGAGCGCGTTCTCAAACATATACCCCGACAGGCGCGTGTCCTTGCCGATCACAACCCGGTGTACGGCCGATGTATCGCGGCGGAAATGCCGCCCGACCGCCGCGCCGATGCGCAGGGCCATTTCGGGGGTCATGGGATGGGTATTGGCGGTGCCACGCACGCCGTCGGTGCCAAAAAGTTTTGTCATATCTGTCTTCCTGCCATAGCCGAACGCCACAGCGCAACGGCCTGAAGTGTTTCGGGCACATCATGCACCCGCAGCATCTGGACGCCATGCGAAAGTGCAGCCAGTCCGACCCCCACACTTCCGGGCAAGCGGGCGTCCGCCGCTTCGGCCCCGCTGATGGTGCCGATAAACCGCTTTCGTGAGGCCCCCAGCAACACCGGTACGCCCAAGGCGTGAAACAGGCTGAGCCGCGACAACAGGGTCAGGTTGTGCGCGAGGGTTTTTCCAAAACCGATGCCCGGATCCGCGATGATGCGCCTGCGCGGTATGCCTGCGCGGACCAGTGTTTCGATCTGAAGGGCCAGAAAATCATAAACGTCCAGCAATACGTCGTCGTAACGCGGATCCTGCTGCATGGTGGCGGGATCACCCAGCGCGTGCATGACACAGACCGGCAATTCCCACGTTGCGGCCAGCGGGGCAAGGGCCGGATCGTAGGTAAAGCCGGACACATCGTTGATCAGCCCTGCACCCGCGCCAATCGCCGCCTCTGCAACAGCCGCCTTGCGGGTGTCATTGGATATCAGCGTGTCGGCACCCGCCGCGCGCAGCCCGTCGATTACGGGCACCACCCGTCCGATTTCTTCGTCCACAGGAACGGTCGCGGCACCGGGACGGGTGCTTTCCCCGCCGATGTCGATCACATCCACGCCTGCCGCCACCATCCGCAAGCCAGCCGCCACTGCATCTGCCGCCCCCGCATGCAAGCCACCATCGGAAAAGCTGTCGGGTGTTGCGTTCAGAATGCCCATGATACGCGGTTGGTTCAGCGATAGTCCCCCGATATCCGTGCGCGGCTGGCTTAGCGCATCCAGCACCGTGCCCGGTGCCTGTGTCAGGGGAATGACCCGTGGCATTTGCCCGCGTCCCAACACCTCAATATCAGTGAACCAGCCCCAGCCCCCCGCGAGGCGCAGCGCGCCTTTGGGCCGCGCCGGGCCGACCTGCACCAGCGGGCGGAAGTACAGCCCGTCGGCGGTCATAGGCGCGCCTGCGTCACGGCCATCTGGCGCAGGGGCACACAAGCGTCATCCGGCAAGGGTGCGCCCATCACAAGCATGTTCTGCGCATCGAAACTGGCGGCAAACCACGCAGCAAGCGCCACCGCATCACGCGGTTGTGCGGAAGGCGTATCGACAGCATCCAGCACGATCTTGGACGGGGCCCAAACGCAGGTCTGGCCGTTCTTCATCGCCCAATCAAGTTCCGTCCGGGTGTCGACCACAACGCACCGGTCATCGCGCGCGGCCAGCACCCAGGCATTCTGTTCGATGGCCAGCAGATCAATCCGGCGTTGCGCCATGCGGTGCGGCACCTGAGGGGCCGCCGCATCGCTGGCCCCCACGCACAGGATCAACGGACGGCCAAGAGCCTCAAGCTGGTCCAGCCATCCTTTGAGGTGGGGCGAGGCGATGGCATCATTGCTGAGATACACAAGTTCAGGCTGCGGGGCCTCTTCAGGAACCGGCAGCACCGCCGGTTGAGCGCTGTCGCGTGCGCGCACAATTTCAACCCCCAGTGCGCCGGGGCCGCGGTCCAGCTTTTCGATACGTACAAAGGCACGCACCGCCTGCGGCTCAAGCAAAATACGTTCGGCCACCCGCTCTGCCAGAGTTTCAAGCAATGCCAGACGTTCAACCGCAAGCTCGGCGGCAATCGCCTCGGTCACGCGGTCGTAGCTTAGGATCCGGTCAACATCATCATCAATCGGCCCGATCAGTGGTTGCACCTCGACCACGACATTAAAACAGATGCGCTGGGTTACCCCGCGTTCGGCCTGAAACGCGCCAATCTCGACCTCAACGGTGTGATCCCGCAGCGAGATACGGTCCAGCGGATCGGCGCCCGATAGGGCCTCAGCACGCTCGGAGGGATGCGCAAAGGCAAGGCGGACTTCATCTGTCATGGAGTATCTCTTCGATAGGGTCTTCGCCCCGCTCTAGCAGATCAGCCGCACCGGCACATCATTTTTTCCGTCATGCGGGCGGGCAGAACCGTCAGTTTGACGCGGTACGCCACGTGTGACGGTAAAAGAGGTGAACACCGATCTTGGCCGTGCGGGTGTAAACCCTTGACCAGCTGGGGCGCACCGCCGTGGTGTGATAATGCGTGGCACCGTCGGTCAGCTTGGCCCCCTTGCCGTCCATCACAAAGCGAGCGATCTTGCCCACGCGGGCAAAGGCGCGCGGCTCTGCGATCACCTCGGCGTGGCCGTCACAGGTGTAGGTAAACTGGCATTGGTATTTGCGGCCGGTGCCTTGATTGATCACGCCGCACAAAGAGCCGGGAAAACGCGCGCTTTTCACACGGTTCATGATCACTTCGGCCACGGCAAACTGCCCTTTGACGGTTTCGCCCCGTGCTTCGAAATACAACGCTTCGGCCAGACAACGCCACTGGGCAGAGCCTGTGGCGCGCGGTTGCGCGTCAATCCAGCTGCGCGAATATCTGACGCCGTTCTGTGCCGCTGCGGGTTGGGCGACCAGCGCCTTCAGCCTGTCCTGCCCGGCGGATTTCAGCCCACGTTCTTCGACTTTTGCCAACGCTTCGGCGGTGTCAGAGGACGCGGAGGTCACGGCGGGAAACAGGGTCAACGCCCCAAGGACAAGGGCAAAAACAGAACGGCAGCGCGGCAGCATGAGGGATCTCATCGGTAGTTACAGATGCCTGCGCCTACCCAGAAATGCCAAATTCGTAAAGCCGTCAGGACGTGTTACGCAAAAACCTGCCAACGCACCCATTTTGTAGCATCAAACGGGCCAGTGGCTACCCGATCTTGTGCCGGATCGCCAATTGCGCCGCAGCCAGGCGGGCCACGGGAACACGGAAAGGCGAGCAGGAAACATAATCAAACCCCGCATCCCGGCAAAACGCGATTGATTCGGGGTTGCCCCCGTGTTCGCCGCACAGGGACAAGGTGATGCCCGGCTGCGCGCGCCGTCCCCGCTCTGCGCCCAGTTGCAACAACTCGCCCACACCGTCGACATCCAGCATGTGAAACGGGTCTTCGGCATAAACGCCCTGCTGCACGTAGTCCGACATGAACCGCCCTGCATCGTCGCGTGACAGACCATATGTCATCTGCGTCAGATCGTTGGTGCCAAAGCTGAGAAAGGCGCAATGGGGGGCAATCTCTCCGGCGCGCAGGGCCGCGCGCGGGGTTTCGACCATGATGCCCAGACGGTAATCGAACGTCGCATCCATTTCGCTGCGCACCGCCACCGCGACCGCATCAATGGCATTCTTGACCATCTCGACCTCGCGTCGCGCCGATACCAGCGGGATCATGATTTCAGGCACTACCGGGTCCTGCCCTCGGCTGGCCTCTACCGTCGCCTCAAAAATCGCGCGGGCCTGCATTTCGTAAATCTCTGGCACGGTCACGCCCAACCGCACCCCGCGCAGGCCCAGCATGGGGTTATATTCGCTCATCGCCTCGATCCGGCGGGTCACGCTGGACAAGGGCAGGTTCAGCGCATCGGCCAGTTCGCGCTGGCCTGCGCGGTGCATCGGCAAAAATTCGTGCAGCGGCGGGTCAAACAGGCGGATACAGACGGGCTGGCCCTGCATGATGCGGAAAAGCTCGGTGAAATCGGCGCGCTGCATGGGCAGCAGGCGTTCCAGCACCGCGCGGCGCCCCTCGCCCGTTTCGGCAAAGATCATCTCGCGCATGACCGTCAGGCGGCCCGCCTCAAAGAACATGTGCTCTGTCCGGCATAGCCCGATCCCGTGGGCGTTGAAATTGCGTGCCGTTTGCGCATCCGCCGGTGTATCGGCATTGGCGCGGACCCCGATGTCGGCCACATCCTCGGCCCATGACATCAGACGGGTAAAGTTTTCATCAAGCGCCGCCTCGCGCATTTCGGCGGCTCCGGCCAGCACCTGACCGCTTGAGCCATCGACCGTGATCTCATCGCCTTCCCCGAAGGTGCGCCCGTCGGGTGCCGTCAACTGTTTGGACAGAAGGTTGAACTTCAGATCCGACACCCCCACCACACACGGCAGGCCAAGCCCGCGTCCGATCACCGCCGCATGGCTGGTGATGCCGCCGCGCTCTGTCACCACGGCGACGGCGGCGTGCATTCCGCGAATGTCTTCGGGGCTCGTCTCGCGCCGGATCAGGATACAGGGCTCATTGCGGGCCGCCGCTGCCTGCGCCTCCCCGGCAGAGAACACCAGCTTGCCGGTGGCCGCCCCCGGGCTGGCGGCGATCCCGCGCCCGATCACGTCGCGTTTGAAGTTCGGGGCCACCTGCCGGTGCAGCAATTCGGACAAGGTGCGCGGCTCAACCCGCATCAACGCCTCTTCGCGCGGGATAATCCCTTCGTCCGCCAGCGCCACGGCAATCCGCACCGCCGCACGCGACGATCGCGCCACCCGCACGCCGTCGAGGATGTGCAGCTTGCCGTCTTCGATCACGAATTCGACCTGCATTTCCGCGCGCAGTTTGATGCGCATCAGGCCCGCGTGCTCTACCAGTTCGGCAAAAGCCTCCGGTGCCAGGTCTTCCAGCGATGGACCGCGCGGATCGCGCGTCAGGTACATGCTGCCCGCATCGGAGGCGAGCGCATCGCGCCCCTGACTCTGGCTCAGGTAGCGTCCGGTGATCTGGCGCAGCCCGGTCTCGGAATCGACCAGTTGCAGCACGCCTGAGCCGCTTTCACCGTTGCCCACGCCAAAGGCCATTTCCTGTACGACCAGCCCCAGCCCCGCATCCGCCGGCGCACCCTTGGCCTGCCTGAGCAGCCGCGCCGAGGTGCCGTCCCACGCCCGCGCCATTGAGCGCAGTACGGCGGTGAGTTGCACCACTGGGTCTTGCGGAAACTGCTCTTCGGTCTCTGCTTCATAGGCATGCAGCGATTGCGCCAGCGCGGAGCGTCCGTCACCGGTCACGTCGTCGAACATATCCGGGTCAAGCCGGGCGATGTTGACTGCATAGGATTGCACAAAACGGGTATAAAGTGCCGCTGCGGATTCCTCACCGATGGTCCCGCACAACTCCTCGAACCGTGTGCCGTTGATCCCGATGTTCAAAACCGCCCCCGGCCCGCCCCAATCGGGGTCCTGACTGGAGGGGCGCACACACATCAGCGCGCCTTTGGGCATTTCATCCACCACCCGCGCCACATCGGGCATCTGGCCTTTGGCAATCCCCTGCACCGTGTCAAAGGACAGCGCGACGGTGCGCGGCACCGGCAGGTCCAGCCGGACCAGACGTTGCAGACATTTCGCCCGCCCACCGTGGGTCTCATTGGCGATCGGGGCGGTTTCTGTCACCAACGTGGTGTCTGGATTATTCTGCACTGCAGCACCTTTTGCTTTCAGGTGCAGCATAGGCGGTATTCAGGGTCTGGCAAGGGGCCGGTGTCAACCAAATGTGACAGTCCGTTTCAGCCGTCCACCCGCGTCAGATCGGCCACGGAGGTACAGATCGTCCTGATCCGGCTGAGCAGGTTGAGCCGGTTTCGCCGCACGGTGCCATTGTCGGAGTTCACCTGCACCGCTTCGAAGAAGGCGTCGATGGGGCCGCGCAGGGAGGCCATCGCAGTCATCGCGGTGGTGAAATCCTGCTTCTCCATCGCGGGGGTGATCACGGCTTCGGCGGCGTCGAGGGCTGCGAACAGGGTGCGTTCCTCGTCGGTTTCCGCGAACTTCACATCCGCGCCGTAGGAGTATTCGACACCGTCGGCTTCCTCGGCCTGAGTGAGGATGTTGTTTGCGCGTTTGAAGCCTTGAATCAGGTTTTCGCCGTCGTCTGTTTTCAGCGTTTCGCTGAGCGCACGGGCGCGTTTGACGAGGAGGGTCAGATCGTCGTTGCCCGGCATGGCGATACATGCGTCGATGATGTCGTGACGGATGCCTTGGTCGCGCAGGTAGACTTTTAGGCGGTCGTGGAGGAAAGCGAGGAGGTTTTCGCTTTCAATGTTGAAAACTTCTGCAAATCGCCGCTCTACATCCGCATGATCTCCATCCTCCCAAGCCGGGACATCACTTTTTCCAGAAAGGAACCTCAATTGTTCCGCGTATGCGCAAAATTCTTCAATTTGCTCCTTTGCAGCCGCTTTTTCGACAGGGTGGCTCTCTTGCTCAGAAAAATATTCTCCGTCTCTTGTTTTCTGGAGAAAAACTTCGAAAGCCCTGTCCGTGCGAAGGATCATTTCAATTGCCCCGTATCTGGGAACTGTCTCAAGCGCTTCAATTTCTTCTTCATGATCCACGAAAGAACCAAATGGGTTTGAGTGCATTTCTGAAAAATCACTAGCCATCACTTGCTCTTTAAAGCCTGAAACCAACGCTTCTCCCAGATTGATCTGCAAGTCATTAATTAACACTAACCGAATAACACCCAACGCCGCCCGCCGCAGCGCAAACGGATCTTTACTCCCCGTTGGCTTCTCATCAATCGCCCAGAACCCGGTTAGCTTGTCGATCTTCTCCGCCAGCGCCACGGCCACCGATACGGGTGCTGTTGGCACATCATCGGACGGCCCCAAGGGCGCGTAGTGTTCCTGCGCCGCCGCCGCGACCTCCGAAGGCAGACCCGCCGCTTCCGCATAGTACCGCCCCATCAGCCCCTGCAATTCGGGGAACTCGTAAACCATCTCGGACGACAGATCGGCTTTCGCCACCCGCGCCGCCTGCTCCGAAAGATCGGCATCCGCGCCCACCATCGGGGCCAGTTCGCGGGCCAGCACGGCCATGCGTTCGATCAATTCAGCCTGCGTGCCCAGCTTGTTGTGGAACGTGACGTTCTCCAACGCCTTGACCCACGCCGCCATGCCCTCGTCTGACGTGGCCACGCGCAAATCGTTCTCCCAGAAGAATTTCGCATCCGCCAGCCGCGCCGAAAGCACCTTTTCGTTGCCCGCGAGGATCGTCGCGCCCTCATCGGACGTGGTGCGGTTCGCCACGGTGATGAACCGCTCGATCTGGCCTGTCTTGGGGTTGCGCACGGAAAAGAACTTCTGATGCTCTTTCATCGAGGTCTGCAAAACCTCCGGCGGCAGGTCCAGAAAATCATCGGCAATCCGGCCCATCAGCACCACAGGCCATTCGACCAGCCCGGACACCTCGGCCAGCAAACCGGCATCCTCGACCACTTCCAGACCATTCGCAAAGGCCATATTCGTGGCATCGTGCCAGATCGTCTCGGCCCGTGCCTCGGCGCGCAAAACAACATGAGCGCGCGCCAGCTTGGCCTCGTAATCCTCAAAGCTGCTGACAGTGATCGCGCCCGGTGCCAGAAACCGGTGGCCGTAGGTCACATCACCTGATGTGATCCCGTCCACATCCAAAGGCACCACTTCCGCGCCGTCCTCGGCGGACATCACACAGACAATCGAATGCAACGGGCGCACCCATTTCAGCGCGCCGCTGCCCCAGCGCATTGACTTGGGCCACGGGAAATTGCGGATAGTGTGTTCCAGCACCTCCGCCACGATTTCCGCCGCCGGGCGCCCCGGCTTGTTGATGCGCGCAAACAGGATCGTGCCCTTCGGGGTCTCGCGCTCTTCCAGATCAGCCCGGCTGACGCCAGCCCCGCGCAGGAACCCTTCGATGGCTTTCTCGGGCGCGTCCGCCTTGGGGCCTTTGCGTTCTTCGACCACCGAAGGGCTTTCGCCCAGCATATCCTCGATTGTCAGCGTCAGGCGGCGGGGCGTGGAAAAGCCCGCAGCGGAAGCATAGGTCAATCCGGCCTCGACCAGACCATTGGTCACCAACTTTTGCAGATCTTCCGCCGCACGGCGCTGCATGCGGGCGGGGATTTCTTCGGAGAAAAGCTCAATCAGCAGGTCGGGCACGGGCGCTATCCTTCATCTGCCGCAGGCGTGCGGCGGGGTTTGGCGCGTGATACCACAGGATTCGCGGGGGTCCAGCCCTAGCCGTGTCTGCGCAGCGCGCCACGCAGGGTCCGCACGGCGCTGCCGTCAAGGCGCGGCACGATGCGCCAGACCGACTCGGCAAAATTATAGACAGCGAATGCGATCAGCCCCAGCCCGGCACCGGCCAGAAGGATACGCCCGTATGCTACCTGCCGCAGGCTTTGCAATGCCTGGCCCAGACCACCCGATTGCGCGGCGTCTGCGTGGAATGCCGCAAATCCGAAAGAAGCCGCGACCAGCACCAAAAGCCCGCCATAGATGATAAGCCCGTACCGCAATACCGGATCAATCCGGCGCAGCAGTGGCGCATCGGCCAGATGGTCCTGATAGTCGGCCCGCGCCCCCTTGAGGATGTAGTAGGCCCCCGCACCCGCAAGGATCGCGGCACCGCCCCCCACAATCACCTGTCCGCCGGGCATGGTAAGTATTTTCTGCGTCCAGAGCGTTTTCCCGTCACCGCCGCCTTCGCCCGCAGCCAGCGCTGCGACCGAAAATCCGATAAGACCGTGCAGCAGGCCCGTCACAACCTGCACCAGCCGCGCCAGAAGGCCAGACAAGTCACTGCCCTGATCGTCCACATCAACCAGCCCCGCGATGATACGCCAGATCATATAGGCAAACAGCCCCGCTGCGATGGCCCAGAGCATTGCGGCCCCCATCGGCTGTGCGCGCAGATGGGACAAGGCGTCATTGGTGCCTTCGGCCTGCGAAGTGCCAAAAGCGGCCCAAAAGGCAAGCACACCAATGGTCACATAGATCACGCCCCGCGCGGCATAGCCCGCGCGCATGATCCATTTGAGTGTCTGCTGAGATTTGTCGGCCATTCCGCCCCCTGACAACGCAAGCCCCGGAGCGCCGGATTGGTTCCCGTTTGCGGGCGCTATTCCCCGCGTTCGGGCAGCGGCGGGCAGGCCTCGCCCACCACGGTGCCGTCATAGGATTTCTCACCGCAGTCATTCAGCTCGTGCCAGACATAGCCGCGCCCGTCTTGCGTGATGGCCACAACCCGGTCCACACCATAGTGGACATTCTTGGCCCCCAGAAATGTTAGCGCGGTGCCTGCCTCGATCTCGGCCCCGATGGCGGCGGCGTCAAAACAATCAAACCAACCCGGCGCATTGCGGGGGGTTACATCGTCAATCAGCACATAGCTTTCGGTCAGAAAAGCGAGACTTTGCGTGGTGGTGAAACAGGCGCGGTAGCGGATCGGAGAGCTTTCGGCGTCAATCGCCTCGAAACTGTCAAAGATGATCGGCTCTGGTTCCTGAGAGTTGAGCGAGACGAGCCGCACCTGTTCTTCCGTCACGGCCTGATAAAAGCCGTAGACCTGCAGGTAATACATCCCAGCACCCGCGATAACTGCTGAAATCAAGATGACGAACCCCATTATTTTGCCGTTCATAGCCGCACCGCTCCACCCAAAGTCGTCCTCATGCAGAAACCTAGGTGCCTCTCTATCGAAGGCAAAAAGGCGCGCCACGATCCCGCTGTTTTTTGCGCAAAATACTCAGGTGCGACAGGTGCAATGACAACACAGCGCATAAGGCAGAACGCCGCACTGAGCCTCACGCAGCATCCTCTGACCAGCCACCGGCACGGGTTTGCACAAAAGCATCCGCACACATCTTGGCGAGGGCACGCACGCGCCCGATGTACGCCTGCCGTTCGGTCACGGAAATCACGCCGCGCGCGTCCAGCAGGTTGAACATATGGCTGGCCTTGATGCACTGATCATAGGCTGGATGCGCCATGATGATGCGCTTGCCGGTCTTGGGATCGGTCGCGGGCTGCTCAAGGATCATCTTGCAGTGGGCTTCGGCCTCTTCAAACTGGCGCAAAAGGACATCTGTGTTTGCGGTGTCAAAGTTCCAGCGCGCGTATTCTTCCTCGGTCTGCTTGAACACGTCCCGGTAGGTCAGCTCGATAGGCGAACCGGGGTCGTTGAACGGCATGTCCATCACATGGTCCACGCCCAGAACATACATCGCCAGACGCTCAAGCCCGTAGGTCAGCTCGCCCGAGACCGGGTGGCAGTCATGCCCGCCGACTTGCTGGAAGTAGGTGAACTGGCTGACTTCCATCCCGTCACACCAGACTTCCCATCCCAGCCCCCATGCGCCCAGCGTCGGGCTTTCCCAGTCGTCCTCCACAAAGCGGATGTCATGCAGGGTCATGTCAATGCCGATGGCTTCCAGCGATCCGAGGTACAGTTCCTGCAAATCCGGCGGGCTGGGTTTGATGAGAACCTGATACTGGTAATAATGCTGCAACCGGTTGGGATTTTCGCCGTAGCGCCCATCGGTCGGGCGGCGCGAGGGCTGCACATAGGCTGCGGCCCAGGGCTGCGTCCCAAGCGAACGCAATGTGGTCGCCGGGTGAAACGTCCCTGCCCCCACTTCCATGTCGTAAGGCTGCAACACCGCGCAGCCTTTGGACGCCCAATAGGTTTGCAGCGCCAAGATGATCGCCTGAAACGATTTGGGCTTGGCGGAAGGGGTGTTTTCGGGGGTCTCTGACATCGGTGTCGCCTCATGCTGGCTTTGGCGTCTACCTACGGGCCCCACCGCTGCGCGTCAATTACATCAGTGGGGCAAAATCGCAGCACAAGCCATAGCATGTCGGGCGGTTTCCTGCTTATCTGCGCCGACTGCTGAATCACATGAGACACTTCCCGTATGACGCGTATTTTTCCGGCTTTTCTGGCTGCTCTTCTGTTTGTCGTTGTGGCCACTGCCGCCCCGGTGTCCGCACAATCACCCGATGATGTGGTCTGGGTACAGATCGAGGCACAGCCAAGTCTGAATGAGGCCACCAGCCGTGCCCGTGAATACGCGGCACAGCTTGAGGATGTGAACGGCTTTTCATTGGGCGGGGGATGGTACGGCATTGCCGTGGGCCCCTACCGCCGCGCCGATGCAGAGCAGGTGCTGCGCGCCTATGTGCGCGACCGGATCGTGCCACGTGACAGTTTCATTCAGCTTTCAAATGCCTTTCGTCAGCAATTCTGGCCGGTGGGTGCGAATGTGCTGAACCGTGGCGTGCTGGAAGCGCCGGGTGCGGTCGAAACGGCCACCGCAACACCGCAGGCGTCCGAGACTCCGGCCACTCCGGTGGTCGAACCGGAAGAGCCGGTGATCAAACCCTCTGACGAAACCCTGCGCGAGGCGCAGCGCAGCGAACGTACGCTGGACGCTCAACAACGTCGTGAGTTGCAGATCGCCCTGCAATGGGCGGGCTTTTACACCGCCGCGATTGACGGATCCTACGGTCGCGGCACCCGCGCGTCGATGGCCGCGTGGCAGGAAGCGAACAACTTTGAAAAAACCGGCGTGCTGACAACGGGTCAACGTGCGGTGCTGTTGCAGCAGTATAACAGTGTTCTGGATGGTCTGGGCCTTCGGATGGTGCGCGACGATCGCGCAGGCATCGAGATGATGATGCCCACGGCGGAAGTCGGTTTTGCCCGGTATGAGGCCCCCTTTGCGCATTATGACAGCACGGGTGATATCGGCGCGCGGGTGATTCTGATCAGTCAGGCGGGGGATCAGGCGACGCTCTTTGGGCTTTACGACATCATGCAGACGCTTGAAATTGTGCCGCTAGACGGGCCGCGCACGCGCAACAATTCCTCTTTTGAGATTACGGGCCAGAATGCGCGCATCGTCAGCGAAACCCGCGTGTCGCTTCAGGACGGACAGGTCAAGGGCTTTACCCTGATCTGGCCCGCTGGCGACGAAGAGCGCCGCACGCGCCTGATGGGTGAGCTTGTCAAATCCTTTACCCGCCTGCCCGGCGTGCTGGACCCTGCCGCCGGTGGCGATGCGGAACAGGCGATTGATCTGGTATCGGGTCTGCAGGTGCGACAGCCGAAACTCTCCCGTTCGGGCTTTTTTATTGATGACGCGGGCACCGTGTTGACCACAACAGAGGCCATCGCGGGATGCAGCAGGCTGACCATTGATGGCGATACCGACGCCGAATTGCTGTCGCAGGACGCAGCCAACGGCGTTGCAGTCCTGAAACCGCGCGAGGCTTTGGCACCACTGGCCGTGGCGTCGTTCAACCTTGGCACACCGCGTCTGCAGTCAGAGATTTCCGTGGCGGGCTATTCCTATGAAGGCGTGCTGAGTGCGGCCACCCTGACCTTTGGCACGCTGGCCGATGTGCGTGGATTGCAGGGCGAGGAAAACCTGAACCGTCTGTCGCTCAAGGCGCAGCAGGGTGACGTGGGCGGCCCGGTGTTTGACGCCAGCGGAAACGTCATGGGGATGCTGATGCCCAAGCCCGCTGACGGCCCGCAATTGCCCGAGGACGTGAGCTTTGCGGTGGACAGTGAAACAATCTCACGGGTTGCCTCACAGGCGGGCGTGTCCTTGTCTGGTGCGGTCAATACCGGCACCGCAGCGCCTCGCGATCTGCGCATTGCGGCGCAGGGGATGACCGTTCTGGTCAGCTGCTGGGAATAACGCGGGCCGGAACAGAAGTTTTCCGCTCTGGCCCGACGTTTTTTGCAGGAAATGCCTTAGCCCAGAACCGACGGGGTGAGATAGATCAGCGTCGGCCCATCGGCGCCGAACGCCGCACGCACCGCGTTTTGCATCTCGTCCAGTGACTTTGGTGCCACCGCGTTGGCCCCGAATGCCTCGGCCAGTTTCACAAAATCAGGGTTGCGGGCGACCACTGCATTCGGTGCGATCTGCGCGCGCACCATGCTGTCTTCGATCTCGCCCAGCTTGCCGTTGTCCCAAAGGATGATCGGCAGGCTCAGTCCCAGCTCCACGGCCACGCCCAGCTCCTGCATGGTATAGTGGAACCCGTAGTCACCGATAATCGCCATCGTGGGTTTACCCTGGCGCGCCACCGCCCCGCCAATCGCCGCAGGGGTCGCATAGCCCAGCGTGCCAAACCCGTAAGGGTGGTGCCAATGGCCGGGGCGGTTCATATCCCAGACCTCCTTGGCGACATAGGCGAATTGGGTCATGTCGGAATAGATCATGGTGTCAGCAGGCACAGCGTCGCGCAGGGCGTCGCAGACGGGCACGATGCCGGGGCGTTCTGCGTCCGTCTCCGACCGCCAGCGGGTGCGTGTTGCGGCCACCTCTTCCGCGCTCCAGTCGCTAGAGCCGTCTTTCACCAGCGGTGCCACCGCCGCGAAAAACAGCCCAGCGTCACTTTTGAACGCGCTGTCCCCGGCCTTGCGCCGTGTCAGCACTTCGTCATCGATGTTCACAAAGATATGCCCACACTCCGCACCAAGCGTGTCGCGCCACAGATCCACTTCCGCCAGATCGGTGCCGACACAGACCACCAGATCAGCCTTGGCAAAAACGGCGGCACTGTCGGGACGGGCCAGATAAGCGCCAAAATGCAGCGGATCATCGGCGACGACACCCCTGCCTGCGTAGGTGCTGAAGGAAGCCGCCCCTGCCTTGCGGATGACACCGGCCACCGGATGCCCGGCCTGCGCGGCCCCTCCGCCAACGACAAACAGCGGGCGGCGGGCAGCGGCGAGCTTTTCTGCGAAAATTTTTGCCACGTCGGGATGCGGCGGCGTGATATTCCCCGGCAGACTGCGCTCTGCGTCCCACCCCTGTTCCGCCTGCGCCACCAGCGCCTCGATCGGCACCTGTATGTGTTTGGATCGCCGCCGCGCCGTCTCGAACTCACCGAACGCGCGGTCGATCAAAGCATAGGCCGCCTGCGCCGTGCGCGCCTCCTCTGACCAATCACATACAGTCTCAGCGGCAGCGCGCTGGTCCTTCATCTGGTGCAACTGACCCCGTGTCGCCGCAACCTCGTCCAGACAGCTGGAAATCACCAGCATCGGCACCGAATCCGAATAGGCCTGCCCCATCGGCGTCATGATGTTGCACACGCCCGGTCCAGTAATCACGTAAGCCACGCCTGGCTTGCCCGTCGCGCGGGCATAGCCGTCAGCCATGAAGCCCGCCCCCTGTTCGTGTCGCGCCAGAACGTGCGTGATCCCGGCCTCTTCGATCCCGCGGTACATTTCCTGATTGTGCACGCCGGGGATGCCAAAGATCACGTCAACGCCACGATCCTTCAGCATATGAGAGATTTGTGCGCCAAGAGGCCGCGTGTGTTCAGCCATCAGGCCCTCCAGAATTTTACTGTAAGAATGACATAGACCGCCATCAGCTCAAGCCGACCGATCAGCATGGCCACGATGAGGATCCACTTTGCCGTTTCGTTCAGGCTTTCAAAGTTGCCCGCAGGCCCGATGATTGGTCCCAGCCCCGGCCCAATGTTGGCCAGCGCCGCCCCCGCCCCCGATACGGATGTGATGAAGTCCAGCCCCGTCAGGCTGAGTGCCACGGCGATCAGCCCGAGTGTCACGATAAAGAACATGAAAAATGACATCACCGATGACAGCACATCCGGGCCTACCGGCCGCCCATCATAGCGCGGCGTGAAGATGCCGTGGGGCGAGCGGATACGCCGAAGCTGCGCGCGGATTGACGCGAAAAGAAGCTGATAGCGGAAAATCTTGATCGAACAGGCGGTCGACCCCGCACAGCCGCCGATGAGGCCCACGAAAAAGAACAGGGCAACCGCAAATGACCCCCACTGCATATAGTCAACTGACGCGTATCCGGTTCCCGATATGATCGAGGTGATGTTAAAAAGCGCCTCGCGGAAACTGCGTTCCATATCCTGAGAGAACACCTGCGTCAGCATCACGAAGGTCACCGCCACCAGAACCAGTAACGTCACCACGAACCCGCGCACCTGTGGGTCGCGGTGCAGCGCCACGACATTGCCGTTCAACAGTTGAACGTACCGCACGAAAGGCAGTGCCGCGAGGATCATGAACAGCGATGCCACATATTCCGCCGCCCCCGTGAAGGCCCCGAAAGACGCGTCGTAATTGGCAAAGCCGCCCGTGGCGATGGTGGTCAGCGCGTGGACGGTTGCATCAAAAACCGACATGCCAACGGCAAGATAACTCATCACGCAGGCCAGTGTGAGCCACAAATAGATCACGGAAATCTGGCTGGCGATCTGACCGGCACGAGGCAGGATTTTACCAAAGGTATCAAAGCCTTCTGATTTAAAGATCTGCATACCGCCAACCTTCAGCTCTGGCAGAAACACCATCGCCACAACAATGATACCCACACCACCCAGCCATTGCAGGATGCCGCGCCACAGCAGCAGACCTTTGGGCAATTCCTCAAGCCCGCTTAGCACGGTTGATCCGGTGGTGGTCAGGCCCGACATCGCCTCGAACACGGCGTCGGTAAAGCCCGATCCGGTTGCCCCCAGCATGAATGGGGCGGCCCCGAACAACGGCAGCATCAGCCAGACGCCCGTGGTCAGCAGGAACGTCTGCTGGATCGTCAGCCCCTCGCGCACACCGTTTGCACAGGCCAGTGCGATCAGACTGCCGGTCAGAATGGTCAACAGCGCGGATTCGGCAAAGACACGCCAGTGCCCGCGCCCCTCGGCAATGTCCACCAGCATCGGCAGGATCATGGCCACGCCCAGCACGGCCACCAACAGGCCAACCACATATCCGACGGGGCGCAAATCCAACATGGGTGCAGCGTTGGCGCGGGGCTTGCGCAGTGTCAAGCGGTGCAGGCCATAACCCGCAAAATGCAAACGGCCCCCTGCGATGATATCACAGGAGGCCGTGTTTCATTTTACATCTGCGCCACACGGACGTGGATCAGATATAGTAGAGGTCCTTGAACACCACGTGCACGATTTCATCACGCTTGATACCCATATCGGCCAGTTCCGCATCGGACTTGGCTTGCAGGCGCTCAACGATCGCCATCCGCTGACGGCCGGTCGAGGCCAGTGTCATGCTTTCACCCAAGTTTGCGAAAAAGCGCCCCACACCCGCAAAGAAGTTGCGTGTTGCGGTGATTTCTTTGCTCAAAACCTCTGCGGGAGCCATTGTGTCTTGATATGTCATTGTTTTTCCTTTGAGTTCTCTTGACTGCGTTGACAGACAGATAGGCCTCCCACTGCCCGAGCAGTAGGGACAATTCTGCATAGCGGCATGACAGCAGACGCATGCCGCAGCGCAGCACAAAAGAAAAACGCGCCCTCGCGGACGCGTCTTTGACGATCTTATCTATTTAAGGACGGATCAGCCGACGTGGAACAATGTGCTGAACAGGCGCGGGTCCATGCTGTCGCTCTCGAACGTCGGGCCATCTGTCAGTACCGATATCGCATCGTGGCTGTGCAGGCTTTCCTGATGGGACGCGATGACACGAAAATCCCTGACGCGGGGCTCTGCCTGCAATTGCTCGCAGAAAAGACGTGCAGCATCTTCCACAAAGATCGGATTGGCCGCGTTCAGCTCGGCAAAGGCCTGTTCGTCCTCGCGTTTGACCATGACTTGCGTTTCTGTCGGCACCGCGCGGCGGCAGGCATCTATCAGGTCTTCGAACCACAGGCATGCGCTGTCGCAGTCGATCACCGCTGAAATGCGCGCGACAGACCGTTGCGAATGCGGTGTCGCCAACTGACCGCGCGTGGCGCGGGCGTGTTCGGACAGTTCCAGCGAACAGGGGCAGGTGCTGGAATAAACATAATCCAGATGAATCATCTTTTGGCGGATGCCGTCCTTTTCCACCAGTTCCAGTGCGACATCATAGTACTGATAGCCCGACAGGCCCGACCGCAAGCTTTCGATCTTCATCGGAAAGCTGAACCGCATCTGGATGCGTGCATCCATGCTTTCCAGATCGGCCTTATAGTCGTCCAACGCCGCTTCGATAACGTCAAAGCTGAAAGTCCGCTCCGCGTGCTTGTAAAAGCTGCGCATGATGCGGGACATGTTGATGCCCTTTTTGTCGGCTTCAAGACTGACCGACCCGGTGATCGAGGTTTCAAGCGTCAGATCGCCGTTGTCGCGGGTGTGAAAGCGGATCGGCAGGCGGAAATTCGAAATACCCACATGCTGAATCTGCTGCTTAGCCCCGCGAATGAGGCTGGAGGGACCGTTTTGCAAATCGGGCAGCGTCTGCTTGTAAGTCTCGCCCACGGCGAAATCTTCCGGGTAGGTCCGGTTGAAATCGGGATAGGCCCCCTGATCCGACAAAAGCCGCGCGACGGCAGGATCAAGCGCTTCTATTTCAGACCGGGTGGCTCCCGCGGCCCATGCCTTCAGCGTTTCCAGCGCGGTTTCAGCCTCCGAACGATCCGGTGCTTTTTCGACAGAAGTGATTGCATTCATTGGGTTAGCCCCCCTCGTGGTCTGCCATCCATACTTAGGGTGACACCCCGCAATTACCAATTAAGTTATGACATAGCAGATCGAAGACAGGCTAACCCCCCGCAAAACCGACATTTTCACGCGGATAGCGCCTGCAGAAAATCTGCACTCAGATCATCCGCATCCTCAAGGCCCACCGATATCCGCACCAGACCCGGTGTGATGCCCAGCGCATCCTTCTGCGGCTGCGGAAGACGCTGGTGGGTGGTAAAAGCGGGCGGTGTCAGAATGGTTTTCGCGTCACCAAGGTTGTTCGAGATGATCGCGATCCGGCAGGCATTCAGGAATTTATAGGATGCTTCCTTGCCCCCTTTCAGGTCAATCGCCAGCATCGTACCGCCCACGCCCATTTGCCGGTGTGCCAATGCGTGCTGCGGATGGCCTTCAAGCCCGGGATAGATCACACGCGCCAGGCCCTCGTGCCCTTCAAGGGTTTGCGCCAGCTTCAGCGCTGTCGCCGTCTGCGCGCGGACGCGCAGGCCCATCGTCTCCAGCCCTTTCAACATGATCCACGCGGTGAAGGGGCTCATCGAGCCACCCGTGTGCTTCATATAGGGTTCAACTGTCTTGCGGATCATCTCGCGCGTGCCAAGGATCACACCGCCCAGCGCGCGGCCCTGTCCGTCGATGTGTTTTGTGGCGGAATAGATCACCAGATCAGCGCCCTGTTCGATGGCTCTGGAATAGACCGGCGTGGCAAAGACATTGTCGCAAACCACCAGCGCGCCCTGCGCATGGGCCAGTGCGGACACACCCGCGATGTCTACCAGCTCAAGCGCCGGATTGGACAGGGATTCAAAGAACACCGCGCGGGTGTCGGACCGGATCGCCGCCTCCCACTGCGCCAGATCGCTGCCATCCACAAACGTCACTTCGACCCCGAAGCGCGGCAGAATTTCCTCGGCAATATAGAGGCAGGATCCAAAAAGCGCGCGGGCCGATACCACGTGATCACCCGCCTTGAGGATTGACATCATCGCGCCGTTCACCGCCGCCATGCCAGATGCGGTGGCAAAGGCATCCTCTGCCCCTTCCAGCGCTGCGATGCGGTCTTCGAACATCGCGACCGTCGGGTTGCCGTAGCGGGCATAGATAAACTCATCCGGGCCCGCGCCCTCAAACCGCGCCTCGGCCTGTTCGGCGCTGTCATAGACAAAGCCCTGCGTCATGAAGATCGCTTCTGACACCTCGCCGTACTGGCTGCGCCGGGTGCCTGCGTGCACGGCCTTCGTGCTTTTGTTCCAATCCTTGCTCATGGCCTCATCCTTCTGGCCCGACATGCGGGCAATAAAAAACCCCAGACGCGGTCAAGCGAAAGGGGGCTTTCATCCTGACCTTTTAGCGGAATGTTTAACGTGGCCCGCAATCCGGTAACAAATCGCCACGCGCATGTCTTACGCCCCTGCCCCATCATCGTCAATGATCCGCTTGGCAGGCCTGCGCAATTGGGCATGATGGGGCAAACCTCAGGAGGACTTAAGATGCCCAAGCCCATTGATCTTTATTACTGGCCAACGCCGAATGGCTGGAAGATTTCTATCGCGCTGGAGGAAATGGGCCTGCCCTATACGACGCATTTGATCAACATCGGCGCAGGGGACCAGTTTGCGCCGGAGTTTCTGAAGATTGCGCCCAACAACCGTATGCCGGCGATTGTCGATCCCGATGGGCCGGACGGTGCCGTGATATCTGTCTTTGAATCCGGTGCGATCCTGCAATATCTCGCGCGCAAGACGGGTCAGTTCTGTGGACGGACAGAGCGGGAGAGGATCGCGGTAGATGAATGGCTGATGTGGCAGATGGGCGGTCTGGGACCAATGGCCGGACAGGCGCATCATTTTCTCAAATTCGCGTCAGAGGATGTGCCCTATGCCAAGGACCGCTACCGGACAGAAACGGGGCGTCTTTACGGCGTACTGGACCGCCAGTTGGCGCAAAACGAATATGTCGCGGGGGATTTCATCTCTATTGCGGATTTCGCGATCTGGGGCTGGGCATCCCTGTGGGAAGGACAACAGCAAACCTTGCAGGACAAGCCCCACTTGGCGCGCTGGCTGGAGGTCATGGGAGCGCGTGAAGGGGTTCAGCGCGGTCGTGCCCTTCATGCGGAACTGCGCAAGAGTTGATTGATCTCTTATGAGAAATCAGTCCGGGCAATGCATTGTGTGGACGCGCCCGTTCCTGCGAAATCCCGTCCTATTCGGCTTCATCGGTTTCGGTGTATTGCTCAAGCGCGACGATCTGCGTCCACAAGAACACGAACATCAGGATCGGGAAACCAAAGGTTTCAATCTTGACCCAAGCGTCCGTCGACATGGTTCGCCAGACGACCTCGTTTGCGACCGCCAATGCAATGAAAAACAGGGTCAGCCGCCGGGTCAGCAACATCCAACCTTCGTGCTTCAACGGGATCATCTCGGACATGACATAAGCCAGATAGCTGCGCCCCTGCACCAGCCCGATAGACAGGATCACCGCGAAAAAGCCGTAGACGATGGTGGTCTTCATCTTGAAGAAACGCTCATCGTTGAACCACGCCGTCAGCCCGCCGAAAAAGATCACCATAAAGGCTGTGAAAATCTGCATCCGGCTCAGCTTGCCGGTAAGCCACCACAGAATGCCCATTGCCACCAGCAGGATGGGCACAAAGATCAGAGTGGCCACGATAAAGCCGGTGTATTCCACCCCGTTGAACGTGAAAACATCGTCCCTGATGCGCAGGTAGATGACAAAAAACAGCAGTGGCGGACCCAGTTCGAGGACCTGCTTGAGGATCGGATTTACGTTCTTTGGCGCGTCCATGCTGCCCTCCTTTTGCGTGCTGCCCCCTGCCCGGTAAACCCGTCGTGTCGCACGTGGGACGTAGACGCGACAGAACGATGTGACCGGGCACACCTGACCGGCGGTGATTTAGCCACCCATCTCAACTATCACAGCGCCCGCCGCAATCAATGCCATCAACGCCACCCGGCGGGGACCCACCGTTTCTTTTAGAAAGACCACGCCGATCACGGCCGCAAATACGGTCGATGTTTCGCGCAGAACCGCCGCCTCGCCCACCTTGTCCAGCCGCGTGGCCATCATGATTGCGCCAAAGCTCAGGAATGCCACGATGCCGCCCACGAACCCACGTGCCATCAGCGGGCCCAGTGCCGGTGCATTGGCCATGCGCCGCCAGCGTGCAGCAGCGATGAAAGGCATCACCAGCCCGTCGATCATGAAAAACCACGCCAGAAAGGTGAAGGGGTTTTGCGTCGCGCGGATGCCGTAGGCGTCGTAGGTGGTGTAGAGTGCCACGAAAAGCCCGGTCACGACTGCAATCCCAAGTGCCGCATTCAGGGTCTCCCGCTCGGCCACCAGATTGCGCATGTTATATATTGCCAGACCAAAGATCCCGGCCAAAAGAACCGCTACGCCCAGCCATTGCGTTGCCGTGAACCGTTCCTGAAAAATCAGGTAAGCCCCGATTACCGCAAACAGTGGCCCGGTCCCCCGCACCACGGGGTAGACAACCGTATAAGCGCCTTTGGTATAAGCCCATGCCTGCAGACATTTGTAAATTATGTGAATGACAAACGCGCCAAAGAAGATCAGCCACATATGTGGTTCGGGCCAAGGCACAACGAATAGCGCAAAAGGCATCGCCATCGTACAATAGGCAAAATCAATCGCACCGCGCGTGAGCCACGGATCGTGCCGCCCCTTTTGCAGCGCACCGAACACCGCGTGCAGGAACGCCGCCATGATCGCAAGCCAAAGCGCCACGGTGTGCCCCGTGGCCGTGCCTTCGATGGAGAGGAGCCAGTCGGTCACGGCAGGTTCAAAGAGTTAGCTTGCATCGGGATGCAGGTAGACAATGCGAAAAGGCCAGACGTGTACCATGACCTGCGGCACGAAATCATAGGCCGCCAGAGGACCGTCTGCGGCGTCAAAGCGGTCCTGCGCGGAGTCGAATGCGGTGACAACCATGCTATCGGGGGCCAAACCGGTCGACAGCGCAACTTCGCCGCTTTGGGCATATTTCGCAAAGACCGGATGCGCCCTAACGCTCACCGCTCGTATCCGACCAGTGCATCGGCAAATTCTTCGGGATCGAAGGGCGACAGATCGTCGATCTGTTCGCCCACACCGATTGCATGGATCGGCAGGCCAAACTTGTCCGCCAGCGCCACCAGCACACCGCCCTTTGCAGTCCCGTCCAGCTTGGTCATCACCAGCCCCGACACATCCGAGATGTCCTGAAACACCTTGACCTGATTAAGCGCGTTCTGCCCCGTGGTCGCGTCCAGCACCAAAAGCGTGTTGTGCGGCGCGGTTTCGTCTTTCTTGCGGATCACGCGCACGATCTTGGCCAGTTCTTCCATCAGATCACCGCGATTCTGCAGCCGGCCTGCGGTGTCGATCAACAACAGATCGGCCCCGTCAGCCTGCGCCTGCCCCATCGCGTCAAAGGCAAGGCTGGCCGGATCGCTCCCCTGTGCGGCTGTCAGCACCGGCACACCCGCGCGTTCGCCCCAGACCTGCAATTGTTCGACCGCTGCGGCGCGGAATGTGTCACCGGCAGCAATCACCACCTTCTTGCCCGCCGCGCGGAACTGGCTGGCCAGTTTGCCGATGGTCGTGGTCTTGCCCGACCCGTTCACACCAACGACCAGCACGACCTGCGGTGTCTTGGAATAAAGCGGCAGGGGCTTGGCCACCGGCTCCATGATACGCGCAATCTCGTCTGCCATCAGCTCCTTGATCTCGGCCACCGACAACTTCTTGCCGAAACGCCCCTCGGCCATGTTGGCCGTTACGCGCAGCGCGGTGTCGACCCCCATGTCGGCGGTGATCAACAACTCTTCGAGCTGTTCAAGCATGTCGTCGTCCAGTGTGCGGCGTACCACCGTTTTTGGTGCGGCACGGCCCATCAAACGGCCCAGAAGGCCGGGCTTGGCCGCAGGCGCCGATGCTTCTTCCGCGACCAGATCGGGGGCCACAGGGGTCAGCGTGGTTCTAAGCGGCTCTGGCGTGGTGGGTTCCGCAGGCGCATCTTCCAGTCTGGCGGCCTCGTCCCGGGCGATCTGTTGTGCGGCAGCACGGTCATCCAGCTCGCGCTGGGCATGTTCCGCCGCGCGACGGTCTTCCTCGGCACGGGCCTGCGCTTCGGCTTCTTTTCGGGCTGCTTCGGCTCTGCGCGCGGCCTCGGCTTCGGCGTCTTCCCGGGCCAGCCGTTCCGCTTCGGCCAGACGCGCGGCCTCAACGGCGGCGGCCTCGTCGGCTTTCAGACGGGCGGCCTCTGCCTCCTGCGCGGCCCGTTGGGCTTCGACGCGGGCAGCTTCGTCAGCGGCAGCGCGGATCGCTGCTGCCTCTGCCTCGCGTGCCAGACGTGCCTCTTCCGTGCGGGCGGCGCGTTCCGCCTCGGCCTGCTGCTCACGCGCTTTGTGCGCGGCTTCTTCGCGCGCGCGCTGGGCCGCGCGGTCGGCCTCTGCCTGCGCGGCGCGGGCGGCTTCCTGTTCTTGCGCGACGCGGACCGCTTCGGCTTGTGTAGCTTCCTGGGCGGCAAGCGCCTCTTCCGTTGCGATCCGGTCCTCTGTTTCGACCGCTGCGGCGGGGGCGTCGTGCATCACGTCATCGACCCGGGCCTCGGCCTCGCCTCCGTCACTGACAATCGCTTCCAATCCCTCATCAATCTTTGAGGAAGATTTGAACAATCGGTCTTTGAGTTTTTTGAAAAACGCCAAGGCAGGGTCTCCGCACCAGTTTGGGTCAGGCTTACCTGCAACAGGGGCCGGATGGAAGGCCACCCACGGAATTGACATGCCCGCGCGAAATGCGCACCAACGTCATATGCGCACGGCCGTCGCCCTTGTATTTTTCCTTTTTGCCCTGCCCCTGATGGCGGAACCGGGGCGTATGTGTACGACCCAGAAATGGGGGCATACGACCTGCATCCGCCCCGCGCATTTTGTCTATGACACCTGCAATGCAATCAAGACATTGTCAGAGCGCCACGGGCTGAACACCGGCTTTTTTGCACGGCTGATCTGGCAGGAAAGCCGTTTTGACCCCAATGCGCTGAGCCACGCGAATGCACGGGGCATCGCGCAGTTCATCCCGTCCACCGCCGCGCTGCGGGGGCTGGCGGACCCTTACAACCCGGCAGACGCGCTGGAGCATTCCGCGCAATATCTGGCTGAGATGGTGCGCCGATACGGCAATGAAGGCATGGCTGCCATCGGCTATAACGGGGGCGAAAGACGCGCCGAAGGCTTTCTCATTGGCAAGGGACTGGCCCCGGAGACAGTCAATTACGTGCCGATCATCACCGGACTGAACGCCGAGGACTGGCGCGACGGCAAACCCAAGGTGCAGGACATGCGTTTATCAAAGACCGACCCTTTTCTGCCCGCCTGCTATGCAATGGCGCAGAATCGCCGGATCACCCCGCTTGCGCGTCCGAAACCGCCGCCGCCCAAGATCAAACCCTGGGGCGTTCAGGTTGGGTTTGCCCAATCAAAGAAAGCCGCCCGTGCCGGGGCGCGCAGCCGCACCGCTGCCTGTCGCGGCGTGTTGGGGCGCGAAAAACCGGAACTGATTTACAAACCGCACCGGGTGGCAACTAAGAAGGGCTATTTCTTTGCCCGCTACGGACGTAACAGCCGCAATGGCGCGAAGAAGCTGTGTGACGCCATGCGGCGAAGTGGTTGCGCCTGCCGGGTGATGCAGAATTAGGCATGAAATCGCGTTGTCTGGGTGAAGACGTCAGAGCGTCTTTGTGCTGGTCCGGCCCTGAGGCGAGAGTGGAAAGCATCGAATGCGGCGCAAATACCCTCCCGTCCCGGCGGAAATAATCGGTCCCTGCAACTGATCGTGATGAACGATCCTGCAACAGAGTTTTTGCCGAGAACCCCCGTAAATAAAGACTGTGGAAGTCTCACCCGCGTACACCGAATTTTTGTGTGAATCCGTCACGCTGCGTCAAGATGTGTTCTTTGAAGTGCCACATTTCACCTGTAGACCCGCCACCTGTTTAACGGAAAGACACAAATGCTCTGGTACGCCATCGCCAGCCTGACCCCCGCCGTGCTTTTGGCGCTGGCCTGCCTTTGGGGCGGGCCGTTTCCGCTGCTGGCTGTGGTGTCGATCACCGTCTTCGTTTTCTTCATGGACAAGCTGCCCCGCGTTCAGCCCGTGACCGCCAAGACCGGCCGCGGCCTTTCGCTCACGTTGGCTGCAGTGCATTTTCCCCTGTTGGCGCTTGGCATCTGGGCACTTGGCACCTCCTCCGGTCCGCTGGGCCTGATCGACAAGTTGCTGATTTTCACTGGACTGGGGCTCTATTTTGGTCAGGTTTCCAATTCAAACGCACACGAGCTTATTCACGCCAGCGCCTACCTGCCCCGGCGCGTCGGGACGGCGATCTATATTTCCCTGTTGCACGGTCATCATGTATCGGCGCACTTGAGGGTTCATCACGTGTTCGCGGCCACCGATGCAGACCCGAATTCAGCCCGCAAAGGCGAAGGTTTCTGGGTCTACGCCCTTCGCGTGCTGCGGGGTGAATTCACCGCGGGCTGGCGTGCGGAACAAACCCACCGCGCCCGCGCAGTACAGAGCCTGCCGGTCTGGACCCACCCTTATGCTGCGTATGTTTTTGGCGCTGGCGCGCTGCTTGTGCTGACTTTCTGGCTTGTCGGACCGGTTGGCCTTGTGGCTTATCTGGCCATTGCGCTTTACGCGCAGATGCAATTGTTGCTGTCGGACTATGTGCAGCACTATGGCCTGCGCCGCCGGATAGAGGTCAACGGCAAACCCGAACCTATTGGACCACAGCACAGCTGGAACGCACCGAAATGGTACTCCAGCGCGATGATGCTGAACGCCCCCAGACACTCCGATCACCATATGCGCCCCGCCCGTGCCTTTCCCGCCCTTGAGGTGACGCCCGACACCATGCCGGTGCTGCCCCATTCGCTGCCGGTGATGGCGGTGCTGGCTTTGATCCCGCCACTTTGGCGCCGGGTCATGGACCGCCGCGTCGCGCGATGGCAGAAACCGGCCTAACGCACTGGCTCTCTCTCCCGGCATCTGGCATCCTGCCCGGATGATAATACGTTTCCTGCTTTTGATGCTTCTCGCCCTGCCCGCCGCCGCAGATGATCTGATGACAGCCGAGGAGTTTGACGCCTATACGCGCGGGAAAACCCTGATCTACGGGCAAAACGGACGTGCCTACGGCGCTGAAATCTACCATGACAATCGACGCGTCGAATGGTCTTTCCTTGATGGCGATTGCAAAGAAGGCACGTGGTACGAACAGGACGGGCTGATTTGCTTTGTCTACGAAAACAATCCCGATCCCCAGTGCTGGAGCTTCACGCGCGGCGAGGGAGGGCTGATTGCCCGTTTTGAAAACCGCCCAAATACGACAGAACTTTACGAAGCACAGGACACCAACGAAGAGATGTTGTGCCTTGGCCCCAAGGTGGGCGTCTGATCCGCCCTAGGCACCGGCATAAAAACCACGTTTGTACAGCAAGCACCGACATCCTGACCTATAAACGGTCGCGAGGCGCGCGTTAGAGCAGGCTCCCCTGTTCTGGCGGTGCATCATCACGCTTTTTCCGCAGAGGTGCCTTGCCCCCGACCGTGATCCGCCCGTCGGCAAATTCGATCTCCAGCGTCGCGGCCTTTTGCGCGGCTTTTTTGCCGGTCACCACCGCCCCGTCGCCTCGGACCACCGCATAGCCACGCGCCAGCGTCGCCTTGTAACTCATCGTCTCGCGCAGCCGGTCGAGTGCCGCCAGCCGCTCGCGCCACCCCCGTGTCTGGCGCTGTCCGGCGTCCGACAGGCGCTGCGCGAGTGTGGTGAATGCCGCAGCCTTTTGCGCTTGATCGCGGACCAGCGTTTCTGGCCGGAACGCGCGGACGCGCCCCTCGTACCGCTCGCGCTTGCGCAGGACACCGCGCTCAAGCGCGGGACCAAGCCGCGCTGCCAGCGCATCCAGCCGCCGACGGTCCGACGCGACCCGCTGACGCAGGGTCGCGGGCCGCAGGGATCCCGACACATCCGCCAGACGCACCCTGCGCCGCTGCACGCCGGCAATCAGCGCTGGCCCAAGCAATTCACCCGCGCGGTCCATCCGCTGACGTGGCCCGTCCAGCAGGCTTTCCACCCGTGGCAGCGCCCGGCTCATGTCTCGCAGGCGTTGCCCCCGCGCGCTCAATCCGTTGCTCAGCAACTGACCCATGCGCGCGCCCTGCCCCTCAAGCCAGGCAGCCAGTTCATGCCGCACCGGCACCGCAAGCTCCGCCGCTGCCGTTGGCGTGGGTGCACGCCGGTCCGAGACGAAATCAATCAGCGTGGTATCCGTTTCGTGCCCCACCGCCGAAATCAACGGTATGTCAGAGGCCGCCGCTGCCCGTGCCACCACTTCTTCGTTGAAACCCCACAGATCCTCAACCGATCCGCCGCCCCGCGCCACGATCAGCAGGTCAGGACGCGGAAGCGCACCCCCCGGGGTCAGTGCATTAAAGCCCGCAATGGCCCGTGCGACTTCCGGGGCGCATTTCGCGCCCTGCACCGCGACCGGCCAGATCAGCACCTTGCGCGGAAACCGGTCACGCAGACGGTGCAGGATATCGCGGATTACCGCCCCCGAAGGCGAGGTGACGACCCCGATGATCTCTGGCAAGTAAGGCAGAGGCCGCTTGCGGGACGCCTCAAACAACCCTTCCGCCGCCAGCATCTTTTTGCGTTTTTCCAAAAGCGCCATCAGCGCGCCCATGCCCGCCGGTTTGATGTCTTCGATCACGATCTGGTATTTCGACTGCCCGCCAAAGGTGGTCACACGCCCCGTGGCGACCACCTCCATCCCCTCTTCGGGCTGTGTCTCCAGCCGTGCGGACACGCCTTTCCAGATCACGCCTGAGATGACCGATTTATCGTCTTTGAGATCCAGATAGATGTGCCCCGAACGCGGGCGGCTCACGCGGCCCACCTCGCCTTTGATGCGCACATGACCGAACTCCCCCTCGATCACGCGTTTGATCGCGCCCGAAAGTTCAGTAACCGAAAATTCCGGGCTGTTCTGCCCCTCCATCGGATCGTCAATCAGGTCCATCACATCACCTTGCCAGCACACATCCCACAGCTTAGAACGCCCCAAACCAAAGGCCAAGGGAGCGCAGCCATGAACATCTTGATCCTAGGCAGCGGCGGACGGGAACACAGCCTTGCGTGGGCCACCCTGCAGAACCCAAAGTGCGATAAACTGATCGTGGCCCCCGGCAATGCGGGCATTGCCAAAATCGCGGATTGCGCCGACATCGACATTATGGATGGTGCTGAGGTAATCGCCTTTTGCGAAGCGAACAGTGTTGATTTCATCATCATTGGCCCCGAAGCCCCGTTGGCCGCAGGCGTGGCCGACGACCTGCGCGGTGCGGGCTTTGCCGTCTTTGGCCCTTCTGCCGCTGCTGCCGAACTCGAAGCCTCCAAAGCCTTTACCAAGGAAATCTGCGCCGCCGCATCCGCCCCCACCGCGGCCTATGGCCATTTCACCACCCACGCCGATGCCCGCGCCTATGTGACCGCGCAAGGCGCACCCATCGTGATCAAAGCCGACGGTCTGGCCGCTGGCAAAGGCGTAATCATCGCAATGACAGACGAAGAGGCGTTTAAAGCGGTTGATGAGATGTTTGACGGTGCCTTTGGTGATGCGGGCACCGAGGTGGTGATCGAGGAATTCATGGAAGGCGAAGAAGCTTCGTTTTTTGTGCTGGTCGACGGCGAGGATGTGCTGCCCATCGGCACGGCACAGGACCACAAGCGCGTGGGCGACGGCGACACCGGTCCGAATACCGGCGGCATGGGTGCCTATTCCCCCGCGCCCGTCCTCACCGACGCCATCGCGGGCATAGCCCTGAACGACATCATCCGCCCCACGATGGCCGAAATGGTCCGGCGCGGCACGCCCTACCAAGGCGTGCTTTATGCCGGTCTGATGATCAAGGACGGCCAGCCACGTCTGGTTGAATACAACGTCCGCTTTGGCGATCCCGAATGCCAGGTACTGATGATGCGACTGGGCGCGCAGGCGTTTGACCTGATGCATGCCGCAGCCACCGGTCGCCTGTCAGACATGCGCGTGAACTGGGCCGCAGATCATGCGCTGACGGTTGTGATGGCCGCAAAGGGCTATCCCGGCAGCTACGACAAAGGGTCGGAAATCAATGGCCTCGACGTGCTACCAGAAGACAGCAAGAATATGGTTTTTCACGCGGGCACCTCGGCGCAGAACGGTGCAATCACTGCAACGGGCGGGCGGGTCCTGAATGTGACTGCACGCGGGGATACCCTGAAAGACGCCCAAGAGCGCGCCTATGCGATGGTGGATCAAATTGACTGGCCCGGAGGTTTCTGCCGCCGCGACATCGGCTGGCGCGCGCTTTAGCGTCCGAAACATGTATCTGTTTCTCAGGTTTCTTTGAGGGCCCGTCAGGTGGGGCTCCGGCCCACCCCGTGTCTAAGCATCAATCGCAGGCAAGCGCTGACGCGAAGCTGTCCCGGCCACGATGTGGACCGATATCGCGCACGGAAAATCCCTCGTTCGTCCATTGCACTGCCTGCACACGGGACCAGTCTGCCGTCGCCACGATCATCTCGGGCGCACTGCCGCACGTTCTGATACCACCTGCGATATCCGTTTCTCCGATGCGGTGGTTCGTGAAGCCCGGCAGGTCGGCAACGGGCGTCAACCCACCATCCTGAAACCGCCAGACGCGCAGTGTTTTGGCCAGATGCGGCCGGTCGATATAGGCAAGCTCAACCATGCCATCGCCGTCCAGATCGGCCACCCCTATCGGCGCCAGCCATCGGTTTGTGCGTCCGATATGCGGTGTTTCCGCGATCTTGCCGGTCGCCCCATACACAGCCAAGGCCCCCCCAAGCTCCATGTCGGTCTCTACGACAATGACCTCCGGTGCTCCGTCTCCGTTCACATCCGCCAACCGGGGGGCGACATCCTCGAACACGTGATCTTGCGGCAAACGTACCGTGACACGGCCCTGGCCAGCCACATCCATTTCAAGCGCGCCAAACTCAACTGCATCGCCAAGGATTGCGTGCGCATAGCGGGTTGTCGGTTCGGTATAGCGTGCGCCGGTGATCTGCTGGGCACCCGCTGGCAGGGCCAGACCCAACGCCAGCGCAATGCCCAGCAAGCGCATCAGATCTGCTTTTCGGGCATCTGGACTTTCAGACCGTCCAGCGCATCCGTCACCTTCAGCTGGCAGGTCAGGCGGGACCGTGCAGGATCAGGCTCATATGCGAAATCAAGCATGTCTTCTTCCATGTCGTCCTTCGCGGGCAGCTTTTCGACCCACGCCGCATCCACATAGACATGGCAGGTGGAACAGGCGCAGGCCCCGCCACAGTCGGCCTCGATGCCCGGAATGTTGTTGTCGCGTGCGCCTTCCATCACGGTCATGCCGTTGGCCACTTCGACCACATGCTCTTTGCCGCCGTGTTCTACGTAGGTGATTTTAGCCATGTCAGATTTCCTATTCCAGATGTTGCAGGTGTTTTAGCCGGGGCGGCGGTGCTCTGCCAGCCCTTTTCGGCCCGAACAACCCGCGCTAGGCAGCGCCAGACAAAAGGGCTAGACTGTGCGCAAAACTAGACCCAGAGGCAAGGGCAATGACACAGGCTTTATTCTTTCGCAGCGGCGCGGTGACGCGTCTGCCCATTGCGCTGTCTCTGTGCGCGGCGCTTGTCGCCTGCGAGACGACAAATGACACATCCGCGACCGAGCCGCCCGAACCGGGCGTGCTGGCCCCCACGCGCAACGGCCCGGCGGATGCGGCACCCGGCACCTGCTGGGGCAAAACTGTCAGCCCGGCGGTGGTCGAACGGGTCAGCACCCAAGTGCAGATCAAACCCGCCAAAGTAAATCCCGATGGAACCATTGGCCGCCCACCCGTCTACCGGACGGAAGAAAAGCAGGTCATCGTCACCCCACGCCGCGACAATTGGTTCGAGACCCCCTGCGCGGATGTGCTGACACCAGAATTCATCGCCTCTCTGCAACGCGCCCTGTCGGCGCGCGGGGGTTATGCGGGCGCGATTACCGGAACGATGGATCCAGCCACGCGCCGCGCGGTGCAAGCGTTCCAGCGCGCCGATGGTCCTGACAGTGGGGTGCTGACCCTTGCCGCCGCCCGGGAGCTTGGCCTGATCGCCGTCCCCCGAGAGACCACCGACTAAGCAGGATCACCCCGCCCCATAAGAGATCTGCCGGTACGTTTGCCAGCGCGTTACATGTGACAGCGCTTATGTGCTGCATATTTCGGACGCTTCAGAAAAATCACAAAGAAAAAGGGCACCCCGACCGGGATGCCCTGTCTCAGCTTTTTGGCCAGATCACTCGCCCAGTGACAGCGCCACAAAGCGTGGGTCACCTGCCCGGCGCACCAGCAACAGAAGCGACTTGCGCCCTGCGTCTTCGGCGGCTTCTACGCGTGCTTCCAGATCGGCAATGCTGGCCACTTTTTGCTGACCCGCTTCGGTGATCACGTCCCCCGTGCGCAGCCCTTTTTCAAAGGCTTCGGAGGCTTCGTCGACCGCTGTTACCGCCAGCCCTTCCAGATCGTCGGCGGCCCCAAGTTCCGCGCGCATCTCATCCGTCAGGGGCGACAACGTCAACCCAAGCAGGTCCTTCGATTGGGGTTCGGCTTCTGCTTCAGGCTCCGCATCGCTGTCGCCACTTTCACCGTTGGCATCTTCGCGTCTTCCGAGTGTTACCAGAATGGTCTGGCTTTTGCCTTCGCGCATGACGGTCACGCGCACGCTGGCCCCCACGGGGCTGTTGCCCACCTGTCGCACCAGACCGCGTGTGTCTTCCACTTCGACCCCGTCGAAGGACATGATAACGTCACCGGTCAGCAGCCCGGCCTCTTTTGCAGGACCTTCCGGCACATCCGTGATCAGCGCCCCGCTGGCCGAGGCCAGACCCATCGCATCTGCGACATCTTCGGTCACATCCTGAATGCGCACGCCCAGCCAGCCGCGCCGCGTTTCACCAAATTCCTGCAACTGGTCCACCACCCGGGTCACCACATTGGACGCCATAGAAAAGCCGATACCGATGGACCCGCCATTGGGGGACAAGATCGCGGTGTTCACACCAATGACTTCGCCGTCCATGTTGAACAATGGACCACCTGAGTTGCCCCTGTTGATGGCCGCGTCCGTCTGGATATAGTCGTCATAAGTACCGCTGAGTGCGCGGTTGCGGGCAGAGACGATCCCGGCAGAAACTGAAAAACCCTGCCCCAGCGGGTTGCCCATTGCGATCACCCAATCGCCCACGCGCGCCGCATTGCTGTCCCCGAAGGAGACAAAAGGCAAAGGTGCCTCCGCCTCCACCTTCAAAAGTGCAATATCGGTGTTGGGATCAGTGCCGATCACCTCGGCCTTCAGCTCGGCCCCTGAAAAGAACTCGATTGTGATCTCATCCGCACCTTCGATCACGTGGTTGTTGGTGACAACGAATCCGTCCTCGGAAATGACAAAGCCCGACCCAAGCGCCGATGACCGGCGTGGGCGTGGGCCGTCACCGTCACGGTTGCGATCCTGAAACTCGCGAAAGAAATCCTCAAAAGGCGACCCCTCGGGCACGATCCCGCGCGGGCCGGTGCGCCCTTCTACCACCGTTGACGTCGTGATGTTCACAACCGACGGGCTGATCTGTTCGGCAAGCGGGGCCAGGCTTTCGGGTTTTGCCAGTGCCATGACCGCCTGTGCCACGACAAAGGCCAGCGCAAGTGCTGCCATCATCAGCGCCCGAAAAGCGGCCCCATCGCCAAATCGCTCGACCCGGGCCACGATGCGGCCGGGTTGGGTCCGTCTGGGGGTGCGTGATGGTTGCATGGGTGATCTCCTGCTCTTGCTTGCTGGCGGTACGGCGCGCCGCCGCTGTTCCGGTTTGGGCAGAGTGCATCGCGTGCCCCCCTGCCGCAACACCAAAGATGTGGCTTGTCGCGTGGTTTTCAACTGCACAAACATGTGTAGACGTGGGTCACCACCCGCCATCCTGATGCGGTCCGAACTGGCAAGGAACGCCCACCGGTTGCCACGTGTCCTATTCCGAGCGTTTCGTCAGCGGACAATAAAAGCGATCGCGCAAGAAGACTGGGGCAGACCCCCACGAAAAACCAATCAACCTGCCAGATCGGTAAACGGTGTCTCAATGACACCCAGCAGCGGCATCAGAAACGCGCCGTCTTCGGCATCGAGCGCCGTCGCATGGTACGCGTCGGATGCGTTCACCGCAGAGATCACGCTGGCCTGCGTGCCGTCATACTGCATCATCACATCGCGGGCGGCATCCGTATCTGAAAGCCCCAAGCTGACCGCAAAATAGGCACCAATATCAGTCTTGTTTGCCAGATACTGTTGGTCCAATGCCGTCAGCACCGTCGGATTACTGGGGTTCTTGGCCCCGTTCAGCAGCGCCAGAATGAAAATCCCCGGCGTTATCTCGGGGTTGTTCTGAACCTCATTGACCCAGTAGTCGAAACCTTCCTGATCGGGTGCGCGGCCCAGCACATTGTCGTAGACAGCGCTCACAAAAGCCCCCACGTTCGCAAGGTTTCCCGCATCGTCAAGGCTGGCACTGTATGCGGCGCGGGTTTCAGGCTGGACGAAAAAGCTGTTGGCCATCTCGGCCAAGGTGAACCCTTTGGAAAACTCCGTTCCCCAATAGTTCAGGCCAACCGCGTCGGGCGCACGGTTGAAATACGCGATATACAGTTCGATCACGCTTTCCATCGCTGCCGCAGACAGGCCAGCGGACCCGCCAAAAAGCGACAGATCAAACGGGCCGCTGTTGATCCCGGTGTCAAAGCTGAGGAATTCAAGGTCGATCAGAGTGTCGGTGCCATTGCCGTCTGCCCGCCTGTCGGTCAGTGAGATGCCATCCCGGCTGATTGTCAGGGTATAGCTGTCCTGATCGCCGGAATAGCTGACCGTATCCGTGCCTGCCCCGCTGTCAATCCGGTCATTGCCTGCGCTGCCAAGGATCACGTCATCACCGGCCGTTCCGCTGATGATGTCGGAGCCGGGTGTGCTTTGCGCGGGGGTGCTTGTGCCGGGCGTCGGATCGATCCCGGGAAAGGTGCCGAATTCGATGTTCTGAGCCGTCAGGCTTGACCCGCTGCCGTTATGATAAAGATAGGCGCTGGCACCGCCGGGCAGGTTGATCTGCGAGATGTTGCTGAACGGGTTGCTGACAAGCGCGAGCACCTCTTGCGCGGTCGTGAACCCGAAAGCCGGATCTATGACGATCTTCTCGTTGATAAAATCGAAGTCCACAATTTCGCTCCGGCCATCGCCGGGCGAGAAATAGAACCGCTCCATGTCAGCGCCGCCAAAGATTGTGTCCGATCCCGCACCGCCGCGCAGGTGGTTTTCGCCCGCTGAACTTGAGATGATGTCATCCCCGGCAAGCGCGTTGATCGTGTCGGCCAGCACACTGCCAAAAATGGTTTCGCCCTCTTCTGTCGCCAGTTCAAACTTGCGTCCCTGCGTCACGAAACCCGCGATCTCATATCCGATGTCAGCAAGGATCGCCTTGTCCAAATTGCTTGGAAGCTGGCGCTCACCCTGCCTGTTGTAGGTATCCATCACAGAAGGCCCCCCCGGCAGATCACGGGCGATGTGTGCAAATGTCGGCTCAAGCTGAATACCGGTGCCCCCGGTGACCGCTTTCGCGTTTACGCCAATGAAAACACGGTCTTCGACCTGCGATTCGAACACGCCCGAAGACACGATGCCCAGAACGTGACCAATTTCATGCAGCGCGGTCGAGATGAAATCCTGTTTTCCTGCTTCCGGCGCATCGATGTTAAAGCCCCAGTTATAATCCGGGTCGAACTGGATGACACCGACGTAGGGTTCGAAATCCGTCGTCGGCCCCTGATCGCGAAAATTGCTGGCAATCCGTAGGAAATTGGCATCCCCGGCAAGGAAGGAGCCGCCCGAGGGGCCCGCCAATGCAAGCGCCCCTTCAAGCGGCCGCGCACCCATAAAGATCAGCAGGTCGTCAATATCGTTTTCAAGCGCAAATGTCTCACGCTCGTTGGTTTCCGGGTTGCTTATCACAATCGGCTGACCCGCTTTGAAATCCGGAAACTCATCAAGAATGATCTCTTCCCAGATACCGGCAGCAGCCTCAAGCGCGGCTCTGACCTCCTGAGTATAGAATCCGGCGGTGTCAAAACGGTAATCAAAGGAAATGTCGAATGACATGATCAGGTGACCTGCGTGCAAGGAGAAGCTTGCTACACCATAGCCTCTCACCAATGCGGCGCAATGGCCGGATGCTCAAAGGGCAGACCGCTTTTGGCCGATTGGCGAACTATTGCAGAGGGTTCAGACCGACAAAGGCGGTTTCAGGTGCTCTATACGCCGATTTGAAACGCCAGCCAGACAAAAACCAACCCGGCTACAATCACCAGCGCGCCGATCTGGCGTATGGCACCTTCCGGCAGGGCACGCAGGGTCTCAAGCATACGCTCCAACAGCGAAGGGGCCAGTGCGTACACCAGCCCCTCAAAAATCATCACCAACCCAAGGGCCAGAAGGATGAGGCTCAATTACGCTCTCCCTCAACCGAACGGCTGCCCTGATCGGACCGCAGATAGTTGAAGAATTCACTGTCGGGCGACAGAACCATCGTCGAATTCTCGCCCCGCAACGCTTCTTCATAAGCGGTGAGCGAGCGGTAGAATTCAAAGAACTCCTGATCCTTGCCGTAGGCCTGCGCAAAGATGCGGTTCCGCTCTGCGTCTGCCTCACCTTCGATGATCCGTGCGTCCCGCCGCGCCTCCGACAGAATTTCCTCGTAGGTACGGTCCGCAAGCGCGATCACGCGCTGTGCCGCTTCCTGACCACGCGCACGTTCGTCTGTCGCTTCCCGGTCACGTTCCGCGATCATCCGCTGCAGTGTCGCGTCAAAGTTCTGTTCCGGCAGGTTGGTCTGGCGCAGGCGCACATCAACAACCTTAAGGCCCAGCGCATTGGCACGCGCATCCGCGCGCACCCTGATCTGGTCCATCAGCGCAGAACGCTCGGGCGAAAGGATGGTGTTTGAAGTCACACCCTGTGAACCCAGTACCGCACGAATTTGCGATTCAAGAATACCGCTAAGATCGTTGACAGCCTGACGTTCGCCGCCGGCACCGATCGCCTGACGGTATTGCACGATGTCGTCGATCCGGTAGAGCACGAAGGCGTCAATTTCCAGGCGGCGGTCATCGGCGGGCGTGACCTCAATCACCTCGGTCTCCAGGCTCAGGATGCGATCCTCGAACCGCACAACTTCGTCCAGCAGCGGCACTTTAAAGCCAATGCCGGGGTCGGTCACCACCTGTTTGATCTGACCAAAACGCAGCACCAGTGCCTTCTCACGCTCGTCCACCACAAAGATTGCGGACAGCACACCAACAATGGCCACCACCACAATCGGCAGCAAAAACCCCATCTTACGCATTAGTTCGATCCTCCACTGCGGCGCAGTTCATTTAGCGGCAGATACGGGACAACGCCCTGTCCACCCTGACCACCGGTGCCACCCTCAAGAATAATCTTGTCCACGTCGCCCAGAACCTTTTGCATCGTTTCCAGATACAGGCGCTTGCGCGTCACTTCGGGGGCGGCTGAATATTCTGTCAAAACTGCCTCGAAACGGCTTGCTTCACCGACAGCGTCGTTCACAACGCGCGCCCGGTAACCTTCAGCAGCTTCCAGCAATTGCGCGCTTTCACCACGGGCTTCGGCGGTCCGGCGGTTGGCGTAAGCATCCGCCTGACGCTCTACCCGGTCACGTTCCTGCTCGGCGGCCTGCACATCGCGGAATGCATCCACAACAGAAGCCTGCGAAGTTGAGCCATCGGCATTCGTAACGATCACTGTCTGGCTGGGCGGGTCCACCTTGTTAAGGTTGACACGCAACACGTTGATACCTGTTTCGCGGTTATCAAGCGTTGTCTGGATCAGCTCCTTGACCTGCTCTGCAACCGCTCCACGATCACGGGAAAGGATCGGTGCCAGTTCGGACTGGGCGATCACTTCACGCATGGCAGACTCGGAGATTGCGCGGACAGACGCATCCGGATCACGAAGCGAGAATTTGAATTGCTGCGCGTTCTTGATGTTCCAGACCACCTGAAAATCAATATCCACGATGTTTTCGTCCGTTGTCAGCATCAGTCCATCGTTGCCGCCGCCGCCGCGCCGCACGCCAAGTTCTTCGGTGCGGTTTGTGGTGACATCAAAGACTTCGGCAGTGACAACAGGCCAAGGCGCAAAGTTCAGACCCTCGGTGCCTACCTCGGAAAATTCGCCCAAAAACAGTTCAATAGACTGCTGTTCCGGACGCACGGTGTAAAAGCTTGCAAAAAGCCAAGCCAGCACTGCGGCCAGAACACCCAGTCCAACGGTGCCACGTGTCAGAACGGGGCCATCACCGCCGCCGCCCGAGCCACCGCCATTCTGACGCTCCCGGCCACCGCCGCCGCCCATCAGGACGCGCAGCTGCTCCTGCCCTTTTTTGACCAATTCATCAATTTCGGGAATCTGCGGCTTCTGGTCGCCCGGGCCACGCCCGCCACCACCACCGCTGCCGTTGTTGCCACGATTGCCGGGACCATCATCCCTGCCCCCGCCGCCGCCTGAATTTCCGCCGCCGCCCCACGGGCCGCCGTTGTTACCAGCCATCTAGTTGTATTCCCCTTTTGGTGTCGCTTTCGTGCGACAAGTCGTTCTTTGTCTGCTGTAAGGCATGTGGTTGCAATGACCGCAATTTCAAGCGGTGCGCATAGGATTGCGCATAGTCACAAGTTCTTCGGACATGGTGGGATGCACCGCGCAGGTGGCGTCAAACTGTTCTTTTGTCAGCCCGGCCTTGACCGCAATCCCCACCATCTGGATCAACTCGCCCGCGTTCGGTGCGACGATGTGACAGCCCAGGACCACCCGCGTTTCCTTTGAGACAACAAGTTTCATCAGCACGCGATTAGGCTTTCCGGCGAAAGCGGTCTGCATCGGCTTGAATGAGGTGCAATAAATCTCAACCGGTTCAGCCTCGCGTGCCTCTTCCTCGCTCATGCCGACGGTGCCCATCTCGGGTTGGGTGAAAATCGCACTGGCAATCAGATCGTGATCCACCGGCGTCGGCTCACCGCCAAAGACGGTCTTTACAAACGCCATACCCTCGCGGATCGCAACCGGCGTGAGGTTCACCCGGTTGGTCACATCCCCAATGGCGTAGATCGAAGGCACAGCCGTCTGGCTGTAAGCGTCCACTTCAATTTCGCCGCGCCGCCCGATGCCGACGCCCGCGTCCTCCAGCCCCATGTCCTTGGTCGAGGGCGCACGTCCCGTGGCAAAGAGCACCATGTCATACACCCGCTCGCCGCCATTGCTTGTCTTGACCCAGATCGGGCCAGACTGGCCTGCCGCCGCCCCGTCGCTCTGCTTGCGCAACACTTCGGCGTCCCGGGCCGATGCGCCCATTGCGGCGTCCGACGCCGTGGGGCGCGGCCCGTCTTCCTGCTCACCGGCCAGCGCCATCTCAACGATGTTGCTGCCCATGACCAGATCAATCCCGCTTTCGCGCATGCTTTCGGCCACAAGCCCGCGTGCTTCATCGTCAAAGCCCCGCAGGATTTGCGCGCCACGATAGTGCAGTGCCACCTCGACACCCAGACCATTGAGAATGCAGGCAAACTCACAGGCGATGTATCCTCCACCGATGATCAGGATCGACTTGGGCAACTGCTCTAAGTTGAAAATATCATCCGACACGATCCCCAGATCAGCGTTAGGCAGATCGGGGCGCACCGGCGCGCCGCCGGTGGCAACCAGAATGTGTTTGGCCGTCTTGGTTGTCCCATCAGCCAGTTCCACAGTATGCGCGTCCCTGATCCGCGCACGCTGGTCAAAACGCTCCACGCCCGATCCGTCAAGCAATTTCCGGTAGACCCCTTCAAGCCGGTCCAGCTCATCGTTGAGCTTGGTCTTGAACCCGTGCCAGTTGAACGGGCCCGCTTTCATGTCCCAGCCGTAAGACTGCGCGTCCTCGGCCATGACCGAATATTCAGAGGCAAAGACCATCAGTTTCTTGGGCACACAGCCCCGGATCACACAGGTCCCGCCATACCGGTCATCTTCGGCCAGCCCGACCTTGGCGTCATACTCGCTTGCGGCCACCCGTGCCGCCCGCACTCCGCCAGACCCGCCGCCAATGACAAAAAGGTCGAAATCAAATGCGTCAGCCATGATGGTATTCCTTAATTCTTAGTCAGAAAGGTCGGAAAACAAGTTGTCCGTTTCCACAAAGTCCAGCCGCTCAGTGGCGACCGTTCCCTCATTAATGTCACGCACTTCAACACGACCGTCGCCATAGCCGATCACAACCGCGTCACAGATGTCGATGAACAGACCATTTTCCACGACACCGGGCATCTGGTTGATCACCAGCGCCAACTGCCGCGCGTTGCCAATCCGGTTGAGGTGCAGATCAAGGATGTGATTGCCCTCATCGGTGATGAAAGGCACATCGCCATTCATCCGCAGCGTCGAACTGCGGCCCAGCACATCCATGCTGATCAGCGTCTCTTCGACCAGCGCCTGCGTGGTCTGCCAGCCAAAGGGGATCACCTCGATGGGCAGCGGAAAGGCACCCAGCGTTTCGACCTCTTTTCCGACATCGGCAATCACCACCATCTGATCACTTGCGGTGGCCACGATCTTTTCCTGCAAAAGCGCCCCCCCGCCCCCTTTGATCAGGTTGAGGTGACCATCAAATTCATCCGCGCCATCAATCGTCAGATCCAGCCACTTTGCCTCATCAAGCGAGATCACCTCGATTCCGACGCCCCGCGCCAGCTCCGCCGTCCGCGTCGACGTGGGCACGCCCTTGATCCGTAGACCGTCGTCGCGCACCATCTCGCCCAGACAGCGTACCAGCCAGGCAGCTGTGGATCCGGTGCCCAGCCCCACGCGCATCCCGTCCTCGACATATTGTGACGCACGCTTGGCTGCGACGAATTTCGCTTTATCGATTGGGGAAAGTTCTCCGGCCATGAAGCAGCTCCGATACAGGTGTTCCGTTCCGCTTATAGGGAGATTCCTTTGTGGGCGCGAGGGCGCGCTGGCTATTTTTTGCGGCCGCCCGGTAGCCCCGGCCAATTGGCGCAAAACGGACCCGATCTAGAGGTCTTTTTCGGTTCCTGTTGTGCGGGATACAGGCACAGCGCGGGCAAGGATAACCCGCGCCCGCTCCGCCTCAGCGGCACTCAGGATGCCGTCCTGATCCAGATCAAGCGCCATCAGATCGTAGCGCGCCCGCGCAGCCGCATCATCCAGATGATCAAGGGCGCGCCGCTGCGCGTAGGCGGCCAGTTCCTTACCATTGACGGCACCATCACCATCCGCATCTGCACGCCGGTGGCGCAGCCACGCCAATCCACGCGCGCGACCAGACAGCACCAGCGCCACGCGCGTCATCTCGTCCCGCGTGATGATGGCATTCGCATCCAGATCAAATTCCAGCAGATCACGGCGCGCCCGTGCCCGCGCCTTGGCCCGTGCATGGCGAATGGAAAACGCAATCGCCTGCCGGGTCAGGACCTGCCCGGGATCGTAGCTGTGCGCCAGCAGGCTCACTTCACGCACAACCCAATCAGGGGCCTTGATCCACCGTTCGAGGCGCTTTGACCCGACCCTTTCAAGCACCCGCTGGTAGAATGCGTCACTATCAGCGGCCAGCGCTGGCTGCCCGGCGCATAGACCGCCAGCCAGCGGCAAAACCATGATCAAAGCCCGCAACATCATGCTTTGATCGGATCACATCCTGCTTACCAAACCCTTAACAGATGCGGTTTGGTGAAACGGATCAAGCCGCCACATCCTTCCGGCAGGTCGTTTTCGAACGCGTCTGCAGCCGCCCTTGCGCTTAAACGATCCCCATGACCTACGTTCTCCACTACGCGCCTGACAATGCTTCGCTGATCGTCCGCCTTGCCCTGGAGCATCGGCGCATTCCATACCGCACAAAACTTGTGGACCGGGCGGCGCGCGGGCAAGATGCTCCTGGCTACCGCGCGCTTAACCCGCACGGCCTGATCCCGGTGCTGGAAACACGGCAAGGTCCACTTTTTGAAACCGGGGCGATCCTGCTGTGGCTGGCGGACACCCACGGCGGACTGGGCCCGGCGCCCCACGCGCCCGACCGCGGCGATTTCCTGAAGTGGCTGTTCTACGTGTCAAACACTTTGCACCCGGCACTGAGCATGATGTTCTATCCCGAAAAATAAATCGCATCCGACCATACCGTGGCCCTGCGCCAAAGCCTGATCGAACAGATCACAAACAGCATCGCACAGCTCGACGCGCGGGCAGCCCTTGGTGATGACGGGTTCGCCAAAGGCACGCCTGATGTGTTGGATATCTATGTCTGTGCCTTGCTGCGCTGGTGCGCGCTTTACCCAATAGGTGCAGACCGCAGATGGTTCTCCCTTGCGGCCTATCCAGCCCTGCAGCGGTTGTGCGCGCTTGTCGATACGCTGCCCTGCACAGCAGCCTTGCAAAGCGCCGAAGGAATGGGCGATACACCCTTCACCAACCCCCGACATCCCACTCCACCGGAAGGCAGCGCAACCTGATGTTTCTCTCTGTTTTCGACATGTTCAAGGTGGGCATCGGCCCATCTTCGTCACACACAATGGGACCGATGGTCGCCGCCGCTCGCTTTCTGGACCTGATGCGCGCCTCGCCTTTCCACTTTGCGGGCCTGCGCGCGTCATTGCACGGCTCATTGGCCTTTACAGGTGTGGGTCACGCGACCGATCGCGCCACAATTTTGGGACTGGCGGGCTTCACCCCCGAAACCTACGACGCACAAAAAGCCGACGCGGCCCTGCACGCGATCAATGACACGAAATCCATCACCGTCGATGGGCTGCCCACCCTCACGTTCGATCCCACGTCGGACCTGATTTTTGATTATAATCACAAGCTTGACGGCCACGCCAACGGCATGATGCTTATGGCAACGGACGCCCAGGGCGACGTGACCCTGCGCGAGACCTATTATTCCATCGGTGGTGGGTTCGTGATGACCGAAGCAGAACTGGCCGCCGGAAAAGACACCGACGAAGGATCACCCGTTCCCTTCCCGTTCAAAAGCGCGGCCGAAATGCTGGAGATGGCGAAGACATCGGGCAAAAGCATCTCGGGCATGAAACGGGCCAACGAGATTTCGCGCAACGGCGAGATTCACCTGCGCGAAGGCACAAAACGCCTCTGGCAGGTGATGAACGACTGCATCGACCGCGGCCTGCACACGGATGGCATCCTGCCCGGCGGCCTGAACGTGAAACGCCGCGCCAAGGGCATCCATGACGCCCTGCTGGCCGAACGCGGAATGAACCAGCCCGCGCCACATACGATCAACGACTGGATGAGCGTTTACGCAATGGCGGTGAATGAGGAAAACGCCGCCGGTGGCCAGGTCGTGACCGCACCGACGAACGGGGCCGCAGGCGTCCTGCCCGCGACACTGCGCTATTACCTTGACCACGTCCCGGGCGCATCAGAAGCACATATCGAAGACTTCCTGCTTACCGCCGCCGCCATCGGTGGTTTGGTAAAATTCAACGCTTCTATTTCGGGCGCCGAAGCGGGGTGTCAGGCCGAAGTGGGCTCCGCCGCCGCAATGTCCGCCGCAGGCCTCTGCGCCGTGATGGGCGGCACGCCGGAACAGGTGGAAAACGCCGCCGAAATCGCGCTCGAACACCACCTCGGGATGACCTGCGACCCCGTAAAAGGTCTGGTACAGGTCCCCTGTATCGAACGCAACGGGCTGGGCGCGATCAAGGCGGTCTCTGCCGCCTCGCTTTCCTTGCGCGGCGACGGCACACATCTTGTCCCTCTGGACGCCTGTATTGAAACGATGCGCCAGACGGGCGAAGACATGGCAGAGAAATACAAGGAAACATCGCTGGGTGGCCTGGCCGTGAACGTGCCCAACTGCTGATCCAAGCGCGCAGCGATACGCGTCGCGCACCACAGATAACGCGCCGTGATTCTGATCGGGGTCAAGGATGCGCAGCACCGGGCTTGCCCGGCTTGTCCTTGAGGCCGGTCGGAATCGCCCCCACCCTCGACAGGGTGACTTGAGGATCACACTGATCCCTCAAGCACCTCTCGGCAACAGGGACCACATCCCCTGCACGCAAACACCGCTGATCTGCGAGCACGCAACCACCTGCACCAAAAATGTCTTCGCGCGTCAGCGCGGCAATCGGATCACGCCCGCCCGCGGACAGGCACCTCGTATCCGCGCGCCTCAGGTTCATCATCGACCAGTTCTGTCGGAAAGCCGGGGGCCGTGATGCTCATACCCGTCGCCTCTTCCAGCCGCTCGATCATCCGATCGGACTGCGCGCGCGCGCCGTAACGTGCCTGCCCGTCCGTCAGCATCGCGATCATCAGCGGCGACAACTCCAGCGGCACGTCATGATCATCCGCCAGCTTTTGAAACAGGCCCACATCCTTTTGCACCAGATCAAGCGTAAAGTTCACATCCCGCGATCCCGACAGGATCAACTGGCTTTCAGTCTCGTGCACAAATGAATTGCCCGATGAGGCCGCAATCGCCTCATATGTGACGCCAAGGTCCATGCCCGCGGCCTTCATCACCGTAAGCGCTTCACAAAGTGACAAAAGATTGATTGTTGCCAGATAGTTGGTCATCACCTTCAGCGTGCTGGACACACCCACGTCGCCCACATGCAGGATGCGCCGCCCCATATGTGTCAGCACCGGAAGGACCCGTTCAAAGGTCTCGCGCGGGCAGCCTGCATAGATCGAAATATTGCCCGTATCCGCCCGGTGGCAGCCCCCCGATACCGGGCAATCCACCGCCTGTCCGCCTGCTGCTATGACAGTTTCGGCATGTGACCTGATCTGCTCGGCGTCTGTCGTGGACATCTCCATCCAGATCTTGCCGGGGCCGACGTGCGGCAGCATCTCGGTCATAACAGCCGCACAGGCTGTCGGACTTGGCAGGCAGGTGATGACCACATCACAATCGCGCATCACCCCTGCCGCATCAGCGCCCGCCTGCGCCCCGCGTGCAGCAAAGTCGGCGACAAGCGCGGCATCCAGATCATGCACGACCAAATCCACCCCGTTGCGCAAAAGCGATCCCGCCAGTTTGCCGCCCACATTGCCCAATCCGATGAACCCAACCTTCATACCGCTCTCCCCTGATGCGTGTCGCCGCCATGAGCGCGGCCTGTCTCCGACCTGTCGCGCCCGTTCGCGACCTTTGATGTGCGGGTCCGGGTTTCCGGCAAGAAATCTGCCAAAACATTTGCAAAAGCCTTGCCCCCTTCAGGCCAAGCGGTTCAACTCGGATCATGGCTTACCCGTCCAACCATCCGCCCGTCCGTCCAGAGGATGCCGCCGCAGGCATTGAGATCACCGAAGATTTCGAACGCTTTACCCAGCGCAATGACATTTTCACCCGCGCATTCTGGGATGATCGCATTCGCAGCAAGCAAACGGACGCTTTCTTTGCCTCCTACCGGATGGAGGCGACCCCGCGCCGGGGCGACGGCTTCAACCAGCGTGACTTTGCCCTGAGAAATGCAAGCTGGCTGATCTCAGACTTGATTTCAAACCGGGGCGGTGACAGCGGCAGGCGCGAAGGATTTCAGTCCGCCATCGAAAACGACACGCCGGTCGCGCCGGTCCAGCAGGAAATAGAGGACCCCAAAGCGATGTCAGCCGAAATCAAGCGCATCGCCACTTTCTTCGGGGCCGACCTGTGCGGCATCACGGATATGGACGACAGATGGCTTTACGCGAGCCGCGTCGACACGCGGGACATGTCAGAGGCCCCCAATGATCTGCCGCCCGGTATGACCAGCGTGATCGTGATGGGGCACCAGATGGATGAGGCGCTGGTCGCCACCTATCCTTCCGCACTTGCCGGGGCCGCGACGGGGCGTGAATACAGTCACGAAGCGGCGATCGTCATGCAACTGGCCGCCTACATCCGCAACCTTGGGTATGAGGCCACAGCCAGCATGAACGACACCGGCCTGGTCATCCCTTATGCGATCAAGTCCGGTCTGGGGGAATACGCCCGCAACCAGATGGTCATCACGCCGGAATTCGGGCCGCGCCTGCGGTTCTCAAAGATATTCACAAACCTGCCTTTGGCGCAGGACACACCAAAACCCCGTGGCGTCCGGGCCTTCTGCGACATCTGCACGAAATGCGCGGATGCCTGTCCGGTCAAGGCACTGCCCTATGGTCCGCCCCGGATCAGCACCGACAGATCAGCGATCCAAGGCGTGCGCAAATGGACCTCGGACGCGAAAAAATGCTTTGGTTTCTGGGCAAAACTGTCTTCTGATTGCGCTATTTGTATGCGGGTCTGCCCCTTCAACCGCAACTTCTCGCAATTGCGTCACCGGATGTGGCTTTGGCTGGCCCTGTCGCCGCTGCGCAAACTGGCACTTTGGCTGGACCGCAACCGCGGGGCGCGGCGCAGGCCGGCGACATGGTGGGCGGGAAAAACATGACCAACGGCCTCAGCCACATCACCTTTATCGTGCGCGATCTGGATCGGATGGAGCGTATTTTGACCGACATTCTGGATGCGCAAAAGATCTATGACAGCGGCGCAGAAGGTTTTTCAATTTCGAAAGAGCGGTTCTTTGACATCGGGGGCGTCTGGGTGGCCACGATGGAGGGTGATCCCCTGCCCCAACGATCCTACAATCATGTCGCCTTTGAAATGGGACCTGATGAATACGACGACCGGCTGGCGCGCATTCGCGCGCTTGGACTGGACGTGCGCGAAGGACGGTCCCGCGTTCCAGGTGAAGGGCAATCGATCTATTTTTACGACGATGACAACCACATGTTCGAATTGCACAGCGGCACCTTGCAGGAGCGTCTGGAACGCTATGCCAAAGGGCGCTGACCCAGCGGCCCGACAGGTGCCACGGGCAGTCGAAAGCTCAAAAGTCCGCCGCGCGCGCATTTTTGCACAGAAAGCGTTCAATCCTGCCTATTGCGCCCCTGGGCACCGCGGCCCATCTCTGCCTCAAACAAACAGACAAGGAGACACCCATGTCCCTCAGACCGACTCTTGAGACCCGCCGCGCCGTCCCGACATTGGAAGGCGCAGGCGTCAAACTTCACCGTGCGTTCGGGTTTCAGGACCCAAGCGAGCTTGATCCGTTCCTGCTGTTCGATGACTTTCGCAACGACCGTCCGCAGGACTTTGAAAAGGGTTTTCCCTGGCATCCCCATCGCGGGATCGAAACCATCACCTACGTTCTTGAAGGCACGGTTGAACACGCAGATTCGCTGGGCAACACCGGCACTCTGGGCGCGGGTGACGTGCAATGGATGACCGCCGGGCGGGGCATCCTGCATCAGGAAATGCCGCAAGGCAACGCGGCAGGCCAGATGCACGGCTTCCAGCTTTGGGGCAACCTGCCGGGGGATCAAAAGATGACGGCCCCCCGCTATCAGGACGTAACAGCCGCCGACATTCCCGAGGTAACCGATGATGACGGCACCCATGTGCGCGTGATCACCGGCGATTTCTGGGGCAAGACCGGCCCGGTGGACGGCATCGCTGCGGACCCTCAATATCTGGATGTGACCGTCCCGGCGGGGGTGAAAAAGACGTTTCGGATAGACACCTACCGCCGTGCCTTTGCCTATGTATTTCAGGGGGCAGGTGCTTTTGCAGATGCTTCCGGACCCAGCGGTGTGCTTTTGGAAAAGGAAGTTGCGGGTCAAGAAGTGAACATCCGCGACATGTCCGGCGACAGGACGCTGATCCGCTTTGGCACGGGCGATGAGGTTACCGTGCAAGCGGGCCCTGAAGGCATCCGCTTTCTTCTTATCTCGGGCGCGCCTATCGAAGAGCCCGTCGCATGGCACGGCCCCATCGTGATGAACACGCGCGCCGAACTGGAGCAGGCCTTTGCCGAATTGCGAAACGGTACTTTCATTCAACCTGCGCATTGAAAATACGGATGCTCCGGGGGTGACCCGGGGCATCGCTCATATGAACGAGAGCGAGCGCAGGGATCCGTGCCTTGCGCATCGCCCACGTTTCAAGATGGGATCTGGACCAGGGATCAAGGGTGCCGCGCCAGATTCAAAGGTGACTGAACAGTTAACCAATTCACCCTTTAACCATTTGTTTAGTTTCAACTTTCCGAAAATCGAAATCTCAGCGATACCTTCTCTCAGAACCGACGGGGGCCGGTCTATCGCTGAATATCGACGAAAGGAAAGCCGCCATGACCAAGACCCTGATCACCGCCACCACAATCGCCACTCTGTTGGCCCTGCCCGCAGGCGCGCAGACGCTGACCGGATCGGGGCTGGGTATCATCGGCGCGGACCTGCGGCTGGGCTTCTCAAATCAGGCACTGGAAGGCGGCTACGTGGGGGGCACGCTGGATGTGGCAATCACCGACTATCACGGCGCGCAGTTTGATCTGCAATACGAAGAGCGCGAGACCGGTGGCATCGGTCGCCTTGGCACCACGCTTTATATGACGCCCCGGGACGGACAGAAATACGGTCTGTCCCTGATGCTGGCGGACAAGAATGATACGTCTTCGACCTATGGACAGGTCGGTGCAGCGGGTATGTTCACGGTTGCAGAAAATCTGGATGTCGAGGTGCGCGCGGGTGCAGGACTGTCGGCGGACAATGATCTGGACTGGATCACCCTGGGGGCCGGATTGCATTGGCAGGCGAGCGCGGGCACCCGGATTTATGGACACTACGACATCGCGGAATTTGACGAGGAAACCTTTTCGGCGCTTGCCCATGAGGTAACTTTCGGCATTCGTACCGAAATCGCGAACACGCCCGCTGCGGTTTTTGCCGAAGCGTCACGCGATTGGCTGACCGGACGAAACGCAGCGGATGCGGACACCACGATTCGTGCCGGTGTCTCAATCTCGCTGGGGCGCAGCGGCAATAACCAGCCTTCTTTCCGGGTCTCCGACCCCATGCGCCAGATTCTGCGACGCGGTTTGTACTGAACATCTGGGCTGATCCGGCGAAGGCTGGGCCGGGTGCGAATCCCTCCTCTTCTGAACCACGTTTGATCGTCCGCTGCAAAAGGCGGCGGGGCTATGCGGCCCCGACTGCCTTGCGCACCATGTCCCAGTATTGTGCCACCACTTCGTCCAGCGACAATCGACCGCCCTCACGGAACCATGTGTTCACCCCTGTCAGCATCGCGATGATCGCCAGCGTGACAATTTTGGGATCGCTCACCCTAAATACGCCCGCCGCCGCACCGTCGCACAGGATGCGCTCAAGCTGATCTTCGTAAGTACGGCGCAGCGCCTCAATGCGGGTAAAATTTTCGGGTTCAAGATTGCGCAGTTCCATGTAGGCGATGAAAACCTCATCGGGGCGGTCGGCATGATACCGGATGTGAAAGGATACGAAATCTTTCAAACGGACCAGTGGATCACCTTGCGCATCCGACGTTTGGGTCAGCAAATCTTCCATGTGCGCGCGCATCAGATCAAACAGCAGCGACTGTTTGTCAGGCGTGTAATTATATAGCGCCCCAGCCTGCACACCGACCTCTGCCGCAATGGCGCGCATCGAAACGGCAGCATAGCCACGCTGCGCGAAAAGCCGCAGGGCCGCCTGCCGGACCCGGGGGCCGGTGATACCTGCGTGTGATCCCGTCGTGCGTGCCATAACGTCAGATTAATGAACGGGTGTTCAAAAGCAAAGCCCGCTTGCGCGCCCGCCTTCGGTGCGGCATCAAGGGGCATGATCCGCCGCGCTTCCTACTGGTTTCTGGCCTGTGCCATGCTCGCCCCCGTCGGCTGTACGCAATTTCCCGACCTTGATCACACGCAAGACAACGCCACGGCCGAAGCCGCTTACCCGGCGCTTGTCCCCATCGAACCGCTCCTTGCCCGCGCCGAAGTGCCCGGCCCTGATCCTGTGCAAGCGCAGGCCGGCATCAACGCGCGCCTTTCGGGCCTGCGCGCCCGCGCCGATCGGTTACGCGGGACCGTTCTGACCGAGGCAGAGAAGCAGCGATTGCGCAATGGGTTGAGATAGACCAAGGACGGTCAAGTCCGTCAATTGTTGGAGAGACCGCAAGCGTGGGCCGTCTTTGAAATGTTGCGCTGAAGCTGGCGCACCAATCAAACCTCAGCAAAATCCAGTGTTGGCGGCACTTTATTGTTCCACTCTTCGGCTCGCGAACAGCAACGACTTGGCCCTAGCTTACTCAAATCCGGCCCGGTCTGCGTCAAAGTAATCACAATCGGCCCGGCAACCATCGCCCATTCCAGACATTGCGCGCCTGCCGCCACGCAACGCCGCGCAATCTTCGAGCCCTTCGGCCATTTTCCGGCAAAGAATACGCCCCGCACCAGTAGCATCCCTGGGTCCAATCCTGCGTTGCACCACCGCGCCGAACCGGCTACATCGCCCCCAAACCCCCTTCACAGGAGCCATCCCATGTCTGAACCCCTTCGTCTTGGCATCGCAGGTCTGGGCACGGTCGGCGTCGGGGTCGTCAAGATCATCCGCCAACAGGCCGCCCTGCTGGAAGCGCGCACCGGGCGCCGGATTGCCATTTCGGCTGTCAGTGCCCGTTCCAAAGACCGTGACCGGGGTGTGAACCTGAATGACTACGCATGGGAAGACGATCCCGTCGCACTTGCGACCCGCGACGATGTGGATGTCTTTGTCGAACTGATGGGCGGTGAGGATGGACCGGCAAGGGCCGCCACCGAAGCAGCCCTGAAAGCAGGCAAGGACGTTGTTACGGCCAATAAGGCGATGCTGGCGATCAACGGTCAGGCGCTGGCCGAAATGGCTGAAGCCCAAGGCCGCGCGATCCGGTACGAGGCCGCAGTCGCGGGCGGCATTCCGGTGATCAAAACGCTTATGGAAGGGTTGGCGGGCAATGGCATCACCCGGGTGATGGGCGTGATGAACGGCTCGTGCAACTACATCCTCACGCGGATGGAGGATTCAGGCAAAACCTATCAGGATATCTTTGCCGAAGCCGATGGCCTTGGCTATCTCGAAGCCGATCCGCAACTGGACGTGGGCGGCATTGATGCGGCACACAAACTGGCAATCCTCAGCGCCATTGCCTTTGGCACCAAGGTCGATTTTGACGGCATCCAGCTTGAGGGGATCGAGCGGGTCAGCATCGAGGACATCCGCGCCGCCGCCGACATGGGATACAAGATCAAGCTGCTGGGCGTAACACAGAAAACAGGTCGTGGGCTGGAACAACGCATGCAGCCTTGTCTGGTGCCCGACACGTCGCCGCTGGCCCAATTGCAGGGCGGCACGAATATGGTCGTGCTCGAAGGGGATGCGGTTGGTCAGATTGTGCTGCGCGGTGCGGGCGCGGGTGAAGGCCCAACCGCAAGCGCAGTGATGGCCGACGTCTGCGATCTCGCGCGCGGTGTGACAGGGCCAGTGTTTGGCCAGCCCGCCGATACGCTTGTAGCTGCCACGGCGGCGCTGACCAAACTGCCGGCACCCTATTACCTGCGGCTGGCGCTGGTCGACAAACCCGGCGCGCTGGCCAAGATCGCAACTGTTCTGGGCGAGGCCGGCGTGAGCATCGACCGCATGCGCCAATACGCGCATGATGCAGCCTCTGCCCCGGTGCTGATTGTGACGCACAAGACCACACAGTCAGCAATTGAGACAGCAATCGGTGCGATGGACAGCACCAACGTCATGGCCGCTGCACCTGTCGCCTTACGCATCGAAGAAGTCTGAACATTCTAGGCCCCATGAAGCTATGGGGGTGATGGTTTTCTGCCAGAACCCTTCCCTTGACGCGATCCTCCAACAGAAACGATTCCGCCTGCGTTCATACCGGGATGCAACAACAAAGATACGGCCACACCGGCCCAAAGCGCGCCACAACTCCACGGTGAAACGACCGGCCTGCCCTTGACCTGCTGCCTGAACCAACGGCACGGTTGACCCAAGACAACGGGAGACCGCAGTGGAATTCATCAAACATGTCGTCAAGTCAGGCGAAAGCCTGAGCAAAATCGCGTCCAGCTACGGGTTTGCCGGGCGCGACTGGGACAAGCTTTATAGCCACCCCAAGAATGCGCAGTTGCGCAAGTTGCGCCCCGATCCCGATCACATCGAACCTAAGGATGTGCTTTTTGTGCCCGCAGTCTCGGGGGCCAAAATTGACGCAGAACTTAAATCACTGGAAGGGATGCGCACCCGCCTGCAGACCATGCCGATTTCTGTGAAAAAGATCATCATGGAAACCAAAAGAATGAGCAAGGAAGCCGCGCGCATCGGCAAGAGCGGTGCGCTGATCCAAGCAGACATCGCAACCCTGCGCGGCATGCAGGCGCTGCACCGCGCCGAAATCAAGGTCATCGACATCGCCACTGCCCGCACCGAAAAGGAAGGCAAGTCAGGGATCACCGACAGCCCTCGCGCTTTTGCGAATTTCCAGAAGCGTCAGCAGACGTTGGCCAAGCTGATCAATACGCTCAAGACCATTGATGAAGCGGACAAGCATTTGCGCCGCGACCCCAAGAAGGCGCTTTTTGCGGTTGGTGCACTGGGCAAGGATCTGGTGAAAATCAACAAGCTGACCGCCGACTGGACCAAGGCGCACGACGACGCCATGAAAGAAATCGAAACCCGGATCAAAGAGCTGAACGCAGAGCGCAAGAACACCTTTTGAGCCCGTTTGCCATCAGAGTGGCGGAGCGGTCATGACCGACCGCATTGCGCGCATGCAACTTGACGCCAGACAAATCAGGGAACCGGAAGAACATGAGGGGCCGTAGCGCTTTTGCGCGCCTGTCTCAGGGCATCGGACCAACTGAGCCTCAACCGGATGCCTTGCCCTGCCCAAGCACGCTTGTAGAAAACTGACGCTGACGCTAGAGGAAATACAGCGCAACGCAAAGGACACACGCTCATGACCGCCACAGCCGATTTCCAAGACCGCATGCTTTCGCTGGGCCTTGCCCGGGTATCGGAGGCCGCCGCGCTTGCTTCGGCCAAGCTGGTTGGCAAGGGCGACGAGAAAGCCGCCGATCAGGCGGCGGTCAATGCAATGCGCGAACAGCTCAATATGCTGGATATCGCTGGCGTCGTCGTGATCGGTGAAGGCGAGCGGGATGAGGCTCCGATGTTGTTCATCGGTGAAGAGGTTGGCACCGGCAACGGTCCGGGCGTTGATATTGCGCTTGATCCGCTGGAAGGCACCACGCTGACAGCCAAGGACATGCCCAACGCGCTGACCGTTATCGCGATGGGCCCGCGCGGCTCCATGCTGCACGCGCCCGACACCTATATGGATAAACTGGCCATCGGGCCGGGATACGAAAAAGACGTGGTCACGCTTGACATGAGCCCCGGCGAGCGGGTCGAGGCGCTGGCGCGCGCGCGCGGCTGTCACACCTCTGACATCACGGTTTGTATTCTGGAACGTCCCCGGCACGAAGATATGATCGCGGAAGTCCGCGCGAAGGGGGCCGCGATCCGCCTGATCACCGACGGGGACGTGGCCGGTGTGATGCATTGCGCAGAACCGCAGACCGGCATCGACATGTACATGGGCTCAGGCGGTGCACCGGAGGGTGTGCTTGCGGCTGCGGCGCTGAAATGCATGGGCGGGCAGATGTACGGCAGACTTCTGTTCCGCAACGAAGACGAACGCGGCCGTGCTGCCAAGGCGGGCATCACGGATTTCGACCGTATCTACAGCCGCGACGAAATGGTCACCGAAGATGTGATCTTTGCCGCCACGGGCGTGACGGGCGGCAACCTCTTGCCCGGCGTGCAACGCGAACCCGGCTGGATGACCACAGAAACGCTGATCATGCGCTCGAAAACCGGGTCGGTGCGGCGGATCAACTACCGCACGCCGGTGGAAAACGACTGAGCCTTCTGTCAGGCGGCAGCGCCTGTGGAGGGCCGGGTATGTGTTGTATTGGAAAGATGAAGCGTGGGGACACGCCCGGGTGCGCGGGCGAGGTGTCCTGTGGCTGAGACGGCTTTTCTCGGGGTTGAAGCCTCGTTGACATCGCGCCGCTGGGTTGGCCCCGGAGTGGAGACAACGCGTGCCGCTGAATTGCTGACCCAGCGAACCGCCCTGCCCCCGGCAGTCTGTCAGGTTCTGGCACGGCGCGGGGTGGCACCCGACGCGGCGGAGGCGTTTCTGGCCCCCGCCTTGCGCGACCTGCTGCCCGATCCGCGAAGCCTCAGGGACATGGAGACTGCAGCGGGCCGATTTTTGCGGGCCGTGAAGGGACGCGAGCGGATTGCGGTATTTGCCGATTATGATGTGGACGGGGGCAGTTCAGCCGCGCTTTTGCTGATCTGGCTGCGCCAGATGGGTGCGCGCGCGACGCTCTATGTACCGGACCGGATTGACGAAGGGTACGGACCCAATGAAGAGGCGATGGCGGAGCTTGCCGCCACTCATGATCTGATTATTTGTGTGGATTGCGGGACCCTGTCGCATGGCCCGATTGCTGCGGCCAGCCAAGCGGATGTGATTGTGCTTGATCACCACTTGGGCGGCGAGACCCTGCCGGATGCGTTGGCCATCGTGAATCCCAACCGGCAGGACGAGGACGGCAGCTGTGCGCATCTTTGCGCGGCGGCAGTGGTTTTTCTGATGTTGGTGGAGGCCGGACGGCAATTGCGCGAGGCTGGCACCACAGGACCGGATTTGATGGCGATGCTTGATCTGGTTGCGCTGGCGACGGTCGCGGATGTGGCCCCGCTGACGGGGGTGAACCGCGCATTTGTCCGTCAGGGTCTGCGTGTCATGGCACGCCGGGCGCGTCCCGGTCTGAGCGCGCTGGCGGATGTGGCCCGGATGGAAACGGCCCCCACCGCCTATCACCTTGGTTTCCTGCTGGGCCCGCGCATCAACGCGGGCGGGCGCATTGGTCAGGCCGATCTGGGCGCACGGCTGTTGGCATCGGACGATCCACACGAGACGGCAGCGCTGGCGGAAAGGCTGGATACGCTGAATACCGAGCGCCGTGACGTGGAGGCCGCCGTCCGTGCCGCGGCATTGGCACAGGCCGAAACACGCGGCTTTGACGCGCCGCTCGTCTGGGCCAGCGGCCCCGACTGGCATCCCGGTGTGGTCGGGATCGTCGCGTCGCGGCTGAAAGAGGCGTCAAACCGGCCGTCGATTGTGATCGGCGTGGCCGACGGTATTGGCAAAGGGTCAGGCCGGTCCGTTTCGGGCATCGATCTGGGCGCGCCGATACAGCGGCTGGCCGCCGAAGGGCTGCTGATCAAAGGTGGCGGGCACAAGATGGCCGCGGGCCTGACCGTGGCAGAAGACAAGATCGAGGCGGCGATGGCCCGGCTGGGCGAAATGCTGGCCAAACAAGGCGCGCATCTGGGCGGTCCGGCCGATCTGAATGTGACCGGGCTGCTGATGCCCGGGGCGGCTACGGTAGAGCTGACCGAAATGATCGAACAGGCTGGCCCTTTTGGTGCTGCCGCGCCCGCGCCGCGCTATGTTTTTGCCGATATGCAGATCCTGTTTGCCAAGCGCGTGGGGGAAAGCCACCTCAAGATCAGTTTTGGCGACGGTCTGGGCGGCAGAATGGACGCAATTGCCTTTGGAGCGTTTGACGGCCCGATGGGCCCCGCGTTTGAAAGCCACGGTGGTGCACGTTTTCACCTGGCCGGACGGCTGGATATCAACGACTGGCGCGGGCGGCGGTCGGTACAGCTGCGTCTTGAGGATGCGGCCCGGGCCTGAATAATATTTTTTGCGCAAAGGCTCACAATTACCCCTTGCGCGTTGCCCGTCCAATCCGTAAAGAACCGCGCAGTGGCCCGTTCGTCTATCGGTTAGGACGCCAGGTTTTCAACCTGGAAAGAGGGGTTCGATTCCCCTACGGGCTGCCACTTCCTCCCTCACATACCATCAAGATCGCGTGTATCTGGCTGGCCGGCCATCCTGCGATTTTAGAAGAAATGGTACGCGCTTTAGCCCGCAGACCCGCTCCCCAATTACCTGCTTGCACCACCGTGCCTTCTCAACAAGACTGCGGGGATCAACAAAAACGGGGAAAAACAATGAAAAAATCCACAACACTGCTTTCTGCGGCACTCCTTATGTCGACGACCGCAATGGCCAGCGCCGAGACGCTGCGCTGGGCCCGCGCGGGCGATGCGCTCACGCTTGATCCGCACGCCCAGAACGAGGGGCCGACATCCGCGCTGGCGCATCAGATCATGGAACCGCTGGTCATGCGCGATCATTCCGGTGCCATCGTGCCCGCCTTGGCAACAGAATGGGCACCCTCCCCCGATGATCCGAATGTATGGACCTTCAAGCTGCGCGAAGGGGTGACATTCCATGACGGGTCTGCCTTTGACAGCTCGGATGTGAAATTCAGCCTTGAACGCGCGATGACGCCAGACAGTGACTATAAGGAACTGCTGGCATCGGTCAAAGAAGTCCGTGCGCCGGATGCAATGACCATCGAGATCGTGACAGATGGCCCCAACCCCATCATGCCCAGTAACCTGACCAACATGTTCATTATGGACAAGGAATGGGCAGAGGCAAACGGCGCTGTCAAAGTGCAGGACTATGAGGGCGGCGAAGACACCTTTGCGGCCAAGAACGCCAATGGCACCGGCCCCTACAAGCTGGTCAGCCGTGAGCCTGATGTGAAGACCGTGCTGAGCGCCAATGAGACCTATTGGGGCATCGGGGAATTCCCGCTGGAAGTTTCCGAAATTGTCTATACCCCCATCCAGAATGCCGCGACCCGAGTGGCGGCCCTGCTATCGGGCGAAGTAGACTTCATTCAGGACGTGCCGGTACAGGATTTGGAGCGGGTGGACAGCACCGAGGGTCTGGACGTGCGCACGGCGCCTCAAAACCGGGTGATCTTTTTCGGCATGAACTCCGGTGATGCGGACCTTGCCAATGACAATGTTGAGGGCAAGAATCCCTTTGCGGACAAACGTGTACGTCAGGCGATGAACATGGCGATCAACCGCGATGCCATCAAACAGGTCGTGATGCGCGGGCAATCCGCCCCTGCCGGCATGATCGCACCGCCGTTTGTCAACGGCTGGGACGAGGCGATGGACGCATCTTCGAAGACCGACATCGAAGGCGCGAAAAAGCTGATGGAAGAAGCAGGCTACGGCGACGGGTTCTCGGTGCAGCTTGATTGCCCGAACGACCGCTACGTCAATGATGAGGCCATTTGCCAGGCCGCCGTGGGCATGTATGCGCAGATTGGCGTCACCGTGAACCTTGACGCAAAACCCAAGGCGCAGCACTTCCCGCTGATCAACACGCTGGAGACGGATTTCTACATGCTGGGGTGGGGTGTGCCGACCTACGACAGCGAGTATATCTTCAACTTCCTCGTGCACGGGCGGGATGACAAATATGGTTCGTGGAACGGGACGCGCTACAACAATCCCGAGCTGAACGAGAAGATCGTCAGCCTTGCGTCCAACACCGATCTAGAAGCCCGCAACGCCGATATCGCGGCGATCTGGGAAGTTGTTCAGGAAGAAGCGCTTTATGTGCCGCTGCACCATCAGGTGCTGAACTGGGGCATGAAGTCGGGTGTGGATACGGTTGTGGAGGCCGAGGATTCACCAAAGTTCAAATACTTCAAGATGAATTGATATACCTTTGAGAAGTAAGGAGGGCGCGGATGTCTGCGCCCTCTTTTCAATGGTGTGTCGGAAACGCTCTGGTACAAAACACCCGTTTGTGTGTCCGCTTCGGTAGGTCTTTCCCCTGATCGGAAAGGGTTGTCATATGCCCGGCAAAACACTTTTGAAAGCTGTCATGATAGCGCTGCTCCTTGGCACAGCAGTCGGTGCAGACACCACCAACTGGATGACGGCCAAGCAACTTGATCACTACGTAAAAAGCCAAATGGCAGGCGGTAAGGCCTATGCCACTGACATCGAATGCGGTGTAAGCAATGGCAAGGCCTATCTTCGCCTTGAAACCGCACCTTTTCGTGGCACCCCACCTTTCCACCGCTGGCAATGGATCATGGCGCCGACACATAAATTTGCGTCATCCATCGCGGCTCTCAGGATCAAAAGCCGACCTGAATTGAAGTACGGCATACACAAAGCCCGGCAATTCGCTTTTGACGGTGTCCCAACCACCTGTGCTGTCTTGTACCGCTAGGGCTGTGCTGGTCACATGCGTGTGATCCCGCCTGCTTGACAGCCCCTCCAAACGGCCACCCCTTGCGCTTTGCCTGCGGCAACGGCATCGTTGCGGCCTCATCTCGCTGTCATACAAGGACACTTTCATGCGCCTTTCTCTCACCGCTGCCGCCCTGTTGCTGGCCACCACGGCCCATGCCGCCGAATTCACCTGGGCCGAAACCACTGATCCACAGACGATGGACCCGCATGCGGTCAACTCTGCCGCCGTGCTGGGTTTTCTTAACAACGTCTACGAAGGCCTCGTGCGGCGCGGCAAGGATATGTCAATTGAACCGGCGCTGGCGACAGCATGGGAGCCGATTGGCGCAGGTGAGGGATGGCGGTTTACCCTTCGGCAGGGTGTGAAATTTCATGACGGCGCTGACTTCACCGCCGAAGACGTGCTGTTTTCCTATCAGCGCGCCTCGTCCGAGGAAGCCGACACCCGAAGCTGGTTTGCGCCCGTGTCCGAGGTTAAGGTGGTTGACGATTTCACCGTCGATATCATGACATCCGCGCCAAACCCGATCTTTCCCGACAGCATCGCCAACTGGATGATGGTCGACAGCGGCTGGGCCGAGGCCAACAACGCCGCCCGCCCCGACAAGGACAACGGCAACCATGCCACGCTGAACACCAACGGCACGGGTGCGTTCAGGGTCACGGCGCGCGAGCCGGGGCTGCGCACGGTGCTTGAGCCACACGCAGACTGGTGGGACGAAGCCACCCATAACATCACCCGCGCGGAACTGACGCCCATTCAGAACCCGGCCACCGCCGTTGCGGCCCTACTGTCAGGCGATGTGGATTTCATCAACCCCGTCCCGATACAGGATACAGAGCGGCTCAAGGCCAACCCCGACATCAACGTCATTCAGGGGATCGAGGCACGGGTCATCATGTTGGGCTTCCCGCACGAGGCCCCTGCCCTGAAATATTCGGCTGAAACCACAGACAAGAACCCCTTTGCCGATGTGCGCGTCCGGCAAGCCGTGGCGCACGCGGTCAACGTGCCCGCGATTCTGCAAACCATCATGCGCGGCAATGCCGCAGAGGTCAGCCAGTTGGTCAGCCCCGCCATGCGCGGCTTTTCCAGCGATCTGGCGGGCCGGCCCGCCTATGATGTGGAAAAAGCCCGCACACTGCTGGCCGAAGCGGGATATGCGGACGGGTTTTCCTTTGGTCTGAAATGCCCCAACGACCGCTATCTGAATGATGAAGCTGTCTGTCAGGCCGTGACCGGCATGCTGGCGCAGGTGGGGATCAAAGCAACACTGGACGCGATGCCGGTGCAAAACTACTGGCCAGAGCTGCGCGCCGATAATTACGATATGTATCTGCTTGGCTGGTCCCCCGGTACGTTTGACGCCGAACATCCGCTGCGCTTCCTCGCCTCTACGCCCAACGCTGAAAAAAAGCTGGGATCATGGAATTTCGGCGGGTACTCAAACGCACGGATTGATGAACTGCTGCCGATGATCCAGTCAGAGATTGACGACACCAAGCGGCAGGCCATGCTGGATGAAACCACAAAAATCATGCAGGAAGAGGTCGCCTATGTGCCGCTGTACGTGCAGCCTCTGGTCTGGGGCACACAGGCCAATATTGAGATGACGCAGCGCCCCGACAACTTCTTTATCCTGCGTTGGGTAAGCGTCAATTAGGGCCAAAACCGCCTCTCAACATCAACAACACAAAACGGGGGTGCCGAAAAACCGGCACCCCTTTTTGTCCTTCGCCCTTAGACCGAAAGCCATCGACCAGTGCGCATTCACCACTTCAATCACCTGATGTTCTTGGCAAAAATCCTGCTCGTGTCCGTTGTGATCGGCCTGTTGATCGCAACGATCCGTCATGGCGGTGTGCCATCAGCCGTTGATCTGGTGGAAGGTGCGCTGAGCGGGCTGCTAATCGGGCTGGGCTGTACGCTAACAGAACTGCTGTCACGCACGACACGGCGCGGGTCGATCTTGCGGCGGTTGCCGCTTGCCGTGCTTGTGCTGCTGCGCGCGCTTGCGTTCAGTTTTTTCATTGTTGTCGGATTGACCCTGCCCATCTGGCTAATCTCGGATGTGGTCATCTGGGACGACCCCGGCTTTCTCTACATCTTCGGAATGTCCGTGCTGATCGCCGCACTGATTTCCACCATTATCGAAGTTACACGATTGCTCGGGTCCGAGGCGACGCTGTCGCTTTTGACCGGGCGATACCGCCAGCCGCGCGTGGAGGACCGGATTGTACTGGTGGCTGATCTGGTCGGCTCTACCGCGCTGGCCGAACGGATCGGAGACTTGCGGTTTCACGAATTCCTCGGCGATGTCGCGCTGGATCTGGCCGGGCCAATCGAAACTGCACGCGGGGATGTTCACCGCTATGTGGGTGACGCGGTCTTTGTGACATGGCGTCTACAGCAGAAAGGCGTTGCGAATGCGGCATTGCGCTGTGCTGCCGACATGCACCGCGCTTTGGCAAAGGCCGCCCCAAGATACCGCAGTGATTTCGGATCAGCCCCACATCTGCGCATTGCGATCCATTGCGGCCCTCTTGCCGCGGGCGAGATCGGTGACTGGAAGAAAGAGATTGCCCTGCTGGGTGACACCATGAACACCGCCGCCCGCATCGAAGGGGCCGCCCGCGACATCGGAGCCAAGACAGCCGTATCCGATGACATGGCAACGCTCTTGTCCGACGATGCCAGAACTTCTTTGACGCTTTGTTCCGGCTACGCGGCACATGGCAAAAGCGCGTCGTTGACCCTGTGGATGATCGCGGAGGACCATCGGTCAGTCACCACATAAGCGGGCACGCATAGAAACCAGCCATGCTGCCGCGACGTCACGGGCCTAGAGGCCTTCTTGGCCTGTTCCATGCGCGCACTCTCCATTTACAGAATCTGTTTTAGCCGACAGTGTTCTACCCAAGGGTGCAACATGCACCCGTTCTGGGAGGGATCTATGACCATCACTAACAAAGGCACCGCCGCAGGTGCCCTGCTTTGTCTTGCTGTATCGACCGCTTCGGCGGATGAACTGCGTTTCAACAACCTTTTCGTGGTCGGCGACAGTCTGAGCGATGGTGGTGTCTATTCGCAGGCGGTGCAAGCCGGTGGGATGGGGCTTCTGCCTGACATCCAATACCGTTTTCTGACCAATGCGCCCGATGGATCATCGCGCACATATGCCGAGGTGCTGGGCAGCGCGCTTGGGCTCAATGTGCTGCCCAATGTCTTCAGCGCCGTGCCGCTGGCCGGACTGCCCGAAGTCGCAGTGGGTGGCACCAACTACGCTGAGGGTGGGTCGCGTGTGAGCAACCCTGCTGGCATAGGCAACAACCCCTCGGGCGGTATCACAACCCTTCCGTTGACAACGCAAGTGGACCGATTGCTGGCGGACAAGCCGGTTTTGGATGCAAATGATCTGGTGATCCTTTGGGGCGGCGCGAATGATGTCTTTGCGCAGGCCGGGGCTGTCGGTGCTTTGGCCATCACCCCCGAAGCAGCTGCCGCCAACATGGCACAGGCCGCCGTGGAACTGGCCGGGCAGGTAACGCGGGTCAAGGCCGCCGGTGCCGAGACCGTGATCGTTGTGACCGTGCCAGATGTGGGCCAGACGCCTTTTGGCCGTTCACTTGGCCCGCAAGGGGCCGGGCTGCAGACGGGCCTGTCAAACGCGTTCAACGCCCAATTGCGCGCCGCTACCGCAGGTAATGCGGTGATTGTGGATTCCCAAAAACTGCTGGGCGCGGTGCAGGCTGATCCCGCCCGATACGGATTTACCGCGCCGGGTGCGGCGCTTGTCCCGGCCTGCGCCGACAGCTCACTGAGTTGTGTTCAGGGGCTGAATGCAAGCGCTGACAGCGAGCTGCGCCTTTTTGCTGACGGCGTCCACCCCACCACCAGCGGGCACGCGCTTTTTGGTCAGGCCGCCTTTGCCGGATTGCAGGCCGCAACCCAGACGGGGGCCATTTCCGTGGCGACGTTGACGGCTTTGCGCCAGCAAGGCCTGTCTCTTGAAGCGCGGCTCAACCCGACTGTGCTGACCTACACCGGGCCGGACGGCGAACGCCTGCGCCGCGAGGTTGGCCAGATTGATTTCTTTGCCGGGATTGAAGCGGCCAGCTATGACAGCGATGCCCAACAGGTCACACCCGGTCTCGAAGGCAGCACACGCGTGGCGCGCTTTGGCTTTGATGTGCCGGTGACGGCCAATGCGACACTTGGTGCGGGCCTCAGCCTTGATCGGGGCGAAGTGACGTTCGATGGCGGCCGCGGCGGATTTGAGTCGGACCTGATTGTGGGGGCTGTCTTTGGTCAGGTGGCGCTTTCACAGCGGTTCTACCTGAATGCGGCCATCGGCGGCGGGTCCATTGACGTAAGCGATATAACCCGTTCGTTTGATCTGGGCACCGCGCGCGAAACCTACACCGCCGAGACCGACGGCAACTACCGTTTTGCGCGCATTGGTGGCGGAGCGTTCTTTCCGGTGAACGCAGAAGTCACACTGAACCCCTTTGCCCATTACACACATGAGAACGTGTCAATCGACGGGTTCACGGAATCCAACGGTGCCGCAAGCCTTTCGTACGGTGAAACGGAGTATGAGGCGAACCGGATTACATTGGGTCTGTCGGCCTTTATCAGTCCCGCCAGCATGCCGGGCTGGAAGTTCAACCTGCGCGGCTCGATCGAGCATGACCTCGGTGACGACCCGCTGTTTGTCTCTGTCGGGCCAGATGCAGCCACGCTGGGCGCAGTCTCCGCGCCCCGCCCTGACCGGACATGGGGTTATTTGTCGGGGACGGTTGTACGTGAGCTGGACAGCGGCGCGTTTGTTAACTTCAGCGCCTCCGCGTCCTTTGGCCAGAACGGCACGCGCGGAGTGGTTGGCAGCATTGGTTACAAGCGGACGTTCTGACCTCCGTTTCAGGTACGGCTTTCCAAGATGGGGCGCTGATCTTTTGATCAGCGCCCCATCAGCTTTGTTGTGAACGGGCAGGAAGCGACGCGGACCGGCACGCCCTGCTTGCCCACACGTCACAAATTCCGTTCGCCACACATTAACCCCTGCCCCGCTCTTGACCCCGCCGCCCGCGCACTGTCTGCTAATGAAATGCTGGCCTATATCATTCAACGCATTGCCCAATCCGCCCTTGTCCTTCTGATCGTAGGGGCGGTGGCCTTTTCCATGTTCCGCTTTGTGGGTGATCCCATCGACAACATGCTGGGGCAGGAACGCACGCAGGCGGACATTGAACGCCTGCGCACGCAACTGGGCCTCGATCAGCCGTTTCCGGTGCAATATGTCAAATTTCTGGGTGGGGCGGTGCAAGGCAACTTTGGTGTCAGCTACCGTCAGGGGCGGCCCGTGTCGGATATCCTGATGGAACGGGCACCCGCCACGCTGGAACTCGCCGCTGTGTCCGGTTTCCTTGCCATTGCCATCGGCATTGGTCTGGGGGTCTTTACTGCGATCAGACGGGATGGGTTTGCCGCGAATGCCATCATGTCCCTGTCGCTGATCGGCGTTTCACTTCCGACATTCCTTATCGGCATCCTGTTGATCTATCTGTTCTCGGTAGAGTTGGGATGGTTGCCGAGCTTTGGCAGGGGTGACACGGTGCAGGTAGGCGGCTGGACCACGGGTTTCCTGACCGAAAGCGGCCTCAAGGCACTGATCCTGCCTTCCATCACCCTTGGTCTTTACCAAATGACACTGATCATGCGCCTTGTGCGCTCCGAAATGCTGGAAGTGCTGCGGCAGGACTATATCCGCTTTGCCCGCGCCCGTGGCCTGCGCGACCGTGCGGTAAACTTCCGCCATGCTTTAAAGAACACCCTTGTTCCCGTGATCACAGTTACGGGCCTGCAACTGGGCAGCATCATCGCCTTCGCCATCATCACCGAAACAGTGTTCCAATGGCCCGGTGTCGGCCTTCTGTTCATCAACGCGATCCAATTCGTCGATATCCCCGTAATGGCCGCATATCTCATGCTGATCTCGGTCATGTTCGTGGGCATCAACCTGATCGTCGACCTTCTGTATTTCTCCATCGACCCGCGTCTGCGCGCGGACCGGACCAAGGCGCACTGACATGACAGATCAATCCATGCCCCCCGACGCGCCCATCGCGGTCAAAGATCCGTCCCGTCTGTCGCTTTGGTGGCAGTCCGATTTCATGTACACCTTCAAACGCTCTCCTGTCGCAGTGGTGTCCTTTGCGGTCGTCGCGCTGATGGTGCTGGCGGCGGTCTTTGCCCCGCTCATAGCGCCCTACAACCCGTTTGATCCCGCTTCCTTGAACCTGATGAACGGCTTTTCCGCCCCGATGACGCCCAATGCGTTCACGGGTGATACCTTCTGGCTTGGCACCGACGATCAGGGGCGCGACGTGTTCTCGACCATCCTTTACGGCATGCGGATATCGCTGTTCGTAGGGGCCGCTGCCGTGCTTTTTGCGATGGTGCTGGGCATCACGCTGGGCCTGCTGGCGGGGTATCTGGGCGGCTGGACAGAGACGATCATCATGCGCGTTGCCGATGTGCAGCTGACCTTTCCCGCGATCCTTGTGGCCATGCTGATCTTTGGCATCGCCAAGGGGATCACGCCGGTTGAATACCGCGACCAAATGGCGATCTGGGTGCTGATCATCGCCATAGGGCTAAGCGATTGGGTGCAATTCGCGCGCGTTGTCCGAGGGGCGACGCTGGTGGAAAAGAACAAGGAATACGTGCAGGCCGCCCGTCTGATTGGGCGCACCTCGCCTGCGATCATGCTCAAGCATATTCTCCCCAACGTCCTGTCACCTGTGCTGGTCATCGCCACGATCTCGCTCGCGCTGGCGATCATTGCAGAGGCGACCTTGAGCTTTCTCGGCGTCGGCGCTCCACCCACACAACCGTCACTGGGCACGCTTATCCGCATCGGGCAAGGCTTCTTGTTTTCCGGCGAATGGTGGATTTTGCTGTTCCCGGCGATGACATTGCTGGCTTTGGCCCTGTCGGTGAACCTGCTGGGCGACTGGCTGCGCGATGCGCTGAACCCGAGGCTGAGATGAATTCGAACACAACCGCTAACAAGGCGCTCGGTGGTATCTTTACATGACCCAACCCGTCCTCTCCATCCGCGACCTCACCGTCGAAATCCCCACGCGCCACGGCATTCTGCGGCCAGTGGACGGGATCAGCTACGACATCGCGCCGGGTGAAATCCTAGGAATCGTCGGCGAATCCGGTGCGGGTAAATCTATGGCCGGCAATGCGGTCATCGGACTCCTCTCCCCGCCTGCCCGCATTGCCAAAGGCGAAATTCACGTAAACGGCACCCGCATCGACCACCTGAAGGGCGATGCCATGCGCCGTCTGCGGGGCAAGGATATCGGGATGGTGTTTCAGGACCCGCTGACATCCCTCAACCCGCTTTTGCGGATCGGGGATCAACTGACCGAAACGATCCTCGCCCATCTTGATGTGAGCCGGTCGGAGGCTGAAAGGCGCGCCGTGGCGGCACTGGACGAGGTGGGCATCCCCGGAGCGGCCGAGCGGATCAATTCCTATCCGCATGAATTCTCCGGCGGCATGCGTCAGCGTGTGGTGATTGCACTTGCGCTGTGCGCCGAACCCAGCCTGATTATTGCGGACGAGCCGACAACGGCGCTTGATGTCTCCGTGCAGGCGCAGATCATCGCGCTTTTGAAAAACCTCTGCAAGGAACGCGGCACCGCCGTCATGCTGATCACCCACGACATGGGTGTCATTGCCGAGGCCGCTGACCGTGTCGCGGTGATGTATGCGGGTAAACTGGCCGAATTGGGCAGTGTCAGAGACGTTTTGACCACGCCGCGCCATCCCTACACGGACGGGCTGATGGGTTCGACCCCGCTCGCCTCTCGCGGCAAAGACCGTTTGCACCAGATCCCCGGTGCGATGCCGCGGCTCGACAGCCTGCCCACCGGCTGTGCCTTTCATCCGCGCTGTCCTTTTGCGCAGGGTCCGTGCCGCGCTGATCCGGCCCCGGCGCTGGACGCGCAGGGTGCTGCCTGTCACTTTCCCCTGCCCCACGCCGAAAAGGTCGCCTGATGGCTCTTGTCTCCGTTGCCAATCTGACGCGCATCTTCGACGTGTCGAAACCCTGGTTGAACCGCGTGATCGAACGGCGCGAAAAGGCGTATCTGACCGCCGTAAGCGATGTGTCGTTCGAGATTGCGGAAAAAACCGTTTATTCGCTGGTCGGGGAATCCGGGTCAGGCAAATCGACCATCGGCAAAATGCTGGTGGGTCTGCTGCCGCCCACCGAAGGGTCAGTTAAAATTCGTGACGTTGACCTGTCGCGCGAAACGGATGCGGCGCGCGTCGATGCCGTGCGCGCCGATATTCAAATGATCTTTCAGGACCCTTTTGCGTCGCTCAACCCGCGCTGGCGGGTGAGGGACATCATCGTTGAACCCGTCGCCGCACGTGGCGGAGAAACGAAAGGCATGGCCGAAGAGCTTCTGGAAAAGGTAGGTCTGTCCGCCCGCGACGCCGGTAAGTTCCCCCATGAGTTTTCGGGCGGTCAACGCCAGCGGATCTGCATTGCGCGTGCCCTTGCGTCAGAGCCGCGTTTGATCGTTTGCGATGAGCCGACCAGCGCACTTGATGTCTCTGTTCAGGCGCAGGTGCTGAATCTGATGAGTGATCTCAAGGATGATCTGGGCCTGACGTATCTCTTTATCAGCCATGATCTGACGGTGGTGCAGCACATCTCCGACCGGGTTGGCGTGCTTTATCTGGGCCGTCTGGTCGAAGAAGCTGCGCCGAATGAATTGTTTGAAGACCCTAAACATCCCTACACACAGATGCTGCTGGACGCCGCGCCCAAGCTGGGTGAATTCGGCCGTGACGTGCCGCCACCCACGGGTGAGATACCCGATCCGATCAATCCGCCCTCGGGGTGTGCATACCATCCGCGCTGCCCCCTTGCCGCTGACATTTGCAAGGCCGAACGCCCGCAGATGCGCGATCTGCGCGGTGCGCGTGTCGCCTGCCACATGGCAGATTAAGGACCGCGGCGACGCCGGCCCTATCCTCAGTTTCGTAGACGTGGGCTGAAATAGCCAGCGCCGCCGACACTTTGCATTGGATACAGGTGCAAGCCGCACTGATTCGCCTTCATTGAGGCGGTTCACCATCGGTGCCGCCTTGGCAAGCTGCGACGTTTCGACAGTATCAAAGCGGCAAATTCCCGCCAAAAGGGAATAAAGCGTTGAACAATAAGAAATTTGTAAACAATCCCGACGGCGTGCTCCAACTGTGCGCAAACGTCATATGAAACAAACTGTTTCGAGAATTCCCCGCGAAATATGGCAGAAAAATGATAATGTTGGGCCAAGATTGCTGCATCGCCTGCACCAACCGCCGCATTTGCACCCAAATATGGCAACAAGTTGACGCTATGTTTCTTGTGAGTTCCGGCGAAAGTGCTGTAAAGGAACCTCGTCTTGGCTGCCGCCCGGGCATTCCTCCAAGCAGTGCGGACAGTGAAAGAGTAAACGGGCATCGGTGATGCACGGATGTTGTGTTTGTTGACTTAACCCTGGGGGGTTAAAATGAAAGATACAGTGACGGAACCGGTCCCGATGGGCCTGATGCCTTTCGCCGCGCGCCCCGCGCAGGCGGCTGGCTACGGCTACGTACAGCCCAGCCGGGTCTGGGATGCAGCGCTGGCCGCAAAGCCGGCTCCGATTTATCTATACCGGGATCTGATCAAGCGGGTGCTGGACGTGCTTTTTGTCCTGCTCACCCTGCCATTTTCACTGCCGATCATCGGCCTGTGTGCCGTCGCGCTTTGGCTTGAGGGGGGCAATCCGTTCTATACTCAGGACCGTCTTGGCAAAGGTGGCAAACGCTTTGCCATTCTCAAACTGCGCACGATGGTGCGCAACGCCGATGCTGTCTTGCAGCAGGTGCTGGATACCGATCCTGCTGCGCGTCGGGAATGGGATGAACTGCAAAAACTGCGAAACGATCCTCGGGTAACCCGGTTGGGTGCCCTGCTGCGCAAGACATCGCTGGACGAATTACCCCAACTTTTCAATGTTCTGATTGGTGACATGAGCCTTGTCGGTCCGCGTCCGATGTTGCCCGACCAACTGGAGATGTACGGCGACCCGCAGTATTACAACGCGGTCAAACCCGGCATCACCGGTTTGTGGCAGGTCTCGGCGCGCAATGCGTCACGTTTTACCTACCGGACAGAAGTCGACGGGGCCTATGTGCGCGCCCTGACGTTCAAGATGGACCTAACAATCCTTGTTAAAACAATCGGCGTGGTTCTGCGCCCGACAGGTCACTGACATGCGGGACGTTGTTTACCCAAGCGCAATGAGTGTAGTATTGGCTTATGGCCAAATTACCGAAGGAGGAAGGTATGCGTGATATCTACGCCTACGACGACCTCCAAAATGATCTGACGGGCGAAAACGCTCCTGTCGCGCCTCATCGGGTCGCGCCATCTGGCCTGCGCCACAGCATTCGCCCGCGCCGTGCGCTTGTCGTGCAGCCTGCGGCTGATGAGCCGGTCAAGGCGGCCCCGGCCGTGCACTCACAGGTCGCGCCTTATGAGGGTCGGTATGTTCCCGACCCAAGCCTGCCCCGCTGGCATGAGTTGTCGACGATTGAGGCGGGCACGCGCAAGAAAGCAGGCCCAACCGCCCTGCCCGTGGTTGATGCCAACCGCGAAACAAGCTCCGTTCGTGCGTTTGATTTGCTGCGTACCCGTCTGCGCCAGACAACGCAGGAACACGGATGGACCAATATTGCCATCACCGCGCCCACCTCGGGATGTGGCACCACCTTTACTGCCGTGAACCTTGCGCTGAGCCTGTCGCGCATTCAGGGGTCACGCACGGTGTTGATGGATTTCAACCTGCGTCAGCCGGGCATCGCCACAGCATTGGATGTGTCGACCGGCAGCACGATGAGCGACTTTCTGGGGGGCCATATTCCGGCGGGCGATCACATGGTGCGGGTAAGTGACACGCTTGCGCTGGGTCTGAACGCGGCCCCCGATGCCAATGCCGCCGAAACGCTGCAGGCAGCGGCAACAGCCCACACGCTTGAGCGTATGCGCGCCGCGTTGCAGCCTGAGCTGGTGATCTATGACATGCCCGCGATGCTGGCACATGACGATGTATCCGCATTTCTACCGCATCTGGACGGAGTTTTGCTGGTGTCGGATGGCACGCAAACAATGGGACGCGAGCTGATGGAATGCGAGCGTATGCTGGACGGTCAGGTGCCGCTTTTGGGTGTAGTGCTCAACCGGGCACGCGCGAATTCGATCCCGCGCTACGGCTAAGCCCCTGCGACGGTGCATCCCCTGCCGTTTCTTGCAGATATGCCCTATAATAGCCAAATTGTTGTGATTTGAGCGGCATACCCCGAGAGCCACAAGGCCATCGGGGTGTTTTGAACGGGGTACGCAAAGCACATGGGTCCGATCTATTCTCTGGCTGATTTTCTGGACATGCTGCGCCGTCGGGTGGGGCTGATTTCGGCTGTTGTCATTGCGGGCTGCTTTGGCTCTGTCTTCTGGGCGCTGTCGGTGCCGCATGTGTACCAATCCACCGAAGTCATTCAGGTGGAACAGCCCAAGATTTCGGACGATCTGGCGCGCTCAACGGTCGAAGGTTCCGCCGCGCGGCGTCTGCAGCTGATTGAACAACAATTGATGGCGCGGTCCAATCTGGAAAGCCTTATCAACGAATTCGACCTTTACGACAATCTTGTGGCCCTTCGGATGTCCGAAAAGGTCGATCTGCTGCGCCGTTCAGTCTCAATCACAGGTGTGGCAGCCGTGCGCGAAGGGTTTGCCGATGATGGTGCCATCGCAGTTCTGACCATCACAGCCGAGATGGACGACCCCGAAAAAGCGCAGGCGATTGCCCATGCCTTTGCCGATGAAACGCGCACGATGGCTGCACGGCAACGCCGTGAACAAACCCGCGAGACACTGGAGTTTTTTCAGGAACAGGAAGACGTTCTGCTGGCCGAAATTGCACAACAAGAAGCCGCATTGTCCGCCTTTCGCGGTGCAAACGATATCTCAATCGAAGGCAGCCTTGAATTTCGCCGCTCTGAACTGGGTAGCCTGAACGATGCCCTGCTGGAGCTGGACCGCGAGATTATCACCGCGCAGCTTGCCTTGCAGAACATTGACCGCAGCGGCAGTACCCGTGCCGCCACGGTCGAGCGGCAGGAAGAAGAACTGACCCGTCTTTTGGACAGCCTGACCACCCAGCGCCAGCTTTTGCAGGACCGCCGCGCGGACCTGAGTGCCAGCATCGAAACCCGCCCGGAAGTCGAGCGCACGCTTGCGGAATTTGAACGCCGCATGACACAGTTGCGCGGTCAGCTCGACGTGATCTCGACCCGCCGCAGCGAAGCAGAGGTGGGCTTTACGCTGGAAAATGCGGCACGGGGCGAGCGCTTTATCACGCTGGAAGAAGCCCGCGTGCCGGAATACCCGGTGTCAATGAGCCGCAAAAAGCGCGTGATCATGGGTGTTATGGCTTCGGGTGTGCTGGGGCTTATCCTTGCATTTCTGATGGAGCTGCGCCGCCCGGTCATCCGGACCGCCCGGCAGATGCAGCGCGAAACCGGTCTGATGCCGGTCGTGTCCATCCCCGAGACGCGCCCGCCGCGCAAACGCAAAGGGCTTGCAAAGCTCTGGCAGGATCGCAGTGAGGCGGGACTTCAGGGCCGCGCGGCCCGTCTGGCGCGTAATCCCGATCTGGAGAAAAGCTAGACTGTCGCTTCGATCATTGCCATGATCGGCGCAAGGTGCAGCCAAAGGATCAGAACCGTTCCTGCCCCCCCCAGCACAAAGAAAACAAGATCGTGCCGCGCGTCCCAGACACCATGCGCGCGTGCCAGCCAGATCAGCACCAGGTGCGCCAGCGCCATCGACAGGCTCATTCCCACAACGGCCCCGATCAACCCCGCATAGACAGCACCTGCCAGCAGCAAACCGACCTGCAAGGTTGAGCGCACCGCGTTATAGATAAAGAACCGCCTGCTGTCGCCCGCCGCAAGCGCGGCCTGATCATAGGTCATGCCAATGACCTGCGGGATCAGCCCCAACGCCAGCACCACCACGATCGCACCCGCCGTCCCATAGCGGTCATCATAGAGCACGCCCACCAGCCACGGCCCCAGAAGCGCCATCACCAACAAAAGCCCCGCCACCCCGGTACTTAACCCATACCGCAGTTTGGCGATGCGCTTGGGATCAGCGCCTTCCCGGTAGACCGGGATCATCACCCGGCCTGTCACAGCAAGACCCAACAGAAGCGGGAAACTGGCCAGAAAATACCCGATATTGTAGATGCCAAGAGTTTCAAGAGACAGAAATTTGCCCAGAATCGCCTTATCCCCCTGAGAGGCGAAAAACCAAAAAACCGTGGAGAGAAATATCCATTTTCCAAATGTGATCAGCTCGCCCAGTGCCGCGCGTTCTATTCTAAAGCGGTTTCGCGGCCCCGGCAGATAGAAATGCGTCAGCACCAGCTTGGCCACCGCTCCTGCCACCCCGCCCACAACCAGGGCCGCCACCGACTGCCAGATCACGGCAAGCACAATCATCACCACGATGCCGACGATCTGGCTTAGCAGATCAAGCACCGTCAGACGCCCCATCAACAAATGCCGATGCGCGGTCTCGATCCGTGTGGGGTTGAACCCGGCCACGACCAGCGACAGCGCCGCAACGGGCAGATACTGCGCCAGATCGGGCTGGTCATAAAACAACGCAAAGGGATAGGCCAAAAGACAAGCCGCCACCCAGAGCGTCAGCCCCCGCATCACCTGTATCGTCCATGCGGTATTCAGGAAATCCGGGTCGTCCCCGCGCTTGGACTGTGCAATCGACGGCGCGATGCCGACATCGGAAAACAGCGTCAAACCCACCGTCACGACAGAGATCAATGCCATGAGGCCAAAGGCTTCGGGAAACAAAAGCCGCGTCAGGATCAGGTTCGACGCCAGCCGTATCGCCTGACTTCCGCCATATCCCAACACGATCCACGAGGCAGAGCGCCCTACCCGCGCCATCAGCCTGTTGCCGCCCAGTACTTTGGACAAACCTGTCAACACGTCACCTGCGCCTCACTTCTGCCGCTTGTGGGTGATAATGCACCCCTGCCCCTTGGTCTATGGCCTTGGGTCACGTTATGACGTTACTGTAGTTTGCCGGGAAACAATCCGTTGAAGATCGCCTATATTCTGAACACCTATCCGCAACCGTCGCAAAGCTTCATCCGCCGTGAAGTGCGCGCGCTTGAGGCGCAGGGCCATGAGGTGTCACGCTTTGCCATGCGTGCTGCCGACGTGCCGCTGGTCGATCCGCAAGACCGCGCAGAGGCAGAGCGGACAGCCTATGTTTTGGCCGCAGGCAAGGCTGCACTGCTTCGCGCGATCTGGCATGCTCTACGCCGCGATTTCAAAGGCTTTGTTGGCGCAGCTAAAGCAGCGATTGAACTCGGGCGCGCATCCGAATCCGGGGTGCTGCGCCACATGATTTATCTGGCCGAAGCCGCCTTTGTTGCCGAACGCTGTCGCGCTGAAGGTGTTGTACACGCCCACGCCCACTTTGGGACCAATGCGGCCGCCGTGGCGATGCTGTGCAGCGCCCTTGGCGGGCCAAAGTACAGTTTTACCGTCCACGGTCCCGAAGAATACGACGCGCCCCGTGCCCTGTCACTGGGGGCCAAGATTGCGCATTCCGATTTCACGGTGGCGATCACACAATTTGGCCGTGCGCAACTGTGTCGCTGGGCTGATGCGAGCGATTGGCACAAGATCAAGGTGGTGCAATGCGGGATCGAAGCAGAAAAATTCGATGATCCCGCTCCCCTACCGGAAGGTCCGCGCAAATTGGTCGCCATCGGCCGATTGGTTGAACAAAAAGGCCAGCTTGCCCTGATCGACGCGATGGCACGCGTTCAGGCCGACGTGCATCTGACATTGATTGGTGACGGGGATATGCGGCCCCAGATAGAGGCCGCGATTGCCCGGCATGGATTGGGTGAACGGGTGACGCTGACCGGATGGATGGACGAGGCCGGCGTGAACGCCGAACTTGCCGCCGCGCATGCGCTGGTCATGCCCAGCTTTGCCGAAGGTCTGCCGATGGTCATCATGGAAGCGATGGCCGCTGCCCGCCCCGTAATCGCCACCTATATCGCGGGCACCCCGGAACTGGTGCAGCAGGGCACACATGGGTGGCTGGTGCCTGCGGGGGACGAAGCCGCGCTGGCCGAAACCATTGAAACATTTGCGCAAACCCCTTTGGAAACGCTTTCAAAGATGGGTGTGGCCGCAAGGACGCGAGTGCTGGAGCGTCATGATATTGTGACTGAGGCGGCAAAACTGAGCCGTCACATGGGAACCCTTTAGCGTCCCCGCACCCAGCGGTTGGTGCTGCGCAGAACCGGCAGGCGTATCGCCAGCCGCACGGCACCAAAGGTAAGAAATGCCACCGGATCTTTCAGCGCACGTCTCCAGACGGGTTGGGTCTGGTCGTGTGTGTCGTCATTGGCCATAAGCGCCGGATACCGCTGCGCGATCTCGGCCACGCCGATATCCTGACGGCGGCGCACCTGAACCAGCCGCGCAAAGCCTTCGATCATCGGCCAGTTATAGGCCGCAGGCACGCTGTACCGCTCTGCAGGCAGAAAGTTGAGCCGCGCAAAAGTGTCGTCTGAGATGATGTCGGGCCACTCCCCCCAGCGGGCGCGCGCCGCGCGGTTCATCGCAAAAACACCAAATCCCGGCACGCCGTGGGTCATGAAGGGCGTCGTCAGCCAGAACCGTGTGTAGTGCCGCGTGAGCGCGTCATCGCCCGTAACAGTAACATTGGGTGTCCCACTGGCATACCGCGGTGTGGTAACGTTCAGCACCTCGCTGATCTGGGCAATGAGCGGCGGCGATACGACCACATCTGCATCCAGATAGATCAGCACGTCACCCGTTGCCGTTGCCTCGCCTTCGTTCCAGGCGTTCAGCTTGCCGCCCTCGGCCAGATCAAGCACGCGCAGCTTCCAGTCGCGCGCATCGGCCCGTGCGGTGAAACCGCGTGCGATGTCTGCAGTGGCATCCGTGCATCCGTTGGCAATCACGATCACCTCAACCGGTTCGGTCACAGGGTCAGATGCAAGTACGGCTTCAAGGCAAGCTGGCAGATACGCCGCCTCGTTATGCGCAGGTATCAAAACGGAGGTGGTCACTGAAACCCCACCAGCGCATCCCAACGCGGGTTCTGATCGTCCAGATGCCGCAGCGCCCCCCATGAGCCCCACTTGGTCGGCGCGTAGACGTCTGAATAAGCATTAAAAAGCTGTCCACCGACAGCTTTCCAGCCTTCCAGCAAGGTTTCGTAGAGCGCGCCCATTTCGGGACTGTAGTTGAGGTGATGAAAAAACGCGGTCAATTCGGCATCTTCCACCCGCGGCCCGATGCCGACCACATGGGTGCCGCCTTCGTACATGATCAGATCAAGATCGTGCTGGCGCGCCACCTGCGCGTGATAGGGCAGCACACGGCCCAGAAGATCACTCAGTGTATCGGCGGGGTTGCCGCTTACGGCACCATCCATCAACTCACGACCCGCCAGCGAGGCCGCATAGTCAAAACGGTGACGGGCAACATATTCTGTCGCCGCATGCCCACCCAGCCCATCGGCCTGTGCCTTGGCGGCGGCCTTAGCCGCGCTTTCCTCAAGCCATGACTGTACCATCGGCGCACGGTCTTCCAGCCCCAGCACGCCACCAAAATACCCTGTCACCGCGTAGGCATCAAAGGCTGTCACGGGCGCGGCAACCCCTTCCGCCACCGCAAGGGGCGCAGCCAGCACCTCTGTCTCAAGACCCAGCCATCCCGTCTGGCTGGAGATGACATTTACCAGTCGCGCCCGTTCACCGGCAAATGCCTCAGACCAGATGCGCGCCACTTCCGCCGCGCGCATCCCGTAGAATTGCATCCATTTGTCCTTTGTGTCCCACCGCGCAAGGGCACGTTCATTCGCCCAATGGGCTTGCTCAAACTGCCAGTTCCAGACCTCGTTCGAAAACTCCACATAGGCTTTTAGGTTGGGATCAAGCCGGTCGCGCACAAGATCCGCAAAAGCGCGCACATAGGCATCATCGGCCAAATGTGGCACGTTGAACCATGCGTCTTTCTCAAGCTCATTGGCCAGGCGGATCATGATTTCCACCGGCACACCAGATGCATAAGTCACATCATCCACCATTGGTCGATCGGCCCAGTCCGACAGACGCGCATTATTCGTCTCGGCCCAGTCCATGAACCGCAATGCGCGGAACTGGCCGATACGGGCAGTCCATGCAGGGTTAAAGATAGCCCCTTCCTGGAAACGGCGCAGGTGATCGGTATGGACCACGCGGATGTTGCGCGGCGGATTAGTGGTATTGATACGTTGAATGCGAATGTCCACACTGCCGGGACCGGGCGAATAGTCAAAGCTCACTTCGCCCTTACCGTAGCGCACATTGGTTGCGCGCCCCGCGACCTCGATCACGCCAGTGCCGTCAAAGCTGAGCCTGTAGCGCCCTTCCAGATAAGTCGCCGCCTCCGGCATATCCGTCAGGATCAACGTGCCTATACTGCTGAGGGTGCGGGGTTTGCGCACCGGCCAGCCGTTTGCATCCAGAAAGCCCCCATCGCGCAGCTCTTGATATTCCATTCCACCGTATTGGCCGGGCTTGTGCCCCAGCCAGAGCCGCGATGTTTTCATCATATCCAGAAACGGGGCCTGAGTGCTCCAGTCCGTGACGGATGCCAATCCAATGGCCACCGCATTGGTCCCCGCAACAGCCCCTTCCGGCGTTTTCACCAAATCTGGCACAGGGGTGGTCGGCGGGCCGGTCGGTGCCGCAGGGGCGGTACTGGCGCGGGCGGGTTGCTCTGCCGGCACCGGTGCCACAGTTGCCCCGCCATAGGCTCGCACTGCTTCCCACGCGATACGCTGAAGCGCACGTGCCGTGTCCTCATCAGGTGTGTCAAAAGCCGCGCCGAAGCGGTCTTTGAAATCACGCGGCAGGCCCAGCGGATCAAGTCCGGTAAGCACCGCATATTGCACCATCGCGACAAAATAATGCCCCGTATCATTAAGGTGGATATCATCGGCAAAAACGGCCGAGATATCGTCCATCCCTGCCACCCTTCCCGCCGCGATCTCATCCGACAAACGCCCCATCGCCTGCCCTGCGGGAATAAGCGTGACCGTCGCCTGATCGGACCGCTTGCCAGCCGCAACATCGGCAACGATCTTTTCCCAGACCGGCAGATCCTGATCCAGCCGGGTCCGCCAGGGGATGTCTGCCTTCTCATCGTGTGGAATTTCAACGCCCGTGCCGCTGTTCAGACTGTGCCATGTTTCCTGAATGAAGACATGAGCCTGCGGATTGGCCGTGACGGCCAAATTGGCAAATGCCAGCGCATATGTGTCCGTTTCGGACCATTGAACGTGATTGGCCAGCGGAACCGCTTCGGTCAGGATCAGATGGCTCACGCTGCCTTCAGGCAAAACGCTGCGGGCGTCTACACCTTCGGCGTTGTCTGATTCATCCCAGTTGTACCGCAGCGGCGCACCGTTGATGATCTGCGCCCGGACACCGGCATCACCGGTCCCCGCCAGAAGCGCCTGCTCAAGCATCGTTGGGCCCGCCGTCCCGAAAAGACTGTGACCCACCATCAGCACCGCATAGAGCGATGACAGCCCGCTCATGCGGCGACCCCGGTTTCAGGATGGCGTGTGATGACTTCCCATACCGTGCGCTGCATCAGTGCCGCGACTTCGGGCGACGGAGCGCGGGCCGGTGTGCCGTCCGCGCGCATCAATGCGTAGGGCAAACCCACCGGCGTGCGGTGATACAGGACCGCATAGTGCGTAAGCGCCACAAGATAGGCCCCCAGATCGTTGAAATGGATCGTATCGGGCGTGCCATCGTCACGTTCGGAGAACAGATCATGCAGGCTTTGCACCTCGCCCACGCCGCCCTGTGCCTCGACCGCGCGGACGAAAGCCGCCTTGACCTGACCGGCAGGGATCAAATGGATGGGCGCATCCCCGTTGGCCAGCGCCGGATACTTCACCCGCCCTTGCCAGAACTTGCGCAGATCACGGTCGATGCGTGCCAACCAACCGTTGCCATCGTCCGTGTGATGCCACGTCTCATAAAGATATATGCGGGCATTCGGGTTCGCATCCCACGCCAGTCCAGCCCAACGTGCAAGGTAGGCCGCGCTGTCGTGATACTTGATGGCATCCGCAATCTCGACCATTTCGGTCAGGACAATCGCGTCATATTGCCCCGATGAAAGCGCCTCCTTCGCGGGCCGAAACCGGGGGTGATCGTTCTCAACCTCGAAGCCATTTATGGGCACCTCGGGTTCCCAGTGATCACGCAGCGATGTCCCCCACCCCAATTGACTGTCATACGCATGTCCGTCCCCGGCCAATTGCGCCAGCATCGCGGGCATATCGCGGCCCACCAGCGAATGGCCCAGATGATAGACATTCAGAGCACCCTCTGGCTGCGCCAGCGGGTTGGCATAAAGGGCCTTCGCCGCCTGCACCCCACGGCGGTTCTGCGCGTAGCGGTAGGCGGCATAACCAACGCCCAGGGCAAAAAGGGCAAGGGCGGCACGGCGGGTATAACGGGGCATCGGCTCAGGCTCCTTCAGGCGTATCCTGACCGGTCCAGACCCCGGTGACAAGGTGATCCGCTACCCCGTCAAAGCGCCCGGGCAGCGTGTCGCCTACGGCAAATGGTCCGACCGGTTTGATAAAGCAAGCGGTGAATCGTTGGCGCGACAGATCAAGGGAGATTTCCATATGATCAAAGCCGAAAAGCTTTTGCGTCACGGGATATTGCGCCTTGTATGCCGCTTCTTTGGCACAGAAAATCAGCTTGGCCAGCCGTAATTGATCAGGTCCGGCAATCGCCGCCGCCTCACGGTCCGAACACACGGTGCTGATCAAGCCCGGCGCAAGATCGGTGTTGTCCTCCAGATCAAGGCCCAGATGAAACGGCCTGTCTGTCATGACAGCGGCACACAACGTCTGTGTGTGCGAAATGCTGCCGCGCAGACCGTCGGGCCAAAGCGGCGCGCGGTCATCGGCGGCAAGAACAGCCTGCGGGGTGCGGCCCAGTTCGGCCATCGCCGCCCGCGCCGCGGCGCGACCGGCAGAAAATTCCCGTTTGCGCAGGGGTAAAGCGCGTGCCAGATGGGTAGCCTCTGCCGCGAAGGGGCTATCATACATGCGGCGGGGGTCGGTCACGCCCACCGTGACAGGCACCTCAAAAAGCGCCGCCAGTGTCGCCACCACGGCATCGTTATGTGCCACCCCGTCAAGCGCCATCAGGCACCCGTCTTGCTGCGACCTGCCCGCATGGCACGACGCTTTGACATCGTCTCGGTTTTGACAGGCTCCGGCGTCGCGGGCGCCTTGGCAGCAACGTCGTCGTTGCCCTTGTCGATATGTCCGGCCAAGCCGTCCAGTGTGGGAAAACGAAATATATCCGTGATCGACAACCGCTCTGCGCCAAGGGCCGCTTTGATATCGCGGTGCGCCTGTACAGCCAAAAGCGAATGCCCGCCAAGTGCAAAGAAATTATCGTCGCCCCGGATATCCGAGATGCCAATTAGTCCCGCCCAGACCTGTGCGATCGTGGTCTGCGTGGTGCCTTTCTGGGCGGCCGGCGCGTCTGACACCTCGCGCGCCTCCCGCTTGGGGACAGGCAACGCCTTGCGGTCAATTTTCTTGTTCGGGGTCAGCGGCATACGGTCAAGCGTGACAATCTGTGACGGTACCATGATTTCGGGCAGGTCGCGCGCCAATACGGCCCGTGCATGATCACTGGAAACGGGGGAGGTCGCGGTGACATAGCCGATCAACTGGTCGCTTCCCTGCACGGTTTTGATCGTAACAACCGCTTGGCTGACCCCGTCCAGTGCATCCAGCCGCGCCTCGATCTCGCCCAACTCAATCCGGTGACCGCGTATTTTGACCTGTGCATCAGCACGGCCCGCAAAATGCAGCGTGCCGGACGTGTCCCATGCGGCCAAATCGCCTGTGCGGTAAAGCTTGCCCGGAGCCAAATCGGTATCCACAAAGCGCTCTGCCGTCATCTCAGGGCGCTGCCAGTATCCCTGCGTGACGCCCGCACCGCCGATCCATAATTCTCCTTCAGTGCCAATTGGTTGCGGGCGCATTCTATCATCAAGGATGAACACTTGCGTATTGGCAATCGGGCGGCCAACCGGTGTTGTGGCTGCATGTCCATCGCGCACCATTTGGGTGGTCGACCAGATGGTCGTCTCGGTCGGGCCATACATGTTCTGGATGTTGGCGCGTGTGGCTGATTGCAGCGCCGTCACCAGTGATCCGGGCAAGGCTTCGCCGCCGATCATCAGGTGTTTGACCTGCCCCAGTGCTATCCGCGCCTCGTCATTTGTGACCAGCATTTGTGCCATCGACGGGGTGCATTGCAGATGGGTGACCTTGTGACGGATAATCTGCGCCGCGAGCGAGAAGTCATCATCGGCAAGCGCGCTGCCCTGGTTGGCCTGTGCATGCACGGCGGCCAGTGGTTTCAGCCCTTCCATCACCAAGGCGGGGTCAATGCCATAGTCGATCAGACAGGCCACCTCGGTCACGCCGATTTGCTTGAGCGCTTCGACCCTTGCCACGCCATCGGCCACGGTGCCAAACATGCCGCTGTCGTTGAAATACCGCTGAAAAGCGAATTCAAGGATCGCATCCAGCTCTTCCTCTGACACGCCCTCAAGATCAAGGTCAAAGGCATTCGCCGTGCCTTCGGGGCGTTTGAACGCAGGAAATGCCCACGCATATTGTTTGATCAAAGCTGCGGCAGAGCGCAGGTAGTCTTTCATCGGGCCGCGCGCTACTTCCTCGGCCTCTTCGCGGGTGTCCGCCAGATAGCTGTGCAGCATCAGCGTCACGGTAAAATCCGCCGGATCATGGCCCGCATCGCGCAGCGCCTGATGGTAAATTTTGATCTTGCCACCCACCTCGTCGATGCTTTGTCCCAGAAGGTGGGTCAGGACATTGGCCCCGATTTCGCCCGCTTCCTTCCATGTCTGCGGATTTCCGGCTGTCGTGACCCAGATGGACAACTTTTTCGAAACGGGGCGCGGTTGTGTAACGATGGCGTGCATCGTGCCATCCGCCTTTGCAAATTCCACCGCTTCCCCCTGCCAAAGCGCACGCAACTGGTCGATTGCGGCGTACATCGCGGGCTTGTTTGCGGGCGGCGTGTTTTCGGGGCGCAGGACGAAATCATCGGGTTGCCACCCGCTGGCGATGGCCAGTCCGACGCGCCCGTTGGTCAGGTTGTCGATGACCGCCCATTCCTCGGCAATGCGGGCAGGATGATGCAGCGGGGCCACGCAGGAGCCCGCGCGCACCGCAAGGTTCTGCGTCACAGCAGCGACAGCGGCCCCGGTTACCGAAGGGTTCGGATAAGGACCGCCGAAGGCGTGAAAATGCCGCTCGGGCGTCCAGACGGCGTTGAACCCGTGTGCGTCCGCAAACTTCGCGCCTTCCAGCAGCAGCTCGTATTTCTTGGGGCCGACACCGTCGTCATTGCCCCAGTACATTAGGTTGAAATCCATTTTAGCATCGCTGACGGCAATGGGACCGTTTGACACCAGCGTGCGGCTTTCATCACCCGCCAGAACCAGTTTGAAACCCCGCGCCAGCGTCCAGAAAAGCTCAAGCACGGAAATATCGAAACTTAACGATGTAACGGCAAGCCAGACAGCACCAGCCTCGTGGTCAATCCTGTCGTCCATTCCCGCAAAGAAGTTGGCGACATTGCCGTGACTTACCATGACACCCTTAGGCGTTCCGGTAGAGCCGGACGTATAGATCAGATAGGCCAGATCATCGACCGTGGCCGCAGCCGCAGGATTGTCCTGAGATGCCCCCTGCACTGTCATATCCGTATCAAGCATGATGACGTCTGTGCTGTGCGGTGGCAGTTGCGGGGCCAGCGCGGCCTGTGTGACGATCAGAGGCGCGGCGCTGTCGGTGATGTAATGCGCGATCCGGTCTGCGGGATAGGCAGGATCTAGTGGCACATAAGCCCCCCCCGCCTTGAGAATGCCCAGCGCACCGACCATCAAATCAACACCGCGTGCCGTATAAAGCCCGATTGGCGTGCCGGGCGTTGTCCCCTTGGCACGCAGAGCATGGGCCAACGCATTGGCGCGGGCGTTCAGCGCCGTGTAGCTGAGGGTTTCGCCTTCACACACCAACGCGTCCGCGTCGGGCGTCTGGGCCACCTGCGCCTCAAAAGCGGCATGGATTGTGGTGGCCGCATACTCCTTTGTCGTGTCGTTCCACGTGGCCAGCAGTTGCGCTTCGCCTTGGGGCATCGCCCAAAGTTCATCACAGGTTGTCGCTCCCCCGTTCAGGGCACTCTCTAACCGGGCGGCAATCAGATCACAGGCCGCAGGTGTGATCCGCGCAGCATCATAGGCCAGCATAAGCCCGCCGTCGGTAATGCAAAGTGTGAGCGCGGTTCCCGCAACCGCATCTGCACCAAAAGATACGCCAATCTGTGGGGCAGTGTCCGTGGCGATCTCGGGATCCCGCAGGCAGAGATCACGGGCAAATCCCGGCAAGTCACGGGCCTTCTGCAGTTCCTGTGCGAGCACGCTGATGGCATCATCCACAGCGTCGTCGGGCCGGGCCGCAACCTGCAAAGGAAGCCAGTTGGAGACGAGCGCATGACGCCCCTTTGCGGCAATACCAACAAGCCCCTCGCTTGAGATGGCGCTTCCCGAAAGGGCAAGAATGGCCCGCGCCGTGGCTTTCATGGGGTCAGATGTGGCCGGTGTTTCAACACGGCGCGTCTGGATATCAACGGTCTGCGCGGGGGCATTCACAAGCGGCAGGGCCAGCATCTTTGCACCCTTCAGCCGCGCGCGCCACCGCGCCTCGGATGCGATATCGAAGTGCGATGCACTTGCGGACGCAATCACGTCACCCACGTGCAGATGCGTGGATGGGTCAACGGCCGCCCCACTAAAATCTCTCAGGTCGCTTAAGATTACCGGCACGCTGGCCGTCGCGATGGTGATCTCTTCGCGGCTTACCGCAAGGACGGTGCCAGCCGGTGCCGCCGCCGCTGTGGCCACCTTGAGGGTACCAACCGCACAAAAATCATCAGCCAAAGCCAGTTTCGCGGTGCAAAGGGGGTTCCAGTAGTCGCCGAAATCAAGACCGCGCACCAGCGCATCCAGCCTGTCAGCGGTTTGGCCAAAATCCAGCACGCCCATGTTGTCGGGGCGGTCGTCACGCGCGAAGTAGCTGCGCTGGTCCAAATCCTGTGGCTTGCGTTCAAGCGTGCCTGCCTCAAGCTGGGCCAGCACGTCGGCAAAACTCTCCATCCCGGCAGCATAGCATTTGGAGTTCAGACTGAAGGCGGTTTCGTCCGGTGCGATATCAATGCTTTTCTGCGCAAGCAAATCGCCCTCGTCCACGCCGCCTTCGATCACATGCCAGCTGACACCGTGGACCGTTTCACTGTTGATGATGGCCCAGGCAGGCGTATTCAACCCCGCATAGGCAGGCAGCGGGCCGTCGTGAAAGTTGATTGCGCCCTTGCCGGGCAGCGCCAGCACCTCATCTGGGATAAGCCGCAGGTTGGCGATGCTCAAAAGCCAGTCGGCCGAAGTGCCTGCTGCAAGCAGGTCAGCCGGAGCGATATGGACGACAATCCCCCGCTCTTCCGCCCAGCCACGCACGTCTGCATCGCGGGTCACCACCGCGCGCAGGTCGTGGCCGCCCGACAGGATCATATCACCGCAGGCGATGGTCAGCGATTCGTCCCCCATCAGGATGGCGCTGAACCCCTTGGGGTTGAATGTGGCGGTCATTGTGTTTCCTCCGGAAGCGGCGTGCGGGGCGGGACAGCGGCAGAGTTGCGCTTCATCCCAAGCGAAAATCGCAGCAAATCACGATAAAAATGCGGTGCGTCCTGCGGTCTACGCCCCGTCAACGTACAGCGCGCCACGTGCAAGGCCCCACCCGCAAGCCGCGAAAGCGTCGCGCAAGCCGCATAGAGCCGCCCGTGGTTCTGAACAAAATAGTGGTGGCGTGAGGCGAACCAATATTCCGGCATGCGCCGCCATTCTTTCATCCCGGTCGAAACCGAGCCAATATGCACAACCCGCGCTGTAGGCACGTACCAGCATTCCCACCCCGCCTTTGCCCCGCGTTTGCACAGGTCAGTTTCCTCAAAATACAGAAAAAACGTCTCATCAAAGAGACCAATCTGATCCAACATGGTCGCCCGTATCAGTACGGATGCCCCAGCGACCCAATCCACCTGTTTGGTTTTACTGGGCAACGCCGGTGCCACAACGGCGCTCCGCAATAACCGCGTGACCGGTCCGAACCGGGCTGCACCTTCGAATTCACCTGCAACAGAAGGGAAACGGAACGCCGTGGTGTGTGACACATCATCTTCGCCGCGCACGTGGCTTCCGGCGAAACCGGCCTCTGGTGTCGCTTCCATATGCGCGATCAGCCCAGCCAGACATCCGGCATCGGGGAACGCATCGGAATTCAGAAGATAGAAATAATCGGGCCGCGTGCCATCGGACATACCCGCCTGAAGCCCAATATTGTTGCCTGCGCCGAAACCGCCGTTCACTGGAGACTGGATCAACCGCACCCGCCCTGTGCTGTCCCAGCCGTTTTGCGCAATCGCACGTTCCAACACCCCCGCTGAACCGTCGCCCGATGCATTATCGACAATCACCAGTTCCGCGCCCGCCGGCATGTCATCCAGCGCGGCACGCGCTGCGCGCAGTGTCATCTCTGCGGTGCGGTAGTTCAGCAGAACCACTAACACTCTTGGTGCATCATTCTGCATCATTCAGCCGCCGTCGCCTGTGGCCATCCAGTTTCGTCCGTATACTCAAGCGCCCGCGCGATAACCTCTCGCAATTCGTGCGCCAGCGTGGTCACGTTAGGGGCCAAGACCATGCTCACATGATCGCCGGGCACTTCGATCACCTCCATATTGGGGGCATATTTGCGCCAATCATTGTCTTCAAAGACATACTCACGCTCGGCGCTGACCCATTTGCCCCCGGTAACCGACCAGTGCAGATCAAGTGGCGGACGGAATAGCGTCAAAGGACCTTCCCACCGGGGTGTCTGATATTCACCCACTGCCTTAAGAAAAGCCTGCTGAACCTTGATATTATTGAATTCTGTCCCCGGCACATCATCACCGGGCGTGTGCAGTCCCGCGCGTTTCTGACGCTCCCATGTCCAGCGGTTGCGGGCCCATTCCATCAGGTATCCCGGCCCCTTCGCCCGGATCTCGGCCAGCTTGATCAACGCTTTATCCGGCTTTGTCAGGGACGGACGGACGGGCAGCGGGGTGTCAAGCAGGGCCAGTACCCCAACGTCCTGCCCCGCAGCGCGCAGTTGCTGGGCCATCTCATAGGCGGTAATGCCGCCACCCGAATATCCCGCCAGCAGGTAGGGGCCTTTTGGCTGCACACGCCTGATCTCTTCAAGGTAGTCGGCAGCGGCCTCGGCCACATTGTCATGCGCCGGTGTGTCCCCGATCAACCCGCGAGCCTGCACCCCAAACACCCGCCGCTCGGGGCTGAGCGGCAGCGCCAGATGGCGCAGGTTCAGGACGTTGCCAAACATGCCCGCGACAATGAACAAAGGTGCCGCATCACGATGATCGCTTTGGTTCAACGGCACGAGATAGTCAAACTTTTGCGCGGGCGCGGATGGGCTATCAGCGCTCGACAATCCGCCCGCCTCTCCTGTCTCCGCCGCGATAAGGGCCGCGCATTTGGCGATTGTCGGGGCCTCGAAAAGCACCGAAATCGGGAATTCGACCTTGAATTCACGTTTCACGCTGGCGAACAGGCGTACTGCAATCAAAGAGTGCCCCCCCAGATCGAAGAAGCTGTCCTCAACCCCTACAGGGCTGACACCCACCAGATTTTCCCAGATCGCCGCCAGACGTTCCTCAATGCCGTTGCGTGGTGCGACAAAGGTGCCATCCAGATCAGGCCGCTCAAAGCTCTGGCCGCTGCTGGTGGCCGTCTGCTCGGGCGTATCGGCCTGTGCAATCAGTCCCTCAAGCGGCAGCGATGACACCATCACCTGCGGACGGTTCAGCGCCAGTGCCCGGCGCAGTGCCTCTGGCCCTTCGGCCGCGCGGATACCCTGCGACACAAGATAGGCCAGACGTTCTTCTGCAGGGCTGCGCGCCTCCTGCGTGTCTGAGGCGTCGTCAAGGATTACCTCGGCAGCGGTCAGCGGTGTTGTACCAAACCCGTCTTCCAGCCGTTTCATTTCAAAATCGCGCACTTCGACCAGAACCTGCCCGGCAGGATCAGTCAGCGTCACGTCGAAGCGCGCAAAACCGTCGCCCGCGCCCCCGTCGGACAAACGTACCCAGGATTGGATGTCACCGGGCAACGGTGCGAAGACCCGGATCAGCCCATATGACACCGGCACCCAAAGGTGACTTGGCGCGTATCCCGGCACCAGATTGATCGCCCAGCCAGTGGCCAGATCCATCAGACCTGCGTGCAAGGGGTGATCTTTGTCCACACGTTGCAGGTCTTCGGACAGGCAAAGCCGTGCGATCCCCTCGTCCTCGCCCAGATGCGTCTCGCGCAGGACATGCCAACGCGGGCCAAAATCCAGATGCGCCTCCTGGGGGGACCGCAGATGCTCGCCTTCCGGTGCAACTGTGGCGACAAGACAGCGCGATTTGATCGCGTCCGCGTCGATTGGATCGGGTCGGGCCTCTGTCAGGGGGGTGAGAGTGGCCTGAGCGTGCAACTGCCAGCCAGCCTTGCCCTCGAACACACAATCGCTGCGCATCTCGGCGGCAAAACTGCCAGCCTCGGGGTGCAGGGTAATCCGCATCTCGCGGTTTGTTCCGGTTTCAACCGGCAAGGCACGCAGGAAATACAGATCCTGAATGTCCATGCCGGGCAATCCTTGCGCCATTGCCGCCTCGGCCAGAAGCGCCACGTAGCCGGTGCCCGGCAGGATCGCCTGCCCGTTCTTTGTACGGTGCTGGTCCAGAAGCCAGTGAGCTGTGGCAAGTGCCGCTGCGCAAACAGGATCACCGGATGCATCGGCGCCTGCCGTATCAATCAGCGGCGTCTTGACGGCGCGCGGCGGCATCGTATCGCTGGCACCGCCCCCAAGTGCGGCGGCGGCCATACCCGTGTCTGCCCAGATACCCCAATTGACCGCGACCACTTTTGTCCGCGCGCCGCGGCGCGCGGCGGCAAAGGCATTCAGCCAGGCGTTGGCGGCAACATAATCGGTCTGGCCTGCCGCGCGGGTCGCGGTGGAGGTTGAGGAGAAAAGAACTAATACTTCAATCGTGCCGTCGGGCAGCAGTTGGTCAAGCACGCGCAGGCCCTGTATTTTGGGCGACAGGACGGCATCCATCTGCGCGTCAGTCTTCGCCAGCATCGGCGCGTCATCCAGCGTACCAGCCGCGTGGATCACTCCTGTCAGCGACCCGTGACGCGCAGTCAGGTCTGTGACAACCCCGCGCATCTGGGCAAGGTTGGCCACATCGGCCCCCGCTACTTCGACACTGCCGCCGGTAGCTTTTGCTAATTCTTCAAGCCGCATAACGGCGCGCATCCGGCGCGCGGTGCGGTCGCTGGTGCTGTTGCGTGCAAGAAAGCCGTTCCAAGCGGTGCGCGGGGGCAAGGCCTCGCGGGACAAAAGCACCACAGTAGCTTTGTGCTGGCGCAGGATATCCGCCGCGAGGGTCTGACCGATCCCGCCAAAACCGCCGGTGATCAGATAGATGCCACCATCTCGGAAAGCCGGAGCGTCCGCCTCGGGCAGCGGCACAGTTTTGTAGGTCTGCTCAAACCGCTTGGCTCCGCGATATGCTGCAACCGTGTTTGCGGGTGTTGCCATCATGTCTTCAAGAAAGCGGTCGGTCAGCGTCTCATCAACGACGGGCGCTGAAACCGGTTTTGCAAACCAGCGTGTCTTGACCGGAAGGTCATGCGCAACAGGTTCAATATCAATCTGGGCGCAGGTGACACCGGGCAGTTCGCGGGCAAACACGCCCACCGGACCGGCAATCAGCGCTTCTTCAGGGTGCGGCACTGCCTCATCGCGCACCTGCGCGGCACCGGCGGTGAAGACGGACATGTGCAAAGGTCCATCAAGGCCGGTTTCCATAAGCGATTGCGCAAGCCACGTCAGACTCCAGAACCCCTGTTCGATGTTACGGTCAAAGACAGACGAACCGGGCCGGGGTTCAACATGATCATCCGTCAGCCAGAAATGCGCGATGCGGTCGGGCATGGCACCGCGTTCCTTCAGCGCCGCGATCAGCTGGTCATAGCCCTGTCGCCCCTGCTCTGCAGCGAGGGTATATTTCGTGTCATCAACCTGTGCAAAGGCATCCCCTGCCCGCACGCTCATTACCGTATGACCCGCATCGCGCAGGCGCTGTTTGACCGGGGCAGCAAGACCCGCATCATCGGCAAAAACAAGCCACGTCAGCGGGCTGTCGGCCAGATCAGTCGCGACGTCGATGTCTGCCTCTGCCAGACGGGGCCGCCACGCCGGGACACTGGCCCAATCCTCCATATTCTCCAGACGGGCGAGCGAGGGCAGAGGTGCCGCGATGGCGGCTGTCCCCGGCTCAATGAAATACTTGGCACGCTGGAACTGGTAGGTTGGAAGGACCACACGGTTGCGCTTGGCCTCGCCCCAGATCTGGGTCCAGTCGGCCTGATATCCGCACGCCCATAGCCGCCCTATCACAGAGACGAAATACATATCATCTGCAATGTCCTGATCGGGATGGCGCAAGGTCGACAGAACCTGATCGGGGGCAACCGTCTCGCTCATCTGTGCGAGGGCAGACAGCGCTTTGCCGGGTCCCACTTCAAGGAAGATACGTTTGCGCGGGGCAGACAAGGTGGTGATGCAGTCAGCAAAATGGACCGTGTTGCGCAACTGGCCGACCCAATAATCGGGACTGGTGGCTTGCTCTGACGTCAGAACCGAACCGGTACGGTTTGAAATTACCTCAGCGTTTGGCGCTTGCAGATCAAGGCCGGCAAGGAAGGTGCGGTAACGCGTCAGAATCGGCTCCAGCATCCGGCTGTGCGCCGCGATGTCGATGGCGATGCGCTGGTACTCAAGGTTCGCAGCATCAAGCCGGGTCTGCATGGCGTCAAGTGCTGCTTGCGGCCCCGAAACCGCAATCAGTTCGGGCGCGTTGACGGAGGCAATATCAAGGTCATCGCCCAGCAGGGGTTCAATGGCGGACAGAGCCGCAGAGATCGACAGCATGCCGCCCGCAGGCACCTCGTCAAAAAGCCGCCCGCGCAGCAACACCAGGTCGATCAGGTTCTCAAACGTCATCACCCCTGCCATACAGGCAGCGACGTTTTCGCCCATCGAATGGCCCACCATCGCGGCGGGCTGCACCCCCCAAGACATCCAGAGTTTCGCCAGCGCATATTCGACGATGGCAATCAGTGGCAGTTGTACCGACGGTTTTTTCAGCGTCTCATTTGCCGCCGCCAGATCATCCGCTTCGGGCAACCAAAGGGTGCGAATGTCATAGTCAAGCTGCGGCGCAAGATGGTCGAGGCCGCGATCCATCCATTCCGCAAACTCCGGTTCTGTCTCGTATAGATCACGGGCCATTCCGGCGTATTGCGCGCCACCACCGGGGAACATGAAAACCACCTCGGGCGCGTCGCCCAATGAGGTGTGGGAAAACACTCGGCGCGTGTCACCTTGCTCAAGCAGTTCGGCAGCTTCTTCGTGTGTTTCGGCCACAACCACGCGGCGCTTGTCAAAGCCACGGCGGCCGTTTTTCAGTGTGTGCGCCACGTCAGCCAAAGGTTGATCGGGATTGGCGCGCAAGTGGGCCGCAAGGGCGGCAGAATTGGCGTCAAGCGCCGCCTTGGACGCGCCAGAGACCACCAACGGATGGAAGGGCCAATCGCTTTCCTCTGACGTTGCGCGCGCAGGGGGCTCTTCAAGGATCATATGCGCGTTCGTGCCCCCCACGCCCAGCGCGTTCACAGCAGCGCGGCGGGGGGTGTCGCCACGGGCAAAATCGCTCAGCCGGTCGTTCACGCGGAAGGGCGAGCCGTCGAAAGGGATTGCGGGGTTGGGCGCTTCAAAGCCCAGTGTGGGCGGGATTTGTCCGTGTTTCAGGGCCAGTGTGGCCTTGGCAAGGCCCGCAACACCGGCGGCTGTGTCAAGGTGGCCAATGTTGGTCTTGACCGATCCGATGCGACAAAAATCAACCTCATCCGTTTCGGCGCGGTAGGCTTCGGTCAACGCGGCCACTTCGATGGGATCGCCCAGATAGGTGCCTGTTCCGTGACATTCGACCATGCCGATGCTTTGCGCGGCGACCCCAGCTGCGTCCAGCGCGGCGGAGATGGCCTGGGTCTGGCCATCCACGGATGGGGCCAGATAGCCCGCCTTGGCCGCACCATCATTGTTGACGGCTGAGCCCTTGATGACGGCCCAGATGTGATCACCATCCGCGATTGCATCCGATAGACGGCGCAGCGCGACACAACCCGCCCCAGAGCCGAAAACCGTGCCTTGGGCGCGATGGTCGAACGCGTGGCAATGTCCGTCGGGTGACAGGATTTCATTTTCCTTGAACTCGTAGCCCCGCCCTTGCGGCAACTCGATCGTGACGCCACCCGCCAATCCCATGTCAATCTCGCCCGTGCGCAGGGCCTGACAGGCATAGTGGATCGCGACAAGCGAGGTCGAACAGGCGGTTTGCAGGTTGATAGAGGGCCCTTTGAGGTCAAACACATGGCTGACCCGCGTTGACAGGAAATCCTTGTCGTTGCCGGTGTGGCGCAGCAGAAACATACCAACATCATCGACCAGATCGGGGTTCGAGCAGATGTTGAAATAGAAATAGCTGCCCATCCCGCAGCCCGCATAAACGCCGATGGGACCGGGCATGGTTTCGGGCGGGTGGCCCGCCTGCTCCATCGCTTCCCAGGCAACCTCAAGAAATTTTCGGTGCTGCGGATCGAGGATGGCCGCGTCTTTGGGCGAAAAACCAAAGAAATCAGCGTCAAACGTATCATACCCTTCCAGATCGGCAACAGCGGGAACGTAGTTCTTGCGTGCGATCGCTTCTGGGCTTTCGCCCGCGTCCAGCAGCTCCTGCTCGCTCAACCGGCGGATCGATTCCACACCGTCCCGCAGGTTCGCCCAATAGGCATCCACCCCGGCAGCACCGGGGACGTTGACGGAAAGGCCAACAATTGCAATGTCTTCGCCCCGATCAGAGCGCTTGGCAGAGGTGTTCATCGCGTGCATTTGTCCCACAACCTAACCTGCGCCAGGGATGGGCCTCTTGGGTCAACAAAATTCTATTCCGGGTGCCTACAGGGCAATCTGGGCATTTTTATGCCATTTTGAACGGGCAGCGCGGGATCACGGTTGTTTTTATGATCTTTCAGGTGGGTCTGTCAGGGGAATATCACAACAATTGTTGCCATGCAGGGTGATTTTTGCCGCATCGGCAACAATCCGGTGCAAAACCGTGTTTCTACATTACTGTGCGCTTGCCATCGCGTGCGGCCGGCGCGTTCATCTGCGCCGACTTGAGCGCATATCGCGGACGATGCGCCGCGCGTGGCATCCTGCGTTCGGCGTGCCCCAGAATGGCTCCGGCAGTCAGCCACGTCAGCGGCGTAAGCGTGGCGTTCAGCAGCATATCCATCATCGTAATCCCAAGGATCAGGCACAGCGGCGCGACATAGGGCGAGAGCGCCGGCCCCTGACGCAGGGACCACCATATCAGGATCAGCGGCAGCGCGAGCAAACCCATTTCACAAATATACCCCAGCCAGCCGAAAGTGCCGAAGATGATGATCCAGCGACCGTCGGGGATGGTAAGGATCTCTCCGGTTTCAGCGTGACGGATCAAGCTACGGCCCCAGCCACCCCAGCCAAAAAACGGTTTTTCTGCTGCCCGTGCAAGAAGTTGCTCTTCGTTATTAAAGCGATACTCTAACGATTGCGCACGGTCTGCGCTGATCGCTTCGGCCTGTGCGAGGATCGCATCCAGCGGTATCAGGTGAAAATTGCGCAGCATCGGATAGGCCACAGCAACAAGCGCAAAGAGCGCTGCCAGCCTGATCTGCCAGCGCACGGGCGCGAACAGGATGAAAGGGGTCAGCGCCAGACCGTAGGCCAGCGAGGCAAGGCTCTTGCACAGCACCAGCAGTACCGCCAGATACGCCACCAGCAAGAGCGCCTTCCACTTGTCCACCGGTGGTGCCACTCGCGCCAGAGCGGCAGCCGACATCAGACCAATACAGACAAAGAGCGCCAGCCACAGCCCGTGCGGCAAAAACACGATGGGCCGAAATCCCCCTGCCCGCATCATCTGTTCAAAGGAATGCTGGAAGAACCCGTAAACCCAGACGTTCATCTGCGGGCTGAAACGAATCTCGATCAGGGATGGCACGGAATAGACCAGCGCCCCCACCATCAGCGCCAAAAGGATCTCGCGCAGGCCATCTTCGGTGGCCAAAAACTGACGGGCCAGCAGGAACGGCACAATCGTCAAAACCTGCGCAATCAGTACAGATCCGATATCACGCACGGACTGGCCGGGCAGTTGATCAACCATGAACAGGATCGGATCAGCGTTGCGCAGCACTTCAAAGATGATCGGATCGCCATTCGTCAGGACCGTGGGGATCGCAGACAGGATCAGCCCCGCCACAAGCACCAGCGCAAGACGTGACTGCGGGATCAGCTCGACTTTCTGCCGCATGGCAAAGATCATGATCAGCAACACAGACAGGTTCGGGATCGACACCTTGTCCATCGCAGGCACCAGCGGCAGGTTGAATTCTGTCAGCGGGGGCAAGAACAGATAGCCGCCAAGAATCGACCAGATCAGCGCGCGTTCCACCTTTTGCGTGCGAAACAGCACAAGGCAGATGACTGGCCAGATGGCCAGCATCAGATATGCGAGTGCGTTTCCCATGAGCCGTGTGACAAATCCTGTGGCGATGCGGGTCAGGGCGCGAAACTAGCACTTGGCCCTGCCCCTGTCATCCCGTTAGAGTGTCGCGACCGGGTTGGGGCAACCTGAAGCAGATGAACCAAAGTTTTGAAATTTATGGATAATTACCGCCTTCACGGAAACTCGTGCAGCTTATTGGCAACATTGCGCCCGGCAGTGGCCAAATGAAATTTGGCAGTATTCCCCACGCGGTTGAGGTTAATGTCGCCACGCGCGCCGCATTGTTTCGCACCATTGCATCGCAGTTTGATAAAAGGACCGGTTTTGCACTGGCGACGCTGAACCTTGATCATTTGACAAAGCTGCCGAATGATCCGGCTTTTCTGGCCGCCTACCGCGCACATGATCTTGTGGTGGCAGACGGGCGGCCCATCGTCTGGTTATCAAAGCTTGCAGGTCAGCCGGTTGAATTGATGCCGGGCTCTGATCTGATCTTACCGCTTTGTGCGCTATGCGCGGAAAAATCGGTGCCGGTGGCATTGGTGGGCAGTTCGGATGCAGCATTGGCCGGTGCGGCAGACGCGTTGCGTGCCCATTCGCCGGGGCTTAGGATTTCCTATGTTCATGCCCCCCGCTACGGGTTTGATCCGCAAGGGGCAGAGGCAGATAAGATATTCCGCGATCTGGCGCAATCGGGCGCAGGCCTTTGTTTTGTGGCCCTTGGCGCACCCAAACAGGAAGTTTTTGCCGCACGCGGACGCAGGCAAGCACCGCAGGTCGGCTTTGCCTCTATCGGGGCTGGGCTGGATTTTCTTTCCGGTCATCAGGTGCGCGCGCCCAGAATCATGCGAATGCTGGCGCTGGAATGGCTTTGGCGGGCACTGCAAAGCCCGCTTCGGATGATTCCGCGCTATGCTAGGTGTTTCGCCATCCTGCCCGGGTTGGTGATGCAGGCACTACGACAGCGTTAAGGCTTTACTTATATTCTATGATCTCTGCATCCCGGCCCCGTAGCCGTGTCATATAAAACTGCAAAGCGCCCAACGCTTCGGGGAATTTCGAAAGGGTGTTGAAAAACGCCCAGCGCAATGACTTCTGCCGGGACAGCCGCCAGACCTGCACAGGGTAAATGCCCAGCAGAACCAACGCCCAAGGCGTGAACAGCAAGCTTATCAAAAGGATCGCAGCCGGCAACGCGCCACCCCAGATCAGGGCGCGGCGTGTCTCGGCCACCCAGTGCCGCTCTGGCGGTGATCCGTGGAGCGCGGCCCCTTCCGCAAAAGCATGACCCGCACGCTTGCACCGCCGCCACCATTGGCTGAACTCGGTGATGGCCGCATCGTGCCATGTCATCTCGGCATCCAACCGCCAGACCTGCCAACCCGCTTGGCGCAGGCGCACACAAAGCTCTGGCTCTTCTCCGGCGATCAATGTCGGGCGGTAAAACCCCACCTCACGCAGCGCCGACAGCCGCATCAGCGCATCTCCACCGCATGCCCCGGCCTGCCCTATGGAGGTGTCCCATTCATCGTCAATCAGCGCGTTATACACCGACCCCGCCGGATCACGCTCGCGCCGCCGGCCACAGGCGACCGCAGCCTTGGGTGTCTCTTGCAAGAACGCCTTTGCGGTTTCAAGCCAACCGTCACGCAATTCGCAATCACCATCCAGCACCTGCACAAACTGAGTGTCCGGGTCCAGTGCCGACAGCCCTGCATTGCGCGCCCGCGCTGCCGTAAACGGTTGCGTCATGTCCAGCGCGATCACTTTTGCACCCGCCTGCTCTGCCGCGGCAACAGATCCATCCGTTGACCCGGAATCCACATAAACAATCTGCGCCACCTTGCCTTGCAGCGCGGCCAGACTGTTGATCAGGCGTAGGCCTTCGTTTCTTCCGATCACAACGGCGGCGATGGTCATGGGCGGTGATCTTTCAGGAAGGTGGCATAGCGGTCAGACCCCAGAGCAAAGCCTGCCCTGACCAGCAGTTCGACCCTGTTCCAGCGCCGCGCATCCAGCGAAAAGAGCGATACATCGGGTGTGGAGTGAAGCACAGCGGCCCGCGCGGCGTCTTCTCCGTGGGCCAGATCACCCGAGGACAGCGAAGCGGCATCACGTGCTGCGGTGTTGCCTGCGAATTTGTAATGTTTGATCACGCCCGTGATGTCCGCGCAGGCCACCCCCATCGACAGATGCGGGTGCGGTGCCGGTGTCACCCCGGGCCCATTAAAGATCAACGGATGTTTCGTAAGACAACAGTTTTCGCCAAAAACCTTGCCACGCACGCCCCCAAAGCAAAACGCGATGTCATCGCGCGGGATCGTGTTATCGCTCAGCAGGGCGGCGAACGGGATGGCAGGGTCGTGATACGCGTGCCGCGCAACCGAAGAAATGTCGAAATAGGCAAATTCCTCCAACGCGCTTTGAAAGCTGAAATCCGCCACGGCATTCAGCGGGGCCTTTGGAAACATCTCAAGCATCTGGGCAACCATTGCGGTGGCGCCCTGCCCTTCAAGATAGCGGGTCAATCCGTTGATGCCGATCTGCCTGCGTCCTTCGAAATCAAAGACTTCGTCCATGTCGACATAAAGACACCAGCGGTTCTGGCCGTAGGTTTGCGCCGGGTACTGGCGCAGAAGATCCTCAAACGAGGCCAGCGGCAGAGTGCTCTGATCAAGAATTGTGCCTGGCTCTGACTTGATCCGCGCAATGGTATCATCGGTAGACCCGTTGTCGATAAAGGCGAAATGGCTGACTCCAAGGGCGCGGTAATACTCAAAAAAAGCGTCCATGTAGTAGCTGCCATTGCGCACCAGCACGATGGCAAGCACCGCATCTTTGGGGATGTCCGGCGCAGTGGGGCCGTGCAGATGCATGAGCGACCGGGCAAACCGCGCGCGGCGGCGACGCTCTTGGCCACGCTGCCACAATCGGCGCAGGATATGGACCGGAGTTTTCATGGCTATGCGATACGACAGAACGCGCGGGTGGTCTACTGCGGGGATAGGGGAAGTGGCTTCAAGAGATTCCCGATGATCACCTCCGAAGGGGGTAGTCTTTATCTGTTCCCGTCTCAGCCACCCAGGCTGAAGTTTGGTTGACCCGGGACAAGTCAGTTCCACAAGGCCTCAGTTCAGCGAATTGAGACGGCAGATATGGCAAAAGGCATGTTTGCGTGCAGTAGCTTTGCGATGGCACCGTTTTGCTGTGCAAACTCCACCTCGAAGAGGCGCGCATGGCACAGGACACCTTCCAGAATTGTTCACGGCGGGAGCGGGACATCCATCAAAAAACTGACCAGTACCGCTCTTTTAAGCAGATGTTTCATCCCGTTTTCGTTTGGGCGCGTCAGAGGCATTCGCGGCTTCGCGCAGTTCCGGGTGGTAGAGGGTTTGAGTGGCGCGGCCTGCATGCTTGGAGGCGTACAAAGCCACATCAGCGTCATCCAGCAGATCTTCCATCCGTGGGTTTTGGCCCGGCTGTATCCAAACTGTACCGATGCTCGCAGAAATTTTGCAATCGCTGCCCTGAAACGGCATCGGTTCTTCCAGCCGGTCAATGATGCGCCGGCCCACGCGACGCAGAATATCTTCGTTCGCCACTTCTGGCAGCACCACGGTAAATTCATCCCCACCGACCCGCGCCACCAAATCACTTCCGCGCGTCTCATCCACCATGATCCGCGCAACATTCTGCAGCACATGATCACCCGCCGCATGCCCCAGCGTGTCGTTGACCGTCTTGAAATAATCCAGATCAATCTGCATCACGGCAAAGGAGTCCCGCCGCTCAAGCAAACGGGTCAGCACAGTATCAAGCGCGCGACGATTCTTGAGACCCGTCAGCGTGTCAGTATAGGCCTGTTCTTCCGCCGCGATCTTGGCCCCCTGAAGGCGGGTGTTCAAGCGGTAGGATGCTTCCATCGCGGCAGTCTTGGCCTCGACCAGATACAGCATTTCGATGGCCAGATCGGTGGCGGCAAAATCCGCGTTTGTCAGGGCAAAATCGCGGACACCGTCCAGGATTGATATGCCAAAGCTCAGGTTGACGATCACCTGATCCGCCGCGCCGGGTCCGCTGAGGGGCACCATGATCCCTTTAAGCGATGTGTGAGGCGCAGCGCGCATTTTCAGACGCAGCTTTGTCTGTACCACATCATGCAGGTCCGACATGGACGCCATTGCACTGGGATGGCGCACCTCAAACACATCCAGAAACCGCTGCCCGACCAAAGACCTGTCAGCGTACATCTTGCGCAGGGTTGGCCCCGCGTGTTGGATATGGCCGGTTCTGCCAAGGATCAGATGCATCGGGCAAAGCACGTCAAGCGCGCCGGTATCGGTCTGTGACATCATCCGACACGCGCCCCAAGTTCAAAGCTGCGCCCTTCGGCAAAGTCATTTTCGACCAGCGCAATCGACACGATCTCTGCCCCGTCTGCCGTGCCACTGTGATCCAGAAGCGCCAACGCACCGTAATCATCCGCCATCGTGCGCAACACGCCCATCATCACATGACCAAACCCTGCAATTTGGGCATCACAGATCAGGCTGAATTGCCCTTCGGCATGGCTGCGCAGGCGCAGCTTTGGCAAATGCAGATCAGACACCGCCAGACGCACGCGGTCATCCAGATCATCAAGCGACTGTAGAAAATCGACAAAGTCTTCCCCGCCGAAGCGTAGCAGGCGGCGCACAGCCTCGAACCCCGGATGGGACACAAGGAAAGTGCCAAAGTCCTCCATGATTTCTGCGCGCGGGCGGTTCAGCACCGCCGCGGCGGCATCCAGAATTTGCGGCGTGTAGGCTTGCTTGTAGCGCAACATCCCCTCGAACTCTGTGAAATCAAGTCCGGCGTGCAAAGCCACATCTTGCCACGTGGACACGCCATAGGTGTCGCTGATGAATACCTGAATGCTGCGATTGACGAGCCCATGCATGGACGTACTCTCCCGGTTGCCCCGCAAAAGTAATGACGAGCATCGGTTAAGAATTAGCCAATAGTTTGAGTTTTATACGTTTTTCACGCTTTGGTAGCGCCAATTATCACCAACACCACCCTAGGTGGATCAGATTGCTCAGCGTCGAAAACAATCCTTCGAGTATGCACCAGAAGCGCGACTGAACTCGCCACTCGGCAGTGCCGGGTCGGGCCGCCCGCCGCAAATGTTTTCACTCATCATCAGCCGTGCGACCGCTCTGAACACACCAGTCGCACCACCGGGCTGGTAAAGTCTGACCTGCGCGCTCTTCGCTTAGAAGTCCGTCGGCGCGCCACCTTCAGATTTGCGCCGCGCGACGAAATCGGCCAGTTCGTCGCGCACTGCAATGTCCATTGCCGGTTCCTCAAAACTGGTGATGATTTCCTTGAACATGTGATGCGCGCGTTCCGCTGTCCACACACCGCCCGCGACTTCCCATCCCTCATAGTTGCGCCAGTCGGACAGAAAGGGCTGATAGAACGCGGTGGTATAGCGGTCCTGCGTGTGCTGGATGCCAAAGAAGTGGCCCGCATTTCCCACCGATTTGATGGCATCCAGCGCAATTTCATCTGGGCCGGTGGCGCAGATCTCGGGCTGCATATACCGCTGGATATGCTGGAGCACTTCGCAATCCATGATGAACTTTTCAGGGGAAGCGATCAGCCCGCCTTCCAGCCAGCCCGCCGCATGGTAAACCATATTGGTGCCCGACTGCACAGCAGCCCAGAGTGAATTCGATGTCTCCCACATCGCCTGCCCGTCTGGCACGTTGGCCGCACAGACGCCCGAAGAGCGCAGCGGCAGATTGTAGAACCGCGCCATCTGGCCGGTCATCTGGGTGGCCCGCATGTATTCCGGCGTGCCGAAGGCCGGTGCGCCCGATTTCATATCCACGTTGGAGGTGAAGGTGCCGATGGCAACAGGACAGCCGGGCCGGATGATCTGCGCCAGCACCACCGCACAGAGCGCCTCGGCCAGCGATTGCGCCACGGCGCCCGACATCGTCACTGGGGCCATTGCACCCGCCAGTGTAAAGGGTGTCACCACCAACCCCTGCCCGCGCCGCGCCATGCGCATCCAACCGTCCATCATCGGAAAGTCATGTTTCAAAGGCGAGGTCGAGTTGATGTTGGTATACATGCGCGGAGAGGCATCGAATTCCTCATGGCTTAACCCGCCCGCAATGCGCACCATCTCCATGACGTCCTCGACCCGCTCTGCCCCCAGCGAATAGGCGTGCATCACCTTGTCCGTCAGGGTCAGCTTGTCATAAAGCACATCCAGATGGCGCACCGACGCATGCACATCCACAGGCTCGACCGGGTAGCCGCCCGCGAAATGGATGCAGTTGAAATACTGCGTCAGCTTTAACAGGTTCTGGCACATTTCGCGCGTGCCGGGGACCTTCTTGCCGATCGCCATATCCCAATAATTTGGCGGTGACGACACATTGCCAAACAACAGGTTCTTACCACCGATCGTGATCTTGCGGTCAGGGTTGCGCGGGGTCAGCGTGAATTCCGACGGGGCCTTGCCGATCCACTCCATCACGAAATCACGCCCCATGCGCACATTTTCACCGTCCACGGTGCAGCCCGCCTTGCGCAAAATGTCCAGCGCTTCGGGGTTCAGGAATTCAATCCCGATCTCTTCAAGGATGCGCATCGCACCGTCGTGTATCGCCTCGACGCCCTCGGGGCCCAGCGGCTCGACCGGGCGGTCGATGTTGACCGGCGGGTTCCACGGCATCTGTTCGATCACCGCACTGCCGCGCCTGTCCTTGGCACCTGCACGACCACCGCCACGGGTTCTGCGCTTTGGGGGGGCTTCAGCCATTGGGTATCCTCCTGAACTTTTGTTCAGAAGGCCCCACTCAGGGGCGGCGGGCCGTCCCGTTCACGACGGGAAGTGTCGCTTTTGGGGTGCGGGGCGGGTCTGGTCCAGCCAGCCCGGCAGATGACCGATATCGGGCAGAACCACATCCGCCAGCGGCGCAAGCTCCTGTCGGGTTGCCAGCCCGGTCAGCACCGCCACCGTGCCCATACCCGCCGCACGCCCTGCGCGCAGATCATGGGTGCTGTCGCCCACCATAACAACCTCTGCCGGTACCAGATGCATCCGTTCCGCAAACGCCATCAACTGTCCGGGGGCGGGTTTGCCGCCAAAACCGGAATCGTACCCAGCGATAAAGTCAAACAGCGCAGTCACACCCGCCTGCGCCAGATGCGCGCGCGCCGGGGCTTCGGCATCATTGGTTGCCACCCCAAGACGCAGCCCATCCGCGCGCAAGCCCTGTAGCAGCGGCACCAAAGGCACCGCCGCGCGCTGCGGCGCATTTGCAGCTTCTTCATTAATAATGTCTTGTAGGTCAGCCTGCGACCGTTCCGGGAAATGGGGCATCAGCGCCAGCGTCACTTCCTCGGGGGTTCCTGCGATCACCACGCTTGTCCGTTCAAACGTCTCACTGCTCAGATCAAATCCAATCGCGGCCCCCACATAAGCGGCCTTTGACATATCCTGGGCACAAAGCCGCAGCAAAAAGGACTTCGCCCAAGCCTCCCATGTGGCGGAAAAATCAAATAACGTGCCATCTTTGTCAAAGATAACGCCTGTGGTGGTGCGGGATGCCTGGACTCCGGTCATGTCCAGTTCACCTGTTCCCCGCCCGGCAGGGCCGCACGTGCCTGCATGATCCGGTCATAGGGCAGTGATACGTCATCGCAAAAGCGAATGACCCAGGCGTCATCCATCGTCAGAAAGTCCAGTACCGCTCCAAGAAACACCGGGTCGGCGGCGCGGGCGCGCACATCTGCCTCCGACGCGCCGGTGCTGCCCAGAAAGACCGGCAGAAGATCATCATTCGCCGCCAGCCAACCCAATGCCTGCAAGGCAAGGGTTTCGGCGGTCTCTTGCTCAAAACTCATGGACCCCATCCAATATTATCGCGGCTGGAAACGCTTTATTAACCAATACGCTCAAAGACTGGCGCATGGAATGTCTTTATCCCACTTCAGCGAAAGGGTCAGCACATGCAGGGTAAAATCCTCATTGTGGATGCGATTGCGACAAACCGCATCGTCCTGAAGGTCAAGCTGAAGAAAGCGTTCTATGAAGTGATCCAAGCCGCCAGCCTGCCGGAAGCTGTGAACATGGCCCGGGCGGAACTGCCTGATCTGGTGATCAGTGCATTATGCCTGCCCGACGGCGGAGGCGCGGCCGAACTATGCGCGGCATTGGGCAAGGCCCCGCAGACAGAGCATATTCCGATGATCGCCATCGGTTGTCAGGCCGAACCGGCCGCGCGCATTGCCACGTTGCAGGCGGGGGTTCACGATGTTCTGTCTCAGCCGGTGAATGAAACCTTGCTGATGGGCCGGGTGCGCAGCCTGATCCGCACGCACAATGCCACCGCAGAATGGCAGATGCGCGAAGACACCTGTCGCGCGCTGGGACTGGCAGAAGCGGCACCTGACTTTGACGCGCAGGGCCGTTGTGTGCTGGTCAGCGATGACCGGGCAGCTTTGCAGAAATATGCCATACAGATGCGCGATGTTCTGCGCGCGCGACTGACCATGTCGACCGCCGGGGCTGTGATGCAGCAAATGACAGAGCAGGAACTGCCGGATGTCTTCGTGCTTGTTCTGCCGGGCGACCCTGCGGTGGCAATGGAAAACCTGCGCCTGATCTCTGCACTGCGCGCGAATGCGCAGGCGCGCCATGCCGGGGTGATCGTTCTGCAGACCCAGGCGGACGCGGCGCTGGGGGCGCATGCACTTGATTTGGGTGCGGATGATCTGATGACGGACGGTTTTGATGCCGCCGAACTCGCATTACGGATCAAATCGGTGATGCGGCGCAAACGGATGAGCGATCAACTTCGCGCTTCGGTACGCACGAGCCTGCAAGCCGCGGTGTTTGATCCGCTGACGGGGCTTTACAACAGACGCTATGCCATGCCCCATCTGGAGCGCATCGCGGAGCACGCTCGCACCACCGCGCGCAGCTTTGCGGTGATGGTCGGTGATCTGGACCGTTTCAAACGGATCAATGACATTTACGGCCACGCATCGGGCGATGCCGTTCTGGTTGAGGTCGCGCACCGACTGCGTGCCAGCCTGCGCGGCACCGACATGGCCGCACGGATCGGCGGCGAGGAATTTTTGATCATCATGCCCGGCACCACCCTGCCCGAAGCGCAAAAAGCCGCGCTGCGCATCTGCAGCGATGTTTCTGGCGCGCCCTTCACCATCCCGGGAAGCGCGACGCCGATCACCGTGACCATCAGCATCGGCATGGCCATTGGCGGCAGTGGCGAGGATGGTCCGGTCGCGGTGGGTGACGATACAACCGGCTGCGCCCTGCTGAATGAAGCGGACCGCGCGCTTTACGCTGCAAAGGGCCGCGGGCGAAATCAGGTGAAACTGAGCCGCCCTGCGGCCTGACAGACACCCGCCAATCACTTCGCAGCAAAAGCTGTTGCGCCCTGAGGTTGTGCTTGTCCGCGTCAAACGCTGCCTTGAAGACACGCCCTGCATTGATCAAACTCCCCTTTTGCGCATCCGAGCATCCATCCAGGCCGTGTCTGGCACGAATTTATATCAACCACGGGTTGCGCGATCTTTTGTTTCGCAGTAGCGTCGCGCGATGACACAGGACCGTCCACTTATCGGCGTCACTCTGATGCTTGGGTTTTGCCTGATCGCCCCGATGGGCGATGCGGTGGCCAAACTGATTGGCAACAGTGTCGGCATCGGTCAGGTGGTGGCGATCCGATTTGCGTTGCAGGCGCTGATCCTGTTCCCGATTGTCTGGCTGACTGCACGGCAGTGGCGCATGCAAGGCCGCGTGATGTGGCTGACGCTGCTGCGCACCGTGCTGCACATCATCGGAATTGCTGCGATGTTTACCGCGCTGATGTATTTGCCACTGGCCGATGCGGTCGCGATCGTCTTTGTTATGCCGTTCTTTATGCTGGTCCTCGGCAAGATGATCCTGAAGGAGGTCGTGGGGCCGCGCAGGCTCGCCGCTTGTATCGTAGGGTTTGTGGGCACACTGCTGGTCATACAACCCAGCTTTGCAACCGTTGGCTGGCCTGCCCTTTTGCCCGTTTTTGTCGCCGCAAACTTTTCGGTTTTCATGCTGGTCACCCGCCAGATCGCCAAGGAAACGGACCCGATTGGCCTGCAGGCTGTCAGCGGTCTGATGGCCGTGGCGCTGATGCTGCCCATCCTCTTGATCAGCAGCCTGATTGGTTTTGCGCCGCTGGAAGTGTCCGCGCCGACAGCGACACAGTGGAACCTGCTGCTTGCCCTCGGCGGTCTGGGCACTATCGCCCATCTGCTGATGACGTGGTCATTGCGTTATGCGCCCTCGGCCACACTGGCACCGATGCAGTACCTTGAAATTCCTTTCGCAACGGTCATCGGCCTGCTGATCTTTAACGAATTCCCCGATGCGCTGGCCAGCGTCGGCATTGCCATCACGATGGCCGCCGGGCTCTATATTATCCTGCGCGAGCGGGCCACCGCGCGACGTCTGGCGTTGCCAACGCGGCAACAAGCGCCGGCATAAGGCGGCGCGGGAATACTCCCAAAAGCGCAGGTCCTTCAGTATCAATGATAATCGGGCCGGTGGCCGCGTTTGACGTACCGATCCGAGTCATGGGATCAAATGCCAGCCCGTCGATAGGCCATTTCAACCCGGTGCTCCGCCCCGTCACGGACCCCAGCGGAAAGAGCGACACAACATCCCCCGCCCGCGTGGGCAGATGCAGCTGCGGTGGCAAAAGGCACACCACCTCTGTCCTGCCCAGCAATACGCAAGGACGTTCGGGCACCGCTGCGAGTGTATGGAATACTGCCAGTTGATGATCTACCCTGCCCCCCAGAAAGCCGACCCCAATCACAACCGGTGCCACCACACGGCGCAGCGCCTTTTCAAAATCTGTGCTTTCCTGTTCCGCAATCCGGTGCCGCCGTTCGGACGGGATCTGGTCCAGCACCTCTGCCGGGACGGAATCAAAATCACCGATCACCACATCCGGTAACACCCCGGCACGCAACGCCAGCGCTGCACCGCCATCGACCGCCGCACAAATAGGTGCCAGCGTTAACGCTTTTTGCAGGTCTCTGCGCGTAGCCTGCCCCCCACCAACCAAGGTAATTGGTGACGCACTGCGAACAATCGGGCTAAACATTGTCAATTATCGCCATTTCAGGAACTAGGTCACATTCTGAACACGAAATGATACGGTACAAGGCACAGATTCGGGCCGCTTTGGTCTTGGATATCGTGGTAAACGGTAGCTTGCAAAACCGCAGAGGACGAGCATCCGATGATGAATAATAATAAAATCCTAACGGTCTCCTACGGCACATTCTCGTGCACGCTGGAAGGCTTTGACGATTCCTTTGGTACAATGAAGGCAATCGCAGAGTATTTTCGCGATCTTGCCGCCGATGACCGCTACTTCGGGGCTGAACCGCCACAACCGGACGCAGAAATGCTCGCGCGGATCGCACAGAAAGAAGTGTCCCGCCGCGTGGAAGCCCGCGAACAGGATGGCAAAATCGTTCTGAGCGCGCTGGAAGACGATACATCCTCTCGCGGTCCGGCCACCGTCGCCGCGCCCGCGCTTGCGGCAGGTGAAGTTGCCGTAACAAGCCCCGTCGCGGAGGTGTCGACCGACGAAGTCGAGAAACCACTGCCCCAAACAACCGAGGCCGAGCTGCAGGTCACTCCGGCCATTGCCGAGGAAGAGACCGCAGAAGACACGCCCATCACAATCGACACCGCGCCCGACCCGGTTGCCCCTGAGGCGGAGCCAATGCCCGACGTTGTGATCGAAGAAAGCGCCAGCGAAGCAGCCCTAGAAGAAGACGATGCCGATTCCGATGCCATCGAGGCAGATATGATCGAGACCGCGCCTGCAGCACCCAAAACGGAAGCCCCCGCGCCACTTCCCGTTGAGGAAATGATTGAGGACGAGGCCGAGATCGAACTGCAAACCGCGTTTGTCGAGGACGAAAATGACATCGTGCCGGGCCAGCCCGACGCAGAAGTCGAGGCGTTCTTTGCCAACAGCGTCACCGACCACCCTGCCAACACCGATGAAGTGCAGGCATCCACCCCACAACCAGCACCGGCACCCGCCGCTGAACAGGCTCCCGCCCCCGACAGCATCGCGGCCAAACTTCAGCGCATCCGCGCTGTTGTAGCCCAGCACGAGGAAAAGGACGAGGATGCCGATTATCTGGAAGACGAACACGCCGATGCCGCCTCTTCGGAGCCTTCCGAACTGATTGCGGACGCGCGGCAGGATATTGAAGACGCGCTGGAAAGCGACGATGCAGCGCAGGCCGCAGATGATGCTTTGGCAATCGACACCGAGGAAGAAGCGTCAGACGAGGATGATGTCAGTGCGATTCTGAGCCGTCTTGAAGCCGAAACAACCGATCCGCAGGCGAGTGACACAGCAGAAGATGTTGCCGACAGCGCACAGGATGATGGCCCGACAGTTGCAGCCCAAGCTGCCCTGGCGGACGCAGATGAAGCGCTTGAAGCGGCGCAGACGGACATTGATGACCCAAGCGTCGAGGACACGGTCAGCAATCTGTTTGATGAGGATGAAAGCACGCTTGACGCTGCCGGTCCCAAGATCCCCACACCCAAGGTCGTGCTGCGCAAACCACAGCCGGTCGAGGAAGAGGCGGTTGCAGCCAGTGATCCACAGGTGGCGGTAACTGCAGAGGACACCCCAGCGGAAGCTGCGGCACAAGCGCCCCGTCCGGCACCACGCGCCCGCGTGATCAAGGTCAAGCGCGCCGATTTGGAAGCTGCCATCGAACAGGGCGACCTTGAGGAATACGACGACGAAGACGACGACCTCGAAGCCACCGAAGCACAGGCCACCGAGGAGCCTCAAGAACCCGCAGACGACGCACCGCTGGGTCTTGATGATCTGGCCCCTGCACGCAGCAAAACGACCACCCTGTCGCCTGAGGAAGAGGACGAACTGGCCCGCGAACTGGCCGCCCTGAAAGAGGACATTGCCGCGGGAGATGCCAAAGAAACGGACGCTGCTCCGCAAGCGCAAGCGCCGGCCAAACCGGACCTGCGCATTCGAAGCGGCGAACGGCGCGCCTTGCCGTCGATTGACGAAACAAACGGCTCTGACGTCAACCGCCTGCTGGCCGAGACAGATCACCAGATGGACGAACCCGAAAGCGCCACACGACGCGACGCTTTTGCCCATTTGCGCGCCGCTGTCGCCGCCAAAAAGGCCGACGCCGCTGCCGGTGCGCCGACGGAGGATGGGGAAACCGACGATGCCTACCGCAGTGATCTGGCCGAAGTGGTGCGCCCACGTCGCCCCGTCAGCAAAACAGGACGCACCGAACGCCCCTCAGACGCTCGCCCTGCACCGCTGAAGCTGGTGGCCGAACAGCGCGTCGATGTGGACAGCATCCGTCCCGCCGGCCCCGTGCGCCCCCGCCGCGTTGCCGCAAACGCAGAACCGGTGTCCCAGACCGCCGACGGCGAAAGCTTTACAGATTTTGCCACCGAAATGGGGGCGACATCCTTGCCACAGCTTCTTGAGGCCGCCGCTGCTTACATGTCCTTCGTCGAAGGCCGCGAACAGTTCTCCCGCCCACAGCTGATGACCAAAGTGCGCCAGGCTGGAGGGGATGAAGGGTTCAGCCGCGAAGAAGGCCTGCGGTCCTTTGGTCAGCTCCTGCGCACCGGCAAGATTGAGAAAATCAAAGGCGGCAGGTTCACCGTGTCCGAGGACATCGGCTATCGCCCGGACCAACGCGCCGCCGGCTGACGCCGCGCAAAAGTCGAAATGCAATATGACGGGCGGTTCATTCTGAGCCGCCCGTTTTCTTTTTGTGACCTTCTTCGGAAGCGCCCCGCGTTCAGATAATGCGTGGTACACCCACCTTGAGCATCATGACGCAACATAGAACCCGACGCATTGCAAACTGCTCGTGATGCCCAGAACAGAGCTATCTCGTCTCGCGAGCCGGGACGAAAACTTTGCCAAACCGTGTCAGCTTAGAATGCAGCAGCGATACAGAACATGATTTTGAGCGAGATTTGAACTAAATCAGATACCTATCCCACACTCCGCAGACGGACCGCAGCGCAGTGTCAGAATATCACTGAAAAACAACCGCAAAAAAAACCGGATCAGTCCTGCGCATCCGGGTCGGCCTGCCCAACCCCCTTGAACACAAATTTTAACGGGATCGCCCAGACAATTCCAAGAATCACATAGATCGCCAATTCCAAAGGAATAGACGGACGGTCAAAGAGGGTCACCACATTCAACGCCACGACGATGTAAAGCGGCAGCGCGATCAGCAGGATCACCAGCGCCCAGCGCCTGCGCGCCTTGTAGCTCAAAGCCATCGTTTGTGCCTCCTCAGTCTGCGAAAGGATCTGTCACCAGAATGGTGTCCTCCCGCTCCGGCGAGGTTGAGAGTAGGGCGACGGGGCACTCAATCAACTCTTCAACGCGGCGCACGTATTTGATCGCTTCGGCGGGCAGATCAGCCCAGGACCGCGCCCCTTCCGTGGACTGCGACCATCCGGGCATTTCCTCATAGATCGGCGTGCACCGCGCCTGTTGGTCGGCAGCGGTGGGCAGGTATTCAAGCCGCTCGCCGTCCAGCTCGTAACCGGTGCAAATCTTTAGCGTTTCGAACCCGTCCAGCACATCCAGCTTGGTCAGCGATATTCCGTTGATCCCGGAGGTCGCACAAGTCTGGCGCACGAGGCAGGCATCGAACCAGCCACAGCGCCGCTTGCGCCCCGTTGTCGTACCGAACTCATGCCCCTGCACGCCCAACCGTTCACCGTCTTCATCGAAAAGCTCCGTCGGAAACGGCCCCTCGCCCACGCGGGTGGTGTAGGCTTTGACGATGCCCAACACAAAATCAATGCCGCCCGGCCCGATGCCCGTTCCTGTGGCTGCCTGCCCCGCGATCACATTGCTTGAGGTCACAAACGGATAGGTGCCAAAATCAATGTCCAAAAGCGCGCCCTGCGCCCCTTCAAACAGGATACGCTTGCCCGCCTTGCGCTTTTCGTTCAGCACTTTCCAGACGGGTGCCGCATACTCCAGAACCTGCGGCGCGATTTCACGCAGACTGTCCAGCAACGCGGCCCGGTCTACCGGATCAAGCCCGAGCCCACGTCGCAGCGCATCGTGGTGCACCAGCGCACGGTCCACCCGCAATTCAAGCGTGGCGTCATCGGCCAGATCTGCCACACGGATCACACGTCGCCCGACCTTGTCTTCATAGCAGGGCCCAATTCCGCGTCCGGTGGTGCCAATCTTGGCAACCGAATTCTGGCTTTCCCGTGCCCGGTCCAGCTCCCCGTGGAACGGCAGGATCAGCGGTGTATTCTCGGCAATCATCAGCGTCTCGGGCGAGATCGTCACACCCTGCGCACGGATCGTCTCAATCTCTTTCAGCAGATGCCAGGGGTCCAGCACCACACCGTTGCCGATCACAGACAGTTTGCCACCACGCACCACACCAGATGGCAGCGCGTGCAGCTTATAGACTTCGCCCTCTACCACCAGCGTATGGCCCGCGTTGTGCCCGCCTTGAAACCGGGCAATCACATCCGCCCGCTCGGACAGCCAATCGACGATCTTGCCTTTTCCCTCGTCTCCCCACTGGGCGCCGACAACAACGACATTGGCCATGATGATCCATCCTTTGCAGCAATTCCGCGCCCCTCATACCGACAAGCACAGGCGCTTGAAACTGCAAAACGCCCCCGGCCTCTTTTTTGGCTCGTTATACCGTCGTGCAACACCAACCGCGCTGCGCAACAGTAGACATTCAGCGCGCACCGTGGATATGTGACCAAAACGATCCGAGGTGAAAAATGGGCTTTATCCTGCGCTGGGGCTTTGCCTTCCTGTTGTTGGCGGCGACGTTCAATCCGACTGAGTACAACTATGTCGATTGGGTCCGCACCTACGGCAGTGCCAATCTGTCTGTTGCTGTGTTGGTCGGATTGATCCTCGGGATTGGCTACATCATCTACCTGCGGGCCACGCTGCGTTCTATCGGCGCACTTGGGATGATGCTCGTGCTCGCGCTGGTGGGCGCAGGCCTTTGGGTGCTTTACGATTTTGGCGTGCTGCGGCTGGATGACCCCAGCTTCAATCTGTGGCTTGGTCTCGTCGCGCTCAGCTTTGTCCTAGGCGTAGGGCTCAGCTGGAGCCACGTGCGCCGTGCGCTGTCGGGTCAGGCCGATATGGATGACGTCGACGAATAACCCCCCGATACGGGACGGCGGGCGGGGCGCATTGGCCACTGGCCAAAAGCGCCGTCAGGCGTCCGCCAACTTTACCGGATCACCGTGCGGCGTGCTGAGGTATGCGGCCTCCCATGCGTCACGCAGTGAGGACACTTCCGAAGGTGCTGCCATGCCGATTTCAGCCAGATAGCCCTCCAGTGTCTCGAGCCAGGCTGCAAAGTAGTCCTCGCCGCCGTTTAACTCACGCGCCAGACCGTGGGCCTTGAGTGTTGCCCCGAACCGCGCCGCCCAATCTGCCCAGACAAAATGTCCTGCCTCGTTCAGATGCACGGTCAGTGCAAAAATCTGCGCGTGCCAGGGCGCTTCAAAGACCGGTTCGGGCTTGCCTGCAGCACTCATGATGCGGCCGTCAGATAGCTTTGCCACATGTCCACAACCACCTCGTCTTTGGGATGCTCTGCATGCGCCCATAATTCGGACGCAGGAAACACAACGGCATAAAGCGGTTCTGACGCCTCTCCCATCCCATGAGCGCTGCTGTCGGGAAGGATATGACTGCCGTGCAGCCGCAAAATACGGCCCCGCGCACCGGCAGCATAGGATGGCAGACGCGTATGACCGCCGCTTACGTTCATATTTTGCGCAAACTTGCGCGCCACCACGGCATCACCGGGCAAAAACGCCGGTTCCACGTCTGACGGACGATCCACCGGTGCGCCTCGGGCCAGCACCTCCGCAACGGCTTCGGGCTTCAATGCCTTTTCTGCAAGGGGGCTGGGCGCGGGTTCAGCCTTTCCCGCCAGTTCCGCGCGGCTCACCACGCCAGTATCCACCAGCACATTTGCCAACGCCGCCAACCATTTCTCGTAGTAGGAAAACCGGGTGTAGTCCTTGGGGGCCAGCCGCTCGCGCGCATGGCGTGAAATGTCGATGTTCCATTTGCCCAGACTGCCCGATGCCACCGTAATCGCCATTGCGCGCGGGTGCCAATCCGCGTGAAAGATCACATCCTCCGCTTCCGGCACCACCGGTCCGTCCCCGAACCGCCCGCCCATATCGTGAACACGGCTCATGTCTGTCGCCCCCACGGGGGCCGCGCGGCCAAGGCGGCGCATGCCCCGCATGCGCGTCCGGCCCCCGTCTGTGTTTTGCGAATTCTCATGATCCACCCGCCAATCCGGTGCCGATCATGCTGTCGCGGCTGACCAGCGCCATCAGCGCCTCTTCGTCCAGGTCTTCGGTGCCTTCGGGCCGTTTGGGAATCACCAGATAGCGCATCTCTGCGGTGGAATCCCACACGCGTACCGCCGTCTCCTCGGGTAGGGTCACGCCAAAATCGGCCAGCACCTTGCGCGGCTCGCGCACCACGCGGGCGCGATACGCGTCGGACTTGTACCATCCGGGCGGGATGCCCAACAGCGGCCAAGGATAGCAACTGCACAGGGTGCAGACGACGATATTGTGTACTGTGTCGGTGTTCTCAACCGCCATCATATGCTCGCCCTGTCGCCCGTAAAATCCCAGATCAGCAACCACCGCTGTCGCGTCTTCCATGAGGGCTGCATGAAACTTCGGGTCCGACCACGCCCGCGCCACCACCCGCGCGCCGTTGCGCGGGCCGATCTTGTTCTCGTAGGTGTCGATGATCTCATCCAGTGCGGCGGGATCAATCAATCCTTTCTTGGTCAGAAGTGTTTCTAGCGCCTTTACCCGCAGAGCTGGGTCAGAAGGCAAAAGAGCGTGCGGGTCATCGTGTGAGTGGTGATCATGTGGCATGAACAAAGATTGCCCCAGCAATCCGGCCATGTCCATCGCTTCGATGGCAAACCCCTCATTTCCAAGCAGAGTTTGAGGGCGAACATTCCCGCGATTTGTGGTATGGTTCCTATGCTAAGGCGGGTCCGGTTCACCTCAATTCCAGGATAGCCCTCTTAATATGGCGTGGCAGAGGACCGCCTGATCGGGACCGTCGTTATTTCGCGGCGGTCTTCGATCTTTTCGAACCTGTCCCGACCGCCCGATCCACCCTTGCCCCACCGCTCAAAGATGCATAGATAGCCCGAAACGAGTTACGAAAGCGCCCACCTATGGAAAATGTCGTTCTGATCATCCACCTGCTGCTGGCTCTGGGCCTGATTGCCGTTGTGCTGATGCAACGCTCTGAAGGCGGCGGTCTGGGGATGGGCGGCGGTGGCGGCGGTGCCGTTTCCGGCCGCGCGGCGGCGACAGCATTGGGCAAATTGACGTGGCTTCTGGGGGCGGCGTTTATCGTAACCTCGATCACACTGACAGTACTTGTGGCGCAGAAATCTTCCGGCTCTTCGGTCATCGACCGTCTGGGCGTGACCCCGCCTGCGGCGACAGAGACTGACAGCACCGTACCTTCGGGCGATCTGTTGCTGCCGCCATCCGCGGATGACAACACGCCACTGGTGCCACTGGCAGACTGACACTCACCGACTACACTTTGCGGCAATGCTGATTTTCGCAACATGATGTTGCGGCTCAGCCTTGCCTTGGCTGCGCGAATCCTGTTATTCTTAAATCCCGTGATACGGCGGTTTTTGATCGGCAGTATCAGCGGATTTTCCGCATAATCAAAAGACGTTCACGGGGGCTATCCGCACATGGCGCGTTATATTTTCATCACCGGCGGTGTGGTTTCTTCGCTTGGCAAGGGTTTGGCGAGCGCCGCTCTCGGGGCGCTGTTACAGGCACGCGGTTTCTCGGTGCGCCTGCGCAAGCTTGACCCCTATCTCAACGTCGATCCCGGCACGATGAGCCCGTTTGAACACGGCGAGGTCTTCGTCACCGACGATGGTGCCGAGACCGATCTTGATCTTGGCCACTACGAGCGTTTTACCGGCGTGCCTGCGCGCAAGACAGACTCCGTATCCTCGGGCCGCATCTATTCCACCGTGCTCGAGAAAGAACGGCGCGGCGATTACCTGGGCAAGACCATTCAGGTGGTTCCGCATGTTACTAATGAAATCAAAGACTTCATAGGTATCGGCGACGATGAGGTGGATTTCATGCTGTGCGAGATTGGCGGCACCGTGGGCGACATCGAAGGGCTGCCATTCTTTGAGGCAATCCGCCAGTTCACCCACGACAAACCACGCGGCCAGTGCATTTTCATGCACCTGACCCTGCTGCCCTATCTGGCGGCCTCCGGTGAACTAAAAACGAAGCCCACTCAACACTCCGTCAAGGAACTGCAGTCCATCGGCATTGCACCCGACATTCTGGTCTGCCGCTCCGAACATCCGATCCCGGAGAAGGAACGCGAGAAGATCGCGCTCTTCTGCAACGTCCGCAAGGAAGCAGTGGTCGCAGCTTATGACCTGAAATCGATCTATGAGGCCCCGCTGGCCTACCACGCCCAAGGGCTGGATCAGGCGGTGCTCGACGCCTTCGACATATCGCCTGCCCCACGCCCTGACCTGACCGTCTGGCATGACGTCTACGACCGCATCCACAACCCCGAAGGCGAGGTGCGCGTGGCGATTGTGGGCAAATACACACAGCTTGAGGATGCTTATAAATCCATCAAGGAGGCGCTGACCCACGGCGGCATGGCCAACCGGGTCAAGGTGCAGGTGGAATGGGTCGATGCGGAGGTGTTCGACAAGTCCGACGATGTTGCTTCCCATCTGGAAGGCTATCACGCGATCCTTGTGCCCGGTGGCTTTGGCGAGCGCGGCACCGAAGGCAAGATCAAGGCCGCGCAATTCGCGCGTGAACGCAAGGTCCCCTATCTGGGCATCTGTCTGGGCATGCAGATGGCGGTGATCGAGGCGGCGCGGAACGTGGCAGGCGTCAAGACCGCCGGATCGGAAGAATTCGATCACGAGGCGGGCAAAAAGCGGTTCGAGCCGGTGGTTTATCACCTGAAAGAATGGGTGCAGGGCAATCATAGGGTCGAGCGCAAGGTGGGTGACGACAAGGGCGGCACAATGCGTCTGGGTGCCTATGACGCGACGCTGACGCCCGGATCGAAAGTGGCCGAGGCCTACGGCACCACAACGATTGATGAGCGTCACCGCCACCGCTATGAGGTTGATATTGCTTATAAAGACAAGCTGGAGGAAGCGGGCCTATGCTTTTCAGGCATGTCCCCCGATGGCAAACTGCCCGAGATTGTCGAATGGTCCGATCACCCGTGGTTCATCGGCGTTCAGTTCCACCCCGAGCTGAAATCCAAACCATTTGCGCCGCATCCGCTGTTCAAGGACTTCGTGCGCGCGGCCAAGGAAGTGTCGCGGCTGGTCTGACACCGGGGGCACGAGAAAATTGCAATTTTCTCGTCAAAACTCTTGCAAGATTTTTGGCCGCCCCGCACAGGTAGCGGATGCTGTCCTATCAACATATCTATCATGCGGGAAATCTCGCGGATGTGCACAAGCACAGCCTGCTGGCGTGGATGCTGGATTATCTGACGGCCAAGGATAAACCGCTCACCTATATTGAGACACACGGCGGACGCGCTCTTTACGATCTGGACGATGCCGCCGCGCGGAAAACCGGCGAGGCCGCGCGTGGTATCCAGCGCGTCGCGGGCTGGTTCGCGCCGGATCATCCCTACGCCCGTATCCTGAATACCACCCGCGCAGATACAGGTGCGCAGGCCTACCCCGGCTCTCCGCTAATCGCGGCCACACTGTTGCGCCCTGCCGACACGATCCACCTCGCGGAGTTGCATCCGCGCGAACATGCGGCGCTGGAACTGGCAATGTCACCCTACCCTGCCAAAATCCATCTGCGCGACGGGTTCGAGATGGCGCATGCCCTGACCCCCCCGATGCCGCGCCGGGGTCTGATGCTGATTGATCCCAGTTTCGAAGTGAAAGAGGATTACAGCACCATTCCCCGCCACATCGCCAAGATCGCGCGCGCGTGGAACGTGGGCATCATCGCCCTTTGGTATCCGATCCTGACATCCAAGGCACATTTGCCTATGCTGAACGCCCTTGTCGCGGATCATCCGCATGCGCTGCGCCACGAGGTACGCTTCCCCCCCGCGCTGCCCGGACACGGCATGGTCGGCTCTGGCCTTTTTGTCATCAATCCGCCCTACGGACTGGAGGACGAAGCCCGCACGCTCGCCCGTAAATTTGAAACACTTTGACCGGAGACCCCCATGCCCAAAGGATACTGGATAGCCACGATGGATGTCGCAGATGCCGCCGTCTATGACACCTACCGCGCCGCCAATGCAAAGCCACTGGCCAAGTACAACGCGCGCTTTCTGGTGCGCGGAGGCCAGCAGACCAACACCGAAGGCCAGTGGCGCGCGCGGACCGTTGTGATCGAATTCGACAGCTACGCTGACGCGCTGGCCTGCTACGAAAGTGCTGACTATCAGGCCGCAAAGGAAATCCGGCTGCCCGTGGCCGAAAACAACATGGTGATTGTTGAGGGGTACGAAGGCTGAAAATTGTGCTAGAGTAGTCCCATGAAAGCTCTGGCATCCTTCTTTTTGGCGCTGGCACCCACTGCGGTGCTGGCCTGCGGTGCGCCCGTCTGTCTGGTTGATCCTGACAGCCTGATCCTGCCGCAGATCATCACCTTTGACGACATCCGCAGCGGCGCAGGTCCTGGCCATAATGTGGACGATATTCTGCCCTTGCCCGGTGCCACCTTTGGTGAACGCTTTGCGGGGCAGGAAGTGCAGGCGCGGGGCACACATGATGAGATCATCGGGGACCCTTTTGCGCCCCTGACCATGTTGCCCGGTGCCGCAGGGCAAAACCTGTCAGTTGTACACTTTTACGGCAATGCGGTGCTGAATGGCTATGGAACGGCGGGCTTTCCCAAACGCGAGGGGCAAGGCGAAGGAGCCATTGCGGTGCTTTTCGATACACCTCAGTCCGCCCTCGCCTTTGATCTGCGCGGGGGTGAGGAAGGCACAGCTTTGGTCAGCTTTCACCGCAGTGACGGCAGCCTCATCGGCCAGGTGCCCGTTCAGCCTACCGGCGAATTCACCGTCGGTTTCCTGCGCAGCACTGGCGCAGATGACATTGCAGGCTTCATCATCACAAATTCTGACCCGCAAGGCATCGCAATTGACACTTTACGCTTTGGAAAACCACCTGATCTGAGTTAATCCGTTTTCATGTTTGAACGTCTTTTTCCCCGCCGCACCCCGGAACCCAAACCGCTGCCCCAGCCCAACCCGCAACTCGCGCTTGGTGCGCTGCTGGTTCGCGTCGCCTTTGCCGACCGCAACTACCGCGCCACCGAGATCGGTCAGATCGACCGTATTCTGGGCAGGACATTCGGTTTGAACCCGATCGAGGCCGCGAAACTGCGCGCCACCTGCGAAGCGCTTGAGCGTGATGCCCCGGACACATCGCAGTTTGCCGAAATCCTGCGCGAGGAAGTGGATTACGCAGACCGGCTCGCGCTGGGTGAGGCAATGTGGAGCGTCGCACTTGCCGATGGGCACCGGCATGAGAAAGAGGAAATTCAGCTTCTTGCCATTGAAACAGCACTGGGGCTGACCGACACCGACATCGAGGCGCTGCGCCAAAAGGCAACCGCACATCTGTGACCCGGTCTTTGCCTTGGCCTTTGGCGGTGCAGCTCCTATATCCAATCCATGTTTGGTGATTTTCTCAAGCGCCTCACCGCGCCCGACCCCGCCCCGCTGGACCCTGTGGATGCCCGCCTTGCGCTGACAGCGCTTTTGGTGCGCGTCGCGCGGTCCGACAATGACTATGCCACCGCCGAGGTTGAGCGGATCGACCGCATCGCGGCCCAGCGCTACGGCTTAAGCGCCGATGAGGCACGCGCCCTGCGCGCCGAGGCCGAAACGCTGGAAAGCGAAGCCCCCGACACGGTGCGTTTCACCCGTGCCATCAAGGATGCTGTCCCCTACAATGACCGCGTCGCAGTCATCGAGGCCCTTTGGCAGGTCGTTCTGGCTGACGGCAGCCGCTCGGACGAGGAAAACGCGCTTTTGCGTCTGGTGGCCAGCCTTTTGGGTGTGACCGACGCAGACAGCAACACCGCCCGCGTCCGGGTCCAAAATAGCGCCTAGAGGACTGCCCCGGGGCTGACCTTGCAGGAATTATTCGGTGCCCTTGCGACACCACATTGCATTTCCACGATTTTTGCCGCTTTATGATGGCTGGAATCAGAATGAGTATCCTTGTGAACGCAGCAGACCCCGTTATTCAAATTGATGGCCTGCACAAGGCGTACGGATCGCTTCAAGTGCTCAAGGGCGTCAGCCTGAGCGCTCCTAAAGGTCACGTGATCTCTCTCATCGGGTCTTCGGGCTCGGGTAAGTCCACTCTTTTGCGGTGCTGCAACCTGCTCGAAGACAGCCAGCAAGGTGAGATCCTGTTCAAGGGGGAGCCTGTCATTTGGAAAGGTTCTGAACACGCCCGCCGACCGGCCGACCCCTCGCAGGTGACGCGCATTCGTACAAATCTCAGCATGGTATTCCAGCAGTTCAATCTCTGGGCGCATATGTCGATCCTGCAAAATGTGATGGAAGCGCCACTGACGGTGCTCAAACGCGACCGGGCAGAAGTAGAGAAAGCCGCGCGCGGCTATCTTGAGAAGGTAGGGATCGGAGACAAATGCGATGTCTACCCGGCACAGCTTTCGGGTGGCCAGCAACAGCGCGCGGCCATCGCACGCGGCCTGTGCATGGAACCCGAAGCCTTGTTGTTTGACGAGCCGACATCGGCGCTGGACCCGGAGCTTGAACAGGAAGTCGTCAAGGTGATCAAGGATCTGGCCGCCGAAGGGCGCACCATGCTGATCGTCACACACGATATGAAACTGGCCGCGGACGTATCCGACCACGTCATCTTTCTGCATCAGGGCCTGATCGAAGAACAAGGGCCGCCCGACCAACTATTCGGCGCGCCCAAATCAGAACGCCTGCGCGGGTTCCTTTCGGCAACCCACGCGACGTAAAACAAAACTCAATAAAAAAATGGGAGTTTCACCAATGAAGACACTTATCCTTTCGACTGCTGCACTGGCGCTGACCGCCGGTCTGGCAATGGCCGATGGCCACGCAAAAACCATCCGCATGGGCACCGAAGGCGCCTACCCTCCCTACAACTTCCTTGATGACAATGGCGAAGTTGCGGGCTTTGAGCGTGAAGTCGGCGACGAGCTGTGCGCACGCGCTGAGCTGACCTGCGAGTGGGTCACAAACGAGTGGGACAGCATCATCCCCAATCTCGTGTCCGGCAACTACGACGTGATCATCGCGGGCATGTCCATCACCGACGAACGCGACGAAGTGATCGACTTCTCCGACGCCTACACGCTGCCTGATCCGTCTGCCTATCTCGCCGCCGGTGAGGTTGATCTGTCCAATGCCGTTCTGGCTGCCCAGAGCGGTACAATCCAGGCCGCGCATATCTCTGCGATGGCCGGCGCGACCCTTGTTGAATTCGCAACACCCGAAGAAACAGTCGCCGCTGTGAAAAACGGCGAAGCGGACGCGGTTCTTGCCGACAAATCCTTCCTCGCCCCTCTGGCCGAAGCGGATCCCGATCTGCAGATGCTTGAGCAGGAAGAGCTGATCGGTGGCGGCATCGGTCTGGGCGTGCGCGAAAGCGATGGTGAACTGCGCGAGAAGTTCAACGGCGCCATCCAGTCCATGAAAGACGACGGCTCGCTCAATGAGCTGATCAAAAAGTGGCTGCCAGAAGCTGCATTGTTCTGATCTGACCTGATCTTTTGATCCGAACAGGGGGCGGGCCGTGTTTGGCCCGCCCTTTTTATGTGAACCGGTCCAGCCTGTAGGGCGCAAGCAACGCTGCAGAACGGTTTGTGACACCTTCCAGCATCTCTTGGGCCACCAGTTCGCCCGCCAGTGCGCCCAGCGTAATGCCTGAGTGCATACAGGCAACGTGAACACCCGCGCGCACCGGCCCGATTACCGGCAAGCCATCATGCGGCACCGGACGAAACGCAAGCCGCAGTTCTTCCCAATCCAGCGCAACATCTGGCAGCATGGTGCGCAGACGGTCCAGCACGCGCTCCGCGGTAATCTCCAGCGGCTCTGTCAGTTTGTCAGACGTATCACCCTGATGGTTGACTGCCGCGGGCATCATCAACGCACCGTCCGGCAGTTGCCGCAGTTCACCGAATTCAGAGACAAGTATATGGTTCAATACCGGGGCGACCGGACGGGTGCGCAACATCAGCGCGGGACGGCGCAGCATGGGCAGCGATGATCCGGCCTGCGCAATCAACGCGGCACTGCCCGTACCGGCAGCAATCAGGATATGATCTGCCGTGCTGACACCCGCCTCTGTTCTGATCCCGATGATCCGGTCGCCCTTCTCAACAAGGTCCAGTACCTTGACGCCACGCAGCCGCCGCGCGCCTGCTGCCAAAGCGGCATTCAAAAGCCGCTGTGCAACCTCCGGGCTGTCCGCTGCCGCCTCCTGCCGAAAGTGCAGCGCACGTGCCGGAAGCGTCGCGATATGGGGCTCCAACGCTGCAAAGGCGGCGCTGTCAATTTCTGCCACGTCATAGCCAAGCGTCGCAAGGTGGTCGCGCTGCGCGTCAAAGGCTGTGCCGGTCTCTTCCCAACACAGCGCCCCCTGCCACGCGATATCAAGCGGCAGGCTCTTTGCCAGCCGCTGCCATGCTGCCATCCCCTCCGACCGAAGCTGAAAATGTGCGCCGTCATGATGAAAGCTGGCATTGATCCAGCCAAAGGAAGTGGCGGTTGCTGTCTCGCCGCCTGCATCCACGATCATGACCTGCGCGCCCCGGCTCTGCAGATGGTAGGCGGACGCCGCGCCGATGATACCGGCCCCGATGACAATGATGGACGGCCCGTTGCGCGTCATATCGTTCCTTTCAAGTCGTTGAGAAAGACAGTGCATCCTTGCGCCAGACGCAGCAATAGGTTGACAAGGTCTGCGCACTAAGAAAACTGGTTGCACCCAAGGATAAGTCCCCAATGTTCGCCAATTGCGTCGATCCCGACACCTTAGAAAGTCTGCAATGGTTTGCCTGTTACCTGACCACAGGCAAGCACATGAACCTTTATTGGTCCGTGTTGACCGTGCTGACCTTGTTGGGCATCACCGCCCCCGTGGCGCTGGCCTTTGGATTTGCCGGTGCGTCTGCGGCACGCTCGGCGCTGGCCCCGCTCAGATGGATCGGCAAGACCTATATCGCCATCGTGCGCGGCGTGCCGGACATCGCCTTTTTTCTGTTCTTTGTGATCGCGCTGGATCAGGCCATAGAATATCTGCGACACCGGGTTCTGTGTCCCGAGGTTTTGGAACCGGTGCGTCAGGGCAACGATTTTGTCGTCTGTCAGGCGGCCAAGATGCCGCTGGGCAACGCCCCGCAATGGGTCCACGAAAGCTATGGCTTCGCCATCGCGGTCCTGACCTTTGCGATCGTCTATGGCGCATTTGCAGCCAACGTCCTTTTCGGGGCCATGCGTGCAGTACCGCAAGCCCAGCTTGAGACCGCAGCCGCCTATGGCATGTCCACCCGCCAGACATTCTGGCGCGTGCTGGTGCCACAAATGTGGGTTTATGCGCTGCCGGGTCTGTCAAACCTGTGGATGCTGCTGATCAAGGCCACGCCGCTGTTGTTTCTGCTGGGGGTCGAAGACGTGGTGTATTGGGCGCGAGAACTGGGCGGGACCAAAACACCGCGCTTTACCGACTATCCGCACGGAGACTGGCGCATGTGGTATTTTCTGGCCCTTTTGGTATTTTACCTTTGCTTTACCCGCGTATCAGAGATCGTGCTGGAAAAGGTGATGGCACGGCTGACACGCGGACAGGCCACCAGCGGCGGCGAAGCCCAGCGCAGGGCCGCCGCATGAGCTGTATTCAGACCATTCAGGACTACGGCCTGCGCGCGATCGGGATAGGGGAACGTCTGCTCCCGCGTGAAGATTTCACGCTCTGCCAGCAATTCACGCTGATCGGCTCGGGGATGATCTGGAACATCTATTTTGGTGTTCTGGCGCTGCTGCTGGGTTTTTTCTTTGCCACGGCACTGGGCGTCGGCAAAGCCAGCCAGAACCGGTGGATCAGAAAACCGGCCGAATGGTTCATCTTTGTCTTTCGCGGCTCCCCGCTGTTTATCCAGTTCTTCTTTGGCTACTTCCTGTTTCTGACCCTGAAATCGAACTACGCCTTCTTTGACCCTTTCACCGCAGCCTGGCTTGGCGCGCTGATTGTGCTGTTTTTCAACACCTCCGCCTACGCAGGCGAGATTTTCTATGGCGCGTTGCAATCCATTCCCAAAGGCGATGTCGAGGCGGCGGACGCCTACGGGCTGACCGGCTGGTCACGCTTTCGCCGGGTCATCTGGCCCACGATGCTGCGCCTTGCCTGGCCCGCCTACACAAACGAGGCGATCTTTCTGTTCCATTCCACCACGCTTGTCTTTCTTAGCGGTTTTCCGGCCTGGCAGCAGCGCGGTGATGCGCTCTATTACGCTCAGTATTTTGCAGACAAGACCTTCAATCCCTTTGTGCCCTACCCCATCCTTGCGGGGTATTTCATTGTGCTGACCCTGATCGTGATCACGACCTTCGGCGTTGTGAACGCACGGCTCAACCGGCATCTGCCACAGGGCCAGCGCCGCAAAATTCGCTTGCGCCCCAATCTGATCCGGTAGTATCCAACATTTGATCAAATTTTCGCGCGGTTCTCGATACCCTTTGCTGTCGGGCTCTGCAGACCAAGGCAAATATGCAAAACTGGCTTCGCAAAAACCCTGCTGTCCGCTCTTTGCGGGTGGCTGCCGCTGATCTGAATGGCCAGCCCCGCGGCAAACGCATCCCGACCCGGTTTGCCGACAAGGCCATCGAAGAGGGCACACGGTTTCCTTTCTCTGTCCTGAATCTCGACATCTGGGGCGAGGATATTGAAAATAGCCCGCTGGTCATGGAAAGCGGCGACAAGGACGGTGTGCTGCGCCCGACCGAACGTGGTTTCATGCCGATGCCCTGGCTGGAGACACCCACCGCGCTGTTGCCCATTTGGATGTACCACGACGATGGCCGCCCCTTTGCGGGCGATCCGCGCCATGCGCTGAACGCGGTTCTGGACCGCTACCGCGCCCGCGGGCTGACACCCGTTTGCGCGGTGGAACTGGAATTCTTTCTGATCGACGATTCCGGGCGCAAGCTTCAGGTGCCGCCCTCGCCCCGCTCCGGCAAACGGCGACAGGCCGGAGATATCCTGTCCATGCGCGCGCTGGACCAGTTCGATACCTTTTTTACCGAGCTCTACGACGCCTGCGAGGATATGGATATCCCCGCCGACACGGCCATTTCCGAGGCCGGTCTAGGGCAGTTCGAAATCAATCTGATGCACGGCGACGATGCCTTGCGCGCGGCGGATGACGCATGGCTTTTCAAGATGCTGGTCAAAGGGCTGGCACGCAAACACGGCTTTGCTGCCAGCTTTATGGCCAAACCCTATCCTGACTACGCAGGCTCGGGCCTGCACATGCATTTTTCGGTGCTGGACGCCGACGGCAGGAACATTTTCGACAACGGCGGCCCCGAAGGTACGGAAATGCTGCGTCATGCGGTGGCCGGGTGCATGACGGCGATGCCCGGATCAGGTCTGATCTTTGCGCCCCACGCCAACAGCTACGCGCGCATCGTGCCGGGTGCCCACGCGCCCACAGCCGTTTGCTGGGCCTATGAAAACCGCACGTCTTCCATCCGCATCCCGTCTGGAAATCCAAAGGCAAGGCGGATCGAACACCGCGTGGCGGGCGGGGATGTGAACCCCTATCTGATGCTGGCCGCAGTGCTGGGAGCTGCAATCAACGGGATCGAGGACGAAGCCAAGCCACCCGCGCCCATCACCGGCAACGCCTACACCGCCGACCTGCCACAAATTCCCGCAGACTGGACAACGGCCATTGATCGGTTTGAAAATGACGCCGCCGTAGCGCGCATCTTTGCGCGCGAACTGATCCAGAACCTCGTGCTGACCAAAAGACAAGAGCTGCGCGACATGGCCGAACTCAGCCCCGAAGAGCAGGCCGAAATCTATCTCGAAACCGTATGAGGCCCCGCATGAAAATCGGCATTCTGATCACCGGTCACCCGCCAGAAGAGCTTGCGGGGGATGGTCACTATGGCGGCTACTTTCGGCGCCTTCTGGGTGAAGACACGTTCGATTATGCCAGCTGGGCGGTGGTCGACGGCGAAATGCCCGATGCGATTGACGCCTGTGACGGCTGGCTCATTACCGGGTCGAAACACGGGGCCTACGAAGATCACCCGTGGATTCCCCCTCTCGAAGAATTCATCCGCGCCTGTCATGCCGCAAGGGTGCCTATGATCGGCGTCTGCTTCGGCCACCAGATCATCGCACAGGCGATGGGCGGCACAGTTGAAAAATTCGCCAAGGGCTGGTCGGTTGGGCCGGTGGACTACCAGATTGACGGCGAAACCTATACCATAAACGCGTGGCATCAGGATCAGGTGGTGGAAAAGCCGCAGGCGGCACGGCGCATCGGCAGTTCGGATTTTTGCGAAAACGCTGTGCTGGCCTACGATGATGTTTTCTGGACTATCCAGCCGCACCCGGAATACGGCCGCGTCTTTATTGACGGTCTGATTACCCATCGCGGCAAGGGTCTGGTGCCCGATCCGCTTCTGGATGCCGCGCGTCTCAAGCTGGACCTGCCGCTCGATTCACCGAAGATCGCGACGCAGATGACCGAATTTTTCAAGAAAGAGAGGGCCTGATGGCCGATTGGATCAAAAGCCTGCCGGGGGCCGCGCAGGTCTATCTGGAAGGCAAACGTCTGGACGAAGTCGAATGCATCATCTCTGACCTGCCGGGCATCGCCCGCGGCAAGGCCGTGCCCGCGACCAAGTTCGAGCGGCAGGATTTCTTTCACCTGCCCGACAGCATTTTTTACCAAACCATCACCGGCGGATGGGGCGAAGCGGCGGGCGAGGAAGGGTTCACCGAAAAGGATATGATCCTCAAGCCTGACATGAGCACCGCCAGCGCCGCCCCCTGGACCGGCGACTGGACCTTGCAGGTGATCCACGACGCCTATGACCGCAGCGACCAACCCGTGCCCTTTTCCCCCCGCAACGTACTGCGCCGTGTGGTGCAGCTTTACCGCGACAAGGGCTGGGAACCCGTGGTCGCGCCGGAGATGGAGTTCTTTCTGGTGGGCCGCAATCTGGACCCGGCGCAAGAGATCGAGCCGATGATCGGCCGCTCAGGCCGCCCGGCTGCCGCGCGGCAGGCCTATTCGATGACCGCGGTGGATGAATTTGGCCCGGTCATCGACGACATCTATGACTTTGCCGAAGCGCAAGGCTTTGAGATTGACGGCATCACGCAGGAAGGCGGTGCCGGACAGTTGGAGATCAACCTGCTGCACGGCGATCCGGTCAAACTGGCGGACGAGGTCTTTTTCTTCAAGCGTCTGATCCGCGAAGCGGCGATGCGGCACAATTGCTATGCGACGTTCATGGCAAAGCCGATTGAAGATGAGCCGGGATCAGCCATGCACATCCACCATTCGATCCTTGACGCCAAGACCGGCGCGAACATCTTTTCCAACGAAGACGGGTCCGAAACGCCCGCGTTCATGCACTTTATCGCCGGTCTGCAAAACCACATGCCCGAAGCACTGGCCGTGATCGCGCCTTACGTGAACAGCTACCGCCGCTATGTCAAAGACCACGCTGCCCCGATCAATCTGGAATGGGGCCGTGACAACCGCACCACGGGCATCCGCATCCCGCTGTCGGATGCACGCGCGCGGCGGGTCGAGAACCGGCTGGCCGGGATGGACTGCAATCCCTATCTGGCCATCGCTGCCTCACTCGCCTGCGGCTATCTGGGACTGATGGCCAAACAGGACCCCAAAGCGGAGTTCAGGGGCGATGCCTATGACGGAGACGGCGACATCCCGCGCACGCTGGGCGAAGCGCTGAACGTCTTCGACGAGGCAACGGATCTCCATGGCGTGCTGGGCCCCGAATTTGCGCGTGTCTACGGCATTGTGAAACGTGCGGAATACGATGAATTTCTCCAGGTCATCTCTCCGTGGGAGCGCGAACACCTGCTGCTGAACGTGTAGTCCAGCGCACGGGCCAGCGACACGGCGCGAAAGGGTAAGCCCATGAACTTGCTTTATGCCAACGACCGGCGCGGACAATATCCGGCAAGCTGGTACGCCGCGACCGCCACACCGCTGGACCGCTTTGCCCCGCTCAAAGGGGCGCATCGGGCGGATGTGGTTGTGATTGGCGGCGGCTACACCGGTCTGTCCGCAGCGCTGCATCTGGCGCAAGCGGGACGCGATGTGGTGCTTCTTGAGGCGCAGCGCGTGGGCTTTGGCGCATCAGGACGCAACGGTGGCCAGCTGGGCACCGGACAGCGACAGGACCAGATCACACTTGAAAAGGCCTTTGGCACAGATCGGGCCCGGCGCCTGTGGGATCTGGCAGAGGATGCAACCTCACTAGTCAAAAACCTGATCGCACAGCATGAGATCGACTGCTATCTCAAACCCGGGATCGTACATACCGCCTCGCGCATGGGCGATTTCGAGGAGGAAAAGCGCTATGCGGCGCACATGCAGAAGCGTTACAGCTATGACAAGCTTGAGGTGCTGGACCGTGCCGCGCTCCAGTCGGTCTGCCCCTCCCCCGATTATGTCGGCGGATTGCTGGACATGGGGGCCGCGCATTTGCATCCTCTGCGCTACGCACTTGGGCTGGCCGCCGCTGCCCGCGACGCAGGCGTGCGTATCTTTGAAGGCAGCGCAGTTCACAACATTGAGGAAGGCACACGCGTAAAAGTGGCCACCGACGCAGGCCATGTGATCGCGGATCATGTCGTTCAGGGGTGCAATGGCTATCTGGGCGGACTGAACCGCAAGGTTGCGGCGCGGGTGATGCCGATCAACAACTTCATCGCGGCCACCGAACCGCTGGGCAGCGGTGTAAAGGACGTGCTGCCCCGCGATGTGGCTGTGGCCGACAGCCGCTTTGTGGTGAATTACTTCCGTTTGTCGCACGACGGCAGACTGTTGTTTGGGGGTGGGGAAAGCTACGGATACAAATTTCCGCAGGATATTGCCGCGAAAGTCCGCAAACCGATGTCTATCGTCTTTCCGCATCTGCGCGACATCAGGATCGACTACGCTTGGGGCGGCACACTGGGCATTACTATCCGTCGCTTGCCCTATCTTGCGCGCGTGTCACCAAACATCCTGTCCGCATCGGGCTATTCCGGTCACGGGGTTGGCACGGCCACGCACGCGGGCAAACTGATGGCGGATGCCATCACCGGCCAATCCGATGGGTTCGATACGCTCGCGGCGATCCCGACCCTGCCGTTCCCCGGCGGGGCCGCGATGCGCAGCCCACTGCTGGCGCTCGCGATGAGCTGGTATGCGATCCGCGACAGGCTGGGCGTCTAGCCCCTCAGAGGATCACTTCAGCTTTGACAGTTTGTTCTGGAGCTCGGCCAGCTGGCGCTTGATCGCGTCCAGATCTTCGGTCTGGGTTTCTTCCGTCTCCGCTTCGGTCTGGGGCGCAGCAGGCCCTTTGCCCGCACCGGCCCATCCGCCGGTCATAGCCTTGAGAAACGCTTCCTGCTGGGTTTTCATCGCTTCCATGCCGGGCATCTTTGCCATCGGGTTCATGGAGGACATATTTTCCATCATTTTGCTTTGACCGTCACGCAGCATGTCAAAGGAGGCCTGCAGGAATTGCGGCACCACCGACACATTGCCCGACATGTAGCTGCGCACCAGATCATTCAGCACATCCACGGGCAGCACGGATTCACCGCGGCTTTCGTGTTCGGCAATGATTTGCAGCAGATACTGGCGCGTCAGGTCATCCCCCGACTTCAGATCAACAATCTGCACCTCGCGGCCGTCGCGGATAAATCCCGAGATGTCCTCAAGCGTCACGTAATCGCTGGTTTCGGTGTTGTATAGCCGCCGCGACGCATAGCGTTTGATCAGCAGGGGTTTGGGTTTGTCTGCCACGTCGTTCCTCCCCGAATACGTGCTGCAGCGCAGCTTAGGGGCAAGACGCGAAAAAGAAAAGCAAATCCATCAGTGCTACGGCTTGTGACCGCACAGCAAAAAGGCGGGCTTCGTTCAGAAACCCGCCCTGCCCCGGACGTATCAGGGAGGAATGTCCGGAAATTGCGCTCTCGCAGGCTTACGCCTTGGCAGAAGCTTTCTTGGCGACGGTTTTTGCGTCGTCTGTTGCTTTCTTGACTGCGGCGGTCGCGTCTTCCTGCATGTCCTTGCCAGCGGCCATCATCAACTCGACGGTTTCCATTTGCACTTTCTTGGCCACCTCAGCAAAGGCTGCCATGTGCTCTGCCGCTGTTTCGGCGGAAGCGGAGGCAAAATCTGTCATCGCTTTGGCGTAATCGGCAGGCTCTGCCTTTGCTTTGGACATCTCTGTCAGCTTGGCAACGGTTTCTTTTGTCCACTTGGACGAAATTTCCGCGTTCTTCTCAACTGCGGACAGGGCCACGCCGGAGAGCTTTTCGTTCAGCGTTGCAGTTGTTTTGAAAGCGTCTTCCATTGCGGATGTGTCCACGGGGAAAGAGCCCATTACGTCTTTGAACATTGCTGTCATGTCAGGTGTCTGTGTCATGTCTAAATCCTTTCGCTATCTTTTCTCGCACCAAGCGGAAGATCCGCTTTCTGCGTCTGCAAAAGGATATACATGCTGCAGCGCGGCATTTCAAGCGTTATTCTGCACCGCAGCAAAAAATTTACCTAGGGGCAATTCACATGAAAACTCTTTTAGGATCAGGCATTTGCCTTTCGCGCAACGTAGTCACCGGGTGCATCGCCCAAAACCTTCCGCTTGCCATCACCGGGGCTGCGCGCCGGAATCATGGTGCCCGAACGCTTCTTGAGCCACTTCTCCCACCGTGGCCACCAAGACCCTTCTGTAAAATGCGCCCCTTCCAGCCACGCTTGATAATCCAAGCCAAGGTCATCGTTCGTATAATGCCCGTATTTGCCCTTGGACGGAGGATTGACGATGCCGGCAATATGCCCTGACTGCGTCATGATAAATGTCTTGTCCTTGGCCCCCATCTTTTGGATGCCGCGATAGCTGTCCTTCCAGGGCGCGATGTGATCGGTTTCACAGGCAATCGCACAGATCGGCACGTCGACCTCGTCAAGCACCAGATGATGCCCCAACAGATCATACCCACCGTCGGCCAACTGATTGCCCTGACACAAGCCGCGCAGATACTGCATCGCCATCTTGGCAGGCAGGTTGGCCCCATCGCCGTTCCAGTACAGCAAATCAAAGGCGGGCGGCGTTTCGCCCATCATGTAGCTTTTGACAGCCGGGCCGTAGACGAGATCGTTTGAGCGCAGAAAAGAGAACGTGCGCGCCATGATGATCGACGGCAGCATGCCCTTGTCTTTCGTCTCTGCCTCGATCCCTTCGATGAAATCGTCCGTGAGGAAGGGCCGGAATTCCCCCTGATCCGAGAAATCAGTGAGCGCGGTAAAGAAGGTGGCGGATTTGACAGACGTGTCTCCCCGTTGTTTGAGCAGGGACAAGGTCAGCGACAGGGTCGTGCCTGCGATACAATAGCCAACCGCATTGATCTGCTTTTCGCCGGTGATCTCTTTCACCTCGTTGATGGCGGCCAGATACCCCTCTTCTACGTAATGCTCCATTCCGACATCCTTGTAGGACGGATCGGGGTTCACCCATGACACCATGAACAGAGTGTAGCCCTGATCGGTGACCCATTTCACAAGACTGTTCTGTTCTTTCAGATCCAGAATGTAGAATTTGTTGATCCACGGCGGAAAGATCAGCAGCGGCGTCTTGTGGACCTTTTCGGTGGTCGGCGCATACTGGATCAGCTCGAACATGCGGTTGCGAAACACCACCTTGCCCGGCGAGGTGGCGATGTTGCGGCCCAACTCAAACGCTTTTTCATCCGCCAGCCTGACAATCAGCTCACCGTCGTTTGCTTCAAGATCGGAAATCAGGTTCTCCAGCCCCTTGATCAGGCTCTCTCCTTCAGTATCGACCGCCCGCTGAAGCGCATCGGGGTTGGTGGCCAGAAAGTTGGTCGGCGACATCATGTCGATGATCTGGCGGCTGAAATAGGCCAGCCGCTGTTTTTCATGGGGTTCCATGTCCGTGACTGAATCCACCGCCGCGCTGACCGCTTCGGCGTTGATCAGGTACTGCTGTTTGACAAAGTTGAAATAGGGATGCGTCTCCCACATCGGGTTGGCAAAGCGGCGGTCCTTGCCGGTCCGGTCCTCCGGCGCCTGCATGGGGTTGGTCACCAATGCCTGCTGGGCTTCCATGAAATGGGTAACGGTCTTGGACCAGTATCCCATCTGCTGTTCCATCAGCTTGGCCGGGTTGACCAGCGCTTCGGACAGCATCGCCTGCCCGGCTTTGGCGAACAATTCTTGATTCGGACCATCCAAAGACGCCTGATGGGTCTTGCGATTGGCCATCACCTTGGTCAATCGCTCTGTAAGCTGCTCTACTTTCTTGAGGTTTTCAGCCATGCGCGTGACGGAAGCCTCGGCGTTATGATCTTGACCCGTGGTTTTGGTTGTCATCTTAATCTTTTGCTCCTATCTTCGCACCTGCAGCATACCGTCGTCCTTTTCAGGGGCAGGAGCGACGTGAATGCCCCCACAAGGGCCAAAAAGGAGACCCCGCATGCGTTATATGGCAACCTACGATCTGATGGAAACCGTTCGGAATACCAACCAGTGGCTTGGTGCTTCTGCGCTTGCTATGGCATCCTATCCGGCTTTCGCGCTGTTTCCAAACCCTGCTTTGGGCTGGATGGCCGCCTGGGGCGAAGTCACCGAGCGCAGCTTTTCGCGCATGGTGATGAAACCGGACTGGAACATCCCCCCTTTCGTCAACGCCGAAGGGCAGGACAGGATCGTCGTGGAAGAGGTCGTGGTAAAACGCGATTTTGGTGATCTGCTGCATTTCCGCGTGCAGGGCCGCACGGCCCCCAAGCGCAAGGTGATGCTGGTGGCACCCATGTCAGGGCACTACGCCACCCTGCTGCGCTCGACCGTGATCAGCCTTTTGCCAGATTGCGATGTCTACATCACCGATTGGCACAATGCGCGCGACATTCCTGTCAGCGCAGGCAAATTCGATGTTGAGGATTATACACTTTACCTCGTTGATTTCATGAAAGAACTGGGCAAGGACCTGCATGTGATCGCAGTGTGCCAGCCCGCGCCGCTGACCCTTGCCGCCACAGCCCTTCTGGCAGAACAAGATCCCGCCGCACAACCCAGCACATTGACTTTGATTGGCGGGCCTATCGACCCTTCAGCGGCCCCCACCGAAGTGACCGATTTTGGTCATTCAGTTACGATGGGCCAACTAGAAGAAATGATGATCCAGCGGGTCGGCTTTAAATACGCGGGCGTAGGCCGCATGGTCTATCCGGGCCTGTTACAGCTGACGTCGTTCATTTCAATGAACGCTGAAACGCACATGAAAGCGTTTCAGGATCAGATCGCCGCAGTCACCCGCGGCGAGGCGCACGAGCATGACAAGCACAACAAGTTCTACGATGAATATCTTGCCGTGATGGACATGCCGGCAGAGTTTTACCTGTCCACCGTTGATCGCATCTTTAAAGAGGGCGAGATTGCAAAGAACGCGTTCACCGTCAAAGGCCACAAGGTTGATATCGGCAAGATCACGACAGTTGCGGTCAAGACCGTCGAGGGGACGAATGATGACATCTCGGCCCCGGGCCAGTGCATCGCGGCGCTTGATCTGCTGACCGGCCTGCCGGATGACAAAAAGGCAAGCCATCTGGAAGAAGGTGCCGGTCACTACGGTATTTTTGCGGGCAAAAGCTGGCGCAACAACATCCGTCCGCTGGTGCTTGATTTCATTGACGATCATGAAAAAGCAACGCCTCCGGGTTTCCGCAAGAAGGGCAAGCCGGTCAAGGATCCCGCCAATATGAACGTGGCGGTCTGAGCCTATGGCGGGAAACGGGCTTGCCTTTTCCTGCACGTGCAAGACCATTCAGGGTCATCTGCACAACGTGCCCGCGCGCGGCATTCATCTGGTGTGCTACTGCGACAGTTGCCGCGCCGCCGCGCAGCACGCGGGCGACCCGCCACAAGAGGGTGCGCCGGTTGACCTTTACCTGACGCAACCGGAAAACATCACGATCACCGCCGGTCGCGACCAGCTGAAACCCTTTGCTTTCAGCCCGAACGGGATTGTCCGCTGGCAGGCCGGGTGTTGCGGCGGACAGTTGTTTTCAACCCAGCCCAACCCGAAAACAGCCTTTATGTCACTGCGCATCGACAAACTGGTCACCCCTGCGGCTGTCGGCCCCGTGGTGTCCAAGGCATTTGTTCCCGCAAACAACGGCAAGACCCGGCATGAAGGCAAAGGCGCGCTCTTTCGGCTGATCATCGGCTCGATCCGGGCGCGCGTTTCTGGCAACTGGCGTAAAAACCCGCTTTACGATGCAGCATCAGGTGACCCCATTGTGCCTGTCACACTGATTTCAAAGGCGGAAAAGACTGCGCTGCTGACCGGGTCGCCCTGATTACTGCAGCACCAGCGGCTGTTTCATCCAGTTACGCAATGCCGCCGTGGTTTCTGCGGGTTGTTCCAGGGTGGGCAAATGGCCCGAATGTTCCAGCACAACCAGTTCGGCATAAGGGATCAATTCCGCCATAAAGGTATGGCGCTTGACCGGACACAACTGGTCATGCGCCCCGCACAGGACCAGCGCGGGCGTGCGGCATTTGCGCAAGACCGCCTGCTGGTCGCGCCGCCGCTGCAATGCACGGGACTGCCGGATAAAGACTTCCGGTCCCAATGCTTCGGCCATATCCATGACCAGTTCCATCACCTCGCCCCGGTGCGGGCCGGGGGCCAGATAATTGGGTTTCATCTCGTCGCGGATCACTTCCAACAGCTTGCCAGACCGCACCTTGACGATCTGTGGTTCGCGGTTGGCAGCGATCACGGGTGTTTCGGCCAGCGGATTAGTATCCATCAAAGCAATTCGCGTGATCCGGTCCGGCGCGCGGCGCAACAGTTCCATCGCCACGATCCCGCCCATGCTCAGCCCCGCCAGCGCAAAGCGCGCGGGCAACAGATCAAGCAGGCTCGACGCGATTTCCTCGATCCGTTCACCCTGGGTCACAGGGGCCACCATCACGGCCATCTCTGCCGACAGTTCCGCGATTTGCGGGCCGAACAACCGCGCATCGCACATCATGCCCGGCAGCAGCACCAAAGGTTCCGCCATCAGTAATTACCCTGTTGAAAATGCACGTCTTCTTACCCCGTTCAAAAGACAGGGGGCCGCCCCGACCCCCGCCTAATCGGGCAAAGCATACGCCGGGGCACGTGGCAGTCTCAAGCCCCGAAACGCCGGGAAATCCGCATATCGCGCCGCCCGCGTCGCGGCATTTTCCTCTGGCGCGCAGCCTTTGCGCAAAAGCGTGCCACGCGGCGCAATATAGCTTGAGATGGTGCGCCACGGCGTTGGCCGCCAGACAAGGTTCAGCGCTGCTAGTTTTGGGAAAAACCACATCTCGGAATAGGGCAGATGATCGTGCAACCACCACGCCAGATCGCGCCAATCGCGCCCCTGTTCGTATTGATCAGCAAACCACGGGATCACCACAGAGGCCCCCGCAATCGCCTCCTCCCCTGCCCCTCTGTCCCAGATATGGCATTCCAGAGGATGCGTATTGCGCGCGCAGTTCAGCTTATTTTCATTGCCATACCGGTTCAGAACGGGTGACCGATAGCCGGAGCGGACAGCGATCCGCCCGAAAGTCTCTTCAAGCGGGTCCATCAGGGCCGCACAAAAAGCGCGCCCATTTGCCAGCACGAGATCGGGATTTTCCGGCACATTGGGCCGCCCGTGAAAGCCCGAAATTTCCGAATACATGAAATCGCGCATGAAAAAATATGGCGACAGACGCTGGCGGCCAAAGGTCTCAAGGCTCCACATGCTGGCCGGTTTGCGCATCAGCCGTGGCCGTTCCAGCGAAAGTGACCCATGCCGCCCAATGCCGCGAACGGATCATGCGCCGCGTCACAAATGCGGCCTTCGACTGGTTTTTCCTGCGCGTGCAGGCTCAATTTTCGTGGCAACGAAACACGGGCAGTCACACCGTCCTGCGGCTCTACCCCTGCCCATCCCAGCGCATCATGGAACCCCGCCCCCGCGTCCCGCGCGCGCGGCGTGATCAGAGATATCCTTTGCTTCATCACAGGCCCGTCACCCAATCAACTATCCTGTCCACGGTCACGTCCGTCTGCCCCGGCGACATGATATCGCCCGCGATGATATGGGCGGACGGATCATCCTGCGGCCCAAATTCAGGATGGATGACCATCGTGTCCCCGCCCCAGCGTGCGGCGACCGCTGCGGTTTCCTCTGCGCGCACGACCTGATCCGCCTTGGAAAACAGAAACAGCGCCGGGATGGTGGCGTTTTCCAGTGGCAGCCCTTTCACCTTTTGCACCAACGCCGCCACCGGCAAGACCGCTGTGCTGGGATAGCGCGTTGTCCAGAACCGCGCCTGATCTGCATTTGCAGGCTCAAAGCTGTGTTCGCGGCCGGCCAGCAAAGGCGCCCAATAGCGCGCGGCAGGCAGGGTCAGGATCGGGGCGGCCGGGTTATTGATACCAAAGTTGGGCGCGCCAAAAACGATGCCCGCCACATCCTGTGACAGCGTTCTGTCCATCGCCGCCGCAGCGGCCAGAGTGCCGCCCGTGGACACGGACAGGATCAGGATCCTGTCCGCCACCCTGCGCGCGACAGCAAGCCCTTCGGCCACATCCGACATCCAGTCCGCAACGCGCGCCTGCGCCAAAGCCTCGCCACTGCGGCCATGACCGGCAAGGCGCGTGAAAACAAGGTTTGCGCCCAAAGCCTCTGCCACCCGGTCGGGCACGGGCCGGATTTCCATCGCGGTGGCCGAAAACCCGTGCAGGTACAAAACAGCCCAATCCGTTTTTGTCTCGGGCGCGCCCGCCCAGATGACCTGTTTCTGCGTTCCGGGCGTGATGTCGCCAAACCGCGCCTCACGTGCCGCAAAATACGCGCTGACACCCTTGTCCAGCGCTGCGTCATCGAAAGATGCGGTCAGATCATCGCTTTCGTATGGCCCAAAGACGTAAAGCAGCAGCGCAACTAACGCCAACGCCACAACCACACGCCCGATAATGCGTCCAAGCCGACTCAAGTGACGTTCCTATGCGATGTTCTAACCACCAGCAGCCTGTGTCACCTCTTCAAGCGCTTCGAGGATCAGGCCCAGACAGGGACCATCCGAAAAGCGGTGATCCGCGTCCTTGACCAGCCGCAGCTGCATGTCCGGCCCGGTAGCATGCTCCAGCAGTCTGACGGCCGTTGCCACGCTGACGGCCGTATCCGCCGTGCCCTGCAGAAAGCGCACGGGAAACGGCAGATGCAGCGGATCGCGCAGCACCAGTTGCGCACGCCCGTCGTCGATCAGCCTTTGGGTGACGATGTAAGGTTCCATGTAATCCGACGGCAGCTCAACCTGCCCGTCGCGCGACAGTGCCGCCTTTTGTGCCTGGGTAAAGCTGGCCATATAACCGTCTTCGGTAAAGTCCGGTGCCGCCGCGATTGTCACCAGCCCAGCCAGACGCGATGGCTGCGCGCGCGCCAGAAGCAGCGCTTGCCAGCCGCCCATCGATGACCCCACCGGAATGATCGGCCCATCGGTGAGTGCGGCAATAGCCGCAGCGCTGTCTTCGGCCCAGTCACCGATGCAACCATCGGTAAAGGTGCCTGACGACTCACCGTGGCCCGAATAGTCGAATCGCAGGAAGGCGCGCCCGTTCTTGCGGGCCCATTCCTCCAGAAAGACCGCCTTGGTGCCTTCCATATCGGATTTCAATCCGCCCAGAAAAACCACCCAGGGGCCCTGCCCTTCCGTCCGGTGATAAGCCAGCCTGCGCCCTTGTTTTGTTGATAGAAACTGCGTCTCGCTCATGAATCCTCCGGCCATTTTTTGGATCATGCGCGCAAGCAGGGATCAGCACAACACTCAGATTTTTAGGTGACCATATTGTCACGTGACTATTTAATCACCTATAAGCGAACTCATGGACGCAGTTTTCAAAGCCCTTGCCGATCCGGCCCGTCGCACCCTTCTGGACGCATTGCGCCGCAAGGACGGACAGACGTTGCAAGAGCTGACGGAATTGCTTGAGATGACCCGCTTCGGCGTGATGAAGCACCTTGGCGTGCTTGAGGACGCGGGGCTGGTCGTGACCCACAAAAAGGGACGGTTCAAATATCACTACCTGAACGCCGTCCCCCTACAACAAACCATTGATCGCTGGATTGAGCCGATGCGCGCAAAACCAGCGGCCCGGGCGGTGTTGAACCTTAAATCAACCCTCGAAAGGACTGATACCATGACGAAACCCGATTTTATGATGCAGACATTCATCCGCTGTACGCAGGACGCGCTCTGGGATGCGCTGAGTGACCCGGCCAGCATGGCGGCCTATCATTTCGCCTGCGATGTGGCCGAGGGCCGCGCGGAGGAAGGCAATGTCATCCGCTTTATTCTGCCCGATGGAAACCCGATGCTGGAGCAAGCAGTGACCAAGGTGGACCCGAAATCACGGATCGAGACGACATTCGTGCCGCATTTCTTTGGCCCCGACGCCCCGCCCTCGCGCATGGTGTACCTGATCGAACCCCAAGGTCCGGCCTGCAAGCTCACCATCGAACACTATGACATTCCCGAAGGCCAGGAAGGCGTCGCGGAAGGCTGGGCGCGGCTGGCCGCCTCGCTCAAATCATGGCTGGAAACCGGCACCGGCATGAAAGCGGCGATGTAAGGAGACATATGATGGAAACTTTCCCAACCGAACTTGGTGTTCTGACCTGCCTCACCCTTATGGCTGCATCCATGTGGATCCCCTACATCATAGGGGTGAACACCGCCCCCGAGGGATCAATCCCCGCCGATGCGCCTGACGGGTTCATCCGTATTGCAAACCCCACCCTGCAACGTCCCTGGGTCCAACGGGCGTGGCGCGCACATTTGAACCTGCTGGAACAGGGTGTGCCGTTCGCCATTCTCGTGTTGCTGGTGGACCGGATGGACGGCTTTACCGCGCTGACCTACTGGACCGCCATTGCGTTCTTCTGGCTGCGTGTGGCCCATGCGGTTGGCTACATCACTGCGGGCGCAAGGTTGCCCCTGCGCCCGCTGATCTTCCTTGGAGGATGGCTGTGCTGTCTGATCATGGGCTACGCCGTCTTTGCGGCAGCCTGATTGTCAGCCGCTGACGTAGACTTTCGCGCTGGGCCGGTAAAAGACCTTTTGGTCATGCAGCCGGCCCAAAAGCTCCTCGCCCCGGCGCTGGTCTTCTTCCACAACCCGAACCGCTTCCATGTCGGCAGGGTTCTCATCGCCCAGCGCCCGGCGCATCCGGCAAAGTTCGCGCCCACGGGCGCGCAGCGCTTCCTCGATCAGATCAACGTCTTCAATGGAAAGCTGAAAGTTGCGGTTGAATCTCGGCATAGGGGTCCCTTTCGGTTGATTGGTCACGGCTGCAGTCTTGCTTTATGTCGAATTTAGGCGGTGAACCGTCGCAGTCAACGTATATCTGGGTATACAATCGACCGCTCACCCCAGATCTTCGACTTCGGGCAAACCGTAGGCGACCAGGGCTGCAGCCACGGCCATTACCGCAAACACCATCAGCGTTGCCTGCGCTCCGATCAGCGCGGCACCCCCGCCGATCACCCCCGCCACCAGCAACAAGGTGCCTATCACCGTATTCGATACGGCAGCAAAGGCCGCACGCTGATCTTCGCGGGCCAGATCAACCAGATAGGTTGACCGCGCCTGCCGCACACCGTGGTAGGCAATCATCAGCACAAACAGGACGCCGGGCATTACCCAATTCATGGTCGCAACGCCAAAAGCCCAGCAGCCGACGGCCAGAACCATCGACGCGGCCCCAAGCAGGCCCGACAGCATCAGCACCTGACGGCTGGACCGGTCCGACAACCGCCCCCACACATAAGAACTGAGAAACGAAGCCGCCGCAGAGGCCATGACCAGCGCACCCAACTGCCCCAGCGATCCGCCACCCGACAAAACCACCAGATAGGGTGGTGCCAGCGCCGTCGAGACAAGCAATCCGCGCACAATGATGAACCGTTGCAGCGCCGGATTGTCCCGCAGCACAGAGAAATCCGCCGCTGTACCCCCATCGGCGTCAGAGGAACGCTCGCGCATTGTCGAGAAAAGCAGCGCTGCCGCCCCCCAAAGTGCAGCCGCAAGCGCAATCGCGGCAATAATCACTGCCTTGTCTTGCGCCAGCCCCGAGATCAGCAGCACCGCAAACAGCAACACGCCAACCGAAGACACGGAACCGGCCAGACCTGTCACCGCTCCGCGCTGCGTCTTGGCCACCGTCTTGCCCAGAATATCCTTGTAGGAAACCGAACAGGCCGCCCGGCACAACGCCAGCACCGCCAGCGCGGCGCACACGGCGATCCCTGCTGCGGCACCTTCAAGCGTCAGTGCGGCAAGCACGATCAGCGCAGCAGCACCGCCCTGCCCCGCGCTGCCCAGAACCCACATCCACTTGCGCCGGGTCATCTTTTGCAACAGTCCTGCCAGCGGCATCTGCGGCAGCAATGCGCCCGCCTCGCGGATCGGCACCAGTGCACCGGCATAAACCGCCGGGGCGCCCAGCGCAGTCAGCAACCATGCCAGCACCAGCTTGGGGTCGATCAGACCATCCGCGATCTTGGTCATCGACAGCGATGCCACATGGCGCAAACCGTTGCGCGCACGGGTCCGGTTCTGTTGCGGGTCCTGCGCCTCTGACGGGTCTTCTGCCCCTGTAATGCGGGCGAAAATGTCCTGTGCCAGATCGGTCTGCATGCCGGGCGTCCTTTCCCTTTTCAGACGCAGCGACCTAGCCTGATCCCGTCGCGCTTCAACCGTCGGGGGCAAACGGAACCCCGCAAGTGCCTTCCTCGCGCAAATCCTGCGGCGCGGCCCAAGTGGCCGCATCATCAATCAGGGCGGCGATAGCCGACACGCTGACGTCAAACAACGCTTCACCCTTTTTTGCAGTGGCACGCGCCGGGTTTCCGGCCAGCCCGTTCGCCGTGATATGCGCAAACGGGCGCCAGCGATAAGACGCCTTGCCCGCCTTGAGAAAAGCCGGCCCTTCGCCCGACATCTGCGCGATTTTATCCAGTTCAGAGGCATCAACCAGATCGCCCGCACAGGCCATCATCATCGCCGTTTCCGCCTCGCCCGCGTGCATAACGCCGGGCTGGTCTTCCAGAATGGCCGCGATCTCTGACGCGGCCTCGGTCGGATAGGTCGTGGCCACCAGTGTTGCGGGACAATCCACCGAAATTTCATCGCAAAACTGATGCATCGCGCCGATGTTGCCGCCGTGCGAATTGGAAATCAGGATGCGTCGAAACCCGTTGCGACAGATTGCGCCGACCAGATCGCGCAGCACCGCGCGAAAGGTATCGTGGCTCAGCGTCAGCGTGCCGCCAAAGGGCATGTGATGTTCGGACAGCCCTGACCAGACCACCGGCACCACCAGCGTCGGTGTAAGGGCTGCCCGGGCGGCCCGCACCGCCACTTCTTGTCCCAATCGGGTGTCGGTCATGGTGGGCAAATGCGGCCCGTGCTGTTCAATAGACCCAATCGGCAGAATGACTACCGCGTCGCGTTGCGCCAAATCGCGTACCTCATGCGCTTTCAGTCGTCGCCATTCCACTTCGTGCATCTGGGTCATCCTTTTTCTTCGCCGGCGCGTCACAGGGCGCGCATTGCATGACAGACTAGACCTGCTAGGCTTGCGTCATGCAATCAACTTCCCCCGATCGGTTTCTTATTCCCTTGCTGTCATTGGGTAATTTCGTGATCGGCGTGGCTGGTTTCGCGATCATTGGCATTCTTGAGCCATTGGGTGACGAAATGGGCCGCAGTGCGGCCAGCGCGGGCCAGCTTCTGACGATATATGCGCTGGCTTATGCTGTGCTGTCACCACTGATGGTGGCCCTTTCGGGCCGCGTCGGGCGCAGGCGCGTGCTGGCTGCGGCCATCGCGCTGGTGGCCCTCGCCGCCGCGCTGTCGGCTATTGCGCCCAACTTTGCCACACTGAACATTGGCCGCGTCATCGCCGCTGCCGGGGCCGGTATCTTTACCCCCGTGGCCGCCGCCGTTGCCGCCACACTCTACCCCGAAGCGCAACGCGCCAAAGTGCTGGCAGGCGTCTTCTTTGGCCTGACGCTTAGTCAGGTTCTGGGCGTGCCGGCGGGCAGCTGGATCGCCTATAGTTTTGGCTGGCGCTGGGCGTTCTGGATGGTGGTCATACTGGCCGTGCCCCTCATCTGGCTGATCTGGAGGCGCGTGCCCGCCGGGCTGACGTTTCAACCGGTCACGATGGGCGATCTGGGCCGAGTCATCGCGCAAGGCCGCATGATGCTGGCCACCCTGTTCACGGCGACCTTCCTCGGCTCGATCTATGTCCTCTACACCTTCATCGCCCCCCTCCTGAGCGAGACGATGGGCTTTGGCCGCGACGGCATTTCCTTCATTCTGCTGATGTTCGGCATCGGGGCTGTCTTTGGCAATGTCATGGGTGGTATTCTGGCCGACCGTTTCGGTTGGCGCATCACGCTGACCATCCTGTGTCTAAGCCAGATGATCATCATGCCACTTTATGCGCTGTTGCCGATTCATCCGGTGCTGGTTGCCGTCATCTCGGCGGCGTGGTCGCTGTTTGGCTGGGCCTTCATGGCCGCACAGCAGATGCGCCTGATCAACCTTGCCGGGCCGCAGGCGCCCGTTGTGCTGGCCCTTAACGCCGCCGCAATCTATATCGGCGCTGCCGTGGGATCGGCCATCGGCGGGCTGGTCATCGCAGGCTTCGGCATCAGCGCCATCGGTGTGGCTGCGGGCCTTGCCGCGGCGGCAGCACTGATCCATCTGCAACTCTCGGTCCGCTTTCCCCCCGCGCAGGCCACTGCCTCTTGACGCACCCTGCCAAGGGGGCCAAAAGGCGCGCACACATAACCCGCAACCGGGCGTCTCGTAGGCGCCAAACTGACGAGGAGGCCCCGCATGGCCCAGATCACTCTCACCCTTCCCGATGGCAATGCACGACACTACGACGCAGGTATCACTGCGGGCGAGGTTGCGGCCGATATCTCCAAATCACTTGCCAAAAAGGCCATCAGCGCCACCGTAGACGGCGCGCATTATGATCTGGCTTGGCCCATCGAAGCGGATGCCGACATCGCCATTCACACCATGCAGGACGAGGATCAGGCAAACGAACTGGTCCGTCACGACCTTGCGCACATCATGGCCCGTGCCGTGCAGGAAATCTGGCCCGATACGAAGGTGACCATCGGCCCGGTGATCAAGGACGGCTGGTACTACGACTTTGACCGCAAAGAGCCGTTCACTCCCGAAGACCTCGGCCTGATCGAAAAGAAGATGAAGGAAATCATCAACAAGCGTGATCCCGTCCGTACCGAAGTCTGGGACCGCGCCCGCGCGGTCAAACACTACGAGGACCTTGGCGAGCCCTACAAGGTCGAACTAATCGACGCCATTCCGGGTGACGAGCCGCTGCGCATGTACTGGCACGGTGATTGGCAGGACCTCTGCCGTGGTCCGCACCTGCAACATACCGGCCAAGTGCCGGGGGACGCGTTCAAGCTGATGTCAATCGCCGGTGCCTACTGGCGCGGCGACAGCGACCGCGCGATGCTTCAACGCATCTATGGCGTGGCCTTTACCGGCAAGGAAAAGCTGCGCGCGCACCTGAATATGCTTGAGGAGGCCGCCAAGCGGGACCACCGCAAGCTGGGCCGCGAGATGGACCTTTTTCACATGCAGGAAGAAGCCCCCGGTCAGGTGTTCTGGCACCCCAACGGCTGGCGCATCTACACCGAATTGCAGGATTTTGTGCGCCGCAAGCAACGCGCGGGCGGCTATGTGGAGGTGAACACCCCGCAGGTCGTGGACCGCAAGCTGTGGGTGCAATCCGGCCACTGGGAAAAGTATCAGGAGAACATGTTCATCGTTGAAGTGGACGAGGAACACGCCCGCGAGAAGGCGGTGAATGCGCTCAAGCCCATGAACTGCCCCTGCCACGTGCAGATCTTCAATCAGGGCATCAAATCTTACCGCGACCTGCCCCTGCGCATGGCCGAATTCGGCTCCTGCGCGCGTTATGAGCCCTCCGGCGCGCTTCACGGCATCATGCGGGTGCGCGGGTTTACACAGGACGATGGCCACATCTTCTGCCGCGAAGACCAGATCGAGAGCGAGACCGCAATCTACATCGACTTCCTGTCGTCCATGTACCGCGACCTTGGGTTCGAGAACTTCAAGGTCAAGTTTTCGGACAGGCCCGAAAAGCGTTCCGGCTCAGATGAAGTTTGGGACAAAGCCGAAGAGGCACTTTTGTCCGCTACCCGCAACGCAGGCATCGAGCCGGAGCTGAACCCCGGTGAAGGGGCGTTCTATGGCCCCAAGCTGGAGTTTGTCCTGACCGACGCCATTGGCCGCGATTGGCAATGCGGCACCCATCAGGTCGATTTCGTTCTGCCTGAACGGCTGGACGCAACCTACATCGGCGAAGACGGTGCCAAACACCGCCCCGTCATGCTTCACCGCGCGACTGTGGGCTCGTTCGAGCGTTTCATCGGCATTCTGATCGAGGAACACGCAGGCAAACTGCCCTTCTGGCTCGCCCCACGTCAGGTTGTTGTGGCTTCCATCACGTCAGATGCGGACGATTACGTTACGGAAGTTGTGGAAACGCTCAAGAAAGCGGGCGTGCGCGCCGAAGCGGATCTGCGCAACGAAAAGATCAACTACAAAGTGCGCGAACATTCGGTCGGTAAGGTGCCCGTCATTCTGGCCGTCGGCAACCGCGAGGTTGAAGAAAAGACCGTCTCCGTGCGCAGGCTGGGCCAAAAGCAAACAAGTGTAGAGCCATTGGCCGACGTCACCGCGACACTGTCGCATGATGCCACGCCACCCGACCTGCGCGGGTAGATCAACCTCAGGACGCCGGGCCGGATTACACCGCCGGCGTCCCTCCTCCCCTACCTCAAAGCATGGCTTTCACCTCAGCCTCTATGTCTTTGTTCCAGGACAGGAAAAGCTGATCACCAACGCTGATCAACGGCCGTTTCATCAGACTTGGATGCGCCTTCAACAGCTCCAGCGGTTCCGCCTCCCGCTGTGCCGCGTCCAGATTGCGCCACGTGGTTGATCGGGTGTTGACCAGCGCCTGTCCGAAAGCATCGAACGCCTGCGCCAGCACCTCTTGCGGAACGCCATCGGTGCGCACATCCACCAGCTCCCCCTCCGGCAGCGCCTTCAGCGCCTTGCGGCAGGTATCGCAATTCTTAAGACCGTAAATTTTAAGCACTTCGCTGATTTTCCTTCTCTCAGACACAAAGTTTTTGCCTGTTTCCTTGATTTTTTACAATAAAGCGCAATCTTTTTTACTGTCATGACCACGATGGTCGCTGACGAAACTCTGCTGCATGCAGAAAAGTGAACGTCAAAAGGAGGCACGGACCCCATGCCAACAGGCACCGTGAAATGGTTTAACACCACTAAAGGCTACGGCTTTATTGCGCCCGACGATGGCGGCAACGACATTTTTGTGCACATCTCAGCGGTTGAACGCTCCGGCTTGACCGGGCTTGCCGACGACCAGAAGGTCAGCTTTGAACTGGCCGAAGGCCGCGATGGCCGTCAGATGGCATCCGATCTTAGCCTCATATAAAACGGCCCAGCAGATCGTCTGCCGGGCCGCAAAGAACATCAGTTCTTAAATCAGATCAGTAGCTTGCACACCCTTTTGTGCCAGGCTGACAAGATGGGCGCGCCGACCGTACGTGATGCTTCTTGACCCGGTGCTTTTTCTTGGCAACGGGGTGGGCCATCACTTGCTGATAGCTCATGTGCTGGTTCGGCTGACCGCAACAGATCACACCGGAGATCACGATGGGCTGGTATCCGGCGGGGCAATAGTTTGCGCCGTGATAAGGATAGATTTTGGCTTCTGCCGCGACCTGCGCGGGCATCAGCGTGGTCAGCATCAGGCCAAGACCTGCAAGAGCACCGGTTGTGAGACGCATGGGTTTCCCTCGTTCTTTTGTATTTACCGCATTTTTATCCGCCAACATTGCCGCGCGGGGTGCAGCAAGTCCAGTCTTTTCTTGGGCTTAGAGGGTTGCTGGCAGCCGGGTGTAGCCGTGAAACCTGATCCTCCCCCCCGGAACGCGGTCGGGGGACAGCGAATAGTCGGGATAGCGCTGCAAAAAGCGCTGGATCGCGATGCGTCCTTCCATGCGGGCCAGTGTGAGCCCGACGCAGACATGCGGACCGGCAGCAAAGGCAAGGTGGCGGTTGGGGTGGCGCGTGATGTCAAATTTTGCTGGCGTATCAAAGACTTCGGCATCACGGTTTGCCGCGCCGATGCACAGATGCAGGTTGGTGCCGGGCGGGATCTTGTGACCGCCGAAAGTCACTGGCGCGGTGGTTTCGCGGTTGCCGAACTGGTTGGGCGAGCGCAGGCGAAGCACCTCTTCCACAGCGCTGTCGATCAGGGTCAAGTCATTCAAAAGTAAAGCTTTTTGATCGACATTGTCGTGCAGAAGGGCGAGGCCGTTGCCGATGAGATTTGTCGTGGTTTCATGGCCCGCATTCAGGATGAAGATACAGTTCTGGATCAGCTCTATTTCCGTCAGCGTGCCGTCTTTGTCGCCGGCGATGAGACGGGTCAGAACGTCGGTCTCCGGATCGCCCGGATGGGCGCGGCGATGGGCGATAAGCTCTTGTAAGTACGCCTTAAATTCTGTGACGGCGGTATCACCTTTGACGCGTTGTGCATCGGTCAGCGTGGGCTCAAGCGCGCCGAGAATGGCAAGGGACCAATCGCGCAGCGGGCCGCGGTCTGCCATCGGGATGTCGAGGAGGTTTCCGATGATCTGGATGGGGATGACGGATGCGAAATCTTCAATAATATCAGGAGCTTGCGGCATTTGATCCAGCAAGGTATCCACGGTGGCAATCAGCCCCGGCTCCATCGACGCCAAGGCGCGCGGCGTCAGCGCAGCGGTCATGATCCGGCGCACGCGGGTGTGCAGCGGCGGGTCGTTGAAAACGAGGCTGGTGGTGTGGTGTTCATAGAGCGGGGTGCCACGCCCGAACTTGGGCGCAAAGGCTTGTTTTTTATCGGAAATATAGAGGGTCGTATCCTTGTAGATGGCGGTCAGATCGGCGTGACGGCAGATGAGAAAGGAGCCGTCAGGCTGGGGCGTGACGGGGCTGTTTTGCAGCAGATCGTCGTAATGCGGAAAGGGGTTTTCGGTAAAACCGGCGGGAGGATTTGCGAGGTCAAACATGGGGCGAGTTTGGAGGTTTCGCAGGGGGGTGTCTAGCGTACACCCCCTGTGCACCCTGCGTACACCGTCCGGTGTATGCTATTCAGCGGCGATCACCTGCACGGCCCGCGCCTTTTCGGCCAGCGCTTCGTCGCCGCGGGCGCGGTCCAGATCATAGGTGGTTTGCAGGTTCAGCCAGAATTCCGGCGTGACATCGAATGCAGCGGCGAGCAGCAGCGCGGTGTCGGCGGTGATGGATGAATTGCCCGCGATGATCCGCGTGATGCGGTTTGCGGGCACGCCAAGGCGCTTGGCAAAGGCGGTCGCGCTGAGGCCGTGGGGAACGAGAAATTCCTCGGACAGGATTTCGCCGGGGTGGATCGGGTCAATGGTAATCACAGATTTCGACATCGTAGGCGTCTCCTTGGTCCCAGCGGAAACAGATACGCCACTGGTCGTTGATACGGATTGAAGATTTCCCGGCGCGATTGCCTTGGAGTTTTTCGAGGCGGTTGCCGGGTGGGTTTTTGAGGTCGCGGTATTCGCTGGCGGCGTGGAGCATCAGGAGTTTGCGTTTGGCCTGGCGGGCAAAGGGGCGGAATTGACGGGCGGGTTGGCCTGCGGTGTGCAGGGCGCGAGTCTGTTTGCAGGCGAAGGTTTTGATCATGACGGTACGCGGTACGTATCATGGATTGGATGTAGTGTCAATTTGGGATTTGGGTGCGTGACATTGCGTCAGAGGGCAGCGCTTGGACCTCGGGGTGGGTGCGAAGCGCCCTCCCCATGGGGGAGGTCCGGGCGCTGTCCGGCGGTGCCGGACGTGTTTGGGGATTCGGGTGGGGTATGTCGCGGGTGGTGTAGTAATTTATTCACTTAGCTGCATGACGCGATAAGAACGGACTGACCCTGTTCTTCGACGTTCTGCTATCACGTGAAATTTGATAATTGACGCATCACTATTAATGTCGGCTGCATTGGCACCAAGGCTTTCAACAATTCTTTTAACTTCGTTCGGACCTCTACATTGCTCACTCAGAACAAATGAAATGAGTCTCTGTTCATGCATGCAAAACATTCGCCCTTTAAATGAGTTCAAGTTGTAGCTGGCGACCTTTCCGAAAATCATTGACGGCTTGAGGTCCCGCTCCGCGTATCTCAGTATATCATAAGTTTCCGAAGTTAGCGGTGGACCAATTGGCCTTGGCATTCGTACTCCGCGACCTTCAACTATTTCCGCCGATCTAGCAGTTTCTGATTTTGTGATAGGTCTATGCATTTCTGCGAGGGGTGCTTCACACTTTTCGACCAGAGCCTGAATCTTAGGATCGTTGGGCAAGAACTGCTTTATTGGTGCCTGAGGTGCTTGGATGTGTTCTCTTAGCGGCTTGTCGTAATTCAATCCGGTACCCAGCGCCGCATGAACCATTGCGTCGTAAGCAGAGTACATCAGATGGCCAATCGGGTTGTCTTGCTCCAGCGAACCAAGGGAATAAATAGCCGTTGCCCCAGCCACAACGTACGCGGGAATTCTAAGACTTCCTGCTTCCATTGGTGCGAGCAGAACCCTTGCGCCTTTTAAGGAGGTGACTTGTGTAATGATTTCATCATTGATGACCAAGTGCGCCGTCAATGCTAATGTTCGCTCAAAACCCATCATGGCGCGGGACGCATCATAAAAATCGAGCAGATGCTCGTCAGCCATTCCACCGTAGTAATTTAGCGAAAACTTCATTTCGTGCCGCCCTTTATTTTTTACTGTTGGCCGCGCAAGCGTGCGCGCCCGTTTTGAACTCAAAACGCTCCACTGGAGCCTTTTGCCCCGCTATGCGGGGTCGTTCAAAACCCCCATAAACTCCCGCCATTCCCCCTTGCTCATCCCCGACGTCTCTTGCGTCACCTCTTCGCCCGCAATCATGCGGCGCACGCAGTCCAGCGCTTTGCCGGACATCGTGGTCCCCCCCAAACGGTAATCCTCGAACGCGCCGTAGGCGGCGGGCACCCAATCGGCCACCACCTTGCAGATCGCGTCGGCGTAGACGCGGATTTCATATTGGGCGTGGGCGTCGGCGCGGAGCCTCAGGAAGTGGAAGAGGTTGTGCAGGTCTACTTTCCAGTACCATTGCGTATAGATGTTCGCAGGCAGGTTCATGCGGGCGAGTTCGCGGGCGAGGCCGCTTTGGCCGTCTTCCTCTGAGATCATTTCTTCGTAGTGGTCATAGGCGCGGTTGCTGTCGGCCTTGAGGATTTCCAACACGCGGGCGGCTTCGGCCCCTTCGAGCAGTTCCCCCCTGCCCTGATTGTTGACGACTGATTGCGCGTTCAGATGCTCGGGCGCGGGGATGTAGAATTCGCGGTCGAGGATCGAGTAGCGGGCGGAGTATTCGTTGACGTTGGCGGTGCGGTGGCGGATCCACTGGCGGGCGACAAAGACGGGCAGTTTGACGTGCAGCTTGATCTCGCACATCTCGAACGGGGTGGAGTGCCAATGGCGCATGAGGTAGCGGATCAGCCCTTCGTCGTTCTGCACGGATTTGGTGCCCTTGCCGTAGCTGACGCGGGCGGCCTGACAGATGGCGGCATCGTCGCCCATATAGTCGATGACGCGGATGAAACCGTGGTCGAGCACTTCGTATGCCTTGTACAGATGCGCCTCCATCCCCGGGACGGTGGCGCGCAGGGTTTGGGTGGTCTGGCTGCGCAGGGCGTCGATTTCGGCTTGCTGGTCGGGCGAGAGGGGCATGGGGGGCGTCCTTGGAAACGGGCTGGGATTCGGGCACCACTATATCTGGGCGCGCCCTACGCAGGAACAGCGATATGCGGTATCGTGGTAAGAAGACCGCGGCGGCGCGAATTTAATCGAATTTTAAGGGGAGCCGTTGACAAGGGGGCGGGGTTCTTGGGTATTGTCGCGTGAACACATCGGATAGGCGAAGACACATGAAAATCAATCTGGCCGGGCTGGCATTCTGCGCGATTCTGGCAGGGTGCGGGGGAGAAGCCCCTTTTGGTGAGGACGCGACCAACGGAGGGCCGGACACGGGCGATGGGATCGAAAGTGATCGCACGATACCGCCGGGCACGACCTCGCCGCAGTCGAGCGACACGATTTTCAGACGCGAACCGCAGGATGGCGAGACCGGCAACGGGTTTGCGCGCGGTGTCCGTTATAATTCCGAGGATGATACGTTTTTCGTGGACAACCTGCCTTTTGACGGCGGTGCCGACACCCCCTATATCCGCGGATCGGCCGTTGGCAGCCTGGGCGATTACGCCGTTTATGAGGCGGTCGAGCAATATCCCGACACGATCACCGGTGAGCCGATCAACCAGTTCACGCACCGCGCGATCTATGGAGTCAGCCGCACGGGCAACACTGAATTCGCGATTGTGCGCACGGGGGCCTACGTCCAGTACGGCTTTGGCGGGTTTGTCTATCAGCGCAACGGGGATGTTGATCTGCCGACCACCGGGCAAGGCATTTACGTCGGCCAAGGTGCCGGACTGCGCGACTTCAACCAGCGTGGCCGGTTGGAATACACAACGTCGGATGTGGAATTCAACATTGATTTTGACGACTTCAACGAAGACACCGGGCGTTTTGAAGGTGCCGTGCGGGGCGAGGTCAACAACAGGCGGGTGTTCGATATCAACGGGGTCGAGATCACCGATGACGTGATCGCCCGCGTGGGCGAGGCCAACAATGCGACCTTGAGCCGGATACCCGGGGTCAGGTTTGTCATCGCGCCAAACGCGCTTGACCAGAACGGCGAATTCACCGGCGGCGTTTTCTCGCAGTTTACGAACGATTCCGGCGAGCCGGTGGTCTACGAGGAAGGTCAGTATTACGGCATTCTGGCGGGCGAAAATGCAAACGAGCTGGTTGGTGTGATTGTGACGGAGACCACGCTCGACCCGATTTCAGGCGAAGGCGTGCGCGAAACCAACGGCTTTACGATCTACCGCGAAAATCGTGAGTGATGCGGGCCTCGCTGTGGCGATGGTGTGCGGGGGCAGCGCTGGTCATATGCGTCGGTCTGCCCGCCTCGGCGCAGGTTGCGCTTAGCCCGGACGATCTGCGCCGTGCGGCGATGGTGTCCCTGCGAGATGGTGATGCGGTCACCGCAAGACGGTATGCCGAAGCACTGGTGGTGCGCGACACGGAAGATCGCAACGCCTATCTGATCCTTTCCCGTGCGGCGCGCGATATGGGTGATATCCCCCCTGCCCGCGCCGCGGCACGCAAGGCATGGGCGCTGTCGCAGAACGATGCGCAGAGATATTCGGCGGCGCTTATCATGGCGCAGGTTCTGGCAACCGATGGCAAGCGGACGCGGGCGCAATTGTGGTTGCGCCGGGCCGCACAGCATGCGCCGACTGCCGCCCTGCGGGCGCGTGCGCAGCGGGATTTCGGCTATGTCAAACAGCGCAATCCGTGGCGGACGGACCTGACGTTTACGCTGGCCCCCAATTCCAACATCAACAACGGTTCTGCCCGAGACCGGTCGCGGCTGAATTATGCGGTGTCCGAACTGCTGTTTGGCGAACAGATTGAATACGATCTGGACGACGAGGCGCAGGCGATAGCGGGGATCGAGATCGGCGGTGCCCTGCGCACGCGCTTTCGCTTTCACCAGACGCCCACCACGGCGCATGACGCAAAGCTGTCGCTGAGCTACCGCAGTTTTTCGATCACGGATGATCTGAGCAACGATACCATCAAAGGATCGGATTATGCCTTTGGCAGCATCGCGGCGGGCTATGGGTTTCGCCATCTGAGCGATGACCGGCGGCACGAGTTTGCGCTGGACATCGAGGGTGGCCAGACCTGGTACGGCGGGGCGCGCTATGCGGCGTATCTGCGCACGCAGGCGCAGCAGACGGTCTTTGCCGACGCCCGCCGCCAGCTGCGCTTTGGCGCTGATCTGGAACGGCAGTGGGGACAGGCCACGCCCGACCGCGATACCATCGGTCTGTCAGCCAGCGTGACGCAGGCTTTTGCGTCGGGCAACAGCGGTTTTGTCGGACTGTCGGCGCGGGTCACCCAATCACCGAACCCCGGTTCAGAATTCAGCGAAGTGACCCTGCGCACCGGCCTGTCGCTGCGCAAACCCGTTCTGGGCGCGGCGGTGCAATTCGGGCTGGGAGCAAGCTGGCGCGACTATGACATCAGCCGGGATTCACCCGACGGGCGGCAGGACAACCGCATCTTTGCTGATGTGACTGCCACCTTCAAAGAGATTGACTATTACGGGTTCAATCCCACGGTCCGCCTGTCGGCATCGACGACGGACAGCAACATCGGGCTTTATGACACCAACCGTGTTGGTCTGAACTTTGGGATCAAATCCGCCTTTTGATGGTCAACTTGCCGTGCGTGGCTGGTATCAGCGGCGCGGCATGCTAGGTTCGCGGTGACCTGAGATCAAAGGAGACTTCCCATGCCGATCAAATATCTGCACACGATGGTGCGCGTCAAAGACCTTGAGGCGTCAATCGCGTTTTACAAGTTGCTGGGGTTGGTGGAACGCCGCCGGATGGAAAACGAAGGCGGGCGTTTTACGCTGGTGTTTCTGTGCCCTCCGGGGATGGACGATGGCCACGCGGATGTGGAGCTGACCTATAACTGGGATGGTGATGACGGCCTGCCGTCGGACAGCCGTCACTTTGGCCATCTGGCCTATACGGTTGAGAATATTTATGAAACATGTCAGCACCTTATGGACAACGGTGTGACAATCAACCGTCCTCCGCGCGAAGGGCGGATGGCCTTTGTGCGCAGCCCTGACAACATATCCGTGGAGCTGTTGCAGGAAGGGGATGCGCTGGAACCGGCAGAGCCGTGGGCCAGCATGGAAAACACCGGACACTGGTAAACATGCTGCGCGCCGCCGTTGCCGCATTGATGCTGGGGGCCGTCCCTGCGGGGGCGGTAGAGTGCCGCCTGGCCTTGTTGCTGGCGCTCGATATTTCGAGTTCTGTTGATGCGGCCGAAGATGCGTTGCAGCGCGGCGGCACTGCGGCGGCGTTGCGCGATCCCGCGGTGGTCGATGCGTTTCTGGCGGTAGAGGCCCCCGTGGCGCTGGCGGCCTTTGAATGGTCGGGGCGGTACAATCAGGAACTGCTGCTGGATTGGACGCTGGTGCGCGGGCCACAGGATCTGGCAAGGGCGGCGACGGTGCTGGAGCGGTCGTCGCGCAGCTACAATGAATTTCCGACAGCGATGGGAGAGGCGATGCGCTTTGCCGGGGAAATGATGGCGCGCGCGCCACGCTGTCTGGCACAGACCATCGACATTGCCGGGGACGGCGAGAACAACGAAGGGCACCGGCCCCGGCGCATCTACCGCGAGGGAGCGTTTGACCGGATCACGGTGAACGGGCTGGTCGTGGCCAATGCGGCGGATTTTCAGACTGAGGCGGGGCTGACGCAGTTCTACGCCGAAGAGGTGTTGCATGGCCCCGGCGCGTTCATGGTGGTGGCGGACGGGTTTGAGGATTACGCCCGCGCAATCCGCGACAAGCTGGAACGTGAAGTGCGGGTGACAGTCATAGGCGCGCTGCAATGATCTGGCGGGCGGGGCTTTGCGCGGCTTTTGTTGCAGCACCGGGGGTTGTGTCGGCGGCGTCTTGCAGGCTGGCATTGCTGTTGGCGCTGGATGTATCGAGTTCGGTTGATCCTGCCGAAGACCGGTTGCAGCGCGGAGGTGTGGTGGCGGCGTTGACCGCGCCCGAGGTGCAGGCGGCATTTTTTGCGGTGGACGCGCCGGTTGCGCTGGCGGTCTACGAATGGTCGGGGCGGTATCAGCAGGATCTGTTGCTGGACTGGACAGTGATCGACAGCCGTGCGGCGCTGCTGCGGGCGGCAGAGACCGTGGCGGCCACCGAAAGGGGGCATTCGGATTATCCGACGGCGATGGGATACGCGCTGGGACATGGTGCGCGATTGTTCGAGCGTGCGCCGGTGTGTGACCGGCGGGTGCTGGATATGGCCGGGGACGGGCAGAATAATGAAGGATTTGGGCCGCAGGAGGCTTATGGCGCGTTTCCCTTTGACGAGATCACGGTCAACGGATTGGTGGTGAATGCGGCGGATTTCGAGGGGGAGCTGGGGCTGATTGCGTTCTACCGGGCGGAGGTGTTGCACGGGCGTGGTGCGTTTCTGGAAATTGCCAACGGGTTTGCGGATTACGAACGCGCGATGCGGCGCAAGCTGGAACGCGAGGTGATGCCGGCGGTGATTGGCGCGCTGCCCGTGGAGCCGGAGGGGTGAGGCGCGCGCTGGGATTGGCGGGGGGAATGATACTGGCGGCAGGGATGGCGGCGGCGGAGTGCCGGCAGGCGCTGGCGCTGGGGCTGGATGTATCAGGATCGGTGGATGCGCGGGAATACCGGTTGCAGATGGGCGGTGTGGCCACGGCGCTGGACACGGGCGAGGTGCGCGACAAGCTGCTGGCAATGCCGGGTGCGCCGGTGCGGCTGATGGTGTTTGAATGGTCGGGTCCGGGGGATCAGGCGGTGGTGGTCCCTTGGACAACAATTGACGGTGGTGTGACAATTGACAGCGTGATCAGCACCTTGCGTGCAACCGAACGGCGCGATGCCAGTCCCGGCACCGCGCTGGGGGTCGCGATGAAGGAGGGCGAGCGGCATCTGTCGCGGCAAAGCGCGTGCTGGAAACGGACGCTGGATTTGTCGGGGGACGGCAAGTCAAACCTTGGCCCCCGGCCCCGCGATATTCGTGACAGCATTGCGGCCAGTGGCATCACGATCAACGCGCTGGTGATCGGTGTGGATGACCCGAAGATCAGTGACATTCGACAGGACGAGATTGGCGAGCTGTCGTCTTATTTCCGCGCCGAGGTGATTATGGGGCCGGATGCCTTTGTGCAGACGGCCATCGGTTTTTCAGACTACGCGCGCGCCATGACGCAAAAGCTCATCCGCGAACTGGACGGGCTGGTGTTTTCGGAACTGTCGTCTGCGCCCCTGCCCCCCCGCCCTGCGCATCAGTAGATATAGCGGATCTGGTCGGTCCAGTAGCGTTCCATACGTTTCAGCGAGCCGGTGATTTCAGCCACGCCGTCCTGTCCCAGCACGCCCTTTTCCTTGAGCCCATCTGCGTGCCGCGCAAACAGATCGCCCACCACGTCACGGATGTTGCGGCCCTGTTCGGTCAGCCGCACACGGACCGACCGACGGTCAATCTCGCACCGCTGGTGGTGCATATAGCCCATTTCAACCAGTTTTTTCAGGTTATAGCTGACGTTGCTGCCCTGATAGTAGCCACGGCTTTTCAACTCGCCCGCCGTCACCTCGTTGTCTCCGATGTTGAACAAGAGCAGCGCCTGCACCGCGTTGATTTCCAGCACGCCGACGCGTTCGAATTCGTCCTTGATCACGTCCAGCAAGAGCCGGTGCAACCGCTCCACCAACGAGAGGGCCTCAAGGTAGCCAACCATAAAGTCTTTGTTCAGAAGACTCTGGCTGATGGGGTCTTGGATGCTCATTCCGTCTCTCCGACTCGCTCTGATTGCGGAGAAACTGAAGAATAAAACAGAATATTTCGTTAAACGCTGATCTTTCGCGGTGTGCGGGGGGATCGAGCGGCGTAATTCATCGCAAGCAATTGAATTTATATCACTTATTTACATAGAGGGGGTGCCTTTTTGTGGGCAACGCAAACGCCGACGCCTGCTGCCCGCGTACAAACCAGCCTGCGCGGGGGTGGGGTGCGTGCGTGATTGGCGCGCGTCGACCGGTGGCCGCCGACCTTTGAACGCGTTGAGCGGCGTATCCGGTCAGGCCGGGACCGCAGAGGTCGGTTGCGGGTATTGGGCGCGGCGAACAGGTCTGTCCTGCGGGCCAGCCGTTCAGGGGTTCTGTGCGGTGTGGGGTGTGAAATTCGCGCGGATGGCGTCGATCATGCCGGCATAGCGGTCCGGTGGCGCGGTCTGCTCCGTGACCCATTGGTACAGGTCGTGGTCATTTTCATTCAACAGCGCATCGTAGAGCGTCAATCCCGCATCATCGAGCTTTGGCATCGCATCGGTGGCGTAGGCGGTCAGGATCAGGTCCATTTCCTTGATCCCGCGCCGGATTGAGCGCATGTGCAGCCGTTTGATTTTGTGCGCGCGCGTTTCGTCAGGCATCTTCGGACACATCCATCATCAGGCGCAGGCGTTTTTCCAAGCGGCCCATCGCCTCGGCACTGGCGAGTGTCTGGGCGCGCAGGCGGCGCACTTCGGACAATGCTTCGGCCAGATCGCCCGAAAGCGGTGTGGCCGCATCCGGTTCATCAAGGCCCTCGCCCTCACCGTTGATCAGCCACATCATCGAGACGTTCAGCAACCCCGCCAGCATCGAAAGGTGGTTGGCGCGCGGTTCTGAACGGTCGTCCTCCCACGATCGCAGGGTGGCAAGGCGGATGCCCAGACGTTTCGCCAGCACCCCTTGGGTCATGCCTGCCCCGTCGCGTGCGGCGGCAAGGCGATCACCGAAGGTAGCGGCATCGGGTCCGTACCAGTCCGTTGTCTCGGTCATATTTTGTGTCTCCTCATGGCGTTTGATCAATGCGCTTGATCGGTGCGGGGGGGACCCCTATGAGTGGCGCGACACTCTTAACCTTCCGAGGCCCAGAATGAAACTGCTCTCCGCGACCCTAGACCGCGTCAAACCGTCCCCTACCATCGCCGTGACGACAAAGGCTGCCGAGTTGAAGGCCGCCGGGCGCGATGTGATCGGCCTTGGCGCGGGCGAGCCGGATTTCGACACCCCGCAGAACATCAAGGACGCGGCCATCGCCGCGATCCACGCGGGCAAGACCAAATACACCGCCGTTGACGGCATCCCCGAGCTGAAGCAGGCGATCTGCGCCAAGTTCAAGCGCGACAATGGATTGGACTACACCCCAAGTCAGGTGAGTGTGGGCACGGGTGGTAAACAAATCCTTTACAACGCGCTGATGGCGACGTTGAACGAAGGCGACGAAGTGGTGATCCCCGCCCCCTATTGGGTCAGCTACCCCGATATGGTGCTGCTGGCGGGTGGCACCCCGGTGATTGCGGAGGCGTCTTTGCAGACCGATTTCAAGCTGACGGCGGACCAGCTAGAAGCGGCGATCACGGACAAGACGAAATGGCTGATCTTCAACTCGCCGTCGAACCCAACGGGGGCGGGATACACATGGGACGAGCTGAAAGAGCTGACGGATGTGCTGATGCGCCACCCCCATGTCTGGGTGATGACGGACGATATGTACGAACATCTGGTCTATGACGATTTTGAATTCTGCACGCCCGCGCAGGTGGAGCCCGCGCTCTATGACCGTACGCTGACGGTCAACGGTGTGTCCAAAGCCTATGCCATGACCGGCTGGCGCATCGGCTATGCTGCCGGTCCGGAAAAGCTGATCGGGGCGATGCGCAAGGTGCAATCGCAGTCCACCTCGAACCCCTGTTCGGTCAGCCAATGGGCGGCGGTCGAGGCGCTGAACGGCACGCAGGAATTCATCGCGCCCAACAACGCGATGTTCGCGCGCCGCCGTGATCTGGTGGTCGAGATGCTGAACGCCGCGACAGGCATCAAATGCCCGGTGCCGGACGGGGCCTTCTATGTCTATCCGTCGATCGCGGGCTGCATTGGCAAGACCTCCAAGGGCGGTGTGAAGATCGACGATGACGAGACTTTTGCCACCGCGCTGCTGGAGGAAACCGATGTGGCGGTTGTTTTCGGGGCCGCATTCGGACTTTCGCCAAACTTCCGCGTCAGCTACGCTACGTCAGATGACGCCTTGAAAGAGGCCTGTACCCGCATCCAGATATTCTGTGCGGGTCTGACGTAACGAGGGGACGGGTTCATGTCGGCTGAATTGCCGGAGTATTACTTTCGCGTGCGGGAGAACGGCGCGGCGGTGTTTCGGGTCGATACCGAGAACCGGCAGCGGCGGATCGAGATGGACCAGATTGCGGTCGTTAACATCAAGAACGGCGAAATCAAACCGCAAGGCGACCGGAGCCTGACAGACACCGACCGCGAGACCATCCAGAACTGGATGCAGGACCGGCTACAGGTGCTGGCGCACCGCGACATCGACGACATTTACCGCGCGGTCGATTACATGAACCTGACGACGCAGTGGGCGCAGTCGCGCGCCACGGATGAGCAATTGGCGGCGGTGACAGATCAGTTGCTGCTGGCGATGCATGATCTGCGCAGCACGCTGGTGCGCAAGAAAGCCGACCGGATGCTAAAGAAATAGCCGCTGGCCCAACCACTTGGTTTCGGAGCCGCCCTTGCGTGATACCCGGCGGAGCGGTGCAGCCGCGCTTGCCAAGAAGAATCCACGAGGGGCCCCTTTGGGGATGCGTGGATTGTTCTTGGGAAGGGCGGTGGCATCGATCAGACAGGGATCGCGCAAGGGTGGCTTCGGGACCATTTGGTTTTGGTGGGTCCCGCAGCGCCTTTACCCGCCAACGAACGCAGAGACAGACTTCTATAAAGGCTTCGCTCAGGTCGGATGGGGCACCCGCGCCACCCCGCGCAGGGTCACGCCCCAGAACCGCAGGTTCAGCAGGATCGCCGCAACGCCCAGCCCGATGACCAGACCGCCCCAGACCCCGATGCCCCCAAATCCCAGCACAAATCCGAGCGTGTAGGAACACGGAATGCCCACCACCCAATAGCTGAAGGCCGCCATCCACATCGGCACAGCGGTGTCCTGCACGCCGCGCAACAGCCCCAGCGCGATCACCTGCGCCCCGTCCACCAGTTGAAACAGCGCGGCCATGATCAAAAGGCCCACGCCGACGGCCAGAATTTCGGCCCGCGCCACCTCGCCCTCCTGCATGAAAAGGGAGATCAGCGGTTCGGGCCAGCCCACAAAGATCACTGTGGTCAGCGCAGAGAACACCAGCGACAGCGCCATCACCACCACGCCGCCGCGCGCCATATGCGGGCGGTCGCGCCGCCCAAAGGCATTGCCCGCACGGATCGTGGCCACGTTGCTCAGCCCCAGATGGACCATGAAGGTGATGGAGGCCAGTTGCAGCGCGATCCCGTGGGCGGCCAGCGGGATCGTTCCCAGCCAGCCCATCATCATGGCGGAGGCCGCAAACAGCCCCACCTCGCTGAGCGAGGTCAGGCTGATGGGCCAGCCCAGTTTGAACACCCGCGCGATCATCTGCCGGTCGGCGCGCCAGAACCGCACGAAAAGCTGGTGTTGCGGCACCACCAGCAGGATATAGATCACCACCCCCACCAGCGACACGATCTGTGTGATGACCGACGCCAGTGCGGCACCGACGATGCCCAGTTCGGGCGCGCCCCATGATCCGAAGATAAAGGCGTAGTTTGCCAGCGCGTTCACGATGGCCGCCAGAATGGTGATCCAGAAGACCACCTGCGTGCGCTCTAATGCCGCCAGATAGGATTTCAGCACCATGACCAGCAGCGCCGGAATGATCCCCCAGCCTGCGACCCCCAGATAGCGTGCGGCGTTCTGCGCTAGTGCATCGCCCTGCCCCACTGCGCGCAGGATCGGTTCGGCAAAGAGCATGGCGGGCATCGCCAGCGCGGCAAAGCCCAGCGACAGCCACAGCCCCATGCGCGTGGCGCGGCGGATCGAGACCTCGTCGTCCTCGGCCACGAAAGACGCCACCATCGGCATCACCGCGAATGCAAAGCCGCTGCCGAAGATGAACAGGACGAAAAAGTAGGTGGAGGCCAGCGTGGCCGCCGCCAGCGCCTCGACCGAATACCAGCCCAGCATGACCGTATCGGTCACCCCGATGGCGATCTGCGCCAGATGCCCGCCAATAAGCGGCAGGCCCAGCGTGAGGATGGCGCGGGTGTGGCCGGGGTATGTCATGGGATGTTTCACGGCGGTGTCCATGCACCAGCCTTACGCCCGACCCGCGCCAAGGTGAAGGGGGTGCGTGTCAGACCCGCGCAAGATGCGTATCCTTGAACCCGCTGGCGTATTTCAGCCCGTAACCGATGGCACGGTCCAGACCGATATGCATGACCCAGATCAGCGCCACATGCAGGGCTGTGTTGTGATCCAGCAGCAGCGCCCCGGTCCCGAGCACCGCGGGCGCGAGGTAGCTGTGCGCGATATTGTAGCTGAGCGCGCCGGCAAATTTACCGAAGAAATAGCCCAGCATGGCCAGGTCCGGGGCAAGGATCAGCAAGGCCAGAAGCCACCAGTTGCCGCCCGACTGGGCAAAGACTGCCCCGGCGACAAGTGCGGTGACGAGCGCTTCGCCCCGCAGGGCAAGCGCGATGGGGCGGTGGTGTGTTGTGGTTGTCATGATGATCCTCCTGGGCTGTCCGGGTGCAGCATCGCAGCGAGCATGCCTAAAAGAAATTGTTTATAGTCGTATACTCAGCTAACAAAAATAGATGAGCATACGAGATCTGAGCCATTTACCCACCTTTGACGCCGTGATGCGTCTGGGGTCGCTGAGTGCCGCCGCCCGGGCGCTGCGGCTGAGCCAGCCGACGGTGCGGCGGCATATCGAGGCGCTGGAGGCGGACCTTGGGACGTCCCTGTTCACCCGTGCTGCCAACGGGTTGACCCCGACCGAGATGGCATGGACCGTTCTGCCGCACGCGCGCGCCGTGCTGGAGCAAGCCGCCGGACTGGCACGCGCGGCATCCGCCCCGGCGCAGACGCTGGCAGGGGTGGTGCGGATCACAGCCAGCCGGATTGTCTGTACCCACATTCTGCCGCCGCTTCTGGTCGGCCTGCAGCGGGACGCGCCCGCGCTGCGCATTGAGCTTGCCGCGACGGATGCAGCGGAAAATCTGGCGCAGCGGGCGGCGGATGTCGCCATTCGTTTTACCGAGCCACGCCAACAGGCGCTGGTGGCGCAGCGTTTGCGGGATGTGGACATCGGGCTGTTTGCGATGCCCGATCTGGCCCGGGCACATGCAGATACCGGTCTGGACACCCTGCCCTTCATCGCGGATGACCGCGAGGATCAGATTCTGCCCGCGATGATGGCCGCCGGGCTGCCGCGCCCTGCCCGTGTGGTGCTGCGTTGCGATGATCCGCTGGCGCAAATTGCCCATGTGCAGGCGGGGCTGGGTGCCGGTATCTGTCAGGCGCGGCTGGCGTTGCGGCTGGGGCTGGTGCGGCTGCTTCCGGAGGTGGCGTATGCCATGCCGATGTGGTTGGTTGTTCATGAGGATCAGGCACAGGTGCCGCGCATCCGGGCGGTGTTTGATCATCTGAGGGTGGCGTTACCGCAGGTGATCTGAGCAAGGGGGAGAGGACGTCATGACAGACATGCGCACCAAAACGGTCGAGTTGAAAGGTCAGGACTATTTTGTCCGCCACTGGGGCGACGAGAGCCTGCCCAAGCTGTTGATGCTGCATGGCTTTCCTGAATATGGTGGGGCGTGGGCAAAGCTTGCCCCGCTGCTGGCGGACCGGTTTCACTGCATCGCCCCGGATCAGCGCGGGTTCGGGCAAAGCTGGGCCCCGGCAGAGGTTTCGGAATACGCCACGGGCAAGCTGGTGGCGGATATGGCCGCCCTGATTGGCGACGCACCGGTCACGGTGCTGGGCCATGACTGGGGCGCGGCGGTTGCCTACGGGCTGGCGATGTTCCGGCCCGAACTGGTCACGCAGCTGATCATCATGAACGGCGTGCATCCGGTGCCGTTCCAGCGCGCATTGGCCAAGGGGGGCGCGCAGACAGCGGCTTCGCAATACATTCATTTTTTGCGTGCCGAGGGGTCGGAGGACATTCTGGCGCGGGATGATTTTGCCAAGCTGACCTCGCTTTTCTCGGCCAATATGGATCACGGCTGGTCGGATGCCGAGACGATGGCGGCTTACCGGCGTGAATGGGGCCGTCCGGGGCGGATGCGGGGGATGACGAACTGGTATCGCGCGTCGCCTCTGGTGCTGGGCAAACCCGGTGAGGTGATCGAGGATGTACCGGAGCTGCCGCTTGATAAGTTGCACGTCCGTTGCCGGCATCTGTTGATCTGGGGGCGCAACGATACCGCCCTGCTGCCCGAGACCACGGACGGGCTGGAGGATTTTGCCGCCGATCTGACGCGGGTGGAGATTGATGGGGCCGATCACTGGCTGCACCACCAAAAACCGCAGGAGGTTGCGCGGGCGATCCTTGATTGGGTGCCCGCATAGCCGGCGTTACTTGCGGGTGCGGGTAAAGGTCATTTTCTGCGTGTGCAGATCCTCGCGCGCACCGGTCCATGCGTAGGCCAGAAGGGCGGGCTCGCGCTTGCCCACCGTGATGCGGTGCAGGTGGTCGGGTGGATTGAAGATCATCGAACCGGGCACATAGACGCCTTGGTGGTTTTCCGAAACGGCCCCCGAAAGGCACAGATAGCTTTCGGTAATGCCCGCGTGGGCGTGCGCGGGATACGTGCAATTGGGCGCAAACAGGACCACGCCGAGTATAATCTCATCGGTTAGGATCGGGCCGTTCAGCCCCGCGACCTCGGCGTAGGCGTATTTGTTTTCCAGCCCCTTTGGCATCTTTTCGTAGCCGTATTGCCAGTTCAGTTCCGCCTTGACGGCATCCAGCGCCCGGATCATCGGGGCCATGACGGTTTGCCGCCCTTCGTCAAAGGCGCGGCGCAGATGCGCGGTGACGGGTTTGGTGGCAGGGGTCTGGGCCTGCACGTAGGCATTCGAGCGCTGGATGCGCGCAATGGCATCGCGCGTCTTGCGCTGGTGGCTTGCGATGCGGTCACTGCCACCCGCGGGGGCGTAGCGGTAGATTTCCTCGAACTCCTGCAAAAGATAGCGCCAGTCGGGCCGTTCGCTCAGAAGCGGGAGGGCGGGCGGTTCGGAATTGGGAATGATGCTGAGATCGGGGTCGGCCATTGGCGGCACTCCTTGGACGGATATGTGGCCGAGATATACCGAAATTGCCCCGGGGAAACCCGCCCGCGCGGTTTTTTCATGGATCAGCTGTGGTTCCAATCATCGGGGTCGTCATTGTTGTTGGGGCTGAGCCCGATGATGTCACCGTCGGTTGAACAGCCAAGGCCCAGGACGGTGCGGTTTGCGTAGCAGAAATACGATGTGACCTGATTGATTTCGAGGATTTCGCCGTCGTCCCATCCGGCCATGCGCAGGGCTTTGACGTCCATTTCGGCCATGTCCTGCGGCACGGTTGCCAGCCGCTCGGCGTACCGCAGGGCGGCCTGTTCGCGCGCGTCGAGCGGGGTGGCGGTGATGTCGCTGCGCTCAAACGCGGCGCGCAGGCTGTCGGCGCGGGGATCGTCACGCATCAGGCGTTTCATGCCCGCGAAGTGGTGTTCCAAGCAGTAGTCACAGCCGTTGAGGGCAGAGACCCAGACGCCGATCGCCTCAAGAAACCACTTGGGGATGGTATTGTCGCGATGGTGCAGGACGTATTTGTAGACCGCCATATGCGCCTCCATCGTGTGGGGGCGCAGGGAGTGCATCATCATGATGTTGTCGACGTTGTTGCCCGGGCCGGTGACGCGCTTGTAAAGATCACGCAGCTTGCCGGTGGCAGCATCGAAGGGGATGGTTTTGATCCAGGCCATGCGGGGGTCCTTTGCTTTTGATGCAGGGTGGCGCGGATCGGGGTGTGGTGCAAGCGGGGGATTGAAGAATGGATGTTTGAATGTATATTACAACGTACAATCAGGAGTGCGCTGCGATGACCAAGATTTTTGCGAACCAGATCGCCACGATGACCGAAATGCGGGAACCGCAGAAGGTGCTGGACCGCGCGGGCGGCAAGCCCGTGGCGGTGATGAAGAATTCGCGCTGCGTGGGGTATTTTGTGCCGGTTGAGGCCGCATTGCAGGAAGAGCCGCGGTACGCAACGCTGGACGAAGTGATGGAAAGCCTTGAGCGGACCCGCGAGCAGGCGCAGCCTGTTCTTGATTACCTCAAAGATAAATGAACTACGTCCTTTTGAACGCGGTTGTCGTTGAGGCCATCCATGACAATGTGCTGAACCCCGGCGAGTTGCAGGGCAAGGCCGGCAATAAGTCCCTCGACGGCGCACTGTCACGCGTGGACAACAGACTCGTCTATGGCATGGTCTCTGATGTGTTTGACCTGGCCTCTGCCTATGCGGTGGCAATCGCCACCGGCCACGTCTTCAACGATGCCAACAAACGGACAGCATATCGCAGCATGCTCGCTTGTCTCGATCTAAATGGGGTCACGATTGGTCATACGACAATCGAGGCAGGCGACATGATCCGCGAGGTCGCGCAGGGGCGGGTCGACGAGGAAGACCTTGCCGCGTGGCTGCACAAAAGGGCTGTGGATTAAGCCATCCGCGTGATTGCGCAGCACCGCCCTGCCTGTCAGAATGGGGCAAAGCAAAAAGCGAGCGGTATGATGAACGATCTTCTTTCCGGACAGGAACCGACCGATTACGACGCCTCCTCTATCGAGGTGCTGGAGGGGCTGGAGCCCGTCCGCAAACGCCCCGGCATGTATATCGGCGGCACGGACGAACGGGCGCTGCATCATCTGGTGGCCGAGGTGCTGGACAATTCGATGGACGAGGCGGTGGCGGGTCATGCCACCCGCATCGAGGTGGAGCTGCACGAGGATTACGCCGTCACGGTGCGGGACAACGGGCGCGGCATTCCGATTGATCCGCATCCGAAGTTTCCCGACAAATCCGCGCTTGAGGTGATCCTGTGTACCCTGCACGCGGGCGGCAAGTTTTCGGGCAAGGCGTATCAGACATCGGGCGGTTTGCACGGGGTTGGTGCGTCAGTCGTGAACGCACTGAGCGACAGCATGGTTGTGCAGGTCGCACGCAACAAGGAGCTGTTCGAGCAGCGGTTTTCGCGCGGCATACCTCTGGGCCCGGTTGAAAAGGTGGGCGCGGCCCCGAACCGGCGCGGGACAACGGTGACCTTTCACGCGGATGAGCAGATTTTCGGATCACACCGGTTCAAGCCCGCGCGGCTGTTCGCGTCGATCCGGTCAAAGGCCTATCTGTTTTCGGGGGTGGAAATCCGCTGGAAATCGGCGATTGCTGACGGGGATACGCCGCAGGAGGCGACGTTCCACTTCCCCGGTGGTCTGTCGGATTATCTGAAAGAAACGCTTGGCTCCGCGACGACCTACGCCGACGCGTCCTTTGCCGGGACGGTGGATTTTCAGGAGAAGTTCGGTGAGGCGGGCAAGGTCGAATGGGCGATCAACTGGACGCCCGCGCGCGACGGGTTCATTCAAAGCTACTGTAACACCGTGCCCACGCCCGAGGGCGGCACGCATGTGGCGGGGTTCTGGGCGGCGATCCTGAAGGGGATCAAGGCCTACGGCGAATTATCCAACAACAAGAAGGCCGCACAGATCACGCGGGAAGACCTGATGTCAGGCGGCTGTGCCTTGGTGTCGTGTTTCATCGCGGACCCTGCGTTCGTGGGGCAGACCAAGGACCGGCTGAGCACGGAAGCCGCGCAGAAGATGACCGAAGGGGCGGTGCGCGATCACTTCGACAACTGGCTGGCGGCGGACACCAAATCCGCCGGGGCGATTTTGGATTTTCTGGTGCTGCGGGCGGAGGAACGGCTGCGCAGGCGGCAGGAAAAGGAAACGGCGCGGAAATCTGCGACGAAAAAGCTGCGACTGCCGGGGAAGCTGACGGATTGTACCAGCAAGGACCGGGTGGGCACGGAGTTGTTCATTGTGGAGGGCGATAGCGCTGGCGGGTCCGGCAAGGGCGCGCGGGACCGCAAGACGCAGGCGCTATTGCCGCTCAAGGGTAAGATTTTGAACGTGCTGGGGGCGGCCTCGAACAAGCTGACCACGAATGCGGAGATTTCCGACCTGTGCGAGGCATTGGGCTGTGGCATGGGGACGAAGTTCAATCTGGATGATCTGCGCTATGAAAAAATCATCATTATGACGGACGCAGATGTGGACGGGGCGCATATCGCGTCACTGTTGATGACGTTCTTTTTCACCCAGATGCGGCCCTTGATTGACGGCGGGCACCTGTACCTCGCCTGTCCGCCTTTGTACCGGCTGACGCAGGGGGCCAAGCGGCTTTATGTGGCGGATGATATTGAGAAAAATCACTGGCTTGAGAAGGGCTTGGGCGGCAAGGGCAAGATTGATTTGCAACGCTTCAAGGGTCTGGGAGAGATGGACGCGAAGGACCTCAAAGAGACCACGATGGACCCCGCGACGCGCAAGCTGATCCGCGTGTCGGTGGATGAGGACGTGCCGGGGGAGACGGGCGATCTGGTGGAACGGCTGATGGGGAAAAAGCCGGAGCTGCGGTTTCAGTACATTCAGGAGAACGCGCGGTTTGTGGAGGAGTTGGATGTTTGAGGGGGGGGCATCTTGCAGCGCTGGAACATCACTGAATGAATAGCGGTAACCGGAGAATATACGTAGTTGACCTCGCGGATTGTGTGGTTGGAATTTTATTAACTGTAATCTGGTTCAGTTTTCTAAGCTATTATTCCATCACAGAGACCAGTACGTCGGATATTGTCATTCCGGTCGTGAATGTCGGCTTCTACCTCGGCGTTGTTGCGATAGCTATTCGAACTGCATTCCGAATAGACGAGCTTGAGCCTTGGTATCCGATTTGGATTCTTGTGTTCTCATTGCCTGTAGGTTTCGCAATGCTTTATTTGGAAATGCAGAGCGCTGATGGAGGCTGCATATCGGAGGAATTGATTGGCCTTGATTACCTATATTTCTCGGTAACTACTTTCACTACGCTTGGATATGGAGACCTCGCCCCGATAGGAACATGCCGTTTTATCGCATCTGCACAGGCTATTTTGGGACTTTTCACAATCGGAGCGATCCCGGCAATCCTTTTGGTGAGACGGCAGTACCGTTGATATGTGTATTGTTTTCGCGCGGGAAATACAGGACAATAGCGTAGGGTGCGCATTTTTTGCGCACCTTTCACGGATGAAGCGGACCGACGGTGCGCAATAAATGCGCACCCTACGGGGCGGCGTTGTCTCTTCGTTATTCCTGTATCTCCTGCAGATACGTCACCAAATCCACCACGGGTTTGCTTGTCATGATCGGCTGGCCTGTTTCGGCCTTGATCACCGCCTCCTCGCCTTCGAAGAAATCGCCGTAGATCGGCATGGGCGAGCCGTGGCTGACCAGCGGGTCGCGGCCGTCGATGCGGAATAAGACGCGGTAGACGGGGAACACACCGTCGTGGCGGGTGACCAGATCGGTGAGGCTGAGAGGTTGCAGGATCAGCGCAGAGGCCAGCGGGCCGTTGCCGCCTGCGTCTGCCCCGTGGCAGACGGCGCAATGTTCGTCGTAGAGTTTCTTGCCCTCTTCGGCGCTCTGGTCCAGCGCCGCAGACTGCGTGAGACAACAAATCGTCAGTGCCGCAAGGAATTGGTTACATCCGGGGTCCTCCTATGATGCCCCAGTCTAGCAGCGGTGATGTCGGCGCACCCTGATCCGGGTCACATCACGGCGATGTCGCGCCAGCCCGAAGGGCCGGCGCAGCGCAGGGGGTCACATCATGTAGGTGGCAGCGGCCACGCCCCAAAGGCTCATCAATGCAACAAAACCGGTGACGGTGGGGAGAATGACGCGGATCATATCGTTTCCTTTCCAGGCAGCGCCCTGTCGGAGGCTGCGGTGTGTGCCGCAGAACGGGTGTGTCCTGCGATCTGATGTTGAGATAGGGAGCGTGGGTTGACATAAATAGGGACCAATCAGTCACTAATGCCCACGGATGCGTTAGCGGCTTGAAACATGCACCCCACGCCGTAGGGTGGGGTTTCAGCCCACCTTTGCGCAGAGGCAGCCCATGACGCCCGATACCGCCCAAGCCATTCTGGACAAAATGTTCGCACCGTGGATTCGCGCGCTTGGCCCCAAGATCAACGACATATCAGCGCAGGGGTGCGTGATGACCATACCCGTGACGCCCCAGATCAACCGTGTGGGCGACATCGTTTGCGGTCAGGCGCTGGCCGCTTTGGCCGATACCTCGATGGTCTTTGCCTGTTTCGGGCATCTGGGCGGGCCGGAGCCTGTGGGCACGGTCACGCTGGACACGCAGTTCCTGCGTCCGGCCAGCGGCGACAGCATCCGCGCTGAAGCCGAGGTGACGCGGGCGGGCAAATCGATGGTATTTACCCGCGTCACGCTGATTGCGGAGCCATCGGGCAAGCCGGTTGCCCTTGCCACGGCGACTTTCGCGCGGTGAGGCCTGTCGCGGCCCTTTTGCTGATGCTTGCGCTGGTGGCTGCCTGCGGCCGTCCCCTGACGGACAATGAACGCGCGTTTCTGGGCACGATCCACGGTGAGACGCTGAATTACGACCGGGTGCGCCTGCATGACGGCGCGCCCACGCGGGCGGTGACGTTCCGGCGCAAACCACGCCCGCGCACCACCTGCCGCGAGCTGATCCTGCCGCCGCCCACGGATGAGATCGTGACCAGCAAACCTGCGGCGGTGGCGCTGTTCAACCGGGTGCTGTTCGACAAGGACTGGTTCATCGAGGACTATCTGCCGGATTATCCCGATACGATCGGCCTGATCGCGGCGATGCTCTTTGCGCATGAGCTGACCCATGTCTGGCAGTGGCAGAACCGCGCGACGACGGGGTATTCCCCGCTGCGCGCGGCGTCCGAGCATGGCGGCGGGGCAGATCCCTATCTGTTTGAGATCGACGGGACGCGGCGGTTCGGTGATTTCGGGTTCGAACAGCAGGGGTCCATTGTGGAAGAATACGTCTGTTGCCGCGCGCTGGCCCCGCAGGCACCGCGCACCGCCCGGCTGCATGCGCTGATTGGACAGGTGATGCCGGTGCAGCCCCTGCCCCAAAGCCGCGAGTGGAACGTGCGTCTGCCCTGGGACGGGCTGGAGGTGCGCGGCATCTGCGGCTGAGCCTGCGCTACGGCGACTGGATCGATTCGAGATAGGCCAGCAGCGCAGCCAGAGCGCGCGGTGTGGGTGTCAGCACGCCGTCGACCTCAACCGGGACCAGATCATCAGCCATTGCCCCGCCGAACTGCGGCATCACACGCGCAAGATGCCCCTGTTCGGGATCACCCCAGATATAGCTGAGCGCCCGCGCGGTCGGAAAAGTGCCACCCTGTGCTGCCGCCAGTTGGGTCAGATCGGTCGGTGCTGGCGACAGGCCTGCGGCTGCGGGGCCGTTGCCGCGTCCTGCGCTGCCGTGACAGGACGCGCAGTTTTCAGCAAAGAACAGCGCGCCTTCGTCAGGCTGGGGCATGGAGACCGGCGCGCAGGCGACAAGACCCGCCAGACCGCAGGCCACCCCCAAAGATACTGTTATGTTGTTCATGAACGCGCCCTTTCCTGCATGATGCCTTTGCAGGGTCCAAACTTGCGCGCGCCGCTGGCTTGCGCAATGATTTATATCAAACGCGCGCCGGGCGGGTGAAAAAGCGCCGCACCCGGCGCGACGCACTATCAGGGAGCTGGAAGGATGGCACATTACGCGGTGATCATGTTGATCGCGGGCATCGGTATTCCGGTGCTGGCAGCGATGAACGCGGGGTTGGGACGGCATGTTGGGTCGCCAGCGGCGGCGGCTACGGTGCTATTTGTGGTGGCTTTTGCCACGTCGCTTGTGGTGATGCTGTTTACCGGCCCGCACGGGGCGTTGCGTTTTGCCACAGCCCCGCGCCATCTGTTTCTGGCCGGATCGCTGATCGCGTTCTACGTGCTGACAATCACGTTCATCGCGCCGCATTTCGGCGTCGGGAATGCGGTGTTTTTTGTGCTTCTGGGGCAGTTGATCTCGGCGGCGGCGATTGACCATTTCGGTCTGTTTGGCGCGCAGGTTTCGCCGCTGGGTCTGACCCGGGCGGGCGGGATTGCATTGATGGCATCAGGGGTCTGGCTGACGCAACAGGTGTAGGATGCACCTGTGGTGCACCCCCGGGGGTGGGTCAGAGACCCACCTTACCCTGCAAGACCGCGCATCTGGTCCCAGACCGCCTGTGTCACCTCAACGGGATCGGAGGGCACTTTGCCCTGCCCCGGCATGCGCGCGCCGGCATCTGCGGATGCTGCCTCTGCCAACGCCGACAGCCGGTCACCAAAATCAGGCGATGTGGCCGGATCTATGACGATGTAATACTGTCCCAGATCGTGGGGCGGGCCTTCGGGAGCCTTGAGCGGTTTGACATCGCGTGACAACACACCTCCGGTCATACCTGCGGCAAGGATTTCGGCCATCAGGCCAAAACCCCATCCCTTGTAGCCGCCCATTGACACCAGCGAACCCGCAATGGCCGCGTCAGGGTCTGTGGTGGGCGCACCCTGTGCATCCACCGCCCAGCCTTCGGGAATGTGCTCTCCTGCGGCTTTGGCCATCGTGATCTTGCCCAGTGCCACGGTGGTTGTGGACTGATCGAACTGCATTGCGATGCCGCCCGCGCCGTCGGGCACGGAAAACGCGATGGGGTTTGTACCGATCACCCGCGTTTTGCCACCCGGGGCTGCCACGATGGGTGAGGCATTGGTGAAGCCCACACCAACAAATCCCGCGCGCGCGATCTGCTCGGTGAAATAGCCCAGCGAGGTGCAGGTGTGCGCATGGCCGACCGCAAGCGTGGCCACCCCCGACCGCCGCGCGGCATCAAGTGCGACGGGCAGCCCGTAGGCGAAGGCGGGCTGTGCAAATCCAAAATGCGCATCCACATGGACCACGGCCCCGCGGGGGGTGGAGACCGTTGGTGTGACATCCCCCTTGACCCGGCCAGAGGCAAGCTGCTGGCAGTAGCTTTCGACATAGTAAAGGCCACAGATCTTGTTGCCGACAGATTCGGCGGCGGCGACCGCGCGGGCGACCTCGGCAGCCGGAAAAGCCTCTGCCCCGTGGCGTTGCAGCGCCGCCTGAACCGTTTCCTCAATTTCTGTGAGTGTCACCTGAACCATTACCGAACCTTCATTCCAATCTGCGCCCAAGATGGGCCGAAGACCAGTTTGCGCAAATGGGTGTCACAGGGTCAAGCGCGATTGGGTCCGTACACCATCAAAGCGGCACGAGTTGTCCGTCCTCCAGCCGCATCTGACGGTCCATGCGCGCGGCCAGTTCAAGGTTGTGGGTTGCGATCAAGGCGGACAGCCCCGTGTCGCGCACCAGATCCATCAGCGTTGCGAACACCTGATCCGAGGTGCCGGGATCAAGGTTGCCCGTCGGCTCATCCGCCAGCAGCAGCCCCGGTGCGTTCGCAAGCGCCCGGCAGAAGGCCACGCGTTGCTGTTCGCCCCCCGACAGGGCTGCGGGGCGGTGATCGGCCCGCGCGCTGATGCCGACCTTGTCCAGCAGGTCGCGTGCGCGCGCGTCAGCCCGGCCCCGGGGCGCGCCATTGGCCAGCTGGGGCAGCACGATATTTTCTAGTGCAGTAAATTCGGGCAGCAGATGGTGAAACTGGTAAATGAACCCCACATAGGACCGCCGCGTCGCAGTGCGGTGCCGGTCGGACTGGCCCGCCATATCGGTGCCGTTCATCCTTACCTCGCCCGTATCAGGGGTATCCAGCAGACCCGCGATGTGCAGCAGCGTCGATTTGCCTGCACCGGAGGGCGCGACAAGGGCCACAACCTCGCCCTGGCCCACCGTCAGATCGACGCCGCGCAGCACCTGCAGGGCGTTGGCCTTGCCAGCGTTGTAGGATTTGGTGATGCCGCGCAGGCTGAGAGTTGGTTTACTCATAACGCAGCGCCTCAACCGGGTTCATCCGGGCCGCACGCCGGGCCGGGAAAATCGTGACGACAAAGGACAGGCCCAGCGACAGACCGATGGCCGACAGCACGTCGTTCAGTTGCAACTGCGCCGGCAGGAAATAGATGCCACGGATCGAGGCGTCCCATGCCGTGCCGCCCGACAGATAGTTTACAAAGCCAAAGATCTGATCAACGTAGAGGGCAAAGAGGCAGCCCAGGATGACGCCCATCACCGTGCCGATGATGCCGGTGAACGCCCCACAGATGAAGAAGACGCGCATCACCGCCCCTTCGGTCAGCCCCATCGTGCGCAGAATGCCAATGTCGCGTCCCTTGTTCTTGACCAGCATGATCAGCCCCGACACGATGTTCATCGCCGCGATCAACACCAGCACAGCCATGATCACGAACATCACCCGATCCTCGATATCGAGCGCATTCAGAAACGATCCCGACGCATCACGCCATGTCCAGATTTGCCCTCGCTCGCCGGCGGCTTGCAACAACGGCACCGCGATGTTGTCGACGTCTTCAGGGTCTTCAACCATCACTTCAAGTTCGTCCGCTATCCCCTCGCGGTTAAAGAAAATCTGGGCATCCTCGATTGGCAGATAGACCCGCGTCCGGTCAATGTCATACCGTCCGGCGGCGAAAATATACACCACCTCGTAGGCGTTCACGCGCGGGCTGGTGCCGAAGGCGGTTTTCACCCCGTTGGGCGAGATAAGTTTGATCCTGTCCCCGACGCCGACCCCCAGCGTATTCGCCACACCGATGCCCACCGCCACGCCTTCAGAAAACCGCGTGATGTCGCCCTGCGCCTGATCTGACCCGGCGATGCGCGGGATAGTCAGCAGGTTTTCGGGCGCGATGCCGTAGACCTCTACCCCTGCGTTCGATTGTCCGTTGTTGGCCATGACCTGTTGCCGCACCAGCGGGGCCACGCGGGTTACGCCCGGCACCTCCGCAATCCGCGCCGCCAGCGCTTCATACTCGGCAATGGACCGGTCCACGCGTCCGTTCGCCCCCACCTCACCAAACTGGTAGACGGTGACATGGGCGTTGGCCCCCAAAATCGTATCCACAAATTCGGCCCGGAACCCCGAGCGCACCGACAAAACAGCGATCAGCGCAAAGACGGCCAGCGTGATCCCGATCAGGCTGATCCATGTCATCACACTGACGCCGCCTTCGGCCCGCCGTGCGCGCAGATAGCGCCAGGCGATCATCCATTCGAACGGGGCAAAGGGGCGCGTCGTGGCCATTGGGTGGCTCCTGTCAGATGTGGCGCAAACTGAGGGTTCAGGGCGGCAGGGTCAAGCGGGGTTTGCCGGGGCGCTGCGGCGGCGAAAAGGCCAGCGCAAAAGGCGCAGGAAAGCTCCGACGAGCCCCCCGCCCGCGACAAAGCCAAAGACCGCAAAGATCAGCCCCGCCGGGCTCAGCGGCACCGCAGGCTGATAGGCCGCCCAAGCAGCGCGCGCGATCTGGCTGTCGGTCAGCCGTGGCAGGTGATAGGCTCGCATGAACGGCCCCTGCCCGTCCAACGCGCGCAAATCGGCCTCAAGCCGTGCGTGACGCTGGAACGTGGCTGTCATGTCGGCACGGCGGCGGTCCAGAAACGCGGTGCCGGTCATCTGCGCCAGCGCCGCCTGCCGGTCCAGCCCCACTGCGGCAGCGGAGGCGTCAAAATCGGCCACCACCTCGGCCAATGCATCCACAGCCCCGCCCAGCCGCTGGGCATATTGCTGAGAATACTCGGGGAATTGCGAGGTGGCGGCCGTACCGGCCAACCCGCCCGCCAGCGTCAACATGCGCAGGATCATTGCAGCACCGCCCGGGCCAGCGCCGCATCCAGCTGACGCATCTGATCGCGGTCCGCGCAGATGTCATAAGCAACCGCGACGCTGTATTTCTGTTGCCAGATCACGGCATAGCTGCCCAGGTTCATCCGCAGCGGCATGCAATAGCCGCCGAAGTGCCAGAAGGTGTGGCGGCCCCCGGACGGACGGTGAAACATCCCCATGCCCGACCACGCGCCATTGCCGACGTAGGTGGCAGGCCAACGCCCCACCTGACGCCCGATGATCCCCTGCGGCCCGTAGGCATGCCAGTGAAAGCCTGCGTAATCAGCAAGGGACATCTGCCATCCGCCCCATGCCAGAAACCCGCCCGTGCGCGGCGAAGGCACGGCGGTCTGCACGCCTGCGGCGTCCAGCACCAACGGTTTGCAATATTTCAAGTAAGTCATGCCCGTGGCACGCGCGATCATCGCGGCCAGAACCGCGTAATTTTCATTGTTATAGCTGTAGCGCCCCGGTTGCGCGGTCTGCTCGGGCCGCTGCAGGGCGCGGAAAGCGGCCTTGGCCGCGCCGGGGCCGGGGCCGGGCCGGTCCAGCCAGCGGCGCATAAAGCCCTGCGTCTGATCAGGGCTGAGCCCGCTGGCGTGGGTCAGAAATGCGCCCACCGCAAGCCCCGGCGCCCCCGTGCCAAGCACATCGGCGCTGGTGGTATCGGCGTCCCAGACACCGGCGTCCATCAGATGCGCGGCGCAGACAGCGGTGATTGCCTTGCTCAGGCTTGCCATCTCAAGCGGTTTATCCGTGGTCCAGTCACCGCGCGACACATTGTGTATCGGTTGGCCATCGCGCAACAACACCAAAGCTGCATCCTGTGCGCCCGTCGCCGTTGCCCAGTCGATAAACGCCGCTTCGACCCGCGCGCCCACGTCGGCCCGCGCGATGCCCGCGCAGGCGATCATAACCAGCACAAGTGCCACTACTTTCATGGGCCTGCTCCCGACCTCGTTGACCGAAGCCTATCAAAGCCTGCGCCTGCGATCAAAGCCTCAGATCTGGTTCGCGTAAATCTGCGCAAGGCGTTTGACGGCGTCTTCGGGCGGCATTTCCTCGCTCTCGCCGGTGCGGCGGGAGGTCAGTTCAACCACACCGTTCTTGAGCCCGCGTGGCCCCACGGTGATGCGCCACGGCAGGCCAATCAGGTCCATGCCCGCGAATTTGCCGCCCGCGCGTTCGTTGCGGTCGTCATAGAGCGGCTCAAGCCCCAGTGCGGTGATCGAGGCATAGAGCGCCTCGCAGGCCGCATCGGCCTCGGCATCGCCTTGCTTGAGGTTGACGATGCCCGCGTGGAAGGGTGTGACGCCTTCGGGCCAGATGATGCCGTTGTCGTCGTGGCTGGCCTCGATAATCGCGCCCAGCAGGCGGCTGACGCCGATGCCGTGGCTGCCCATGTGCACCGCGACGTTCTTGCCGTCGGGGCCCTGAACGGTGGCACCCAGCGCGTCGGAGTATTTGGTGCCGAAATAGAAGATCTGGCCCACTTCGATCCCGCGCGCGGTGCGGCGGCGTTCTTCGGGAATCTGGTTGAACAGCGCCTCGTCGTGGGTTTCGTCCGTGCGGGCGTATTTGGAGGTGAATTCCTCCATCACCGCCGCGCAATCTTCTACGCTGTCGTAGTCGATGGCGCGGTCACCGAAGGTCAGATCGGTCACGGCGCTGTCGTAGAACACCTCGGATTCGCCGGTGTCGGCCAGAACGAGGAATTCGTGCGTATCGTCACCGCCGATGGGGCCGGAATCGGCGCGCATCGGGATGGCCTGCAGGCCCATGCGTTCGTAGGTGCGCAGGTAGCTGACCAGATGACGGTTGTAGGCGTGCAGTGCGTCTTCCTTTGTCAGATCAAAGTTGTAGCCGTCCTTCATCAGAAACTCGCGGCCGCGCATCACGCCGAAACGCGGGCGGATTTCGTCGCGGAATTTCCACTGGATCTGGTACATGGTCAGCGGCAGGTCCTTGTAGCTGCTGACGTGGGCGCGGAAGATGTCGGTGATCAGCTCTTCTGCGGTGGGGGTGAAAAGCATATCGCGCCCGCCCCGGTCCTTGAAGCGCAGCATTTCTTCGCCGTAGGCATCATAGCGCCCGCTTTCGCGCCACAGATCCGCAGACTGGATCGTGGGCATCAGCATCGCGTGATGGCCCGCACGTGCCTGCTCTTCGTGGACGATGTTTTCGAGCTTGCGCAGGACCTTGAAGCCCAGCGGCAACCACGAATAAATCCCTGCTGCCGATTGCTTGATCATGCCCGCACGCAGCATCAGGCGGTGGCTGACAATCTGCGCCTCTGATGGGTTTTCCTTGAGGACGGGCAGAAAATAACGGCTCAGTCGCATGACGCGCACTCCTTGAACATCGCAACAATTTCCCCGCTGCCTAAATCAACGCTGGCCCCGATACAATCTGCATCTCTTTCGGGCTCACGATCCTGCGGGGAGCAAGGCGGCGGCCCCGAAAACCGATTTGGCGGAGACAAATCAATAGAATCGTGTGCGGGCTTGCCCGCACAATCAGGTCACCGCACGCCGGGCCAGCGCAATGGCCACCTGTGTTGCCCGTGCCATATCCTGCACCGATATCCATTCAAGAGGTCCGTGGATTTCCTGCATTCCGGTAAAGACGTTCGGGCACGGCACGCCCATTTCGGTCAGGCGCGAGCCGTCCGTGCCGCCCCGGATCGGGACCGATACCGGCTCTAGCCCCGCGTCGCGCACGGCAGCGCGGACCAGTTCCACCGGGGTCATGTCCTTTTCCAGCCAGTAGCGCATGTTGCGGTATTGCGGCGTGATCTCGCAAATGATCTGGGCGCGCGGCTCGGTCGCGGCGACGGTGTCGCAGACCTGCCGCAGCAGTGCGCCTTTGGCTTCCAGCCCTTCCAGTTCGAAATCGCGCAGGATCAGCGTGATCTGCGCCGCGCTGGAGCCGCCGTTGATCTCGGACACATGGATAAAGCCGTCGGTCCCTTCGGTCGTGTCGGGCGTCATGCTGACCTGAGGCAGCATCATCACGATTTTGGCGGCCAGATGCAGTGCGTTCACCATTTTGCCCTTGGCAAAACCGGGATGCGCCGAAACGCCGGTCACGGTGATCACGGCACCATCGGCGGAAAAGGTCTCGTACTCAATCTCTCCGGGTTTACCGCCATCGAAAGTATAGGCGAAATCCACCGCGAAATCGTCCGGCAGACGCGGATCGACGCCGCGCCCGATTTCCTCGTCCGGGGTGAAGGCCAGCCTGATCTTGCCATGCGGGATATCAGGGTTTTCCAACAGATGCCGCGCGGCGGTCATGGCGATGGCCACACCGGCCTTGTCATCGCCGCCCAGAAGCGTTGTGCCGGACGCGGTGATGATGTCTTCGCCCTGTTTTTCGCCCAGAAAAGCGGAATTTTCCGGCGAGAGTTTCAGATCGGACGCATCGGCAAAGGTGATATCGCCACCGTTGTATCCGCGGTGCACCACGGGTTTCACCCCGGTGGCGTTGAACTGCGGGGCGGTGTCCACATGCGCGCACCAGCCTATGACCGGGCCCGCCGCCGTGGCCGGGATCGTGGCAAGCACAACGCCGTATTCCGTCAGCGTGACATCCGCTGCCCCCATCTCTGTCAGTTCCTGCACCAGCAGGCGTGACATATCGAGTTGTATGTCGGTGCTGGGCTGGCTGGCCGAGGTCGCATCGCTTTGGCTGTCGATGGCCGCGTAGCGGACCAGCCGTTCTTCGAGTTCGGTGTCAAATGCTGTGCGCATGGCGTATCCTTTTGGCCGCGACGATCCGGCATTTTGTCCCGACACGCAACCGCAGCGCGCCGCGATGGGTGCCGGTGATCCAAAGCTTTTGCAGCCCCTGCCCTTGAAACACCTCCGCATTCGGGCGATGTGATACCCAACCCAAGCGGAGTTCAGTCATGGCCTTGCCGATCAGAGAACAGTTGAAATACTGGGGTTTCGCCGCCGTTGTGGTGATGGTCGCCCTTTGGTTCATGGGGGATGTGCTGCTGCCTTTTGTACTGGGCGGGGCAATCGCCTATTTCCTTGATCCTGTCGCTGACCGGCTGGAGCGGATCGGGATGAGCCGCGCCCTGGCCACCGCCCTGATCACGGTGATTGGCATTCTGATCTTTGTAGTTTTTGCCCTGCTGGTCATTCCAACGCTGATCAATCAGGCCATTTCACTGGTTGAGATTGCCCCCCAGCTGTTCCGTGACTTTACCGGGTTTCTGACCGCCCGTTTCCCCGCGTTGCTGGTTGAGGATTCGACGTTGCGCACGTCGTTAATGTCTATCGGAGCCACCATTCAGGAGCGCGGCGGGCAATTACTGGAAACCGCGCTGGCGTCTTTCGCGTCCATCCTGAATGTGATCGTGCTGTTTGTCATTGTGCCCGTGGTGGCGGTGTATCTGCTGCTTGACTGGGACCGAATGGTTGCCAGCATTGACGGGTTGCTGCCGCGCGATCACGCCCCGACCATCCGCAAACTGGCTGCCGACATCGACGAGACGCTGGCGTCCTTTATCCGGGGCATGGGCACTGTCTGTCTGATCCTTGGCACGTATTACGCCATCGCGCTGATGCTGGTGGGCCTGCAATTCGGGCTGGTGGTTGGATTTGTGGCCGGGCTTGTAACCTTCATTCCCTATCTGGGGGCGTTGCTGGGCGGTGCACTGGCCATCGGTCTGGCGCTGTTCCAGTTCTGGGGCGATTGGGTATCGATCGGGTTGGTGGGCGGCATTTTTGTGCTGGGTCAGGTGATCGAAGGCAATGTGCTGACGCCCAAGCTGGTGGGGGGATCGGTTGGGCTGCACCCCGTATGGCTTATTCTGGCATTGTCGGTCTTTGGATCGTTGTTTGGTTTTGTCGGCATGCTGGTCGCCGTGCCTGTTGCTGCGGCCCTTGGTGTGCTTGCCCGCTTCGGGGTCGATCAGTACCGCGACAGCCTGCTTTATCAGGGGACCGACCGGGCTGACGACACGGACGACGGCTGATGGCGCAACAGCTTGGCCTTGATCTGCCCAGCCGCCCGGCGCTGGGGCGGGATGCGTTTTTTGTGGCTCCCTGCAATGCCGTGGCGCTGGGGATGATCGACACATGGCCCGACTGGGCCGGCGGCAAGCTGATCCTGACGGGACCGGAAGGCGCAGGCAAGACGCATCTGGCCCACGTCTGGGCGGAGATGGCGGATGCGCGGATTCTGCCCGCAGCACAGCTGAAACCGGAGGATGTACCGGAGCTGGCGCGGGGTGCTGTCGCACTGGAGGATGTGCCGGACATCGCAGACAATGCGCAGGCGCAGACAGCCCTGTTTCATCTGCACAATCTGGTGCTGGCCGAGGGTCACAGCCTGCTGCTGACGGGCGCGCCCCCGGTGGGGCGATGGGGCATCACCCTGCCCGATCTGGAAAGCCGCCTGCGCGGCACCACCGCCGTCGGTGTCGAACCCCCGGATGACGCGCTTTTGTCCGCCCTGCTGGTCAAGCTGCTGGCGGATCGGCAATTGATGCCCAAACCCGATGTCATTGCCTATCTGCTTGGCCGCATGGACCGGTCTTTTGCCGCCGCCATTGATCTGGTCGCGCGACTGGACGCCGAAAGCCTTGCCCGCAAAAAGCCGATCACCCGGGCGCTGGCCGCCGCCGTGCTGGACAAGACCACCCAAGGCGCGTGATACTGCTTTTCTGCGCGTTTCACGTTGCGCCGTTACATATCCGTGACATTTCAGCCCCATAAGGCCGCCATGACCCAGACTGACTTCCTCAAGGGCACATTTCCCGCCCCGACCGAACTGCCCGAACTGGACCCCACCAGCCCGGCACGGTTTTTCAACCGCGAACTCAGCTGGCTGGGGTTCAACTGGCGGGTGGTGGAAGAGGCCGAGAACCCGCGCGTGCCCCTGCTGGAGCGGCTGCGGTTCCTGTCGATTTCCGCTGACAATTTGGATGAATTCTACACCGTGCGCGTGGCGGGCCTGCGCGAACTGGCGCAGGCGGGCAACACGACGCCTGCGGCTGACGGATTAACGCCCGCCGAACAGCTGGTGCTGATCAACGAAAACGCCCGCAGTCTGATGATGACGCAGCAGCGCATTCTGGTTGATCTGATGGCCGAAATGGACGCTCAGAACATTTATCTTGAGCGCAACGCCGATCTGGGCGCGGACGATCTGACCTATCTCAAGCAGGTGTTTCTCAATCAGGTCTTTGCGGTGCTGTCGCCGCTGGCCATCGACCCGGCCCATCCCTTTCCGTTCATTCCCAACACCGGTTACGCGCTGGCGCTGCAACTTGAACGCACCAGCGACAAGCGGCCCCTGCAGGCGCTTTTGCCGGTTCCGGCCAAGATTGACCGCTTTATCTCTTTGCCAGCACCCGAAGGCACACTGCGGTATCTGCCGCTGGAAGACCTGCTGGTGCTGCACATCCCGGATCTTTTTCCGGGCTACAGGCTGAAGTCACATTTTGAGTTCCGCGTGTTGCGCGACAGCGATCTTGAGGTGGAGGATGAGGCCGAGGACCTTGTGCGCGAATTCGAAGTGGCGCTGAAGCGCCGCCGCCGGGGCGAGGTCGTGCGCCTGACCCATTCGGCGGGGGCGCCCGAAAAGCTGAAGGCCGTGATCATGGAAGAGCTTGGCGTGCGTGAGCGCGACGTGATCGAGATTGACGGCATGATCGGGGTCGATGACCTGTCAGAGCTGGTGACGGACGCCCGGCCTGACCTGCTTTGGCCCAGTTTCGGCCCGCGCATCCCCGAACGGGTGACGGACCACGAAGGCGACATGTTTGCCGCGATCCGCCAGAAGGATATGCTGCTGCACCACCCCTACGAGACCTTTGACATGGTCATCCGGTTTCTGGCGCAGGCCGCGCGGGATCCGCATGTGGTGGCGATCAAACAGACGTTGTACCGCACATCCCGCGACAGCCCGATTGTCGAGGCGCTGTGCGAGGCAGCCGAGGACGGCAAATCCGTGACCGCCCTTGTCGAATTGAAGGCCCGCTTTGACGAGGCCGCCAACATCCGCCAGTCCCGGCGGCTGGAACGGGCGGGCGCGCATGTGGTCTACGGATTTATCGACCTGAAAACACACGCAAAGATTTCAACTGTGGTGCGGCGGGAGGGCGACCAGCTGGTGACCTATACCCACTATGGCACCGGCAATTATCACCCTATCACGGCGCGCATCTATACTGATCTGTCGTTCTTTACCTGTGATCAGACGCTGGGGCGCGATGCGACCAAGGTGTTCAACTATCTGTCCGGGTATGCGCCGCCCGAACATCTGGACAACCTTGCGGTGTCGCCCATCACCCTCAAGCCGCGCCTGTTGGAGATGATCGCGGCAGAGGCCGCCCACGCACAGGCGGGAAGGCCCGCCGTGATCTGGGCCAAGATGAATTCGCTGATCGATTCCGAAGTGATTGACGCGCTTTATGCGGCATCCCGGGCCGGGGTCAAAATCAGCCTGGTGATCCGTGGCATTTGCGGATTGCGCCCCGGCATCAAGGGGCTATCCGAGAACATTCGTGTAAAGTCCATCGTCGGGCGGTTCCTTGAACACTCGCGGATCGTATGTTTCGGCAATGGCGCGGGCTTGCCGCACAAGAACGCGCGGGTGTTCATTTCATCCGCGGACTGGATGGGCCGCAACCTGAACCGCCGGGTGGAAACGCTGGTTGAGATTGAGAATGCCACCGTCAAGGCACAGATCGTCAGCCAGATCATGGCCGCCAACCTGGCCGATGTCGCGCAAAGCTGGATCATGGCCCCCGATGGCAGCTTTACCCGGCCCGCGTTTCAGCCGGGGCAGTTCACGTTCAATTGCCACCGGTTCTTTATGGAAAACCCGTCGCTGTCGGGGCGCGGATCTGCGGGCGCATCGGATGTGCCAAAGCTGACCCATACCGACGGCTGATGTCTTTCGTCACGCGCCGCCGCGTTAACGATTGACCGCGCCCAGCCGCTGGCCCATTTTGCGCCCAACCCGTCCAGCAGGAGACCGCATGGCAGAGCAAAGCAGCACATCCCGCGCGACCGTACCGGAGACCGGGGTTGCCGATCTGGGCCTTTTCGGAAAACCGCTGTTTGAGGACCCCTCAGCCCGCGCATTGGCGCGGGTGGGTGTTGTGGATGTGGGTTCAAACTCCGTTCGTATGGTGGTGTTTGACGGCGCGGCACGCTCGCCTGCGTATTTCTACAACGAAAAGATCATGTGTGCGCTGGGTGCCGGCATGGCAGAGACCGGGCATCTGTCGCCCGGGGGCCGGGTGCGTGCGCTGTCGGCCATGCGCCGGTTCAAGAAGCTGGCCGAGGGTATGGGATTGAGCGAGCTGACCGTGGTGGCCACTGCGGCGGTGCGCGATGCCACCGATGGTGCCGAATTCCGCGACGAGGTGCTGCGCGAGACGGGCCTGCGCATCTGGGTCATTGACGGGCGCGAAGAAGCCCGGCTGTCGGCGCAGGGGGTGCTGTTGGGGTGGCCGGGTGCCTACGGGCTGGTGTGTGACATTGGCGGATCGTCGATGGAACTGGCCGAGATTTCCGGCGGGCGCGTGGGCAAGCGCGAGACATCCCAACTGGGACCGCTGAAACTGCGCGATCTGAAAGGCGGGGCCAAAGCGCGCAAGGCGCATATCAAGGACGTGATCGAAGGGTTGAAGGAACAGATGGGCGCGCAGCGCGATCGTCTGTTCCTGGTTGGGGGATCATGGCGGGCCATTGCGCGCATCGACATGGTACGGCGCGGCTACCCTTTGCAGGTCCTGCACGAATACCGCATGACCGCCCGCGCGGTCAGCGCCACGGTCAAATACATTAAGGAAACCGACCCGGAGGAATTGCGCAGCATCTCCGGCGTGTCCTCCAGCCGGATGGCGCTGGTGCCCTATGCCGCCGAGGTGCTGTCGCGTCTGGTCAAGACGTTCAAACCCAAGGACATCGCCATTTCAAGCTACGGCATCCGCGAGGGGATGCTGTATGAACAGATGCCCCAGCGCCTTCGGGACCGTGACCCGCTGATCGAGGCGTGCCGCTTTGCCGAGGCCAAGGACGCGCGGATGCCGGGGTTTGGCAAGACGCTCTATAATTTCATCCTGCCGCTTTACAAAGCTTCCCCCGCTCCGCGCAAACGGCTGGTCAAGGCCGCGTGCCTGCTGCACGACGTCAGCTGGCGCGCGCATCCCGATTACCGTGCCGAGGTCTGTTTCGACAATGCAACCCGCGCCAATCTGGGCGGGCTGAAACACGCGGAACGGATCTTTCTGGGGCTGGCGCTGTTGCACCGCTATTCCAACAAGCGTGAAAACGCCCGGTTTGATGATCTTTACGAAATGGTCGATGACCGGGTCCGCGCGGAGGCGGAGATACTGGGCAAGGCCATGCGGTTTGGTGCGATGCTGTGGATGAACCCCGATGAAGACCGTGGCGAACTGCGTTGGTTTTCAAAGAAAAAGCTGCTGCAACTGCGTTTGACGCAGGACATGATGCCCCTGTTTGGCGAAGTGGCGGAGGCGCGGTTGAATTCGCTTGCCGGGTCATTGGGGGCCGAGGTGGAGATCAAGGCCGTCAAGGCGCGCAAGAGCGTCTAGATGTCTGCGTAAAGCTCGATCAGGTTGCCATCGGGATCACGGAAGAACAGCGTGCGGTGGCCGAAGTCACGGTCTGTTGGCGGTGAGACGATTGTGACCCCCCGTTCCATCAATTCTGTGGCCCCTGCATCCACCGCCTCGACCGGAACGCGGAAGGCCAGTTGCACCCCTGCGGTGCCCGGCGGCACGGGTGTGTCACCGGCAGTGAAACCCGGTGCTGACAGCGCCAGAATGGTCGGGCCGATGCGGTATTCGCGCCAGTTCTCTGACAATGCCCGTTCCAGCGTAAAGCCCATGACATCCTCGTAGAAGGCGCGCATTGCGGCCATGTCGCGGGTGATGAGGACGGTATAGTCAATCGCGCTGATCGCCGCAAAAGCGGAAGCCATTAGAGATCAACCTGCGGTGCGGGTTCGGTGGGTGTCTCTGGCGGGGTCAGCGGATGTTCGGGTTTGCGCCGGATAATGATGTCGCCGTTGGGCAGCACTTCGGGTGGTTGGTAGACGCTCCAGTCCTCGATCTCATTCATGAGTTCTGTCAGCTTTGGCCCCATTTCATCGGCAAACTGGCGCAGGGCCGGCCCCATCTGTTCGGCCAGCCCGGAAAACTCATCAATCGCGGGCTCCATCTCTTTGAGGATACCTTCCATGAAAAGTTGGGCACCACGTTCCATCAGCGACAGGCCGTCGCTGTCCTGCGCCTGCGCGGGAACAGCCATTGAAATTGCGATTATGGAGGCGAATAGACGTTTCATAGCCCAAATATAGGGTATTTCAGCCCGCATTACGAGGCGTCGTCAAAATCAATCGTGACCGGGAAATGATCGGATGCGGTGACAAGCGCGTCGCGCAGAACCGGGTTGTGCCAGCATTCGGGGTCATCGAGTGGATGCCAGATGCGCCAGCGGGCGTTTCGCGCGCGGATGTCGTCCGTGACCAGAATGTAATCCAGCAAGGCCTGCAAATAGCGTTTCTCTGGTCTGATCCAGAACCTTGCGGTGGTGGGTGCGGCACCCAATTTGCGGCCCAGCGCACGCCGTGCGTGCGGATCAAAGAGCGGCCCTGCCTCTCCTTCGCCCATGATGATCTCGACCGAGGAGCGGCCAAAGAGGCTTTCGAATTCATCCAGTCCAACACCGTCGTTCAGATCGCCCAGCACCATCAACGGGGTTTCAGCCGCGCGGTGTTCAAGGATGCGCCCGCGCAGCCAGATGGCCTGCGCCAATTGCTTGCGCCGGTTGGCGATGTTGATCCGCAGAGCGTCGGCGGCATTGGTGGCCCCATGCGGTGCCTTTGATTTCAGGTGGGTGCCGATCATGTGAAATTCAAAACCGTTGCGGGTCCGCGCGGCAATTTCCAGCGGCGGCTTTGAAAAGACGACCCGGTCTTCGGTGGCGTCGATATCCAGATCAATGCGAAAGGCCCCGTCAAAGCGCGGCGCGCCCCGTGCGCCTTCGGGACCGCTGGCCACACCTTTGGGGTCATGGCGGACGCTGATGCAATCGGGGTCATAGAGCAGGGCAATTTCCTGCTGGGTGTCGTTGGGAAACCCGATCAGCGCGTCCCGCGCGCGCAGCCCGAAATGCGCGGCAAATCCGGTCAATGCCTGAATGGCAGACCGCCCCCTGCTTTGGTCCGGTGCCTCGATCACCATGATGGCATCCGCATCGAGCGCCCGGAATACCTCGCCCAGTGCGGCGGTCTGTTGGGCGCGGGTGATGTTGTAGCGCGCCGACCAACCGTCATCGTCAAAAAGCGCGCCTTCATCATCAAAAAGTGACGAAAACCATTCGACGTTGTAGGTGGCGATCCGCATCAGGCGGCTTTGCCAGACAGTGTTTCCCACGCGCGGTTTATGTCGATCATGCGTTTCTCGGCCATGCGCACGGCCTCTTCCGGCAGGCCACGCGCCACCAGCGCATCGGGGTGATTGGCCCGCACCAGCTTGCGCCATGCTGCGCGTGCTTCCTCCAGCGTGGCGTTGGGCGCGATCCCCAGAACCGTATGCGGCAGCGGCGATGTATCGGGCACAAAGCGCGCCTTTAGCGTGGCAAAGCTTGCCTCGGACATGCCAAAGATGTGCGCCACGTCTTCCAGAAACGCATCTTCGTTCGGGTGATAGGTGCCATCAGCCATCGCGATGTGGAACAGCCCTTCCATCAGGTCCTCAAAGATTTCGGGCTGGTCGCGGAACATCGCGGCGATCCTGCGGGCGTAGTCGTCAAATCCTGCCACATCCTGCCGGGCAAGGTTGAACACCTTTGCCGCGCCTGCGGCGTCATCCTCGGCCACCTGAAACACTTCGCGAAAGGCGGTAACCTCGTCCCGGGTGACCAGCCCGTCGGCCTTGGCCATCTTGGCCCCCAGCGCGATCACCGCGATGGTAAAGGCGACGGAGCGTTCCGGCGGGCTGCGCAATTTGTCAAAGACAGCCGACAGCCCCTCACCCGAGGTGAGGGCGGACAGGGCTTCGGTGATGCGGGTCCAGATCGACATGGGGCGATCATAGCGAAGCCATCCGGGGAAGTCAGGACGTTGTCAGGGTTTTCTGCATCAAGATCAGGTCAAGCCATGCGCCGCCCTTGCGCCCGACCTCGTGCATAAGGCCCGTTTGTTCACACCCGAGCGCCCGGTGAAAGGCAACGGCCTGCGGATTGGCCGAACTGATCCCGGCCACCATGATGTGATGGCCCGCAGTGGCCGCAGCCGTCATCGCATGCGCCATCAGCGCACGCCCGTGACCCCGCCCCTGTGCCCGCGGATCCAGAATGATCGTATGTTCGACCGTCGCGGCATATCCCGGCCCCGCGCGGAACGGCCCGTAGGTGACAAAACCCGCAAGCCCGTCCTCTTGCGCGACCCAGAACGCGTTCGGGCGGCTGCTGATCATGTCGCGCAGGTCCTGCGCTGTCTTTTCAATGGTGGTGAAGGTCGCCAGCGTATTCAGGATCATGCCGTTCCAAAGGTCCGCAAGGGCGGTGGCATCGGCGGGCTGCGCCGGGCGCAGCTTCATGTCAGCACGCGTTTGCCCCCCTCACCGTTGAACCGCGCGTCAAGCCCTTTGGGACCGACAATGTAACGCACGCGGGCATCGGTGAGATGGGGGGCCAGCATCGCCTGCAACGCCTGCGCATCGGGGTGCGAGACGGTGAGTTCCGCCAGGGTCAGCCCCGACTGATCCAACCGCATGGCAGGATGCGCATCGCCGTCCCATTCGATCAGCGCGGGCGCGCAATTGTCAAAAGGCAGGATGCCGTCCGCCGGCACCGCCATGCGCCAGCGCAGATCGCCGCGTTGCAGTGAGACGGGTTCCCCAAAACCGGACGGCAGGGCGGCCAGCGTCGCGTCCAGATCATCGCAGCGGCAGATCCAGTTGGTCAGCCGGGGCGGCCCGCCGAACCGGTCCAGATCGAACCAGCGCGGGCGGTTGGGTGTGGGTGCATCGGGGTTGATGGCTATAGCCTCAAGATAGAGACCTTCCTGCAACCCCAAAAGGGTATTATGCGTATGAAAAACCGCATGCTCGCCCCCCTTTTGCAACCGGGTGCCAAGCGCGGCCTCACAATGGGCGGTCGCCGCAGGAAGCGTGCTGGCGGCCACAGCAATGTGATCAAGTTCCATTTTCATGCCGCGCCCCCGTCCGTCTGACATTGTGTTGAGTGGATTCTCTCACCCCCGCGCAGCCCGGATGAGTTTGAGAATATCCTCCGCTGCCGCCGGAATATTGGTGCCCGGGCCGAAGATCGCCTTGACCCCTGCGTCATAGAGAAACTGGTAGTCCTGTTGCGGGATCACGCCGCCGCAGATGACCAGAATGTCCTCTGCACCGGCCTCTTTCAGCGCCTGCACCAGTTGCGGAGCCAGCGTCTTGTGGCCTGCCGCCTGAGACGAGATGCCGATCACGTGGACGTCGTTGTCCACCGCGTCCTGTGCGGCCTCGGCGGGGGTCTGGAACAGGGGGCCCACATCAACGTCAAAGCCGATGTCGGCAAAGGCGGTTGCAATCACCTTGGCACCGCGATCGTGGCCGTCCTGACCCATCTTGACCACCAGCATACGCGGGCGGCGGCCTTCTTCTTCGGCAAAGGTCTCAACCGATTTCTGGATTGTGGCAAAGCCTTCGTCCCCTTCATAGGCCGCGCCGTAAACGCCCGCGAGGGTTTTTACTTCGGCGCGGTGACGGCCAAAAATGTTCTCCATTGCCATGCTGATCTCTCCTACGGTGGCGCGGGCGCGGGCCGCCTCGACAGCCCCTTCCAACAAATTGCCGCCCTCAGCGGCGCGGCGGGACAATTCTTCAAGTGCGGCGGTACAGGCAGCCTCATCGCGGCCCGCGCGGATGTTCTCAAGTCGCGCGATCTGGCTTTCGCGCACGGCGACGTTGTCCACATCCAGAATATCAATCGGGTCTTCCTTGTCGCGGCGGTACTTGTTGACGCCGACGATCACTTCCTCGCCCCTGTCGATCATGGCCTGCCGCGTTGCCGCTGCCTCTTCGATCCTGAGTTTGGGCATGCCGGAGGCCACGGCTTTGGTCATGCCGCCCAATTCCTCGACTTCTTCGATCAGCTTCCATGCCGCATCGGCCAAATCAGCCGTCAGTTTCTCAACATAGTAGGAGCCTGCCAGCGGATCGACCACGTTGGTGACACCGGTTTCTTCCTGCAAAATCAACTGTGTGTTGCGCGCAATGCGGGCGGAATGATCGGTGGGCAGGCCAATCGCCTCGTCCAGCGAATTGGTGTGGAGTGATTGCGTGCCGCCCAGAACCGCGCTCATCGCCTCATAGGCGGTGCGGACGACGTTGTTGTAGGGGTCCTGTTCGGCCAGCGAAACGCCGGAGGTCTGGCAATGGGTGCGCAGCATCGAGGATTTGGGGTTCTTCGGCTCGAACTCCGCCATGATCTTGTGCCACAAAAGGCGCGCGGCGCGCAGCTTGGCGGCTTCCATAAAGAAGTTCATGCCGATGGCGAAGAAGAACGACAAACGGCCCGCGAATTTGTCCACGTCCATGCCCCGCTCAATCGCGGCGCGCACGTATTCGCGGCCGTCGGCAAGGGTAAAGGCAAGCTCCTGCACGAGGTTCGCGCCCGCCTCTTGCATATGGTAGCCGGAAATGGAGATGGAGTTGAATTTCGGCATCTCGGCGGAGGTGTATTCGATAATGTCCGCGATGATCCGCATCGAGGGTTCGGGCGGATAGATGTAGGTATTGCGGACCATGAATTCCTTGAGGATATCGTTCTGGATGGTGCCGGAAAGCGCCGCCTTGTCCACGCCCTGTTCCTCGCCCGCGACGATGAAACTGGCCAGGATCGGGATGACCGCACCGTTCATCGTCATGGAAACACTGACTTTATCCAGCGGGATGCCGTCAAAGAGGATTTTCATGTCCTCGACTGAATCAATCGCCACACCGGCCTTGCCCACGTCACCTTCGACGCGGGGGTGGTCGCTGTCATAGCCGCGGTGGGTTGCCAGATCAAAGGCGACCGATACGCCCTGTTGCCCGGCAGCAAGATTGCGGCGGTAGAAGGCGTTGGATTCTTCGGCCGTGGAAAAGCCCGCATATTGGCGGATCGTCCAGGGGCGGCCTGCGTACATCGTGGCTTTCACCCCGCGCGTGAAGGGCGCCTCTCCGGGCATGGTGCCCAGATGGTCGACGCTTTCCAGATCGGAGGCGTCATAGACCGGTTGAACGTCGATCCCTTCGAGGGTCTTCCACGTCAGATCGTCAACACTGCGTCCGCGCAGTTCGGCCTCAGCGGTGCTGCGCCAGTTGTCCTTTGTCATGTCCTTGTCCTTTTTGCATAAGACCCGGTGGCAGGCTTGTGCCCGCTCTTGTCGGATCGGTATCCTCTGTCAGTCGTGCCAGACCATCCGCACCGGCAGTCAGCCAGTGCAGATCATCGGCGTAATTTTCCCGCAGCATGGCGGCCTGTTCCGCTGTGAAGGGCTGCCAGCGGCCGGTGCCTTGGGGCAACAGATCGGGGTCCGCCCCCTGCTCTGCCAGCCCGGCGCGAAGGTTGTGCAGATCGGGGGAACGGTTCAACCATCTGCCTTGCGGATCGGCGGGTGCCTCGCGCTCCAGCGCACGGGTCAGCAAATTACCGGGTTGGCCGGTGTGGCGCTCAAACGGCATCACCTCAATCTCGGCTCCCGGTGCGGCGCAGGCCAGATCCGTGATCACATCGCGCCAGCTGCGCGGGTGGCGGGCAATGGCGTCAAACCGTGCCGGGGTCGGCACCGGATGGCCCCGGGCCACCGTCAGGGCCGCCGCAGAGGCCCACCACAGATCGGGCGACCGGATCGACAGCACGATACGCCGCACGCGGCCACCGAAGGCCGCAGAAATCCTTGCCGTTCGTTCCCCCGCCCCGGGATAAAGCCGCCCGGTACGGATGTTCTGAACGCAGGTGCCCAGCATGTTTTCATCACTGATCAACAGTTTCCGGACGCCGCTCATCTGGGCCTGCTGGGCAAACAACCGTACCCGCCCTTCGGCGCGTTTGGCCACGTTGCGCCCCTGCGGTGCCGTTGAATTGCGAAAAAGCCCCGGGAACACCGATTTGCGGGCACGCTGCGGCCCCCAGAACCGCACGTTCTGGGTTTCAAGCGTATCCAGATGATCCCGCATATAATGCTGAAACGTCGTGGTTGCAGTGCGGTGCGCGCCAAGGTGCAATATGACATCCATGATGGTTCGGCCCAGTCCGTGAAATAGCGCCGCCCCGTTCGGCCATGATGCGAGGATCATCCCCGTCATGCGCCCAAACCCCTTGCGTTGCGCTTAATGCACGTATCACGCAGATTAGGCATCGCATTTTGCCAAATGCCGCCTATATCTGCACCAGCAGGAGACATCATGAAACGCATCATAGCTATTGTAATTGCTGGATTAATTGCAACCACAGCCGGGGCGGAGGACAGCGATGTGACCTCGCTCGACACCCTGTTCAGACAGGCGGACATGGAAGATTTAAGCGAATTTCGCTGGAAAAAGCGGCCCGTGCTGGTCTTTGCCGACAGCGAGGACGATCCGGCGTACATCGAACAGATGGAGCTGCTGGACCAACGCGCAGAAGCGCTGCTGGAACGCGATGTGGTTGTTTTGTCCGATACGGACCCTGACGCGCGGTCCCCCCTGCGGCTGATGATGCGGCCACGCGGTTTCATGCTGGTGCTGGTGGGCAAGGACGGCGGGAACAAGCTGCGCAAGCCCTTTCCGTGGGACGTGCGCGAGATCACCCGCAGCATCGACAAGATGCCCATGCGCCAGCGCGAAATCCGCGAGGAAAAAGAAGCCGCCCGCAGCAGATGAAGCGCGCAGGACCGGCGGAATTCATTGCATGTTAGGGTCTGCGGCCCTATATTATGAAGGCAAGCAGAGGAGTTGTGATATGAGCGAGAAAAAATCACCGCGTCCCGTCCTTGGCCAACGTGGGCCGCGTCCGGGTTACTGAAAGATGCGCTGACAGTGCCGTGATCGCGCTGTTTCCGTCCTCAACCGCCTGTTTTTTCAACGAAATATAATCCGTATAGACAGCAATTCGCGTCGCTTTGGGCTGGCCACGGAACCCTTGCGCGCGCAGATCCTCAATGATCGCATCAATCGCAAAAACCTGATTGTAATAACGCGTCACGGGCTGGATCACATCCTCTGGTAAAATATGGATTTCGGCCAGAATGGCGCGAAAAATCGTGTCGTTCCGCTCTGACGGGATAAAGGGCGTATAGTTGTCATCCGTCCCCATCGCGTCGGTCACCTGTTCCCAAGCCTCATCCAGATCAAAAAACGTCAGCGCATCACGGTAGTGCGTTATTTCGGCCAGCAGTGCCGTTGCGATATCGTCCTGCTTTTCGCGGCGGCGACGGTCTGCGGCGCGGCGGTCCCGCCAGCTGGTCACGAACCAGCCGGCGACGTTCACCATGCCCGCAATCCCAGCGGCGATGATGACCGGACCTATCCACGCTTCAAACTCCATTCAGGTTTATTCGAACTCCATGATCACATCATCAACGGCCAGACTGTCGCCCGCGCCCGCGTTTACCTTGCTGACGATGCCTTTCTTCTCGGCGCGCAGAATGTTCTCCATCTTCATCGCCTCAATCGTGCAAAGCGCCTGCCCTTCCTGCACTTCATCGCCCACCGCCACGTCCAGTTTGACGATCAGGCCGGGCATCGGGCACAGCAGCATCTTGGACGTATCTGGGGCCACCTTTTCCGGCATCGTCCGGGCAAGCTCAGCCTGTCGCGGGGTGCGCACGTGCACTTTGAGATCCGCACCACGGGTGCGAATGCGGAAACCGCCCGAAATTTTGCCAACCTTCATCACCAATGGCGCGTCGGCCACGATCATCTCGGCCAGCTGATCGCCCGGTGTCCAGTCGCCCGCGACGCGCAATTCCTTGTCGTCGTCAAACTTCACGGTCGCCCCGGCCTGATCGGCCTTGATCACCACATCAAAGGAATGGCCCTGCACAGCGACGTTCCAGTCGGCACCGACCTTCCGCTCGTGGTTGTCCATCCGGCCCGACACCCGCGCGCGGCGGATTTCGGCCACCCGGTGCATGGCGGCGGTGGCGGCGGCGATGCGGCGCAGCTCGTCCTCGGCCAGCTCCACCCCCTCAAATCCGTCGGGATATTGTTCCTCGATAAAGGCGGTGGTCATGCTGCCGTCGATAAAGATCGGGTGGTCCATCACCGCCGAGAGGAACGGCAGGTTGTGGCCAATCCCTTCGACCTCAAAGCTGTCCAGCGCCACGCGCATCTGCTCAATCGCTTCGGCGCGGGTGGGCGCCCATGTGCACAGCTTGGCGATCATCGGGTCGTAATACATGCTGATCTCGCCGCCCTCGTAGACGCCGGTATCGTTGCGCACGGCCATGACGCCGGTGGGCGCATCGTCGGCCCATTTGCCATTGTCGGAAAGCGGGCCAGCGGCGACCTCTTGCGGCGGGCGGTAGCGGGTCAGACGGCCAATCGACGGAAGGAACCCGCGGTAGGGGTCCTCGGCGTAGAGCCGGTTTTCGATGGACCAGCCGGTAAGCGTGACATCGTCCTGCGTGATAGACAGCTTTTCGCCGTTGGCCACGCGGATCATCTGTTCCACGAGGTCCACGCCAGTGATCAGTTCGGTGACGGGGTGTTCCACCTGCAGGCGTGTGTTCATCTCAAGGAAGTAGAAATTCTTGTCCCCGTCCACGATGAATTCAACTGTGCCCGCGCTGGTGTAGCCCACGGCCTGCGCAAGGGCGACGGCCTGTTCACCCATCGCCTTGCGGGTCTTTTCGTCCAAGAAGGGGCTTGGGGCCTCTTCGACCACCTTTTGATTGCGGCGCTGGATCGAACATTCGCGTTCGCCCAGATAGATGCCGTTGCCGTGCGCGTCGCAGAGCACCTGAATTTCGATGTGGCGCGGCTGGGTCACGAATTTTTCGATAAAGATACGGTCGTCGCCAAAGCTGTTGGCGGCCTCGTTCTTGGAAGACTGGAAACCCTCGCGCGCCTCATCGTCGTTCCACGCGATGCGCATGCCCTTGCCGCCGCCGCCCGCAGAGGCCTTGAGCATGACGGGATAGCCGATCTCGTTCGAGATTTTGACCGCCTCGTCCGCGTCCTCGATCAGGCCCATATAGCCGGGCACGGTGGAGACACCGGCCTCCTGCGCGATTTTCTTCGAGGTGATCTTGTCCCCCATCTTCTCAATCGCGCCGACGGGTGGGCCGACAAAGGCGACGCCAGCGGCGTCCAGCGCCTCGGCGAACTTGCTGTTTTCAGACAGGAAACCGTAACCGGGATGCACCGCTTCGGCCCCGCTTTCCTTGATCGCGGCCATTACCTTGTCAATGACGATATAGGACTGGTTGGCGGGTGGCGGGCCGATGTGGATGGCCTCGTCCGCCATCTGGACGTGCAGCGCCTGCGCGTCGGCGTCGGAATAGATTGCAACGGACGTCAGCCCCATCTTGCGGGCGGTCTTGATCACGCGGCAGGCAATCTCACCACGGTTGGCGATCAGGATTTTCTTGAACATGGGGTATCCTTCTTGGACTTGGGATAAACGGAAAAACCCCGCAACAGCGGGCGCTGTGCGGGGTCATCAATGCGGGTGCGGCGCGCGGGGCGCGGCGCAGGTGAAAGTTTAGTTACATTTGCCGGGGTTAAGCTGGCAGTAGGCGACGTTGCCCGCCGCCCCGATGGCCGCCCCTTGCAAAAGGCTGCCGCTGGTGACCGCTGCGGCCCCCGCGCCGACGGCAGCGCCGCCAAGGCTCTGTTCGGCGATGGTATCACCGCAGGCGGCAAGCCCTGCGCACAGGACGGCCGCGAGTGAGAGTGATTTAATGGACATTTTGCTGTTCCTTGTCTGCTCTGATCTGAGCACACAACGCGCAATGGGTGACATCGTTCCGCGCCGGGTGCTGGCACCATCGCCCGCCCCCCTGCCGCGAAACTGTCAGAAAAAGAGGGCAGCAGAACATCTTGGGCGTCCTGCTGCCCCTGAGGGGAAGGGGTATGGTTTAGGTGTACGAAAAGCGACCCCGCGAGGGAGGCGCATTTTGTATCCACAACCTTTGCGCCTTTGCCGGATACAACCAAGGGTTCCGTGACCCGGCGCGCAAAATCGGCTGGCTGTCGCTGATATGGGAAGACCACAGGCACGATCACGCCGACCCTTCGTCAAAGCTTTCGGGAAAGGCAGCGCGGGCGGCGGGCTCATTAATGATCAGCAGGGATTCGTAATGCGCGGGATCGAAAGGATCCGTCGCTGGCAGCACCTCGCGCCCGAAAAGCCACGACAGACGGCCCGCGTCCAGATTGCCCCGCTCAAACGGTTGGTCGCCGAATTGTTCCCAGAGGGCCTTCATAAAGGCGGCATCGGCACGCCGGTCAGCCGGACGCCGGTCCGAGCGCCGCTCGCGCCGGGTGATCGGGGTCACGCCCTTGGGATTGGGGCGGCGGATGGTGAATTGGAAATCAGTACCGGGCAGACGGCCCGGAAACCCGCGGTGTTTCAGCATATAGGCTGGCATCACACGGCCCTCCTGAAATGGGGCCGCTGGCGCGGGCGAGAGAACGGGACAGGCGCGGACGCCTGCCCCGAAACAAGCTTACTTGTACTTGCCGGTGTACGTAGGCTCGACCGAGATGGGCTCGGGCTCAACCACGACAAACTCTTCTTCGGTCTGGCCGGATGTGCAGGCAGAAACAGCGGCGATAAAGCCGATGGCTGCCAGGAATTTGATGCTCTTTGACATCTAAGTCTCCTGTCTATGTGGGTGGGACGCACAGTCTGATACTGCCTCATGCGCCCCGTTACTGAGGTAAGGGATACTTGGGTATTCCTTGCACGCAACATAGAGCACTCAATCGAAAAAACATATGGTGGCCACGTCAATCGGCGGGTTTGTGACCGCGAAGCCTCAATAGACCGTCCACATGAGAAGTGGGTCGCAAGATGTTGTGGTAGCATTACAATCCCTCCCACATGCAGGTGTTATCCACAGGGCGATACGCCTCGAAATACTGTGTTATTTCCGGGTCCGCGACCCCGAATTCAGACACCTGATCCGCCATAGAGATGACAATGACGTCCCCAGTCAGCGCATATTCCCGCAGATACGGCAGCGCCAGTTCAGCGCACAGATGGTCCATGTCGGCAGCGTGTGTGTCGTAATCGGCACCCGCATTTTCATCCCCGATCTGTGGCACCACGAAACGGAACCTGATCCATGTTTCGGACCCGACGGTATCGACCAGCACCTCTTGGAGGGTGACTGTCTGGCCCGAGGGGACGTCAAGCGCGGCGGCAGGACCGGCGGCCAGCAACAAGGAAGCAAGAACTGCTTTCACGGCGCGTCTTCCTCTTGCGTTGTGAAATCAGCGGGCGAGATGATTTCGATCAGCTCCATATCATCGGAGTGGCGCACCTCGCGGTGTTTGATACCGGGAGGCTGAAGCACGCAGGAACCGGCGCGCAGCAGGTGTTCACCCTCGCCTTCATATTCAAAAACCACCCAGCCTTGAGTGACATAGACCATCTGGAAATCGAGGTCATGGGAATGCCACGTGCCGGGGCTCTCCATTCCGGGCACGGCACGGATGACGTGGGCACCATAGCGGGCTTGCGTCGCATCCTTGATGCCAAGATCGCGGTATTCGAAGAAGGGGCGCAGGCCCGCGCCTTCGAACTTGCCATCGTCAGCATGGGAGATGGTGAAGGATTGGTTTTTCCAAAGCGTCACTGCAACACCCCCCTGCCGAAGGTCGCGCGCGTCAGTTGTTGCGCAATGCCTTGATCAGCGCGTCCTTGTCCATGTCCGAGCGCCCGTCGATGTCCAGTTCCTGCGCGCGCTCGTAAAGCGCGTCCTTGGTCCACTCCTCGTATGGCGGTTGTTGCCCACCTTTTTTCGAAGGGTTCTGCGTGTCGCTGGCCTGTGCATTGGCAATCGCGGCGGCCTTTTGCTTGGACGCGCCATCCTCGCGCAGGGCTTCGTATGGTTCGTCGTCCTTGATTGACGGTCCGTGGTCCTTGGTCATGAGGGTCTCCTTTGCACAGGAACTGCGCAGCACACGCGCAGGTTCCGTAAGGCGGGCATATTGCCCGCCCATGCGCAGTGGACGGTACGTCCACTTTACCGGACAAAAGGACTGGAACGTCACACATCGCTCAACTCACAACGGAATATTATCGTGCTTCTTCCAAGGCATGCTCTTCTTCTTGTTCCGCAGCGACGCAAAGGCCCGCGCGATGCGTTTACGCGTCGTGCGCGGCTGGATCACCTCGTCGATGAAACCGCGCTCTGCCGCGACAAAGGGGTTGGCAAAGCGGTCCTCGTATTCCGCCGTGTGGGCCGCGATCTTGTCCGCGTCGCCCCTGTCCGCGCGGTGGATGATCTCAACCGCGCCTTTGGCCCCCATCACGGCCACTTCCGCCGTGGGCCAGGCATAGTTGAAATCCGCCTGAAGATGCTTGGACGCCATCACCACGTACGCCCCGCCGTAGGTTTTTCGCGTGGCCACTGTGACCATCGGCACCGTCGCCTCGCCATAGGCAAAAAGCAATTTTGCGCCGTGTTTGATCACGCCACCGTATTCCTGTGTGGTCCCGGGCAGGAAGCCGGGCACGTCCACCAGTGTCAGGATCGGGATCTCGAACGCATCACAGAACCGCACAAAGCGCGCCGCCTTGCGGCTGCTGTCGATGTCCAGAACGCCCGCCAAGACCATCGGCTGGTTCGCGACCACACCGACCGTGCGCCCTTCGATGCGCATGAAGCCGATGATGACGTTCTTCGCGAAATCCTCCTGAATTTCGTAAAAATCGCCCTCATCCGCCAGTTTGACGATGAGTTCCTTCATATCGTATGGCGTGTTCGCGTTTTCCGGCACGAGTGTATCAAGCGATGGCTCAATGCGGTCAGGCTCATCAAAGAATGGGCGCACGGGCGGCATTTCGCGGTTGTTGGACGGCAGGAAATCAACCAGCCGGCGTACCTCGGCCAATGCCTCCACGTCATTTTCAAAGGCCGCATCTGCCACGGATGATTTCTTGGTATGCGTGCTGGCTCCGCCCAGTTCTTCTGCCGAAACTTCTTCGTTAGTGACGGTTTTGACCACCTCAGGCCCGGTCACGAACATGTAAGAGCTGTCTTTGACCATGAAAATAAAGTCGGTCATCGCAGGGGAATAGACCGCACCACCCGCGCAGGGCCCCATGATCACGCTGATCTGCGGGATCACGCCAGAGGCTTCGATGTTGCGCTGGAAGATGTCACCGTATCCGGCGAGCGAATCCACGCCTTCCTGAATACGCGCGCCGCCTGAATCGTTAATGCCGATCACCGGTGCACCGTTTTGCACGGCCATGTCCATGATCTTGCAAATCTTCTTGGCGTGGGTTGCCGAGACCGACCCGCCCAGCACCGTGAAATCCTGCGAAAAGACATAGACGAGACGACCGTTGATGGTGCCCCAGCCGGTGACCACACCGTCGCCGGCAGGCTTTTGTTTTTCCATACCAAAATCAGTGCAACGGTGGGTGACGAACATGTCGAATTCTTCGAAAGATCCTTCGTCGAGCAAAAGATCGATACGCTCGCGGGCTGTCAGCTTGCCGCGCCCGTGCTGTGCGTCAATCCGGCCCTGCCCGCCGCCCATACGTGCGGCCTGTCGGCGTTCGTCCAACTGTTCAAGAATATCTTTCATGGTTTACCCCTGCTGAATGGTTGCGCAATAGTACCGAAAGCATGAATGCAGAGGAAAGGCGATATCTGCATATTTGCAAATCTTTTGCAGCAAAGATGCTGCAAACTGCAAATTCGCAAATATCACCTGTCCCCATAGACAAGGTGGTGCCATCGACTTAGTTGCATTTGCATGGAAACATCCGCCCCCGCCCAGCCCGTCATTCATTTTCTTGACCGTCGCACCCCGCCGCATGTCTTTACCCTGATCCTGCTGGCGGGATTGTCGGCGCTGGTGATGAACATCTTTCTGCCCAGTCTGCCGCAAATGGCCGATTATTTCGGCACCAGCTATGCCGTGATGCAACTGTCCGTGCCGCTCTACCTTTTGTGCAGCGCGATCATGCAGCTTTTCATCGGTCCGATCTCTGACAACATTGGCCGCAGGCGCGTCATGATGTTCGGGCTGATCGGCTTCATGCTGGCCACGCTGGGCTGCATCTACGCACCAAATGCGACGGTCTTTTTGCTGTTTCGCATCATGCAGGCGGTCATCGCATCGGCAATGGTGCTAAGCCGGGCGGTGCTGCGCGATCTTTATACGCAGGATCAGGCCGCATCCAAGATCGGCTATGTGACGATGGGCATGGCGCTGGTGCCGATGATCGCACCCGCTGTCGGAGGTGGCATTGAGCAGATCGCGGACTGGCGCGCGACCTTCTGGCTTATGTTTGCCATCGCGGGCGGCATTCTGGCGCTGGTGTTCTGGGACATGGGCGAAACAGCAAGGCCTTCGCGCAATACGATACTGGGGCAGTTCAAGGAATATCCCGAATTGCTGCGTTCGCGCCGGTTCTGGGGTTACGCGATGGCGGCGGCCTTCTGCTCGGGCGCATTCTTTGCCTATCTCGGCGGCGCACCTTTTGTCGGGTCCGAAGTCTTTGGCCTCGATCCGTTCTGGCTGGGCATCTACTTTGGCGCGCCTGCGGTGGGGTATTTCACCGGAAACTGGCTTACCGGCCTTTACGCCACGCGCTTTGGCGTCAATTCGATGGTGCTGTGGGGATGTCTTGCCAACGCGCTTGGCGGCACGCTTTCGCTGCTGATTTTTCTGACCGGGTACGGATCAGCCGAAACATTCTTTGGCATGATGACCCTGATCGGGCTGGGCAACGGCCTGTGCATTCCCAACGCGACCGCGGGCATGTTGTCCGTGCGGCCCCACCTTGCGGGAACGGCATCGGGCCTTGGCGGTGCGATCATGATCGGCGGCGGATCGGGGCTTGCCGTGCTTGCGGGCATGCTTTTGACGCCTGAAACAGGGGCTTATCCACTCATCCTGATCATGCAGATCACAGCCCTGGCCGGGGTTGTGTCGATCCTTTTCGTCATCCGCCGGGAACGCAGTCTCGCCTTGCAGGCCTGAATTTGCAAAGTTAAGCTGCTCCACATTACAAATCTGCAAAGGGCGCTGAGATGGCTGCACAAAAACTCTATGCCGGGGCCAAACTGCGCGAAGTGCGCACCAAGCTTGAACTCACCCAAAAGGATTTCGCCACGCAGCTTGGTGTTTCCCTGCCGTACCTCAACCAGATGGAAAACAACAACCGGCCCGTGTCGACCACGGTTGTGCTGGCGCTGGCGTCTGAATTTGGCATGGATGTCACTGAACTGAGCGCCGGTGACGGCGAGCGGCTTGTCAGTGACATGCGGGAAGCGCTGGCCGATCCTGTGTTTCAGGGCAAAATGCCCCCCCTGCCCGACATCCGGCTGACGGCGTCAAACGCACCCGGTCTGGCGCGGGCCTTTCTGGATCTGCACCAGAGCTACCGGCAAACCCATGAGCGCCTTGCATCACTGGACGAAGCCCTCGGCCGCGAGGACGCACGGGCGGCCCCGTCACCCTGGGAAGAGGTGCGCGATTTCTTTCACTATTGCGACAATTACATTGACGCCGTCGACCGCGCGGCAGAGCATTTTGCGGGCCGCGAAGGCGGGTATCGCAACATGCGCGTGGCCGCCGTGGCAGCCCTTGGCAATGCGGATATCAAGGTTTCATTCGAGGACACCGATGTCCTGCGCCACTTTGATCCGGCGCAGAAAACCCTGCATCTTTCCACGCGTGCCGCCCCCGAAAGCCAGACGTTTCAGCTGTTGCTGCAGGTCGCGTTGACCAATCAAAACAAACTTTTGGATGCCACTCTTGATCTTGCCCGCTTTACCACGCAGGCCGCACGTGACATCGCCAAAATCGGCCTTGCGAATTACTTCGCTGGTGCTGCCTTGATGCCCTACAGTCGGTTTCTGGAGGCTGCCGAGGCCAGTCGCCACGACCTCGAACAGCTCTCGAGCCAGTTTGGCGCGTCGATCGAACAGGTGGCGCACCGGCTTTCAACATTGCAACGTCCCGGGGCCAAGGGCGTGCCGTTCTTTTTTGTGCGCGTCGATCAGGCTGGCACAATCACCAAACGCCATTCCGCCACCCGGTTGCAGTTTGCCCGCTTTGGTGGTGCCTGCCCGCTGTGGAATGTCCATCGCGCCTTCGAGACCCCGGGCCGGTTTCTGCGCCAGTTGGCAGAGACACCCGATGGGGTGCGGTACATCAGTCTGGCGCGGGACATCTCCAAACCGGCAGGACGGTTTGGCGCGCCAGTGCGCCGCTTTGCGATTGCACTGGGATGCGAGATGCGCCACGCCGATCAGCTTGTCTATGCCGATGGCATGGACATCAACCGTGACAGCGCCTTTGAACCTATCGGCATTTCCTGCCGTATCTGCGAACGCAAAGCCTGCCACCAACGCGCGGTGCCGCCTTTGGAACGGCATCTTGTGGTCGATCCGAACCACCGCGACACCCTGCCCTACCGCATTGAATAACCTAGCGTTTTGCTGCCCGCCAGCCAGAGGCCCGTGCCTGCGCCTCGGAACAGAACCACCGCTCACCGGTGCTTGGCCGGATGCCGGTTCTTTCGTAGAATTCCTGCCCCGGCACATGATAAATGCGCGCGCCTGCAGCGTTGATATTGCCCTTGATCCGGCAGTTCGGATCGGGGGCATCGCGCCCCCTAATCCGCGTCAGCCGGTAGCGCGCGGGTGTTTCAACGGTGAACCCATGCAGGCCCCGTTTGGCCACCAGCGCTGCCTTTTCTTCCAGATCATAATCATAGGAATATTTGCGGTAAGCAAACACAAGTCCCTGCGCCACCATCTCGCGCGCCATGTCCTGACCCGCCACAAAACAGCGGGCGACAACTCTGCCGTACCGGTCGCGGTCGGTTGCTTCGCACACTGCTTGGGCACCCTGATAACGGTCCCGCACCACCCGCGTGACCCAATCGCCGCAGCCCCAGTTCTGACCGTTCAGCGACGTGCAGGGCTGATCCCGTTCGGGCGCGTCGATCCCGTGCAGACGCACCCGCGTGGCACCGACATCCAGCGTGTCCCCGTCAATGACCCGCACCTCACCCGCGATTTCCTCCGCCGCGAGGGGTGCGGCAAGGACGAACATCAGAGCAAACCATGAACAAACTCTTAACATTTCGTTAATGTGAGGCAGACGCGCCTTACAATCAACTGATATTGTTAAGAAAGGTTAACCACCCATTACCGCTGCGCCACCTGCCAGTTCGGGTGGTTCCAGGGCTCATCATTGGCCCGAGCAAGCGGGTCGCGCCCCAGCAGATGATCCGAGACTTTCTCGCCCACCATGATCGAAGGGGCATTCAGATTGCCATTTGTGATGCGTGGAAAAACCGAACTGTCCGCCACGCGCAACCCTTCGACACCAATGACCCGCGCCTGCGGATCAACCACCGCGCCCGGATCACCCGCGGCCCCCATGCGGCAGGTGCCACAGGGATGATAGGCGCTTTCGACGTGTTCACGGATCGCCTCATCCAGTTCCGCGTCGCTTTGCAGGTCAGCACCGGGCTGAATCTCGTGTTTCACGAAAGGCTTGAACGCATCCTGTGCAAAAATCTCGCGCGTCAGCCGGATGCAGGTCCGAAACTGTTCCCAATCCTCTGGCTGCGACATGTAGTTGAAGCGGATCACCGGATCGTCACCGGGATTGGCAGAGCGCAGCGTGACCGCCCCGCGCGACAAAGACCGCATGGGGCCGGTATGGGCCTGAAACCCATGGCCTTCCGCCGCCGCCTGCCCGTCATACCGCACAGCAAGAGGCAGGAAATGAAACTGGATGTCAGGATAAGGCACCCCGGCTTTTGACCGGATGAACCCGGCGCTTTCAAACTGGTTCGACGTACCCATGCCGGTTTTGGTGAACAGCCACTGCGCGCCAATGGCGGCTTTCGACACAAGGTTCCAGTGCTTGTATAGTGTGATCGGTTGGGACGCTGCCATCTGGATATACATCTCAAGATGATCCTGCAGGTTCCGCCCCACACCGGGGCGGTCTGCGACAACCTCAATCCCGTGCTCTGCCAGATGCGCCGCAGGCCCAATCCCGGACAGCATCAAAAGCTTGGGAGAATTGATCGATGACGCGGCAAGCACCACCTCGCGCTCCGCCTCGATCACCTGCCGCACACCGCCCCGCAGCACCTCGACCCCGGTGGCACGGCCCTCCTTGATCACCACCCGCTCTGCCAGGGCACGCACCAGCGTGACATTGCCGGTCTTCTGCGCGGGCCGCAGATAGGCATTTGCCGCAGACCAGCGCCGGCCTTTCCAGACCGTCTGCTCCATCGGGCCAAAGCCCTCCTGCTGCTTGCCGTTGTAGTCCCCCGTCACCTCATAGCCCGCTTGTCGCCCGGCTTCCACAAAAGCCTGATAGAGCGGGTTGTCCCGCCGCCCCCGGCTGACGTGCAATGGCCCGTCGGTGCCGCGCCAGGACGGATCACCCCCGTGCCCGCCATCGTGCCAGGTCTCCATCCGCTTGTAGTAGGGCAGCACATCTGCATAGGCCCATCCCTGCGCGCCCACTTCCTCCCAATGGTCAAAGTCCTGCGCGTGGCCGCGTACATAGACCATCCCGTTGATCGACGACGATCCGCCAATGACCTTGCCGCGCGGACAGGCCAGCCTGCGCCCGCCCAGATGCGGCTCCGGCTCGGAGAAATAGCCCCAGTCATAGCGCTTCATGTTCATCGGATAGCTCAGCGCCGCCGGCATCTGGATGAACGGACCTGCATCCGTGCCCCCATGCTCGATCACGATCACCTTGCGGCCCGCCTCGGCCAGCCGATACGCCATCGCACAGCCCGCGCTGCCCGCCCCTACAATTACAAATTCCGCCTTCACGTCCCGTTCCTTACTTCGGGTGATTCCACGCAGGGTCAAGGATGCGCGGCGCGCACGGGGCAACGCCCCGCTTGTCCTTGAGGCTGCGGGGAATCGCCCCCTCAAAATTGTGCAGGTGACTTGAGCCACGCATGGCGGGCTCAAGCACCTCTCAGCGGCTTTGCCGTACCGCCCTCTCACCCTCTCCCCGGTCGATACCGGGGCTCACATCGCCACAGGCACCAAAAATGTCGTGTGCGCCGCACTCCTTTGGATCACGCCCCCTCAGAAAGGCGCGTCCACATCGTCCATGCGTACAAAGACCGACTTCAACTGGCTGTAATGCTCAATCGCCGCTTTCGAATTCTCGCGCCCCACGCCGGAACTCTTTGCGCCTCCAAAAGGCGCCTCAACCGGTGCGTCGTTGTAGGTATTGATATAACAAGTCCCCGCCTCAAACCGGGCCGCCACACGATGCGCGCGGGCCAGATCGCGGGTAAAGACCCCAGCCGCAAGGCCAAATTCGGTATCATTGGCGCGCGCCATCACCTCGTCTTCATCCTCGAAATCAAGCACCGCCATGACGGGGCCAAATATCTCTTCCCGTGCGATCTTCATGTCGTCGGTGACATCGGCAAAAACCGTCGGCTCCAGATAGAAGCCCTCGCGGTCAACAGCCTTGCCGCCCGTGACCAGCCGCGCCCCTTCCTCCTGCCCTTTTGCTATGTAATCCAACACGATATCGCGCTGGCGTTGCGACACCATCGGCCCGAAGCTCACCGCCGGATCCATCGGATCCCCGATCACCGCATTGCCCAGACGTTCGGTCAGGCGCGCCAGAAACGCCTCCTTGATGGCGCGGTGTACGAACACCCGCGTCCCGTTCGAGCAGACCTGACCGGAACTGTAGAAATTTCCCAGAATTGCGCCGCCCACAGCGTTCTCGATATCCGCGTCCTCGAACACGATCAGCGGGGATTTGCCGCCCAGCTCCATCGTGACGTGCTTGATGCCTTCGGCCGCCGCAGCATAGACTTTGCGCCCCGTCGGCACCGAACCGGTCAGCGACACCTTATCAACCCGGCTGTCGGTCACCAGCGCATTGCCGACCTCTCCCATGCCCTGCACCACATTGAAAAGTCCCGCAGGCAAGCCCGCCTCGACCAGCATCTCGGCCACCTTCAGCGCGCAGAGCGGCGTTGTCTCGGACGGTTTGAAAATCACTGCATTGCCGCAGGCCAATGCGGGCGCGCCTTTCCAGCAGGCGATCTGTGTGGGATAATTCCAGGCTCCGATCCCCACGCAAACGCCCAATGGCTCGCGCCGGGTGTAGACCCAGTTTTCGCCCAGCTGGATATGCTCGCCCGTCAGGGTCGCGGCCAAGCCCCCGAAGTATTCCAGCGCATCGGCACCGCTGGTGGCATCCGCCACGGAGGTTTCCTGATAGGGTTTGCCGGTGTCATAGGTTTCCAGCACGCTCAGATCGTGGTTGCGCGCGCGCATCAGATCGGCGGCGCGGCGCAGGATGCGCCCCCGCTCGGTTCCGCTGAGGGCGGCCCAGTCAGACTGCGCGCGCTTTGCGCTTGCGATTGCACGTTCGACAATTGCCGGCGTTGCAGCATGCACGCGGGCAATGACCTTGCCCGTTGCCGGATAGATCACGTCAATCGGTGTGCCATCCCGGTCCTCAACGTAGGCACCGTCGATGAAATGGCTGGCGGCAGGCTGGGTATCATAAGGCATGGGCGGTGTTCCTGGCAGATCGGGGAATGAGTTGTAGGGGAAAGATGAAGCCGGGGATCAGTCCCCTTTGGGTGCACGTTTGCTGTCTTCGAGCACGTTCAGGTCCATATGGTTGCGCATATATTGTTCCGATGCACGGCGCAGTGGCTGGTAGTCCCAAGGGTAATATCCACCCTCGCGCAAGGCCTCATAGACCACCCACCGGCGGGCCTGTGATGTCCGCACCTCGGCATCGTAGGCCGCAAGGTCCCAGCGGGCCTCGGATTTCGCGCGCAGAGATGTGAGCGTGCCCTGATGTTCCGGGTGATCCGCAAGATTGGTCAGCTCATGCGGATCGGCCTCAAGATCAAAGAGCTGGTCCGGGTCCAGCGCGCAGCGGTTGTACTTCCATTTGCCGTAACGCAGGGAGACCAGCGGTGCATAGGAACCCTCGGCGGCGTATTCCATCGCGACAGGTTCCGTTCGCTCCACCCCCTGCCCCATCGGCACGAGGCTTTGGCCGGTGGTCCAGGGCATCACCTCTTCCATGCTGACCCCCGCCAGATCGCAGAGCGTGGGGCAGACGTCGATATTGCTGACGGGCGTGGTCTGTAGCCCTGCTTCCATTTGCGGTGCGCAGATCATCATGGGCACACGCGACGATCCTTCGAAGAAGGACATCTTGAACCACAAGCCCCGTTCACCCAGCATATCGCCGTGATCAGACACAAACAGGATGATCGCCTCCTGCCGGGTGTCCTCAAGCACCTGCAAAATCTCGCCCACCTTGTCGTCCAGATAGCTGATGTTGGCGAAATAGGCGCGGCGCGAGCGGCGGATGTCTTCATCGGTGATGTCGAAATTGCCCCGGTCATTGGCGTCGAGGATGCGTTGCGAATGGGGGTCATGGTCCTCGTAAGGCATCATCGGGACCTGCGGCATGAGGTGATCGCAATCCTCGTAGAGGTCCCAGTACTTGCGGCGCGCCACGTAGGGGTCGTGCGGGTGGGTAAAGCTGACCGTCAGGCACCAGGGCCGCGCATCCGCACCGCGCGCGTATTCGTAAAGCTGGCGCGTGGCGTTGTAGGCGACGTCATCGTCGTATTCCATCTGGTTCGATGTCTCTGCGATGCCGGACCCGGTCACCGACCCCATGTTGTGATACCACCAGTCGATGCGTTCGCCCGGTTTGCGGTAGTCCGGGGTCCAGCCGAAGTCGGCCGGGTAGATGTCCGTGGTCAGCCGTTCCTCAAACCCGTGCAGCTGGTCGGGGCCGACAAAGTGCATCTTGCCCGACAGGCACGTCTGATACCCGGCACGGCGCAGATGGTGCGCATAGGTGGGGATGGACGAGGCGAATTCAGCCGCGTTGTCATAAACGCCCGTGGCCCGTGGCAATTGGCCGGACATGAATGCCGCCCGCCCCGGGGCGCACAGCGGGGACGCCGTGTAGCAATTGGCAAAACGGGTGGAGCGTGCGGCCAGTTTCTTGAGGTTGGGCGCGTGCAGCCAGTCGGCCGGGCCGTCGGGAAAGAAAGTGCCGTTCAGCTGATCCACCATCAGGATCAGGATATTCGGTTTGCTCATGGCGTGGCGTCCAGCAGTAGATGAAGGGTTGAAAGCGCACTGGTCCGCGCCGCCGACGCCGTGCCGCGTTCTGACAGGGCTGCCCGCAGGTACAATCCGTCGATCAGGGCGGCCAGCGTTTCGGCGTCCGCTTCGGGTGTCGCTGTCAGCGGGCGCAGCGCGTGGGTGAGGTTGGAGCGCAAGCGCCGTTGATAAAGCCGCAGCAACCGCCGGGTGTCGGCATGGGTGGGTGCCGCCGCATAAAGGGTCATCCAGGCGTTTACGGTTGCGGGGGCAAAGCAGGTCTCGTCAAAGCTGGCGATGATGATGGCGGCGGCGCGGTCACGCGGGCTGCGCGCCTCGCGCAGGCGGGCCACCACCTCTGCCCCGTATTCCGACAGGATATGGCGCATCGCAGCGAGGAATATCTGGTCTTTGCCCCCGAAATAGTGATGCGCCAAAGCGGTGGACATGCCCGCCCGCTTGGCGATCTGGCCCACGGTCACGTCAAGCGAATGGGCCGCCCCGATCTCCTCGATCGTGGCCTGCACAAGTGCCGAGCGGCGTATGGGTTCCATTCCGACCTTGGGCATGGGATTCGGTCCTGCTGCGTCTGATGCGGCAAGGGTATGGTGTTCTTTATTGACGCGTCAATCAATAAAACGGGTCAGACCTTGGTGGCATTGGCATTGGGCGTGATCTGGCGGTTCAGCGTCGCCTCGCGCCACGTGATGAAGGTGACGGAACTAAGGATGACAAAACCGCCGAGGATGACCCAGATGTCCACCGGTTCGGCAAAGGCCACGGCGCCGAGCGCTGTGGCCCAGACCAATTGCAGGAATGTCACCGGCTGCGTGACCGTGACCGGCGCGGCGGCAAACGCCAGGGTCATGGTGTAATGGCCCGCCGTGGCAAAGATGGCGACGGCAAAGAGGATTGCCAGTTCGAACCCGGTGGGCGTGATCCAGACGGGAATGGCGAAGGGTGCCAGCCCCAGCGTCACAAAAATCGACAGCATCGCAACAACAATGGACGGGCGCACCTCATCTGCCAGCACCTTGGCCAGCAGGTAAGACCCCGCAAAGACCACCGCCGCGACCAACATGGCCAGATGGCCGGTGCTGATCTCCCGGAACCCGGGACGCAGGATAATCGCGGCCCCGGCAAGCCCCAGAACGACAGCCACAATCCGCCGCATCGCCAGACGTTCGCCCAGAAATATCGCCGCCCCTACTGTGACATAGATCGGCGCAAGGTAGTTCATTGCCGTGACTTCAGCGATGGGAATACGGGTCATCGCAAAGAACCACAGGATCACACCCAAAGCATGACAGAACCCGCGCAGCCCGAACATCGACCACTGCCGCGACGTCAGCTGCATGCCGCGCAAGGCCCCCAGCGCCGGGATCAGAAACACCAGCCCCATCCCATAGCGCAGGAACGCCGCCTCTGCCGCAGGCAGGCGGGGTCCCATATACTTCACCAGTGCAGTCACCATGATAAAACACAGCCCCGTCACCAGCATCCAGAATATGCCCTTGAGCGGACGGTGAGGAAGAGCCGTAGTCATACCGTCAGACTGAGCGCGCGGGCGCAAAAGCGCAAGATCACAGGAACAAAAGTTTCGCCGCGATCCCCCACATTGTCAGTGCAATGATCGCGTCAAGGATGCGCCAGCTGACGGGCCGTTCAAACAACGGACCCAACAGCCGCGCACCGTAACCAAGGGCAAAAAAGAACGACACGCTTGCCAGCGTGGCCCCACTGGCAAAAGCGACCTTGTCGGGGTATTGCGCCGAAATGGAGCCGATCAACACAACCGTGTCGAGATAGACGTGCGGGTTGAGAAAGGTGATGCCCAGAAGCGTCAGGATCGCCTTGCGCAGGCTGCGCGTGGCGGTTCCTGACGTGTCCATCATGGCACCGCCCCGCCAGGCAGACAGCGCATTCAGCCAGCCGTACCAGATCAGAAAAGCAGACCCGCCGTAGCGCATCACCGTTTCAAACCAGGGGACCGCTTCGGCCAATGCACCAAAACCCGCCACACCGGCAATGATCAGGAGGGCATCGCAGGCACCGCAGGTCAGGCAGACCCAGAAAACATGCTCGCGCCGCAAGCCCTGCCGCAGCACAAAGGCGTTCTGAGCGCCAATGGCAAGGATGAGCGTCAGGCTGAGGGCGAAACCGGGCAGAAACGAAGTCAACATGCCCGGATGCATGATCGAATATATGTCGCTGCGCAAGACCTTGGGAAAATTCAGGAATTTGACCGTGCCCGTATGTTACATCTTAGCGTCCGCAGCGGCATTGAACCCGGCGGTTTTTTGTAACAATCGGTGCGCTTGCGCGGAAATCCGTCACAAAACACACACATATGAGTGATCCGCCCCCGCAGCTATGGCGTACACCTCATGTCCACCCTAGATACAGATGGACGATGAGAGGACAACAAGATGTTTGACAAGACACAGAAACTGGACGTGACCCAGCAAGACCTCGCGGTGATCGAAGCGGCCCTGCACACGCAGGCCAAAATTCTGGACATGCAGGCCAGCGCCGGGCGTGGCGCAGCGCGCGCGCAGCTCAACAAGGTCAAGACGGCCCTGGCCAATCTGGAATCCCAGAAACCCTGCGAGACACGCGCCTGCCGTTCGATCTTTTTCGGATGGTTCTTTCGCGCGCGGATTTTTGGCTAAACACGCAAAAGACTTAATTGCATCCCGCAGCGACCGCCGCGGGAACCTGTGATCAGCCTTCTTCTTCCAGCTTGGCCATCACCTCATCGGACGCCTCGAAATTCGTCGTCACACGCTGAACATCGTCATCGTCTTCCAGCGCATCCACCAGCTTCATCAGCTTTTGCATGCTTTCAAGGTCCATTTCCGTCGTCGTTGTGGGTTTCCAGACCAGCTTGGTCGATTCTGATTCACCCAGTTCCGCTTCAAGTGCCGTGGACACATCGTTCAGATCAGTATCCGCGCACCAGATGACATGCCCCTCTTCAGAGCTTTCGACATCCTCGGCCCCCGCCTCGATCGCGGCCATCATCACGGTGTCCGCATCGCCCACATCGGCCGGATAGGTGACCTCACCCTTGCGGTCGAACATAAAGCCAACGCTGCCGGTTTCGCCCAGATTGCCGCCGTTCTTTGTGAAGGTTGAACGCACGGTGGACGCGGTGCGGTTGATGTTGTCGGTCATCGCCTCGACAATCACCGCAACGCCGTTGGGCCCGTAGCCCTCATAGCGCATTTCCTTGTAATCCTCGCCCTCGCCCGCGACGGATTTCTTGATCGCGCGGTCGATGTTGTCCTTTGGCATGGAGGCCGCCTTGGCTTCCTTGACCGCCAGACGCAGGCGCGGGTTCTTGTCTGGGTCCGGGTCGCCCATCTTGGCCGCGACGGTGATTTCCTTGCTGAACTTGGAAAACAGCTTGGCGCGAATCTTGTCCTGACGCCCTTTGCGGTGCTGGATGTTTGCCCATTTGGAGTGGCCGGCCATGAAATACCTCGTCTGATCTGTTGGCACAGCATGTAACGGGGAACGCGCATGCTCTCAAGCCCCGCGCTGCGGTTTCCGCGCCTCCCCGGACGGGAGGCCGATCATCTGTCGGATCTATAGGGCGCGGTGCGGCGCAGGGCATCGCCCAGCATGTCGGAGCTGAAAGGCGGATCAAGGAAGATCCAGTCCTTCATCCCCGGATCATCAAGCTCTTCGCTTAGCACCACAGGCAAGGCCAGATTGTCTTTCAAAGCTGCCTGCAACTCGGGTGCCCTGAGCGTCTCCAGCGGCACATCAAGGACTGCCCATGCCCACCCCTTGTGCTTTGCCAACATGTCACAGGCCACAGTCAAGTCTTCTACCCGGTGAACATCCGCATCAGGCAACACCTCCAGAACCGTTTCCTGCACATCGCTTTCGACGATGGGATCCGAGATAAAAAGCATGACCTGGTTTGACATAGGCGCACTCCTGAATGCGGCTGTTGTTAACAATTCCGGGAGTTATGGCATTAATCCATGACATAGCAATTGCTGCTTTTGGATCTGTCCCCACGGCAATTCAGATTGCCCTTGGTGCGCAGAGATGCAGTATCCGAGGTATGAGTACAGATCAGATTATCCTCTTCTCCCTGTTTGGTGCCGTTTTCGCGATGCTGCTGTGGGGCAAATTCCGTTATGACATTGTCGCTTTCACCGCCCTGATGCTGGGCGTCGTGCTGGGTGTCGTACCCACCAAGGACGCCTTCTCCGGCTTCGGCCACCCTGCCACACTGGTGGTTGCGCTGGTGCTTGTGGTGTCGGCGGGGTTGGTACGCTCTGGTGCTGTGCTGCTGATCACCCGCACGCTTGTGGACGCCTCCCGGTCGCTGGGGGCGCATATCACACTGATGGGGGCCGTGGGGGGCATCTTGTCTGCCTTCATGAACAACGTGGCAGCACTTGCCCTGCTGATGCCCGTCGACATCCAGACCGCGCGCAAGGCCGGCCGCGCGCCGGGGCTCAGCCTGATGCCGCTGAGCTTTGCCACTATTCTGGGGGGCATGGTGACACTGATCGGCACCCCGCCCAACATCATCATCGCCTCGATCCGGCAGGAAAGTCTGGGTGAGCCGTTTCGCATGTTTGATTTCGCGCCCGTTGGTGGCGTGGCCGCGATTGCGGGCATGGCTTTTGTCGCGCTGATTGGCTGGCGGCTGATCCCGGCACGTGAGGATGCGGTCATAAGCACCGAAGATATATCACAATATATCGCAGAGCTGGTGGTGCCGGAAGACAGCAAACAGATCGGAAAGCGCCTTGAAGAACTTCAGGAAGCAGCGGAAAGCGCCGATGTCGCCATTCTGGGCCTGATGCGCGACGGCAAACGCAGATACGGTCAGGCTCGCAACGTGGCGCTGAGGGCCGGTGATGCGCTGGTACTGGAAGCAACGCCCGACGCGTTGGACGAATTTCGCAGCACCCTTGATCTGGCACTGGCCGACAGCACCCGTGAAGATCAGTTGAAAGCAGGCGGAGAAGGCGTTGAAATCATTGAAGTTGTGGTGACTGAAACCTCTCGCCTGAATGGCCGCACCGCGCAGGCAGTGGGGCTGGCGTGGCGCCAGCGCACCGTTCTTCTGGGCATTTCGCGGCGCGGGCGCAAGATCACCTCGCAGCTGCGGAGCACAGAACTCACGGCGGGCGACATCCTCTTGCTTTTGGTGCCCCGCGACACCGGCGCGGATGTCACCGAATGGCTTGATGTGCTGCCACTGGCGGACCGGGGGCTTGCTGTGACCGAAAACGCCAAGGTCTGGCTGGCCATCGGGCTGTTCGGGGCCGCTGTGCTGGCCGCCAGCGTTGGCCTGATCTATCTGCCCGTGGCACTTGGGCTTGTGGTCATCGCCTATGTGCTTTCAAAAATCGTACCTTTGTCTGAACTTTATACCCATATCGAATGGCCCGTTGTTGTGCTTTTGGGATCTATGATCCCTCTGGGCGCGGCGCTTGAAACTTCCGGCGGGACAGAATTGATCGCCGGGGCGCTTATCGGTCTGACCGAAGGGTTGGCCCCGTGGGTGGTATTGACCGTCCTCATGGTGGTCACCATGACCCTGTCGGACGTGCTGAACAATACGGCAACGACCATCGTTGCCGCACCCGTGGGCATCCAGATGGCGCAAACGCTTGGCGTGTCTCCCGATCCGTTTCTGATGGCCGTGGCGGTCGCGGCCTCCAGCGCCTTCCTCACCCCCATCGGCCACAAGAACAACACGCTGATCCTTGGCCCCGGCGGCTATGGCTTTGGCGATTACTGGCGAATGGGCCTGCCGCTTGAGATCATCGTGATTGGCGTCTCAATCCCGGCGATCCTCGTGTTCTGGCCCCTCTGAGGGCACATCACGCGCCACACTGGCACCAAGCCCCTCCTCCGGGCCGTACACCAATCCGCCCGCCCCTCCAGCGCCGCGCACCGGCGTTCGATCCTACCAGATCAGCGGGATAACCGCACTGGCCAGCAAGGACATCGACAGGTTCAGCGGCACACCAATGCGCATGAAATCGGTAAAGCGGTATCCGCCCGGCCCATAGACCAGTGTGTTGGTCTGATAGCCGATGGGCGTGGCAAAGGCGCAGGACGCCGCAATCATCACCGCAACCACAAGCGGGCGCGGATCAAGGCCAAGGGCAGCCGCAAGGCTGATCGCGATGGGCGTCATGATCACCGCGACCGCGTTGTTGGACACAATTTCGGTCAGGATCGTGGTCAACAGGAAGACGCAGAAGATCACGGCCCACATCGGCAACGTCCCCAGCGTTGGCGAAATAGCATCCACAATCAGGGTTATCGCCCCCGAATTCTGCAATGCGGCCCCAACCGCGAGCATCGAGAAAATCAGCGCCAGCAGGCGGCCGTCCACAAAGGAAAACGCCTCTTCCGCGTCGATGCATCCGGTCAGCAGCACCAAAGCCACAGCCACCACCGCCAGCAGCAGGATCGGGGCCACATTCAGCGCGGCCAGCGTCACGATCCCCACAAGCGCGGCAATCGCAATCGGCGCATGGCCCCGGCGATAGGCACGTGCCGAAGGGTGGCTGACGTCGACCATGTTCATTTCTGCCGCGAGCCGCTGAATGTCTTCTGCGGCCCCTTCCAGCAACAGCGTGTCACCGACTTTTACAATCAAATCATCCAATTGCAGGCCGATGTTCTGGTTACGACGATGAACCGCCAGCGGATATACCCCATAGCGCCGCCGCAACCGCATGGAGCCGAGCGACCGCCCCACCATCCGGCAACCCGGTGTGATCAGCACCTCAACCGTGGTCGTCTCAACCGCCGAAAGCTGATCAACCCGCTTGAGGTCCTTGGTGGCCTGCAGGCTCAAAAGCTCGGTCATCTCGGTGCGCAGAACCACGCGGTCGCCAATCTGCAATTCCACGCCCTGCAGGTTGCGCCGCAGCGACTGGTCCCCGCGCACCACGTCAATCAACCGCACCCCCTCGCGCTTGAAAAGCTTCACATCCAGCACCTCACGGCCGATCAGGTTGCTTTCGGGGGGAATGACCGCCTCGGTAAAGAACTTCATCTTTGACCGGTCAGACAGCATGGATGCCATGCTGTCCCGGTCCGGCAGCAATTTGCGCCCGAACAGCGCCAGATAGGTCAGCCCCCAGGCGCAAATCACCAGACCAATCGGCAGGATCTCAAAGATACCGAAGGGTTCAAGCCCTTGCCCCCGCGCCACACCGTCCACCAGAAGGTTGGTAGAGGTGCCGATCAACGTCAGCGAACCGCCCATGATGGCGGCATAGGACAGCGGAATCAGCAGTTTGGAAGCCTTGGTGCCAAGTGTTTTGCTCAGCTGCACGACAACCGGGATCATCACCACCACAACGGGGGTGTTGTTCATGATCGCAGAGGCCCCCATGACCGACACCAGCACGCCGACCACCGCCATTTTGGGATTGGTCCGGGCATAGCGTTCGGCCAGTTGCGTCAGGACATCCAGCGCCCCGGTCCGCACCAGCGCGCCCATCACGATGAACATCGCTGCAATCGTCCACGGGGCGGAATTGGACAGCACCATGCGCGCGTCTTCGTAAGGCAGCACCCCGGTGGCCAGCAGCACCGCCGCCCCGCCCAGCGCCACAACCTCGGTAGGGAAATATTCGCGCAGAAACAGGATGAACATCACCAGCACGACCGCCAGGGACAGGATCGCGCTGCCCGTCTGCGAAAGAGGAAAGAAATCCATCAGCCAATCCTTGAAACGGGCCTGCGCCCTAGTTGTCACCCATCGCAGTCGCATCCGCAAGCGTCGCGCGGGGCTGCACTAGATACATGCCCACAAAGATCACCGACAGTGCGACCCAGATCGTCGGAGCATAGCCTTCGCCCAGCAGCAGCCACGCCCAGATCAATCCAAAGCCCGTTACCATATAGCTCACCTGAGTGGTAAAGACCGCCCCAGCGCGTCCAGCGAGCCAAATATAGGTGGCATAGACCGCCACGTGCAGTACGCAGGCCATCACCAGCGCCATCTGCGGCAAAGGCAGTGGAAATACCGGCACGATGAATTGATCCGACGCCCAGACCAGCGGCAGAACCATCATCCCGCCAAACACGGACGCGCCCAGCATGACCTGAAAGGAGTTCAGCCCCTCGGTGCCCCATTTTGCGATGTAGTTGCCTTCAAAAGCGTAAAACAGCGCCGTCACCAGATATGCGGCAGCCCAGAAGACCGGTATCTGCTGGCCCAGATCGACCGACGGCAGAATGATGATCAGCACGCCGATCAGTCCAAACCCCAGCCCGATGACGCGCCGCCACAAAAAGCTGTCATTGCCCAGCGCCAGCGCAATCACAAAGGCAAACATGGGAATAATGCTCAACAGCAGCGACATGATGCCCGCAGGCAAATGCACCGCTGCCTGATAGGAAATGCCGTTGGGCAACACGGCACCGATCAGCGCGAGAATCACATAGAGCCGGATGGTGCGCCGGTTCAGCGGCAGGGGCAGCCTGCGCCACAGGCAGATGGCGCCCATCAGTACACCACCGATGATCATCTGCCACATCAGCAGCCCCCAATGACCATAGCCGGTGCTGACGGCAAGCTTGGTCATGGGCTGTGTCGCCCCCCATCCTGCGCCCATCACAACAAGAATAAGCGAAAACAGCGCAATCTCGCGACGGGTCACGGGGCGCTCTGTTGCAGCGCGCCACCGTCGCGCACCGGGACAATCCGCGTCGCGCGGCCCGTCCGGTCATCGGTCTCGACATAGACACCAGAAAGCGTCGCCTCGCCGTTTGCGGGGGTAAACCGCTCTTTTGGCATGCCGGTGATGAACCGGCGCAGGGGCTCTGCCTTGTCCATGCCGATGATCGAATAATAATCCCCGCACATGCCCGCATCGCTCAGATAGGCCGTGCCGCCCGGCAGGATCATCGCGTCGGACGTTGGCACATGGGTATGAGTGCCCACCACAAGGCTTGCCCGCCCGTCGCACCAATGCCCCGTCGCCATCTTTTCGGATGTCGCCTCGCAATGAATGTCCACGATGATGGCCGATGCCATGCCACCCAAAGGATGCGTTTTGAGCACCGTATCAAGCGCCGAAAACGGATCGTCGAAGGGCCGTTTCATAAAAACCTGCCCCAGCGCCTGTGTCACCAACACCTTGCGCCCGTTCTTGGCCGTGAACAGCCGCGCGCCCTTGCCCGGTGCGTTCTTGGAAAAATTCAGCGGCCGGATAATGCGCGGCTCCTGCTCAATGAAACTGAGCATTTCCTTTTGATCAAAGGCATGATCGCCCAGCGTCAGGCAATCGGCCCCCGCCTCAAGCAGGACCTTTGCATGGGCCGCGGACAACCCCATGCCCGAGGTCGCGTTTTCGCCGTTCACCACGACAAAATCCAGCTTCCATGCCTCACGAATGCGACCCAGATTTTCGCTCACGGCACGCCGGCCTGCGCGCCCCATGACATCACCAAGAAACAGTATTTTCATAGTTCCAAGCGGTATGCCGCCCGGACGTCTGGGGCAAGCAACAAATGCGCGCTTCACGTGTCGTATTTGCAGGGCGAATGGTGCCACGTGCAGGCGCGCTCAGACATAAAGCATGCAGGCACGCTGGTGCGGTCTGGTTTCTCGCTCAGTGTGAATGCCACCACACGAAGGATCAGACCAGTCAGCCCCATATCACCTGCCAAAATGAATTTTCGCATATCATGGCTGTCACATCCGTATCACTGAATGAATTACGGCAGACACAAGCGGCAATAAAACGTCACATTGGTTTTCCGGACGGATGTTTTGCAGGTGTGGCACCTGCAATCTCGATCACGCCCGCTTCGGTCACGATCATGTCCAGCGGCTGATCTGTTGGTTCAAGCGGCAGATCATCAGTCTCTTGCCCGGCAAAGGCAAATCCAATCGCCAGCGTGGCCCGTCGCGCGCGCAGCAACTCAAGTGTGCGGTCATAGAACCCGCCCCCATAGCCCAGCCGCCCGCCCTCGCGGTTGAACGCCAAAAGCGGCACGATCAGAATCTCCGGTTCAAAATATCTAGGGGCTTTTGGCACCGCAGCACCAAAGGCACCGGCCACCATCACGGTGTCGGGTGTCCAGGCGGCAAAGCGCAATGGATGATCCGCCGCGTCGATCACCGGCACGCCGACGGTGCCATGCGCGCTTGCCTCTGCCATCGCGGGGACCGGATCAATCTCAGTGCGGATGGGCATGAAGCCTGACAAAGGCACCCCGCGATACCCCGCCAGCACCTCTGACAGATAACCCGCCTGCGCGGCCCCTGCCTTTTCGTGCAGGACCTTGCGCCGGGTAAATGCCGCTTTCCGCATCACCGCCTTGGCGTGGGCAAGATCGCTCACAACAGCACCGCTGCGGCCAGACCAAGAAAGGCGAAAAAGCCGACCACATCCGTCACGGTGGTCACAAACGCCCCCGATGCCAGCGCCGGGTCGATGCCCAGCCGCTCCAGCACCACCGGGATACCGGTCCCGGCAAGCCCCGCCACCACCATGTTGATCACCATCGCCGCCGCGATCACGACCCCCAGCATCGGTGAGCCAAACCAGATGATGCCGACAATCCCCATCACAACGGCAAAAATCACGCCATTGATCAGTCCCACCAGACATTCGCGGCGCAGCACGCGCCAGATGTTCGACCCGGTCAGGTCCTTCGTCGCGATGGCGCGGGTCGCCACCGTCAGGCTTTGCGTGCCCGCGTTCCCGCCCATTGACGCCACGATGGGCATCAGGACGGCCAGTGCCACGATCTGCGCCAGCGCAACTTCGAATTGGGCGATCACCAGCGACGCCGCGATGGAGGTGGCAAGGTTGACCGCCAGCCAGGGCAACCGCCGCCGTGTTGTGGCGCGCACCGAATCCGAAAGAGTCGATTCGCTGTCCACACCGGCAAGGCGCAGGATGTCTTCGTCGTGTTCCTCGTCCAGCACGGCCATTGCGTCATCAATGGTGATGACCCCGATCAGACGTCCCTCGTCGTCCACCACCGGCGATGAAATCAGATGGTACTGGTTGAACGCATAGGCCACATCCCCCTCGTCCTGCGAGGCGGGAATGATCTGAAACGTGGCTTCCGTAATCGTATCCAGCCGCGTCTCGCGTTTCGAGCGCATCAGCTTGCCCAGTGTCACATTGCCAACCGGGTGATAACGCGGGTCCACCAGCACAATATGATAGAACTGATCTGGCAGATCCTCTTCGGGTGTGGCACGCAGCCGGTCGATGGCCTGTCCGACGGTCCAGTGCCCCGGTGCCGCGACCACCTCGCGCTGCATCAGGCGACCGGCGGAATACTCCGGCCAGCTCAGCGCCTGTTCGACCGCCGCGCGGTCTGCGTCTTCCAGCGCGTCAAGGATGACTTCCTGCTGATCATCCTCAAGGTCTTCAATCAGATCGACAACATCGTCGCTGTCCAGTTCCCGAACCGCCGAAGACAGGACCTGAGGCGTGAGAACCGCTATGACTTCCTCGCGGATGGATTCGTCCAGTTCCGACAGGATGTCGCCGTCAAATTGCTTGTCATAAAGACGGATCAACCGGCTGCGCTCAAACGCGCTGATCTGTTCCAGCAGGTCGGCAATATCCGCCGCATGCAGCGGATCCATCAGCTCTGTCAGTTTCTCGCGGTCGTCGATCTCTACCGCATAGAGAATCGCGGATACCTTTTTGGGCCCCAGCGTATAGTTTTGCGCCTCGTCATCTTCGGAAGACTCCGGCGCTTCTTCGATCTGATCCAACATCGCACCTGTCTCCCCGGGTTACGCCGAAACATAGGGCCGCGCCCGGGGGGTGACAATGGCGCTTGGGCGTTGTTACCGGCCGGACGGCAAACTAGAGTGATCAAATGATCAATGATACCCTTTTGACCGGCCCGACACTGCGCTTTGACGGCGATCCTGCCCAGCGTGGCTGGCAAGATGCCGTGCGCGTGGACACATCCGGCGCGGTGCTGATCCGCGATGGGGTCATTGCCCGCACGGGCGACGCCGACACGCTGGCGCAGGCCCATCCGCAGGCCCGCCGCGTCAGCTATGGCGCGGATCATCTGATCTGCCCCGGGTTTGTCGACGCCCATGTGCATTACCCGCAAACCGCCATCATCGCGTCTTGGGGCAAACGTCTGATCGACTGGTTGAATGATTATACATTCCCCGAAGAGATACGCCTGTCCGACCCGGAATATGCAGCGCAGATTGCCGCCCGATACCTTGATCTGACCCGCGCGAACGGCACCACCACTGTTGCCTCCTATTGCACGATCCACCCGCACAGCGCCGAAGCCCTGTTCAGGGCCGCTGCCGCGCAGAACCAACGGATTGTGGCGGGCAAGACCTGCATGGACCGGAATGCGCCGGGAGCCCTGACCGATACCGCACAATCGGCCTATGACGACAGCAAGGCGCTGATCGACCGCTGGCATGGCAAGGGGCGCGTCAGCTATGCGATCACCCCGCGCTTCACCCCCACCTCAAGCGAGGATCAGCTTGCCGCGCTTGGTGCGCTCTGGGCCGAGCACCCCGATTGCCTGATGCAGACGCATCTGAGCGAACAGACCGACGAAATCGCATGGGTCCGCGACCTGTGCCCGCAGGCCCGCGACTATCTTGACACCTACGAAGCGCACGGCCTGATCGGGGAACGCGCCCTCTATGGCCATGCCATCCACCTTGAGCCGCGCGAAGTGGACCGCATCACCGAGACCGGTGCCGCCCTCGTGCATTGTCCGACCTCAAACACCTTTATCGGATCGGGCCTGTTTGACATGGCGGGCCTGCGCGCGCGGCACATTCCCGTGGGCCTTGCCACCGACACCGGCGGCGGATCGTCCTTTTCGATGCTGCGCACGATGGCCGCCGCCTATGAAATCGGCCAGTTGCGCGGCACGCCCCTGCACGCCGCAGAACTGCTATGGCTGGCCACCGCAGGCTCCGCGCGCAGCCTGCATCTGCATGACAAAATTGGCTGCATCGCACCCGGGCTTGAGGCAGACCTGACCGTGCTTAACCTTGCCTCTACCCCCGCCATCGCACAGCGCACAGCGCGGGCGCAGGATCACTGGGAAAGTCTGTTTGCCACCATAATGATGGGAGATGACCGGGCCATTGCGGACGTCTGGATCGCCGGTGCGCGCGCCGCCTTAGCCTAAGGCCATCAAGCCACGGGCCAGCGCGTTGTGCCGCGCAATCACCGCCGCCAGATCAATCGTGGTGACATGCCCGTCCCGCACAATCTGGCGACCCTCCACAAACAAATCCCGCACGGATGTCGGCCCCGCCAGCAAGAGCGCTGCCGGATCCCACGATCCCGCTGACGCAATCCCGCTGACATCCCAGACGGCAACATCGGCGCGTTTGCCCACCGCAAGGCGTCCACAATCGTCCCGGCCCAGCATGTCGGCCCCGCCCCGCGTGGCGATCTCAAGCGCTTCCATCGGTGACATCGCATCCGCCCCCCGCATCACCCGTTGCAAAAGCATCGCCATGCGCGCCTCTGCCACCAGATTGCCCGCATCGTTGCTGGCCGATCCGTCAACGCCCAATCCGACGGGGACGCCCGCATCGCGCATGGCGCGCACCGGGGCCACACCTGATCCAAGACGACAGTTCGAGCACGGACAATGCGCCACGCCAGTTCCCGTGCGCGCAAACAGATCAACCTCGGCGGTATCCAGCCTGACGCAGTGGGCGTGCCAGACATCGCGGCCCACCCAGCCCAGTTCTTCGGCGTATTGACCGGGCCGGCAGCCGAACGTCGCAAGGGAATAGGCAATATCCTCTTCGTTCTCGGCCAGATGCGTGTGCATCATCACCCCCTTGTCCCGCGCCAGCGCCGCCGTCTCGCGCATCAGGTCCTGCGAGACCGAAAAGGGCGAACAGGGGGCCAGCCCCACGCGGCACATTGATCCTTCCGCCGCATCGTGAAAGGCATCAACCAGCCGAATGCAATCTTGCAGAATTGCCGCCTCGTCCTCGACCAAAGTGTCGGGTGGCAGACCGCCCGCGCTTTCTCCGATGCTCATGGAACCGCGTGTGGGGTGAAACCGCAGGCCCAGCTCCGCCGCGGCATGAATCGTATCCTCCAACCGGGTGCCGTTGGGATAGAGGTACAGGTGATCCGTGCTCAGCGTGCAGCCCGACAGCGCCAGCTCTGCCAAACCAACCTGAGCGGAGGCAAACATATGATCCGGCGTCATCCGCGCCCAGATTGGATAAAGCGTTTTGAGCCAGCCGAACAGCAGCGCGTCCTGCGCGCCGGGCACCGCGCGGGTCATTGACTGATACAAATGGTGGTGGGTGTTCACCAACCCCGGCGTGATCACGCAGCCCCGCGCGTCCACCACCGCGCCCGGCCCGTCAAGCCCCTGCCCGATCTCAACAATGACGCCCCCCGACAGGCGCAGGTCCGCGCCCTGCAACACGCGGCGCGTGTCATCCATCGTGACAATACTATCGGCATTTCGGATCAGCACATCAGACATCACAGCCCCTTTCCTGCATCCCGCAGGCAGACCCATCTCATCTGATATCAGCGTTCGGGTGGAAAACGGGAAAGAACCCGAACGCATCCGCGCCGCATGTTACCGAGCGCAGGCGCGCCGGGTCAATAATTCTTGAGAATGGCCAGCGCCTGTGCGTGAATTTCGGCATTTGCCGCCGCCAACGCACGCCCGCCGTCATGCACCGGCCCGCCCCGCCAGTCGGTCACGATCCCGCCTGCGGCCTGCACCACCGCGATGGGGGCCTGAATGTCATAGGCGGCTAGCCCGGCCTCTATCACCAGATCAATCTGGCCCGCCGCAACCAGTGCATAGGCATAGCAATCCATCCCGTACCGCGTCAGCTTGGCCCGTTCTGCCACCGCCTGAAAACCGTCGCGGTCTGTCTGCTCTCCGACCTCCGGGAAAGTGGTAAAAACAATCGCCTCCCCCAGATCGCGGGGGGGCAGAGTTGTCAGCGCACGCTGCCCCATCGGTCCGTGCAGGATGGCCCCGTCCGGTGCCCCTTCAAACCGTTCCCCGATATACGGCTGATCAATGATGCCAAAGAACGGCCCATTCCCATCCGACAGCGCAATCAGCACGCCCCATGTCGGTGTGCCACTGACAAACCCGCGTGTCCCGTCAATCGGGTCAAGCACCCAGGTCAGCCCGGATGTGCCGGACGCACTTCCGTATTCCTCACCCAGAATCGCATCTTGCGGGCGTTCTCGCGCCAAAACCTCGCGCATCGCCCGCTCTGCCGCGCGATCGGCCAGCGTGACCGGGTCGTAGTCACCTTCCAGCTTGTTCTCCGTGCCCAGCGCATTGCCCCGGAAATACGGCAGAATCACCGCCCGGGCCGCATCAGCCAAAAGATGCGCCACACGGCGCAGGTCTGGTGTGAAAAAAGGGGATGTCATCCGTACATGGCCCGTCCGCAAGGGACGATGCCCGTCAGGTCATGCAACATCACTCAGCACGCGCGCCAGTTCAAACAGGCGCCGCCGCTGATCTTCGGGAATCGAATAATAGGATCGGATCAGATCCATTGCTTCCTTGTCGCCCATCACATCGACGGGGACGTTCTCTGTGCTTTCGGTTGTGTTTTCCTCTTCGGATTTCAAACCCTCAAAGAAAAAGGCAACCGTCACCCCAAGCGCATCCGCAATGTCCCAAAGCCGCGAGGCACTGACACGGTTTGCGCCGGTCTCGTACTTCTGGATTTGCTGAAACTTGATCCCGACCAGTTCGGCCAGCCGCTGTTGCGTCATGCCGGTCAACCAGCGCCGTTGCCGGATCCGCTGTCCTACATATACATCAACCTTATGCGCCATCGTTACTCTTCCTTGTCTATTCCGACTGCCTTGCACAAAAAACAGGCACGCCCCGCTGGGCGGTTTGCCTGACAACCGATTACTCCCCTTAGTTTACAGTCACACGTGGAATGAGCAAATCAAATCGGCATTACAATTCAAGGCAGACAGAATTTTCTCAAAATTCCCCCTTGCACAAAATTTCGCCACCGCGTCAGACTTACACGCAGCGGGCCGGGTTCTGCATCGCGTCAAGCCCTGCGTACCCCACGCAGGCGTTGATTCAATTGGATATAATGCATCTCAAGGTAGAACCCTTGATGCTATCATCTCTGAAGACGGGCGTGTCTCACCCAAGCCAAAGCCAGCATGTCGCAGGACAGAAAAGTATCGGCTATTTCCCGCTGATACCGCCAGCAACACGCATGCATAACGGTCCAACCTTCTAGATCGCGCGCAGCTTCTGCACCGCCGGACCCGCAAATGCACGCCGCAAAAGCGTTTCCAATGCATCGCGCACCTCGTCACCGCTGCCCGTGGCTCCGTACATATTGATGTGCTGCACTGGCAGGTCCGGCAAGGCACCACCGTGATCAATCTCTTCCAGATAGGGCGGCAGTGTTCCCTCGATCATTGCGTGCACCGCAAGATCGGCGCTGACCGCCGCTTCGATGGCGCGGTCACTTTCGGTGTCGACCCCCATCTCCCAGGGGATATCGCGGGCATCAAGCGCCGACACAATATGCCCGCGAAATACACAGAACCGGCAAAACGCCAGTTGCAGCGGCCGCTGACGCCATGCCGCACCGCCCGGCGCGCCCACCCAGACCAGCGGCTTTGTGCTCAGCGTTTCGCCGCCTTGGTCCAGCCCTGCTTCGGTTGTCACGATCAGATCACAGTCCCCTTTGGCAAACTGTTCCTTCAGCGTTCTGGTATAAGACGCCTCCAGACGCACCTTCACACGGGGGTATGCCGCGTGAAATTGTTTGAGCACCTGCGGCACAGCAGGATAGACCACATCATGGGGCACACCCAGCGTGATCTCCCCTTCAAACGCCTGATGCGTCAGCCGCGAAATCACCTCGTCATTCAAGGCAACCATGCGGCGCGCATAGGCCAGCAACTGCTCGCCCGATGCCGTTAATGCAATGGTCCGCCCGCTGCGGTCCAGAAGCGACAGGCCCAGCATGTCCTCCAGCCGCTTCAACTGCATAGAGACCGCCGATTGTGTCAAATGCAGGAACCCGGCGGCCCGTGTCACGCCACCAGAATCAGCAACCGCCACAAAAGATCGCAAGGTCGTCAGGTCCAAATTTCGCATATATCAACTCCTGTGATCGAAGACATCATAAACATTCGTTTTCATTATTCTCAAAGATCACCGATATATCAAGCATCAAAATGCAAACCAGTTTTACATCACAAAACCAGAAGGATCACACCGTGTCCGCCATCAGCCTCATCCCCACCCTGCGCCGCACCGCTTCTCTCTCCCGTCCTGCCCTCGCACAGCAAGTGTTCGCGGCCCTCAATGCCCGGCGCAGCCGTCGGCAGCTGGCCGCGCTTGCCCCTCATCTGCTGGAAGACATCGGCATTTCCGAACGTGCCGCCGCAAGCGAAGCCGCAAAGCCCGTCTGGGATGTGCCGGGACATTGGCTCAAATAAAGGGAAATATGCGGCATCCCGCCGCAGGTTCCGTCTTGAAAAGAACGGCGTCAGCCCCGATATTCTGTGCTGAGGGTGTCACACGTGTGTGATGCATCCCGTCTTTTAGCCAATGGAGGTCATGAATGGCTGACGTGAATACAATCCGGACCGCAGCCGGAGCCCGCGCCGCCGATATCGATGCGGGCCTGCGCGCCCATATGAATAAGGTCTACGGCACAATGTCCGTGGGTATGCTGATCACTTTTGCCGCCGCCTGGGCCATTTCCGGCCTGTCGGTAACAAGCGATCCATCCGCCGCTGCCGCCCAACTTGGGCCGGACAAGTACCTGACAAGCATCGGTTATGCCCTCTATGCGTCCCCGCTTAAGTGGGTCGTGATGTTTGCACCGCTGATCTTTGTTTTCGGCTTCGGTGCCGCGATCAACCGCATGTCCGCTGCGACAGCACAGACTGTCTTCTATCTTTTCGCTGCAGTGATGGGTATTTCCATCAGCTCGATCTTTCTGGTCTTCACCGGCTATTCTATCGCACAGATCTTCCTGATCACGTCGATTGCTTTTGCCGGTCTGTCCCTCTGGGGCTACACGACCAAGAAAGACATCTCAGGCTGGGGTAGCTTCCTCATCATGGGTGTGATCGGTCTGATCGTGGCGTCGATTGTGAACATCTTCCTGCAATCCGGCGCGCTGATGTTCGCCATCTCGTCCATCGGTGTTCTGATCTTTGCGGGTCTGACAGCCTATGACACGCAGCGCATCAAGTCCGAGTATGTGGCGCACGCCGCGCACGGCGACACAGAATGGCTGGGCAAAGCGGCCATCATGGGCGCACTGAGCCTGTATCTGAACTTCATCAACATGTTCATGATGCTGCTTCAGCTCTTCGGCCAGCGCGAATAACACGGGCCTAAACGCCCAAAAAGTGAAGCCCGCCCAGCAATCGCTTTGGCGGGCTTTTTCTTGGCATACTGGCACACATCACTGGGCATTGGCCGGCATGGAGGAAAGGAAAGCAGACACCTCGCGGGGTCTTTTCAAATGAACAATCCGCGCAGATCCATCGTAAGCTGCCAAAAGCCGCGCAATCTTGTCTCGCTGAATATGGCGGTATGCCCAGATGAATTTGTAGAACCTGAGTGTCTCCGGGTGCAGACGTTCCGTGCAGCCCCGTGGTAAATCGGGCCGATTTCGCCCCAGATACCGGAACAACCGTTTGGTCACCCGCCAAAGACGCAGCCAGACCGGCAAGTCGAGCCAGATCAGCATATCCGCGCGGCTGAGGCGGTTTTGATAGGTCGACGATATGCCGCCCTCGAAAATCCAGTTCTCCTTTGCCTCAATCGCCCGCGCCATCGGGATCTTTTCGGGGCCGGGCCGTTCTTCCCAGTTCTCTTTCCAGTGCAGCAGGTCCATGTGGTACACAGGCAGCCCCGTCCGCGCGCCCAATGCGCGCGCAAGCGTGGATTTGCCAGACCCCGGCCCGCCGACGATCATCACCCGCTTCATGGGTCCAGCTGCCGGGTCATGCGCACGGCGGGGAACTGCACGCCCGCTTCCAGCGGAACATCAATCTCCGCCACCACCCCAAACCCGCAACGGGCGTAGAACGGCACCGCAGTGCGCGTGGAATAACATTCCAGATGCTTGATCCCGGCCTGCGTTGCTGTGCTCAAGACCTCTGCCATAAGGGCCGAACCGACGCCGCGGCGCACGACCCCCACATCGGTCGCAAAATGCCTGATGTGTCCGATGTCAGACAGGACCGTTGCATCCTTTCCCGGTGTTTGCCGGGTCCAGCCACCTGCCCCCACAAGCTTTGCGCCCTGCAGGGCAACAAAATAGGTCCCGCAAGTGACAAGCGCAGGCTGCGCATAAGTAATCTTTGGCAGCGCCGCTGCCAGAAAGTCCGCCGGGTAGTCGCCTGCCAACAGCTTTGGATAGCTGCGGGCGAGCAAGACGTCGAGCGGCCCGATATCTTCGGTCCGTCCCGGTCTGATGATCAAGGGGTCCATAACACGCTCCCAGAACGCAAAAAGCCGCGCAGGATGCGCGGCCTTGCCAGTCTCAGTTCAGGCAGATCTTACTTGATCTTGCCTTCCTTGTACTCAACGTGCTTGCGCGCAACGGGGTCGTATTTCTTGATGACCATCTTTTCGGTCATGGTGCGCGCGTTCTTTTTGGTGACGTAGAAGTGGCCTGTGCCCGCGGACGAGTTCAGACGGATCTTGATCGTGGTTGGCTTTGCCATGTCATCTTCTCCTGCTGCACCACCGCGCTGGGCGCCGGGTGCGTGAATTCTGAGTTTTGGCTTCTACTGGATTGAGGGCGCGAGTCAACAGCAAAAGGCGGGTTCGCGGCGCAACCTTTGCTGCCAGTGCGGCCCTGCCCCAGCACGCTACGTCAATCCGTGCACGCACCGGAAAATTGCAATTTTCCGACCCATTTTCTGCCCGGAAAATGGCGCTGGGGTCAAACCGCGCGGAAGACTTGTAAGCCGGATTCTGTTCCCCGGGGTTGCCCCCGGTTCGATGACCATTCCTCTGACCGCACCGTTGCCGATGCGGCTACAGCTGCCAACCCGGACCTGCTGGGGCAAAAGCGGCCCCGTCATGGCCCGAAGGCCAGATGACACGCGGTCCCTATTTGGCATTGCTCCCGGTGGGGCTTGCCGTGCCACGACTGTTACCAGCCCTGCGGTGGGCTCTTACCCCACCGTTTCACCCTTACTCTGGTATGACCCAAAGCGGTTTCATTTCTGTGGCGCTGTCCGTCGGGTTACCCCGCCCGGGTGTTACCCGGCACCGTTGCTTTTGGGAGTCCGGACTTTCCTCCCCATGCACGATCGCTCGTGTCACAAAGCGGCCATCCGGTCTTCCGCGCGTCCAGCGACCTAGCGCGCCATCGCTGCGGTCGTCAATGGGGCAGCCACGCCGCCGCCGACCATATGGCCAAAAAGATCGGAATGTCGTGCGTCAGCCCAAAGGCAGTCTAAAGTCATCCCGGTCAAGGGGGCCTTCTTTCCAAGGGGCGCAGCGCAGTCTCACTGCGCTAAGCAGCGTCTCAAGCGGAATGTCCGGCGGGTATCCAGCTGCGCATGCGGCCTCGCGGAACGCCTCCTCGGTGACTTGTGAGGGGACAGATGCGCCAAGAGTGGCGGCAAGCCCTTGCCGCATCAACCGCGCCCAGTCAAAGCGCGGACCCGGATCAACCTTGCGCCCTGGGGCCATGTCAGAATGGCCAATCACACCCGATGGCGGAATATCCCAACGGCGCATGATGCCGTGCAAGAGTGTCTCAAGTGATGTCATCTGAAGGTTCGAAAAGGGATGCGTACCGCGGTTGTCCAGTTCAATTCCGATAGAGCGCGAATTGATATCGTCCTGACCGTGCCACGTGCCCACACCCGCATGCCACGCCCGCATCTCTTCGGGCACAAGGCGCGCGATACTGCCATCCCCCCCGATCAGGTAATGCGCCGACACCTCGGCCTCGGGATCGCACAACCGCGCGCAGGCGGCCTGTGCCGATTGCATGGCAGTATAGTGGATCACAACCAGCCGGGGCAGCAAACCATCGCGCCGCGCGCTGAAGTTGGGCGACGGATAGTCCGCGATGGCCGGATCAGACACTGATCAGCCTTGCTGCGCCGCCCTGCGATAAGGTGCGGGGTCCCAAGCGCAGGCATAGCCGTCGCCATCGGGGTCCATGCCCTTGCGGTCGCGTTGCGGCCCGCCACGGGCCAGAAATTCAATCTGCGCCTCGTCCGCGCTGCTGAATTCCGCACAGGCCCGGACAAACTTGGCCTGACGGTTGAACCCGCTGCGGCGGTACACCTGCGTGCCGCGTGCGTGACTGGTCTGAAGCGCGTAGGCCACGACGTTGGGGCCGGTATCGGTGCGGTCTGGCAAGGCTTCGGGCTGAACCACCTGATACTGCTGGCGGTTGGCCGCAATGCGTGCTGCATCCGCATCAATACTGCGCTGGCCGGACACGGCGTCAAAATCGTTCTCGTCGGAAATCCCGGCGGAATTCAGCACGGGCGGTGCAGGATTCGACGGGCTTGCATCCACTGGGGCCACGCCCGAATTCGTTGCCGCGTCATTGCCAAGCCCACCGGGCCGTGTGGCCGCCAGAACCGCCGTGGTCTGCGCTGCCGTCGCCTCGGCCGAACCGGGCTGCGGTGCCGCCGCCCCCAAGGGTGCCGCCGATACTTGCGCGGGTGCCGGTACACCCGTCAAAGCCGCTTCGCGCCGGGCCTGTTCGGCGGTAAATTCGTCACCAAAACCGACACCCCGCCCTGAATCAGGAACGGCAGGCTGACAGGCGGCCAGCGCCACGCCAGCGGCGAGTACGAGAAACGAGCGTTTGATCATGTGTCCTGCTTTGTCTTTTGACTGCTTGTTGGCGGTTCTTTTACCACCATTTGTCCGGCTTGGCTACAAACCCCGCCGCCCGCTCCAACGCATAGGCGGAGGACAGCAAATCAGCTTCCTCCCACGGACGCCCGATCAATTGCAGACCCAGAGGCAGACCCTGACGGTCAGTCCCCGTAGGCACAGCAACACCCGGCAAACCGGCAAGGTTCACCGTCACGGTAAACACATCGTTCAGATACATCTGCACCGGATCGGCATCCGCCATCTCACCCAGACCAAAGGCCGCCGAAGGCGTCGCGGGCGTCAGGATGCTGTCGATACCTTGCGCGAACACATCCTCAAAGTCCTTCTTGATGAGCGTCCGCACCTTGCGCGCACGGTTGTAATAGGCGTCATAGAAACCCGCTGACAGCACATAGGTCCCGATCATCACGCGCCGCTGCACTTCGGCCCCGAACCCCTCGGCCCGGGTCTTTTCGTACATCTCGGTGATGCCATCGCCCTGATCCAGCTTGGCGCGGTGGCCATAGCGCACCCCGTCATACCGCGCGAGGTTCGAGGACGCCTCGGCAGGCGCGATCACATAATACGCGGGCAGCGCGTATTTCGTATGCGGCAGCGAAATATCGACAATCTCGGCCCCGGCGTCCTTCATCATCGCGATGCCGTCCTGCCACAACTGCTCGATCTCTTCGGGCATCCCGTCCATCCGGTATTCTTTGGGAATTCCGATCTTCTTGCCGCGCACGTCGCCGGTCAGCGCCGCCTCGAAATCCGGCACTGCCAGATCGGCTGAGGTCGAATCCTTCGGATCATGCCCGCACATCGCTTCCAGCATGATCGCCGCATCGCGCACATTCTTGGTCATCGGCCCCGCCTGATCCAGCGATGACGCAAACGCCACAATGCCCCAGCGCGAACACCGCCCGTATGTGGGCTTGATCCCCGTGATGCCGGTAAAGGCCGCAGGCTGGCGGATCGACCCGCCCGTATCCGTACCCGTCGCCGCCAGACACAGATCCGCCGCCACCGCAGACGCCGACCCGCCCGAAGACCCACCGGGCGTCAGCGCGGTATCATCGTTGCCGCGCCGCCACGGGTTGACCGCATTGCCGTAGACCGAGGTCTCATTGGACGACCCCATCGCGAATTCGTCCATGTTCAGCTTGCCCAGCATCACCGCACCTGCATCGAACAGGTTCTGGCTGACGGTGGATTCGTATTCCGGCAAAAACCCCTCAAGGATGCGCGATCCCGCCTGTGACGGCACACCCTTGGTGCAGAACAGGTCCTTGATGCCGATGGGCAGACCGCACATTGCGGGCGCATCACCTGCCTTCAAACGGTCATCTGCCGATTTCGCCTGCGCCCGCGCCACATCGGGCGTGTTGTGGACAAATGCATTCAGTGCCCCGGCCCCTTCAATAGCGGTCAGGCACGCCTCGGTCAGCTCAACGGACGATGTCTCGCCCTTGCGCAGCGCATCGCGTGCCTCGGCAAGGCCCAGTTTGTTCAGTTCGGTCATCCGGGTATTCCTCTCAGATCAGTCGGGCCTGGCCCGTTGGCAGCGATACGCCGCTTATTCCACCACCTTCGGCACGGCGAAAAAGCCCTCTCGGGCGTCGGGCGCATTCACCAGAACCTTGTCCTGCTGATCCCCGTCCGTCACCACGTCCTCGCGCCGTTTCAAACGCTGCGGCGTCACGGATGTCATCGGCTCCACACCGTCCACATCCACCTCGCTGAGTTGCTCGATAAAGCCCAGAATACCGTTAAAATCCTGCGCCAGCGCGGGCAGCGCGTCAGGCTCAACCTTGATCCGGGCCAGTTTCGCCACCCGGGCGGCGGTGTTTTCGTCAATCGACATCGGGGTCCCTCGCGGTGATCTCACTTGTCTTGCCAATAACGCCCCGCGCGCGCCCTCGCAAGGGGAGGCTGGCGCCTCACTTCAAAGACGCTAAAGTCGGGCAAACCAAAGGGAGGATAGACACATGAACATCATCTGGCTTGGCCACGGCTCATTCCGGTTTGAAACCGCAGATCAGGTGATCCTGCTGGACCCTTGGCTGAACGGCAATCCGTCGCTGCCCGAAGACCAGCACGGTGCCGCCGTCGAAGGGGCCACGCATATTCTGGTCACCCACGGACATTTTGACCACATCACCGATGTTGTCGACATCTCAAAGCAGACCGGCGCGCCGGTGTCGGGGATGTATGAACTGGCCCAGTTCCTGCATGCGCAGGGTGCCACAGAAGGACAGGCGTTCAACATGGGGGGCACCATCGGTCTGGGTGGTGAGGTGAGCGTCAGCATGGTCCCGGCCTCCCATTCCTCCAGCGCGGATGTGGCCGACACGCGCCGCTATATGGGCAATGAATGCGGATTTGTCCTGCGCGCCGAAGGCAAAAGCGTCTATATCTCCGGCGATACAGGCATCATGGCCGATATGGACTGGATCGGGGATTTCTACAAACCCGACATCGGTATTCTGTCGGCGGGCGGCCACTTCACTATGGGCATGGCCGAAGCAGCCTATGCCGCCAAACGCTATTTCGACTTCAAAACCGTGATCCCCTGCCACTACCGCACCTTCGATCTGCTTGAACAATCCGCAACGGTGCTGGCCGACGGCCTGCCGGGCGTCGATGTGATCGAGCCTCAGGTGATGGAACCAATCACGCTTTAGATGCGGGTGTGATCCGATGTCGCGGCGCGGGCCGGGAACCCTCAGTCCCGCCCGCCAGTTTTCTGTGCAACCTCACAAGGAAACCAACACATGACCGAGCAGACATCAGACCCCCGCACAATCGTGATCTTTGGCGCAGGCGGCACCACCGGCAAACACGCCATCCGCGCCGCGCGGAACGCGGGCTTTCGCGTCCGCGCCGTGGATCACACCCTGCCCGACACCACCTCCGACGATAACCTCATCACCCATATCCAAGGCGACGTGCTCAAGGATGATCTGTCCGACCATGTCAAAGGCGGCGACGTGGTCCTGTCCTGCCTTGGCGTCGGCAATGATCCTGCAACCCTGCTGGACCCGCCCCCGCTTTATACCGATGGCACCAGCGCCATCTGCGACGCGATGGAGGCGCAGGGCGTCAAACGCCTGATCGTCATGTCCGCCAGCTTTGTCGAGGAAAAGAACCGTGGCCCCCTGTGGTTCAAAATCCCCGCCATGACGGGTTTGCATCTGGTTTTTGAACAGATGGGCCAGATGGAGGCGATCTTGCGCAAGCGGTCTGGCAGCATCGACTGGACCGCCGTGCGCCCCGGCTGGCTGATGGAGGGCGAGGAAACGCGCGACTACACCGTGCAGGCCGACGTCATCCCAGAGGACATGATCCGCAGCCGTCACGCGGACGTGGCGCATTTCATGGTATCCCTCGCGCAAAGCGGCGACTGGGTGCACGCCACCCCCGCCATCGCGCGCGACGAACCCGCGTCCGCCAGCGCACCCGACAAGGTGCTGAACGAAATGCTGGGATAATATTCGCTATCCTGCGGCATCCAACCCATCAGAGGTCGGATGCCGCTAAGCCTTTGCCCTAGTCACGCGACCAGATGCCGTCTTGCTTGCGAAAGGCCATGCAGGCCTCCTGCCCGTCAAACGACACCCGCCTAAAGCGCCAGTGGTCCTCCAGCCGCGCGGCATCCGTTTCAAACATCGTGCAAACACGAAAAGCGGCGTCGCTCACCCGCGTGAGAGAAAAATCCTCTTCACTCAGACCGATCCTGTCACGCGGCAAAGGGGCGTTACACGTGGCATCCCCCTCCTGCCGCACCCGACATAGGTGATACTCCCCCCAATCGTTCAAAGCCTGCCACCGCCGCTCATCGCGCTGCTCCATCCGCGCGGTGCCCGGCCCGCCCACAACGACAAATCCCGCGATCAGCGCACCCGCCACAAGGCCAAGCATCACCACCGCAAGCAGGCGGTTCACGCCGCATCCCCCTTGCGGATATCACCAAGGTAGAACATGAAAATCAGCCCGGCGACCACAGCAACCACCGCCGCCTTGGCCAGAAACTGAACCGTGAAATCCCCGTTCAGAAACGCATAGATCACCGCCATCAGATCCCCCAGCAACACCATCGAGGACAAAAGCAGCGTCAGATACATCAGCCACTTGCGAATGGCGGACCGATAAAGTGCGGGATCAGCGGCCAGTTTTGCCCGCTCGCGCACCGTCAGCCACAAATAGACCGGCGTGGCCACGATCAGCACCGCCATCGCCCAGCGGATGGTGCGATTGGCGCGGTAGGTCTCGGTATCCAGCGCCAGATCAATCAGCGCGTGACACAGCACCACCAGATAGATCGCGCCAAGGATCATCAGCCCGAAGGTCAGCGCGTAGACAAAGAAATCCCGCGCCGAAACCGTGCTTTGCGGGCGTGGGACGGGGGGCGAAAACGGCGTTTCGGCGTAGGCGCCCAGCGCGTCCGCCACTTCCGACGCGCTCCACCCCGACGCGGTCAGCGCCTGCGCAATCTCCTCGCGGGTCTTGCCCGCCGCCAGTGCGTCACGTGTGAACCGCGACAATTCCTTGCTGACTGCCATTTCGCCTGTCCCTATTCCTGTCGCCGCGCGGCAAAGAAATCTTTCAGCAGCGCCTCCGCCTGCGCGCCCGCGATCCCGTCAAACACCTCTGGCGCATGGTGGCACTGGGGATGCGCAAAGACCCGCGCGCCCTGCGCCACACCGCCTGATTTCGGGTCGGATGCTCCGTAATACAAGGTCTTGATCCGCGCAGCCGCAATGGCCGCCGCACACATCGCGCAAGGCTCAAGCGTGACGTACAGCGTGTGATCGCCCAACCGCTCCGATCCCGCCGCCGCACAGGCCGCGCGGATCGCCAGCACTTCGGCGTGCGCCGTCGGATCGTGCAATTCCCGCGTCCGGTTGCCCGCCCGTGCCACCACCTTGCCCGCAGGGCTTACCACGGCTGCACCCACCGGCACCTCGCCGCGCGCGCCTGCCGCCCGCGCCTCTGCCAGCGCCACATTCATGAATGACCGAAACTGCATCCCGCATAAGGAGCGTAAAGCCGCCCCTTTCGCAACCCCGCCAAAGCCGGTAGAGCACCCCCATGACCGACACACCCAAGTCTGATACACCAGCGGGCGACCGCATCGCCAAAGTCCTGTCACGCGCCGGCATCGCCAGCCGTCGCGAGGCCGAGCGCATGATCGAGGCGGGCCGCGTGCGTGTGAACGGCGCACAAATCTCCTCTCCGGCGCTCAATGTAACCGAAGCCGACAAAATCACCGTCGACGGCAAGCCCGTGTCAGAACCCGAGCCCCCGCGCATGTGGCTTTATCACAAGCCCACCGGGCTGGTCACAACCACCCGCGACGAAAAGGGCCGCGGCACCATCTACGATGACCTGCCAGAGGACATGCCCCGCGTCATGAGCGTCGGACGGCTTGATCTCAACTCCGAAGGGCTGCTCTTGCTGACCAACGACGGCGGCATCAAGCGACAGCTGGAACTGCCCAGCACCGGCTGGCTGCGCCGCTACCGCGTCCGCGTAAATGGCCGCCCCTCGGATGCAGCCCTTGAGCCACTGCGCAAAGGCATCACCATCGACGGCGAACGCTTTCAGCCCATGACCGTGACACTGGACCGCCAGCAGGGCGCGAATGCATGGCTCACCATCGGTCTGCGCGAGGGCAAGAACCGCGAAATCCGCCGCGCGATGGAGGCCGTAAACCTCAGCGTGAACCGCCTGATCCGCATCAGCTATGGCCCCTTCCAGCTGGGCGAACTGAAACCCGGCGAGGTCGAAGAGCTGCGCCGCAAGGTCGTGCGCGATCAGCTCGGACTGGCACTGGAAGACGACAGCGGCACAGCGGCGAAAAAACCGAAATCGGTGCGACGCCCGCCCCGCAAGCCCTCAAAACCCCGCCGCTGATCCCCTGCAATCCCCGCAGGCGTGTCAGCCGCCGCGCATCAAGTCATCCGCGACCCAAACCCGCCCCATAAAAAGACTTCGACACGAATTTTTCAAAAACGCTGCAACCTTGCCGACACCAAGGCACGAAAATTCCCCGTCGCAGCCAATTCACATCACATGCCGAACCCCCTAAAGACGTTGCAATGCGAACAAGGGGACAGACATGACCGACCTTCTTACCATCGAAAATCTGGGCAACCTCATCATGCTCTGCTTCCTGCAGGCGGTGCTGGGCTTTGACAACCTGCTCTACATCTCAATCGAAAGCCAACGCGCACCCGTCGCGCAACAGGCCGCCGTGCGCCGCTGGGGCATCATCATCGCTGTGGCCCTGCGCATCATCCTTTTGTTCACCATGATCCAGCTGATCGACGCGATGGCCGAACCCTTCTTTATCCTAAACTGGGAAGGCGTGCTGACCGGCGGCGTCAACTTTGCCACGCTGGTATTTATCATCGGCGGTGCGTTCATCATGTACACGGCCGTCAAGGAAATCAGCCACATGCTGGCGATCGAACACCTTGATACCGACGTCGAAGGTAAATCCGGCAAATCCGCCGCACAGGTGGTCATGCTGATCGTGATCATGAACCTGATCTTTTCGTTTGATTCGGTGCTTTCCGCGCTTGCGATCACGGATGTGTTCATCATCCTTGCCACCGCGATCATCCTGTCGGGCATCGCGATGTTGGTGCTGGCCGACAGTGTCACCCGCTTTCTTGAGGCCAACCGCATGTACGAGGTGCTGGGCCTGTTTATCCTGCTGATCGTCGGCATTGTCCTGCTGGGCGAGGCCGGTCAGGCCGCCGCCCACGCCATGCATGACCCCGATCTGGCCTTGCGGTTCTTTGGGTACGAAGTCATCCCGATGTCCAAAACCACCTTCTATTTCTCCGTTGTCGTGCTGGTCGCGGTTGAGGTGATCCAGTCCGGTTATACCCGTAAACTGAACGCCGAACGCCGCACCGCATCGCGTCACTGAAAAGGCGCGTTGTGTCTGTGCCCCAAGTGCTCCGCCGGTGCCCCAAAGACCGCAAAACGCGTCTGGCATATGGCGGGACAGGTTGCGGGCGCGGCAACCTAGCGCTGCGCCGCACGAACGCCTATGTTGAGGAAGGAGGGCGAATATGGGCCGTTTGGTATTGATATTGGTGGCATGCGTGGCAGTCATACTGTGCATCGCGCTCCTCGTGAGCTTCGTGGTCTCCATGTTCACCACCGATAAACGCGCTTTCCCCGATGATTTCAGCGATCTAAAGGACACACAGATGGGTTCATCCGGCATTCAGAAAGGGGCATATATCGCTCTGATTGTTGTGCTTTTCGGCACTGCCACCGGCTGGCTCGGGGGGCTTTGAACGCATGGCGCAGCGCTTTGGCGGCAAATACAGCCCCGACGGGGACACCGGTGACAAACCGCAAAAGGCGTCGCGTCAGGTTCAGGTGAACCCCGCAGGTGGTCGCGCGAACGTCATGTTCATCCCCGCCATCCCGCTGGTGGCCACCACACTGGGCGACGGGGCGATCCCGATGACCCTTGGCCTTGCCGGGGCCGGGATCTGGCTCTTGTCTGCATGGCTCCTGCGTGAGGGTTTGCAGGCACAGGCTGCTTTTGATGCCCGCAAGATAGCCCACCGCCCCGCCATACCGCGCAAGATTTTTGCCGCCGCCGGGGCCGGGATCGGCGCGGCACTTGCGGTCATGGCACACCTTAATTCAACGGACCTTCTGTCACCGCTGCTGTTTGGCATCTGCACCGCAGCCCTGCATCTGGCCGCCTTCGGGATCGACCCGCTCAAATCCAAGGGAATGGAAGGCATCGACACCTTTCAGCAGGACCGCGTTGCACGTGTGGTGGATGAAGCCGAAGAACATCTGGCCGCCATGCGCGATGCGATCAAACGCGCGGGCGACCGGCAAGCCACCGCCAAGGTCGAGGATTTTCAGGACACCGCCCGCACCCTCATCCGCACGGTAGAGGAAGACCCCCGCGATCTGACGGCGGCCCGCAAGTTTCTGGGCGTCTACCTGCGCGGCGCGCGCGATGCCACGGCCAAGTTTGCCGACATCTACAGCCGCACACGTGACAGCGCCGCGCGCGCGGATTACTTTGCGCTCCTCGACGATCTAGAGCAGAATTTCGCCGCCCGCACCCGCAAATCACTGTTGGATGACCGAAGCGACCTGAACATTGAAATCGACGTCCTGCGCGACCGTCTCGCGCGGGAAGGAGTGCGGCTCGACAAGTAGCCGCACTTCATCTGAAACATTAAGGGACCAAATTAAATGTCTGAAACTGTTCGTCAAAAAGCCACTAAATCCCTCGCGATGGTCGAGGAAGTGACCGCCGTTGTCCTGCCCGAACCGCGCGAGGCAAATGCCATCGTACCGCTGGATCAGGCCGACAAGCCCCTGGGCGACGAGATCAAGCGCCGCATGGCCGAGATCGACATGGAAGACACGCAGTCTATCGTCTCCTTCGGCTCTGCCGCGCAGGCCGAGCTGCAGGAAATCAGCCAGTCCATGCTGGCCGACGTGCGCAACAAGGATGTGGGCCCTGCCGGTGACAGCCTGCGCAACATCGTCAGCACCATCCGGGGGTTTTCGGTCTCCGAACTTGACGTGCGCCGTGACCGCAGCTGGTGGGAAAAACTGCTGGGCCGCGCGGCTCCCTTCGCCAAATTTACCGCCAAGTTTGAAAAGGTGCAGGGCCAGATCGACCGCATCACCGACAACCTGCTTGAGCATGAGCATACGCTGCTCAAGGACATCAAATCGCTCGACATGCTGTATGAAAAGACGCTGCAATTCTACGACGAACTGGCGCTTTACATCGCGGCGGGCGAGGCCAAGCTGGCCGATCTAGACGCCACAACCATCCCCGCGAAAGAACGCGAGGTCGAAGCCGCAGCCGAGGACGACGCCGTCATGGTCGCACAGGAACTGCGCGACATCCGCGCCGCCCGCGACGATCTGGAACGCCGGGTGCATGACCTGAAACTCACCCGTCAGGTCACCATGCAGTCCCTGCCCTCCATCCGGCTGGTGCAGGAAAACGACAAGTCGCTGGTGACCAAGATCAACTCCACCCTTGTGAACACCGTACCGCTTTGGGAAACGCAACTGGCGCAGGCGGTGACCATCCAACGCTCGGCTGAAGCCGCAAAGGCGGTGCGCGAGGCAAACGATCTGACCAATGAGCTGCTGACTTCCAACGCCAAGAACCTGCGCGACAGCAACAAGATCATCCGTCAGGAAATGGAGCGCGGCGTCTTCGACATTGAAGCTGTGAAACAGGCCAATGCGGACCTGATCGGCACCATCGAGGAATCGCTTCAGATCGCGGATGAAGGCAAGGCCAAACGCGCCGCCGCCGAGGAAGACCTCAAGGAAATGGAAGCCAAACTGCGCGACACACTGGCCGCAGCCAAGGCCAAAAAGACCGGCTTGGGTGAAACCGCCTCCGGGTCGGTGCCGGGCTAGGAATTGGCAATGACGCAAGCGGGACACATCGGGGGCATGCGCAAGCTGGCGGCGGCGGCAATGGCGCTGGCACTGACGGCCTGCACCGCCACCGCCCCGGTTGAGCCATCGCTGAAACCGGTGGCCCGCCCCGTTGCGGCCCCACCGCCCCCTGCGGTTGTCGCCAAACCGACGTCGCAAAAAAGCGCGATGCTGCGGCAGTATCTCAATCAGGTGCAGCGCGCGCAGCTGTCTCAGGGTTTGCTGCGCCGCGACGGGGGCGGCATTGATACGCCCTACAGCGCCGACATGCTTGCGGCGAACTTCGAACAGATCGCGTTTTATAACGAATACGACGGTAACTTCACCGGGCGCGGCGGGGCCAGCCCCCTGCGCCGCTGGGCGGCCCCCGTTCGCATGGAAGTGATCTTTGGTTACGGTGTGCCGCCGTCCCAACGCAAGGCCGACAGCGACAATGTAAACCGCTACGCCCGCCGTCTGGCGCGTGTCACGGGCCACCCGGTTTCGGCCATCGGCAACCCGAATTTCCTGGTGATCATCGCCTCCGAGGATGACCGCGCCGACGCGCTGATGGAAGCCGCCGCGCGCATCCCCGGCATCACAGCCGCATCACTTAGCGCCCTACGCAACATGCGCCGCGACACCTATTGCGCCGTCGCCGCCTATGCCGCCGGTCCCAATGCCAATACCTACACTGCCGCCGTTGCCGTGATCCGTGCCGAAAACCCCGATCTTCTGCGCCTGTCCTGCATCCACGAGGAACTGGCGCAGGGCCTTGGCCTTGCCAATGACCACCCCGGCGCGCGCCCCTCGATCTTTAACGATGACGACGAATTCGCGCTGTTGACCAGCCACGACGAACTGCTGCTTAAAATGCTGTATGACAGCCGCCTGCGCACCGGCATGAACGCCCGCGAAGCCGCCCCGATCACCCGCATCATCGCCCGCGAGCTGACCGGCGGACCGCTTTAGGCCCCCAAGACAACAGATAAAGGACCATAATCATGGGTATTTTCGATTTCCTCTCAGGCGAATTCATCGACGTCATCCACTGGACCGATGACACCCGCGACACGATGGTCTGGCGCTTCGAACGCGAGGGCCACGCGATCAAATACGGCGCCAAGCTCACGGTGCGCGAAGGACAGGCCGCCGTGTTCGTTCACGAAGGCCAGCTGGCCGATGTCTTCACCCCCGGCCTCTATATGCTTGAGACGAACAACATGCCGATCCTAACAACGCTCCAGCATTGGGATCACGGCTTCCGCTCGCCCTTCAAATCCGAAATCTATTACGTCAACACCACCCGTTTCAACGATCTGAAATGGGGCACCAAAAACCCCATCATCGTGCGCGATCCTGAATTCGGGCCCGTGCGCCTGCGCGCCTTTGGCACCTATTCCGTGCGCGTCTCTGACCCTGCCCGTTTCCTGAGCGAGATCGTCGGCACGGACGGTGAATTCACGATGGACGAAATCAGCTACCAGATCCGCAACATCATCGTTCAGGAATTTTCCCGCACCATCGCCCGCGCCCAAATTCCCGTCCTCGACATGGCCGCAAACACCCGCGAACTCAGCCAGCTTGTCGGCAAGGAAATCGCGGCGCAACTGGCGGAATACGGCCTCGCCATGCCGGAACTCTACATCGAAAACATCTCGCTTCCGCCGGCGGTTGAGGAAGTCATGGACAAACGATCGTCTATGGGCGTGATCGGAAACCTGAACGAATATATGCAGTTTCAGGCCGCCGAAGCGCTTGGCCGCGATGGTGGCGGTGCTGCCGCCATTCAGGCAGGTCTTGGCGCGGGTCTGGGCATGCAGATCGGCCACGCGGCCGCAGCACAGGCCGGTCCCTGGGGTGCACGGCCCGCACCAGCCCAGATGGTGCCGCCCCCGCCCCCGGTCGAACACGTCTGGCATGTGGCCGAAGGCGGGCAAACCACGGGCCCGTTCTCCAAAGCGGCGATGGGCCGTATGGCGGGCGAAGGCAAGCTTACCCGTGACACCTACGTCTGGACGCCGGGACAGGACGGCTGGCAAAAGGCCGAGGACGTGATGGAACTGGCACAGCTGTTCACTGTCCTGCCGCCGCCGCCTCCCGGTGCGTAAGACACACAGCACGTTCACAGGTCTGCACGGCGCAGGCGGCATGAAACTTTACCGCCGCCTGCCCCGTATCTTCCGCATGCCAACCCGCCGCGCCGCCCTCAAAATCCTGCATTGGACAATGCTGCCACTGCTGATCTGGTTCGTCCTTGTCACCCCCGACGATATCCTTCCTTTCGGGCGCAAGGCGTTTCAGGCCCATTCCATCCTCGCCCTGATCTTTGTCACCCTCTGCCTGATCTGGACCGCCGACTACCTGCGCCGCGGTCTGGCCAGCCGCCCCGGCCCCAAGCTTGGCCCCCGCGCGCGCATCCTCCACCAATTCCTGCACAAAGCGCTGATCTGGGGGCTGTTCGGCGTCGCCTTGGGTGGTTTTCTTCTGGGCCTCACCTCGCCCTTCCTGATGAAGGCCGGGGGCTTTCTGCCCATCGCGCCGCCTTTGAACCTGAAACAGGCAAATTACATCATCGGGCAGATTCACATTTTCGAATTTTATCTTGTCGCCCTGATCGCGGGCATCCACGCGGTGTTCCACGTCTGGCGACACGTCAAACTGCGCGATAATGCGCTGCGGATCATGGCACCCAAAGCACTGCACCGCTTTTTGTAGCGGCGCAAACGCGGGCGGGGATCACGCCCGGCGCTACGCCAGAATGCTGTCCAGATTCTTGATGATCGCCACCAACAGCATCGCTCCGCAGATCAACACCGCCAGCCAGAAAAAATAGAACATGACGATGCTGGACAGGCCAACGCCCACCGCCAGATATGACAGCCGGTGCGGCTCATTGCGATAAAGACCGATCCCTCCAAGCATGACGGCAACCCCGGCGACTACCATCGCGGCAACCGCGATGATCTGACCGTAATCAGGCTTGGGAGGTGCCGCCTCGGGTGCAGGCTTGCCCGCAAGTACCCGCGCCGCCGATAGCTTGATCTCCGCCGCAATTTCACCAATCACGGCACCGCTGCTTTTCTGTTGCGGCTCGAAAAAGGCCGAAAGCTGGATCAGAATGACAACAAGGCTGACAACACCCAGAACAAACCCCAGCAGCCCAAAGGTCGCGGGACGTTGCTGAACTGCATCTTGCATGACTACACTCCCTAACGGTTTCCCCTTTGCTCTACATCCGTCAAGCGGCCAAATTATGGCACCGGCCCCATCACAACCCCCATGCCGCACCACGACGCGCAACCGGCAGACAATCGACCGCTGGAACACCGACACGATCAGCGCTATTCCTGCACCATGTCCGACACATCCACCCCCGACGCCTATTTCGACATCGACCAGCCGCTGGCCGAACACCGTTTCCCCTGTGACACCTGCGGGTCGGATTTGCGCTTTGCGCCCGAAACCGGGGCACTGGTCTGTGACCACTGCGGCAATTCCGAACGCATCGACGGCGCGGGTTTCCATTTCCAACCCATCGCAGAACTTGACCTGCGCCGGGGTCTCAGCGCCGATCTGCCAGCGGACCAGATGGAAGAAACCCGGGTCGCGCAATGCCCCAACTGCGCCGCTCAGGTTGAATTCGAGGGCGGCAAACATGCCACCGAATGCCCCTTCTGCGCCACCCCCGTGGTCGTTGACACCGGCACAAACCGCCACATCAAACCCCGTGCCGTGTTGCCATTTGCCCAAACCGAAAGCACCGCCCGCGACGCCATGAAAGACTGGCTCGGCTCACTTTGGTTCGCTCCCAACGGCTTGCAGGAATACGCACGCAAGGGCCGCAAGATGCAGGGGATATACGTCCCCTACTGGACCTATGACGCCGACACACGCTCAAGCTACACGGGCCAGCGTGGCACGGTCTATTACGTCACCCAGACCGTTGTGCGCGATGGCAAACGCCAGCAGGTGCGCGTGCCAAAGGTCCGCTGGCGCAGCGCCTCGGGCCGCGTGGCGCGGTTCTTTGACGATGTGCTGGTGCTCGCCTCGAAATCGCTGCCCAAGAAATACACCGACGCGCTTGAGCCGTGGGATCTGTCCGCGCTCGAGCCCTACACCCCCGAATACCTGGCCGGTTTCCGCGCCGAAGCCTACGCTGTCTCGCTTGAGGACGGCTTTGCCGAGGCGCGCGCCCACATGGACCGGGTGATCGAACGCGACGTGAAATTCGACATCGGCGGGGACCGCCAGCGCGTGCATTCCATCAACACCGATCTCAGCAAGCTTACCTTCAAACACATCCTTCTGCCGGTCTGGCTGGCAGCCTATAAATACCGTGGCAAAACCTACCGCTTTGTCGTGAACGGACGCACCGGACGGGTACAGGGCGAACGCCCCTATTCGGCCATCAAAATCACCATCGCCGTGATCCTCGGGGCCATCGCCGCAGGGATTATCGGCTATATCGTAGCGATGAACCAATGACCCGATATGACACGCTCACCGACACGCTGAAATCGCGCTATTCCTGCCGCGCCTTCACACCGGACCCCGTCCCCGACGACACGATCTTGAAAATCGTCGACGCCGCGCGCCACGTGCCAAGCTGGTGCAACGCGCAGCCCTGGCAGGTCACAATCACCAAAGGGGCCGCCACGGACGCCTTTCGCACCCTGATGACCGAAACAGCGTCCAAAGGCACCCCGCCTCAGCCTGACCTGGAGTGGCCAACAAAATACACCGGGGATTACGCTGATCGGCGGCGTACCTGCGGCTTCCAGCTTTACGATGCTGTCGGCATCGCCAAGGAAGACCGCGCGGGCCGCGCCGCCCAGATGCTGCGCAACTATGCGCTATTTGACGCACCGCATGTGGCCATCATCCACTCCCCGTCCGAGCTGGGCCCCTACGGCGCAATGGACACCGGCGGCTTTGTGACCGCCTTCACGCTCGCTGCAAATGCCCTTGGCGTGGCCACTATCGCCCAAGCCGCCATCGCCGCTTACGCCCCTCAGGTCCGCGATCACTTAGGCATTCCCGACGACCGCCTGATCCTCTGTGCCATCTCTTTCGGCTACGCCGACCCGGACGCCCCCGCGAACCAGTTTCGGACCAAGCGGGCCACACCTGATGAAATCATCGACTGGAAAGACTGATGCGCGCTTTATTGCAACGGGTCACGCAAGCCTCCGTCACTGTGGACGGTACGAAGATCTCCCAAATCGGCCCCGGTCTGCTGATCCTCGTCTGCGCCATGCCGAACGACACACCGCAGACCGCCCAAGCGCTTGCCGCCAAGATTGCCAAACTGCGCCTGTTCAAAGACGACGCAGGCAAAATGAACCTCAGCATCGCCCAGACCGGCGGTGCCGCTCTTGTGGTCAGCCAGTTTACCCTCGCCGCCGACACCTCCCGCGGCACCCGGCCCGGCTTTTCCTACGCCGCCAAACCGGACATCGCAGAAGAGCTCTATTTGCATTTCGCCAGCACCCTCACAGCACAGGGCATCCCCGTGCAAACCGGCCAGTTTGGCGCGGATATGTCGGTTGATCTGACGAACGACGGGCCTGTGACCCTCTGGCTGGATACCGAAACCTGACAACGCTGATCGAAGTACCCCCAGCAGGCGTTGAAATTGAATTGTAATTGAAAGATGAAGCGGGACGTGTCGCTTCATCTTTCAATTACAATTCAAATTCAGAGGGTTCTTCGTACAGGCGGTCACCGTTCACAGGCGACAGTACCTCAAGGCTCCCGAAAGGCCTCTTTGGATTTATAAAGCGGCTTGAGCAGATACTGCAGCACTGTCTTGGCACCAGTATGCAGCTCCACGCTCGCCTGCATCCCCGGTCTGATCTGCAACGACGCCTGCCGCGCGGTCAGATTGTCGGTATCAACCCTGAGCGTTACCTTATAGTGCGGGTTCCCATCGGGATCACGCGCGCGGTCGTCCTTGAACGTATCGGCAGAGATCAGCGTGACCTTGCCTTTCAGCGATCCGTATATGGTGTAATCATAGGCCGACAGTTTCACTGTCGCTTCCTGCCCCGGACGGACGCCCGCGATGTCTTCGGGGGCGACGCGCGCCTCGACGAACAGCTCTTCGTCCAGCGGGATGATCTGCAAAATCTCCTCACCGGGCCGTACAACACCGCCGATGGTGGTGACGCTGAGGTTGTTCACAATACCGCGCATCGGGCTGGTCAACACCGTACGGTTCAACTGGTCCGTCGATGCCTTGAGGTTCTGGCGCAATGTGGCCAGTTCCTTCAGCACATCGGAATATTCCTGTGCGCGGTCCAGTTCCGTCTGAGTGGTGATCTCGTCGTGCCTGATCCGCGCGTCCGCGTAGGCTTTGCGCGCCCGCGTGGCCTCAATCAGAGACACGATGTTGCGCTCCAGCAGATCGTTCATCAGATCGCGCTCGCGCTTGGCCTCCGTCAGCACCCGCATCGCCCCGTCAGAGCGCGAAACGAAATCCGACTGCCGCGCCAGCAACAGCGCGCGTTCGCTCTCTACAATGCTCGGGGTGCGCCCAGCCCATTCATTTGGCACGTTGAAATCGAACTGGCCCGCAAGTTCCGCCTCCAGCCGCAAGCGCCGGATCTCGAACGCCGAAATCTGATCGCGCAGATCATCCACGGAAGATTGAAACTGCGTCCCGTGCAGCCGCGCAAGCACCGTGCCTTTTTCCACGATATCGCCCTCACCCACCTCAAGCTGGGCCAGAATGCCGCCCTCAAGGTTCTGAATGATCTGGGGCCGCGAGGACGAAATCATCGACCCTTCGGCGCGCACAATCTCGTCCACCCAGGCAAAGGCCGCCCAGATCAGGAATACCAGCAGCGTCGCCCCGCAGAGCCAGATCACCGCTGACGGTCCGCGCATCTGACGCCCCAGTTGCGCGTCCATCGTTGTGGGGTTCACAAAAGTCATGCCGCCTGCCCGTTCCGGCTGGCAATATGGCTCAGCACTTTGTCCTTGGGGCCATCAATTGTCATCTGCCCGTTCTGCAACACCAGCGTCCGGTCCGTCAGCGCCAGAATGGGCGCGCGGTGCGTGGCGATCACCGCCGTGCGCCCCTTCATCCAAGTCTCCAACCGGCTGACCAGTGTCCGCTCAAGCGTCTGGTCCAGCGCTGCGGTAGGTTCATCCAGCAGGCACACCTTGGGGTCCTGCAACCACAGCCGCGCCCAGCCGATGGACTGCCGCTGCCCGATCGACAGCCCCGCGCCATTGTCCTTGATCTCCAGATCCAGTCCCTTGTGGTGCGCTTTTACAAACGGCCCCAGCCCCGCAAAATCCAGCGCCGCGTGCAGCCGCGCATCGTCACGCTCCAGCATCGTCAGGTTCAGGTTGTCGCGCAGCGTGCCCGCAAACAGCCGCACATCCTGCCCCAGATAGCCAACCAAGCGGCGCAGATCGCGCGGCTCGATCTGGCTCATCTCGGTGCCGTCCACCATCACGCGGCCCGTCTCGGGCGCGTACAATCCACTCAGCAACTTGAGCAATGACGATTTGCCAGAGCCATTCGCCCCCAGCACCGCAACCTTCTGCCCCGGCAAAATCGCCAGCCCCTTGATGTCCAGCGTCGGCGCGCCGTCTTCTTCGTAGCGAAAGCTCACATCGCGCAACTCAAAGTGGCCCTTGATCTCTTCGCGCCGCAGATACGTGCGCCCCTCATCCGCATCCTGCGCGGCACCCGCAACCACTTCCAGCCCGTCCAGCGCCGATTTCACATTGCCCCAGCGCGCCAGCGTGCCCGCAAGCTGCGTCAGCGGCGACAGCGTGCGGCCCGTCAGGATACCTACCGCAATAATCGATCCAACAGTGAACTGCCCCGCAAACACCAGATAGGTGCCGGTAATCACCGCCGCCACATAGGTGCCCTGCTGCACACCCTGGCTCCAGAACGTCAGGGTCGAGGCCAGCTTGCGCTGTTCGGAGGACTTCATCGCCTGAAGCGTGTTCAGCTCCTGCCACAACCGCGCCACGCGGTCCTCGCCGCGCTGCGTCTTCAGCGTATCCAGCTCGAAAATCGTCTCGTGCAGCAGGCGCGAGGATTTGGCCGATGCGCCTTGTGTTTCCTGCGTCAGCCGGATCATCTTGCGCTGCATCAAAAAGCCGGGGATCACCATCAGGATACCGCCCGCCACCAGCACCCAGACCACGTTGCCCGCGATGCTTGCCACCAGAAACAGGAATACGAAAATAAACGGAATGTCTGCAATCGTGCCAATGGTGGACGCGGTAAAGAACTCGCGCACCGACCCGAATTCCCGCATGGAGGAAAACACCTGATTGGGCGCCTGCCCGCGCAAATCCGACCGCATGCCCAAAATCCGGTCCATGAGGATTTGCAGTACGGACACTTCAATCTGCCGCCCCGCCCCGTCCATCAGACGCGCGCGCGCCACCTTGATAAAGGCCTCCATCAAAAGCGCCAGCGCGGCACCACCCGCCAGCACCCAAAGCGTCGCTTCCGACTGGTGCGGGATCACACGGTCATAAACCTGCAGGGAAAACAGCGCCACCGCGACCGCCAAGAGGTTGGCCACGAAAGAGCCCAGCGCCACTTCGGCCATCTGCCGCTTGAAGCGGCCAAACTGGCCCCAGAACCAATGGGGTGCCGCACTTTCCGTCTTGTGGGTCTCCGCCACCTTGGCCAGTGGGGCCTCCGCCCGCACCAGCATCCCGCCAAAGAACGGTTTGAAATCGCTGATCGGCACATGGGCGCGGTTGTCGGGGCAGGTTGTGTCGAAAATGACCAGATCACCGCGCGACTGGCCCAGCACCAAAAGCACCTGACCGGATGTCATATAGGCCAGCGCAGGCCACAGATCAGCGCTCAGCGCGTCGACCTTGCTGACCGATGTCAGCAGGCCCAGACTGCGCAGGCCATAGGCAATCGCATTGGCCTCATCCTTCGGTTCGGCCCCTTCGCGGGTCGCCCCGCCAATGGCCTCAAACAGATCCCGCTGAACCGCCTGAACGCCCAGCAGACCGGCATAGGTTGTGGCCAGTTGCGCGCGGACGCGCATGCGGTCGTCAAACCGGTTTTCCTCGCGCGGCGCAGTTGGGCTGCCCGCGGCATTGGCGGCCGTCAGCCGCCCCTGATTGCCGTTCGAAATCTTCAGGGTAAAGGCGCGCTTCTGTGTCAAATCGCGTCCCCGTTCGCCAGCACGCCCAAGAGCCTTGCCAAATCAATCTGCAATTGTGCCGCCTCGTACTTCAGGGTCACTTCGGCCTGTTGCTGGCGCGCGAATGTCTCGTAAACACCCACAACGTCCAGCACCTGCCGCTGACCCGCATCATATTGTTCCTGAAAGATATCCAGATTGCGCTTGGCCTGTGCGGTCAGACCTGCGGCCTCCTTTGCCTGCCGCGACTTGGCCGCGATCTGCCCTTCCAGCTTGCGCAGCTTACGGTTGGCGTCCTCATTGGCCTGCGCCACGCGCCGGCCTGCCGCTTCCTTGGCCGCTTCAATCGCACGCAACGATGCACCAGTGCCAAAACCCAGCAACGTGTCCGAGCTTACCCGCACACCGAAATCAGAATTTTCCCCTATGGTGCCGCCCGCACTCAGACCGGGCAGCTGATCCGCCCTGTCGATCTTGGCCGCCGCAATCGCGCGGGTTTTCTCGGCCTCGGCCAGCACCACTTCAAGGGGCTGCGCCGCCGTTGATTTCACGCCAAAGCCCGGCACACCGTGCAGGCCCGACAGGGGCTCAATCGACATGGCGTTCAGTTCCGCAACCGCCGTCTGCGCCCGTTCCACGTTGGCGGCACGGTCGGCTTTGATCTCGCCCAGTTTTTGCTGAAGGATATTCAGGTCAGACATGTCCGACACGCCGCCGCGCACTCGCTCGGACATGATGTAATGAAAATGCCCCATGTCGCGCAGCGATGCCTCGGCCAGTGTCGCCTTCTCGCGCCCTTCGGCGGCATCAAGATAAAGCTCAAGAGCTGTGTGCACGCGATCATTGGTGTCCTGCGCCAGATTGACGGCAGCCACTTCCACATCCGCCACGGCAAACTCGCGCTCGCCCTTCTGGCGGCCATTGTCAAAAAGCACCTGATCCACCACCAGATTGGCCACAAGCGACCCCAGCGATGTCAGTGAAATATTCGGTCCGATCTTGGGCAGCCAGTTCTTGCTTGCCGCCTCAGAGCGCAGGCGCGCTGAGCGCAGTTCCGCTTCGGCGGAGCGCGAATTGGCGGCCAGCACGGCCACCGCAACCCGGTCAAAACTGCTGCCTGCAGGCAGCGCTGACCGGCGGGCAACAAGCCCCTGAATGATCACACTTTCAGAATTGACCTTTTCGGCGTGGGTCGGCCGGGCGACAGAATTGGCATCCGGCGATTTCAACCGTGCCACAAAATCCTGCGGCCCGCCGCCTGCATCCGAAAGACATCCCGTCAGCGCGAATGCCGCTGCACACACTCCGACTGCCCTTTTCACACCTTTGCCCATATCCCGCCCTCGGTCTGCCCGGTCTTTATTGGCCGGTTTTTTGGGGGCGCGGGTCATTTGCCGCCCGCGCCTCTCCGTCTTTGTCAGATCAGGTTCAGGTGATCACATCGATGGTGTCATCCACAATGATCGTGCCTTCGCTGCCCAGCGTATAGATCGTGTTGCCCGATCCGTCCGTGCCCTGACGCTGTGCGCCCTGAATGGTGACCGTGTCATCCGACCCGCCAACCACGTGCAATTCGTTCGAATTGCCCGACAGCGCCAGCAAGGATGCCTCGTCGATGGTCAGGCGCGCTTCTTCGGCAAAGCCCAGATCGATGGTCTCGATGTTGTAGTTGCCCAACTGCGGGTTGGTGATCGACACGCTTGAGTTCGGCGCGCCATCATCCAGCACCACGTAAGTTCCGGTCGTGTTGCCCGCAACATCCGATGCCGTGACGACCAAGTGCGATCCATCCGGCACATCCGCGTTAAAGACCACATCGGTTTCATTGCGCACAAGGCTGTCTTCTGTCGAAGAGGCCACCTGCCGCACGGAACCTGTGCTGTTGTCCACCTGATATACCGACAGATCGTCATCGGTTTGATCAAGCGACAGACCGCGGAAGCCCACACGCCCCTCGATCAGCGATTCAATCACCGGCCCGGTGGGCGCAGATGTGTCGATCGCCAGCGTATCGGTCAGCGTGTCGACGTTGCCAACGGCATCCGTGGCCGTGACCACGATGGCCGCGTTGTATTCACCGGTGCGGATGGCCGTGTTGGGAATGTTCACGCTCCAGTTGCCCGCCGCATCCACGGTTGCCACATAGTTGGCCCCGTCAAAGCTTACGACAACGCTGCTGCCCACCTCAACTTCGCCGCCCAGATCAATGCCCACCGCAGCCTCTGCCACGTTGACCGTATTGTCCACACCACCTGCGCCATCGCGCATGTTTAGCGGCACGACCTCTGTGTCGATGTTGATCACATCCGATACGGTTGCCGTGTTGCCCGCGCGGTCCGTCGCCTCGACCGAAACGGTCGCGGTGTAGGTGCCGGTGCTGACCTGACTTGGCGTGTAGTTGGCTGTCCAGTTGCCGTTGGTGTCGACAACCGCGTTGACCGCCACGCCGTTCAGCGTGACCACAACCGAGGTAGAGCCGATTTCGGTCGTGCCGGTGATCTGCACACCGCCGCCGTCCGTCCGCTCAACCGCGTTGACCACACCGTCGCCTTCAACAATGCTTGCACGCACATCAAGGTTATCAACCCGCGTGTCCACTTCAACACTGTCAGACGCGGTCAGCCTGTTGCCTGCCGGATCGGTCGTTTCCGCCGTGATCTGCGCCGTGTAGGTGCCCGGTGCAACTTCGGCGTTGGTATAGTTCGCCTGCCAGTTGCCCGCCGCATCCGCATTCACCGTCTTGCTCACGCCACCCATCACGACCGTGACAACAGCATTGGGGTTTGACGTGCCGGTGATGACCACACCGTCGCTGGCCTCTGCCGCGTTGATCAGATCGTCACCTTCAACCGGTGTCGGGCTGATCGTCAGGATGCCCGCATCGCGGTCAATTTCCACATCACGGTTGATCGTATCGACGTTGCCCGCAATATCCGTGGCAACAGCCGTCATCACCGCCGTCGTCTGCCCCGCCGGGATTTCATTCGCGGCAAAGTTCACCGACCAGCTGCCGTTCGCCGCCACCGTGGCTGCACGTGTCACGCCGCCAAAGGTGACCATGACAGATGATCCGATCTCGGTCGTGCCGGTCATCACAAGCCCGGCTTCGGCCTCGGCCATGTTGATGACACCGTCCGCACCGCCGGTGGAGCCGGTAAAGGCAAAATCACGCACCAGCGTATCAATATCGACCAACCCCGTGGCACTGCTTGAGTTGCCGAAGGCGTCTGTCGCAACGGCGGTCACTTCCGCCTGCATCTCGCCTGTGGGCACTTCGCTCATGGCGAAATCCACCGACCAGTTGCCGTTTGCATCGACTGTCGCCTCATGGGTGCCGGTGCCAAAGGTCACCACAACCGTGGATCCCGCCTGCGCCGTGCCCGTCAGGGTCACGCCATCCTCACGCTCAACCGCGTTGACGATACCGTCGGTCTCGACACTCTCGGTGGCGATGGTCACTTCGGAAATCGTGTCGATCACCACGGTGTCGGTCACCGTGGTCGTGTTGCCAAAGGCATCCGCGCTCACAATCGTCACACCCGTGGAATATTCACCACCCTCCAGCGCACCGGCAGGCCAGGTCACGGACCATGTGCCGTCCTCGCCCACGGTTGTTGACTGCTCAACCCCCGAAATGGTCACCAAAAGCGATGCACCCGCCTCGCCCCGGCCCGTCAGCGTAACGCCATTGGCAAAGCTGACCGCGTTAAAGAAATCCTGAACCGAATCCGTGCCGGTCAGCACTTCGATCATGGGGGGCGTGGTATCGATGACAAAGCCGGGACCGTCCAGAATGACGCTGCCACCTTCGGTGACCACCGTCACAACGGCCTCGTACGTGCCATCGGGCGGGAAGTTGTCACCATCAAAGGTCACGACGAAACGGCCATCAGCGTCGATCACCGTCTCAATCTGTTGATCGCCCAGCGTCACGGTAACCGCATCGCCCGGCGCGCCGCCACCGCTGACCGTCGCGGTCAGCTCGGCGTCATCGCCGCCGATGTTGCTGCTGCTGTCAGGATCGTCAACGTAAGGATCCAGTGTCAGATCGCGGTCACCGCCGCCACCTGTCTCGCCGCCGCCGTCGCCACCCTGACCGCCGCCGCCGGTATCGGTTGTACCGTCACCGTCGCCACCGCCAGCCGTGCCCAAAAGCGCCGCGCCACCAACAGCCGCTGCCGCCACTGCCGCACCGCTGCCACCCAGCAGACCCGCACCCAGAAGAGGGGCCGGAAACAGGGAAACTTCATCGTCCGCATATCCGGCAGCCGCCAGATCCGTGCGCCCCAGATAGATCAGATCATCCGAAGGGCTCCACTTGCCCCACTGCTCGGTGGGTCCGTACTGCGCGTAAAGCTCGCCCGCGCCGGTATCGACAAAGGCCACCTCGTTAAGGAACCCGTCCGCCGAGATGAACAGCCGGTTCGGCGTGCCACTGGCGTTAAAGTAGTTGTCGATGGTGATCTCGCGACCGTCGGTCAGCTTGATCACCAGATCATTGCCCTCACGAGTCTGCGTCTGCAGATCAATCTGTCTGAGGTTAAGGGAAATCTGCTGGCCCGCGCCAGCCTGGATCGCATGGTCCTTGGCCCCGCTCGGAACCGTACCACGCTGCAAACCGCCCGCACTATCGCGGACGACGAATTCAATCGCCTTCATAACACCACCACTCTACCTCGAAGCATCCGTTCTGCGCGGACCTTCTTGTGTTTTATAGGAGCCGACCCGTTCGAGCGCGTCGTGCATCCGTTATTTCTGCCAACTGGATAACGCCGTGACGCGGATTTGCCTAGATATTTTTTAGTGGATTCAAGGTATTCTACTTATACGTGCGACCCCCCGGTTGCGCACGGAACCGTATAGTACGTGGACAATTGGCCGATTTTTAAGGCAAACCGATAACATGGGTGTCAGCCATGCATAATGGCAACAGTTGACAAAATTTATCCGCGGGCCAAGCCTGCCGGCCATGAAAAAGCCACACAATTCCCTTCGTCCCATCACCGAAAACGCCGATATGGGCATCCCGCTCAGCGACGGGTGCCGCCTGTCTGCCCGTGTCTGGATGCCAGAGGACGCGGGCGATGATCCCGTGCCGGTGATCCTTGAATACCTCCCCTACCGCAAGCGCGACGGCACCACCGCGCGTGATGCGCTGACCCACCCGTGGTTCGCCGCGCGGGGCTATGCCTGCGTGCGCGTCGACATGCGCGGCAATGGCGACAGCGAAGGGCTGATGGAAGACGAATACACCCCACAGGAACAGGCCGACTGCGTCGAGGTGATCAACTGGCTCGCCGCGCAGGACTGGTGCTGCGGCACCGTGGGCATGATGGGTATTTCATGGGGCGGCTTCAACGGCCTTCAGGTCGCCGCCCTTGCCCCCGACCCGCTCAAGGCTGTCGTCACGCTCTGCTCCACCGTGGACCGCTTCGCCGATGACATCCACTACAAAGGCGGTTGCCTGCTGAACGAAAACCTCGGCTGGGGCGCGACCATGTGGTCCTATTCCTCCCGCGCGCCCGACCCCGCCCTGCGCGACAACTGGCGCGAGATGTGGCTGGAACGGCTTGAAAACGAACCTTTCCTGCCCGCCGTCTGGCTGCGCCACCAACGCCGCGACGCCTACTGGCAGCATGGCTCGGTGATCGAGGATTACAGCGCCATCAAGGCCAAGGTGCTGGCCGTCGGCGGCTGGGGCGACGCCTACAAAAACGCCGTCCCGCAACTGGTCGAAGCCCTGCCCGGTGCCAAGGGCATCGTCGGGCCGTGGGTCCACAAATACCCCCATTTCGCCGCCCCCGAACCACGCATCGGCTTTCTGCAAGAGGCCCTGCGCTGGTGGGACCGCTGGCTCAAGGACATCGACACCGGCGTTGAAAGTGATCCCGATTACCGCGCCTACCTGATGGACGGGATCGCACCCGCCGCATGGTACACCGAACGCCCCGGCCGCTGGATTGCCGAGGCGCAGGGCGCCACCGCGCATCTGCCTGTGGAAACCCTCCACCTGACGGACGCAGGCCTTCTGCCCACCACCGGCACGCTTACCGCTGCCGTGTCCTCGCCCGCCCACACCGGCGCGGATGCCGGGGAATATTGCGCCATCTGGCTTGGCCCCGAAATGCCCGGCGACCAGCGCCGCGATGATGCGCTGTCCACCACGTTTGACGGCACGCCGCTCGCTGCAGACATGGACATCGTCGGCGCCCCGCGCCTGACGCTGAAACTCAGCGTGGACAGGCCACAGGCACAGATCGCCGTGCGCCTCAACCACATCCACCCTGACGGCGCGACCAGCCGGATCACCTACGGCGTGCTGAACCTCAGCCACCGCAACGATCCCGCGAACCCCACCCCGATGCCGCCCGACACGGCTCAAGAAGTCACACTTGATCTTGATCACATCGCCTACCGCGTGCCCGCAGGCCACCGCCTGCGCGTCTCCATTTCCGATGCCTACTGGCCGCTCATCTGGCCTTCCCCGGACAAGACCAGCCTGACCCTTCATGCAGGCCAGATCACCCTGCCCCAACGCCCCACACCCGGCGGCGATGAACACCAGTTCCTCGCCCCAACCGCCGCGCCCCCCTGGCAAACCCAGGAACTGCGCCCGGAAAACCACATCCGCCGGCAGGAAACCGACATGGTCACCGGCATCCACAGCCTGATCATCGAGGATGATTTCGGCAAGGTCCGTGACGCCGATCACGGGCTGATCAACGGCTCTATCGCCCGTGAAACATGGTCAATCCACCCCGATGACCCCCTCTCGGCCAGCGGCACCTGCCACTGGACCGATGAGCTTGAGCGCGGCGACATCCGCCTGCGCACCGAAGCGCATTGCACCATGACATCCGACGCCACCCACTTTCACCTGACCGCCCGCATCGAGGCATACCAGAATGATGTCCTGATCTACGCCCGCGACGAAACCGACAGCATCGCGCGCGACAGGATGTAACCAAGCTGTGAGAACAAATTGTCATTAACCCTTGCGACAAGGGGCGAAATACGCAAACTTGACTTATCAATCAATAAAACGCCGCGACATACGTGGCGATAGCCAACCGGGAGACCACCAATGAACGATCAACTGAAATCCATGACGGCTGACGTCGTCAAAGGCATTATGACGCGCCGCGAATTTGTCGGCCGCGCTGCAGCGCTTGGCGTGACCGCCGCCGTTGCCAACACCATGTTGGCCGAAAGTGCCGCCGCTGATGGCCACGCCGCCCCCAAGCGCGGCGGTATGATGAAAATCGGCTCCTCCGGCGGCGAGAGCACAAACACACAAGACCCGGCCCTGACCGCGTCCGAAGTGCCGCTGAACAACCTGCGCGCATGGGGCGAATTGCTGGTTGAAGTTGACGCCGAAGGCCAGATCGATTTCCGCATGGCCGAAAGCGTCGAGGCCTCCGCAGACGCGAAACAGTGGGTCTTCAAGATCCGCAAGGGCATCCCGTTTTCCAACGGCAAGGACATGACGCCCGATGACGTGCTGAAAACCATGCAGCGTCACTCCAACGAGGATTCCAAGTCCGGTGCGCTTGGCATCATGAAGGGCATCGCCGACATGAAAGTCGACGGCGACAACTTCATCGTTGATCTGGAAACACCCAACGCCGACCTGCCTTATCTGATGGCCGACTACCACCTGATGATCCAGCCAAACGGCGGCATGGACGATCCCGGTGCCGCCATCGGCACAGGTGCCTACACGCTTGAGATTGACGAGCCCGGTGTCCGCCATGCCTTCAAGCGCCGCGATGATTATTGGGATTCCGAAAACCGCGGCTGGGCCGACGAGATCGAGCAGCTGGTGCTGAACGACGCCACAGCGCGCACCGCCGCGTTGCAGTCCGGTCAGGTTCACATCATCAACCGTGTTGATCCCAAGGTCGCAAGCCTGCTGGACCGCGCACCGAACCTCTCTGTGCAATCCGCCTCCGGTCGTGGTCACTACGTGTTCATCGCCCACAAGGACACCGCACCGTTTGACAACAACGACGTGATGCTGGCGCTGAAATACGCCATCAATCGCGACGAAATGGTCGACAAGATCCTGCGCGGCTACGGCACCAAGGGCAATGACTTCCCGATCAACGCCTCCTATCCGCTGTTTGATGACACCATCCCGCAGCGCGAACACTCGATCGAGAAAGCCGCAGAGCACTACAAAAAGTCCGGCCACGACGGCAGCCCGATCGTTCTGCGCGTTGCCGATGGTGCCTTCCCCGGTGCGGTCGATGCCGCCGCTCTCTTCCAGCAGTCCGCGCAAGCCGCTGGCATTCCACTGGAAATCAAGCGCGAGCCGAACGATGGCTACTGGTCCGAGGTCTGGAACGTACAGCCTTTCTGCGCCTCCTACTGGGGTGGCCGTCCGGTGCAGGATCAGATGTACGCAACCGCGTATCTCTCCACCGCAGACTGGAACGACACCCGCTGGAAGCGTCCCGAGTTTGACAAGATGCTCAACGACGCCAAGGCGGAACTGGACGAAACCAAGCGCAAGGCGATCTACTCCGACATGGCGAAGATGCTGCGCGAAGAAGGCGGCCTGATCCTGCCGATGTTCAACGACTTTGTGTCGGGCGTCAGCAACAATATCGGCGGCTACGTCAACGATCCCAACGGCCCTGTGATGAACAACAAGTCGCACATCGCCTGCTGGCTGAAGGACGCATAAGGGGCATAGAGATATGCACCCCATTCTGAAACTGATCGCCCAGCGCATTGCGCTGGGCCTGATGCTCCTCTTTGCGGCATCCATCCTGATTTTCGGCGGCACCATGATGCTGCCCGGCGACGTGGCCCAGCAAATCCTTGGCCAGTCCGCGACCCCCGAAAGCCTCGCCAACCTGCGCGCAGAACTGGGCCTGAACGATCCGCCCGTCACCCGCTATTTCCAATGGCTCGGAGGCTTCCTGACCGGTGACCTCGGCACCGCCCTGACCAACGGACGCGACATCGCCGAAAGCCTCAGCTTCCGTCTGAGCAACACGCTTTTCCTCGCCTTCTGGGCGGCCGTCATTTCGGTCCCGCTGGCGATTTTTCTGGGCCTGCTTGCTGTCCGCTACAAGGACCGCTGGCCCGACAAACTCATCTCCGCCGTCACGCTCACGACAATCTCCATCCCCGAATTCATGATCGGCTACGTGCTGATCTACTGGGTGTCGATCAAGGCGGGCTGGTTCTCTTCCGTCGCCATTATCAACGACAGCATGAGCCTTGGCGCGAAACTCAACGCCATCGCCATCCCCGTCATGGTGCTGACCCTCGTGGTCCTCGCCCACATGATGCGCATGACCCGCGCCGCGATCCTGAACGTGATGCAATCGGCCTACATCGAAACGGCTGAACTCAAGGGCATGGGCCTTTTGAAGATCATCGCCAAACACGCCTTCCCGAATGCGGTCGCCCCCATCGTCAACGTGGTGATGATCAACCTCGCTTATCTGGTCGTGGGTGTCGTCGTGGTCGAGGTGGTCTTTGCCTACCCCGGCATGGGGCAATACCTCGTGGACCACGTCAGCAAACGCGACGTGCCGGTGGTGCAGGCCTGCGGCCTGATCTTTGCCGCCGTCTATATCGGGCTGAACCTTGTGGCAGACATCGTATCCATTCTGGCCAACCCACGATTGAGGCATCCCAAGTGAATTTTTCCCCGAAAAAATTCACTTCGTGCGACCACGCGTTTTTGCAAAGCAAAAGCGCCGGGAGGCACCCATTCGCGTTCAATCACCAAACACGGGACGGCGGGCAGGGCGCATTTCGCGCAGCCGAAACAGCGCCGCACGCCTCCCCCCGAAAGACAAGCACATGAAGAACATCCCCCTCGCCGCCCTGATCGGCCTCTTCTTCACCGCCCTTTATTTCCTGATGGCGATCTTCGCCCCCCTCATCGCCCCCTATGGCATGGCCGAAGTTGTGGGCGACGTGTGGGAGCCGTCCTCAAGCGAATTCCTCCTCGGCACCGACAGCATCGGGCGTGACCTGCTCACCCGCCTGATCTACGGCGGGCGCACCACGATCTTCATCGCCACGATGGCCACCATCCTCAGCTTCACGCTCGGCTCCATCCTCGGCTTCTTTGCGGCCGTCTCCGGCGGCTGGGTCGATCAGGTGATCAGCCGCTTCGTCGATCTCATCATGTCGATCCCGTCCCTGATTTTCGCCCTCGTGGTCCTGTCGGTCATGCCCACAACCACCTTCATCCTGATCCTGCTCATGGGCCTGCTGGACAGCACCCGCGTCTTCCGCCTCGCCCGCGCCGTTGCCGTCGACATCACCGTGATGGACTACGTCGAAGCCGCCCGGCTCAGGGGCGAGAAAATCGGTTGGATCATCTTCCGCGAAACCCTGCCCAACGCGCTCTCCCCTCTCGTGGCCGAAATGGGCCTGCGCTTCATCTTCATGGTCCTCTTCATCTCCACGCTCTCTTTCCTCGGCCTCGGCGTCCAACCCCCGCTGGCCGACTGGGGCGGCATCGTGAAAGAGAACAAGGAAGGCATAAACTACGGCATTCAGGCCGCCCTCTACCCTGCCTACGCCATCGCCACGCTCTGCATCTCGATCAACCTCGTGGCCGATTGGATCCTGAACCGAACCACCTCACTGAAAGGGGGCCGGGGATGAGTGAACCACTGCTCAAAGTCCGCAATCTCAAGATCGGTGCCACCATCTACCCGCCCGGCGAACGCCCCCGCGACATCGAAATCGTGCATGGCGTCGACTTCGACCTCGAAGGCGGCAAGGTGCTGGGCCTCATCGGCGAATCCGGTGCCGGAAAATCCACCATCGGTCTCGCCGCAATGGCCTACGGACGCGGCGGGGTCGAGATCACCGGCGGAGAGGTCCACGTCAACGGGCGCGACATCCTCAAAACCGGCATCCGCGACGTGCGCAAACTGCGCGGCGGCGAGGTCACCTATGTCTCGCAATCCGCCGCCGCTTCCTTCAACCCCGCCAAAAAGATCATGGAGCAGGTGACCGAAGCGGCCATCTTCCAGAACAAATTCTCCAAGAAAGACGCCGAAGACCGCGCGGTCGAGCTTTTCCGCAAACTCGGCCTGCCCGACCCCGAAAACATTGGAAGCCGCTATCCCCATCAGGTCTCCGGCGGCCAGCTGCAACGCTGCATGACGGCGCTGGCACTCTGCCCCGAACCCGATCTTGTGGTTTTCGACGAACCCACCACAGCACTTGACGTCACCACCCAAATCGACGTCCTCGCCGCGATCAAGGAAGCGATCCAGGCCACCGGTGTCGCCGCCCTCTACATCACCCATGACCTCGCCGTCGTGGCGCAGGTCTCCGATCACATCATGGTTTTGCAACAGGGCGCGATGGTCGAATACGGCACCACCGACCAGATCATCAACAACCCGCAGGAAGAATACACGCAGGCGCTCGTCTCCGTCCGCTCCATCGCGCACGAGGAAAAACAGCCCACCGACAACCCGCTTCTGCGCGTGAAAAACATCACTGCCCGCTACCGGGGCACCGATTTCGACGTGCTGAAGGACGTGAACGTCGAACTCCACCCCGGCCAGACGCTGGCGATTGTGGGCGAATCCGGCTCCGGCAAATCCACCCTTGCCCGCGTGATCACCGGCCTGCTGCCCCCCTCCGAAGGGACGATCACCTTTGACGGCCGCACCCTCACGCCAGACCTTGCCACGCGCCCCCTGGACGATCTGCGCGAACTGCAGATGATCTACCAGATGGCCGACACCGCGATGAACCCACGTCAGACCGTCGGCACCATTATCGGACGGCCATTGGAATTCTACTTCGGCCTCAAAGGCGCCGAAAAACAAAAACGCATTCAGGAGCTGCTGGACGAGATCGAGCTGGGCGACGGTTTTCAGGACCGCTATCCGGCAGAACTCTCCGGCGGCCAGAAGCAGCGCGTGTGCATCGCCCGCGCGCTTGCGGCCAAACCCAAACTGATCATCTGTGACGAGGTCACGTCAGCGCTTGATCCGCTGGTCGCGGACGGCATCCTCAAGCTGCTCTTGAAACTGCAAAAAATCGAAGACGTATCCTACCTCTTCATCACCCACGACCTTGCCACGGTCAAAGCCATCGCAGACAGCATCGCGGTGATGTACCAGGGCGCGGTCGTCCGCTACGGCCCCAAAAGCCAGGTGCTCTCATCACCCTTTGACGATTACACCGATCTTCTGCTGTCCTCCGTGCCAGAAATGAAGCTCGGCTGGCTCGAAGACGTGCTGGCCAACCGCAGAATGGAAAGCGCCGGCAACTAGGGCGCGCCCCTCGGGATGGCGGGCGGGGCGTCTTTCCGGTTAGGAAAGCGCGTCGCCGGACGTCCCGTGCTGATCAAAATGCGCCTTCAGAACCGTGCGTAATTCGGCCCGCTGTCGCATACCCGGCAATACCTGCGTCACCTCTCCGTCCGCGTCCAGCAACACCAGCGTCACCCGCCCCACCCCATGACGGCTGGCAAAGACCTGCCCTTCGGGTTGCGTCAGATCAGCCACCAGATACACCAAATCACATTCCTCGAACTGCTTCATGGCTTTGCGCGTCTCACGCTGAAGCTCGGTGCAGGTCGCACAGGACGGATCATGCACCTGCACCACGGCGGGTTTGCCCTTGCCGATCCGCGTCAGATCATGCTCGGCCACATAGGTGTCGTACATCGACCGCCCGGCAAACACCGCACCGCCCGCTGCCAGAACCCCCAGCGCGCCAAAACCACTCCAGCGCAGGACATCGCGCCGCGACACCCCTTGCGCCTGCGCTTGCGCCGCCTGAGCCTGCTTGCGCTTTCGCGCGTTGGTTTTCGATTTCTTCGCCATAATCCCCCCTGACCCTTTCGCACAGGCTACCCCGCGCACCGCATCCGTGCGACGAAAACCATCCCACGCGCTTCTCACTTTCGCGCGATCACGCTTGCCCCTACACTCAGGCCCAAGATGAATACGCCCTCCCCCAAAACCGTAGCGCTTTTTGGTGCCACCGGCACCGCCGGACGCGCCACAGCGATTGCCCTGCGCGACGCGGGCCACACCGTCACCGCACTCGGGCGCAGCGATCCACGGATCGACGGCGTACCCTTCATCGCCACCACCCTGACCGATCCCGCAACGCTCACCGCCGTGCGCCCCGATGCCGTGGTCTCCTGCATTGCCTCGCGCAGCGGTGTACCCGCCGACGCATGGGCCGTGGATCATGACGCCAACTGTGCCATCCTGAAGGCCGCACAGGCAGCGGGAACGGGCCATTTCATCCTGCTCTCGGCCATCTGCGTACAAAAGCCCCGGCTTGCCTTCCAACACGCCAAACTGGCGTTCGAGGATGCCTTGCAGTCCTCAGGTCTCACCTATTCCATCGTCCGCCCCACCGCCTTTTTCAAATCCCTCTCCGGTCAATTTGACCGGCTCAAGGCGGGCAAACCCTACTTGATGTTCGGCGACGGCGCGCTCACCTCCTGCAAACCGATCTCCGACGCCGATCTTGGCCGCTTCATCACCTCTTGCCTCACCGATCCGGCCCGCCAGAACGCGGTTCTGCCCATCGGCGGCCCCGGCCCCGCCCTCACCCCGCACGACATGGGCCACGCCCTTTTCGATGCACTCGGCCTGCCCCCCAAATTCCGGCGGGTATCGCCGCGCGTCATCTCCAGCATCGCCGCAGGCCTCGCGCTTGGCGGCAGGGTCTCCCCCCGCCTCGCTACCAAATCAGAACTGGCGCGCATCGGGCACTACTACGCCACCGAATCCATGCTGGTCTGGGATCAGGCCGCAAACCGCTACGATGCCGGGGCAACGCCGGAATTCGGACAGGACACCCTGCCCGATTTCTACCGCGCGCTTGCCTCGGGGACCGTGACGCTTGATCGCGGCGATCACGCGGTTTTCTGACATCACATTCGAAAACCTGCGTCTGCACGGGGGGTGTACGCCCGGTGTACGGGGGGTGACAATCAACCAATCCTTAACAAAACAAGACAACACGCCAAAACATTAACCTTCTGCCGTTGCCCGCGCCGCCGTCCTCGGCCAAGCTACGGTCAAACCTGACGGAGCCTTCCCATGGACAACAAACTCCTGCTGATCATCCTCGACGGTGTGCCCTACCGCAATTTCCGCCGCCTCTTCGGCAACCTCGAAGGCTGGGTTCAGTCCGGTGATGCGCAGGTCTGGAAACACCGCGCGGTGCTGCCCTCGATCTCCGCCTCCTGCTATGCCTCCATCCACACCGGCGTCGCCCCGGCAGAGCATGGTTGCACCGGAAACGGCAATGTCTTCCGTCTCAAACACAAGGACGTTTTCGCCCAGACGCGCGCGGCGGGCGGCGTTACCGGTGCCGTCGCGCACAGCTTCTGGTCAGAGTTCTTTAACCGCCATCCCTTTGATTTCGTGCGCGATATCGAATACGACGAGCCCGACAGCGACACCATCAACCACGGGCGCTTTCACACCATGACGGGCTACGGTCAGACCAACCAGATGACGCCCAGCGACGTCGATCTTTTCGCCACGCTGACCAACCTCTGCCTCACGCGCGGGCTGAACTACGGCATGCTGCACACCTGCACGCTCGACAGTATGGGCCACCGGTTTTTCCACGAATGTCAGGAGATGGACCACGCTTGTCATGTGATGGACGAAATGCTCGCCCCCTTCATTCCCCAGTGGCGCGCTGCAGGCTACGAGGTGATCGTGACAGCCGACCACGGACAGGACGACCGCGGCCACCACGGCGGACGCGGAGAGTTGCAGCAGGACACCGCCCTTTACTATTTCGGTAACGCAACAGGACCGGCCGCAGAAACGGTCATCGACCAGCTCCAGCTCGCCCCCACGATCCTCCACCGCCTCGGCGCGAAAGCGGCTGACACGATGAAAGCGAAACCCTTCCTCACGTAGGGTGCGCATTCATCGCGCACCTTTGCGACCTGTGATGCGGCGGGCCGGTGCGCAGTAGATGCGCACCCTACGGATACGGCCAGCGCCCCGCGCCAAGTGCTGTGATCCCGTCCACTACCCTGTCAAAGAAGGCCGCCCCGCGCGTGGTACAGTTGCGCGCGCGCAGGCAGGCGTGGACCATGCCCGCCTCATTGAACCAGACCGCCCTGCCCCCCGCCGCGCGCACCCGGTCACAGTAGGCCTCACCATCGCTGGCCAGCGGATCACACTCCGCCGTGACAATCACACTAGGCGGCAAGCCATTGAAATTGCTATCTTCCAGCGGCGCGTAACGCGGATCACCCTGCAGCACCGCTGCGCCACCCGTGCGCAGCGTTTTGTAGAATTCCAGATCGGCCAGCGTCAGTTGCGGCGCATTGGCATGCGCCACGTAAGACCCCTTGGTCATATCTCCGCCAAGGCCGGGATAGATCAGCACCTGCCCCACGATCCGCCCGTCCACGCGGCCCCGCGCGTGATGCGCCACAGCCGCCGCCAGATTGCCGCCCGCACTGTCACCGCACAGTACGATTCCGCCTGACCGTTCCCCGGAAATCGCCGCAAACGCAGACCACGCATCATTGAAACACCCGGGAAAAACCGTCTCGGGGGCCAGCGCGTAATCCACTGAAATCACGTCGAATCCCGTCCGCCCACAGATATCTGCGCAGATAGAATCGTGGCTTTCCAACCCGCCCACGACAAAGCCGCCACCGTGGTAATAGATCACCGTTTTGTCGCTTGGTCCTGCGCTGTAGGCCCGGCAGGCAACACCCCCAAATGACGTATCACGCGCCCCGACCCCTTTGGGGTAGGGCGCGTCAAATACCTTGCACATCGTATCATAGGCCGCCCGCTGATCGGCAATGGACATCGCCACTGCATCGGGCGGATAGGCCGCGTCAAGCCGCGCGATATACGCCCATGTTTCGGCGTCGATCAGCGCGGCATAGTCGGGCTCGCTCAAGCAGCTTCCCACTTGGTCGTGAAGCCGCCCAATACAGCATCCACTTCCTGTTCGGACGCACCGTTCATCGCAACTTTGGCGACCAAACCGCGTTTTTTGTCGTCAATCACATGATCCACCCGCGCGTCGATGTTTTTAGTGCTCAGCACGTCGTCAAAAATGCGGGTAATGGCATCCTTGCGCAGGTCAGGCTTGAAGATCTTGCCAACGGCAGTCTTGGGCAACTCGTCCATGATCTTGATATGCTTGGGGTGCGCCGCACGTTCTTGCACGTGCTTCTGGCAATGAGCGATCAGTTCAGCCTCGGTCACGCTGGCCCCGTCAACCAGTTCGACAAAGGCGCACGGCAATTCGCCCGCGTGGGCATCCGGCTGGCCGATGGCCCCGGCAAAGGCAACAGCCTCGTGGCCCAGAAGCGCCTCTTCAATCTCGGCAGGGTCGATGTTGTGACCCCCACGGATGATCAGGTCCTTCGACCGGCCCGTGATCCACAGATACCCGTCGCTGTCCACCCGGCCCAGATCGCCTGTGCGCAGATATTTGTCGTTGTAATACAGGCCCTTGTTCTTGTCCGCCTCGGTATAGGTGTTACCTACGTAGACGCCGGGGTTGGACACGCAAATCTCGCCAATCTCATCCACGTTCGCCTCAACATCGCCTTCGGCAGAGCCTTTGACGATTTTGATGTCGGTGTAGGGGAACGGAATACCAATGGACCCGACCTTCTTTTCGCCGTCCACCGGATTACCGGACACAAGGCAGGTGGCTTCGGTCATGCCGTAGCCTTCCACGATGGTCATGCCGGTTTTTTCCTCAAACCGTTTGAACAGTTCCAGCGGCAGCGGGGCAGAGCCGGAAAAAGCGGTCTTGACCGATGAAATATCCGCGTTCACGGGCACCTGCATGGTGGCAGCAAGTGCGGTCGGGACGGAGACCACAAAGGTCACCTTGTAACGCTCCACCAGCTTCCACAGGTTGTCGAACACGCCCTCGCCGCGGTAACCCTGCGGCGTGGGGAAAACCACATGCGCGCCCGAACACACCGCCCCCATCAGCATCACCTGACAGGCCATCACATGGAACAGTGGCAGCGGGCAAAGCATCACGTCATCGGCACTCAGCAAGACGGTATCGCCAACCCAACCATTGTAGATCGCACCGGAATAGGTGTGCTGCGCGACCTTGGGCATGCCCGTGGTGCCGCCGGTGTGGAAATAGAACGCAACGCGGTCTTCCTGTGGATCCTCAAACGCCAGCGTGGTGCCGTGCTTGGCCAGTTCGGTGTTAAAATTCAGATACTTGGCCTGATTTCCTACCGTATTTTTGGGGCGGATCAGCGGCACAATCCAGGATTTTGGTGGCGTCAGATAGCGCAGCAGGTCGACCTCAAGCACCGTGTGAACACCCGGAGCCAGCTTAACCGCCTCGGCGGTTTTCTCTGCCACGTCTGTCTTGGGGAAAGGCCGCAGTGTCACCACAACAGACGCCCCCGTCTCGCGCAGGATCGCACCGATCTGTTCCGCATTCAGGAGCGGGTTCACAGGCTGTGCGATGCCCGCAACCGCACCGCCCAGCAGCGACAACACTGTTTCATTTGTGTTGGGCAAAACATAGGCCACCACATCCTTCGGACCAATGCCAAGGGAGCGGAACATATTCGCCGTCTGGGACACCTTGCCCAGCAATTGCGACCAGGTGAATGTTTCCTTCTTGTCCTTCTCGCCCGACAAGAGCTGAAAACTGATCGCGTTGTGGTTCGGGAAATTCTTTGCGGTCTTCGTCAGCTGGGCGTGCAGCGTCTTGGGCACGTCGCGGTCTTCCCACGGCATCTCTGCTTCGATCGCATTACGGTCTTCCATTCCGGCGTATTTCATCATTTTCCTCCCCTAAAGCCGATTCCGGCTATTTTTTCTTAGCGGTCAGGATGATGGCAAATGGTCTTTTACGCAAGCAAATCGGGTTGGCCCGACGTTGCGTCAGCATGCGGTGGCGTGGTTCGGCACAAGGCGCGCGCCGCTATGCTGCGCGCGCCTTGCTGATCCTGATCGTCCGGCGCCGTTACGCGGTCGGAATACGCAGCACCTGACCGGGATAAATCTTGTCCGGGTCGCTCAGCATCGGTTTGTTGGCCTCGAAAATCTCGGTATAGCGCGCGCCGTTACCCAGCGCCTTTTCCGCCACAGCCCAAAGCGTGTCGCCCTTTTCAACCGTGTGGAACGTGGGCTCGCCCTCGCCGCCCTCAAGCTGGTCATCCACTGCGGCCACGCCTTCGACATTGCCCACGGCCAGAATGACCTTTTCCTTCATTTCCTGGCTGGCCGCCTTGCCGGACACCTTGACCTGATCCCCCTCGACCGTGATGTCGAGCCCTTCTGTCTCAAGACCCAGATCCTTCAGCTCGTCCTGAAGGGCGGCACCTGAAACCTCGGCATCATCATCGCCGCCGAATACCTTCTTGCCAGCACCTTTTACAAAACTCCACAATCCCATGATGGTTCTCCCCTTATGTGTGTTCAGGGCAGAGTATGCCCCCCAAAGGCGTCAAAACAAAAGGGGGAATTACTCTGCGGCGATACCATCGGTAAACTGCAACCGCGCCAACCGGGCGTACAAGCCGCCCTTGGCCACCAGCTCATCATGGGTGCCGGTGGCCACCACCTGCCCGGCGTTCAGGACGATGATGCGGTCCGCCTTTTTTACCGTGGCCAGACGGTGCGCCACAATCAGCGTGGTGCGGTTCTCGCTCAGCAGATCAACGGCCTGTTGAACCGCGCGTTCGCTTTCCGCGTCCAGCGCGCTTGTCGCCTCGTCCAGCAGCAGCACGGGCGCATCGCGCAGGATCGCGCGGGCAATCGCAATGCGCTGCTTCTGCCCGCCCGACAGCATCACGCCGCGTTCCCCCAGATAGCTGTCATAGCCCTCGGGCAGTGCGGTGATAAACGCATCCGCCGCCGCCGCCTCTGCCGCCGCGCGCACATCGGCGTCACTGGCATCGGGCCTGCCAAAGCGGATGTTCTCGGCAGCACTCGCGGCAAAGATCACCGGGTCCTGCGGCACCAGCGCGATGGCGTTGCGGAAATCAGCCCGCGCCAGATCGCGCAGATCCACCCCGTCCAGCGTGATACGCCCCGATTTGGGATCATAAAAGCGCAGGATCATCTGAATGATTGTCGTCTTGCCCGCACCTGATGGGCCTACAAAGGCCACCGTCTCGCCCGGCTTGATCTCAATGTCCACATGGTCCAGCGCGGCAATATCGGGCCGCGAGGGATAGGTGAAATGCACGTTTTCAAACCGGATATGGCCGCGCACCGGAGTGTTTAACGTCTGCGGCGCGTCCGGGTCCGATACGCTGTCATCGGTCTGCAGCAATTCAACCAGCCGCTCGGTGGCCCCGGCGGCGCGCTGCAATTCGCCCCAGATTTCCGACAGTGCTGCAACCGCCCCCGCGACCATCACCGCATAGATCACGAACTGCACCAGCGCACCGGGCGTCATGTCACCCGCGCGCACATCGCGCGCACCGATCCACAGCACGCCAACCACGCCGGAAAATACGAGAAATATCACGATCACCGTCATCAGCGACCGCACGTTGATCCGTCGTTTAGCAGCATCAAAAGACGCTTCGGTAATCTGAGAAAACTGGTGCCGACTGGCGGTCTCATGGGTAAAGGCCTGCACGGTTTGCACCGCAGTCAGGCTTTCGGATGCATTGCCCGATGACGCCGCAATCCAGTCCTGTGTTTCGCGGCTGATCACGCGCATTTTGCGGCTGAGAGTGAGGATAGGCACAATCACCGCTGGCACGATCAGCAAAACCAGCCCCGTCAGCTTGGCCGAGGTCAGCAGCATCAGCACCAGCCCCCCCAGAAAAATCAACGCGTTGCGCAGCGCGATGGAAACAGATGAACCGATGACTGACTGGATCAGGGTCGTATCGGTGGTGATCCGGCTCAGCACCTCACCGGTCATGATCTTTTCGTAGAATGCCGGGCTCATCCCGATGACCCGGTCAAAGACCGCCTTGCGGATGTCGGCCACCACGCGTTCGCCCAACCGCGTCACCAGCAAAAAGCGCAGCGCCGTGCCAAAAGCCAGCAGCGCTGCAATCGCGATAGCCGCCAGAAAATACTGATCCAGCAGTTCCGGTGCCGCGGTGCTGAAATTATCAATCACCCGGCGCACCGCCAGAGGCAGCGTCAAAGAAACCATCGCGGTCAACACAAGCGCCAGCAGTGCCGACACCAGCAGCATGCGGTATGGCCAGACAAAAGGCGACAGGGCACGCAGCGCGCCGATCTTGCGCGACTTTTCGCGTTCCTTGGTTGGATGAGGAGCGGGAGATGGTGCGCGCGCCATGAAAGGTCCTTCCGGTTTTCTGCACGCCTGATGGCGCGACAGGCCGCCCGGGTCAAGCGCCCCGAATGTCGCAACGCCACCGCGCATATGTATCACAAAGAAAGGAATGGAGCGGGCGACGGGAATCGAACCCGTATCATCAGCTTGGAAGGCTGAGGTCTTACCATTACACAACGCCCGCGCAACGCTAACGGAGTTATGTCATCACCGTTCGGAGGTCAAGCACCCGCTTGCAGGCAAACGTCCCGAAAATCGACCCGGGGCAGCGCGCGTGATCCTGCCCCGGCAAAGCCGCTTGTGGTCAGGATACGTGTCAGGCGAATTCGGCCAACAGCGCGTCGACACTGCTTTCCAGATCGGCAATCTGCGACCGCCGCGCGGCAACTGCCGCCGGATCAGGCCCAGTGTCGCCACCGCCATCTGCACCGCCTGCGGCCTGTGCGATGTCACCGGCCTGCCGGGCTTCGTCAAGCGTGGTGGTCAGCAGACCAAAGATCGCGCGCGCCTTTTTGGGGTTCGCGTTCAACTGCCCCTCGAACATGCGCTTCAGGCCGACCATCTTTTTGCTCAGGGCCGCATTTTCAGAGCTGACCGCGCCTTCGACATCGGCCTCGATCTCGCTGTACTCGCGCTGCAACGCTTCCAAATCACTCTCGCCTGCGGGGGCTGCGGCATTTGCCTCTTCCCCGGCGGGTGCTGCAGCAGCGCTTTCGCCTGCGGGCTGCGAGGCGGCCTCGCCGGCCCCTGCGGCAGCGCCTGCGGCGTTTTCATCCTCTGCTCCGGCGCTTTGGTCTGCGTCGGCGTCTTCCTCACCCTTCAGAACAACCTTGATGGATTGCATCCGTTCGGCAAAATAGGTCTTGGCCATGCGCGGCAGGCCCGATGGAACACCACCCGGATCATCGCATTCCAGCTCAAGCACCTTGCCGTTCATGGTGCAGGTGCCCTTGGCCCCTTTGCTGCTGCCACCTTCCTTTTTGGCGGTGCGCCACAGCGCATCGGCAGGTTTCTTGCGATCGGCCATAAAGACGATGCCTTCCTTGCCGATCTGCATCGCGAACTGATGCGGGACCTTGCGGATTTCGGAAAACTTGACCTTCAGCTCATCACCTTGCTTTTTCAGCTCGGCGGCGGATGGTTTCTTGGCCATCTTATGCTCCTTTACACGGGACGCAGGCCAGTGTGGCGGTGGGTAGTGGGCCGGGATACACCGGGTGGTGTGCTGGGTGGCCGAAAGTTACCCGAACGTTACCTGCGTCAAAATTGCGGTTCAAAATCATCTTCTCAATACAATTCAAAGATGCCGCGCACAGCCTGCACACAGGCACCCCACGTCAGCCCGGCAGAAATTTCCGTCCCGACGCTGGCAGGTTAGCACCTTTGCCAAGAATATCCAGCCTGTTTGCGCAGCGCGGTATTTCAGCTGCTTATGGTCAGGGTACTTTTGCCGCTTTGCCCCGTCTGCCCCCCTGCCCGTGCAAACGGCTGTGCAATGCCGGGCGGCGTGCTAAATCTCAGACATGCTTGTCGTGACCCATGATACGATCTCCAACCCTGCCATCCTTGTGGTGCGCCAACTGCCGCGCAAGTTCTTCGGGCGCGTCACCGTCTGGCCACGGGACCGACGGGCGGCGGGGGGCATCCTGCGTCTGCTTGTTGAGTTTCAGGCGGTGCGCTACGTGCTGTCGCTGTCACCGCTGATTGTGATCGGGGCGCTGTGGAACGTCGCCGCCCTGCCCATCGCGCAGGCCCCGATCCTGATGATTGCGATCATCTGGTGGGTCGAAATGCGCCTGCTGCGCGTGCCTGACAAACGCCGTGCCGCCCTGATCGACGCGGCAGAGGCCGCGCGCGGGCTGGACCTGCTCAAGGTGCAGGCGCGCGATGCGCTGACCCGGATTGCCGCCAGACGTGGCATGAAAACCGGGCGGCTGCATCTGGTGGTCGAACAATCAGAACTCTGGCACCTCAGGCCGCTGACCTATGTGACGGTGCAATCAGAAGACGGCCCCGAAGTGCTGCGGCTCGATGCAGAGGAACGCGCCATCCTGCACGACCGCCTGTTTCAGCCACCACTCACCGAGCGCCTGCTGCAACGCATCAACCAGTCCCAGAACACATTCCTGCGCGACATCACCTTTGACGCCAAAGGCGTTTCCGCACACGCGCGGCTGGCGGCGGCGCTGGCCTAGCCTCAGGCGGTCATGTCCACCAGCCGCCCGAAAGGGGGCACGAGGCTGCCCGGTTCGGGCACCACCCAGATCACCGGCAGCCCGCGCGGCGCGGCCCCCGCCGCCCCTTCCAGATCGGTCAGCATGACCAGCGCGGCGGCCTCCATCTGCTGCGCTTCGGCGATCACCGGTTCAAACGCCGTGCCGCCCCCGCGCGGCAGCTCGGGCAGATCAAACCGGCTCTGCGCGGGGTCCAGCCGCTGGCGGTAACGCACCGCGTCATCAAATATCATCAGCGCCAGTTCCGCCCGCATCCGCCGCGCGATGCCGGTGACCTCGGCCCAGAAGAGCGCCAGCCGGGCGTCATCAATGCTAGAGGACGCATCAAGCCCGATGGCAATGCGCGGCACATCCGTGAGCGGACTCTGACCGGGTTGATAGCCCGGCGCGAGCGTGCCGCGCCGCATGGCCTCTGCCGTGGTTGCAATCCAGCGCCGCGCGGGGCGTCTTGGGTTGGGTCGGGGTTGCACGGTCACCGCCTGCGTCAGCAACCGCCGCAACAGCATTTCCCAAGGAAGGCGCGGCTGCGACACATCCGCCAGCCTATGCAGGTGCCGCCCGATGCCGCGCCCAGCCTGACGGCCCGCATCCAGTGCGCGACTGACGTGCTGTTGCCAACGGGCGGCCTCTTCGGCCCCGCCGTCGGTGTCTGGTTGCCCCGGGGAAGGATCAAGGTCGGGGTCGAAATCCTGCGCCGCCGCATACCTTTGCGCTGCATCCTTCTGCGTCCCGTCCTGTCCCTCACGTGCCGCCACCAGCGCGAAATAAAGCCGGTCCACATCCCATTCCGCCAGTACTTCGGCGGGCGGTACTGTTTTGCCCAGCGCCTGCTGCAACACATCACTTGCCGTCACCGCAGGGCGCGGCAGCGCGTGATCTGCCAGCAGCAGCACCTCATTGACCAGCGCATCCGCTGCAAGATTGTAAAGAGCGGCATCAAACCCCGCACCCAGACGCCGCTCCAGATCGGCAAGGCGCGCGGAATGGCGCAAGGCCACATGCAGAACGTGATGCGCGGCAAGCCCGGTCTGTTCATGCAGCGGCATGGCCTCGAACGCCGGTCCATAGGTGATCTCATCCCCTGCCGTGCGCGTTTCTGCGCCATCGCGGTGACGACACCAAAGCGACAGCGCGGCCAGCGCCGGGTCCGCTTCGGCCAAAGCCCGCAGGGCGGCGGTGGCGCGGGTGCTGTGGGGGGCGGTCATGCCAATCCGGCGGCGTCCCGCTCTGCCGCGTATTGCGCATAGGCGTCAGAGTGGCGAAACGCCTCCTGCAAATCCTGTGCCAACGCGCGGTCAATCAAAAGCTCAAAGCCGTAGGTCGTCAATTCCCCCAGCGGCAGGCTGGCAAAGCCCGCATCCGGCCGTGCCTGCGCCAGCAGCCTGATTTCGGCCATCACCTCAATCGCGGGCCCAATCGTATCAGCGTCTGCAATGGTGACCAGCGCATAGACCAGCGCTGTCAGCCCGTGCAGGCTTTCGGGATACATCTCCAGCCGTTCCTTGCCCGAGGCCTCAAGCATGGCGGTGGCCTGCACGCTTGCCGCAATATCCTCTGCGATCAGGATGTATTCGGCTGCCACCGCATCCCCCAGCGTGCCTGCAATCAACACATCGCGCAGGGCCCTGTCCTCTACCGCCTGCACCAGCGCGGACACCCGCGCCCACGACCGGGGCGTGCAGGCAATCATCTGACCTTTGCGCAGGGCATCTTCGGTTGTGTCCAGCAGATCAGGCCGGGTGCGGATGAACGCCGTGACCGATGGGTGCAGCCCCTGTGGCACGGCATAACGTGTAATCCAGTCCGACGCTTCCGCGCGAACGGCCAGATGGATCAACCTGTCCGACAGGGCTGTGCCCATCTCATAGGCAATCGCACCGTCCTCTACCGTGTTGCCCGCCGCCACGATAAAAGTGGAGGCAGGCAAAACATGCTGGCCCACGCGCCGTTCCTGCAAAAGACCGTAGACCGTGGGCTGCAGGGCGGGGGCGGCGGCGGTCAGTTCATCCAGAAACAGGATGGCCGGGGCGGCAGGATCATCGGGCAGGTCCTCGGGCGGATACCAGACGGTGCGGCGCGCCTCATGATCGTAGAACGGCAGCCCGCGCAGGTCCTGCGGCTCGATCGTGGTCAGGCGCAGATCGTACAGTCTGGCCCCTGTCTCTGTCGCCAGTTGCTGCACAATCTCGGTCTTGCCGATGCCCGGACGCCCGTGCAGCATCCACGAGGCTGTCATGGTGCCCGCCACCTGTGCAGCATAACCGGTCCGCAGCGCGTCCAATGCCTGCCCGGCGGAGACCGGCGTGGTGTTGACAGCCACCCTCAGCCAGCCCCCACAATGGCCAGATCGCGGGAAAGCTCCGACAGGATTTCGGCCCCGTCCGCCCGCAGGATCACAATGTCTTCCAGCCGGATGCCAAAGCGTCCGGGCAGGTAGATCCCCGGCTCGATGGAAAACACCATGCCTTCCTCCAGCACCATATCCGAAGTGGCGGTGATATAGGGTGGTTCGTGAATTTCGACGCCCAGCCCGTGACCAGTGCGGTGCGTGAAATAGGCGTCAAAGCCCGCTGCCGCGATCACATCGCGCGCCGCCTTGTCTACGTCGCGCGCCCGCGCACCGGGTTTGGCGGCTGCCACTGCCGCCTGCACAGCCGCCTCGACCACCTCGTGCACAGCCCTATAGCCCTCGGGCGCGTCACCCACCACAGCCATCCGCGTCATGTCACTGGGATAGCCCCCCAGACCGCCGCCGATGTCCATGACCACCGCGTCGCCCTGTTTCAACGTCGCCGCACCAGTCTGGTGATGGGGAAACGCACCGTTTGCCCCTGCCCCGATGATCGTGAACATCGGCTGCGCGCCCTGCGCCTTGAAGGCCGCGCGGACCACATCCGCCACCTCGCGCTCGGACATGCCAACCTGCATTTGCGCCCATGCCGTGCGCATCGCCTCATCCCCGATCAGCGCAATTTTCTTCAGCGCGGCAAACTCCGCCGCATCCTTGCGCATCCGAAGCGCTCCGACGGTGGACGCCCCAAACTGTCGCTTGGCCGCTGGCAGCGCATCCTGCACCAGACCTGCAAAGTCCGCGCGCATCGTTTCGTCCAGCACAATGCTCTTTGCATCTGATGCGCCTATCTGGTCCAGCACGCGCACAAAGGCATCCTGCGGCCCCTCGTCATCCGACCATGTGACAAATGGCAAATCCGTGTGCTGCCGCGCGCTTTCCGCCTCAAGCACCGGCATGAGGAACGCCGCATCATCCTGCGTCACGCAGAACAACAACGGGCGTTCATCGCCGTGCGGATGCAGGCCCAGCAACCACTCCAGATGCGCCCCCGGCCCCAGCGCCAGCAAATCAATGGACTGCGCCTGCATTTCTTCGCGCACCTGTGCCAAACGTGACATCACTTCCTCCGTCTTTCCTGTGTTGTCCGAACCCTAGGCCACACGACCGCGAATGCCACCCCCCTCTTTACGCGCAGCGGATGATCCCGCACAGTCGCGCGCGCAGCAGATACGAGGACATCGCGATGGCAAACCCGCTTTATGACGCTCTTTTCGGCCAGCACACCGGTCAAAGCACGCCGTTTTTGCATTTGCCCGATGGCACCACGCTGACCCACGCCGATTTTCTGGAGCGTGCCGCGCAACTGGCCAACGCCCTGATCAAATGCGGGCTTGCCACGGGGGACAGGGTAGCCCTGCAAATCGAGAAATCGGTCGATGCGCTGGCGCTTTATGCTGCCTGCGTGCAGCGTGGGCTGGTGTTCCTGCCGCTGAACCCTGCCTATACCGCCGCCGAAGTCTCCTATTTTGTCTCAAATTCCGGGGCGCGTCTGCTGATCTGTGATCCGGTCAACGCCGACGCTCTGCGCCCTGTAGCAAGTGACGCAGGTGCCCGGATCGAAACACTGGACACCGCCGCACGGGGCAGCTTTGCCACATTGGCGAAGGAACTGCCTACAACCAGCGAAACCGTACCGCGTGAAGGCGATGATCTGGCGGCCTTTTTGTATACCTCCGGCACCACTGGTCGTTCCAAGGGGGCGATGATGACGCAGACCAATCTGCTGTCAAACGCGCGGACACTCACGGACCTGTGGCAATTCACTGAACGCGACGTACTGCTGCACGCGCTGCCGATCTTTCACACACACGGGCTGTTTGTGGCCACAAATGTGATGCTTCTGGCCGGGGGGGCGATGGTTTTTATGCCGAAACTCGATGTCGACGCGCTGATCACCGCGATGCCCCGCGCCACCGCGCTCATGGGCGTGCCGACGTTCTACACCCGGCTGCTGGATCATGCGGATTTCACCTCCGAGTTGACCCGGCACATGCGGCTGTTCATCTCCGGCTCTGCGCCCCTTCTGGCCGAGACACACAAGGCGTTTGAAGCCCGCACCGGCCACCGCATTCTGGAACGCTACGGCATGACAGAGACGAACATGAACACCTCAAATCCCTACGACGGGCCACGCCGCGCGGGCACCGTAGGGTTTGCGCTTCCGGATGTAGAACTGAAGGTCACCAACCCGGACACAGGCAAGACCCTCCCGCAGGGCGAAATCGGCGTGATCGAAGTGCGCGGGCCGAATGTGTTCAAGGGCTACTGGCAGATGCCCGAAAAGACCGCCGCCGAACTGCGGCCCGACGGTTGGTTCATCACCGGTGATCTGGGCCTGATCGACGATCTGGGATATGTGCAGATTGTCGGGCGTGGAAAGGATCTGATCATATCCGGCGGCTACAACATCTACCCCAAAGAGCTTGAGGTGATCCTTGATGATCAGCCGGGCGTGCTGGAATCCGCTGTCATCGGAGTGCCGCACGGCGATCTGGGCGAGGCCCCGGTCGCCGTCCTGGCCCGCGCCAAAGGGCAAGACCCGGACCCGGAGGCGATCCTGAAGACGCTGGGCACACAGCTTGCGCGCTTCAAATGCCCCCGCAAGGTGATTGTCGTGGATGAATTGCCCCGCAACACGATGGGCAAGGTGCAGAAAAATGTGCTGCGCGCGGATCACGCCGATCTGTTCAAGGCCTGATCAAACCGCTGACCGACAAATCGCGCGCCGCGGCGCGCGAACTGTGAGGTGCACACGAGGCCACCGCCCGCGCAGGGCGGACCGTTCAGATCACCCAAGTGGCGCAGCCGTCATTCGCACGGGCTGCCCGCCGCGCCCCAAAGCGCCACGTCCCGCGCCATGTCCTCTACGCTTCCGGGTGGTTTTGAGCGTCCCGGTCCCGGCGCAAACCCCCAAGCGACAAAAGGCGAGCTTTCCAAGTGCTCGACCAATCCTGCGATATCATGTCCGTCGTTGCGATCCGGGTCACGCAGCATCGCGCAAAGCGTGGCACTGTCCGTGCCCAGCCAGTCCAGTTCAACCGGTGCCAATTGCCACGCCTCGTCAATCTGCGGTGCAGCGGGCGAGGCCACGTCGCGGCCCGCCGCAGTGATGTGACAGGCCCGGCACGGCATGCTTTCGGCACCGATCCGGCTTTCGTCCGCCTTCACCCCCATGCCGTGCACCGCGCCGGTGCCGTAGGACAGCCCTTCCCACATCGGTTCTTCCTGCGCGCCCACATGACAGTTGGTGCAGCGCGGATGCGATGCTGCGGCAAAAATCCGTTCCCATGCGGCCATGCCTTCTTCGCGCGTGACGGTTTGCGCTGACACACCCGTGCCCGCGATCAGCAAAGCGCAGACCAGCCCCCTCATACGAAATCCACCGACTTCGAAAAGGGCATCTCGCGGATGCGCTGTCCGGTCGCGGCAAAGATCGCATTGCCAAGCGCGGGTGCCGCAGGCGGCACGCCCGGCTCCCCGATGCCCTGTATCTTCGTACCGTTCTCCAACCCCCGCACCTCGATCTGTGGCGTCTGATAAAGCCGCATACCCTCAAAGGCGTGATAATTGTCCTGCTGTGCCACGCCGCCTGCATAGGTCAGCTCGCAGTTCATCGCATGGCCCAATCCCCAGACAACGCCCCCTGTCACCTGCGCTTCGAAATTTACCGGATCCAGCACACGGCCCACATCTGCTGCGACAAACACCTTGTCGATCCTGATGCCATCGCCGGTATCCATGACTTCGACCACCTGCGCCACCGGCACACCGAAGGACAACACAAAGGCCAGACCGCGCCCGCGCCCCGCGCCCGGGTCACTGCCCCAATTGGACATCTCGCCCACCGCCTCCAGCACCTTGCGCGACACATCATGGGTGCAAAGTCGCAGACGTTCTTCCAGGGGGTCCAGTCCGGCGCTGTGACACATCTCGTCAAAAAAGCACTCGTGCAAGAACCCGTTGCCCGAAGCCCCCACCGACCGCCAGGAGCTGACCGGCACCATCGCGGGCACACGGTAGCCCGTCACACGGTAATTCGGGATGGCAAACGGCTGATCCCATGCGCCCGCGACAATCGCCACGTCCGGGCCCATCGCGGGCTGACCCAGCCGCGCAAGCGATGATTTCGCCACGGAAGGGGCCGCAATGGACAGGTCATACCCCTGCACGCCTGAATCAGAGGCAAGCCCGCGCGCCCGTGCGATGGCCAGAGGGCGGGGGAAATCGTGGGTCATGTCCTCCTCGCGCTGCCAGACCATCTGGATCGGCGTGTCGGGAAGCTGCATGGCAATCTCAACCGCCTGCCGGACATAATCATCCTCCAGCCGCCGTCCAAAACTGCCCCCCGACATCAGCACGTGCACGTAGACATCTTCGGCCTCCAGCCCCGCGACCGATGCTGCCCCGGCCTGCACAAAACGCGGGATCTGCGTGCCGGTCCAGATATCCAGCCGACCGTCCGACAGTTTGACCACCACGCTCATCGGCTCAAGCGGCGCGTGGGCAAGATAGGGAATGCGGTACTCCGCTTCCATCACATCCGCTCCCGCAAGCGCCTCTGTCACATCGCCCTCATCCTTGAAACGGCTGTCCTGCCGGTCCTCAACGAATGACGTCGCAACCGCATCGAACTGCAGGGCCGTGTCCCCAATATAGGGCGTATCGCCCCAGTCACAGGCGACCGCCTGTGCGGCCTGGAACGCGCGCCACGTATTGTCGGCCACCACCGCAATACCACCCGTAATCGGCAAAACCGCCTGCACGCCGCGCATCGCCTCAGCCTCGCTTGCGTCAAACCCCAGAATGCCACCCCCCAATGCGGGGTTGGTGCGGGTGGTGGCATGCACCATCCCGTCCATCCGCAAGTCGATGCCATAATCCTGCGTGCCGGTGGATTTCGCCACCATGTCGGTGCGCATGTGCGGTTTGCCCAAATGCCGCCATGTGGACGGATCACGCAGGCTCACCTCTTCGACCACCGGCGTTTCTGCCGCCGTGGCCGCAAGATCAGTATAGGCCAGCCGCACGCCATCGGGCAGCACCACCGCGCCGCTTTCGGTCCTCAGCGTGCCTGCCTCCAGCCCGGTCTGCGCCGCTGCTGCCGCAATCAAGGTCTCGCGCGCCACGGCACCAGCCTCGCGCAAGCGCTCGTACATATCGGGCACCGTGGTCGATCCGCCAGTCAGTTGCAGCCCCATCAGCTTGCCCACCACATTCGCTGCCCCGCGTCCCGTGCGCGCCAGCATTGTCTCGGACGTTGCTGCAATTGGCATCCCCTCCACGGCAACTACCCCGTTGTAGTAGGCAGGCGACGGCGGTCCCGGCTCAATTCTTACGGTGTCCAGATCAACGTCCAGTTCTTCCGCGATCAGATGCGCCTGAATGGAATAGGCCCCCTGCCCCACATCCGCGCGCGGCGTGATCAACGTGACCGCATCCGCGTCAATCTTGACGAAAGGATTAAAGGTCGCCGCCCCTTCGCCCAGATCCGCCTCAAGCGGGTTCGCCACGTCGCGTTTGTACATATAGGTGCCAAAGGCGACGCCCCCGACAATCGCCGCCGAACCGATCAGAAAACTGCGCCGTGCAATCGTTTTTATTCGTCCCATCGCCTAAACCCCCTGCAACCTGCGCGCGGCGGTCTTCACCGCTGCACGGATACGCGGATAGCTGCCGCAACGGCACAGATTGCCGCTCATCGCTGCATCGATCTGATCATCCGTCGGCGCGGCATTCAGATCCAGAAAGGATGCCGCCTGCATGATCTGCCCGGACTGGCAATAGCCGCACTGCGCAACCTGATGTTCGACCCAGGCCGCCTGCACCGCGTGCATCGCCTCTGGCGTGCCTAGCCCCTCGATGGTGGTCACCTCGCCCTCCAGATCACCGGCGGCAAGCTGACACGACCGCACCGCGATCCCGTCCACATGCACCGTACAGGCCCCGCATTGCGCGATCCCGCAGCCGTATTTCGGCCCAGTGATGCCCAATTCGTCGCGCAATACCCACAACAGCGGCATGTCATCTTCGACATCCACCTCGTGTTCTTTTCCGTTGACTGTCAGCTTCACGAACAACTCCTCCACGAATTCAACGCGTGTTGACCAATCAATTAAACCAAAAGCACCACCTGTCAACGCTTGTTGACAATTTTCCCGAAAAAGATAGAACTGCTTTAATGAACAAGGCTCTGGCGACCCGGGAAAGACTGCTGACCGAGGCGCGTAAATTACTGTGGTCGCGCGGCTATTCAAACGTGTCCCTGCGCGAAATCGCACAGGCCGCCGGTGTGGATGTGGCCCTTGTCGCGCGCTACTTCGGCAGCAAACGCGGCCTTTTCGACGCCACGCTTGAAGATGCCTTCAATGCCCCTTCGCTCCCAGATGAGACAACACTGATCGACACCGTCATGCAAATGTTCAAGGAGGCTCCGCGCGGCGGGGAAATGCCGTCGATCCTTCAGCTAATCCAGACCAACGCCACAGACCCCGAAGTGGGCGCCACGGTGCGCGCCGCGCAAGCCACCGGCATGCAGGCCAAGCTTGAGGGCGTCATCGGTGACCGGGACCGCGCCGCGCTGTTCATGAGCGTGCTGATGGGCTTTGCGATGGCCGAAAAAACCCTGAAGCTTGACGGCATCGCCCCCCCCGGCGACCCGGACTTCGAGGCACAGCTCCGCCACCTGATGCAGGCCGCCCTCTCCTACAACCGGCACTGACCCACCCGCTTCATCTTTCCCCTACACCTCCGGGGACGTCAGCTTTGCTGACGGGGGCAGAGCCCCTGAAAAATAGCGTGCAGGCTTTGCCTGCTTTATTGGATCAAAACTCCACGACCGCCCGGATGCTCTTGCCCTCGTGCATCAGGTCAAACCCGTGGTTGATCTCGTCCAGTGTCAGCTTGTGCGTGATCATCGGATCAATCTCGATCTTGCCGTCCATGTACCAGTCGACAATCTTGGGCACATCCGTGCGCCCCTTGGCCCCGCCGAACGCGGTGCCCCGCCAGACGCGGCCCGTGACCAGCTGGAAAGGCCGTGTCGAAATCTCGGCACCCGCAGGGGCCACACCGATGATGATGCTCTCGCCCCAGCCCTTGTGCGCGCATTCCAGCGCGTCGCGCATGACCTTGGTGTTGCCGGTGGCATCAAAGGAATAATCCGCACCACCCTTTGTCAGCTCGACCAGATGCGCGACCAGATCACCGTCCACTTTTGTGGGATTCACGAAATCGGTCATGCCGAAATATTTGCCGGTCTCTTCCTTATCGTCGTTCAGGTCCACGCCGACAATCTGGTCCGCGCCCGCCAGCCGCAGACCCTGAATCACGTTGAGGCCAATGCCGCCCAGACCAAAGACCACACAGCGCGCGCCGATCTCGACCTTGGCTGTATTGATCACCGCTCCGATGCCCGTCGTCACGCCACAGCCAATATAGCAAATCTTGTCAAACGGCGCGTCCTTGCGCACCTTGGCCAGCGCAATCTCGGGCACAACGGTGTGATTGGCGAAGGTCGAACAGCCCATGTAGTGGTGGATGGGCGTGCCATCCAGCATCGAGAACCGCGTGGTGCCGTCAGGCAATTGCCCCCGGCCTTGAGTGACACGGATTTTCTGGCACAGATTGGTCTTGCCGCTCAGGCAATACTCACACTCCCTGCACTCCGGTGTGTAAAGCGGGATCACGTGATCGCCGGGTTCCAGCGTTGTCACACCCTCACCCACTTCCAGCACGACGCCCGCGCCTTCGTGGCCCAGAATGGCCGGAAAGATACCCTCGGGGTCGTCGCCCGAGCGCGTGAATTCGTCCGTGTGGCACAACCCCGTCGCCTTGATCTCGACCAGCACCTCACCGCGCTTGGGCCCCTCAAGGTTGACCTCCATGATTTCAAGCGGTTTCCCGGCCTCAACGGCAACGGCTGCGCGGGTCTTCATCATGGGGTGTCCTCCTGTGGTATCCGGCACGCAGGTGGCCTTAGCCCGCCCGCCTTGTCAATGGGCAAGCTCCGGCAAAAAGCGCTCTATTGCGCACAAATTTCATCCGCGTAGGACCAGCGCCCGCCCCCGTCGAGACATCTGTCAATTGCCCGCTCCTGCGCCGCCTGCACCCACCACACGCCAGCGATGAAAGCCACGGCAATGGCAAAGAAAACCCTCAATTTGGCAACCGGCACCCCTTGCCCCCCCTTGATCTGATCGCGGACCCGCCTAGATGCGAACTATTCGCATTAAGGATTGACTTTTTGTTGCGAATGATTTGCACTTACATCAGCAATCTATCCGACAGGAGATCTGCATGCTACGCCCCCTTGCCCGTGCTGTCATAACCGGCCTTGCCCTTTTTGCGGGCACCGTTGCCGCAACGGCAGCGGACGACAGGATGAAGGTCGTCACCACATTTACCGTCCTCGCCGACATGGCCGCGAATGTCGCCGGTGACGCCGCAGAGGTGGTGTCGGTGACAAAACCGGGGGCCGAAATCCACGGCTATGCCCCCACACCGCAAGACATCGTGCGCGCCCATGACGCCGATCTGATCCTGTGGAACGGCATGAACCTTGAACTGTGGTTCGAACAGTTTCTCAGCAATCTGGGCGATGTGCCTTCGGCCACCCTGACCGATGGGATTGACCCCATTTCAATCGCGTCAGGCAGTTACGAGGGCAAGCCGAACCCCCACGCCTGGATGGGTCTGGACAACGCGCTGATCTATATCGACAACATCGTCAAAGCCTTCTCTGAAGCGGATCCTGCAAACACCACCGTCTATGTGGCCAATGCCGCGCGATACAAAAAGGCGTTGCGCGAAACGCTTGAGCCTTTGCGCGCCGCGATTGACGCGGTACCGCAGGACAAACGCTGGCTTGTGACCTGCGAGGGGGCCTTCAGCTATCTGGCGCGCGACATGGGGCTGCAGGAGCTGTACCTCTGGCCGATGAACGCCGATCAGGTCGGCACACCGCAACAGGTGCGCCGCGTGATCGACGGTGTGCGCGACAACGACATCCCGGTGGTGTTCTGTGAAAGCACCGTCAACACGGCACCCGCCGAACAGGTCGCGCGTGAAACCGGTGCCGCTTATGGCGGTGTGCTTTACGTGGACAGCCTCAGCGCGGATGACGGGCCGGTGCCTACCTATCTTGATCTGTTGCGCGTCACTGCCACCACAGTGGCCGACGGGCTTACCGCCGCCACGAACTGACCGGACCAGCCGCCCGGACAAAGGAGCACCATGCTGCAACAGACCCAGACGCCACCACAAACCACCGCCGCCAAGGGCGACGGCCTTGTGGCGCGCGACGTGACGGTGACCTACCGCAACGGCCACACCGCCCTGTGGGATGCCAGCTTTGACATTCCGCGCGGCACGGTGACCGCCCTTGTGGGCGTGAACGGCGCAGGCAAATCAACGCTTTTCAAGGCAATCATGGGGTTCGTGCCGACGGCCAAAGGGCAAATCCGCATTTTGGGCATGGACGTCCGCGCTGCACTGGCCAGCAATCTGGTGGCCTATGTGCCGCAATCAGAAGAGGTCGACTGGGCCTTTCCCGTGCTGGTCGAGGACGTGGTGATGATGGGCCGATACGGGCACATGGGCTTTTTGCGCCGCCCCCGCGCCGCTGATCGCGCGGCGGTCGATCTGGCCCTTGAACGGGTCAACATGGCGGACCTGCGCCACCGCCAGATCGGGGAACTATCGGGCGGTCAGCGCAAGCGGGTGTTTCTGGCACGCGCGCTGGCGCAGGACGGTCAGGTCATCTTGCTGGATGAACCCTTCACCGGCGTCGATGTCACCACCGAAGAACAGATCGTCGCCCTCTTGCAGGAATTGCGCGATGAGGGGCGCGTGATGCTGGTCTCGACCCACAACCTTGGCTCTGTCCCTGAATTCTGCGACCGGGCAGTGCTGGTCAAGGGCACGGTACTGGCCCACGGTCTGACCGAAACCACCTTTACCCGCGCCAATCTCGAAGCCGCCTTCGGCGGCGTGCTGCGCCACTTCACCCTTGGCGGTGACGCGCTGCACGATGACGAGGACGCCCGCGCGGTGACCATCTTTACCGATGACGAACGCCCTTTCGTTCAATACGGCGACAAGACACAGCGCACGGACAGCGGCACGTGATGGAAACGCTGCTGGAACCCTTTGGCTACAGCTACATGGTAAATGCGATGTGGGTGTCGGCCCTTGTCGGCGGCGTCTGCGCCTTCCTGTCGGCCTATCTGATGCTGAAAGGCTGGTCGCTGATTGGTGATGCACTGGCACATTCCGTTGTGCCGGGGGTGGCCGGGGCTTATTTGCTGGGCCTGCCCTTTGCGTTGGGCGCTTTCATCGCGGGCGGTCTGGCCGCGGGATCCATGCTGTTTCTCTCGGAACGCTCCGGCCTCAAGACCGATGTGATCATCGGCCTGATCTTTACCTCGTTCTTCGGGCTGGGCCTGTTTATCGTGTCGATCAATCCGGTCGCCGTGTCGATCCAGACCATTACGATGGGCAACATCCTTGCCATCACCCCCGAAGACACGCTGCAACTGGCCATCATCGGGTTTGTGTCGCTCGCCGTACTGCTGGCCAAGTGGAAAGACCTGATGGTCACCTTCTTTGACGAAAGCCACGCCCGCACCATCGGGCTGCGTCCTGGCCTGCTGAAAGCGGTGTTCTTTATCCTGCTGTCGGCCTGCGTCGTGGCGGCCATGCAGACGGTCGGGGCCTTTCTGGTCATCGCAATGGTCGTGACGCCGGGGGCCACCGCCTATTTGCTGTGCGACCGGTTTCCGCGCCTGATCATCCTGTCGGTGGCCATCGGGGCCGGCACCAGCCTGACCGGGGCCTACGCCAGTTACTTCCTCGACGGGGCCACAGGCGGGATCATCGTTGTCCTGCAGACGCTGATCTTTCTCGTGGCATTTGTCTTTGCCCCCAAGCACGGGCTGCTGGCGGCAAAGCGCAAGGCCGCCGCCGCCCTGCGCCGCCCCCCCCAAATGGCGGACCAAAGCTGATGGACATCGACACGCTCACCCTGCCCTTCCGGTTTGCCTTCATGCAGAACGCCTTTGCAATCTGCATCATTGTGTCGGTTCCCACCGCCCTTTTGTCGTGCTTTCTGGTGCTCAAGGGCTGGGCCCTGATGGGCGACGCGGTCAGCCACGCGGTGCTGCCGGGGATCGTGCTGGCCTACATCCTTGGTATCCCGCTGATCATCGGCGCCTTCGCGGCCGGAATGACCTGTGCTGTGGCCACAGGATACCTTGCCACAAACAGCCGGGTCAAACAGGACACTGTCATGGGCGTCGTCTTTTCCGGCATGTTCGGGCTGGGCATCGTGCTTTATGTGTCGGTGGAGACAAACGCGCACCTCGATCACATCCTCTTTGGCAATATGCTGGGCGTGGACCGGTCGGAACTGTGGACATCGGGGCTGATCGCGCTTGGCGTTGGCGGCATTCTGACGCTCAAATGGCGCGACTGGCTTCTGCACAGCTTTGATCCCGCACAGGCCCAGACCGCCGGTCTCAGGGTCAACTGGCTGCACTACGGTATGCTGGCAGCCCTGTCGCTGACGATTGTGGCCACCCTCACCGCTGCGGGGCTGATCCTTGCCATCGGGCTGTTGATCGCGCCGGGTGCCATCGCCTTCCTGCTGGTGCGCCGGTTCCAGCACATGCTCTGGGTGTCGGTTCTGGTGTGCATGTCCGCGATGCTGGCAGGCACCTACGCCAGCTTCTTTCTCGACAGCGCCCCGGCACCCACCATCGTGCTGATCCTCACGGCCCTCTTTATCGTGGCGTTCATCCGCAGACAGATCACCACCCGCCGCGCGTCGGCCCGGCGTGTGGCGCGGGGATAGCCCGGAGCCTGCGCGTCTCAGTCCTGCGTGCCGTCGGCGTTGAACACAAAAAGCTGCTCCTGCCCGATCGCATAGCCGTTGATCAGATCGCGCGCCGCGGCCGAGGTCAGCCACGCCTCCAGCCGCCGCGCCGCCGCTGCCCTGACATGGCTGTGCCGGGCGGGATTGACCGGCAGATAGGCGTATTGATTGAACAAAACCGGATCACCCGCAAAAAGCAGCGCCAACGTGCCCTTGTTGCGGAAGTTCAGCCAGCTTGCCCGGTCCGCAAGAATATAGGCCTCCAGCCCCGACGCCGTGTTCAGGCTGGCCCCCATGCCGGCACCAACAGCCTTGTACCACGCGCCAAAGCGCTGCGGGTCCAGCCCCGCAGCTGCCCAAAGCGATACCTCCTTGCGGTGTGTCCCGCTGTCATCCCCCCGGCTGACAAATGCCGCGCGCACCGCTGCGATGCGCCGCAGCGCATCCTGCGCATCCGCGGCCCCGGCAAGGGCCGCAGGGTCATCCGCCGGCCCCACAAAGACAAAATCATTGTACATGATCTCGCGCCTGTGCGTGCCAAACCCCTGCGCGACAAACTCCAGCTCCGCCGCCTTCGAATGCACCAGAATGGCATCCACATCACCCGCCCGCCCCAGCCTCAGCGCCTGACCGGTGCCCACAATCAGCAACTGCACCTCAATCCCCGTGTCGCGGCGCACCGCAGGCAACAGCACCTCGGACAGACCCGAATTGTGAAAACTGGTCGTCACCGCCAGCCGCATCGTCTCGGCCCGTGCCTGCACGGCAAACAACACCAGCAGCACGCTCAGGATACGCATCATTCGACAATATCTCCCTTCAGAAAAGCCCGCGCTTCGGCAGTTTGCGGGCCGTCAAAGAATGTTTCCGCCGCCGCCTGTTCGCGCACCGCACCCCTGTGCAGAAACACCACATCGCTGGCAAGCCGCCGCGCCTGACCCAGATCATGGGTCGTCATGACAATGCGCGTCCCCGCCGCGCGCGCGATCTCCAGCAACGCCTCGATCTCGCGGGTGGACCGGCCGTCCAGATTGGCGCAGGGTTCATCCAGAAACAGCACCCGTGGCGCGCGGATAAGCGCCCGGCCCAGCGCCAGCTTCTGCCGCTCGCCCCCCGACAGGCGCGGCGCGGGCCGCTCAAGCGCATCGCTCAGCCCAATCCGGCCCGCCCAATCCGCAACCCGCTGCGCGGTTTCTGCCTTGTCCGTGCCCAGCAATTCCAGCGGATACGCAAGGTTCTGGCGCACCGACCGGCGCAGCATGATCGGACTTTGAAATACATAGGCCTGCGCGCCGCGCGCCTCTTCCTCCGGCACCGACCAGACGACCTCACCGGCCGAAATCCGCGCGACCCCGTGCAGCACTTTCAGCAATGTGGTCTTGCCTGCGCCATTGGGGCCCAGGACGATGCTCAGGCCGTCCCCGCCAAGGTCCAGATCGACAGGCCCCAGAATGGTTTTGCCCCTGCGCCGGACCACAACACCGTGCAAGGCAACTGACATGCCGGCGCTCACCACCTGCCCTCCCGCTCTGTCCGCGACAGCGCATGAATGGCAAAATTCACCAGCAGCGCCAGCGCGATCAGCACAAAGCCCAGCCCAAGCGCCAGCGCAAAATCCCCCTTGCCCGTCTCAAGCGCAATCGCCGTGGTCAGCACGCGCGTGGCATGATCAATGTTGCCCCCGACAATCATGATTGCCCCCACCTCGCCAATCGCCCGGCCAAAGCCCGCCAGCGCCGCCGTCAACAGCGTGCGCCGCCCGTCCCAAAGCAATGTCGCGATGCGCTGGCGGTTTGTTGTGTTCAGCGAAATCAGCAAATCATGGTATTCCGCCCATAGCTCCCGCATCGCCTGATGCGTGATCGAGGCGATCAGCGGGGTGATGATGATGACCTGTGCGATGATCATCGCCGTCGGCGTGAACAATAACCCCAGCACACCAAACGGACCCGAACGCGACAGCAGCAAATAGACAATCAACCCCACCACGACCGGCGGCAGCCCCATCAGCGCATTAAGCGTCGCGATGGTCGCACGGCGAAACCGAAAACGCCGGATGGCCAGCCAGGTGCCAAAAGGCAGTGCCAGCGCCGAGGCAATAAAGAGCGCCGACAGGCTCACCTGCAAAGACCGCAGTGTGATCTCCACCAGATCTCCATCCAGCGATACAATCAGCCCAAAGGCCGCCACCACGCCCGCCCAGATCTCGTTCATCCCGCCACAGTCTGCACAGCATGACACTTCACGATGACAGCCCTCCGATACAACCCGTCCCTGTCGCGCGCAGCCAGAACATATATCGACGGCCCCGCCAATGGTGATTCTGTGCGGGGTCAAGGATCGCGGCACGCGACCGGGCTTGCCCGGCTTGTCCTTGAGGCCGCACGGAATCGCCCCCACCCTCGCACAGGTGCCCTGAGGACAGACCTGTCCCTCAGGCACCTCTCAGCAATCAGGGCAGTCGTCTCAGCACCCGCGCACCCCGTGATCAGGGCTCAGCTCGGCCACGGGCACGGGCACGGGCACGGGCACGGGCACGGGCACGGGCACGGGCACGGGCACCCTGAATATCGTCGCGGCTTGCCGCGTCAATGGGATCACGCCAACTTTGGCAAACCGCCCTCAGACGATGTGCTGGATGGTGCTGAACCCTTCAAAGACCGGCGTGCCCTCATGCAGCTTTGACGTGGCCCCGGCTCCTTTGTGGGCAGCACGGAACGCATCACTGCGCGTCCAGTTGCGAAACGCCTCTTCGGATGCCCAGACCGTGTGCGAGGCAAAAAGGATCACCCCGTCCTTCTCTGGCCCGCGCAGCATGTGAAATTCCACAAACCCCTCCATTTCCTTGAGGTGACTGTCGCGCCCCAGCCAGAGCGCCTCAAAGGCCTCTGCATTTTCGGGGGTTACGTGAAAACGATTCATGGCGATATACATCCGGGTCTCCCAGTTATCTGTCAAAAGCGGCGCAGGGGTCACCGCGGGTGGCGGCGGGGGTCACGATGGTCACGTCAAAACGCGGATCGCCCGCAGATCCCGGTTCTTCCACGAACCCGACGCTGAACACGGACACACCGGGGTCCGCGCGGCTGATCTTGTCCGGGATACCCCAGTCGCGCCGCGCGTGGCCATTGCCGGTGATCACCACGACCGGCGGGCCAAATTGCGCGAGCGCCTTCAGCGTTGCATCCGCAAAGACCGCGTCGCGCAGACGCTGGGCCTCGATCATACCGTCCATCATCTCCATCGGCATCGCACCACAATGGGCGTCAAACTGCAAACTCCGGCGCTGCTCTGCCTGCGCATCGGGCACGGGCATGTCCAGCCCAAAGCGGTCAGCCCCGGGACCAAAGACCGCCGCCGCGCCTCGTCCGAATGCCTCCCGCACCCGCCCACGCGGCAGTGCTGCGCCCACCACCGGGATCTCTGCTACCGCGTCGAACACCGGCAGATAGATCGCAAAATCAGGCCAGCCTGCCAATTCCCAGCCGATGCGCGCGCCCAGATCAGTCCGATCGCCCCCGTCAGCGTTCACCGCCGCCGCCATCTCGGGGCTCAGCATCTCAAAGACCACGGCCGCCGGACCGATCTCTTTGATCAGGGCAGCCTGCCCCAGGTGATGCTCGGGGTTGTCATGTATCTCACCCAGAAGGACGACATCCGCCGTGCCCATCGCCGCACGGTCCCGCGCGCTGAGATCGGGTCCGGCAAACGCCGTGCCCGCCAGAACGGTGCAGATCACGGCCCAAACAATTCTCATCACGTCGCGTCTCCCCTGCTTGTCAGACATATAGGCAGCTTTGCCGGAATGTCCCGCGCGCCACGTTCCATTGCAGCCCTGCATCACCCCTCTTGTCGGTCACCCCGGTCCCGGTGCGGGATATTGCCAGAAAGGGGCGGATATGAAAGGTGTTCGAAAACAGGCCAGTTTGAGCGGTAACATGACGAAAATTGCGGTATTTGGCATCGGCTACGTGGGCCTGTCCAACGCGGCGCTGCTATCCCGGGACAATACCGTGATCGCCGTCGATCTTTCCCAGGACCGCGTGGACCAGATCAACGCACGGCAGTCCCCGCTGGAAGAAGCCGCATTGGCCGACTGGCTGGCCACCCATGATCTGTCGCTCAGCGCCACAACGGACGGCCCCGCGGCCTGCGCGGACGCCGACTTCATCGTCGTGGCCACGCCAACCGACTACGACACAAAAAGCAACTTCTTTGACACCTCATCGGTTGAAACCGTGATCGCCCTTGCGCGGCAAACAAACCCCCGGGCGCAGATTGTGGTCAAATCCACAGTGCCCGTAGGGTTTATCAGCCGCATGCGGGCACTTCACGGCACCGATCAGATTTTCTTTTGCCCCGAATTCCTGCGCGAAGGTCAGGCTTTGCACGACAATCTGCATCCCTCGCGGATCGTCGTCGGTGCCGACACCCCCGCCGCCCATACCTTTGCGGACCTGATGGCCAGCGCTGCCGAAGCCACCGACATTCCCGTCCTCTTCACCGGCCCCGAAGAAGCAGAATCGATCAAGCTTTTCGCCAATACCTATCTGGCCTTGCGGGTAGCGTTCTTTAACGAACTCGACAGCTATGCGCTTAACCAGAACCTCAATTCGCGCCAGATCATCGAAGGCATCAGCCTCGATCCCCGCATCGGCACACATTACAACAACCCGTCCTTCGGCTACGGCGGCTATTGCCTGCCCAAAGACACCAAGCAACTGCTGGCGAACTTCTCTGAAGTGCCGCAAAACCTGATGCGCGCGGTGGTGCAGGCCAACAAAACCCGCAAAGAATACATCGCCGCACAGGTCATCGCCAAGGAACCGCAGACCGTGGGCATTCACCGTCTGGTGATGAAACAGGGCTCCGACAACTTCCGCCAAAGCTCGGTGCAGGGGGTGATCCGCGACATCCGCGATGCGGGCATTCGCGTGCTGATCTATGAACCGGCACTTGGAAAAAAGAAGTTCATGGGTTGCGAGGTGGTCCGCGACCTTGAGGCCTTCAAGACCGAAAGCGATGTGATCGTGGCCAACCGTGCCTCCGATGATCTGGACGATGTAGCGGACAAGGTCTTTACCCGCGACATCTTTGGCAAAAGCTGAGGACCGCGCCGGTGTCCCAGCCCCATCGCGCCTTTCTTGCTGATCTCTTCCACGCCGCAGTTGCCGCGGCGGACCCGGCAGAGGCCCTGCGCGCGAACCTGCCCGATGTCCCCAAGGGACGCACAATCGTGATCGGTGCGGGCAAGGGTGCGGCACAGCTTGCGCAGGCGTTTGAAACCCTATGGGACGGCCCTTTTGAAGGGGTCGTGGTCACCCGCTACGGCTACGGCGCACCGTGCCAGACCATCAAGGTGATGGAAGCCGCCCATCCCGTGCCGGATGCCGCCGGACAGGCCGCCAGCGCCGCGCTCAAACGGGCGGTGACGGGCCTTGGCCCCGATGATCTGGTGATCGCGCTGATCTGCGGTGGCGGCTCATCATTGTTGCCCGACCCGCCTCCGGGTCTGGGTCTGGATGATCTGCAAGCGCTGAATACAGCGCTCCTTGCCTCCGGCGCACCGATCTCGGTGATGAACGACATCCGCAAATGCTTCAGCGGGATCAACGGCGGACGGCTGGCGGAACTGGCCGCCCCCGCCTGTGTCTGCAACCTGATCGTATCGGACGTGCCGGGCGATGCGCCGGGTGAGGTCGCCTCCGGCCCCACGGTGCCCGGCCGCCCCGCGCCCGGCGATGTGCTGAGCCTGATAAAGACCCGTGGCATTGCCCTGCCTCCGGCGCTGATGGATCACCTTGCTCGAACACCGGACGCGCCCTTACCGGCAACAGACCCGCGCATCACCACCAAAATCATCGCCTCAGCCGCGCTTTCCCTTGAAAACGCCGCGCAGACAGCACGGGCACGCGGCGTGAATGCATGGGTCCTGTCCGACCGGATTGAGGGCGAGGCGCGCGATGTCGCACAGGTCCACGCAGCGCTGGCCCGTCAGGTCATCCATTCCGGCTTTCCCCATCCCGCGCCGGTGGTGCTGCTGTCAGGAGGCGAAACCACGGTGACCCTGCGCCACAAAGGCCGCGGCGGGCGCAACAGCGAATTTCAACTGGCGCTGGCACTGGCACTAGAAGGGGTCGACGGGGTGCAGGCGCTGGCCGCCGACACGGACGGCATCGACGGGTCAGAGGATAACGCAGGGGCGTTCGTGAGCGGCCAGACGGCGACCCGGATGCGCGCGACGGGCGTTGATCCGCAAGCCCATTTGCAGGGCAACAACGCCTACAGCGCCTTTGCCGCAACCGATGATCTGTTTGTCACCGGCCCCACCGGCACCAACGTGAATGACTTCCGCGCCATCCTGATCGGTGACCCGCCCAAGGGCTAACCGACCGCCGCCACATGCTCGCGGATCATTTCTTTGTAAAGCGCCTGAATGCGTCTGGTCATCGGCCGCTCGCCATCGCCAATCGGCTTGCCATCAATCTCTGCCACCGGCGTCTGTGCCCCGAACGTGCCGGTCAGAAACGCCTCATCCGCGCCATATGCTTCGTACAAGGAATAGTTCTTCTCAAACACCGGGATACCGTTCGCGCGGCACAGATCAATCACCTTCTGCCGCGTCACCCCGTTCATGCAGTAATCACCCGTTGAGGTCCAAACCTCCCCCCGCCTTACTATGAAAAAGTTGCAGGCGTTGGTGGTGTTCACAAACCCATGCGGATCAAGCATCAGCCCCTCGTCCGCGCCCGCCTGTTCCGCCTGCAAACAGGCAATGATGCAGTTCAGCTTGGAATGGCTGTTCAACTTGGGGTCCTGCGACATGGGCAATCCGCGCACCTGCGGGACGGACGCCAGCCGGATACCCGCTGATTGCAGACGGTCCGCAGGCTTGGAATGTTCCATGATGATCACCAGCGTTGATCCGGTCGTGCTTAGGGCGGGGTGCTGGAACGGCTTGTCCTTCAGGCCCCGCGTCAGCATCAAACGGCAATGCGCATCGTCCTGCATCCCGTTTGCCTCCTGCGTGGCGCGCATGGCGGCAGCGATGCCTGCCTTGTCCATTCCCACGTCAATAGAGATGGCTTTGCAGGAGTTGAAAAATCGGTCCATGTGTTCATCAAAGAACGCCCAGACCCCGTTATAGAGCCGCATCCCTTCCCAGATGCCGTCGCCCAGCATGAAACCCGCGTCATAGACCGACACCTTGGCCTCATCCCGGTGCACAATATCACCGTTCACGTAAATCTGGATATCACGGTTGCGGATGTCTTCCTGCGCGTCGTGGGTGCTGCTCATGGCGGGGCCTTTCTGTTGCGTGCCCCAGTGATAGCGGGGTTTCGCAGGTGCGGCCAGCGCGCTTATTGTTCTTCCAGAAACCGCAACAACCGCCCCTCTGCCAAGAACAGATCAGCCCGGTCATACCCTTCCGTCTTTATCGGGTCGCCCCCCGCCAGATCAATCACGGCCGGGTGAATATAGCTGTTACGCGCGATGGTCGGCGTGTTGTTCAAAACGCCCGACGCCGCCTCGGCAATCGACCTGATGGTCGCATTGCCCTGTGCCGCCACCTCAAACGCGGCGAGCGTTCCCTTCCACGTGCGAAACGTCTTGGCCGTCACGCCGTCACTGCCTGCCGCCTCTGCGATATAGCTGTTCAGAGCCGTCGACGACAACGTCTGCGCGGTGCCATCCTCATTCACCCAAGACAGAATTTCGGCCCCCGGCAAATCACTGATCCGGTGCAGCAGACGGGCAAGCCGCTTGTCGTTCAAACGCTTGTTCACGCGTTTGCCGCCCTTGGCACGGTATTTCATCTGGATCTGGTTTTCAGACAGCTTGAGATGCGTCCCCTTCAGGGTCAGCGCCCCGTAGCTTCCGTTTTCGCGGGTGTAGTTCGGATCACCAACGCGGATGCCCGTGCGGTCAATCAGCGTCACGGCGCAGGCCAGCGCAAAGGCCCGCTCGCCCACATCCTCGGCCAGATCGCGCCGCACCCGTCGCCGGATACGGGGCAGAATCTCTCCGAACTCCACCAGACTGTCAAATTTGGTCTGCGCCTGTGCCGAAGACCACGCGGGGTGATACCGGTACTGCTTGCGTCTGCGCGCGTCGCGCCCTGTTGCCTGCAAATGCCCGTTCACCAACGGGCACATCCAGACGTCCACATAGGCAGGTGGCACCGCCAGCGCCTCAAGCCGCTTGCGTTCCGGCCCGCGCGCGATCGTGGTCCCGTCGGGCGCGATATAGGTAAAACCGCGCCCGCGCTTCTGCCGTGTGATGCCGGGCTGGTCGTCGCTGACATAGACCAGCCCCGCGGGCGCATTCATGTCTTGCGCACTTCGGACGCGAGCTGCAGCACATTGTCCCCGTCGTCCTGCTCAAGATACAGCGCCGGATCGTCCTTGGACCCGTCGCGCGTCACTTCGTTGCCCTTGATCTTGCGGGTGGTCTTTTCTTCAAAAACGCTTTGCACCGTGGCCGTGGCCGTGCCGTTGCCCCAGTCCCATTCGACCTTGTCGCCTTCGCTGTAATTGTTTGCCATGTCTGAAATCCTTCGTTGCGGTTCAGACAGCAAACCCCCCGCAGGCCCCTGTGGTTCCCGTCAAACCCGCCAGCGCAGCACGCGCCGCTCCACCGCCGCGATGCCTGCAGAGACCCCGACGCCCAGAACTGACAGGATCACGACCCCGGCAAAAAGCCGCTCCAGATCATACAGGCTGCCCGCTTGCAGAATATACGCCCCGATCCCGTATTCCGCGCCCAGCATTTCGGCGGCAACCAGCAGGATAATCGCGATGGTCAGCGAGATACGCAGCCCCGACAGGATACCGGGCATCGCGCCGGGCAGCACAATCTTGGTCACAACAGAGCGCCACGACAGACCAAAACTCTGCCCCATGCGAATAAGCGTGCGGTCCACGTTGTCCACCGCCGCATAGGTCGCCACGACCGTGGGCGTGAAGGTGCCGAAGGCGATCAGCGCGTATTTACTGGCCTCGTCAATGCCGAACCAGATCACGAACAGCGGCAAGAGCGCGATCTTGGGGATCGGAAAAATCGCCGCCACCAGCGGCACCAAACCCGCACGCACCAGCGAAAACAACCCGATGAAGACACCAACCGTGATGCCCAGACCGGCCCCGATGGCCGCCCCGACCACCAGTCGCGTCAGCGAAGGCACCAGATGTTTGAACAGCAGGCCCGATTGATACAACTCCCCGAAAGTCGCCAGCACATCGCTGGGCCGCGGCAGCGTCAGCTGAGAGATAAATCCTGTCCGCGTGCCCCATTCCGCCAAAAGCAGCAGGACAATGAACACCACGATTCCAACGCCCCGCTTGCGTTCGGCCACAAAACCGCCGCCACGAAACGGCACCTTGCGCGCAGGCTCAGACATTCAGCAACTCCGCATCCGCCGCCGCCGCCTCATCGCGCATCAGCCCCCAGAGGTGCTGTTGCTGCGCCTCAAGGGCTGCGTCCCCATAACGCCGCTCGGCCAAAGGCTGGTCCAGCGTGACCACCTCGCGCACCTGCCCGGGCCTGCGCGACAGCACGACAATCTTGTGTCCCAGCCGCACCGCCTCTGCCAGATTATGCGTGACGTAGACGGCGGTGAACGTCTGGCGCGTCCACAGCGCGATCAGATCGTCCATCAGCAATTCCCGCGTCTGGCTGTCCAGCGCCGACAGCGGCTCGTCCATCAGCATCACCGCAGGCTTCACCGCCAGCGCCCGCGCGATGGCCACACGCTGTTTCATGCCGCCCGACAGTTGCTTGGGCAGGGCGTCCGCAAACTCCGACAGTTTGGTGCGCGCCAACACATCCGCAATGATCTCCGCCCGCTCGGGCGCAGTCAGGCGATGGTCTTCCAGCACCAGCGATACATTCCCCGCCACACTGCGCCACGGCAGCAGGGCAAAGTCCTGAAAAATATAGGTCAGCGGGTTCAGACAACCTTCGGGCGGTGCGCCCACCTGCAAGACCTCGCCGCCGCTGGGCCGCTCCAACCCGCCCAAAAGCCGCAAAAGCGTGGATTTCCCGCAGCCCGACGGGCCGACAATGCACACGATCTGGCCCGACGGAATATCCAGCGTGATATCGCGCAGCACCTCGGTGTCGCCGTAGTGGTGGTGGATGTGGTCTGCTTTGAGGTCCAATGCGGTGCCTTTTCAGAGCTAAGGGGATCGCCCTCCCTGGTGGGCGATGAGACAGAAGATTTGTCCCGGACGGATCAACCCAATAAAACGCTGCAAAAAGGATGCTAGGGCCGCAAAATCGCCCTCCTGGGGGAGGGAGGGCGATGCCCGTGGTGCCCGCGGACGGGACGGTTGCAAGGTCAGGTTCGCTTAAGCCCCCATCGTCTCTACGTAAGACGTGTCCACCAGCGTCTCCAGCGTGATATCCGCATCCACCAGCCCTTCGGACTGGAACCACGCCAGCTGATCTGCCACAGACGCCACATTCAGCGCCGCCCCTTCGTTCAAACGCATCGTCCCGTTGATGATTGACGGTGCCGCCTTCTCGCGCGGGCGGTCGGTGTAGACGTACTTGTGGATCAGGTCGACCATCTCGTTCACGCCCTCATCGCCTTTGTACTTGGAGATCATGGTGGAATTATAGTCCTTCACCCCCTTGGAGAACCCGTCGATAAACCCTTGCGTCATCTCCCGCTCGTCCGCCGCGTTCTTGGCCGAGGTAAAGACGGTCGTGACCTGATAATCCGGCACATAATCGGCCACATTCCCGATGATATGCACAGCACCGGAGCCCGACAGCGGCTTGGCGATATGCGGCACAATCGACCACGCATCTATCTGGCCGGACTTCAGTGCACCAATGATCGCGCCGACCTTCTGCAGCGGCTTGAAGGACATCGAGATCCCTTCCTTCTGGGCAATCTTGGACCCCATATAATGAAACGAAGATCCCGCCTGCGTGACACCGAAACTCTTGCCATCCAGCATCGCAGGCGTGGTGATCCCCGCCTGATAAGCCGCGTCCGACACAAGAATTTTCTGCCCGTCGATGCCCGGGTCTTCCTGCAACGCACCACCGATCACCTTGATCGCGCCCTTGTCGGCCAATGAGACCAGACCACCCGAAATCGCCGTCACCGCGTAATCCACATCACCGCTGGCAATCGCCACCGCCATAGGTTGCGCCGCCTCGAAAAAGCGTAGCTCGACATCCAGTCCAGCCTGCTCGAAATAGCCACGCTCATAGGCGATAAAGCTGCCCGAATGGCTGGTGAAGCGCAGCGCGCCCACGGTGATCTTGCGGTTCTGCGCGATGGCCGGTGCGGCAAGGCCCACGGCGGTTGCCGCACCCAAAGTCGCCAGCGCATGGCGGCGGTTAAAGTTGGTCATATCATCCTCCGGTGTTTCATCAAAGATGACGACGCGGGGCCAGCGGTGTCAAGCACACACTGGTTTTCCCGCGGCGTCTGTGGCAGGCCCTGTGGCATGAAACTGTTTTCGTCCAGATCGCGCCCCGTCCACATGGGTTCTTACCCCCTGGAACGCCTGCGCCGCCTGAACGCACCGCTGATACAGTTTCCGCAAGTCCCGTTTCCGGCGCTTACCATGCACCGCCCCGAGGTGCCCCAAAGCATCGTAAACGCAATGGCCCCGTTTCAGGCGATGATGGACGTGCTGCGCGTGGGGGCGGTGAACCCGCTGCGCGCCACCATCCCCGATGATCCGCAAAAGCGCGCCAACCACCTCAAGGCCTTTGGCTATTTTAACGATGCCACCATGATGGGCGTCTGCGCCCTGCCCAACGCGGCCCGCCTGCAAATCCCGCGCCAGAACCCGAACACACAGGCGCTGGCCACAAGCCTGCAAACCCGGCAGACCAAGACGCTGGCCGCCGGTGTCGATGTGATCATGGCCAAACTGCGCGAAGCGGCCAGCACACCTGTGCCGCCCCTGCCCGCGCACAGCCATGCAATCGTGGTCCTCAACGCCTATCCCCGCGACCCCCGCCGTGATGAGCCGGGCAGCGATTGGATCATGGATGCGCAGGCCGAACGCGCCTGCCTGCGTGCCACCGAAAACGCCACCGTGCTGGCCGAATACCTGCGCCAGCTGGGCTTTGACGCCCGCGCCCATTCCGCCACCACCGCCGAAGTGAACCCCGGCCTCTGCGCCCTCGCCGCCGGTCTGGCCGTGTGGGAAGGCGGCGCGTTGCAAGCCCCGTGGCTTGGCACCCGCTTTGGCCTTGCCGTCGTCACCACCGACATGGCGCTGGCCCCCGACCTGCCGCTGGCCCCGCTGGCACAGCAACAACACACCTCCGGTCTTCACTGGCAGCTTGGCACCCACGGCGGCACCAGTGCGCGCAGGCATGACCCCTACCGCAAACGCAATTTTGCCGATGGTCCGCACCCGTTCGAGACCCTTAAACGCGTGGACAGCCCCACCACCTACATCGACGCGCCCAACGTCCCCCGCGTGCCCAAACGCGCCGACATGTTCGCGCGTGGCCAGTTCGGGGACATGGGGCCAAAGGTACAGGAGGCCATGAAAGGCGGCCACCACATCCTCAAGGCCGCCCCCGCCGCCGCGCAACGCCCGCTGCTGGGCGCGCTGATCCTGCTGCAAGACGGTCCCGTCGCACCCACACCTGCCCAAACCGATCCGGCCACCAACGCCGCTAATCTCAAGGCCGCCAGCTATTTTCTGGGGTCCGACGCCACGGGCCTGTCGGCCTGCCCCGACTGGACATGGTACAGCCACGACCCCACCGGCACACCCGTCACACCGCCCCATGATCAAGCGGTGTCAATGATCATCGATCAGGGGTTCGAGACGATGGAGGGTGCCTCCGGCGACGACTGGATCAGCGTCAGCCAATCCATGCGCGCCTATTTGCGCTTCGCCGTTCTGGGCGGTGTGATCGCACAGCACCTGCGTACCCTCGGCTACCCTGCCAAGGCGCACACGGTCATGGACGGTGACGTCTTGCAACCGCCGCTCCTGCTCTTGTCAGGTCTGGGCGAGGTCAGCCGCATCGGGGAAGTCATCCTCAACCCCTTCCTCGGCCCCCGCCTCAAATCCGGCGTCGTTACCACTACGATGCCCATGACCCACGACAAACCCATAGACTTCGGCCTGCAAAAGTTCTGCGAGGCCTGCAACAAATGCGCCCGCGAATGCCCGTCAGGTGCCATCACCGCAGGCCCGAAAACCATGTTCAACGGCTATGAAATCTGGAAATCCGACAGCCAGAAATGCGCCACCTACCGCATCACCAATCAGGGCGGCTCCATGTGCGGCCGCTGCATGAAAACATGCCCCTGGAACCTCGAAGGGCTGTTCGCGGAAAAACCCTTCCGCTGGGCCGCAATGCACATCCCGCGCGCCGCCCCCGCTCTGGCCAAACTCGATGACACCGTGGGCAAAGGCCGCCTGAACCCCATCAAAAAATGGTGGTGGGATATTGAGATGAAACCCGACGGCCGCTTTGCCGTGCCCGCCGCCCCCGTCAACGCCCGCGACCTGCAACCGGACCTGCGCATCACCCCCGAAGACCAGACGATGGCCGTCTACCCGGCCCCGCTTGCCCCGCATCCCTATCCCTACCCCGACCCGATGCACCGCGAGGCAGGCATCAAAGCCCATGCCGCGCTGATCAGCGCCGATGAACACCGCGCCAAAAACGCGCGCGGCGACACCGATCATCTGCATCTCTACAATCCCAAAGGCGCCGCCCCCGTCCTCGACCTGCGGGTTAGCGGCATCGACAGGCTGACCGAAGATGTCACCCTCTACACCCTGACTGACCCGAACGGCGCTGCCCTGCCCGAATGGACCGCAGGCGGCCACCTCGATCTGGTCGTCGCCCCCGAATTCCTGCGCCCTTACTCCATCCTCAGCAATCCCGCAGACCGCCATCACTACCAGATCGCCGTTCTGCGCGAGGATCAGGGGCGCGGCGGCTCTGCCCTGCTGCACCGTGTCTTCACCCAGGACCGCCGCGTTTTTGTCTCCGCCCCCGTCAACCATTTCGACCTGATCGAAGACGCCCCCCATTCGCTGCTGATGGGCGGCGGCATCGGCATCACCCCGATGATCGCCTTCGCCCACCGCCTGCACGCCCTGAACCGTCCCTTTGATCTGCATTACTCCGCCAGCACCCGCGCCAGCGCCGCGTTCTGCACCATCCTCGCCCACATGCCGTGGGCCGCCAACGTCCACCTGCACATCAGCGATGAAGGCACCCGCGCCGATCTGCCCGCGATCATGTCTGCGTTACCCCCCGGCACCCACGTTTACACCTGCGGCCCGGACGCCTACATGCAAAGCGTTATGAACACAGCCACCACCGTCAACATCCCCGAGGATCACCGCCACCTCGAATATTTCTCGACACCCGAGGTGCCGGAGTACGTGAACCACCCTTTCACCCTGCGCCTCGCCTCCGGCCGCACCATCACCGTGCCCGCCGATCAAAGCGCCGCCGACGCGCTCATCGCGGCAGGCATCCCCGTCGATCTCAAATGCAGCGACGGCATCTGCGGCGTGTGCAAATGCGCCGTTACCGAAGGCACAGTCGAACACCGCGATTTCGTCCTTTCCGCCAAACAACGCGAAACCCAGATGATCCTGTGCCAGTCCCGCGCCGCGCAGGCCGGTGCCACGCTGGAGGTCGATCTGTGAAAACCGCTCTCGTCACCGGCGCGTCCGGCTTTGTCGGCTACTTCACCGCCCGCGCCCTGCTGGATGCAGGCTGGCGCGTCGTGGGCATCGATAGCCTGTCGGACTACTACGACGTTACCCTCAAACAGCGCCGACAGGCGATGCTGCTGGAACATCCGCACTTTCAGGTGGTGAATGACAAGATCGAAACCCCCGGCACCCTGCTGACCCTGTTTGAACAAAACCGCCCCGACATCGTGATCCACCTCGCCGCCCAGGCGGGCGTGCGCCACTCCATCCACATGCCGCGCGCTTACGTAGAAGCAAACCTCATCGGCACATTCGAGCTTTTGGAGGCCGCCCGCACCTTCCCGCCAGAGCACCTGCTGCTCGCCTCCAGCTCTTCCGTCTACGGTGCCAACACCAAACTCCCCTACGCCGAAACGGACAAGGTCGATGCGCAAATGTCCTTCTACGCCGCCACCAAAAAAGCGACAGAAAACCTCGCCCACAGCTACGCACATCTCTATAATCTGCCCACCACAATGTACCGTTTCTTCACGGTCTACGGGCCGTGGGGCCGCCCGGACATGGCACATTTCAAATTCACCCGCGCCATCCTCGCAGGCGATCCCATCGACATTTACAACCACGGCCAGATGCAGCGCGACTTCACCTATGTGGATGATCTCGTCACCTCGCTGCTGGCGCTGGCCAAGGCCATCCCCGACCCCGCGCACCCGGTGCCGGGTGACAGCATCTCGCCCGTCGCCCCCTTCCGTGTGGTGAACATCGGCAACGATGCCCCGGTGAATCTGCTTGATTTCATTACAGCGATCGAAAACGCTTGCGAACGCGAGGCCATCAAAACCTACCATGACATCCAGCCCGGTGATGTGCCCGCCACATGGGCCGATGCAACCCTGCTGCACACGCTCACCGGCAAACGCCCGGCCACACCGCTGCAAGAAGGCATCCAGCACTTCGTCGACTGGTATCGCGACTACTACAAAACCTGACCCCTCGCGCCCCTTCACCGCTCACGCCAAACCTGAACCCCTGCCCGCAGACCTGCGGCCCCAAAATCCACATTCACAACAAGGCGCGGCCCTGCTCTTTGCAGAACCGCCCCCGCTTCATCTTTCCTCTACAACTCATACCCGCTTTCCTCCCGCACCCCGGCCCGATAGAAAGCGCCAAAAGGAGAGCCTCCCATGACCTTTGACCGCAGCATCAAGATCGCCCCGTCCATCCTCGCCGCCGATTTCGCCAACTTCGGTGCCGAATGCGCCGCCGTCGAGGCGCAGGGTGCCGACTGGGTCCACGTCGATGTGATGGACGGGCATTTCGTGCCGAACATCACCTTCGGCCCCGCCACCTGCAAGGCGATCCGCCCGCATATCAAGGGCGTGATGGACGTGCACCTGATGATTGCGCCGGTCGATTCCTACATCGACGCCTTTGCCGATGCCGGTGCCGATGTGATCACCGCGCATATTGAGGCGGGGCCCCACATCCACCGCACCTTGCAGGCCATCCGTGGCGCGGGGGCCAAGGCGGGCGTCGCACTCAATCCCGGCACGCCAGCCGAAAGCATCCAACACCTGCTGGACCTCACCGACCTTGTCTGCGTCATGACAGTGAACCCCGGCTTCGGTGGGCAGAAATTCATCGACATGGGGGCCAAGATCAAAACCCTGCGTGCCATGATCGGTGACCGCCCCATCCACATCGAAATCGACGGCGGCGTTGATCCGATGACCGCCCCCATCGTGGCCAGTGCAGGCGCGGATGTGCTGGTGGCAGGTTCCGCTGTCTTCAAAGGCGGCTCTGTCGACAACCCCGCGCCATACGGGGAGAACATCAAAGCCATCCGCGAGGCGGCGCAGGGCGTTTATGTATAAACGGTTAACAGATTGATTAAAAAGCAATGTTTCGCGCGCGAAACATTTGCAGGATCACTCCAGCCTGTCCGCAAAGGCCTCCAGCAGCTTGTGCTTCAGCAACTTCCCCGTCGGGGCCGCCGGCAGGCTCGTCGCCGTGATGATATGCTTGGGCCGCTTGTACCCCGTCAGCCGCTCCTTCACGAAAGCGCGCAATTCGTCCACATCAACCGTGTCGCCCTCCGCGATCTGAACAAAGGCCAGTACCTCTTCGTCGCCGTCCTTCGTCCGCCCGATCACCGCTGACTGGATCACCTGCGGATGATCGTTCAGCGCCGCTTCCACTTCCGGCGGATAGACGTTGAACCCGCCGTGAATAATCAATTCCTTCGACCGCCCCAGAATATACAGCCGCCCCTCCGCGTCGATCTTGCCCAGATCGCCCGTGCGCAACCAGCCGTCCGGCGTCAGCGCCTTCTCGGTCTCGACCGGGTTGCGGTAGTACCCTTTCATCACATGCGGCCCGCGCACCAGCACCTCACCTTCGCCCGCGCCGTTGCCGCCCGGGGCCTGATCATCAATCGCAATCTCCGTGCCGGGCGTCTTTGGCCCAACGGAAATATCCGGCGATCCGATGGGGTTGCTGGTGGCCGACGCGCCCGAAGATGTCTCTGTCATCCCGAAGCCATTCTGCAGGGGCAGCCCGTAAAATCCTTCCGCCTTGCGCTTCCACGCCGGATCGAGCGGCGCACCGCCCGAAGACACATAGCGCAGCGTGGGCGAACCCAATTCGGACAGTCCCTGTTCCTTGACGTATTGCATCACCAGCGCGTGCATCTGCGGCACGGCGGGCAGGATGGTCACATCATCCATCACCGCGTCATACAAAGCGGCGGGCGAAAACCGCGCGTCCTGACGGATGTGGACGCCCGCGTAACACGCGCCCGTCACGACAGACACCAACCCGAACACATGGGTCAGCGGCAGCACGCCATAGATCACATCATCAGCAGTCATCTTGCGCAGCTTCGATGACGCCTCCCCGCCAAAACACATGCCCGAATGGGTCAGCATCACGCCCTTGGGATCGCCGGTGGTGCCCGTGGTGTAAAGCAGCACCGCCACATCGTGCAGGTCCGCATCCGGGTCAGTCTTGCGCCTGGCCATGTGCATCCGGCCAAAACTGCCTTCGATCTCAGCAGCGCCCAAAGCCTCTGCATGGGCCGTCGCATCGCGCGATGCCGCCGAGGTGGTCACCACCGCCGCCGGTGTGGCGTGATCAAGGATGCGCTGCACCTCCGCGCCGGTCTGGCGGGCGTTTACCGGGATTGCCACCGCATCCAGTTTCCAGCAGGCAAACAGCAGTGCCACCGCCGAACCGCAGTTCTCGGAAAGCATCAAAACGCGGTCGTTGGCCTGCACGCCTGCATCGCGCAGCACGGTCGCCAGGTCGTCGCTGGCGGCATCCAGATCGGCCCATGTCCAGCGCGTTCCGATACTGTCGGAGATTGCAGGGGCCTCAGGGCGCTGGCGCACCTGTTCGGCCAGAAATCCCTCTACCCGCTGCATATCGTCTCCTTTCAGGCGCCGTAGTGGGGCGCGCGTTTTTCCAGAAAGGCCGCGATGCCCTCTGCGGCCTCGTCGCGCCCGGCGGCGGCGGCCATCGCGTCGCGCTCCGCATCAAGCTGGGCGCCCTCGCTTGCCTCATAGGCCTGCGAAACAAGCCCGCGTATCACACCCTGTGCCTGCCTTGGGCCCTTGGCCAAAGCATCGGCCAGTGCCATCGCCTCTTCCATCGCCTTGCCCGGTGCGGCCAGCCGGTTGACCGCGCCCAGTTCGGCAAAGCGGGCCGCCATGACGGACCGCCCCATCAGGCACATTTCCATCGCCAGAGGGCGCGGCAGCAACCGCGCCATCGCAGAGGTCAGACCCCCATCGGGCACAAGCCCCGCCTTGACGTAGGCGGCAGTGAATTTCGCGTCCTTGGATGCAACGATCAAATCACAGGCCAGCGCAAGGCTCAGCCCCGCACCCGCCGCGCCGCCTTCGACGGCGGCAATCACGGGCACCGGGGATGACCGTATGGCGCGCAGCAGGTTGTGCAGTTCGTCCACCTTGCCGCGTCTTCCTTCTTCGGACATGGCGCGGCGTTCGATCAGCACATTCAGGTTGCCACCCGCACAAAAGAACGGCCCGTCCGCTGTCAGGATCACTGCGCGGATGCGCGGGTCCTGCGCCTGTTCCATCGCGCTGCGGATACAATCGTACAATTCCGGCGACAGCGCACCGCGTTTCTCTTGATTACCATTCCAGACGATCAGGCGGTCACCCGCATCCTCGATCCTTGCGCTCATGTCAGTTTCTCCTGCGGGACACGTTTGAAAACGCCCGTGCATGTGGCGATCAGCGTGCCGTCTTCGTGGCGCAGCTCACCGTCGATGTAGAGCGTAGCACGCCCCCCGCCGCGCAGGGTGCCGGTGGCCCAGATGCGCCCCGGCCTGCCCGGCGCAATGTAGTTGGTGGTCATCGACAGGGTGAGAAACGGTGCGGTGCCCGTCGCATCCACCGTCAGCGATCCGGTGCAGCCACAGGCGTTGTCCAGCATCGCCGCAGCGATACCGCCGTGCAGCACGTTGTGCCGGTTGGTGTGTTGCGGCCCGACGTCCAGGTAACACCGGCCCCGCGCCCCGTCGGAAATGTCCACGACATATCCAATCAGGGTCTGGGTGCCGGTCTCGTCCCGGATCAGGTGTTTTTCGTCAGGCTGCTGCAAGTTCGATAAACCGCTCAAGGTGGTGGTCCGTGTCGCCAAAACGGTGGTCCGCCATGACGATGCGTTTCGCGATATGCGCCAGCTCGTATTCCTGCGTCATGGCGATGCCGCCGTGCAACTGGATGCTGTCCTCGGCCACCAGACGGCCCGCGCGGCCCATCAGGTTTTTCGTGGCCGACACATTGGTTTCGCGCGTCTTGCGGTCCGCTTCCAGGTGCCCTGCGGCATTGATCACGGCAGAACGGGCCTGTTCCATCTCGATCAGCAGATCGGACATGCGGAACGCCAGCGCCTGAAAGGTGCCGATGGGCCGACCGAACTGCTTGCGTGTCATCAGGTAGTCCTTGGTCAGCTGAGTTGCAGTGTCCATCGCGCCCAGTGTCTCGGCGCATTGCGCAACATTGGCCGCGGCAACCCGCGCCTCGATGGCGGCGTAGGCCTTGCCCGCCTCGCCCAGCCGGGCGGAGGACGGCAGGCGCACATCGTCCAGCATGACCTCCGCCGCACGACCCCCGGCAAGCAGGGCATAGCCCTGCACCGTGACACCTTTGGTATCGGCGGGGACAAGGAACAACGAGATACCCGCATCCTCGCCCGGTTCGCCGCTTTCGCGGGCCGAAACGACGATGTGGTCGGCGGCTTCGGCGTTTACCACCACGGCCTTGTGACCGTTCAACACGATATCGTCACCATCGGTTTTTGCCGTGGTCTGTACGCGGTTCAGGTCATAGCGGCTGGTGGGTTCGCCGTGGGCGAAGGCCATGTGGCAGGTGCCGCCGATGATCTCTTCGATCAGCGCCAGTTGGTCATCATTGCCAAGGTCCGCGACCAGACCGCCCGCGAGGACCGCCGTGTCGAGGAAGGGCTCCACCACCCCGGCGCGGCCCAGTTCTTCAAAGACCACGGCGATGTCGAAGCCCTTGCCGCCGAAACCGCCCTGCTCTTCGGTAAACAGCGCGCCGATAACGCCAAGCTCGGCCAGTTCATTCCATATGTCAGATGACATACCCGTGTCACTGTCGAGGATCTTGTTGCGGGTCGCCGTATCGTAGCGGTCGCGCAGGAAACGCCGCAGCGTGTCCTGCAACATCTGGCGTTCTTCTGTCAGATCAAAGTTCATTAATTTACGCGCCCCCGCTCATGGATACTTTGGCGATAATGCCTTTTTGAATTTCGTTGGACCCGCCGAAGATCGACAGCTTGCGGTTGTTGAAATACTTCGCCGCAACCGGTCCCGCACCCAGTGGGTCGGGCAGACCCGCGTTCGACCCTTCGACCGCCTCGGAGGCGAAGGGCATGGCGTAGCTGCCAACCGCGCGGCGGGCCAGATCGTTGATTTCCTGACGGATCACCGTGCCCTTGACCTTGAGCATCGACGCCTCGATCCCCGGTGTGCCACCGCCCGCAGCCTTGGAAATGATGCGCAGGTTTGTTGTGGCCATCGCTTTCAGGTCAATCTCCACCTTGGCCAGACGGGACGCGAAATGCGGGTTCTGGATCAGCGGCTTGCCGCCCGCCATTTCCGATTTCGCCAGACGTTTCACCACGTTCAGACCGGCCTGAGAGAAACCGACGCCCGCGATGTTCGTACGCTCGTGGGTCAGCAGGTATTTGGCGTAGGTCCAGCCCTTGTTTTCCTCGCCCACCAGATTCTCGACGGGGACTTTCACATCCGTAAACCAGACCTCGTTCACCTCGGGGGTGCCATCCAGCAGGATGATCGGGCGCACTTCGATGCCCGGTGTGTCCATGTCGATCAGCAGAAACGAAATGCCCTCTTGCTGCTTCACGTCCTTGTCGGTGCGTACCAGACAGAAAATCATGTTGGCGTGCTGGCCCAGTGTCGTCCACGTCTTCTGGCCGTTGACGATATAGTGCTTGCCGTCTTCGGTTTTCACGGCGGTGGTTTTCAGGGATGCAAGGTCAGACCCGGCCCCTGGCTCTGAATAGCCCTGACACCACCAGTCATCACCGTTCAGCATGCGGGGCAGCCAGTAATCGTTCTGTTCCTTGCTGCCGAATTTGTGCAGCACGGGGGCGAGCATGGAGAAGCCGAACGGCACGATGCGCGGGGCGTTGGCGGCGGCGGCTTCTTCCTCGAAAATGTGCTTTTGCACGGCGTTCCATTCGGCACCGCCGAATTTCTTGGGCCAGTTCGGGACAAGCCAGCCCTGTTCGTTCAGGATCGCGTGCCAGCGCTCCATGTCGTCCTTTGTCAGATCGTCGCCGTCAGATCCTGACACCTTGTCGGCCAGTTCCTTGGGCAGTTTTTCATTGAGGAAAGTGCGGACTTCCTCACGGAAGGCCTTTTCTTCGTCGGTATAGCTCAGGTCCATTTTAGTGCTCCCTTTTGGGTCAGTTTTTGGTTTTGATGACGTGCAAACCGCTGGCTCTTGCGGTGGTCGGACGCGTTCTGCACGTCGTCATTTTCTATGTTCCCAAAAACGACCTTAATAAATTTCGAACAGGCCAGCGGCACCCATGCCGCCGCCGATACACATGGTGACAACGCCTAATTTAGCCCCGCGCCGCTTGCCTTCCAGCAACAGGTGCCCGGTGCAGCGCGCGCCGGTCATGCCAAAGGGGTGGCCGATGGCGATGGAACCACCGTTGACGTTATACTTCTCGGGATCAATGCCCAGCGTGTCGCGGGAATAGAGACATTGTGACGCAAAGGCTTCGTTCAACTCCCACAAATCAATATCGTCGATCTTGAGCCCGTGACGTTCCAGCAGGCGCGGGACGGCGTAGACCGGGCCGATGCCCATCTCGTCAGGCTCGCATCCCGCGACGGCAAAGCCCTTGAAGGCGCCCAGCGGCTCAAGCCCCTGCTGTTCGGCCTGTTTGCTGTCCATCACCACAACCGCCGCCGCACCATCGGAAAGCTGGCTGGCGTTGCCGGCAGTGACATAGCCGCCCTCGCGCACGGGCTGCAGGCCCGAAAGCCCTTCCATCGTGGTGCCGGGGCGGTTGCATTCATCCTTGTCGACGGTCACTTCGTGGTGCGTGATCTCGCCGGTTTCCTTGTTCTGCATGCCCATTGTGGTGGTCATCGGCACAATCTCGTGGTCGAACTTGCCCGCCTGCTGTGCCTCGTGGATCAGGCGCTGGCTGCGCAGGCCGAATTCGTCCTGATATTCACGGCTCAGGCCATAGCGTTCGGCCACGATGTCAGCCGTTTCGATCATGGTCATGTAGATGGCGGGTTTGTGCTCTTCCAGCCACGGGTCATTTGCCTTTTTGACGTTCGGAACCACCATCGAAATGCTCTCAACGCCGCCTGCGACAATCGGGCCTGCGCCTTCTTGGGTGATGGCGTTGGCGGCCATTGCGACGGTCTGAAGGCCCGACGAACAAAAGCGGTTCACGGTCACGCCCGAAGCGGTCACCGGCAGGCCCGCGCGCAACGCGATCTGGCGGGCGATGTTGCCGCCCGTGGCGCCTTCGGGGTTGGCGCAGCCCATCAGCACGTCTTCGATCTGGTCGGGGGCAAGGCCCGCACGTTCAACGGCATGTTTGACCACATGACCGCCCATCGCGGCCCCGTGGGTCATGTTGAACGAGCCGCGAAAGGATTTCGCAAGGCCCGTGCGGGCAGTGGAGACGATGACAGCTTGTTTCATTTTGCGGCGTCCTTGTTCAGATCATCAAAGGTGCGGCCTTCGGCCACGAGTTGTTTCAGCAAGGGGGCGGGTTGCCAGAACCACGCGTCTTCGGCGGCATAGCTTTCAATATCGGCCAGCACCGCATCCAGCCCCTGAATATCGGCCCATTTCATCGGTCCCCCCCAATAGCGCGGAAAGCCGTAGCCAAAGAGCAGCGTCATATCGACGTCCAGCGGACGGCGCGCAATGCCTTCACCAACCACCTTCGCGGCCTCATTCACCATCGCACACATATAGCGGCGCACAATCTCCTGATCGGAGAAGTCACGTGGCGTAATTCCAAGCTCTTTCTGCTCGGCTGCGACAAGTTCCGCGATTTTCGGGTTGGGTGTGCCGCCGCGTTTGCCCTTTTGATAGATGTAGTAACCTTCGCCGGTTTTCTGGCCGAAATGGCCCTGTTCGCACAGCCGGTCGATGTAGGTTGGCACCCGTTCATCCGGGTGACGGTCAGGCGCCTTGCGCTTGCGCGTGGCCCAGCCGATGTCGAGGCCAGCAAGGTCGGACACCGCGAAGGGGCCCATCGCAAAGCCGAAGTCGACCAGCGCCTGATCAATCTGGAAAGGCGATGCACCGTCCAGCACCATATGACCTGCCGCGTCGCGGTAGACAGCAAGGATGCGGTTGCCGATAAACCCGTCACAGACGCCTGCGCGGACACAGATTTTGCCCAGCGCCTTGCCCAGCGCAAAACCTGTCGCAACCACGTCGATGGCGGTTTTGTCGGCGACGACAACTTCAAGCAGTTTCATCACATGGGCAGGCGAGAAGAAGTGCAGGCCGATCACGTCTTGGGGGCGCGAGGTGGAGGCGGCGATTTCGTTGACGTCCAGATAGGACGTATTGGAGGCCAGCACGCAACCCGGTTTGCAGACCGCATCCAGCTTGCCAAAGACCTCGCGCTTGACCGACATTTCCTCAAACACCGCTTCGATCACGAGATCGACGTCCTTGAGATCGGCGTAATCCTGCGTCACCTGGAGCCCCTGGGTAAAGATCTTGTCGTGTTGTTCCGGGGTGATCTTGCCCCGGTTGAGGGCACCGCCGATGTTGCTGACGATGCGCTCGCGGGCGGCTTTCTCGGCGTTAACGCTCATTTCGATCAGCACGACCCTGAGACCCGCCAAAAGGCAGGCAGTGGCTATGCCCGCACCCATCGTGCCGCCGCCGATGACGCCGATGGCGTCAAACGAACGGGGCGTCACGCCTTTGAGTTCAGGCAGGCTGCCCACTGCGCGTTCGGAGAAAAATGCGTGGATCATGCCTTTGCGCTGATCCGTTTCCATCAATTCGGCAAACAGCGCGCGTTCTTTGGCAAGACCCTCTGCAAAGGGCAGTTCGCTGGCGGCCTGTACCGCGCGCACCGCAGCGGCCGGGCTGAGTTGACCACGCCCTTTCTTGAGGGCTTCTGCATGGGTGGCGTCCCAATCGAGCGGGTCCGGGGCAGGCATGTCGCTGACGGGGCGGCGCGGCGCGCCTTCGGCCAGCAGTTCGCGGACATAAAGCTGTCCCACCGCTTCGGGATCACCTTTCTTGATCCGGTCGATGATGCCCAATTCCAGCGCTTCGGGTGCCTTGACGGGACGGCCCGATGTGATGATCCTGATCGCCTCGGCAGCGCCGGTCACGCGCGGCAGGCGCTGGGTGCCGCCCGCGCCGGGGATCAGGCCCAGATGCACCTCCGGCAGACCCACACGCGCGTCTGGCTGTGCGATGCGGTAGTGCGCCGAAAGCGCCACCTCCAGCCCGCCGCCCAGCGACACCCCGTGCATGGACGCCACGACCAGCAGGGGCGAGGCTTCGATCCGGTCGCAGAGTTCCGGCAGATGCGGGGCCATCGGCGGCTTGCCGAATTCGGTGATGTCGGCCCCGGCGATAAAGGCCCGTCCCTCGCCAACGATCAGCACTGCCTTTACGCCGTCCTCGCCTTCGGCACGGTCCATCGCGTCGGAGATGCCCTGACGCACGGCGTGGCTGAGCGCATTGACAGGCGGGTTCTGAATGCGGATCACCGCAAGATCATTGTACCGGTCATAGGCTACTGTTGTATTGCTCATCGTGCTCTCCTGATCTGTGGTCATGGCCCAAGGGCCGGAGAGCGGCACCGCGCATCAGAACATGCCCGTCGCCCGTTTGCCCCCCGTTTGGGGCATCATGCGTTGATCTGACACAGACCTGCAAGTGGTCCGCGCCGCAAAGTCAGCCGTAGATGAAACAACGTCCCGTCACCGCATCGGGCGGCAACGGCTGTTCGGTAAGGTGTTCAAAATACATCCGGTCGCTGGACACCATCAGCCCGCCTTTGGCCAGAATCGGCTCGATCAGGGGTGAGACGGCGCGCGCGAACGCATCGTTTTTGGCTGCGTTGTGGCCGCCCAGATCAGCGTGGATCAGCGAAGCGGTGGCACCAAAGCGCGCCAGCGCCTGTGGCAGCGTTTCAAACACATCCCCCAGCAGAAGCATGTCATCGGGCGGCGTGCTGTCAGGGTGCGAGGCCACGGCGCGTTCGAATACAAAGATATCGCGCCCCGTCAGCGTCTCGACCATGTGGTGATAGGTGCGTCCGTTGCCCAGCCCCAGTTCAAACACCGGCCCCGGCAGCGACGCGGTCCGTTCGGCGGCGGCATTCAGGCAGGCACGCTGGGACACCATGCGGTCGATAAAAAGATCAAGTCGGCTCATCTGGGGCTACTTTGCTGCTGGCGCGACGTGCGATGCCGCTGATTTGGGTTGCACTGCCTTTAGCGCGTTTTCGCGGCCCTGTGCCAGTGCTGCGTCAGACCGGGGCGATTATGGTATGATTGCTGGACGATGCCACACAAATCGGTTTCACTCCGAATCCGAAGGGGAGTTCGCTGTGGCATCGGGAATTGCATGACAGGTTTGCTTGAGGTGGAGGCGCTGACAATCGGGTTTGGCACGGCGCCCCCCGTCGTGTCCGACGTCAGCTTTTGCGTCAATGCAGGCGAGACGCTGGCGCTGGTGGGTGAAAGCGGATCGGGCAAGACGCTGACCTGCCGCAGCGCGTTGCGCATCCTGCCGGCGGCTGCACAAATCAGAAGCGGCACGCTGCGATTTGCGGGCCGCGAGGGCGCGGTTGACCTGCTGAAAGCGCCAGAGCGCCAGTTGCGCGACATTCGGGGCAACCGGATTGCGATGATCTTTCAGGAACCCATGCGATCGCTGTCTCCGCTGCACCGTCTGGGCAATCAGGTGGCCGAGGTGCTGCATCTTCACCGTAACATGGGCCGGGCCGAGGCCAAGCGCCGGGTGCTGGAGCAATTCGAGAAGGTCGGCTTTGTAGAGCCAGAGCGCGCCTTTCGCAGCTATCCGTTTGAGATGTCCGGGGGGATGCGCCAGCGTGCGATGATTGCGATGGCGATGGTGGCCAAGCCGGAATTGCTGATCGCGGATGAGCCGACGACGGCGCTGGATGTGACCACACAGGCGCAGGTGCTGGGGTTGATCAACACCTTGCAGGCCGAAACGGGCATGGCCGTTATTCTGGTGACGCATGATCTGGGGGTCGTGGCGAACATGGCCCAGCGCGTCGTGGTGATGAACAAGGGTCGCGTGATGGAAGCGGGCAGCGCAAAGGATGTGCTGGGCGCGCCCGCGCACGGCTATACCGCCAAGCTGTTTGCCGCCGCCCCCGTGATCCCCGAAGTCGCCACGCCCGCGCCCAAGCTTGAATATGACGATGTGATCTTTGATCTGCGCAATGTCACCAAGACCTACACGCTCAAGGCCGGGGGCTGGCGCAAACCGGTGCAGGTGACGGCCTGTCGCGATGTGGACCTGCAACTGCCGCGCGGCAAGACGCTGGCCGTGGTGGGCGAGAGCGGTTCGGGCAAGACCACATGCGCGCGTGTGGCGCTTGGGGCGGAACGCCCTGACCCCGGAGGCGAGGTGCTGTTTCGTGCCAGCCCCGACGCGCCGCCCATCCCCGTGCATGACATGACGCCCGCCCAGCGCACTGCGTTTCAGCGGCAGGCGCAGATGGTTTTTCAGGATCCCTATTCATCGCTCAGCCCACGGATGCGGGTGTTGGAAGCGATGGTCGAACCGATGGAGATTCACAACATCGGCACCCGCAATGACCGCCGCGAGAAAGCGGCCGAGATGCTGCGGATGGTCGGGCTGAACCCCGATATGCTGCGTCGGTATCCCCATGCGTTTTCGGGCGGCCAACGGCAGCGTCTGTCGATCGCGCGGGCGCTGACGCTGGACCCGCAGCTGTTGATCTGCGACGAGCCGACAAGCGCACTGGATGTGTCGGTGCAGGATCAGATCCTGACTTTGCTGGAAGACATCCGCGACCGCGCGGGCCTGAGTTATTTCTTTATCAGTCACGATCTGGCCGTTGTCGCGCGGATTGCGGATGAGGTGGCGGTGATGCGCGCGGGTGTGATCGTTGAGCAGGCCCCGCCCGATACGTTGTTCTATAACCCGCAGCACCCCTACACCAAGGCGCTGATCGCCGCGCAGCCCGAACCGGACCTTGCCCGGCCTATTGATCTTGATCTGGTGGCACGGGGGGCAGGTGCGCCGACAAGCTGGCCCGAGATGTTCCGCTTTGACGGTGCTGCCGCACCTGATCTGACAGAACTGGAGCCAGGTCACCGGGTGCGTTGTCATGCGTAAGCTGCTGGCCCTTTTGCTGCTGATCGCAGGCCCGGCACTGGCCCAGCCGCCGGTGCGCGAAACCCCGTTTTTTGCCGACGCCGTTGCGCAGGGCACGCTGCCCCCGGTGACCGCGCGTCTGCCCCAGACACCGCTTGTTGTCGATCTGGAGGCCAAAGGCCGCACCTTTGGCAAACAGGGCGGCACCCTGCGCACGATGGTCACGCGCTCCAAGGACGTGCGACAGATGGTGGTCTATGGCTACGCACGGCTGGTGGGATACGGGCCGGATTACGAGCTTTACCCAGATATCCTGCGTGAAGTCGAGGTGATCGGGGACCGCCGCTTTGTGCTGCATCTGCGGCCCGGGCATCGCTGGTCTGACGGCGCGCCCTTTACCTCTGCCGATTTTCGCTATTGGTGGGACCACGTTGCCAACAATGCTGAAATCACGCCTTCGGGCATACCTGAGTTCATGATCGTTGACGGCGCGCCCGGGCGCGTCAGTTTCCCCGATGATCACACGGTGGTTTTTGAGTGGGACACACCCAACGCCAATTTCCTGCCTTTGCTGGCCCAGGCATCGCCCCCGTTCATCTACCGCCCGGCGCATTATCTGAAACAGTTCCACATCGACTTTGCCGAGACCGAGACGCTAGCCGAGGAGGTGCAGAAGGCCCGTGTGAAAAGCTGGGCCGCGCTGCACAACAAGCGCGACAACATGTACAAGTTCGACAACCCCGATCAGCCGACGCTGCAGCCCTGGATCAACTCCAGCGGTCAGACGTCACGGCAGGTGTTCACACGCAACCCCTACTATCACCGCATCGACGCACGGGGCGCGCAGCTGCCCTATATCGACCGGGTCAACATGACCATCGTTGGCGGCGGGCTGGTGGCCGCCAAGGCCAATGCGGGCGAGGTGGATTTGCAGGCGCGCGGGCTGGATTTCCCCGACATCTCGATCCTCAAGAAAGGCGAGACGGACGGTGGCGACTATCGCACGTTTCTTTGGGGCAACGGGGCGGCAAGCCAGATCGCCATTTATCCCAACCTGAATTTCCGCGACCCGGTGTGGCGCGAGGTGATGCGCGATGTGCGCTTTCGGCGGGCGCTGAGCATGGGAATTGACCGGCGCATGATCAATCGCGCGCTGTATTTTGGTCTGGCAACCGAAGGCGGCATGTCTGCCCTGCCCTCCAGCCCGCTTTACAGCGACCGCGACATGTACATGTGGTCCAATATGGACATTGACCGGGCCAATGCCCTTTTGGATGAAATGGGGCTGGATCAGCGCAATGGCGCGGGCATTCGCCTGTTGCCGGACGGGCGGGTCATGGAGTTTGTGATCGAAACCGCAGGCGAACGGCAGGAAGTCGAAAACGCGCTGGCGATCATCACCGACACATGGCGCGAGATCGGGATCAAGCTGGTCATGCGCCCGCTGGACCGCGACATCCTGCGCAACCGGGTCTATGCGGGCGTCAGCATGGCTGCGGTCTGGTTTGGCTGGGACAACGGTTTGCCCACGGCTGCCACCGCGCCGGACTACCTGGCCCCCACCAATCAGGAGTTTTTTGCATGGCCGAAGTGGGGTCAGCATTATGCCACCGGCGGCAGCGCCGGAGAGCCACCGGACCTGCCCGCCGCACAAAGGTTGTTGGCGCTTGCCGATGACTGGCACCACACCACGGACCCGCAGGCGCGCGCCACCATCTGGCGCGAGATGCTGGATATTCACGCCGAACAGCAATTCGCCATCGGCATTCTGTCAGAGGCTCCGCAGCCCGTCGTTGTCGCAAAGGACCTGCGCAATGTGCCCGAAAATGGCATCTGGGCCTATGACCCCGGCGCGCATTTCGGCATTCACCGGGTGGACGAGTTCTATTTTGCCGATCCGGACGCCCGGGTGAGCCAATGATTATCCTGCGCTACGCGGTCTTCCGTACCATCACCATGCTGTTGACGCTGTTTGTCGTGTCCATTCTGGTGTTTGTCATCATCAATCTGCCGCCGGGCGATTACCTGTCAAACCAGATCGCTGAACTGCGGGCCACCGGTCAGGCCGAAGGCGTCGCCAAGGCGGAATTCCTGCGCCGGGAATACGCGCTCGACCGGCCTGTCTGGGAGCAGTATTTCATCTGGGTCGGCATGCTGCCCGGTCCCAACGGATTTTCGGGGCTGTTGCAGGGTGATTTTGGGTGGTCCTTCGAATTTGACCGGCCCGTGGGCGAGATTGTGGGCGATGCCCTGTGGCTGACCGTGCTGGTCAATCTGGCGGCCGTTCTGTTTGTCTATGCTGTCGCGTTGCCCTTGGGCGTGCTGGCGGCGGCGAAATCTGAGACCTGGGTGGATTATACCGCCGGGTTTATCGGCTATCTGGGCCTTGCCACACCGAATTTCCTGCTGGCGCTGATCCTGTTCTACTATGGCAACAAATACTTCGATTTGCCCATCGGCGGGCTGATGGCCCCCGAACTGGAAGGCGCGCCGATGTCGTGGGAGAAGGTCCGGTCAATTCTGCTGCACCTGATTGTGCCGACCTTTGTGATCGGCACATCGGGTGCGGCGGCGATGATGCAGCGCCTGCGCGCCAACATGCTGGATGAGCTAAGCAAACCCTATGTGGAGACTGCCAAGGCCAAGGGCCTGTCGCCCCGCCGCGCGCTGACAAAATACCCCCTGCGCATGGCGTTCAACCCATTTGTCGCGGACATCGGCAACCTGCTGCCCGCAATGGTATCTGGCTCTGTGCTGGTGTCGGTGGTGCTGGGCCTGCAGACCATCGGGCCGTCGCTGTTGACCGCGCTCAAGTCGCAGGATCAGTTTCTGGCCGCCTTTATCCTAATGTTTGTGGCGCTGCTGACGCTGATCGGCACGATGATCTCGGACATTCTGCTGGTCCTTCTGGATCCGCGCATCCGCTACGGGGAGCGTGGACAATGAGCGGCATCCAGCCCGACAACCGTTTCGTGGACAGCGCACCGTGGAGCGATGAAACCGACATCAGCGCGCCCGAACGCTCGGACATGGACGCACCGGGCTGGCTGCTGACATGGCGCAAGTTCCGGCGACACCGGCTTGCGCTGGTTTCGGCAATCTTTTTGCTGACCTGCTACCTGATCCTGCCGGTTGCGGGATTTGTGGCGCCCTATACGGCCAACGAACGCAGCGCGGATTTTCTTTATGCTCCGCCGCAAAGCATCAACCTGTGGCACGAGGGCGAATTCATCGGGCCTTATGTCTATCCCATCACCGGAGAGGCCGATCTGGTCAATTTCCGCTGGGTCTATGAGACCGATACCACCACGCCGATGCCGCTGGAATTCTTTTGCGAGGGCGAAAGCTACCGGCTGTTTGGTCTTATACCGTCGGACACGCATCTGTTCTGCGCGCCCGAGGGGGCAACGGTTTTCTTATGGGGATCAGACCGGCTGGGCCGTGATGTGTTCAGCCGTATTCTTTATGGCGCGCAGCTGTCGCTGACGGTGGGCCTTATCGGCATCACCGTGTCTTTCCTGCTGGGCATCACATTTGGCGCGATGGCGGGGTATTTCGGCGGCAAGACAGACTGGATCATCAACCGCGCCATCGAAATTCTGCGCTCCCTGCCCGAATTGCCGCTTTGGCTTGCGCTCTCTGCTGCGGTGCCGTCGAACTGGGGGCCGGTGGCGGTGTTCTTTATCATTTCCATCATTCTGGGGATTTTGGACTGGCCCGGGCTGGCACGTGCGGTGCGGTCGAAATTCCTGTCATTGCGCGAAGAGGAATTCGTCAAGGCCGCCGAGATGATGGGTGCCAAACCCTCGCGCGTGATCCGGCGGCATCTTTTGCCCAACTTCATGTCCCATCTGATTGCCAGCGCGACCCTGTCGATCCCGGCGATGATTTTGGGCGAGACCGCACTGAGCTTTCTGGGGCTGGGCCTGCGCGCGCCTGCGGTTTCATGGGGGGTGATGCTGAACGATGCACAAAACCTCGCCAGCATCGAGATTTACTGGTGGACGGCCATTCCGATGCTGCCGATCATCGTGGTGGTCCTTGCGTTCAACTTTCTGGGCGATGGCCTGCGCGCGTCGCTTGATCCGTACAAGAGCTGAGGGCGCAGAAGTCTGTCCTGCCCGGTCGGCTTTTTGCTTCTGGCGTCTTGCGTTGTGGGACCTCGTTTTGCGCGGGTCTGACGCGGCAGAGATTCTGGTCTGATCAAACGAGACACATGTGCCCGGGAGCGCATCTGGTGGCAGGGCGCTTTTTGATCCGGGCTGGTCAGCCCGCTTTCAACACCCGTGATGGATTTTTTGTGAAAGCCGGCATTTGCAGATCAGATCTAAAAGACTTGCGGGGGCGTAGCCCCCGCTCCGGTCGGATCGCGTCAGCGATCCGAAACCAACCGCTCAAGAAATACATTGCCTTTGGCACCGAGAACCTCCCCTCAGCAAGATTGCGCACCTGTGCGGCGCGGAAGGTATCCACGGCTCAGGTTCATCCTCTGGCGCGCTGGAGACCCGCCTAGGTCTTGCCAATCTCGGCACGCAGGGCCTGGGCGCTGAGGTGCGGCAGGCCTTCGCGGGCGGTTTCGGCGGTTTCGATCACATCCATGACCATCGCATTGATAGGCGTCGGACGCCCCACGGCGCGGCCCCGTCGCACCACCTCGCCTTGCAAAGCGTCGATTTCAGTGGGTCTGTGTTCCATCAGATCATGCGCCATCGAGGTGCGGGCCTGCGGATCAATCCGTATCATTGCGGCCGCCACACGGGTGAAAAGAGGGGTGGGCAAGCGGAGCACCCAAGGGATGAACCGCACAGGCACGGGTGTTGACGCGGCAGGGCGGATGCCCTGCGCGCTCAGAACGCCCAGCGCTTCGGTCCACTGGTCCGCCATCAACCGGCGCCACGCGCGGTTTTTCAGTTGCGCCTGCAACGGCAGACCGCTCAGGGCGTTCAGCGCGTTGTTGAGGTTCAGCAGGAACTTGCCCCATTGCACCGCCTCAATGTCGCGCGTTTCCGTACAGGCCAGCCCTTCTACCGCCAGCCGCGCCGCCATGTCGCCCGGTCCTGCCTCGATCACGATGTCACCGTCCACCGCGCGGTGATAGCATCCCTGCCCCATCGGCACGACGTTGAAAGGCACCATGCCCGCGCGCACGTCATGCCCGGGCAGCGCGCTGCGCAGCAGACCGGCGTTGGACACGCCGTTTTGCAGGCTGATCACCGTAGCCCCCAACGGGGCGTGGGCATCCACAAGCGCCCCGATGTCCGCCGTATCGCGCGATTTGACCGTGACCAGAACCACGTCGGCTCTGGCCAGAACGCGGGGGTCTTCGGACAGATCCACGGCGGCAGCGGGCAAATTCATCGCCATTCCGTCCTGATCGGTCAGGGTCAGCCCGTGGGCGCGGATTTCGGCGGCGATGCGCGGGCGCACCAGCAGCGTAACCGGCTGACCCGCCGCAGCCAGCAGCCCCCCGACAAAGCAGCCGATGGCCCCTGCCCCCGCCACAACAATCCGCGGGGATTGTGCGCCGGTCTTATTTGCCAAGGCAGTACCGCATGATCGCTTTCTGCGCGTGCAGGCGGTTTTCGGCTTCGTCAAAGATCACCGAATTCGGCCCGTCCATCACCGCGCTTGTCGCCTCGTCCTCGCGGTGGGCGGGCAGGCAATGCATGAAGAGCGCGTCGTCCTTGGCGCGGTTCATCAGCGCCTCGTTCACCTGATAGCCCCGCAGCTGGTTGTGGCGGCGTTCGCGGGCTGATTGCGGATCGTGCATCGAGACCCATGTGTCCGTGACCACCAGATCAGCATCGCGCACCGCGACCTCCGGGTTGCGCTCAACCGTGTAGAGCCCCTGCAAGGCAGGCTCGGGGTCCAGCGTTTCGGGACCGGTAAAGGTCAGGTCAAAGTCGAATTGCTTTGCCGCGTGGGCAAAGCTTGCAAACACGTTATTGCCATCCCCGGACCAGACCACCTTTTTACCCTTGATCGGGCCGTTGTGTTCCTCAAACGTCATCACATCGGCCATGATCTGGCAGGGGTGGCTGCGGTTGGTCAGACCGTTAATCACCGGCACGGAGGCATATTCGGCCATCTCCAGAAGGGTTGCCTCTTCAAACGTGCGGATCATGATCAGGTCGACGTAGCGCGACAGCACGCGGGCAGTGTCGGCAATGGTTTCCCCGTGGCCCAGCTGCATGTCGGCGCCTGACAGCACCATCGTCTGCCCACCCATCTGGCGCACGCCTACGTCAAAGCTGACGCGCGTGCGGGTGGATGGTTTTTCGAAGATCAGCGCGACCATGTGGTCCTTGAGGGGCTGGTCATCATCAAGGGCACCTTTGGGGCGACCTGTACGGGATTTTTTCACGTTGATCGCGTCGTCAATGATACCCCGTAGGGCTTCGGGTGGTGTGGTGTGGATGTCGAGAAAATGGGTCATGGTCTGGTCTTTGCGGCTGACGGAGGGACCGGGGGCAAGCCCCCGGAATGTGAGTTGTATTGGAAAGATGAAGCTCAGGGGTGGCGCATGATCTGCACCGGGTCACCGTCTTCGCAGGGGCGGATGTCAAGCGCGCGGAAGCCTGCGCGCCGGTAGGCTGCAATGGCGCGGGTGTTTTGCGGATCAGGATCCGTGAGAATGACCGGATGGTGGCTGCGCAGTTCGTGCAGGCGTGCGGCGATGTACCCCGCACCGTGGCCCTTGCCCAGAAAGGCGGGATCCCCGAGGAACGTGTCGATGGCACGCGCATCCGGCGGTTGGTCCGCGTATTGCGGCGCCACAAAAGCGTGGGCGTTATAGTCCTGAATATAGGCAAAGGGCGTGCCGTTACAGCAGGCAAGGCGCATGTCGACGCGGTCTTTGTCCAGATCCTCCTCGACAAGCCGGGCCTCGGTGCCGCCCGTGCCCCACCACCCCTTTATATGGGGTTTGGCGAGCCATGCCCTGAACATCGGAAGGTCGTCGCGTGTGATTGGGATAAAGCTGTATTCAGCCATCGCCCGCGCCTTCCAGCGCCGCCGCCGCCCTGTCGAGCCGGGTGACGGCCTGTGCGATCTCATCGTCGGTGATGTTGAGGGCGGGCAGCAGGCGCACCACGTTGTCGGCGGCGGGCACGGTTATAACCTCTTGCGCGTAGCCTGCATTGACCACCTCGCCGAGGGCGACTTTGCATTTGAGGCCCAGCATCAGGCCAGCGCCGCGCACGGCTTCAAAGACATTCGGATGCGCATCCACAAGTCCTTCGAGTTTCTGGCGCAGCAGGCCCGCCTTGCGGTTCACCTCTGCCAGAAAGGCGGGATCGCCCACCGTGTCGATCACGGCGCATCCCACCGCACATCCCAGCGGGTTGCCGCCGTAGGTCGATCCGTGAGTGCCGGCCGTCATGCCCGAGGCCGCCTCTTCGGTGGCCATCACACAGCCCAGCGGAAAGCCACCGCCGATGCCTTTGGCCACCATCATGATGTCGGGCGTGATGCCCGCCCATTCATGGGCAAAAAGCTTGCCCGTGCGGCCCACGCCGCATTGCACCTCATCGAGGATCAGCAGGATGCCGTGGCTGTCGCACAGATCGCGCAGGCCCTTGAGGCATTGATCGGGCACCGGGCGGATGCCGCCTTCGCCCTGCACCGGTTCCACAAGGATTGCGCAGGTGGTGTCGGTGATGGCTGCTGTCAGCGCGTCATGGTTCCCGAATGGCAAATGCACAAAGCCCGGCAGCAGCGGGCCAAAGCCCTTGGTCATCTTTTCGGAGCCTGCCGCCGCGATCCCGGCGGAGGAGCGGCCGTGGAACGAACCGTCGAAAGTGATGATGTCAACACGGTCAGGCTGACCTTTATCGTGGAAGTACTTGCGCGCCATCTTGACCGCCAGTTCGCAACTTTCAGTACCGGAGTTGGTGAAAAAGACCGTATCGGCAAAGCTGGCGTCCACCAGCCTGTCGGCAAGTGCCTGTTGCTGCGGAATCTGGTAGAGGTTTGACGTATGCCAAAGCTGCCCCGCCTGATCCGTGAGTGCTTTGGTCAGCACCGGGTTGGCGTGCCCCAGCGCATTCACGGCGATGCCCGCACCAAGGTCCAGAAACCGTCGTCCGTCCGCCTCGGTCAGCCAGGACCCTTTGCCCGAAACAAAGCTCAGGGGGGCACGTGAATAGGTCGGCAGAACGGAAGAGATCATCTGGATCATCCTTTTGAGGGACCGCTAAAGGGGCAAGAGGCCACGCAGGGTCAGTTTGGTCAAGGGTATTGGGGGTGGTGGCATGCACCGGGATCAGACCTGCGGTTTGCAGGTCACGCAAGGCGGGAGTTACGCGCGGCGTCGTCGGGACAGGATATGTGTCTGGCGGATCATGCCTAAGGCATAAACCGAAAGCCGTAGCTTGCCCAGTCCCAAAATCCGGCACGCCAAATCCTTGCTTGTGCCGCCCCGCGCAACGTCGCATAGCGATGGCATGTACCAGCCCAAGATCCAGAGCAATGCCCGCGCGGCCCTGTTGATCACCAGCGCCACGGCCTTTATCGCCGCGACAACGCTGATTGCGAAGGTGCTGGGCAGTGACGCGGCGGGGCCACCGCTGCATCCGCTGCAGATCAGCCACGGAAGGTTCTTATTTGCCTTTATGGGGATCGCCACGGTGGCAGTGCTTTTGCGGCCGCGGCTGAGCGCACCGCACTGGCGGCTGCATATTGCGCGCACGAGTTTTGGCTGGGCCGGTGTCACACTGATGTTTGCCTCTGTGGCCTATATCCCGCTGGCGGATGCAACGGCGATTTCCTTTCTCAATCCTGTATTTGCCATGATGCTGGCCATCCCGCTGCTGGGTGAACGTGTGGGCCGCATCCGCTGGTCGGCGGCGGTGCTGGCGCTGGCCGGTGCGCTGGTGCTGCTGCGCCCCACACCGGAGAGCTTTCAGCCCGCCGCCCTGCTGGCGCTTGCGGCTGCGGGTGTGATGGGGATGGAGCTGATCTTTATCAAAAAGCTGGCGGGACGGGAGAATCCTTTTCAGATCCTGATCTTCAACAATGCGCTGGGGCTGATCATCGCGAGCCTTGCGGTGATCGCGTTCTGGCAGCCGCCCACCCCCCTGCAATGGGTGTTTCTGGTCGCACTTGGGCTGTGCATGGCCGTGGCACAGGCCTTTTTTGTCAACGGGATGGCGCGGGCGGATGCCAGCTATGTCGCGCCCTTCAGCTATGGGACACTGATCTTTGCAGCATTCTACGATACCGTCTTTTTCAACGTCATTCCGGATGCAGTTACCGTGCTGGGGGCGGGAATTATCATTGCGGGGGCGGTCCTGTTGGCGCTGCGCGAAAGGCAGATCGGGGCGCAGGACCGGCAAGGCGGTTTGACGGAGTGACGCATCCTCCCTTGCACGCAGGCGTGAGAGGTTTAGTATAGAGGACTGAATTTGATGAAGCGGTCCAACATGCGGGCCGCTTTTTAGCAAGAGAGACCTGCAATGTCCTGGACCGATGACCGTGTTGAAACGCTCAAGAAAATGTGGGGCGAAGGGCAGTCTGCCAGCCAGATCGCAAAAGAACTGGGTGGGGTCACACGCAATGCGGTGATCGGCAAGGTGCACCGGCTTGGGCTGAGCAACCGCGCCACAAGCGGCGGGGCGGCCAAGGCCGAAGCCAAGCCCAAGGCTGCGCCCAAGACGGAAGCCAAGGCAAAGGCTGCGCCCAAGGCGGAAGCCAAGCCCGAGCAGCCCGAAATGAAGACCGAAGCCGCCGCGCCGCAAAAATCCACACTGCCCGCGCGCAAGCAGATCATTCCCGCAGGCCAGCCCTTGCCGCCGCAGCCGTCGGCCAATGAAATCTCGCCCGAGGCGCTGGCAAAGGTCAACGAGGTCGAGAAGAAGGCCAAGAAGATCGGCCTGATGGAATTGACCGAGCGGACCTGCAAATGGCCCGTGGGCGACCCGGCAACCGAGAACTTCTGGTTCTGTGGTCTGCCTGTAAAACAGGGCAAGCCCTATTGTGAGGCCCATGTGGGCGTGGCGTTCCAGCCGATGTCCTCGCGCCGCGACCGCCGCCGCTAAACTGTGCTGGGCACGCCCCGGCATCCTGTGCGGCAGGATATACTGGCGCGCAGGCGTGCATTTGAGGAAGACGCCAAGCAGTGGGGCTATTGCTCCTTGGCCGATGTTGGGTTTGACGGGGGCTGGATCTCACCCATTCAGATGCTGTCAGGCCACCCCGACGGGCCTGTATTGCTGGCCAAGGACTATCTTGACGCGCCGTCGCTGCGTGGGCGTTTTGCCGAAATCGCACCACGCGGGTATTTGCCGGGCAACCCGTTCAATGCCGTGATCGACAGGGCCTTGACGCTTGCCGGTCTGTCCCGCGAAGACATTTACATCGCCCAGTGTTTTGCGGCGATAGTGCCGCACCACCGCTCGACCACGATCCCACAGCGCCATCTGCGCGCGTCATTCGAGGCCGTTGGCCAACACGAGCTGCGCGGAAGGCGGGTGCTGGCACTTGGCCCTGCTGCGGGACGATTGTGTGCGGCGTTCGGGATTGCCCATCACCCGGTGGCGTATCATCCAAGCGCAAGAGGCAAGGGATTGACCTTTGATGCGAAGGCCGCCGCATTGGCGGAAGCGTTGCGCCGCGTCTGAGCCGCTTGGGCGCGCGGCCGCCGCCGGGCAAACGCCTTGCAAGGCGTTTGGCAAGGCTTTTGCAAAAGCCTTGGCCCCCATTGCAACAAAGCCAACACAACAGTGAGTTGCGCGCCCGCTCCGGGCGTGGTTGAACCGATCAACCCTACCCGAAAGGCTCAGACATGCCCGACACCATCCGCGCCGCCGATGCCCTTGCCCGCCGCCTTTATGCCGCCGGGTGCCGTACCGCTTTTGGCATGCCGGGGGGCGAAGTGCTGACGGTGATTGATGCGCTGGAGGCGGCGGGCATCCGGTTCATTCTTGCCAAACACGAGAATGCGGCAGGCTTTATGGCCGAAGGCGTGCACCACCGCGATGGGGCACCCGCGATTCTGGTCGGCACCATCGGCCCCGGCACGCTGAACGGGGTCAACACGGTGGCCAATGCACTGCAGGATCAGGTGCCGCTGATCGTGCTGTCGGGCTGCATGGATGCGGATGAGGCGCAGCGTTATACCCATCAGGTTGTCGATCAGCAGGCGGTGTTCCGGCCCATCACCAAGGCCAGTTTCATGCTGAACGCGGGGGCCGCGCATATGATTGCGGACAAGGCAGTGGCCATCGCCACCGAAGGGCGCATGGGGCCGGTGCATATCGACGTGCCGATTTCCGTGGCCGAGGGGCAGGTGCCAGCCGCGCCGCCCCCTGCCCGCGTGGTTGCCAGTGCAGCGGCCCCCGCCGGTGCTGACCTTGCCACCGCACGTGGCTGGCTGGAGGCGGCAGCGCGGCCCGTGATGATCGTGGGTGTCGACGCGCTGAACCAGCAGGCCGAAACGGCCGTGACCGAGTTTGCCGAGGACCACAACATTCCCGTCATCACGACCTACAAGGCCAAGGGCATCCTGCGCGAGGATCACGCGCTGTCGCTGGGCGGTGCGGGCCTGTCGCCGCGGGCCGATACACATCTGGTGCCCTTCGTTCAATCGGCGGACCTGATCCTGTGCGTAGGCTATGACCCTATCGAGATGCGCCCCGGCTGGCGCGACATCTGGAACCCCGAAACACAGAACGTGATCGATATCACGGCAGTCCCGAACCACCATTACATGCACCAGTCCACGCTGAATTTCGTGACGGATTGTGCCGCGACGCTGCACGCGCTCAGCGACGGGCTGGACGTGCGCGACACTTGGGAAGCGGGCGAGATTTACCAGCTGAAACAATCGCTTGCGGCATCCTTTCCCGGCGATGAGGATTGGGGGCCAGCGGCCATCATCGTCACCTGTCGGAAGGTATTGCCACGCGAGACGCTTGCCTCTGCCGACAGTGGCGCGCACCGGATTTTGCTCAGCCAGATGTGGGAATGCTACGCGCCACGTGACCTGATGCAGTCCTCGGCGCTGTGTACGATGGGCTGTGCGGTGCCGATGGCAATTGGGGCAAAGCTGGCCTCGCCCGACCGGCCTGTCGTGTCCTTTTCGGGAGATGCGGGGTTCTTGATGGTGGCGGGAGAGCTGGCGACGGCGGCGGAGCTTGATCTGGCACCGATTTTCGTCGTGTTTGTCGATGCGTCACTTGCCCTGATCGAAAAGAAGCAGCGCGAAAGACAATTGGTCAACCACGGGGTCGATTTTGCGCAGCATAACTTTGCGGCGATGGGGGTGGCCTTTGGCGGCGCGGGTGTCACGGTGCGCAGCCGCGCGGAGCTGACAGAAGCGCTTGAGACAGCGCAGACCGCCGATACGTTCACGGTGATTGCCGCAGTGATTGAGAGGGGTGCCTACGATGGCCGCATCTAAGGGCGCGCTCGACGGGGTTTTTGTGCTGGACCTGAGCCGTATTCTGGCCGGGCCGACCTGCACGCAACTGCTGGGCGATCTGGGGGCGACGGTGATCAAGGTCGAGAACCCCAAGACGGGGGGCGATGATACGCGCGGTTGGGGGCCGAACTATGCGCGGGACCGCGATGGCAATCCTACCGACTTGTCCGCGTACTTCATGGCCGCGAACCGCAATAAGCGCTCCATCGCGGTGGATATTGCCGACCCAGAGGGCCAGCGCATTCTGCGTCATCTCGCGGCGCGGGCCGATATCGTGATCGAGAATTTCAAGCCCGATGGGCTGAAGAAATACGGGCTGGATCACGCGACGCTTTGTGCGGCTCACCCTGCGCTCGTCTATTGCTCCATCTCCGGCTACGGGCAAACGGGACCGAACCGTGCCCAGCCGGGCTATGACCTGATGGCGCAGGGGTTTGGCGGGATCATGTCGATCACCGGAGAACCGGACGGCGCACCAATGAAAGTGGGCGTGGGCATCGCGGATGTGATGTGCGGGATGTACGCGACGATCGGGATTCTGGCGGCCCTGCGCCACCGCGACCAGACGGGCGAAGGCCAGCACATTGATCTGTCACTGGTAGACAGTTCGATGGCGTGGCTGATCAATGAAGGGACGAATTATCTGACCTCCGGCCAGTTGCCGGAACGGCGCGGCAATGCGCACCCCAATATCGTGCCTTACGATGCGTTTGAATGTGCCGATGGGCATATCCTGCTGGCGGTTGGCAATGACGCGCAGTTTCAGAGGTTTTGCGATGCGCTGGGGTTGAGGGACGTTGCAGCGGACGGGCGGTTTACAACGAACCTTGGCCGCATCAAGCACCGCGCGGATTTGATGCCCGCGATCCGCCCCGCGATGGCGGCACTGGATAAGGATGATCTGCTGGCGCGGTTGCGCGCGGTGAGCGTGCCTTGCGGGCCGATCAACACGATTGCGGGGGCGCTGACATCAGATCAGGCGCAGGCCCGGGATGCGGTGGTCGGGATACCGCGCGCGGATGTGGAAGGCGGGCAGCTGTCGCTTTTGGGCAACCCGCTGAAGTTCTCTGCCACGCCCGTGCGCTATGACCGCGCGCCGCCGCGTTTCGGGCAGGACACCGCAGAGGTGCTTGAAACATGGGGGCCTGCGGGGGCCGGATTGCCGAAATAGTTGGCGAGAAACCTAACCCATTGTGCGGGAAACCGCTGATCCGGCAGGGTTTTTCGGCAGTTTATGACACAATACCTCACGAAAGCGACCGGACGCTTCACGTTGGCGTGTACCAAGCCGCTTAGCCGTTTGTTGCGCAGGCGTTCCCGCGTATCTGTATGGCAACAAGACCGACATGCGAAAGGCCGCGCCCCATGAAGACCGACATTTGCAATGCCCCCATCACGCTGTCTGCGGACAGTTCCGTTTCAGAATGGAACGGAATGATCCGCGCGTTTCTTGCGCACAAGGCGGCAACCCCGCAGCATTTGGGTGCTGTGCTTGAGGCGGAACCGGGCTTTGCGATGGGGCATGCGGCGCGGGGGCTGTTTTCACTGATGATGGGCCGCGCCGAGATGTGGCAGGTGGCCGAAGATGCCCGCACTGCGGCACATGCCGCGCGGGCGCAGGGCGATGTCACACCACGCGAGGAAGGGTGGATCGAGGCGCTGGATTGCTGGTTGGCCGACAGCCCCACGGGCGCGATTGCCGCGTTGGAGCGTATTCTTGACGCGCTGCCGCAGGACACGCTGACGGCCAAGACCAGCCACGCCATCAGGTTCATTCTGGGCGATGCGGCGGGCATGCGTGCGTCAATCCAACGGGTCTTGCCCGCGCATGACTGCAACCACCCGCTGCGCGGTTATGTGATGGGGTGCCATGCCTTTACGCTTGAGGAAACAGGGGATTACGCGGCGGCAGAGCTGGCGGGCCGTGCCGGTCTGACCTACGCGCCGGATGACGCATGGGGGCTGCACGCGGTGGCCCATGTGCACGACATGCGGGCCGAACCGGATGCGGGCATCACGCTGATCGAAGATCACGCGAGCGCTTGGGACGGGTCGAACAATTTCCGCTACCACGTGTGGTGGCACAAGGCGCTGCTGCATCTGGACCGGGGTGAACGGGACGTGGCGCTGGCGCTCTATGACAGCCAGATCAGGGCCGACAAGACCGATGATTACCGCGATATCGCCAATGCCACCTCGCTACTGATGCGGCTGGAGCTGGAGGGGATGGACGTGGGCGCACGCTGGAACGAGCTGGGCGCGCTGGCGGAAAACCGGATCGACGACGGCTGCGTTGTCTTTGCCGATCTGCACTATCAACTGGCCCTCGCAGGCGCGTCGAAAGGCGATGCCGCCAAACAGATGAGCGCGCGGTTTGCCCGCGATGCCCGCCAGACCGGCGACATGGCCGAGCGTGTGGCCGATCCCGGCCTTGCCGCCCTTGCCGGACTGAACGCCTTTGCCGAGGGGCGCTATGGCGATGCCTTTGTGCAACTGGCAAATGCCCGCCCAAAAATCCAGACCATCGGCGGATCACATGCCCAGCGCGACGTGTTTGAGCGGATCACCATTGACGCGGGCCTGCGCGCGGGCCATTTCGACGGCGCAGAGCAGGTCTTGCAGGAAAGACTCACCCTGCGTGCGGGGCGCGAAGATCGCTTTGCTGCCACGCGCTTTGCCCAACTGTCGCGCGCCCGGTCCATCCCGGCGCAATGACATTCCGCCGCGAACAGGTGTAAGACACATAAATGACTCTTGCTGACGCCTCCTCTGTCCCCTCGCCTGCCGTGAGCGCAGCCAAGGCCGCCCCGCGCGTGCGCGATCTGCGGCTGGATTTCTTTCGCGGCATTGCGATGTTTATCATCCTCATTGCCCACACACCCGGCAACTTTCTGACCTCATGGATCCCCGCCCGCTGGGGCTTTTCCGACGCAACCGAGATTTTCGTGTTCTGTTCCGGCATGGCCAGCGCCATCGCCTTTGGCGGCGGGTTCGACCGCGCGGGATGGCTTCTGGGCACGGCGCGGGTGCTGTTCCGTGTCTGGCAGGTCTATTGGGCGCATGTGGGGCTGTTCTTTGCCACGCTGGCGCTGACGGTTTTCCTGACCGATCTGGACATCACGGGGCGCAATTACTGGGGACAGCTAAACCTTTGGATGATCTTTGTCGAAAGCGACAAATGGGACAATTCCAACATGCTGCTGTCGTTCATGACCCTGCGCTGGGTGCCGAATTATTTCGACATTCTGCCGATGTATATGATCGTTCTGCTGATGATGCCGATTGTGATGTGGCTGAGCCGGATTGATCTGCGGCTGGTCGCGGGTTTTGTCATCGGTGTGTGGCTGATGGGGCAAACCGCCCTTCTGGGCCAGTTCGGGCTGGCCCATCTGCATCTGGAATTCCCGGCGGAGCCGTGGACGGACCGCACGTGGTTCTTCAATCCCTTCGGCTGGCAGCTGATCTTTTTCACCGGTTTCGCCTTCATGCGCGGCTGGCTGCCCAAGCCGCCTGTGACCACGCTGCTTCTGGGTGTGGCGGCGTTTTTGGTGCTGGCCAATATCCCGCTCAGCAATATTGGCATCCGCGAGCTGGGATTTGACTGGGCGCGGGACTGGCGCAGCGCGTACAAGCCGCTGATCGACAAAAGCGATTTCGGCATCCTGCGATACGTGCATTTTCTGGCCCTTGCCTATCTCGTCTGGGTGATGGCGGGCGACAAGGGGAACAACCTGCTGCCCTCGGGCGACGGGGCGCTGGCGCGGGTCTGGACGAAGATGCTCGCGATCATTCTCAAGGTCGGACAGCAAAGCCTTGCGGTGTTTGTCACGTCAATGTTTCTGGCGCGGTTCATGGGCTTCATGATGGATGTGGCGGGGCGCGACACGTTCACCTCGCTGATGGTGAACCTCTTTGGCGCTTGCGTGCTGGTGGTGGTTGCCTATGGCGCGGGCTGGTTCAAATCGCAGCCCTGGCGCGTGAAGGGGACCGCATGATCCGGCGCGATGTTCTGAAATCCCTTGTCGCGCTGGCCGCTGTACCAACCGCAGCCTTGGCGGCAGAGCCGGGGCTGCAACTGGGCGGTGAAAGCACGCCTTTCGACGCCGATACCGTGAAAAACCGCGCCCGCGCATTGGCCGCAAAGGCCTATGTGCCGCGCCCCGAAATCCCCGAAAGCTGGCGCAACCTGACCTATGACCAATATCGCAAGATCTGGTTCGACGGGCGCAATGCTCTGTGGGAGGGCACGGATGCGCCGCAGCGGGTCGACGTGTTTCCGCCCGGTCTGTACTTTCCGCAGGCGGTGGGCATGCATGTGGTCGAAGGCGGCATGGCGCGCAAGGTCGGCTTTGATATGGGCGTGTTCGACACCACCGACAAATTCCCCGACGTGGAAATTGACGAGACGCTGGGCTATTCCGGCCTGCGCCTGCGCGCGGAGCTTGAGCAATCGGGCATCTTTCAGGAATACGCGGTCTTTCAGGGCGCCAGCTATTTCCGCGGCATCGGCACGGGCGAGATTTACGGGCTGTCCGCCCGCGGTCTTGCGCTGAATACAGGCGATCCCGCGGGAGAGGAATTTCCCGATTTCACGGCCTTCTGGCTGGAACGCCCCAAGGCTGGCAGCGATATGATCACGCTGCACGCGCTGCTGGACAGTCCGTCGTGCACCGGTGCGTATCGCTTTGACATCACCCATGGCACCGTTCTGCAAATGAAGGTCAGTGCCACAGTCTTTGCCCGCGAGGATATGAGCCATGTGGGCATCGCGCCGCTGACATCCATGTTCCTGTTTGATGACACCATGCGCCAGCGGTTCTCTGATTTCCGCCCCGCCGTGCATGACAGTGACGGGTTGCTCATTCACAACGGCGCGGGCGAGGTGATCTGGCGGCCGCTGTCCAACCCCACAAGCCTGCAGATCAGCGCCTTTGGTGACAATAATCCGCGTGGTTTCGGCCTTTTGCAGCGCAAGCGGCAGTTTTCGGATTTCAACGACCTTGAGGCGCTTTATCACAACCGCCCTGCCGTCTGGATCACTCCGGGTGAGGATTGGGGGCCGGGGTCGGTTACGCTTGTGGAGATTCCGGCGGACCTTGAGATCTATGACAATATCGTCAGCTATTGGCGTCCCTCCGGTGGGATCAAGGCGGGTGCAGAGCACAGCATGAGCTATACGCTGCACTGGGGCGCGGACCCGGTGGCGGCGACGGCGGATGTGCCGGTGAAGGTGCTGAACACTGCCATAGGGGGCCGCCCCGAAGGCGGGCAGATTGTGGCGATTGATTTTGGCCCCTCGGAGCGGGTGCCGGACGATCTGGGCGAGATCGAGATCATCCTGCGCACCACAAAGGGCAGTGTCACACCGGGCATAGTGCAGATGAATCCGGAAACCAAAGGGCCGCGTCTGGCGTTTACCTTTGACCCCGGTGAGGACGTCTATGCCGAGTTTCGCGCGCAATTGCGTATCGGCGGGGAGCCTTTGTCGGAGGTCTGGCTTTATCGGTGGACCCAACCATGATGCACGCGCCCCCTCAGCCCCAGGCCATGCCGCCCCGCGCGCCATTGGTGATGGAGGCGCAGGATCTGGCAAAGGCACCTGCCCGCCGCGCGACCAGCGCCGCGCCGGACCGGCCCGCCATCTGGCGTGTTGCGGTCTTTTTCCCCGCGTTGATCGCCACGCTGTGCCTGATGTACGGAATGTATGCGTGGCTGGCGGGCGCGGGCATGACGGGGCTTGAATGGGCGCTGTTGTGCATGATCGGCGCTACGTTTGTCTGGGTCACGCTGTCGGTCAGCACCGTCGCCGTGGCGATTGCGGGACTGCTGGCGCGCGAAGACGCAAAGGCACGCGCGCCGCAGGATTTGGCCCCGCTGGACGTGGCGTTGCTGGTGCCGGTCTACAACGAAGTGCCTTGGGACGTGTTCGGCAATGCCGCCGCGATGCTGGACGATCTGGCAGTGCGCGACGGGCCGCACCGGTATACGCTGTTTGTCCTGTCCGACACCCGCGACGATGCGATTGCAGCACAGGAATGGCAGGGGTTCGAGCGGTTGCGCGCCACGGCACCCTTTCCCGTTCATTACCGCCGGCGCGCTGCCAATACCGACAAGAAGGTCGGCAATATCCTTGATTGGGTCACAGGCTGGGGTGCGCCCTATGAAGGGATGTTGGTGCTGGACGCCGACAGCCTGATGACGGGCCGCGCGATCGAGCGGCTGGCGTCTGAGTTGAGCGCGGACCCCGATGCAGGGCTGATCCAGTCGTTTCCCATGCTGATCGGGGCCGAGACCCTGTTTGCCCGGTTGCAGCAATTCTCCAATATCGCATACGGCTGGCTGCTGGCCGAGGGGCTGGCGCTGTGGTCCCGTTCGGAAGGGAATTACTGGGGCCATAATGCGATCATCCGCACACGGGCCTTTGCCGAAAGCGCGGGCCTGCCGCATCTGAGGGCACGCGGGCGCGATGATCTGATCCTGAGCCACGACTTTGTTGAAGCGGGCCTTCTGCGGCGCGCGGGCTGGCGGGTGCGGTTTTTGCCGCGCGTCACCGGCAGCTTTGAGGAAACGCCCGGCACGCTGATCGACCACACCCTGCGCGACCGGCGCTGGTGTCGGGGCAATCTGCAACACCTGCGGCTGCTGGGCACCAAGGGGCTGCATCCGGTGTCGCGGTTTCATCTGTTTCATGGTGCGGTCAGCTATCTTTTGTCGCCGGCGTGGTTTGCCCTGCTGGTGATCTGGGCGCTGCTGGGCAAGGACGCGGAAACCAACGTGATCCGCTATTTTAACGAGGCGAACCCACTGTTTCCCGACTGGCCGCCCGCGATGAGCCATATCGATTCGGCGGTTTTTCTGGTGATCATGTACGCCATGCTGCTGGCCCCCAAGGTGGCCGCCGCTGCAATCATTGCCTTCACCCCAGCCGCGACGCGGATTTTCGGCGGGCACCGTGCGTTTCTGACGGCGTTTCTGGTCGAGGTGGCGCTGTCCATCGCCTATGCGCCCATTACGATGATCCAACAGACAAAGGCCGTGCTGCGCGCGACGTTCACGCGGTCAGAGCCCTGGGCCCCGCAACAGCGCGATGCCCAGCGCTACGGGTTTGTGACCCTGCTTAAGTTTCATTGGATGGAGACCGTGCTGGGCGCCATGCTGCTCGTCGGGTTGCTGGCGGGTCTGGTCTCGCTCTGGCTCGTTCCGATTGCGGCAAGCCTTGTGCTGGCGGTGCCTTTGTCGGCGCTGTCGGCGGTGAATGTCGCGCAGTCCGCGCCGAAAGGTCTGGCGTTGAACAGCCCCTATACCCTGCGCGAACCCGCGATCCTGACGCAAGCATTGGCGGCGCGGGCGCGGATCAAAGCGCAGATTGTGCGCGATATCCCGGCAGAGTAATCTAGGGCTGCGTGACCGGCAGGCCGCGCTTGATCCAGCCTGCACCGGCACCGGAACCCAGCATGCCTTCGGGTACGTTCAGCACCTGGGTAAAGCCAGCCTCCCTCAGACGCGCTGACAATCGCGCCGAGCGGACACCGCGTGCGCAGATCAGGGCGACCGGTGTGTCGGTCTGTCCATTGGTTGCCACAAGCAATTGGTCGACAAAATCGGTCGCACGCATGTCGATGGGCACGGCCCCCGCGCCGATGCCCGTGCGCGCCCATTCGTCGGGGCGTCGGATATCAACAAGGGTGATTTCCCCGGCCTTGGCCGCGCGCAGGGCGTCGGGCGCGCTGATATCGCCGCTGCCCACGTCGGCGGCGACATTGAACCAGCGGGCGGTCCCCATGCCCGCCACCGCGATCACAGCGAGGCCGCCCACAAGAAACGTGCGGCGGGTCCGGTTTGATGCGGTGTTTTGAGTGCTGGCTGTCATGGTCTGTCTTTCGTCCGGTTGGGTAGGACTAGAGTAGTTCTTCGCAAGACGAAATGCACGTGCCGCGCGGGCAGCCTCGCATTTCTGTGACCAAAAGCGGGGCTTACTTCAGGATTGGTGGTTTTGAAGGGTCCGACCCCGGCGGCATGCGGGGCGTGTGTTGCAGCCCCTCGCCCTGCGGCAGGTCAAACCGCAGGCCCACCTTGGCCAGTTTGGCGACGGTGGGATCATCAGGTGTGAAAAACCCCACATCCATCGCACCCGCCTCGATCCCCGAAAACGTCAGCGCCTCGGAAGCGGCACGCACCAACGCGTCTTGTGCACGGGGGATCGCGCCCACAAAGGCCAGCAGATGCCCGCGTCCGCCACCCTGATACTCAACGCCCACCAGAAACGCCCCCGCTGCCATGCCTGTGGCGGTAGCGAGTTTGGCGTCGATGGCGGCGACCAGCGTTTCAGGCAGACCCTTGGGCGGCACGACACGATCAATGCGGGCCTCAACCTCGCCTGCTTCGTGGGCCAGCGTGTCGCGCAGCCATGCAACAGCACCCGCGGGCAACAGGATTTCGGAAGGGGCCACACCGATGTTGATGGCAAGGCCAAGGTCCTGACCTTCGAGCATCCCCGCAATGGCACGGCCCGACAGCGCAACATAGGGGGCCGCATCGCCCACGTAGGCCGCAAGGCGTTGGGCGCGGTCAAAGACAATTAGGTATTGGCCGTCCAGCACCACCGGATTGATCTGGTCGTCCACCGGTTCAGCCTCCAGCAGCAGGAACAGTTCCACATCCGCGATGCGTTCGTAGAACTTCAGGCGCGCGGCGTCGTCCTCTTCGGCGGCCATCATGGCGGCGTGGGCTTCGTCGAGCGGGGTAGGATCAGTCATGCAGCGCCTCCTTCACGGCGGTCCGCAGGCGCGGCAGCACATCGGCCTCGAACCACGGATGTTTCTTGAGCCATCCGGTATTGCGCCAGGACGGATGGGGCAAGGCAAAGATGCCGGGCGGATGGTCGCGCCAGCCCGCAACGGCATCGGTCACCTTGGTAAAGCCCGGCAGATGGTAGCGCATGGCATAGCCGCCGATCAGTACAGTCAGGCGGATGTCGGGGACCATGTCCAGCGCCGGTTTGCGCCATGTCCGTGCACAAACGGGCGGCGGGGGCAGATCGCTGCCTTTGGCGTCATAGCCCGGAAAGCAAAAGCCCATCGGTATGATGGCCACGCGCGAACGGTCATAGAAGGTGTCCTCATCCGTGCCCAGCCAGTCCCGCAGCCGTTTGCCGGAGGCGTCCCAGAAGGGCGTATTCGCCTCGTGTACGCGAAGGCCGGGGGCCTGTGATGCGATCAAGATGCGCGCGCCGGGGGCGAACCAGACAATCGGGTTGGGGCGGTGCGCTGTGGCCGTGGCGGCAAAGCGGTCGGCGCAGAGGGTACAGGCGCGCAGGTCGTCTCGGATGTCATTCATGCGAAACGAGATACACCGGAATGGACGCGCGCCAAGGGGCCGGCGACAGATGTGCGGCGGTCGGGTCGACCCTGTTGCTTTTGATCCGCGCGAAAGCTCGGTTTCTTGAAGAACGTAAGATTGGTGTGATCAGGACCACCGGATTGCAGCGGCATATGTTTCGAGAATTATCGAAATAAAAGTTGCGCAGATAAGATATTTCTATATTTCTAGAAATATGAAAACAGAATCACCCAACGTCCCGCCCCTCACTCTTGCCGCTGACAGCTTTGCGGCGCTTGGCTCTGAACAGCGGCTGTCCGTATTGCGCAGCCTTGTGCGCGCCGGACCGGAAGGTCTGAGCATCGGGGCCTTGGGAGAGCGCACGGGCGTAACCGGCTCCACCCTGACGCACCACCTCAAGCTGCTGACCGCCACCGGCCTGATCAAACAGGAACGGCAGGGCCGCAGCACCATCTGTGCAGCCGTCGCCTATGCCGAAGTCGAAGCACTGGCCCACTTTTTGCTGACCGAATGCTGCGCTGATGCGCGCGTCCCCTGCGAGGATCACGATCATGGCTGATACCACACAAACCACCGGCACATCCCTTTTCCGCTGGAACCCTGGGGCATGGGGTGTTGTTGCAGGCATCCTTGCGCTGGTTGCCGTGCTGGCCCCGGACACCCTGTGGGAGACCATCGCGTTCACCGTCAACGCGCTGTTGCATACCGCGCCCTTTATCGTCTTTGCGGTGCTGGCGGTTGCCTACCTCAAAGCCACCGGGGCAGAGACCCTGCTGGCCCGTGCGTTCGAAGGCAATCCGGTTCGCATGATCATGATGGCGGCCCTGTTGGGCGGGCTGTCGCCATTCTGTTCCTGCGAAGTCATCCCTTTCATCGCGGCCCTGCTGGCGGTGGGAGCTCCTTTGGGGGCAGTGATGGCATTCTGGCTTGCCTCGCCGCTGATGGACCCGGCGATGTTTGCGATCACATCGGGCACGCTGGGCTTTGACTTTGCGCTGGCCAAAACGCTTGCCGCCGTCAGCATCGGCATGATGGGCGGCTTTGCGGTGATGCTGGCGGCCAATACGCCTGTCTTTGCTGATCCATTGCGTGAAGCACCCGCCATAGGAGGCTGTTGTTCCGCGAAAAAACCGTTTTCGGGCGCGCCTGTCTGGTCCTTCTGGCAGATGGCCGACCGGCGCGAGACCTTTGGCAGGACCGCGCTTGATAACGCTCTTTTTCTGACCAAGTGGCTTACGCTGGCCTATCTGATCGAGGCACTGATGCTGCGCTACATTCCCGCCGAGATGATCGCCGGAGTGCTGGGCGGCGACGGCGTGATGCCCGTGCTTCTGGGTGCCCTTGTCGGCGCACCGGCCTATCTGAACGGCTATGCTGCGGTGCCGTTGGTTGATGCGCTGCTGACCCAAGGCATGAGCCAGGGGGCCGCCATGTCCTTTGTGATTGCAGGTGGCGTCAGCTGTATTCCCGCAGCCATCGCGGTCTGGGCGCTGGTTAAACCACGGGTGTTTGCCGCCTATCTAGGCTTTGCGCTGATCGGGGCGATGATTGCCGGGCTGGCATGGCAGGCGGTCGCCTGAAAGGCCAATGCGGCGTTCGACATTTGTTTCCGGTTAGGACATAATATCGCCAAAGTCGCGGTGTAGTCCACGAATTGAACCTCTGGAAAAGAGGACGAAACAAGCGTCACCCGCAGCAACCGGAGCAGGCATGCTGGAATTTGAGAATGTATCCAAGTCCTTCTGGACGGGGTCACAGCACAAAGTGATCCTCGACAAGGCGTCGTTCCGTGTGGAACTGGGCCGGTCGCTGGGCATTCTTGCGCCAAATGGCACCGGCAAAACAACACTGATCAACATGATGGCCGGGCTTGAAAAGCCGGACGAAGGCGAGATAAGGCGCGGCTGCAACATCTCTTTCCCGCTGGGGTTCATGGGCGGTGTGGTCGGCAAAGTCTCGGCAATGGAAAACGCGCGCTATATCGCACGGCTTTACGGGCTTGACCCCGACTACGTCGAAAGTTTCTGCCGCTGGCTGTGCAATCTGGGTGAGTATTTTGACCAGCCGCTTGGTACCTATTCCGCAGGGATGCGCGCGCGGTTCTCATTCGCGCTGATGCTGGCGCTTGATTTCGACATGTATCTGATTGACGAGGGCATGCCCTCGACCACTGACGTAGAGTTTAATCGAAAGGCAGGAGAAATTCTGCAAGAACGTCTGCGTACAACCACGATCATCATCGTCTCGCATCAGGCCGAGACGCTGGAAAAATTCGCCCGTTCTGCCGCCGTTCTGATCAACGGCCAGTTCATTATGTTCGATACCTTGGAAGAAGCGAAACAGCTGTATGACTACGAAACCCAAGGCTAGAAAATTCCGTATCAAGCGGAACACGCCGACATCCGGCACGGCGGGCTCTTCTGCCAGTGCCGCCGCACGCGCGCCACAGGACGCGGGCGACGCACCGCGCCGCCCTGCACCGCGCGCCGTTGAAAACCCGCAGCCGCGCCCCACGCAGCAGCAACCGCAAAACCCGCAACCGCAAGCAAATGCTGGTCGCACCGGAGAGGTGTCGACCGCCAAGGAGGTTGTGGGCGAAACCGATATGGATGCGATCCGCCGCGAAGGCCTGACGGGCCGTCAGTTGCGCATGGCACGTCGGGTGGCACAGAAACACGGGTTGGCGCCCACATCTGATTTTGACGCCGTACGTCTTTTGCGCACCAACGGCATTGATCCCTTCCAGCGGTCCAACATGCTGGAGCTGGTGGTGCCGCAAGGCGACGGCGAAAACGCTGAAGGTGCCGGACCACCCGCACAGGGCCAGCAGATTGGCCGCGTGCAATTACCCCAGACGATCCCCGCGGGTGGCATGAACCTGCCCTCAACCGAACTGAACCCCGCTGAACGCCGTCAGCGCGAAATATCGGAGATTCAGCGCGACATCACCCGGCGCCGCCGCCGCAAGCTGGGCCTGCTGCTGGTGCGGCTGGCGTTCTTTGTGATGCTGCCGACATTTGCGGCCGGGTATTACTTTTACAAGGTGGCGACCCCGATGTACGCCACCGACAGCCAGTTCCTGATCATCCAGAGCGAGGGTGGCGGCGGGGCCAGCCCCTTTGGCGGGCTGTTGCCCACGCAGTTTGCCAACTCTGCTGACAGCATTGCCACACAGGCTTATCTACAGTCCAAGGACGCGATGCTGCGTCTGGACGAAGACAAGGGCTTCAAGAGCCATTTCGCAGAGGACAACATCGACGCCATCCAGCGTCTTGAGGAAGATGCGACCAACGAAGATGCCTATAAGGTATACAAGAAAAACGTGAAAATCGGTTATGATCCGACCGAAGGCGTGATCCGTATGGAGGTAATTGCCGCAGACCCTGACATCTCGGCCTCGTTCTCGCGCAGCTTGATTGACTACGCAGAAGAGCGCGTGAATGATCTGTCCAAGCAGAAGCGTGAAGACGGCATGCGCGATGCGCGAGACGGATTTGCGCAGGCACAGGCCAAGCGCCGCGAAGCGCAGGAAGCGCTGATCAAGATGCAGGTAGAGAATGGCGTGGACCCGGAAGCGGAGATTGCCGCAATCCGCACCCAGATCACCACCTACGAAGGGCTGCTGATCGAGAAAGAGCTGGAGCTGGCCGCCCTTCTGGACAACGCCCGCCCCAACCGCGCCAAGGTTGACGGCGCGCGTGGCGATGTGCGCCGCCTGAACGAACAGCTGGACCGGATGCGCGAACGCATGAGTTCGGCCACAGTGGGGGAAAACTCGCTGGCGAAACAGGCCGTCAACATGCAGCTTGCTGCCGCGGATCTGGCCGCCGCTGATATGGTGTTGCAAGCGGCGCAGACAGCAATGGATCAGGCGCGCACCGAAGCGGGCCGTCAGGTGCGTTACCTGACAGTCGCGGTTGAACCCGTCGCACCGCAGGAACCCACCTATCCGCGCAAGTTTGAAAACACGATCTTGGCTTTTCTGATCTTTGCGGGCATTTACCTGATGTTGTCGCTCACAGCGTCCATTCTCAGAGAACAGGTAACTTCATGACCCAAGTGCAGGTTGGTGACGTGATCATCGGCAATGACCGTCCCCTTACCATCATCGGCGGCCCTTGCCAGCTTGAAAGCGAGAGCCACGCGCAGATGATCGCGGGCACGCTGAAAGAGGCCTGCGATGCTGTGGGCGCGCAGTATGTGTTCAAAGCCAGCTATGACAAGGCCAATCGCACGTCGCTGTCGGGCAAACGCGGTTTGGGCATTGATGAAGGACTGCGGGTCCTGCAATCGGTGGGCAAGACGCTTGGCGTGCCTGTCCTGACGGATGTGCATACGGAAAGCCAATGCGCCATCGCGGCAGAAGCCGTCGACATCCTGCAAATCCCTGCGTTTCTGTGCCGCCAGACCGATATGCTTTTGGCAGCTGGGAACACCGGCAAAGCGGTGAACGTGAAAAAGGGCCAATGGCTCGCCCCTTGGGAAATGGGAAATATCGTTGAGAAAATCGAAAGCACCGGCAACAAAAACATTCTGCTGACCGAGCGCGGCACATCCTTTGGCTACAACACGCTGGTGGCTGACATGCGGTCGCTTCCGCAGATGGCGCGAACCGGATACCCCGTAGTGATGGACGCCACGCATTCGGTCGCACAGCCCGGTGGGCAAGGCACATCATCGGGCGGCCAGCGCGAATTCGCCCCCGTCATGGCCCGCGCCGCTGCCGCCATTGGTGTCGCAGCGGTCTTTCTTGAGACGCATGAGGACCCCGACAATGCGCCGAGTGATGGCCCCAATTCCATCTACCTTGACCAGATGCCGGGCCTGATTGCCACGTTGATGAAGTTCGACGCATTGGCCAAAGAACATCCCCTGACTTTCTAGAACAAGGCCCCCGCCCGTGACCAAACCAGCCCCGACCGTAACCCAGAACACCTGGGAATTTCTGCGCGACGCCATGATCACGCCCACAGGTTTCCGCGAGTATGACGCCCGCTGGAAGTACCCCGATGACATCAACCTGCCCGGCATCACGGCCCTTGGCCTTGGCCTCGGCACCCAGATGCAGCGGCGCGGGATCGAGCCTGTGATCGCGGTGGGCAATGATTACCGCGACTATTCGCTGTCGATCAAAAACGCGCTGATGCTGGGCCTGATGCAGGCGGGCATCCACGTCAAGGACATCGGCCCGGCCCTGTCACCGATGGCCTATTTTGCGCAGTTTCATCTGAATGCCCCTGCTGTGGCGATGGTCACGGCGAGCCACAATCCGAACGGCTGGACAGGCGTGAAGATGGGCTTTGAACGCCCCCTCACCCACGGCCCGGACGAGATGTCGGAGCTGCGCAACATCGTGTTGAACGGCGAAGGCGAGGCGCGCGACGGCGGCAAGTACGAATTCATACGCGGCGTGCGCGAAGCCTACCTTGATGATCTGATCGGTGACTTCAAAATGTCCCGCAAGCTGAAGGTGGTCTGCGCCACGGGCAACGGCACTGCATCGGCCTTTGCCCCTGAACTTTTTGAGCGCCTTGGCGTTGAAGTGGTCGAAAGCCACAATACGCTTGATTACACATTCCCGCACTACAACCCCAACCCCGAAGCGATGGAAATGCTGCATGACATGAGTGCTTCCGTCAAAGCCTCCGGCGCGGATTTCGCGCTGGGGTTCGACGGTGACGGCGACCGCTGCGGCGTGGTGGACGATGAGGGCGAAGAAATCTTCGCAGACAAGGTCGGGGTCATCATGGCCCGTGATCTGGCCAAACTGCACCCCGGCGCCACCTTTGTGGCAGATGTGAAATCCACCGGGCTTTTCGCCTCAGACCCTGAATTGCAAAAACACGGGATCAAGGCGGACTACTGGAAAACCGGCCATTCCCACATGAAACGGCGCGTGAAAGAGATTGGCGCGCTGGCGGGATTCGAGAAATCAGGCCACTACTTTCTGGCTGAACCCATCGGGCGCGGCTACGACTGCGGCATGCGCGTCGCTGTCGAGATCTGCAAACTGATGGACCGTAACCCGGAAAAATCCATGTCCGACCTGCGCCGCGCCCTGCCGCAGACATGGGCCACACCGACCATGTCGCCCTACGCTGCCGATACCGAAAAATACGACATCCTCGACCGGCTGGTGGCCAAGCTGGTGGCAAAGCATGAGGCAGGCGAAACCCTCGCTGGTCGCCCGATCAAGGAAGTTGTCACCGTCAACGGCGCGCGCGTGATCCTTGATAACGGTGCATGGGGGCTGGTGCGCGCCTCATCCAACACGCCGAACCTTGTCGTGGTCTGCGAAAGCGCAACGTCAGAGGCTGAAATGCGTGCGATTTTCAAGGATATTGACGCGGTGATCCGTACCGAACCGGGCGTCGGAGAATACGACCAGACAATCTGAACCTATTTTGCCTTCTATCGCGCGGAGCTCTGGAGGCATCGCCCCGTAGCAGGCTGCCTGCCTACTCCCCGCGCGCGGCAGCGCAGAACGCATGGATCAGGCCCGCATCTTTGACCCCGGGCGCTGATTCGACCGCTGAAGAAAGATCAACTTGCGTGGCCCCGGTGACGCGGATCGCGTCACCCACGGTCGCGGCGTTTAGCCCCCCGGCCAGCATCCACGGCACCGTCCACCGGCGGCTCGTGATCAACTGCCAGTCAAAGGCCAGTCCATTTCCACCGGGCAAATCCGCGTTTTTGGGTGGTTTTGTATCCACCAAAAGCTGGTCCGCCACAGCCGCGTATCTGTCCAATCCCGCAAGATCAGACGCGTCCGCGACGCCAACTGCTTTCATCACCGGCAAACCATATCTTTGTTTTACCTGCGTCACACGTTCGGGCGTTTCCGACCCGTGCAGCTGGATCATGTCGAGCGGGACAATCTGCGTGATTGTATCAAGCTCTTCATCCGTAGGGTTTACGACCAGCCCGACCTTGCACAGCCCCTCGGGCGTCTGCCCTGCCAACGCTGCGGCCAGCAGCGGTTCGGCGTAGCGCGGCGATTTGGGAAAGAAATTCAGTCCGATATAGCGCGCACCAGCACTTGCGCAGGCGTCAATGTCCTGTTGCCGCGTGACGCCGCAAATTTTGATGTTCACATGAGAAGACATGGGCTGCGGTCTAGCTGGCCTCGTCCAGAAGGGCGAGAACCTCGTCCTTACCCTGATGCTTCTCGCCCTTGAGGCGCGCAATCTCACGCTCAAGACGGCGTGTTTCACGGGCAAGGCGCGCTTTCTCGGCGCGTTCGCCGTATTCCCGGATCCATTCCCAGACAAAGCCCACCAAAAGACCGGCGATGATGCTGCCCAGTATTACCAGAAACAACGGCAGTTGCACCTGCGGCGTGACCGCAAACCAGCCCGCGACTTCGGCTGGCAAGACTTCAAGCGTGACAATATCGCGGTTCGCCAAAGCGACAGAAATCAGCGCCAGTGCAAAAATGGCGATACACAGGTAACGAACATAACGCATCAGATTTTCCCGTTCAGCCTGTCCCGAAGGAGCTTGCCCGTCTTGAAGAAGGGCACGTGTTTCTCTTCCACATGAACGGTTTCACCCGTCCGGGGGTTCCGACCGACCCTCGCATCCCGCTTCTTGACCGAAAACGCGCCAAATCCGCGCAGCTCCACCCGGTTGCCCTGCGACATGGCGCTGGTGATTTCGTCAAAGATGGTATTCACGATCCGCTCAACGTCACGCTGGTAGAGATGAGGATTGTCATCCGCAATCTTCTGGATCAATTCTGATCGGATCATGTTCTATCCCCCCACGAGACCATTGGTGTTGTTCGACCCGGACTATAGGAAGAAACCTATCACACGGAAAGGCGCTGCGTTGGCCTGAGATGGGTTTTCACGCAAGAACCCGCTGTTTTCGAGGGTTAATTTAAGCCATCTTTGCGCTGGACGGACCGTCCTGCCCGGGCCGACGCACACAAGCGCAGACAGATGATACCCGATTCGCAGCGCACCACATGCACAGGAAAGCGCGTCCCGGGGGCGTATCCGGACCGGCGCAAGGTTACGCCAGATCACGGATTGATGGTGCCGGATGACAATTCTGTGTGGCCACTGGCGCAAGGCGCTTTGCCTTGTCAGATTATGTCCAAGGAAACAAAACGCCCGAAAGGAATTCTTATGACCCTGTCACGCCGCCGCTTCTTGACCGCTGCGTCCGCCCTGCCCCTCGCCTCGTTTGTCGCCCTTCCGGCCTTTGCCCAGACCCCCAAGATTTACGGCGACGGCGGCGTTGCGGTCGACGGTACGGATGTGGTTGCCTATTTCACCGAAGGCCGCCCCGTGTCGGGCACTGCTGATCTGACCCATGACTGGAACGGCAAGACCTGGCGCTTTTCCACCGCGGCCAACCGCGACGCCTTTGCCGCAAACCCAGCCAAATACGCGCCACAATACGGCGGCTATTGCGCCTATGCGGTCAGTGAAGGCTATACGGCGTCTACCACACCCGAGGCGTGGAAGATTGTCGATGGCAAGCTTTACCTGAACTATTCGCGCCGGGTGCAGCGCCGCTGGGCGAAGGACATTCCGGCACGGATTTCATCAGCCGATGCGAACTGGCCGAAGGTCCTGAACTGAACCCGGTTGACCAGCTGTAGCAAAAACAAAAAGCCCCGCAGGATCGCTCCTGCGGGGCTTTCGTTTTTCTGAAACCCGAAGGCTTACTTGTCGTCGTCGCCCTTGAGCGCCGCACCAAGGATATCACCCAAGGATGCACCGGAATCAGATGAGCCATACTGCTCAACCGCTTCCTTCTCTTCCGCGATCTCACGCGCCTTGATGGAAACGCCCAGACGGTGTGCTTTCGCGTCCACGTTCGTGATGCGCACGTCCACCTTGTCACCGACGGAGAACCGCTCGGGGCGCTGCTCTGCACGGTCGCGCGACAGATCGGAGCGGCGGATGAAGGCTTTCATGCCTTCGTATTCCACTTCGATCCCGCCATCTTCGATGGAGGTCACGGTCACAGTCACAACGGAGCCGCGCTTCACGCCGCCCACGGCTTCCGCGAACTTGTCACCGCCGACACCTTTGATGGAGAGCGAGATACGCTCTTTCTCGACATCCACTTCGGAGACAACAGCCTGAACCGTGTCGCCTTTGCGGTAGTCCTGAATGGCTTCTTCGCCACGCTGGTCCCATGACAGATCGGAGAGGTGTACCATCCCGTCGATGTCGCCGGGCAGACCCACGAACAGACCGAATTCGGTGATGTTCTTGACTTCGCCTTCGACTTCCGTGCCCTCGGGGTGTGTTTCTGCAAACACTTCCCACGGGTTGCGCATGGTCTGCTTGAGGCCAAGGGAAACGCGGCGCTTTGCACCGTCGATTTCCAGCACCATGACTTCGACTTCCTGAGAGGTCGACACGATCTTGCCGGGGTGGACGTTCTTTTTTGTCCAGGACATTTCGGACACGTGCACCAGACCTTCGACACCGGGCTCCAGCTCAACAAAGGCACCGTAGTCGGTGATGTTGGTTACGCGGCCAGTGTGCGTGGATTCCAGCGGATACTTGGCCTGAACCAGATCCCACGGGTCTTCCTGCAACTGCTTCATGCCAAGGCTGATGCGGTGTGTCTCTTTGTTGATCTTGATGACCTGCACCTTGATCGTCTCACCGATGGAGAGGATCTCGGACGGGTGGTTCACACGGCGCCATGCCATGTCAGTGACGTGCAGCAGGCCGTCAACACCGCCCAGATCAACGAACGCACCGTATTCGGTGATGTTCTTGACCACACCGTCAACGGTCTGACCTTCGGTCAGGTTGCCGATAACCTCGGCGCGCTGTTCGGCGCGGGACTCTTCAAGGATCGCACGACGCGAGACAACGATGTTACCACGGCGACGGTCCATCTTGAGAACCTGAAACGGCTGCTTGAGACCCATCAACGGGCCCGCATCGCGCACGGGGCGCACATCGACCTGCGAGCCGGGCAGGAACGCAACCGCGCCGCCAAGGTCCACGGTAAAGCCACCTTTGACCCGGCCAAAGATCGCGCCTTCGACGCGCTCTTCCGCGGCATAGGCTTTTTCCAGACGGTCCCATGCTTCCTCGCGGCGGGCCATCTCGCGCGAGATAACCGCTTCGCCGCGGGAGTTTTCGACCTGGCGGAGGAAGACTTCTACCTCGTCGCCGACTTCAACTTTGGGAGCTTCGCCGGGTTCGGCAAATTCTTTCAACTCGACGCGGCCTTCCATCTTGTAGCCTACGTCGATGATGGCCTGGCCCGCTTCGATTGCGATCACCTTGCCTTTGACAACAGACCCTTCCTGGGGTGTGTCCATTTCGAAGCTTTCGTTCAAGAGTGCTTCAAACTCGTCCATCATATTCGCCATGTAGCGTATCGTTTCCTTTATAGACTTGTTTTCTGGCCGTGCGGTTGTCTCCGCCGGTCTTGGATGTGAATTGGTCGTCGGGACAGTTTTCGGGACGCAAAAGAAAGAGGGCCGGGATAAACCGACCCTGCTCAAGATTACGTCCGGTGCTGTCATCGCCCCTTAGACATCGCGGCTATAGACCAGATTTCGCAGCGCCGCAAGGGCCAGCCCCGCATGAATTGGACTTGCAAAATGCCCCCCCCGCTTGGCTGTCGGGAATTCAACGCTAGCTTCGCCCCATGCTTGTTGCATTGGTCATATGCGCGACTTCCGGGGCGCTTGTGCTCGGGGCGATCTGGGGGATCTACGGCAGGTTCTCCGCGCGGCTGGAAGGCTTTCTTGTGGCATTTGCGGGCGGGGCGCTGATTGTCTCGGTGATGCTTGAGCTTTTGCAACCGGCCAGTGAAAAAGCGGTCCTGTGGGCGGTGCTGGGCAGCTTTGGGAGCGGCGCAGTGGCGTTTACGCTGGTCGATCTCTGGATTGACCGCAAAGTTGGCGAAGACAGCGGCGGGGGATTGCTGGCCGCGATCATCATGGATGGGGTGCCCGAAAACCTCGCCCTTGGTGTTGTCCTGATCTCGGTCGAGCCTGTGGGCGCACTGGCGCTGTCCGCTTCCATCTTTCTGTCGAATCTACCCGAGGCGGCAGGAGGCGCAAAAGAAATGCGCGATGCCGGCTGGAAATCGCATAAGGTACTGATGCTGTGGCTGTTTACGGCCGCCCTGCTTAGCGGTGCGGCGGTTGTCGGCTATCTTGCGCTTGCCTCCGCCACACAAGGCACGCTGGCGCTGATCCAGTCATTTGCCGCAGGGGCCGTTGTGGCATCGCTGGCCACTGAGGTTTTCCCCAAAGCCTACCGTGAAGATCATGAGTTGGCCGGAATTGCAGTGGCACTTGGCGTCGCACTTGCCTTTGCGTTGCACCAGATTGCCTGATTGCAGGCCCCTCCGGTAAGGAGGGGCCCCGCGTTAGCGATGGTTTAACCGTTCTCGACTGGCCCGCCCGCTTCTTTCCATGCGGGAAAGCCGCCAATGTTGGTCACGTTGGTATAGCCCATGTCCATCAGCGTCTTGCCGGCAAGCGCCGCCTGCCCGCCAGCACCGCAGATCAGGTAAAGCTCTGCGTGCTGTTCAAAAATCGGATTATGAAAATCCGTCATTGCGGGATCGGCGCGAAATTCGATCATGCCGCGCGGAATGCGGTGCGCCCCTTTGATCGTGCCGCTTTCGGCGATAGCGGCACTGTCGCGCACGTCGATAAAGGCCCCGGTGCCGTTTGCGTGTTTCTCAATCGCCTCGGCGGCGTTCAGTGTGGGCACCGTGGCATTTGCTTCGGCAAGGTAGTCTTTGGCAGATTTCATCGTAGTCTCCATTTTCAGTCTTCCCTGAACCTAGGCGCGCGCCGGGGCGGTTCAATGCAGGGCGCGCAGGATTACGCACGCATGCGGGGCACGTGATGCGGATCAAGCCGCAGATCAATCAACACCGGCCCACTGCGGTTTTCCAACCCTGCAAGCGCCTCTTCCAGCGCCTCCATTGATCCAACCTCATAACCGGTGCCGCCCAGAGACCGGGCAACATCGGCAAACGAGGGCCAATTAAATTCCGTCAGGCTCGGGTCCATCTTTCGGTCGGTAAACTGAATATGCTCAGCCCCGTAGGCGGAATCGTTTGCGACAATCACAATCAGATCAAGGCCCAGCCGAACTGCCGTGTTGAATTCGTTGATACCGCCCATCATAAAGCCGCCGTCGCCGGTAAAAAGCACAACGGGTCGTTCAGGTGCCGCGATGCCTGCGCCAATCGCCTCCTGCAAGCCCAGACCGATGGCACCAAAATTCACCGTACCGACAAAACTCTGCGGGTTGGGTACGGAAATGCGGCACCAGATTTCCGTCATAAACCGCCCACCGTCCGTCAGCAGCACGCGGTCCTGTGGCAGGGCCTCTTCCAGTCGCTCCAGCGCATGCACAAAGCTGACGCATCCCTCAGAGGTTTTTTCGGGCCCTGCGGGATGTGCTGTCAGTGTTTTTGTATCAAGCTCGCGGGTGAAACCGCTGGGCTCCACTTCGGCCTGATCCAGCCAGTAGAGAATCGTCTGCGCGGTCAGCCCCGCATCCGCGACCAGCGCCGCATCGGGGTGCAGGCCGCCGCCGATCGCCTCGGGTTCGACATCAACCTGCACGATCCGTTTGTCCTTCATCAGTTTGCCGCGATCCGTCGTGAAATCATGCAGTGCGGTGCCAAAACAGATGATGCAATCGGTCTGGGCAATCAGTTCATAGGCAGCCGGTGTGGACAACGTACCAAAAATATCAATGTTGTAGGGGTGATCGTTGAAAAGACCCTTGGCCTTCAGCGTGGTGGCCAACGGAGCCTCAAGCCGGTCGGCCAGCGCGATCAACTGGTCGCGCGCGTGGACCGCACCGCCACCCGCAAGGATCAGCGGACGCCGGGCAGAGGCGATCATGCCAATGGCGTTGTCCAAGGTATCACCCTCTGCCACGCCTCCCGGCGCGGTGAATACATCGAGCACTTGCACATCGTGCGACACTTCCTGCCACATGAAATCAGCGGGCATGTTCAGGACAATGGGGCGGCGTTCAACCTGCGCGCGGTAAAAGGCGCGGGCCACGTCCTTGCCCACCGTGGCCGGGGTGCGCAGCTGTTCAAACCCAGCGCCTGTCACCTTGACCAGTTCACGCTGATCAATGCTTTGCAAATGGCGCGGGTTGTCGACCGGTGTATCACCCGCCAGCACCACCAGAGGTATATGCCCCCGTGCCGCTTCTGTCAGGGCTGTGGTTGCATTGGTCAGCGCGGGCCCGTGGGTCACGGTGGCCACGCCCACCTTTCCCGACACATGGGCGTAGGCAATGGCCATAAGGACCGAACTGCCCTCGTGAGCTGCTGGCACGAACCGGCCACCGCAGTCGCGCACAAAGCTGTCGACCATGAAAAGGTTTGCGTCCCCCATCAGGCCAAACATGGTTTCAACGCCGTGTTCCTTTGTGGCGCGGGCGATGGATTGATAGACGTGAATTGTGTTGGTCATGCGGGCCTCTCTTATTTCCCCCTGCATACCAAAATCCGCATGCGCGGTTTCCGCAAAATCTGTACTGCAGGCGAAATTTATGCGGAGGTTTGCCGCAAAATCCTTAGATGACGCGCAGAACCCGCACACGATTCGCAACAGGCGTCAGTGACCCGCACAAAAGAAGCGAGGTGAATGCGCCTATGCGCACCTCAAAGCGCCTGCCCTTTCTTGCGCAGTTTCTCCAGCAGTTCGCGGTAAATTGTGTTGCTGTCGCCACCACCAAAAACCGCGCCCCCGCTGGTATAGGCGGTCCCGTAGGTCCGCGCGACCGTGATGGTTTGCACCAGCCCTGACAGAAAATGGTCCTTTTGCAGCGGCGATAACGGATGAATGAACACCCCCCACAAACGCCCGTTTGCGACCGCATAACGCGCATCAAGCGCTGCGTCGAAATTGGCCTGCATCAGACGCAGCAGATCCGCCTGCGCCAATCCTTCCGCACTGGCAATAGGAACCATCGCACGCATGCGGTCCGCCCTCGCGTCTGCGATGACTATGACGGGAATGTCCTCAAGGGTGAATTCAACCGCCGGACCACGCACCACCGCCTCCGGGTCCAGCGCGCGCACGATCTCACCCAGCCGCGCGATGGTCATCGGCGGTTCGGATTGCGATGTCTGCGCTTGCGGCGGTGTCTCATCGACGGGGGGCTGTGCATCCTGCGCAAGAGTGGCACAGGGCAAAAACATCAAGATCAGGCAGAACAAGCGAACCATTGGATATCTCCTTTGCTTCAGCCTAGCGCGCATTGACATTGAAATACGACACACCTTTGGGTGAGGCGTGGGTGAAAGACTGAAGCGCACCCATGCGCGGCACGCGCACCCGGACAGCCACCGCCGCCGCCCGATCCTGTAGTCAGACCGGACGCTTGGCCTCAATCAGGGCCACGGCTGTCGCCACGGCGTCGGCAATCGCCATATCCGACGTGTCAATCTCTACCGCGTCTTCTGCCGGTTTCAGCGGCGCATCGGCGCGGCCCCGGTCGCGGGCGTCGCGCGCCTCCACATCGGCCAGCACCTCTTCAAAGCTGGTGTCGATTCCCTTACCCGAAAGTTCCTCAAACCGGCGTCGTGCCCGCACGACCGCATCCGCGATAACAAACAGTTTGACCTGCGCGCCGGGGCAAATAACCGTGCCGATGTCGCGCCCGTCCAGAACGGCACCGCCCGCGCGCAGGGCAAAGCTGCGCTGAAAGTCGACCAGAGCGGCGCGTACCTGCGGCAGTGCGGCCGCCCGGCTGGCAGCCTGCGCGACGTCGGGCGTGCGCAGATTGTCTGCATCCAGATCAGCGGGCACCAGCGCGCGCGCGGCCTCTGCCGCGTCCTGCCCCAGCAGTACCTTGGCCCCAACCGCGCGGTACAGCAGCCCGGTGTCCAGATGGGCAAAGCCAAAATGCGCGGCCACCGCCTTGGAAATAGTGCCTTTACCCGATGCTGCCGGACCGTCGATTGCAACGGTGAAACCCTGTGTCGTGCTCATACGCCCCCCACTGCCGCCGACGGGCGCCGCCATGCCCAAACCGCCAGCAGAACAGCCAGCATCAGGGCGATGAATTTGCTCACGGTATGCGCACTGGCATGCAGTATCGCCTCTGCCGGCACCTGCGGCCCTACCTCCAGCAGGTGCGCTACCAGCGCGTTTTCGCGCAAATCCAGCATCATATAAACGGCCGGTCCCAACGCGATGAGCAGCCGCAGCGCCCGTGCTGTCCCCACCGTCTGTGACCAGGTAAAGCCACCCAGAGTCAGCGCCACCAGAACCGGCAGAAAGGTATCCAGCACCCGGAAAAGACCCAGATAAAGTGACGTCTGCGCGTCACTCAACGCCGCCAGATAAGCGCGCGCCGCCCCTACACCGTAGCCTGCGATCCGGTCATCGAAAACCGTCTGCCCACCCGCGCTCAGAAAGCCGTAGCTCAACACCAGCAACGCCGCAAAGACCGCGACCGTCAGAACCACCAGGACGCGCAGCGCCAATATCATGCGCCCGACCGCGCCACCTGCGCGCCCAGTTGCGCCATCAACGGCTCGAAAATGGGAAAGGACGTGGCAATCGGTCCGCCGTCATCCACCCTCACCGGGGCGTTTGCCGCCATGCCAAGGATCAGAAAGGACATCGCAATGCGGTGATCTAGATGGCTTGCACAGACCGCGCCACCGGGCACATTGCCGTGCCCTGCGCCGGTCACGATCCACCAGTCCGGTCCGTCTTCTACCGTGATCCCGTTGGCGCGCAGACCCGTAGCCATTGCGTCAATCCGGTCACTTTCCTTTACCCGAAGTTCCTTGACCCCGCGCATCACCGTCTGGCCCTGCGCATAGGACGCCACCACCGACAGTACCGGATATTCATCAATCATCGAAGCCGCGCGTTCGGGCGGTACTTCGATGCCTTTAAGGCCCGGCGAATAGCGCGCGCGCAGATCGGCCACCGGTTCGCCCCCTTCGGTGCGTTCGTTTTCATAGCTGAGGTCCGCACCCATCTCCCGTAGGGTGGTAAACAGCCCTGCCCGTGTCGGGTTCAGCCCGATCCCCGGGACCAGCACATCCGATCCCGGCACGATCAGCGCGGCACAGACCGGAAAGGCCGCCGAGGACGGATCGCGCGGCACCTCAATGTGCTGCGGCTTAAGTTCCGGCCGCCCGGTGAGGGTGATCACGCGTCCTTCATCCGTGTCCTCGACGGTGATTTGCGCACCAAATCCCGCCAGCATCCGTTCCGTATGATCGCGCGTGGCCTCCGCCTCGATCACCACCGTCTGCCCGGGTGCGTTCAGCCCCGCCAGCAGCACAGCCGATTTCACCTGCGCGGATGGGACCGGCACGGTATAACGCACCGGCACAGGCGCTGCGGCCCCCATTAGCGTCATGGGCAACCGCCCGCCCGCGCGGCCCACCGCCTCGCATCCAAACAGCGCCAGCGGGTCCGTGACCCGTGCCATAGGCCGTCCGTTCAGACTGGCATCGCCGGTAAAGGTGGCCACGATAGGCGACGTGGCCATCGCCCCCATGATCAGCCGCACCCCGGTCCCTGAATTGCCGCAGTCGATGACACCGTCCGGTTCTGCAAATCCGCCCACACCAACCCCATGCACAGACCAGCGCCCGCCGCCGTGGTCCGTTACCTCGGCCCCGAAGGCGCGCATGGCCCGCGCGGTATCAAGCACGTCTTGCCCTTCCAGCAGCCCCTCAATCGTCGTCTCTCCGACGCTCATCGCGCCAAGGATCAGGGACCGGTGCGAGATCGACTTGTCGCCGGGCACCTCGGCCACGCCGCTGAGCGCGCCGCAGGCTGTGGAAATCATCGGGATGGGCGCGCCATGACCAGACATAAAAAGTCCTCTTCTCGTTCGGAACGCTTCTAGCCCAGCACCCGCACGCCGTCCATAACCCAAGAGACGCGCCTTAAACCCGCAGCCCCTTCTTCTTGGACCTGTTTATCCGGGCTTTCCGGCGGATACGTTCGCAATGGCCGCTCGTGCGTGCGATATCGGTCAAACAGCCCCCGAAAAATCATGAGCGGACCTGCCCGCCCTTCGGATCAGGTGCGGCGGAAGGTCAGGTAATGGGGCACGCGCCCCTCACGCAACGCCTTTTGTTCATAGCGCGTCGACAGCCAATCGTCCCAAGGCTCGCGCCAGTCAGCCGGCCGTTCGGCCAACCACTCGAACCCGGCGCGGGGCACTTCCTCAAGGGTTTGCCGCACATAATCCTCAATGTCGGTTGCCACCCGGAAAATGGCACCGGGCTTAAGCGTGCGGGCCAGCGGGACAAGGTGTTCCTGTGTGACAAAGCGGCGACGATGGTGGCGCGTTTTGGGCCAGGGATCAGGGTAAAGCAGAAAGGCCCGGGCGATGCTGGCCTCGGGCAATACGTCAAAAAGATCACGCGCATCGCCGGGGTGGACGGCGACATTCTCTACCTTTGCGCGCCTGATCTTGCCCAACAGCATGGCAACGCCGTTGATGTAGGGTTCACAGCCGATGATGCCGACATCCGGGTTTGACGCAGCCTGATGCACCATATGCTCGCCTCCGCCGAAACCAACCTCCAGCCAGACGGGCTTGCCCCCGAACAATCCGTCAAGGTCAAGCGCCGTGCGGTCGGGATTGTCCTCCCAGCTGACCGGCCCGGGCGACAGACCTTCCAGGTCCTCGGCAATATATCCCCGTTGCGACGCCTTGAGCGTCTTGCCTTTCAGACGGCCGTAAAAGTTGCGGCGGGGGCGGTTGGGGGTCTGCATGGGCGGGCCTCGGAAACACATGTCGGACAAATGCGGCAAAGCGGGCACCCCCGATCCGCAATTTTGCCCTGCATTAGCCCCTGTGCCCCCGCGCCGCAATGGGGCCACCGTATTTGCCGTATGGCCTGCGGGCTTTAAGGCGCGCTTAAGGTTCTTGGAGTAGCCAAAGGCTGACACCCGAAAGGATACAGATGCCACTCGTTGCTCAGCCTGCCGCCACAACATCCGCCGGTGCCATCCGTGTTTTGGTGCTGGACGACGAACGCATGGACCGGCACAGGGTCGCGCGCCTGTTTTCATCGCTCAATTACCATTGTGCCATTACAAACACCCAAGACCTGCTGGAGTTCGCACAGGAACTGGAGCGTGAAAGTTACGATCTGATCCTGCTGGACTACTTGTTGCCCGACGGCACGGGCTTTGAGGCTGTCGAGATGGTTCAGCTGAGTGCGCGCAACCTGAATACGCCAATGCTGATGATTTCGGGTCAGCCGAAACCCGACGTGATCGCTCGTGCGCGGCTAAAGGGCTGCGCAGGCTATTTATCAAAGGAAAACATGTCGAAAGACGCGTTTCTTGAAGTGGTCGCAGCAGCACTGCAACCGGCACAAACGGTGGTGTTTGATGGGCAAGACAGCTTTGATACGGCGCAGGTGGCACACATGCTGACCCAATGCGCAGGCCGTTGTGCGCGCGACGTCAAACCGACGGTCAGCCGCCTGATGCGCCAACTGCGCAATCTGCGGGCCCGCAGCACAAGCGAAGACCCGCAAACCCTCAACGCGATTGAACAAAACTGCCTGAGCCTGTGGACGTTCCTGATCGAGATGGAGCGACAGGACGGTGCTGAATTACTAAGCGACATAACCCAAGCCATTCGCCCACCCGATACGATCGCACAGATCGCCGCCACACGCCAAAGCCGTCCGCCATCGCCTTTCTCTACCCGAAGGCACTGAGCGCCTGGGATATTGCGCCGCAAGATAAAAATTCCTGATAAGCTTGATACTTATCAGGGCTTTTGCATTTTTAAGGTGAAGTCTGGACCGACGTTATCCAGCAACGCGAGCAGTGGAAAATTCTTAAAGTGCCGCTTTAAGTTTATCCGCCAAATCCACATTCTCCCACGAAAATCCGCCATCCGCATCTGGCGTACGGCCAAAGTGGCCGTAGGCTGCCGTGCGCTGGTAGATCGGTTTGTTGAGCTTCAGGTGTTCGCGGATACCGCGCGGTGTCAGGCTCATGACCTGACGGATCGCCTCCTCGACCGCTGCATCATCCACTTGCCCCGTGCCGAAGGTATCGCAATAGATCGACAGTGGTTCGCTCACCCCGATGGCATAGCTCAACTGAATGGTGCATTTGGTTGCGATTCCGGCGGCAACCACGTTCTTGGCCAGATAGCGCGCCGCATAGGCCGCCGAACGGTCCACCTTGGTCGGGTCCTTACCCGAAAACGCGCCGCCACCGTGCGGGGCGGCACCACCGTAGGTGTCGACAATGATCTTGCGGCCCGTCAGGCCCGCGTCGCCGTCTGGGCCACCGATAACGAATGTACCCGTCGGGTTGACGTGCCATTTGGTCTGTTCGGTGATCCATTCTGCGGGTAGCACTTCGCGAATATAGGGTTCAACAATCGCACGGATGTCGTCGCTCGTCTGATCCTCGCTTTCGTGCTGTGTACTGAGCACGATAGAGCTGACGCCGACGGGTTTGCCGTCTTCGTAGACAACCGACAGCTGGCTTTTGGCATCGGGGCGCAGGGTGGGTTCGGTGCCATTCTTGCGAACCTCGGCCAGCCGTCGCAGAATCGCGTGGGCATATTGTATGGGCGCGGGCATCAGCTCGGGCGTCTCATCGGTGGCATAGCCGAACATGATGCCCTGATCACCGGCACCTTCGTCCTTGTTTTCGCCGCTGTTCACACCCTGCGCAATGTGGGCGGATTGTTCGTGCAGAAAATTCAGCACATGGCAGGTATTCCAGTGAAACTGCTCCTGCTCATACCCAATGTCCTTGATGCAGTCGCGCGCGATTTGACTGATCCGGCCCATGTAGTCTTTCAGCCGGTCCTGATCGCTCAGCCCGACCTCACCGCCAATCACGACCATGCCGGATGTGGCAAAAGTCTCGGCGGCGACGCGGGCTTCTGGTTCTTCGGTCAAAAAGGCATCAAGCACCGCGTCAGAAATGCGGTCGCACACTTTGTCGGGGTGACCCTCTGAAACGGATTCGGAGGTAAAGGTATAATTCTGTCGGGACATGTCTGCTCCAATAAATGATGAAATGCCACGTCAGGAAGCCGTTGTGACATCGGTTAACCGTGCTTAGCCACGCCCCGTTTAGCGGTCAATCGCTAAGCCTCCGTTGACGCCCGCGTGCCCCAATCGCCGCAAAAGCGAGTCCCGCAAGCAACACCAGCGTCAACGGCAGATCACCCACCCGGCTGTAGAGTGTCGGTGCCAGCGGCGCAGGCAGTGGCGCGTCCACAAACCCTGAAGTGTTAAGCTGAAGACTGGCCAGAATGCGCCCGTAAGGGTCAATCATCGCAGAGATGCCGGTATTGGCCGCGCGGGCCAATGGCAGACCTTGCTCAATCGCGCGCATCCGGGCCTGTGCCAGATGCTGCCGCGGGCCAGCTGCCTTGCCGAACCACGCGTCATTGGTGATTTGCATCAGAAAATCAGGCCGTTCCGGGGCGGCATTCACATCATGGGCAAAGACAGCCTCGTAGCAGATCAACGGCAGCGCCTTGCCCAACGGCCCGAAATCCAGCAACTTTGGCCCCGGCCCCGCCGCGTAGCCTCCCAGTGCCCGCTGCGCCAGACCAAAAACACCGATCCGCGCCATCACTTCGGCAAAAGGAACATATTCGCCAAAGGGCACAAGGTGATGTTTGTCATAAACCTGTGCCACCTGCCCCTGCGGCCCCAGCACGGCCAATGAGTTGAAATAACTCTCCGGATCGCGCCGCTGCACACCCAATGCGACAGTGGCTTGCCCGCCGGCAGTCGCGATTTGAGTGAGCGCCGTGCCAGCCAGATCAAGCACCCAAGGGATCGCTGTTTCGGACCATAGGACCAGATCGGGCTGCGGGCCACCCTGTTGGGGCGGCGCGGCCGTCAGGCGAAGTTGCCGGTCAAAAAAGACGGGAATTTTTTCGGGGTCCCATTTCTCGCGCTGTGCCGCGTTGGGCTGGATCAGGCGGAACGTATGGTCGGTCAGCGGTATGTCCGGGCGGCTGACGGGCATCAATGCGACGATCACAACGGCAGCGATGGCGAATTCACGGACGTAGAAGAAAAACCCGCGCCGACGCCAAGGGGCAGCCGGAGCAAAAAGAACCGCTGTGGCGACAACGACCATGTTCAATCCGTGTGGTCCAATCCACGCAAGGCTTTGCCCCGCGTTCAGATCGACTAGAGCCTGCGCGGGCATAGCCCAGGGAAAACCGGTGAAGATAAAGGCGCGTACAAGCTCTGCTGCGGGCAAGGTCAGGATCAAAGGCCAGATCGCCGGTCCGCGTGCCAGCCAGCGCGCAAGGCCAAATGCGGCTCCCCAGAAAAGCGCAAGCCCACCGGCCAGCAGGACCAGCGCGAAAGGGGCCATCCAGCCGTGACGGGCTGCATCAACCATGAAGGGCGACACGATCCATTGCAGCGCGTGCATGAAATAGCCGAGCCCAAAGGCCCATCCAGTCAGTGCCGCCTGCCGGGGCGTGGCGCGTTTGGACAAAAGCCAGACCCCGGCGATCAGCCCGCCCAGCAGAACAACGCCCCAGCCGTAGGGCTCATGCCCAAAAGCCGCCACTGCCCCGGCCACCACGGCGGCGGCCAGCGCAGGCCAGCCGCGCTCAAAGGTCATCCATTGGGTCCCGTGGTGCGCACGCGCAGCCGCTTTATCCGGCGCGGATCGGCGTCAATCACTTCAAATTCGGGGCCGTCTGGGTGCAGCACCACCTCGCCCCGCGTAGGTACGCGGCCCGACAGCATAAAAACCAGCCCGCCCAGCGTGTCGATTTCCTCTTCGTCCACATCATCGTGGTCGGTCAGCGAATGCCCGATTTCGGCCTCAAAATCCTCAAGCGGGGTTTTCGACAGGGCAAGATAAACGCCGGGTTTTTCGACGGTCCAGAAAGTGCCCTCGTCAACGTCGTGCTCATCCTCGATCTCTCCGATGACCTGTTCGATCAGGTCTTCGATGGTCACAAGCCCATCAACACCGCCGTATTCGTCAATCACAAGCGCCATATGGCGCCGCTCGGCCTGCATTTTGGTCAGCAGCACACCGATGGTCATGGAAGGCGGGACAAACAGCAGCGGACGTAGCGTGGCACGCAAGTCAAAGTTGCTCGGCGTGCCGTTGAACCCGTATTGCAGCGCAACGTCTTTGAGATGCGCCATGCCGACCGGCGTGTCGAGAGTCCCGTCAAATACCGGCAGGCGGGTCAAACCGCTGTCTTTAAAGACTGACACCAGTTCATCCAGACTGATCGCCACCGGCACCGCGGTGATGTCTGCTTTGGGAATGGCCACGTCATCCACGCGCATCCGGCGCAGGTTCATCATGCCGTGCGCGCTGACCCGGTCCACGGGGGGCGGCGTGATTTCATCGGCCTCGCCCGTTTCGGACGGGCTTAGCGCACCAATAACCCGTGACAGAAATCCACCGGGTTTGGAGGGTGCCTCTGGCTCTGGCACAGTATTCTCTTCGATCTGCGCGCGGGGCGCGGCGCTAGATGATCCGTCAGTGTCGCCCATTGGGTCCTGTCATATGAAACGGCAGCGGAGCCACCTACGATTCTCTATATGGGTCATCGAGACCCAGTTTGCCAAGTATTTCAACTTCGATCCCTTCCATCAAGGCGGCATCCTGCGCAGTTTCATGATCATATCCCAGCAGATGCAGCGTGGCATGCACGATCAGATGGGTCACATGATCAGCGGCGGGTTTGGCGGCCGCAAGGGCTTCGGCCATGCAGGTGTCATAGCTGATGGCGATGTCGCCAAGTTCAATAAGGCCGTCGGGACCCGCGCTTGGTCTGGTGGGCACCCCACCGTCGCCTGTCGCCGCGCGCTCTTCGCTGGGCCAGCTAAGCACGTTGGTCGGCCTGGGCTTGGTGCGGAATTCCGCGTTGAGCGTGGTGATGCGGGCATCGTCGCAGGCGAGGATGCTGATTTCGGCCGTAGCCGTGGGAATGTTCTGATGGGTCAGCGCGGAGTGTACCGCGCGCAGGGCGACCGCATCGAAATCGAGCGTGGCCCAGCGCGGGTCTTCTATTGAGATGTCCAGATTTTCCATAGATCGCGCTTCGGGCCTCTGCCCCGGACCACACGGGTTTTGAGGGCAAGAAAGAAAGGGTCAGGCTTTGACGGCGTCTGCCTCGTAAGCCTCGATGATGGCAGCGACAAGAGGATGGCGCACGACATCTTTGGAGGTGAAATAATTGAAGCTGATCTTGGGGATCCTGTTGAGCAGGCGTTCGGCATCCGCAAGACCAGATGGCACCCCACGCGGCAGGTCGATCTGGGTGCGGTCACCAGTAATGACCATGCGCGATCCTTCGCCAAGGCGGGTCAGGAACATTTTCATCTGCATCGACGTGGCATTCTGCGCCTCGTCCAGCACGACAAAGGCGTTCGACAGTGTGCGGCCCCGCATAAAGGCCAGCGGCGCAATCTCGATGCGCTTTTCTTCCAGCAGTTTCGCCAGCTGCTTGCCCGGCAGGAAATCGTTCAGCGCATCATACAGCGGCTGCATATAGGGATCGACCTTGTCCTTCATGTCACCGGGCAGATAACCCAATTTCTCGCCCGCCTCGACGGCAGGGCGGCTGAGGATGATGCGATCCACGTGGCCGCCAATGAACATGGAAACGCCCACGGCGACAGCCAGATAGGTCTTGCCGGTGCCCGCCGGACCGATGCCAAAGGCCAGTTCATTGTCAAAAAGCGATTTGACGTAGGCCTTCTGCGCCTCGGTGCGCGGCTCCACCCGTTTCTTGCGGGTCTGGATCTCAACCGTCTCGCCCACCGGCATCTCAAGCTGGTCGCCGGGGCGCACGCCGGTATCGGCCTCGGACCCGCCCATGCGCAACAGGCTGTCTACCTCGGCCTGTTCCACCGTGCGCCCACCTTCCAGGCGCGTGTACAGGGTGTTCAGCACACTTGCTGCCTGTGCGGCGGCGTCGGGGTCCCCCATCACGCTCAGGTGGTTGCCACGGCGGATGATCTGCACTTCCAGTGCTTTTTCTATCGCCGCAAGATGCGCGTCATAAGCACCGCAGAGATCAATCAGCAGGCGGTTGTCGGGAAACTCAAGCACGACGGGGTCGGCCACGGGGGCCGCGGTCATCAGATCGCTTGGGGGCAAGGGAGGCTCCTTGGGGTTGGGACTATGCAAGGCAGATAGGGGGCGGATGGGCGAAAAACACCCCCCGGAACGCAAACGGGCCGGAGTGACATACACTCCGGCCCGTCTATGCTGAAATTGTCAGCCAAAATCAGTTGGGATCCGGAATGAATGTGCCACCTTTGAAATCGCCCACTGTGTGAGTGGGTGGTGCGACACCGGAGCAGACGGGCTTGCCGAACTTGTCCAGACGTGCAGACAGATATCCTTCAACACCATCGTCGATAATCCAGTGGTCACAGCCGTTTGGATCAACCCAGATGCCCGCCTGAAGCGTGCTCAGGTGGTGGCCATTGATGCCACGGTCGACGGTTTTGTCGGATGGATAGCCGCGCAGGCCTTCGTCAAAGGCACAGCCGGATACGCCGACTGCAAGGGCCACGCCGAGAATTACTTTGGATTTGATCACGGTCAGGTCCCCTTAGCGAATGCAGATGATTTCGACGCGGCGGTTCTTGGCCATGCCGTGTGCGGTGTTGTTGGCAGCCGCCGGCAGACGTTCGCCGTAGCCCCGTACGTCCGCGATGCGTGCGCCGTTTGCAGCAGCCACAGCGGCGACAGCATTGGCACGGTTAAAGCTCAGGCGCATGTTGTAAGCGTCCGAGGCACGGCTGTCGGTGTGGCCTGTGATGATATAGGACACAGCACCCGTGGTGCGGAAGAAGTTGGCCAGACGCGCCTTGCCCGCCTTGTGGATGCGGTAGCTGTCAGTGGCAAAGAACTGGTCCGAGCTCATGACGCCGCAGACATTACCCCGGCGGCAGACCGGAATACCCTGACGGTTGGTGTGCGGTGTCATATACCCTTCGGCACCGTCATCCATGACCCAGTGCTCGCACCCATCGGGATCAACCCAGATGGTCGGCGTATAGATGCCACGGTCGCGCCCCTGCTGAGAGCGTGTCTGTGCATCCGCACCTGTTGCCGCAAATGTCGCTGGCAGTGCGACCGCCGCAGCCAGTGACAGGCTCACCACGGCACGGATCGCTTTGGAGATTGTGTTCACCACAGCATATTCCTTTATCTGTTCCCCCACGAAAGGCATGCCCTGGCAATTGGTCGGACACCCCCGCTTATTTCGCCACGTTAGGTAATTATTGCGACGCTGTGAAGCACTGATCTCTAGATTTAGTGGCTATTTTGCCGGCTAACACATTAAAATAGGGCGAAATTGTGGAAAAGCCGCACCAAAGGGCGATGCCATTCCGGGCTTACCCGCGCTTAATCAAGATGACGGGCCGTGAGCGAGTTGGTTTTCGCCTCAACGATTCTCACATTCACGATATCGCCAATTTGCCCGGCACAGTTCTCAACGTGAACCGAGTGCAGATATTCCGACTTGCCGACCATTTGCCCTGTCTCGCGCCCGACCCGTTCCAGAAGCACCGAGACGTCGCGCCCGACCATGCTGTCCTGTATCTCGCGCTGGTGCTGCGTGATCAGAGCCTGCAGCCGTTGCAGACGGGCATCTGCCACCTCTGCATCGACTGTTGCGCGCTCTGCGGCAGGCGTGCCGGGACGAGCCGAATATTTGAAGGAATAAGCGTAGCCGTATTTGACCTGTCGCACCAACTCCATCGTGGCCTCAAAATCGGCGTCCGTTTCTTCCGGGAAGCCCACGATAAAATCACCTGACATGACAATGTCGGGCCGCGCTGCGCGAATACGCTCGATCAGTTTCAGATAGCTTTCCGCTGTATGACTGCGATTCATGCGCTTGAGGATGTGGTCAGAGCCGGATTGCACCGGCAGATGCAGATAAGGCATCAATTCCGGCACCTCGCCGTGGGCAGCAATCAGGGCATCGTCCATATCGTTGGGGTGGCTTGTGGTGTAGCGAATCCGCTCCAACCCGTCGACTTGTGCCAGATCGCGGATAAGACCAGCCAGCCCGCCGTCGTGCCCGTGGTAGGCGTTGACGTTCTGGCCCAGCAGCGTGACCTCGCGCACGCCGCGCTCGACCAGATCGCGGGTTTCCTGCAAGACCTGTGCGGCTGGGCGGCTGACCTCTGCACCCCGGGTATAGGGCACCACACAGAAGGCGCAGAACTTGTCGCAGCCTTCCTGCACCGTCAGAAAAGCAGCTGGGGCGCGTTTTGCCTTGGGACGTGACTTCAGCCGCTCGAACTTGTCCTCTTCGGGGAAATCGGTGTCGAGCGCTGTCTCGCCCGCGCGCACCCGTTCTTCCATCTGCGGCAAGCGATGATAGCTTTGCGGCCCGACCACCAGATCGACAGCAGGCTGGCGGCGCATGATTTCTTCGCCTTCGGCCTGTGCCACACATCCGGCCACACCAATTTTCAGATTGGGGTTTTTGGCCTTGAGCGGTTTCAGACGCCCCAGCTCCGAATACACCTTCTCAGCCGCCTTTTCGCGGATGTGGCAGGTGTTGAGCAGGATCATGTCCGCATCATCGGGCGATTGCGTCTCAACGTAGCCCTGACCGCCCATTGCCTCGGCCATGCGCTCACTGTCGTAGACATTCATCTGACAACCATAGGTCTTGATAAACAGCTTTTTGGGCGCGGTCATGGCAGGGTCCGGTCTGGGCTAGGGATTGCGCGCGGTCTAGCAGGGCACCGGCACGCTTGCAATGCACGGCGAATTAACCGATTCTGCGGCAAAACCACCCCGAGCAGAGGGCCCATGCAGTACACATCGCTGAACCAGATGATCACCGCCGAAGCGGCGACCCTTGCGAAAGGCCCAATTGCCATTGTCATGGTCGAGGACGATGTAGAGGTGGCAACCACCCTGCGCCATCACCAGCAGATGGGGTTCAAAGCAGTGATTGCCCTGATGCCAGAAATGTTCGACCTGCCGCGCGATTTGCAGGAAACGGTGATCCGTGTGGATTATTCCATGTCGGACGAGGACGCGATGGAACGGGCGATCAACACCCTGATGGACCCGATGGCGGGGCAGTGGGTCTATTACTGCTATAACGCCGAATATTTCTTCTATCCCTTTTGCGAAACGCGCAACATCATCGAAATGCTGGCCTTCCACAACGAAGAGCGCCGCGACGCGATGCTGGCTTATGTGATTGATCTATATGCAGAAGACCTGAACAGGCACCCCGATGCGGTATCGCTTGACGGGGCCCATATGGACCGGTCGGGGTATTATGCGCTGGCCCGCAAGGACGCCGAAAACCACGACCATCCTAAGGAACGTCAGCTTGATTTCTTTGGCGGTCTGCGCTGGCGCTACGAAGAACACGTGCCAGCCGCGCGCCGCAAGATTGACCGTATCCCACTGTTTCGCGCCAAGCGGGGGCTGAAAATCCGCTGGGACCACACCTTTGACGACGAAGAATATAATACCTACGCCTGCCCGTGGCATCACAACATCACATCCGCCATCTGTTCATTCCGCACCGCAAAGGCGCTGAAAACCAATCCGGGCAGCAAATTCGAGATCGACAGCTTCAAATGGCACAACTCCGCGCCTTTTGAATGGCATTCGCGGCAATTGCTTGATCTGGGACTGATGGAACCGGGACAGTGGTTTTAAAGTTGCGCTGATAGTTCCCGTCAATCTGCTGCAGATTTCCGCTCTGCTAAAATCTTTGACATATCATCAAGCTGCTTGAGGTATTTCTTGTGCGCTTTGTGAATGGCCCCAATCAGCGCGGTTATTTCCTTGCTCTTATCATCGGCCTTGATCTCTTTTTTCATCTTGCTTTTGGTCTGTTTGGCGACCTTCTCAAAACCTTCCAGTGCGGAAAACAGGATACGCGCTTTCTTCAGCGCCTCCTCTGCGGCAGCCAGATCACCGTTCTTCATCGCGGTGACCATTTGCTTGCACATTTTGTCAATGTCGCGGGGCCTCTGTTTGATCTCTTTGGCGGTGCTGGCGCGGTTCTTGTCTGACAGGGGTTCGGGAAATTCCTTGGGCGTCACCGCATCAATCGCCTGTTTGACAATGGCATCCACCGTCTTTTGGTATTTCGCTCCGTAATAGACTTCAAAACTCTTGAGAGTGCCCAACAGCGCCTGAGATTTCTTCAGGTCGGGCAAAATCTTGCTTTGCGCTTCCTTAATCATCGCTGCCGCTTCGCGCGCAGGCGCGCTTTGCTTGGCTTCCTTTTCCACAAGGGCCATCCGTTTGGTCAGCGACCCGTTCAGCGCTTTGACGTCTGCATTGAATTTGGTGAACCGCACCAGCGTCTGGTGATGCTCCTTGAGCATCGCGTCCCATTTCTTGAGCGGCTTCACGACCTCGGCGTGTTTCACAAAATCAGACGACTTTTTTGACGTGACGCCGCCCGCACGCGCCTTCTGGATTGCCTCCTGCAAAACATCTTCCGCCGCCCAGACCTTGGACAGAAACGCCTGCATGTCTTTTTTCTGCTTTTCGCCGGTGGCCAATGACAGGTCAGCGGCCTGTTTTTTTATCCCTTTGAAATCTTTTACAAACCTATCCGTTTCCTTGCCCATGAAATGCGCTCCAATCCGAAGTATGCGGTGAAAATGCACCGCGTTGCAGAAAATACTGCACGCCGGAAATGTCCTCTAACAGCCCTCGCAAATCAAGAAGAAGCTTGCTGCGCAACCGACGCGCTATGCAAATCTGTGAAAATAAGGTATGCTCGTAATAGTGGAATTTTTCTCCGCCGGTCCCTCGGGATCCCTTATTTCGAAGACATTTTGTATCACAGATTGATTCAGGAGGCTCCTATGGGAGACAAGGAAAAGACCGTTACTTTCGAAGAACTGAAAAAGGACATGGATGCGTTTTTTGCCGATTACGAAAAACGGCTGAAGGCTCTGAAACTTGATCCGGTGGTTCTGAAAGACACCAAGAAATCGCTGATGCTGTCGCAAAAGGACATGCTGGCGTTTCTCAAAAAGCAGCAGAAAGCAGGGCCAATCCCGCTCAAATCACTTCCGCCTGTGGCAAAGAAAGCCAACAAGAACCTCTTTCCCTGGCTTCAGATCAAAGCCGCGCCCGGGGCACCGCCGGATATTCCCGACGGGGTCAAGTTCATGGTCGGATCAAAATACTTCGCTGCCGGGGTGAAGACAAAGTGGGACAGCAAGAAGAACAAACTGAAATTTGAACCCACGATGGGGCTCAAAATTAACTTCTGATTTGCGATGACCACCTCAGCCCCGGGTGCCATCCTGGCATTCGGGACTGACAAAATCGCCTGCGCCTGTCATCTTGGTTGGGTGCCGGTAAATCACTGTAGGCTTGTTTCGAAACGGACAAAGCCAGTGCGCCGATGCCCAGTCAAACCTCCAGCGTTGTACCTGTCGTCAAGCGCCCCAGATTACCGGAAACCAATCCTCGCGCAGACGCTGGCCGGGTGTCATCTCGTGCCCCGGAAACGGCGGCGATGTCGGACCCGGGCGCGCCACGTAACGGGCGTCATCCCCGACCAGTCGCAGCGAAAACGCACGGCGGCGTGCATCCGCACGGTTGCCACGCGCGCCATGTAGCACGCCGTAATTAAAGGCCACCGCGTCCCCCGGTGCCATCTGCCATTCGCGCACATCCATGTCTTCCGCATCCGGGTCAGGCACGGGCATATAGGGGGCTGGATCAAAAAAGGCATCCCCCTTGGCCCAGCGCGTTGGCAGCACCGGCTTGTCCCACAGGTGCGATCCCGCCACACAGCGCAGGGTCGCGTCCGTCACCGGATCAAGCGGCGACCAGAAACTCACAGTCTGCCGCCCCTCAACAAAGTAATACGGTCCATCCTGATGCCACGGTGTGGCCATCGACGTCCCCGGTTCCTTCACCAGAACATGATCGTGAAAAAGCTGTGCAGTTTCGCTTTGCATCAGTGCGGCACCAACCTCTGCCGCTGCCGAATTGTGGATCACGTCCTTGAATTCTGGAATGCGCTGCCAATTGCAGTAGTCGTCGAAAAACAATCCGGTCTCGCCCGCCTTGTCATTGGTCGAGGCATAAGGACCGGGTTCGGACATGTTGCGCGCAACACCTTCGCGCAGCGTTTCTACATGATCTGCAAACAGACCCTTTATCAGCACCACACCGTCGCGCTGGTAGGTGTCAATATGGTCTTGTGAAATCAACGGATGCATGGGGGCCTCTCGGCAAATTATTCAGCAGTTTCTTTGCGCCGCAGACGGATCACCACGTCAACGCTGGCTATCTCTGCACCTGCGGGTGCGTCGGGCAAACCGGTGATCACCAGTTGATCCGCAGGTGCGTCTGTCAGCTTGCCGTCGTCTTCCCAAAAGAAATGCGGATGATCGTGAGTGTTGGTATCAAAATAGCTTTTTGACCCATCAACCGTCACCTCCTGCAGCAATCCCGCGTCGCAAAACGCCCGCAGGGTGTTGTAGACCGTAGCAAGCGAAACCGCGTCGCCACTGCCCTTGGCAGCGTCAAACAGGCTTTCAGCGGTCACATGCCGATGCTGCCCGTCACCAACCAGAAGGCTGGCCAGTGTCACGCGCTGCCGGGTGGGCCGCACGCCTGCCTGTTCCAGCCAGCGGGTACCGTTTTCAACGTGGGTCTGCGTCATGGATCGCTCCGTTTGGATGTCACCATACATTAAAGGGTTTTGCGAATGGTTTTCAATTGGAAAACCCCAAACGTGCAGCTTAGTGCAGCTTTGTCGCAGCCGGGTGCCCTGTCCGCGGCCCTTATGTTGTGAGCGCGTGCTCCAGGGCATAGAGTTGCCATATGGACATTGCCAGACACTTCGACCCCCATACCGATCTTGCGGCGGCTCTTTTGCAAGGGCTTTCACCAAACCCCGCGGATACTGCCCATGACGTTTCACATGTCCTGCGCGTCTGGCAGAACGTCCGACGGATCACGGACGTCGAAGGGGGCGATATGAGAATTCTGACAGCGTCAACGCTCTTGCACGACGCTGTGCACGTAGCCAAGGATTCACCTCAGCGCCGAAACGCTTCACGGCTGGCCGCCGCTGCTGCCACCAGGCGATTGCAGGCGCTGGCCTGGCATCCCCGCGATGTCGGGGCGGTTGCTCATACCATCGAAGCACATAGTTTTTCCGCAAATATCCCCCCTGAAACGCTGGAAGCACGGATTTTGCAGGATGCCGACCGGCTGGATGCACTGGGTCACATCGGCATTGCCCGGTGCTTTGCCGTGTCCGGTGCACTGGCCCGCGCGCTGTATGATCCTGCGGACCCTCACGCAAAGCACAGAGAACTGAATGATACCGCCTTTGCCCTAGACCATTTTCAAACCAAACTGCTGCAACTCGCGGCGGGGTTTCAAACCCCCACAGGCCGCAAACTCGCCGCCGCGCGCCATTCAGTTCTTGAGCGTTTCCTGCAAGGCTTTCTTGACGAAGTGTCCCCCGCCCCGCCCTTGCGGTGACAAGGCGCGCATTGTAGACGGCTCCAAATGCCTATTACCGCAGGAGCACCCGATGTCCGACTTCCCCACCAGCTTTGACAAAGAGGCCCTGTTGAAATGCGCCGCGGGCGATCTGTTTGGCCCCGGCAACGCACAATTGCCAGCGCCGCCGATGCTGATGATGGACAGGATCACGGACGTGTCTGGCGACGGCGGGGCCCACGGCAAAGGACACATCACAGCAGAATTCGACATCACGCCGGACCTGTGGTTTTTCGAATGCCATTTCCCCGGCAACCCGATCATGCCCGGCTGTCTGGGTCTGGACGGGCTGTGGCAACTGACCGGTTTCAATCTGGGCTGGCGCGGCTGGCAGGGGCGCGGCTATGCGCTGGGTGTCGGTGAAGTGAAGCTCAAGGGCATGGTGCGGCCCGACCGCAAAATGCTGACCTACAAAATTGACTTTACCAAGGCGATCCAGACGCGCCGCCTGACGATGGGCGTGGCGGACGGCATTGTCGAGGCCGACGGTGAAGTGATCTATGAGGTCAAGGATATGAAGGTCGCGCTGTCGGAAAGCTGACACAGACCGCGCATGTTCTGTTCTCTTGCCAGCCATTCCGCCGGAAACTAGGGTCTGGCCATGCCGCCCAATGATCCACACCACCCTCAGCGGAGCCTTCCCCGATGGCCAAGGCCCATGTCCTGATTGCCGACATCACCGGCAGTACCGGTCTTTATGACAGGCTGACGGACCATGAAGCACTCGCGCAGATCAGCGCGATCCTTCAGTGGATGCGCCAGATCGTCGAGGACAATGGCGGCACCTGCGTCAAGTCACAGGGCGATGATACGCTGAGTTTCTTTGACACTGCCGACAGTGCCTTTGCCGCTGCCCGCGCCATGATCGAGGCCGACTGGCCCGAAGGGCTGGGCATCCATGCAGGCGCGCAATTTGGGGAGGTCGTGCAGCAGGACGCTGACATCTATGGCGATGCGGTCAACACCGCCGCGCGGCTCGCGGCCCTTGCCAAACCCGGCGAGGTTTTGATTGGCGGTGGCGTTTTTGACAATCTGACCGAGCGGGCGCGGGCGCTGTTCGTGTCGATGGGCGGTCTCAAGCTCAAGGGCAAACGGGCCCCGACCCGGGTGCATTCCTTTGCCGTCAGCGACATGTCCACACAAACAGTACTCTTCGGGGCTGCCGTCAACACCGGCGGTCCCCGCACCGCCTCTGCCGCGCTCAACTGCGAAGGCAGCGAATGGTCTTTGCTGGACGGTGACAGCGTCGCCGTGGGCCGCGCCACCGATTGTCACGCGGTGCTGGACCACCCTTGGGTCTCGCGCAAACACGGCGTGTTTGAGCTGCGCGCGGCGCAGTTGGAATATACCGATCACAGTTCTTCCGGCAGCACCGTCATCACGGCGGATGGACAGGAATATAGCTTGCAGCGCCGTTCCATGCTGCTGAGCGGTGAAGGCATTGTCCTGATCGGCACCCGCGACCGCACCCTGAGCGGTTCGATCCTGCGCTACAGCACCAACGATCTGATCCCCGACTGACCCGCCCTGCCCTATCCGCTTGCGCCAGAGCGGCCAGTTATCCTAAACACAAACAAGTCAGTAAAGGAGTGCCGCCGATGTGTTGTGTCAAACCAGAGGATCGCCGATGAAACGTGTGGTCGTCACCGGGCTGGGCATCGTCTCGTCCATCGGAAACAACGCCGATGAGGTCACCGCCGCGCTGAAGGCCGGCAAAAGTGGCATCGAAACATCGCCTGAAATGGCCGAACACGGCTTTCGCAGCCAGATCGCTGGCACGCTCAAGATTGACCCGTCCGAACATATCGACAAACGCACGCTGCGGTTTATGGGGCCGGGGGCGGCCTATGCCTATCTGGCGATGGAGCAGGCGATTGCCGATGCGGGCCTTGACGAAAGCGTCATCAGCAATCCGCGCACAGGACTGATCGCAGGCTCTGGCGGGCCATCCACCTCTGCCATGAAGACAGCGCACGATATCGTCGACAAAACCGGCGCCACCAAGCGCATCGGTCCCTTCGCCGTGCCCAAGTGCATGTCATCGACCATCAGCGCGAACCTGTCGACGGCATTCAAGATCAAGGGCATCAACTATTCCATCACCTCCGCCTGCTCCACCTCTCTGCACTGCATCGGATCAGCCGCGGAACAGATCATGCTGGGCAAACAGGACGTGATGTTCGCCGGCGGCGGCGAGGAACTGGACTGGACGCTGTCGTGCCTTTTCGACGCGATGGGCGCGATGAGCAGCAAGTACAACGACACGCCAGAAAAAGCCTCGCGCGCCTTTGACGCCAATCGTGACGGTTTTGTCATCACCGGCGGCGGCGGCATCGTGGTGCTGGAAGACCTTGATCACGCGCTGGCACGTGGCGCCACGATCTATGCCGAAGTGACCGGCTTTGCCGCGACGTCCGACGGTCACGATATGGTGGCGCCTTCCGGCGAAGGCGGCGCGCGCGCCATGCAACTGGCGCTCGACACGCTGCCCGAGGGGCGCAAGGTCAGCTATATCAACGCACACGGCACCTCCACCCCCGTGGGCGACGTGGGCGAGATCGAAGCGGTGCGCCGCGTCTTTGGCGAAGGGGCCACACCACCGGTCAGTTCGACCAAAAGCATGACGGGCCACGGACAGGGCAGCGCGGGCGCAATGGAAGCGATCTTTTGTCTGCTCATGCTGAAGGGCGATTTCATCACCCCGTCGATCAACGTCGAAACACTGGACCCCGCGTTGAAGCCCGAAGAAATCGCCACCGAACTGGTCGAGAATGCCGGACTTGATTCCGTCATGACCAATTCGTTCGGCTTTGGCGGCACCAACGGGTCGATGATCCTGTCAAAGTATCAAGGATAGGAATGCCTGATGTCTGACCTTCTCAAGGGAAAACGCGGCCTGATCATGGGGGTTGCCAACGAGCGCTCGATCGCATGGGGCATTGCGCGCGCAATGGCCGAAGCGGGGGCAGAACTGGCCTTTACCTATCAGGGCGAAGCCTTTGGCAGCCGGTTGAAACCACTGGCGGAATCTGTCGGCTCTGACTTCATGGTTGATGTTGACGTGACCGATGATGCCTCACTTGACGCGGCCTTTGACCAACTGGGCAGCCGCTGGCCGACAATTGATTTTGTCGTCCACGCCATCGCCTTTTCGGACAAATCAGAACTGACCGGGCGTTTCTTGAACACGTCCCGGGCCAATTTCAAACATTCCCTCGACATCTCGGCCTACAGCTTTATCGACGTGGCCCGCCGCGCGCATCCGCTGATGGTGGAAAACGGCGGTACGTTGATGACCCTGACCTATCAGGGATCCAACCGCGTGGTGCCCAACTACAATGTGATGGGCGTGGCCAAAGCAGCACTTGAGAGTGCGACCCGCTATCTTGCCAATGACCTGGGCCCCGAGGGCATCCGCGTGAACGCGATCAGCCCCGGACCGATGAAAACCCTTGCCGGTGCAGCCATTGGTGGCGCGCGCAAAACCTATAAACACACTGACCAGAACGCCCCCATGCGCAGCAATGCGACGCTCGAGGCGGTGGGCGGCACGGCGGTCTATCTGGCCTCCGACGCAGGGGCCTGCACCACCGGAGAGATCATTCGCGTGGACGGCGGATTTCATGTGCTGGGCATGCCGCAGCAGGACAATCTCTGAGGCGGCGCTACCAGTAGCCTTCGCAAGCTATTGATCCGATCCCGACGGTGCCCAGCACGAAGAACCACACCAGATAGGGCGCGATCAGATAGGTCGCCACATAGGTGCAGCCCACGCTGAACAAACCGTAACAAAACGACATCAGCGTGCGTTGAAAGCAAAAAACTGCGAGCGAGATGATGAATGCGAGCACCGCCAGAATCGCGGCCCAATGTGCGGCGATGTTCTGCGCGCAAATGGCAAGATCGTTCATGGGGCGGCTCCGTATCGATTGGTTTGATCCGAACGCTATGCCCCGATGATGTTGAAAGTTTGACAGAGCCGTGACGTTGCCCTCAACGCAGCGGCGGTGTCTGCCACAACCAGACTTTCATCCCTCCGTGCGCCACCGGCGGGCCCTTGGGGTGCCAAGGCAGGCCGGTCGCCTTGGCCAGCGCCGGCTCGGATGTCACCAGCCCGACGCGCCAGCCTTTGAAGTGGGTCAGCATTGTTTGTCCGAAACTGCCATAAAGCGCATAAAGCAATTTCTTGTTTCCGATCCGGCCTCCGTAGGGCGGATTGACGATCACCAGTCCCGGCGGACCGTCCGGCGGGCGGACCTCTGCGGCGCCGTGGCAACTGAAGCCGGTGGCGGCCGCAACGCCCGCCCGCTCGGCGTTCATCGCGGCGTTGCGCACGGCACCCGCATCCCGGTCTGACCCGTAGAATTGCACCGGGCCGGTAAGCTGGAGGGGCGGGGGGCGCAGGGCGGCAAATGCATCCGGATCAAACGATGCCAGATCCTCGAAAGCAAAGCGACGGCTGCGGCCCGGCTGTATGTCGTTGGCAATCTCTGCCGCTTCGATGAGGAATGTGCCTGATCCGCACATCGGATCAACAACCGGCTCGGCTCCGGTAAATCCGCATTGCCGCAGAAACATGGCGGCCATATTCTCGCGCATCGGGGCCTTGCCCACCGCCTCCTTATGGCCGCGCAGGTGCAACGCAGCGCCGCTTGTATCAAGCGAGATCGTCACCTGATTGTCGTGAATGCGCACCTTGACGACCAGCGCCGCATCCTCAGCCAGCGTGATCCCGTGGCTCTCGCGCAGGGCCGTCTCGATCCGCTGCGTCGCGGCCTTGGCGTGATATATCTTTGAGGCTTTGCATGTCACCTGCACTTTCACCGGCACGTCCAGGCGCAGGACCTCCCCCCAAGGAAATTTGCGCGCCCGTTTGTCCAGTTGCGCAAGGTGGAACGCCATGAACGACCCGATGCGCGCCAGCACCCGCACCGCGCCACGCAGCTCAAGATTGGCGCGCCAGACATCGGGCCAGTCGCCCGTGATCGTCACCCCGCCGGGGCCTGCAACTGGATCGGCAAAGCCCGCATCGGTGACTTCGGCAAGAAGTATCTGTTCAAGCCCGGGGGCACAGACGATGAAAATTTCAAAACGGTCAGTTTGGGCCATACCCCGTCCTTAAGCGCTGACCGGCCTTTACAAAAGCCTGAACCGGAAATTTGCGAATTTCCCTCCGGCGGTCACGATTTCGCCGCGTTCCTCTTTTACCCACCCACACATGAGTTTTGGCGATACCTATAAAGAAGAAGTGCTTCAGTCGCGCCGCACCCGGTCACAACGGGCGGGGTTCTGGGCCAAGGTGGTCAGCTTTGTGTTGATGATCGTTGTGGCGGCCACGTTGCGCAGCGAACCGGAACTGCGTCATGCGCTGATCGCTGCCGGGACCGATGGCGTGCTGAGCGTCACCGGCAGGCAATCCACATCCGCGCCTGTTTCCACGCCGACAGCGCTTCCCCACAGTGCCGGACTGGAAGGTCTCACCCGCCAGATCGATCAGAACGGAACCACCGGCTTGGTCGCGCCGTTTGTCACGCCGCCACCGGAAAACGGGATCAAGATCAACCGGCTTGGTCGCGACGGCACCGCCGGCCCGCGTTTCAAAAGCGTCACGCCAATAAACACCGCGCAAGACACGGCCCCCCAGCCCACGCAGGACGCAGAGGCACAAGAGGCCGCCGAAACGCTCGGTCGCCTCTTGCAGAATTTCAATGTCGGTGGCTAGGTTCAGCCGATCTTGACCAGTTCGATGTCGAACTGCAAATCCTTGCCCGCCAGCGGATGATTGGCGTCCAGCGTCACTGTCGCCTCGTCCAGTTCCACCACCATAACCGGCAGAGCCTGCCCGTCCGGCGTCTGCATTTGCAGCGTGGTGCCGACCTCAAGCGGAATATCCGCCGGGATGCCTTCGCGCGGGACGGCCTGCCGCATTTCGGGGTTCAGCGGACCGTAGGCATCGGCGCAGGCGATTTTGACCACCTTCTTTTCACCGACCGTCATGCCGGGCAAGGCCACGTCCAATCCGGGAATGATCATGCCGGACCCCACTTCAAACTCCAGCGGGTCACGCCCTTCGGAACTGTCAAAGGTGCTGCCGTCCAGCAGTGTGCCGGTATAATGAATTGCAACTGTATCGCCTGACTTCACTTCAGTCATCGTCGTCTCCTGAATCTTGGGGAATGGGGGGAGGCCACGTATCTGCGCGGGTACTCCAGCTTGGGCGGCACCCTTTCAAAGCACGCGCACGATGTAAAGCCCGTGCATTTTGGTACAATTTCAGGCCTTTTCCGCGCGCGCCCTGCATGACACTCTGCCCCAAAGAACGGAGACCGCACATGCCCATCACCACCTGCATCTTTGACGCCTACGGGACATTGTTCGACGTTGGCGCAGCCGCTCGGCAGGCCGCATCAGAGCCGGAATTTGCCGCCATCAAAGATGACTGGATGGTGCTGGCCGAACACTGGCGGCAGAAACAGCTGTCATATTCGTGGCTGCGCGCGGTAGTGGGGGCGCATACCGATTTTTGGGAGGTCACCCGCAACGGTCTGGACTGGGCGTTGGAAAAAACGGGGCATGATGATGATCCGGCCCTGCGCGAGCGCTTGCTGGCGCTTTACTGGGAATTGCAGGCCTATCCTGAAGTGCCGCAAATGCTGGCGACACTCAAGCAAGGCGGCATGAACACCGCGATCCTGTCCAACGGCTCGCCGGATATGCTGGAAGGGGCGGTCAGCTCTGCCGGGATCGGGGAGTTTCTGGACACCAGCCTGTCGGTGCAAAGCGTCGGCATCTTCAAACCCGACGCGCGGGTCTATGATCTGGTTGGTGCGCATTTCGGCTGTGCCAAGAATGAGGTGCTTTTTGTCTCTTCCAACGGGTGGGATGCGGCGGCGGCCACCGGCTACGGGTTCACAACCGCATGGGTCAACCGCGCGGTCGATCCGGTCGACCGGTTGCCGTGGACGCCGGTGCATACCCTGAACGATCTGACCGACATTCCAAAATTGGCGGGGCTGTGATGGCGCATTTTACCACATCCGACGGGCTGAACATTTACTATGAGGACACGGGCGACGGCCTGCCGATCCTGTGTCTTGCGGGGCTGACGCGCACCACGCAGGATTTTGACGATGTAACCCCGCATCTGGCGGGCAACCGGTTGATCAAGATGGATTATCGCGGGCGCGGGCAGTCGGATTTTGACGAGAACTGGCAGAATTACACCCTGCCCGTTGAAGGGCGCGACGCGCTGGAACTGATGGCGCATCTGGGGCTGGACAAGGTGGCAGTGCTTGGCACTTCGCGCGGCGGGCTGATCGGCATGGGGCTGGCGGCCACCGCCAAAGATCATCTGCTGGGGGTGTCGCTGAACGATGTAGGGCCTGATCTGGACCCCAAGGGCATTGATTTCATCATGACTTATCTGGGCAAGAACCCCGCCGCCAAAACCCACGCCGAGGCTGCTACCGGTTTGCAATTTGTCTTTGGCACACAGTTTCCCGATGTCCCGGCAGAACGCTGGCTGCGCGAGGCGGAGAAGAATTTCACCCAAACCGACGACGGCTTGCTGATCACATATGACCCCAAGCTGCGCGATGCGGTCGAGATGGGCCGCGATCAGCCCCTGCCCGATCTTTGGCCCTTCTTTGATGCGATGGCGGGTCTACCCTTGGCCTGTATTCGCGGGGCCAACTCCGGTCTGCTGACGCAAGAGACACTGGACAAGATGCAGGCGCGCCGCCCCGATATGATCACCGCAGTGGTGCCGAACCGGGGCCATGTGCCGTTTCTGGATGAGCCCGAAGCGGTTGCGGCATTGCAGGCCTGGATGGGAAAAATGACATGAACATCGACATGATCCGCGCAGCCGCCCGGCGGCTGGAGGGCCACGCGCGGCGCACACCGCTGCTCAATTCCTCGTTCATCGACGACATCGCGGGCCGCCGCATCTGGATCAAGCCCGAATGCCTGCAACACACCGGCAGCTTCAAATTTCGCGGTGGCTGGTCGGCGCTGTCAGCGATGGATGCGGCCACCCGCTCCAAGGGCGTCATCGCCTTTTCCAGTGGAAATCATGCGCAGGGCGTCGCACTGGCGGCCAGAATGCACGATGCGCCCGCCGTCATCATCATGCCCGCCGACAGCCCCGCGCTCAAGATCGCGAACACCCGCGCCTACGGGGCCGAAGTGGTGCTGTACGACCGCGAGAACGAGGACCGCGACGAGATCGGCGCGCGGCTGAGTGCAGAACGCGGACTGACGCTGATCAAACCCTTCGATGAGCCGGAGGTCATCGCGGGCCAAGGCACCTGCGGGCTTGAGATCGCACAGCAGGCGGCGGCACGGGGGATCAAGAACGCCGATGTAATTGTCTGTTGTGGCGGTGGCGGGCTGACATCCGGTATCGCACTAGCGTTGGAGGCCGGTGCCCCCACCCTGCGCGTGCGCCCGGCAGAGCCCGAAGGCTTTGACGATGTCGCCCGCTCTCTCCGCTCCGGCGGAATCGAGCGGAACAACCGCATCTCCGGCAACATCTGCGACGCGATCATCACGCCGCAACCGGGTGATCTGACCTTCCCGATCATGAAACGTCTGGCAGGCCCCGGGCTGGTCATCACCGAAGACGAAGCGCTGCAAGCGATGGGTCATGCGTTCAACCGCCTGAAACTGGTGGCCGAACCGGGCGGGGCTGCAGCACTCGCGGCGGCGCTTTTCCGAAAGGACGAGATCGAGGGAGACGATGTGATTGTCACCATCTCAGGCGGCAACGTGGATGCACCGATGTTCGCCCGCGCCTTGGAGACGCTGTCATGACCGCCTTCACCATCGCCAGCTTCAACGTCAAAAACCTGATCGGCCCGGACAAGGAATACTATAAATTCCAGTCCTACACCCCCGAAGAATACGCATGGAAAGAAGACTGGCTGGCCGATCAAATCGTTGCGATGAACGCGGATATCGTCGGCTTTCAGGAAGTGTTCGAGGAAGAGGCGCTGCGCGACACGCTGGGCCGCGCGGATCGTATCGGACAGGCGCAGAACGCCGAAAGCCTGCCCGGGCCCGACAAACGCTACCACAAGCACGCGATCTTTCAGCATCTGGAATACCGCGACTACGCCAAGGCCGCGCTTGCCTTCGCGCGCAACATCCACGACGGCGCGCCGGGCCAGCGTCGTCCGGGGGTCGCGATCCTGTCGCGTCTGGGGTTCGTGGGCACGCCCGAGATCATACAGGAGATGGATCAACCGCTTGACATCCCGTTTCAGACGATGGGCGGGGACGACGGCGGACATTTTTCCATCCGCAAGCTCAGCCGTCCGATCCTCAAGGCCCGCGTGCCCGTGCAGGGTGCGGTCGTGACGGTGTTCAACTGCCACCTGAAATCGAAACTGGGCGAATTTATTCGCAGCGAAGACGCGCCCTACCCGTCCGAGGCTGATCTGACCCAATACGATCCCATTGGCCGTGCCCTTGGTGCCGCGCGCGCCGCCATGCGCCGCATGGCCGAAGCATGGGTGCTGCGCGGGGCCATCATCGCGGAGTTGCGGCAAGGCAATCCGGTGATCGTGCTGGGCGATTTCAACGACCATGAGAACGCCGTCAGCTCAGAGATTATCACCGGCGAAGTGCCGTTCAAGAACTACGAGTGGATGCTGCGCCATGACGCCGAACACCGCGGCGATCGTTATTCAGAAGAAGAAGCGGCGCAGATCACCGAAAACATCGAGGCCGTGCGCCTGCATTCGGCCGAAAAGATGTTCGTGCGCAAATCCCTGCGCGATATGGTCTATACCTCCGCCTTTGGCGGGCATTATGAAAGCATCGACCAGATCCTGATGTCGCGTCATTTCACGCCGGAATGGACCGGTGCGATTGGAGAGATGACCTATTTCTCGGTCCTCAACGACCACCTGACCGACGGCAGCCACCCCGAGGCACCGTATAACAAACTCGCCTCCGATCACGGTCAGATCATGGCGACAATCCAACTGCGGGAGGGAAAACGATGAAAATGTTCGATACCGGCGAGGTGCGCCTGCACTACCGCGTGGACGGGCCGGACGATGGACCGCCCGTGGTCTTTTCAAACTCGCTTGGCACCGACATGCGCCTGTGGGACCCGATACTGCCGCTCCTGCCCAAGGGTCTGCGCCTGATCCGCTATGATAAGCGCGGGCACGGATTGTCCTCTTGTCCGTCCGGTCCTTATTCGATGGGGGCACTTGTAACGGACGCGGAAAAGCTGATGGATCATCTGGGTGTGAAGGATTGCGTATTCGTGGGCCTGTCCATCGGCGGGATGACGGCGCAGGGATTGGCGGTCAAACGGCTGGACCTGATCCGCGCGGTGGTGCTGTCGAACACGGCGGCCAAGATCGGCACGCCGGAAATGTGGGATGACCGCATCGCGGCGGTTAAGAAAGGCGGCATTGAGGCGCTGGCAGACGGGGTGATGGAGCGGTGGTTCTCCAAAGGTTTCCGCGACACACCGGAACTGGAGATATGGCGCAACATGCTCGTGCGCGGGGAGGACGAGGGATACACCGGCTGTTCGGCGGCGATCTCGGGCACCGATTTTTATGCGACAACCGCCACCCTGCGCCTGCCCAGCCTTGGCATCGCGGGGGCCGAGGACGGCTCAACCACACCCGACATGGTGCGCGAGATGATGGACCTGATCCCCGGCTCCAAATACCACCTCATTCGCAAGGCGGGCCATCTGCCTTGCGTCGAACAGCCCGAGGAATACGCCGAAACACTCAGCAATTTCTTGCGCGAGGTGGGCCATGTCTGACCGCTATGACCGGGGGCTTCAGGTCCGCCGCGAGGTGCTGGGCGAGGCACATGTCAAACGCGCCATGAAAGGCACCAGTGATGAGGACCGCCCCTTTCAGGAGCTGATTACCGAGGCTGCATGGGGCACCGTCTGGGCTTCTGACGCAATCAGCAGGCGCGAACGCTCGATGCTGACACTCGCGTTGCTGGCGGCCACCGGCAATTTTGAGGAAATCGAGATGCACGTGCGCGCCGCCCATCGCACCGGCACTTCCAAGCGCGACATCATGGAGGCGTTTCAGCACGTCGCGATCTATGCCGGGGTGCCCAAGGCAAACCACGCCATCAAGATCGCCAAACGCGTCTGGAACGACCGCGAAAGCACGGACAGGTAACCGGTGGCCGCAAGCGTTTTTGACAGCCCGCTTTATGCACAACTTTTCGCAACCGGAGAGGCAGGGCGTCTTTTTTCCGACAGCGCCGCCATCCGCGCGATGCTGCTGGTCGAAGGGGCGCTCGCCAAGGTGCAGGGCAGCCTTGGGGTGATCCCCGAAATCTCTGCTGCGGCCATCCACCGCGCGAGCATGGAAATCCAAGTCGATCCCGGTGCCATTGCGACGGCGACAGGCGAGAACGGCGTCAGCGTGCCGGGTCTTGTCGCGGCCTTCCGCGCCGAGATGAACGCGCCAGAGCACGCGCAATACGTCCATTGGGGCGCGACGTCACAAGACATCATCGACACCGCCCTGATGCTGCGCCTGCGGCAGGCTTTGGCGCTGGCAGAGGCCGATCTGCGCGACATCATCGCTGCACTTGCCCTACAAGCCCGGGAACACGCATATCTCGCCATGCCCGCACGCACCTACGGTCAACAGGCCACGCCGACCACATGGGGGGCGATTCTGGCGCAATTCGGGATGCCGCTTGCCGATGCGTTAGAGGCGCTGGGGGCTTTGCGGGCATCTTCGCTCTGGGTTTCGTTGTCCGGTGCGGCGGGCACATCTTCGGCGCTGGGGTCCAAGGCCGCTGCCACCCGTGCCGCACTGGCCGATGCACTGGGGCTGAACGACCCCGCCCGCACGTGGCACACGAACCGCACTCCCATTCTGCGGATCGCGGATTGGCAAGGACAGGTCATGGCAGCCCTGGCCCACATGGGCGAAACACTGGTCGCGCTGACCGGCAGCGAGACGGGCGAGATCACGCTGGGAGGGGCCGGTGCGTCTTCCACCATGCCGCAGAAGCAAAATCCGGTGCGGCCCAGCGCGATGGTGGCCCTGCACCACCAGTTCACCGGCTTGCGTGGCACACTGCAAAGCGCCAGCGCCCACCAGCACCAGCGTGACGGGGCAGCGTGGTTTGCCGAATGGATGGCGGTGCCGCAGCTTTCGCTCAGCCTTGCTGCCGCGCTGCAACACGCCCGCGCCCTAAGTGGCGGCATGGCCCCGCAGCCTGTACAGATGCGTGCAGCACTTGACGGAAATCTTGGGTTGATCCACGCCGAAGCGCTCAGCTTTGCGCTGGCGGGGCTGATGCCGCGCCCCGAAGCGCAAGCGCAGTCCAAGGCGCTGTGTCTTGAAGCCCGCGCCAAACAGACACCGCTTTCCAAGCTGGCGCTTGTCGCCTATCCCGACTTGTCACCGCAGGTATTTGATCCGGCACAAAATCTGGGCGAGGCCCCTGCCCTCGCGCTGGCCTTCGCTGACCGCGCCGCGGCACTCTGAGAAGATGCGCCCGGCAGTCCTGTTCATCATGCTAACCGTGATGATCGACGCGATGGGCATCGGTCTGATGGTGCCGGTGATGCCAGACCTCATCCGCGAAGTGAACGGCGGCGGGCTGAGTGAGGCGGCGATCTGGGGCGGTATCCTCGCCACCAGCTTTGCGGTGATGCAGTTCCTCTTTGGTCCCGTTTTGGGCGGGCTGTCGGATCGCTTCGGGCGCCGCCCCGTCTTGCTGACTTCCCTGATTGTTATGGGCGCGGATTACATCGTGATGGCGCTGGCGGGCAGCATCTGGTTGCTGCTGGCAGGCCGTATCGTGGGCGGGATCACGGCGGCCACACAGGCCACGGCGTCTGCCTATATGGCCGATATTTCCGCTCCCGGCGAGCGGACCAAGAACTTTGGCCTCATCGGGGCTGGCTTTGGCATGGGTTTTGTTCTGGGGCCCATCGTCGGCGGCTTTCTGGCTGAATACGGCACCCGTGCACCGTTTTGGGCGGCGGCGGCGCTGGCCTTTGCCAATGTGGCTTTGGGTTTTGTGGTGCTCAAGGAAACATTGGCCGCCGACAAAAGGCGTGCGTTTGACTGGCGGCGGGCGAACCCCTGGGGCGCGGTCAAGCAACTGGGCAAGCTGCCCGGCCTGCGCAGGCTGTTGCTGGCCTATTTCCTCTATTATTTCGCCTTTGCGGTCTATCCGTCGGTCTGGTCCTACTTCGGGCAGGAACGGTTTGACTGGGAGCCTTCCGTGATCGGCCTTTCGCTGGCGCTGTTTGGCGGCACGATGGCGCTGGTGCAGGCGGGCGTGATCCGGCTGGTCCTGCGCGCCTTTGGCGAACGCGGAACGGTGGTGCTGGGCCATATTTTCGCAATCTGCACTTATCTCGCCATCGCGATGATCACCTCCGGCACCGTCACGCTGCTGCTGACCCCGCTTGCGGCCCTAGCAGGTGTGATCCCGCCCGCCCTGCAGGGATTGATGTCCCAGCGGGTGGATGACAGCGCGCAAGGGGAATTGCAGGGCGCGCTGACGGCTGCATCATCGCTGGCGATGATCCTTTCTCCTTTGGCAATGACCGCCAGTTTCGCCTTTTTCACCGCAGACACGACACCGCTCTACCTGCCCGGCGCGCCCTTCCTGATGGCCTCCGGCCTGATGGTGCTGGCGCTGACGCTGTTTGTGGCGCGCAAGCGACGCGCCAACGTGACGTAACCATCCGCGTCAGATGTCGCATACCCGCTTGCACGGGGGCGCAAACCCGTTCAGCTTGGTCAAAATACAGATGCGCAAAGGACACCCCATGCCGTTGATCAAAGCCGCCGTCGCCCATGCATTCAAGGAACCACTGGTGGTCGAGGATGTCGACCTGCGCGCACCACAGGGCAGCGAGGTCGAGGTCACGCTGGATGCAGTGGCAATCTGCCATTCCGACATCTCTTTTGCGTCCGGCGCATGGGGCGGCACGCTGCCTGCTGTCTACGGGCACGAAGCCGCAGGGCGCATCACCGGGCTGGGCGACAATGTGCAGGGGCTGGCAGAAGGCGACAGCGTGGTTGTCACGCTGATCCGCGCCTGCGGGTCCTGCCCGTCTTGCGCCGGCGGCAAACCAACGGTCTGCGAAACGCCCTACGACGGGGACAAGGGCCCGCTGAAGACTGCCGAAGGCGGGACGCTGCATCAGGCAATGGCATCGGGTGCCTTTGCCGAGAAGGTTGTGGTCGAACAGGCGCAGGTCGTGAAGATCAGCGATGACATCCCAAAAGACGCCGCCGCCCTGATCGCCTGCGGCGTGATCACCGGCGTCGGTGCTGTGGTCAACGCCGCCGGTCTGCGCGCGGGACAGGACGTGGTGGTCATCGGCGCGGGCGGCGTGGGCCTGAACGCCATTCAGGGCGCACGGATTGCGGGCGCGCGGCGCATCGTAGCCGTTGACATGAGCGAGGAAAAACTGGCGATTGCCAAGGAGTTCGGGGCCACGGACGGCGTGCTGGCAACAGATCCGAAACCCTGGCGCGCGGCGCAAAAGGCGATGGGACGCGGGGCCGATGCGGTCATCGTGACCGTGGGGGCGATCCCCGCCTATGATCAGGCACCGCGCTATCTGGCGGGCGGCGGCAAGGTGATCATGGTCGGCATGCCCCATTCGGGTGACATGTCATCCTACGAGCCGGTGACGATGGCCTTTATGGGTCAAGGCATGGTCGGATCGAAAATGGGCGATGTGGTGATCCAGCGTGACATTCCGTGGATGGTGGATTTGTATTTGCAGGGGCGGCTGAAGCTGGATGAGCTTATCTCCGGGCGCTGGTCACTGGATCAGATCAACGAGGCAATCGAGGACACCAAAACAGGCGCAGCCCGGCGCAATGTGATCCTGTTCGACCGGTAAGGTTCTCAACCAAACAACTCTACGTGTCGCGAACGGAAGGGGCACCCCGATGCAAATAGCGCTCAGTGCTGACCGGCAGGAATTGCATCTTTCCCATGGCAATCAGGTGGTGCGTTTTCACGGTGTCTGGCTGCGCGACAACGCGCAAGACGCAGCAACCCGCGACCCGCGCAATGGCCAGCGCCTGATCACACTGGCCGATGTGCCCGCAGATTGCAGCATGTCCTCGGCCAGGCAGGACGGTGACACGATCAAGGTAACCTTTGCCGCAGACGGCAAGGTGGTGTCTTTCTGTCCCGACTGGCTGCGCGCGCACGCCTACGACGTGTCACGCGATACCACCCCCGGACGCCTGCCCGAAGGGACACAAGCATGGGACAGCGCTCTGTCCGATCATATGCCAAGCGGTGATCTGACCGCGATGCAGGGCGACAAGGCAGCGCTTTTGCGGTGGTTGAACGCCATGCGGCGCTACGGTTTTGCCAAGGTCACTGGCCTGCCCACCCACGAGGGTAACCTGTTTGATATCGTAGATCTGTTTGGCTACGTGCGCGAAACAAATTACGGACGCCTGTTTGAAGTGCGCACAGAGGTTAACCCGGTCAATCTTGCCTATACTGGTCTGGGTCTTCAGGCCCACACCGACAATCCTTACCGCGATCCGCAGCCCACAGTGCAGGTGCTGGCCTGTCTTGAAAACTCGGCCCAAGGCGGTGAAAACATGGTGGTGGACGGCTTTGCCGCCGCACAGCGGTTGCGCGATGAGAATCCCTATGGGTTCAACCTGTTGACCGCCCATACCGCAAGGTTCAGCTATACCGGCAGCGACGGGGTGGCGCTGCACAGCCGCCGCCCGATGATCGAACTGTCTCCCGACGGTGTCTTGCAAGCCGTGCGGTTCAACGCACGCTCTGCCGCGCCGCTGGTTGATGTGCCCTTTGACGACATGCCTGCCTATTACGCCGCCTATCGTCGCCTGAGCACAATCATCGACGATCCCGCGATGGAGGTGCAGTTCAAACTGACCCCGGGCGAGGCATTTGTCGTCGACAACACCCGCGTATTGCACGCCCGCAAGGGCTATTCCGGGGCGGGCACCCGCTGGCTACAGGGGTGCTACGCGGACCGTGACGGACTGCTATCAACGCTGGCCGCACTGGAAGGGACACCAGCATGAGCGCACCTGACCCAAAGACCCTGTCAGCGGAAACCATTGTCGATTTTATCGGTGACATCTTTGCGCGGCGCGGCGCGGAAAGCTATCTGGGCGAACGCGTGAGCATGTCCCAGCACATGTTGCAGGCCGCTCAGCTTGCCCAGCAGGCAGGCGCGGACGAACCCGTCATCGTCTCTGCCTTGCTGCATGACATTGGCCATTACACCAATGAATTTCCCGATGACGCGCTGGCCCGGGGCACTGATAATCTGCACGAGGAAGCAGGCGCGCGGGTGCTGGCTCCTTTCTTTCCCAGGGCGGTGACGGACCCGATCCGGCATCACGTGGCCGCCAAACGCTATCTCTGCGCCACCGATCCTGCCTACTTTGACCAATTGTCCGACGCATCAGTGCATACATTGAACCTTCAGGGCGGTCCAATGACCGCCGATGAAGTGTCATTATTTGCGAAAGAGCCGAACCTTGATGCCATCCTACAAGTGCGCATCTGGGACGATCAGGGCAAGGACCCTACCATCAAAACACCGCCCTTCGAACACTATGCGCCAATGATCGCGCGGGTCGTGGCCGCCCATCAGAAAGACATGACATGAAACTGCAAGAACTCGATGTGATCATCACATCCCCCCCGGCACCCGGCTGGGGCGGGCGATACTGGATACTGGTCAAGATGACGACAGATACCGGGGTCACTGGCTGGGGCGAATGCTATGCGTCATCCGTCGGGCCAGACGCGATGGTGCATGTCATCCGCGATGTATTTGACCGCCACATGGCAGGTGAGAACCCAGAAAATATCGAACGCATGTTCCGCCGCGCCTATTCTTCAGGCTTTACACAGCGCCCCGATCTGACGGTGATGGGGGCGTTCTCAGGGCTTGAGATTGCGTGCTGGGACATCTTGGGCAAGGACCGCGACCGCCCTGTCTACGCTTTGCTTGGAGGTGTGATGAACGAACGGGTGCGCGCCTATACCTATCTTTACCCGCTGCCCCACCATAACACGACCGCCTTCTGGACCTCACCCGATCTGGCTGCCGAAGCGGCGGCAGATTGCGTCGCACGGGGGTATACAGCGGTCAAGTTTGACCCGGCAGGCCCCTACACCATGCGCGGCGGGCATATGCCCGCAATGTCGGATATTTCGCAATCCATAGCCTTTTGCCGCGCCATCCGTGAAGCGGTGGGGGACCGGGCGGATCTGTTGTTCGGCACCCACGGGCAATTCACGACTGCCGGGGCAATCCGGCTGGGTCAGGCGCTTGAACCCTATGCGCCCCTGTGGTTCGAAGAACCGATCCCGCCGGACAACGTGGCGGAGATGGCCAAAGTCGCCGCCGCCGTGCGCATCCCCGTGTCAACAGGTGAGCGTCTGACCACCAAGGCGGAGTTCGCGCCGGTCTTGCGCGCAGGCGCGGCCAGCATCCTGCAACCCGCGCTGGGGCGCGCGGGCGGCATCTGGGAGATGAAAAAGGTCGCCGCAATGGCCGAGGTCTATAACGCACAGATGGCGCCGCATCTTTATGCAGGACCGGTAGAATGGGCAGCGAACATTCATCTGGGTGTCAGCATTCCGAACCTGCTGATGGCCGAAACCATCGAAACACCTTTCCATGATCAGCTGATCAAAGGCAGCATTCGCGTCGAAAACGGTTTCATCCCCGCCCCAACGGCCCCCGGACTGGGCATTGAAGTGGATGAAGAGCTGGCCCGCGCGCATCCCTACACGGGCAACGGCCTGCATCTGGAAATGCAGGATGCGCCCTGCGACTACGTGAACGGCAATGCGTTCGAAGGCGGTGCCCCCGCACCCAAAGACTAAAGCGCCATCACCTGTCCAAAAGAAGGTGCAGTAAACGGGAAAGCGTTTTGTTCCCTTGTCGCTTCTCCGCAAAGGTCAGGCGTCGGACGTCAGATCTTTGATCTTGACCGCGCGCAGGGCGGCGGCATGCGCACGTTCCAGCGCCTCGGGTGCCACATCGGCGTTCGCCAGCGCGATCTGGCTGACCACCTGCAGCACACGCCCTTTCACGGCAACATAGCTGTGCAGCACCGCGCTGTTTTGCGCGCCGCCCTGCAAGCGGTAGCTGAAGGTGCCGAAAGGCACACCATGCACGCTGGTGGCGTTCAGATCTGAAAACGCAAGCGCGCGACCAAAGTGCTTGGCCTGCTCGGACACCATCTGCAGGATACGGGTCTCGATCTGTGCGGGGGTTACTGTCTTGTTGCCAGTTTCCTCAACCAGGACTTTTGACAGAAAACCGTCTTCGTGCATCCAGAAGCTGACCCCCTCGCCCAGTTCAAGCTCAAGTCGGTTGAAAGTGTCGCCAAAACAAAAATACGCCTCGGGCCCTGCAACGGCGCACTCGGTTGTTGCGTCTTGGGCAAAAGCCGGCGCATGGGACAATCCAGCGGCAACAAGCGCGGCAAAAACTTTTTTCACAAACATAGGAACTCATCTCCGTCAGTTGGCGTTACACCATCTGACAAAATGAATTTATTTCGATCAAGCCTGCGGCTGATCAGTCCTGCGCCGGGTCGGAATTCTAACTTATGTGGTGCAGAACGGCATCACCGCCCCCACCCTCAGGTGCGCGAAGCCTCAAATGCGGCCCAAGCCGCTTCAAACTCGGCAAAGCCGATGCGCTTGCCCTTGGTCGCGTCCAGCACAACCCGCTCGGATTTGAAAAGCTGCGCAATGGCGGCCTCCAGCCCGGGCACCACATCATCCGGGATCACAACAGCGCCGTGCCTGTCAGCATGAACCAAAGCGCCGGGGGCGACGGTCATTCCCATGATTTCAACGGGCGCGTCAAAATCGACCACATGCACAAACCCGTGGCTGGGACCAATTGATCCTGCCACCACCGGAAAGCCATCCGGCAGATCGCCCAGATCGCGCATCACCCCATCGGTCAGCGCGCCCGACAGGCCAAAGGCCTTGTGCACATTGGTATTGATCTCACCCCAGTAGGCCCCGATGGCGTTCGGCACGTCCATGTCCTGCACCACCGCCACACCGGGGCGTGGCCCTTCGGCCATGTATTTATAATAGGCCATGCGCCGCGCCTTGATCACCTCCGCAGGCTCGGTCGGCGGGTTCACCGCCTGAATACGGGCCGTGCGGGCGTAGCCCACCATCGCCTGACCGGGGGCGGAACACTGCATGGTGCCACGGGTGAAGTCATTGAAACCCCGCTTGCCCTGCGCCACTTCGATGGCATTGCAGACGGTGGGCGTATCAACCGATTGTAGCAGTTTCAGCAGGCTGTCGTTCATACCCGTTCTCCGGCCAGCCGCGTGCCTTCGGCCAGTGCGCCCAGCTTGGCATAGGCGATCTCCGGGTCCACCGCGCCGAAGCCCGCAAAGGTGCCAAAGCCGCAATCGCTACCTGCAATCACGCGGTCTTTGCCAACTATGTCCACAAACCGCTCTACCCGCTGCGCCACCACCTCGGGGTGCTCAACGAAATTGGTCGTCGTATCCACAACCCCCGGCACCAAAACCTTGTCATCGGGGATGTCCGCCTTGCGGTCACGGAACACGGTCCATTCATGCGCGTGACGTGGATTGGAGGTCTCGAACAACACATAGCGCGCGCGTGCCCCCATCAGCGTATCAAACACCTTGTCCATACCGATGTCACAGACATGCGGCCCTTCGTAATTGCCCCAGCAGATGTGGATGCGCACCTTGTCCTGCGGCACATCCGACAGCGCGTGGTTCAGCGCTTCCACATGGGACGCGGCGACCTTGAGGAATTCCGCATCGCTCAAATCGTTAAACAGCATGTGCCGCGACAAGGCCAGATCGGGGCAATCCAATTGTAGGTCCAGCCCGGCAGCCACAATCGTCTCGTATTCTTCCTTCATCGCATCCGCGAGCGCGGCCAGATAGGCATCGCGTGTCTTGTAGTGATCGTTCTGCAGAAACAGCGAAATCACCCCCGGCGATGCCGCGTTCATAAAGCCCCGTTCAGCTCCATGCGCCTGCATCGCGGCCTTCAGGTTGTCGATGTCTTTTTGCAACTCTCCCTGGCCTTTGGATTTCACCTCTCCGGTGCACATCGGCCGCGCGTATTGCGGCGTGCCACCGTCATCAGCAAGCCGTTTCAGAAACGTCGGAAACTGCTTGAGGTCCGCAGGCGCATTGCGCGGGCTGTCACCGGAAAAACCGGTGTAGCGGTCTTTGACATAGGTGGCATAGCTGATCTTGGACGTCTCGCCATCGCTCACAATATCCACCCCGGCTGCGACCTGTTTGGCCACAGTTTCGCTCACGGCCTGCGTCATGGCCGCATCAAAGGCCGCCGCGTCATAGGGTTGTTCGTTCTCACGGGCAAAGATGAAATCGACCACCTCCTGTGTGCGCGGGAGGGACCCTACGTGGGTTGTCGCAATGCTCATATCAGTCGTCCTTGTCCTTACGTGCCATCAACACGCTGTGTTTGTCAGTCTCCGGGTCTTCGGCCAGAAATCCGGTCAGCCGCAGCCCATTGTCTTCCAGACATTTTACATATTCCGCAGGCGAGAGGGAGGCGTGATAAACGCTCTTTTCCCCCACCGTTCCTGTTGCCTCACCCGCTTTGGGCCCCACGGTCAGCAAAAGCGATCCACCCGCAGTCAGATGCGCCGCCATCCGCGCGATGCAATCCCGCTGCGCCGCCGGATCAAGATGAAAGAAACTGTCCCAGGCAATGATCCCGTCAAAAGTCTCTCCCAGATCAAGCTGGCGCATGTCCGCTTGCCGCCAGTCCCCTCTGGGCCAGCGGGCACGGGCAATTTCCAGCATGGCTTCGGCAAAATCCACACCGGTGACGGCAAAACCCTCGGTGATGAACCACTGCGCTATCGGTTCTCCGGCACCGCACCCAAGGTCCAGCACACGCCCTCCCCGCGGCAGACAGGCGGCAAAACGCGCGAGCCACCGTGCTTCGAACAGGGCGCGCGACCGGCGCGCGTCAAAGCGCGCGGCCTGCGTCTCATAGACATCGCGTACACTCTCAGGATCGGCTGTCAGCCCCGCCACGTTGCCCCCGCCGCATCGTCGGTGGCAATCACATGATACAGCGCAGCCTCCCCTGTCATCGACGGCACCGCAGAATGCGCAAGGTTTTCGGGGACTGACATCGTATCCCCCGGCGCCAGCGTGGCACTGCCACCGTCCCAGTCGACACGCCAATGCCCCTTGACCGGCATCAGCACCGACGGACGGTCGTGGCTGTGTGTTTCCTCCGTGGCGCAGGCCCGCGTAATCAGATCAACCTCAAACCCCGGTTTGTCGCGGATGATGCCGTTTTCACCAATCACCTTGCAGGATCTGCCGGACTGCGTCAGCGCCAGCATGTCCAGATAGCGCCGCACATAGCCGCCCACCACCTGCATCGGCGTCGGCGTATCCACCTTGTCCAGTTCCGCTTGGGTCAGCACCGGCATCGGCTTCACACCCTCGGGCAGGTCAACGCCCTTCTTGCTGTCATAAAGCTTGCCATTTTCGCCCAGCACAAGCCCGTGCGCCTTGGCGTCCTCAATCACATGGGGTGCCCAGATCACGCCGCCACCCGCATCGTCCCCGCCAAGGATCGCCATGATCATCCCATAATCGGTGCCGATGTTTTCAAACCCGCGAAAGATATTGGTGGGGATGTTGAAAATGTCGCCCTCTTCCAAAATCACCTCGCCCGCGTCGCCATGCTGCCCCCAGAAAAACCGCCAGCGGCCCGACAGCACAAAGAAAACCTCCGCCGTGCGGTGGTTGTGCAGAGAGTTGCGGCATTTGGGCGGCTGGCCCGCCGCGCCGATGTTGAACCCGTGCGGGATGGCGATATGCACATGCTGGTCGGGGCTTTCCGACACGCCGCCGCCGATGATGGTAAAGTTTTCCTTCTGGTCGCTGCCCGGCGTATGGGCGTCGATAAAGGCGGTCTTGCAAGGGCGCAGATCGCCGTAGCGCACGATGCGGGGTTCCATTTCGGCGGGGGTCATTTTGTATTCCTCAGTTGGTCACGCAGATCGGCCAGCTGGGCCTCCAGTTCTACGTTGCGGGTTTCCAGACGGCTGATCTCAGGCCCCACAAGGGCCGTCATTTCAGCGGTGTCAAAACGGGGGGTGATGAATTGTGGGCAGTTCCAGTCCCACGCCGCGATGCGGATGGTCATCACACGCTGCACACGGCCCTGCCCTTCGGTTTCAAGCTGCGCCACCAGATCAGGCGCGTCTTCGGCGTTTTGCATGCGTGCGTGGCCCTGCAGCTTCAGCCGCGCCTTGCGGGCGTAATCCATCGCAAAGAGTGACACACGATCATCCCCCGCCAGATTGCCCTTGGTGATCAACTGGCGATTGCCCAGATAATCGGCAAAGCCAATGGTGAACGGGTCAAGCACCTTGAGAAACCCCAAAGGCCCGCCGCGATGCTGGATATAAGGCCAGCCGTCACTGTTGACGGAGGCGATATAGAGCGTGGTGCGCGACGTCAGGAATTCCTGCTCGCGCTCTGAAAGCGGCTCATCCTGCTTGGCGTTATAACGGGCATCGTATTTGCCCGCACTGCCGATGCTGGCCTGCTCGGCCCGCACGGCATCCGTGAACATGATATCAGCGTAGGATGTCATCTGCTGCCCACGTTATCCGGTTTGCAGCAAGATCTGTTTCCAGACCATCGCCTCGTCATAGATCGTATATTCACGGCGCAGCCCCCACGGCCCGAATTCGGCATGAGAAATGCCCAGCACATAGACATCCTTGCCCGTCGGCGTGCCAAAGCTGCCCCAGCCGTCATGTTTACCCGTGAGCGACCAGCGCACCGCCGCACGCGGCGGCATCAGCGGATCATCCCGCCCGATCACATGATCAATCTGGAATTCCGCATTGGGGAAAGACGCCCGCAGCCCCATCCAGAATTCATCGACCGATCCGTGGCTATGCCCCGTCATCCCGCCGGGATATTCCGTCACCACCGCGCGGTCATATTCGGCAGGGATCAGCGCCATATCGGCCCCCATGATCCCGCTCAGAATGTCCGCATATTTCTTGCCCCACTCATTGTCATTGCCGCGCCCCTTGTAAGGCCCGGGCTGATCAATCGCAGGCGTCAGCGGCTTCACACAGTTTTCCGGCCCGCCTTCGCGTTCAATCAGATCGGCGGCATAGGCTTTCGGCTCCCACCCCATCTGCCGCACAATCGCACCCTGATCGCGGATCAGCCATTCATCGTTGATCTGGTTGTTGATCGCATGGCAATCCGCCAGAATCCGGTAGACCAGCTTTTTCCCCGTCGCCGCGCCATACATCCCGTCGTTCATATGCGTCGCCGTGGACAGCAAGCGGTGCGAAGACAGCATCCCCTCTTCCGGTGTACCGGACCAGATCACATCCTCGCCCAACAGCGTGCGGTCCGGGAACTCCGCCAGCGTCGCCATCGTCGCCCCGATCACCGATTGATTGCCGATCACCACCGACCCGGGGGAACGCACCACGATGTCATCGCTGTAATACTGGTGCAGGGTCGCAATGCCGCGATCCTCCCAGATTTCTTTGGTGATACCGATGATATAGTCGGGGAAGTCTTTGAATTTGGGGTCAAATCCCTGCATGGTCTGTTCCTTGAGGTTTGCGGGCCGAGCCGCGAATGATAAGCGGGCCGTCAATGCAAATGCGCTTTGGCGGCGTGTCGATGTTGTCGATCCGGGACATCAGAATGTCGATGGTCTGGGCCACCATCACATTGGCCCGTTGGCGCACCGTGGTCAGGTCATAGCTGGCCCAACTGGCCATTGGCACATCATCATAGCCCACAACCGACACATCATCAGGGATGCGCATGCCGAGTTCAAACCGCAGCACATCCATCACGGCAAAGGCCATGTGATCGTTGGCCACAAACACCGCATCGGGCGGATTGTCGCGGTCAAACATCTCCCGTGCGGCTTGCTTGGCCTGTTCAAAATGGAAATTGCCGACTGTGCGGGCCACCATTCTGATCCCCGCCTCCACCAATGCCCCCTTGAAACCCGCCTCGCGGTCAATCTGGGTCGAAGCACCTTCCCATCCGGCGATATGCCCGATGCGATCATGCCCGCCTTCCACCAGCAAACGGCCCAGATGGGCACCGCCCGCCATGTTGTCGGAGGTGACCGACGACAGCCGGTCATCAAACTGGTCGCGGTTGAACAGCACAATGGGAATGCCCGCATCCTCGCACCTTCGCGTGAGGTCATTGGACACCCCGACCGATGCGATGACGATCCCGTCCACCTGATAATCCAGCAATTCGTCAATCACGGTTTGCGTCGCTTCACTGTCATTGGACGCCATAAAGACCAACACGTGATAGCCGCGTTCCTGCAAGGATTTCGACAGCTTTTCAATCGCTTCGGGGTAAAACTGATTCTCCAGATAGGCCACCACCAGCCCGATGATGCGCGAGCGTCCGGTGATCAGGCTGCGGGCCAGCACATTGGGGCGATAGCCCAGTTCCCGTGCCGCCGCCCGTACCTTGGCCGCTGTCGAAGGGCTGACCGAGGCGCCGGGCGTGAATACACGGCTCACCGCCGACCGGCTCACACCGGCCTTTGCCGCAACTTCGACTGAGGTGATCTTGCCCATCAATCCGCCGTCCAGCCGCCATCAACCATCATCGCCGTCCCCGTGACCATCGCGCTTGCGTCAGAGGCCAGAAAAAGTGCGGCCCCCATGATGTCCTCAACCTCTGCCACACGCGGCAGCTTGATCTTGTCCATGATCCACGCGTACCGCTCAGGGTTATCGAAGGTGGGTTGCGTCAACGCCGTGCGCACGAAGGTCGGACAAATCGTGTTGATCCTGATCCCCGCCTTGCCCCATTCCACCGCCATCGCCTTGACCATGCCTTCCACGGCATGTTTCGACGCACAATAAAGCGCACGGTCCACGCCGCCCACATGCCCCATCTGGCTTGAGATATGGATGATGCTGCCGGGCTTGCCCGCCGCCATCAGCGCAAGCGCCGCATGGGCAGACAGAAAATAGGCCCCCTTCACGTTTACATCCATGACCGCGTCAAAATCTGCCGCTGCGGTATCCACCGCCGCCGAATGCCGCGCCATACCGGCGGAATTCAGCACCACATCAAAAGGCTGCGCAAACGCCGCTTCAACCGCGCTCATGTCCGATTGATCAAAGGTCAGCGGCTCGGCCTGCCAACCCGCATCGCGCATCGCCGTAACCGCATCCGCCAGCACATCCGCCCGCCGCGCGGCCAGCGTCACATGCGCCCCCGCCTCGGCCAGTGCCACCGCACAGCCCAGCCCGATGCCCGAGGACGCCCCCGTCACCAGCGCCCGCTTGCCGCTCAGATCAAACGAAGGTGTGCGCGGCAGGCTCACAACGCCACCCCGCTCTCAGGATCAAAACCGGGGCGCACCTTGTTGAACTCCCGCATCCGCGCGAACACATCCACACCGATCTGGTCATACATATGCAACAGATCCACCAACACCCAGTTCTCGCGGATCAGCCCGTTCTCCACCCGCCAGAAATCAAGGCTGCGCATCTCAATCTTCTTGTTCACCGGCGGAATACCCAGCCAGCCGTCATGCGTGATGCTTTGGTACATATCCGGCCAGCCCGTAACGGCGGCAAAATTGCGGTCCCCAAAGAAATGGTAGGTGATCTCGTCCACATACTGCCCCCGGTCCGGCATACCATTCAGAAACGGGATCTGGTGCCAGTTGCGAAAGCCCGCCTGCCCGCGCCCCGTACCGATCCCCGACGGCCCGTACCACGACATGCGCGGATGCCAGAACCGGTCCATCTCCATGACCTCAGGCCCGCCCTGCGACGGATGCTTCTTAAGATACTCCAACATCTCGACAATATGCGCACAGGTCGCCGCCCCCGCTTGCGCGTCATAGGGCCCCGGCACGATCCCGTCATTGCTGGCCGGTGCCGGCACATGCCACTCGCGCCCCAATGAGGGCACCATTGGCCAGGCGCCCGCCTGCATCATCACCTCGGGAATGTCCCAAAGCGCCTGCATTTCAACGATCTTACCATCCTCAAACCGGTAGAATTCGTGAAACCGCATGTGCACCAGATGACCCGTCGGCGGAATATCCAGCCACGGATGCACAAACGTCCCGGTGTAAAACCCGCCACAGCCAACCCAATCGGCCCCGTCCCCGTCCGGCCCGGCCATCACAATATGATCGCGCCGTTCCAGGTCAGGCACCGCGCGCAACAGCGGCCCGTAGACCTTGTCAAAATACCCGTCCACGCCTGTGGTCGTCTCGAACGGAAACGCCAGACGAAACACAACATCCTCGGCACAAACCGCGTGCAAAGCCGCGCGCACCTTCTCTGCCTCAAAATCATACATCGCGGCCCTCAGAGGGGCGATCAGTGCTTTATGTCGTGACGGCAGGTCCATTCTTCATCTTTCCACTACAATTCCGGAGAGTGTGAGAGGCAGAGCCTCTCATAGCATCCCTTGGCCCCCCGATGGGGCCAGGGGATGCTTCCTACTCCGCCGCGTCCCGCGCAGGCGCACCTTCACCGTAGGGCACATTCACCCCGCCATAGCGCCGTACCCGCACGTTGCACTGCTCGGCGTGTCCGACAAACCCCTCCAGCATGCACAGCCGCGACCCATAGGCCCCGATCTCTGCTGCCGCCTCGTCCGTGGTGATCTTCTGGTAGGAATGCGTCTTGAGGTATTTGCCCACCCAAAGCCCGCCCGTATAGCGCCCTGCCTTTTTCGTGGGCAGCGTGTGGTTCGTCCCGATCACCTTGTCGCCATTGGCCACATTGGTCCGCGCCCCCAGAAACAGCGCGCCGTAGCAGGTCATATGCTCCAGGAACCAATCATCCCGGTCCGTCATCACCTGCACGTGCTCGGACGCAATATCATCGGCCACTGCCAGCATCTCGTCGTAGGTGTCGCAGACGATGACCTCGCCGTAGTCCTCCCACGACACCCGCGCGGTTCCCGCTGTCGGCAGGATGTCCAGCAAACGGTCAATCTCCGCCAGCGTTTCGCGCGCCAGCTTGTCTGAGTTGGTCAGCAGCACACAGGGGCTGTTGTACCCGTGCTCTGCCTGCCCCAACAAATCCGTCGCGCAGATTTCAGCGTCCACGGTTTCATCCGCAATCACCATCGTCTCGGTCGGTCCGGCAAACAGGTCGATCCCCACCCGCCCGAAAAGCTGTCGCTTGGCCTCCGCCACAAATGCGTTGCCCGGTCCGACCAGCAAATGCACCGGATCAATCGTTTCGGTCCCGATGGCCATCGCGCCCACGGCCTGAATGCCTCCCATAACGTAAATCTCGTGCGCTCCGCCCAGATGCATGGCGGCAATCACCGCCGGATTCGGCTCCCCGTTGAACGGCGGCGTACAGGCGATGATGCGTGGCACGCCCGCGACCGCCGCCGTCGCCACCGACATATGCGCCGACGCCACCATCGGAAACTTGCCACCGGGCACGTAACATCCGACCGACTGCACGGGGATGTTCTTGTGCCCGAGGATCACCCCCGGCTGCATTTCCACCTTGATATCCAGCATCGAATCCCGCTGCGCCTGTGCAAAGCGGCGCACGTTTTCCTGTGCGAACTTAAGGTCTTCCATCTCGCGCGGGGTCACGCGTGCCATCAGCGCGTCGATCTCGGACTGCGACAGTTTAAAGCTTTGGGGGCTGTAGCCATCGAATTTCTCGCTCAACTCCCGCACCGCCGCGTCGCCACGTGCCTCAATGTCTTTCAGCGTCGCCTCCACAACCGCCCGGGTCTGGGCGTCGTCGTCACTGCGCTCGGCATCCGATTTGCCGCGTTTCAGATATGTAATCGCCATGTCTTACCTCCTATTTGTCCGGGCGCGGTGCCGCCCGCTCGCCACGGTCGAAGGCCTCCCAGCCCTCACCGTTGAACACATCAACGCCAAGCTGGGCCAGCACATGGGGGAAATCGACCATCACCCAGTTGTCCTCGATCTTGCCATCGCTCACCTTCCAGAAATCCATGTACCGGATTTCGATCCGCTTGCCTGTCGGGGCCACACCCATGAAGGTGCCGGAATGCGTGGCCTCCTGCCGGCCAAAGGCGGCGGCCCATTCACCCATGAACATTCGCGCTTCATCCACGCAGACCTTGTCGGAGAATGCCGCCTGAAACGGGCGTTGCCAGTTGTCCTGAAACTCGGTCAGGCCGGTCTTAGTGCCGCAGCCCTGATTGCCCATCCAGCGGAAATTTTCGTGAAAGAAGGCACCGATGCCGTCGATGGTGTGGTCGTTCAACCCGTCCACCATGCCTTCGATCACCGCGCGGGTTTCGTCTGTTTTGCTCATGTCCGTGTCGCGGGTCAGCACGGCTTGTTCTGGGCGGGAGCCTTTCATGGCGGTCCTCTTTGTTGGAATGTCGGACCGGGGCTCTGCCCCGGACCCCGGAATTGTAATTGGAAAGATGAAGCCGGGACTTAGCCCTTCACTGCCCCCGCTGTCAGACCACTGACGATCTGGCGCTGGAAGACCATCACCAGAAGGAAGAGCGGTGCCGTGATGGATACCGCCGCCGCCACCGCTTCGACCTGATCGGTGGTGGTGGTTTCGCGGTTGAAATAACCAGCGATGGCCGGGACCATTGTCTGGTTCTGGGCATCCAGCAGCAGGGCCGTCACAAGGAAATCGTTATAACCCAGCAGGAAGCTGAACAGGCCCGTGGTGATGACACCCGGCCACATGACCGGCATGATCACCCGGCGGAAGGCTTGAAAATGGCTGCACCCGTCCACGCGCGCCGCCTCGTCCAACTCTGCCGGGATGTTCTGGAAGAACGACCGCAGCATCCAGATGGTAAAGGGCTGGTTGATTGCCACCAGTACGGCGATGACGGCCCAGGGCTGGCCATAGAGCGTGGGCGACAGCTCCCCGAAGATCGGGCGCAGGATTTCGGCGGAATTGATGAACCACGGCAGATAGCCTGCCACCAGCACCGAATGGGGCAGCGCGCGAAAGATCAGCGCGAGGATCAACAGCCAGAACGCAAGATCGGAGCCCGACCGCGCCAGCCCGTACCCCGCTAGCGTGCCCACCGTAAGCGAGATCGTGACAACACCCGCCGTCACCAGCATGGAGTTCAGGAAATTGCGGTAAAACTCGTTCTCGCCCCAGACAGCCACGTAGTGCTGGGTTGTCAGACCAAGGATCGGCTCACCCAGAGGGCCAAGCACGCTGTTGAGCGGGCCCAGCACCAGCGGCAGCACCACAAAGAAAACCAGAAGGAATGCCAGTGCATAGAGTACGGCACCGGCCAGCCAGCCCAGAATGATAAAGGGACCGTTGGCGTATTGCCGGATCAGGCCGGGCAGCCGCGTGAACATCCAGCGGATGGCGAAGTAGAGCACCACAAGCCCCACTGCGATGTCGAGGACCGACAGGCCTTCGCCCCGCGCCAGCGTCGCCGGACCGACGATCACATCCCACGGATTATCGGCAAAGGCGTCGCGCGGTGCCTTGATGCTCATCACCGCGATCCAGAAGATCGGGAAGGCCGCGATGATGCACCAAAACACAAGGAAAGCGGCGGAGGAGAAGCGAAGCCCGAAGGACTGCCGCATGGCTTTGGACGTGGTCGACATCAGTGTGCGCTCCCCTTGTGGTCACGCCATGTGCGGCGCAGTGGCAGGATCAGCAAAAAGACGATCCCGATCATGGTCAGCATGGCCGATGCGCTGGCCCGTGCGATGGCCCGGTTGCCCGCGTCATCCGGTGTGAGGAAGTCAAACGTCAGCCACTGAAGCGAGATCACATGCGCCTGAGAGCGGAAGCCGACAATTTCCTCGAACACGCGGTAGCAATCCATCAGGTGGATGAGCGCGATAAAGATGATGAGCGGCATCAGATGCGGGATCACCACATGGCGCAGACGCTCCCACCGGCTGGCCCCGTCGATCACCGCGGATTCCAGCGTGTCCATGTTCACGGTCTGAAGACCCGCGTAGAAGATCACAAAGGCAAAGGGTGCCACGTGCCAGACGCGGTAGAAATACATCAGCAGTTCAATCGTCCAGGCCTGCGCAAACATCGAGATGTTGGTGCCGGACCATCGCTCCATCATGGCGGTCAGAATACCGTCCCCGACAAACAGCCAGTAGATCGACAGCGATCCAATCACCGGCGTGATGATGAATGGCAAAAGCGAGACAAAGATCACCGGACCGCGCACCGATTTGGCGGCATTGTTGACCGTCAGCGCGATCAGCAGGCCCACGATGATCACCAGCGGCAGCGTCACCAGCGTAAACATCAGCGTAAAGCGCAGCGCCTTCCAGAAATCAATTTGCAGAATCTCCGCAAAATTGCCCGAGGACACCGCCGCCCAGACTTTGTCCATCTGCAACAGGTTGCGGTAGCTTTGCAGGCCCACCCATTCGGTTGTCGTGATCGTCTTGCCGTCTTCGTCCAGCGTCGGGACGGTTTTCATTTCGGTGGTGCAGGTCTGGGTCAGGAACCCCGGCGTGCAGGTCTCAACCTCGATGTTCTGCATCACAGGTTGGGTGATCTGGAAAGACTGGATGAACACCGACACCAGCGGCAGCGCAATGAACAGGATCATCATGAACAGCGACGGGGCCACAAAGGCAAAGAATGTCTTGAAGTTCATCGGTTCCCCCTTGGTCACATGCCGGACCTGCCGACAGATCAAAATCGCGTCTCGGGCGGTTTTGGCAAAATGCCTCTCAAGGCACTCAACAAACCCCGCGTCGGGTGTGCACTGGCCAAAGGTGCTCCGGCCAGTGCAGTTGTCTTTATTCCAGAATGCCGGCTTCTTTTGCGGCAGTCGTATAGGCTTCTTCGATGGCCACCAGCGTGGCGGCGGCATCGCGGCTGCCCGTCAGGAAGGCGGGCAGTTCGTTGCCAAGAGCGGTGTGCATCAGGCCCATGCGTGTGGTCGACGGATAGGCAGGCGGCGCGGGGTTGGCGGTTGCCGTTGCAATCGCACCTTCAGCCAGCGGGCCGGGCTCGTACCCTTTGACCAGCCAGATCGCCGCTTCGTTGTTGGCTTTGACCATCTCTTCGTCCAGACCTTCCATCGCAACGCGGAAGGCTGCATCGGCTTCCTCATCAGAGATGTTGCTGGCAACGACAATGCCGTCCCACCACAGTGTCGTGGCAGGCGCGCCGCCGTCCATCGCCATTGGTGCTGCGGCCATCTTGACCTTGCCCACCACGGCGCTTTCGGCCTCGTCATTCATCGCACCGGCGCGGGACGCCCAGAGGTTCGCAATCGCGATCTTTTCCTGCTGGAACTGCTGCTGCACATAGGTGGAATCAGACACCAGAACTTCCGGGTCGGTGTATTCCAGTGCCGCCTTCAACGTGGCCAGCGCCGCCTCGCCCTCGGCTGAATTGACCGCCGGTGTATTGTCCTCGTTAAAGAAATTGCCGCCGTGACCGGGCAGCATGTTGACCATCTCCTGCGCGAGGTTCCAGCCGGATTTCATGGTCGCGCCCAAAGGCGTATCCATCTTGCCGCTTTCCTTGATCTTGGCGGCGGCGGCATAGACGTCTTCCCATGTCTTGGGCGTCTCGATCCCCATTTCCTCAAACACGTCGGCCCGGTACATCAGGTGCTGCGTGTTCACCATCATCGCCACGGCCATGATCTTGCCGTCAATGCGGATCAACTGGTTTGGCTGCAGATGCTGGCCGTACTTTTCAACCAGATCATCCAACGGGCGGATCGTGCCTGCATTCAGCAAAGGCGTGATCGTGCCGTTGGACACACCGCCAAGGTGATAGAGCGATGGGTTGGCTTCGAACGCCGCAGGCTGCTTGGTCCGGAATTCCTGATCCAGCTCCGCCTGCACGTTGCCACATTCGGCCATCGCATCGGTCACCGCTTTCCACGCCTCAAACCCCGCAGAAAGGATCTTCACCTCTGTCTCGTTCTCGAATGCGCACGCGGACCATGCCGTGGTCCCCATCAGGCTTACGACACCCGCAAGTGCCAGTTTCTTCAACATCATTTTGCAAACTCCCTGTTGCTTTGCTTGGGGTGCACCTTGCAAGACTGCACCCGTCATTCCCCCGCAGGGGATCTCTTACTCAGCCAACGCTGATGCGTTCGCCCGAAGCCCTGTCAAACACGTGACAAATGCTTGGCGGCACCGAAAAGCCCACGGCATCCCCGATGTTCGCCCGATATTCCTTGTGCGCCTTGACCGACACAAGCTGCCCGCCCGCGCGCACCGCCAGCATCACCGCATCGCCCAGCAGCTCAATGGTATAAACCGGAGCGTTGATCTGGCCCGCGCCATCTTCCGCCACACCGGCGTCCTCGGCGCGAAAGCCCAGCGTGACCTCGCCGTCAGCGGCCGTCAGCCCCTCGATGCGCACATTTGTTCCCTCGAAAACGCCGTTCTTGATTGTGCCATCCATCAGGTTCATGGCGGGCGATCCGATGAAAGACGCCACAAAGGTATTCGCAGGATTGTCGTAAATCTCTGTCGGTGTGCCGACCTGTTGCACCTTGCCCTGCTTCATCACCACAACCCGGTCTGCCAGCGTCATCGCCTCGATCTGGTCGTGGGTCACATAGACTGTGGTCACCTTCAATTCGTGGGACAGGTTCTTGATCTGCGCCCGCGTGCTGACGCGCAACTTTGCGTCAAGGTTCGACAGCGGCTCGTCCATCAAAAAGACGTTGGGTTCCCGCACAATGGCACGGGCCAACGCCACCCGCTGGCGTTGACCGCCCGACAATTCAGCCGGCTTGCGGTGCAAAAACTCGTCCAGCTCCACCATCGCAGAGGCGCGGCGCACCCGCTCGTCGTGGGTATCGGGATCAATCTTGCGTACTTTCAACGGAAACCGAATATTTTCGTAGACATTCATATGCGGGTAAAGCCCGTAGGACTGAAACACCATCGCAACATCGCGGTCTTTCGGGTCCAGATCATTGACCACTTTTCCGTCAATCACGATCTCGCCTTCGGTGATGTCCTCAAGCCCCGCGATCATGCGCATTGTCGTGGTCTTGCCACAACCGGACGGACCCAACAGCACCAGAAACTCCTCGTCCGCAATGGTCAGATCGAAGTTATCGACCCCCACGAAACTGCCCCAGCGTTTGTTGATGTTACGCAGTTGAATCTCTGCCATAGCGTACCCCCCTTGCCGCAAGAATGCGGGCCTGAGGATACGTTGGGCGAAGTGTCGGATCATTTCAAGATTTATTTGCACACGTGTGCAAAACGACAATCCTGAATAATTAATTTATCTAATTCAATAATTTAAGATTTGAACTTAACCCAACACATGAACCCCGGCGCAAAGCCTACAAGAAAGCAATCGATTCGCTATCCCTGTCCCACACGCGCCAGCAAAGCCTCCGCCGCCGCCACGATCCCGTCGCGTGAGGGCAGCGTCGCCCCATAAGCAGGGCCCGTCGCGATGAAACTGTCTTCCGCCGTCACCCGTGCAAAATGGCGCTGGCCCTGCTCTGCCATAACCGCCATCAGCGCCTCTGCCTGCCCGCCTGTACGGCGGCATTCATCCACGATCAAAACCGGCCTGTCGCCCACTGCATCCATCATCGCGGCCTGCGGCAGCGGTGCCAGCCAACGCAGATCAATCACACGCACCGCAACGCCGCTTGCGGCCAGATCATGCTGGGCCTGTCGGCTCAGATAATGCCCGTTCCCATACGTCACAATGGCAAGGTCGGCCCCGTCGCCATGCACCCCAACCGTGCCCTGCTCGATCCGCAGATCGGGCGCGGGATAACCCCGCATCCACGCGCCGTCCCCCGGCTCTAGCAAATCACGCATCGGATAAAGCGCAATCGGCTCCAGAAAGATGCAGACCCGCTGTTCCTCGCGCGCCAGCCGGTGACACTCGCGCAGCATCATCGCCGCCTCATCCCCCGTCGACGGACAGGCGATGATCACCCCCGGAATATCGCGCAATACCGCAATCGAATTGTCATTGTGAAAATGCCCGCCAAACCCCTTTTGATAGCCCAGCGCCGAGATGCGGATCACCATCGGATTGGCCCATTGCCCGTTAGAGAAGAACGGCAGCGTCGCCGCCTCGCCGCGCAACTGGTCTTCGGCGTTGTGCAGATAGGCCAGAAACTGGATCTCCGGCATCGGGATAAACCCGTTATGCGCCAGACCGATCGCCAGCCCCAGAATGCTCTGCTCGTCCAGCAGCGTATCAATCACCCGCGCCGGGCCGAACCGCGCATGCAGCTTTTGCGTCACCCCGTAGTTGCCGCCCTTGCGCCCCACGTCCTCGCCCATCAGCAGCGTTTCATCGTGCGCCAGCATCAGATCATGCAGCGCCCAGTTGATCAGCCGCCCCATCGGCTGGGGCTGGTCCAACTGCCCCGCATCAGACCCAAAGACAGCGCTGCGCTTCTCGGCGCTTGGCCCATTACTGGGGGCCACGGCCCGTCGCGGCGGGATCAGGCTCGCCATCACATCGCCCGCGGTCTTCAGCCGCGCAACATCCCCCAGCGCGCCCGCCGCCTGCGCCACCTGATCAAGCGTTTCGGTATAGACCTCTGCGATCTTCTTCGCGGGCACCCCCTGCGCCGCCAGCCCCCGCGCTGAATAAATCAACGGATCATGTGCTTCGTCAGCCTCAACCTCGGCCTTCGGCAAATAGGTCGTCACCACATCCGGCCCCGCATGCCCATAAAGCCGCACGGTGCGCAGATGCAAAAACGCGGGCTTGCGGTGTCTGCGCACCCATTCCGCAGCCTCAAGCGCCACCGCACTTGCAGCAAACATATCCAGCCCGTTCGCTTCAAAATACCGGATACCGGGCCGCGCGGACATGGATGCTTTCACCCAACCCGCCGGGGTCTTGGTCGAAATGCCGATCCCGTTGTCCTCACACACAAACAACAGCGGCAAAGGCACCCCCTGCACCGCCGTCCAGCCTGCCGCGTTGATCGCCCCCTGCGCCGTGGAATGGTTCAGCGACGCATCCCCGAAAGAACACATCGCAATACCGTCACGCGCCAAAATCGCGTGCTCGGGCCTGTTGCGCCGCGCCAGCGTAATCGAATGCGCCGCCCCCACTGCCTTGGGCAAATGGCTCGCAATCGTCGAGGTTTGCGGCGGGATCATCAGCGCACGCGACCCCAACACCTTGTGCCGCCCCCCGCTCGTCGGATCCTCCGCCGCGCAGGCAAAACTCAGCAGCATGTCGCGCATCATGCCCGCCTGTCCCGCCTTGGCAGCCCGTGCAATCTGAAACGCCGCATCACGGTAGTGCAGAAACGCAATATCATCGACGCGCAACGCATGGCCCAGCGCCGCCATGCCCTCGTGCCCGGATGACCCGATGGTATAAAAACCGGCCCCCCGCTTCTGCATCGCGCGGCTTTCGATATCCAGCGCACGTGACAGAACCTGCGCGCGGTACAGCGTCATCGCCGTTTCAGCATCCAGCGCGGATCGCTCGGTCTTTCCTTCGGGAAATTCCTCCGCCGCCACGCGCCGCAAGAAATTCTCATGCACGATCTGAACCCGGTCCATCACACCTCTCCCCAAGGCAAAAGGGCCGCACCTTGGTGCGACCCCCGCTTCATCTTTCAACTACAACTCATAGCGCGCTTGCGCGCCTCCGGCATCAGAAAAATGCCTGAAGCCCCGTCTGTGCACGCCCAAGGATCAGCGCGTGCACATCGTGCGTCCCCTCATAGGTGTTCACCGTCTCAAGGTTCATCATGTGGCGGATCACCTGAAACTCACCGGAAATCCCGTTGCCACCGTGCATGTCGCGGGCGTGGCGCGCCACATCCAGCGCCTTGCCACAGTTGTTGCGCTTCACGATAGAGATCATCTCGGGCGCGGCATTCGCCTCGTCCATCAGACGGCCCACCTGCAACGACCCCTGAAGACCCAATGAAATCTCGGTCATCATATCCGCGAGCTTCTTCTGGAAAAGCTGCGTCTGCGCCAAAGGCTTGCCAAACTGCTTGCGGTCCAGCCCGTACTGACGTGCAGCATGCCAGCAGAACTCCGCCGCACCCATCGCACCCCAGGAAATACCGTAACGCGCACGGTTCAGACAGCCGAACGGCCCTTTAAGACCGGACACGTGGGGCAACAGCGCGTCTTCGCCCACTTCCACTTCGTCCATCACGATCTCGCCGGTGATCGACGCACGCAGGGACAGCTTGTTGCCCACCTTCGGCGCGCTCAACCCCTTCATGCCTTTCTCAAGAACGAAGCCACGGATCTTGCCATCATGCTCTTCGGACTTGGCCCAGACCACGAACACATCCGCAATCGGCGCGTTGGAAATCCACATCTTCGAGCCGGTCAGCTTATAGCCGTTCGCCGTCTTCACGGCGCGCGTCTTCATGCCCGCAGGGTCTGACCCCGCATCAGGCTCTGTCAGACCAAAACAGCCGATCCACTCGCCAGATACCAGCTTGGGCAGGTACTTCTTGCGCTGCGCCTCTGACCCGTAGGCATAGATCGGGTACATCACGAGGCTCGCTTGCACGGACATCATCGACCGATAACCTGAATCCACACGCTCAACCTCACGCGCGACCAGACCGTAGGAGACATAGTTGCCGCCCAGCCCGCCGTATTCCTCCGGAATGGTGACGCCCAACAGGCCCATGTCGCCCATTTCCTTGAAGATACCCTCGTCCGTGGTCTCGTTCGCATAGGCGTCAATCACACGCGGCTGCAGCTTTTCCTGCGCATAGGCCTTGGCACTGTCGCGGATCATGCGTTCGTCTTCGGTCAGTTGGCTGTCCAGCCGGAAGGGGTCGGACCAGTCAAATGTTCCAAGATCAGGCGCGTCTTTGGCGCGCAGAATAGGAGCTTCGGCATTCATGGCAGTTCCTCTCAATTCAGGTGTCGTTTCCCCTCTTATTGCAAATTCCGGCGCAAAAGACTATCGCTGCTTTGTTCTGCATGTATGAGAAAAAGTCATATGATAGCCCCCCGCCGTTTTCTGCCCTCCATCTCGGCGCTGCTCGCTTTCGAGGCCGTCGCGCGGCTGGGCTCCGCCACCGCAGCAGCACAGGAACTCGCCCTGACCCAGAGTGCGGTCAGCCGCCAGCTCAAGACGCTTGAGGAACAGCTTGGCGTGGCACTCATTGCGCGGCAAGGGCGGCAGCTGACGCTGACCGATGCCGGTCAGTCCTATGTGGCCAAGGTCCGCGACATCCTCAATTCGCTGGCACAGGCGTCGGTTTCTGCCCGCACCAATCCTACGGGCGGCACACTCAACCTTGCGATCCTGCCCGCCTTCGGGATGCACTGGCTGGCCCCGCGCCTGCGCGATTTCGCGCAAACCCACCCCGAAGTGACCGTCAACCTCAGCACGCGGCTCAAACCCTTCGCCATTCAGGACAGCCCCTTCGATGCTGCAATCCACTTTGGTCACGAAGACTGGCCCGGTGTGCGCTACCTGCCCCTGATGCCCGAAACCGTGGTGCCGGTCTGTGCGCCTGATCTGCTGGCGGCCCCGCTCGACAATGCCGCTGATATGCTGGCGCACCAACTGCTGCACCTTGAAACCCGGCCCAAAGGCTGGACGCGCTGGCTTTCGGCATTGGGTGTGGACGCCGAACCGCCCGCCGGCATGATGTTTGATCAGTTCTCGACGATGGCGCAGGCGGCCATCCACGGGCTTGGCGTCGCCCTGTTGCCCACGTTCTTTGCCGAACCATACCTGCGCGACGCACAATTGATGCTCGCCTCAACCCAGACAACCCAAAGCATCGGCAGCTATTATCTGGTCTGGCCCGAAGCCCGCGAAGACACCGCGGCCCTGACATCGTTCAGGATGTGGCTTGCCGGACAGGCCGAGGCCGCCTGAACCGCCCGCACCTGCCCCATTGCCGCGCAAAGATCGGACGTTTTTGGCCACATTGCCAAAATTTCGCCTCATTTACCGTTTAGTGAAAATTGTCTGTGACCGGGTGGGGCCGTTACAAGGAGCATTGCTATGCTTATTTCTTTCCGCAAAGGTGCCTGCGCCCTTGCTGCTGCCGCATCCCTGACGGCCGGTGCCGCACATGCCGACAATCACGTCGTCCTGATCCTCGAAGGCGGATACTTTCCTTCGGTGACCTACGCAAAACCGGGTGACAACGTGGTGTTCACCAATGAATCCGGTGCATCGCATAAAATCAAAGGCCCGGAAGGCACCTGGGAATCAGGGTCGATCGGTCTCAACGCGACGTTTGTCCTGAACCTGACAGCCAACACGCCGCTGTCGTTCTCCGAAGCGGTGAGCGAAGGCGAAGGCATGGCGGGCGAGATCAGCTTTGCCGAACCACCGCTGGCCGAAATTCCGGTCGAATCCGGCCCACCAGCGGGTTAAGCCTGCGCGGCGCACCACGCTAGGGAATGTCCGGACCTTGACTGTAATCTGACGCGAAAGGTTCGATCAGCCCTGCGCCTTGGGCGCGGTTGGAATTGACGGCGCGGTCAACGCGGTGCCACTGCAACAGATCATCTGGCGCAGCGGTCATCAGCGTGGCCGCGCCCTTTCCCGCTTCGCCCAGCCAAAGCGGCCAGTCCTGCGGTTCAATAATAACCGGCATCCGGTGGTGGATCGCCTGCATCGGCGCGTTCGCGGCGGTCGTCACGATGGCACAGGTCGCCTGCCTGCCCCCCTCGGGGTCCGTCCAGTCCTGCCAGACCGCCGCAAAAGCGATGGGCGCAGCATCGCGGCGCGTGATGTACCACGGGTCGCGTCCGCCCTCGGCATCCTTTGTCCATTCATAAAAACCGGTCGCAATAATCAGCCCGCGCCGGTTGCGCGCCGCGTCGCGAAAGGCAGGCTTTTCCGCGATGGTTTCCGCCCGCGCGTTGATCAGCAGCGGGCCACCTGACGGCTTTTTGTACCAGCGCGGAATAAACCCCCACCGCATCGCCCCCAGACGCCGCGCCCCGTGCATGTCACTGGTGACGATATGCACATCGTTTGTGGGACATACATTGTAATTGGGCACCTGCGGCAGATCATTGGCCGGAGCGGCTGCAAAAAGCCGCGCCATTGCATCGGGCGGCAGCGTGACGGCCATACGTCCACACATGGCGTGTCTCTCCTTGGATCCTTTCCCGGCAGTTTACCCCGATACGCACGCGTCCGCAAAAGCCACGCTGCACCTCGTCCATCTCTCTCAAATGAGGTGTGGACCACAGAACGCCAACACGAGTGTACAAACATAAAAAGGCGCGCCGAACATCCGCCCGGCGCGCCTTTTGGGTGTTTACTTGACCGTGATCCGGCCGTCCGTGAAGGGCTTGTACGGTGCGTTCTCTGCCAGATACTCGGCTGTCACATCCGCCAGATCGGGGCCGAAATCATAGGCATTCTCGGCCGTCTTGAACATCGCATAGCCATCACCGCCGTTGCGGACATAGTTGTTGCTGACGACGCCATAGGTCTTGTCCATGTCAATGGGCGCGCCGCCCACCATCACGTCGCTGATGCGGCTGCCCGCTTCGGCCGATGGATCAACAGTATAGGACATGCCCGACACCTGCGGAAAACGGCCTGCGCCTTCTTCCATCTGGCTCACACCATTCTCCAGCGCCTCAACCAGCGTGGCCCCGCTGACCTGGAAGGTCGACAGCGTGTTCTGGAACGGCAGCACCGTCAACACATCTCCCATCGTCACTTCACCCGCGTCGATGGAGGCCCGGATACCGCCCCCGTTCTGGATCGCAACCTCGATGCCCTGATCGGCCACCCGCGCCAGCATGGCATCGGTAATAAGTGTACCCATCGAACATTCCTGCGCCCGACAGACCGCACGGTCACCGCCCAAAGGCTCGTCGATCGTGGTTACCACCTTGTTGCGCAGTTCTTCCAATGGTTTGGCCAGTTCTGCGACACGTGCAACTGCCGCTGAATCCTCTGCCACACTGGCGTCCAGCAGAATGGGCTCGCCCTCGATCCGGGTGATCTCACCGGCATCGTCAAAGGTCACGTTCAACTCACCCAGATACTTTCCGTAGGCATAGGCCTGCACAATCGGCACGCCGTTCACCTCCGTCGGATAAGCCCCGCCCGCGCGGTCGTTGGTGTTGCTCAAAAGCGTGTGTGAATGACCACCGATGATCAGGTCCACACCAGTCAGCGCTTCGGCCAGCTGCTTGTCTCGGGGCAATCCCACATGGGTAAGCAGGATAATCTTGTTCACCCCGTCCGCCGTCAGCGCATCCACCTCGGCCTGTGCAGCATCCACAGCAGAAGAGAAGATAACGCTCGGACCCGGCGAAGATGTCTCAACCGTGTCTTCGGCCAGAACCGACACCACGCCAATGCGCTCGCCGCCTACCTCAAGCACGGTGGACTTATCGACCTTGCCTGCCAGCAGGTTATTCCCGCTGACGTCGATATTGGCTGACAATACCGGAAAGCTCACCTTGTCCAGAAACGGGGCCAGCCCTTCGGGACCGTCATCGAATTCGTGATTGCCCACCGCCATCGCATCATAGCCCAGCTGTTCCATGAACTCCGCCGCCATGTCGCCGCCGTATTGCGTATAAAAGAGTGACCCCTGAAACTGATCCCCGGCATCCAGAAGGATCTGGTTTTCGCCGCCCCGCGCGCGCGCGTCGGCAATTGCGGTGATCATCCGTCCGATCCCGCCAAAACACTCGCCTGCGGCGTTGTCCTCGGCAGAGCAGGGACCGTCATATTTGCTGATCGGCTCGAACCGGTCGTGAAAGTCATTGGTGTGCAGGATCGTCAGGTTATAGTCCGCAGCGGCGGCCCCGGCCATCAGGCCCAGCGCGGCAACGCTTGTCAGGAATCGTGTCATTGGTTTTCCCCCAAATGGAATCTGATGCCCTATGGTGGCCCCACGCCCGCAGCCTGTCAAAGAAGTTGTGGCCTGTTGCCCCTGGGTCAGCCGTTGTGCGCCTTTGCACCGCTGCATTTGCAGGCGAATGGGCGCTTGAGTTTTTTGCGATAAAAAGAAGCAGGGGCAGGAAAAAACGGCCCGCCGGTGTCCCGATTGAACGATGCGGGAGGGTTGACGCCTGTGGACCACGCGGGCATCACCACGTCCATGTTGATTTACAAGATTTTCCGCACGGACGAATGGACAGCCCTGCGCCAGAACGGCGAGACCGCAGGCGCGCCGGTTGATCTGGCCGATGGCTACATCCACTTTTCTACCGCCGCACAGGCGGCCGAGACCGCGGCCAAGCATTTTGCCGGGGCCGACGGCCTGTTCCTGATCGCCGTCGATGCGGATGCGGCAGGCGACGCGCTCAAATGGGAAGTGTCGCGCGGCGGGGCGGAATTTCCGCATCTTTACCGCAAGATGAAACTGCAGGATGTCGTCTGGGCACAGCCCCTGCCGCTGGAGAATGGCGTGCACCAGTTCCCGCCCGGATTTGAGGAGGCAAGCGCATGACCAACTATGTTGACCCCGACCGCGCGCAATTCGATGCATTCAAGGATCTGCCCCGCGACACACCGCTGAACATGCTGAACCTCGTGCGGTTCAACGATCTGGCCAATTATCCCGGGGATCATGAACTCGCCCGCGACGGGCTGACAGGGGCCGACGCCTACGCACTTTACGGCAAACATTCCGGCCCGGTGCTCGACAAGGTCGGCGGCAGCATCCTGTGGCGCGGCAGTTTCGAGACGGTGCTGATCGGCCCACCGGAAGAACGCTGGGACGCTTCTTTCATCGCGCAGTATCCCGATGCCCATGCTTTTCTGGCGATGATCTCTGACCCGGAGTACCAAAGCGCCGTTGTCCACCGTCAGGCGGCAGTGAAAACATCGCGCCTGATCCGCTATCAGAACGCCGGCCCGGGGGATGTGTTTGGATGAACGCGCTGATGGAGCGGCTGGGCCTTGCCGCCCTGCGCAGGCTGGACCCCGAAGCCGCCCACGGCCTTGCCATCCGTGCCTTGCAAACCGGTCTGGCCCCTGCGCCCGGTCCCATCACATCGCCGCGTTTGCGCACCACGCTGGCGGGGCTTGACCTGCCCAATCCGCTGGGGCTGGCGGCGGGCTTTGACAAGAACGCCACCGCCATCGCACCACTCTCGCGCAGCGGTTTCGGCTTTATTGAGGTAGGGGCCGCCACGCCCCTGCCCCAGCCCGGCAACCCCAAACCGCGCTTGTTCCGACTGACAGAGGATCACGCCGCCATCAACCGCTTCGGTTTCAACAACGATGGCGCAGAGACGATCTGCGCCCGGCTCTCCACACGCGGTACGGGCATACCCGTGGGCCTCAACCTTGGTGCCAACAAGACCAGCACGGACCGCGCCGCAGATTTCGCGCGTGTGATGGAAGCAGCCCGCGATCACGTGGATTTCGCTACCGTCAACGTGTCCTCCCCCAACACCGAAAAGCTGCGCGATCTGCAGGGCAAGGCCGCGCTGGCCGGTCTGCTGGAAGGGGTGATGGAGGTGCGCGGTGCCACGCCCGTATTCCTGAAAATCGCCCCCGACCTGACAGCCGACGAAATCGAAGACGTGGCCGAGGTGGCAGCCGACGCAGGCGTTGCCGCGATCATTGCCACCAACACCACGCTGGACCGCGACGGCCTGCGCTCACCCCATGCCGGTCAAGCGGGTGGGCTGTCGGGTGCACCGCTATTTGAAAAATCCACCCGCGTTCTGGCGCGGTTGTCGACGCTGACGGATATTCCGCTGGTCGGTGTCGGCGGTGTCGGGAGTGCCGAACAGGCCTATGCCAAAATCCGCGCGGGCGCATCCGCCGTGCAGCTATACACCGCGCTGGTCTACGGTGGCATGTCGCTGGTGGCGGACATCCTGCGCGGGCTGGAGGACCTGCTGGCCCGCGACGGGTTCGCCACGGTGGTGGAGGCTTTGGGCAGCGGCAAGGAGGACTGGCTATGATCACGCTCTGGCACAATCCGCGCTGTTCAAAATCCCGTCAGGCGCTGGCGCTGCTGGAGGAGGCAGGGGCCGATGTGCAGGTCCGCCGCTATCTGGACGATGCCCCGACGCTGGCAGAACTGACCACCCTGCGCCATGCCCTTGGCCACCCGCCTGCACGCGACATGATGCGGCGGGGCGAAAAAGTGTTCAAGGAACTGGGCCTCAGCAAGGACAGCCCCGACAGCGATCTGATGGCGGCGATGGCCAGCCACCCGATCCTGATCGAACGCCCCGTCGCCATCAAAGGCGACCGCGCCGTCATTGGCCGCCCACCCGATAACGTGACAGACCTGCTATGACCGATACCGCCGACATCACTGCCAAGAACCGTGCCGCATGGGATGCCTCTGCCCCCCATCACGGGCGCGGGGCCTATTGGGAAGAACTCTGCACCGGCTTCACCGATCCGGCTTATTCGCGCTTTGACGCGACCATGACCCAAGCGTTGAAGGACGCGGGCATCGCAGGGGCAAAGGCCGTGCAAATCGGCTGCAACAACGGGCGCGAGGTGCTGTCGGCCTGCGCCATCGGCGCGGCCTCCTGCACCGGCATCGACCAGTCACAGGCGTTTCTGGCGCAGGCCGCCACCCTGCGCGACATCTCGGGTCACAGGGCCGATTTCATTCAGGGCGACATCTATGCCCTGCCCCCCGATACACCCCGTGACTATGATCTGGCCTTCATCACCATCGGCGTGCTGAACTGGATGCCCGACCTGCCCGGCTTTTTCGCCGCCGTGGCCGCGCTCCTGCGTCCCGGCGGACGATTGGTCATCTACGAAACGCACCCCGTGCTTGAAATGTTCGACCCCGAAACGGACGACCCGATGCGCCCCGCCTTCAGCTACTTCCGCGCCGATCCGTTCACCGAAACCGCCGCAATCACCTACGACGGCACCCGCCCCGATGACGTGACCGAAAGCCACTGGTTCATCCACACCCTTGGCAGCATCGTGCAGGCCAGCCTTGATGCGGGGCTGGCCCTGACACGTTTGCAGGAATTTCCCCATTCCATCCGCGAAGTCGACTACGACATCTACGAAAATCAGGACGCTCAGGTGCCGATGAGCTTTCTTCTGCAAGCGGTCAAGACGCCTTAAGCGACCGCTCCAGCGCCGGATACCGCAGGCCCAGCGTGACACCGCGCACCACAAAGGCGATCAGCATCGCGGCCCACAGCCCGTGGTTGCCAAACAGCGGCACCAGCGCCCAGACCGCCAGCAGATAAACCACGAAAGACACCGCCATCATATTGCGCATATCGCGCGACCGGGTGGCCCCGATGAAGATACCGTCCAGCATAAAGGCCGCCACCCCGGTGATCGGCACAAAGATCAGATAGGACAGATAGACCCGCGCATCCGCCCGCACCTCTGGCGCGGTGGCCATCAGATCAATCACCATCGGCCCCAGCACCCAGAACGCCCCCATCAGCAGCACAGACACAACGCAGGCCCAGAACGACGCCAAAACCGCCCCCCGCCTGAGCGCTGTCACCTGCCGTGCGCCGTAGGCGCGGCCCACCAGGGCCTCGGCGGCAAAGGCAAAACCATCCAGCCCGTAAGAGGTGATCATCAAAAACTGCATCAGCACCTGATTGGCCGCCAGCGTCACGTCCCCCATGTCCGAACCGATGAAGACGAACGACACAAACATCGCCTGCAACATCAGCGACCGGATCAGGATATCCGTGTTCACCTTCATCATCCGAACCCAGCGCACCCTGTCCAGCACGCGCACCCAATTCAGCCAGTCCGGCCCCCGAAACACCGCGCGGCAGAACCAAAGCCCCAGCGCCAGACCGCTCCATTCCGCGATGAAAGTGGCCAGCGCCACGCCCTGCACACCCCAGCCAAGCCCCAGCACAAACCACAGATCCAGACCGATGTTCAGCCCGTTCATCCAAAGCTGGATCACCAGCACCGCCCGCGTCCGCTCCTGCGCGATCAGCCAGCCGGTAATCGCATACATCGAAATCGCCGCCGGGGCCGACCAGATGCGGATGGTCATATATTGCCGCGCCAACCCCTCCACCTCTGCCGAGGCGGGCGAGACGCGGAATGCCCCCCAGAACAAGGCGGCCTGCAACGCAATCACCGCCACACCCGCGCCAACCCCGATCATCAGACCGCGCGTCAGCAGCGCCGCCACCTCCGGCTGATCATTGTCGCCCGCCGCCTGCGCGGTCAGCCCGACAGTGCCCATGCGCAGAAAGCCAAAAAACCAGTAGAACGCCGACAAGATAATTGCACCCAGCCCCACCGCACCAATCGGCGCCGCCTGCCCCAACTGCCCGACAACGCCGGTGTCCACCGCGCCCAGTATCGGCACTGTGGCATTCGACAGCACAATCGGCAGCGCAATGTTCAGCACACGCCGGTGGCTGATTTCCTTGCCGCCGGAGGCCCCGTTCATGTCAGCCTTGCCGTTTCGGCATTACGAAATGCCCGGTGGCCTGCGCATAAAGCCGGTTGCGGTTGTCCTGCCACCCCTCCACCGAAACAGAGGCATAGCGCCGGCCCGCCCGCGTGATCCGCGCCCGCGCATAGGCGTCGCGCGGCAGCCCTGAACGCAGGTAGTCCACCGTGAAATCAATCGTCTTGGGCAGACGCGGCAGCGTATCGGGCGTGATGGTCGCGGCATCCAGCGCGCCGCTTTCCATATCTTCCCAGATCATGCCCCAGCTCAGTGTGATGATCGCGGTCACTTCCAGAAAGGCCGCCGTCGCCCCGCCGTGCAACGCAGGCAGCATCGGATTGCCCACCAGATCCTCCTTGAACGGAAGAATGCAGGTCAGCTCATCGCCCCGCCGCTCAAAGGTAATGCCCAGAAACTGAATGTAGGGAACGCCATCCACCAGCGCGCGCAGCACCCCGTCGCGGCGTTGTTTGACGATCTGCATGGGTTCAGGACGTCTGATCATCCGCCCGTCCCCGCCGTGAATGTGCCCGTGGCCATTGCAACCGGCACCGTTTCGTCCTCGTCAACGGCGGTCGCACGCACAAAAGCGACGGACCGCGTCACATGATAACAGGTGGCCCGTGTCGTGATCCGCTGGCCCGGTGTTGCGGCACGCAGGTATTCAATGCGCAGATCAATCGTCGCGGTGCCCGCCGGATTGCTGGGATGGCTCATCACCGCGGCCCCGCAACAGGTATCCATCAGCGCCGACACCGCACCACCGTGAACAACGCCCGTCTTGGGGTCTCCGACAATCTTGTCGGAATAGGGCATGGAAATCTGTGCCGTCCCTGCCTCAAGTTCTTCCAGTTCCATTCCCAGCGCCAAGGCGTGCGGCAGTGCCTGAATGAACTGGCCCGCGCTCTTGATCTTGTCTGACATGTCACTTGGTCCTCTGGGCGAACTGCGCCCTTTATCCGCGTGCATTCTGCAAAGGGCAAGTGGGGCTGTTGCGCTTGTCCATCCATCGTCTTAGCCTGACGCAAGAGAAGCGAGGATTCATGTCAGAAGAGCGCCTGAATTTCAAAGAAATGTGTGCCACGTTCGACGTGACGCCGCGCACCCTGCGCTATTATGAATATATCGAACTGCTGCAACCCGACCGCGAAGGGCGGGCACGCTACTACGGCATCCGCGAACGCGCCCGGATGGAGCTGATCCTGCGCGGACGCAAGTTTGGCTTTTCACTTGAAACAATCCGCCAGTGGTTGCTGATCTACGAAAAGGAAGGCACGCAAAGCCAGATGAAGGCATGGGTCACGCTGGCGGACGAACAGCTTGCCGAACTGACCGAACAGCGCAAACAACTGGACGAAGCCATTGAAGAACTGGGCCAGCTACGCGCGGAAACCGTTGAATATCTGGCCAAGACGGCAGATCAGGACGGTTAGTTTCCGACGACCCGCGCCTCACCCAGATCACCAATCTGACGCGCCGCACGGTCCAGCTCGGCCGTCGCCGCGATCAGCTGACCGATCAGGTCGCTTGACGCCTTGTCCGCCAGCTCGAACGTGGCATGCTCAATCAGGTTGATTGCATGCATCAGCGTGCCGATGGGGTTTTCTTCTACCTCTGCGCGCAGCCCGGTGCTGCGTGTTGGTTCTGATCTCGACATGTCTTACCTTCCAACAAACGCACAATAACGAACAATGGCAGCCGTGACGTTAACCTTAGTTAATTTCTCTTAACAATTCGTTAACAAAACGTGCGCAAACGTATGGACGTGCGGTTTTCCAAGCCGCCCCCGTAACGACCCCACGATCCCGGTGCAACAGCAGCTTTGGCCCGAAACCCCACAGCATCCCAATCCGGCAGGGAATCGGCGGAAAAGCGCGGATCGGCCGCATTTGAGCGCCAAAAGCGCCCCCTTTGCAGAAAATACCCGTCCAACCGACAAAATAGGTGAAAAAGGCAGGTGTTGGAAAATATCAAGCTTACCAAAGGTATAGCCACGTCAACTTTCAAAGTGACGTGACGTCTGCGTTACGTCAACGTAACCTTCTATTGTAAGAAAAGACGGAACATCACACATCAGGCTCAGAATTGATGCAAAACAGCCTGTGACAAAGGTATTGAGATGACCAGCGAGATGATGACAATCCGCCAGATGTGCGATGCGTTCGACGTAACGCCGCGCACCCTGCGCTTTTATGAGGCCAAAGAGCTTCTGTTCCCCGAACGACAGGGGCAAAAGCGCCTGTTCACCAAACGCGACCGCGCCCGGCTCAAGCTGATCCTGCGCGGCAAGCGCTTCGGCTTCAGCCTTGAGGAAATCCGGCAGTTGCTGGACCTCTATCACATGGGCGACCAGCAGCTGACCCAGTTCAGCCGCGCATATGACATCGCCCATGACCGTCTGGCCGATATGGAAAACCAGCGCCGCGAACTCGACGCCGCGATCAACGATCTCAAAGAACAACTTAAATGGGGTGAAAAGATGATCGCCTCGCTCAAGAACCCGCGCAGCGCCGCTGAATAATTCAGCCGCCGCGCAAAACCGAGAAAAGACCTCAAGGGAGAGCCACATGCCAAAGTATGACGCACCAACCAAAGACACGCAGTTTGTGCTGCACGACGTTCTCAAGATCAGCGAAGCCAAAATTCCCGGCTACGAAGACCTTGAGCCAGACTTTACTTCCGCCATTCTGGAAGAAGCGGGCAAGCTGACCTCCGAAGTGGTGGCCCCCCTGAACGTGGTGGGCGACAAGGAAGGCTGTCGTCTGGAGAACGGCGTGGTCTATACGCCCAAGGGTTTCAAGGAAGCCTTTGACAAGGTGCGCGAAGGCGGCTGGACCGGTCTGGACATGCCAGAGCAGTACGGCGGCCAGAACATGCCGCAGGTCATCGGCTCTGCCGTGGGTGAGTTTTTCTCAGCCGCGAACCAGGCGTTCACCATGTATCAGGGTCTGACCCACGGCGCGGCGTCGGCCATTCTGGCGCACGGCACCGACCAGCAGAAAGACACCTACCTGCCCAAGATGGTCTCTTGTGACTGGACCGGCACCATGAACCTGACCGAGCCCCACTGCGGCACCGATCTGGGTATGATGCGCACCAAGGCCGCTCCGCAGACCGATGGCTCCTACAAGATCACCGGCCAGAAAATCTTTATCTCGTCGGGCGAACACGACATGGCCGACAACATCATCCATCTGGTGCTGGCCAAGATCGAAGGCGGCCCCGAAGGCATCAAGGGCGTGTCCCTGTTCATAGTACCCAAGTTCATCGTGAACGAGGACGGCTCGCTGGGCGAGCGCAACGGCGTCGCTGTCGGCTCCATCGAGGAAAAGATGGGCATCCACGGCAACTCCACCTGCGTGATGAACTACGACGAGGCGACAGGCTACCTCTTGGGTGAAGAACACAAGGGCATGCGCGCGATGTTCACCATGATGAACGAGGCCCGTCTGGGCGTTGGCATGCAGGGTCTGGCACAGGCCGATGTGGCCTACCAGAACGCGCTGGACTACGCCAAGGACCGCCTGCAGGGCCGCGCCGTCACCGGTGCCGAAGCACCCGAGAAAGCGGCCGATCCGATCATCGTTCACCCCGACGTGCGCCGCTCGCTGATGGACCAGAAATCCTTTGCCGAAGGCGCGCGGGCGTTCATCCTGTGGGGTGCAACCATGATCGACGCCGCGCACCGGTCCGAGGACAAGGACGCCGACGGCCTCGTGTCCCTGCTCACCCCCGTCATCAAAGGGTTCCTGACCGACGTGGGCTATGACATGACCGTCAAGGCACAGCAGGTCTATGGCGGCCACGGCTATGTTGAGGAATGGGGCATGTCCCAGTTCACCCGCGACGCCCGGATCGCCATGATCTACGAAGGGGCCAACGGCGTGCAGGCGCTGGACCTTGTGGGCCGCAAGCTCGCTCAGGACGGCGGAAAACACGTGATGGCCTTCTTTGATCTGGTGAAAAGCTTCATCAAGGACAACTCCGGCAAGGATGCCGATTTCGACGCGCAGTTCATGGAGCCGCTCAAGGCCGCATCCAAGGACCTGCAGGCGGCGGGCATGTACTTCATGCAGAATGGCATGAAAGACCCGAACCACGCGCTGGCAGGCTCGAATGACTTCATGCACATGTTCGGCCACGTCTGCCTTGGCCTGATGTGGGCCAAGATGGGCCTTGCCGCCAAGGCAGCGCTTGACGCGGGCACCGGTGACGCCGCGTTCTATGAGACAAAGCTGGCGACGGGCCGCTACTACATGGCACGTCAACTGCCCGCCACGGCGCTGCACCTGACGCGCATCCAGTCGGGTGCCGATACGGTGATGGCGCTGGACGCGGCAAACTTCTAAGCTCAGGGCGGCAAATGTTTCGCGCGCGAAACATTTGCCGTTTATTAACAAGAGGTTAAAATGCCAAAACGCTTTCGCCTGACCCGCCGTTTCCCCGTCGCCATGACGGAAGACGGCTACCGCGCCCTGAAGAAATTCAGCGCCGATGCCGGGTTGGACGAAGGCGAGGCGCTGTCCTTTCTGTTCGAGAATTTCAATTCGGTGATGAACGAGGAAAACCTGACCGCGCGGCTGCGGTTGTTCAACGCCGACCTCGACGACCGCAAAAGATGATGACCGGAGACCACCCATGAGAGATTTCGCAAGCACCGCATCCCCCTGGATGACCGACGAACATCAGATGCTGTCGGAAATGACAGCCAATTTCATCAAGACCGAATGGTCGCCCCGGTTCGAGAAATGGCGCAAGCAGTCCGAAATGGACCGCAGCGCGTGGAACGAGGCGGCGGAACTGGGCCTGCTCTGCCCCTCCATCCCCGAAGAATACGGCGGTGCCGGCGGTGATTTCGGCCATGAAGCGGCAATCCTGATGGAAGCGGCGCGGGCCAATCTGGCAAGCTGGGGCCATTCCATCCACTCGGGAATCGTGGCGCATTACATCCTGCAATACGGCTCGGAAGAGCAAAAGAAACGCTGGCTGCCCAAGATGGTCGCCGGTGAGATGATCGGCGCGCTGGCGATGACCGAACCGTCAACCGGATCAGACGTACAGGCGATCAAGACAAAGGCAATCAAGGATGGCAACGCCTACCGCCTGTCGGGCCAGAAGACATTCATCACCAACGGCCAGCACGCCGAACTGATCATCGTGGCGGCCAAGACGGACCCCTCGCTTGGCTCCAAGGGCGTGAGCCTTGTGGTGGTCGAGACCGAAGGCGCTGAAGGCTTCCAGCGGGGCCGCAACCTTGAGAAAATCGGCAAACACGCCTCTGATACCTCCGAATTGTTCTTCGACAATGTGGAAATTCCGCCCGAAAACATCCTTGGCGGGGAAGAAGGCAAAGGCTTCTACCAGATGATGCAGCAGCTGCCGCAGGAACGGCTGATCATCGCTTGCGAAGCGGTGGGCGCGATGGAAGGCGCGGTGGAGCGTACGATTGCCTACTGCAAGGAACGCGAAGCCTTTGGCGGCAACCTGATGCAGTTCCAGAACACCCGCTTCAAACTGGCCGAATGCAAAACCAAAACCGCCGTGGCGCGCGCGTTTCTGGATCAGTGCATCGCCGAACACCTGCGCGGTGAACTGACCGTCGAACGCGCGGCGATGGCGAAATACTGGACGACGGACACCCAAGGCGAAGTGCTGGACGAATGTCTGCAACTGCACGGCGGCTACGGCTTTATGCAGGAATACGCCATCGGCGAGATGTGGGCCGACGCCCGGGTGCAGCGAATCTATGGCGGTACCAACGAGATTATGAAGGAACTGATTTCGCGCAATCTGTAAGCGCGCGAGCGGGGAAGGGTCGGATTTGAATTGTATTGGAAAGATGAAGCCGGGGGACGGCGTCCACTCCGCCGGACAGCACCAACATCAGGTCTGCTGCCCGACAGAGCTTCACCTTTCACCCGGGTTATCTTTCCAGCATGCCGGGCCCCCTCAGGCTAGGAAATAAAGGTAAACGAAATCTGAAGATCGCTTCATCTTTCCACTAGAATTCCACGGGGGTCCGGGGGTGTGAAACCCCCGAATTCGACATCAGAAACAAGGAACCAGACCATGACCATCAAACTCCACTGCTTCGGCGAATCCGGCAACGCCTACAAGGCGGCTCTGGCGCTGCAACTCTCCGGTCTGGACTGGGAGCCGGTGAAGGTCGACTTCTTCGGCGGCGAAACCCGCACGCCGGAATACCGCCGCGACGTGAACCCGATGGGGGAAGCGCCGGTGATGATCGACGGTGACGTGCGGTTAACGCAATCGGGTGTCATTCAGGACTATGTGGCCGAGAAATCCGGCAAATTCGGCGGCAAGGACACGGCCGAGCGCCGCGAGATCCTGCGCTGGGTATTGTGGGACAACCACAAGCTCAGCTCGATGGCGGGTGTGACGCGGTTTTTGATGAATTTCCTCCCCGAGGACAAGCGCCCGCAGGAGGTGATCACCTTCAATCAGGGTCGCCTCAAGGGGGCTTATGAGGTGCTGAACAACCATCTGGAGGGCCGCGACTGGATCGTGGGCGACGGAGTGACCAACGCCGACCTGTCCTGCTGTGGCTATCTTTATTACCCCGAACCCTTCGGCTTTGACCGAAGCGACTGGGCCAACATCGACGCGTGGCTGACGCGTCTTTCTGAACAATCGGGCTGGAAAGCCCCTTACGATCTGATGCCCGGCAGCCCCGCTGACCGCGCCTGAACTGGAGTGACCAATATGACAACCGACGCCTATATCTACGACGCCCTGCGCACCCCGCGCGGCAAGGGCCGCAAGGACGGGTCCCTGCACGAAGTGACTGCCCTGCGCCTGAGCGCGCAGACGATGAACGCCCTGAAAGAGCGTAACAATCTTGAGGGTCACGCCGTTGAGGATGTGATCTGGGGCAACGTCACGCAGGTGATGGAACAGGGCGGCTGTCTGGCGCGCTCCGCCGTGCTTGCCTCCGATCTTGATGAATCCATCCCTGGCCTTGCCATTAACCGTTTCTGCGCTTCGGGCATGGAAGCGGTGAACCTTGCCGCCAATCAGGTGCGCGGCGGGGCGGGTGACGCCTATATCGCCGGTGGTGTGGAAATGATGGGCCGCGTGGCGATGGGCAGTGACGGGGCGGCGATTGCCGTTGATCCAAGCCTCGCACTGGAGCAGTATTTTGTGCCGCAGGGCATTTCCGCCGACATTATCGCCACCGAATACGGCTACAGCCGTGACGATGCGGATGCGCTGGCCGTGGCCAGCCAGCAGCGCGCGCAGAAGGCGTGGGACGAGAAGCGATTTGCCAATTCCGTCATCACCATCAAGGACCAGAACGGGCTGACCATTCTGGATCATGACGAATACATGCGTCCCCAGACCGACATGCAGTCGCTGGGCAGCCTGAACCCCGCATTCCAGCAGATGGGCGAGGTGATGCCCGGTTTCGACAAGGTGGCGATGCTGAAGTACCCGCATCTAGAGCGGATCAACCACATCCACCACGCGGGCAACTCATCCGGTATCGTGGACGGGGCCGCCGCCGTGCTGATCGGCAACAAGGAGTTCGGGGAGAAGCACGGGCTGAAGCCCCGCGCGCGCATCCGGGCGACGGCCAAGATCGGCACCGACCCCACCATCATGCTGACCGGCCCCGTGCCGGTGACCGAGAAAATCCTTGCCGACAACGGCATGGACATCAAGGACATCGACCTGTTCGAGGTGAACGAGGCCTTCGCCGCCGTCGTCATGCGCTTCATGGAGGCCTTCAACGTCGAGCATGAGAAAGTCAACGTCAACGGCGGTTCCATCGCGATGGGTCACCCGCTGGGCGCGACCGGCGCGATGATCATCGGCACGCTGCTGGACGAGCTTGAGCGGGCGGACAAGGAAGTGGGTCTTGCTACGCTTTGCATCGCATCGGGCATGGGTGCAGCAACGATCATCGAGCGCGTATAGATCCATGCTTGAGAGAGACGGATATACCGCCAAGGACATCTCGGAGATGTTGCTGGAAGTGACGGGCACCGCCCTGCTCAGCAACGATTTTGAGATGTTCGAGCGGTGTTTCCTGCTGCCTCATGTGGTTGAAACGCCCGACAAGAAAACGGTGCTGAAAACCCAAAGCGCGCTGCGCACGGTGTTTGAACGGGTTGTGCAGGATTATGCAAACCGCAACATCACCGACCTGATCCGCATTTGCGAAGTGGCCGAGTTTCGCGGCCCCTTCCGCATAGAGGCGACGCATATCACCCACATGATGTCGGGTCATCAGCGGGTGATGGAACCGTTTCCAAGCTTCTCTGTCCTCGAATTTGTCGAGAACCGGTGGCAGATCAGCGCCAGCCAATATGCCGTGGATCAAAAGACAACCGTTGGCCGCGCGCTAAGCACCGGCATTACAGAATCACAGACCCTTGCGCAGGCCCCCCGCGCCGCCAAGACCCAAAAGAAAGAGACCTGAAACATGACCGACTTTACAATGAAAACGGACGCCGACGGCGTTGCGATCATCACCTGGGATGTGGCCGACAAATCCATGAACGTGATGTCCATCGACGGATTGAGCGAGCTGGACGCCCTGATTGATCAGGCGCTGGCGGATGACGCGATCAAGGGCGTTGTGATCACGTCCGGCAAGGAAGGCTCCTTTGCCGGTGGGATGGACCTGAACCTGCTCGCAACGCTCAAGGCCGAAGCCGGTGACGACCCGGCCAAGGGTCTGTTTGAGGGCACGATGCGCATGCACACCCTGCTGCGCAAGATCGAGCGCGCGGGCATGGATCCCAAGAAGCTGAAAGGCGGCAAGCCGATTGCCGCAGCCCTGCCCGGCACGGCAGCGGGCATCGGTCTGGAACTGCCGCTGGCGACGCACCGCATCTTCTGCGCGGACAACCCCAAGGCGCGGATTGGTCTGCCGGAGATCATGGTTGGCATCTTTCCGGGTGCCGGTGGTACCACCCGTCTCAGCTTCAAACTGGGCGCGATGGCCGCTTCCGGTTTCCTGCTGGAAGGCAAGATGGTCGCCCCGGCCGCAGCCGCCAAAGCGGGCCTAATTGACGAGGTCGTGGCCGATCCGGTTGCCGCCGCGAAAGAATGGGTTCTGAACGCGAAAGACGCCGATCTGGTGAAACCGTGGGACGCCAAGGGCTACAAAATGCCCGGCGGTGCGCCCTATCACCCCGCAGGTTTCATGACTTTCGTCGGTGCCAATGCGATGGTGAACGGCAAGACAAAGGGCGCGTTCCCTGCGGCCAAGGCGCTGCTGTCTGCCGTCTACGAAGGGGCGCTAGTGCCCTTCGACACAGCCCTCAAGATCGAGGCACGCTGGTTCACGTCGATCCTGATGAACCCAAGCTCCTCCGCCATGATCCGGTCGCTTTTCCTGAACAAGGAAGCGCTGGAAAAGGGGGCCGTGCGCCCCGAGGGCATCGCCGACCAGCGCGTGAAAAAGCTGGGCGTGCTGGGGGCAGGCATGATGGGCGCGGGCATCGCGCTTGTCTCCGCACAGGCGGGCATCGAAGTGGTGCTGATCGACCGCGATCAGGAAGCCGCCGACAAGGGCAAGGCCTATTCCGCGTCCTACATGGACAAGGGCATCGCGCGGAAAAAGGCGACGGAAGAGAAGAAAGAACAGCTGCTCAGCCTGATCACCGCAACGCCCGATCTGGACAAGCTCAGCGACTGCGACCTGATCATCGAAGCGGTGTTTGAGGACACGGAGGTCAAAGCCGAGATGACCAAAAAGGTCGAGGCGATCATCCCCGAGGATTGCATCTTTGCTTCCAACACCTCCACCCTGCCGATCTCCGGGCTGGCGGAAGCCTCCGTGCGCAAGGATCAGTTCATCGGCATCCACTTCTTCTCCCCCGTGGAAAAGATGCTGTTGGTAGAGATCATCAAGGGCAAGGAGACCGGTGATCGCGCGGTGGCCAAGGCGCTCGATTACGTCCGCCAGATCCGCAAGACGCCGATCGTGGTGAACGACGCGCGCTTCTTCTACGCCAACCGCTGCATCATCCCCTACGGTGGTGAGGCGACGCGCATGGTCACCGAAGGGGTCGCCCCCGCGTTGATCGACAATGCCGCACAGATGCTGGGCTTCCCGGTAGGGCCAATCCAGCTGGGCGATGAAACCTCCATCGACCTTGCCACCAAGATCATGCGCGCGTCCAAGGCGGCGATGGGCAATGAATATCCCGCGTCCGAGGCCGACGATCTGATCGTCTGGATGGAAGACATCGGGCGTCTGGGCCGTAAGGCCAAGGCGGGCTATTTCGAATACGACGAAAAGGGCAAGCGTCTGGGTTATTGGAAGGGCATTCACGATAAATACCCACTGGCCGAAAACCAGCCCGACGTGCAGGAGGTGCAGGACCGTCTGATGTTCGTGCAGGCGTTGGAAGCCGTGCGCGCGCTGGAGGAAGGCGTATTGATGGACATCCGCGAAGGTGACGTCGGCGCGATCCTTGGCTGGGGTTTTGCGCCGTGGTCCGGCGGGCCGCTCAGCTGGCTCGACATCATCGGCACACCCTACGCGGTGGAGCGGTGCGAAGAACTGGCCGAGAAATTCGGCCCCCGGTTCGAGCCGCCTGCCCTGCTTAAGGAAATGGCAGAAAAAAACCAGTCGTTCTATGGCCGCTTCGGCGGGGAGACACAGGCAGCCGCCTGATCCCCTTGGTCTTGTCCGACACTTAAAGAGAGGGCACCCGGCGGTGCCCTCTTTCGTATGTACATCGGCACAATAGTGGACGGGATTGCCGATCCCGTGACCTGCCGTATCTCATGCAGTTTAAAAGCATCGGCGGCCACACGCGCGTCGCCCTCAGGGGCGCCCACATCCGTGCTTTCGGAGCGGCTTGCCTTTGCGGAGGCCCGACAAAGAAGGCCCAGTATCTGCGTGGAACCCAAGCGGCGGATGTTGCAACCTGAACGAACGTGACCTTTGTGATACCTAGGTCAATTTAACCTGAACGGTGCTGGGATGCTGCAAGTGCGCCTCCGAGTGCAATCAATATGCCGCCGCCTACCGCTTCGATCCATTCAATGACGCGCTCGTTCATAAGGCGTGCAGCGAGCGCGGAGGCGAAGCCGTAGAAAGCAAGGACCGGAAGCTCCAACAGAACCGAGACGATGCCAAGAATGACCAGCTGAGTGGCGAAGTTACCTTCCGGTGAAACAAACTGCGGGAGGATCGCAACAAAAAACAAGATGTTCTTCGGGTTCGACGCTTGAAGATTGAGCCCCTGCCAAAACGACTTCACCGCGCTTTGCTGGACCTTGGGCGCGTCTGCCCTCGCTTTTAAAAGGTCCAGACCGTCACCAAAAGTTCGCTTGTGCCAAAGGGTCTTTACCAGTGGCATGATCATTCCAACGCCCAGATACACCAGGTAGGCCGCTCCTACCCATTTAATTAACGTAAAGAGTGTGGCGCTGGCGACAATCAAGCCCCCGATTCCCAGTGCAGACAAGGTAAAAAACACGGCGTTCGTGGACAGTATCCCTAGCGTCGCCATGAACCCAAAGCGGAATCCCTGGCGGATTGACAAACCGATCACGAGCATCACCGCAGGCCCCGGCGTGAGCGAAAGCAAGAATTCCTTCAGCGCAAATAGAGCCAATGTGTTGAGGTCCATAGAATTCTCCAATCAGCATTTTGGGCTTTGGTCAGGACCAGATCAAAACTTCCCCAGCCATCGGATCGAACAGACATCTTTTTTCCGAAACCACATATCAGTACAGGCATTGCGGGCGGCAGAAAAGCCCGCAGAATGAACCTTCTTAAACAGCGGTGGCCGAACATCCCTTCCCACCAAAGAAAAAGGGACCGCGCCTCTCACGCGGTCCCTCTTCTACATGGGGAATGTCTGTGTGCGGGCCCGCCCAAAAGCCCGCAGCGTCGTTTCAGCAGTGCACCGTCTGCTGGCCGTCAACCCAACCGCCAGAGGCCAGGATCTGGTCTTCGACAATCATGCATTCCGCCACGAAGGCCGCATCCCGCAGGGACAGCATGCCGTAGTCCGCCGAACCGTCCAGAAAACGGTCAAGCGATGTTGTATGTGCGGGGCAGTGGATCAGCGCGCCACCCTCGACATAGATCACCTCTTCGCCTTCGAAATAAACGGCGATCAGTTCTACCTTCTGCATCGGTGCCGCACGGGTGATGCCGCGCACGCCCTCCAAAGCGTGTGCAGGCACCACCGCAAACGGATCCCCGAAAGCGTCCGCTGCCGCGTCGCTCTCAACAACGATGCCCTGATCGGCAAGCAGCGTCAGCTCTTCGCGGTTGTCCAGCGCGCCGACCGGCACGATCACGGGCCAGCTGGCAGGGTTTGTATCGGGGGCATCCAGCCAGAATGTCTGGCGACGGATCTCGGTAATTTGTTGCATGCCGTGATCAAAGGTCAGCACGCTGTCTCCGACGGTCAGCGCTTCAATCACGCGCCAGCCAAGGTTCGAGGCAACTTTTGTGCCCGCCATCAGACCGTGTGTCTGTACGCTCAGGCCACCGTCATAGGCCCCTGTCATTTCCGCTGTGCGCTGTGGCACCGCATTTGTTTTGTTCTTCCATCCAAACATATCATCCATCCCCATGGTGATGCGCCGTGGCAGGGCGCTGTTGCAGTTACTGGAACCATCTGGGGTGATTCCCGTGACCGAGTCGGGCCGGGAAAACGGCGCAATTGGGGCATTGGTGCCCAAACAGGCAACAATTCCTGCGATTTCATGAGAATTAGATGGCAGAATAACGGTAATCTTTGGTTTGTGGCCAAAGTCCACCAAGAAAATTCTACGTAAAAGTGTAATCGAATCGTTCGATATCCTCGGCGCAGCACGCCGCCACGATCCCGCGCGTCTCATCTGTATAGTAGGCGCGGTGGTCTTTTTCCCGGTCAGAGCGGTTTTGCCACGGCAGATCCAGGTCAAACCCCAGATGCGCCATCAACGGGCGTGCATCCTGCGCAAAATGTTCAAGCCGGATATACAGATCGCACCGCTCGCGCCCCGTGATATCGGTCATATAGCTGGCAGCGGGCCACTGGCGCTGGGTGGCCTGTGTGACCGGATCGCGCAGAAAGTCCTCGAATGTCGATGCCTTGGCCAGTGCCACAGCCCTGTGATCAAAGGTCTGGTCGCGCAGCCAGTGGTAATAGCTGACCATCCGGTCCCACGGATTGCGCACCATCGTAAAGGTAAACATCTGCGCCATCTCATCCGCGCTGACCAGACCGTCAATGTCGCTCAGCCCTGCGTGTTTCCAAAGCCTGCCCGATGTCTGCGCATCCTTCAGCCGCCGCCGGCGCTTGAGCGCCTTGGGCGTGTCGCCCAGCATCATGTCATCCTTCATGGCGCGCGCTTCCAGTGCCAGCGCCAGCGATGTGCCCCCGGTCTTGGGAATGTGCACAAAGATATAGGACCGCCCCCGGCTGATGATCATTCCGGCGCCTCCGGCACCCGGCCCGATGTAGGCGGCACCGTGCTGCGCAACGCGATGACTGCGCCTGCCAGAGCAATCAGAACCATACCCAAGAGGCCCAGCGGCGGCACAGACTGCCCCCACAGCATCCACGCCCAGAAACTTGCAAATACCAGCAGCGAATATTCAAACACCGCCACATGGCTCGCCTCGCCCAGCAGATACCCGCGAAAGATCAGCGCAATCCCGATCAGCGATCCGACCGCCTGCACCGCGAACCAGAACAGCATCGTCGCGTCCAGCGGCCCCCACGACCGCAGCACAAAGCCCGCGTGGCCCGCGGGCGCATCGGCGTTCACGACAAATATGCCGATCAGGCCGAACACCCCCAGCATCCCGAAAAATGCCGCCGTCAGGCTCAGGGTGCTTTCCCCCTCGCACCACGCCCGTGTGGCCACCGCCCCGATGGCATAGAAAAGCCCCGCCACAATCGGCAGGAAAGATACAGGATCAAGTGCTGCAGGGTCGGGCCGGATCACCATCAATGCCCCCGCAAAGCCGATGACCACCGCGCCCCAGCGGAACACCCCCACCGATTTTCCCTGAAACAGGATCGAGATGAGTACCACAAACAAGGGCGCCGTGAACAGCCCCGCCACCACCACCCCGATGGGCAGCACCGACAGGCAGCCAAAATAGATCAGCATGGCGGACGCCGGGAAAAAGCTGCGCGCCAGCACCGCCCAGGGACGCTTGGCGCGAAAACTGCCAAAGCCCAGCGCCACCACAGCGGCCAGCACACCAAATGCCATCAGCGACCGGACAAAATGAAACTGCCACAGCGACCCGCGTTCCGAGATATAGGGCACAAAATTGTCGGTCAGTCCCAGCGTGAACATGCCCGCCAGAACCGATGCCGCCGCCACCCCCGGTTTCACTGTATCCATGCTGCCCTCACATTCACTTTTACCCTTCCAAACTCCGCAGCCGCCCGCAATACTCAACCACCAACGCGACATGATTTAAGGATAGCTGCGACATGGGATGGATGGCTGATGAAACGGGTCTGGACAAATGCGCCGCCAACTATGTGCCACTGACACCGCTGTCACACCTGCGCCGCGCGGCCTCTGTCTTTGCTGACAGAACGGCGGTGATTTACGGCGACCACCGCGCCACCTACGCGCAATACCATGACCGCTGCACGCGCCTTGCCTCCGCTTTGTCCGCGATGGGCGTCGCATCGGGCGATGTCGTTGCCACGCTGATCCCAAATACCCCCGCTCAGGCCGAGGCGCATTTCGGCGTGCCGGCTTGCGGGGCGGTGCTGAACACCATCAACATGCGGCTGGACGTGGGCACCGTTGCCTATATCTTTGATCATGGCGGCGCAAAGATCGTGCTGGCAGACACCGAATTTGTCGAGCTGGCAGAGGCCGCCTGCGCACAGATGCAAGGCACACCGCCCCGGATTATTGAAGTCACGGACCCGGCACTTCCCGCCACGGGCCGCCATCCGACCTATGAAGACACGCTGGCCAAGGCAAACGCGGATTTCGATTGGCATATGCCGAAGGACGAATGGGAAAGCCTTGCGCTCAATTATACGTCCGGCACCACCGGGCGGCCCAAGGGCGTCGTCTATCACCACCGGGGCGCCTATCTGATGACGATGGGCACCGTGATCTCGTGGCGGATGGTGCTGCATCCGGTGTTCATGCAGATCGTGCCGCTGTTTCACTGTAACGGATGGAACCACACGTGGATGATGCCGCTGATCGGTGGCACGCTGGTGTGCTGCCGCGATATTTCGGCGGCCAACATCTATAATGCCATCGCAGACGAAGGCGTGACCCATTTCGGCGGTGCGCCCATCGTGCTGAACATGCTGGTCAACGCCTCCGAGGAAGAGCGCCGCCCCTTTGACCATACGGTTGAAGTGTTCACCGCCGGTGCGCCGCCCGCGCCCGCAACGCTGTCAAAGATCGAAAAGCTGGGCTTTAACATCACACAGGTCTACGGGCTCACCGAAACCTACGGCCATGTCACCGAATGCCTGTGGAAATCAGAAGACTGGCAGTCCCTGGATGAGTCCGCCCGCGCGGCGATCAAGGCACGGCAGGGTGTGGCCATGCCCATGATGGACCACATCACCGTCACAGATCCGCAGGTCATCCAAACCCCGATGGACGGAAAAACGCAGGGCGAAATCATGATCCGCGGCAATTCGGTGATGAAAGGGTATCTGAAAAACCCCGACGCCACCGCAGAGGCGTTTGCGGGCGGGTACTTCCATTCCGGCGACATCGCCGTGCAACATCCCGACGGCTATATCCAGATTGCCGACAGGGCCAAGGACATCATCATTTCGGGAGGCGAGAATATCTCAAGCGTGGAGGTAGAGGGCGTGCTGATGGGGCACCCCGATGTGAACCTTGCCGCCGTTGTGGCCAAACCGGACGACAAATGGGGCGAAGTCCCCTGCGCCTTTGTTGAACTGAAACCGGGCGCCAACCCGGATGAAGCCGGGCTGATCGCCTTTACCCGCGAAACACTGGCGGGCTTCAAGGCCCCCAAACGCGTGGTGTTTCAGGAGTTGCCGAAAACCTCGACCGGGAAAATTCAGAAATACGAGCTGCGCAAGACCGCCGCCGACTTGTGACCGGCAATCGGGGTGCAGAGAATCTGCACCTCACGCCGGAACAGAATGGTAAGGTGCAGATCCTCTGCACCCTCACCGCAAATCCTTGGCATAACGCCATTCGTCCACGTCCATCGGCCCTCCAGCCGTTTCAACCGTATAAACAAACGTGCCCTGCCGGACCCAGCCACATTTTTCATAAAACGCAGCCGCCCGCGCATTGCCCACAGCACAGGCAAGCCACGCAACCCGGCCCGTCATGTCACTTTCAACCTGGGCCATCTGCCGGGTGGCCGCATCCGTGCCGCGAAATTCCGCCCCGATGTAGAATTGGTAAATCTCATCCTCTTTCAACATGAAGAAACCCGCAAACGCACCTTTGACCTCTGCCACCGTCGTCTTGAGCAGATGGGCCCGCGCGCGGTCCAGAAATTCCGCCTCTGTCCGCACCGCCACCAGCGCGGGCGCAACATGCGCCGCGTGCCCGCTGTGCCAGCCCGCGTGCCACATTGCGGCAATCGCGTCGATGTCCGCCGCTGTCGCCTTGCGAAATTCCATGCCAACTCCTTTGTGCGCGGACCATTGCCCCGTCGCGCTGTCATGGTAGACTAGTCTCAAAACAGCAGGCAGACCAGCACACCCGATGACCGCGCTTACCAAATACGCCCGGCTTGAGGCGACGGCCCTGTGGCGCGCCAGCCCCGAGGAGCAGCGCCGCGAGGTGTTCGTTTCCATCGGGGACGCCACGCTGATGATCATCGACCTCAAAAACCAGCCGCTGACCCATTGGTCGCTTGCCGCCATTGAACGCGCCAACCCCGGCACGCGACCTGCAATCTTTCACCCCGACGGAGACCCCGGCGAAACACTGGAACTGCCCGAAACCGAAGCAGAGATGATTGATGCCATCGAAACCCTGCGCAAAGCCATCGAAAAGGCGCGCCCGCGTCCGGGCCGTTTGCGGTGGTTCGGGCTGGTCGCCTCCTGTCTGGTAGTGGCCTGGCTTGCGGTGTTCTGGCTGCCCGGCGCAATGCAGGACCACACCCTCAAGGTCGTGCCACAGGTCAAGCGCGATGCCATAGGTGCCGCCCTTCTAAGCAGGATCGAGCGCGTGGCGGGCGCTGTCTGCGGTGACGCCACTTCGCGTGCCGCGCTGGCGCTTCTGGGCAACCGCTTGCAGGCCGGTCAGTTGGTGGTCTTGCCCGACATGACCCACGAAAGCCTGCATGTGCCGGGCGATCTGATCCTGCTGAAACGCAGTGTGATCGAAGATTTTGAGGAACCCGATGTCGCCGCCGGATATATCGTGACCGAACAGACCCGCCGCGATGCCTCCGATCCGCTGCGCGATCTGTTGCAGGTGGTGGGTCTGCGCGAGAATTTCCGCCTGCTGACCACCGGCGATCTTGCCCCCGAAGCCCTGGACGCCTACGCCGAACATCTGCTCACCACCACACCGCCGCCCCCCGACACCGCCGCCCAGCTTCAGCGCTTTGGCAACGCGGCACTGCGCAGCACGCCCTACGCCTACGCACGCGACATCACCGGTGAAACAACGCTCAATCTGATCGAAGGGGATCCGATGAACGGCAAACTGACTGAACCGCTGATGTCAGACGCGAACTGGCTGCGCCTGCAATCCATCTGCGGAGGATAGCACGCTGCTGGACACGCTGTTTCGGATCGGCCTGTCACCGCTGCTGATCACGCAGGCTCTGCGTGTGCGGCGCAGGGCACAAAGCATGCCCGAAGCGGCGGGCCCGCGCGCGGGCACCACCGGGCACGGTCCACCCCTGCGCCTCGCCCTCATCGGGGACAGTTCCGCCGCGGGCGTCGGGGTCGCGGATCAGTCCCAAGCCCTTGCAGGACAGCTGACCCAAATACTGGCTCGCGATTTTACGGTGACCTGGCATCTGGATGCGCTGACCGGTGCCACCACCGCCAGCACCCTCGTCCGGCTGGCGCAGGCACAACCGAAACCGCTTGATGTCGTCGTGCTGGCCCTCGGCGTCAACGATGTCACCCGCCTTGTTCCCGCGCCGGTTTGGTGCCGCCAGACCGATGCCTTGCTGACCCGCCTCAACACGCTGTATCAGCCGAAACGCATCTACCTGTCGGGTCTGCCGCCCCTGCGCAGCTTCCCTCTGCTGCCCGAGCCGCTGCGCTGGACGCTGGGACGCCACAGCGAACGCCTTGAGCGTCACCTGATCCCGTTTCTACGCACCCGACCGACCTGTGTTTACGTGCCTTTCGACAACAAGCTTGATCCCGCATTGATGGCATCTGACGGCTTTCACCCCGGCGCTGACGCCTATGCCCTCTGGGCAAAAGAAATGGCCAGCCGGATCATCTCCGACTGGCCCGAAATCAGCGCGTGATCAATGCCGCTTACCGCGCAAAAGCGTCGCGGTACCCAGCCCCACGCAGACGGGTCATCGCCTGCTGCATGGCGCGCGATCCGTGAAACGGCCCCGCCTGCACAGTCATATAGGTCTGACCGCCCTTGCGGTGCTTGCCAATGCGCGCGGGCATGCCCATGCGCGCGATGTTCTGGGCGGTCCGCTGGGCGTTGCCACTGTTGCGGAACGTACCCACCTGCACATAGCGCTTGCCCGCAAGCGCCTTGGACGGGGCAACCGCCTTGGGTTGGGTCAGCTTGGGCGCAGGCGCTGATCGTGACGAATAGACCGGTTTGCGTGCTGCGGGCTTGGCATGTGCGTGGCGCAGAATGCGTTTGACCGTCTGACCGTTGCGTTGAACGATTGTCACCTCACCCAGATCACGCCGCTGCTGGGCAACACTTGTGTAGGGATAAACCAGCGGCACGGTGGCGGTCACGTCACGCCCTGTGGCCTGATTGATCAGGCGGCGCGGCACAGTATTGGTCCAGACCAGCAGCATATCTGCACGTCCGCCAAGGGTTTGCTCGGCCCGCTTCGGGTTCAGCCGCCCATCATCCCAGACCGGACGGTAGCCGCGCGGCACGGTGACATTGCGTGTATTGATACGGTTCCTGGCAACATGTTTGGGCACCACGCGGGTGCCTGCGGTGACATTGCTGGCATAGGCCGAACCGAAATGTGGCTGAATGGCGGTCGCGGTGCGTGGCGCAGTATGGGTCGCCTGCGGCGCGGTCGTCACGGTGCGGCGGTTGCCGATGATCGGCTCTGCCTGCGGACCGCAGCGCACGCCGCTGCCGCGCGTGTACTGCCGCGAAATCGCTGTCACACCACATCCGCCGCCGGACGCGGTTGCAACCGGAACGGTGCGGCGCACCTGTGGCGCGGGGGTGATCACGCGCGGTGCTGCCACCACACGGGGTGCAGGCGCGGGTGCGCGGCGCTTGGCCGTCTGGCGGACCACAACAGGTGCGGCGCGGCGCGGTGCCGGTGCACTTGCCACGCGGCGGGGCGCTGGCCGGGGGGCCGCAGCCGCAGGGGCCGTTGCTGTTGCAGCCGCTGTGGTCGTGGTCGCATCATCCAAGGTGATCTGCACGGGCGCATCCGCCGGGGCAGCGGGGGCCGCTGCCGCACGCCCTGCATTGGTCGGCTTGAACCCGCAGACCGTCTTGCGGTCCCGCGTCACGCGCGGCACCCAGGACACGTTGCCATCAATACCCGCACGCACAAACACACAGCCCTGGCTGTCCACGTATTGTTTGCCCTTATAGCTGCCGGGTGGAAACTCTGCCGGTTGCTGCTGCTTGATCTGCGCATGGCCGGTGTTCACCTGCACGCCCAGCGTCACGCTGCCTGCCATTGCCACAATGGCTAGTATTCTCGTCAATTTCATTTCGTGCCCCCACACAACATCTAGTCAAGGATGCCCCAGAGCCGCTGGCAAGTCCAGCGTCCAGAGCGGCAATCGCGCCCGTCAACGGCGTTTATTTCGTTCCAAACATCCGATCCCCGGCATCGCCCAGACCCGGCACGATATAGCCGATGTCGTTTAAGGCATCGTCAACGGCAGCCGTGACAATCGGCACGTCCGGGTGCGCCTCTTTCATCCGGGCGATTCCCTCCGGTGCCGCCAGCAAACACAGGAACCGAATATTGGTCGCCCCCGCCTTCTTCAAAAGATCAATCGCCGCGACGGACGAATTGCCCGTGGCCAGCATCGGATCAACCGCAATCACCAGCCGGTCGTCCAGCCCTTCGGGCACCTTGAAATAATATTGCACCGGTTGCAGCGTCTCTTCATCGCGGTACAGCCCGACAAACCCGACCCGCGCCGAAGGGATCAGCTCAAGCACCCCGTCCAGCAATCCGTTGCCCGCGCGCAGGATCGAAATCAGCGCCAGCTTCTTGCCATCGAGCGTCGGCGCATCCATCGCCTGCATCGGGGTTTCGATCCGCTTGGTGGTCATCGGCAGGCCGCGCGTCACCTCATAGGCCAAAAGCTGCGAAATCTCGCGCAGCAGCTGCCGGAACACCGCCGTCGGTGTCTCGCGGTCGCGCATGATGGTCAGCTTGTGCTGCACCAGCGGGTGATCAACAAGCGTAAGATGGTCATCCAGATCAGACATGGCAGTGCCCCTTTATTCTGTCCCGTGTTGTTGCGCGATTCCTCGTGCTTCGCAAGCACCACCCGGGCTTCATCTTTCCAATACAACTCAAATCCACGGCCTCAGCCGGGCATCACCCCCAGATGATCCGCCACCAGCCGCGCCACATCCCTGAACCCGATCTGCCCCAGCGGCCCGGTTTGCGTTCCCGCCACCAGCACCGGCACCCGCTCGCGGGTGTGGTCTGTGCCGACCCACGTAGGGTCATTGCCGTGATCCGCGGTGATTACCATCATGTCACCGGGGCGCAGTCGGGCGATCAGCCTGCCGATCTCCTGGTCAAACCAGTTCAGATGCCCGGCATAGCCTGCCGCATCCCTCCGGTGGCCAAAAAGACTGTCAAACTCGACAAAGTTGGCAAAGGTCAGCGATCCATCGACAGCACTGTCCACCAGATTTCCAAGGTGTTCCATCAATCTGGCATCCGGTCCCTTGCGCACCTCGTCGATCCCCTGCATCGAAAAAATGTCACCGATCTTTCCAACCGCATACACGTGGCGCCCGGCATCCTGCGCCCAGTCCATCAACACCGGTCCCGGCAGCTTGATCGCATAATCGCGCCGGTTGGCCGTCCGCTCGAACGCACCGGCCTGCCCAAGAAACGGTCGGGCAATCACCCGGCCCACACGCATCTCGTGCAGCATCGGGGCCACGTCTGCGCACAGCGCAAGCAACCGCTCCAATCCGAATGTTTCTTCGTGCGCGGCAATCTGGAAAACCGAATCCGCCGAGGTATAACAAATCGGCCATCCCGTCTCGACATGGGCCTGCCCGAGATCCGCAAGGATCGCGGTGCCCGATGCATGACAATCCCCAAGAATGCCCTGCGTCCCTGCCGCCCGTGCCACTGCCGCACTGACCTCCGGTGAAAAGGCGGGGCGCGCGTCGGGGAAATAATGCCAGTCCCACGGCACCGGCAATCCCGCCAGTTCCCAATGCCCCGACGGGGTGTCCTTGCCGCGCGATACCTCCGTGGCCGCCCCGAAAGATGCCTCCGATACGGCGCTCAATCCCGCAACCTCAAGCCCGGACGCCAGTTTCAGCGCCGCCCCCAGTCCCAGCCCGTCCATCACCGGCAGCGACAGCCCTACGTCAGCCTGCGCAATATGGCCCAGCGTATTTGCCCCGGTATCCGGCACATCACCGTTAAAGAATGTATCGGCATCCGGCGCACCGCCAATACCAAATGAATCCATCACCACCAGAAAGGCGCGGCCCATCAGCCCACCCTTTCGAGGATCAGCTCCGGCACCTTGGGCCGCGACCCGGCCAGCGTCAACGCGCCCAGCACCGCGCGCGCCGCCGCATCCGCCTGATCAGACCGCACCGCATGCACCACCGCCAGCGTCTGACCGCGCGTCACCTGCGTGCCTAGACGCACCACGTCCGACAGGCCCACCGCCGGGTTCACCCGGTCCGTCTCGCGCAGCCGTCCACCGCCCAGACCAACCACCGCCCGGCCCAGCGCCTCGCCGTCAATCCGCGCGACAAAACCATCGTGCGGCGCGGTCACCTGCCGAATGACGGTTGCTTCGGGCAGGAACCGCTTCCAGTTGTCGACAAAATTCACCGGCCCGCCCAGCGCTGACAGCATCCGCGCAAACCGTTCCGCAGCATAGCCCTTGCGGATTGCATGCACCACTGCATCGGCCCCTTCCTGCACGTCCTGCGCCAGCCCCGCATTGGCCAGCAACACACCGCCCAGCGCCGCCGCCACATCAATGATCGGCCCGCGCCCGCGCCCCGACAGGATGCGCATCACCTCAGCCACCTCCAGCGCGTTGCCGACACTGGGCACCAGCGGCTGGCTCATGTCACTGATCACGGCTGTTGTCCGGCACTTGGCGGCATTGGCCGTCTTGGTCAACGCCTCGGCCAGCGCCTGCCCTTCTTCGAGTGTCTTCATAAAGGCGCCACTGCCGATTTTGACGTCCAGCACCAGACCATCCAGCCCCGCCGCCAGCTTTTTGCTGAGGATGGAGGCGGTGATCAGGTCCAGCGAATCCACGGTCGAACAGACATCGCGCACCGCATAAAGCCGCTTGTCCGCCGGGGCGATGTCACCCGTGGCCCCCACGATGGCGCAGCCGACCTGCCGCACGATCCCCCGCAGCTGATCCTCGCTCAGTTGCGTGCTGACCCCCGGCACCGCTTCCAGCTTGTCCAGGGTGCCGCCGGTATGGCCCAGCCCCCGGCCAGAGATCATCGGCACGTAGGCCCCGCAGGCCGCAAGTGCCGGTGCCAGGATCAGGCTCACACAATCGCCCACGCCGCCGGTTGAATGTTTGTCCAGCACCGGCCCGTCGAGATCCCAGCGCAGGGTACGGCCCGAATCCCGCATCGCCAGCGTCAGCGCCACCCGGCCCACATCACTCAGCCCGTTCAGGCAAACCGCCATTGAAAAGGCCCCCGCCTGCGCATCGCTCACCTCACCGTTGGCAAGGCCCTGCGCCATCCACGCAAGCTCTTCGCGGGTCGGCGTCTGCTTTTGGCGCAGCTTGGCAAGGATGATGCCCGCGTTCATGGGTTATCCTTCCAAAAAGGCCGCATCAAAGGCCCCCGGCAGCAAATCCGCCAATGTGGTGTGTTGTTCAGTGCCCGCAACCGTCGCCATCGTCACCGGCACATCGCCCGCGCCGAATTCCGCCAGCTTTTGCCGGCAGCCGCCGCAGGGCGGCACCGGGGTGTCGCTGCCCGCCACAACGTAGACGTCCGTGATCACCGTATCGCCCGCCGCCACCATTGCCGCGATGGCCCCCGCCTCGGCACAGGTCCCCTCCGGGTAGGCCGCATTTTCGACGTTGCATCCCGCATAGATCACCCCCGAAGCCGCGCGCACGGCGGCCCCGACCTTGAAACCGGAATAGGGCGCATAGGCGCGTGTGCGCACATTGATTGCTTCTTGTCTCACTTCACCACCCATGACGCCCCTATAGTCGTGAAACTATAGGAAATGAAAACAAAAGATTCGAGGGTCAAAAACCACGCTTCTTCCCCTTCAGCGTTTTTCGAAATACCCTAAGGTCAGCCATCGCCGTCCGCGCACCCGATCCCGGGCACATGAAAGACGTAGCGGCGGGGCCAAAAAATAATTTAACGCTAAACTATAATTTAAAGGGAGCCATAAGATATGTCCGACACGCCAAATCTGCGTCAGGCCGCACTTGATTATCACGCGCATCCGAAACCCGGCAAGCTTGAGATCCGCGCGACAAAACCGCTGGCCAACGGACGTGATCTGGCGCGGGCCTATTCGCCCGGCGTCGCGGAAGCCTGCCTTGAAATCAAACAGGACCCGGCCACCGCCGCGCTCTATACATCCCGCGCCAATCTGGTGGCCGTGGTCACAAACGGCACGGCGGTGCTGGGGCTGGGCAACATTGGCCCGCTTGCGTCAAAACCGGTGATGGAGGGCAAGGCCGTCCTGTTCAAGAAATTCGCCAGCATTGATTGCTTCGACATCGAGGTGGAAGAAAAAGACCCCGAGAAACTGGCCGATATCGTCTGCGCGCTGGGTCCGACCTTCGGCGCGATCAATCTCGAAGACATCAAGGCACCCGATTGTTTCACCGTTGAACGAATTTGCCGCGAACGGATGAACATCCCTGTTTTCCACGATGACCAGCACGGCACAGCCATCGTCGTGGGCGCGGCGGTCAAAAACGCGCTGCACGTGGCGGGCAAGAATTTTGAGGACATCAAGATCGTCTCAACCGGCGGCGGTGCGGCGGGCATTGCCTGCCTCAACATGCTGCTCAAGCTTGGCGTCCGGCGCGAAAACGTCTGGCTGTGCGACATCAACGGGCTGGTCTACGAAGGCCGCGAGGTCGATATGAACCCGATCAAATCAGAGTTCGGCCAACGGACCGATCTGCGCACGCTCGACGACGTGATCCCGGACGCGGACCTGTTTCTTGGCCTCTCCGGCCCCGGTGTGCTGAGCCCCGAAATGGTGGCAAAAATGGCCGACCGCCCGATCATCTTCGCGCTGGCCAACCCGACACCGGAAATCCTCCCCGATCTGGCCCGCGCCGTCGCCCCGGACGCGATCATCGCCACGGGCCGCAGCGATTTTCCCAATCAGGTCAACAACGTACTGTGTTTTCCGTTTATCTTCCGCGGTGCATTGGATGTGGGCGCCACCACCATCAACGACGAAATGCAGCTGGCCTGCATTGACGGGATTGCGGCGCTGGCCCGTGCAACCACCTCTGCCGAAGCCGCCGCCGCATACAAGGGCGAAGAGCTGACCTTTGGTCCCGACTACCTGATCCCCAAACCGTTTGATCCGCGCCTGATCGGCGTCGTTTCCTCTGCGGTGGCAAAGGCCGCGATGGAAACCGGGGTGGCCACACGCCCGCTTGATGATCTGACCGCCTACAAACAGAAACTCGACGGGTCGGTGTTTAAATCCGCCCTGCTGATGCGTCCGGTGTTCGAGGCCGCGCGCATCTCGCCGCGCAAACTGGTCTTTGCCGAAGGCGAGGACGAACGCGTTCTGCGCGCGGCACAGGCGATCATCGAGGAAACCGTCGAAACCCCGATCCTGATCGGGCGGCCAGAGGTGATCCAGCGCCGGATTGAAACGGCGGGCCTGACGCTCAGGCTGGGGGAAAACGTCGATCTGGTGAACCCCGAAAACGATCCGCGCTACCGCGACTACTGGGAGACGTACCACCGCCTGCTGGCCCGGCGCGGGGTATCCCCCGACATCGCGCGCGCCATCATGCGGACCAATTCCACCGCCATCGGCGCCGTAATGGTCCACAGGGGCGAGGCAGACAGCCTGATCTGTGGCACGTTTGGCGAATTTCGCTGGCACCTGAATTACGTCAGTCAGGTTCTGGGCCGCGACGGCCTGCGCCCGCACGGCGCATTGTCGATGATGATCCTCGAAGACGGGCCGCTGTTCATCGCTGACACGCAGGTAAACCTGCATCCCGACCCCGATCAGATTGCCGAAATCGCACGCGGGGCCGCCCGCCACGTGCGCCGCTTCGGGATCGAACCCAAGATCGCCTTCTGCTCACAATCGCAATTCGGCAATCAGGGCGACGGCACCGGGGGCCGTCTGCGCGCGGCCATCGGTATTCTGGACGCAGAAAAGGCTGACTTTTGCTATGAAGGCGAAATGAACATCGACACCGCGCTCGACGCAGAACTGCGCGAACGCCTGCTGCCCGGCAACCGGATGCAGGGTGCCGCAAATGTGCTTGTCTTTGCCCATGCCGACGCGGCATCAGGCGTGCGTAACATCCTGAAAATGAAGGGCGGCGGGCTTGAGGTCGGGCCGATCCTGATGGGCATGGGCAACAAGGCGCATATCGTGTCGCCCTCGATCACCGCACGCGGATTGCTGAACGTCGGCGCCATCGCAGGCACACCCGTGACCCACTACGGTTGAACCAAAAACGCCGCGTCCCTTGCAGGGCGCGGCGTCCGGTTGGCGCTTATTTGCGCGGGGCGGTCGGCTTGATATCCGACACTGAAATCGGTGCCTTGTGGACCGGTTTTGCCGCGCGTTTTGCCATTTTCTTCTTGTTGGCGATCTTGTCACCCATTGCCATAAACCTTGTCATGACGGTGGCAAGGCGGGATGCCCAGCCTGCCGCAACATTTGCCATGCAAAGATCTGAAAGACTGTCACAAATTCGACCACACGGCTGATTTGCGACATCAATCTGCACCACCCTGTCACGGGCCGTGCCTTGGCCTTCAAAAGCGCAGTGTAAACGCTCGGCTCAAGCCAATGCTGACGCGAAACTGATCATCCGATCCCGCTGCCGTGATCGGGCTGTCGGCGGCATCGTTTTGCAGCTTTTCGTAGCTCATCAGCATGTCCATCGACCATTTATCGTCGATCCGGTAAGTCGCGGTCGCGGTGATCCCCGCGCCCAGCACACCGCCATCCGCATCGTAGGCCCCAAAGGAAGACGCGGCGGCCTCTGCGCCGGTCACGCCGAAATAGGTGTTGGCATACTCACTGTTGCCCATGTTGATGCGCGGCCCGGCGGTCAGCGTCCAACGGTCAGTGGGCCGGAAAATCACATCCGCACCCAACGTGCCTGTGACACCGTCGTGCCCGCCAAAGCCTTGACGAACCTCACCAAATGCCAGCCAGTTCGTCTGGCGATAGGTCACGCCAAAGCCCAGCTCGACCGCTGTGTCGATGTCTTTCAGCCCTGCAAGCTCCGGATAATCCTCATCATCGCGGTCCCCCACCACGCGAAACGCGCCGCGCAGCGACAGACCGTTTTCCGGGATCACGCCAATGCCGCTGCCAAAGCTGGTGTTGCCGAAAGACAGACGCCCGAACTTGAAATTCAGGTCCGGCCGCGCCTCGATATCGTCGGATCCGGGATAGGCTGAAACCCCGGCCACGCCTGCCCCCAGCGCAAAGTTAAACGCGCGGTCCTGTGCGGCGACAGGCAAGGCCGCGCCAATGCCGACAAGGGCAGCACAACCAAAAAGGGAAAGCGAACGCATGGGCGATTCTCCGAATACAAAATTTGCGTGAAAGGAAGGTAGCACGTTTCACACCGGTTGACAGAGCCGCCCGCACAATCGTGTAAATTATCCCACATATGTGAACGGGCCGCTGATAACTTCCTTTCAACAGATCCCGCCCCGCACGCAGCGCCCTTGCCCCGCGCGCCGTCACTGCCTAACAAAAGACCACCGGGCGAGGAGAGAATGACATGAGCTACCGCGAAACCTATGACCGCTGGAAAAATGACCCAGAGGCGTTCTGGCTGGAACAGGCAAAGGCGATCGACTGGCATACCCCGCCCACCAAAGCCCTAAGCGATCAGGGCGACGGGCTTTATGAATGGTTCGAGGACGGCATGGTCAACGGCTGCTACAACGCGGTTGACCGGCATGTGGAACGCGGGCGCGGCGCGCAAGTGGCCATCATCCACGACAGCCCGATCACCGGCAAGAAAGAGAAAATCACCTATTCAGAGCTGAAAACCCGCGTTGAATATCTGGCCGGTGCGCTGCTTGCACGTGGGGTTGGCATTGGCGACCGCGTTGTCATCTACATGCCCATGATCCCCGAAGCGCTTGAGGCGATGCTGGCCTGTGCGCGCATTGGCGCGGTGCACTCGGTGGTTTTTGGCGGATTTGCCGCCGCCGAACTGGCCGTGCGCATTGATGATTGCAAACCCAAGGCGATCATCGCCGCCTCCTGCGGGCTGGAGCCGGGGCGCGTGGTTGAATACAAACCACTCCTTGATGGCGCGATCCAACAGGCCGCCCATCTGCCGGACTTCTGCATCATCCTGCAACGCGAGGAACATCCCTGCGATCTGATCGAAGGGCGCGATCTGGACTGGTTCGAGGCGCAGCGCGGCTGCCTGCCCGCCGCTGTCTATCCCGTACCGGGCAACTTTCCGGCCTATATCCTCTATACCTCCGGCACCACCGGCGCGCCCAAGGGCGTGGTGCGCCCCACCGGCGGACATCTGGTGGCACTGAACTGGACGATGAAGAACATCTACAACGTCGACCCCGGAGAGGTATTCTGGGCCGCCTCCGATGTGGGCTGGGTCGTGGGTCATTCCTATATCTGCTATGCGCCGCTCATTCACGGCAACACGACAATCGTGTTCGAAGGCAAACCCATCGGCACGCCGGACGCAGGCACCTTCTGGCGCATCATCGAAGAGCATAACGTCAAATCCTTCTTCACCGCCCCCACCGCCATCCGCGCCGTCAAGCGTGAGGACCCCAAGGGCGAATTCATCAAAAAATACGACCTTTCCGGCCTGCGCGCCCTCTACCTTGCGGGCGAACGCGCGGACCCTGACACCATCGAATGGGCGCAGGAAAAACTGGGCAAACCGGTCTATGACCACTGGTGGCAAACGGAGACCGGCTACACCATCGCGGGCAACCCCGCCGGGCTTGAGGCGCTGCCGGTCAAAATCGGCTCTCCCACCGTGCCGATGCCCGGCTACGAGGTACATATTTTGGACGAGGCGGGACATCCGCAAAAACCGGGCGAACTGGGCGCGATTGCCATCAAACTGCCCCTGCCCCCCGGCACCCTGCCAACGCTCTGGAACGCCACGGAACGCTATATCAAATCCTACCTCACCACCTTCCCCGGCTATTATGAGACCGGCGATGCCGGCATGATGGACGAAGACGGATACCTCTACATCATGGCGCGCACCGATGACGTGATCAACGTGGCAGGCCACCGCCTGTCGACCGGCGCGATGGAAGAAGTGCTGGCGGGCCATCCGGACGTGGCCGAATGTGCCGTGGTCGGCGTGTCGGACCAGCTCAAGGGCCAGTCGCCCCTGGGCTTTGTGTGCCTGTCCAAAGGCGTGAACCGTCCCCACGATGAGATCAGCGCCGAATGTGTCAAACGTATCCGGGATGAAATCGGCCCCGTCGCCGCCTTCAAGACCGCCATCGTGGTGGACCGTCTGCCAAAGACACGTTCGGGCAAAATCCTGCGCGCGACGATGGTGAAAATCGCGGATAGCGAGGACTTCAAAATGCCCGCAACCATCGACGATCCCGCGATCCTCGATGAAATTCGTGCAGCACTGCAAACAATCGGCTACGCTCAGGGGTAATCAGACCCCGAAAGGACCCGCAATGGCCGCGCCAAGCATGGACAACTTTGGGATGGCCGCGGCACAGGCGGACCTGACAGAATGGCTGATCCGTCAGGGGCTTGAGGACACGACGGTCGAAATCTGGCTTGAGGCGCTGTGCAACCGTATGGTCGCGGCGGGCCTGCCGTTGCAGCGTGTGAACCTTTCCTTGCGCGCGCATCACCCCGAAATCGGCGCGGTCGCCTTTCGCTGGCACCGCGACGCGGGCAGTGAACGGTTTGATTACCAACGCGCGTCCAGCGCCCCGGATGAATATCTGCGCAGCCCGCTTTACTATCTGATCACCAACCCAATCTCAGAGCTGCGCCAGAAACTGGACGATCCTGAGCCAGCACTGGATTTCCCCGTCTTTGACGATTTCCGCGCGCAAGGCTCGACTGAATATTTCGCCGCCAAACGACACTTCCTCAGCAACAACCACGACACCGCCACCAATCCCGAAGCGGTGGCCGAAGGCATGACGGTCTCTATGACCACCGACGCGCCGGGTGGCTTTACCGATCCGCAGCTGGAGTGCCTGCGCGCGCTGCTGGCCCCCTTGTGTCTGACATTGAAAAGCGGGGCCAATCGGCTGATGGCCGAGCACATCACCGCTGCCTACCTTGGCCACGATGCCAGCAAGCGCGTGCTTTCAGGCGCAATCCGCCGTGGCACGTCAGAAACCATGTCAGCCGTGATCTGGTACTTCGATTTGCAAGGGTTCACGAGATTGTCCGAAACCCTGCCGGGTGAGACCATCATCGGCCTGCTGAATGACTACTTTGCGGAAGCCGTTGAAGTGGTCGAGGAAAAAGGCGGCAATGTCCTGAAATTCATGGGTGACGGAATGTTGGCTGTCTTTGACCTTGCCGCCCTGCCCGATGCGCGGCGCGTCGCGGTTGAAGCAGCGGTCGAACTGCGCGGCAGAATTCATGAGATGAATGCCGCACGGGCCAAAGCTGACCTGCCGGTCACGGGATTCACGCTTGGGCTGCATGCGGGCGACGTGCTTTACGGCAACATCGGTGGCAAGACGCGGCTCGATTTCACGGTCATCGGCCCTGCGGTGAACACCACCGCCCGCATCCTTGGCATGTGCAGCGCGGTGGACCAAACCATCGTGCTGTCCTCTGCCGTTGCGCGCCCCATTCTCAAAGACCGCCCCGACCTTGTTTCACTGGGCCAGTACCGCCTGCGCGGCGTGACCGAACGACAGGAACTCTTTACGCTGGACTGACCCCAAGAAAAAGGCGGCCCCGAAGGACCGCCCGCTTTCTCGACACGAAGCAATGTCAGTGTTTGGCGACGAATTCGTCGACCTGACGCTCTGCTTCATCCTTGGCTACGCCATATTTTTCCTGAATTTGACCAACCAGCTTTTCGCGGTTGCCTTCGGCCTGCTGCACTTCATCGTCGGTCAGCTTGCCCCAGTGTGCTTTCACTTCGCCGGTCATCTGTTTCCAATTGCCTTCGATTTTGTCCCAATTCATTATGAACTCCTTTGAGTTTAAGTCCCTTGGCAGATCAGCATCATGCCGCCGCCTTTCCTATTCACTTAACCGCCAGTGCCGCTCAAAAGTTCCACAAATAAGCGAGAAACAGCATATTCCTCTGCCGGAAAAAAGTGATTTGCCGAAACCCGATTTTGCGGTCTAGGCTGAGACATTGACTTGAAAGGATAATTCATGCGCGGATATTTCGCTGGCCTGCTGGCCTTTCTGGCGGCCCCTGCACTCGCCGCCGAAGGCGAACGCATCACCGTCACCGGAGAGATCATCGACACTTGGTGCTACTATTCCGGCGTCATGGGTGGCCCCGACAGCGTGGTGGGCTCTGCGCATCACACCTGCGCGCTGTGGTGCTCTGCCTCCGGCATTCCCATCGGACTGCTGGCCGAGGACGGCACCGTCTACACAATCCTGAAACTGGGCGCACAGGACAACGCCACCGGCGGCGACACCGCGCTGACGCTCGCGTCCCACACCGTCACCGCTGACGGCATGGCCTATGAACGCGACGGCATCAATTACATCATCGTCGAAAAAGTGGTCGAAGATATGGGCATCGTGAACCGCACCCACGAAGACTACGATGTTGTCCCCTCCTTCGCGATACCGGAGCCGAAAGAATGATCCGCTTTGCCACCGCCTTCGCCCTGATCGCAGCACCTCTGGCCGCACAGGATTTCTCCGAAAACTCCGAAGCCCGCTCGTGGAACCTCTACGCCGAAGTGCCCGCATTGTTTGAGGCCAAGGTCGTCGATGTCATGTGCGAACTGACCGGCGATTGCCCCGCAAACTGCGGCGATGGCGACCGCCAGCTGGGCCTCTTGCGTGCCGCCGACGGCGTGCTGACAATGGCCACCAAGAACAACCAGCCCGCCTTTACCGGTGCCGTGGTCGACCTGCTGCCCTACTGCAATCAGGACGTGACCGTCGACGGCATGCTGATCGAGGACGAGGATTTCCCCGTGCGCAACATCTATCTGGTCCAGCGGATCAAAGCGGGCGACGGCGATTGGGCCAAGGCCAGTGAATTCACCAAGGTCTGGGCCGCCGAAAACCCCGACGCCAAGGGCAAAGGCCCGTGGTTCCGCCGTGATCCCCGCATTCTGGCCGAGATTGAAAAGGACGGCTATCTGGGTCTGGGTCTGGAGACAGACAAGGAATTCAAAGAGTACCTCTTCGAATGAAGCGCCTGATCCTTGCGGCAATCCTTGCCAGCGCGGGCATGGCCCATGCCCAAAGCCCGCTGCCCTTCGCAGTGGGCGGCCCCTACGCGCTGACCGATCACACCGGCAAGGCGCGCACGCAGGCCGATCCCGATGGATTGCCGCAACTGCTGTTTTTCGGCTACGCCAACTGCCCGGGCATCTGCACCGCTGCCCTGCCGCTGATGGGGGATCTGACCGCACAGTTGGCAAAGGCCGACATCGCGGTGCGCCCGGTGATGATCACCGTCGATCCCGCTCGGGATACGGCCGAGAACATGGCCGAACCGCTCACATATTTTCACCCCGACTTTTTGGGGCTGACCGGGGATGCCGCCGCGCTTGATACCGCCTACAAGGCGTTTTCTGTCGATCATGCGGTGGCCTACGAAGACCCCGACTATGGCCCCGTCTATACCCACGGCTCCCTGATCTATCTGATGGATGCATCCGGCGAGGTGCTGACCCTGATCCCTCCCGTCATGGATGCCGCAACGGCCACCAATGTGGCACTAAAATATCTTTCAAATCCGTAGGTTAGGCATTTATCGCGCACCGTAACGGCACGCCAAGGCACAGATCAACTGCGGCTTGCTTGCCCAATCACTGCGCTGTGTCTGCCTGACAAAAGTGCGCGATAAATGCGCGCCCTACGTGAACTGCTCTGAAATCAGCCGTTCCTCCAGCCCGTGCCCCGGATCAAACAGGATCGCGTGCGCCACCGACGGCTCGGACTTGATCTCGACCGTGACAACATCGCGGTAGCTGTTGCCATCCGCATCCGCCATCACGGGCCGCTTTTCCGGCTCCAGCACATCAAAACGCACCGTCGCCATCTTGGGCAACAACGCCCCGCGCCAGCGCCTTGGCCGGAACGCGCTCATCGCCGTCAACGCCAGCACATCCGCCCCGATGGGCAGGATCGGACCGTGCGCCGAATAATTATAGGCCGTCGATCCCGCAGGCGTCGCCACCAGCGCCCCGTCGCACACCAGCTCGTGCATCCGCACACGCCCGTCCACGCTGATCTGCAACTTCGCCGCCTGCGGACCCGCCCGCAGCAAGGACACCTCGTTGATCGCCAATGCCTGCGATGTGCTGCCATCCGAATGCGTCGCGGTCATCACCAGCGGATTGATCACCTCACGCTCGGATTCCTCAAGCCGCTCAATCAGCGCATCGGCGCTGTAGGCGTTCATCAAGAACCCGATGGTGCCCCGGTTCATCCCATAGACCGCCGCTTCCAACCCTTGCGTCTTGTGCAGGGTCTCCAGCATAAAGCCATCCCCGCCCAGCGCCACGATCACTTCCGCCCTATCCATCGGCACATCGCCGTAACGGTCCACCAATTCTGCATGGGCGGTCTGCGCCACGGGCGCGCGGCTGGCCTCAAACGCGATTTTCATATGGTTCCCAATGTTTCCGATCCGCCGCAAGCTGTTCCAAACCAACCATATTATTCCCCCCCTGACCAGCACTGCCGCAGATTCCTGCCTCTGCGTCGCTTTCGCCGCTTTCCGAAGGGCAGAGTTTCCTATACGAAACGCGCCAAACCCACCCCCTGAAAGGATGCTCGCCATGAAAGACCTGCCAATGAGAGACTTCTTCACCGCAACCCTCGCCGACAGCGATCCGGACATTCAGGCCGCCATCACCGGCGAACTGGGCCGCCAGCGCACCGAGATTGAGCTGATTGCGTCGGAAAACATCGTTTCTGCCGCCGTCATGGAAGCGCAGGGGTCAGTGATGACCAACAAATACGCCGAAGGCTATTCCGGGCGCCGCTACTACGGCGGCTGCGAATGGGTCGATGTGGCCGAAGACCTCGCGATCGACCGGGCCTGCAAACTGTTCGGTGTGTCTTTCGCCAACGTACAGCCCAACTCCGGCTCACAGGCCAATCAGGGCGTGTTTCAGGCCCTGCTGCAACCGGGTGACACGATCCTCGGCATGAGCCTTGATGCAGGCGGCCACCTGACCCACGGGGCCAAGCCCAACCAGTCGGGCAAATGGTTCAACGCCATCCAGTACGGTGTGCGCAAGGAAGACAACCTGCTGGACTATGACCAAGTGCAGGCCCTCGCGACCGAACATCAGCCCAAACTGATCATCGCTGGTGGCTCCGCCATCCCGCGCCAGATTGATTTCGCCAAAATGCGCGAGATTGCCGATTCTGTAGGCGCCTACCTGCATGTGGACATGGCCCATTTCGCGGGTCTGGTCGCGGCGGGCGAACACCCCTCGCCCTTCCCCCATGCGCATGTGGCCACAACAACAACCCACAAAACCCTGCGCGGCCCGCGCGGTGGCATGATCCTGACCAACGATGAGGCGCTGGCGAAAAAGTTCAACTCCGCCATCTTCCCCGGCATCCAGGGCGGCCCCCTGATGCACGTGATCGCGGCCAAGGCCGTCGCCTTTGGCGAAGCACTACGCCCTGATTTCAAGGAATACATCCAGCAGGTCATCACCAACGCGCAGGCGCTGTCAGATCAGCTGATCAAGGGCGGTCTGGACACCGTGACCCACGGCACCGACACCCACGTGGTGCTGGTCGATCTGCGCCCCAAGAACGTCAAGGGCAACGCCACCGAAAAGGCACTGGGCCGCGCGCATATCACCTGCAACAAGAACGGCGTGCCGTTTGACCCGGAAAAGCCAATGGTAACCTCCGGCATCCGTCTGGGCTCCCCCGCCGGAACCACGCGCGGCTTTGGCGAGGCGGAGTTCCGCCAGATCGCGGACTGGATCATCGAAGTGGTCGACGGGCTGGCAGCCAACGGCGAGGACGGCAACGCAGAGGTCGAGGCCAAGGTAAAAGCCGAGGTCGAAGCCCTCTGCGCCAAATTCCCGATGTACCCCAACCTCTGATCATCGCCAGATACACGATCAACAGGCCCCGGCAGTTTTGCCGGGGCTTTTTTACATCCCGAAAACAGCCGCCCCTTACCCGCCGTGTTCTGCGTCCAGCGCGTTCAGCGCGGTCACCCGCTTGCGCACCGCCGTGACAAGCTCCTCTGCCATCGGCGTCAGCGGATGGCCCGCCCGCGACATCAGGGAAATCTCAAGTGGTGCCAGTCTTTCCGCGATCCTGATCTGGTCAATGTGCCAGCCCCGCCGCATCTCCCCCAGCAGCCGCAGCGGGAAGGCGCACACAGCGCCCAGTTCCTCAACCAGTGACATCGCACCGAAATAGGATTCCGATGTGGTCGTCACCCGCGGCGGCACCAGCCCCTGCGCAACAAAGGCCGCGCGAAACACATCCCCCGGCCCGCCGGGCGCGCCGATCATGATCCACGGCGCATCGGTCAGCTCTGACAGCGTTTCAGCCCGCCGGTACGGCGATTTGTCAGAGGTGACCAGAACAATCGGCGTCTGCAAAAGCGGTATCACGCTGATGTCACGGGTCATCGCCGCGGGCGGGGTCGGCCCGATCACAAGGTCCGTCCGGCCATCGCGCAGCGGCCTTAGCGCATTCGGGAACAGACCACTGGTCAGATGTACCTCAATCCGGGGAAACTTCGCGTGGAACCGCGCCAGCGCCTGCGGCATGATCCTGACAGCGGCCAGCGGCGACACACAGACATGGATTGACCCCACCTGCGCGCCGCGCAATTGCGCCACTTCATCGTCCAACCGCCCGATTTCTGCTGAAATCGCACGGGCACGGATCAGAACCCGTTCGCCCAATTCGGTCGGCACCACACCGCGCGCGGACCTGTGAAACACCGACACCCCCAGATCCTCCTCCGCCTGACGCAACGCTTTTGTCAGGGCGGGCTGCGATTTGCCAAGCGCCTGCGCGGCACCCCTCAGGCTCCCGGCATCGGCAATCGCCACGAGGGGTTGAATGTGTTGGACTTTCACGTGATTACCTGTGGTTATATCTGCTTCTTTTTCGGCACTGGCGGTGATCAAGTCAATCGTCCTAGACTGCGCCAACACCAAAGCGGGGGCCGGACATGTCGCGAACATATGCAATCACAGGCGTGGCAAGCGGTATCGGCGCAAGACTTGCCGCAACCCTGACCTCCCAAGGGCATAGGGTCATCGGCCTTGACCGGCACGAGACGTCTGAAAACATTGACCATTTCATCCCCCTTGATCTGGGCGACGACACAGCGATTACCGCCGCCGTCGCCCAAATGCCCTGCGCCATCGACGGGCTGTGCAACAACGCGGGCCTGCCCCCGCGCACCGGCACACAGGCCGCGATCCTGCAGGTTAACTTTCTGGGCACCCGCACCTTTACCCAAGCGATGCTGCCACATCTCAAAGACGGCGGGTCAATCCTGAACATGGCGTCGCGCGCCGGTCACGGCTGGCGCGATAACATCGACCAAAACAAGCGCCTCGCGGCCCTGCGCCACGCCGATCAGGTCGAACACTTTGTGCGCGCGGAAGCCATTGACGCGACGCGCTGCTACAACCTCAGCAAAGAAGCCATGATCCTGTGGACCCTCGCCATGACCGAACCGATGATCGCGCGCGGCATCCGCGTCAATTCCCTCAGCCCCGGCGGGGTGTCGACGGGCATTCTCGATGATTTCAAACGGGCCTTTGGCGCACAGATGGCGCGCAACGTCGAACGCGCCGGACGACCCGGCTCGCCACAGGAAATCGCTGACATCGCGGCCTTTGTGATGTCACCCGCCTGCAACTGGCTCAAGGGGGCGGACATCGCGATTGACGGCGGCATGGGGGCGTTCAACGCTACCGATATGCTGGGTCTTGACGCAATGCGCCTGCCGCAGGACGGGACCGCCGCATGACAATCCCCGTCTCGAACATCGACTTCTACGCCGATGATGTGATCCTTGACCCCTATCCCGTCTACGCAGACCTGCGCGAACTGGGGCCGGTCGTCTATATGGCCAAGAACGATCTCTACCTTGTGGCACGCTACAAGGAGGTCAGCGAGGTGCTCTTGCAACCGTTGCGCTTTGTGTCGTCCAAAGGCGTGTCCCCGATCCAGAAAGTGAACGACATTCTTGTGGGATCGACCCTCAATTCCGATCCTCCCATCCACGACAAAACCCGTGCCGTCACCTCTGCCCCGCTGCTGCCCGGCGCACTAACAGAGGTTGAGCCACGCATCAAGGCGGCGGCGGACGGGCTGATCGACACCCTGTGCGCGCGCGGTGAATTCGACGCAGTCGCGGATTTTGCGCAATATCTGCCGATCACCATTGTGGCTGAACTGGTCGGCCTACCACAGGCCGTCAGCCCGGCACAGATGCTGAAATGGGCCAGCGCTGCGTTCAACCTCTTTGGCACCCGAAACGCGCGCACCGATCAGGCGTTCGAAGATCTCAAGACCTTGCGCGATTTCCTGCTTGAATACGGGCGTCCCGGAAAACTGGCCGACGGCGGCTGGGCCAAACGTATTTTCGAAGTCGGACCAGAGCGTGGCCTGTCCTATGAAACCTGCGCCCAGCTGATGCGCGACTATATCAATCCTTCACTCGACACGACCATTTCTGCCACTGGCCAGATCGTGAAATTTCTGGCCGATGATCCCGCGCAATGGGACATGATCCGCGCCGATGCATCGCTGATCCCCAATGCCGTGGAAGAAGCCGTGCGTCTGGCCACCCCGATCCGCGCCTTCACCCGCTACGCGGTCGAGGACATTGCCGTTTCAGGCCATATCATCCCGAAAGACAGCCGGGTGATCGTCTGCTACGCCTCTGCCAACCGCGATCCCCGCAAATACGACAACCCGGATGCGTTTGATGTCACCCGGGACACCCATGACCATATGGGGTTCGGGCGCGGCGTGCATATGTGCATGGGCATGCATCTTGCCCGCCGCGAAATGATCCTGCTGCTCGAGGCATTGCGCCGCCGCGTGGAACGCTTTGAATTGCTTGGCCCGCCCACCGTGGCGATGAACACAACAATCCGGGCCTATGCTTCCCTGCCAGTGCGCGTGCATCTGTCCGACACCGCGGCAAAAGACACGCCCGCCCCCGTGGCAAGCGCCCCGGTGCCGTCCGCCTCTCCCTGGCTGGATGTGCGCATCTCAAAGGCCCAAACCGCCGCAAGGGATGTTCTGGCGCTTGAGCTGACGGGCGATAACCTGCCTGCCTATACGGCCGGTGCCCATGTGGACCTGCGCATTAAATCCGGCCTGATCCGCCAGTATTCCCTGACCGGCGACCCGGCGGATCATACCAAATACCGCTTGGGCGTCTTGCTTGATCCCCAGTCGCGCGGCGGGTCCGCCGCAATCCACGCTGACTTTGCCGCCGGTAAAACCATCCAGATCAGCCGCCCGCGCAACAATTTTCCGCTACATCCCGCCGCCCATACGATCCTTTTTGCCGGAGGCATCGGCGTGACCCCCATGCTCGGGATGGCCTACGCGCTTGAGGCAGAGGGCGCCTCCTGGGAAATGCATTATTGCGCGCGCTCTGCGGACCGGCTGGCCTTCCTCCCCGAGATGGAGCGCTTTGGCCGCAAAGTACAATGCCATGTCGATGACGGACCGGACACACAGGCGCTTGATATCCGCAACGTGCTGGCCAGCCCGGCGGCTGACCGACATCTCTATGTTTGCGGGCCCAACGGCTTTATGGATTTTGTGCTGGATGCCGCCCGTGCGCAGGGCTGGCAGAATGACTGCGTCCACCTTGAACGCTTCGGGGCCGAAGTCGACACAGACGGAGAGCCCTTTACCGTCATCGCGCGCGCCTCCGGCAAAACCTTTGACGTAGCACCGGGCGAAACCATCGCTGACAAGCTGACCGAACACGGTATCGACATTGCCGTGTCCTGCCAGTCTGGCGTGTGCGGCACCTGTCTGACCCACGTGCTGGACGGCACGCCCGATCACCGCGACCTTGTGCAAACCGACGCCGAAAAGGCCACAAATGCCCGGATGACGCCCTGCTGTTCCCGTTCAAAAACCCGCAAACTTGTGCTGAATATCTGACGCGCACATCCTGTCGTCCGGGCTGCGACGGCGACGCTCTGCACTGCCAACGTCCGGCTTTATACCAACCTGCCCGGCTGATCCTTTTGCCGCCATCCCCCACCGCGCGTGAATGACACAAGCGCTGAACAACAAACCGATTTTCAAACCTTCCCGAAAGGTGCGTTCGCCCTTTTGCCACTGGCGCGCCCCCGGACCGCCCCACATAGTATGCCCTATTCCACGCCAGATCGGACCAGCCTCATGTCGCCCAAATATTTCGCCCCAACGGGCGGCCACCCGCCGCAAACACAGCTTCTGACAGACCGCGCCGTCTTTACCGAAAGCTACGCGGTGCTGCCCAAAGGCACGATGCGCGACATTACCACCAGTTTTCTGCCCTTCTGGGACAAGACCCGCCTCTGGGTCATCGCCCGGCCCCTGTCGGGCTTTGCCGAAACCTTTTCCCACTACATCATGGAAGTGGCTCCCGGCGGCGGCTCAACCACGCCGGAAACTGACCCAAAAGCGCAGGCCGTTCTCTTTGTCGTGCAAGGCACAGGTGAGCTGACAGTCAATGGCACGACCCATAGCCTCAGCGAAGGCTCCTATGCCTACCTGCCGCTCGCCGCCGACTGGACGCTGCACAATGCAGCCACAGACCCGCTGCGCTTTCACTGGATCAGAAAAGCGTATCAGGCCGTGCCCGGTCTCGACGCCCCCGATGTCATCGTCAGCAACGAACAGGACATCGCCCCCACCATGATGCCCGATACCAACGATACGTGGGGCACCACCCGCTTTGTCGATCCCGCAGACATGCGCCATGACATGCACGTCACCATCGTCACCTTTGAGCCCGGCGGCGTCATTCCCTTTCTGGAAACCCACGTGATGGAGCACGGGCTCTACGTGCTGGAAGGCAAGGCCGCCTACCGCCTCAACACTGACTGGGTCGAGGTCGAGGCAGGTGATTACATGTGGCTGCGCGCCTTTTGCCCACAGGCCTGCTATGCGGGTGGGCCGGGCCGCTTCCGCTATCTGCTCTACAAGGACGTGAACCGCCACATGCCGCTGACCCTTTAACGGCAGTATTCTTCGGACCCGAGAAAGCCGCGCGCCCTATTTCGCCTGCATTTTCTCAACCATGCCAAGCACCGCCTTGCGCGGCAGAAACGGGATGATCCAGTTGACCGCGATCCCCAGCATCGTCTCGTTCACCGTCACCAGCTCCCCCCGCCGCATCGCGTCATAGCCGTGCTTTGCGACCGACGCAGGCGTCTTGCCACCGCCCGACACCAGCTTGGTGCCCCCCAGATCGGCCCGGTCGGCAAAACCTGTCTCCACATACCCCGGTGCCAGCAAGGTCACGGTCACACCTGTGCCCTTCAACTCCTGCGCCAGCGCTTCGGAATAGGATTTCACAAACGCCTTGGTGGCAAAATAAACCGCCTGATTGGGCCCCGGCATGAATCCTGCGGTGGACCCGACGTTCAGAATGCGCCCGCTTCCCTGCGCCACCATATCAGCCGCCACCATGTGGCTCAGCGCCACCAGCGCCTTGACGTTCAGATCAATCATTCCCAGCTCATCTTCCAGCGGCCGGTCCACATGTTTGCCCTGCCCGCCAAAGCCCGCGTTGTTGATCAGAATATCAATCCGCAGCCCTGCGTCCTTCACCCGGTCATAGAGCGCCCGCGCGCCGCCTTCCGCCCCCAGATCCAGCGCAAAGACATGCGCCGTGATCTCGTGTTCATTCTCCAGTTCCGCCTTCAGCGCCTCCAGCGCATCCCCGCTGCGCGCGGTCAGGATCACATCCCCGCCGCGCCGCGCGTGATACCGTGCAAATTCTTTGCCAATGCCAGAAGACGCGCCCGTCACCAATGCCGTGTTGCTCATGTCAAATCCCTTTTCGTTTTGTCTTACTGATGTAGTCTGCGATCAGATTTCAACCCCGCCGCCCTATTTCACACCAAAGGACGCCCCCATGATCATCCATCCCGCAGGTTCCCGCCCATCAACACCGGCCGATCCTGCCTATTTCACCGGCACCGTGCGCATGGACCCGCTGATCAGCGCACCCGCGCCCGCGCGCCTGCGCGGCGTCAGCGTCACATTCGAACCCCGCGCGCGCACCGCATGGCACACACATCCGCTGGGCCAGACCCTGATCGTCACCGCCGGCGCCGGATGGCTGCAAAAAGAGGGCGAGGCCGCTTTGCCCCTGCGCCCCGGCGATGTCGCCTGGATCGGACCGGGCGAAAAGCACTGGCACGGGGCCACCGCAACCTCGGCCATGACCCATATCGCCCTTCAGGAAGAACACGATGGCACCGCAGCAGACTGGATGGAACAGGTCAGCGACGCCGATTACGATGCCGCCTGAACATCACAGATGTGCGGCCACATTCACCAGTCGCCCGCCCGGATCGCGCAGGAAAAACCGCCTGATGCCCCAGGGTTCATCGGTCAGCGGATAGACGATCTCGACACCCCGCGCGACGGCACGCCCGTGGACTGCATCCACATCATCCACTTCAATACTCAGGTGCGGCGCGGGCGCACCCGACCCACCGTGGCGCAGCACTGACATCTGCACCGCCGCGCCGTCCTGCGCGCCTTCCAGCGTCACAATCCACGACAAGTCCATCACCAGGTCCAGATCAAACAGCGCACGATAAAACGCCGCGATCTCCTGCGGATCCTCGGCCTGCAAATTCGCCACAATGCGCCGCACCTTCACCATGCCGCACCGCCCTCAGACATAGCCGCGCCACCACAGCCACAGCACAAAACCCACCAGCACAATCAGCAGATTAAACACAATCGCACCGGCAATCCCCAACACCCGGCCCTTGCGCCGGTCAGCCACATCAATCGCCGTCAAATGCGCCACGCAGTCCTCATAGGCCTGATCCACTGCGGCCATATCCATCTGCCGCGCCAGTTTGGGATGCCCGCCCAAAGCCTGCGCATCGCTCAGGACCCGCGCGCGTTTGTGCAGCCTGCCCGGCAGACGCCGCCCCGCTTTCATCATCATCTGCGCCAACGGGCGCCGCTTGATGCCAAACTTGGCCGTCAGCAGGTCCTGCACGGTCTCCACCTTGTGGGTAATATCCTTGGTGTCCATCATCGCGCCATCTAAACCCACTGGCCACGCCCCCGCAATGGCGCTACCGATGTCACATGCTTGCCTATACCGACCACGGCAGTGCGGCTGCCGATGCCCCGCCCCTGATTATCGCCCACGGCCTCTACGGCTCGGGCCGCAACTGGGGCGTGATCGCCAAACGCCTGTCGGACACCCGCCACGTCATCACCCCTGACATGCGCAACCACGGCACCAGCCCCCGCGCGGCCAGCCAAAGCTATCCCGACATGGCCGCCGACCTTGCCGAACTGGCCCTTGAAATCGGCACCCCCGTCGATCTCTGCGGTCATTCGATGGGTGGCAAGGCCGCGATGGCGCTGGCCCTCACCCAACCGGACCTCATCCGCAAACTGGTCATCGCCGACATCGCCCCCGTCACCTACCCCCACTCCCAGCAAGGCATGATCGACGCCATGCGCACGGTGGACCTCACCCACATCACCCGACGGTCCGAGGCCGCAGACCAGCTCGCCGCCGCCGGGATCGAACCCGCCCTGCAAAGTTTCTTCACCCAATCGCTGGATATGCCCAACCGTCAATGGCGGCTCAACCTCGACGCGCTCGAGGCGGAAATGCCCCGGATCATGGGCTGGCCCGATGATCTGACCGGCCCCTTTGACGGCCCTACCCTCTTTCTGTCGGGCGGTGCCTCCGACTACGTCCTGCCCGACCATCGCCCCCACATCAAATCCCTCTTCCCCAACGCACATTTCGCCAAGATCCCCGACACCGGCCACTGGCTGCACGCCGAAAACCCCCGCGCCTTCGAAGCCACATTGCGCGCCTTCCTCGACGCCTGACCGCCGCCCCACCCTTCATCTTTCCAATTACAATTCCGGGGTCCGGGGCAGCGCCCCGGTTCCGCCCTCTCACACCGCACCAACGCCGGCTGGAATGCCCAAGGCTGCCAATCCCCCTTGCACCCACGCGCCCCATCCCTATAACGCGGATAATTTGCATATTCCCGGGGGCCCAAGATGCCAAAGCGTACCGACATCCAATCGATCATGATCATTGGCGCGGGTCCCATTGTCATCGGACAGGCCTGCGAATTCGACTACTCCGGCGCACAGGCCTGCAAGGCGCTCAAGGAGGAAGGCTACCGCGTCATCCTCGTCAACTCCAACCCCGCCACCATCATGACCGACCCGGGGCTGGCCGATGCCACCTACATCGAACCCATCACGCCCGAAATCGTCGCCAAGATCATCGAAAAAGAACGCCCCGATGCGCTCCTGCCCACAATGGGCGGCCAGACCGGCCTCAACACCTCTCTGGCACTCGAAGAAATGGGCGTGCTCGACAAATTCGGGGTCGAGATGATCGGCGCCAAACGCGAAGCCATTGAGATGGCCGAAGACCGCAAGCTTTTCCGCGATGCGATGGACCGTCTGGGCATCGAAAACCCCAAGGCCACCATCTGCACCGCTCCCCTCGATGCCAACGGCAAGAAAGACCTCGCCGCAGGCGTCGCCCTTGCGCTGCAAGACCTTGAAGAGATCGGCCTGCCCGCCATCATCCGCCCCGCCTTCACGATGGGCGGCACCGGCGGCGGCGTGGCCTACAACCGCGAGGATTACGAATTCTTCTGCCGCTCCGGCATGGACGCATCCCCCGTCGGCCAGATCCTGATCGACGAATCCCTCTTGGGCTGGAAGGAATTCGAGATGGAGGTGGTGCGCGACACCGCCGACAACGCCATCATCGTCTGTTCCATCGAAAACGTGGACCCGATGGGCGTGCATACCGGGGATTCAATCACGGTCGCCCCCGCGCTGACGCTCACGGACAAAGAATACCAGATCATGCGCAACCACTCCATCGCCGTCCTGCGCGAGATCGGGGTGGAGACGGGTGGCTCCAACGTGCAATGGGCCGTGAACCCCGCTGATGGCCGCATGGTCGTGATCGAAATGAACCCGCGTGTGTCCCGCTCCTCCGCTCTGGCCTCCAAAGCCACGGGTTTCCCCATCGCCAAGATCGCCGCCAAACTCGCCGTCGGCTTCACCCTGGACGAGCTCGACAACGACATCACCGGCGTCACGCCCGCCAGCTTCGAGCCGACAATCGACTACGTCGTCACCAAAATCCCCAAATTCGCCTTCGAGAAATTCCCCGGCTCAGAACCCAACCTCACCACCGCCATGAAATCCGTGGGCGAGGCGATGTCCATCGGCCGCACCATCCACGAATCCCTGCAAAAGGCGCTGGCGTCGATGGAATCCGGCCTCACCGGCTTTGACGAAATCGACATCCCCGGTGCCCCCGACACCGCCGCCCTGATCAAGGCCGTTTCCCAACAGACCCCCGACCGTTTGCGCACGATCGCGCAGGCCATGCGCCACGGCATGTCCAACGCAGACCTGCACGCGCACACCATGTTCGACCCGTGGTTCCTTGACCGCATCCGCGAGATCATCGACGCCGAAGAAGACGTCCGCAAAAATGGCCTCCCGCTGAACGAAACAGGCATGCGCCACCTCAAGATGATGGGCTTCACCGACGCCCGCCTCGCCACGCTCACAGGCCGGGATGAGGACAACGTCCGCCGCGCCCGCCAGAACCTCGGCGTCACCGCCGTGTTCAAACGCATCGACACCTGCGCTGCGGAATTTGAGGCGCAAACCCCCTATATGTACTCCACCTACGAGGCCCCCATGATGGGCGAGGTCGAATGCGAAGCGCGCCCGTCCGACCGCAAAAAGGTCGTCATCCTCGGCGGTGGCCCCAACCGCATCGGGCAGGGCATCGAATTCGACTATTGCTGTTGTCACGCCTGCTACGCACTGACGGATGCGGGCTATGAGACCATAATGGTCAACTGCAACCCCGAGACCGTCAGCACCGACTACGACACATCCGACCGCCTCTATTTCGAACCGCTGACGTTCGAACACGTCATGGAAATCCTCCGGGTCGAGCAGGAAAACGGCACGCTGCACGGCGTCATCGTCCAGTTCGGCGGCCAGACCCCTCTGAAACTCGCCAATGCCCTCGAAGCGGCGGGCATCCCGATCCTCGGCACCACGCCCGACGCCATTGATCTGGCCGAAGACCGCGAGCGTTTTCAGCAGCTTGTCCAGAAACTTGGCCTCAAGCAGCCGCACAACGGCATCGCCTCCACCGACGCCGAAGCGCTCAGCATTGCCGAAGAAATCGGCTTCCCCCTCGTCATCCGCCCATCCTACGTGCTGGGCGGCCGCGCTATGGAAATCGTGCGCGACATGGCCCAGCTTGAACGCTACATCACCTCCGCCGTCGTCGTCTCCGGCGACAGCCCCGTGCTTCTGGACAGCTACCTTTCCGGCGCGGTTGAACTCGATGTCGATGCGCTCTGCGACGGCACGGACGTCCACGTCGCGGGCATCATGCAGCACATCGAAGAGGCAGGCGTGCACTCGGGCGACAGCGCCTGTTCCCTGCCGCCCTACTCCCTCGACCAATCCATCATCGACGAAGTCACCAGACAAACCAAGGCCTTGGCCCTCGCTCTTAACGTCGTCGGCCTGATGAACATCCAGTTCGCGGTCAAGGACGGCGAGGTTTACCTGATCGAGGTGAACCCCCGCGCCTCGCGCACCGTGCCTTTCGTGGCCAAAGCGACCGATTCCGCCATCGCCAGCATCGCCGCGCGCATCATGGCCGGCGAAAAACTCTCCGCTTTCCCGATGCGCGCCCCCTATCCCGAACAATCCTCCTATTCCGACGTGCTGCCGCTGGGCGACCCGATGACACTGGCCGATCCCAACATGCCGTGGTTCTCGGTGAAAGAGGCGGTACTGCCCTTCGCCCGCTTCCCCGGCGTCGACACCCTGCTTGGCCCCGAAATGCGCTCCACCGGTGAAGTCATGGGCTGGGACCGCGACTTCCCCCGCGCTTTCCTCAAGGCGCAAATGGGCGCAGGCACCATGCTCCCCAGCAGCGGAACCGCGTTTCTGTCGATCAAGGACATGGACAAAACCGATGAAATGCTCGCAGCTGTCCACATCCTGACGGCCCAGAATTTCACAATTGTCGCAACGCGCGGCACAGCCGCCTGGCTTGTGGATAACGGCGTTGAGGCCGCGACCGTCAACAAGGTCTACGAAGGTCGCCCCGACATCACCGACATGATGAAAGACGGTGCGGTGCATCTAGTCATGAACACCACCGAGGGCGCACAGGCGGTCGAGGACAGCAAATCCATCCGCTCCATCGCGCTCTTTGACAAAATCCCCTACTACACCACCGCCGCCGGTGCCTACGCCGCAGCACTGGCGATCAAAGCACAGGCAGAAGACGAGATCGGGGTGAAGGCGCTCCAAGGGTAAGCCTGTCAGGCCAGTGTACCGCTGGCCCAAAGTCACGCGGTGCAAGGCATCCATCCTGTGGCATTTCCCATAGCGAGGCCAATGGAAACCCTGTAAACATGGCCCCAAACAGGTGCATCAGGGGGTGCACAGGGGGTGTACCGCAGGTGTACGCATGACACCTCTCCCGCTTCTTGCCAAACCCTCCGGCACAACCCACTGAGATGATTGAGGAAAACCAATGTATACGCCAGCCATCACCGGGACCGGTGTTTTCACCCCCGATCAGGTCATCACCAACGCCGAGCTGGTCACCGCCTTCAACACTTACGTGGACCTCTACAACACCGAAAACGCCGCCGCCATCGCGGCAGGTGACATGGCCGCCAAAGAACATTCTTCCGAGGATTTCATTTTCAAGGCCAGCGGGATTGAACAGCGCTATGTCATTGATAAATCAGGTATCCTTGACCCACATGTAATGCACCCCCTGCTGCGCCAGCGCTACGATGATGAGCCAAGCCTGATGGCCGAAATGGCGCTGGATGCCGCCAACAAGGCACTGGCGCAAGCGGGCAAAACCGCCGCTGACGTGGGTGCGGTGATCTGTGCTGCCTCCAACCTCGAACGCGCCTACCCCGCCGTCGCCATCGAAATCCAGGAACTGTTGAATATCAATGGCTTCGCCTTCGACATGAATGTTGCCTGTTCCTCCGCAACCTTCGGCATTCAAGCCGCCGCCGACATGATCCGCAGCGGCTCCATCCGGTCCGCGCTGGTCGTCAACCCAGAGATCTGTTCCGCGCACCTTGAATGGCGCGACCGGGACTGTCACTTCATCTTTGGCGACGTGGCAACAGCGACGCTGATTGAACGCAGCGAAGATGCCACCGGAACTTATTTCGAAATCAAATCAACCCGTTGCGCGACGGAGTTCTCCAACAATATCCGCAACAACAACGGTTTTCTGCGCCGCTCTCGCCCCGATGGTGTCGCTGACCGCCGCGACATGCAGTTCATGCAAAACGGGCGCAAAGTGTTCAAGGAGGTCCTGCCAATGGTTTCGGACCATATCGCCGGGCACATGGCGGACAATGGCGTACAAGCAGCTGATCTCAAACGCATTTGGCTGCATCAGGCCAACAAATCAATGAACGATTTCATCGGCCGCAAAGTGCTTGGGCGCACGCCGGAACCCGGTGAACAGCCCAATATCCTGCAGGATTACGCCAACACGTCCTCTGCCGGGTCCATCATCGCATTTTCCAAGTATTCCAATGATCTGCAGGCCGGAGATACCGGGCTGATCTGTTCGTTTGGCGCGGGTTATTCGGTTGGCTCCGTGATCGTGCAAAAACACGGGTAGCATCACGTTAACCGGATTTTGACGAAACCCGTTTATGAACCTCTGCAGCGGATTCGACACGTTCGGAATATCGATCCGTCAAATAGTCGCTTCGCCCCCGGACAAGCCATGTGAATTTGACCAGTTCTTCCATCACGTCCACGATCCGGGCGTAAAACGGCCCTTCGGGCAACCGCCCCTCGCCATCAAACTCTAGCCACGCCTTGGGGATGGATGACTGGTTTGGAATGGTCACCATGCGCATCCAGCGGCCCAGAATGCGCATCTGATTGACCGCGTTGAACGACTGTGATCCTCCGGACACCTGCATAACCGCCAAAGTCTTGCCCTGCGTCGGACGAATGCCGCCTTGCAGCGACAGCGGTAGCCAATCAATCTGGGTCTTCATGATGCCTGTCATCGCGCCGTGCCGCTCGGGGCTGGACCAGACCATGCCTTCGGACCAGACAGAAAGCGCGCGCAACTCGGCTACCTTGGGGTGATCTGCGTCAACGCTGTCAGGCAACGGCAGGCCCGCAGGATCGAACATGCGTGTCTCGCATCCCAAAAGCTCCAGTATGCGGGCCGCCTCTTCGGCTGCGCGGCGCGAATAACTTTGCGCGCGCAGCGATCCATAAAGCAGCAAAATCCGTGGCTTATGCCCCGGATCGTTCGTCGCGCGCAGCATGTCCACATCAATTTGCGGCAGCTGGTCAGCTTGCAACGCGGGCAGCTCGCTACTCACCTTCTTCCTCAAGGTTCAGCTTCATATCGACCAGCACCTGTTGCAGCAGCGACGTCTCTTTCAGCAGCCGCTTTGCTTCGTTCACGCTGATTTTACCGTCTTCCATCGATTGCTGATATTCCGCCATCAGCATCGCAAAACGCTGGCTCAGCGCGATCACGTCGGAATTGACGCTGCCGGACCGTTCGGAGTTCGACAACCGGTTTTCAAAGTTCAGCCCGATCCCACGCAACTCTGCCAGCGCCGCAGTGACATGAGGATAGCTCGCCACCTCTTCCAGCTGCGCCACCGCGTCTATCGGCATGAACCGGTCTGCGTGTTCGTCATTGTCGGAATAATATCGCCCCAGTGTGGCCTTTGACTTGCCCGTCACGCCACAGGCGGGTTCGATCCCGACGTCCTTAACCAGGGCTTCGGTGTGTTTCTTCAGATAACTGCCAATCATGGCCATAGCGCAGGTTCCCCAACATCAATTTTCCCCCCATACGCCGCACACCGGGGGAAACACATTGGACTTTTCCCATTAATTGGCCGGGGCGTAAATGTCATTTTCACACCATCCTGTCACGTTGGCAGGACTTCATGAGTACCCGGCGCACGCGCCGTGGCGTTTATGGGTTCGTGCGCCCACAGGCCAGATCCGCCCGCACAGCGGTTCTGGCCTTGTGCGGCGCGCGTTCCTTTGGTGCTTTCCGGCACATGATAATACCCATCTCCCCCAACTGCACGGGCCCTTGAACGGTCTGCAGACTTCGTCGTAACACGGGGCTATGGCAAAGCTCTATTTTCATTATTCGACCATGAATGCGGGCAAATCGACGGTCCTGCTACAGGCGGCGCACAACTATGTCGAACGGGGCATGGTGCCCTATCTGCTCACGGCGCAATTCGACGGGCGCGCGGGCGAAGGGCGCATTGCCTCGCGCATCGGGATCGGTGAGGAAGCAGATACCTTCGCTCCGGGCGAAGACCTTTTCTCCAAGCTGGAAAAGCGTTTGAAAACAGGTCCCTGCGCCTGTGTTTTTGTGGATGAAGCACAGTTTCTCGAGGCGGAACAGGTCTGGCAACTGGCGCGGGCGGTGGACGATCTGGGTGTGCCCGTGATGTGTTTTGGCCTGCGCGTTGATTTTCGCGGACAGCTTTTTCCGGGCTCCGCCACCCTGCTGGCACTGGCCGACGAAATGCGCGAAGTCCGCACAATCTGTCATTGCGGCAAGAAAGCCACGATGGTGGTGCGCATGGGCCCCGACGGTGAGGTGCTGCGCGACGGGGCGCAGGTGCAGATCGGCGGGAACGAAACCTATGTATCGCTTTGCCGCCGTCACTGGCGCGCGGAGGTCGGCGACAGCCGCTAGTGCATCCGCCCGCCGTCAGGAACGCTCTGATCCGGCGAAAGCAGCACAATGGCCCCGTTTTCATCCGGCACGCCCAGCACCAGCACCTCTGACATGAAGGGCCCGATCTGGCGCGGCGGAAAATTGACCACCGCCATCACCTGCCGCCCGACAAGCGTGTCGGGGCTATAGTGCACGGTGATCTGCGCAGATGTTTTGCGCTCTCCGATGTCACCGCCGAAATCGACCCAAAGCTTGATCGCGGGCTTGCGCGCCTCGGGGAAAGGTTCGGCGCGGGTGACCGTGCCCACGCGAATATCAACCTTCATAAAGTCGTCAAAGGAAATCTCAGCCACGGGCAAGCTCCCTTGAGCGGTCCGCAGCCGCTGCAACGGCGCGGTTCAGCAAGGGTGGAAATCCGTCATCAGTGTTCATCAACACCTCAAGGGCGGCCTGTGTCGTGCCATTGGGCGAGGTCACATTGACGCGCAGTTGCGACGGTGTTTCATCTGCCTGCATCGCAAGCGCCCCCGCGCCCGCAACCGTCGCCTTGGCCAGCTGCATTGCAAGGTCGGCTGGCAATCCCTGCGCCTCACCTGCTGCGGCCATCGTTTCAATCATGTGAAACACATAGGCCGGACCCGATCCGCTGACGCCGGTGACCGCGTCAATCTGCGCCTCTTCGGTCAGGCGCACCACCTCTCCGACGGCGCTAAGCAGAACTTCGGCTTCGTCAAGCGCACCTGCCCCCGCTGTGGCATTGGCCACAATGGCGGTGATCCCCTGAGAGATCGCGGCGGGTGTGTTGGGCATGGCGCGCACAATCGGGGTGCGGTTGCCCAATATCTTTTCGAACGTGTCGATTGTGATGCCCGCTGCCACACTGACAAACAACGTGTCGCCGTTGCCCATCGCCTGCAGACTGGGCAAGGCGTCGGCCATCATCTGCGGTTTCACCGCGACCAGAACAATCGCTGGGGCGGCGGGCAGATCGGTGTTCAGATGCACGCCCTGCGCGCTCAGCCAGTCTGAGGGATGCGGGTCCACGACCCAGACGGATGAGGCAGGCAGCCCCCGTGCCAGCCAACCGGCCAGCATCGCTGATCCCATTTTGCCGCAGCCCAAAAGCACCAGCCCCTGCGCCGCAATACGCGTGTCTTGCATGTTGTTTCCCCTGAAATTTGGGGAAAGGTTACGCCCGCCCGTAGGCCTCTGCAATGGCGACCTGAAGCGCCTCTTGCGGGGTCTTGTCACCCCAGACCTGCAATTGAAGCGCGGGGTAATACCGCTCGGCTGACATGACGGCCGCACCGATCATCGTGTCGATCTGTTCGGCGCTGGCGTCCTGCCCGCCCGCGCAAACAAGACCGTAGCGATACACCATCAGCTTTTGCTCGGCCCAGTAGGTAAAGGCCCCGGCCCAGCATTGGTCGTTCACGTGGTTCAAAAGCTCGAACAGGCCCGGCATTTTTTCTTGCGGCGGGTCCATCTCGAACGTGCAGATCAGGCGCAATGTCTCATCAAAGGCGGACCACGCCAGCGTGATGGAATAGGTGCGCCACTGGCCTTCGACGGCCATTGCGATCTGTTCGTCGGATATCCGGTCAAAATCCCACTCGTGGTAGGCGGCCAGATTTTCGACGATGTCGATGGGGTGAATGTCTTCTTCGATGTACTGCTCGGTCAGGGCCATTTCGACACCTCTTTATTGTCCAAGCCGGGCGGACGCAGCGCCACACCAGACCTGGATGCCTGCACAATAGACCGTTACCGTTCTAACCGCCTATACAAGATATGGTGGATGCAAAGCGGGTGTTCTGGCAACCCCCTTTTCTGGGGATAACCGCAATTCGTGGGGGATAACTGCAATATCTTGGGGGTAGTAGCGGGAAAGAGCCTAGATTTGCCGACTTCCTGCGCAACCCGCCACCGGGCGTGCCGCACCTTAGGCCGCTGGGGCTACGCATTTCAATCCGGTTTGCTGAACCTGAACATCACCGACCGAAGTTTGTTGCGGTCGGTCTCGGCAATGCCGAAAGACAGCGTGCCCCATGTCTCCGGGCGGCTTAGAACCGTTTCCTCGGTGCGTGATTTTCCGCGCGGTACTTCCGTTAGTTTCAGACGGGGGAAGGCATCAATCACGGTATCGACCATCGGCGCGGCGTCCGGCGGGATGGTAAGAACAAGCGTTCCCGCGGCACCCGTTGGCAGATAGCTGAGGCTGACCTTGTCAAACACCAGATCGTTCTGCGTCTGCCCGGCCCCTTCGTCGCGCAGCTTGCGGTCTTTGGACACCGGTTCAATCGCGATGCCAAGGCGTTCTGCGACCGCTTGGGCAGATTGCGGAGGGTCCGCCACCATGCTTTTTACAAGACCAGTATAGGTTGTTGTGTCGGTCATCTTCTCTCCTTGCTGCGCCTGTGCCATCGGGGCCAGCCAGCACAGGCCCCAAATCAGAAACGCAAATCCTTTCATCCTCCGCACGCCGCCGCGTCAGAGCCTTTGGAACCACGAAAGGCTGTCATAATACTCACCATAATATTCGTTGTAGTCCGCATAGTCGGTGCCGTCCTCGCGCGGCACCGACGGAACCTCGCCCGCGCCATAGACCCGCGCAATCGCCGCTTCGGCGGCGGCTTCGTCCCCGTCAATCTCAAACTGGTCGTAGATACGATTGTACTCTGCCTGATTGGCTGAATTGCCCGAAATGCTGATGTCGCTGCCGCCGTTGGCCAGAATTTCGCGCTGCACGCGGATGTTTTGCAATGTCGCGGCCCCCTCTCCGGCAAGCTGGCTGTCCAGATAGGACTGCCTGTCGCTCATATCCGGTTCGTCCTCTTCATCCTCTGCATGGCCGGTCTCGTGTGAAAGGGACCGCACGATTTCGGTGGGATTGGACAGGTAATTGGCGTCGATGGTGATGGTCGAGGACGCGCGGGAACATTTGCTTCCGTCCCCGGCGGGTCCGATGACAACTTGCCAGCCATCGTCCGCCAGATCCTCAAGCGCCTGCGTCAATTCCGGTGACCGACCGGCAAGCTCAAGCGCGTCTGGCGTCATCCCCGTCGTCATCGTCGGGGCGTCCTGCGCAAGCATCGCGGCGTTGAAATCAGCAATCGCATCCACCCCATTTTGAATTTCCGCTTCTGCCCCGACCCAGTCTTCGGCAGTGGCCAGCGCATCAATCGGTGGGATCGTGTTGCGCACCGCTGTGATTTCGGCCGACAACCCGGGGGACGCATCGTTTTCGGCCTCCCGCACCTGCCGGTCGAAAGCGCTCCGGCGGTTGGTGTAGGCGGCCTTTTTCTCGTTGATCGCCGCAAAGAACTCTACCAACTTGCCTTCAAGCGCCCCGATCTTGTTGAGCGCTGTGTCATAGTCTTCTGCAGTTGCGGCCTGTTCCATTTCTGTTTGCAAGGTTGCAAGAGCCGTCTGGATCGGCTGCAGATAAGTCCACTCGGGGCGAGACTGGCTGGCCTCGAGCAGCTCATCGTTCAGCGCGGCACGTCGCGCCTCATACAGATCACGGTCTGACAGAATATCCTCGATGGTTTCGATGGCTGTCTCGAATGGCGGCAGATTGGCCAGCGCTGTTTCGTAATTCTCCTCTGCCTCGGCTGCCGTAATGGTGTCCTGCAATCCGATCATCGTCTGCATGGCATCCGCCGTGCGCGCCACCTCTGAGGAATTGAGCACAGCGGCACGTGCTTCAAGCGGGCGGTAATCGGCTTCGAAACTGTCACGCTGTTCGGAAAGGGTGGTATATTGCGCGTGCAGTGTTTCAACCAGACCGGTCAGGCTTTGCAGTTGGGTCAGCGCCGCTGCATAGTCGTGGGCGTTGGCCGCTGTCTCCATATCGGTCTGAACTGTCAGGATTTCAGCCTGCGCTTCCGCAAGACTGGTGAATTCGGTCGATGACAGGTCAATCAGCTTGGATTGAATGGCCTCCAGACCGGTCTGATACTCCACCATCAGGCGCTGGAGTTCGTCCAGCCGTTGTTCCAGCGGGCCAAGCAACAGCACCGCATCGGCCAGCAAACTCTCTGCTTCGACAAAATTGCGCGCGAGAACTGCCGCGTCGATGGTGCTGTTGCGGCTTTCAACCTCGGCCAGCCCACCGACAATCTCTTCGACCTGCGGTTCGGCAAAGCGCAACACGTCACACCGTGTGTCATAAAGTTCCCGCGCGGGCTCATAGCGCCCCTGCGCGGCCAATTGCAGCTGATAGTCCGCATAGACCGGTTGCATACTGACCTGCGCCTGATCCAGCGCAAGGGTGGCATCCGCCCAACGCTCATCCGTCACGGCAAGGTTGATCGGATCAATTTCACCGGCGATGGTTGTGGCATCGGGGTGGTCAAAGGCCTGAAGCTCGGTCAGCTGAGCCTCAATGCTGGCAAGCTCGCTGGCACGACCCAACCAGATATCGCGGTTGCGCTCCACTTCGGCGCGCAGCTCTGCAATGACATCACGCAACCGGTTGATCTTGACCAGCACCCGGTCCAGCGCTTCCTGCTCGGTCTCATCAATGACGCCATCCTGCATGTAAAGCTGGCGCATCTGACCTTCCTGAGTTTGCAGCGACGTGACCTGCGCCTCGCCCTCCTCAATCCGAACCAGTTTGACATTCCGAGCCATCGCAAACCTCTTCCGGGCGTGGAAAACCCACAAAAGGCCCACGCGCAAAAACATTTTTTCTGACAACAGACAGGGGCGAAAAGCCAAAAACTGGCACCCCTGAAACACAAAGAGAACTTATCTAATGAAGGCAGCGTACCACAAAATACTGGTCGCACCAAGTCAAACCCGCGAAAGCGGGTTTCAACCAATACTCACTTGGGAAACGCGAAGGGGCTTACTTGGCTTCCAGCTTGTCCAGCCGTGCCTTGAGCGCTTCGTTTTCTTCGCGGGCCTTCTGCGCCATCGCGCGCACCGCGTCGAATTCTTCGCGGGTGACGAAATCGCGGTCGGCCAGCCAACGGTCCATCAGACCTTTCATGGCATTTTCGGCCTCGTCCTTGGCACCCTGTGCCACGCCCATTGCGTTCGTCATCATCTGTGACATGTCATCAAAGAACTTGTTCCGGGTTTGCATAGCGGTCTCCGATCTGTGCTTGTTCTCTATATGGGGGCGCAAAGGCGCGCAGGCAAGGTTGACTTCCCCCTGCAACCCGTCTCAATCACCCGCATGAAAGCGACACTGGATTTTCCGAACATCTCGCCCGAAATATTTTCGGTCACGCTCTTTGGTATGGAGTTCGCGCTGCGCTGGTACGCGCTGGCCTATATCGTAGGGATATTGCTGGGCTGGCGACTGGTGGTCCGAGCCGTGCGTACCCCGCGCCTGTGGCCGCAAAACCGCCCCGTCATGACGCCGGGCCAGATCGAGGATTTGTTGTTCTGGGTCATTCTGGGCGTCATTCTGGGCGGGCGGCTTGGATATGTGCTGTTTTATCAGGCCGGTTATTACCTGAGCAATCCGCTCTTGGTGCTGAAACTGTGGGAAGGCGGCATGTCGTTTCACGGCGGGGCCATCGGTGTCATCCTGGCCGCGTTCCTTTTCACCAAGAAACATCAGATTGCCACGGTATCAGCCGGTGATCTGGTGGCGCTGGGGTTGGCACCCGGGCTTTTTTTGGGGCGGATCGCGAATTTCATCAATGCCGAACTCTGGGGCAGACCGACGGATCTGCCGTGGGGCGTGGTCTTCCCCACTCAAGCCGCGCAGGATTGTCCTGCGGTTGTCGGGCTTTGCGCCCGCCATCCTTCGCAATTGTACGAAGCCGCGCTGGAAGGGCTGATCCTTGGCGGTCTACTGATCTGGATGGCGTGGCGGCGCGGGGCCTTCCACCATCCGGGACGGCTGATGGGCACGTTTCTGGCCGGTTACGGGGCGGCACGGTTCTTTGTTGAGTTTTTCCGCCAGCCCGACGCACAGTTCATCACACCGGGCAATCCGCTGGGACTTGCCCTGCAATCCGGGGGCTACGGGCTTACGATGGGACAGCTTTTGTGCATCCCGATGATCCTTGTCGGCGTGTTTTTCCTTTTGCGGTCGCGCCAAAGCACATGAGCCTGCTGGCACATATCACCAGCCGCATCGCCACGCAGGGGCCGATGCGGATTGACGAATACATGACAACCTGCCTGCTGCACCCGACGCTGGGCTATTACACCACGCGCGATCCCTTGGGCACCGAAGGCGATTTCACCACTGCCCCCGAGATCAGCCAGATGTTCGGAGAGCTTCTGGGGCTATGTCTGGCGCAGACATGGATCAGTCAGGGGGCGCCCGCATCCTTCACATTGGCAGAGCTTGGGCCGGGCCGGGGCACCCTGATGGCGGATGTCTTGCGCGCCTGCAAGGCCGTGCCCGGTTTTGTCGAGGCCGCCGAGATCGTGCTGGTCGAGGCATCGCCCGCCCTGCGCAATGTGCAGGCGCAAACGCTCAACGCCTATGATGTGGCATGGGCGGACACGCTTGACCGCCTTGCGCCGCAGCCGCTTTTCCTTGTGGCAAACGAATTTTTTGACGCGCTCCCGATCCGCCAGTTCCTGCGCGAGGGCACCCAGTGGCGCGAGCGACAGGTGGGGCTGACCGGGGATGCACTGGCCTTTGGTCTGGCCCCCGCACAGCCGCAGCCCGCGCTTGACCCACTGCACGGCGACGCCGCTGACGGCACGCTGGTCGAAGTCTGCGCCGCCGCCGCGCCCATCATCGCCGGGGTTGGCGCCCATATCGAAGCCAATGGCGGTGCCGCGGTGATCATCGACTATGGCGATTGGGGGGGCACCGGTGACACCCTGCAGGCCGTGCGCGCCCACCAGAAAGTGTCACCGCTGGCCACACCGGGCGCGGCTGATCTGACGGCCCACGTTGACTTTCGGGCGCTGGCTGCCGCTGCCGGGACGGCCCACGCCGCCCTGACGCCTCAGGGCGTGTTTCTGGAGCAGTTGGGTATCACCCCGCGGGCCCAAAGCCTTGCCAAACACCTCAGCGGGCAACCGTTGCAATCGCATGTCGCGGCGCATCGACGGTTGACGCACCCGCAAGAAATGGGAAATCTGTTCAAAGTTTTGGCGCTGCACCAAAGCGGCAGCGCCGTTCCCCCCGGAGTGGCCACATGACACTTGAAATCCTGACCTCCGACAGCCTTGCCCAGACCCGTCACGGGTTTTTTACCCGACGGGGCGGCGCGTCGTCGGGCGTGTTCGCGGGCCTGAATTGTGGTCAGGGCAGCAGCGATCAATCCGAAGTCGTGACAATCAACCGTGATCGTGTGGCTGACGCGATGGGCGTGCCGCCCGCGCATCTGCTGGGGGTTCATCAGGTCCATTCGGCGGATGTGGTCAGCGTCACCGCCCCCCTGCCCGAAAAACCACGCGCCGATGCTCTCGTCACCAAAACCCCCGGTCTGGCCCTGTCGGTGCTGAGTGCGGATTGCCAGCCCGTCCTTTTTGCGGACCCCGATGCCGGCGTGATCGGGGCGGCGCATGCCGGCTGGCGCGGCGCACTTGACGGTGTGATGGAGGCAACAGTGGATGCGATGGTGGCGCTGGGGGCGGAACGCGGCAACATCACAGCGGCCATCGGACCCTGCATCAGCCAGCGCGCCTATGAGGTCGGGCCCGAATTTTTTGAGGATTTCCTGACCCACGACCCGGAATTCAGCCGCTTTTTCGCGCCCGGTGTTGACGACCGGCTGTTGTTTGACCTGCCCGGTTTTGGTCTGAGCCGCCTGCGGGCCGCCGGTGTCGGCCATGCGGAATGGACCCGCCATTGCACCTATTCGGACGCGGACCGATTCTATTCCTACCGCCGCGCGACACACGCCAAAGAGGCCGATTACGGCCGTCTGATTACCGTCATCACCCTGTGATCTTGACACAATTGCGGCATCCGGTGCCCCATTTCGGCCCCCTGAGTGTGGAAACAATCCTGCAAAATCCGACAGATTGATCCGCTGCACCAAAGAATTAACCAGAAAAACAAGCGCTCCCGTCGAATGGGGCAGCCCGGCCACATTGCGGCACAGCAAACCCATCAAGTCTTTGGAAAATTTTCCGCATTGCCAAAGTCAGGCCCGATTGGCCCGCCATATTCATCCTCAATCAAGGGCAGCAAGCCCATGTCAAACAAATCGAGGAACAGAGTAATGAAAACGAACACACGCTTCATCAAAGGCATCGTCGCAGCGGCAGCCAAGGAAGACACCGTCATGCCGTGGACGCGCGGCGCGCGCCGGGCCGCGTTTATCGCGAAACGCAACGCGGAACCAAAGCTGCGCAAGTCTGCCTGAGCCTCCATAACTGCTGCCTGAGCGCCGCTCGGGCACTTTGATCCATGATCCTGCCCCGGTCGCGTTGATTCGCCTCCGGGGCACGCCAATTCGGGCGAATTATGGCAAAGTTAACCAAATTGGCGGAAACAGAACCGCGAAATTCACGCCAATTGGCGCTAAATTCTGTATTAATGTTGTTCAAACTTTGACAATCACCGCAGGTTCAGGCGTTTTAGTTCACATAGACGAACTGAAATGACCTCCGTTATTTCCGTGCTTGTCGGTGGGGGCCGACACGGATGTGACCAACCTGAGAAAAGGTGATCGCATGACACTGACTGCTGCCACGGGCCCCGGCCCTTCTTCTGCTTCCTCATCCATCGGGGGATTTTCCTCTGCTTCGCCGTCCGGTCCGGGCATGTCGCCGGTGGGCAAATTGCCAATGCGTAATTTTGAAATCGCCGCCCTGCGGTCCGACGGGTCTCTCTACATCGGGCAGGACAAGGCTCCGGCGATACCACTGTTTGAAAACGCCTTTGCTGCTTTCGCCCGTGGCACGCTGATTGCCACCCCGCATGGGGATGTGGCCGTCGAGGATTTGCAGCCGGGTGATATGCTGAACACATCCACGGGAGAGCCCGCGCGGCTGATCTGGGTTGGATCAAGCAGTTTTATCCCCGCTGATACGGGCCGTCGCATGCCGCTTTTGCGGGTCATGGCCGACACATTTGGTCAGGGGCGACCCAATACGTTCCTGACTGTCGGCCCTGCTGCGCGCATCCTGCACACACCGCATCATCTGCGGTCGATCGCTGGGGAAAAGCGGATGCTGACCCCGGTGCGGGAGTTTCTGGATGGTGTGAACGTGATCGAGGTGGTCCCTCCAACACCCGTGCGTTTATTCCACATATGTCTGGACCGTCACGCGGCCATCAGCGCCGGCGGTGTCGAGATGGAAACATTCCACCCCGGCGCAAACGCCACGAAATCAGTATCGCATTCCCTGCGTGACAGATTTCTGGGCATGTTTCCCCAAGTGGGTCATATCACGGACTTCGGCCCGCTCGCCCATCCGCGCGCACCGGAGCGTGACGCGGAAATCGACGCGATCTAGGGCCGCACTTTACGGCTTCGCCTGACTGAAGGCCCCTTGCCCCAATGGGTCAGGGGGCTGTTTCCAGCCGCTTTTCCAGAACGTCAAAGGGCACACCCGGTTGATCCTTGGCAACGCGAATGACAAGGCTGGTCTTGACGCTTTCAACATTCGGCGTGGTCAACAGATCGCCGGTCAGAAAGCTTTGAAACGAAGACAGATCAGGGGCCACGCATTTCAGAACGAAATCAACCTCGCCGTTCAGCATATGACATTCCCGAACCAGCGGCCACTCCCGGCACTTCTGTTCAAATGCGCTCAGATCCGCTTCGGCCTGGCTGGCCAGACCGACCATCGCAAAAACCTGTACCTCGAACCCCAATTCGCGCGCGTCAACGTCAGCGTGGTAGCCCCGGATAAAGCCCTGCTCTTCCAGCGTCCGCACCCGGCGCAGACAGGGCGGCGCAGAAATGCCCACCCTTTTGGCCAATTCCACATTGGTCATGCGCCCGTCTGCCTGTAGCTCAGCCAAAATCTTCCGATCAATCGGGTCGAGCCGTGTCCCTGCCATTGAATGTCCCTTTCAATTTGCGATTCTTATAGCAGTGCCGCCAGCGGGCGCAATAATGTTTCGCAGCGGCGCAATTATCTTTCTGCAGTGCTTTGTGTCTCCGGCGCGCAGACCCATTTATCCACCTGCCGTTGGGGGTTTAAGAAGCCGCGATGCACGTCTATATCAGCGGGGCTGCAACACATCGCCCGGGGGTTTCCAGATGGCCGACACACGCAAAACCAAGGTTCTGATCATCGGCTCCGGCCCTGCGGGCTATACCGCCGGGGTCTACGCCAGCCGTGCGATGCTGGAGCCCATTCTGGTGCAGGGGATCGAGCCCGGCGGCCAGTTGACCACCACCACCGAAGTCGAGAACTGGCCCGGCGATACCGAAGTGCAGGGCCCGGACCTGATGGTGCGCATGGAAGCGCACGCAAAGGCGATGGGCACCGAAATCATCGGGGACATCATCACCGATCTTGATCTGTCCTCGCGTCCGTTTCACGCCAAGGGCGACAGCGGCACCACATATGTTGCCGATGCGGTGATCCTTGCCACCGGCGCGCGCGCCAAATGGCTGGGGCTGGAGAGCGAAGAGAAATTCAAAGGTTTCGGCGTTTCCGCCTGTGCGACCTGCGATGGGTTCTTTTACCGCGGACAAGAGATCGTGGTGATCGGCGGCGGTAACACGGCTGTGGAAGAGGCGCTTTTCCTGACGAACTTCGCCTCAAAGGTCACGCTCATTCACCGCCGGGATGAGTTGCGGGCCGAGAAGATCCTGATCAACCGCCTGATGAAAAACCCCAAGATCGAACCCCTGTGGTTTCACGAGTTGGAAGAGGTCTACGGTGGCAACAGCCCACTGGGTGTCGAGGGTGTGAAGGTCAAACACACCAAAACGGGCGAGATTACGGATATTCCGTGCAATGGCGTGTTTGTCGCCATCGGCCACGCGCCCGCGAATGAACTGGTCAAGGACACGCTTGAAACCCATATGGGCGGCTACGTGGTAACCAAACCCGACAGCACCGAGACCTCAATCCCTGGCGTCTTTGCCGCCGGTGATCTGACCGATCACAAGTACCGGCAAGCGGTTACATCGGCTGGCATGGGCTGCATGGCCGCGCTTGAGGCAGAGCGGTTTCTGGCCGAGGTTGGCGAGGACGCCGAGATCGAGGGCGGCAAGGACACGTCATTGCCTTTGGGTTACGGCGCGCAGGTCGCGGAGTAACCCCCGCTTGACGGGCTATCCGCTGCGCCGCACACTTGTGCCGCAGCGGGAGTGACAGGCATGGCAGACCTTTGGCGCGGCACCTTGGCCACGCAATTGCGTATCGCAAGCGGTCTGATCCTGTTTGTCTACGCCCTGACCCATTTTCTGAACATCGGTCTGGGGTTGTTTTCGCCCCAGTGGCTTCATGCAGCGCAGGACTGGCGGCAGGTGGTCACACGGTCGCTTTTCGGGACGGTCGTGATTTACGGTGCTTTTGCCGTTCACATCACGCTTTCACTGGTCAAGCTGGCGGGCCGTGGCACGTTGCGGATGCCCGTCTGGGAAGCCGTACAGATTACCCTTGGGGTGCTTATTCCCATCCTGCTGGCAGCCCACCTGATCCACACCCGCACCGCGCATACGTTTTTCGGCGTCAACGACGAGATGAGTTATATCATGCTGCTGTTGATCGGCAGCTGGGACGGCTGGAAGCAAAGCCTGCTGCTGCTGATTGTCTGGCTACACGGGTGTATCGGCCTGCATTTCTGGCTGCGCGGCAAGGTCTGGTGGCGACGCAATCTGCCCTTGCTCAGCGGCACGGCTGCACTTGTACCGGCCTTCGCGTTGGCGGGGTTTCTTGTGGAGGGCCGCCGGATCAGAGACGCCTTTGCCCAGGATGCGCAGCGCGAAACGCTGCTGGAGCGGTTCAATTTTCCCGACTCAGAGACCTTTGCCGCACTGGTCACGCTGACCGAGCAGATGCGCTGGGTTCTGGGCGGCATCACCGCGCTGGTCATCGCGGGATACCTGATCCGCTACGTCATGGTGCGGCGACGGTCGGTCACCATCCGCTATGCAGCCGGGCCGGAAATACGCGCGCCCCGTGGCCTGACCCTGCTTGAGATGTCGCGCCTGCGCGGCGTGCCCCATGCGGCCCTGTGTGGCGGGCGCGGCCGCTGCACCACCTGTCGCGTCGTTGTGGAAGACGGGGCCGACCAGCTGCATCCGCCCAGCGAGGCCGAGGCGCGCAGCCTTGCCGCCGTGGGGGCGCAGGGCAACACCCGTCTGGCTTGCCAGATCAGACCACAACAGCCCACCACCGTTTTCCGCGTTTTTCGGCCCGACGGAAAAAGCAAGTTGCGCGAACACGCCAGTCAGGGCGAGGAAAAGGAACTGGCGGTGCTGTTTCTAGACATGCGCGGCTTTACCGCCCGTACCACCGGGCAATTGCCCTATGACGTGGTGTTCCTGCTGAACCGCTTTTTCGACGCCATCGTGCCCGCCATCAACGCCGAAGGTGGCAGCGTGGACAAATACCTTGGCGACGGCTTTCTGGCGCTTTTTGAAGCCCCCGACGCACAAGGCTCAGCCCGGGCCGCGCTGCGCGCCATCGAAGGGATTGCCCGGTCACTGGAAGGCTTTAACCAGACCCTTAGCCGGGAGGGAGAGCCTCCCGTTGCCATCGGTGTGGGCGCGCATCTGGGCAATGTGGTGCTGGGTGAAATCGGGGCCGCCGGTCAGGCCCCCCGCACGCTGATCGGGGATACGGTCAACACCGCCTCCCGGATCGAGGGGGCGACGAAAGCAGAGGGCGTGCAAGCGTTGATCTCACTGCCGGTCCTGCGCGCAGCTGGATGGGACGTACCCCGCAAAGCGCTTGTCGTGCTTGATCTGCGCGGCGTTGCGGCCCCGCTGGAGGCCCTGCCCCTGAAAGACGCAGGCGCATTGCACGAGCACCTCAAGGCGTTGACCGGGGCCGCCACAGCGCAGGTCTGATCAGATCGAACGACCTTGGGTGCGGCGGAAATAGCACGATAGGCCGCTACGTGCGAAATTTGTTCTTCCATGAACAAACTTTTTGGACTAAGTGCGTTCACGAATGAACAAACAATCCACGCTCACCATGCCAAGCCCCATGACCACAACCGATGAGGACGATCTGCTTTTCCGCCTGCTGCGTCAGGTGGACCTTGCGCCTGCGGCCTCGCAGCGGGTCACAGCGGCGGCGCTGGATGTGTCTTTAGGCAGGCTGAACACACTGCTGAAATCTGCCGTCACACGTGGGTTCATCACAGTTGGTGACCGCGACAGCAGCGATCGCCGCCAGCGGTATTCCTACACTCTCACCCATCGCGGTGCTGCCGAAAAGACCCGCCTTGCCGACCATTTCCTTGCCCGCAAATTCGCGGAATACGACGCGCTGCACGCCGAACTGACCGGCGCCGGCAGCACCTACACTCCTTCAACATCCAGGACCACGATCATGCAGAACAACCTCGCCCCCATCCCGGAACTCTATGTTTCCTACGAATCCGCCCAGAAAATGAAGACCGAGGCCGCGGATCTGGTCAGCCACGACCTGACCCCGCGCCAGATCTGTGATCTGGAATTGCTGATGAACGGCGGCTTCAACCCGCTCAAAGGGTTCCTGTCCGAGGACGACTACAACGGCGTTGTCGACAACATGCGTCTGGCGGATGGCACACTGTGGCCGATGCCCATCAACCTTGACGTCTCTGAAGATTTTGCCGCTTCGCTTGAGATCGGGCAGGACATTGCCCTGCGCGACCAAGAGGGTGTGATCCTTGCCACGATGACCGTGACCGACCGCTGGGAGCCGAACAAGGCGCATGAAGCCGAGAAAGTATTCGGCGCCGACGATGACGCACACCCCGCCGTCAACTATCTGCACAATCAGGCGGGCAAGATTTATCTGGGCGGTCCCGTGACCGGCATCCAGCAGCCCGTGCACTACGATTTCCGCGCCCGCCGCGACACGCCAAACGAATTGCGCGCCTATTTTCGCAAACTGGGCTGGCGCAAGGTTGTGGCCTTCCAGACGCGCAACCCGCTGCACCGCGCACATCAGGAACTGACCTTCCGCGCCGCGCGCGAGGCACAGGCGAACCTGCTCATCCATCCCGTTGTCGGCATGACCAAACCGGGCGATGTGGATCATTTCACCCGCGTGCGCTGTTACGAGGCGGTGCTGGACAAATATCCGGCGGCCACCACCAACATGTCCCTGCTGAACCTTGCCATGCGTATGGCGGGCCCGCGCGAGGCGGTCTGGCATGGCCTGATCCGCAAGAACCACGGGTGTACGCATTTCATCGTCGGCCGCGATCACGCAGGCCCAGGCAAGAACTCAGCCGGTGAAGATTTCTATGGCCCCTATGACGCGCAGGACCTCTTCCGCGAGCATCAGGAAGAAATGGGCATCGAAATGGTCGATTTCAAACACATGGTCTGGGTGCAGGAACGCGCCCAATACGAGGCCATCGACGAAATCGAGGACAAGGACAACATCACGATCCTGAACATTTCGGGCACAGAACTGCGCCGCCGCCTGCAGGAAGGTCTGGAGATCCCCGAGTGGTTCTCTTTCCCCGAAGTGGTCAAGGAATTGCGCCGCACCAAGCCGCCGCGTTCACAGCAGGGCTTCACCGTGTTCTTCACCGGTTTCTCAGGCTCCGGCAAATCCACCATCGCGAATGCTTTGATGGTCAAACTGATGGAGATGGGCGGACGCCCTGTGACGCTGCTGGATGGTGACATCGTGCGCAAAAACCTCAGCTCCGAGCTGGGCTTCTCCAAAGAGCACCGCGATCTGAACATCCGCCGCATCGGCTATGTGGCAAGCGAGATCACCAAGAACGGCGGTATCGCCATCTGTGCGCCCATCGCGCCCTACGCAACCACGCGCCGCGCGGTGCGTGAGGATGTGGAAGCCTTTGGCGCCTTTGTTGAAGTACACGTGGCCACCAGCATCGAAGAGTGTGAGCGCCGTGACCGCAAGGGCCTCTACAAGCTGGCGCGCGAAGGCAAGATCAAGGAATTCACAGGAATTTCAGACCCCTACGACGTGCCACAGAACCCTGAACTGAGCGTCGAGACTGAGAACGTGGATGTGGACAACTGCGCCCATCAGGTCTTGCTCAAGCTCGAAAGCATGGGGTTGATCTCTGGCTGATTGGCAGCGGGTGGTCGTCCCACCCGCCCTGGCCGGAAGAACACAGCGCGGGCAGTGATGCCTGCGCTTTTTTGTTACCTGTCTACGGCGCTATTCTGCACCTTTGCCGCTTGCATAGGCCAACAGCCTTTCCGGATCACCGCGCAGTTCTTCGAACACCGCCTCATAATTGGCAAGCGACATACCGAAGGCGCTTTCAAATGCAGTCTCTGTCGATCCGGTCCGCCCAATTTCCTTCCAGTAGGCGAAAAGTGCCGGATGCCCGTGCCGCCGCGCCAGCACCAAAACCGCAAGGTTGGCCACGCCGTAAGCCTTTTGCGTGGCGACAGACAGGTTCTTGTGCAGCTCCCGCAGCGACGTGTCGTTCTTTGGATCAAACCGGAAATCTTGCGCGAAAGGCTTGCGCCGCCGTGTTTCGATGAAATGGTCGGCCATGACTTCGGCCGCCCCTTCGACCAGCCAATCCGGCCCCTTGTTGCTTTGAACCGGATGGCGGCGGGTCTGGGGGACAATCTCGTGGGCCAGTTCGTTTTGAAGGATATGCATCATTTCATGCACCATGATACGCCCAAGCCGCAGCTCAATCCGCTTGGCCCATGTGGCGTCAAAGGCCGCCGAGGCGGGCCAGCAGAACAGCAGGGCGTTTCGAAGCGCAATGCCCGTGACGATCCTGTCATGCCCACAGGCAATTTTGCTCCACCGGCGGATCGCGTTTTTCCGGTCTTGCGCCGTACTGGGCAGCGTTGCCGCCAGCCGTAATATAGCTGCAGCGCTTGACGCTGCTGCAATGTCCAGACGGCTGACCACGCGCTGCCCGTGCCGCCCGCGATAATAACTGGTCGTATCGTTCAGAGCGCGTTCCAGCACATTGCGCTTTAGGCCACCGGCATCATCCGCAACAGCGTAGTTCAACGGCTCCAGAAACGGTCTGTGGCGGCCGGTCTCGCGCGACAGGCGCGGCAAACCACGGCACCAGGACACGGCGGAATAACGGTTAAGCGGCGGCAAATCCGCCGCCAGGCTGCGCAACGGATGGCGTTCCTGTACAGCGCGCGCGGCCTGCAGGGTGCGTGGGCCAATGCTGCCGTCGGCGGGACCGGCATCAAAGCCCAGATCGTTCAGCTGATTCTGCACACAGCGCGCCATGTCGCGTGCCACATCGGCAAAAGCCGCCTGCGTGCAAAAGAAAATGGCCAGTACGAATGTACCGGCCATCGTTGTCTTTGCGTAATGCCTGCGCATCTGGCGGTGCCGGTCCTAATGCACCATCACCGGCGCATAATCATGTTCACGCGCGAGCGAAAACGCCAGCTTGCGGTTGCCGACAAGCGCCAGTTGCTGGCCCTGCGCATCGTGGACCGCATAAAGCTGCTCCAGCCCCTCGGCCTGGGCACGTACTTCGCGGGGCAGATCGCTGACCGCGATGGTTTTGACATAGACCGTGCGGTCCGCGCTTTGGGTATTCATATTCTGCATTGTCTTACCCTTTTTTGATTTCGATTGTCTGTACAACTGTTTCGGGCCGGGCGCGGGTCAAGTCCACGTGCAGCAGACCATTCTCCATCTGGGCCTCACCCACATCAACGCCATCGGCCAGAACAAAACTGCGCTGGAATTGCCGCGCGGCGATGCCACGGTGCAAAAATACGCGCGCATCGCTGTCATCTGTCTGGCGTCCACGGATCACCAACTGGCGGTCCTCCACGGTGATCGACAGATCGTCGTCGGTAAAACCGGCCACGGCGAGTGTGATGCGATAACTGAAATCGGAGGTTTGTTCGATATTGAAGGGCGGATATCCTTCATTGCCCGACTTGGCGTTGCGTTCCAGCAAGCGTTCAAGTTGTTCAAACCCCAGCATGTGGGGATATGAGGCAAGCGTCATTTTCGTCATGCGACACGTCCTTTTTACGTCAAGCGACAGTCATTCGGTGCGGCCCCGTTATGGCGACCTTTGAAAAGAATATGGGTGCACCACGGCTTTGGTGCAAGGGCTATGCCTGAACAGGGTGAACACATATATTACAGATCAAAGCAGTAATGGAATCACACCCTTATGAATGCGCCCACCGATCTTTCGATGAAAACCGACGAAGTGCTGCGCGTCGAGCTTGAGGTTTTCCGCCGCGAGCACCGCGATCTGGACGATGCCATTCAGGCGCTGGCAGAGCGCAGTGTCGCGGACCAGTTGACCCTGCAGCGGCTGAAAAAGCGCAAACTGCGGCTCAAGGACATGATCTCGCTGATCGAGGACCGTCTGACACCCGACATCATCGCCTGAGCGATCTACAGTCCTGCGTTGCCCCCCGAAGGCATATGGCTATAGTGCGCGCTCTTATTTCCAGCCAGAGGCAACAGTGACATGACCCAACCTCCCGTCGGTATTATCATGGGTTCGCAATCGGACTGGCCCACCATGCGGGAGGCCGCCGACCTGCTGGATGAGCTTGGCATCGCCTATGAGGCACGCATTGTTTCAGCGCACCGCACGCCGGACCGGCTGTGGGATTACGGCAAAACCGCTGCGACACGTGGCCTTCAGGTGATCATTGCCGGTGCGGGAGGGGCCGCGCATTTGCCGGGCATGATGGCATCAAAGACACGCGTGCCGGTGATCGGTGTGCCGGTACTGACCAAAGCCCTGTCGGGGGTGGATTCGCTCTATTCCATTTTACAGATGCCGCGGGGGTATCCTGTGGCGACAATGGCAATCGGCGCGACGGGTGCGGCAAATGCCGCATTGATGGCTGCGGGTATTCTGGCCTTGCAGGATGCCGCACTTGCCACGCGTCTGGACGCATGGCGCGACGCTCTTTCCGCATCCATCCCGGAGGCCCCAAGCGATGACTGATCCGCTTCCCCTTGGCGCAACCATTGGCATTCTGGGCGGCGGACAACTGGGCCGCATGCTGTCTGTAGCCGCAGCCCGCCTCGGGTTTCGCAGCCATATTTTTGAACCCGGTGCAAATCCACCCGCTGGCCATGTTGCCGATGCGGTGACCACGGCGGGGTATGACGATGCCACCGCCCTGCACGCCTTTGCGCAGGCCTGTGATGTCGTCACCTTCGAATTTGAAAACGTGCCCACCGACGCGCTGGATCTGATCGAGCGGCAGGTGCCGATACGCCCGGGGCGCGAGGCGCTTCGCATCTCTCAGGACAGGCTGACGGAAAAGAACTTTCTGCAAGACCTCGGGCTGTCGGTTGCCCCCTTTGCGGACGTGCCGGACGCCAAAGCGATGGCCGCTGCCGTGGACCAGATCGGTGCGCCTTCCATCCTCAAAACCCGGCGCTTTGGCTATGACGGCAAGGGACAGGCGCGGTTGCGCGACCCAAAGGATGCCGACGGTGCCTATGCCCAGATTCAGGGTGCCCCCGCCGTGCTGGAGGGGTTCGTAGATTTCAGCCACGAGGTTTCCGTGATCGCCGCGCGCAGCGTGTCGGGCGATGTTGCTTGTTTCGATCCCGGCGAGAACGTACATCGCGACGGCATTCTGCACACAACAACGGTGCCCGCGCGGCTGAACACAGCACAGCGCACCGATGCGGTGCTGATGGCGGGCCGCATTCTGAATGCGCTGGATTATGTCGGGGTTCTGGGGGTCGAATTGTTTGTGACTTCGCAGGGCCTTATCGTGAATGAGATCGCGCCAAGGGTTCACAACTCAGGCCATTGGACACAGAACGGCTGCACCGTGGATCAGTTTGAACAGCACATCCGTGCCGTCGCAGGCTGGCCGCTGGGCGATGGCAGTCGGTATGCGGATGTCACGATGGAAAACCTGATCGGGGATGACATGGACCGCGTGCCGGCGCTGGCAGCCGAACGGGACTTGGCGCTGCACCTCTATGGCAAGGCCGAAACCAAACCGGGGCGGAAGATGGGGCACGTGAACCGGATCATCCGGTAGCGGGTCAGGCAAAGAACCGGGCGGCGACGTCACCGCTCATGTAGGACAGCCGCCCGGCCACAAAGGTCGCGGCAACCCGCCGCGTGCTGGCATCCAGCACCACAAAATCGGCGCGCTTGCCCGGGGAAAGATCGCCCCGGTCGTGCCATCCCATGACCCGCGCAGGCCCGGAAGACACAAGCCCCCATGCCTGCGCCAGATCGCAAACGCCAGTGTCAACCAGCATCAGCGCCGCACGGCGCGGTGAGGGATAATGGTAATCCGATGCCAGCGCATCGCAGGATCCCATCATCACCAGATCAAGGGCGGACAGGTTGCCGTTGTGAGACCCGCCGCGCACCACATTGGGCGCCCCCATCAACACCGCATCCCCGGCGGCATGTGCCGCCTCTGCCGCGTCGAGGGTTTCGGGAAACTCTGCCAGATCGGCACCCCGTGCACGCCACGCGGCGCGGGTTTCAGCCGTTGCATCGTCATGGCTGCCCATGCGCACCCCCACCGCTTTCAGCTTTGGACACAACCAGTCCAGCGCAGAAGGCACATCCACGCGCTGCGCGTGCAGGTCGCGCATATAGGCAAGGTGGTTCTCGGGGCTGCGGCCGGCCTTGAGCGCCTGCCCGTTCAGGCGGCGCGGCAGCTTGCCCTGCGCCAGCCTGTCATGGGGCAGATGGTCGTTGAAAACCACATAAGACACCCCCCACCCCGCCAGCATGTCCGGCAGATCGGCGTAAAGATCCAGCAGATGCGTTTCAAACCGCAGCTGCGCGTGCAGGTCGGTGACAAGGCTGTGGCGTGTATCGCGAATGGCGTCAAACACCCGTTCAGCAAACTCAAGCCCGCGCATGCCCCCTTCCCAACTGACGAACTGCGCCAGCATGGCGGTGGTAATGCCATTGGCGGCCAATTCAGCCTCGGTCGCGACAAGGCCTGCATCCATCTGTTTCATCGCGCCGCGCCGCTGCGCCAGATGGCGCTCAAACCCGTCCCCGTGCAGATCAATGATCCCCGGCAGCACCAAGTAACCCGCCAGATCGACACCGCGCCCGACGGGTCCGTCCACAATCAGCCCATCACAAAAGGACAGCGGTGCATCGCTCAATCCGTCAGGATGCAACACCTGTGCGCCCGTCAGATCAAGGTTCAGCATTCTCAGGCTCCACCCCCGGAATACACCCGCCATCAGGGCACCCAACAGATTCGAGCACCCCTTCGAACCACGTCATCGACCGGTCAAACTGTCCGTCGCGCAGGAACGCCATTGCCTGCGCGATCACACGCGGGTTGTTCATCATAAAGGTATGCGTGACCGGCAGCACGATATGATCCTTCATCCCCGCCACCTTGGTCGAAGCAACGGACACCTTGCCATCATCAAGCCCCGGCAACAGCGTAGAGAAATACGGGTTCAGGGATTGCGAACCGGCGATGATCCCCGTCTCAAACGTAAGCGACGGCAATTGGCGCGGCAAAGAGCTTGCGCCCGTGCCCATCTGCGCACCTGCCGGGCCATTGATCCAGTCGAACGCGGCAATATCGCCCAGTTCATCCACCACTTCGCTGCCCTGATTGGGAGGCCCCAGCATGACAACACGCCCCACCCGATCATCCCCGTTTTCAGCCACCCATTGACGCACCAGAATGCCACCCATCGAATGGGTGACAAAATCCACCCGCCGGGTGGTGCACTGCGCAATGGCAGCAGGCAGGGTTTCACGGGTCAATTCCTCAATCGGGGCTTCCGTGGACGGATAGCCCGGGCGCACAATGGCAAAGCCTTCGTTCTCAAGCGCGGCTTCCATCAGCGCAAAAGACGTCTCGGTCCGCGCGAGCCCGTGCAAAAGCACGACGCAACGCCCCTGCGCCGCAGTTTGACAGGCCGTCAGCACGGCAAGCGTAAACAGAAGGATCAGCCGATAGATCATAGGGATGAGATAGACTGATTTGCGCCGGTGTGAAATGCTGCGTAGGCACCGAAATGCGAAAGTCTGCTCATGCAATCCCAATCTCCCCGTCTGGCCGTGCGCGCCATTGTGATACATCAGGGGCGTTTGCTTATGGTGAATGCCTATCCCGACGGACAAAGCGATCTGCTTTGCGCGCCGGGCGGCGGGGTTGAACGGGGGGCGTCCCTGCCCGACAATCTGCGTCGCGAAGTCTTTGAGGAAACGGGCCTGAACATCACCGTGGGCGCCCCCTGTCTGGTAAACGAATTTAACGATCCCGAACGCGACTTTCATCAGGTCGACATCTATTTTCACTGCACGCTCAATGGCAGCCCCGACATTGATCCCGACTGGCAGGATTGCGATCAGATTGTCAGCCAGTGGCATTGGCTGGACCGCACCGCATTGGCCCACCACCGCCACAAACCTGACAGTCTGGCCGAGGTTGCCTTTGGTGACGGTGCGATCACCTACGATCCGCTGGAGCGCCTTGTGCGCTGACCGCCCAGCCGATGCCACCGACCACAAGAACAGTTGCAAGTATAACGATCGGGCCAATCGCCTCTCCCAGAAGGGCGGCACCGGCAAGGATCGCGATCACCGGCACGCTCAACTGTACAATCGCGGCCGTCGCGCCATCGATCCGGGCCAGCACCCAATACCACAATGCATACCCCAGGGCGGAGGTCAGCCCGCCGCACAGGATGCCCAGCGCGATGCCCGTCGCGCTGAACCGCAGACTGGTGCCCGCCAGCAGGATCAGCAGGATCGGCACGCACAGCAGGAAATTTGCCGACGTCGCAGCCAGCGGATCTTGCGCGCTGCGGCCCTGAATGCTGTAGGCGGCCCAGCCCAGCCCGGCCAGTACCATCAGCATGGCCCCGACCGGATCAGCGGCACCGCCCGGCCCGGGCCAAAGGGCAATGACAAGCCCCAGAAACGCAACCGCGCTGCCGCCAAGCTGTCGCCCACCCGGTACGGCACCGCGCCACGCGCCGTGGCTGAACATGGTGATCTGCACGACACCAAAGAGAATAAGCGCCCCAAGGCCAGCATCGAGCGTGAGATAGGCAAGGGAGAAACCGACAAGGTAGACCGCAAGGCTGAGCGCGCCGGGAATGCGGTTGCGCCGCAGCAACGGCAGCCCGCCGCCCCGCACCGAAATGATCATCCCCAGAACAAGGGCACCCGCCACCACCCGAACCAGCGCGAAACCCGACGCATCAATATGATCACCGTCGATGGCCAACCGCGTCAGCAGCGAATTTGATGCAAAGGCAATCATGGTCAGAACGGTTGCAAGAACAAGGCGCATGGCCTTGGTCTAGCGGGTGAGACCCCGCAGGCCAAGGGTTGAGCCGTTGGTTGATATCACAATACGTTGGTCGGCCGTTGTTATCTTGCGCAGGTGAGCGTTTGCCGACGGGCAAAGCCCTTGGGCTGACTTATTGCTCACAGCAGCAGTTTAGCCGGGGTTCCCATCATCCCGCCAGCGCGACACAAGACAGACAGCCTTCTATCTGGATCAAAGGCGGTAAAGCTCTGACATCAGTCCATCAGCCCCTGATTGGCAGGGTTCACCTGTATTGGATGGAGATGAAACATCTCTGCCTGCCTGCCTAAACGCCAAATCGCTCTTCAGATTGGCTCGGCAGCACCAGTATTTTCATACATGGGCCGCGCGGAAGCAATGGGACAAAGGATGTTCAACCAGCCGAGATTCATCGCTTATTGATGCCTCATCCAGTCGGCATACGGTGCCCATCGCGTCGCGGAATCTGTCCGCCTGCCCCGTTTCAATGAAAGATAAACTCATCATCTTCGCCAAAGCTGGCCAAAAGGCTGTCCACATCCCCTGCGCCGAACCGATTCCGCAGCTCGTCGCCTGCCCGTCGATCCTGATCCATGTTCTGGCGCACCAATGCCACCACATTGTCCTGAACCGCCTCGTCCTGCAACGCGGCAAAAAGACCGTCGCGGATCAACAGATGCTGTTGCTGTCGGTCAAACATCGCCTGTTGGCGCTGCTGCGCCGTGGCTAGGGCATTCAGCATCGCCTGCCGCAGGGCTTCGGCATCCAGTTCTTCCTTCGTCAGAAAGTCGTGGCACCCATGCCGCATCGCCTCAACGGCGGTGCGGCGTCCGTTGTCCCCGGTGATCATGATCTTGGCCGCATCACGGCTGGCGTCATGCTGCAAAAGTTCATCCAGCGCGACGATACCGTCCCCGACGGGCAGACGGTAATCAATCAGGATCAGGTCATAGTTTTCACGCGCAACGGCCTGATTCATCGCCGCGATGCTGTCGACCTCATCCATGTGCACGCAAAGATCGGTTTTGTCGCTGAGCCTGCGGATGCGGGCACGGTCAAAATTGCTGTCATCCAGCAAGAGCGCGCGTATGTAGCGGGGCACCAGAGGCGGAGTGGGAACAGAAGATGGTGATGCGTTGACATGTAACATGGTGGTCTTCCTTTTTGCCTCATCCGCCTTCACAATTGTCTGATTTTACTGACGAAGGGTTAATCCACCGTCTCTCAATCGGGCAAGACTAAGTCTAAATGGAACGATCTGGTCGTGGCGTTGCGCCAATTTTCACTTCTACCATCGTGCCCCGCCCATAGGGCGAGGCGCAGACCCGCGCGGTCCCGTCATAAAGCGCCGCGATCTTGCGGACATTGCTCAGCCCCATTCCGCTGCCTTCAACTTCATCGCGCGGCTTGAGTGTTTTCATCGCACCGAAAACGCGGTCCCGATCAGCCGGATCAATCCCCGGCCCGTCATCCGTGACAGCGAGCACCACCTCATCCCCTTCGGCGTGGGACGTCACGATGATCTGACCCGAGGGTCGGTCGTGATGCCGTATCGCGTTGCTAAGCAAAGCGCTGAACATGGTCAGCACGTCCCGCTCCCCCATGACGACACCCGCACATTCGAACTGCCGCAGAATTGTGAACCCTGCGGGCAGCTTCATTTCATCCAGAACCTCATCCAGCACCGCGTCCAGATCATTTTGGGCAATCTCCTGCATTCGGCCAATGCGCGAAAACGTCAGCAAATCAACCAGCATCCGGTCCAATCGCCCGGCATGCCGGTTCAATATATCGATTGAGGTTGCCACCGGCCCTTCAAGCGGGAAACCGGCGGCTTCCAGGTCTTCGGCGATCCACTGCGGAAGCTCGATCAGCGCCCGCGCCGAGGCGCGCACGTCGTGGCTGATCAGATAGATGAAATCTTCGATATCCCGCGAAGAACCCGTCGGCGATGCCGCAGGCGCGGCTGGCGGTGTGGGGTCAACGGTGGTCAGGTGGTTGGCATGTACTGAGGTCATAGCGGCTTGTTTCCTTGTCTCCGCCTGACGCTACCACCATGCCATTGACGCCGAATTAACGACACAAGCCCGTGTGTTCTTATCCATAGGAAAAGGGCGCGCCACATGGCGCGCCCTTTCCTTACTCTCAGCAGACTGGCTGTTCAGTAACATTCCCAAAGGAATGCTTACATCATGCCGCCCATGCCGCCCATGTCGGGCATGCCGCCGCCCATGCCGCCGCCGGCACCTTCCTTGGCGGGACGGTCAGCGACCATCGCCTCGGTGGTGATCAGCAGACCCGCGATAGATGCCGCGTCCTGCAGGGCTGTGCGGACAACCTTGGCCGGGTCAATCACGCCGAACTTGAACATGTCGCCATATTCCTCGGTCTGCGCGTTGAAGCCGAATGTCAGGTCGTCGCTCTCGCGGATTTTGCCCGCAACGACGGAGCCGTCCACACCGGAGTTCTCGGCAATCTGGCGCAGGGGCGCTTCGATGGCCTTGCGCACGATGGCGATACCGACGTTCTGGTCACTGTTGTCACCGGACAGACCTTCGAGCTTTTTGCCGGCCTGGATCAGAGCAACACCGCCACCCACAACGATACCTTCTTGTACCGCCGCACGTGTCGCGTTCAGCGCGTCGTCGACGCGGTCCTTGCGCTCTTTCACTTCCACTTCGGTCATGCCACCAACGCGGATCACGGCAACACCGCCTGCCAGCTTGGCAACACGCTCTTGCAGCTTCTCACGGTCGTAGTCGGATGTGGTTTCTTCGATCTGGTTACGGATCTGGGCCACACGTGCCTCGATCTCGGCCTTGTCACCGGCGCCGTCCACAACAGTGGTTTCGTCCTTGGTGATGGAGACCTTCTTGGCGGAACCCAGCATGTCCATTGTCACGGACTCAAGCTTCATGCCCAGATCTTCGGAGATCACCTGACCGCCTGTGAGGATCGCGAGGTCTTGCAGCATCGCCTTGCGACGATCGCCAAAGCCAGGTGCCTTGACGGCTGCAATCTTCAGACCGCCGCGCAGCTTGTTCACCACGAGTGTCGCCAGCGCTTCGCCTTCGACGTCTTCTGCGATGATCAGCAGCGGCTTCTGGGACTGGATGACCTGCTCCAGCAGCGGCACCATTGGCTGCAGCGAAGACAGCTTCTTCTCGTGCAGCAGGATGATCGCGTCTTCCAGCTCAACAGTCATCTTGTCGGAGTTGGTGACAAAGTAAGGTGACAGGTAGCCACGGTCGAACTGCATGCCCTCGACCACGTCTGTCTCTGTTTCCAGACCTTTGTTTTCCTCGACGGTAATCACACCCTCGTTGCCAACCTTCTGCATCGCATCCGCGATCTGACGGCCGATTTCTTTCTCGCCGTTTGCAGAGATTGTACCGACCTGAGCAACTTCGTCGCTGTCGGACACTTCGCGTGACGCTGCCTTGATCGCCTCAACAACAGTGGATGTCGCCATGTCGATGCCGCGCTTGAGGTCCATCGGGTTCATGCCCGCGGCCACAGATTTCATGCCTTCGCGGACAATCGCCTGCGCCAGCACGGTTGCGGTTGTTGTACCGTCGCCTGCTTCGTCGTTGGTGCGGCTGGCCACTTCTTTGACCATCTGCGCGCCCATGTTCTCGAACTTGTCCTCAAGCTCGATCTCTTTGGCCACGGATACACCGTCTTTGGTGATGCGTGGGGCGCCGAACGATTTGTCCAGAACCACGTTGCGGCCTTTCGGGCCGAGGGTAACTTTGACCGCGTCTGCCAGGATGTTCACACCCTTGAGCATTTTGTTGCGGGCATCGGTGTCAAATTTGACGTCCTTAGCTGCCATGTTGTCTTCTCCATTATCTCATTGAATAGGCGTTCATCGTAGGGTGCGCATGCATCGCGCACCGATCATTCCAATCAGGAAATGATCCCCATGATGTCGCTCTCTTTCATCATCAGCATCTCTTCACCGTCTACGGTGACTTCGGTGCCGGACCATTTGCCGAACAGGATCTTGTCGCCAGCCTTGACCGCCGGTGCGATCAGCTCGCCGCTGTCCTTGCGCGCGCCGTCGCCCACGGCGACAACTTCACCCTCGGAGGGCTTTTCCTTGGCGGAATCGGGGATGATCAATCCACCGGCTGTTTTTTCTTCGCTTTCTGTGCGCTTGACCAGCACACGGTCGTGAAGCGGTTTCAATGCCATCTTTGTAGCTCCTTAAGGCTCAAAGGTTTCTCCCGGCCTGCCGCACCTTGATGCGCGGATCAGGCGTTATCACTCAGGCGCCCCGAGTGCTAACGGCGCATAGCTAGGCATGCCGGAGCAGCGAGTCAACCGGATGCATTGCAAAAATGTACGGATTTTTCGGGCACCCTTCTGGCCGCAGTTAACAGAATATTTCCCCACCCCGCACACGCTGTGCGGTGGTGTGACCTTTTGGGAATACGGATATGAGCACGGTAAACGGCGGGTCGGGTAACGATACCATTTCGGGAGGAACAGGTGACGATTCCCTTTCCGGCAATGGCGGCAACGACAGCATAAGCGGCAACGACGGCAACGACACGTTGCGCGGCGGCGATGGTGCAGACACCATTCAGGGTGGCGCGGGCGACGACAGCATCACCGGCAACGACGGCGGCAGTGGTGCGGACGGCGATGACGAGATTGATGGCGGCGCGGGCAACGATACGATCTCGGGGGACGCGGGCAACGATACCCTGCGCGGTGGCGATGGTGATGACGCCATCGAAGGTGCGGAGGGTGCCGATTCCATCGAAGGCGGTGCCGGCAACGACTACCTTGCCGGATCAGACGTCAACGGGTTGAACAGCGCTTCCTCCAGCGGAGATACGGACCCCGGTTTCAAGAACGAAGACAACGCAAGCGACACCATTCGCGGCGGCGCTGGCAATGACACGATCTTCGGCAATGGCGGCGATGACAGCCTCGATGGCAGTTCGGGGCAGGATTACATGTCAGGCGGTGACGGCAACGACAGCATGTCAGGCGGCAGCGGTTATGACGAAATGCATGGTGGTGCTGGCGACGACACGATGGATGGTGGCGACACCTTCGACGACATGTACGGCGGCACCGGCAATGACAGCATGTCCGGCGGCGAAGGCGAAGACTGGATGTGGGGTCAGGATGGCGACGATTCGATAGCCGGTGATGGCGGCGACGACTCCCTCTTTGGTGGCGACGGGCAGGACACGATTGATGGCGGCACTGGTCGCGACACGCTTTTTGGCGAAGCAGGCGATGACAGCATGCGCGGCGGAGCCGGCGACGATTCAGCCTTTGGCGGAGATGGCACTGATACCATCGAGGGCGGCACGGGCCGCGACTGGGTAGACGGCGGAACCGGGGACGACAGCGTGCGCGGCGGCGCAGACAATGACACCGTCATAGGGCGCGAAGGCGATGACACCCTGCACGGAGATGCCGGCGACGACACAGTTTCGGGCCATTCGGGCGATGACGCGCTGCACGGCGGCGAGGGCAGCGACAGCCTTTATGGCGGGTCGGGCGAGGACTACTTCGACGGCGGCACCGGGGAAGACTTCTATTTCATGGACCGCAACGCGGGCGGCGGCACGAACGACGCGGGCGAAAGTGACCGCGACGTCGTCCGTTTTGAACCCGGGATGGACCACGACACCGCCTTTGATTTCGATGGAGAGGATGACTTTATTTTCATCGGAGGCGCGTCGCCCGACGATATTGTCCTGACCCAGTCCGGCCCCTCCACATGGGTGGCCACATTTGCAGGCCACCCAAACGATTCCCTGACCCTGAATTTCGCCTCCGGTACCGAACCGGATTCCGAGGGGAACCTGCGCAATCAACTGATCACAGACGATGAATACACGCCCCCGCAAGATGGTAATCCGGCGCAATGGCGTATGGCCTGTTTCACGGCGAAGGCCCGCATCCTCACACCATCTGGCCTTAGGCCGATTGGATCGCTGGAAAAGGGCGATCTGGTGGTGACCGCAGATCACGGCAATGTGCCGGTGCTGGCCATACTGGACACCCGCGTCACTGCCGACCGGATGCGGGCGCAGTCCCGGCTGAAACCGGTTGTGATTGACAAAGGTGCCTTTGGCGCGGGCCTGCCTTGGCGGCGGATGCATGTCTCTCGCCAGCACGCGTTTTTGTGCCGGGACGCAACATCCCTCGTGCGGGCCGCGCATCTGGCGGACACGACCAACCACATAAGCTTTCAGGCAAACCGGCCCAACAGCATCCGCTATATTCACCTGCTGCTTGCCCGGCACGAACTGTTGCAGGTCGAAGGGGTCTGGACCGAGAGTTTCTTTCATAACGCCCAAATTCCGGATACCCCGACCCGGCAGGCACTGCACGGCTGCGCCCCCGCGCGTGAACATCGCGCCCGCTGCCGTCCGCTGCTGGACCGGTCCGATCTACGTGCCACACCGGTCGATCTGAGCGATGTTGGACGCTTGCAGTGCTATCCGCTGCCCAACACACGACCCGCCGTGCTGACCGCGTCCGCCCCCGCTGGCGTCAGCCCGTAAACCCCTTTTTCGACTTTCTCAAACCAGCCATAATGGTTGTCGCGCATCATGGTTGTGGCCCGCGCGACATCGGTTTCGCGGGCAACATCCGCGCCCCTGCTGGCCCCGACCTCAAACAGATATACCGCCAGCTTGAGCGCGTCCTGCCGGTAGGCCGTCACCAATCCCGCCCGGGTCTGACCACCATCGTTCGGATCGCCCTGTCGGCGCGCAAATTCACGCAGCAGATGGGCCTGCCGCTTGCCCGACTTGCGCGGCGCATAGGGCCCTGGGTCACATTGCACCTCAACCAGCCCGTCCTTGAGCCGGACGGTGATCAAGCCCAATCCCAGACGCCGCGCCAGACCGGTGTTTTCCTTGACCGCCTTGGCAAAGCGCTTGCCGGGCTGTCGGGCTACGGCCAGATAAACATCATCGGTGACCTTCAGACGCGCAACACACTGGTGAAAAAGCGCCAGCGAGAAGCCCAGCTTCAGCTCCACCACCACCGGCGGTTCCTGCCCGCGCACCGCGACCACATCCGCGGCACCCACCTCGGACTTTACGATATATCCCTGATCCTCCAGAAACGCCTTGATCGGCGGGTAGAGGTCCGTTTCGCGTGGCTTGGTCATAGGGCCATCATTGCCCCATTTGCGCATCCGCTCCAAGAGGCTAGACTGCGCCCATGACCCACACGGAACTGAACACCTTTTGCGCAGCACTGCCGCAGACCACGCATGTGGTGCAATGGGGCAACGCAGATGTCTACAAGGTAGGCGGCAAGGTCTTTGCAATCATCGGCATGGGCGAAACCGGCGATACCGTGACGTTCAAAGCCTCGGAAATGGCATTTGAGATCCTGTCGGACAGCCCGGGCCTGCGCCCTGCCCCCTACATGGCCTCGCGCGGGCTGAAATGGATACAGCACTACGGCCCGCCGGGCCTGTCCGATGACAGCCTGCGCGATCATATCAAGGCGTCCTACGATATGGTTCTGGCCAAACTGACCCGGAAAAAGCGTGCCGAACTGGGCCTGTGACCTGCAGGTGGTGACATCCTTGCGGCGCGCTCCTATAAGGCGCGCAAATCGTACCGGCACACGCAAGGAGCCCCGCAATGACCACCCTCGTTTTTGGCCATAAATCCCCTGACACCGACAGCACAGGCAGCCCGATTGTCTGGTCCTGGTATCTGAACAACATCAAAGGGATTGAGGCAAAGCCTGTCCTGCTGGGCGAGCCGAATACAGAAGCGCTTTTCGTGCTGGAACACTGGAACCTCGACAAGCCAGAGATCATGACAGAACTGGCCGCCGACACGGATGTGGTGATCGTGGACACCAACAACCCCGGTGAACTGCCCGCAAACATCAACGACGCAAACATCACAGGCATCATCGATCACCACCGCCTTGTGGCCGGTCTTGAAACACGCGGTCCGATTGAGATCGACATCCAGCCGCTGGCCTGCACCGCGACGATCATGTGGAAGAAAATCGGCAAGGACTGGGCGCAGGCCCCCCGCGAAATCAAGGGCGCTGCGCTCTCGTGCATCCTGTCGGACACGCTGGAATTCCGCTCGCCCACCACAACGCAGGAAGACAAGGCCATCGCCTGGTCCATCGCGGAAGAACTGGGCGTCGACATCACCGAATACGCCGAGGCGATGTTTGCGGCGAAATCGGACGTTTCCGCGTTCTCCGAAGCTGAGTTGCTGCGCATGGACAGCAAGGAATTTGATTTGGACGGCACGGGCCTGCGCGTCTCGGTGCTTGAAACAACGTCGCCCGCGCCGCTGCTGGCACGCAAGGATGCGCTGATGGCTGCAATGCCGGCGGTCGCCACAGAAGACGGCGCAGCGCAGGTTTTGCTGTTCATCGTCGATATCCTCAAGGAAGAGGCCACGCTTCTGGTGCCGAATGACACGGTCAAATCCATCGCGGAAAAGTCTTTTGACGCAGAGGTTTCGGGCGACACGGTCGTCCTGCCCGGCATCATGAGCCGCAAAAAACAGATCATCCCGAACCTTAAGATGTAAGTCGGGTCCCGCCGACAGCCCGTGGCGCAGCAAAGCTGCACCTTACGTTTCCCTCCCGGGTGCTGGCGCTCAATACATCAGCCATCTGCACACGCCTCCGGCATGCCGGGGGCGGTTTCCTTTGAAGGACCGCACGCGCATGTCGGGCGGGCCAAAGCCCCGCCTTACCCCCATTTCATCTGCCGGTGTTATCGCCTAAGCCTGTGTCAACGCAGAATGGAGCCGCCCCATGACCCAGATCATCAAGACCCTTGCCGAGGTTTCAGACCGATACGATGCGCTGTTCGTCGATCTTTGGGGCTGTGTGCACAACGGCGTCACCGCCTTTCCCGATGCCGTCGCCGCCCTGCAAGCCTATCGCGCAGACGGCGGCAAGGTGATCCTTGTCACCAACGCCCCGCGCCCCCATGCGGGTGTGCAGCAACAATTGACCCGGTTCAACGTCCCCGAGGACGCTTGGGATGCCATCGCCACATCAGGCGATTCGGCACGTTCGGCCATGTTTCGCGGCACCGTGGGCAGCAAAGTCTGGTTCATCGGACAGCCCCATGACCAGAATTTCTTTGCCCCGCTTGAATTGATCGACGATCCGGTCGACATCACGCAGGTGCCTTTGGAACAGGCCGAAGGCATCGTATGTACCGGACCCGAAGACCCGCTGGCCGACCCGGACGTGATGCGCCCGCAATTCCTCTACGCCAAGCAGAAGGGCCTCAAACTGCTGTGTGCCAACCCGGATATCGTGGTGGACCGGGGCGAAACGCGCGAATGGTGCGCGGGCGCTCTGGCCGCCCTTTACACAGAAATGGGCGGTGAGAGCCTCTATTTCGGCAAGCCGCACCCCCCGATCTACGATCTGGCGCGCCGCCGGTTGTCCGCACTTGGCGTCGATGTGCCGGACGACCGTATTCTGTGCATCGGGGACGGCGTGCTGACGGACATCCGCGGCGCGATGGGCGAGGATCTTGATTCTCTTTTCATCACCGGTGGGCTGGCCGCCACGGAAACCAAAACCGACACGCACCCGGCACCAGAAGCGCTTGCCGCCTATCTTCAAAAGGAAAATGTGTCGCCAACCTACAACATCGGGTTTCTGCGCTGACAGTTTTTCTTTAGTTTCTGCGCTTGCAAAGTAATTAAATTACAACTATTCCCCGCTAGACAGCATTTTATTTCGCAGAGGATGGGACATGTTGGACAATCTACCGCGCGGCACGATCTGTATTGAAGACATCGAAATTGGCATGATGCGGTATCTGCGCAAGGTCGTCACGGACGAGGACATCGAGATGTTCGCGCAGATTTCCACGGATCATAATCCGGTGCATCTGGATGATGATTATGCGCAGGACACGATCTTTCAGGGGCGTATTGCCCACGGCATGCTGACCGCCGGTCTGATCTCCGCTGTAATCGGTGAACAGCTTCCCGGCCACGGCACAGTCTATATGGGTCAATCCCTGAAGTTTCTGGCCCCCGTACGCCCCGGCGATCTGGTATATGCCGAGGTTAAAGTGACCGACATCGAGTTTTCCAAGCGGCGGGTGAAGATGGATTGCCACTGTGCCGTTGATGGCAAGAAGGTGCTGATCGGCGAGGCAACCGTGCTGGCACCGTCGCGCAAATTCGACTGATCCCGCCCGGCGCATCCGCCAATCCGCGAAATATCAAAAGGGCAGGTCAGGCGCGGCTTGCCCTTAACCCCTTGCAGGGCTACAGATTTGGCCCATGCAGATCATCCGCGATTATCAGTTTGTAAACGATGCCGACAGGGGCGCGACCGCCGCCATTGGCAATTTTGACGGCGTGCATCGCGGCCATCTTTCGGTTATTGATCTGGCCCGTGCGGCCCTGCCCGACGCCCCCCTTGGCATTGTCACGTTCGAACCGCATCCGCGTGAATATTTCGCCCCCGACGCGCCGCCGTTTCGCCTGATGAATCCCGCATCCCGCGCCCATCGGCTTGAAAAGCTTGGCGTGCAGAAACTCTATGAGCTCAGCTTTAACAACGGGTTGGCCTCTCTCAGCCCCCGTGCCTTTGCGCAAGACGTGATTAAGGATGGGCTGGGCTTGCGCCACGTCGTGGTCGGCGCTGACTTCTGTTTTGGCAAAGGGCGGGCGGGCACAGCACAGGACCTCGTGGCGTTTGGCGATGCACTGGGCTTTGGCGTCACAATCGCGCCACTGATGGCCGAAGGAACCGAAACCGTGTCCTCCACCGCGATCCGCAAGGCATTGAGCGCGGGTGCCCCTCGCCGCGCGGCTGAAATGTTGGGACACTGGCACCGGATCGACGGTCCGGTGATCACCGGCGAACAGCGCGGGCGCGAGTTGGGGTACCCCACGGCAAATATGTCGATTGACGGTTTGCACCAACCCGCGTTTGGCGTTTACGCCGTTCTGGTCGATGTTCTGGAAGGCCCGCACCAAGGCAAATATCAGGGCGTGGCCAGCCTTGGGGTGCGACCGATGTTCGGAGAGAACAAGGCGAATTTGGAAACCTATGTGTTTGACTTCAAAGGTGATTTATATGGCGCGCCCCTGTCCGTTGCCTTGGTCGAACATCTGCGCGGGGAAGAAAAGTTCGACAGTCTTGATGCGCTGATCCACCAGATGGACCGCGACAGCGCACAGGCCCGCCAGATCTTGGCGGCACTATGAGCGACCCCATTCAGCGCAACGGCCTTGCCCCCCGGTTCTGGGAGAAAAAGCCGCTGGCCAAAATGAACCAGACCGAATGGGAAGCGCTGTGCGACGGCTGTGGCAAATGCTGCCTGAACAAGCTGGAGGACGAGGACAGCGGCGCTGTTGCGCTGACACGTGTCGCGTGCCGTCTTCTTGATGATGCGACCTGCCGCTGTGTCCACTATGAAAACCGCCATTCCTTTGTGCCTGATTGCATCGTCCTGAAGCCCGAGAACCTTGACAGCCACGCCTATTGGATGCCTGAAACCTGCGCTTACCGATTGTTATGGCAGGGAAAATCGCTGCCTGAATGGCATCCGCTGATCACCGGCACAGCCGAAAGCGTACATGCGGCGGGCATCTCGGTACGGGGCACGACCGTGTCAGAATTCGACACGCCGTTCGAGGAATGGGAAGACCATATTATCGAGGAGCCGACCTGATGTTTTTTGCCTCCGACAATGCCGGACCTGTCCACCCGACGGTGATGAAACGGGTGATCGCGGCCAACGATGCGCACCAGATGCCCTATGGCAATGACGTGATCATGGACGAGGTCCGCGCGCGCGTGCGCGACGTGTTCGAGGCCCCCCAAGCGGCGGTTTATCTGGTGGCAACGGGCACGGCGGCAAACGTGCTGGCGCTGGGTTGCTACACGCAGCCCTGGCAGACCGTATTCTGCTCAAAAGTGTCGCATATTCAAGAGGATGAGTGCAACGCGCCTGAGTTCTATACAGGCGGTGCCAAGCTGACTTTGGTGGGGTCTGAGGACAAAATGACGCCGGCGGAGCTGGAGGCGGCGGTGGGCAAGCAGACGGTGGGGAATGTGCATGGCGCGCAGCCCGGTTCGGTGTCGATCACGCAGGTGACTGAGCGCGGGCGCGTGCATACGCTGGCGGAGTTGCGGGCGCTGACTGCAGTGGCCAAAACCCACGGGCTGCCCGTGCATCTGGACGGCGCGCGTTTTGCCAATGCGCAGGTTGCGCTGGGGTGTTCGGCGGCTGAAATGTCATGGAAATCGGGCGTTGATGTGGTTAGTTTTGGGGGCACCAAAAACGGCTGCATGGGCGTTGAAGCGGTTGTTTTCTTTGATCCTGAAAAGGCCTGGGAGTTTGAGCTGCGCCGCAAACGTGGAGCGCATTTGTTCAGCAAACACAGATACTTGTCCGCGCAGATGGCCGGATACCTGGAGGGCGACACCTGGAAGGAAATCGCCGCTGAGGCGAACGAGAATGCGGCCTATCTGGCGCGGGGGCTGGAGCGGAACGGCGCGCATTTCCTGTTCAGTCCCGATGCCAACATGATCTTTGCCAGCTTCCCGCGCAAGACCCACCAGAAGCTGCACGCGGCAGGGGCGAAATACTATCTTTGGGACGATCCGCTGGACGGCCCGGAAGACGAAATGGTGGCCGCGCGGCTGGTCTGTGACTGGTCGGTCGGGCGCGAAAAAATCGATACTTTCCTAAGTCATTTCTAAACAGAAAACGGCGTGTCACCCCCCGTACACCGGGCGTACACCCCCCGTGCAGACGGGGAACGCGCCATTTGGGGGGCCTTTCAGGCGCGTGCCAGAAGCCCGGCGATGGCTTTCGCAACCGGCGCGGGATGAGAGATCGGGGCCATATGTCCTGCCCCATCAATGACCGATTGGGTCGCATTGGGCATCCGCGCGGCAAGACCGTTGTTGGTGGCCGTGATCGCGGGATGCGACAGCGCACCGCGCATGATGAGCGTTGGAATGGTGCAGGCATCCAGCGCACCCGGAGCCAGCAGGCCCGCCGTGTCTTCGTACAGAAAGTCGTAGGTGTCAGGCACCACATGCACGGCGCGGGTCATCGCGGCACGGGTGCGTTCGGGCAGCGTCTCCCACGGCGGGCCTTCTTCATCGCTCCACATGCCGTTGAAGGACCGGGCGGCGGCAGCGTAGTCCTGTGCTTCGATCGCCTTGCGAAACGGTTCGGCCTTGGCGTCATGTTGGGCCAGCGTTTCGGGCGCATCGGCCCGCGCCACCCCAAAGAAGACCGGTTCGATGACCGTCAGGCTGCGCACCAGATCGGGGCGTTCGGCGGCAAGCCGCAAGGCCGTCATACCCCCAAAGGAATGGCCGATCACATCCATTGGCGTATCCGCCATCGCGGTCAGGGACGCCTGAAAGACGGTTTCGCCAAAATCGCTGCTGCCGTCCCAATCGGCGCTGCGCCCGTGGCTGGGCATATCGGGGGCGATGACGGTGAGGTCCGGCATCATTTTGGACAGGCCAGCCCACGCGCCGCCAAAAGCCATTGTGCAATGCAGCGCCAGCACCGGCCGCTGGCCGCTGCCAAGACGCATGACATGGGGGGTGAACCCCGGTTGCGCCGTCACAGTTTGCCCGACAGATGCGCGTCGACATCCTCGATCCGGTCCTGTCCCCAGAACCGTTGATCCCCGACAATATAGAACGGCGCACCAAAGACGCCGTGTTCAACCGCATCTTCGAGGTTGCGCGCGTAGGTTTCGGCACCTTGCAGGAGGCCGCTGTCGGCAAGACCCGCATCAAAACCCGCCTCTGTCAGGCAGGCGCGGATGACATCATCCTGCGCGATGTCTTTTTCTTCGGCCCAGACAGCGCGAAAAATGGCGTGGGCCAGTGCGCCCAGATCACCGCCCCCGGCGTTTTGCGCGGCGATGAAGGCATAGGCCGACGGTGCGCCGTTGGTGGGCCAGTGGGCAGGCTTGAGGTTGAACGGCATGCCCAGTTTCTTTGCCTGACGGGGCAATTCCTGCGCGCGGTATTCGATGCGGCTGGGATGACGGTCGGCGGGGGCCGTGCCGCCGGTGCGCCCGAAGGCGGCAATGATGTCGAACGGCTTGTAATTGATCGTGGCCCCATGTTTGGCAGCCACCGCTTCGAGCCGTTGTCCGGCAAGGTAGCAATAGGGTGAGAGTGTTGCGAAATAATAATCGATCTGCGCCATTCGAACCTCCTTGGGTTTGCGGAACGATAACTGCGTGTTAAGCGGTGTTCAATAACGCGAATCTGCCTTGCCGCTGCCACGGAGCCTCTATGTCACGTACGTCTGAACCGAAACTGATTTCAGGCAATGCGAATATGCCGCTTGCCAAGGGCATCGCCCGCCGAATGTCCCTGCACCGTGGGGTGAATGTGGGGCTGGTCGAAACCCGGGTTGAACGGTTTAACGACGGCGAGATTTTTGTGGAAGTGTTCGAGAACGTGCGCGGGGAGGATATGTTTATCATCCAGTCCACGTCGAACCCGGCCAATGACAACCTGATGGAACTGCTGATCATGGCTGACGCGCTGCGCCGGTCCTCCGCCAGCCGTGTGACGGCAGTGCTGCCCTATTTCGGCTATGCCCGGCAGGACCGACGCACCAAGGCGCGCACGCCCATTACCGCCAAGCTGGTCGCGAACATGCTGGTCGGCACGGGTGTTGAGCGGGTGCTGACGATGGATTTGCACGCCGCGCAAATTCAGGGCTTTTTCGATATTCCGGTGGACAACCTTTATGCCTCGCCGGTGTTTGCGCTGGACATCAAGGATCACTTCAAGGACCAGATGGGCGATCTGATGGTGGTCTCTCCTGATGTGGGGGGTGTGGCGCGGGCACGCGAACTGGCCAAGCGGATCAATTCACCGCTGGCGATTGTGGACAAGCGCCGCGAAAAGCCGGGCGAAGTTGCAGAAATGACAGTGATCGGGGATGTGACGGGGAAAACCTGCCTTATTGTGGATGATATTTGCGATACTGCCGGAACGCTATGCAAGGCGGCAGAGGTGCTGATCGAGAATGGCGCGAAGGAAGTGCATTCCTATATCACCCACGGTGTGATGAGCGGCCCTGCGGTTGAGCGGGTCACGAAATCAGTCATGAAATCGCTGGTGATCACGGATTCGATTGCGCCGACAGAAGCGATCAAGAGCGCCGCAAACATTCGCATTGTGCCCACCGCACCGATGTTCGCGCAGGCGATCCTGAACATCTGGAACGGGACAAGCGTTTCGTCGCTGTTTGAGGCAGAGACGCTGGGACCGATTTATGATGGAATGTATCAGGTCTAGAGATTTGTTTCAGGCGGGACCGGTTTCCGGTCCTGCCAGTTGCAAAGAGCGGCACCATGCCTGAGCCGGGTACACTGGTGTTTATCGGATTTGGTATCAGTTTGTGCGTGATCCTGCGGGCAATATATCGCGGGCATGAGACGGGGCGGATGGTTACGATCCCTGATTTTCTGGATCGAAAGAGCGCCCTGCACAAGACAGCCGTGCGGGTTTTTGGTCTGAATGCACTTGGAATAGCGCTGGTGGCTGCGGGTCTGATATTGCGCAGATGACGGCCGCAGATGGGTGGCTAGACGACATCCCAATCGTCAAGTTCTGACATTTCGCCAATGGCCATCCAGGCGATACGGATGCGGGCGATGCGGGTGTCGCCCCAGGTGCGGAACACCATGTCAAAGCCCGATTTGGTCACCGATTCCGCCGCGATGTCGGCGCGCATGATGGTCGTGGCATCCAGATCCCACAGGGAGGGCGACAGCTGCACCGTCGGGGGCGTTTTGTATTTTTCCGAAAACTTGATGTGGCGGCGGCGTTCACGTTGCCCGCGGCCTGTCCACATTTCGCCGCCGTCCTCATAATCGGAGAACAGGATCACATCGCCGCTGTCGATGCCGGTGGTGTGGCTACGGAGTTTTTGCATGGGCGGCTGCCTTCTTGATCTTGGGTGCTGTGGATTGAAATACAGGACGCGATGCCCGCCGAAAAGGGGGCGGGTGCAGTTTAGCCGTCGGGCATTTCGTAGGCGACGTTCACTTGTCTGGCGAAAGACCTGCAATAGGCGGTCCAGTCGCGGAACTCCTGCGACATGATGAAGGCGGCACCTTCGGCCTCCCAGATTGCGGTTTGGGCGTTGACCCTGTCCCACATCTGATCATCCGACACCGGTTGTCCTTCGCTGTGCGACCGGGACACCGCCGCGCCGTGCCATTGCACCGCCGCGTACATCAGACGATCGACCAGATGCGGGCGGACCCATTGGGCCGCGTTTTGGTAGAGTGCGGCGCAATCGGCCATGCTGGCGCTGTAGGGTTGCGCGGCCAGACCCGTGGGCGCGGCAAGGGTGAGCATGATCAGAAAACGGCGCATGGCATCTCCGTTAGGTGGGGTTTGCGGTCTGGATAGCGCCATGCGACGGCGTGAGTTGGACGGAATGATGGCGGAAATCGGTAAGAGCGCGTGAAGGGGACGGGGTAATATGCGGTGACAGGGCAGGAATGGTGCCGGTCAGAGCGCGCGATCCTCAAGCAGTTCAGTCAGGATCGGGTTGGGGAAACGGCGCGTCAGGGTGACAGCAAAGAAGGTTTCCGCGATCTCTGGCAGGCGGTGTGCGAGGACGAGCATGCCGCTGCTGAGTTCGTCCTGAACCACGATAGGCGGCAGAACCGCGACCCCGGCCCCTTCTCGGGTCAGCAGGCGCATCATCGCCATATCCTCGACCTCTGCCGCGATTTGCGGGCGGATGCCCAGACGATCGGTCAGCGCGTCGAAACCGATGCGCACCGCGGTCTCTGCGGTGGGCAGGATGATCGGCTTGTGCGCCAGCACCTCCGCGATGTCAGAGGTGCCGTCCAGCAGATCGGGCGTGCCCACGAGGGCCACAGGCTGATCCGACAGGCGGTGCGAAACGAAGGGCGTGACCGCGTCGCGCGCGGGCGGGCGGTTGATCAGCACCACATCGAGGTTCAGCGCCTCAAGCGCGCCCAGCAGATCCGCGCTGGTGCCCGACCGCAGGATGATCTCAACATCCGCCCGGCCAAGGATCGGGCGCAGAAATTCCAGCTGGAAGTTGCGCGACAGCGTCGCCAGCGCGCCGATGCGAATGGCCTGACGGCTGCGTCCTTTTTCCTGAAGCGTGCCGATCAATTCACGGCCAGCAGCAAAAATCGCATCGGCGTGGTCCAGCGCGATGCGGCCAGCCTCTGTCAGGATCAGCTGCCGCCCCCGCCGTTCGAACAGCGCGTGACCCAGAGAGGCTTCGAGATGTTTGATCTGAACCGAGACGGCGGATTGCGACAGGTTCAGCCGCTCTGCCGTGCGGGTGAGATTGCCGTCATGTGCAACCGCCCAGAAATAGCGCAGGTGGTGATAGTTGAATTCCGCCATATCAATAGATTTATCCGAACGAATGAACGGCAACAATAGTTCTGACGTTCAATGCGCCAAGACAATGGCGCGCAAAAGAAAAGGCCCCGCCACGGGCGGAGCCTTTTGAAATTCTGACGCTGATGCCGGTTACTGCTTGGCAGTCAGCCCCATATGTTCGCCCATAGCAACCATGTCCGACAGCAGCTTGGCTGCGTCATCCACCGGACCCGGTTCATTCTCAAACGCTTCTTTTGCGTTGGAATACATGGTCTTGGCTTCTTCCATCATCTCGTCCAGATGCTCTTGGGTCATGTCACCCTTGGGCACGGCACGTTCGGCCAGAACCGACACGCCATCGGCACGGATTTCAGCGAAACCGCCGGTCACAACATAGTCGTTGGTCCCGTCGGGGCCATCCACCGACAAAATGCCGGGGCGCAGGGTCGTGATGGTGGGGCTGTGCCCCTCCATCGCGGTCATGTCGCCGTCAGCGCCGGGGATCTGGACGGATGTGACCTTGAGTGAGGCCAACCGCCGCTCGGGCGATACCAGATCGAATTGCATCGTGTCTGCCATTGCTCAAGGCTCCCTTAGGCTGCGTCTGCCGCCATCTTTTCGGCTTTCGCCTTCACTTCGTCGATGCCGCCAACCATGTAGAAGGCACCTTCGGGCAGGTGATCATATTCACCGGCCACAACCGCCTTGAAGGACGAAATTGTGTCTTCCAGCGGCACCTGAACACCGTCGGAACCGGTGAAGACCTTCGCCACGTCGAACGGCTGGCTGAGGAAACGCTCGATCTTGCGCGCGCGGGCCACGGCCAGTTTGTCGTCCTCGGAAAGTTCGTCCATGCCAAGGATCGCGATGATATCCTGAAGCGACTTGTAGCGCTGCAGAACCTGCTGGACGTCGGTGGCAACCTTGTAGTGCTCTTCACCGATGATCAGCGGGTCGAGCAGGCGGGAGGTGGAACCAAGCGGGTCCACAGCCGGGTAAATGCCCTTTTCCGAGATGGAGCGGTCAAGAACCGTTGTCGCGTCGAGGTGCGCAAAGGATGTCGCTGGCGCGGGGTCGGTCAGGTCGTCCGCAGGCACGTAAACGGCCTGAACGGAGGTGATCGAGCCGTTCTTGGTGGAGGAGATGCGTTCCTGCATCGCGCCCATGTCGGTGGCCAGTGTCGGCTGGTAGCCCACAGCGGAAGGGATACGGCCCAGAAGGGCGGACACTTCGGAACCGGCCTGCGTGAAGCGGAAGATGTTGTCGACGAAGAACAGAACGTCAGAACCGGACTCGTCGCGGAACTGCTCGGCCAGTGTCAGACCGGACAGGGCCACACGCATACGCGCACCGGGAGGCTCGTTCATCTGGCCGTAGACCAGTGCAATTTTGGAAGACGCCATATCGTCGGGGACGATCACGCCGGATTCGATCATCTCGTGGTAAAGGTCGTTGCCCTCACGGGTACGCTCGCCCACGCCCGCGAACACGGACAGACCCGAGTGCACTTTGGCGATGTTGTTGATCAGTTCCATGATCAGAACCGTCTTGCCCACGCCGGCACCGCCGAAGAGACCGATCTTACCACCCTTTGTGTAGGGGGCCAGCAGGTCGATCACCTTGATGCCTGTGGTCAGGATTTCGGTTTCGGTGGACTGTGCTTCGAAAGAAGGCGCGTCCCCGTGGATGCCGCGTGTTTCCTTTGTGTCCACGGGGCCCTTTTCGTCAACGGGATCGCCGGTGACGTTCAGGATGCGGCCCAGTGTGGCCGTGCCCACGGGCACCTGAATGGGCGCGCCTGTGTCTTCAACGGATGCGCCGCGCACCAGACCTTCGGTGGCGTCCATCGCGATGGCGCGCACGGTGTTTTCACCAAGGTGCTGGGCCACTTCAAGAACCAGCTTGGAGCCGTTGTTGTCTGTGGTCAGAGCGTTAAGGATCTCTGGCAGGTTTTCTTCGAACTGCACGTCAACGACGGCGCCGATGACCTGAGTGATTTTGCCGACTGCATTTGCCATGTCGTTTCTCCGGTTTGCTTACAGCGCTTCCGCGCCGGAAATGATTTCGATCAGCTCGTTCGTGATGACGGCCTGACGGGAACGGTTGTATTCGATCGTGAGGTTGTCGATCATGTCGCCCGCGTTGCGGGTCGCGTTGTCCATTGCGGACATCCGCGCGCCCTGCTCGGACGCGGCATTCTCAAGCAGACCCGAGAAGATCGCCGTGGCGACACCGCGTGGCAGCAGGTCGGCAAGGATTGCCTCTTCGGAAGGCTCGTAATCGAACAGGGTTGTGGCCCCCTCGTCCTCGGCTGCGTCCTCGAACTTGGCCGGGATGATCTGCTGTGCCTGTGGCACCTGGCTGACCACGTTCACGAATTCCGCATAGAACAGCGTTGCCACGTCAAATTCGCCCGCGTCAAAGCGGCCCAGAACGTCCTTGGCGATGCCTTGGGCGTCTGCGTAGCTAAGGCGCTTGACCTCTGTGAGGTCGACGTGACCCACCAGATGATCGGCGTAGTCCCGCTTGAGCTGGTCACGGCCTTTTTTGCCAACGGTGAGGATTTTCACCTCTTTGCCAGCGGCCAGCAGTTCCTGGGCGTGGGTTTTGGCTTTCTTCACGATGTTCGTGTTGAAACCACCGCAGAGACCACGTTCGGACGTCATGACGACCAGCAGATTGACTTTGTCCGACCCTGTACCGCTGAGCAGTTTGGGGGCGCTGTCAGACCCGCCGACCGATGCCGCCAGCCCGGCCATGACGGCATTGAACCGTTCGGCGTAGGGACGCGACATTTCGGCAGCTTCCTGCGCGCGGCGAAGTTTCGCCGCGGCAACCATTTGCATGGCTTTCGTGATCTTGCGGGTCGATTTGACCGACGAGATCCGGTTTTTAAGGTCTTTGAGATTTGCCATTGGCTTCTCTCTCCTTAAGCGAAGTCAGCGGCGTAAGCGTCGAGTGCTGACTTGATTTGATCTTCCAACTCGTCCTTCACCTTGCGGTCGTTGTTGGTGATGTCCTTGAGCAGGTCAGCGTGCTTGGACCGCAGGTGGTTGAGCAGACCCTGCTCCCACTTGCCGACGTCAGACACGGGCAGTTTGTCCAGATAGCCGTTGGTGCCCGCATAGATGACGCAGACGATTTCGGCGTTGGTCAGCGGCGCGTACTGTGGCTGCTTCATCAGTTCGGTCAGACGGGCACCACGGTTCAGCAACTGCTGGGTGGCGGCGTCCAGATCGGAACCGAACTGCGCAAAGGCGGCCATTTCGCGGTACTGAGCCAGCGACAGTTTCACCGGACCGGCAACGGATGACATCGCTTTGGTCTGGGCGGAGGAGCCCACACGCGAAACCGACAGACCGGTGTTCACCGCAGGGCGGATGCCCTGATAGAAGAGTTCGGTTTCAAGGAAGATCTGACCGTCGGTGATGGAAATCACGTTTGTCGGAATAAAGGCCGACACGTCACCACCCTGGGTTTCGATGATCGGCAGGGCTGTCAAAGAGCCGTTGCCCGCGTCATCACCCAGCTTGGCGGAACGCTCAAGCAGGCGGGAGTGCAGATAGAAAACGTCACCGGGGTAAGCTTCGCGGCCCGGTGGGCGACGCAGCAGCAGGGACATCTGACGATAGGACACGGCCTGTTTGCTGAGGTCATCGTAGATGATCAGCGCGTGGCGGCCGTTGTCGCGGAAGTGCTCGGCCATCGCGGTGGCACAGTAAGGCGCCAAAAACTGCATCGGTGCAGGCTCGGACGCGGTGGCGGCCACGACGATGGAATATTCGATGGCACCGGTTTCTTCGAGCTTTTTCACCAGCTGCGCCACGGTTGAACGCTTCTGGCCGATCGCGACGTACACGCAGTACATCTTTTTACTTTCGTCGCCGTCTGCGGCTTCGTTGACCTGCGCCTGGTTCAGCATCGCGTCGAGTGCGACGGCGGTTTTACCGGTCTGGCGGTCGCCAATGATCAATTCGCGCTGGCCACGGCCAATCGGGATCATCGCGTCCACGGACTTGAGGCCAGTCGCCATCGGCTCGTGTACGGATTTACGCGGAATGATGCCCGGTGCTTTGACTTCGGCCAAGCCGCGCTTTGTCGCGCCGATGGGGCCTTTGCCGTCAATGGGGTTGCCCAGACCGTCAACAACGCGGCCCAGCAGTTCGTCACCGATTGGCACGTCCACGATGGAGTTCGTGCGCTTGACGGTGTCGCCTTCCTTGATGTCGCGGTCGGAACCGAAGATAACAACACCCACGTTGTCCGCTTCGAGGTTCAGGGCCATGCCCTGAATACCACCGGGGAATTCGACCATTTCACCGGCCTGAACATTGTCCAGACCGTGCACACGCGCAATACCGTCACCGACGGAGAGCACGCGGCCAACTTCGGCCACTTCTGCTTCTTGACCGAAATTCTTGATCTGGTCCTTCAGGATTGCGGAAATTTCCGCCGCTTGGATACCCATTTATCCGACCTCTTTCATTGCATTCTGGAGGGAATTGAGCTTCGAGCGGATCGAGGTGTCGATCATCTTGGAGCCCACTTTGACGATAAGACCGCCGATGAGTGATTCATCAACTGTCGTTTGGAGTGTTACGGTTTTGCCGGTGCTGGACTTGAGCGACTTGGCAAGTTTGTCTGACTGCGCCTTGGTCAGCGCCTTGGCCGATGTGACTTCGGCGGTAACCTCGCCCTTGTCTTCGGCAATCGCCTCGCGCAGGGCTTTGACCAGCGCGGGCAGCACAAAAAGGCGGCGTTTGCTGGCCATCAGCGACAGCGTGCTGGACATGGTATCCGACAGCTTCATCTTTTTGGCGATGGCAGAGATGGCAGCACCCTGTTCGTCGCGGGTGTAGACCGGGGAATTGATCAGGTCGCGGAAGTCTTCGCTGTCTGACAGGGCGTCCTGCAAGGTATCCAGATCAGATTCAAGCGCTTTGACTTTTTTGCCCTCTTTGACAATGTCATACACGGCGGACGCATAGCGCCCTGCGATACCGGTGGAAATCGAAGCGGTTTCGGACACGTCCATCCTCTCATTCATTCAGCCCGGCATAGCGAAAAGCAGTCGCGTCACCGGAAAGTTGGCGCGGCTTGAAAATGTTCAAGACCTCTAAATCACCGGCCATGTAGCAGAGGGTTTATCCGTCCGCAACACAGTAACGTGCGGTCAAGTGACCCTTGAGGGCCAATAATCGTTGATGTCAGCGTCCAGACGCGTTCGGGCCGCAATTGTGGCGCGGGAGTTCGGATTTCAGAAACAATTATACGATTCTTGCCCCGCTGTCGCCGCGTTTCGCCCTACTGGCGCCCCGATCATCCGTCACAACGATCAAAATTAAATCAAATGGCCACCGAAATGCGTGCGCCAATCATGTGAGGACGTGCAGGATGTTCGCAATTGGATTTTTGTCCCTTCTGTCGGTGGGGTTTGTTGCAATGGCCGCCAGTGGCGGTGACGATGATGTTGCAGAGGTTGATCAGAACGAAGATGGTCTGGACGATATCATCCAGTCTTCCGGGATTGAGCTGATCCAGTCCTCCGAGAGCGACGAACAGGCGTATGACACCGCAACGCGCAACGACCTGATCCGGGGTTATGTGCCCATCGAGGAAGTCGATGAGGAAACAGACGCGCGGATTGCCGAGTTTCTTGACGGGCTTGATCCCCGTCAGCCCATCATTGACGCGGCCGGTGATTTCCGGGCCTTTGTGACCGGGATCGGCGTTGAGGTCATCGAGTTGACCGATGAAGACCCGGAGCCAGTGGTAACGGACCCCGATGAGGGCACCACGGACGTCGCGGATGCGCCGGAATATGATACCGAGGCGCGCAATGACCTGATCCGGGATTATGTCCCGTTTGACCCGGTGGATAGCGAGACAGAGGCGCAGATCACGGAGTTTCTTGATCAGCTTGACCCAAATCAGCCTATCATTGAAGCGGCCAGCGACTTCCGCGCCTTTGTGACCGAGCTTGGCGTCGAGGTGACCGGCGGCGGGGCTGACGGAGAGACAGAGGACGGGCTGAACCGGCCTCCGACCGGTGAGGGTTTCCGCGACCCGCTGATCATCGCGGAAGAGCTTGAAGCCCAGCGCATTCTGGACCAGATCGCGGCAGAGATTGCCCGCCAGCCGGTGAACCTTGTGACCGTGAGCGATGAGGGCGGCACCGAGATCGACGATGAGACCGTGTTGACGGAGCGCGAGCCAAGCACCGACCCGGACGATCAGGCATTTGACGTGACCGCACCGGAAGGGCCGAACACCATTTCGGTCAACTATGACGCGGAGCATACGTTCAACATCAGCTACAGCACGGGGACGACATCCGTGATCGCCGCGCTGAACAGCAACATTCTGGCACCCGACGGCCTTGTCAGTTCGGTGACCACGCAAAGCACGGATGACGCAGGCAATCCCGTTGAGGAGACCGTGTTTTCCAAGGTCTATGCCGAGCGCACGGAAATCACGCTGAATGTATCGGCGGACCAGATCGCGGAGCATGTGGCGCAAATTGAACTGCACAACCCGGATAGTGTTCTGAACTTTGAATTTGGCGACGATGTGAGGGGCAACTTCCATCTGGTGTTCCACGAGGTCGAGGAAGGCGAGGAAGGCGATACATCCACCGTCAAGCGCGCCTTTATCGTGCAAACGTCCTCTACACAGACGTCCCTTTCCGACGCGGAGGTGGCGCAGATTGCCGAAGAAGGACTGGCCCGGACACAGACCACCAACGTGCTGGCCGAAATCTTTCTTGGCACCGATTCCCTTTATACCGATATCGGGAGCGGGGATTCTGCAGGTGTTGAGGTGCTGATCACCAATTTCATCAATGACAATCCGCAGATCACGTCGAACATCACCTGGGCGTCCGTGTCAGAGCATGTGGATGTCGACACGCCTGCCGCCACAGGTGGCGGTGCGGGTGATCCCACCGGCGGCTCTACCGGGGGTGGGGATGGCTTTGTCGGGGTCGGCAATCCGTTTCAGGGCATAAGCCTGAACCCGTTCAGCTATTTCTGATGTGACACCCCCCAGAAACAATCGCGTGGCGACGGGGCCATTTGTTTCGCGGATGGCGCGGAAAATGGCCCCGAATTGACTTTGCTCCCGTGCTTCGCCAGCGTTTTGGCCGCTGGTTTTATGAAAGGTTTATCCGATGTTGGAAATGTTGTTGGTGCCGCTTCTGGCCCTTGGATTGCTGGCGGTGCCGGTGCTGGGGGATGATGATGACGATGTCGCCGTAACGGATGATCCGGCCCCCGATCCCGAGACGCCGACGCAGATGCCGGACCCGGCAGATACGCCCGACACCCCGGATACGCCTGAAACCCCCGACACCACCGACCCGGACGCGCGCAGCCCTGCTGACGCGGTGACAAGGGTAACCGGCGGCGAGACCTTTACCGGCGCGCTGGCGGGCGTGACCGAAACCGATGATCCGGCGGTCTTTGACGTCACCGGCACCGATGGCGACGACGCCGTGCAGGTGGGCGAGAGCGACGCGCGGTTCAACGTGGCACCGGGCGACGGAGCCGATACGGTTACTGTCGGTCTGAATTCAAACGTCAGCATGGGCGCGCCGGTCTTTGGTATTGCCACCGAAATCACCCCGCCCGAAGGCGACGGCGTGCCATCCGTGGTGACCGAGCAGGTCGACACGGCAGACACGGATGCGGATGAGATCATCCTCAACATCACCGAAGCAGGGATCGCCAGCCTGCCGGAAGGCGTGGCCTTTGGCAGCCGGATTGACCTTTCGGATGCGGATGACGCGCTGATGATCGAACTGCCCGATGAAGTGGCCGGGAACCTGCATTTGATCGAGGTGGAGGAAGACACGGGTGGCGAGGCGGCCAATACCGTTTCACGCTACACGCTGGTGATCCTGAGCAGCCCCGAGGTGACAGAGCTGACCGATGCGCAGGCGCTTGCAATTGCGCAGGGCGAGAGCAGCGATCTGGAAATCTCGCGGCTTGCGATTGTTGAGCAGGGCAGTTTGCAGAACACCCTGAGCGAGGACCGGCTGGACCAGCAGAACGATCTGAACGACGAACCGATGATCGCCGCGAACCGCGATATTGTGAGCGAAGCAAGCGTGGTGTTGTAAGCGGGGGCACTCCCCCTGCCCTTGCTGGATGGTTTGTTGACGGCGGTTTTGCCGCCGGTGTTTCCCGGCGGGCAGATGGGTTGTTCGACTGACTTTACCGGCTCCGATGGCGCAGGAAACTTGTTCTTGGGCCATTTAGAGGGGCCTTGATGCGCCAGTGCGGGGTTGCGGTCTGGGCCGTGCCGTCCTGTCCGTTGCGACAGGTGCAGCAGCGCGCCTGATCCCGTCGTCTGCTACTGATCAAAGCCCGGATTGGACCGCTTGAGTTTGCGCATCAGGCCCGGCCAGACCAGGTTGTCACCCGTGCCCGGCTCGAAGGCAGCCGCCGACTGGCGCTGGACCGTGTCGGCCATTTCCTGCGGTTCTTCGTGCAGGTTGTCTGTGCCTGCCGATTGCGCGAAAATCTGGGTCTTGCAGGCGTTTTCCAGAAAATACATCCGCAGAAACGCGATGGCACAGTTGGGGCCAACGGTCAGCGTGCCGTGGTTGCGCAGCATCAGCAGGTTTTTGTCGCCCAGATCATTCACGATGCGCTCCCGCTCGTCCAGCTCAAGCGCGATGCCTTCGTAGTCGTGATAGGCCAGATCGTTGTTCACGATCATCGAAAACTGCGTGTAGCGGCGCAGCCCTTCATTCTGGACCGACACAGCAACACCGTAGGGCGTGTGGACGTGGATCACGCAGCCCGCGTTCTCGCGTGCGGCGTGGATGGCCGAATGAATGGTGAACCCGGCAGGATTGATGAAATAGGGCGTGTCCTGACAGATATTGCCCTCAAGGTCGATCTTGACCAGGCAGGAGGCCGTCATCTCGTCGAACATGATGCCGTAGGGGTTGATCAGAAAACGCTCTTCGCCGTTTTCATCCGGCAGGCGGGCGGAGATATGGGTAAAGACCAGATCGGTCCATCCGTGCAGCGCGCAGAGCCGGTAAGTAGCCGCCAGTTCAACGCGCAGTTGCCATTCGGCCTCGGGCACTGTGCCCTTGAGCGTTGGCAAATCTGCGGGATCGGGAATGTTAAAGCCGGTGCCCAGACCGCTGGCGGATTGATCGTTCATGGTGTTCTCCTCTGTTTCGGAAAGCTTATGCGATTGTGCCGCGCCGGTCTGCCCCTGATGTGGTGCCTTCACCCCTCCGCGCGGCGGGTGCATTGCCAGAATGCGGCGAAGGGCCTAGGCTTTTGCCTGTCACACCCAAGGGAGGCCGCACATGATATCGGCTGGCGAGAAGGAAGAAATCCGCGCGTTGATCAAGGTGGGCCGCAAGCGGACGCTGAATTTCGGGGTTTGCATCGGAGAGGAACCCGAAGAAACCGTTTTCATGATGCACCGGCACAACGGGCCTGCGTCGCTGGGGCGACAGGCCCGGCTGGATGGCACCACCGCGAAGGTCGCCAAGGGCTTGTTGGAGGTGGACGGGCGCACCGTCAAACTGTGCTGCGAGGGGACCAAACCGACCGGATTGGCCAAGCAACTGAAGAAATACCTCAAGCTGTTGAAACTGAACATGGCGGTGGAGCTGGTGGACGAGGTTGCGGCCTTGCCATCGGAGGACGATGAGGCCGAGGCGGCACCGCAGGTTGAGACGCCACGGGTGGCGGAACCGACCGCAGCGGAACCGGCAGAAACGCCCCCAGCCCCCGAAATCGTGACCGAGCAAGCCCGGTACGAAGCGCTTGCCGCGCCGCTGGCGGCGCGAATGGAGGCGATTGAGCAGACCGATCACCCCAAGGCAAAGAAGTTGGCGGCGATCTGGGCATTGTCGGTGAAGCGCGCGGCGGACGGCGATTATGCCACCGCGATCAAGGCGGTCAGCAGCTTGCCTGCGCATTTGTAGCGTGGCGGGACCTCTCCGCTGCGCTGGCGGCGGGTGCGGGAGATTTACAGGGTCGGTTTGACGGAAAAGGATCATGGCACCCAAGGTTGATTTCAAACGGGAGATGAAGCCGTTTTTTCATGCGCCCGTTGGTCAGTTTGTCGAGGTTGACCTGCCCTGCATGCGCTTTGTGATGGTCGACGGCGCGGGCGATCCAAACACGGCTGAGGCCTATCAGGTGGCGCTGCACTGGCTCTATCCGATCAGCTTTGGCATGAAATTTCTGTCCAAGGTGGAGGCGGGCCGGGATTATGTCGTGCCGCCGCTGGAGGGGTTGTGGTGGGCCGAAGACCCACAGGATTTTGTGCGCCGGAACAAGGCGGCGTGGCACTGGACGATGATGATCATGGTGCCGGAGTTTGTCAGCGCACAGATGTTTGACCAAGCGCGGGAAAAGGCGGCAGATAAGCTGGGCCTGCCGCCACCGCCGACGCTGCGCCTTGAAGAGATGCGCGAGGGCCGGTGCCTGCAAACCCTGCATATCGGGAGTTATGATGCGGAAGGGCCGACGCTGGCCCGTCTGCACGATGAGATCATGCCGGAACTGGGGCTGACGTTTAACGGGCCCCACCACGAGATCTATCTGGGTGATCCGCGACGCGTTGCACCGGAGCGGCTGAAGACCCTCCTGCGCCAGCCGGTGAGACCGCTGTAGGTTATGGGGGAAGCCGGGTCTGGCCGAACGCGATCATAAACTGCGTGCGCGGCCCACGGCGGGTTCGGTCAGCCCGTCCAGCACGCTGACGCGTTTGCGCGTGCGTTTGGTGGTGCCTTTGGGCGGATAGACCAGTTTCGTGGCCTCAACCATAAAGGCGCCCCCGGCCATCATGGCGGGCACGTGGCGGCCCACACGTTCAAAAAGACCCGCAGATTTCATCCAGACGCGCTGTTGTGACGGCACTTGGTAGAGCGCGCCAAGGTGGCGTTCGGGCAGGAACTGGTGCTTTTTCAGCTGCGCCTCAAGCTGGCCGGGTGAATACGGGCGCCCGTAGCCGAAAGGCGTCACATCGCGCCGCGCCCAGAGGCCCGCGCGGTTGGGCACGATAAAGAGCGCCTTGCCCCCCGGCCCCAGCACGCGCCAGCATTCCTCAAGCAGGTCGGACGGGCGTTCGCAAGTCTCAAGCCCGTGCAGAAGGACCAGCTTATCGACATGTCCGGTTTCGATGGGCCACAGGGTTTCTTCGGTCAGCACGGAGGTGTTGGGCATGCCCGCGGGCCACGGCATCACACCTTGGGGGCCGGGCATCAGGGTGATGACACGGCGCGCATCCTTGAGGTAGGGGCGCAGCAGCGGGGCGGCAAAGCCGAAGCCGACGACGCTTTGGCCCTTGGCCTCTGGCCAGAGTTCAAGCAGGCGACCGCGCAATGATTTTTGCGCGGCGCGGCCCAGCGCGCTGCGGTAGTAGAAATTTCGCAGATCCTGAACATCAAGGTGCATTGCGGCCCGGCGTTGTCGGTGTCAGTCTGGCGTACCATACCAACCCTACAGGATTGCGCCATGCCCTATGAACTGATCACCATTCCCTGCCTGTCCGACAATTACGCCTATCTGTTGCGCGACGGGACCAGCGGCAAGGTGGCGTTGATTGACGTGCCCGAAGCCGCACCGATCAAGGCGGCACTGGCAGAGCGGGACTGGACGCTTGATCAGGTCTGGATCACCCATCACCACGACGATCATGTGCAGGGATTGGGCGACGTGCTGGTCGATTATCCCGCAACCGTGGTGGGGGCACGGGCGGATGCGCACCGCCTGCCCGATCTGGATGTGGCAGTGGCCGAAGGGGACCGCGTGACGCTGGGCGATCTTGAGGCGGAGGTTTTTGATGTCTCCGGTCATACGATCGGGCATGTTGCGTTTTATGTGGCCGGGGCCAAGGTGTGTTTTACCGCCGACAGTCTGATGGCGCTGGGATGCGGGCGGCTGTTTGAGGGCAAGCCCGCGCAGATGTGGGAGAGCATGCAAAAGCTGATGGCCCTGCCCCACGACACGGTGATTTGTTCGGGCCACGAATACACCGCCTCCAACGCCAAGTTCGCCCTGACGGTTGATCCGCAGAACGCGGCACTTATATCCAGATCAAACGACATCACAGCCGCAAGGGCAGAGGGGAAACCCACCGTGCCTTCGCTGCTTTCAACCGAACTTGCCACCAATCCCTTTTTGCGCCCCGCCGATGCGGGCATTCGCGCGACATTGGGGATGCAAACAGCCTCTGACGCAGAAGTTTTTGCCGAAATACGCAAACGCAAAGACAATTTCTGACTGCGACAAATGAGGCGAAACAACACGATCCCGTCACTTTGAAGCAAATTTTGCAAGAAAATGCTTGAAGACTGACCGGGATCAACCAAACTCTAATACTAAGAGGCCATGGTCGGACCGGGGCCCTGTTATACCACAGCACCTCACCGGCCCACAGGATAAGGAGCACGCACGTGCCTTCATTCTCGAACACACTGGAACAGGCAATTCATTCCGCGCTGGCACTGGCCAATGCGCGCAGGCATGAGTTTGCCACGCTGGAACATCTGTTGCTGGCGCTGATTGATGAACCCGACGCGGTGCAGGTGATGAAAGCCTGTTCGGTCGATGTGGACGAACTGCGCGATACGCTGGTTGAATTCGTGGACGAGGACCTGAGCAATCTGGTGACAGACGTTGACGGATCAGAGGCGGTGCCGACAGCCGCGTTCCAGCGGGTCATTCAGCGCGCGGCGATCCACGTACAGTCATCCGGCCGTACGGAAGTGACGGGGGCCAATGTGCTGGTCGCCATTTTTGCCGAGCGCGAGAGCAACGCTGCCTACTTCCTGCAAGAGCAGGAAATGACGCGCTATGACGCGGTGAACTATATCGCGCATGGTGTCGCCAAGGACCCCGCCTATGGCGAGAGCCGCCCCGTTGCGGGCGCGCCCGAGCACGAGGAAGAAGCGCAGGGCGTCACCGAGGGCGAAAAGAAAGAGACCGCCCTTGAGAAATACTGCGTCGATCTGAACGCCAAGGCGCGCGATGGCGATGTGGACCCGCTGATCGGGCGTGATCTTGAGGTGGAGCGTTGCATTCAGGTGCTGTGCCGCCGCCGTAAGAACAACCCCCTGCTGGTGGGTGATCCGGGCGTGGGTAAAACCGCGATTGCCGAGGGTCTGGCGCGCAAGATCGTTGCGGGTGAGACGCCTGAAGTGCTGGAAAACACCATCATCTATTCGCTGGATATGGGCGCGCTGCTGGCCGGTACACGTTACCGCGGTGATTTTGAGGAACGCCTGAAAGCGGTTGTGACCGAGCTGGAAGAGCACGACGATGCGGTGCTGTTCATTGACGAAATTCACACCGTGATCGGTGCGGGTGCGACATCGGGCGGCGCGATGGATGCGTCCAACCTGCTGAAACCGGCGCTGGCCGGTGGCAAGCTGCGCACGATGGGATCAACCACCTACAAGGAGTTCCGTCAGCACTTTGAAAAGGACCGCGCGCTGGCGCGCCGGTTCCAGAAGATTGACGTGAACGAGCCATCGGTGGATGACGCACAGAAGATTTTGAAAGGGCTGAAACCCTATTTCGAGGATCACCACGGGGTTAAATACACCTCTGACGCGATCAAGACATCCGTGGAGCTGGCGCATCGCTATATCAACGACCGCAAGCTGCCGGACAGTGCCATCGACGTGATCGACGAGGCCGGTGCCGCACAGCATCTGGTGACCGCATCCAAGCGGCGCAAAACCATCGGCACCAAGGAAGTCGAGGCCGTGGTGGCAAAGATCGCCCGCATCCCGCCCAAGAACGTCAGCAAGGACGATGTGATCGTGCTGAAAGACCTTGAGGCATCCCTCAAACGGGTTGTGTTTGGTCAGGACAAGGCGATTGAAGCGTTGTCATCGGCGATCAAACTGGCGCGTGCCGGTCTGCGCGAGCCGGAAAAGCCCATCGGCAACTACCTGTTTGCCGGGCCGACCGGTGTGGGCAAAACCGAAGTGGCAAAGCAGCTGGCCGACACGCTGGGTGTGGAACTGCTGCGCTTTGATATGTCCGAGTATATGGAGAAGCACGCGGTCAGCCGTCTGATTGGTGCCCCTCCGGGATATGTCGGGTTTGATCAGGGTGGCATGCTGACCGATGGTGTGGACCAGCATCCGCACTGCGTTCTGCTGCTGGACGAGATGGAAAAGGCGCACCCGGATGTCTACAACATCCTGTTGCAGGTCATGGACCACGGCAAGCTGACGGATCACAACGGGCGCACCGTTGATTTCCGCAACGTCGTGATCATCATGACATCCAATGCGGGCGCGTCCGAGCAGGCGAAAGAGGCCGTAGGCTTTGGCCGCGACCGGCGCACCGGTGAGGATACCGCCGCGATTGAGCGGACCTTCACGCCGGAATTCCGCAACCGTCTGGATGCCGTGATCTCGTTCTCGGCCTTGCCGAAAGAGGTGATCTTGCAGGTGGTCGAAAAGTTCGTGCTGCAACTTGAGGCGCAGCTGATGGATCGTAATGTGACGTTTGAACTGACCAAGAAAGCGGCCGAATGGCTGGCCGACAAGGGCTATGACGACAAGATGGGTGCGCGTCCCCTGGGCCGCGTCATTCAGGAGCACATCAAAAAGCCGCTGGCCGAAGAATTGCTGTTTGGCAAACTGGCCAAGGGCGGTGTTGTCAAAGTGGGTGCCAAGAAGGGTGAGCTGGAGCTGACCATTCTTGACCCGGAAACGCGGAAAATCTCTGGCGACAAACCACCGCTTTTGACGGCGGAATGATCCGGCGGGGCCTACTGGCCCTTGCCCTGCCCTTCGCCAGCCCGGCGCTGGCGGAGGAGCTTGTTCTGACCTCTCCTGTCGATTGCAGACTGGGAGAGACCTGTTTCATCCAACAATACATGGACCGCGATCCCGGCGAGGGGTTCAGCGACTTTCAGTGCAGCACGCTGAGTTACGACGGCCACAAGGGCACGGATTTTGCCCTGCCCACACTGGCGGACATGCACGAGGGCGTTGATGTTCTGGCCGCCGCAGACGGAACCGTGCGCGGTTTTCGTGACGGGATGCCCGACACCGGCTGGACCGATGAAACCCGCGCAACGGTTGAAGGCAAGGAATGCGGCAATGGCGTGGTACTGGTGCATCCGGGCGGATGGGAAACGCAGTATTGCCACCTGAAACAGGGCACCATCACCATCGAAAACGGCCAAACCGTCAGGCGCGGTGAGGTGCTGGGCCAGATCGGGCAATCGGGGCGGTCCGAATTTCCGCATCTGCATTTGTCCGTGCGGCAAGGCGGCACGCCGGTGGATCCCTTTGACCCTGACGGCACCGTAAGCTGTGATGCGCCCGGTGACAGCACGCTGTGGGCGGCAACCCCCGCCTATCAGCCCGGTGGTCTGATTGAGGTCGGCATGACCGACACGGTGCCTGAATACGTCGATGTCAAAGCGGGTGTTGCGGCCAAGGCCTCCCTGCCCCGGACCGCACCCGCCATCGTTTTGTTTGGCATGAGCTTTGGCACGCAGGCCGGTGATATTGTCAAACTGGATATCGTCGGCCCGGACGGCCCCTTTCTAACGCAGGAACACGAGATGGAGCGCCGCCGCGCGCGCGCGTTTCGCGCCGTGGGCAAGAAGCTGTCGCGCCGTGACGCGTGGCCTGCGGGGGATTACGAAGGCACGGTCACACTGCTGCGCGACGGCGTGGCGATCAGCGAAATGCGGACGGTGATTACGGTCGAATAGAACAATACGGATGGTGGTACGCGCTATTTCTCGGTGAATTTCAGCTCAATCCGGCGGTTCTGGGCGCGTGCGGCACTGCTGTTGCCGCTTGCGACCGGCTGAAACTGTCCAAAGCCGTTCGCGGCCAGCCGGTCGGGCGGAATGCCCAGAAAGTTAATCATGTATTTGACCACCGACAGCGCGCGTCCCTGACTTAGCTCCCAGTTATCCGAAAACTCTCCCGTGCCCGACAGCGGCACATTGTCGGTATGGCCGTCGACCCGGATCACCCAGTCGATCTCGGGTGGGATGTCATCGGCGACAGAGCGCAGGATATCGGCCACCTTGGCGATCTCAAGCTGTCCTTCGCGTGACAGAACCGCGCCCCCGGGGGGAAACAGCACTTCGGAGGAAAAGACGAAGCGGTCGCCTTCGATGCGCACGCCCTCCTGTGCGCCCAGAACGTCGCGCAACCGGCCAAAGAACTCTGACCTGTATTGCTCCAAATCCTTGGTCTGTGCTTGCAACGCCTCGGCTTCGGCCTCCAAACGGGCGCGCTCTGCGGCTTCAAGCTCGGCGCGGCGGCGTTCCTCGACCGCGACACGGGCCAGCGCGGTGTTGAGATCGGAGCCCAGCGATTGCAACTGGATATCCTTGGCCGCATCGCGCACCTTGGCATCATCCAACAGCGATTGCAGGTTGCCCAGCTGCGTGCGCAGGGCCGCGACCTGCTGGTTCAGCAATTCGGTCTGGCGTTGGGCGGCGGTGCTGGTGGCCTCTTCCTGTGCAAGCGCATTGCGGGCGGCGGCAAGCAGGGCCGCCTGCGTGTCGGCCTGCGTGCCCTGATCCTGCGCGCGTGTTTCAGCGGCAAGGCGCGCGGCAACCGCCGCTTGAAGCCGGGCGCGCAGATCGGCACGTTCTTCTTCAAGGGCGGCAGCGGCGGCTTCCTGTTCGGCCACGGAGGCCCGCAGCGCGTCAATGGATTGAGACGCATCCGCCGCACGGGTTTCAGCCAGTTCCTGCAACCGCGCAATTTCGGCATTGGCAGCGGCAAGATCGGTTTGCGCCTGCGCGCCCGTTTCGGCAAGCCGTGCCTGCAGGCGGGCGATTTCAGCGTTCGCGGCGGCAAGATCAGTCTGCGCCTGCGCGCCCGTTTCGGCGGCGGTCTGCGCCTGTGTCTGTGCGGAATCGAGCCGGATCAGCGCCTGTGCCAGTTGTGCGTCCAGATCGCCTTCGGCGGCGCGGGCAGCGGCGAGAAGGGTCAGCGTGTCCTCGGCCTTTTGGCGCTGCGCCTCAAGTGCGAGCGTCATGGCGGTCAGTTCCGCATCTGCGGTCTCAAGGCGCGCGCGCAGGGCTTCGGCGGCGGCAGCTTCGGCAAGGCGCGCGGCCTCTTCGGCGCTGAGGGCTGCGGTGCTTTCGTCAATCCGGTCCCGCAATCCGGCGATGGTCTGTGCATCCTGCGCGCCCTGCGTTTCCAGCGCGGCCAGTTGCGCAGCGCGGTCAGCGTCCTGTGCCTGAAGATCCGAAAGCGCTGTGGCGGTGGCCGCGTTGCGCGCGCGCAGATCAGCCACCAGCGCATTGAGTGCATCACGCCGGGCGGCGGCCAGACGGGCGGCCTCGGCCTGCGCATCCACTTCGGAGCGTGCGGCGGCCAGCGCAAGATTGAGCGCCTCGCTTTCATCAAGCAACGCGGTCTCGCGCGATTGCAGGGCGTCGATGGTGTTTTCGGCCTGTGTCTGGGCGGCCAGCAGGCCCGCCACCTGTGCCTCGAACCCGGTGATCTGTGTTTGCGCGGCGCGCAGGTCAGCGGCACGCGCGTCGCGCTCGGCGGTTAGGGAGGCAATCAGCGCTTCCTGTTCGGACGCGGCGGTCTGCGCCTGCTGCAAGGAAGCATTCAGCGCGCCCAGACGCGCCTCAAGCTGGGAGTTTGCCCGTTCTTCCAGCCCCAACGCCTGCGCCAGCGCGGCGACCTCTGAGCCCAGCGCGTCAAGTTCGCTTTCCTGTCCGGTGATGCGTTCGGTCAGCACGAATTGCACCACCATAAAGATGGTCAGTACGAACATCAGCACCAGCAACAGGCCGGTCATCGCATCCACAAAACCGGGCCAGATAGAGCCCTGAAACCGCGTGCCCGTGCGCCGCGACAGGGCCATTTAACGCTCTCCTCCGCCCGGTTTTTCGGGCGTCCTGACACGGCGCGGCGGGGCGGCACGCCCGCCCGACACCGCCTTGGCCAGCAGCGAGATGTCGTGGCGCAGTTCGGCCATCGTTTCCTGACGGCCCGCTGAAATCTCTTCGAGAATGCGCAGCATCTGCACGTCGATGGAGCGCAGGCGCATGCGGCTTTCGGCGTCGATGCCATCGTTGCCCTGTTCTTCCAGCACACCAATCATGCGGTCCTGCCCCGCCGCAATCTGCGCCAGCGCGGCGGCAGAGGCATCGTCGCGGTCCATGCGTTCGGTCATGCGGTCCACCGCATCGACCAGTTTTGTGATTTTTTCGTCCAATCCCGCGCGCCCGGTTTCGGATTTGGCAAACAGACCGCCTAGATCTTCCATTTGCTGCGTCATCTGTTCGGACATGTGATCCAGCACACCGGCCATCGCCGCCTGTTCACCGCTGGCCTCATCCCCCGCGCTGAAGCCGACGCGCGTGATCGAGCTGAGCCAGTCCTCCAGTTCCTGATAGAACCTGTTCTGGCCGTGGCCCGCAAACAGCTCAAGCAGGCCAACCACAAGTGATCCGGCAAGACCCAGCAAGGAAGAGCCAAAGGCCACGCCCATGCCGCCCAGCTGTGCCTCCAGCCCTGTCATCAGCTTGGAAAAGACATCCACACCGGCCTCGCCTTCGGAGGGGGCTAGGCTGCGGATGGTGTCGACCACGGCGGGCACGGTGGTGGCAAGACCGTAGAACGTGCCCAAAAGGCCAAGGAAAATCAGCATGTTGACGATATAGCGCGTGATCTCGCGCGCCTCGTCTATGCGGGTGGAAACGGAATCAAGGATCGACCGCGTGGAGCTGGCGTTCACCTGCATCCGCGCGCCACGGGTCCGTAGAAGAGATGCCAGCGGGGCCAGAAGCTGCGGCGCGACGGTGTCGGGATCGGGCCGTTCAGCGGCAAAATTCTCGATCCAGCGGACGGAGCCAATCAGTTGATACACCTGATAGAAACAGGCCAGCACACCGATGAAAAAGACAAGGATGATCACGCCGTTCAGATACGGGTTGGCGGCAAAGATCGGATAGACCGACGGCAAGGCAAGAAACGCGCCAACGCCCGTCAACGCCAGCACGATCAGCATCAGGGACACCTGACGCACCGGCTGGGAAAACTGTGGTCTGTCTGTGCGCTCTGGCTGCGCCATCAGGTCGGTTCTCCTGACCCCGGATTACTGCTCTGGGCCAAGGGTACACTACATTCCGCGTGCTTTGCCAAGGTTTTATGCAGCAAGGGTTTTTACCCGGTCACTGAGCCACGCAAGGTCAGCGTCATGCAGGCCCACACGGGCCAGATGATCGGCGGTGTTATAGAGGTATTCAGTGTTGGGGCCGCGCCCGCCCACCGCGCGCGCGATGATCTGCGCCTGCTCTTCCAATGGCAGGCCGCCGCAGTACTGCTCGTGCGCCTCGTCGATGACATAGACGACGGCCGTGACCACGTCACCGTTTTGCAAGGTCACGTCGTGGGTCTTTTCGATATAGGCAGATGAGATCAGCTCGCGCTCGCGCAGGTAGGCAAGGGTTGCGTCCTCCTGTCCAGCGGCGACCCGCAGGGCCATGCCGGTGCAGGCGTGATCGGGCTGGCGGTCCAGCGCCAGCACAAGCCCCGGTTCCGCAACGGTGCCGCGATGGTGGATCGACCGCATGCAGAAAGAGCGCGCGTAGCCCGGCAGTGTCGCAATCTCGGTCTGCGCCACCTCGAAACCGGGGTTCCACAAAAGCGATCCGTATCCGAATACCCACATTGCCATCGTGCTGGTCCTTTGTTGCTGGCATGCGTAAACCGTATTTGCACGCGGAGTTAAAGGGGCAAGGGATGCGCGGACTGATCAGGATCGTTGTCGTGCTGGCGGTGCTGTGGACGGCGTGGTGGTTTGCTGCGGCTTATGCAATCCGCGAAGGGATTGCCCGCAACACGGATGTGCAGGCCGCATCGGTCGAGGTAACGGGGTTTCCGCTGGCGCTTGTGACGCAGATCAGCGGGATGCAATTGCTCGACCCTGCAAGGGATGTGCAGGTCACTGCGGATGCGGTGCGCCTTGAGGCCCCGGCGTGGTGGCCCGGTGACGCCACCTTGTTCGTGCCGGATGACGGGGTGCAGATTACCATCGGGGGTCGGGTGCTGCGCCTCAGCGCACAGGCGGCGGCTGCCAGCCTTGCGCTTCATCCCGGAATCGCGCTGGAGCTTGAACGCCTTGGGGTGACAAGCGGCGACTGGGCGCTGACGGACGCGGCGGAGACCATTCTGGGCGGCGGGGCCTTGGACATCGGGCTGGTTCAGAACGCAGATGCGCCCACACAATATGAATTCAACGCGCGCGCCGATGGTCTGCGCCTGGGTTCTGACGTGCGCGGACGGCTTGGGGTGCCGGTGGGATGGCCGGGCAGCATGTCTGCCTTGGAGGCCGGTGGTAGCCTGCAGTTTGCCGACCCGCTGGCGCAGCGGCATGTGCAGGGCCCGGCACCGCACCTGAACGCCATCCAGCTGACCCAAGCGCTGGCCATCTGGGGCGATGTCGAGATCAGCGGCGCGGGCACGGTTGTCTTTGATGCCGCTGGCGTGCCGGAAGGAGAGCTTTCGGTGCTGGTCCGGAACTGGCGGGTGCTGTACCGCATGGCGGACGGTCTGGTGCCGCAACAGACCGAAATCATGCTGAACGCGCTGGCGAATATCGGCGGAAACCCTGACACCCTTGATCTGACGCTGCGGTTTGCGGGCGGCAACGCGTTTCTGGGCCCCATCCCGCTGGGTCCGGTGCCGCCGCTTGTGCCACGCTGATCAGCGGCAGTAGCTGCCGGACCGGTAGCGGGCGGTGTCAAAGTGAAAATGATCGCGGTGAAAGCGGTTGGCGTTCGGGCCAAGCACGGTGCCAAACGGACCGCACGCGCCCTTGTGCATCCGGCGCATGGCCTGCGAGAAGCGCTGCGCGTTCCAGCCGGTCAGCACGCTGACTTCGGTGCCGTCGTGGAGTTTGAAGGCGGAAATATCAATGGCGCGACCCTTGCCGTGTTCCGACAGTTTTGCGCCCTTTTGATTGTTGCGCGTTCGGCAGGCGTAATGCGCCGCAACGCGCAAGGTCTTGAGACCGCCGCCTTTTTTCGCAAGCGCTGGTTTGGCGGAACCTTCAAGCCATGTCTTGAGCGCCCCGGCGGTGGTGCAGTCCATGACCGATTTCTGGCTCAGCCCCACACCCGCAACCGACCGGACGCGCACGGCGTTTTCGATCACGCAGCCGCGGATTTTACCGGTCACACGGCCCACCGGCTCACCCTGAATGGCGATGTCACCGCAGACCGCGCCTTTTTGCAAAAGGCGCTGCTGGGCGCGGCCCTCGCGGGCGGCTTTGTTGCTGCGAAAAAGCGGGCGCAGCGACGAAAAGAGACCGCCGCGCTGTTTGGCATCGTCCTGTGCGGCACTTTGTGCCGGTTGCTCAATCGCGCCGGACGGGGCGAGTGTGACGGGCTGCTGGGCGGTGTCGCCGCCCCGGGGCACGGGCCGCAGGGACGCGGTGGGATCAGCTGCCAGCGCAAGCTGCGCGGAGGACAGGATCAGCACAAGAGCCAGCGCGCGGATCATTTCGCCACCCCGCCGTCACGGCCAAAGTTCGGGGCGTCGGTGTCCTGCCCCGCTTCGATGATGCCGCGCCGGATGGCACGGGTGCGGGTAAAATAATCATGCAGATGGTCGCCGTCGCCCTGCCGGATGGCGCGTTGCAGGGCAAAAAGCTCTTCCGTGAAGCGGCCCAGCACTTCGAGGGTGGCGTCCTTGTTGGACAGGAAGACATCGCGCCACATGGTCGGATCGGACGACGCAATGCGGGTGAAGTCGCGGAAACCCGTGGCGGAATACTGGATCACCTCTTCGTCCGTCACGCGGCGCAGATCGTCGGCCACACCCACCATCGTGTAGGCAATGAGGTGCGGCGCGTGGGAGGTCACGGCGAGGACAAGATCGTGGTGCTCTGCGTCCATTTCATCGACCTTGGCCCCCATCGCTTCCCACAGGCTGCGCAGGCGGGCAGTCGCGGCGGGATCGGTGCCTTCAACCGGGACCAGAAGGTGCCAGCGGTTTTTGAACAGATCGGCAAAACCGGACCGGGGGCCGGAGTGTTCGGTGCCGGCAAGCGGATGGCCCGGCACAAAATGCACGCTGTCGGGCAAATGTGGGCCGACCTGCGTGATCACGTCTTTTTTGACGGACCCGACATCGGTCACGGTGGCGCCGGGTTTGAGGAACGGTGCAATTTCCGCCGCAACCGCCCCCATGACCCCGACGGGCACACACAGAACCACCAGATCGGCATCGGCAACGGCATCGGCCAGGCTGTCGCAGACGCGGTCACACAGGCCAATCTCGCGCGCGGTCTCGCGCGTTTCGGCCGAACGGGCGAAACCGGTGACCTCACCGGCCAGACCGTCCCGCTTGATGGCCCAGTACATTGAAGAGGCAATCAGCCCCAGCCCGATCAGGGCGATGCGGTCATACACCAATGCCATCTGCGCCCCCGCTTTTGAACTGGCGCACCGCATGCACAACACGCCTGCTGGAGGCTTCATCGCCCACGGTGATGCGCAGACAATGCGGCAACTTGTAACTGCCGACTGGACGCACCAGCAGCCCCTGTGATGTCAGGTAGTCATTGCAGGCCGTTGCCTCCTCAGCGCTGGAGAAGCGGGCAAGGATGAAATTTGTGCAGGACACATCCGACGGCACGCCGATTTCGGCCAGAGCGTCGGCCATCCAGCCGCGCCAGCGGGCGTTTTCCGCGCGGCAGTGATCCACATAGGCGGTATCACGGATGGCGGCGATGGCAGCGTTGATTCCGGCTTGGCTGAGGTTGAAAGGCCCCCGCACGCGGTTCAGCACGTCGATCACATGGGTCGGGCCGTAACCCCAGCCAACGCGCAGCCCGCCAAGGCCGTGGATCTTGGAAAAGGTGCGCGTCATCACCACGTTGTCGCGCGCATCGACCAGTGCAGCGCCGCCGTCATAGCCTTCGACGTATTCGGCATAGGCCCCGTCCAGTACCAAAAGCGCCTGTTCGGGCAGACCTTCGGCCAGCCGCGTGATTTCGGCCATCCCGATCATGGTGCCGGTGGGATTGTTGGGGTTGGCCATGAACACCAGCCGCGTCTTGTCGGTGCAGGCGGCCAGCAGCGCATCTACATCCGTCACACGCTCGCGCTCGCGTACTTCGACCGGCGTGGCACCGGCGGCCAGCGCGCTGATGCGGTACATGCCAAACCCGTGTTCGGTGTGCAGCACTTCGGTGCCCGGTCCGGCGTAGGCCTGACAGAGAAAGGCGATGATTTCGTCCGAGCCAGCGCCACAGATGATGCGCGCGGGATCAAGGGCCAAAACCTCACCGATGGCGTTGCGCAGGGCCGCGTGGTCAGAGGACGGGTAGCGGTGCAGATCAAAGGCGGCGCGGCGGAACGCCTCGACCGCCTGTTCGCTGGGGCCCAGCGGGTTTTCGTTGGAGGACAGTTTCACAACATTGTCCAGCCCCGCCACATGGGCGGCACCCCCCTGATAAAGCGCGATATCCATGATGCCCGGCTGTGCTGTGATCTTGGTCATGGCGACCCTCTTTGTGCGGTTGGCTGTTTCTAGCGGCAGGGGCGGCGTACCGCCAGACGCAAAAGCAAAGGGCTGCGGCGGTATCCCGTCGCAGCCCTTTCTATTCCGGCTTTGGATTTTCGCGAAGATCAGTTCTTCGCGTAGAATTCCACGACGAGGTTTGGTTCCATCATCACAGGATAAGGCACGTCGCCCAGCGCAGGGGTGCGCACAAACGTGGCCGTCATCTTGGAGTGATCCGCGTCGATGTAATCTGGCACGTCACGCTCTGGCAGCTGAGTGGCTTCCAGCAGGGCAACCATCTGCTTGGACCGGTCACGCACTTCTACAACGTCGCCTTCTTTGACGCGGTATGAGGGGATGTTCACTTTCTTGCCGTTCACACGGACGTGGCCGTGGTTCACGAACTGGCGTGCGGCGAAAACTGTCGCCACAAACTTGGCGCGGTAAACGACGGCGTCCAGACGGCGCTCCAGCAGGCCGATCAGGTTTTCACCGGTATCGCCTTTGACACGCTCGGCCTCACCGTAGATGCGGCGGAACTGCTTTTCGGTCAGGTCGCCGTAGTAGCCCTTGAGCTTCTGCTTGGCGCGCAGCTGAATACCGAAGTCGGACAGCTTGCCCTTGCGGCGCTGGCCGTGCTGGCCGGGGCCATATTCGCGGCGGTTGACTGGCGACTTTGGACGGCCCCAGATGTTTTCGCCCATGCGGCGGTCAATTTTGTGCTTGGCAGCGGTGCGTTTGGTCACGGCTGTTCTCCTTCATGTTTTGTTAGGGATTACCCGTGGGTAACCCCGTGCGAAGGGCGTTGTCCTTTGGAATGCTTCCCGACAGGCATCCCCTTGCGGGGGCCACCAACACCAATGAAGCCGCGCTTATACGGGGGTTTGGCGGGGAGTCAACGCATGATTGACGATCAGCGCATGTCCCGCAGCGACCGCAGGAACAGACCCAGCCCGCCAACCAGCAGAACAAGGATAACAATAAGGTCAAAGGCGCTCATCCGGGCCATTTGCAGGGTCATGTTCGCGATTACCCCGAAAATAAGCGCAACAAGCGATCCGCCCGCAAGAATCCAGCCGATCCAGTTGCGCGCATTGTAAAAGATCAGCCCGACACCGAACATGAACGGGATCAGGACCATGCCGGACGTGATGGCGAAGTTGCCGATGCCAAACACCCGCGATCCCATCGAGAAGTTCGGCCGGACCACGATGCCGTTAAGCAACAGATAGCCGCCGCCGATGATCATGATCAGCCCGATCAAAAACCCGCCCGTGCCGCCGTCACTGCCGCCTGCGCCCCGCATGATGAATATCCGTTTCCTGTTCGTCCCGACACTTTGTTAAGCCGCAACGCCGCAGAAGGCCAGCATCCAGCGGTACCCGCGTCTATCCCATGCCAATAAGATGCATAAGACCCCAAAACGACACGACCCCTATGAGGAAAAACAATACGATCCAGAACAGGACAAGCGCCGCCCAAGTGCCACCATGAAGTGCTGTACGACCGTGAGGGTTGTTCCGTTTGAGCCATCGATTTACCCGCTCCCCGACGTAGAAGCCAGAACCTATGCCAAGCACATAATGAAAAGCGTAGGCATAAGTAACCAGCCTCGAGTTCCATTCAGCAAGAGCATTTTCAGGAAAAATTCTGACCGTAATCAAGGTCACCAAACCTGTAGAAATCGCACAGACTCCAAGGACACATGTCACCAAAACAAAGAAGTCGTGTTCTGTCATGTCTGTCATACAGGCCCGCTCCGCTTGGCCATTGCCGCACAGACGTCATGCCGGTGACAGCCCACCAGATGATCGTTGATCAGCCCGCAGGCCTGCATCCATGCATAGACGATTGTAGGGCCACAGAACTTGAAGCCCTCTTTCTTGAGGTCTTTGGAAATCTGTTCGGTCAATGGCGTTTTGGCCGGGACATCAGCCAGTGTGGCCCATTTGTTCTGCAACGGGGTGCCGCCCACATAATCCCACATGAAGCGGTCAAACCCCACGCGCTGTTCCACCTTTTGCCACGCGCGGGCGTTGGTGATCGTGGCCTCGATCTTGCCCCGGTGGCGGATGATGCCCGCGTCGCCCAGCAGGCGCTGCACCTCATCCTCTCCCCAGCCCGCGATGACGTTGGGATCGAACCCTTCGAAGGCGGCGCGGAAATTGTCACGCTTTTTCAGGATCGTGATCCAGCTGAGCCCCGCCTGAAAGCCATCAAGGATCAGCTTTTCCCATAACGCGCGGCTGTCCCATTCCGGCACGCCCCATTCAGTGTCGTGGTAGTCTTTGTAAATCTGTTCGGGCCCCGCCCAGCCGCAGCGTTCCATCGCATCCCCCGGCAGCCCGACAGAGCCGCTAAAATTCGTTCCAAATGCCGTTTTTAACAGGGCATTATCATTTCCGGGCCATGCTGACGGCAGCACAACAGAAAGTAAATCACCGTGGTCAGCCGTTTTAAACGCCGCCTTGCCGATATTCCGCCCGGCAGTGACAATCCTCTGAGCTATGCCGTGGCCCAGCGCGACAAGGATACCGTGAACATGGTGGCCGACGCCGTGGCGCACCGGCAGACCTTGCTGGCCTATCAACCGGTGATGCGCGCCAGCGCCCAGACAAAGGTGGCATTTTACGAAGGGTTGATCCGGGTGCTGGACGCGACGGGGCGCATCATTCCGGCCAAGGATTTCATGCCTGCAATCGAAGAATCAGAATTGGGCCGCGAGATTGATGTGCTGGCCCTGCGCATGGGGCTTCAGGCCTTGCGGGCCAATCCAGGGTTGCGGTTGTCGATCAACATGTCGGCCCGGTCCATCGGGTATTCCGCCTGGAACAAGACGCTGCACCGCCATCTCAGACAGGACAGCACCATCGGAGAGCGGTTGATCCTTGAGATCACGGAAAGCTCGGCCATGCTGGTGCCGGAACTGGTGGTGGATTTCATGGACGAATTGCAGCCCCACGGGGTCTGCTTTGCGCTGGATGATTTTGGGGCAGGCTATACCGCGATCCGGTATTTCAAGGATTTCTATTTTGATATTCTCAAGATCGACGGGCAGTTCATCAGAGGCATCGCACAAAACCCTGATAACCGCGCCATCACCGCCGCGTTGCTGTCGATTGCGACCCATTTCGACATGTTGACGGTGGCCGAATTCGTTGAAACTGCCGAAGACGCTGCCCTGCTGGGGGAGATGGGCGTGGATTGCCTGCAAGGGTTCTATTTCAGCGCCCCGACAACGCAGCCCGCATGGTTGCGCCAGCCGCATGTACGCTCCGCCTGAGGGACCGGGCGGCCTGTTCCTCGCCCCGTGCATGGCGGCATTGACCCCGCGTCAGTTGCCGCGATGCAGCGGTTGCTGTATCAGACCCTGAGAAGGTGGGGGAGTCGCCGGGCGCGCGAAGGGCGCGCGGCGTTTGAGACCTCTGCCACAAGTCTAAGCAAGAGGAAGCCTCATCTATGACCAACGTCGTCATCGCATCCGCCGCACGCACAGCCGTAGGCAGCTTTGGAGGGTCGTTTGCCAACACCCCCGCCCATGATCTGGGCGCTGCCGTTCTAAAAGAGCTTCTGGCCCGTGCTGGCGTGGACGCCGCAGATGTGTCCGAGACGATTTTGGGACAGGTGCTGACCGCTGCCCAAGGGCAAAACCCCGCCCGTCAGGCGCATATCAACGCCGGTCTGCCGCAGGAAGCTGCCGCATGGTCGATCAATCAGGTCTGCGGTTCCGGCCTGCGGGCCGTGGCACTGGGCGCGCAGCACATCCAGTTGGGTGATGCCAGCATCGTTGCCGCCGGTGGTCAGGAAAACATGACCATGAGCCCCCACGCGCAATCCATGCGTGCCGGTCAGAAGATGGGCGACATGAAGCTGATCGACACGATGATCAAGGACGGTTTGTGGGATGCGTTTCACGGCTATCACATGGGCCAGACGGCTGAAAATGTTGCTGAAAAGTGGCAGATCAGCCGTGAAGCGCAGGACGAATTTGCCGTTGCATCCCAAAACAAGGCGGAAGCAGCACAAAAGGCGGGCAAGTTCAAAGATGAGATCGTTGCCTATACCGTGCCCAACCGCAAAGGCGACATCACCGTGGACGCGGATGAATACATTCGCCACGGTGCAAACCTTGAGGCGATGCAGAAAATGCGGCCCGCCTTTACCAAGGACGGCTCTGTCACGGCGGCGAACGCATCGGGCCTGAATGACGGTGCTGCCGGTGCGCTGCTTATGAGCGCGGAGGAAGCCGAACGGCGCGGGATCGAACCGCTGGCGCGGATCGCGTCTTATGCGACCGCCGGTCTGGACCCGTCGATCATGGGCGTGGGCCCGATCTATGCGTCGCGCAAGGCATTGGAAAAAGCCGGCTGGAAGGCCGAGGACCTTGATCTGGTTGAGGCGAACGAAGCCTTTGCCGCGCAGGCCTGTGCGGTCAACAAGGACATGGGCTGGGATCCGGCGATTGTGAACGTGAACGGCGGTGCCATTGCGATTGGGCACCCCATCGGCGCATCGGGTGCGCGCATTCTGAACACACTTCTGTTCGAGATGAAGCGCCGCGATGCGAAGAAGGGCCTCGCGACCCTTTGCATTGGTGGCGGCATGGGTGTTGCCATGTGCCTTGAGCGTCCCTGATACAGCGTAGGGTGTGCAATTACTGCGCACCCTCCCCCATTATCGCAGCGGTGCGCAAAAATGCGCACCCTACATGCGCTTTTGCAGCCGATGGGTGAGTAATATTGTTGCGCATCCTTTAAGCTGCACATAATAAATGAACAACGCAAATCTCTGGAGGAATACCTATGTCCCGCGTCGCACTTGTTACCGGAGGCAGCCGAGGGATCGGGGCCGCCATTTCCAAAGAACTGAAAGAGGCGGGCTATACCGTCGCCGCGACCTATGCGGGCAACGATGAAGCTGCCGCCAGCTTTACCGAAGAGACCGGCATCAAGACCTACAAGTGGAACGTGGCCGATTACGACAGTTCCAAAGACGGCATCGCACAGGTCGAGAGCGATCTTGGCCCCATTGAAGTGGTTGTTGCCAATGCGGGCATCACCCGTGACGCGCCGTTCCACAAGATGACGCCCGAGCAATGGCATCAGGTGATCGACACGAATTTAACGGGTGTTTTCAACACGATCCATCCGATCTGGCCCGGTATGCGCGAGCGCAAATTCGGGCGCATCGTCGTGATTTCTTCGATCAACGGTCAGAAAGGCCAGTTCGCGCAGGTGAACTATGCCGCGACCAAGGCGGGCGATCTGGGCATCGTGAAATCGCTGGCGCAGGAAGGCGCACGGGCCAATATCACCGCCAACGCAATTTGTCCGGGCTATATCGGCACGGATATGGTGATGGCAGTGCCGGAAAAAGTGCGTGAGAGCATCATCGCGCAGATCCCTGCGGGACGTCTGGGTGAGCCGGAAGAGATCGCGCGGGCGGTCAAATTCCTGGTGGCGGATGACGCCGGTTTTATCAACGGGTCCACGATTTCGGCCAACGGCGCGCAGTTCTTCGTCTGACAGGGCAGCGCATCCGGACACGCAGATTCGGGGGCCAGCCCCCGGACCCCCGGAATTGTAATTCGAAAGATGAAGCCGGGACCGGCGTGAATGAAAAAAAGGGCGGCCCCTTATGGCCGCCCTTTTCTGATCCCGTAAGAAGTTTGCAACCTTCAGCGGGAAGTGGGTGCGAAAAACCAGCCCCAGACGTTTGCCATTGCGCGACCCCGCTCAAGGTGGGCATCCTGCATGGCGCGACGGGCGGCGGGGTTTGTTGTTGCTTCGAACATTGGATAGATCCTTGTGTTGTAGTGCATCAGTGTTTCTGTATTGAAACGAATATGGGGCTTTGCGATGTGCCTGACAAACGAGACTTTTCAATGCTTCGGTTAAGCTGTACTTAAGTGAACATGGCCAATCCCCTGCCCCCTCTGACCGCTTTGCGGGCCTTTGACGCCGCCGCGCGGCATATGTCATTTGCGAAGGCGGCGGATGAGCTGAATGTGACGCCGGCCGCTCTTTCGTTTCAGATCAAATCGCTGGAAGAGCATCTGGGCACTGCCCTGTTTCGCCGGTTGAACCGGGCGGTGGAGCTGACGGAGGCGGGGCGCGCGCTGGCGCCGGATGCAAAAGTTGCGTTCGAGACGCTGACAAACGGATGGCGCGCGGCGCAGCGCACGCAGGATCACCAGTCGCTGGCGGTCACCGCAGGGCCAGCGTTCACCGCAAAATGGCTGGCGCCGCGCCTTTATGCCTTTGCGCAGGAGCATCCAGAGATTGAACTGCGGTTCTCTGCGTCGCTGCGCCTGATGGATTTTGCCCGCGACAACATCGATGTGGCGATCCGGTTTGGGTACGGTCCTGACCCGGGGCTTTATGCCCTGCCGATGGCGACGGAATGGGTGACGCCGGTGATGGTGCCGGAAATGGCCGCGCGATATCCAACCCCGGAAAGCCTGCGCGGGGCGGTGTTGATCATCGACGAATCCATTGAATTCATTCGGCCTACCGTGGATTGGGCCGCGTGGTCGGCGGCCATGCAGCTGCCCCCGTTTACCGCCGCCGGACCCCGGTTTTCGCAGGCCGATCATGCGATTGATGCCGCGTTGGCGGGCATCGGTGTTGTGCTGGGCCGCAGGGCGTTGGTGATCAAGGATCTGGCGGAGGGGCGGCTGGTGGCCCCCTATGGCAAGGCGTTGGCAACGGGTGCGGGGTTTCGGTTTCTGTGTCAGGAAGGGGCCGAGACGCGGCCGCAAATCGTTGCTTTCAGAGATTGGATGCTGCGCGAGATTGACAAGACCAGCGCGCTGGCCGACAGCTTTGAGATGCTGAAACCTGCCGCACAGGGAGGCCGCGCCGAATGACCCGGAACCGCGCCACATTGATCGGTTTTGCCGCTGTTCTGCTTTGGGCGCTTCTGGCGCTTTTCACGGTTGGCTCTTCACCGACGCCGCCGTTTCTGTTGAACACGCTATGTTTTTCGATTGGCGGCACGCTGGGGCTGATTTGGGCGGCGCGGACCGGGGGGCTGAACCGTTTGCGAGCGGTGCCGCTGCGGGTCTATGTGTTTGGCAGTCTTGGGCTTTTTGGGTATCACGCGCTGTATTTTTCGGCGCTGCGGTTGGCACCGGCGGCGGAAGCGGGGCTGATCGCCTATCTTTGGCCGCTGCTGATTGTTGTCTTTTCGGGGCTTTTGCCGGGCGAACGGCTGCGCGCGGGCCATTTGCTGGGCGCGGTTGTCGGGTTTGCGGGGGCGGCGTTGATCATTCTGGGTGGTGCCCGGAGCGGGTTTTCAGACGATCATATGGCGGGCTATATGCTGGCGCTTTTGTGTGCGCTGACGTGGTCGGGCTATTCGGTGTTGTCCCGCCGGATCGGGACAGCGCCGACCGCCACCGTGGCGGTTTTCTGTCTGGCAAGTGCGGCACTGTCGCTGCCGCTGCATCTGATGTTTGAGCAGACCATTCTGCCCGCATCCGCGTTGGGATGGGCGTCGATCATCGGGCTGGGCGTGGGGCCGGTGGGGCTTGCGTTTTTTGTGTGGGACATTGGTGTCAAACAGGGTGACATCCAGTTGCTGGGCACCAGTTCCTACGCCGCACCGCTGCTGTCAACGCTGGTGCTGGTGCTTGCCGGGGTTGCGGCACCGAGCGTGTCGTTGCTGTGGGCCGCACTTCTGGTGACTGGCGGCGCTGCGATTGCCGCGCGCGCCAGCCTGTCTTAGGCGGGGGTGACCCCCGAAACTATGGGATAGGCTAACTCGAAAGCCGGGTAATTTCCTCTTTCAACCGCAGCTTTTCTTTCTTCATCGTTGCAACTTCCAGATCATCGACACCGGGGGCGCGTTGGGCTTGTTCGACGGCGTCGCTCATTTCCTGATGCTTGCGCTTGAGGGTCTCCAGATGTGCAGTGAGAGCCATAAAATCCTCCTTGATGATGTGTAGGCCTTGAGTTGACCACAGAATGGCGCGTCTGTCACGCCGCCCCGCAGCATAGCTGCTGCAGTGGTAAATAAGATGTGAAGGCGGAATTTAAAATTTCAACCCCTGCCCGTCGCGCAGGATTGCAGTGACGGCCGGTGCAAGGTCAGGTTGGTCCGCGCGGTGGTGCGCGCCGGCGTGCAGGATCAGCGGGGCTGCCATGCGAAAATCCGCGCGCCCGTTTTTGCGGGCCCGCAGGATCATCCGGTCGGGATCACGCCCGGACCGCGCCGACAGCGGCAGCACCTCGACCGAGCCCATGCCCCCGGGCAACGCGGCAAGGATCGTGGGCAAGGCAGACAGGCGGTGGATAAAATGCGCCTGTCCTTTGGGGGCAAGCCTCTTTGCCGCCACGCGGACCCATGTGTCAAGCGATGTCTGCGCCCCATGCGCCGCCTCGCGGGCGGGCAGACCGGAGGCGACAGAAGCGGTGCGGTCATAGAAAGGCGGGTTCGCGATCACGTGGTCAAATTGTCGCTGGCGCAGGTCTTGTGGCAGGGCGGCAAGGTCCGCGTCGATCACCTCAAGCGCGGCTCCGCCGTTGCGCCGGGCGAGTTCAGCATAGGACGCGTCGCGCTCCACCCCGGTCAGGTGCAGGCCCGGGACCCGCGCACCAAGGCACAGGATGGCCACCCCTGCACCGCACCCCAGTTCAAGCACGCGTTGGTTTTTTTCTGCGCAAACAGAGGCGCTTAGCATGACTGCGTCGATACCGGCGCGGTAACCTTTGCGCGGCTGCAAAAGATGCAATCGCCCGCCCAGGAAGGCATCGCGGGTCAGATCGGGATCGTCCGGCGTTGTCACAGGCCCAGCGAAATATCGTTGTCCAGAAGAACGCGCACTGCGGCGGCGTGATTGTCGGGATGCACCATCAGGCGGCGCGGGAAAATACCGATGCCGCCTTCAAGGACGCTCATGTTTACGTCCATCTCGAAGCAGTCTATATCCTCTCCGCGAAGAAGGGCCTGTGCAAAGGCAATCACGGTCATGTCTGTGGTGCGTAAAAGTTCCTTCATATCAGGGGTGTGGGCCAGTTTGGCCGGATTGTCGAGCCTGAATGCAGGGCGGTGGATAAGGTTGAATTGATGAATACCGAAGCGGTGCTCAAACCACATGACCGGATGGCGGCCTATCTGGCGGGGGATATGGATGCCGTGGGGTTGCTGATCCGCGAGCGGATGGCGTCAAAGCATGCGCCGCGCATTCCTGAAGTGACCGCGCATCTGGTTGAGGCGGGGGGCAAGCGGTTGCGCCCGATGCTGACGTTGGCGGCGGCGCGGATGTGCGGCTATGACGGGCCCTATCACGTGCATCTGGCGGCCACGGTTGAGTTTATTCATACCGCAACCCTGCTGCACGATGACGTGGTGGACGAAAGCGAACAGCGGCGCGGGCGGCCCACGGCGAACCTGCTGTGGGACAATCAATCATCGGTGCTGGTGGGCGATTACCTGTTTGCGCGGTCATTTCAGTTGATGACCGAACCGGGGTCGATGCGGGTGATGCGTATTCTGTCGAATGCGGCGGCGACGATTGCGGAAGGCGAGGTTTTGCAGCTGACTGCGGCGCGCAATCTTGCGACGGACGAGGACGTGTACCTACAGGTGGTGCGCGGCAAGACGGCGGCATTGTTTTCCGCCGCGACCGAGGTGGGCGGTGTCATCGCGGGCGCGGATGACACGCTGGTGCAGGCGTTGTTCGACTACGGTGACGCGCTGGGAATTGCGTTTCAGATTGTGGACGATCTGCTGGACTATCAAGGGGATAGCGGGGCCACTGGCAAGAATGTGGGCGACGATTTCCGCGAACGCAAGCTGACGTTGCCGGTGATTAAGGCGGTGGCGAAAGCGGATGCGGAGGAGCGTGCGTTCTGGGTGCGGACGATTGAGAAAGGGCGGCAGGAAGACGGTGATCTGGATCACGCGCTGGCGCTTTTGCACAAGCACGGCACGCTGGCGGCGACACAGGCAGATGCGCTGGCCTGGGCGGAGAAGGCCAAGACCGCGTTGGATGTGTTGCCCGCCCATGAGGTCAATGACATGCTGCGCGATCTGGCCGGTTACGTCGTGGCGCGGATCAATTGATCGAAAAAACGTGACCGTGCACCGCGGTCATTCTGCGCGACCCAGCCTGACTGTATAGGGCCGGTGCCGGGCGGCGGTGTAGACGTTCCTGAAGGTAAGCGTCTGGCCCGACTTCTCTACCGTGCCGTGAGACCCAAGCGAACAGGGCCCATATTCGACCTTGCCCTTGCGGGCGCGAAGGCGACAGGTATTCGTGCGGCCACCGGGCAGTGTCCATGTCACTTTGCAGTCTCGGATCGCCATCGACGTCGCACCGTTGAAATCGCCACCCTTGTGGATCATCTGACCTGCCCAAGTCCCTTCAAAAGCATCGCAATTGACTTTGGCTGATGCACCGCCGGGCGCGAGGAGGACCAGGACGAACGCGATTTGGCAAATGCTTTTCATTTCAACTCCGGACTATCATTTATGGTGTCTCACCCAGCATCGTAACCACGTTCCACCAGGTTGGATACGCTTGGATGATTTCCTTGCTTAACTTCCGGGCCGCATCCAGATCGTCGCACAGCGCAAAGCAGGTCGCGCCCGATCCTGACATACGGGCCAACCGGCAATGCGGGCTTGCCTTCAGGGCGGCCAAAACCACCCCGATCTCCGGCGCGACTTGCACGGCAGGTGCCTCCAAATCATTGCGCTGACGTGCGAGCCATTTGATCAAGCTATCGGGTCCGGCGAATGTCGGGATCTCTTCTGGCATGCCCGGATGATCTTTACGCTCCAACGCATCAAAGATAACCGGCGTTGCGACATGCACGCCGGGATTGACCAGCACCGCAGGCAAAACAGGCAGGTCGGTCAATGGGTGAAGCAGATCGCCCGTGCCACGCACCCTTTGCGGTGATGCGGCCAGACACACGGGGATGTCGGCCCCCAATTCGCCGCATCCCTCCGAAATACCGTAGTGGCGCAGCACTGCTGCTGCGTCAGAGGAGCCGCCGCCGATGCCTGCGCCGTGGGGCAGGTTTTTCTCAAGCTTGATATGGCAACTGTGGCCTGCGCGCCTTGCCGCCTGCCACACAAGGTTGCGGGCGTCGGTGGGCACGCCCGGCGCGAAGGGGCCGGTCACGGTGATCGCCATATCGGGCGCATCCGTGATCGTCAGACGATCACCCACATCGGCAAAAACCACAAGCGAATCAAGTAGGTGATAGCCATCAGCCCGCTGTCCGGTCACATGAAGCGTCAGATTGATCTTTGCCGGGGCAAAGACCTCAGATGTCATTGCTCAGTTTGAGCGGGGGCGCGCCCTCTTCTTCCAGCACCTTGTCCAGACCCACCTCAAGCTTGCGGCGGATGCGCAGCGGGTCCGCTTCGCTGTCGTTGTCTTCCTCGTCGATGAAAGACAGCGCACGGCTCCACTGAAACTCCGCCTCGCGGTAGCGGCCCACGGCCCAGTAGACATCACCCAGATGATCGTTGACCACCGGATCCACGGCCAAGAGTTCAACCGCACGTTCCATGTGACCAACCGCTTCATCGTAGCGGCCCAGACGGTAGAGCACCCAGCCCAGCGAATCGACGATGTAGCCCGATTGCGGGCTGGCCGCGACGGCGCGTTCGATCATGTCGAGCGCTTCGTCCAGATTGCGCTTTTGTTCAACCATCGAATAGCCAAGATAGTTCAGCACCTGCGGCTGTTCGGGATTGAGCGCGAGGGCCGCGCGAAAGTCCTTTTCCATTGCCGCGTCGTTGCCGGAGCGTTCGTGGGCGATGCCACGGGAGTAATAGAGCACCCAGCGCACCGGTGCCGTGTCTGTGACGCGGTCGATGGCGCGGTCATAGGCGGCGATGGCACCTGCGTAATCGTCCTGCGCCCGCAGCACATCGCCCAGCGTGGAGTGGACAACGGCCAGATCACCGTGGGTCTGTGCAAGTTGTTCCAGCACTTCGATGGCCTGATCCGCCTTGCCTGTCTGGCGCAGCGCCTCTGCCCGGCCCAGTTCGGCCACGTGAAAGGCGGGATCATCGCGGGCTACGTTTTTGTATTCTTCGACGGCCAGTTGATCCTGCCCGAGGTTTTCCAGCAGTTGTGCCGTCAGCAGCAAGGCATCGACGTGGTCGGGCCGCAGGTGACGTGCAATGCGCGAGTAGAGAAGGACATAGTAGTCGCCCGCCGTTTCAGAGCGCAGCACCGCCGCGAAGGTAAAGAAAACCTCTGCGATGCCGGCCTGTGCGTCGCGGATCTGGGTGAACGGCAGCGGTTCTTTCGCTTCGAGCGCGGCGATCATCATATCCAGTTCGGGATCCGTTGCATCGCCAAAGCTGGCGCGCAGCACCGCCAGTGCATCCTCATGACGGTCAAGCTGCGCCAGCACGCTGGCGTGGGCCATGACGCCGCGCCGGGTTTGGCCTGCGGCACCGGCACCTGCATCGGCAAAGATCGCCTCGGCCCCTTCGAAATCACCCACGGAGGCCAGTGCAAGCGCCTTGTGATACATCACAAAGCCCTGCATTCCCGCTTCCTGACTGAGCCCGTCGAATGCGGCCATCGCGGCGGTCACATCCCCGATGCCAACATGCGACCATGCTTTGACCAGACCATCGACCCACGGGCCGATGCCATCGGTATCGCTTTCGCGTTCCAGCAGGGCGGCGTAGTCTTCGGATTTCGCCAGATCAGCGGTGATCACAAGGCGCGCCACCTGTGACGTCTGGTTGCGCTGTTCCAGCACCCGTGCCAGCGGCGCGGCCTTGTCCAGTTGCCCCAGCGACAGATAGGCAAGCAGCGTGCTTTCCATCAGTTCGACATTGTCGCTGTCGCGGGCCAGCGCCTGTGCATAATAGCGGGCCGCCTCGCGGTAGTCGCTGTTGACCGCGGCACTGCGCCCGGCAAGGTAGGCCCCTGCAACGGACTGCGCGGTGGCCTGCGGCACAAATGCACCGCTCAGCAGGAGGGCGGCGACGCCGGTTAGGACATTTCTGAGCATGTGTACCTGCCTCTGTTCGCTTTGACCCAAGGCTAGCAGGTCTGCGTGCAGGCGCAATGGGAGCGGGTCAGGATGACACAGCTGTGAGCCGGTCTGAGCGGGTTCATGCAAAGACAAAGGGCGGGGATGCCCCCGCCCTTGATCATGTGGTGTAATCTTGTGGATCACATGTTGGGATAGTTCGGCCCGTCGCCGCCCTGTGGTGTTGTCCAGACGATGTTCTGGCTGGGATCCTTGATGTCGCAGGTCTTGCAGTGGACACAGTTCTGGAAGTTGATCTGAAACTTCGTATCAGCCCCTTCGCCAACAAATTCGTACACGCCCGCCGGGCAATAGCGCGCAGAGGGGCCTGCGTAGGTCGGCAGGTTCACATCGACCGGGATCGACGCATCCTTGAGCTTGAGGTGCGCGGGCTGGCTTTCCTCATGATTGGTAAAGGAAAACGCCACGTTGGTCAGGCGGTCAAAGCTAAGCTTGCCGTCGGGCTTGGGGTAGTCGATTTCCTTGTGCTTGGACGCAGGCTCTGTCACCTCGGCGTCAGATTTGCCGTGGCCCATTGTCCCGAACAGCGATCCACCAAAGAGCGTGTTGCACCACATATCAAACCCACCAAAGGCCAGCGATGCCGTCAGGCCCCACTTGGACCACATCGGTTTGACGTTGCGCACTGCTCTCAGGTCACGGCCAATCGCACCGTCGCGCACTTCGGCCTCGTATCCGGGCAATTCGTCCCCAGACCGGCCCGCCTTGATCGCGGCATGCGCGGATTCAGCGGCAATCATGCCCGAGATCATGGCGTTGTGGTTGCCCTTGATGCGCGGCACGTTGACCATGCCAACAGAACAGCCCAGCAGCGCCACGCCGGGGGCCGTCATTTTTGGCATCGACTGATAGCCGCCTTCGGTGATGGCACGCGCGCCGTAGGCCACGCGTTTGCCGCCTTCAAGCAGGTCGGCCACGATGGGGTGATGCTTGAAGCGCTGGAATTCCATGTAAGGGAACACATGCGGGTTCTTGTAACCGAGGTGAACGACAAAACCGACATAAACCTGATTGTTGTCAAGGTGATAGATGAAAGACCCACCGCCCGCGTTCTTTTCCAGCGGCCAGCCCATCGTATGGGTGACAGAGCCTTCTTTATGCTTGGCGGGGTCGATCTCCCAGATTTCTTTCATGCCGATGCCGTATTTCTGCGGCTCTTTGCCCTTGGCCAGATCGAACTTTTCGATCACCTGCTTGGACAGCGACCCGCGCACGCCTTCGGACAGGAACACGTATTTGCCGTGCAGCTCCATTCCCGGCTCGTATCCGTCGCCCTTGGTGCCATCCGCGCTGATGCCGAATTCACCGGCAACCACGCCTTTGACTTCACCTTTGTCGCCATAGACGATTTCGGAGCAGGCCATTCCGGGGAAAATCTCGACGCCCAGTTCTTCGGCCTGTTCGGCCATCCAGCGGCAGACGTTGCCCATCGACACGATGTAGTTGCCGTGGTTGTTCATCAGCGGTGGCATGGGGAAGTTGGGGATGCGCAGCTGACCGGCCTCGCCCAGCATATAGAATTTGTCTTCTTTCACCGGCACAGTGATCGGCGCGCCTTTTTCCTTCCAGTCGGGGATCAGGCGATCAATGCCGATGGGGTCCAGCACCGCACCCGACAGGATGTGCGCGCCCACTTCGGAGCCTTTTTCAAGCACCACGACATTGATGTCGGCATCAAGCTGTTTCAGGCGGATCGCCGCGGACAGACCTGCGGGGCCTGCGCCAACGATGACGACGTCGTATTCCATTGCTTCGCGTTCAATATCGGCCATGTGTGTGGCTTCCTCCGGGCAAAAAACATTTCCATGTCGCTATCCCACTGCAGGGTTCAATGCAATCGGGACGTGGGGTGAAAATCAGCGCGTTTCGTCGCGGTGTGCGCGGGCAAAGAGGTGCAGCGCATTGGCATAGCCAAGCGCCCAGACCACGGTGATCACGCCAAGCCCGCGTTCCCACAACCCGTCCCATTCGGTTGGCAGCAGGAAGAAGATCGGCGCGCCCAGACCCCACAGCACAAGGCACCCCCAGGACAGCGCGGGCATGAACGCGGCAATCCGCCCGCCTTCCAGGGCCATCAGCAGGAACACTGCGGCGAAAAGCGCGCCAAGGGCGTAGACGATATAGATGTGAACCACGATGCCTTCGTTGTCGCCATCGCCGTATTCATTCCGCGCCCCGATGATCACGACGCAAAGCGCCAGCAGGATCAGCGCAAAAGTCAACAGGCTCCACCGGGTGACGCCGTTATGCAGATGTGCGCAGGCCAGCGACAGCGCGGTAAGTGAGGCCGCAAAGCCGTAAAGCGAAACGTCCTGAATGATCTCGTAGCGGCCGGCGGCCAGATCGCTGACTGTATCGGCTACAAAATCATGCCCCGGCACCACGATGGAGCCGACGATATTGCCGCCAATCAGGCCGATGGCCCCCAGCACGGTGATCCAGATGAGGGTCCGCATGAAACCGGGTGCAAGATACTGATGGTTGGCGTTTGGCATTGGGTTCCTGCTGTTTTATCCTGATCAACCCTTCGGCCCGGCGATCGGTTCCGGGCTGTCGCCCATCAGATAGCGCGGCCCCTGCCCGTTTTTCGCGGCGCGGTCCGTGGGGTTGTAGAGCGCACATGCCTCAAGGCTAAGACACCCGCAGCCGATGCAGCCGTCCAGATTGTCCCTGAGCCTGGTCAATGTGGTGATGCGGGTATCGAGGGCCGCACGAAAACCCTCGCTGATTTTGGCCCAATCCGCCTTGGTCGGTGTGCGCCCGCCGGGCAAGCCATCAAGCTGTGCCTTGATCTGCGGCAGAGTGAAGCCAAACTGCTGTGCGATCATCACAAAGCTGAGGCGGCGCAGATCGGCCCTTTCAAACCGCCGCTGCCCACCCGCGTTGCGCCAGGGTTTGATCAGGCCCTGCGCCTCGTAATAGCGGATGGCCGAGACCGCGAGGCCGGTCCGGTCTGCCAAGGCCCCGATGGATAATCCGTCATTCACCTTCATTCGAACCCCTGAAAAAATATCTTGACCTAAAGTTAGGTTTAGAAATTACGATGAGATTACACAAAACGCAATAGAAAGGAATACGCCATGTCTGCACTGCTTGAACACGCCAATTACACGGTTTCCGACCCGGGGGCGACAGCCCGCTGGATGTCGGATGTCTTTGGCTGGCACATTCGTTGGGAAGGGGACGCGATGATGGGGGGCCACACCAAACACGTGGGGACGGATGACCGGTATGTGGCGCTTTATACGCCCGGTAATCCGGCACGGATGCGCCCCGATAACTATACCACGATCAGCGGTCTGAACCACATCGCGGTGACGGTGGATGACCTTGCCGCGGTGGAAAAGGCGGTGGTGGCGCAAGGCTTTACACCAAAAAACCACGGTGACTATGAACCGGGGCGGCGGTTCTACTTTCACGACGATGACGGCATCGAATATGAGGTCGTGCAATATGACTGACGGTGCCTGACCGCCCAGGGTGCCAATCCCCCTTGCAATTGGTCGTCACATTGGGTCAGGTATTTGCCAACCTGACCCTGTAACGGCTGCGCCATTGCTGATGTGAACGCGCGGCCCTGATGACGTGGACAAACGCCCATGGAAAAGATCCCGATGACCCGCGCGGGGCACACCGCCCTTGAGACGGAACTGAAGCACCTCAAGTCCGAAGAACGGCCCGCCATCATCAAGGCGATTGCCGAAGCGCGCGAGCACGGTGATTTGTCGGAAAACGCCGAATACCATTCGGCCAAGGAAAAGCAGTCGTTCATCGAGGGCCGCATCAAAGAACTGGAAGGCGCGATTTCGCTGGCTGATGTGATTGATCCGGCAAAACTGTCCGGCTCCATCAAGTTCGGGGCCAAGGTCACGCTGGTGGACGAGGACACGGACGAGGAAAAGACGTATCAGATCGTGGGTGAATACGAGGCCAAGATCGAGAACGGCCTGTTGAACATCAAGTCGCCCATCGCCCGCGCCCTGATCGGCAAGGAAGAGGGCGACAGCGTGGATGTGCGTACGCCCGGCGGGGTCAAATCCTACGAAGTGCTCAAGATCGTCTATGCCTGAGCAGGACCCCCGGACCCCCGGAACACCCCAACAGGACGATGCCGCACCGCAGGAAACGGCCACCGTCAAGGTGACCGGTGTGTCCGCCCGGACCACGCCGCTGGGCATCTATGACAAACCCAAACCCGACACGATCACCGGAATAGAGATTATCGCGCTGGTGCTGAGCGCGGTCTGGCTGCTGGGTGCTGCGTTCTTCTTCTTGATCCTGCGCGAGGAAGGCACATCGGAGGACGGCGCGCAAAGCCTGCGTTTCCTGATGACGATGCTGGCGGTCTTTATGCCGGTTGCGATGATCTGGGTGGCGGCAACGGCGGCCAAGGCCAGCCGCGTGATGCGCGAGGAAAGCCAGAGACTGCAGGCCGCCATTGATGCGATCCGCCAGTCATACCTCAGCCAGCAGCAGGGCCAGAACATGCGGTCCGAACCCTCGGTGAGCCGAAAACTCGACGAGATTGCGGCAGCCGCGCGCAAAACCGAAACCGCGCTTGCCACGTTTCAGTCGCGTCGGGATGATCCGCCGCGCGCCCCTGCCCCCGCAGCGCAGCCCGTGGCCGATGACCAGCCCGCGCTGGCGCTTGGCACGCAGGCCATTGATATTGCACCCATCCTGTCGAACGAGGATTTTATCCGAGCGCTGAATTTCCCCGAAACAGCCGAGGATGAGGCTGGCTTTGCCGCTCTGCGCCGCGCGCTCAAGGACCGGTCAACCTCGCAACTGGTGCAGGCCGCACAGGATGTGCTGACCCTGATGAGCCAGGACGGGATTTACATGGATGATCTGCGCCCCGACCGGGCGCGTCCAGAAATCTGGCGTCACTTTGCCGAAGGCGCGCGGGGGCGGCCCATTGCCGCCCTGGGCGGCATTCGCGACCGGTCATCGCTGGCGCTGACCAATGCGCGGATGAAGCAGGACCCGATTTTCCGCGATGCCGCGCACCACTTTCTGCGCAGGTTCGACAAGACGTTTGCGGAATTCGAAAAAGGGGCCAGCGACAGCGAGATTTCGGCGCTGGCCGACACGCGCACGGCGCGGGCGTTCATGTTGCTTGGACGCTGCGCAGGCACCTTTGACTAGGCGCGCATCCCAAAGCTGGCGTAGGGGATAAAGCGCACCGGGTCGCCCGGCGCGATGGTCATGGCAGGTTCGGGCAGTTCGACCAGCCCTTCCGCCCAGCTCAGTCCGCTGATCCGTCCTGACCCTTCGGAGGCAAAGGCCTCTGCCCGACCGTCTCGCATGCGGGCGCGCAGATATTCGCGGCGGCCCGCTTTCTTTGACTTGCTGAACGCCGCAGGCACCTCAAACCCCTGCGGTTCGGGCCAGACTGCACCGGCCAGCACCTCCAGCGCGGGACGTGCAAAAACAAGCGAGCAAACCATCGCGGCAACCGGGTTGCCCGGCAGGCCAAAGACCGGCGTGCCCTGCCACATCCCCAAGGCGAGCGGCCGCCCCGGTTTGATCGCAATGCGCCACAGATCCATCGCTCCTGCCTCTTGCAGGAGGGCCGATACGTGGTCTTCGTCCCCTGCAGAGGCGCCCCCACTGGTCAGGATCGCATCCACCTGCGCGGCCCCTTTGTCCAACAGCGCGCGCAACGCGGCACGGTCATCGGGGGCGCGGCCCAGATCAAGCGGCACATGGCCAAACTGCGAGATCAGGCTGAGCAACATCGGACGGTTGGCGTCATAAATCTGACCGGGTTCTGCGGTGGTGCCCACGTCGCGCAGTTCATCCCCTGTGGACAGCACACCCACCCGCAAAGGCGCGCGCACGGCCAGCTTTGACACGCCGGTCGCCGCAAGCAGGGCCTGATCCGCAGGCGTGATGCGCCTGCCCTTCCTGACGATGATGTCACCCGCCGCCACGTCCTCGCCCGCCTTGCGGGTGTTGGCACCCTGTTTGACTGGCCCGGAAAAACGCAGGGTCTTGCCGTCCACAATCACATCTTCCTGCAACACAACGGTGTCGACCCCCTGCGGCAGGGCAGCACCGGTCAACACGCGGATGGCGTGATCAGGCGGCAACGCACCGGGCGTATCCCCCGCTGCCGCGCGCCCTTCTGTCAGCGGCATGGCATGCGGCCCGGCGGCTTTGCCCCCGGCAAACCCGTAGCCGTCAACGGCGGTATTCGGCAGCGGCGGGTTGGCACGGTTTGCGCGCACATCGGCGCTAGCGACCCGCCCAAGTGCCTGTTCCAGCGAAAGGGTGTGCGATGCTGTCACGGGGGCAAGGCGGTCTTTGAGCAAATCCAATGCGTCCTGCACCGGGGTCCAATAGACGCCGGGCGGCAGGGCAAAGCAATCGTTGCGCAGCGCGGGTGTTCCGGTGAGATCGCCCTCACATCCAAGGCCGAAAATCCAGCCTTCCTCGGGTGCGTCAACGGCAAGTATCCGGGCCAGATCATCCACTTTAAGAGAGGATATTTGCCTTGATATTTCTGATACTTGCCAAGCGTCTTTAATCTGATCATCCGGCGCAGGCCCCGCTGTCAGAGATGGCCAAATTTCAACGAAGGCGATGTCGCTTTCCAGCGGCTCGAACGGCCAGACGGATGCATGGAACTGGCGCCGAAGCCGGGAAAGCACCGGCAGGCCGGTAAAAACCTGACCACCCACAGCGCCGGTGCCGCCCATCTGCCAGCAGGTAAAAGCCCCTGTGGCCAGCGTCTCGCTTTGGCGTTTTTCGGGAAAGGGATTTTTGTAGCCTTTCTTGGTCCGCGCAAGCCCTTCAACGTCGCGCCGCAACCCATTGAACCAAAAGGGACCTTTGCCATCACCATGCGTCAGGTTGATGTGACCCGCCAGATCAAAGCGATTGTTGGCGCTGGGGCTGTCCACGATCCGCTTTTCGAACCAGTCCCAAAGGCCCAGCGGGTCATCGCTGCCGGTCAGGGCGCGGGCGAAACCAGCCGGATAGCCGAAAGGAAAGTCGAACCCTGCCAGCACACGCCGTCCCGCCGCACGCTCTGCGCTGAAAAGCTCGGCCAGCCAGCTTTCAGCCACCGCACGGTTGCGCAGATAGACCGGTGCCTCAGCCACGCCGCACCGGTTGATCCCGGCCCAAATCGCATCTTTGCGCGGGCGCGGCCCGGTGTCATTTCCACCGGACCAGTCAACCATGACAACGGTATCAAACGGCGTCACAACCCAACCTCTTTCAGAATGAAATCAGCAATTTCTGCGGTGTTGTTCAGGTCAAATACGGGTCGCTGCACCGAAAGCGGCACATCACTGGCCACGGCTTTGATCGTTGGGTCATCGGGCGCGATCAGCGGGTTGTTGGTTTCCGCGCGAAAGGCTTCGACCTTGGGATGTGCGTCGCGTTTGTAGCCTTCGACCAGCACCAGATCGACGGGAGCAAGTTTACCAAGCAGGTCCGCAAGCGGCGGCTCGGCCTCGCCGTGCAATTCATGCATCAGGGCAAAGCGATTGCGGGAAGCCAAGAGCACTTCGCGTGCCCCTGCCATGCGGTGGCGAAAGCTGTCTTTGCCCGGATGATCCACGTCAAAGCTGTGGTGTGCGTGTTTCACGGTCGAGACCGTATGCCCGCGCCCGGTGATCTCGGTCACCAGTCGTTCCATCAATCCGGTCTTTCCCGCGTTCTTCCAGCCGACAACGCCAAAGACTCTCATAACATGGTCTCCGCCTGCTGCAGATCTTCGGGGGTGTTGACGTTAAAGAAGGCCTCTTCCAGCGGAAACAGCGCTTCGCGCCCGCCGTGCTGATCGGTCCAGAGGACCACCTTGCGCAGCCCCCCTTCCAGAGCGCCTCGCAGATCATCCCGCAGCGCGGTCGGCCACAGGCCAAAAGTAGGGTGGCGGGCGCGGCCCCGTCTGGCATCGGGCGTTGCGGCAAGGACCAGTGGGTGGGCCATGCCCTCGCCTGCCAGCAACAGCTGGGGCACCAGATCACAGGGAAAGAACGGCGTGTCGGCGGCGGCGGTCACAATTGCATCCGCACCCTGATCCGCCGCCCAGTCGAGGCCCGCCAAGACGCCCGCAAGCGGTCCGGCAAAACCGGCGACGCTGTCGGGCAGGACGGGCAGACCCAGCCCCTTGAACCGGCCCGCATCACCATTTGCATTCAGCGCCAGGCCCGCCACCTGCGGGTCCAGCCTGTCGATCACGCGGGACAGCAGGGTCTGGCCGCCGAGCGTCAGCAGGCCCTTGTCCCCGCCGCCCATTCGTGTCGCCTGCCCCCCGGCCAGAATGACGCCCAGCGGCTGCCGCATCACGCCGCCCCCTTGCGTCCGGCGCGGCGGGGTTCTTCGGCCACCGATGCAGGATCGGCATCGCGGATCAGACGGCTTTCCCCGGCCAGACACACAAAGCGGCTGCCTTTCATGCGACCAATCAGCGTCAGGCCAACCTGTTGCGCAATTTCAACCCCCCAGGCCGTAAAACCGGAGCGCGAGACCAGCGTGGGAATGCCCATCATTGCGGTTTTGATCACCATTTCTGATGTCAGCCGTCCGGTCGTGTACAGAATTTTGTCAGCCGGGTCGGCCTTCTCTGCCAGCATCCAGCCCGCGATTTTATCAACGGCGTTGTGGCGGCCTACGTCTTCCATATAGACCAGCGGGCGGTCGCCCTGACACAGGACCGTGCCGTGTATCGCGCCCGCCTCAAGGTAAAGCGATGGCGTCCGGTTGATGCGTGCCGAGAGCGCATAGAGCCACGACGCCCGCAGCGGTGTGGCGGGCAGGCGCACATCCTCCAGCCCTTCCATCATATCGCCGAAAACAGTGCCCACGGCGCAGCCGCTGGTACGGGTCTTGCGCTGCATCTTATCTTCGTAATCGGTGGCACGGGCCGTGCGCACCACAACCGTTTCAAGCTCTTCGTCATAGTCAACACGGGTGATCTCATCGTCTGCGCGCAGCATGCGCTGGTTGCGCAGGAAACCGGTGGCCAGATATTCGGGATAATCCCCGATTGTCATCGCGGTCACGATTTCCTGACCGTTGAGAAAAATCGTCAGCGGGCGTTCCTCGACCACGGACAGTACAGTTTCTGCGCCGGCCTGATCCGTTCCGCGCACGCTGCGGGTCAGGCGCGCGGCCTTTGGGTCGGGTGCGATGATGTATCCGCTCAGATCGGGGTCTTGTGCCATTTGTATCCCCCGGGACTTGGCGTTAGGACTTGGGAGTAATCTAGGGATTTGCCATGCCTTTCACCACCGCCAAATCCGCTTATGTCAAAGGTCTGATAGATGGCGCGCCCTTTGTTCTGATCATCATTCCGTTTTCGATGCTTTTTGGCCTGCTTGCGGTCGAGACCGGGCTGAACGTGGTTGAGGCGCTGGTGTTTTCGGTCGTGGTGATCGCGGGAGCCGCGCAGTTCACCGCGCTGCAACTGATGCAAGAGCAGGCACCCACCCTTGTGGTGCTGGCCTCTGCGCTGGCGGTAAACCTGCGCATGGCGATGTATTCTGCATCGCTGACCCCCTATGTCGGCAAGGCCCCGTTCTGGCAGCGTGCACTGGTGGCCTATACCACGGTTGATCAATCCTACATCGTGGCGATTGCCCGATTTGAAAAAGACCCGGATATGAGCGTGCCGCACCGGGTTGCCTATTTTCTTGGCGCGGTCACCCCGGTGGTGCCGCTGTGGTACGGTTTCACGGTCGTGGGTGCCTTGCTGGGTGCCCAGGTACCAGACAGCTGGGCGCTTGATTTCGCCATTCCGATTGCGTTTCTTGCGATGATTGCGCCAATGTTCCGCACCCTTGCCCATGTGGTTGCGGCGCTGGTGGCCGTAGTTGTGGCGCTGCTGGCAGCCGGGGTGCCTTATTCGCTGGGTCTGATTATCGCGGGCGTTGCGGGTATGATGGCCGGGGCGCGCACCGAGGTTTGGCTGAACCGCCGCACGGCAGGGGACGCGCATGGATAAGACCACGCTATGGATCGTCATCATCGGGCTGGGTGTCGGCAGCTTCATGCTGCGTTTTCTGTTCATCGGGCTTGTGGGCAGCCGGGCCATGCCCGACTGGCTGTTGCGGCACCTGCGTTACACAGCGGTCGCAGTCCTGCCTGCGCTTGTCGCACCACAGGTGGTCTGGCCTGCGGCAACAGACGGCGCGCCTGATCCCGCGCGCATGTCGGCGGCGGTGGTGACACTGACGGTGGGATTGCTGACCAAGAATGTATTGGCCGCTGTCCTTGCCGGGGCGGCCACGCTTTATGGCATGCTGTATTTAGTTGGACTGGGCTAAGGCTGCCGCGCGCACGGCCGAGATCAGGTCGCCACTGTCATCCTCGAACAGCTTTGTCGTTGTGACATTGGGCATCTTTTCCATCTGTTCCATAAGCCGGACAGGGAAAAACGTGGTGCTGATTCCCCCCAGACCATCAATGCGCGACAGGATCGTCGATGTCGCATTGGCGCAAAAACCGCCGCCCACCTGCCCGTTGGATTGCACCAGACGCAGGGCCTGTTCAGCCTGCGCTGCGGTCACCGGTATTTCCTGAGATACGACGTGGAACGTGACGCGCGCGTGGGATGACTTGTAGGCCTTCAGCCAGCCGGGTGTGATTCCATAAAGGACGTCAGCCCGCTCTACCACGCGCGGATCGCGAAAAGAGCCCGCCGGGTCAAAGATCACGCGCTGGGATCCGTTGACCATCAGCGAAGAATGCCCGCCCTCACCGGTGCGGTTGTTCACCATTGTGAACAAGGTCAGGCTGGGCTGCCCTCCGGCACGGAACGCGTTTGCGTTGACCTCTTCGATCGTGCTGTCACCACCGGTGTTCACGGCGCAGGCACCCAGCAAAGCAAGGGCTGCGAGACTGGCAAAGATCCGTTTCATCGGCAGTGTTCCTTTGCGCGGGGGGCTTTCCCCGGGGTCGGTTCAGCGGATGAAGATTGCCATCAGGACAAGCAGCACAACGATCACGATGACCGTTTTCGTGACGAAGGACACGAATCCGTCAAAGGTTTTTGCCTGTTCCTTATAGTCCATCGTGCCATGTTCATGATCGGCCATGTATTTGTCCCTTCGGTAGATCAATTTGGCGCTGGTTAGCGCATTTCAAACGCAGTGTCACGCAATCAAAGAGCCCGTTTTGTCGCGGTTCAGGTGGTTTCCTGATCCGCATCCTCCAGATCCTGCACCAGCCGGAACCCGATGCGGTTGGGGGCCTTACCCTCTACCGCCTTGGGCAGCGCACGCAGCATCACATTGAGCTGACTGACATGCTGGACCAATTGTGTGCGCCCGCCCGCAGGATCGGTGCCGTAGAAGGTCACGATGTCCGGGTCGAAATACCCCATCCCCTCAATCCGCAGCACACCGGCGTCGCCACCGGTAAAGCCCATTGCAAGTTCGTGTTCGTTATCAAGCTGTTCCTCGAACTTCTTGAGGTAAAGTACCGTGCGTTCATAGGCCCATTGCGCCGGGCTTTTCTGGTTGACGGGTTTGCGGGTGACCGCCTCGGGCACCTCCTGCGCACCGGCCTTGCGGTCGGGGTCCGTATGGGTTTCAAACATGCGGGGCAGCGCGTCGGCCTCTGCCGCTTCGGCCGCTGTCCTGATTTTGTTGTCCATCACCTCTACCTCTTACTTTGGTACACCCATGCTCCGTCCGCCTCCCGCAGGCTGCGGGTGGCATCGCCGGTCTGGTAAAGGTGGCTCAGATGCGCGACGGCTTCAACCAGCGCGAGGCCATATTCGGCCTCACCTATCTTTCTTTTGAACAGCGGCGCAAAACATTCGGAGGCGGATTTCGGCTCGGATATATAGGCAGCAAGGCGTTTGAGCGCGCCGTGATGGTTGTCGATCAGCTGTTCCATCCGCTTGGGCAGGCCGGTGAAGGGCAGTTTGTGGCCGCCCAATACCAGATGATCCGCCCGCGCCAGCGGGGCCAGCCGTTCGCAGGCCTCAAGCCATTCTCCGATGGGATCGGCCATTGGTTCGGTCGGATAGACGCCCACATTGGGGCTGATTGAGGGCAGGATCTGATCGCCCGCAATCACGAGGTTGTCATCCCGGCTCCAGAAGGTTGCGTGTTCGGGCGCGTGACCGTTGCCCATGTGCACATCCCAGGTGCGTCCGCCCATGCGAATGGTGTTGCCCTGCTGGATACGGGTGTAGCCCAGCGGCAGCGGGGCCACGATGTCAGCAAAGTTGAAGGGGCGTTCGGTCCGGCGCTTTTCCAGCATCCCCGCGTCCATGCCCGCTTGCTTATAGAACATCAGGCTTTCGGTCGGTGATACGGCCTGCTCATCAAGCGTCAGCATCCGCGCGGTTAGCCACGCGGTGCGCGTTGTAACCAGTTCGGCCCCATGTTCCGTCTGGAACCAACCGGCAAGGCCCACATGGTCGGGGTGGTGGTGGGTCACCACCACACGGCTGACGGGTTTGCCGCCCAACGGTCCGGCCAGCGCTTCGGTCCAGAGCGCCTTGGATTTTTTCGAGGCAAACCCCGTGTCAATGATCGTCCAGCTGTCGCCGTCATCAAGCGCATAGATGTTGACGTGATCCAGCTTCATTGGCAGCGGCATGCGCAACCACAGAACGCCGGGCGCGACCTCAATCGCTTCTGACCCGTGTGAGGGCGGCGTGTCCCACGGATAGCGCAGCCCGGCGGGTGCCGTAACGGACATCAGGCCGACAACTCGTCAAGGTCCATAGCGTAAAGATCGTCCTGACCGATGCGCACCTGTTCCAGCAGGCTTGCGTGTTCCGGCAGCAGACGGTTGATGTAGAACCGCGCCAGCTTCTCACGCGGGCCGCCCCGGTCCGCCATCGCGGCAGACAAGTGGAAATAGCCGCCCAGAACCCGCGCAAAGGCATGCAGGTAAGGCACAGCACCGGCAAAACGGTCGGTCAGGTCCTCCTGCGCGACAAGCCAGTCAGTCGTTTCGCGCAGGGTTTCGCTGGCCTGCCAGACCGCTTCTGCCATCCGGGGGAAATCGGCGCGGGCGGCTTCTGCCGTCGCCTCGACCTCGTCCAGCAGGCGACCCGCCATTTCGCCCCCGTCCATCATCTTGCGCGCTACCAGATCCATCGCCTGAATGCCGTTGGTGCCTTCGTAGATCGCCGTCACACGCACATCGCGGAAGAACTGTGCGGCACCGGTTTCCTCGACAAATCCCATGCCGCCGTGCACCTGAATGCCCATGTCGGCCACGCGAATGCCAACTTCGGTCCCGAAGGCCTTGGCAATCGGGGTCAGCAGCGCCGCGCGGGACGACCACGTGGCGTCATCCGTCGCATTCGCCATGTCGATGGCATAGGCGCAGGTCAGCGCAATGGCGCGGGCGGCAAAAATATCGGCCTTCATCGCCATCAGCATCCGCCGCACGTCGGCGTGGGCCGCAATCGTGAACCCGTGCAGCGATTTGCCCTGTTTGCGCTCAAGCGCGTAGGTCATGGCGTGATGATAGGCCGCTTCGGCAACGCCGATGCCCTGCCCGCCCACACCAAGGCGGGCGTTGTTCATCATGGTGAACATCGCCGCCATACCGCCCTGTTCGGGGCCAACCATCCAGCCTTTCGCGTTCTCATACTGCAAAACGGCGGTGGGTGATCCGTGCAGGCCCAGTTTGTGCTCAAGGCTGACGGTGGTGACGCCGTTGCGCGGACCGACGGTGCCGTCCTCGTTCGGCAGGAACTTGGGCACCAGAAACAGGCTGATGCCCTTGGTCCCTTCGGGCGCCCCGGGCAGACGGGCCAGCACCAAATGGCAGACATTGTCGGCCACGTCATGATCGCCCCAGCTGATATAGATTTTCTGACCGTTGATCGTATAGGTCCCGTCGCCGTTGTCTTCGGCCTTGGATTTCAGCGCGCCGACGTCCGAACCCGCCTGCGGTTCGGTCAGGTTCATCGTCCCGGTCCATTCGCCCGAAATCAGCTTGGGCAGATAAAGCTCCTTGATCGCGTCAGAGGCGTGATGCTCAAGCGCCTCGATCTGGCCCTGGCTCATCAGCGGGGCAAGTTGCAGGGCGATGCACGCACCGCTGAGCATTTCGTTCACCGCTGAGGTCAGGATCATCGGCAGGCCCATCCCGCCGTATTCGGGGTTGGCGCCCATCCCGATCCAGCCGCCTTCGGCAATGGCGCGAAACCCGTCGACAAACCCCGGAGAGGTACGCACAACGCCGTTCTCCAGCCTGGCCGGATGCAAATCGCCCGGTCGCTGTAGCGGGGCAATCACTTCGTCACACAACTTGCCCGCCTCTGACAAAATCGCCGCCGTCATATCCTCTGTCGCTTCGGCAAAACGGTCGGTCTGACGCAGGGCGTCGACATCCAGCAATGTGTCGATGATAAAGCGATACTCGTTTACGGGGGCACGAAAAGACATCCAAACTCTCCTGAGACAACGGGTGCTGCTGGCAGGTCGCACAGCACCCTGATATGGGCTGGGCCGGGGCTATCATGGAATGTGGCCCGGTCTAAAGGCAATTCAAACGCGGCGTCACAGGTTTCTGATGAACATTCCCACTCAAAGACTGACCCCCGATGCGCAGGGGCTTTCTGCCGCAACGGCGTTCCTGCGCGCGGGCGCGCTGGTGTCTTTTCCGACCGAAACCGTTTACGGACTAGGGGCCGATGCCCGCAATGGCACTGCGGTGGCCCGTGTGTTTGAGGCCAAGGGCCGGCCCAGTTTCAATCCTTTGATCGTGCATCTGGCACAGGTGGCACAGGCGCGCGGGCTTGTGGTCTGGTCGGATGCGGCAGAGGTGCTTGCGTCTGCATTCTGGCCCGGCCCTCTGACGCTGGTGCTGCCGCTGCGGCCCCGTCACGGGTTGTCTTCACTGGTCACCGCCGGGCTTGATACCGTGGCGTTGCGGGTGCCTGCACATGAGACGGCGCAAAAGTTGCTGCGCGCCTTTGACGGGCCGGTGGCGGCGCCGTCTGCCAATCCATCCGGGAAAATCAGCGCGACAACGGCAGATCACGTCATGGCAGGGCTGTCGGGCCGGATCGCGGCCCTGCTGGATGACGGCCCCTGCCCTGTCGGGCTGGAAAGCACGATCATCGGGCTGGACGGAGCCGATCCGGTTTTGCTGCGCGCGGGCGGATTGCCGCAAGAGGCCATCGAAGCCGCCCTTGGCCTGCCGCTTGCCCTGCCTGCAGGCACGTCAATCACAGCACCGGGACAGCTAAGCTCGCACTATGCACCGGGTGCCGCCGTGCGCCTGAACGCGCGAGAGGCGAAAGCAGGTGAGGTGATGCTGGGTTTTGGGGCGATGCCCTGCACGCTGAACCTGTCAGAGACCGGTGATCTTGCGCAGGCAGCCGCCAACCTGTTTGATCATCTGCACAGACTTGACGCGATGGAGCGCCCCATTGCCGTGGCCCCGATTCCCGACAAAGGGCTGGGCCGCGCCATCAATGACCGGCTGCGCCGCGCGGCTGCCCCGCGCTGATCGCTGCCCGTTCAGGCCCGCCCGCCACTGGCCGACAAGACCAGCGGATCAATGCCCAGTGACCGCAAGGCGGCTTCCCACTTGTTTGGATCCGGGCAGTCGAAGACCGTCTCGAACGACGCATCTGCAATCAGCCAGCCGTTTTGCGCAATCTCAGCTTCGATCTGTCCCGGACCCCAACCGGAATAGCCCAGCGTCAGCAACGCCTTGTCCGGCCCCTTGCCGTTGGCAATGTCTTCGAGAATATCCAGCGTCGCGGTCAACGCAAAACCATCTTCGACCACCAGCGTGTGCATGGCGGATTTATATTCATCCGAATGCAGGACAAAGCCGCGCCCGGTTTCAACCGGACCACCCAAGTGCACGCCAAGGATCCGGTCGGGCGGGCTGGTCTGGGTTGCAAGCTGTTCCAGCACATCCGAGAGGCTGATACCCTCTGCGGGTTTGTTGACGACAAGCCCCATAGCACCCTCGTGCGAATGTGACGTGATATAGATCACCGTATGGGCAAAGCGCGGATCGCCCATGCCGGGCATCGCAATCAGCAGCTTGCCTGTCAGCGCCAGCACATCATCGGTCATCCGCAGGGCAATCCTTTTGTTCGTTTGTCCAAGGATGCCCTTGCGGGCCGCCGCGTTCAAGGGCGGGACGCTGTGCGCGGGCCGATATGACGAAACATCGCTGATGCAATCGTGACTTGGCAGGATCAGAGCTTTGGCGCATGTAAGGCGGATGTTGCGCATACGCTCTTTCATCCTGTCCTGTCTTTCTGCCTGCGCCCTTGCCGCGCCTTTGGCAGCGGGCGACGCTTTTGAAACGCCGGTCACCGGTCAGATCCTGACCGGGTGGCAGCAGGCCGACGGCACCCGCATTGCGGCGGTGCATCTGAAGTTGTCGCCGGGCTGGAAAACCTATTGGCGCGCGCCCGGCGACGCGGGCATCCCCCCGCAGTTTGACTGGTCAGGTTCGGACAACCTGCGGGGTGTCGGCATCACCTGGCCTGCGCCGGAAGTGTTCCTGACCGCAGGCATGCGCACCATCGGATATACCGGGGATGTGGTGTTACCCGTAGCATTGTCCCCGCGCCGTGCGGGACAGGCCATGCATATTCGCACCACGCTCGACATCGGGGTGTGCAGTGACATCTGCGTGCCGCACCGTATGACGCTTGAGGCTACCATTGACGACACCAATACCCAACCAACCCCGGCCATCGCGGCAGCCCTTGCCGCACGCCCCTATTCAGCCAAAGAAGCGGGTGTGACCGCCGCCACCTGCGCCCTGCGCCCGTCGACCGACGGTTTGCAGATCGAGGCGCGGGTCAGCCTGCCCCACGCGGGCGGGCGCGAGATGGTCGTGATCGAACCAGGCCAACCCGGCGTCTGGATGAGCGAGACAGACACACGTCGTCAGGGTGGCACCCTGATCGCCACAGGCGAGATGATGAGCGCACAGGGCACACCGCTGGCGCTGGACCGCTCTGCCATCCGCATCACGGTGCTTGGCCAGAAACACAGTGTGGATGTGCGCGGCTGCGCGCCGGGGTGAACTGTCAAACTGGCCTGCGCCGCAGGGCAAAGGCCAGACCGGCGGTGATATATCCCAGCACGGCGACCACGGCGGCACCCATGATGAACAACAAAAGCCCCGCCAATGCTGGCGACAGCGCTGCCAGCGCGGGCAGGGCAGCACTTGCCACCGGGTGCAGCGCCCCGAACCACGCAGCCCAGCCCAGCGTCACGGCCCCCCAGCCCAGCACAACGGCCCAAAGCACCAGCAAACCGACCCTCATCGCCGTCACCGGTGCCCGCATGCCGCGCCGCATTGCCGCCATCTGGCGCGCCACGTCGTGCTGGGTGGCCACCAGGGCAGGCACAACCAAAAGCACCAGCACCATGCCAAAGCCCAGCCCGTAGACCAGTGTGATCACCGTCGGCTTGAGAAACTGCGCCTGCTGGCTTTGTTCATACAGCAGCGGGGCCATGCCCAGCACAGTGGTCAGCGTGGTCAGCATGACGGGGCGCAGCCGGTCCGTAGCGCCGTCGATGATCGACGGGATCAGCCCGCGTGTTTCAGCGTATTCGTCAATTGTGGTCACCAGCACGATGGAATCGTTGATGATGATACCCGTCATGCCCAATAGCCCCACGACCGTGAACATGCTGAGCGGAACATCCCAGACCGCGTGACCATAAATCGTGCCGACAAGTCCGAAGGGGATGATGGCCATCACCACGAAGGGCCGGGTCCAGCTACCAAAAACCCAGGCCAGCACAAAAAAGATCCCGGTCAGGCACAGCACCAACCCGGTCAGCGCATCGCTGAGAAACTGGTCTTCCTGTTCGCTTAACCCCGCAAGCCGGAATTCCACCTGCCGTTCGGATGCGATGCGGGGCAGGATTTCGGTTTCAAGCGCCTCTCCGATGGCGGTGGCGCGCGCCGGATCGTCTTCGGAGATGTCACCGGTGACAGAAATCAGGCGGATGCCGTTCTCGCGCCGCACGGTACTGAAGCCGGTGCGCCGTTCAACGCTGACGATGTCGGCCAGCGGCACGTAAAGCCCGTCGGGTGTGCGCATCTGTGTGCGGTCCAGAAAATCCGCTGTCAGCTCACCTTTGGGCAGTTCCACCCGGATCGTGGCAGAGCGCGGCCCGTCAGGATAGGTCGCGGCCTCGATCCCGCCCAGACGGTTGCGCAGCGCCCGGCCCAGCGTGTCGATGGTAAAGCCCAGCGCCTGCCCCTGCGGTGTCAGATCGAGGATCAGTTCTTCCTTGTCGTAGGCCAGATTGTCCTGCACCGCGCTCACTTCGGGGAATTGGCGCACCGCCTCTTGCAGGTCTTCGGAGGCGGCTTTGAGTGTGTCAGTATCGGCGCCGTAGAACTGCACATCCAGCGCATCGCCACCGGGGCCGGACCGCCAGCCGCGAAAGCTGACGGTTTCGGCCATCGGATGATTGACCACGCGGTCCTGAAGTTCACCGACAAAGGCAAAGCTGGAATAGGGCCGCAGATCAGCGTCAATCAGTTCGATCGAGATGCCGCCCAGCAGATCGTTGTCCTTGTTTGCCGCACCCGCAAGGCCGTAACCGGAATTGCCGCCTGTCTGGGCGATCACGTAATCCAGCGGGTTGGTGCCATAACGCTCTGCGTATTCGGCGCCCAGTTCCTCTGTCGCGCGCTGCATTTCGCGCATCATTGCCAGCGTATCGGCCCGCGTCGCGCCCTCGGCCATCATAAAGTTGCCGGTCACCGACCCGCGTTCGGGCGCGTTGAAGAACCGCCACTGCACATCGCCGGTAATGAAAAGCGCAATCTGGCTGGCCAGCACAGTCACCACACCGGCCAGCACGACATAACGCGCCTTGATCACCCCGGCCATGAACGGGCGGAACAGGGTCTGGCGCACCCAGACAAAGCCGCGATTAACGGTGCGGCTGGGCAGATCATACCAGTGATTTTTGTCCGCTGCGGCGACAGCGTGGGCCATGTGGTTGGGCAGGATCAAAAAACATTCTACAAGGGATGCGGCAAGAACGGCGATGACGGTAAAGGGAATATCGCGGATCAGATCGCCAAAGCGTCCGCCCACGGCAACAAGGCCAAAGAATGCGATGATTGTGGTCAAGGTGGCCGCAAAAACCGGCATCGCCATGCGCCGCGCCGCGTTTTCGGCGGCCTGTTTCGGCGTTTCGCCCAAAGTGCGATAGCGAAAATCAGTGTGTTCCCCCACCACGATGGCGTCATCCACCACAATGCCCAGCGTGATGATCAGCCCGAACAGGGAGATCATGTTGAGCGTGAGGCCGCCCAGATACATCAGCGCAATGGCGGCCCCCATCGCCACAGGAATACCCGCTGCCACCCAGAACGCGGTGCGTGCGTTCAGGAACAAAAACAACAGACAGACCACAAGACCAAGTCCCATCAACCCGTTGTCGATCAACAGATCCAGACGCCCTGTGATTGCCTCGGATCTTGTACGGATCAGCTCTATCGTCACGGACGCGGGCAGGCTTGCCTGCAGCTCAGCGGTGACACGTTCGACCGTTTCCTGAATGCCGATGGCGTCCCCGCCATCCGACCGGTCGACCCGCACGGACATCGCCGGGTCTGCTCCGACAAAGAACTGGCGTTCGCGGTCCACGCCTTCCTGCCGGACGGTGGCCACATCCCCGATGGTCAGCTTTGATCCATCCGGGTTGGACCGCAGAACGATGCCCGCAATTTCCTGCGCTGTGCGTTTGGCGGTGCCGGTGCGCACGCGGGCATTGGCACCGCTGACATCGCCCGCCGGATCGGCGTCCACTTCGGCGGCGATGGCAGAGGCGATATCGGCCATCGTGACATCATAGGCAATCAACTGGGCCGAGGGCACATTGACCATCGTTTGCGGCGCGGCGACACCTTGGATCGTGGTGCGGGTGACACCGGCGGCAAACAGGCGGGTGACAAGTTCATCGGCAAAGCGGCCCAGTTGCGCGGCTTCGAGCGGGCCGGTTATGACCACATCAGTGACGCGGTCACGCCACGCGCCGCGCCGTACGGTGGGGTCTTCGGCCTCATCCGGCAGGGTTGTGATGGCATCCACTGCCGTCTGCACATCGGTGGCCGCGCGCGCCATGTCCCATCCCGGCTCAAAATCAAGCACGACACTGCCGCTTCCTTCGCGCGAAGTGCTGTTCGAACCCTCAACCCCTTCCACCGACAGCAACGCAGGTTCGAGCACCTGCACGATGGCGGTATCGACGTCTTCGGCCCCGGCCCCCTGCCACAGTGTCGTGACCGTGACATTGTCGATGATCACGTCGGGAAAGAATTGCGCCCGCATGTTGGGCGTGGCCACAAGACCCGCCACCAGAAGAACCAGCAGCAGCAGATTGGCTGCCGTGCGGTGACGCACAAAATAGGACAGGACGCCGCCCGCCGCCTTGGGGGTTTGGCGGGCCATCCGCTAGCCTCCCATCCGGCTTTCGATCCGGGCGACCATGTTGGCAGGGACAGTGGGCTGCGCCAGACGACTGAGCACCCGCTCCTTTGCGGCCTTGGGCATCCGGGTGCTGCCCTCGATAAAGGCGACCAGACGTGCGCGGCGCTCTTCGGTTAGTTCCAGCATTTCGGGTTCGGTGCGCACGGGGGCATCGCGCTCAATCGGTTTGACGGCGATGCCTGCCCCCAGCAGCGGCGAGCGTGCCTTCACCACCTTGCGGCCCAGAATGGGACCCCGCACCAGCACCTCATCACCCTGTCGGCGCAGGATGTTCACGTCCAGCGTTTCAAGGCGGTTTTCATCTGCCAGCGCCAGAACAGTCCCGCGCGCATCTACGGCAGAGGCCGGCAAGCGGACCACGTTTTCCAACACCGGCTCGCGCACCCGCACGGTAACAAAATCCCCCGGTTTAAAGCCTTTGGCGTCTTGCAGCGCAGCAAAGACCAGCCGCCCTGTGGCACCTTCCCCTGCGGCGGCACTGGCCCGGCTGATGCGCCCTTTCGCCTCCAGATCGACGCCGGCAACATCCAGTGTCGCGGTCACATCCGCCCGGATCACCTGCCCGTCATCATCCAGCAAACGGGCAAATTGGGCGGTCGACAGGCGGAAGGACACCTCAAGGTCCTGCGGATCAATCAATTCGGCCAGACGCTCGTTCGCGGAGACCAGCCGCCCGACCACAACATCCGTTGCCGACAGCGTGCCGTCGAATGGGGCGGTGAGCGTTGTATCGGCCAGACGCCGCTCTGCCTCGGCCAGCGCGATCCGCGCGCGCGCCAGCCCGGTGCGGGTCTGATCCAGCCGCGCCTCGGCCTGCGCGACGGCCTGTCTGCGTGATACAACGGCCTGCCGCGCGGCGGAGGCAGCCAGTTCCGCCGCCTCGACCAGCGTTGCGGTGCCGACACCGCGCTCGGCCAGATCGCGTTGGCGCGCAAAGGCGCGTTCGCGCAGATCGGCCTGATCCTGAGTGGCAGAAAGTTCCGCCCGCGCCAGTTCAAGTGAACGCGCCGCATCCCGCCCGTCGGCGTTTGCATCCGCAAGATCGCTTTGCGCGCGGTCCACGGCGGCCTGCGCATCGGCGGGATCAAGCCGGACCAGCACCTGACCTGCGGTCACCGCGCCGCCGTCCTCGAACCCGTCGGCCAGTTCAACAACCCGCCCGCCACCCGCAGCGCGCAGTTCCAGCAAGCGGCGGCTCTGAACCTCGCCAAAGCTTTGCAGCACGGGCACCGCATCCTCGGCCACCGCCGTTGTGACGTTGACGGCAAAGACCCGTTCACGCGCCGGTGGGCCTTTGGGATCATCCGCCATCCGTTCCTGCACGGCACCGTTGATCAGGGACACCGCGAACACCAGCAGCCCCAGCGTCAGTGACGCAAGAAACAGGCCGATCATGCTTTGTCGAAGAAAACGCATTCAATTCCGTCCGAAAACAATCCTGCGGTTAAGGTAAGCGCAGGGAGGAAAATACCAAGTCATGTTATTATACGGTGCGGACGGCACTTTCCGTCGAAAAAATATGCGCCCGGTCACTTTCGCCGCTGGTGTTCGTCAAGGCGGGGCATGATTTCGACGAAATTGCAGGGGCGGTGACGGTAATCAAGCTGTTTGAGCAGGATTTCGTCCCATGCATCCTTGCACGCCCCCGGTGAGCCGGGCAGCGCAAAAAGGTAGGTGCCGTTGGCGACACCGCCCGTCGCGCGGCTTTGCACCGCTGAGGTGCCGATCTTTTGCATCGACACGATGGTAAAGATGGTTCCGAAAGCGTCGATCTCTTTCTCGTAGACATCGCGGTGCGCTTCGACGGTGACGTCCCTGCCGGTCAACCCGGTGCCCCCTGTGGAGATGACCACGTCGATCGCGTCATCCGCGCACCACAGGCGCAACTGCTCCGCGATTTGTTCGCGCTCATCCGGCAGGATATGACGTTCGGCAACGGTGTGGCCCGCTTTTTCGATACGGGCAACCAGCGTGTCGCCCGATTTGTCCTGATCCAGATCACGTGTATCCGACACCGTCAGCACCGCGATGCGCACGGGAATAAACTCGGCTGTCTCTTCAATGCGGCTCATGGGGTGGTTCCTTCGCGCAGGCGGGCTTGCAGGCTGAGCAGATCGGCCCATGCTTCGCGTTTGAATTCGGGCGAGCGCAACAGATAGGCCGGATGGAACATCGGCAAAGCGGGCAGGCCCGCCGCCTGCGTCCATTCCCCGCGCAACCGGGTGATGCCACGCTTGCCCAGAAGGGTCTGGCACGACCAGTTGCCGACGACCACCAGCACTTCGGGCGCGGCCAGTTCGATGTGGCGCAGCAGGAACGGTTTCATCATCGCAATCTCGTCCGGTTTCGGATCGCGGTTCTGGGGCGGGCGCCACGGAAGAACATTGGTGATATAGACCGGCGCATCAGCGCGGTCGCGGCCCATGTTGATGGCAGCCAGCATTTTGTCCAGCAATTGCCCCGCGGCCCCGACAAAGGGTTTGCCCGCGCGGTCCTCGTCCCGGCCCGGTGCCTCGCCCACCAGCATGACACGCGCGCCGGGGATGCCATCGGCAAAAACCATGTTGCGCGCCCCTTTCTTGAGCGCGCAGTGATCGTAGTTTGCCATCGCCGCCCGCAAATCATCGAGCGTCCGGGCGGATTGTGCGGCTTGTGTGGACACCGCGACCGGATCAACGGATTGCGCAACCAGCGGGGCGGCAACCGGAGCGGCAGATACAGCCGGTTTGGGCTTTTCCATCACATCGGGCAAATCATAGCGATTGACCGGCGCATCGCAGATCGCCTCGGTCGCGCCAAGGTCCACCTGCCAGTCCAGCAAGGCCAGTTCTGAATAAAAATCTGCCGAATCCATGCCACCAGCCTAGCCTGACACGCCACCAATCGAAATCCCCGAAGCGGTGCCTCTTGTCGCTGCCGCCGCGCGCCCTCTATAAGATGCAAACCTGCACGAAAGGCGCGCGCCCATGTCCTTTGCCCACCGTCATCTTCTTGGCATCGAACATCTGTCACAGGCTGACATCACTGCCATCCTTGATCTGGCCGACCGCTACGCCGATCTGAACCGCCAGCCCAGCAAACATGCGGATGCGCTGCGGGGGCTGACGCAGATCAACATGTTCTTTGAAAACTCCACCCGGACGCAGGCCAGTTTCGAGATTGCGGGCAAGCGCCTTGGCGCGGATGTGATGAACATGGCGATGCAGGCGTCCTCGATCAAAAAGGGTGAGACCCTGATTGACACCGCCATGACGCTGAACGCGATGCACCCCGATTTGCTGGTGGTGCGCCATCCGCAATCGGGCGCGGTGGATCTTCTGGCGCAAAAGGTGAACTGTGCGGTGCTGAACGCGGGTGACGGGCGGCACGAACATCCCACGCAGGCGCTGCTGGATGCGCTCACGATCCGGCGGGCCAAGGGGCGGCTGCACCGCCTGTCGATTGCGATCTGCGGCGACATTGCGCACAGTCGCGTGGCGCGGTCCAATATCATGTTGCTGGGCAAGATGGAGAATCGCATCCGCCTGATTGGCCCGCCGACGCTGATGCCTGCGGGCATCGCGGATTTTGGGGTCGAGGTGTTCGACAACATGGCCGAAGGGCTGCGCGATGTGGACGTGGTGATGATGCTGCGCCTGCAAAAAGAGCGGATGGACGGCGGTTTTATTCCGTCAGAGCGTGAATATTACCACCGTTTCGGGCTGGATGCGGAAAAGCTGGCCCTGGCAAAGGCCGACGCGATTGTCATGCATCCCGGTCCGATGAACCGCGGGGTTGAGATTGACGGCACGCTGGCCGATGACATCAACCGCAGTGTCATTCAGGAACAGGTCGAAATGGGCGTGGCGGTGCGCATGGCGGTGATGGACCTGTTGGCACGCAATCAGCGCGCCCGCATGTTGCAGGAGGTATGACCCGATGACAAAAATCACCGTGCCGACAGGAGAGACCGGTGTGACACGCGTGTTTGCCCTGTCGATGCCAGCATCAGAGGCGCGTAGCCTGCGCGAGGATACTGCCGCGCAACAGCGGGCCCTTGGTGCAGACCAGCTGGAGGCGCGTGGCGTAGAGGTCTTTGCCGTGGGTGATCTGGGCGAAATGGGGCTGACCGGCTACCTGCGCGAGGGTGTCGATGTGCAGGAGGACCAGTTGAAACGCGATGCCGCCCGGCTGAGCGCGATCGACGGTTGGGTAATGCTGGTGTATTCCAGCGCTTTCAGCAGTGAGGCCGCAACGCTTGATCCGGCCCCCGCGCTGACCTTGATCGGCACCTACGGCCAGACCCGCCCTGACAGCGCGCAGGTCGACTTGCAGGCGGAGGCGGCCAAACCCTATACCGGCACGCCCGATGCCAACCCTCAAGCCGCCCCGGCGCGCGGGCGGGGGCAAAGCATGATCATCTTTGCCATCGTTGTACTGCTGGCGCTGGCCCTCTACTGGTTGCTGGGCTGAGCCCACCCCAAAACAGGAACACATGATGCAAGATCCCAAACCCGATCCAAAGATGGCTGGTCGCATTGCGATGATCGCGCTTCTCGTTGCCTTTGGCATCGCGGGCCTGATGATATGGATCGCCTGAGCATTGACGGCATAAGCTGGGCTCCGGCACGGCGCATTTTTGTGCGCCGTGTGATGATCAGCGCGTCGATCACCTTTGCCGCGCTTGTGGCGGTCGCGCTGGGTTTTTCGCTTTATTTCGGTTTGCCCACCGGTTGGGCTTTTTTGGTGGCGCTGACGCTGACCTGCATTTTCGTTCTGGAAGACGCGATGCACTGGCGCAGCACCAGAATGGACCGTTGGCAGATCGAGGCAGGCCAGTTGATCCACGACGGGGCCGACGGCCGCGCGCAAGTGCCGCTGTCAGAGGTTGCACAGGTGCACACCCAATTCGGCAGCCGCGTGGTGATTACCCTGCGCTCAGGACAAAGGATGGTCCTGCGCTACCTGCCCTTTCCCGGCGTGGTGGCCGACCAGATCAGAGCCGCGCGCGGCCCTGTCGCGGATGCGGGTTAAGTTGCCCCTTGGTTTGATCGGACAATTGAGGCAAGAACGCGCAACGCTGAACCAGACCAAAGGCCGCCCATGACGTTGTATTTCACCAACGCCCGGATGATTGACCCGCAAGCCGGTGACATCATTGACGGTACGCTGAGTGTTGCGGATGGCAAGATCACTCAGGTCAACTGGGACATGGCGCCGCTGCCCGGAAATGCGCAAGTGATTGACTGTGGAGGGAAATATCTGGCTCCGGGCATCGTTGATCTGGGCGTGAAGGTGTGCGAGCCGGGTGAACGGCACAAGGAAAGCTATCGGTCTGCCGGGCGTGCGGCGGCGGCGGGCGGGATCACCACGATGATCACGCGGCCCGACACGACGCCCGCCATCGACAGCCCCGAAGTGCTTGAGTTTGTCACCCGCCGCGCCAACGAAGCCGCCCCGGTGCACGTGGTGCCGATGGCCGCGCTGACCAAGGAACGCGCGGGCCGCGAAATGACCGAGATCGGCTTTTTGATGGATGCCGGCGCCGCCGCCTTTACCGATTGCGACCATGTGGTGCGCGACACCAAGGTTTTTGCCCGCGCGCTGACCTATGCGCGCAGCCTTGGCGCGCTGGTTATTGCGCATCCACAGGAACCGATCCTCAGCGCGGGTACCGCGACCACGTCCGGCAAGTTCGCCTCGCTGCGCGGCCTGCCCGCTGTGTCCCCGATGGCAGAACGCATGGGGCTTGACCGTGACATCGCGCTGATCGAGATGACGGGCGCAAAGTATCATGCCGACCAGATTACCACGGCCCGCGCCCTGCCCGCGCTGGCCCGGGCCAAGGCGAACGGGCTGGACATTACAGCGGGCGTGGGCATCCACCATCTGACGCTGAACGCACTGGATGTGGCCGACTACCGCACGTTCTTCAAGCTCAAGCCGCCGCTGCGGGACGAAGAGGACAGGCTGGCCGTGGCCGAAGCGGTGGCAACCGGGTTGATCGACATCATCTCAAGCATGCACACGCCGCAGGACGAGGAATCAAAACGCTTGCCGTTTGAGGAAGCGGCGTCAGGTGCTGTGGGGTTGGAGACCCTGTTACCCGCCGCGCTGCGGCTGGTTCACGCGGAACTGATGGACCTGCCGACCCTTTGGCGCGCCCTGTCCCTGAACCCGGCGACACGGCTGGGATTGCCCGGCGGACGTCTGGCACCGGGCGCACCGGCTGATCTGGTGCTGTTTGACGCAAATGCCCCATTTGTCATGGATCGTGCCACACTGAGGTCAAAATCGCGCAATACCCCGTTTGATGGTATGCGAATGCAGGGTAAAGTGCTGCAAACCTACGTGACCGGAAACTGCGTATTTAAGGCCAACTGATGCCCCCGATTGACTCTTCTTTGACCGCCCTTCTGATCTGGGCCGTGGTCGGATACCTTCTGGGGTCGATTCCATTTGGTATGGTGCTGGCCCGATTCATGAACCTTGGCAACCTCCGCGAAATCGGCTCCGGCAACATCGGGGCCACGAATGTGCTGCGGACCGGCAACAAAAAAGCTGCCGCGCTGACGCTGCTGCTGGATGCGGGCAAAGGTGCGCTTGCCGTGCTGCTGGCGCGTGCGCTGGCGGCACCTGACGCGGTGCAGGTGGCGGCACTGGCTGCGATGGTCGGGCACTGTTTTCCGGTGTGGCTGCGGTTTCAGGGGGGCAAGGGGGTTGCTACTTTTCTGGGCATCATGCTGGCGCTGGCCTGGCCGGTGGGTCTGGGATGCTGTCTGGTCTGGCTGGTGGCCGTCGCGGCCACGCGCATGTCCTCGATGGGCGCACTGGCTGCGGCATCGGCCTCTACCTTCCTGCTGGTCTGGATGGGCTACGGCTACATGCTGATGCTGGGGATCGCGCTGACGCTGCTGTTGTATCTGCGCCACCGTGCCAACATGCACCGGATCAAAGCGGGCACCGAGCCAAAAATCGGCCAGAAGGGGTGATCGCGCCCCCTGATATCGTGGCCAAATTCAGGACATTTGCGCCGGGCAGCTTTACCGGCCAGGCCGATGGCAAAAGCTATGTCGTCAGTGTGAGCACATTCAGCAACGCGCGCGCCGTCAAGCTGGTGGCTGACGAACGGGGTGGCAGCGATTACATCAGCCTGAACATCTATGACCTGAGCACCGGGCCACGGCTTTACCCCTGCGAGATGCCCGCGCAGAAGGTCATTCGTTTCATCCGTTCCCTTGTGCCCGACGTGCGGACAGACAGCGCGCCCTGAGCCAGTCTGATGGTCTGATGGTCGCGGGGTGTTGCGACAAATAGACATGTCCCTGCCCCAATAAAGCCGCCTTTGTCCGCGAAACTGCATCCACAGGTTGAGACGGAGCAGGACATGAAAGAGATCTTCACCCATTTTGAGAGCTTTGCGTTCCGCGCATTCAATTTCAGGGGCCGTGCGACGCCGCTGGAGTATTGGAGCGTGATCCCCGTCATCTGGGCCTTGATCATTTACATGCTGATCGGTGATGTCCGCGAAGCGATGAGCTTTCTCGAAGCCCGTCAAATTCCCCCGATGAACCCGCTGTTCTACGAATCCGTGTTGATCTTCTTGATCACATTGATCCCGCGCATGTCGCTGAACATCCGCCGTCTGCATGACCGGAACAAGTCGGGCTTCTGGATCATTCTGCCCGCCCTCGCGATCATGGCCGTTGTTCTTCTGTTCTCCGGTCTGACCGGAGCGATGATGAATTCCAGCCTGACCGGCGTCAGCAACAACCCCGATTCAATCGAGAATATTCTGCATCCCATCGTGCTTTTCCTTGCTGCACCCGCGACCTTTTGGGAAGAGATGTTTGCCATCGCCAGCGCCTTTCAATCCGCGGGGAACGAGGCAATCTGGAACCTGCTGGCCGAAATCTATGCCCACAGCGGGGCTGTCGACATCCGCCGCAACGTGCGGGATGTGACCAACGCCATCGAGGGTGACACGGGCCATACCGTCGGGTTCGTCTTTGTCTCGACCGCCCTGCTGACAGCGCCTTTTGTCTTTGGTCTATTGCACGCGCTGCTTAACATTCTGCCGTCGTTCCCCGAAGATAACATCTATGGCCCCGCCAAGATCGGTGCGCTTCAGTACAAGAAAAAGAAGGACGACAAGCACAACCCGATGGCAGGTTACAAGCACCTGTTTGCGGAAACACCCGAAGAGAAGGCCCGCAAGCGCGAGACGCAGGCCGCCGAAGTCAAGGCGCTGTACCGTCAGCGGGTTCTGGGGCAAAGCGATGCCACGGATGAGCCTGCGTAGACATAACGCACATCGGACCGGCTGGCTGCCGCCGTTCCGGCGAAATTCCCGGTGCTTTGGAGCGGAGCACCGGGACGCGAGTTTTCAGCGAAACCGGTCGTCACCAAGACGCTAGGCACCAATCGGGTTATCCCCCCCGTTTGATTGCCCTCCGGTTCTTGCGCACAAGACCTGATATTTCCCGGCTGATCAGTAGCTGTAGTCGGCGTAGATGTTTGACAGATCGCCACCCCATTTACCGTGGTAATCCGCCAGCATTTCGTCTGCGGGCACCTTGCCTGTCTCAATGCTTTCTTTCAGCGCGTTCAGGAAATGCGTCTCGTCCGGCACCATGCCGCCTGCGCCGGATTTGGCGCGGGCTTTCAATCCTGCCTCTGACAGGGCAACCGCCTCGCGCGCAACGTCGTGCATGTTGATGCCGGTGACCTTGGCCTGCAAACCATCGATGGAGGCCGCCACGCGCAACGCGTCGTGTTGCGCCGGTGTCCAGTCCTTGACCAAATCCCAAGCGCCATCCAGTGCCGTCTGGTCATACATCAGCCCGACCCAGAAGGCAGGCAATGCGCAAAGCCTGCGCCACGGGCCGCCATCCGCGCCGCGCATTTCGATGAATTTCTTCATCCGCGCTTCGGGGAAGGCCGTGGTCAGATGGTCCGCCCAATCGCTGAGCGTCGGTGTCTCACCGGGGAGTGCGGGCAGTTTGCCCTCAAGAAAATCGCGGAACGACATGCCCAGCGCATCAACATATTTGCCGTCGCGGTAGACAAAATACATCGGCACATCCAGCGCATATTCCACCCAGCGTTCAAACCCAAAACCATCCTCGAAGATGAACGGCAATGTACCGGTGCGCGCCGCATCCAGATTGCGCCAGACCATCGAGCGCAGGGATTTATAGCCGTTCGGCTTGCCTTCAAAAAACGGGGAATTGGCAAAAAGGGCGGTCGCCACGGGCTGCAAGGCAACGGCCACGCGCATCTTTTGCACCATGTCGGCCTCTGATCCGAAATCAAGGTTCACCTGCACCGTGCAGGTGCGCCGCATCATGACGCGCCCCATTGATCCTACGCGACCCATATAGTCATTCATCAGCTTGTAGCGGCCCTTGGGCATCAGATCCATCTGATCGTGGGTCCAGACGGGCGCGGCCCCAAGGCCGATCCAGCCCACACCGATCTCGTCCGCCACATCCTGCACTTCGCGCAGATGGGTGTTCACCTCATCGCAGGTCTCGTGAATGGTCTCGACCGGTGCGCCTGACAGCTCCAGCTGCCCGCCCGGTTCAAGCGAAACATTGGCCCCGTCTTTCTCAAGCCCGATCAGCTTGCCGCCCTCTTCCACCGGGGCCCAGTTGTGGCGGTCGCGCAGTCCTTCCAGCATCACCCGGATGGAGCGTTCTCCCTCGTAGGGCAGCGGCTTTAGCGTATCTTTGCAATAGCCGAATTTCTCATGCTCGGTCCCAATGCGCCAGTCTGCCTTGGGTTTGCAGCCGTCGGACAGGTATTCGGCAAGCTGTTCGTGACGCTCGATCGGGCCGCCGCCGGATTGGGGAATAGACATTTCAACGTGCTCCGGTTCTGGCTGGTTTCACATGCAGGGATGGGCGGATTTGCCGAGGGTGTCAATGCAGCAAGGCACCCTCGGGACGCAAGGGGCCGCGTGACCAAATCACAACCGCTTGATGCCGGTCCGCGCGCAATGTCGCCAACATCCTTTCGGTCTTGAGCCCCGGCAATGTCGCGAACGCATCAAACAGGGCGTCTGCTCCAGCGGCATTAACCGGGATCAGCAGCGGCGGGTGGCCATTCTGGGTCAGACGCCAATGCGCCGGAAACAGGCCACCATCCAATGTGAGGCTGTCAAGTTCGCGCAGATCGACGCTGCCACCGGTCAGCGGCCCGAAATAGGTCACCTGCCCTTCGTCCACCTGAACGGCACCTGCCCCGCCATCGGCCGTTCTGAACCGCCCGCGCTGATAGCCAAGCCAGCCAAGGATGCCGCCCCCCGCAAGAAATGCATAACCCGGGATCGCTGCCAGAAAACCCGGCCCCAGAACCAGCCACAGTCCCAACGCGGCACAGGCCATCCCCGCAACAATTTCGCGCCAGCGCCACAGCGCCGCCCGCGCTTCGGGTCGGAAAAAACTCATGAGGCCACCATCCAATCGTCGGCAAAAAGGGCAATTTCATAGGATCCGATGCGGTGAAAACCGATCCGTTCGTAGGCTTGCGCGGCATAGGGAGTGGCGGCAAAGAGGATGGCCTTGCGCACGCCGTCCTGCGCGGCCTGACATAGATGCAGGGCCACAACAGCGCCGCCAAACCCGCGCCCGCGCAGGTCCTGGGGCACAAACACCCCGCCGATCTGGACGGCTTCTGCCACGCGGGCATTGAACCTTGTCATCGCCACCGGGCGGGTGCCAAGAACCAGCACGCGGGCGTCAGCGTCCGCAATGAAATGCTGCGCCTGCTCTCGGGCATCCGGCCCATCCAGCGGCGTCATCCCGGTGTCCCGATGATAGGCGGCAAACCAGTCCGCCAGGAGATCAAGGTCTGCCTGTTCGGGGGGACGCAACGCCACGTCCGATGCGCAAGAGGGTCTCAGATCAGAAAGGTCCAGCGCATAGAGCGGTTCGCAATCGCGCAGTGTAAACCGTGCGTTCTGGCAGCCCAACGCGTCAAAAACCGCCCGCACCTGCGCGGGTGCACCGGTCATGCCGCGCAGCTTTCGCCCGCGAAGCACATCCACGAAAGCGCTAAAGAAGGTAGACGGCGCGCCATCGGACTGGCACATCAGAAAGCCGCCGTTCGTCACGCCCGCGACCCCATTGATCCGGGCGTCATGGAGCGACAGATAGAACGCCGTGCCGTGGCGGTGCTTGTCTTCCTCGGTGCCATGCGCCGCCAGATTGCCACGCAGGAACATCGACGTTTCGGCATGGGCGCGCAGAAAGATGTCCATCGCTGCCACGTCATCGGGTCCGGCACGGCGAAACATTACCAGTCGCCCAGCGTTTGCTGCCACACCGTCATCGCCGCCACCGCCGCCGTGTCAGCCCTCAGGATACGCGGGCCAAGGCTGACCGCATGGGCATGATCCGCGTTTTGCAGGCGGCTGCGCTCGCGTTCGGAAAACCCGCCCTCCGGCCCGATGATCACCGCCCAGGGTCCTGCAACGGGCGGCAGGGCAGAGGAGGTCCCCGCAAGCGCTTCGTCACAGAACATGATCTGCCGCGTCGGATCCCACCCATCCAGCACGGCACCAAATTTTACGGGTTCGGCCACTTCGGGCACAAATGTACCGCCACATTGTTCCGCAGCTTCAACCGCATGAGCCTGCAAACGGTCGCGCTGCACCCTTCCTGAATTGGTGAATTCCGTCATGACCGGCACGATGCGCGCCGCGCCCATTTCGGTGGCCTTTTCGACAATAAAGTCCGTGCGCGCCTTCTTGATCGGTGCGAACATCAGCCAAAGGTCCGGCGGCAGCCGCAAAGGTGCGGATTGGTCGCGACATGTCAGCACACCGCCCCGCTTGCCCGCCTGCGTGATTTCGGCCTGCCATTCACCGTCGCGCCCGTTGAACAACGACACCATGCCCCCGACCGCCTGCCGCATTACCCCAAAAAGGTAATGCGCCTGCCCCTTGTCCAAAGGAACCGATTGCCCCACCCCCAGCGGGTGCTCTACATAAAGTCTGATCTTCGCACTCATGAGACCGATATATGCAAGACGCACCTCCTTCGCCAGACGGCAGTGTTGCGGACGCGCCGTCCGACAACTGGGTTGACCGCTATGCGCCCCCTTTCGCGCGCCCCTTTCTGCGGCTTAGCCGTGCGGACAGGCCGATTGGCACATGGTTGCTCTTGCTGCCGTGCTGGTGGGGACTGGCACTGGCAATCCTCTATGACCAAAGCCCGCGCTGGGAAGATGTCTGGATTTTTGTCGGCTGCGGCATCGGGGCATTCCTGATGCGCGGCGCGGGGTGTACGTGGAATGACATTACCGACCGCGACTTTGACGCGCAAGTCGCCCGCACACGGTCGCGTCCCATTCCATCGGGTCAGGTGTCTGTCGAAGGGGCGGTTGCGTGGATGGTCATTCAGGCGCTGTTGGCTGCCCTGATCCTGTTTACCTTCAACCGTGCTGCCATCGGACTTGGCTTTCTGTCGCTGATCCTCGTTGCGATCTACCCTTTCGCGAAACGCTTCACGTGGTGGCCGCAGGTTTTTCTGGGACTTGCCTTCAACTGGGGCGCGCTGCTGGTCTGGACCGCGCACACGGGACAGCTGAACGCCCCTGCGATCCTGCTTTACGCGGCCGGCATCGCATGGACCCTGTTCTACGATACGATCTATGCGCATCAGGATACCGAAGACGATGCACTGATCGGCGTGAAATCCACCGCGCGGCTGTTCGGAGAGGCGTCGCCGCAGTGGCTGCGTCGCTTTCTGATGGCCACGGTCGGGCTGATGGGTCTTGCCGTGATCGCCGCGGGCATGCCTGATGCGTCGTTTCTGGCGCTGGTGATCGCGCTAGGAGGCCCTTGGGCGATGGGATGGCACATGGCATGGCAATTGCGCGGGCTGGATATCAACAATCCGGCGAAAATGCTGCAATTGTTTCGTGCCAATCGGGACACAGGCGTGATCCCGCTGCTGTTTTTCGCGGCTGCCTTGCTGGCGTGATTGCGCCCGACACCCGGCAGGCGTATCAAAGGTGAAACTGTACCGACAAGAGCCCTGTTAAATGCGCCTTTCCTCCTTGCTGATCATTGCAATGACCTTCTTTGCGGCTGCTGTCGTGGCCCTTGTTGCGGCCAATTTCAGCGTCAAACTGATAGAAGAGACATCCGAAATCGGTGTGCGTGATGCGCTGGATGATGCAGGCATGACATGGGCCGAGGTAGAAGCGGACGGGCTTCAGGTGACACTTGCGGGCATTGCCCCAACCGAAGCGGTCCGGTTTCGCGCGCTCAGCACCGCCGGATCCGTTGTCGATGCCGCCCGGGTGATTGATGAAATGGAAGTCGAGGCGCAGGCCGCCCTTGCCGCCCCCCGCTTTTCGGTGGAAGTCCTGCGCAATGACAGCGGCATTTCCATCATCGGCCTTATTCCCACCAGTACCGACCGCGACAGCACGATCGACAGGTTTTCCCGCATGGCCGGTGAAACCAATGTGACCGATCTGCTGGAACAGGCCAATTATCCCGCGCCCGAAGGCTGGGAGGACGCGCTCGCCTTTGCCATCAGCGCGATGGCACGGCTGACCAGCGCCAAAGCCTCTGTGGAGGCGGGACGCGTGGCGATCACCGCCAACGCAGAAAGCGGCGCAGCCAAAGCCGAGATGGAGCGCACGTTAAAACGCAACCTGCCGCCCGGCGTCGAAATGGCCCTTGAAATTGCGGCCCCCCGGCCGGTGATTACGCCCTTTACCCTGCGCTTTGAAATGGATGACACCGGGGCGCGCTTTGATGCCTGTTCGGCAGATACAGAAAACGCGCGCATCCAGATCCTTGCCGCCGCTACCCGCGCCGGGGTTGCGGGCACGCCACGCTGCACCGTTGGGCTTGGCGTACCGACACCCACATGGGGTGATGCGGTCGCACAATCCATTGAGGCGGTACAAAGGCTGGGTGGCGGTTCCGTCGCCTTTGCCGATGCCGACATTCAGCTTGTCGCCCTGCCGGGCAGCGATCAGGCGGTATTCGATCGGGTGGTCGGCGAATTGGAAAACAGCCTGCCGGATGTGTTTGCCCTGCGCGCGAAACTTCCCAAGGTGCCTGACCCCAACGAAGGCCCCCCGGAGTTCACCGCGACCCTCAGCCCCGAAGGACAAGTCCAGTTGCGCGGGCGGGTCAGCGACGCGGCACTGCGTGAACTGGCCGACAGCTATGCCAAGGCGCGTTTTGGCTCAAACCGTGTCTACACCGCCACCCGCGTGGCCGAAGACCTGCCAGCCGATTGGGCCCCGCGCGTTCTGGCCGGGCTGGAAGCGCTCTCTGCACTGAGCAACGGGTCGCTGCGGGTCACGCCCGATACGCTTTCGGTGTCTGGCAACACGGGTGACCCGGATGCCAGTACCACCATCGCGTCACTGCTGGCCGGCAAGCTGGGCGAAGGTGCTGACTATGACATTGCCGTGGCCTATCAGGAAAAGCTTGATCCGGTGCTTGGCCTGCCAACCCCCGACGAATGCGAGGCGCAGATTGGTGAAGTGCTCAAAGATGGCAAGATCAACTTTGAACCGGGATCTGCCACCATCGACGCCTCTGCGCTGGATATCATGGATGAGATTGCCGAGATTCTGAAAAAGTGCGGCGACCTGCCGCTCGAAATTCAGGGCTATACGGACAGTCAGGGCCGCGAATCGATGAACCTCGCCCTCAGCCAGAGCCGCGCGGAATCCGTTCTGAACGAACTGCGGGCACGGCGCGTTTTGACCGGCACATTCACCGCACGCGGCTTTGGCGAGGACAATCCCATCGCCGACAATGGCACCGAAGCGGGCCGTGAAGCCAACCGTCGCATCGAATTCAAGTTGATCCGCCCTGATACCGTGGCGACACCGGTGCAAACAACGCTGGAAAGCGCGGCACAATCGGGCGATACAGACGGCACAACGACCGAACAAGGCACCACAGATGAGCAGAACTGAATTCGTCCTCGCCACTGCGATCATTCTTTTTGTGGCATTCTGCCTTGGCTGGTTTGCCAACTGGCTGCTGCACCGGTTTACCCGCGTCGCGGCAGGCGACGTGGCCCAGCTTGACCGGATGAGCCAGGAACTCCACGAGGCCGAAGAAACCCGCGATCAGGCGATCACTTATCTGCAACAGCGTGAGGCAGAACTGACAAATCAGCTGGCGCAGACAGAGGCAGAGCTGGGTGCGGCAATGGAAGGTCTGCGGGACGCCCGCCACGAGGCCGAAGAGCTGCGCGCCTATATTGAGAACCAGAGCAAGCCTGCAGGCGATGTATTTGCGAGCAAACGCTAAGCGCTACCAACGCGCCAGCGCGTCCTCATCCTCTGATTTCGCGGCAACCCATGCAGCCCCCTGCGCGGTAATCTCGCGTTTCCAGAACGGCGCGCGGGATTTCAGATAATCCATCAGAAACGACGCCCCGGCAAAAGCATCGTTGCGATGCGGTGCTGCGGTCGCAACCATCATGATCATCTCACCGGGCGCTAACCGCCCGTATCTGTGAATGACCAAGGCATCCCCCAACGAAAACCGCGCCATCGCCTGCGATGCAATGTCGTGCAAGGCAGCCTCGGTCATGCCGGGGTAATGTTCGATCTCCATCGCCTCCAACGGATCATCCGGCAAATCGCGCACAATCCCGGTAAAGGTCACAACCGCCCCCATGTCGCTGCGCCCGGCGGCAAATTCAGCACTCTCCCGGCCCAGATCAAAAGGGGTCTCCTGCACCGATACCCGCACCCGCTCAGCCGCCTGTCATCGGTGGAAAGAAAGCCACCTCGCGCGCGCCCTCAAGCGAGGCATCGAAATCGGTGAGTTTCTGGTCAACCGCCACGCGCAACGCCGCAAGGTCCGAAAATGCCAGATCATACCGATCCTCGCGCGCGCGCAACTCTGTCACCAGATCTGCAACCGTCGCGGCCTGCGTTTCGACCCGTTCGCGCGGCAGACCAATGCGTTCACGCACCCAGGCGAAATAAAGCACATCCATCAGCGTCCCTCCCTCAAATGCGGCAGCGCCTTGGCAAGATAGTCCATCCCGGTGATCGCAGTCAGCGCCGCTGCGACCCACAGCAATGCAAGCCCGATCCGCCCGGCCCACTCCATCCCCGCAAGCTTCCACCACAGCCCCAGAACATCTTCTTCCTCACCATTCAGGATGGCCGCAATCAATGCCTCATCCATGCCGAAAACAGACATGCCCAGATAATGCTCAAACACACCCTGGCTGAACAGAACTGCAATTGCGGTCATCTGAAAGGTCGTCTTCCACTTGGCAAGGCCCGTCACCTTCAGCGTCCCGGCAACATCGCCCAGATACTCCCGCAGGCCCGACACAAAAACCTCGCGGAACAGGATCACTGTGGCGGGCAGCACCAGCCAGGGGGACCAGCTTGAAAACCCGATGATCACCATCAGCGCAATCACCACCATCGCCTTGTCGGCAATCGGATCCAGCATCGCACCCAGTTTGGTCTCCTGCTTCCATGCCCGCGCCAGATAGCCGTCAAACCAGTCGGTCACAGCCGCCGACACAAACAGCAATAACGCGAACCAATCCGCATAAGGGCGGGTGAAATACAAAAACATCACCGCCACCATCGGTGCCGCCAGCAGACGCAGGAGCGTCAGGATATTGGGCAGATTCCACTTCATACGCGCACCCTACCCCGCCGCTGCGAGGCGTGAAAGCACGAAGGGCCTGCTTCATCTTTCCAATACACCTCTGGGGGAGTTTGAGGGGGCAAAGCCCCCTCATCATCAAATAGAATCCTGTGCGGGCTTGCCCGCCCAATGCGATCAGCCGCGTTCATGGAAAAACGCATAGATCGTCTCTGCCAGTGCATCCGACACGCCATCCACCGCCTTGAGATCGCTGAGGTTGGCGCGGCCCACCGCCTTGGCCGACCCGAAATGCGCCAAAAGCGCCCGTTTGCGCGCGGCACCCACGCCCGGCACATCATCCAACGGTGTGGCCCCCACGGCCTTGGCGCGTTTGGCGCGGTGTGTGCCGATGGCAAACCGGTGCGCCTCGTCCCGCAGGCGCTGCACGAAATAAAGCACGGGATCATTGTGGCGCAGCGCCATCGGGCGCTTGCCGGTGCGGTAAAACTCTTCTTTGCCCGCGTCCCGGTCCACGCCCTTGGCGACGCCGACCATCGGGATGTCCTCCACCCCGTATTCCCGCATGATCTCGCGCACAGCACTTACCTGCCCTGCGCCCCCGTCGATCAGCAACAGATCGGGCCAATGGCCCTGCGTGCGGTCGGGGTCTTCCTTGATCAACCGCTTGAAGCGGCGTGTCAGCACCTCTTTCATCATGCCAAAATCATCACCGGGGGTCAGTTCGTCCCCGCGAATATTGAACTTGCGGTACTGGTTCTTCAGCATCCCCTCCGGCCCCGCCACGATCATCGCGCCGACCGCATTGGTGCCCTGAATGTGACTGTTGTCATAGACTTCGATGCGTTCGGGCGGGGCTGGCAATTCAAAAGCGTCAGCCAGTCCTTTGAGCAGTTTCGTCTGCGTCGCCGTCTCGGCCATCTTGCGCGCCAGTGATTCACGCGCGTTGCGCAGAGCGCCATCTACCAGCTCTGCCTTCTCGCCCCGTTGCGGCACAAGCAATTCCACCTTGCGGCCCAGCTTGCCCGACAGCGCATCGGCCATCAGGTCGGGGTTCTCAATCTCGTTCGACAGGATCAGCTGACGCGGCGGTTCGCGGGTGTCGTAAAACTGGCCGATGAATGCTTCCAGCACTTCGGCGGCATCCACATCTGCACCGACGCGGGGATAATAGTCGCGGTTGCCCCAGTTCTGGTTGGCACGAATAAAGAACACCTGCACGCAAGCCTGGCCGTCCTGCATATGCAACGCGATGATATCGGCCTCTGACACGCCCTTGGGGTTGATCCCCTGCGCCGTCTGCACCTGCGTCAACGCCTTGATCCTGTCGCGCAACGCCGCAGCGCGCTCAAATTCCATCTCTTCCGATGCCTTGGCCATTTCGGATGCGAGACGGGACTGAATATCGGTCGTTTTCCCGCTTAAAAACCGCTCCGCATCCTTGACGGTCTGACGGTAGTCTTCGGGGCTGATCTTGCCCACACAGGGGGCAGAGCAGCGTTTGATCTGGTATTGCAGACAGGGCCGCGTGCGACTGTCGAACATCGCGTTGGAACAATCGCGCAACAGGAACACGCGCTGAAGCTGGTTCAGCGTCCGGTTTACCGCGCCTGCACTGGCGAAAGGACCGTAATAGGCACCCTTCTCTTTTTTTGCGCCGCGATGCTTTTTGATCTGTGGGTAATCGTGCTGGGCCGTGACAAGGATATTGGGAAAGCTCTTGTCGTCGCGCAGCAGCACGTTGAACTTCGGCTTGAGCTGTTTGATGAGGTTTTGTTCAAGCAGCAGCGCTTCGGTCTCTGTCTTGGTGGTCAGAAACATCATCGAGGCGGTGTTGGCGATCATCCGCGCGATACGCGGGCTGTGGCCGGAGGGCCGTGCATAATTGCTGACCCGTGCGCGCAGATTGCGCGCCTTGCCGACATACAGAACACGGCTTTCGGCATCGAGCATCCGGTAGACCCCGGGCGATGTGTCGATGGTCTTGAGGTAGCTTTGGATCACCTCGTGGCCCAGAGGCTGTGTCTGACTTTGCTCGGTCATCGGGTTGCCTGATTCTCTTTCTGCGCTGCAATATGACGGCAATGGTAACAAGTGTTAACCTGTCCACGAAACCTGTGGATAAACCTGCGGGCAACTTCACAGCTGCCGGAATTTATCGTTACGTTTGGCAGGCTTCGTAGGTTTGCCTATTTTTTAGGCGGTATTCTATCCCATTGTTTTCAAGGTATTTATTTCTTTCGAAATGGCAAACATCTGAAATCATTAAGAATTTGTTACCGTTTGATGACAGGGTTCCGGTCCCGTGCAAAACTCTTGTCGCCGGGACCCTCATTCGACGCCCAGAACATCGGGGGTTTGCCATCCCAGATGCTGCCCCCCGTCAACGCACAAAAGCTGACCGGTCACCGCGGTGGCGTCGATGAAATAGCCCAGTGCGGCAACAATGTCCTGCGGATTTGCCCCCCGCCCCAGCACCGTGGCACCCCGCTGGGCCGCAAAATGCGCCTGTGATTGCCGCGCACCCTGCAAGGTTGGCCCCGGACCGATGGCGTTCACCCGAATGGCAGGCGACAGCGCCTGCGCACTTGTCTGTGTCAAAGCCCAGAGGCCCATTTTGGCCAACGTATATGTCATGAATTCCGGTGTCAGTTTGCGCACCCGTTGATCAATCATGTTGACGATCAATCCTGTGGCGACCGGCTCTCCCTGCGGGTCCTGTGCAGCGGACAGGCCCTGTGCCGCCATCGCCTGCGTCAGCACAAAGGGCGCACGCAGATTGCTGCCCATGTGCCGGTCCCAGCTTTCGCGCGTAGCGGAGCGGATGGTATCATATTCGAAGATCGAAGCATTGTTGATCAGACAGGTCACCGGCCCGCCCAGCGCGGCGACACTTTGCGCAAAAAGGTCTTCGGTTGCGGCGTCATCCAGCATGTCAGCCTGTAGTGCGACAGCGCGCTGGCCCAACCCTTGAATGTCGCGCACAACACCTTGCGCCCCATCGGCAGAGTGGGCGTAATGTACCGCCACATCAAAGCCCCGCTCTCCAAGATACCGCGCCATAGCGGCCCCAAGGCGGTGCCCCGCCCCCGTGACAAGCGCCCGCCTCATGGCAGCCTCCTCAGATCAATACGACAAACATGTAGAGCGCATATAGTCCGCTCAGCACAATTCCCCAGACCCGCGTGATGTCCATCCGCATGAACACGAAAGGGAGAAGAAGCAGGGATGCGCCCAGCATGACCCACAGATCAAACCGCAGGAAAGCCGGGTCGACGGCAATCGGCCCCACTAGGCTTGCCACACCGGTGATCGCCAGAAGGTTGAACATGTTCGACCCGATCACGTTGCCCAGCGCCACATCCGCCTGACGGCGCAGCGCGGCCATGACCGTTGTGGCCAGTTCCGGCAGAGACGTTCCGATTGCCACCAGCGTCAGCCCGATGACTGTATCGCTGACGCCGTAGGCTTTGGCGATGATGGTTGCATTGTCGACCAGCAAACCGGCCCCCAACGGCAGCCCCACAAGGCCCAGCACAAGAAAGACGCCGATTTGCCATTTGGGCATGTTCGGATCGGCACCTTCGGGTTCTTCAAGGTCCTGCTCGGCCTCGGCCTTGCGATGGCTGCGCGCCTCGCGCAGTTGGTCCAGCAGGACAAAGGCCAGCGCGGCCAGCAGCACAACTCCGGCGATCCAGTCGAACACGCCCCGGAAAGCGAGCGCGATAAAAAGCACAGACGCCGCAATCATAAAGTTGAAGGTCTTGCGCGTGTTGCATTCCGATGTGTGCATGGTTGCCAACAGCGCCGGGATACCAAGTACCAAAAGAATATTTGCGGTGTTCGAGCCCACCACGTTGCCCAGTGCAAGCCCCGGGACCCCGTCAATGACCGCCTTGATCGAAATCAGAAGTTCAGGAGCAGACGTGCCAAACGCCACGATGGTCAGGCTGACGATCAGCGCGGGAATGCCAAGCCGCAGTGCCAGATTGACCGCCCCTTTGACCAGTGCATCCCCAGCCAAAAGCAGGATGACAAGGCCAAGCCCGGACAGAAGCCAAGGCATAAACATCACGCCTTGCCACCGCAGGCGCAAGCCCCCTTGCCGATGCGATACCGCCCGCAGCCTTTGCATTTGGTTTGCTTAAGCCGCTTTGAGCCAAGCCAGTGCATCTTGCCAAACCACGCGAGCACACCCATGAAAACCAGAAAAAGGACGACAATCTTTGCAATCATCTGTCAGAGCCCAAAACGCGCAAAAGCTGCGCGTTCCTCAATGCCCTGCACGGTATCCTGTACCATTTGCGCGCCAAAACGTGACAGCAGCCCGCGCTTGAGCCCGTAGCGGCGGAATTTGACCTTGTCGCCAAAGCGCGCTTTCATCAGGGGCCGCAGATGTCCGATCCCGTCAATAAGTCCCAGTTCCTGCGCCCGCGCGCCCAGCCAGATTTCACCGGTGAACAGGTCCTGATCCGCAGGCAGCTTGCCCCCGCGCCGGGCGGTGATGTGATCCTTGAAATTGGCGTGAATGTCTTCCAGCAGGGTTTTGAGACGCGCCACATCTTCAGGATTTTCGGGGCGGAACGGGTCCAGCATGCTTTTGGATTTACCTGCGGTATAGACCCGCCGTTCGATTCCGTAGTTTTTGATCAGCTCATCGAGGCCAAAGGACGCCGATATCACGCCAATGGACCCCACAACCGACGACGGGTCGGCGTAGATCTCATCGGCAGCCGCCGCCAGCCAATAGCCACCCGATGCCGCGACATCCTCGACAAATGCGATGACGGGTATTTCTTTCTCTTCGGCAAGGCGACGAATTCGCGCGCCAATCAAAGACGATTGGACCGGGCTGCCACCGGGCGAGTTGACTTCGAGCGCCACCGCAACTGGCTTGCCCTTGGCAAACGCCTTTTCAATCACGGGTGCCAGGGCCGCATCGCTCAACGTACCACGTCCCTGTCCACCAATGGTCCCCGCAAGGCGGATGACGGCGACAACAGGGTCAGATTTAAGGAAAGGCAGCCAATTCTTCATGTTGTCCCATGTAGAGCGCGCGTGTCGTGCAAACAAGGCAGGGCACGCATTATTCCCGGATGCGCCATCCTGTGCGGAAAATCCACCAGATGATGCCAAGACAGGTGCCGGTGAAAAGAAGAATGGCCAGCAGGCTGGTGATGATCGGCACATCCGCGCTGTCAAAAAATGCCCAGCGGAAGCCCGAAATCAGATAGACCACCGGATTGAACATCGAAACGGTCTGCCACACCGGCGGCAACATCGAGATGGAATAGAACGATCCACCCAGAAAGACCAAAGGTGTGACGATCAACAGCGGCACGATCTGCAATTGTTCAAAATTCCCGGCCCAGATGCCCAGAATAAAGCCAAACAGCGCAAAACTGATGGAGGTCAGAACCAAAAACGCCAGCATCGCCAAAGGATGGGCGATCGAGAAATCGACAAAGAAGAACGCCGTCAACAGGATGATCACGCCAATGATCAGCGCCTTTGTGGCGGCGGCCCCCACATAGCCGATCACAATCTCAAGAAAGCTGATTGGCGCGGCCAGCAGTTCAAAGAAAGTGCCGATGAATTTGGGAAAATAGATACCGAAGCTGGCGTTGGAAATGGACTGCGTGATGACAGTCAGCATGATCAGCCCCGGCACGATGAACGCCCCATAGCTGACGCCTTCAACCTCCTGAATGCGGCTTCCGATGGCAGCACCGAACACAACGAAATAAAGTGAGGTCGAAATGACCGGTGCCAGAAAGCTTTGCGCGATGGTGCGGAAAAACCGAAACATCTCAAAGATGTAGATAGATCGGATTGCGGTCCAGTTCATGCCGCATCCTCCGCATCGGTGTCGTTGTTCACAAGGTTTACAAAGATTTCTTCAAGGCTGGATTGCCGGGTTACCACGTCGCGCAGGGTCAGCCCGGCCTTGGCGACATCCGCAAGCAGGGTGGTGATGCCGGTCCGTTCCGCCCGGGTGTCGTAGGTATAGATCAGCGCCTTTTGATCATCTGACAGGCGCAGCGCGTCCGACCGCAGGGCATCCGGCACCGCGTCCAGCTTTTGCGTCAGTTGCACTTCAAGCTCTTTCTGGCCCATCCGTGCCATCAATTTATCCTTGTCCTCCACCAGCATCAGCGCGCCCTTGGCGATCACGCCCACACGGTCTGCAATTGCTTCCGCTTCCTCGATATAATGGGTGGTAAGGATGATTGTGACGCCCTGTGCCTTCAATCCGGCCACAACGTCCCACATGTCTTTGCGCAATTCGACATCCACACCGGCGGTGGGTTCGTCCAAAAACAGAACGCGCGGATCATGGGCCAGTGCCTTGGCAATCAGGACACGGCGTTTCATACCCCCCGACAATTCCCTGATCTGGTTGTCTTTCTTGTCCCACAGCGAAAGCTGTTTCAGCACTGTCTCAATTGTGCCGTCATCGCGCGACTTGCCAAACAAACCACGTGAGAACCGCACCGTGTTGATTACCCGCTCAAATGGCTCAAGATTGATTTCCTGCGGAACCAGCCCAATCATCGAACGCGCGGCACGGTAATCGCGAATGATATCATGGCCCCCGACCGTCACCGAACCGGAGGTCGCGGTGGTGATGCCGCACACCGTCGAGATCAGCGTCGTCTTGCCAGCACCATTTGGCCCGAGCAGGGCCAGAATCTCCCCCTCCCGGATGTTCAGGTTGACGCCCTTGAGTGCCTCAAAACCGCCTTTGTAGGACTTTTTGAGGTTGGAGATTTCGACGATATTGCGCATGGCCTGCATCCTTGAATGGGCAAAAGGTAGGGTTATTCAGTCTTTCGCCCGACCGAACCATCCCTTTTTCGCCGGCGCATCGTTGTCGGTTTCAGCACCTTCTTCCGTTTTTTCTGTCGGCCCCTCCAGCGCGTCTTGCAGGTTCTGGAAAAACTGATCCGCCATCTTCTTGGCGAAGCCGTCGATGATCCGGCTGCCCAGCTGCGCCAGCTTGCCGCCCACCTTTGCCTCGACATCGTAGCTGAGTTCAGTGCCGCCGTCCTTTTCTGCCAGACGCACCTCGGCCCCGCCCTTGGCAAAGCCCGCAGCACCGCCCTTGCCCGATCCGTCAATCTTGAGTGATGTGTCCTGCACCATATCCGAAATCGTGACTTCACCCTTGAAGGTCGCCTTCACCGGGCCAACCTTCTGCACCACTGTCGCCTCGAACCCATCCGCAACCGAGCCTGTCACCTCCTGCGCGCCGGGCACGCAAGTCTTGAGCATCTCCGGGTCCAGCAATGCTGCGTAGACCTGTGCAGGGGGCACAGAGATGTGGCGGGTGTCTGACATTTGCATAGAGGCGCTCCTTTGATGTGCGCGGAGGTTAGCGCGCGGGCGGCGCGGGCTGCAAGCGATGGCTCAGGAAACCTGCACCACCACCTTGCCTGTGGCCTTGCGGGTGCGCAACAGATCAAGCGCGTCATTCGCCTGTTCCAAAGGCAATACGTTACTGACATGCGGCTTCAGCTTGCCCGCTGAGTACAGATCAAAAAGTGCGCGAAAGCTGTCGGTAAGGACCGAGGGTTTCAGCCTGGCATACCCGCCCCAGTAAAGACCCATCACGGTCAGGTTCTTGACCAGCAGGTAATTGGCAGGAATCTGAGGGACGTCTCCGCTGGCAAAGCCCAGCGGCAGCAGTCGCGCTTCGGGGTTGCAGGCGCGCAAGGCGGCCTTGAATTGATCACCGCCAATGGGATCATAGACCACATCGGCCCCGCCCAGCGATTTTACAATTTCGCGGATGTCGTCGGTGTCGCTGTCGATCATGTGGTCGGCCCCGGCGGCGCGGCACACCTCCAGCTTGTCCTGCCCGCGCGCGCAGGCAATGACCTCTGCGCCCATGACCTTGCCCAGCTCTACCGCCGTCAGCCCCACACCCCCGGACGCGCCCAGCACCAAAAGCCGTTCGCCCGGCTGCAACGCGGCCTTGTAGTCCAGCGCCACATGGCTGGTGCCGTAAGCCACCAGAAAAGCGGCTGCATCGACTGCGGGCATGTTGTCGGGGATCGGCACGCAGATGCTGGCGGGCAGCGCGGCATATTCCGCCAACCCGCCGATGCCCGCATAAGCCGCAATACGCTGGCCCACCCGAAGCGTTGTGACATCCTTGCCCAAGGCGGTGACTGTCCCGGCCAATTCCATACCCACCGTAAAAGGCAGTGGCGGCTTTTCCTGATAGGTGCCCTTGATCATCAGCGTATCGCCAAAGTTCATGCCGCAGGTTTCGACCCGCACCAGCACCTCTGTGCTGGCGGGCACCGGCATCTCCACGTTCTGAAGGCTCAGGGGATCGTTGTAAGCGGTGACTTGCATCGCGCGCATGGGCTGGCATCCTGTCGGTTGGTTTCGCGCAGATGGCCAGACAGGGCCGCGATTGGCAAGAGGTCAGCCCCCGAAACGGACCGTCACCCGTAAACCCGGATCGTTGTCCGCAAGCTCCAGCTTCGCCTCATGCAGCTCCGCAACTGCCGCGACAAGGCTCAGCCCAAGCCCGTGGCCCGGGGTGTTGCGGCTGCGGTCCAGACGGTAGAGCCGTTCCAGCACCTTGTCCCGTTCGTCCGCCGGAATGCCGGGGCCATTGTCCGCGACCGTCAGGGCAATCTGGTGACCATTCTGCACCAGCTTCAGGGTGATCTCACTGCCGTGCGGCGTATGACGCAGCGCGTTTTCCACAAGGTTCGATACCATTTGCCCCAGCAAGGCACGGTCCCCTTTCAACATCGCCGGGGTCTCGGGCAGCGACAGGCTGATCCGCTGGTTCCGCTCGGCGGCGTCCGCGTCAAACACGTCGGCCACCGCACGGCACACATCGCCAAGGTCAACCGGCATGAAACGCGCGCGGGGCGATCCCGCCTCGACCTGCGCCAGCTGCAACAGGGATTGGAACACGCGGGTCATCCCGTCCACCTCGCCCTGCATACGGTCTGCCAACGCTGCCGCATCCCCTTGGGCTGGCAACTGCCCCCGAAGGTCCTCAAGATAAAGCGCGACCCGTTGCAACGGCGTACGAAGATCATGCGCAATGTCCGAGGACACACCCCGCACCGCGCGCATCTGCGCCTCTTGTGCGCCGGCCATCTGATTAAGCTTGTCCCCAATCTGCACAAGATCATCCGACCACCGCTTGCCCGGGGTGACCCGTGCGGCCAGATCACCGCTGGTCATACGGTCAAGCGCGGCCCCCACCACCTCGACGTGCCGCTTGGACCGGCGCGCAAGGATCAACCCCCCCGACAGGGCAATCAGCACGGTCGGCAGAAGGCTGATCAGCAGAATATTCACAAAGACCTTTCGCAACGCCAAAATCTCGGCCCGGCTCCGCGCGATGGTAATGACACCACCGTAAAGCGTATCTGTCAGCGACAGGTATTCCCCGGCAAACTCGGCGCGATTACGGTCAAAAGACACGATGTGAAATCCTTCATCATCGCGTGAAATCGCACCGTTGCCATAAATGCGACCACTGGGCGAAATGTAGCTGAGGATCAGCCGCTGGGGATCAGCCTCCCGCGATTCCGCTTCGATCAGAAGGGCAACGGCCCGAGCGTTGGGGGCGGCACGAAACCCCGCCAGATCCTGCCGCAGATCGGCACGGATCGTCTGCTCGAACGAGGATTGCGTGACCGCATAGCTGGCCGCAAGGCTCAACAGGCTGACAACCGCAAACAGCGCGATCAGCAGGATCGCCAGCCGCAGTGGCATGGACCGCCATATCCGATGCAGTCCAGCGATCACGTGGCGATCCGGTAACCGGCCCCACGCACGGTTTCGATCAACTCTCGGTCAAAAGGTTTGTCCACCTTTGCCCGCAGACGACTGATATGTGTTTCTACCACATTGGTGCCGGGGTCAAATCCGATGTCCCAGACGCTTTCCAGCAGCATTGTGCGGGTCTGTACCCGACCTTTGCGCCGCAGCAAATGTTCCAGCAACGCAAATTCGCGCGGCAGAAGATCAATCTGCACCCCGCCACGGGTTACTGAACGGCTCAACAGGTTCATTTCCAGATTACCCGCGCGCAAAACGGTCTCCGCCTCGAGCGCCTGTGGCCGCCTTGCCAGCGCCGTGACCCGTGCGGACAGTTCCCCAAAGGCAAAAGGCTTGGCCAGATAATCATCCGCACCCGCATGCAGCCCCTCGATGCGGTCCTCCACATCGCCAAGCGCGGTCAGCAGCAGCACCGGCGTGGTATTGCCTGCGCCCCGCAGGGTCTTGAGCATGGTCAGGCCGTCAATCTCGGGCAGCATCCGGTCCAGCACCAGCACATCATAACTGTTGGAGGTCGCCGCAATCAGCCCCTCCTTGCCCGTTCGCATCAGATCAACCGCGTGCCCTTCCTCGCGCAGGCCCCGCGCGATGTAGTTGCCCGTGGTGGTGTCATCTTCGACAATCAGAAGTTTCATTGTGATCCGGTATCGTGGTTTCGCTCCGCTTATATAGGCAGACGGCGCAGCACAGCAGCCTTCCTGACATATTTGTATAGCGCGCCCCACGCGGATGTAAGCTGGCCCCGCCATATCACCGTCGTATTCAAAGAAACGAGGCACATATGCGTTCCCTATTCAACATGACATCCCGCACAACCACTGCCGCCCTGACGGCGGCGATGCTATCGGCCAGCGCGCTGACGCTGGTGCCATCGACCGCAGATGCGGTGCCGCCCGGCGGTTATGCCGATCTGGTCGAGGAGGTTTCTCCTGCCGTGGTCTTTATCGAGGTGACCGCCAAGGCCGCCCGCGCAAGCGAGACAATGCCACCCCAGATGCGCCGATTTTTCGGCGATCAGATGCCGGGGCAAAGCGGTCCGCGTCAGGGGCTCGGGTCGGGCTTTATCATTTCCGAGGATGGCACGATTGTCACCAACCATCACGTCGTTGCCGGGGCCGAAACGGTCAAGGTCAAGCTGGCTGACGGGCGCAGCTTTGACGCCGAAGTGACCGGCAGCGACCCGATGACGGATATCGCGGTACTGAAGGTCATGGCCGATGTGGCGTTGCCAACGGTGTCCTTTGGCACATCCGAAACCCTGCGGGTGGGCGATGAGGTCGTGGCCGTGGGCAACCCCTTTGGTCTGGGTGGCACCGTTACATCCGGAATCATCTCGGCCCTGTCGCGTGACATCCGTTCGGGTCCGTTTGACGACTTCATTCAGACGGACGCGGCGATCAACCGAGGCAATTCAGGCGGGCCCCTGTTTAACAACGCCGGCGAAGTCATTGGTGTCAATACGGCCATTATTTCTCCGGGTGGCGGATCAGTCGGGATCGGCTTTGCCGTGCCGTCCGATCTGGTGCAGGCCGTTGTTGACGATCTGGCGGACGACGGACAGGTGGCGCGGGGCTGGCTGGGCGTGAACATCCGCCCGATGACCGAAGAGGTTGCGCAGGTCCTTGGATATGACACGCCAAAAGGCGCGGTCATTGAGGCAGTAAGCAAGGACAGTCCTGCGGATGCAGCGGGTTTGCAGAAAGGTGACATAATCCTGTCCTTCGGAACAGTCGAGATTGCCGATCTGCGCGACCTGACCCGCGCTGTCGCGACCACAACACCGCAAGAGGCCGCTACAGTCACCGTGCTGCGCAAAGGCCGCGAGATCACGCTTGATGTGACGGTAGGCACGCTCAAACCAAACGAAGCGTAAACCTGCCCGGCCTGCCCACCCTGTCCCGGTCAGGCCCACCTGCCCCGCGCGTTACACCGCGCGGGGTTTTTTGCCTCTGGGCGCGCCAAAGCGAAACAATCGGACAAAAGAAATACGATATTTTGTCTTTTCTGTCCGGTTTCCCTTGAGAAAGCGGGCTTCATGAACCAAGTATGCCGGAACCTTTACAGGCCCTTGATCAGGAGTTCGCGTGTCCCTCTTCCTTGTCGTCGCCTTGCCCTTCTTGGGTGCCTTGCTGCCCGGACTGATGGTGAATGCCGGCAGACAAGCCTGTGCCGGGGTCACCTTTACTGTCACATTGGCCGCTTTCATCGGTCTGCTGACCAATCTGCCTTCCGTCCTTGCTGGTGAGGTTGTCACGGCAGGCGTGAACTGGCTGCCGGTGGTTGGCCTGAATTTCAATCTGATGCTGGACGCGCTTGGCTTCTTTTTTGCGCTGCTGATCCTTGGCATCGGCCTGCTGATCATCACCTACGCACGCTTTTACCTCGCGCGTGAAGACAATATGGGCGAATTCTTTACCTATCTGCTGCTCTTTCAGGGCGCGATGGTGGGGATCGTTCTGTCCGACAACATCCTGCTTTTGCTCATTTTCTGGGAATTGACGTCACTGTCATCCTTTTTGCTGATCGGGTATTGGAAACACCTGCCCGAAGGGCGGCAAGGTGCGCGTATGGCGCTGACGGTCACCGGTATGGGTGGGCTGGCGCTGATCGGTGGTATGCTGATCCTTGGCAATATCGCGGGCAGTTATGACCTTAGCGTCATCCTGCAAAACCGCGAGATCATTCAGGAAAGCCCGCTTTACCTGCCCGCGCTGATTCTAATTCTGCTTGGCTGTTTTACCAAATCAGCGCAGTTTCCCTTTCACTTCTGGTTGCCCCACGCGATGGCCGCACCCACGCCGGTGTCTGCCTATCTGCACTCTGCCACAATGGTTAAGGCGGGCATCTTTCTGATGGCGCGCCTGTGGCCGGTTCTGTCGGGCACGCCCGAATGGTTCGTGATCGTCACAACAGCGGGCCTTATTACAATGGTGCTTGGCGCTGTAATTGCGCTTTTCAAACACGATCTCAAAGCTTTGCTGGCCTTTTCTACAGTAAGCCATCTGGGCCTGATTACGATGCTTCTGGGCACCGGGACAGCTTTTGGCGCGCTGGCGGCAGTGTTTCACATCCTGAACCACGCCACTTTCAAAGCCGCGCTATTTATGTCGGCAGGCATCATTGATCACGAAACCCACACCCGCGACATCCGCAGGCTTGGCGGTTTGCGGCACCTGATGCCAATCACTTTCGTGATCGCCACGCTGGCCGCGCTGTCAATGGCGGGTATCCCGTTTCTCAATGGATTTCTTTCCAAGGAAATGATGCTGGAAGAAGCATATGACACGGTGCTGTATGGCCCCACATGGCTGGTGCCCGCGCTTGCGGTCATTGGCTCGCTGTTCTCTGCGGCCTATTGCTTCCGCCTGATTGGTCACACCTTTCTGGGTCCTGTGCGCGATGATTATCCGGCCAAACCACACGATCCGGGTGCGGGTCTATGGCTGCCCCCTGCGCTGCTGGTCACGCTTGTGGTTGTGATCGGTGTGGCACCGTTTCTGGTGCAGAATTTTGTGTTCCTTGTGACCGATGCCGTGCTGGGCGATACCGCCAAACTTGAGACGAAATACATCAAGATCTGGCACGGTCTGGTGCCCGCGCTTTACATGTCCATTGCGGCTGTTGTTGGTGGTTTGATTGCTCTGGCGCTGTTCAACCCATTGCTCCGGCTCTGGGATGCGACACCGCGCCCCGAGGCCAAACCGATGTTTGAGGCCGTTATTGCCGGCGTGGTGAAGCTGGCGCGCGGCGTCATTCATCCGCTGCATGACGGCTCATTCAGCCGCTATGCGGCAATCGCCGGGGTCGCGATCACGGCTGCGGGGTATCACGCCTGGATCACCGGTACGGTCGGCCCCGCCACACGTGCTGCCCAACCTGCCGGCCCGGTCGAGATTGCAGGCTGGCTGATGCTGGTCGCGGCAACGGCAGGTCTGGTGTTCCTGCACCGAAACCGCCTGATGTCGCTGATCCTGATCGGCATTGTCGGGCTAATGGTTTCGGTCGGTTTTGTGTTCTTCAGCGCGCCTGATCTGGCAATGACACAGATCACCGTAGAGGTGGTCACCATCATCCTGCTGTTGCTGGCGCTGAATTTCCTGCCCAACCGAACACCGGTCGAAAGCACGGTTCTGCGGCGAATGCGCGACGGTGCCATTGCGGCAGCCGCCGGTCTGGCGACATTCGCGATGGCCTATCACTTCCTGCTGCGCGACGCGGTGACCGCGCCGATTTCCGAATTCCACTTGGCAAACTCCTACAAGGGCGGCGGCGGCACAAATGTGGTCAACGTGATCCTCGTGGATTTCCGGGGCTTTGACACCTTTGGAGAGATCATCGTGCTGGGCATTGCAGCACTGCTGATCTTTGCTCTGACCGAAACGCTGCTGAACGGCCCGGTCCGTGCGCGCCTTTTGAACCGCAAGCCGGACCAGCCGCGCGCAGGCGACATGCATCCGATGATGATGGTTGTGCTGACCCGCGTGATCATGCCGGTGGTCCTGCTGATCGGTTTCTACATCTTCCTGCGCGGTCACAATGAACCGGGCGGCGGCTTTATCTCCGGCCTCGTGGTCTCTATCGCGGTGGTCATGCAATATATGGCCAGCGGTTTCAGCTGGACCAGCGCACGCCTGCGCTATCCCTATCACGGGATCATCGGCGCTGGCGTACTGATCGCGGGGCTGACCGGCATCGGGTCGTGGTTTGTGGGCAAACCGTTCCTCACGTCCGATTTCACCTATGTGCGCATTCCGCCGTTTCAGGAATTTGAACTGGCAACAGCCGCGCTTTTCGACCTTGGCGTTTTCCTTGCGGTGGTCGGTGCTGTCATGCTGTCGCTTGAAAGCTTCTCGCGCCTTGCACGGCGCGCCCATGTGAAAGACAGCGAACACGCTATGGACATTGATCCTTCCCGCGATCCGGCGGACCCCGCCAACCCAAAGCTGGAGGGTGTGTAAGATGGGTCTGGAACTGCTTGTCGCCTCTGCCATCGGTATCCTGACCGCCGCGGGCATGTATCTGGTCCTGCGTTTGCGCACCTTTCCGGTGATCATGGGCATCTCACTGCTGACCTATGCGGTGAACGTGTTTCTGTTTGCGTCGGGCCGCCTGTCGGTCAGTGCTCCGCCGATACTGACGGATGCGACCGTGTACGCCGATCCGCTGCCGCAGGCGCTTGTCCTGACAGCCATCGTGATTTCCTTTGGCATGACGGCTGTGGTCGTGATGATTGCGCTTGGGGCTTACCTTGGCGGTGACGATGACCGCGTCAATGATCCGATTGCCGACAATGACGCCAGCGCGGAGGGCCGGCCATGACCCACTGGATCGTTTTGCCGGTGATCCTCCCGGCGCTTCTGGCCCCCTTCATTGTTCTGGCGGCACGCTATCACATCGGAATTCAGCGGGTATTTTCGGTTGGCGGCATCATTGCCCAGATCATAATTGCGGCGGGCCTTGCCTGGCAGACCTCTGATGGCACAGTCCTGCTGTATCAATTGGGCGATTGGGCCGCGCCGTTCGGAATTGTTCTGGTGGGTGATCAGCTGTCGACCCTCATGGTCCTGCTGACAGCGGTGCTGGCTGTGTTTGTGTTGCTTTACGCCATCGGGTCCGGGTGGGACACACGGGGGCGGCATTTTCATGCGCTGTTCCAGTTTCAGGTGATGGGCATCATGGGGGCTTTCCTGACCGGAGACCTCTTTAACCTTTTTGTTTTCTTTGAGGTTTTGCTGATCGCATCCTATGGTCTGATGATCCATTCGGGTGGCAACCTGCGCCTGCGGGCGGGTGTACAATATGTATTGTTCAATCTCATCGGCTCGACCCTGTTCCTCTTTGCGCTTGGCGCGATTTATGCCCAGACAGGCACCCTCAACATGGCCGATCTGGCCCAGCGCGTGGCCCTGATCACGCCAGAGGATACGGTGGGCATCCGCCTTGCCGCAGTACTGCTGCTGCTGGTGTTTGCAATCAAGGCTGCCGTGGTCCCCCTGCACTTTTGGTTGCCTTCCAGCTATGCCGAAGCACCCGCACCCGTCGCGGCCCTTTTTGCCATCATGACCAAAGTGGGCGCCTATGCGATCATCCGGGTCTACACACTGGTCTTCGGACCGGATGTGGCGGTGACAGATGGTCTGCACTCTGTCTGGCTGCTGCCTGCGGCGCTGGTATCGCTGTCGATCGGAATGATCGGCGTGCTGGCCGCGCGCAAACTCGACCGGTTGGTGACATTTTCTGTCATCGGCTCAATGGGTATGGTCATGGTCACGATCTCAATGTTCACCCCAGACAGCATTACGGCAGCGCTTTATTATATCGTGCATTCCACTTTGGCTGCGGCAGCCCTGTTCCTGATCACGGACATGGCGCGTGCGGGACGGGCGAACCTTGATCTAACCGCACAGCCGACAATATCAGGTGCGGCCCTGACCTCGGCCATGTTCTTTGTCGCTGCAATCGCGATGACGGGCCTGCCACCGCTGTCCGGCTTTCTGGGCAAACTGATGATCCTTCAGGCCGGTTTTGACACGCCTCGGGCGGTCTGGATCTGGTCGGTCATCCTGATCTCAAGCCTGATCAGCATCATCGGCTTCTCACGTGCCGGTGCTGTCCTGTTTTGGAAGGCTAAGAGCATTGAGCCGTCTGAAACAGATGCACCAGAAGACATGATCGCGCCTCCGTCAGCGCTGTCCTATGTGGCGGTCGGCGGTCTGATTACGCTGCTGGTGGCGCATACGGCTTTGGCCGGGCCAGCCTACCGCTACTTCGAGCGGACCTCGGCGCAGTTGTTTGCCCCCGCGGCTTACCTGTCGACGGTGATCGAAACACCCGGCAAGCTCAGCACAGCGTCTGACAAGAAGAAGGAGGAGTACTGATATGGCACGGGCTTTCCGCTGGCTCTTTCCGCATCCTGTTCTGACCATCCTTCTGGCCGTGGTCTGGGTTCTGCTGCAGAACAAATTTACTCCGGGCATGGCGGTCTTTGGTCTGATCCTGGGTACGATTATCCCGTTGGTCACCGCGGTGTGGTGGCCCGAACGTCCCGGCAGCATCAGACTGGGCCGCATGTTCAGCTATGCCATCATCGTTTTATGGGACATCATGGTCGCCAACATCGAAGTTGCATGGATCGTACTGACCAAACCAAATTCAAAATTGAAACCTGCATGGATCGTGGTCCCGCTGGATTTGCGCGAACCCGAGGCGATCACCATTCTCGCGGGCACCATCACGCTGACCCCGGGCACGGTTTCGGCCGACCTGTCGGATGAGGGCCACAGCCTTTTGGTACACGCCCTGCACACCGAAGACCCTGATGGTGTGCGCGATGAGATCAAGAACCGCTACGAGCGGCGCCTGAAGGAGATTTTCGTATGACCGCCGCGACAGACTTCATGAATCTGGCCTTGATCATCACGTTCATCGTTGTGGCACTTGCGCAGGTGATGTCGATGGTGCGGCTGGTGATCGGGCCGTCGACCGGCGACCGCATTCTGGCACTGGACACGATGGTTGTGAACGCCATCGGCCTGATCGTGCTGCTGGGCATCGCGCAAGGCAGCCGCATCTATTTTGAGGTAACGCTGATCATCGCCATGCTTGGCTTTGTATCGACCGTGGCCTATGCGCGGTTTATTCTGCGGGGGGACATCATCGAATGACGCTAGAGGTGATCGGAACGTATGCGGTTGGCGTTTGCCTGCTGATCGGGGCAGCCTTTGCAATGGTGGGCACCATCGGCCTGTTGAAATTCAACGATTCCATGACGCGCCTGCACGCGCCCACCAAGGTGGGCACCATTGGCATCGGCGCCCTTTTGCTGGCTTCGATGGTGCATTCCTATGTCTTTGCGGAAGGATCCATGCACGAGACGCTGATCATGGCGTTCCTGTTTGTGACCGCCCCCATCTCGGCGCATTTCATCGCCAAGGTGAACATCCACAAACGCGCCTGCGACACGCCCCCGGCACCGCCGCGCGATGGGACGTGGTCGACCCTGAACGTGCCGGAAGCCGACCGCGAACTTGAGCTTCAGAAAGACACCTGAGCGGCAGGCGTCTTTAGCGCGGTGCCATGCGAATGGCACCGTCCAGTCGGATCACCTCGCCGTTCAGCATAGGGTTATCAAGGATATGGCACACCAGCTTGCCGTATTCCGAAGGATCACCAAGCCGCGAAGGAAAAGGCACCTGTTTGCCGAGTGAATCCTGCACATCCTGCGGCAATCCTTCAAGCAACGGTGTCAGGAACAACCCCGGCGCGATGGTGCAGATGCGCACCCCCTTGTCCGCCAGATCACGGGCCATCGGTAGAGTCATCCCGACGATACCACCCTTTGAGGCGGCATAGGCCACCTGCCCCACCTGCCCCTCGTAGGCCGCAACCGAGGCTGTGTTGATCACCACACCGCGCGCACCATCGGGTGCCATCGGATCGGCGGCGACCATGCGCGATGCGGCTTCGGATGCACAGATGAACGATCCAATCAGGTTGATCCCGATCACCTTGGAAAAAAGCGCCGCATCATGCGGCTCACCGCGCGACACGGTTTTGGCCGCAGGGCCAATGCCCGCACAATTCACCAGCACGCGGGGGCTGCCCATGTCCGCGCTCACCGCGTCCATTGCCGTTTTGACTGATGCGGCATCGGAAACATCGACCTTGTGGAATTGACCGCCCAGTTCGGCGGCCTTGGCCTGTCCAGCATCTTCGTTCAGATCAAAAAGCGCGACTTTCAGACCCGCCTTTGCCAGAGCCGCAGCACTTGCCGCCCCCAGCCCCGATGCACCACCCGTGACGATTGCCGTGCTTCCTGCCCACATCTCCATGATCGCTCTCCCTTTGATCTTTGCCCCTTTAGACAATGATCACCGCAGGGTCGCAAGCCTGCGCCGCGCGGCTAGTAAAGACCGAAATATTCCTGCTGCTCCCATTCGGAAACTGTCTGGTGATACCTGTCCCATTCCGCCTGCCGGATGGTGCAGAGATATTCGACAAACCCATCCCCCAAGGCGGCACGGTAGAGAGGCGAGGCAGAGAATGCCTGTATCGCCGCAAGCAGGCTTTCGGGCAACGCATCCGCCTGCGCATCATAGGGGTCTTCCACGGCATCGGGCGCGGTCAATCCGCGCTCAAGCCCTGCCATGCCTGCAATGATCTGGCTGGCAAAGAACAGATAAGGGTTCGCCGCAGGCTCGCCCACGCGGTTCTCGATCCGGCTGGCGGAATCGCCCGGCGCGGTCAGCGCACGGATCATGGCACCGCGATTGTCGCGCCCCCAGACGATCCTGTTGGGGGCCAGCTTGTGCGGCTGGTAGCGTTTGTAGCCATTCACCGTGGGCGTACTCAGCAGGCAGCCCGCTGCGGCATGGGACAGCAACCCGGCTACCCACGCATTGCATGTATCTGTCAGACCGGCGCTGTCTGACGTGAACAGGTTTTGCCCGGTTTCCCGATCCACCAGCGATTGATGCAGGTGCCAACCGCTTGCCGCGGCATTCGGCACATTCGGTTTGCACATAAACGTCGCGTGCAATCCCTGCCGCGCGCAGACCTCTTTCACCGCCGTGCGCAGCATCACCATGTTGTCGGCATGTGTCATCGGGTCCGCCGGGTCGAAGGTAAATTCGATCTGGCTTGGTCCCATCTCAACCTCCATAGACCGGATCGGCAGGCCAAGCGCCTGAAGAGTGCGGCGCAGCTCGTCCATCACCGGTTCCATCGCATCATAATGGGTTTCGGTCAGGAACTGGTAACCCTGCGCGATGTTCTGTGTCTGAACGGGTTGCCCCGGCATGGTGGCAGCGGCGTGATCAAGGCGTGCGTCGATGGTGCGAAAGACGTGAAATTCGACCTCCAGTCCAACGACCAGCGCCTTTCCCGTATCTGCCAACCGCCCGATTGCATCGCGCAGGATACCACGTGTCGCAAGCGGCATGGGTGCGCCGTCGCTAAAGGTCAGATCGCAGATCAGCCAAGCAGAATGCGGGGCCCAGGGCAGCACACGAAACGTGCCAGGGTCCGGCACCATCAGGATATCACCCGCACCGCGCATATCACCCGCAACCCTGTCCGTGGCGGACCAGACCGGAAAGACCGTGCGGTGGGACGTATCCTTGAGCAGCAGCGTCGAGGGCGCCGCCATGCCATTAGCCAAAAGGGAAGGCAGGCTTTCGGCGACGACGGTTTTGCCCCGCAGTATGCCGTGCTGATCGGGAAAGAGCACACGCACCGTTTCCAGCTTGGCCGCCTGCGCTTGCGCCACCACGTCGGTGGCCCGTTCGACCCCAGCGGTATCAAGCAGGTCCGCCCGCACCAGCGTGCCGCCTGCGATCTGCTCCCGGATCACCTCCACGTTGCCCGCCTCGCGTTCATCCGGGCGTGCTCATACTGTGGCGTCCCAGTCAGAGCACGCCGCCCGCCGCTCTGCATCACTTTTGGCCGATACCGCGCGCCAATCTTCCTTTGGCCCGATGGTATCGTTTGAGATCGGGCCAAAGATTGTCGCCGGATCAGTCCCGTTGCGCATGGGCAGCGCGTCTTCCTTGCCGTCCTTAAGCGCGGCAATCGCCGCGCGCAGCATCCGGCGGTATTTGATGATCGCTACGTCTGTCTTGCCCAGATGCTCGCGCGTGCGGTCAAAGATTGGGCCGGGGCTTTCCACCGCCCATTGGTCGTGCACGTTGATGTCCATGCCCATGCCGGTATAGGTCTCGGTCCGCTGCTCTTCGGGGTCAAAGCCGTAGTTGTTGCGCTTGTTCTTCAAGGGCGCGTAGTCCGGCAGGCGGTGTTCCTTGAGCCGTTGCGCGCGCATCTTTTCCTTGTCCACCGGATCGGTAAAGCTGGTGAACATCGAATACCAATAGCAATGTTCATCGTCGACCGGGACGTGCCACTGCGTGATAATCATCTCACGGCTCATGGGGATGGAAATCGCCTCGGGGAAGATCTGGTTTGTGATGCGGATGTGGGTCTGGCCGTCTTCCAGATGGCGCAGGGCGATCAGGCGCAGGCCGTATTCCGTTTCCTCCACCGTGATCTCGGGCTGCGTGTAGTCGCGCAGCAGCTTGGTCATTGGGATGTTGGTATCCGCCGCCTTGTCGCGGAACTGCTTGCCGTAGCTGTCGGCGGGGTCTTCGTCCTTGAGAAACCGGTGCAGGAAGGATGCATGGGCAGGGTCAATCCCCACCTCCATCGCCTGTAGCCAGTTGCATTCCCACAGCCCCTTGAACGCGAAAACATGCGTATCCGGCGCGCGAAAACAGTCAAAATTCGGAAACGGCGGCGGGTCCCCCGGCCCCATGTAGGCAAAGATGATCCCGTTCTTTTCGACCACCGGATAGGAGGTATTGCGGATGCTTTCGTGCATCCGGCTGCCCTCCGGCTCTCCGGGTTGTTCAACACATTGTCCCGTGCGGTCAAAATGCCAGCCGTGGAACGGGCAGCGCAGGCCGTTGTCCTCCAGCCGCCCCAGACACAGATCAGCGCCCCGGTGCGGGCAGTGCCTGTCAATCAGGCCCAGATTTCCGTCGTTATCCCGGAAAAGAACCAGCTTTTCGCCCAAAAGCGTGACCGGTACCACCGGGCGGTTCGTCGCCAGCTCATCGCTGAGCGCCGCAGGTTGCCAGTAGCGGCGCATTACAGCACCGGCGTCCGTCCCCGGTCCCGTGCGGGTGATCGTATCGTTAAGTTCCTGACTGATCATGCCTGGCATCCTCGTCGCGGCAGAGGGCGGCAGATCTGGCCCACAGCCGGACCGCCCTTTCATCTGGCCGCATGTTGCGGAGCGACGCAGCCCGCGTCAACCGCGCAACCGCCCCTGTCACACCATATCCAGCATTGCCTGCCATGTCGCGGACGCAGGATCGCACAGTTCCTCCAGAACATCGAAGTGATCGCGCCCTTCGGCATCATGCAAACCAATGCGCGTATCGGTACCGTCCCAAAGCGCTGCAAGTGTATGTGTCTGGACCCGGAACGCCTCTGGTTCGCCCTGACCAACCACAAGATGCACCGGTGCGCTGGTCTTGGGTTGATACCGTGCGGGCGACAGGCGAGCGATTTCACTTTCGGACATCCCGACCACATCATTCACATAAGAGGCTGCAATCGGGGCAAGTTCGTACACCCCGCTGAGCAAAATGAACCCCGCCAGATCCCGGCCTACGTTCCGGCCAAGAACATCTGTCAGCACCGCAGCCGCAAGATGTGCCCCGGCAGAGTGTCCCGCCAGAACAATCCGCGCGGGATCAATGCCAAGCGTTTGTGCGTGCGCTTTGACATGCGCCACCGCATCAAATGCTTCTTGCGTGAGCGCCGTCAGCGTGACGTCAGGCGTCAGCGTATATCCTACCGCGACACTCGCCCAACCCTGCGCGGCAAGGCTTTGTGCCGCGAAACCCGAAACGCTTTTACCACCTTCCTGCCAGAACCCGCCGTGCAGGAAGATCAGACAGGGCAACAGCGCGTCGGAGGTCGCCGCCGGGCGAAAGACATCAAGACGTTGCCGGGCACGCGGCCCATAAGGCAGATCGGACTGGATGTGCAGACCGGGATTGGACTGCGCGGCCCGTGTGCGCGCCACCATGCTGTCTAATACACCCGCCGCGTCCTTGGCTGATTTGCTTGGCGACAGCTGAAAATCACGCGTTGCGCGTGGCAGGTCCATTGATATCTGAAATCTGGGGTCCAAGGGCCTGCTCCTGTCCTGTGCGTTTCCGGCATCCGGCCAGCGCCAGCCCCTCGGGCGTAAAGCCGATCTTGCCCGCATTCACATTCGGTTAAGTTTTTCGACCTAACGTCAGCGCTCGATGCTGGAGTGACCATGACGTTTAACAGTGCCATATTGCAAGAGGGTGCCCGGGACGGGCGCCTGTCGTGGAAAGCGGCGGCTTTCCTGAAAAAGGTCACGGATATCGTTCCCAGCGTGATCTACGTCTTTAATCAGCAGACACAGAGTAACGAATACTCCAACAAATCCCTTAGCACTTCGATGGGCTATTCCGCGCAAGAAGCGCAGCAAATGGGTGAAAACCTTGTGCCGCTGCTGGCCCACCCGGACGATTTGCCTCGCATCATCGCGCATTTCACCGCGCTGCAATCGCTGCCGGATGGCGAGATCGCGCAATTGGAATACAGGTTGCGCCACAAGGCCGGCCATTGGGTCTGGTTGCTGTCGCATGACACCGTTTTTGAACGCGATGCCAATGGCCGCGTCCTGCGCCACATCGGGGTGGCCGCCGACATCTCGGCGCAAAAGCAGGCAGAAGAGCACGCGCATAACGAACATCGCAAGGCGCAGGCCACCAACGAGGAACTGCGCGAATTTTCGTATTCCATGTCACATGATATGAAATCACCGTCCAGCACACTGCATCTTTTGTTGAATGAACTGCTGGAAAGCCACGGTGATACGCTGAACGAAGATGCTGCATCGCTTGTGTATATGGCGCTTACCACGGTCACCCGGATGTCAAAGATCGTCGATGACGTCCTGCATTACACCCGCATCGTCAATCAGGACCTCGAAATTGACAGGGTCGATCTGACCCAGCTGATGCAGGAGGTTCTGTCCAGCCTTCAGGGTCCGGTGGACAAAGAAAAAGCCAAGATCACGCTGCACCCCTTGCCCCATGTGCGTGCCGACAAGATGCAATTGCGCGTGATGTTCGAAAACCTGCTTCAAAATGCGCTGAAGTTCCACAAACCGGGTTGCCCGCCCCATATTGAGATCAGCGCCGGACCGCAGACGGAAAACGGGGACATCCCCATCACTGTCGCGGATGATGGCATCGGGATTGATCCCGCAAAACACGACCAGATATTTTCCATTTTCAAACGGTTGAATGCCGAAAACGACTATCCCGGCACTGGTCTTGGCCTTGCCATCAGTCGACGCATCGCGGTCAACCACCAACGCAAAATCACACTGCAATCGCAACAAGGCGCAGGTGCCGCGTTTACCATAGGATTTCCCAAAGCATGACCTCAGAATACGACCGTCCGATCCAGACGCTGATGCTGATTGACGACAACAGCTTTGATCAGATGATTTACGAAAGGATCACGCGCAAGTCCGGGGTGGTCGGCACCCTGCTGCAATACGTCGATGCAACCCTCGCGCTTGAGTATCTGGCCGATCCCAAAACGCGCAACCCTGACCTGATCCTGCTGGACATCAACATGCCCAAAATGGACGGATTCGAATTTCTTGAGGCGGCAACCCAACAGTTTGGCGTCGATCTGTGCCCGATTGTCGTGATGTTGACGACATCCCTGAATCCCAAGGATGAACAACGCGCCAGAAACTATGCTGTCGTGCGCCGGTTCCTGAACAAGCCACTGACACAGCAGCAACTGACCGAACTGTCTGCCTTGGTGAACACGCCGGTCAGTTGAACGTACCGACACAATCGGTGCCGCAGTAATGATCTTTCCTTTGACTGCGATCATGCTACCAATCGTGGATGGAATATCTCAACACGACCAATGAGCAACGAAAACAGGTTCTTGCGCAACTGACCGACATCCCTTTCCCAAGCCATGATGCGGATGCTCCGGCGGCTTTGCTGGCCCGATGCCCCGCCGCCGCACCAACCCCGCTGACCGCCGCGCCCGATATCGCACAGATGGCCGGTGTTGCGCAGGTGCATATCAAGGATGAGCGCACGCGGATGGGACTGGGCAGCTTCAAGGCCCTTGGCGCGGCCTATGTCATCGCCCATGACGCAGAAAACAACGACGCGAAGGGGCAAACCTACGTCACCGCAAGTGCCGGGAACCACGGGCTTTCGGTTGCGGCGGGTGCTGCAGCCTTTGGCGCGCGGGCCGTCGTCTATCTGGCCGACACAGTACCAGAGAGCTTTGCCGAACGGCTGCGCGCGCAAGGCGCTGAGGTCTGTCGGCACGGCGCAATCTACGAAGAATCGATGGCCGCTGCCGCGCAGGCGGCGCAGGACAACGGTTGGCGTCTGCTGTCAGACAGTTCATGGCCCGGATATATTGACCGTCCGTTACGCCTGATGGAGGGATATCTGGTGCTGATGCAGGAAGCCATCAACGCGATGGACCATGCACCCAGCCATATCTTTCTGCAGGCCGGGGTTGGCGGTCTTGCCGCCGCCTGTGCCACGATGGCACGCGTGGCCTGGGGCACGATCCCACGCATCACCGTTGTCGAACCTGACGTGGCCCCGGCACTTTTTGCCTCGATGGCCAAAGGCCGACCCACACTCACAACAGGCCCGGCATCCAGGATGGGGCGGCTTGATTGCAAAGAGCCGTCGTTGATCGCGCTGAAGGGCCTCGCGCGGGATGCCGATGCCTTTATGACAATTTCCGAGGCGGAAGGGGCTGCGGGCCATGACGCCTGCGTTGCTGCTGGTTTCGCCTCAACCCCGTCGGGGGCCGCAGGCGTTGCCGGTTTGCTGGCAGCACAGGCTGAACGCGACGCCTTTGGCCTGAGCGAACAATCGCGTGTCCTGATCATTCTCAGTGAGGAACCTGCGTAACGGCCCCAAGAAGGAACGCCCCCGATGTCCCTGCCCTATGCCTTGACAGATGACTTGCCTGTTCAGCTTGGTCTGGTTGTCCTGCAATCGGACGAAACGCTCGAACGTGATCTGCGCCGGCTGTTGCCATTTGACGCTGAGCTGCTGGTCACCCGTGTCCCATCCGCAGAGGTCCTGACGCAAGCGTCCATCACTGAAATGGAAGGCAACCTGACCGCTGCTGCCCGCCTTCTGCCGCGCAGCGCTGTCTGCGCCGCTGTGGGGTATGGATGCACATCGGCATCGGCGCAGATTGGTTCGGGTCGCGTTGCGACGCTGATCAAAGAGGGCGTCAGCACTGATCAGGTGACAGAGCCGGTATCGGCCCTGATCGCCGCGTGTCGCGGGCTTGGCATCCGGCGGATCGGGTTGATCAGCCCCTATGTCGCCGCGATCTCTGACCAGTTGCGCGCTGTCCTGATGCGGGCCGGGATCAACGTCGGCCCTTTTGCCAGCTTTGAAGAACCCATTGAGGCAAATGTGGTTCGCATAACGCCGCAATCCCTGATCGACGCAGCTGTCCGTATGGGCGCGGATAAGACGATTGACGCAGTATTCTTATCTTGCACCAACCTGCGCACATTGGACATCATTGAAGACATCGAAGCGGCCATAGGCAAGCCGGTTTTGTCCAGCAATCAGGTCTTGGGCTGGCACCTGACGCGGCTTGCCTGTGAGGACACGACGCCCGGGGCCATTCCCGGGCGGCTTGGTTACTTACCCTAGCTTGGCGTGATGCCGCGCAGCCGTTCGGACCGACGGCGCAGTATTTCCACCACGAACAGCAAGATAACCGACAGCGTGATCAGGATCGTTGCAACCGCAAGGATCGTCGGGCTGATCTGTTCACGCAGGCCGGTGAACATCTGCCAAGGCAAGGTTTTTTGCCCGGCAGACCCGACAAAGAGCACCACAACCACCTCGTCGAAGGACGTGATGAAGGCGAACAATCCACCCGACACAACACCCGGCAGGATCAGCGGCATTTGCACACGGAAGAAGGTCGTGACCGGCCCGGCACCCATGTTCGCCGCCGCGCGGGTCAAAGATTGGTCAAAGCCCACCAGCGTCGCCGTTACCGTGATGATGACAAAGGGAATGCCCAGCGCCGCATGCGCCAGAACAACCCCGATGTAAGTCCCGGTCAGTGTGAACGGCAGTTCAATTGTCCAACCGAATGGCAGCGGGATATAGGGATTGGAGTAGAAGAAATACATCCCCGTGGCAGAGATGATCAGCGGTACGATCATTGGAGAGATCAGGATCGCCATGATCGCGCGACGGAACGGCACGTGGCTCTGGCTCAGCCCGATGGCGGCAAGTGTACCAAGCGAAACCGACAGAAGCGTCGCGACAGGCGCGATTTTCAACGAATTGCGCAGGGCCAGTTGCCAATCGGAATTCGTAAAGAAATCCTCATAATGCTTGGTCGAATACCCTTCAGGATCAAACGAGAGCATTTCTGGCGTGAAGGTAAAGAAATCCTCTGCGTTGAACGATAGCGGGATAATCACCAGGATCGGCGCGATCAGGAAAAAGAAGATCAATCCACAGATCACGCGGAAGCTATAGTGCCAGATACGCTGGCCGGTGGTGGCATACGGTGGCAATGCGCTCATCAGATCAGCCCCCCAGTTTCACGTTGTCGATGCCCACGATCCGGTCGTAGACCCAATACAGGATCAGCACGACTGCAAGCAGGATGGTGCCAAGCGCCGCCGCCAGACCCCAGTTCAGAGAGCTGGAAATATGATAGGCGATCCGGTTGGAGATAAAGACACCCTTGGTGCCGCCCACCAGTTCCGGCGTGATGTAATAGCCGATGGCAAGGATAAACACGAGGATGCAGCCCGCGCCGATGCCCGGCACCGACTGCGGAAAGTAGACGCGCCAGAACGCGGTCCAATTGGTGGCCCCCAGCGATTTCGCCGCGCGTAGATAGCTGGGCGGGATTGTTTTCATCACCGAATAAAGTGGCAGGATCATGAAAGGCAGCAGGATGTGCGTCATGGCGATGATCGTACCCGTCTGGTTGTTGATCAGTTCCAAGCGGTTTCCGTCACTGACCAGACCGATCCAGACAAGAACATCATTGATCACACCCTGTTGTTGCAACAGCACTTTCCACGCCGATGTCCGCACCAGAAGGGATGTCCAGAACGGCAGCAGCACAAGGATCATCAGCAGGTTCGCGGTGCGGTCCGGCAGGTTGGCCAACAGCCACGCGATTGGATAGCCAAGCAGCACGCACATTCCCATAATCGACAACGACATGATCAGCGTGCGAATGAAAAGCGTGATGTAGATCTGTTCGTTTTCTGGCCTTGCCTCAACCCCTTCAGGTGTCTTCATAAGGTCAACAGAATTCAGGAAATACCCTGACGTATACTCTGGAGCATAAAGCTTGATCGTCTGCCAGACATCCACATCAAGCCAATCGTCATCCACATCCGAAAACTGGGCACGCAGCGACACCGGTTCAACGCCCGACAGATCGACCGCAATCGGAAGGACACCACCAGCGTTGGCGTCTTCATAAAGGGCGGTAAAGACAAAATCCCACGGCTCTTCCTCAAGCGGGTCATCGCCTTCAACCTCGACAATCATCCGCGCCCAATCGTCATAGGCGCTTGCGGTTTTGGGCAGCTGTGTGCGGATCGCACCGTCGTCCATCCAGTTGGCCCAGCGCGCGGGATCACCGTAGGCAGGATCACCCGCGGTGAATGCGTCAGTATAGATATCGGTATCAAACCGGCCAACCCGGCGGCCCGATTTGCGGAACAGTGATGAAATACCGGTAGATTCGTAGTTCAGGCGACTGCCAAGGCGCGTGTGCGTCTTGTATTCGGCGGCCAGCGTCATGTCTGTGTAGAGCGCGGAAAAGACTTCTTCCGAAGGAGCTTCGCCGGTATCGGCGTCCCATTCTTCAAGCGCCACAACGGTGCGCGGCAGCGTGTTGCTGACGATCTCGTTTTCGACAGATCGGAACAGCATGTCCGCAATCGGCATGACAAAGGATATCAGGATGAAAAGCAACAAGGGGGCAATCAGCGCCAGCGCCCGCAGCTTTTGCCGCCGTAATGCGCGGTTGAGCGATGCCTTGAGCGGGCGGCCATCGGCGGCCAGCATTTGTTCTGCCATGTCTCGTCCCTTGTCGGTCTGTCTTGCCTGCCGGTTTGTCCGGCAATGCATGTCGGTCGTAAAAGGGGCGCGACAGTGCCGCGCCCCAGAGTAAGCCTTACTGGCTCAGCCACGCCTGGAATTTCGCATCCAGATCGTCGCGATAGTCTGCCCAGAACTCATAGTTGTAGAGGAATGTGTTCTTTGCATTCTCGGGATCGGTTGGCATGTGTGGTGCCATCTCGATGCCCAGTTCCGCGTGCTTACCCACCAGCGGTGCAGAAGACGCACGCGCAGGACCGTAAGAGATGTACTTGGCCTGATCCGCCAGACGCTGTGTGTCTGTGGCGAACATGATGTAGTCAAGTGCACGTGCCTGACGCTCCGGGCTCAGGCCCGTTGGAATGATCCACCCGTCCAGATCGAACATCTGCGCGTCCCAGAGCATGGCAACCGGCTGCTTCTGCTCTTCGATCAGCGCGAACAGGCGACCGTTGTAAGTGGAGCCCATAACGACTTCGCCGTCAGCCAGCAGCTGTGGCGTATCGGCACCCGCAGACCACCAGATCACGTCATCCTTGATGGTGTCGAGCTTGGCCAACGCCTGTGCCTGACCTTCTTCGGTCTCCAGCACGTCATAGACGTCTTCCTTGGCCACGCCGTCACAAAGCAAGGCCCATTCCATGTTCACGATAGGACGCTTTTCCAGGCTGCGCTTGCCAGGATATGTCTCCGTGTCGAACATCGCGCAGATCTCTGTGGGTGGGTTGTCACCCACCAGATCGGTGCGGTAGCCCACTGTTGTGGAATAAACGATCTGCGGGATAAAGCAGTCGCCGACCAGCAGTTCACCAAAATCTTCAGATGCGGGCGTGCCGTCAGGTGCAGCGGCCAGCATCGTGTCAGGGTCGATCTCCATCGCGAGACCTTCGTCGCACAGACGCAGCGCGTCGGCGGCAACGACGTCAACAACGTCCCAAGTGACATTGCCCGCTTCATTCATCGCGCGCAGCTTGGCAACCGCCTCGGCAGAGCTTTCATCGTTGATGATGTTAACGCCTGTCTTCTCCATATAGGGGTCGTGATAGGCTTTCTGCTGCGAGTTGGAGTATGCGCCACCCCAGCTTACGATGGTCATTTCGTTGGCCATGTGACCGTCTGCATGTGCCATTGCACCTGTCAGCGTCAGGCACGACGTGGCCAGAAGTTTCATAGTGATTTTCATTGGTTTCTCCCGTTACTTGTTACCCGGTTTGGTCTTCCAAGGGGGCAGCCCGGGTGGCCGCGCCCTCTTTCGTTCGGGCGCTGCGCTTATGCGTCCAGCGCCCGACAATCCTCTGCCATCCACCCGATCTCGATCATCTCGCCCGGTTTCAGGCGCTTCTGGTCGGGGGCGTTGCGTGTTTTGATGACAAACTCATCGGTCCCCGCAACCCGCAGGCGGGTGCGGAAAATATCGCCCATATAAATGAATTCAAGCACTTCGGCCTTGAGCGTGTGGGCATCGTCGTGCAGGCGGTTGCGGTCAAACTCAACCCGCTCGGGCCGGATCGACACTTTCGTCCGGTCGCCCACGTTGTCCACGTTGACCGGCACCGCGTCGATGATGTCACCGCTGTCCAGTTTGACAATGCAAGTGTTGCCCTTGATCTCTTCCACCACGCCTTCCAGCGTGTTGTTTTCACCAATAAACTGCGCCACAAAGCTGTTCTCTGGCTTTTCATAAAGTTCATCGGGCGGGGCAAGCTGCTGAATCCGGCCATCGTCGAATACCGCAACGCGGTCTGACATTGTCAGCGCCTCGGTCTGGTCGTGGGTCACGTAGACGGTGGTGATGCCCAGTTCATGCGCGAGATTGGTGATCTCGAATTGCAGGGTTTCGCGCAATTGCTTGTCCAAGGCCCCCAAGGGTTCGTCCATCAAGACAAGCTCCGGTTCAAACACCAGCGCACGGGCCAGCGCGATCCGCTGCTGCTGACCACCGGACAGTTGCGCGGGGCGACGCCCCGCAAAGCTGCCCATTTGCACCATATCCAGCGCGCGTTTAACCTTTGCTTCGCGGTCCGACTTGCCGATTTTGCGCACTTCCAGCGGAAACGACAGGTTTTCTGCGACCGACATGTGCGGAAACAGGGCGTAGTTCTGAAATACCATGCCAATTCCGCGTTTGTGCGGCGGGATGTTGTTGATCGACACACCATCCAGCAGGATATCGCCGTGGGTTGCCGTCTCGAACCCTGCCAACATCATCAGGCAGGTCGTTTTACCGGAGCCGGATGGCCCGAGCATTGTCAGGAATTCCCCTTTGGGCATCGACAGGTTCAAATCCTTCACGACAAGGTTTTCACCGTCGTAACTTTTCTGCACGCGCTCAAATGCGACGAAGGCTCCGTCGGTTGCTGTCATTGCGTTACTTCCCCGTCTTATGTCCCGCCGGTGTTCTGTGCATCCGGTCAAAGTTCAATTTCGTCCATACCTTGAAGGGTTGGCCGGAATTTTACAATCAGAAATAGCGCGTGAGTAGCACTTGCTAGTATTCAAATGAAAACAGAATGTTACGGCAATCTCTTCACAGAAAAACAGTCCAGGCCATCCTTCTTGAAACATTGCTGCAATAATATTGGACCTTTTCAACCATCACCGGCCCAGAATCTACGATAGGGCTGCATTCGCATCATCCCGCAGGTGTTGCAGGTCCTGCATCCCGGTCTGTGCCATCGCAATGCTCATCTCATCGGTCAGCACATCCCAAAGACGTTGCAAGCCCGGTTGCCCGGCCGCTGCCATTGCAAATTGCAGGACACGCCCGAAGAAAACGAAATCCGCGCCTGCCACCAATGCCTTTAGCGCATCCTCGCCCGAGCGCAGGCCGCTGTCGTAAAAGATAGGATATTCCGGCCCAAGCGCCGCACGCATCTGCGGCAGAACCTCTATTGGGGCGGGCGCGCTTTCCAGTTGTCGTGCGCCGTGGCTTGAAACCTGAATCGCATCCACACCAGCGGCTTTCAGACGCTGCGCATCCTCCACATCCAGAACACCTTTGACCACCAGATTGCCCGGCCACGCATCGCGCAGCCGTGCAAGCGTGTCCCACGTTGCCCGCGCCCGGCTTTCGGTGCGGTCAAAATCATACCCTTCCATCAGGAAATTCGCCATCTGAGGCTTGCCGTGGATCAGACCACTGATCGACCAGCGGGGATGCAAGGCAAAGTCAATGAACTGGCGTGGGCCGATACGAAACGGCATTTTGAATCCGTGTCGCAATTCGCGCGGGCGGCGGCCTACTTCGGGCACATCCACAGTGATGACCAATGTGTCATATTCCGCCGCCTTGGCCCGCTCCACCAGCTTGAAAGTACCGCTGCCGTCGCCGCTGAAATACAGTTGAAACCACGCGTTGCCCTCTGCCACCTCGATGATCTTTTCGAGCGCGGTCGAAGCCACTGTGGATACCCCATGCGGCACCTTATACCGCGCGGCAAGCCGGGCCAGCATAAGATCAGCCCCCGGCGCGCTCAGGTTGCACATCCCCATTGGGGCAATACCAAAAGGACGCAACGCCGGTTTGCCACACAAATCGACTGACAGCGACCGGTCGCTCACATCCCGCAGGATACGAGGACGCAACGTGATGGCATCAAGGGCGGCACGGTTGCGCGCCGCCCCTGTTTCGGCCCCGGCAGAGCCGTCGATATAGTCAAAAACCATCCACGGCAGACGGCGCCTGGCCAACCGGCGCGCGTCCTCTGCGCTGTGAATGGCCGCCGCCGACATCAGGCTTTCACGGCTTCCATAAAGCGGTGGCGAATGACAACCGGATCTAGCGTGATCACCGGCAGCTTGATGTTGCCGCTGTCACATTTGCACACGATGATCGTCATCTCATCGCTGTCGATAGCGTCCTGCAAAACCGGGCCAAGGTCCTTGTCCTGCACCTCAATCACGTTTTCACAGCCACAGGCTGTTGCTACCGCCACAAGCGAGGTCTTGCGCCCCGCATAGGTCGGCTGATCCCCGGTTGAGCCATATGAACCGTTATCGATGATCAAAAGCGTGTAGTTGCCTGCTGCATTGTTGGCGATCGTGGGCAGCGTGCCAAGGTTCGTGAGGACAGAGCCGTCACCATCAATGGAAATAACCGGCTTGTCCTGGGCCAGCGCCAGCCCGAAACCGATGGAAGACGACAGACCCATCGTGCCCAGCATGTAGAAGTTACGCTCGTTGTCGTCGATCATGTGGAGTTCCTGACTGGGAAGCCCGATGTTGCACACGACAAGGTGCGGGTTGAGGATGGGTGCGATTTCTTTGAGAATTTCAGAACGGATCATTGGTCGCCATAGCCTCCCCAGAAGTTGGCGTCGGTCAGGATCGCCACGGGTTTGTTGCACATGAAGGTGTATTTCAGGATGTTGTCGAACTCCTCAACATCCTTTTGCCAGTGGAAATGGTAGGTGGGGATGTTAAGCTGCGCCAGAAGCGCTTTGGTATGCACCGCCATTTCGACCTGACAGGCCACAGGCTCGCGCAGCTCTCCCCGGTAGGAAATGATCATCGGCAGCGGCATGCGGTAGAACTGCGTCAGCGTCGCCAGCGTGTTGATTGTCACACCAATCGCTGTGTTCTGCATGATGATCGCTGGGCGCTTGCCACCCATGAATGCACCGGCACACAGGCCCATGCCCTCGTCTTCCTTGTTGGACGGGATGTGAAAAATGTCGTCGCGGTTCTCGACCTCATCAATCACACCGGCCAGCTGTTTGCAGGGTACGGTTGTGACGAACGAGACGTCGTTGGCGACAAGATCATCTACGATCTTCTTGTCGATGTTCATCGGGTTGCCTTTCGGATTGGTGCGCTCAAGCGGCGCGATTGGTGATTTCAAGATGAGCGGTGCACATGCACTGCGCAGGCAGCATGCCGCACGACGCGCGCCGCCGTGGAGCCAAGCAGATAGTCGCTCAACCCCGGTTTATGAGAGCCGATTACAATGCAATCGATGCCGTTGAGGGCGGCATAGTCAATGATGGTGCGATAGGTGTGGCCCTTGATCAGTTCGGCCTTGATGCCATCAAGCCCCTCAAGCTTGTCCTGCATCTGCGCCCGCGCCCGGTCAAACCCTTCCGCGACCAGAGTGTCATCCAGATAGGCCCGGACGGAACCTTGCGGCTCTTCGTAGACATGCAGGGCTGTAATTTCTCCCTCACCCCCGGTCAGCGCCCGCGCGATTTCCAGCGTCTGCGGTGATAGCCCATGATTCAGCGCCATAGGAACAAGAACTTTAAGGTACATCGGCTTATCTCCTTTGGGTCAGGACCACGGAAAAAGAACAATTTTTGGTGCCGCAACACGGCCCGCGCGCAGGTCCTGAAAGGCTGCGAACCCATCAGCCAGCGGCCGCGCCTCGGCCCAGTCCAGTGCGCCAAGCCGTCCGTCAAAGATGGCCTGCGCGGTGTCGCGGAAATCCTGTGCGGTATAGGTATAGGTGCCGATAAAGGTGATTTCCTGCAGGGTCATCCGCCGGATGTCCAGCCCGCCCGTGTCTTCCCCCAAACCAACGTGGGCGATCACACCGCCCGGCTGGGCCAGCGCTGACGCCGTGGCACGGGTGGCGGCATAACCCACCGCATCAATCACAATCGGAAACTGCCCTTCGGCACGGCTAACTGTGGTCTCTCCGCATTGGTCCGTCAAAAACGCCCGGCGCATATCGTTCGGCTCTGCCACGGTGACATCCGCAACACCCATCGCCTTCAGCGCCAGACTGGCAGCCAGCCCGATGGCCCCTCCCCCGATCACCAGCGCACGCTTGTCCATCGCCGGGTGCAGCGCCTCCAGCGCCAGTCGCACCGCATGCCAGCTGACCGCCAGCGGCTCTGCCAGCGCGGCTTTGGCAAGCGAAACATCATCCGGCACATGCACCAGATTGGTGCCTGGCATCGCAACATATTGCGCGAAAGCCCCCTCACGCGGCGGCATCGAGATGATCTGGCGCGCAGCACACAGGTTTTCGCGGCCAGAAGTGCAGGCCGCACAGGTGCGACAGGTCACCAGCGGGTTCACGGTGACGCGCCGCCCGTTCTGTTCACCCCCGACAGTTTCACCAGCGGCCTCGTGCCCCAAAATCAAGGGCGCGGGGCGGCGGGCATCATGGCCCAGATAGGCGTGCATGTCAGACCCACAAATGCCCACGGCCCTGATCTTGATCAGATGCTCACCCGGCTGCGGCGTGGCGTCAGGCACATCCCGAAAGCCCAGCGTTTCAACATCTTCGTACACCAGTGCTTTCATTTCGCCGTGAACCCTCCGTCAACCATCAGGATTTGCCCCGTCACATAGGCGGATGCGTCTGAACACAGAAACAGTATCGGGCCTTCGATGTCATCCATCCGTCCGTTGCGCCCGGCACAGGTTTGCGCCGCATTGCGCGCGGCACGCGCCGGATCATCGAACACCGCCGCTGTCAGCTCGGTCGGAAAGAAACCCGGCCCGATGGCATTGGCCGTGATGCCATGCGGCGACCACGCCTGCGCCATTGCACGGGTCAATTGGCCGATGCCCCCCTTGGTGGCACCATAGGCGATACCACCGGGAAAGGCGCGCGTTGTCTGCAACGAAGCAAAGTTCACAATGCGGCCCCAACCCTTTTCCTTCATCGCCGGGACAAGCGCCTGGGACAGAAAGAAAGGCGCGCTGAGATTGATCGCCAGCGTGTCGTCCCATCCCTTTGGTGTGACATCATCCGCCGCCTCGCGCGTGTTCAGCCCGGCGGCATGGATCACGATATCGGGCGCACCGAACGGGGCCGCGATGTCCTTTGTCAATCCGTCAATGCCCGACCGGTCCGCAATGTCTGCGGTCACACGGGCAGCAGTGGCACCAATCTCATCGCACAGCGTTTCAAGGGCGTCGGCCCGCCGCGCCACCCCAACAACACGCGCCCCGGCAGCAGCCAGCGTCAGCGCCGCCTGCCGGCCAAGACCCGAACTGGCACCGGTAACGCAGGCCACCTTGCCGCTCAGATCGAACAGGGCACGCGGGTCACGCATCAGCCTTCGGCCGACAGATCAAAGTTCTCGCCGGGAAAGTATTTTGCGAGCCTGACATCCGCCGCACGTGCGTGGCCCTCCATACCTTCCAGGCGCGAGATACGCGCGGTGGCAATCGCCACCTCCTTGGATGCGTCACGGGTGGTGCGCTGCCAGGTCACGATCTTCATGTACTTATGCACGCTCAGACCGCCGGTATAGCCCGCCGCCCCGGAAGTTGGCAGCACGTGGTTTGTGCCCGACGCCTTGTCACCATAGGAGACGGTTGTTTCCTCACCCACGAACAAGGAACCATAGCAGGTCAGCCGATCAAGCCACCAATCAAGGTCTTCCGCCTGTACCGTCAGATGCTCGGGCGCGTAGTCATCCGAACAGGCCGCCATTTCCTCCCGGTCCGCACAGAGGATGACCTCGGCATAGTCACGCCAGGCGGCGGCGGCGTTCTGGCTGTTTACCTCCGGCAGATCGTCGATCATGCCGGGCACCAGTTCCATCACCTTTTCCGCCAGCGCGCGGTCATCCGTGACCAGCCAGACCGGTGAGTTGTAGCCATGCTCCGCCTGAGACACGAGGTCAGTGGCGACGATATGCGGATCAGCCGTCTTGTCGGCAAGAACAAGGCTGTCGGTTGGCCCGGCAATCATGTCGATGCCCACGCGGCCAAACAGGATACGCTTGGCTTCGGCAACAAACTGGTTGCCGGGGCCGACGAGGATATTCGCCTTTGGCAGGCCAAACAGGCCGAACGTCATCGCGGCCACGCCCTGCACGCCGCCCATCGCAATGATCTTGTCCGCACCACAGATGTGCGCGGCATAAACGATGGCCGGGTTCACGCCTTCACCCGGACGCGGCGGCGAACATGCGGCGATGTGACGGCATCCGGCCACCTTGGCAGTCGTCACGGTCATAATCGCAGATGCGATGTGGCTATAGCGTCCGCCCGGCACATAGCAGCCTGCCGCATCCACCGGGATCGCCTTTTGACCCGCAATGAAACCCGGCTGGATTTCCATCTGCACATCCGCCACCGTGCTCTTTTGCATTTCGGCAAAGCGTTTCACGTTGTCATGTGCAAACCGGATATCCGCCTTCAGCTTTTCGGGCACCTTGGCGCAGGCGTCGTCGATTTCCTCCTGGGTAAGGATCACATTACCTTCGTATTTGTCGAACTTGGCCGCATATTCCATCGCCGTGGCATCGCCGCCCGCTTCGATGTCGTTGAGGATATTCACAACGGTTTCATGCACTTCGGAGGCGTCCGATTTTGCGGTAAGCGTTGCTTTTTTCAAATATTCACGGGTCATGTATCAGGATCCTACTGGTAAATCTCGGGCAGGAGAGTTGTTGAAATGGCGGGCACATAGGCGATCAGAAGAACGACAATGAACATGCACAATACGAAGGGAATGGCGCGCCAGGCTATCTTCAGAATCGACTCGCCCGTAATGCCAGATACGACAAAGAGGTTCAGACCAAGCGGCGGCGTAATAAACCCAACGCCCAGCGCGGTAATCATCATGATGCAGAACTGAATTTCGTTCATGCCGATGTTGTCCGCCAGCGGCTTTAGGATCGGTGCAAGGATCACGATGTTGGGTGTCGTCTCCATCACGCAGCCCGCAGCGATCAGAATACCGATCATCAGCAGGATCAGCAGCCACGGCTCATCCGTCATCATGGTCACTGATGTCACAAAACCCTGCGGCACGCCCATAATCGCCAGCGCCTCGGCCAGGGGGGCCGAAAACGCGATGATGGGCAGTATCACACCGTTCACCTTGGCCGAACTGACCAGCATCGCAGGGAAATCCGCAAACCGCAGTGTGCCAAGGATGAACCCCATGATGATCGTGACCACGACAGCCGTCGCACCCGCCTCAGTGGGTGTCAGGCGACCCGAGAAGATGCCGTAGAAAATGATACCGGGCACGATAAAGGCATACCAACCCGATTTCAGCGCCCGGCCCAGATTGGAGAACCATTCGCCAAAGCTCATATTGCCACCGCCCTCCCAGCCGTTCAGGCGGTTCATGATCAGGTTGGTGATCAGGATCGAGATCAGGATGGCAAGGCCGGGGATGAGGGCGGCCAGAAACAGCGTAGAGGCCGATATGCCCAACACAAGGCCGATGATGATGTAGGCGATAGAGGGTGGGATCAGGATGCCGGTACAGGCGCCCGCCGCCACAAGCGCGCAGGCATAGGGACGCGGGTAGCCGGATTCGACCAGCCGGTCGATGGTCATGCGCCCCACCGCAGCAGCACCCGCCGCGTCAGAGCCCGAAATCGCCGCGAACATGCCGCAGACAAGAACGGTGGCAGAGCCAAATCCGCCCTTTGCGAACTGCGTCAGCGCTTCTGCGACGTCAAGAAACTTGCGACTGAGACCGGTGCGGACCAATACGTCCCCCGTGAGGATAAAGAGCGGCACGGCGGTCAGCGCAAAAGCGTCAATGCCGGTAAACAGCTTTTCACCCACAAGGCTGAGCGGCAAATCACCCGACATCACCAACATCAGCACGGCGGAGGCACCGATCGCGGCCCAGACGGGCACCGCCAGTGCGATAAGAACGACGAACATGATAACGGGAATGTAGAAATCCCAGCCCAGCTCAACCGTTTGATTCATAGTTTGCCAAAGCATCTGTCAGGCTCCTCAATCAAACAGTTTGTCGCCCTCGAAAACGGGCGTACCGTCCCGAAGGGCTTTGAAATCACGGGCGAAAGATTGCAGCAGCCGCCAGACCATCAGGGCAAAACCCAGCGGCACAGCCATCAAGAACCAGACTTTGGAAATGCGCAGCCCATCGGTGACAGACCCGAACTTCCAGGACACATGCACCGTTTCCCACGACCAGTAGAGCGCGATCAGCGCGACACCGAACATGATGATGTCCCCAAAGATATACAGCAGCGCCTTGGGCCGGGGCCCGAGGTAGTGCATGATCACATCAATGCGGATATGCGCCCGTTCCTTTACTGCGGCAGCGGCACCGATCCACGCAAGGTAGATGAACGAATAGCGCACGATCTCTTCGCCCCAGATCGACGAATAGGCAAAAATCTCGCGGCGCAGCACCTCGATGGCCATCGTGACAACCAACATCACGTAAAAGGTCAAAAGCAGCCAGCGCTCGGCGTTGTTATCGATACGTCTGAGAAGGTCCATGTTCCGCCCCGCTGTGTGGCACAGCATGACCGGTCAGCCCGCAAGGGCCGTCGATACGGTGTGCGCGATGAAAGGGAGGCGGACATCCCCGGAAGGATGCCCGCCAGACGTTTATCAGGCGTCGTGAACGTAGTATTTGCCCTGCGTTCCTGCGGCCTCTTCCATTTTGGCGAAATTATCCATCGACCCGGCAAGCTCTGTCTTGAAGCTGTCCCATTCCGACCGCTGATAGCCGCCGGCGGCCTGCCACTCGCCCAACTGATCATCACTCAGGCTGTGGAATTCAACGCCCGCCTTGGCCAGTTCAGCCATTGCATAGGCCCGTGCCGATGGCACTTTGGCAAGGTTCTGGTGCGCCGTCATCTCGGACCCCCACATGATGCCTTCCTGAACGTCAGCTGGCATGGAGTTGAACCACTCAAGGTTACAGGAATAAACTTGGCTGTCGGGCACGGCCTGCGTGAAGGTCACGTGCGAAAGGATATCCTTGAACCCAAAGACATAAAGCGCACCCACGGACGGATCGAGCGCATCTGCCACACCTTGCTTGATCGCGGACGGTGTTTCGCCCCAAGCAACCGGCGTCGGGTTGGCACCGACCATCCGGTAGTACTGTTGCAGCATCTTGGAACCCGGCACACGGAATTTGACACCCGACAGATCAGCGGGCGAAAGAACCGCCCCTGCCCCACCCTTGCGCACCGCAACAACGCGCGGATCAATGTTCACGTAAAACAGCGCTTTGAACCCGTTCTCTTCGACCTTCGGCTCAACCGTCGCCTTCCAGAAGTCCGAGGTTACCAAATTGGTGAACCGCTGGTTTGACCCGCACAAATACGGCATGTTGATCAGGTCAACTGTAGACGCGAACGGCGCGAAATTTGACAGCGAATGCTGTGCCGCCTGAATGGTGCCGCCTTGCACCGCCTGAACCAGCGCACCCCCGGCCCCAAGCTGACCACCCGGCGCGAGTTTGACATAGACCTTTCCGTTGGTCGCGTTCTGGATGTTTTCCTTCAGGTCCAGCTGCATGATTGGATAGCTGCGCGAAGCGCCAAGAACATAAGCCGTCGCCAGCACCATCGTGTGCTCTGCTGCATTCTCACGGTCACGCTCTTCGTTTGCGGATTGTGCGGCGGCTTCCGTAGACCATAGCGTTCCTGCCGCTCCGGCGACCAGCGCAGCCGTAAAGCCACCCGATGCCGCAAGCTTCAGAAAATTGCGACGCTCGGCTGACTTAAGTTCCGATGTCTCGTTGTCCATATGATATCCTCCCGTGAAAATTGATCAGCTGCCGTTTTTGTTTTTGCGGTCAGCTTCGGCTTTGAGAATTGCGACCACGAACAGGATCGAGGCTGCAAAAAGAACCATCATTTCACCCACATCCCCAAGGATCGCCGCATTCGCAAATGCCCCCAAAGCGACGTTCGCGAAATACAATGCGAAGACGAAAAAAGAGGCAAAAAGAAACATGGCCGGGGTCCTTGAATGAATCGGTCCTTACGTCACTGTAAGCGCTTACAGTAGTTTTGCAAGCGCTTACATTTTCCAGATCAGCTTCCTTTCAAAAGTCATCCGGGCTAGACTTTGGCAATGCCGGGCTGTTCAGCGCCCGGTAGTCATTGTGCCTGCAAAGACGGAGAAACCGTGCCAGACAGCGGCCCACCCCCAACGCTGGACGATGTTGCCCGCATCGCCAAAGTGTCTACGGCCACGGTCTCGCGCTGTGTAAACGATCCGCGTCTGGTGTCCCGACCGACCCGTGAAAAGGTACAGGCCGCAATAAACGCACTGGGCTATACGCCCAACTTCGCCGCACGGTCGATGGCGGCAAAACGCACCCTGACCATCGGCGCAATCATCCCAACGATGGAAAACGCCATTTTCGCACGCGGCGTACAGGCGTTTCAGGAGGAACTGCACGCTCGCGGCTACACATTGCTGATCTCAAGCTCTGCCTACCGCGCAGATGTGGAAGAAGAGCAGATTCGCACATTGGTCGCGCGCGGCGCAGACGGGCTCTTGCTGATCGGCCATGACCGTGACGCGGCAATATACGACTACCTTGAACGGCAGCGCGTGCCCGTCCTTGCCGCATGGTCTTTTGATCTAGCCGCGCGCATCCCTTCCATCGGGTTTGATAACCGCCGCGCCATGCAATCCCTTGCAGAGCAGGTCATCGTCGCGGGCCACCGCCGCCTTGCCATGATCTCCGCCAGCTCCGCCCAGAATGACCGCGCGCGCATGCGCATCTACGGTGTCCGCGATGCAATGGCCGCCCACGGGCTTGACCCCGAAACGCTTGAACTGATCGAAGTGTCCTACGATGTGCAGGAAGGGGCTGATGCCTTTGAAACGCTGATGCAGCGCCAACCCCGCCCGACAATCGTTCTGTGCGGCAATGACGTTCTGGCCGTTGGTGCCTTGCGCGGTGCTGAAAAACTGGGGCTCAGGGTGCCGCAAGACGTGTCCGTGACCGGCTTTGATGATATCGAACTCGCCCAGGTGGTGCGTCCGGGATTGACCACCGTGCATGTCCCCCACCGCGAGATGGGCCGCCTTGCCGCACAGGAACTGGTCGAGATGATCGAGGAAAAACGCACGGGCCGTTCGCAGGAATTGACCGCCACCATCGTCAACCGCGCATCAGTCCTTGATCAGGTCAAAGGCTAGCGGCTCAAAGCCCGCGCCAGCGCATGATAGGATGCCTTTGGTGTCCGCTCAAAACTATCGAAATCGACATGGATCAACCCGAACCGCTTTTCATAGCCAAGCGCCCATTCGTAATTGTCCAGCAATGACCAGAACGTGTAGCCCTGCAACGGCACACCCATTGCCATCGCCTGCCGCGCTGCATCAAGATGATCGTCCAGATAGGCAATCCGCGCCGCATCTTCACGCTGCGGGTCGTGCGCCGCGGCCATGCCGTTTTCAGTGATATAAAGCGGTAGATCCTGCGTATATTCCCGCTGCACCATGCGCAGTGTATCGCAAAGGCCTTCGGGATAAATCTCCCATCCCATCTGCGTCTTTGGCAAGGGCCCCGGCACATCTGCCCATGCGGGCCAGGGACCTTCCGCATGTACCACGCGCCTGCAGGTATAGTAATTCAGCCCGCACCAATCCACCGGCGTGCCGATCAGCGCAAAATCATCCTGCCAGTCTTTCGGCATATGCGGCTCAAGGCCCGCCATTACCTCTGCCGGGTATGTCCCCTTGAACACGCCTGACAAAAAGAAATGGTTGTATGCCTGATCATATCGCCGGGCAGCCTGCGCGGTCTTGGCGCTTTTATCGCCGGGATGCACGTATTCAAAATTGAACACCGCACCCAGATTCGACATCCCCATCGCGCGCATTGTCTGAATGGCGGTGCCATGCGCCTTGAGCACGTGATGCATCGCGCGCGCGGTGGCGCGGATGTCACGCAGGCCCGGGGCGTGATCGCCTGTGAAATGACCCAGCCACGCAATACACCACGGCTCATTGATCGGTGCGACAGAAAACATGCGGTCACCGATCCGGTCCATGATGACTTGCGTGTAATCCGCAAACCAATTCGCAATATCAGGGTGCCGCCAGCCCCCCAAATCGGCAAGCGCCGCAGGTAATTCCCAGTGATAGAGCGTCGCCATCGGGCGCAGATCATGCGACAGCATCGCATCAACCAGCCGGTCATAAAAATCCAGCCCCTCGGCGTTGGGGGTGCCCCGCCCCTCGGGCAGCACCCGCGCCCATGAGGTCGAGAACCGGTACCCATCAAACCCTGCCGCCTGCATCAACGCAAAGTCTTGGGCGTAGCGGTGATAGTGGTCACAGCCAAACGCCCCTGTCTCGCTACGTACTATATTGCCGGGGGTTGCAGCAAAGCTGTCCCAATGGGTTGGCCCCGCACCGCCGTAGGCATGGCCTTCGATCTGATAGCTTGAGGTCGCCGCCGCAAACATGAAATCGGGCGGAAAATCGGACCGGCAGAACCTCATTATTGCTGCGGCCCCGGCCCGGTGGACCGTCCGACGACCAGATCAGCCTCCCACAGTTCATGCACCGCTGCCGCATCCGGCGCCTCAATCTGCTCCAGCAGCATCTCGGCACAGCGCCGCCCTGCGGCCCGTACAGAAGACCGCGTTGCCGTGAAAATCGGCTCCCCGTCACCATTTGGAAAATACGATACCATATCGTCAAAACAGATCACCGATACGTCCCGTCCCAACCTCAGCCCCCGTTCTTCCACCGCGCGGCGCACGCCCATCGCGACCACAATCGAAGACGCGATCAGGGCCGTCGGCGGATCGGCCAGCGCCAGCATTTCACGCGCGCTGTGATAGCCGTGCGGCTCTGTCATCTCGGCACTGCGCGTAAGTGCCGGATCAAGCGTGATTCCCCGCGCGTGCAGCGTTCCTTCGTACCCAAGCCTGCGGCGCAGCGCGAAATCCATCCGCTCCACGCCATTCACCAGCGCAATACGCCGATGCCCCAGATCAATCAAAAACGCTGTGGCCCGCTCAATCGCGCGTCGATTGTTCACATCAAGCCAATTGTATTCTGACGTCACATCGCTCGACCGCCCGTGGACCACGAAAGGAATCCGCAGCTCCCGCAACAGATCAATCCGCGCGTCATTGCGCGTGGGTCCGTGTACGATCACACCGTCCACATTCCTTTTGCGCGCCAACGTGCGGTATGCCTGTTCCTCGGCATCATCGCTGACCATCGACATCACCAGATCATACCCGTGCTGGCCATAAACCTCGCCCGCGCCCGCAATGAAATCCGCGAAAACGACGTTCACCATTTCATGCTTTGTCGAATGTGGGATCACATGGCCAATGGCTTTGGCACGCCCGGTGGCCAGACTGCGCGCCCGCGCGTCTGGCTGGTATCCGCTGGCCCGCGCTGCGGCCATCACCTTTTGGCGCGTTGCCTCGCTGACCTCGGGATATCCGTTCAGCGCGCGGCTCACTGTGGTCTGTGACAGGCCAAGCTGCCGGGAAAGCTCACGCAGGTTCATAGGATCAAAGCGGTTTGGTCATAGATAGCATCCAGCCTAGGCCCGACCGCCAGCCACGTCAAAGACTTTGCCATTTTATAATGTTTTATTGACTCGCTGCACGCTCTGGTTCAGTTTGGCAGCACTCAAAGCGCTTTGGAAGATGTCATTAAGCCATCACATTGCGCCGGATCACGGGCAAAATGCCCAACTGGGAGGATACCATGACGTTCAACACAACCGCAGGCGCGGTCGCCATTGCGATGGCCGGTACCGCCGCATTTGCCGACGGCCACAGCACCATTACCGTAGGTGAGGGCGATTTTTCGTGGGACAGCTATCAGGCCTTTGCCGATGCAACGGACCTGTCCGGACAGACCGTCACGGTCACAGGCCCCTGGACCGGCAATGAAAAAGAGCAGGTGGACAAGGTGTTTGCCCTGTTCGAACAGGCTACCGGGGCAACGGTCAACTACTCCGGCTCTGACAGTTTCGAACAGGACATCGTCATTTCGGCCCGCGCGGGCTCTGCCCCGAACCTTGCTGTTTTTCCGCAGCCGGGTCTGGCCGCCGACATGGCCAGTCAGGGTTTGCTGACGCCACTGGCCGATGGCACGGCTGAATGGGTCGCGGAAAACTTTGCCGCTGGCCAGTCATGGGTTGATCTGGGCACCTATGCCAATGACGCAGGCGAGGAAAACCTCTACGGGCTGTTCTACCGCGTCGATTTGAAATCACTGGTCTGGTATTCACCCGAAGCCTTCGATGAAGCGGGCTATGACATCCCTGAATCAATGGAAGACCTGAAGGCGCTGACCGATCAGATCGTTGAGGAAGGCGGTACACCGTGGTGCATTGGTCTCGGATCAGGCGCGGCAACAGGCTGGCCCGCAACCGACTGGGTCGAAGAAATGATGCTGCGCACCACGGCACCCGAAGATTATGACGCTTGGGTCGCCAACGAAATGCCGTTTACCGACCCCAAGGTCATCGCCGCGATTGAGGAATTTGGCCATTTTGCGCTGAACGATGCCTACGTTGACGGCGGTGCTGCGGCAGTGGCCTCCACCGATTTCCGCGACAGCCCGGCGGGTCTTTTTGCGATCCCGCCCAAGTGCTACATGCACCGTCAGGCGTCCTTCATCCCCGCGTTCTTCCCCGAGGATGTGGAAATGGGCAACGATGTCGATTTCTTCTATTTCCCGGCCTATGCGGACAAGGATCTGGGCAAGCCGGTACTGGGCGCAGGCACGCTTTTCGGCATCACCAATCCATCTGATGCCGCCACGGCGATGATCGAATTTCTGAAACTCCCCGTGGCGCATGAGGCATGGATGACGCAAGGCGGCTTCCTGACCGCGCACGGCGGCGTGAACCTTGCCACCTACGTCAATGACAGCGCGCGGGCGCAGGGCGAAATCCTGCAAAATGCGACCACCTTCCGCTTCGATGCCTCCGACCTGATGCCAGCCGAGATCGGCGCGGGTGAATTCTGGACCTCTATGGTTGACTACGTCACCGGCACATCGGCCGCAGACGCGGCAGCACAGGTTCAGACGCGCTGGGACACCCTGAAATAACAGGGCCGCACATCCGGGGCCGCCTGCGCTAGGGCGCGGCCCCGGGCCTTAACATCATCCGGGGGAAATCCATGTCACCGCTCGTGCAAGGTCTGATCACGGTCATCGTCGGCGTCGGCGGTTGCGTGGGATATTTCTTTTTGTCGAACCTGATCCTCGACAAGGTTATCTTTCCGCCCAAGCCCGGCGACAAGGGACGCAACATCAACCGCGCCACAATGGTGCGCCCTTGGCTGTTCCTGTTCCCTGCCCTCTTCGCGCTGACGCTCTATCTGGTTTATCCTGTCATCGGGTCTTTTTGGCGCTCGCTCCACAACCGCGCCAACACAGAATTCATTGGCTTTGACAATTACACCACGATGTTCGCGGACAGCGGGTTTCAGACGGCATTCATCAACAATTTCATGTGGATACTGGTGGTGCCCGCCGGTGCAACCTTTCTTGGCCTGCTGGTCGCACAGCTGACCGACCGCCTGTCTTGGGGCAATATCGCAAAATCACTGATCTTCATGCCGATGGCGATTTCCTTTGTGGGGGCCTCGCTGATCTGGCGGTTTGTCTATGCCAACAATCCCGACATCGGCATCATCAACGCGGTGCGCGATTTCTTTGGCCTGATGCCCGTGGACGTGCTGCAGCTGCCCTTTTGGAACAACTTTTTCCTCATGGTGATCCTGATCTGGATCCAAACGGGCTTTGCGATGGTGATCCTGTCGGCGGCCCTGCGCGGCATTCCCGAAGAAACGGTTGAGGCCGCGATCATCGACGGGGCCAACCCGCTACAGGTATTTTTCAAGATCAAGGTGCCGCAAATCATGGGCACCATCGTGGTGGTCTGGACGACAATCACCATCCTTGTGCTCAAGGTCTTCGACATCGTCTACGCCATGACCGGCGGCAATTTTGAGACTGAGATTCTGCCCAGTTACATGATGAACTTCATGTTCCGGGACGATGGCCGCGCGACGGCGGTGGCCTTTGTCATCATGATCATCGTGCTGCCCGTGATGATCTGGAACATACGGCAAGCCCGCAAGGAGATGCGTTGAAATGGACAACATTGCAGGCACCCGCCCCGCCCTCACCTGGGTCGTCAACATCTCGGTCATCCTCTTGGTGATCATCTGGCTCATCCCCACCGTGGGCCTTTTGGTCTCCTCCTTTCGCGACCGCGACCAGATCGCCATTTCCGCATGGTGGAAATCCCCCTTCCCCGTCGCGCAGAACTTTGCCGCCAAGGCAGATGCTGGCAACGCGGTGGAACGCGACGGCATCTTTGTGATCGAAGGCAATATCTTTGCCGAAGGTGGCAATGATGCACGCAGCATCGCGGCCTTTGGCGGGCGGCGCACCGATCCAACGGGCAGCGCACCGGGCGAAACCGCAGAGCTGACCCGCGACCGCACCCTGACCGTGCAGGAGAACGGGAATTATATCTATACCTCCCCGGCCGAGATCAAACGCGATCCCTCCATCTACTTCGCCGCCGAAACGCCACCCGACTTCTCGCTTGATAATTACCGGGAAATCCTGACCTCCGCCAACATGGACCGCGCATTCATCAACACGCTGACGGTCACGATCCCCGCCACCATCATCCCCATCCTCATCGCCGCCTTCGCCGCTTACGCTCTGGCGTGGATGGAGTTTCCGGGGCGATGGCTGCTGATCGCCCTTATCGTCGGATTGCTGGTCGTGCCCTTGCAACTGGCTCTTGTCCCGATGCTGCAATTTCACAACATGGTCGGCATCGGCCAAAGTTATCTGGGCATATGGCTCGCCCATACCGGCTTTGGCCTGCCGCTGGCGATATATCTCTTGCGCAACTACATGGTCGGCCTGCCCAAAGACATCATTGAAAGCGCCAAGGTGGACGGTGCCACCGATTTTCAGGTGTTCACCAAGATCGTGCTGCCCCTCAGCTTTCCGGCGCTGGCCAGCTTTGCCATCTTCCAGTTCCTGTGGACATGGAACGACCTTCTGGTCGCCAAGGTCTTCCTGCCCTCAAACTCTGAATCCTGGGTCATGACTGTCAAGATTGCTGACGATCTGCTTGGGTCACGGGGGGGCGACTGGGGCATCCTTGCCGCCGCGGCGTTCATCTCGATCGCCGTGCCTCTGATCGTTTTCTTCACCATGCAACGCTACCTCGTGCGCGGCCTGCTGGCCGGTTCGGTTAAATAAGAGTGCTTACAAATGTCCAACATGGCCCCCGCGACAATGCCACATAAATCCGGCACAACCGATCCCGACTGGTGGCGCGGCGCAACCATCTACCAGATTTATCCGCGCAGTTTTCAGGACAGCAACGGCGACGGCATCGGTGATCTGCCCGGCATCGCACAGCGCATGCCCTATATCGCCTCGCTGGGCGTCGATGCGATCTGGATCAGCCCTTTCTTCGCCTCTCCGATGAAGGACTTCGGCTATGACGTGAGCGATTATTGCGATGTCGATCCGATGTTTGGCACGCTGGCTGACTTCGACGCGCTGGTGGTCGAGGCACATGCCCACGGCCTCAAGGTGATGATTGATCTGGTGCTCAGCCACACGTCAGATCAACACCTTTGGTATCAGGAATCCTCGGCAAATCGCACGAACGACAAGGCCGATTGGTACGTCTGGGCAGACCCCAAACCCGACGGCACGCCGCCCAACAACTGGCTATCGATCTTTGGCGGCCCCGCTTGGACATGGTGCCCCGCGCGCGAACAATACTACCTGCATAACTTCCTCAAATCGCAACCCGATCTGAACTTCCACAATCCCGATGTGCAGGACGCGCTTCTGGACGCCACGCGCTTCTGGCTGGATCGCGGCGTTGATGGCTTTCGCCTTGATACGATCAATTTCTACTTTGCTGACAAAGAGTTGCGCGACAACCCGCCCCTCCCGCCGGAGAAGCGCAACGACACAATCGCGCCCCGCGTGAATCCCTATAACCATCAGGATCACGTTCATTCCAAGAACCAACCCGAAAACATCGCCTTCCTGGAACGCTTCCGTGCTTTGCTGGATGAATACGGTGCCCGCGCGGCCGTGGGCGAAGTGGGCGATGCGCAAAAGGGTCTCGAAATCCTTGGTGATTATACCTCCGGCGATGACCGCATGCACATGTGCTATGCCTTTGAATTTCTGGCCAAGGACCCGCTGACCGCAAAATCCGTGGTCGATGTCATGCACCGTCTCGACAGCAACGCGCCCGATGGCTGGGCGTGTTGGGCATTCTCCAACCACGACGTGATGCGCCACGCCACACGCTGGAACCTGACGCCCGCAGCCCAGCGCGCTTATGTGTCGATGATGGTCGCCCTGCGCGGCACGCTGTGCCTGTATCAGGGTGAAGAACTGGGCCTGCAGGAAGCCGATGTGGCTTTCGAAGACCTGCAAGACCCCTACGGCATTGAATTCTGGCCTGAATTCAAAGGCCGCGACGGATGCCGCACACCGATGGTCTGGGAAAATACCAATCTTAACGGCGGCTTTTCGGACGCGAAGCCCTGGCTGCCTGTCAGCCACGAACATCTGCACCACTCTGTCCAGTCACAAGAGGACGACCCCGCCGCACTGCTGCACCACTACCGCCGTGCGCTGGCCTTCCGCAAAGCACAACCCGCTCTGCTCAAGGGTGCGCACAGCGATCTCAAGGCCACCGGAAACGTGCTCAGCCTGCACCGCACCCACGCTGGCGCAGAAATCTTCTGTGCCATCAATCTCAGCGACAGCCCGTCAACCATCGACATGCCCGCCGGCACATGGGCCGCCCTCGCGGCAGAGCTTGGATCCACGGGTGCCGGTGCCGACAACAAACTGCATCTGGGGCCGTGGCAGCCCTGCTTTGCCGTCAAAAAGAATTAGGGAGGGACAATCATGGCCGACGTGAAACTGACAGATGTTGCCAAGACCTACGGCGGCACGGTGGATGTGCTCAAGAACATCAACCTCGACATCAAGACGGGCGAGCTGATTGTCTTTGTCGGACCATCCGGCTGTGGCAAGTCCACTCTGCTGCGCATGATCGCGGGGCTGGAACGGATCACCGGCGGCATTCTGGAAATCGACGGCGAACAGATGAACGACGTGCCCCCCGCCCAGCGCGGCATCGCAATGGTGTTCCAGTCCTACGCGCTTTATCCCCATATGACCGTGCGCGATAATATGGCCTTTGCCCTGAAACTGGCCAAGAAAACCCCCGCCGAGATTGACGAGGCCGTGAACCGCGCGGCCTCCGTGCTGCAACTTGACGAATACCTAGACCGCCTGCCCAAGGCGCTGTCGGGCGGCCAGCGCCAGCGTGTTGCCATCGGACGGTCCATCGTGCGCGACCCCAAGGTCTACCTCTTTGACGAACCGCTTTCCAACCTCGATGCGTCCCTGCGCGTCGCGACCCGAATCGAGATTGCGCAGCTTAAGGAATCCATGCCCAATTCCACGATGATCTACGTCACCCACGATCAGGTCGAGGCGATGACGCTAGCCTCCCGTATCGTGGTGCTGGCCAACAAAGGCATCGCGCAGGTCGGCACCCCGCTTGAGCTCTACGAAAAGCCCGAGAATGAATTTGTAGCCCAGTTCATCGGCTCTCCGGCGATGAACCTGATGGCGGGTGAAATCGTCTCGACTGGTGCGGTGACCGAGGTGAAAACAGAAGCCGGAAACGGCACGATCATGGCAAACATCCCAACGACGGACAGCGATAAAGGCCGCAAGGTCAACATCGGCATCCGGCCAGAGGACATGATGCAAACAGACGCTGACAGCTATGCGTTTGAAGGCGTGGTCGAGATCACTGAAAAACTGGGCGAAGTCACTCAAATCTATTTTGAACAACCCCGGCAGGGCCAAAGCGCAATCATCGGCAAACTGCCCGGCATCCACAACGGCACCCGCGGGCAGACCATGCGCATGACGGCTGATCCTGCCAAGGTCCATCTCTTTGCCGACGGCCAGTCACTGCTTTACCGCGACTGAGGCCGCCAAACGCACCTTTTCCAATTGCAGCGACGCGTCGTTGCGGTGACACTGCGCCAAAACCAAAGGAAAGCAGATGACACTGGCGCACCGGAACTGGGTACCTGCCCACAGCGAAAAGCGGGTGGAAACACTTGCGGCACAAGCGGCGGGCGCCTCTTCCGCCGATCTTCTGAACCGGATCGAAACCCTTGCCCACAAGAACCGCGAAATTCACGAGCAAGAGTGTTTCAACCTCAATCCCGCCACCAATGTGATGAACCCAAGGGCGGAGGCGCTGCTGGCCTCCGGCATCGGGTCACGCCCGTCACTGGGGTATCCGGGCGACAAATACGAAATGGGTCTTGAGGCAATCGAGGAAATCGAAGTCATCGCCGCCCAGCTCTGCGCCGAGGTGTTCGATGCACAATTCGCAGAAATCCGCGTGCCTTCGGGTGCCATCGCCAACCTTTTTGGTTTCATGGCCACCTGCAAACCCGGAGACACGATCATCGCACCGCCGGCCAGCATCGGCGGTCACGTCACCCATCACACGGCAGGATGCGCCGGACTTTACGGTTTGCGCATTCTTGACGCACCTGTCGCCGCAGATGGCTATACCGTTGATCTGGACGCCCTGCGCGATCTGGCCAAACGCGAAATGCCAAAACTCATCACCATCGGTGGCAGCCTGAACCTGTTTGAGCATCCCGTCGCCGGTGTGCGCGCCATCGCGGATGAGGTGGGGGCCAAAGTGCTGTTCGATGCGGCGCACCAATGCGGCATCATTGCGGGGCGCGCGTGGCAAAATCCACTTCACGAGGGTGCGCACCTGATGACAATGAGCACCTACAAAAGCCTTGGCGGCCCTGCTGGCGGCCTGATTGTCAGCAATGACGCCGACATCGCACAGGCACTTGATGCCATTGCGTTTCCCGGCATGACGGCGAATTTCGATGCCGCCAAATCCGCCGCTCTTGCCGTGACGATGCTCGACTGGCGCGACCACGGCGCAGGCTATGCCGCCGAAATGATAACCTTATCTCAAGCGCTCGCGGCAGAATTGCAAAGCGTGGGCGTCCCGGTTTTTCAAGGCAAACACGGTTTTACCAACTCTCACCAATTCGCCGTGCAGGCAGCCCCTTACAGCGGCGGACAAGCGGCCTCAAAACAACTGCGCAGCGCCGGTTTCCTTGCCTGCGGCATTGGCCTGCCCGCGCCAGATGTGCCCGGTGATATGAACGGCCTGCGCATCGGAACACCTGAACTGGTCCGCTGGGGCATGACCACCGCCGACGCACCGCGCCTGGCATCCCTGATCGCACGCGCCCTTGCGAAAGAAGCAATCGCGCCAGAAGTGTCAGACTGGCGCAAGACGTTCACCAAACTGCACTTCATCCACGGCTAGGCGGCGTGATCCTCTAAACAAGTCGCTTCGTTGCCTTTCCAACAGATACCGAGACACCGGACGACAAGAGAGTTCTCTGCGTCATTAACCTGTAGCATTGTAGTCTAGGAACAAAGTATCCTTCCGCGGATGCGTACCAAATACTACAGCCAATTTGAGATAAGAAATAATCACCTGATTGATACCGCGTTTCAGTTTGCCGTGTGATGATTGGTTCATTTCCATGACTGCAGTCTATCAATCCTAATGATCTTGTGATCGTGAATGCGGTCGAGAACGTCGGCATGGTAGGCTTGTGGATCGACGGCGTTCGACTCGGCGGTTTCGCTGATTGCCATCGCACGTTCCAAGGTTTCCGCCCCGGTATCAGCACCCGCAAAAATCCAGTAGAGCGCCCAATCCGGATCGGGCGCATGGCAGAATCTGCCGCGTTGCTTTCGATAGCCACGCGACCATCCTCAAGGAACAAACAGACCGCCAGCTAACGGCCCAGACCATAGCGAAAGATCTTTGCCAGATCGCTCGCCCTGATATGCGCCTCGATCCGTTCAATGATGGGCAGGAGGACCTGCATTGACCGACCGCGCCAACAATCCGCAGATCAACCCCGCAATCGGAACACGCGGTAACGGAATCAAGCTCGCAGCGCGCGTGCGGGAGAATATCAGAGACACGCGGACGACGGAGTGTTTGTTCCCATCAACGCAAAAAGAGCTGCGCCGCACTGTCAATTCACTCGATCAATAGACAGAGCACTCGACAATCGCGAAAAGTCTAATCAAATCTTGCAGCGCCTAGGGCAGATCGTCTAATGGCAAAGGATACAGCAAGTTCTGCGCCTGGGCACCTGTCCCGAGGTAATCCACCCAAAGATCCGTTGCCTCATTGTACTCACGATAGCGCGCAATCTTATCCTGGAGGTCATTTAGCAATGCGGCTTGTTCGGAAAAGGACATGTCAAGCCAATCATCTTGAGTGATATTCATGATCCGCGAGCGGTATGGTAAATCCTCAATGTATTCATCAATAGAAACTGCCTGAGCGAGAGATGTTTCGGCCTGACGAGAAACTTCATCTGGATTACGGCTCATGTCGGCAGCCGCCCCCAGTACCTGATCGAAGAACTGATCGGGATCAATTATGTTCTCTTCGCCCTTTTCGATAATGATGTTCATTGCATCGAACAGCGCCGATAGTTGTGCTTTGGTGATCAACACACGAATCGACAAGGGCTTTAAGCCAGTGCGATTGAAGTCGCGATCAGCGACATAAGCCTCAAATACATCTGGTGCTGACGCGCCCTCAGACCGACCAAGGAATGCAAGTTGCATGGTACGTCCGGCTGATAAAAGGCCCGCGAACTGCAGATTCTGTTGTGCGGTTGCTGCCGGTTCGTCACCTTCTTCACGGATTCTCTGGCTACCATCCTCGCGCAGCACTTCGTCCGGGTTTTGACGGAATCGACCTGCATCCTTTGCCAGCATGTTACCCAAATCCCTCGCATGGTCGCGGAATATTTGAGGGTCGCCGTTCTCGATCGAATAATAGAACGGGGGCTGGTTGGGAAACCGCGCCAAGTCTCGATAGGCAGCTTCCGCGCTTTCGTGATCGTTCGTCCCTTTGGGAGATTTCAAGTGCATTACGGCAATGGCCGCACCGATGCGTTCCCGGACCACTTGGTTCATGCCAACACCAGACATCCCTGTCTGAGAAAACTCATCATCGGAGTCCCGTGGTCCTGCATCGGTCACAAGAACAATAAAACGTCCGTCAAACTGGGACCAGTCCATTTCGGTCAGAGCACTCGCGACACCGGCATATGAATCCTCACGAAAGTTCCGAGAAGAACTATCAGCTTCGGTCATTTGATCAATGCCCTCCAAAAAGGCTTCGGCGCGCAATCCCTGTTGAAGGGTGACAAAGGTTTGTGTCGCGTACCCCAAACCCGGCGCGGCTTTGATGTTGTCTCGGTAGCCGACCAGTCCAAAGGAAACAGCATCTGACAACCCAGCTTCATCGACGGTACTGTAAACTTCTCGAAGTGCTTCTCTTGTCGCTTTGATATAGGGGTCCATTGAAACCGTTGTATCCACGACAAAAACCACACCGAGGCGGTAGTCCTCTGGAGTTGCGTTTCGTTGTGGTATCGGTGTTGACTGAGGTGTTGCCAAGCCAGCGGGCTGAGCACGGGCGACAGCAACTTTCAGCAAGGTGACAAATGCACCGTTGTCGAAAACTTCTTCTTCGTAGTCTATGATCGGCATTACATACAGATTGTCGCGCTGATCGATAATCTGGCGAGGACCAAGGGCAACAACGGTTTCAGATATCCCTTCACCAGCCTCTGCGACCTCCGCTTCGCTGCGCAGCTCTTCCGCCAAAATGCCCGGCGTCTCAAGTTCTAACAGATTGTAGATTGGGTCAGGTTCAGAAAAAAATAGTAGCCTGCCTGTATTCTCGCTGGCTTCAATCGTTGCAACAATGTTCTGATTCCACGGTGTGGTCGCATCTGCAGACAGCCAGAAAAGGTCAGTGCTTTCTTTACGCAGGCCAACCTGAAGCCACCCCTCCTCACGCGCAAATACATAAAGAGGTGTTAAAGGAGTAACTTCGGCCCCCGAATTACCGGCTGGGGCGTCAAACTTTGTCGTGCTGTCGCGGACGATAACCCGCTGAAACAAGCTGTCTTTGCCATCCATCAAGAGTGGGTCAGCCAGCATGGGCGCGGGGAGATACCCAACCAAAACAAGTGTGATGGCCGTCAGAAGGTGGTTCAGTTTTTTGCTGATCATATCGCTCTTCCTATGCGCTATTCTTGCAATCTGGAAAGCGCGGAATTTGCGCCTTCCGCACCATGATCCCGGGCTTCAGAATAAAAGCGCACGGCGGCGTTTCGGTTGGCAGTGGGGAACGGAGAAGTTTTCGGATCATATGTCTGTGGGTCGTACATCCGCGCGATCATGAGTGACGCTCGCCCGCGCAAGCCTTTGTCCGCATTTTCATCACGCGCGATCGCCATCAAAGCGCCAAAAGCAGCATTCAGGTTTTCTTCGTCACCAGACGCCACAAGCTTTGTTATCTTATCCAGCGGATCGGCTGATTGCACGGCCTCCTTAGCGGTCTTGGCTTGATCAATCGCTTTGCCTGACTGCTCATCATTGGCGTTTTGCTGATACAGCCAATAGCCCCCACCCGCAGCGAGTGCCAAAACAGCAATACCCGCAACAAGGATAGACATCAATTTTGACGCCCCTCTCGAATTGGATGTCTCTTCGGATATGCCATCATCCGCAAATGGCGCTGGCTTTGCGGCTTTCCTAACTAAAGGATCTTTCTTTTGTCTATTGGAATGATTTTTTTCATCGGTAGGTTTTGCCGAAAGCCCTGCTTCGAGCAATTCAAGCGGAGCGGCAGCACGTGCTTTCGGGTCTGCGCGCAACAAGGCATTCAAGAAGTTTGCTAGGTTCGCTGGGACACTTTCGGTGGAAACAACGATATCATTGCGTCTCGCATCAATTGCATCGGCCAATTTCTTTCCAGCACCCGGCACAGTCAACCCGGCAACACGCATCAAAACAAGGCCAACCGAATAGTTATCTGACGCAGCACCAACCTGCGCGTTTCCTATGCCAAGTTGTTCGGGTGACGCAAACGAGATCTTGCCTGCAAAACTGTCCCCAATAATCGATTTTTCCGTGCCGCTGGTATCAGATGCCACACCAAAATCTATCAGCTTTGCGCCGAGAATATCTTCGTCTGGTATCATAATATTGTCAGGGCAGATATCACGATGCACGATGCCCAAGCGATGAATGGCAGCAAGTCCTCCAAACAGGCGTTTGGCAAGCTTCAACACATCATTTGGTGCCAATTTCGCACCTTTGTTCAAATAGTGGGCAAGTGGACGGCCACTGATATACTCCATGACTAGATAGAGATGTCCTGACTTGTCCATCATCGTGGTTTCATACCGAACCACCGCATCACTTTGGACCGTGCGCAATAGCGTTGCCTCGCGCCGAAAAAGCTCTGCCGATTTTGCGTTTCGTGCAAATTCAGGGGTAATGACCTTTATTGCAACAGGGTGACCCGTCGCAAGGTTTTCACCCGAAAAAGTTGCGCCCATACCGCCTTCACCTAAAAGGTCCGTCACCCGATAAGTGTCCTGAATGATACTTCCAGGTCGAAGTCCAAGGGTCGTTTTATCCATGGTAGTCCTCTTCAACTAGGTACATGCAAGACAGCAATCATCGCCCTCGCTTGAGGCTCAGTGCAGCGTGCTTGGTGAAATTACGAATATCCATGATCTGAAAGCAAATACCCGAAAATACGAATGACATCGTTACACCAAATACAATTGTAAGGAAGCCACCCAGAATAATACCGAAATCACTGTCACCACCGGTTGGGACATAACGAATGATCATTGCACCCAGATAACAGGATGAAAAAATGAAGAATACAGTGGTGATCCATACCAATCCTTCAAGGGATTTGTTCAGCATGTCTCTCATATTAGGCTCCTAGCTTGACATAGATAGAGTGGCTCAATCAGCGATGGAAACATCGGCAATCGAACGGAAATCATCGAGAATTCCAGGGATATCCGTGATCCCAGCTGCAAAACGCGTTTCAAGGTGGGTGCGCAAAAGATGATAACAGGCCTCTCGGCGGCGGTTTGCCCCAACGTGATCTTCGCGCACGAAATCGGCCTGTGCACGTACAACATTCTTGGAGTGATCTGCGCCCAGACCTTCGACAAGATTTGCGTATTCGATAGCCTCTTCCTTTAGAAACCCTTCAAGGCGTCGCAAACGTTCAAGCGCATCTTCTTTGGCCTCTAAAACCTGCACCAAAAAGTCATCGTCGCCCGTATCACGAGCCTCTTGTTCGAGCGTGATGATATCTTCCATCACCGTGCTTGCCGCCAACCGCTGTGTCAAATACCGCTGCGCGGCCTGATTACAGAGGAGGACTGCGGAAGTCAGGATCATGCGCAGTGACTTGTCGCGCTGGGCATTTCGCTCTGCACGGGCAGCGTCCAAAGTCTCCGCTATCAATTGCAACCTTGCCTGGTCAGTCTGATCAAGTGCGTTCTTGCGCATTTCTTCGAGGAGATTTCTGATATCCTCTTCCGACTGCGCGGTGGCCAACGCGGGGTCTGGCGCGGCAATCCGATCTAATTCCTCAATCAGACGGTCATTTTGATCTTCAGATGTGATCGAAATAGCCGACATCGAAAAACGTGCGCCTGTGAAACGTTCAGTCTGAATATCCATCTGACGTACGTTGAACGGCGCCATTTCAAATCTTTGCGCAGAAGTGATCTCTCCCAAAGGCCAATTTACGCCGCCACCCCTGCGCACGATGCCACCGGCCTGCCCGTGCAAACGACCATGCCTAACAAGCGCAAATGGGCTTCCTACAATTTCCCAAGCATTGCCAAGCATATCATGCAGCCCCAAAGGGTTGGGCAAAAGCGTGCCTATCAACTGAAGCTGCCCACCGCTGCTATCACTGCCGTTGTGAGCGATAAACTCATTATAGCTTTGGTTCGCACCAATCGGAGGGCGCGAAGCGCGAAACTCTGCCTCAGCAACAGCAAGGCCGCCACGCGCGGAAAACTCCCACTCTTCTTCAGTCGGAAGACGGACATAACCCAAGGTCGAGCCAACCTTAGGGAGGGCTTCAGGTGCGTTTTGCATCAACCAAACGGTGTAATTCTGCGCAAACTGCTCAAGTTCAAGCTTGCCAAGCCCAGTCACGGGCAATGACTGCTTGCGCGAAATCCGCTTGGGGCATTCATCAGGTGTTTTTGCAAGCCCTACAGCATACTGCGCCTGGGTCAATTCGTATTTGCCCATGTAAAAGAAGCCGCGGTCCGACCCATCTTCGCCCGGAAATGCGCCCGAAACATAAGAGCGTCTCAGTCCGTCCAGAAAGGGTTGTGAGGAACCCAATTGACCTAACAGGACAGGCACATCGCCAACCACGCCATCGGTATTCGGTGTTGTCACTTTTCGAAACACGATCCCGCCGCCACATGGCAAAGGCAAAACCACATCGTCCGGCAAAGGTTGCGGGTTATAGAGCCGGTCACGCCACTCAACACTGGCAGGCACATCCGGTTCTTCATCGGCAACAACGACAGAGCCAGCAAACATAGCGACGGCAATCGCTAGAGACGTTGAAATGGAAGGGAAGCGATGGTCAGCCATTGCGCAATACCTCGTCTGATTTGATGTTGTGCACCGCCACCATCGACCAGGTTGCGGCACTGGCGGAGGTCAAAAGACCAAGCACAATTGCTCCCACGACGTCGAAGAAACCAAGTTTCGCGACGGTCTCACCCGATGGACTGGTAAAGAACGCATTGATCATGAAAAGCGAGGGAAGGACAATTAACAGCGTCACAAAGACTCCCGTCGTGACCAGTACAGCCCCTTGTAGGAGTGGTATGCGCACGACTGCGCCGGCAGGCAAACCCAGCAAACGCAGCAAAGACAAGATCGCTCGCTGTCGTTCAACCATACCGCGCAAATTTGCCGCCATCGCTGCCCAAAATCCGGCGACAGCGATGATGGCGATCGCTGCGTATAGAAAATTCAGATTGTCGCGAAAAGCCAGCAAGAGTGAGGCGTTTTCGGATCTTGGCCGGGCCTGAACGCCCGCACTTTCAAGCGCCGCCAGCAACGCTGGCAAGTCAGCCAGATCACGGGCGTACATACGAAAACTGGCAAAACGTTCGGGGTTGGGGCGGGAAGATGAATATTGTTCAATGGTGACCGCCCGATCGTCCCGAAACACCTCAACATCCAGCAGGTCTGGCAAAGACATGAACATGGCTTGGCGTTCATAATTTTCATGTGCGGCAACACCAGCCACTTCGAACTGAGCCCGCGCGGTTTCGCGCGCCCCGTCAATCTCGCGCCCGACAAGCATCTCGATCATATCGCCTGAGTCGAGATTCAAATCCGATGCAAGGCTGTTGGACAACCAGACACGCCCTTCGACAATTTGTGCGTCCGGCAACAAGGGGTCTCCGGGAGCAGAAGGAATGAGAGGGACGGCACGCTCCAACTCTCGCGAAACGGGATTGCGCAAAGCACTTGCTGCTGCATTGATCCGGCGGGGTGCCGCAATCACAAAGCCCACCTCTGGCCGCGCAGCCATGTCCGCTAAAAATGATTGTTCGTAAAACGCCGTACCCATTGGGATAACTTCCCGGTTCGCGGGATTTTCAACCAGCCCATCTACCATCGCACCAATTACGCCGTTTTTGAGGGCCAGCAAAATCAAGAGCGGTGCCAACACACCGACAAGCGCCGCAATAAAACAAAAGGATGATTGCCAATCGTAGCGTAATTCACGAATTGCAAGTGTAACGGAAAGGATGTCAGATCTGCGCCCCATCAGCCAGTCTCCGCCTGAATGGCAGCCGCATCTGAAAACAGCGAATACGTAATGTCGTGATGTTTTATAACCCTGTGAGCAAGACGGCGTGCATCCGCAAAATGCCCCGTCTGCGCCTGATGCGAGGCAAGCAGCACACCACTCCCCGCCTCCTCGGACAAATGCGATATCAGCGCTTCAACCTGTGATACATTACCGGGGTCCAAAGATGCCACAGGTTCGTCTAGCAATAAAACAGCAGGGCGTCCGAGCAATGCCCTGGCAACTGACACACGCTGTCGCTGCCCAACGGATAGCGCAGAAGGGGCCCGCGCCAAAAGACTGCCCAGCCCAAGGAGTTCGATAAGGTGCTTTTCCCATGCGGAGTCTTCAATCAGTCCAGCGATGCGCATTGGCAGGCGGATATTTTCCCTCGCGTTCAAATAAGGCACCAGAGTATTTGTCTGCAAAACGAAGCCCAGCGCATCAGGCCGCGCATACAGCGCGCGCGGCGCGTCATGATCAACGTCAATACCGCATATCTGATGCATACAGCCATGAAGTCCATCATGCGCCAGCGCACCTGAAATTAGACCAAGCGCGGTACTCTTGCCTGCGCCGCTTTCTGCATCCATGACCAATCGTTCGCCCGGAGCAAGATCAATGGCTTCGATCACAACCGCAAAGTCAGGTGCCAAATGCAGACCAAGGTTGCGCACATGAAGTACAGATCTCGTCGTATGCGGGGCCTGAGTCATAATTTCGTAAGGACCAATGGGATTTTTGCGATCGCAACATCGGAAGAAGTATTAATTTGCTGCGTTGTCTTTGGTGGTATCCTTTTGCCGCCAATTGTGGTGCCGTTGGACGAAGAAAAATCCTCAATCATCAGTTTGCGGTCTTTTACCGATAAACGGGCGTGGCGTCTGCTGATGTCTTTGTGTTCAATTTGCAAATCGCATGCCGCGTCCCGCCCCAAGACGACACCCCGAGCCAGATCTGCATTGGTCAGTGTCATTTTTGCCGAACCTATCTTAATCGCCATTTGCGGTTTCCCCCCCTGCGCAGACAGATTGGATGCGCTTGCACGCCTGGCTGACGCGCTTCCTGTCTTTTTGGACGAAAAAAAGAAAACACCACCAAATAATGCAAGCACACCTAGCAACGCAGAAAACGCGTAAATCTGGCGCATTTTTCCAGTTTCTGTCGCTTCTGGTGTGGGTGCAGGCTGGTCCACGACCTCAGGCTCGCGATCTGGTGTTTGTCGATTGGCAGGATTGCATGTGGAGGAACCTGGGATATAGGGCAGGTTATTCTGACGAAGGTAGTTACTCACAGTCTGGTTCGATGAAGACCAAAATGTACCCTGTGGTACTGTACCGTTACCTTGTTGAAGCCCAGGAACAAGTGTGTTCACACCCACAACTGACGCGCATTGATCGATTAGGGGACCGCCGGAGTTCCCCAAATTGATGTCTGCGGTATGTTGAACAATTTCGAACCGGCCACCTTCGCCAAAGTTTCCGATATAAACCTTTGAGATTGTGCCGGTCGTTACTGTCGCCTCAAAGTAGGCAGGATCGTCAATTTCACCGGTCGTAATCGCTTCTGACAAACTCGGATAACCGATAGCAGCGACATGTACCGCCTTCCCTTGCTTTCCTCTTGCGATTGTAAGCGGTTGATGTCGGTGAAATCCTCGCTGTCCCGGATCAATTTCCATGACAGCAAGATCCACGATGTGAGAGGCCGCAATCACACGGGCTTTGTATCGGCGCGTCTCACCGCTCACACGAAAACCAACAAAAAAAGTATCGCCATCAGCGATTACATGATGATTGGTCAAAAATAGAACTTTGTCGTTTCGGCGGCCAAAAATGAAACCAGAACCGGTGCCTTTGCCTTGCACCCCCAAATACGTGAGTACCCGACCAACCGCTCGGTCAGTATCGGCAACGACCTCAGAAAAATCTTGCGCGACCGAGCCGAATGTCAATGCAATATAGACAACGAACGAAACGGCCCATACGCCAAGACGAGTAGTTTGCGTACGAACGCCAATCATTGTGTCAGCAGTCCATACGCGACGCTGCCGCCAGCCAGTACGAGAATTATTGCAATCATTCGCCATACGCCGCTGCGGTGTGCCGACTTGTTTCTTCGCTTTTCAACTTTTTGTGCAGCAGTGGGCTGTTTTATGTCTTGCTTAGGCACAAATCGACTTTTTGCGCGCCCGTTTTGGCTTTCAACCACGTAGTGATCGAGTTGCGGCTCAGCGCTCGCCACATCGATTACGTTGGCAAGACTTCTTGCCATATCGCGCGCGCTCGCAATTCGGTCAGTGGGCAGCAACGCACAACCTTTGTCGATGGTATCCAACAAGGCGGCGGGGTAGTCATGCATCACGCCGTTACGGATAAGATTGTCGCGGACGGGCAAGTATGGATCTTGGCCCGTGCTGCGCATCTTCGCGAGACGCTCTTCGGCGTCAGGCGGCAGGCTTTGGGAAGTGAGTTCGTAAAGCACCGTCGAGAAGGCAAATATGTCAATTGCCGGTCCATCTTCCGTTTGCGAACGAAACCCGGTCTTGGCCGCAGGGAACTGTTCAATCGCGGCATATCGACGGCTGAACATCGAAGCGAGGTTTTTGGCCCGCGCCATTGGGCGCGCTGCACCAAAGTCGATCAATATCGGTTGGCCATCTCGGCGGATCATGATGTTACCGGGTTTGATGTCGCGGTGAAGCACACCAACCCTGTGGATAGCCTGCAACGCACCCAACATCGATTCAGTAAGATCCTTGATCAACGGGAGCGGGACCGATTGATGCTTGCTGAGCAAGATCCGTGTCGCGCGGTCAAGAGGCTGCCCGTCAATAAAGTCCATGAGAGCATAGACAGTCGCGTGTTTTTCAAATGCACCCCTGATGCGCACAAGCCCACGCAAAGCAGGCAATGCATTTAGTGTTCGCGCCTCTTCCAGAAACGCACGGTATCCCATTTCAAAACGATCACGACGCGCAGGCTTTGCCCGCACCGTGGTTGCATCAATTCTGTCCGCATCATCTGCCGGAAAAAACTCCTTCAGCGCAGCAACACCGCCATCTGCATTGTCACGTACAAGATAAGTGATGCCGAAGCCACCTTGGCCCAACACTTGTTCAACAGTATGTCCCGCAAGAACAGTCCCGATTGGCAATCTATGGTCATCAGTCACGTCGTGGGTCCATCACGGTGATTGTTGGAGCGGGGTTTCAGAAACATCGTCCCCGAAAGGAACCGATCCGTTGGGCGAAACCGAGACATCTGCCTCCGGCACAACCCTCTCCGTTTCCGTCTGATTTCCTTGCGGAGAAAGGTCATCGACCTTCGGCAGTTGCTCCTCGGTCGTATCAGCACCCGGAACGTCGACGTCGTCTTGCGTTGTGACGCTTTGATCCTGCCTGCGAATGGGCTCACTTTCTCCTTCAATACTCTGCGAGGGGCCCGGTGTGACTGGCGTATTGACCTGCGTTGGCTCTGGCTCCATTTGCGGCACGCTGTTGTCGCGGGTGACAAGCCAAACGATAAAAACGAGCAAAATAAGGAAGAAGGCTGCTGCACCAATCAACACCAAGGGCTGTGTTTTCCGCATCCGCTGCGGTTGTCCGCTGGCATTCCACCACGGATTATCAGGTGCAGCTGACGTGCGCTCTCCAATGGAATGACGGAAAGCTATGACAGTAGTGTTGTCTTGGTTGGTACGTTTCTTTGCCTCGACCGCATTGAGCAGGTCAGAACAAAGGGCGCGCATATCGGGCCGATCCTCTTTTGACAGTATCTTTGAAATCTCTGCGTCTTTCAGGGTTTCAAGGCCGTCTGTCGCAAGCACAATCAAGTCATCGGGTTGCAGGTCAATTACCTCGAGATCCACGAGCGCAATTGGTGATCCCATCACAGCAGCCCTCAGCGCATTGCGCTTTGGATGTGCATCGGCTTCGGCCTGCGTCAGCTTGCCTACCTGCACCATTTCATTCAATTCGCCATAAAGCGAATGGTCGGCATTCACGCGTGATAATTTGCCTTTACGAAAAAGAAATACAACAGAATCTCCAACCGATATAAAGCTCAGCCTCGTGTCGACTTTTACTGCGGCAACAATTGTGCATCCCATTCCTTTAAGATCGGGCTCCGCAGCAATTTTCTCACCTATTGCCGCGTTCGCGATGCGCAAAGCTTCTTCAAGACGCGCCCGCGGTTTTGTTGCAGTCGCTTCTGACACGAAATGGCGTACAAACGTTTTGCAGGCCAAATTGGACGCAATCTCACCACCGGCATGGCCTCCCATACCGTCGGACAAGACCATCAGGATGTCAGAAGCAGGGTCATGCTCATTCTGAAAAACAAGCTCACAAGAATCCTCTTGCACATCGCGCGTGCCGACAATCTGCTTGCTTGCTATGTTAGCCATTTATCAAACCTTACTTGTTTTGGTCAGCAAGGTCCGCCCAGTCGAATGCCTCATTGCAAAAAGCGACAAAGCGGACATGAGTTTTTTTGGACAGTTCCAAAAGGGCGTAATTCTCAAGTTGCGCAGTGGTGGCAATGATCTGGCCGTTGACCCGAGAAATGTTGCGGCCAGAACCAGGTGCCACGAAGAAAGTGCGGTTCGCGTCATCGTAAATTATTCGCAAATGGTCATTGCCTGAGATAAGCGTGTCACCAAAGTTTAAGGATACGCGTTCGCCTTCGTCCCGGCCAAGGGTGTTCATGCCCGCACCCAGGTTGACAGATTTGCCCATGCCAGGTCCTTGCACGATCACCAACCAACCAACGATAGGATCTGTCATTGGATCAAAGGCACCACTCCCAGCAAAACCATCACCCAAACCAGCGTGATAAATCTCGGTCTTTTCTGCCGTGGGTTCAAACTGTGTACGCATCTCCGAAGCATCTATCCCGGTCGGAACATGCCGTGTCGGACCGGCACCGCCGTCGTCGTCCGGGAGGCTTTCGGTAAAACCGCCCCCTTGATGACCTCCGCTCAGATCGTCGTCATCATCGTCTAGGTTCAGCCAGCTCGTCTTATCGTTTCCCATTATTTCTCTCCCCGTGTTTCAGGCTACATGTCTTGAAAGTGCGGTTATGGCAGAACAAGTTTCGCACGCACTTTTCCAAACCCCAGCACATCACCGATCTTAACTACGACTGTGCCGGTCACTTTCTTTTCATTGACGAATGTTCCGTTCAGACTGTCCATATCAGTCAGGGAAAAGCCGCCTTCACCGTTTCGACTCAACTCCGCGTGGACCCGGCTTATGCCGTGATCAGGCATCGTGATTCCATTTGTAGAAGACCGACCAACAGCAATCCTGTTGCCACGGATAGGCAGCCTTTCGCCGCTGTCAATGCGGACCAGATAGGCGGAAACTGGTTTCGGTGCAGGGGCAGCCCTGACCGCCGGTGTCGGCTCATCTTCAAACCTGGTCGGTGTCGAATCTGTGCCATCATTCGCCATCATCAGGTCATCTACCCCTGACTGATCATCATCCTCTTGGCGGCTTCGCCGGACCAAGAGAAGCAGCAAAAGCAGCAGCAAAAATACAATGCTCCCTGCAGCAGCGTAAACATAAAGCGCGTCAAATCCAAAAATCTTGCTCTCGTCAGGCGCAGCAGTGTCTTCCTCGATGCCATCTGCATTCTCTTCCGCACTATCTGCGCCATCGTTGGCGGCTGACGGCGTGAATTTGACAACGAACACCTCTTCCCGCGTTTCATTTGATGCGCCCGTTACCGGGACATCCATTTTCACCGTAATCTGAGCTTCACCAGCGCTGTCTTGATCCGGCAAAATCAAACCAGAATCCGAAATGGAATCTGCATATCGCTCAGAAAAGTCGTCGACACTTGCAGCAACCGACGCTCGATCCCGCAGGAAAACAGGCTGCATTAATCCGTTCTGCGGCGCGGTGATTCTGTTCAGAACGTCGATGCCGCGGCTGGTCGCGGTGTTGCTTTCAGTTCGCCAAAACATACCAACCGCAGAAAGCGTCACGCCAGCGGTTGCTGCCGCTTCCCCGATGGCGTCTGTGTCTCCGACTCCTTCTTCATCTCCATCAGAAATAATAATTAGGTTCTTCAAAATCGCATTGTCGCGATCAGCCAGCAGTTCAATGGCCGAGGCAACGTTCGAGCTGAGAATTGTGTTGTTCTGGGTCAGTTCCATCTCCGCGATTGCGTCCGCAGCATCCGCGCGACTGTCAGAGAAACTGGATTGTCGCTGAAGATCGGCCCCAAAGCCATAGACAGCAACCTCGCCGTTCTCAGGCAGGCCTTCAACAATCCTCTTAATCTGCGCACGTTCCACAGGCCACTGGCCCACGCGGCCATTGTTCGGCCCCTTCGAAAGATCAACCAAAATCAGAGTCGAAGAAATTGTCACCCCGGCAGGAAGGCGTCCATCAGTTCGCACAATCCTAAAACTGGTTTCCTTGTCGGTCAGCGGTTTTGATCCCAAGTCCTTGAGAGCTTTGTTCGACGGAACGCGGACCACACAACTATTCTCCGGCGCAGGCCGCGCCGGTGCGCAATCCAATATCGCAAGACCCGTCGCCGGAACCCGGGAGGGCAGTTCCTCATCCTGTGCGTAGGCGCTTCCGGCAAAGAGCATACAACTGAGAACCAGTCCAAAGCCAGCTCGGCCAGGGCGTCTTAGTTTTTGTTTAGAGTAGGTCAAAGCGGACCTCATTTTGTTGTATTGGGATGAGTTTGGGAACCAGAGATGGCCAAAGGCAAACCAGCGCCATCTCACAAATAGAGAAGAGCGCTTGATCTTGACTTACAGCGCTTTGATCGCGCGGGTGATCCGGCTTAGCTCTGCAGAAGCAATACGGCTATCGGCATTCCCTGAGTTGATCTCAGAAGAAACACTCGCAAGTTGCGCTTCGAGTGAATTCAGTTGTGCCGTCTTGGCTCCGTTTCCTGAAACACGCGACCGGGCATTTGCTGCCGATTGACGGGCGGACGCGACCTGAGATTTCAGCCGCGAAATGGCACCGCTGTTAGCTGCACGCTGACGTTGCAAGCCAGAAATCCGCTTTTCAGCTGCTTGATTGTTCCGAAGGATCGCAGCCGCCTGCGCCTCATTCGAAGAAATCTGGCGGTCATATTCACCACTGTTCAGATTATTTATGTTGTCAAAAAGCGTCGCAGTTTCAGGATTGGTGGATCCGGTACACCCCGCAAGACCACCAATAGCAACCAAAGCGGTTGCCAATTTCATTCTAAACATTGAGTTTTTCACGTCGTACGTTCCTAAATGTTGAAGATGGTTGAGCACCCGCTGCTTGGCACAATCCCAGGCAGCGGGCCGTTTCTGTCCGACTTCAGGCATCAATCAGCTTGATGGACCCTCTGACCTTAGCCAACCGCGCCTTGTTAGAAGCCGCTGCTTTTTGCGCTGTACCCAGACCACCTTGGCCCTTACTGCGCGCAGAGTTGAGTTGATTGCTGGCCTTAACTACGTTGTTTTCGGACTTCGCAAGCTCACTGCGGACAGCACGACGGTTCGAGTTGATCGCCCTGACACGCGCATCCAGCCTGGCCTTGGGCACTTGCTTTGCTGCCACCTGACGGCGCAGGGATCTGATCTCTGCGTTCTGACTGCGCACAACTGCCGCCAGTTGAGATTCAACACCATTCAAGCGCTTTGAAACCTGGCTCAGGTTGCGCACAACTTCGGCTGTCTTAACGATCTGTTCATTTTTTGCCGCGGCCTCACGTCCAACTGCATTGCCACCGATACCTCCTGCAACACCGCCAACCGCAGCGCCTCGAAGGCAATCGCTGGAGTCACCACCAAGGATAAGCGCAATGCCACAGCCTGCAGCGGCCCCAATCGCGGCACCTTCAATTGTGTTCTTGACGATAATATTCTGTGAAACCTGATTCAAACTACGAGCTTGCGTTTCCAGTTGCTTTTCAGCCGCTGTTTTTCCCGCAGATGAGCCCGCACCGCTGTTTGCGACTTGCATACTTTCTTCGGTACACGCCGACAAAAAGGTAAAACACGCCACCAAAAAGCCTACAAAATAAGTCTTCAAAACCTATCCCCTTATGGTTCTATTCTTTCATACAACCATCACGCTAGCGGTTTTTTGCCTATGTGCAATGATTCTTGATTTTGATTTCTGGGGGCGCAATCCCAAACTCTTTAAAGGTGGATTGACTTGTTGCTGCGTGTGCAGCAATGCTTCACCTTCAGATTTTTTCATTATTATACCAATCACTTAACTTATTTTCTGCATGTTCAGAATGGTGCCTTCAACCGCCTTATGCCGTTCTTTGCTATGCAGATCACGGAGGACGTGATGATAATCAGGCAGTCGCTGGAAGGTTCGAAAAGAAACCAAAAGACCGTTTCTGGGTCATTCAATTTATTTTCTTGACATTTGAGATTTCCACTTTCGGGACTTGAAAAATAACCGCCCTCGATGGAGTATGCACGCTCAGGTTGCTTTTCGATTCACACTTAGTCTATAAATTAACGGAGTAATTTGTGTTTTATAGCACACGCACTTGCGGGCCGCTGTTGCCAGATGACACAGTGCTTTCCTGACTGCAGAAGGGCAAAATCACACCTAACAGCGCGATGGCATTATTGACTGCATGGGCAACCTCTAGCATCAATTGAGAATGCTCAAACAATTTCGAACATCAAAAGCGATCAGCAGCGTCAAAGCAGGACTAAGCCAAACGTCCAACAGCATCACCATCTTTAACAAAATGATGGACTTCATTGCACACATCGGCGCGCTTTTTGGCGGCGGTCTGGCCGTGATGGGAACAGCATCGGCGGTCGGAGGACGGGCAAGCGCAATCGATCTAGCAAGCTCACCACTCCCTCTGCGCGTGGTTGCATTACTGGTCATATCTGCATCTATGGGATGGATATTGGGCGTATTTGTTGGATGGCTCAGCAAAGATCCATCTGAAGGACGCCGGGTGCTGGGCATTCTTACAGCCGCAATCTGCGGATGCCTTCTAATTTTCTCGGTCGACTGGCTTGCTGTTTTCAACCAAAATAAGCATCTGCCAGAACTTCAGGTTTTTGCAGCAATCGGACTTGGTGTTGCATTGTGGATCGCGGCATTTCAATTCCGGATGCAAGCTGATCAAGCTGGGAACAGTGTGATCAGAGACAGAGCGCTGGCACTGATGACCTTCGGGTTCGTGAGCGTTGCGCTGACCGCACTCACACTTGCGGGGCAATACTGATGCGCAAACCTGGCGCGTTGAACGCCCGTTGTTCACCGCTTCTGCTGACAACGGCGGCACTCCTCGATTTTACCATCATCTTGGCCCTGACCTCGATGCTGATCCAACCTATCGACCGTGTTCTTGAACCGTATGATGTTCCCGCTTTGGCACGGACCATTGCTATATTTGGATCATGCGTTCTGCTCTATTGGGCTATTTCAGAACTCATCTTAGGCGGTCTTTCCGTGGGGCGTATGGTTCTGGGGTTAAAGGCATGCGATAGTCAAGGCAAACCACTCTCCAGAAAAGCTAGAATGCGTCGGGCTGCTGGCAAGCTATCGACGTTGGGCCTCACCGGAGTGAACCCCGTCATTCCCGCACGCTATGATACCAAAGCCGGTGTCGTATGGCATTCGCCAATTGCGGCCGCTCAAAACACAGATATGGGTGAGTGGCGTCTTGTTATTAAGTCAGGTTCACTGAGAACGCGATCTGCGCGCTTGAATACGATCCCTAGGTTCAGAAAGCACGGTGAAGTACGTTTTGGGCGAGATGGAAAATGGGCTGATGTCGTTTTTAGCGAGTCCGACCGGTCGGTTTCGGGGCAACACGCAAGCCTCATTCTACACAAGAACCGTCTCTTCATCCGAGATGGCAACGGCGCCAAACCATCATCACATGGTACGGTGTTGGGCGGGCAAAAACTCAAGGCAAACGAAGCACGTTCGATCCGCGACGAAACAAACTTCTCCCTCGGCGGTGTCCAGATCGAACTCAGGCGCTGACCTTTTGCGCTGCCAAACCGAGGAACCGTGACTATGAAGGCGTTCTACCGTCACCAATTCAATTGCCGCCCGACTAACAATCATTACAGCCCACGAAGATCATCTCGTCAAAGCATCAATCTGTATTCCAAGACCACAGCCCCGTCCTTCAAAACCTGCCCGCCATACCCATGACCGCCGATCAGGGGTGCCGACCTGACGCCCGCTAATGCGCCGTATCCGCCAGTAGCCAGCGGAAAAACCATGTTGCCAAAACCGCCGCGACCAGTTGCACAAGGATAAAGGCCAGCACGTCCACAGGTGCAATGCCCGCGAACGTATTGGAAAACCCCCGCGCGATGGTCACCGCAGGGTTCGCAAAAGACGTGGACGACGTGAACCAATAGGCCGCCGTGATATAAAGGCCCACAGCCATCGGCACGGCGGTCGGGCGCGCCTTGAGACAGGCCAGAATTGTACCGATCAGCCCGAACGTCGCCACGAATTCACCGGTCCATTGCCCAACACCGGTGCGCGCGGTCTGGGACGGATCAAAAATCGGATGCTCGAACATGATATGCGCCGCAAGCACACCCGCGATCCCGCCAATCACCTGCACAGCCGCATAAAGCAGCCCTTCCCGCGCGGCAATCTCCCGCCGCAGCGCAAAGCACAGCGTTACGGCAGGATTGAAATGCGCGCCCGATATCGGCCCGAAGATCGTGATCAGCACCACCAGAATGGCACCCGTTGGAATGGTATTGCCCAAAAGCGCCACTGCCACGTTCCCGCCTGCCAACCGTTCAGCCATGATCCCCGAACCAACCACGGTTGCCAACAATGAGAACGTGCCAAGTGCTTCGGCCATCAGGCGGCGGTCCAACGTCATCATGGGTGTCCTTGTCAATCTGCAGATCCGGTCGCCGGTATCACTCTGGAACCGGCATGTTACAATAAGATGTCAGGTTGCCGGACGCAAAATACCTGATTTGCCGGAAGCCATAAAAGAAATTCAATCTGTCATTGAATTCAAGCCCGACCCGACCCTTGGGGACACCGCCAGTGGCACAAGCATCGGCGGAAAAGTACACTGCGATTCATCCTTTGCGTGCAGTGCCTTAGCCAAACACCGGTGACCTGCCCACACTTCCCTCAGACCGCAGACATCGGAAAAACCCCGCATATCAGGGGCGAAAATACACGAAATAACGATGGAAATATTGCCAAAACCACGGTTTCGTGCTTTGTTCATCGCGGAAGGGTGACGTATTTTGTTCCCCCCTTGTAAGCATACATCTTTTTCACCTTGCGACATTTTCTTGTCTTTTTCCGGCGTTAGAATTGTGAAGCAAGCATTTCAGGGACCATCCAAATGACACAGCATTTTCACATGACGCGTTTCAACCCCAATCCCCACATCGACGAAACCCACGACCGTTTTACAGTGGTGCGGTACGAACCGGTGCCAGTCGTGCATGAGACAGGCTGCGCTTGTTTGGGATGTATCGAGGCGAACCCCGAAGCAGGCGTTGTTGTCGAGCTTGCCACCGGCGATGTCGCGCCAAGGATCAAGGTCATCCCCGAACCGTCGGGTGCCCAGCGCAATGGCGTTGCCATCGAAGACCTGATTTCGGCGGGCACGGATACCACGGGAACCCTCGCCGTTGGCGGCAACGTCAACGAAGAACTCGACGTCGCGGGTGACCGTGACTGGTTCGCGATCGAACTTGACGCAGGCGAAACCTATATTTTCGCGATGGACGGCGTCACGCTGTCCGACCCCCTTCTGCGGCTCTACGATTCTGCGGGGGGGTTTCTTGCTTCGGACGACGATGGCGGCCCGGGTGTAAATGCCGAGCTGAGCTACACCACAACAAGTTCCGGCACCTATTTTGTATCGGCAGCCGCGTACAACGATCTATACACGGGTACATATACGCTTTCAGCAGAATTGTTTGACCCGGTCACGCCGGGTGAAGTCTTGCCGGTTGCCGCCGTGCAGGGCACGCGCCCCCTGCTCGGTGCCGATCAGAATGCGATCATGTATTTCTTCGGTGATGATGGCCAGCTGTCCAACTACGGCGGTCTGTTGGCCGCCGGGAGCCAGGCGGCCTGGACGGGCGAAGAAGACTGGACCGCGGCGGAAAAGCTCATCGTGCGGCAGGCACTTGATGAAATCGAAAGCATGATCGACGTCACCTTTGTTGAAACCACAACATTTGCTGATGCCGAACTCGACTTCTTCAAAAACGACGATTCAGGAAGCCTTGGCACCGCAGGCTCACAAACCTCAGGCGGGCATACCGAATCCAGCATTCGCATGAATCACACGATCTCTGACCGCTGGCTCAACGGCAAGGATCAGGGCGGTCAGGGCTATGAAACGCTTGTCCACGAAATCGGCCATGCGCTTGGTCTGGGTCACACCCATGACACCAGCGTCGGCAGCGGCGTCCTTTTGGGCATGACCGGGGCCAGCGCATTTTCCGGCGGGGCCCTTGGTTTCAACGATCCGATCAATTCAATCATGGCCTACCGCGACGGCTGGGCGGCCCAAGGCACATCGGAAGAAGCCTACGGCAACCGTGGCAACTTTGGCGCGTGGGATTTGCAGGCGCTGATCAATCTATATGGCGTTGCACCGCCCCCCACCGCAGCGGCAGACACCTACACCCTGCCCGACACCGTGGGGGCCGGCACCTTCTTTGAAACCATTCAGGATGTTGGCGGCACCGATGAAATCTCGGCCGGGGGCAGCACGCGCGATGCGGTGATCGACCTGCGAGAGGCGACGCTGGACGCCGCGCCGCTGACCAGCGGCGGGCCAGTCTCCTATCTCAAGGACGGCGGCGGTGTGATCCCCGGCGGCTTTACCATCTCTTCCGGAACGATCGTTGAAAACGCAACCGGCGGCAGCGGCGACGACGAAATTACCGGCAATGCGGCGGCCAACATGCTGGAAGGTCTGGCAGGCAACGACACCATCAACGGCGGTGACGGCGTGGACAACCTGCAGGGCGATGCAGGCAACGACAACCTGCGCGGAGAAGGGGACAAGGACGTCGTCTCGGGCGGTGACGGCAACGATGTGGTCAACGGCGGTGACGACGAGGATCTGCTGTTTGGCGGCGCGGGCAATGACCTGCTGTTCGGCGGCGCGGGCTTTGACCGGATTTACGGCGGCTCTGGATCTGACCGTATCTTCGGTGGTGATCAGAACGACATCGCCAACGGCGGCGGCGACAACGACATCATCAACACCGGCTCCGGCAATGATCTGGTCTTTGCGCAGAACGGCAACGATCTGATCTTCACCCAGGCGGGCAATGACAACGTCTTCGCCGGTGACGGCAACGACAAGGTCTTCGGCGGCGACGGCAATGACAAAATGAACCTGGGCGATGGTAACGACGAAGCATTCGGCGGTGCTGGGATCGACGAAATCATCGGCGCTCTGGGCAATGACACCATGTCCGGCGGCGGCGAAGCTGACACATTTGTCATGAACGCGAACGAGGGCGATGACCGGATCACCGACATGACCGCGTTCGATACCATCGACATTTCATCCTTCAGCGTGACCAACGGCGGCGCGTCTGATCAGGACTGGCGCGATGCAACATCTTCGGTGGTGACAAGCGGTGGCGGGTCAAACACAACGATCAACTGGGACGGTGGCGGCAGCCTGACGCTGGAAAACATCGCCATTCCAACGCTGACAGACGCCTACTTCATGTTCTGATCAACCGGTCCTGCGCTCGGTTTGGGCGCGGGGCTGGCAAGTCTGATCTGTGCCACTCTTGTGGCCAACCAAAACACAATGCCGCATCCGCCATCGGGTGCGGCTCACTTTTTCCAAACGGCATACAAACACCGCGATGCCCTACTCGGCCGCCAAACGTGTAGCGGCAGTGGCTTCGGCATAGCCGTCCCGCGCCTGCGGTGTTCTGATCCCCAGAATACTGCCCGCGATCTGCGTCCGCAAAATCTGCGCCGTTCCCCCGCCAATCGTGAACATGCGCACATCGCGGTACATCCGCTCAAGCGGTTCCTCATCACCGTAACCGCGCGCACCGAACATCTGAAGCGCATCGCTGACAACTTTGATCGCCATTTCCGACGCAAACAGCTTGGCCCGCGCCGCCGTTGTCATGTCAGGAAAGGCATGGCCCCCCGCCCCACCGGAGACTGCCGCGTCGTGCAGCATCAGCCGCGCGGCATGCACCTGCGTATCCATGTCCGCCAGCATCCACTGCAAGCCCTGAAACTCCGCCAGCGGTCGCCCGAATTGTTCGCGTTCCAGCAGATAGCGTCTGGCATGCTCCAGCGCACCGGCAGCCACACCCATCGCGATCGTACCAGCGCCGACACGTTGCGAATTATAGGCATTCATCAGATCAGCAAAGCCGCGCTTGAGGCCCGACGGCGGTTGCAGCAACCATTGCGCGTCAATTTCCACATCCTTGAACCGCAATTCGGCCTCCGGCATACCGCACAACCCCATCGTGCGCGCGCGCCCTGCAACACTGAAACCCTCGGGCACATTTCCTCCGGCAGGATCGGCAAAAAGAATGAACCCGCCAATCCCCTGCTCTGTCCCGGCCTCATCCAGAACTCTGGCAAACACGAGGTGGAGCTTTGATACACCGCCCCCCGTTATCCAGTGTTTGCAGCCGTTTAACACATACCGATTTCCACGCTTGCGCGCCGTGGTCTGCATCTGGGTGGCCGCACTGCCCGCGCCGGGTTCGGTAATGCAGATCGCAGGTTTATCCCCGGCCAGCACGTACCTCGCGCAATAGGCCTTTTGCGCTTCGGTGCCATACCCCATCACGGCGCTGATGCCGCCCATGTTGGCCTCTACAACCACCCGCGCTGTCAGGGTACAGACCTTCGCTATCTCCTCAACCACCATGGCAACATCCAGAAAGCTGGCCCCCTGCCCGCCATAAGCTTGGGGGATCGACATTCCCATAATGCCTGCATCGGTCAACGCGCGGACGTTGTCCCAGCAGTAATTGCGTGTCCGGTCCCATTCCGCTGCGCGCTTCTCAAAGACCGGTGCCAGATCCCGCGCCACGCCAACAAGTCGATGTGCCATCGCTGTTCCTTTCCATCGTACCCGCAGGATAGGCTTGCAAAAATTCAGCACAACGTAATAAGATTTAATATCAAGTTCAGCTTATGTTGATTTAATGCAGACCAGATCCCTTCAAACATTGATCCGCATCGCAAGGGTCGGCTCTTTTGCCAAGGCAGCAGAGCAGCTGAATATGACCCTTTCGGCCCTGTCGATGCAGATGAAATCACTTGAAACAGAACTGGGTGTCACACTTTTCGACCGCACCGTGCGCCCGCCCCGGCTCACCCCCATTGGGCGCAGCGTCGTCGACGCGGCGGTCCCGCTGCTGCATCGTGAAGACGCCCTTTTGCAGCTTTGCCAACCCGGCGACCGGCTTGTCGGTCAATTCCACATCGGGTTCATCACCACGGCTGCGGTGCGCTTGCTGCCAGGCTTTTTGCAGCGCGCCAAACGCGACGCACCTGACGCAACCTTTGAATTTGAAACCGGGCTGTCCCGCGATCTTCAGACCAAGGTAAAACAGGGCCAGCTTGATGCAGCAATCCTCACAGATGCGGACGGTCTGCCAGACGGGCTTGTGCAATCCATGCTCTACGCCGAACCCTTCGTTTTTGCCGCCCACAACAGCCTGCTGCACGAAGGCTTGGCCGGTTTGCTACTGAACCGGCCATTCTTCCATTTCATGCCCGACACTGGAATCGGCAAGGTGATCGCGCAGGAAATGCGCGGGCATCCGCGCCCGGCAACCGCCGAAACAATCGTGCTCGACAATCTTGAGGCGATTATGGAATGCGTTTCAACCGGGCTGGGATTTACCCTGCTGCCCGCACCCGACGTTGACAGATACCGCGCAGACGATGTGCGCACGATCCCCCTGCCGACCGCCGCACATAGAAAGCTGGTCCTTGCCACGCCCCGCGACGGGGCGCTCGCCCGCCACACGCCTGCCCTTCTGGCGTTGCTGGGCGCGGCCAAAGACCCCCGAAAAGGGTCAGGGCATGACCAAAAAGGTGGCTAAATCGCGCGACAGAACGCCCGGGAATATCCCACTCTGCCTGTCCAAACACCCGGATCACCCCCCGCTCACACGGCGGCAGACATTACTCCAGCCCAAGCATCCGCTTTTTGTCCGACGCCCATTTCATGATCGTCAGATCAAAGGTCAAAGCCATCAGCGACACACAAATGCCCAGCACAAAGTTCTTGCCCAGATCGGTCCCGGCAAGCGTACGCTGCAATTCCTGTCCCAGATCCTGCGTGCCGATAAACGCCGCAATGATCACCATAAAGAACGCAAACATGATCGCCTGATTAAAACCAATGGCCATTGTCGGCAGGGCTAGCGGCAGCTGCACGCTCCAAAGCTTTTGCATGCGCGTGGCCCCCGCCATGTCAGCGGCCTCGGTCATCTCGCCGGGCACCGTGCGCAGGCCCTCGATCGTGTAGCGGGTCAGCGGGACCATCGCAAAGATCAGGATGGAAAAGATCACTGCAATGTCCGTGATGCCAAACAGCATGATCGCCGGGATCAGATAGACAAAACTGGGAAAGGTCTGCGCCGTGTCACAGATCAGCAGCACCCGCTGTGACCATTTCTCGGTGCGCGCGGCGATGATGCCAATGGGCAGCCCGATCAACGCCGCAAGGCTGACCGCAGATATCACCGAATAAAGCGTGATGATCGCGCGGTCCCACCAGCCGGACAAGGCCACAAGCGAAAAGAAGATCACCGCATAGATCGCTTCGCGTCGCCCGGCCAACAGGAAGGCAAAGGTCGCAATCAACAAAATGAACGCCGGTGTGGGGATCGACAGCATGAAGTTTCGAAACGGTATCAGAATCTGAACATTCAGAAACGCACGTAAAAAGCCGGTCGTCGCCTTGACCCATTCAATATTCAGAAAACCCTTGATCAGATTATCCAGCTCTTTGCCCTGGCTGAAATCCTGCCCCCGGCCCACTTCACCAAAAAAAGGCACAATCATCGACAGCACTGTAAAGAACGCAAACAGGCCGACACCCAGCAACAGCATGCTGTGCCGCTTCAAAAACGGGGTGCCGCGTTCAAAATGCTCGGGCTGTTTGGTCACCCATGCCTTCGACATCCGGTCCAACATAACGGCGAGCAAGACAATCGTAACGCCAATCTCAAAGGACCGCCCCAGCTTGAAACTGCCCATCATCGCAAGCAGCTTGGCACCCAGACCCGGCATGCCGATAAAGGCTGTCAAAACCACCATCGCCAGACACAGCATGATAACCTGGTTCACGCCCACCAGAATGTCGGTACGCGCGGACGGAATATAGACATGGCGCAGCATCTGGCCACGGGTGCATCCACTCATCTTGCCCGCCTCCACCACTTCCGGCGATACCTTCTTGAGGCCAAGCGTCGTCATCAGGATCATCGGCGGGATAGCGTAGATTGTCGTGGCAACCGCCCCGGCGGTCGGACCAACCTTGAAAAAGATCACCGCAGGCAGAAGGTAGGTAAAGAAGGGCAAGGTTTGCAGAACCGACAAAACCGGTTTGATTACACGGTCAACCCACGGATATTTCCACGCAGCAATGCCAAGCGACAGACCAATCACAAACGCTAGCGGTGCGGCAATGGCCAGCACAGACATCGTCTGCATCGCGATTTTCCATTGCCCAATCAGCGCGGTCCAGACCATCGTCCCACCGCCCAGCAGCGCCAGACGCCACCCGCCCAGATAATAACCGATCACCGCCGCAACGGCGGCAACGGCGGTCCAGGGCATCGGACCAATATTGGGAAAACGCCGCTTGCCAAAAAAGATATTGGCCGAAAAGTCCAGCAACCATTCCAGCCCTTCGGTCAAGAACCGGGTGAGGGCAAGCAAGCCCAGATCATCCTTGATAAAGTTGAAAATGGCGTCCAGCCAGACGGCAAAATTGGGAATAACCGTTTCCGGCAGTCGGTGCAGCCATGCAGGCAGCGCACCGATATACTGCAGAAACGTCAGCAGGACCGCCGTTCCCAGCAGCGCAATCCCGATCTGTGTCCGGCTGAACGTGCGCGGCTCGGACGCGAAATCTGCGGTCTGGACGCTCATGTTTCGGCGCCCAGCAGAATGTCCAGCGCCTCTCTGCGCGGCATCGCACCAATCAGCTCTTCACCGCGTTTGACCGGGATCATGTCGCGTGTGTCATTCACCAGCATCCGCGCCATATCATGCACGGTTGTCATCGCATCCAGCGGTGCGCCTTCCCCCGTGGCACCGGCCTGCGCCAGCACGCCCGCGTGTACCACACGCGCCTTGTCGATGTCCTCGGTGAACTTGCGCACGTATTCCGTTGCGGGATGCAGGACGATCTGGTCCGGGGTGTCACATTGCTCGACCGCGCCATCCTTCATGATCGCAATGCGGTCAGCCAGCCGAAGCGCTTCGTCAAAATCATGGGTGATAAAGACAATGGTTTTGTTCAGCATTTGCTGAAGCCGCAGAAATTCATCCTGCATTTCTTTGCGGATCAGTGGGTCAAGCGCGCTGAACGGTTCGTCCAGAAACCAGATGTCCGGCTCAATGGCGAGGCTACGCGCGATTCCGACGCGCTGCTGCTGACCGCCGGACAATTCGCGCGGGAAATAGTCTTCGCGTCCTTCAAGCCCAACCAGCTTGACCACCTCAAGTGCACGTTCGCGCCGCGTGTGTTTGTCCTGGCCGCGCATTTCAAGCGGGAAGGCCACGTTCTCAAGAACGCTCCGGTGCGGCAACAAGCCGAACGACTGGAAAACCATGCCCATCTTGGAACGGCGTAATTCAATCAGATCCTTTTCGGCCAAAGACATGATGTCCTGACCTTCGACGGTGATCGTACCGCCGGTAATTTCGTGCAACCGCGAAAAACAACGCACAAGCGTGGATTTGCCGGACCCCGACAGGCCCATGATGACCAGCATTTCACCTTTGTGAACGTCAATCGAGACATCCTTGACGCCCGCGATATACCCCGCGGCACGGATGTCATCAAAACTCATGCCATCGGGCATGTTTTTCAGGAATCCCTCGGGATCAGGTCCAAAAATTTTCCATACGTTCTTGCATGAAATGACGGGGGCATCGGTGGACATACTGATCCTCGCAGGTAGCTGTCCCCGCCCGGAGAACCGGACGGGGAACAAGACAAAAAGGGTGGGCCGGGCTTAGTTCAGCCAGCTTTCCCACACGTCCTTGTTGTCTTCCAACCAGGCTTCAGCAGCCTCTTCTGGCTCCATCTCGTCGATGTCGACCAGTTTGGCCATCTCGGCGATCTGAGGGTTGGTAAAGCTGATTTTCTCCAGCACGGCGTAGGCACTTGGCCACTTTTCTTCCATGCCTTCCCACGCTGCTTTCTTCAGATACCCGTTTGCAGGGTTACCGCAGTCATAAAGCGCGTTCGGGTTTGGACCAACGGCAGGATCCTTGTCACAGCCATCAACCCACGCCGGGAACTCCACAAACTCACCGGGCCAGACGGCCTCGGCAAAGTTGGGCGTCCAGTTGAATACGACGATCGGACGCTTGTCCGCCTCGGCGGCACCAATCTCGGCCCAGAGCGCTGCGGCAGAACCCGCGTTCACCACGACAAAATCCATGTCCAGCGCTTCAACACGTTCCTGACCGTGCTTGAGCCAGTCAACCGGCCCATCCAGATAGCGACCCTTGTCGCCCGTCTCTGCGGTGGCGAAAACGGCGGCACAATCGTTCAGCGCTTCCCAGCTTGGCAGACCCGGGCAGGCATCCTTTGTCCACATCGGATACCACCAGTCCTCGCGTGTGACCGCGTCGTGATCACCGACATCAACAATACCGCCTTTTTCCTGAGCGGCACGGAAAGACGCGCCAAAGGCACCTTCCCAGACTTCCATCTCAAGCGTCACATCACCCAGACGGACCGATTCATAAACGGCCTGGCTGTCTGTCGTGACATATTCGACGTTGTTGCCATTTTGCTCAAGCATCTGACCAACCACGTTGGACATCACAATCTGGCTGGACCAGTTGTGCACCGGAATGACAATCGGATCATCACTGTCGGCGGCAAAAACGCTCAATGGCGCAAGGGTCAGAACCCCTGCCGTCAAAGCTGTTGTAAAATTGTTCATTTTTAGCTCCCTGTTTCTACGTCCCATCTGGGATGCGGCACCATCAACCGGGTGATCGACGGCTTTGTGATACGAATTCAGCGATTCTGTGCGCCGTTGTATGCATCGCAAATTACTTTCGCAGGATATTCCTGTTAATCAAGTTTTTTTCTTGTCAGTACGAGAAAAGTGTCCAAGATCGTGATGTCGCAAATGCGGTGCCGGGCGTCCAATCTCAAACTTCACAACAGGTGGGGCTTGGGCCAACTGGTTAAGAAAAGGGGTTCGGAATGCGTTATTCGGGTTTCAAAGTCATCAAGGAAGCCTTGACCGGCCACAAGGGCTGGCAACCGGCGTGGCGCGAGCCTGAGCCGCAAAGCCATTATGACTATGTGATCATCGGCGGCGGCGGCCACGGCCTTGCGGCAGCGTATTATCTTGCCAAAGAATATAAACAAAAGCGCATCGCTGTCATCGAAAAAGGCTGGATCGGTGGCGGTAACGTGGGCCGCAACACCACCATCATCCGGTCAAACTATCTGCTGGACGGCAACGAACCCTTTTACGAATTTTCGCTCAAGCTTTGGGAAGGGCTTGAGCAGGATCTGAACTACAACGCGATGATCTCTCAACGCGGGATCCTGAATCTCATTCATTCGGATGCGCAGCGCGACGCGTTCATCCGGCGCGGCAATGCGATGATCCTGAACGGCGCAGATGCAGAGATGCTGACGACCAAGCAGATCAAGGCGCGCTATCCGTTTCTCAACACAAACGATGCGCGTTTTCCAATTCAGGGCGGGCTGGCACAGCACCGGGGCGGCACCGTGCGCCATGACGCGGTGGCATGGGGCTACGCACGCGGCGCGGACAGCAACGGTGTCGATATCATCCAGAACTGCGAAGTCACCGGTTTTCGGATCGAGAACGGCAAATGCCTCGGGGTTGAAACCTCACGCGGGTTTATCGGAGCCACCAAGGTGGGCTGCGCCGTGGCGGGTTCATCCGGCAGGCTCATGGCCAAGGCCGAAATGCGCCTGCCCATCGAAAGCCATGTCCTTCAGGCGTTTGTCAGCGAAGGTCTGAAACCCGTGCTGCCCGGCGTCATCACATTCGGGGCGGGCCATTTCTATGTCAGCCAGTCCGACAAGGGCGGATTGGTCTTTGGCGGTGATCTGGACGGCTACAATTCCTACGCCCAGCGCGGCAACCTGCCCACAGTCGAGGACGTGTGCGAAGGCGGCATGGCGATTTTCCCGGCGTTTGGACGCGCGCGGTTGCTGCGCATGTGGGGCGGGATCATGGACATGTCGATGGACGGCTCCCCGATCATCGACCGCACCCATATCGACGGGCTCTATTTCAACGGCGGCTGGTGCTACGGCGGGTTCAAGGCAACCCCGGCAAGCGGCTTCTGCTTTGCCCATCTTCTGGCAAATGATGCCCCCCACCCGACCGCCACGGCCTACCGCTTTGATCGTTTCCAAAAAGGACTGATGATCGACGAAAAAGGCATGGGCAATCAGCCCAACCTGCACTGAAAGGACGCGGAGCATGATCATCCAACACCCTCTTCTGGGTCCACGGGACGCCGCGGAATTCACCTATATGGGCGATGCAAAGCTGATTGATCGCCCCGATTGGCAGTCCGAAACGGCAGCGCAGGATTTCTATGCATACGGCTATCTGCGGGACAATCCGGCGGGCTGGCACAAGGAACTGTGGTTTCACGAAGCGGGCGACCGATCATGGCTTGTCGTGACACGCAATACCGTGACCCACGAAATTTCCGAAGTGGCGCTGGCCCGCGATGTCGCCCGCGCACGGGGGCGCAGCAAATGACCCAGCGAAACAGACTTGCAAGCGGCGGCCAGATCAACCGCGACGAAACGCTGAAATTCATGTTTGATGGCAAAAGCTATCAGGGACACGCGGGTGACACGCTGGCATCAGCGCTGTTGGCCAATGGTGTGCGCCTGATGGGGCGTTCGTTCAAATACCACCGCCCGCGCGGTGTGCTGACAGCAGGTTCCGAAGAACCCAACGCATTGGTCGAACTGCGCGGCGGCAGCCGTCAGGAACCCAATACCCGCGCCACCACCGCCGAACTCTACCACGGGCTTCTTGCCAAAAGCCAAAACCGGCTGGGCTCCTTGCGCTTTGACCTTTTGTCGATCAACGACCGTTTGTCGAACTTCCTGACTGCGGGCTTTTACTACAAAACCTTCATGTGGCCCGCCGCCTTCTGGGAAAAACTATACGAGCCGGTAATCCGCCACGCGGCCGGTCTGGGATCGCTGTCGCTCAAGGATGATCCCGACGTCTATGACAAAGGCTTCCTGCATTGCGACCTGCTGATCATCGGTGCGGGGCCTGCGGGTCTGGCCGCTGCATTGACGGCCGGGCGTGCCGGTGCGGATGTCATCATCGCGGACGAAGACTTTCGCATGGGCGGCCGCCTGAACAGCGAAACCTTTGCCCTTGGTGACAACAGCGGCGCGGACTGGGCTGCGGCCACCGTGGCCGAACTGCAAAGCTTGTCCAATGTGCGCGTCATGCCCCGCACCACAATCATCGGCGCTTTCGATCACGGCATCTACGGCGCGGTTGAACGGATCAGCGACCACCTCAAGACACCGCAAGAGGGTAAGCCGCGTCAGATCCTGTGGCGCATATACACCCGGCAGACCATCCTTGCGGGCGGCGCGACAGAGCGTCCGATTGCCTTTGAAAACAACGACCGCCCCGGCATCATGCTGGCATCTGCCCTGCGGACATACGCCAACCGCTTTGCGGTAGCCGCAGACAGGCGCGTTGCAATCTTCACCAACAACGATGACGGGCACCGCACCGCAAGCGACCTGCACGCAAAGGGCGTCAAGATTTCCGCCGTTGTCGATGTGCGCGCTGACGCGCCGCGCAGTCTCGATTACGAAGTGCTGCACGGCGAAGTGATCGACACCAAAGGGCGGCTTGGGCTCACCTTTGCCGAAGTCCGCCTTGCCGATGGATCGACCCGCACCCTTGAATGCGGTGCTTTGGGCCTGTCTGGCGGATGGAACCCGAACGTGCATCTGACCTGCCACCAGCGGGGCCGTCCCACATGGAACGACGACCTGGCCGCCTTTGTGCCCGGATCAGACCTGCCTGCCGGCATGACCGTCGCCGGGGCAGCAAACGGTGACATGTCAACAACGGGCGCGTTGCAGGGGGGCCGGAACGCAGCCCTGTCGGTTCTGGATCTGGACAACGCACCGCTTGACCTGCCCGCCGCCGAAGATGCGCCCGTGGTGATCAAGCCGTTTTGGTATGTCGAGGGCTGTTCACGGGCGTGGCTGGATCAGCAGAACGACGTAACGGTCAAGGACGTCAAACTCAGCCATCAGGAAGGCTTTCGATCCGTCGAACATCTCAAGCGGTATACAACGCTGGGCATGGCCACTGACCAAGGCAAGACATCCAACATGGGCGGCCTTGCGATCATGGCCGAACTGGCGGGCAAATCCATTCCCGAGGTCGGCACAACCATCTTCCGCCCTCCCTATACACCCACTGCAATCGGCGCTTTCGGCGGCCGCCATCGCGGACAGGAATTCCACCCAACCCGCCTGACGCCAAGCCACAAATGGGCCACCGAACAGGGGGCTGAGTTTGTCGAAGTCGGCAATTGGCTGCGGGCGCAGTGGTTTCCCCGCGCAGGCGAAAAGACATGGCGCGAAAGCGTAGACCGCGAGGTTCTTGCCACCCGTGCATCGGTCGGCGTCTGTGACGTGACCACATTGGGCAAGGTTGACGTGCAGGGCACTGATGCGGCGGATTTCCTGAACAAAATCTACTGCAACGGTTTTGCAAAACTCGCGGTAGGCAAAACCCGATACGGTCTCATGCTGCGCGAAGACGGGATCGCGATGGACGACGGCACAGCCGCACGTCTGGCCGAAGACCATTTTGTCGTCACGACAACAACCGCAAACGCCTTGCCGGTCTACCGGCACATGGAATTTGTGCGCCAGTGCCTGTTTCCTGACATGGACGTCCAGCTGATCTCGACCACCGAAGCCTGGGCGCAATACGCGGTTGCAGGCCCGAACAGCCGCCGTGTTCTGGAAAAAATCGTCGATCAGGACATCTCGAATGATGCTTTTCCCTTCATGGCCTGCGCCAATATCACCGTCTGCGGCGGCTTGCGCGCGCGCCTGTTCCGCATTTCGTTCAGCGGCGAACTGGCCTATGAAATCGCCGTCCCAACCGAATATGGCGATGCGTTGATGCGCAGGATCATGCAGGCAGGCGCAGAGTTTGACATCACGCCCTACGGCACCGAAGCACTTGGCGTGATGCGCATCGAAAAGGGCCACGCCGCCGGAAACGAACTCAACGGCACGACCACCGCGCAAAACCTCGGGATGGGGCGGATGGTATCGAAAAAGAAAGACAGCATCGGCTCGACCCTGTCAGAGCGTGAGGGGCTCAACCGCGATGATGATCTGCGTCAGGTCGGGATCAAACCGGTGAACCCTGAAAAAGCCGTTCCCGCCGGTGCGCACCTCATGGCGATGGGCGGGCCGGTCGATGCCGCGCACGATCAGGGCTATGTAACCTCAGCGTGCTATTCGCCCAATCTTGGCCACGCAATTGCCTTGGGCTTTCTCAAAAACGGGTCGGAACGGATGGGCGAACGGATGCGCCTCGTCAGCCCGCTGACCAATGTGGAAACCGAAGTCGAAATCGTCAGCGCGCATTTCATTGATCCAGAGGGAGAACGCCTCCGTGCATGATCTGAAACCTGTTACAGCCCTCGGCGGGTCAGAGCCGCGCGTTGATACCTTTGCGCATGTCACCCTGTCTGAAAATGATGGTCTGGTCCTCGCCTCCGTTGCCGCGCGCTTGGGACAAGAAGACCGCTGCCACAGCGTGATTGCCAAAATGCTGGGTGCCGTGCCCGGCCCCGGTCAGGCGGTCCTGCATGACCCCGAAACAGGCTTCTGGATGGGTCCGGACCAATGGATGATCAGCGCGCCCAAAACGTCCCATCCGCTCTTGGCCGATGACCTCAAGCAGCGCTTTGGCGACGCAGCCTCAATCACCGAACAGACCGGGGCATGGGCGTGTTTTGATCTGCAAGGCCCGGGCATGGTGGACGTCAGTGAAAGGCTCTGCGCCGCTCCGGTCCGCCGGATGCAGGCAGGCGATGCACAGCGCACGGTGATCCACCAGTTGGGCTGCTTTGTGATCCGCGGCGCGGACGCCGACCACCTGCGCATCCTCGGCCCCCGCGCCTCAGCGGGAACGCTGCATCACGCTTTGGTCACCGCCGCGCAATCTACGGCCTGATTTCCGTCCCATCTTCGCTTTCGCGTACCCGGAACATGTTAACCTTCTTTCGCTCTTCCTTGGGGTGAATGCCAAATACCTCTTGGTAGTTCTTGATCAGCGTAAAGGCCGAGGAATAGCCGACAGCCGCCGCAATATCGGCCATCGAATAGCTGCCATAAAGCAAGAGCTGACGCGCCTTGTGCATCCGCATGGACCGGTAATAGACCAGCGGCGTGCTGCCGGTTGTCTTGTGAAACTGCCGTTCCAGTTGCCGCACCGAAACCCCGACCTCGCGCGCGACATCCGCAATGTTCAGCGGGTCCTCAAGGTGGCTTGAGAACAGCGCAATGGCGTCACGTACATTTGCTGGCAACATGTCATTGGTGCTTTCCGTCGCCAGCGTGGGCGTGCGCTGTGACACCCCCTGCCCGCGCACCATCGGATGCTGAAACCAGCAGGCAACTTCGGTCGCCACATCCGCGCCCAGCGCCTGTTCAATCAAATGAAGCGACAGATCAAACGCCGCCGCCGCCCCCGAAGCTGTCAATCGCGTGTTATCAATGGTGATCACATCGTCCGACGTGGCAAGGTCAGGAAATTCTTCGGCAAATGCCCCTTCATAGCACCAGTGAACCGATGCCGTATGCCCGCGCAAAAGCCCAGACCGCGCCAGCGGAAACACACCACCACTGATGGCACCCACGGTCGCACCGTGCCGGACCAGTTTGCGCAAACGCCCATTGGACCGTTCCGCATCCCGAAAGTTAGAGGCCGGACCGCTCAGCAGATAGACCTGATCCAGATTGTCCAGTTCTGTCAGCGATATGTCAGGATCAAACCAGACACGCGCGCTGGCCTGCACCCGCCGCCCGTCTTCTGACACCAGTGACCAGTGAAACTCATCCCGCCCGACAATTTCATTGGCCGCGCGCAGGGGTTCGATCATGGACGTCAGGCACGCCATCGGAAAACCCGGAAAAATCAGGAAGCCAATATGCTTTTTTTCACGATCATGCATAAAAGTATCCTACTAGGAAAATTCAGTGCTATACTAGAGACCAGAAAGCAAAAATACTCTGCTCCCCACTTGTCAGCCACAACCAAAGCGGTAATGCGATGAACATTGAAACTCTGGACATGACAATGGCAAAGACAATTTTGCAGCAAGATCCGCACCGCGTTGACGAAACCCGCGAGAAAGTTCTTGAGGTTGCGATCGGCCGCGAGGTGCGCAGCTTCCGGCGCAAGCAGGAAATCACCGTGGCAGAGCTCTCGTCGATTACCGGCATTTCCATCGGTATGCTGTCCAAGATTGAGAACGGCAACACCTCTCCTTCCCTGACCACCCTGCAAAGCCTTGCCAACGCGCTGTCCGTACCGCTAACGGCCTTTTTCCGCCGGTTCGAAGAATCCCGCGGCGCGGTACACACCAAGGCCGGTGCGGGCGTTGAACTGGAACGCGAAGGCACCCGCGCGAACCACCAGTACAATCTGCTGGGTCATCTTGGGTCCAACGCCAGCGGTGTGATTGTTGAACCCTATCTGATCACCCTGTCTGACAAAGCAGATGTTTTCCCGACGTTCCAGCACGCGGGCATCGAAACCATCTATATGCTGGAGGGCGAGGTTGACTATCGCCACGGCGATCAGGTCTATAAACTCTGCCCCGGTGACACGCTGTTCTTCGATGCCGACGCACCCCACGGCCCCGAAAACCTGATCTCCCTGCCCGCGCGTTATCTTTCGGTCATCAGCTATCCGCAGGACGCCTAATACTCTGACGCGCCAATGATCGGCAGTTGTAACTCGCGGATCAACTTGCGGCGCATCGCGCCCGCGTAATCCGCATACCCATGCGCAATCATGGCAAAGGATGACGCGCCATAGATAACCTGCGTTTCGTAATACCGCAAAAGATCGGCTTTGCGCGCAATATCATCCGGGGTATCGCCGTTCCCACCAATGACCAGCGCATTGACAGTGATCTGACCAAAAGCACCGCTTTGATAAAGCTGCGCAGGCGTGAAACCGATGTTGTTCTTGCCATCCCCGGACACGTCAATCGTCTTGACCCAGCACTGCGCCTGCCCGTCCAGCAACGACGCGCCAAACCCCAGCGCGGTGCCCAACGCCGTCTTCAGCCCGGCGCGCACCTTTTGATGGCGGCGTATCTTGCCAATCGCCCGGTCCAGCGCCTGATCCGACGTCAGTTCGATCCACGGCTGAATGACAAACTGATGGTTGCGGGAGCTCCATTCAAACACCGCCAAAGACACATGCGCCCCGGACCCGTTCAGGATCTGCGCCCGCACATCGCGATGGTTCAGCGCATCCGCAAGCCCGTTGACCTGTTGTGCATATTCCACCGGATCGACAGACCCGGACACATCCAGTGCCAGCACCAGCGCCAGACGACAGTTCGCCGCCTGCACTGCGCCGCCAAACAACAGCATAAAACCAATGACCTGCACCCCCAACCTCCACAGGCTCCGGGCGCGCACCGGTTTATTTTGCAAGCGATGGTTCGGTCTCAAGGTCCGGCCAGATGCCCGCTGATGTGGGCTGCCCGTCGTCAAAGTTCTTCAGGTAATCCAGCATCATCGGACGGTTATCAATGAACCCTTTGTAGGTCGCCAGCTCTTCGGGCAGATCACGGATCACACGGTGCAGACGGCGGCCCCATTTTGGCACTGTCATGATGTCCTGAAAGCTGCACAGGTAGCAGCGGATCGGGAACACCAGCGCATTTGAACGCGGCAGGCGGAAAAACGTCTGCAACTCGACGCGCAGGTGCTGTTTGGCACCGATATTCTCGGGCGTCAGTGTGGTCTTCTGAATGCCCCACTTGTGATAATTCTCGGGGCTGGTGTCCAGCAGCGGATTGACCGTCATCGTCCAGTTCAGCCGCCGCGCCGGCGCACCTTGCTGGATGTTCAGAAGGAATTTCAGCGCACGCACAAAAATCCCTTTTTCATGGGCCAGCGGCACGGGCGCATGCCACTCGAAAAAGTTCATGCCAATGTCAAAGTCCAGTGACCAATCCGCCTGCGTGGTCACCATGCCCGCATCCATCCAAAGGTTGTCATCCCGCTGATCCAGAACACAGAAATCGCCCTGCGCCTGTCGCGTGATATACTCCATCGGGCCGTAAGGCAGCGTGGTCTCATCCAGAAAAACAAAGCTGTCATCAATGCCCAGCGGTTTGTTGATCCAACGCCAGTTGTTGCCATCGCGGTGCAGTTCAAACAGATCGGGATAGTCTTCCGACTTTGACACCATGATCAGTTCAAGCAAATCCCAGCCTGCAAGCGTCATATGCGGCAGGGACTGACAGCGCAGCGGATCATCCGCCAGCACCATCGCCCGGTCGCGCATTTCCGCGACATAATGCTCATCTACATCAAACCGCTTTTCATAGACCGAATCCGCAGGGCCGCCGCGATGCTGCTCCATGTTGACAGAATACATGTAGCTGTCTTCGTGAAACGGGAACGGGAACCGCTTGATCGCACGCTCGGAGTTATAAAAGGAATAATCGTCGCGAAAGGTTTCGTCGTTGAACTGAATGGTCATTGTTGTCTCTCCTGCCGCCGCGTTCAGCGGTCCAACACCAGCGTCTTGCCTTCAAAGCGGCTGACACATGGCATGATTTTCTGACCGCTGGCATGTTCGCTGTCGTCCAACCAATGGTCGCGGTGAATGAAGTTCCCTGTATAGTCGATCACGGTCGTCTCGCACTGCCCGCAGGCACCACCACGACACAAATAAGGCGCATCCACGCCTTCGCGCTCCATCGCTTCCAGCAGGCTCTCCTGTTCCCCGACATGGATCACCTTGTTGGACACCGCCAGCTTCACCTCAAACGGTTTGCCCGGCTGCGGTGCCAGGAACTCTTCGTAGTGTACCGCTTCACGTGGCCAACCTTCATCCGCCGCGGTTTTGCGGACCCAGTCGATCATCCCCTTGGGGCCACACACATACACATGCGTGCCCAAAGGCTGCCCGTCCAGCAGGCTGACCAGATCAATCGCCTGATCCTGATCGTCGTAATAGATGTGCGTTTCGTTGGGATGATGGCCCGTCAACTCATCCACATAGGACCCAAGGCTTTCGGACCGGCAGGCATAGTGCAGTTCCCAATGCCCGTTGAACCGCTCAAGCTGTTTGATCTGCGCCAGAAACGGCGTGATCCCGATGCCACCCGCGATGAACAGATGCTTTCGGGCCCGCAGATCAAGGCTGAACAGATTGACGGGATAAGAAATCACCATCTCGTCCCCGACGGCGACGTTGTTGTGCATGAACAACGACCCGCCCCGCCCCTCATCGTCCCGGCGCACTGAAATGGTATAGGCCGTCTGATCCATCGGATCGGACATCAGCGAATAGGGGTTCAGACGCGTGATGTCCCCGTCCTGCATTTCCACCACGGTATGCGCACCACCCGAAAACGTCGGCAGCAATGCACCATCGGTCCGCTTGAATTCGAACCGGGTCACAAGATCGTTCAAAGGCACAATATCGGTAACCGTGACTGCGATTTTCTCAGCGCCGCTCATTCGTAAATTCCCTTGGGTGATGGCACATTGCCGGGGTCTTCCGCGTCGATGCACACACCCTGATAGGCGGCCAGACGGCGCGAATAGTGATCCCGGACAAACAGGTTCAGGCCGCAATGGCTGCAGACAAACGGATCGGTCTCGACATCCTCGGTGATCCCCTTGCAGTGCACACATTGCATGCGCCGCGCGATGCTGCCGCGGTGCTCTGTCTGGATGGCCGTGTGCGGAATGCCCGCAGCCATCGCTGCGTTCTGGGCTTGCCCCATCAATCCTTCGGTGCCCGCCAGATAGACCTGCAAGCCCATCTTGGCATCCGCCAGCGCCTTGCGCAGACGCGGTTCGGCGGCGGCATAACTTGGCCCGGCATAAAACGAAGCCGCGTTCAGCGCGCGCAGCTTGTCCTCAAACGCCTCTCCTTTGGGGATGTAGATGATATGCGCCTTGGCCATCATCTCGGGCGTGGCAACATCAAGGATCGCCTCGGCACCGTGGGCATCAGCAACCAGCAGATGCGCCGATCCGTCGCGTGCTTCCAGCGTGCCGTACACCGGACGGCTTCTGATACTTTCGGGAAACGTGAATTTCGACATCGTGGTCCTTTGGAAAGCAAAAGGGTGCGGGGGATCACCCCGCACCCGATCCGGTCACCCTTTGGCTGTGCGGATCGTTTTGTCTTTGTCGTAGAATGGCATTTCTTCGGCAGTCGCGGCCAGTTCTGTACCGTCGGGCTGACGCACCACCAGCTTGGTGCCCGCCTTGGCAACCGACGGGTCCAGACGCGCAATCGCCACGCTGTAGTTGTTCAGCTCCGATGACAGACCGTAGGTGATCACACCAACGTCTTTGCCGTCATGCAGAACCCGCGCGTGCATCTCCATCTGGTCCATGCTGTCGCTCAGCTGCACACCAAAGATCTTGAACCGCTCCTTGCCCTTTGAGGCATAGTGGTTTTCTGAACCGATAAAGCCTTCTTTGCCGGGCGATACGGTGAATTCCAGCCCAAGCTCCCAGAGCGTGTCACCGCATGTCTCGTTTTCAAACGGGAAGGTCTCGGAATTGTCACCGGGATAAAACAGCAGATAGCTCTCGATGCGCAGCATATCCAGCGTGGAGAACTGTACCGGACGCACGCCCATGTCCTTGCCCGCTTCCAGAATGCTGTCCCACAGGTGGGTCGCATCCTTGGCCCGGCAAAAAATCTCGTAGCCGCGCTCGCCCGTGTAGCCGGTCCGCGAGATCATCACGTCACGTCCATAAAGCCGGGTCTGCATCAGACCGAAATACGCCAGATCGCGGATGGCCGGAATTTCTTTCGCCAGCAGGTCAACCGATACCGGACCCTGCAACGACATGTCATGCAGATCATCGTCAAACAGGATCTCGCAATTCTTGCCCGCCGCAACAGAGGCAAGCTGCTCCATCCCGGTGCCGGTGCCATGAACAACCAGCCAGGAATTGACCGCAATGTGATAGATGATGCAGTCGTCAACAAACTTGCCTTCAGAGTTCAGGATCGACGCATAGGTCGACCGCCCCGGCGCAATCTTTTCTACGTTGCGTGTCGTGACCCGGTCGATGACATAGGCGGCATCGGCCCCTACCACATGCACCTTCTTCAGGCCGGACACGTCCATCAGACCCGCCTTGGTGCGCACGGCCTCGTAATCGGCTTTCGCACGCTCTGGCGTATGGTCGTAAAACCATGCCGTGCCCATGCCGTTCCAGTCTTCCAACTCTCCGCCAATTTCGGCGTGGCGATGCGCGAGCGCTGAGGCTCTCCATAGAATGGCCATTGATAGTCCCCTGTGTTCGACTCTGTCTTTGTTAAGAGGCATTGAGCCTCAGCCCACTTCAAAAAGCAACATTGTCATGCAACTTTTTTTCCTAACAGGCAATTTGATGTGAAAGAGGGCCGCCTCCCGGCAGCCCTCTCGCTTTGGCGTTTGCGCTTACTTATCGAACGCTTTGGCTTTGGCGGTCTCGGACCGTTGCCCGATCACCAGAACCGCAACGCAGATCACAGCGGCAATCAAAGTTGCGATCCCGGGCAGCGATCCGCCCCACCCCATGAACATGGCCCCGTCAACCGCAGACCAGCTTGCTTCGTCATATGGAAACATGAGTTTCTCCCTTGTTTTACGTTATTCTGCCGGATGCGCAGGCGTGACAGGCGCGTCGCCGCCCCATTCCGGATAACCGGCCGCAGGCACCTTCACGAGGTCCATTCCCGCCAGTTCGGCCCCTTCACGGATGCGCAGCATTCCCGCCATCTTGAGGATCAGTGAAACCACATACCCCGGCACAAAACCCAGCAGGAAGAACACAGCCGCGCCGACAATCTGACCGATCAGACTGATGGTCGGCACCTCGCCAGCCGCCCCTTGAAGCGACGGATACCCCGACCCCCAGATGCCCAGCATGATCACACCATAAAGACCGATGGTGCCGTGCACAGTTACCGCGCCCACAGCATCGTCAATGCCGCGGTTCTCAAGCCAGTCGGCACAGGGCTTCAGGATAAGACCCGCAGAGAAGGCGATGACAAAGGCCAGCGCAGGAAAGTAAATATCCAGCCCCGACGCCGTTGAGATAATCCCGGCCAGCGCACCGGACATCATCCAGAAAGGATCACGTGTGAACAGCCACGATCCGATGACACCGCCCGCAACAGCCATCAGGATGTTGAACGCCAGCGAAGACAGCGTGATCGGTGTGCCGTAAATGGTCGCGAATTTATCCGGGAACCACGACCACGCCTCACCGGGGGGCACAACGCAGGCCATCAGGAACCCAAAGAAGCCCACGATGATCAGCATCAGACCCACAACCGTCAGTGGCATGTTGTGGCCCGGAATGTGGTTGGCTGTGCCGTCCGCATTGAACTTGCCAATGCGCGGCCCAAGGTTGATCAGCACGCCCAGCGCAAAGAACCCCGCCACCGCATGTACCAGACCCGCAGCGCCGAAGTCGTGAACGCCCCACTGCGTGACCAGCCAGCCATCCGCGTGCCAGCCCCAGGCGGCCGCAACGACCCATGCAAAGGATCCCAGCACAACGGCCAGAATGATAAAACCGACCGTCTGGATCCGTTCGATGACCGCACCCGACATGATTGACGCCGTGGTGGCCGCAAACAGCGCAAAGGCACCAAAGAAAACGCCCGAGATATTGTCAGCAATGTTTGGCCCCATGTACTGGGCACTTTCGCCCCAGCCCAACGCAATGGAATTGGCGTATTCAACGCCCGAAATCCCCATCGGCCCTGCCGCGCCCGGGATGCCGGTTGGAAAGCCAAAATAGACCCACCAGCCGAAGAGATAGAAGGTCGGGATCATGAACGCGAAGGCAAGGATGTTCTTCACACCCGATGACAACACGTTCTTGAGCCGCGATGCGCCCATCTCATAGGCCAGAAACCCGGCGTGAATGATGATCATCAACGGGATCGTCAAATAGTAAAATGTCTCGGCAAACATCGTATTGGTGACGGCCCCGCCACCAGATGCTGCCTCTAGTTCGGCCACTTTTGCGGCAAGTTCTGCCAGTTGCTCTTCCACGGTTATTACCCCCAAGTCGGAATCGTTTTTGTGTCCCTCGGTCTGCAAACTGGTGCGACCGACCGCCGCAAATGAAACATAGGATGTCGAATACGCATAGCATTTTTTGCCCTTTAAGAAAAAAAGTTTCCTGATGGTTGAGTTTTGGAAATTTGGTGGTAGCGTATTTTCTGAAAGCTGGTCTGCAGGATCAGTTCCGAGTCGGGAGCGTGACTATGTGTGGAATCGTAGGTCTTTTTCTGAAAGACAAATCATTGGAACCAAAGCTGGGCGAAATGCTGACGGCGATGCTGATCACCATGACAGATCGCGGCCCCGACAGCGCGGGCATCGCGATTTATGGCGGCGAATCAAAGGGTCGGACCAAGATGACCGTGCAGTCGGACACGCCCGAGACCGCCTTCGACGGTCTTGAAGCCGCGCTGAGCACAGCAGTAGGCGGGCCGGTTGCCGTCGAAATCAAAAGCACCCATGCCGTTCTGGATATTCCAGCCGGAACCGGCGCAAAGGCACGCGCGGCCCTCAACGATATGGGCATCCGCGTGATGAGCCGGGGCGACAGTCTTGAAATCTACAAGGAAGTCGGTCTGCCCAAAGATGTGGCAGCACAGTTTGATATTTCAGCAATGTCAGGCACGCACGGCATCGGACACACCCGCATGGCCACCGAATCTGCCGTGACAACAATGGGCGCGCACCCGTTCAACACCGGCGATGACCAGTGCCTTGTCCACAACGGGTCGCTGTCCAACCACAACTCCCTGCGCCGCAAACTGCGCCGCGAAGGCATCCACATCGAGACAGAGAACGACACCGAAGTGGGCGCCGCCTACCTGACATGGCAAATGCAGAACGGTGCCACTCTGGGCGAGGCACTGACCAGCAGCCTCGATGATCTGGACGGGTTCTTCACCTTTGTGGTCGGCACCAAAGACGGCTTTGGCGTGGTCCGCGATCCGATCGCGTGCAAACCCGCCGTTATGGCCGAAACCGATCAATACGTGGCCTTCGGCTCTGAATACCGCGCGATGGTAGACCTGCCCGGCATTGAAAACGCCCGCGTATGGGAGCCAGAGCCGGCAACTGTCTATTTCTGGAGCCACAACAACACTCCTACAGCCACGGAGAAAGCGGCCTGATGCAAACGATCGACCTTTCCGAAACCGGCCTGCGCGCAACAAACAAAATGCTGCATGCACAAGCTGACAACACCAATCAGACCGCTTGGGAAATCGTGAACCCCAAGGGCGCACATGCCATTGCCTGTGGTCTGAACGCACCCATCGAAGTGACCGTCAAAGGGTCCACCGGTTACTATTGCGGCGGCATGAACCAACAGGCCACGATCAATATCCACGGTTCTGCCGGTCCCGGAACGGGCGAAAACATCATGTCGGGCAAAATCGTGATCGAGGGGGACGCCAGCCAGTATCTGGGCGCCACCGGCCACGGCGGCATGATCGTGGTCAAAGGCAACGCATCCTCGCGGTGCGGCATTTCCATGAAAGGCGTGAACATCGTTGTGCAGGGCAACATCGGCCACATGTCCGCCTTTATGGGGCAATCGGGCAATCTGGTGGTCTGCGGTGATGCGGGCGATGCCCTTGGCGACAGCTGTTACGAGGCACGCTTTTTCGTCCGCGGCACGGTCAAGAGCCTTGGTGCGGATTGCGAAAAGAAAGAGATGCGCGAAGAGCACCTGACGCTGTTGCAGGGCTTGCTGGACGAAGCCGGCATTGATGCCGACCCGGCAGAATTCACGCGCTACGGCTCCGCACGCACCCTGTATAACTTCGACGTCGACAACGCCGGCGCGTATTAAGGATATCCACTAAATGAACAAGATTGACCCAAAGGGTATCCCCCACACAACGCCGCGACAGTCCGCGACGTTCACCCAGGACATCAACAGCGACATCCGCCGCGCGGCGGCCACCGGCATCTATGACATCCGCGGTGGCGGTGCCAAACGCAAGGTGCCGTCCTTTGACGACCTGCTCTTCATGGGGGCTTCCATTTCGCGCTACCCGCTCGAAGGATACCGCGAAAAGTGTGAAACATCCGTTACCATCGGCGGTCTGCACGCGGAAAACCCGATCGAACTCGACATCCCGATCACCATTGCGGGCATGTCATTCGGGGCGCTGTCCGGCCCCGCCAAGGAAGCGCTGGGGCGCGGTGCCTCTGCGGCTGGCACGTCCACGACAACCGGCGACGGCGGTATGACACCAGAGGAACGCGGCCACTCCAACAAACTGGTCTATCAGTACCTGCCCAGCCGCTACGGCATGAACCCCGATGATCTGCGCAAGGCCGATGCCATCGAAATCGTCGTTGGTCAGGGTGCCAAGCCCGGCGGCGGCGGCATGCTCCTGGGCCAAAAGATCAGCGACCGCGTGGCGGAAATGCGCAACCTGCCCAAGGGCATTGACCAGCGTTCGGCCTGCCGTCACCCAGACTGGACCGGCCCGGACGATCTTGAAATCAAGATCCTTGAGCTGCGCGAGATCACAGGGTGGAAAGTACCGATCTACGTCAAGGTCGCGGGCGCGCGGCCCTACTATGACACCACACTGGCGATCAAGGCCGGGGCCGATGCGGTTGTTCTGGACGGCATGCAGGGCGGCACGGCGGCCACGCAGGATGTCTTTATCGAACACGTGGGCCAGCCCACACTGGCAATCGTGCGCCCCGCCGTTCAGGCGCTTCAGGACCTTGGCATGCACCGCAAGGTGCAGCTGATCCTGTCGGGCGGCATCCGCTCGGGTGCGGACGTGGCCAAGGCGATGGCGCTTGGCGCGGATGCGGTGGCCATCGGGACGGCCGCGCTGATCGCGCTTGGCGACAACGACCCCAAATGGGAGGCCGAGTATAATGCGCTTGGCACAACCGCGGGGGCCTATGACGATTGGCACGAAGGTCAGGACCCTGCGGGCATCACCACACAGGACCCTGATCTGATGGCCCGGTTCGACCCGGTCGAAGGGGGCCGTCGCCTGCGGAACTATCTCAAGGTGATGACGCTAGAGGCGCAGACAATCGCGCGTGCCTGCGGCAAGAACCACCTCCACAACCTTGAGCCGGAAGACCTTGTCGCACTGACAATGGAAGCCGCCGCAATGGCGCAGGTGCCGCTGGCCGGCACCAACTGGTATCCCGGCAAACCCGGCACATCCTACTAACAGATAGGGGCGCGGCTGAAGTCAGACCGCGCCCCATTAATAAAGACGACAGGGAATAAAACTGATGGCAACCGACCTCGCAAAATTCGCCGAAGAAAACGGCGTCAAGTATTTCATGATCTCCTTCACCGACCTCTTTGGCGGTCAGCGGGCCAAACTGGTGCCCGCACGCGCCATTTCCGACATGCAGGAAGACGGTGCCGGTTTCGCGGGCTTTGCCACATGGCTTGACCTGACACCCGCCCACCCCGACATGCTGGCCGTGCCAGACCCCGAAGCGGTGATCATCCTGCCGTGGAACCGCGAAATCGCATGGGTGCCCGGCAACTGCGTGATGGAAGGCGAGGACGTCGCGCAGGCGCCGCGCAACGTGCTGCGCAAACTCATCGCAGAAGCCGCCGAAGAAGGCATGCACGTCAAAACCGGGATCGAGGCAGAATTCTTCCTGCTTACCCCGTCCGGTGACCAGATTTCCGATGAATTCGATACCGCAGCCAAGCCGTGCTATGACCAGCAGGCGTTCATGCGCCGCCTCGATGTGATCCGCGAAATCAGCGACTACATGCTGGAAATGGGCTGGAACCCCTACCAGAACGACCACGAAGACGCCAATGGCCAGTGGGAAATGAACTGGGACTTTGACGATGCGCTCAAGACGGCGGACAAACATTCCTTCTTCAAATTCATGGCCAAATGCGTCGCCGAAAAGCACGGCTTCCGCGCGACCTTCATGCCCAAACCCATCGAAGGGCTGACCGGCAACGGTTGCCACGCGCATATCTCCGTCTGGGATGCGCCCGGTGCGGCGTCCAAAACCAACGTCTTCGCAGGCGAAGGCGAAGGCCAGACCGGAGAGCTGGGACTGTCAGAGCGTGGCAAGCACTTCCTTGGCGGCATCATGAAACACGCATCCGCTCTGGCCGCGATCACCAACCCAACGGTGAACAGCTACAAACGCATCAACGCGCCGCGCACCATGTCGGGGGCCACATGGGCGCCCAACACCGTGACATGGACAGGCAACAACCGCACGCACATGGTGCGCGTCCCCGGCCCCGGCCGGTTCGAACTGCGTCTGCCCGACGGTGCGGCCAACCCCTATCTTTTGCAGGCCGTGATCATCGCCGCCGGCCTGTCGGGCATCCGCTCCAAGGCCGATCCCGGCAAACGTCACGACATCGACATGTACGCCGAAGGCCACAAGGTCAAAGGCGCGCCCAAACTTCCGCTGAACATGCTGGATGCCCTGCGTGAATACGACAAGGACAAGGGCCTCAAGGCCGCAATGGGCGAAGAGTTTTCGGCAGCCTATCTCAAGAAAAAGCACGAGGAGTGGAACGACTACGCATCCCACTTCTCGGATTGGGAAAAAGCAAACACAATGGACATCTGATCCAGAACGGCGTGGTGGTCCTGCCCACCGCGCCGCCGCATCGTTTTATCGCAGCCACCCGAAACGGCGCGTGATGGACGCATACCAGACCAACGCCACCGCAATCAGCAACGCAAGCACCATCGGCGGTGTGACCCCCACAACCTGCAGCGTGAAAACCGACGCCACAATCATCCCCGCCGCCGACAGGATGAACACAGGCAGCGCCACGCTCCTGCGCAGCAAAAGCAGGATGCACCCCACAGCCCCACCAAAAACACCCGCCGCGATCCCCGCAGTCGCCCATGCAGGACGCCCGGCGATGATCGCCTGCTGAACGGCCGACATTTGCGCAACCGTGTCCGGGCTGGACTGCGCAATATAGGTCAGACACCCCATCAGGTTCCACAACAGGCCCGCACCCGCGATAAGCCAGAAACTGAAATGTGGTTTTCTATCGCCCATTCGCTCACCCTCAATGTCGTTCGACAGGTGCCGGGAAACGCGGCACCCGCTGTCATACTGCACAGAATGTGACTTTCCTGAAAAGAATAAATATTGACTTAGAGGGTCAATTCCTATGCAATTATTCATGAAATCTGTCCAGAAAGGCTGCACAATGACAAAAAGAATTGCTGTTTTGGGGGCCGGACCATCGGGTCTGGCACAACTGCGCGCATTCCAATCCGCCCAGGCCAAGGGCGCAGAAATCCCCGAGGTCGTCTGCTTTGAAAAACAAGCCAACTGGGGCGGGTTGTGGAACTACACATGGCGCACCGGTCTGGACCAATACGGCGAACCTGTGCACGGCTCCATGTACCGCTACCTGTGGTCAAACGGCCCCAAGGAAGGGCTCGAATTTGCGGACTACAGCTTCGAAGAGCATTTCGGCAAGCAAATCGCCTCCTACCCACCCCGCGCCGTGCTGTTTGACTACATTCAGGGCCGGGTGGAAAAGGCAGGCGTGCGCGACTGGATTCGCTTTGAAACCGCCGTCAGATGGGTCGAAAAGACCGACACCGGCTTTGACGTCACCGTCTGCGACCTGCCCAATGACCGCACATATACTGAACATTTTGATCAGGTCGTCGTGGCAACCGGCCACTTCAGCACACCGAACGTGCCGCACTTTGATGGCTTTGACACATTCAAGGGCCGTGTCCTGCACGCGCATGACTTCCGCGATGCTATGGAATTTGCGGGCAAGGACGTGCTGATCGTCGGCACGTCCTACTCCGCCGAAGACATCGGCTCACAGCTTTGGAAATACGGTGCCAAAAGCATTACGGTCAGCCACCGCACCGCACCGATGGGCTACAAATGGCCGGACAACTGGAAAGAAGTGCCGCTTCTGACCAAGGTTGAAGGCAAAACAGCCCACTTCAAGGACGGGACCACCACCGATATTGACGCGGTGATCCTGTGCACCGGCTACAAACACCACTTCCCCTTCCTGCCCGATGAACTGCGCCTCAAGACACCGAATGTTCTGGCCTCGAATGATCTTTACAAAGGCACCACCTTTGTTCACGAACCAGACCTTTTCTATCTGGGCATGCAGGACCAATGGTTCACCTTCAACATGTTTGACGCACAGGCATGGTGGGTGCGTGACGTCATCATGGACCGGATCACCCTGCCCGATCACGCCGCGATGGTCGCGGATGTCGATGCGCGCAAGGCGGCAGAGGCGGCGCTGGAAGATGACTATGACTGCATCTGGTATCAGGGCGACTACACCAAAGAACTGATCGACGAGACAGATTATCCCAGCTTCGATGTCGAAGGCGCATGTCAGGCGTTCAAGGCGTGGAAGGGCCACAAAAAGGCGGACATCATGACGTTCCGCAACAACGCCTATAAATCCGTCATCACCGGCACAATGGCACCGATGCACCACACCCCGTGGAAAGACGCTCTGGATGACAGTCTTGAGGTCTACCTGCAGAACTGACGCAGGCTCATTGGGGCAGCGCGATCCTCAGAAACACATAAGTCTCCGACAGCGCTGCCTTATCCTTGAGCGATACGCCAATCTCCTGACCTCCTGACTGAAATGTCTGGAGGTCATAATAATCAGGGTGGTTCACATCCAGATCGGTCGTCACGGCGGCCCCTTCCCCCAGACAGGCCGCCACGCTGCGCATCAGCCGATCAAACGCGTCGCGGGCACGGGGCGCACGATAGGCAAACGCCCAGCCACAATGCATCTGCACCCCACCGGCCAACATCAGCGACCGCGTGCACGCCACAGTGTCCTGCGTGCCGGGCAGTGTCATCTGAACGTCGCGGCTTTGCACGTTCAATGCCGCAATCTCCGCGCACAGCGTGTCAGCCTGCGCAGGTACGGTCCCCACCAACAGGGCCGCAAAACAAATGGCCCTCACCCTCATGTCGCACGGTCCAGATCGTCTTCCCAGTCGGGCACATCGTTGATCAGAATTTCGGCCACCCGCGCGAAGGCCGCGTTCAACTTGTCCACATGCGGGCCCGTGTGCCCCTCATCCGCCAGCGCACGGCGCATGCAGATCAGCCAGTTTTGGGCATCTTCCAAACGGATCGGCACATGGGCATGCATCAGCTTCACGTCCATATGCCCGTGCTTTTCCTTGTAATAGGCCCGCCCGCCCATGAAACCGCTCAGGAAATTGAACTGCTCTTCCCTTGCATGGGCCACCCCATGTCCACGGGCGTGCAGACGGCGCAGGTTTGACCCTTCGGGCAGGGTTTCGACCAGATCGTAGAACGTCTCGACAAGGGCGCGCAAACGCGCCTCACCGCCGATATCGTCGATATCGTCGATCATCGTCATTCGGGAACCAGTTGCGCGCCCTCAAGCATGCGAAAGGGCGTCGGCGGTGTTGTTTTGCTGACCCAGAACCAATCCCCGGCATATTCCATAACAAACCACCCTTCCCAACCGGCATCCCCCGGCCAGCGGCTCTGGTATTCGGTCTCCACGATCCGCCATTCGCCCCGCGCCGATCGTGTGTCAGGCTGCGCGAAAATCGTTGTGCCATCCGGGTCGAAATACTGCCGGTAGGGTTTCCCCTCCCACAGACCTACCGCCGTATTCCCGCTCAGCAGGGCCCCGATCTCGTTGCCCTGCAACTTGACCGACTGCGCCTCGGCAGCCCCGGCAAGTACCGCAAACGTCAGCGCAAAACGGATCATGAACGGGGGCGCTCTTTCTTCGGATCATAGGCGGCCAGCGTCTCGGCAACCTTGGCAGGCAGGCGCATCTGGTGACCGTCCAGCTTGCCAATCTCCACTTCGGTGCCCACGTCCGCATGTGCCACGTCAATCCGCGCCATCGCGATGTTCTTTTTCAACAGCGGCGACCGCATTGAAGACGTAACCTCCCCGATCTGCGCGCGCCCGATATGGATGCAGTCACCGTGGGCCACATCGACATTGCTGTCGATCTCCAGCCCCACCAGCTTGCGCATCGGATGCTCCTTGCGCCGGATCAGCGCGTCCCGGCCCACAAAATCATCCGTCTTGGATTTCAGCGGGCAGGTAAACCCGATGCCCGCCTCAAACGGGTCAGTCTGGTCGGAAAAGTCGTATCCCGCAAAAATCAGCCCCGCTTCAATCCGCAGCATATCCAGCGCTTCCAGCCCCATCGGCGTCAAACCGTGGTCCTGACCAGCCTCCCAGATCGCATCAAAAATCTCTGCGCAATCCTTGGGATGGCAAAACACCTCATACCCCAACTCGCCCGTATAACCGGTGCGGCTCAGGACAAAGGGCGTGCCCGCTTCGTTGTGCAGCCGCGCGGGCGTAAAGCGGAACCAGTCCAGCTGGTCAAACTCGGGATTATGCGGCGCGGTCCAGACGATCTTGCGCAGCAGGTCGCGGCTCTCGGGGCCTTGCACGGCCACATTGTGCATCTGATCGGTCGACGCGCGCACAAGCACCTTCAGCCCGTTCTTTTCCGCCAGCTCGCGCAGCCATTCGCCCCCGTAATCGGACCCACCGATCCAGCGGAAATTATCCTTGCCCAGACGGAACACCGTGCCGTCATCAATCATGCCCCCGTGCTCATAGCACATGGCGGTATAGACCACGCCGCCAATCGGCAGGGTCTTCATGTTGCGGGTAAAGGCATACTGGCACAGCGCTTCTGCATCCGGGCCGGTAATCTCGAACTTGCGCAACGCGGACAGATCAAGGATCACCGACTTCTCGCGGCAGGCGTGGTATTCCGCAATCGGTCCCGCAGCGGCAAAGCAATTGGCCAGCCAATACCCCTGATATTCAACGAAATTGCGTGTGTGTTTGGCAAAGCTCTCGTGAAAGCCTGTCTGCTTGGTCATCTTAGCCTCTGAATCTGGTGTCGCGCGTATGGCAACGGCCCGTTGAAAGGTCTCCTTGCCGCTGTAGGTGCGAATATGGATATCGGTCGGGTTCCAGCCGTTGGCTGCGGTCGTATCATCGGGACAGGCGCTTGAGACACAGACAATGTCCGTCAACGCCCGCAGCAGGACATAATCGCCCGGTCTGCTCCACGGCTCATCTGCGTACATGACGCCGTGATCATCCAGAAAAGTGTTGAAAAAGAAGTTGATCGCCATCCAGCCCGGGCGGCCCGTCACATTGTATTCCGCCAGCGCCGTGTTGAAGTTGTCCGAACAATTCACATGTCCCGGATACCCGATGTCATCATAGTATTTGGCGCTGCACGCCATCGCAAAGGCGTCATGCCGCCCGCAGGTGTCCTGCACCACTTCAACCAGCGGCACCATTTCCTGATCATAGTATTTCGCATGCAGACCGGGCATCGGATAGGCATGCCCCATCAGGGTGCGCGTGGTCGTGACATCCAGCGCGTGCTCGATCCCCTTGTCCAGCTTGCGCGCCGAAAAGCACTCGAAATCCGTACACTGCCGCCCGTCCACATCCATGATCTGGATGTAATCTCCGGCTTTGACGAAATAGGATTCAGCCGTCTGGCTGTGTACACGGATGTCTGTCAACGGGTCCGCCAGCGGGTCGGGCAGCGCAAAACGCGTATGTGTCTTCAGCGTGGCGCGCTTGACCATCACGGTCAGCGGGGTGGCCGTATCCTGCGCTTCAAAATCCATCACCGCCCCCGGCGCGGCAATAATCACCGTCCCCGACCGCGTGACCGCAAACGCAGCTTCGGTCTTGGCGGGCGTCGTCGCCTCAAACAGATGCACCGCCCGCGCTTCGCCAAGATTGATGCCGCGCGCCTCCATCCCCATGCGCAGCCCGCGCAAAGATCGGTCATCAGAATTCAGCAACCCCTCCAGCCCACCGGCATTTCCGGTCGCTGTGGCCCCGATGATGCCCGCATCGCTTTTGCCCTGCGCATCGACAGCAATAATCTCGCACCGCTGCCCCCCTTCATCGTTGATCACCGTAAGCTGATCGCCCGTCTCCACCGGGAGCAAAATGGCACCCCGCCCTTCCACAACATACCGCTCGGTCCCCGGCGGCAGGGAAAAGACCCGTGGTTTGATGATCGAACTGGCCTTTGGCGGCCCAGGTCGTACGCTGGGATAATCGTCAAGCACGTTGTTCTTCCCTCAGGTATGTTGCATGAACGGAATAAATGTTTAACCATAAGAATACAGACCTGTACCACCACGGCAAACAAATTCGGACATCATGACCAATCATCAGCTCAATTTTATCGGTTGGATCCTGTTTGTCCTCTCCGCAATCGGTTTCTGCATCGCCTCCATCGGCAACTTCTGGGGCATGGTCGGGTCTGTTTTCTTCCTGCTGGCCTGCCTCGTCTTCATGATCCCCTTCTTCCGGCCAGAAGAATGAGCGCCCTCACCCTTGGCCTGATCGCCGCGCTGTGCTGGGGGTTTCACGACATCTGCGTGCGATTTCTCAGCCAGAAGACAGCCATAAGCGCCTGCATCTTTACCGTTATCCTGACCGGTCTGCTGTTTCACACGTCCCTGACACTTGCCACCGGCACGTGGGAGGCAATGCCGCCACGGGCGGTCATTCTGTCCGTCGTATCCGGCATATTCTTCGTGATTGCTACATTCGGCCTCTACTACGCATTCCAGCGCGGCCCGGTCAGGTTGGTCGCCCCCCTGATCGCAAGCTACCCGATCTTGTCGGTGGGACTGGCAGCGTCGCAAGGCGTTTACGTCTCCACGTGGCAATGGCTCGCCGTGCTTGCGATTGTCGCCGGGGTGTCGGTCGTGGCCGCACTGTCGGACACCAGCGATGAACAGGTGCCGCCGCTTGGCCCGACAATCGGTTTTGCACTGCTCGCAGCACTCGGATTCGCGGGCACATTTGCATTCGGCCAAAGCGCCGCCGCGCTCAGCCACGACATGCCAAGCACCCTTGTCACCCGCGTCGTCGCACTGGCGTTGGTGGTGGGGATCGTATTTGTTGGCAAGCAACCGTTCTGGCCCGGGAAACAGGCGCTGCCGTGGCTTGTGGCAATGGGCATCGCGGATGGCATCGCGTTGATGGCTGTGCTGTCCGCCGGGGCCCTGCCGGACGCCAAATATGCCGCCGTTGCCTCGTCGCTCTTTGGAATGCTGACAATTGTACTGGCGTGGGTGTTTCTCCGGGAACGCATGACCCTGCCGCAATGGGCCGGGTGCGCGGTTGCCTTTGCGGGCGTCGGCTACCTCGCACTTTAGCCAGAGTTGCCGCGGGCCACAGCCACCACAGCATGTGCAGCAGCAAACAACCGTCCGGCCTCAGGCCATCCAGCCGGCATCCTTCTGGCGCGCGTGGGCGCGAATGGCATTGCGCATCAGTATCGCCACGGTCACAGGTCCGACACCACCGGGCACCGGGGTGATCCAGCCCGCCAGTTCCTTGACCCCGTCGGTATCCACATCGCCAACCAACTTGGTCGATCCGTCTTCTGACTGCACCTGATTGATGCCGATATCAATCACAACGGCCCCCGGTTTGATCATGTCCGGCCCGATAAGATGCGCCTTGCCCACCGCGACAATCACCACATCCGCACGCCGCGAATGCATCGCCACCGACCGCGTCATATGATGACAGACCGTCACCGTCGCGCCCTCTGCCATCAGCATCATCGCCGCTGGCTTTCCAACAATCTCTGAATGGCCAACCATGACCACTTCAAGACCCTTGATGTCCAACCCGGTTTCCCGGATCAACTCCACGGCCGCCGCCGCCGTACAGGGGGCCATCGCGACATCATTGTAAACGATATTGCCGATGGACGCCGGGTTCATCCCTTCCACGTCCTTGAGCGGATGAATGGCAGACTGAAGCGATCTGATGTTCAGGTGGTCCGGGACAGGCCGCTGCAGGATGACACCCAGAACCTGCGGATCATCGTTCATCTCCTGAATAAGCGCCTTGCACGCTTCCTGCGTGATATCGCCGCTCCAAAGCTGCTGATCAAAAGGCAGCCCCGCCTTCTGCGCCGCGCGGGCCTGATTGCGGACATAGACCGCCACCTCGGGCACATCCCCAATGGACACAGAGACAAGCTTGCCCACGCGCCCCGCCGCCTGAACATAGGCGTTCACCTCGTTCAGGATGCGCTCCTTGACCGGGCCGCCCTTCAGATATCGCGGATCGGTTTGGCCGTCTTTCACGCCGTCAGCCCTTCCGGCTCTGCCAGCCCGTTCGCCCTACAGCATGCGGTGACGGTGTTGGCCAGCAGGCAGGCGATGGTCATGGGGCCGACGCCGCCCGGCACGGGCGTGATGGCACCTGCGCGTTCGGCGCAGCTTTCGAAGTGGCAATCGCCGACCAGCTTGGTCTTGCCCTCGCCCTTTTCCGGCGCGTCCAGGCGGTTGATGCCCACGTCGATCACGGTGGCCCCTTCCTTGATCCAGTCGCCCGGTACCATTTCGGGGCGGCCGACGGCAGCGACCACAATATCGGCGCGGCGCACCACATCGGCCAGATCCTTGGTCCGGCTGTGCGCGATCGTGACCGTCGCACTGTCGTTCAACAGCAGCTGCGCCATCGGCTTGCCCACGATGTTCGACCGGCCAATGACAACGGCGTCCATCCCGGAAATCGACCCGTGGTGATCCCGCAGCATCATCAGACAGCCCAGCGGCGTGCAGGGCACCATGCTTTTCTGCCCCGTGCCCAGCAACCCCACGTTCGAGATGTGGAACCCGTCCACATCCTTGGCCGGATCAATGCTGTTGATGATCAGATCCTCGTTCAGATGACCGGGCAGAGGCAGCTGGCACAGGATGCCGTGAATGTCCGGATCGTTGTTCAGATCGTCAATAACCTTAAGCAGATCCGCCTCGGAGGTATCCGCATCCAGCCGGCGCTCGACCGATTTCATACCAACCTCGACGGTCATCTTGCCCTTGGACCGCACATAGACCTGTGACGCGGGGTCTTCGCCCACCAGCACCACCGCCAGCCCGGGCGTGATTCCGTGCGCCTCCTTCAGGCGCGTCACATGATCGGCCACCTGCCCGCGCACACGGGCGGCAAACGCCTTGCCGTCGATTATCGTTGCAGTCATTCTTCATCCCTCCAAAGCGGCGCACGCACCGCGCGCCCCAGACCCGATTGCGTCAGGTGCGCATTGCTGCGCATCGATGTTGCTCAGAACAAGCCTTCGATTTGCCCGTCGCTGTTCAGGCGGATGTTCTCGGCCGACGGCACGCGCGGCA
>CANLOQ010000001.1 GCA_947492925.1 uncultured Sulfitobacter sp. | reverse complement strand
CCAGCTTCGCACCAATCTCCTGAATAGGCTTCTTCGACGCTTCGCGCGCAATCTCAATGTCAGTCTTATAACCCATGAAAGTAAGTCCCGTTGGATGAGGCAGTCTGTTTATTCAGCTGCAATTTTGGAGATGGCCTCGACCCGCACGGCCGAGAATTTGAATTCGGGGATCTTGCCGTAGGGATCAACGGCAGGATTGGTCAGCACGTTTGCCGCGGCCTCCACATAGGCGAAGGGCACGAAAACCATGTCTTCCGACACCGCACGGTCCGCCCGCGCCATGATCTCGATCGACCCGCGCCGCGTTGTCAGCCGCAGCATGTCGCCGGGCTCAACCCCAAGCGCCCGCAGGGTCTTGGGGTGCAGCGAACAATTCGCCTCCGGCTCGACCGCATCCAGAACGCGCGCGCGCCGTGTCATGGACCCGGTGTGCCAATGCTCAAGCTGACGGCCCGTGGTCATGATCATCGGGTATTCCGCATCCGGCGCTTCATCCGGCGGAATGACCGCAGCCGGGGTAAACCGGGCCCGTCCGTCAGGGCGCGGGAACCCGTCACCAAATACCACCGCTTGTCCCGGGTCCGTCGGGCTGAGCGATGGATAGGTCACCGTTTCCGTCTCAAGCCGGTCCCAGGTGATGTTATCAAGCGATGCCATGACCTGCTTCATCTCCGCAAAGACCTGACTGACGTCGGTATAGTTCCAATCCAGACCAAGCCGCTGGCCCAGCTCGACCGTGATCTGCCAGTCCTCACGCGCCTCACCCGGAGGTGCCACCGCCGGGCGCACCCGCTGCACCTGCCGGTTCGTGTTGCTGACCGTGCCGTTCTTTTCGTAAAGCGCAGAGGCCGGCAGGATGACATCGGCAAAGCACGCCGTCTCGGTCAAAAAGATGTCCTGCACTACAAGGTGCTCAAGCTTGGCAAAGGCATCGCGGGCATGTTCCACATCCGGGTCGGACATCGCCGGGTTTTCACCCTGAATATACATGCCCTTGATGTTTCCGGCGTAGGCCTGATCGACAATCTCGGTCACGGTCAGGCCCTTCTGGTTTGACCAGTCCTCATCGCGGCCCCAGACGCTGAAGATGTCTTCGCGCACCACATCATCGGTTACCGACCGGTAGTCCGGCAGGAACATCGGGATCAATCCCGCGTCAGAGGCACCCTGCACATTGTTCTGTCCGCGCAGCGGATGCAGCCCCGAACCCGGGCGGCCCACCTGACCGGTCATCAGTGCCAGACTGATCAGACAGCGTGAATTATCCGTCCCGTGGATATGCTGGCTCACGCCCATACCCCAGAAAATCATCGCCGCCTTGGCACCTGCAAAGGTGCGCGCCACATCGCGGATCACATCCGGCGCAATGCCACAGATCGGCTCCATCGCCTCGGGCGTGAACCCCTTGAGGTGTTCTTTTTCCGCGTCCCAGTTTTCAGTGTAGGCGTCGATATACTGCTTGTCGTAAAGTTCTTCTTCGACAATCACGTTCATGATCGCATTCAGCATCGACACATCCGCGCCGGGACGGAATTGCAGCATCTGATAGGCGAACCGCTTCAGGCCCTGCCCCCGGGGGTCCATCACGATCAGCTTGCCGCCGTTTTTGGCAAACTGCTTGAAATAGGTCGCCGCTACCGGGTGGTTCTCAACCGGGTTGGCCCCGATCACGATAGCCACATCGGCGTTTTCAATTTCGTTGAAGGTGGCCGTCACCGCACCGGAACCGACGTTTTCAATCAGCGCGCTGACCGACGACGCATGGCACAAACGCGTGCAGTGATCGACATTGTTGTGCTTGAACCCCTGACGGATCAGCTTCTGGAACAGATATGCCTCTTCGTTGGTGCATTTGGCAGAACCAAAGCCCGCAACCGATTGCCCGCCGTGGGCCTGACGCAATTTGGCAAGCCCACCGGCCGCCGCCTGCATCGCCTCTTCCCAGCTCGCCTCACGGAAATGCGTCAGCACATCGCCCGGGTCCACGTTCAACCCCTTGGCAGGTGCATCCTCGCGACGGATCAGCGGCTTGGTCAGACGGTGTTCGTGGTGAATATAGTCAAAACCAAAGCGCCCTTTGACACACAGCCGCCCTTCGTTTGCGGGGCCATTGATGCCCTCGACATATTTGACCTTCCCGTCCTTGACCTTCAACGACACCTTGCAGCCCACACCGCAGAACGGACAGACACTTTCGGTTTCGCTGTCAAAATCCTTGCTGTCACCCACCTGATTGTCATCCAGCACTGTGGCGGGCATCAACGCGCCCGTCGGACAGGCCTGCACACATTCCCCGCAGGCAACACAGGTGCTGTCCCCCATCGGGTCGGCAAAATCAAAGGTCGGATAGGCCGCATGCCCGCGCCCGGCCATGCCGATCACGTCATTCACCTGAACCTCGCGGCACGCCCGCACACACAGACCGCACTGAATGCAGGCATCAAGGTTGACCCGCATCGCAACATGGCTGTCGTCCAGCAGCGGAATGTGCCCGTCTTCCAGCTTTGGAAACCGGCTTTGATCAATGCCATTGGCATCCGCCATGTCCCAAAGATGGCTCGATTTATCGCGTGACTGATCCCGCTCGGGCTGATCAGCCACAAGCATCTCAACAACCATCTTGCGCGCGTTCTGGGCGCGCGCCGAATTTGTCGTGACAACCATGCCCTCGGCGGGTTCCCTGATGCAGGACGCCGCAAGCGTGCGTTCGCCCTCGATCTCAACCATGCACGCACGGCAGTTCCCATCGGGGCGATAGCCCGGCGCGGGCTTGTGGCACAGATGCGGGATCACAAGGCCACGGCCGTGCGCGACCTCCCAGATGGTCATATCCGCATCAGCCGTTACCGTTTCGCCGTCCAGCGTGAAGGTGATCTTGTCAGACATGGCTTATACCTTTGTTCCGTATGCAGCTGCGTCACCGCCGGGGGCAGCGGGATCAGACCCGACTTCATCCGCAAAATGTTTCATCGTCAGCCGGATCGGGTTCGGCGCCGCCTGACCCAGACCGCAGATCGACGCATCCACCATCGCCTGGCTCAATTCCTCCAGCAACGGCTGGTCCCACTGGTCGGCCTGCATCAGCTTGACGGCTTTCTCACACCCCACGCGGCACGGCGTGCACTGCCCACAGCTTTCGTCTTCGAAAAACCGCAGCATATTCAGCGCCGCATCGCGGGCCTTGTCGTGATCACTCAGAATCACAATCGCCGCCGACCCGATGAACGTCCCATGCGCCTGAAGCGTGTCAAAATCCATCGGCACGTCATTGATTGACGCAGGCAACAGCCCGGCAGACGGCCCACCGGGCTGGTACGCCTTGAACACATGCCCGTCCAGCATCCCGCCCGCAGCCTCAATCAGATCCATGATCGTGGACCCCGCAGGCAGAAGATATACGCCCGGTGCCGCCACCCGGCCCGAAATAGAATAGCTGCGCAGCCCGGTCCGGCCGTTCTTTTCGGTCGTGTTCAACACCTCCGGCCCCTCGCGGCAAACCCGCGCGACCCACAGCAGGGTCTCCACATTATGCACCAGCGTCGGACGGCCAAAAATACCCACCTGCGCCACAAACGGCGGGCGGTGGCGCGGAATCCCGCGCTTGCCCTCGATGCTTTCAATCATCGCGCTTTCTTCGCCGCAGATATAGGCCCCCGCACCGCGCCGCAGGTCAATGTACCCCGGTGCTACAATGCCCGCATCCTCAAGCGCCGTGATTTCGGTCGCAAGTATGTCCAGCACTGCCGGATATTCGTCGCGCATGTAGATAAAACAGGTGTCAGCCTCGACCGCCCAGGCAGCAATCAACATCCCCTCAAGAAACAGATGCGGCGTGCGCTCCAGATAGTAGCGGTCCTTGAACGTCCCCGGTTCGCCTTCGTCCCCGTTGACCGCCAGATACCGCGGCCCCGCGTTTGCGCGCACAAAGCCCCATTTCTTGCCGGACGGAAATCCCGCACCACCCAGACCACGCAGCCCCGAACTCAGCACCTTGTCCTGAACCTGTTCCCAGTCACCCGAGGTCCGCAGCGCCTTCAGCGTCTCATACCCGCCCTGTTCTGCATAGGCGGCATACCCTTCGTAGTCTGGAATGTCGGCATGGGTGTGGCCCGCCGCAATCGCTGCATCCACCTTTTCCGGCGTGGCATGGTCAATGTGGTGATGGCCCAGCTCCAGCACCGGCGCTGTATCGCACCGTCCCATACAGGGCGCGCGCAGAACCCGCACCTCTGCCGGATCAAGCCCGTCCTCCAGCGCCGCCTTAAGCTGCTGCGCACCGGCCAGTTCACACGACAGGGAATCGCAAACCCGGATCGTCAGGCTGGGCGGCGGTGTCTCACCTTCCTTGATCGGGTCAAAGTGGGCATAAAATGTCGCCACTTCCCAGACTTCGGCCATCGACAGCCGCATTTCCTCGGCCAGCGCGCGCATATGCGCCGCCGACAAATGACCATAAGCATCCTGAATCAGGTGCAAAAACTCGATCAACAGATCGCTGCGGCGCGGCCGATCTCCGATCAGCGCAAGAACATCGGCCAGCGCCTCATCGTCCAGCTGGCGGCCCTTCGGCGTATGCCTGCCCCGGCCTTTGCCTGATTTCCAAACACCCTTGCGATCATCAAGCGCCATAGTCGAATCTTCCTTTCAAGCGCCGAAAGTCAGCGATTGTTTTCACTATGGTGAATATTTTTTGCATTTGCGTCAATCATCAATTGCCCGCCGCGTCTATTTTTTACAACGCCTGCCAGACACTTCCACACGGCCAATGACCTGTCCACCAAACCGCTGCAAAAGCGCCGGTCATTCCATCATCAAACGCACGCCAATCCCAAATGAAGCAGCAAAACCTATCACCCGCATCCGTTTCCTGCCCTGCGCAACGGGCGGTCCGCATGAAAACGTCCCACAAGTCCCCGCGCCCGGCATCACCGTCGTCGTAACACATTAACAGATAAGTCGATTAATACGATAGCGGCGGGATCAATCCACTGCGCGACATCAGGTCAGGGATCATCGAAAAACGCCGCAACGCGATGCCTTCCAGCCCCGCAAACACGGCGCATCCGGCATCCGACTTTCCCGACAGACCAAAAGGTGCCTTGGGGTAATACCCCAAAGCACCGTCCATTTAACCACAGTCACCAATGGTGCGGCAGATCAGAATACGAAATCGCTGTCCGTCAGGCTGGCAATCCCTACCGCTTCAAGGATCAGCGTCCCGCCACCATCCCAGCTGATGGTGACGTTGCTGCCGCCTCCGCTGGTCACAACGGAGGTCGTGGCATCCCGCCAGTCCTGATTGGATGCGCCACCATCCGTCACGCCAAAGGCCGAAATATCCAGCAGATCAAGCGCCACAAAATCGGTGATCCGGTCCGCTCCCTGATTGGCCGCAAAGACAAACCTGTCCTCGTCACCGCCGCCCGACAGGATGTCATTCCCGGCTGCACCGGTGATGACATCGCGCCCCGCGCCGCCAAAGACCTGATCATTCCCCGCGCCCGCATTGATATCATCCCGGCCATCACCGCCGAAAATCTTGTCATTGCCGTCCCCGCCAAACGCCTTGTCATTGCCCGCTTGCAGGAACACCAGATCATTGCCGTTCTGCGCAAAGACCAGATCATTGCCCGACCCTGTGTTGATGATGTCGTTGTCACCACCGCCGTTGGCAATGTCATTGTCATTGCCGCCAAAGATGCGGTCGGTGCCCGCGCCACCAAAGATCTTGTCAAAACCGCTGCCGCCGAACATCAGATCATCGCCGGAGCCGCCAAAGAGCAGGTCTTCACCGTCCCCCCCGTTCAGAACATCATTGTCACTGCCGCCGTTCAGAACATCACTGCCCGCTTCACCACGCAGGTTGTCGCTGCCTTCATCCCCGCGCAGATTGTCATTGCCCACGCCCCCGCGCAGATCATCGTTGCCTGCGCCACCTTCAATCCTGTCATTCCCGTTGCCACCTGTCAGCGTATCGTTGCCAGCGTCACCTTCAAACCTGATGTAGGCGTTTCGGCCTGTCGCATCCAAGTCGTCACCAAAGATCGAACCCTGGACGACGTTTATATTGACGAGCGTATCAGTGGTACCAAACGTGTCCATCACAATGCCAGTCATCAGATTTCCAACCAGACCCAGCGTGCCGCCGTAATCGTCTTCGAAGCGGTAAACAGCCACGTTGGTGCCGTTTCCACCACCACCATCAAGCGTGTCGTTGCCATGAAGACCGGTAAAGCCCTCCCAACGATTTTCATTGGATCCTGTGATGCTATCGTTGTCCTGAGACCCCGCAAAGTCATGCGAGTAGGTGAAAGTATCGTTCACGCGCAGATCGCCGCTTACGACTGAGCCAGTACCGTTTGTGCCTGAGGTGATGGTCAAGCCACCAACACCGGCAACATTGAAATAGGACAGATTGATCCCTTCCCCCTCGGCCCATATCCCTGCATGGCCAATGATGGTGTCTTCGCCCAGACCGGCACGGATATCGTCGCCAACACCTTGCGTATTCGCAGTTCCACCAGAAGCATCAAGGACATCGTCACCGTCACCCCCAAAAAGGCGGTCGCGCCCATCACCTCCGTCAAGGCTGTCATTGCCGACTTCACCGAGCAGTCTGTCTTCGCCGTCGCCCCCGATAAGCGTATCGTTGCCCTCGTCACCTTCAATATAGTCATTGCCACCGCGACCATCGATTGAATCGTTGCCACCGCGCCCGAGGAAGCTGTTGTCATTACCATCCCCCAGCAGGGTGTCATCCCCTGCCCGCGAACCACGGACGTTCTCAATACTGATCAGCGTATCCGCAAAGGCAGATCCATTCCAAACGCCGGTGGCCGTCTGCGCTGCCAGATCGACGTCCACCGCGTCCACGCCACTGCGGTCATAGCGGACCAGATCAAACCCACCGCCCCCATCTACCGTGTCATTGCCGGATCGCGTGATAAACCGCTCGTCCCGATTTGATCCGATAAACGTATCATTCAGGTCCGTACCCTGTATCTCGATGCGCCCCGATCCGCTCAGGATATTCAGCGTATCCGTCCCCCCGAACCCATCGCTGATAAGCCCCGTAACAAAGTTCGCCACGATCCCGGACGTGGGGTTCCCGGCGCTGCCGTAATCATAGCTCAGCCGACCGATGCTGTTCAGAACCACGTTAAACGTGTCGTTGCCCTCATTGCCCCGCAAATTGAACCACGTGCTGCTGGTATCGGTGATATTGAAGATGTCGTTCTGATCGCCCCCTTCAAATTCAATCCCATCCGCGTTCATGATCCGCGCCACATCAATCAGCGTATCGACAAACCCGGTCGCCGTCACAGTGCCGGTATTCGCACCCGCATCAATATCAAACGTAATGGGTCCGTTTACAAAATCCTCATAGTCCAGAATGGCAAAGGACCGCGAACTTGAAGCCGAAAAATCGAGGATGTCATCACCGATGCTGGCTTCGTATTCATTGAACGCAAAGTTACTGCCTTCGGACTGAAACAGGGTCGTGTCATTCCCAAGCCCGGTGAAAATGCGGTCATTGAATTGCGAATCCAGATTCAGGATCGGCGACGTCACAAATTCGGTCAAACGCCCCCACGGGCTGACGCTGCTGTAATCCGTGACCGGCACCAGCGATGCCGTCGCATCAATCGTGACCCCCGTACTCTGATTGATCAGCGCCCCCAGCGGCCCGTGATCATTAGAGGTTTCAATCGCATCCATCACCGCGTCAAAACTGACCGCAGACCAGGCAATCTGCGAAATCTCCCCCAGCGCCAGCCCGGACCGCTCAACAAAGATATTCGAAATTGTACCACCCGTAATCTGAAGGCTGGCGTTGGCGGTAAATCCCGAACCGGAAATCGTCGTGGTCACGCCGGTGGTAGGATTGAAAAACACAACGGTACTTGGGGTAAAGCTCTGAACAACGGTTGCATCGTTCCCGTTTGCATCAAAGTACGCGTTCCTGAAAAAATTCGTGTCGTCACCAAGATATGCAAAAAGCATCAGATAATCCCCCTATTCAAACCCCCTGCAGCCTATTGTTTTTCGGGCTGACAAATCAAATCTATTCGAATGTCTTCGGTAATTTATCCCATGATCAATAGTAGTTTCGGGCCTGAACCGTCCTAAACGGCCACAAATTCCACCCAGCGTTGAATTTCCCGCATTAGGCCCGGCTGGCTTTCAGTGGACCGCATTGCCTCACACTCAGATGACCACATGCGCCAGGCCAACATGCTGAAAATACTTCGCTTCCGGGTATCTCCGTACAGCCGCCGGAAAAGTCATCGAGGCACAGGAGCGCTTGGACATCGTGGGCTTTGGCGATGTGCTGATGGTGGTGGTGGGAAGCGATCTGCTGGCGCCTGATCCGGCAGTTGTCGTGATCCCCCTGCTGTGCGATTATTCCGCAGTGCCCCGGCTTAATCCGTTGATCCGCGTTTGCGGGGCAGAGTTGGTCCTTGCAGCACGGTTGATTTCGGCGGCGCGGCGGGCGCGTTTGCGTCGGGTTAGGAGTGCTGTGGACAACGGGGATGAGATCACGCGGGAGACGGATGTGTTGATGGTTGGGGTTTGACAGAGTATTTCGCTCCTTCCCAGCTTGATAAGTAAACTTGAAATTTACTGAATATCCCCTATCTTCTGCATAAAGGTCCCTCCCCGATGATAAGAACCCAAGGGGTTCTCCTAACGGTAGTCGGGGAGGTCATTTTTCATAGTAAAAGCGTTGGCCGGTTCGAAAGATATCAAACTCACTTCGAATGAGATGAGATATACTTGAATGCACGGTAGGATCCTGATGTTCCCACTTTCTGAAAATTGCCCAATTTAGATAGTCCGCTATTTGAAGTCCGTAGTGAGCTTTGGACGCGTGATGCATGACACGATACGGCGTATCTGCGGGCAACATGCCCTTCAGCGTTTGTTTTATTGCCTTTTCAATTGCCCGCCTTTTTCGATTTACAGGTATTCGGTCCGTAATGACCACAACTTCTCCGACACTCTTCGGACACTTATTAATCGAATAGCTGAGCAAATATCCCAACATTCGCGGAAAGAACTTCTCTGCAACTTGCAATGCTGGTCCCGTTTTCGCCTTTTCTACAACAACCGCATCAACACAATTTTTGTGCAGTTCCGATGCAAGAATAGAAAACAACTTTGCTTTGACATATCGGTTGTCTTCAGCGCAATGAAAGTACTCCAAATCTATGCGAGGTTCTTTACGAAATTCTATCAAGTCATACTTGTAAGTGTCCAATTTGGTATGCAACGAAAACGGCCTCAGCATGCTGACGCAGGTCAATGTGAAGTACTTTGACCCTGTGGGCGTAAAGTTTAGATCGCCACCTTCGTCAAGAAATATGTAGAGGGTTGGATCACGATGCACAGTTCGGAATACCTAGTACTAGCTCACAAGATTTGACTCTATTTCAGTACCGAAAATGATAAAATAGAAAAACCCCCGCTGATCACTCAGCGGGGGCTCTCAAATTCACCGGTGTCGAAACGGGCATCCTAAAAGGATACCCTGCCTCCGACGCGCCAGACCCCGCCAAGGCGGGGCCGACGTTTACCAATCTTCGCGCACGACGACCCGTGTTTTGATCGGCAGCTTCATCGCCGCCAGACGCAGCGCTTCGCGTGCCACATCATCATTCACACCGTCGATCTCGAACATCACGCGGCCGGGCTTCACTTTGCAGGCCCAGAAATCCACGGAACCTTTACCTTTACCCATACGCACTTCGACGGGCTTCGATGTAACAGGTACATCCGGGAAAATGCGGATCCAGACACGGCCCTGACGCTTCATGTGACGCGTCATGGCACGACGTGCGGCTTCGATCTGGCGCGCAGTCACACGCTCTGGCTCCAAAGCCTTCAGACCATAGGTGCCGAAGTTCAGGTCAGACCCGCCCTTCGCCATGCCCTTGATCGAGCCTTTGAACTGCTTGCGGAATTTCGTCCGTTTTGGCTGTAGCATTTATCTACTCCTTACCGGCGACCGCCAGCACCACGTGGGGCCGGACCGTCTTGAAGTTCCTGGTGCTTGCGGTCCCGTGCGGCTGGATCATGTTCCATGATCTCACCTTTAAAGATCCACGTCTTGATGCCGATGATGCCATAAGCCGTCTTGGCTTCGACATGCGCGTAATCAATGTCGGCACGCAGGGTGTGCAGGGGCACGCGGCCCTCACGGTACCATTCGGTACGCGCGATCTCGGCACCGCCCAGACGACCGGCAAGGTTACAACGAATGCCCAACGCACCCATGCGCATGGCGTTCTGAACCGCACGCTTCATGGCGCGGCGGAAAGACACCCGGCGCTCCAGCTGCTGTGCAATGCTCTCACCGACCAGATGCGCGTCCAGCTCAGGCTTGCGCACTTCAACGATGTTGAGGTGCAGCTCCGACGACGTCATCTTGGCAATCTTCTGGCGCAGACCTTCGATGTCCGCACCTTTCTTGCCGATGATGACACCGGGACGTGCTGTGTGGATCGTCACGCGGCACTTCTTGTGCGGACGCTCGATGATCACACGGGCCACACCGGCCTGCGCACATTCTTCCTTGATGAAGGCGCGGATGGCGAGATCTTCCAGCAGAAGATCACCGTAGTCCTTCGTATCGGCGTACCAGCGGCTGTCCCATGTACGGTTGACCTGCAGGCGCATGCCGATCGGGTTTACTTTGTTACCCATTATGCTTGCTCCTCAACTTGGCGTACGACGATGGTGACTTCGGCAAAAGGCTTCATGATCTTGCCAAACCGGCCACGGGCACGGGGGCGTCCACGCTTCATGGTCAGGTTCTTGCCGACATAGGCTTCCGCCACGATCAGCTCGTCCACGTCCAGGTTGTGATTGTTCTCGGCATTGGCAATCGCGGACTGAAGACACTTCTTCACATCCTGCGCGATCCGCTTCTTGGAGAACGTGAGGTCGGTCAATGCCCGCTCCACCTTCTTGCCACGGATCAGACCAGCAACGAGGTTCAGTTTCTGCGGTGACGTCTTCAGCATGCGCAGCTTTGCACGTGCTTCATTGTCTGCCACGCGACGAGGGTTTTTATCCTTGCTCATGGCTTATTTCCGCTTCGCTTTTTTGTCGGCGGCATGACCGTAGTAGGTCCGCGTTGGCGAATATTCACCAAACTTCTGACCGATCATTTCTTCGCTGACGTTGACAGGGATGTGCTTGCGGCCGTTGTAGACACCAAATGTCAGACCCACAAACTGAGGCAGGATCGTGGAACGGCGCGACCAGATCTTGATCACTTCATTCCGACCGCTCTCACGTGTCGCTTCGGCCTTCTTGAGGACATAGCTGTCAACAAAAGGACCTTTCCATACTGAACGAGACATGAATTAACGCCCCTTCTTCTTGGCGTGGCGCGATCTGATGATCAGATTGCTTGACGCTTTTTTCTTGTTACGTGTCTTGGCGCCCTTCGTGGGCTTGCCCCAAGGTGTCACAGGGTGACGACCACCAGAGGTCCGGCCTTCACCACCACCGTGCGGGTGGTCGATCGGGTTCATCACAACACCACGCACAGAGGGGCGGATGCCCTTGTGACGCATGCGGCCCGCTTTACCGTAGTTCTGGTTGGAGTTGTCGGGGTTGGACACGGCACCAACGGTCGCCATGCATTCCTGACGCACCAGACGCAGCTCGCCACTGCTCAGACGGATCTGAGCGTAGCCACCGTCACGACCCACAAACTGGGCGTATGTACCGGCGGCACGGGCGATCTGACCACCCTTGCCGGGCTTCATCTCGATGTTGTGCACGATTGTACCGATGGGCATGCCGCTGAAGGGCATCGCGTTACCGGGCTTGATGTCGGCCTTCTGGGACGCGATCACCTTGTCACCTACTGCCAGACGCTGAGGCGCAAGGATATAGGCCTGCTCGCCATCTTCGTACTGGATCAGGGCAATAAATGCTGTCCGGTTCGGGTCATATTCGATCCGCGCCACAACAGCGGACATGTCCAGCTTGTTGCGCTTGAAATCAACGATACGGTAAAGGCGCTTTGCCCCACCGCCTTTGCGACGCATCGTGATCCGTCCGGTGTTGTTCCGTCCGCCATTCTTGGTCAGACCCTCTGTGAGGGCTTTGACCGGGCGGCCTTTCCAAAGCTCCGAACGGTCGATCAGTACCAGCCCACGCTGGCCCGGCGTCGTCGGTTTGTACGACTTGAGTGCCATGTTGTCTGTCTTCCGTTTTGCTTGTTGCCCCCCGCTTGGGGAGGCGTGGTTTATAGGCCCCCGTAGGTGCCCGAGATGGTGTGCCGTAGTAGGGCGGGGTTCACCCCGCCACCTCGACAACAGACAAGCCCCGGACGAATCCGGGGCTTTGATCTGTGGGTGCGTTTAGGTGGAATGGGGGATGGGGTCAAGGGGCGCTTACGATCATGTCTTCAACGTTGACCGTGCATCTCGTCCCACCATGGCAAGAGGTCTCCCAATTTGTCCGCAAAGGGATAAGGTTTACTATTAATTTTTGCTGAACCGACAATATCCCTATGAACACCGTCAATCCGCCATCCTTCATATTGCTTGTCGTTCGATTGTTTTAGAGCTTCCAAGAATGACTGTTCCGTGGACACAGACAAAGTCTGTTCGAGTTCTGAAGCAGCAATAAAAATTATTGGCCGTCGATCAATTTTTGTGATTTCGGCGTCCTTGTCATGTACCATCTTTTCTGCATCCCGAAAGATCTCTTTTCGAAGAGTTCCACCCATTATCAGCCAGTTGTCTAAAGTCAAAACTACGCCGACCGCATCATCAGCAACTTCAAATTCACAGAACCCTCTGCGACAATGAGAGAAAAACCTCCAAAGCTGAAAAATTGCTTTAACAAGATCATCGTAGCCTCTTGCAGAAATCGGATTTCTTCCGAACATTGCCTCATGTGACATTCGTGTTGCTTTGCATTCATATGCGACTGCCAATTGCCCGCCAGAGAAAGATAAAATATCTGGCGACAGAAAGGTGTTAGGTTTCTTCCGGTATTCCACCTCTGGCTTCCACAAAAATGAGGGCATACTTAGAGAGAGAAGGTCCAAGCAATATAGTTCGAAGCGATGACCATAATCACCTCGAACAACACCACCACCACTAACTACGTCGTAGAAAATTCCCGATGTAATCCTCTCTAGGATAAGTTCGGGAAGAGGCGCTCGGACACGAGTATTGTTCACACCAAAAATCAAACAAGGTGACTGTCTCAATACACTCGGCTTGTCTGCCGTATGGACCATTTTTCGACGCGTTTCTTTTGCGATCCGACTTGCTTGTTCAAATGGGAGAGCAATGATTTCGAGAACTTGCTCTACTTCCTCCCAACTTATTCCAAGGTCATCCCAAGTTTTATCCTTTTGTAGAACAGGATGGCAGGTCAGTGATACAAAAATTGCAAAGCCGACAAGCGAAAAGCGATTAAAGCTGATCTTATACTTCTGTTCAAAGTACTCAGAACACTTACCTTGCCCATATACAAAAGCATTTCGATAGAATTGGGGTATATTTGCAAAGCCGCGCCGCCAATCGAATTGGCGCGCACCAATTCTACCCATTTCAAGGTAAATATCCTCCGGCGCCTTTAGTATCGTATACTCCGCATTCTCCAACTTACGCAGTCTTTGAGCTAGTCTCAACGAATTGGTAAAATTGTCTATCTGGAGCGTTCTATTTAAACGATGCGTTCTGGGTTTAGCCTTTGGGACAGTCATTAGCTCGTTGGTTAAGGTTTCTATCTCCCATTTGTGAACTGAGAACTCACTGGGAAACTCCGTCGTATCCGCTCCTTTAGGTATTGTATCCTCCCTAAGAAACCATCTGGCGGAGTTCGCATAGCTTGACTGGAGGGCGTGAGTTGCCCAGAGAAGCTGGATGAGACCTTCATCTCCCGCAATGCTGAGAATTTTATTTAGTCTACCTCGATGATGCTGGCGGAGAGATTGACGATTGTGGGTCCGGCGAGCTGCCATGCGACTTCCTATTTCTTCCCAGCTTTCAGTTTTCCAATAGAACAGATTCCTATTTAGGGCCACACACAATAGATATATTTGAGGTCACCTTTTTTGCTTTGCGTAAAAGGCGGGGCCAAATCCCGCCCTACCCTCTAAGACAAAACCATTTCAACCTTACAAACAAAAACGGGCGCGGCCCCAAAGCCACGCCCGTCCAATTCTCCCATCCCCCGAAGGGGACTGCTCACCTCACGCCAGCGCGAGGTTCGTCGCGCTCTCGCGGCCGTCGCGGCCGGGCTCGATCTCGAATGTCACTTTCTGATCATCCGACAGACCCGTCAGGCCCGCCTGCTCAACGGCAGAGATGTGCACGAACACGTCCTTGCTGCCGCCGTCAGGGGCGATGAACCCGAAACCTTTTGTTGTGTTGAACCATTTGACTGTACCAGTGGCCATGTCATTTTTCCTTTGTACATCTGCCCGCAGGATGCGGCAGGGTGGCTAAGTCCGAAAAGATCGTATGACTGAGCCGAAAGGAGCAGTGATGCCGATAGATAAGGTAACGTCGCCCCTGACCCATGCGCCCTTTCCCGGCCCGGTGCAAGCGCCAACTGCGTGCGGCGTGAAAACGGCGGAAACACCCGTTTGACGCCTGAACCGGAATGCACCGCCCGGTGCACGGGGGGTGTACGCCCGGTGCACGCATGTCACCCCCCTGTTTTTGCCCTGCCAACGCAAAAAGGCCCCCGCCAGTGCGAGGGCCTTTTCTATCTTGCAGGTGGCGGGGAGACCCCCGCCCCACGGTCCCTTACAGACCCGTGGAGACGTCAATCGTGTTGCCTTCTTCAAGCGTCACATAGGCCTTCTTCACGTCCTTCCGCTTGCCCAACTGGCCGCGGAAACGCTTGACCTTGCCTTTGGTGATGGTCGTGTTCACGGCCTTCACCTTGACCCCAAAGAGCGCCTCAACGGCCTCCTTGATCATCGGCTTGTTGCTCTCCATCGCCACTTCGAAAACAACCGCATTTGCCTCAGAGGCCATAGTCGCTTTTTCGGTGATGATCGGCTTGCGGATCACGTCGTAGTGGTTGTGCTTGGCGCTCATTTCAAACGGGCCTCCAATGCTTCGATACCCGCTTTCGTGATCACCAGAGTGTCACGCTTGAGGATATCATATACGTTTGCGCCCATTGTCGGCAGGATGTCCAAACCTTCAATGTTTCTGGCAGCTTGGGCGAAGTTTTCGTTCACGGCTGTCCCGTCGATCACCAGCGCGCGCTTCCACCCGAGGGAGGAAATCTGCTTGGCCAGTGCGGCGGTTTTGCCTTCGGACGCGGCCTCGTCAATGATGACCAGCTGACCGGCTTTCGCCTTGGCAGACAGCGCGTGGCGCAGGCCCAGTTTGCGGAACTTTTTGGTCAGCTCGTGACCGTGGCTGCGCACCTTGGGACCCTTGTACACACCACCCCCGCGGAAGATCGGAGCCGAGCGCGCGCCGTGGCGTGCGCCGCCGGTGCCCTTCTGGCGATAGATCTTCTTGGTGGAGTAGCTGACCTCGGACCGTGTCTTGACCTTGTGGGTGCCCTGCTGCGCGTTGTTACGCTGCCAGCGCACGACGCGGTGCAGGATGTCGGCGCGTGGCTCAAGGCCGAAGAGGGCCTCGTCCAGGTCTACCGAACCGGCCTTGCCGCCGTCGAGTTTGATGACATCGAGTTTCATGCGTCACCTTCTTTCTTGTCTGCATCGTCGGCAGGAGCGTCGTCAGACTTCTCTGCGGCGATTTCTGCTTCGGCTGCCTTCAGCGCTTCGGCTTCGGCTGCGGCCTGCTCTTCGGCAAGGCGTGCTGCTTCTGCTTCGGCCTCTGCAGCGGCAGCGGCAGCGGCTTCCTCAGCCGCTTTGGCAGCTTCACGTGCGGCAGATGCCAGCGCAGCGGGGACAATGGCATTCTCAGGGAACGGCTTCTTCACCGCGTCCTTGACTGTGACCCAGCCCCCCTTGGAGCCGGGAACGGCGCCTTTGACCATGATCAACCCGCGGTCGCTGTCGGTCTTGACGACCTCAAGGTTCTGCGTGGTGACACGGGCAGCACCCATGTGACCGGCCATTTTCTTGCCTTTGAAAACCTTGCCGGGATCCTGACACTGACCCGTGGAGCCGTGCGAACGGTGAGAGATGGACACACCGTGCGTCGCCCGCAGACCGCCAAAGTTGTGACGCTTCATCGCACCGGCAAAACCTTTACCGATGGAGGTGCCTGCAACGTCAACATACTGACCCGCGAAATAGTGGTCCGCAATGATCTCTTCGCCGACGGGCAGCATCGCATCCGCGTCAACGCGGAACTCTGCAACCTTACGCTTGGGTTCAACCTTGGCCGCAGCAAAGTGGCCGCGCATCGCCTGAGACGTCCGCTTGGCCTTGGCCGTACCGGCACCAAGCTGAACAGCAACATAGCCGTCTTTTTCAACGGTACGCTGTGCAACAACCTGAAGGTTATCGAGCTGAAGAACGGTCACAGGAATCTGCTTGCCGTCTTCCATGAACAGCCGGGTCATCCCCAGCTTTTTTGCAATAACGCCTGAGCGCAACATAACATTACCCTCCGACTATTATGACTGCAGCTTGATCTCGACGTCCACACCAGCGGCCAGGTCGAGCTTCATCAGCGCGTCCACGGTCTGGGGGGTCGGATCAACGATATCCAGCAGACGCTTGTGCGTGCGGATCTCGAACTGGTCACGGGATTTCTTGTCAACGTGAGGGCCACGCAGAACGGTGAATTTTTCGATCTTGTTCGGCAGCGGAATCGGGCCGCGAACGGATGCGCCGGTACGCTTGGCGGTGTTGACGATTTCCTGTGTGGAGCTGTCCAGCACACGGTAGTCAAACGCCTTGAGCCGGATGCGGATATTTTGGCTTTGTGCCATATGATATCATCCCTTGTCAGGGCTTCAACGGATTGGAGGATGGCGGCTCATCCGGCACCCTCATCGCGTCTTTGGTGTAACACGGGCAAGGCCGCGTGAATCACGCGGCCTTGGTGTTGGGGGTGCTATATGGGAGGACGGTGGGGGTGGCAAGGGGGTTTGATTGGACTGAAAATGAAATCTATTTGCTATCTTCTCCATTTCTGATCATTTGAATTTAACTTGGTTCTAAGTGGAGTGTTGGGATGGCTGAACAAATCGCTCGAATAAGAGAGCAACTAGACAGGGGCGAGACTCCTGCCCCAGTTAAAGTACGAGAACTCTTGAGTTGGTACGATGCTCAAAGGCGCGGCCAGTATGTAGTTATGGGAATCCGTCAGGATCTTGAGGAAAACGGCATTGTAACTGTGCCTGATTTTGAGGGTGCTTGGATCGATGGGCGCATTCGATTCTATCCAGAACTAGGTGATGATGAAGAAGTTGCGGTTGACGAAGACCGACAGGCCGCTAATGAGTTGATGGTTGATGACATTGATGTGTGGGAAGCACGTGATCCAAGTCACCAAGTCAGCAAGTTAGCTTCTGCAAATCAAGAGGTAACAACCGTCCAACCAAATGATACAATTGCCAGAGCCATAACAAAAATGGTTATGAACGATTTTTCACAGCTACCGGTTGTGGCTGGAGAACGAAATCTGCGCGGCGTGGTAAGTTGGAAAACCATAGGTCAGCATCGGGCCAGAGGTGGGCAAGGCAATGAAGTTAGAGAAGCCATGGAAGATGCACATGAAGTGCGACCCCAGACTTCAATATTTGATGTTATGGGGCTAGTTGCCCAGCATGATTATGTCATCATTCGCTCTGCAGATCAGACAATTTCAGGAATAGTCACCGCAACCGATCTTAGTGAACAATTTCGAAACCTGTCCGAACCATTCCTTTTATTGAGCGAAATTGAGAATCTCTTGCGAAACCTGATTAACGATAAATTTGACCTTAAGACTCTGCAAGAAGTTGGAGACCGGGGCGATGGCCGCGAAATACGCGGTTTGGCGGATATGACTTTTGGCGAATATATTCGACTACTAGAAAACCGCGAAAGATGGCTCGAATTGGGATTAGAACTTGATCGTGCATATTTTTGTGAATCCCTGGATTTTGTCAGGCAAATTCGTAACGACGTAATGCACTTTGATCCTGACGGAATAGAACCAGATCAAGTTCGAAGGCTCAGAGAAACAGCAAACGCAATCAGACAACTCGGTCGCTAGTCGAAGTCAACATATTCTTCAAGGTAGAAAAGCCGCTCCCGTGTGGAGCGGCTTTTGGTTTTTCATAACACCCGAGTGCTGCGGCTGGGGTTCTCGTGACCTTTTTGAGTAAACTCAAAAAGACACTGCCACCCCGTGCCGCCCACCGTGTGTGCCGCGGTCGGCGAAGATTACTCTGTAATCTTCGAGACGACCCCGGCACCCACAGTCCGGCCACCTTCGCGGATCGCGAAGCGCAGGCCCTGCTCCATCGCGATGGGCGCGATCAGCTCGACGTCGAACTTCAGGTTGTCGCCTGGCATCACCATCTCTGTGCCCTCGGGCAGCTGAACGGTACCGGTCACATCCGTTGTGCGGAAGTAGAACTGCGGACGGTAGTTCGCAAAGAACGGCGTGTGACGGCCACCCTCTTCCTTGGTCAGGATATAGGCTTCCGCCTCGAACTTCGTGTGCGGGTTCACGGAGCCGGGCTTGCACAGCACCTGACCACGCTCAACACCTTCACGGTCCACACCGCGCAGCAGCGCGCCGATGTTGTCGCCTGCTTCACCACGGTCCAGCAGCTTGCGGAACATTTCCACGCCCGTGCAGGTCGTCTTCTTGGTGTCGCGGATGCCGACGATCTCGATCTCGTCGCCCACGTTGATCACGCCACGCTCGACACGGCCCGTCACAACGGTACCTCGACCGGAGATCGAGAACACGTCTTCCACGGGCATCAGGAACGGCTGGTCCACAGCGCGTGCAGGCGTCGGGATGTATTCATCCACAGCTGCCATCAATTCCTTAATTTTCTCTTCACCGATTTCAGGTTTGTTTCCTTCCATCGCCGCCAGCGCGGAACCCGCGATGATCGGAATGTCGTCGCCCGGATACTCGTAAGAGGACAGCAGCTCGCGGATTTCCATCTCGACCAGCTCCAGCAGCTCTTCGTCGTCGACCTGGTCTACTTTGTTCATGAAAACAACCATGTAGGGGATGCCAACCTGGCGGCCCAGCAGGATGTGCTCACGCGTTTGTGGCATCGGGCCGTCGGCCGCGTTCACCACCAGGATCGCGCCGTCCATCTGGGCGGCACCGGTGATCATGTTCTTGACGTAGTCGGCGTGGCCGGGGCAGTCGACGTGCGCGTAGTGGCGGCTCTCTGTCTCGTACTCCACGTGCGCGGTCGAGATCGTGATGCCACGGGCCTTCTCTTCGGGCGCGCCGTCAATCTGGTCGTACGCCTTGAAGTCACCGAAGTACTTCGTGATCGCCGCTGTCAGTGTCGTCTTGCCGTGGTCAACGTGGCCAATCGTGCCGATGTTGACGTGCGGTTTCGTACGTTCAAACTTTTCCTTTGCCATGATGCTGGCTCCTTTATTCAATGGTGTGGGGTGGCCCGCAGGTCCACCTTACGGGGTGGTAAGGTGGGCATCTTGCCCACCCCAATCTTTACGCAAATTTGGCCTGAATCTCGTCCGAGATGTTCTGTGGCACGCCTTCGTAGTGGTCGAACTGCATGGTAAAGTTCGCACGACCCGAGGACATCGACCGCAGGGTATTGATGTAGCCGAACATGTTGGCGAGTGGCACAAAGGCGTCGATGGCAATCGCGTTACCGCGGGTGTCCTGACCCTGTACCTGACCACGACGGGACGTGAGGTCACCGATGATGCCGCCTGTGTACTCTTCGGGTGTCACCACCTCGACCTTCATGATCGGCTCGAGCAGCTTCGCGCCGGCTTTCTTCATGCCTTCGCGCATACCCATGCGTGCCGCGATTTCGAACGCCAGAACGGATGAGTCCACATCGTGGAACTTGCCGTCGATCAGCGCCACCTTGAAGTCGATCACGGGGAAGCCCGCCAGCGGACCGGAATCCATGACAGAGTTGATGCCCTTTTCAACGCCCGGGATGTATTCCTTTGGCACAGCACCACCAACGATGCGGCTCTCGAAGGAGTAACCCTCGCCCGGCTCTGTTGGCATCAGGATCATCTTCACCTCGGCAAACTGACCGGAACCACCGGACTGTTTCTTGTGAGTGTAGGTGATCTCGGCTTCACGAGAGATCGTCTCACGGTAGGCCACCTGCGGCGCACCGATGTTCGCCTCAACCTTGAATTCACGCTTCAGACGGTCGACGAGGATGTCGAGGTGCAGTTCGCCCATGCCCTTCATGATGGTCTGACCAGACTCAAGGTCAGTTTCCACACGGAAGGACGGGTCTTCTGCCGCCAGACGCTGCAGGCCAAGGCCCATCTTTTCCTGGTCGGCCTTTGTTTTCGGCTCGACCGCGATCTCGATCACCGGATCGGGGAAGGTCATCGTTTCCAGCACCACCGGATCGTTGACCGCACAAAGTGTATCACCCGTCGTGGTGTTCTTGAGACCCGCCAGCGCGATAATGTCGCCTGCGAACGCTTCCGTGATTTCCTCACGGTCGTTCGAGTGCATCATCATCATACGGCCAACACGTTCCTTGTTCCCCTTGGTGGAGTTCATCAGCGTGTCACCTTTGTTCAGCACACCGGAGTAGATGCGTGTGAACGTCAGTGTTCCGACGAAGGGGTCGTTCATGATTTTGAACGCCAGCGCAGAGAACGCCATGTCATCGTCCGCACGACGCGGGATGTTACGTGTTTCTGTTTCGTCACCTGGTTTAAAGCCCATGTAATCAACAACATCCAGCGGGCTGGGCAGATAGTCGATCACAGCGTTGAGCAGGGGCTGAACGCCCTTGTTCTTAAACGCAGAGCCACACAGAACAGGGATGAACTTGATGCCAAGCGTACCCTTGCGGATCAGCTTGCGCAGCGTCGGCACATCAGGCTCGTCGCCTTCCAGATAGGCTTCCATCGCGTCGTCGTCCATTTCGACGGCGATTTCGATCATCTTGTTGCGCCATTCATCGGCCTGATCCTTCAGGCTGTCACGAATAGGACGCTTTTCCCAGGACGCGCCAAGGTCTTCACCGGCCCAAACCCATTCTTCCATTGTGACCAGGTCAATCATGCCCTCAAGCTCGGTCTCGGACCCGATTGGGATCTGGATCGGGCAAGGTGTGGCACCTGTGCGGTCCTGGATCATGTGAACGCAGTTGAAGAAATCCGCGCCGATCTTGTCCATCTTGTTGACGAACACGATGCGTGGAACCTTGTAGCGGTCAGCCTGACGCCAGACGGTTTCTGTCTGGGGCTCAACACCGGCGTTGGCGTCCAGAACGGCAACCGCGCCGTCAAGAACGGCCAGGGAACGCTCAACTTCGATGGTGAAGTCAACGTGGCCGGGGGTGTCGATGATGTTCATCCGGTGCTTTTCAGTGTCGGCTGTTTCGCCGTCCTCTGTCCGCTCCCAGAATGTGGTTGTCGCGGCGGAAGTGATCGTGATTCCGCGCTCTTGTTCCTGCTCCATCCAGTCCATCGTGGCGGCACCATCGTGCACCTCACCGATGTTGTGGGATTTACCTGTATAATACAGGATACGCTCGGAACATGTGGTTTTGCCGGCATCGATGTGGGCCATGATGCCGAAGTTGCGATAGCGGTCTAGCGGATAGTCGCGTGCCATTTCAGTGCTTCCTCAAGAGAATGCTTAAAAGGGTCAAGGGCTGCGCGGATCGCAGCCCTGATCGTGAATGTTTTACCAGCGGTAGTGGCTGAATGCTTTGTTTGCATCGGCCATCTTGTGCGTGTCTTCGCGCTTTTTCACGGCTGTGCCGCGGGACTGAACAGCGTCCAGAAGCTCGCCTGCAAGGCGCTCTTCCATTGTGTTCTCGTTCCGCGAACGGGAGGCCTTGATCAACCAGCGGATCGCCAGTGCTTCGCGGCGCTCAGGCCGGACTTCGACAGGCACCTGATATGTCGCACCACCGACGCGGCGCGAACGCACTTCGACGGAAGGTTTGATGTTGTCGAGCGCTTCGTGGAACACCTCGATGGGCGCGCGCTTGATCTTGTCTTCAACGCGGGTCATCGCGTTATAGACGATGCGCTCGGCGACGGATTTCTTGCCGTCGATCATCAGGTTGTTCATAAATTTGGTCAGAACCAGATCGCCATACTTGGCGTCTGGCAGAACTTCGCGTTTTTCAGCGGCGTGGCGGCGTGACATGGATTTGTCTTCCTCTTTGGCGGGGGCGGAGCAGAGCTCCACCTTACGTAACGGACAGGTAAGGTGGGGATCCTCCCCACCCGACGGATCTTACTTGGGACGCTTGGCACCGTACTTGGAGCGGCGCTGCTTACGGTCTTTGACGCCCTGCGTATCCAGAACACCGCGCAGGATGTGATAACGCACACCGGGAAGGTCTTTCACACGACCGCCGCGGATCAGAACAACGGAGTGTTCCTGCAGGTTGTGGCTTTCACCGGGAATGTAGGAGATCACCTCGAAACCGTTGGTCAGGCGTACCTTTGCAACTTTCCGCATCGCGGAGTTCGGCTTCTTGGGCGTCGTTGTATAGACACGTGTGCACACGCCGCGCTTTTGCGGGCACTGCTCCAGGTGCATGGATTTGGAGGTCTTGCGTTTCGGCTGCCGCGGCTTGCGGATCAGCTGTTGGATCGTTGGCATTCCGGTTTATCCCCGTTCTGTCTCACATCAGGTGCAAAGGGCGCGCCCAATGCGGTTTCAAATTCGGTGCTTTATCAATGACAAAGCGAAAGCACCGCGATGTTCCCATTCCGAGGTGAACATGGCGGTGGGGCTACAGAGGACCGGGTCAGCATTAGACCGGGCCGTGACCACTTAAGTTATGATTTCGACGGACAAGGGTGTCCCTGTTGTCGACATAGCGGGCGTATAGGGGATGAGTCTGTGGGTGTCAACAGCACCCCACGGCTTGCGCGGGGCCCGGCGGGCTGCAATGCTGGAGGTACACAAACAAGGCGGGACCGCGCATGCAAACCATCGGCATCTGCCGCTTTTCCTATCCCGGTGACGGCGGTTTTCAGGTTGAGCATGAGACCCTGCAAGAGCGGATGGAATACCTTTACGCCCCGGACCGCATGGCAGAACGCTTTGCCACGTTCGAGACGATGATGCTGCCCCCGCTGATGGCCCAGACGGACGATGATTTCACCCTGTTGATCGTGATCGGTGACAGCCTGCCTGCCCCGTACCGCGACAGGCTTGAAGCGGCGGTCGAGGATATGCCGCAAGCCGTAATCCGCGCCTACTCCCCCGGTCCGCACCGCAAGGTGATGCAGCAGGCAATCAACGATGTGCGCCGCTTTGACGGTGATGCCTGCCTGCAATTCCGCATGGATGACGATGATGCCGTGGCCTGCACCTATGTCGAAAAACTGCGCGCCGCCGCGATGGATGTGCTGCCGATGGCCGCAAAACACCGCCACATCGCCATCGACTTCAATCAGGGCTATATCGCGCGCCCGTCAGCCGCCGGGCTTGCGGTGGCACCAACCAATGTCCCTTATACAACGGCCGCCCTCGCCCTGATGATCCGGCCTGACCTGCGGCTCAGCGTGATGAATTTTGCGCATATGAAGGTGGGTCAGAAGATGCCGACGGTCACCTTCACCGGTGAGGACATGCTGATCCGGGGCCACAATGATTACAACGACTCGCGTCAGAAACCCGGCGTGCGCGCACCCCGCCTTCAGCCGCTGGATGCCGCGGGCAAGGCGCATCTGATGGCGACCTACAACATCGACGCCGACCGTGTCGCACGCGCCTTCGCCGTCTCAGCGGCCTAAGACCACACGTTCGCGGTATAGGGTGAAAATGCCCGTGACCACGACAATCGCAGCGCCCAGAAGCGTCACCCAGCCCGGCCATTCATCAAAGACAAACCATCCGATCACCAGTGCAAACACCAGCCCGGTATACCGGAAAGGGGCTGTAAACGACACATCGCCCGCGCGCATCACCTGAATGGACAGGTAATAGCCCCCCATGATCGACACCGCAGACCCGACAATCAGCGCCCCAGTCCCGACCCCGAAACTGACCCAGGGAGCCGACAGCGACGCCAGACCAGCGGCCACCAGAACCGCCCCCGCCGTAACCAGTGTGACCGTCATCGACGGCACGGACGGCGACAGCTTGCGGGTGATCAAATCGCGGAACGTCACGCAGATCATGGCAATCAGCGCGTATACCGACCAGATGTTGAACCCCTCTGCCCCCGGCCTGACGATCAGCAGCACACCAACAAACCCCACCGCAATGGCTGTCAGCCGCTGCCATCCCACGGCCTCGCGCAGGAAAAGCAAAGATGCCAGCGTCACCGCCAGCGGCACGCACTGCAAAATGGCGGTCAGGTTCGCAAGGGGCATGTTGAAAAGCGCATTCAGAAAGAAATAGGCGATCACCACCTCGGACAGCGCGCGTGCCGCGATCAGCCCCCAGTCGCGCCGGCCAATGCGGAAATGAAGCGCACCCAACCGGCCACGCAACACAAGGATCAGACTGCATGTGATGACGCTGCGCACGAACAAAAGCTGAAACAGCGGGACCGAGCCGTCCGTCAGCTTGAGCATCGTGTCGTTCAGCGTAAAACACGCCATCGAACCCATCATCAAAAGCGCACCGGCCAGATTTGGCGACATCTAGATCCCTTCCAGCATCTCGGGCGTCAGCCCAAACCCGTCCCACAAGACCCGTTTGACGCCGCGGGGCCGCAACGGCCCTGCCCTGCCCTGCGGTGCCGCAGTGGAATCGTTGTCCTCGTGCACCGACCTGATCCACATCGGTTTGGCAATTTCGGTGTAGCAATCGTAGTATTCCACCAGATTACGGTGGTTGCGCCGGAAGACTGTCGCATGGTCCCCCTTGGCCGCAACCATCGCAAGCCCGATGCCCAACGGCGCCCGTTCATACCATTCCGACAGCGGATCCGCTGCCGATTGATCCAGATACAAACCGCGATTGAACGCGATGATAAAGGGTTTTGCATCGGGCCGGACCTGCAGCATCGCGTCGCCCACCGCCCTGATCCGCGCCGTTGTCTCGCGGTGCATGCCGTCGTCATCGTCCTGCCGAAAGGTGGCGATATGGCTTGCGCCCGGATCGTCCGGCAGCGCGTTATAGGCCGCCTTGACCGCCTGAATGTGCACCATAGGCGGCAGGGCAACGATGCGCATCGGCGCAAAATCCGCAACGATATCCTCTAGCCGCGCGCGCCAGGTATCGGGAAAGCTCTCTCCGATCAACACAGCACAGGTGAAATCGGTATCGTCCTGCAATGCCATCGTGTGAAAGGCCAGCCGTTCGAACAGGCGAAAGCGCCGTTCCAGCCGCGCGGGATCATAGAGAACTTCCTGCATGGCGTTCAGGTCGGACATGGATTTGGCAAAACCGTTCTCCGAAAGATAGGAAAACCGCATCAGCCCTTTGATCTGCACTTTGGGAGTTTTCGCCATGCCGCTCCGCGCCCTTTTTCAGGGAAGCTATGGCATTGACCGGGGTGATTAAAGGGCCATCCTGCGCATTGTTGCCCGCAACGCCCCCACCACCGCACCGTCTGTTTTTCAGTTGATAACCTATCATAAACCAAACCGACTTACGGTCGCCGCATGGGATTTAGAAGGACACGCGGTGAAAGGTTTCTGGCAACAATTATGGGGCGGCACGGGTGGGGTGCGGTTGGTCCATGTCATTGTGATCACATTGTCTTTGATCCTGACACTCTCGGCCTGGTCCTACTCGAAACGCCAGATTGAAAAACGCGTCGCCCAACGGTTCGAGGATGCGCAAAACAGTCTCATCAGCCTAATCCGCGATCGCATGCTGAAATACGAAGACGCGCTTTGGTCAGGGGTGGCGACCCTTGAATCACACGGCGGCGACATATCCGCCGTGCAATGGTCCACCTTTGCGGAAGCCCTGAAGATTGAGGAAAAATACCCCGGTATCAACGGGATCGGCGTGATCCACTATCATACGGCAGCCACCATTGACGGCTATCTGCGCGACCAACGCCGCCTGCGCCCGGACTTTGACGTTTTTCCCGACCATGCGCAGCCCGAGCGGATGCCGATCACCTACATTGAACCCGTTGACATGAACGCCGCTGCCGTTGGTCTGGACATCGCCCATGAAACCAACCGCCGCACTGCCGCCCTGGCCAGCCGTGACACGGGCACCGCACAGATCACCGGCCCTATCGTTCTGGTACAGGACGCGGACAGCACCCCGGGGTTTCTGTTTTACGCGCCCTTCTACGCCAACGGCGGACAGGTGCCCCCTGCTCAAAGAGCGGCGGAATTTCGCGGCGCGGTCTATGCCCCCTTTGTTGTGCACAAATTAATGCAGGGACTGCTGGCAAAAGATCAGCGTTATATCAGCGTCAGCATCCGTGACGCGGATGAACTGATCTATGATGAATACACGCAGCCCAACGCAATCATCGACCCAGATCCGATGTTCAGCCGCGAAGTAGCGATTGATCTGTACGGTCGCACATGGGTTCTGGACATTCGCACCAACAGCGCGTTTCGGGATGCAAACATCTATCTGCAACCCACATTGATCCTTGTTGCCGGGCTGATTGTCGAAGGTCTGATCATTGCCCTTCTGGTTCTGCTGACCCGCGCGAACGCCCGCGCCGTTGCATATGCCGACAGGGTCACCGCCGCACTGCACCGCGAGAAAGAAAAGCTTCAGGAACTAAACAGCGTTCTTGAGATCAAGAACGAGGAAATCGAACAATTTGCCTATGTGGCGTCGCACGACCTTAAGACACCGATCCGCGGCATCGCCGGGCTGGCTGAGATGATCGAAGAAGACCTTGAAGCGTATTTTCAAACCCCCAACGCGAACCCGGATGTCAGCGCAAACCTTGCGCATATCAAAGGACGGGTGAAACATATGAACAACCTGACATGGGGCATTTTGCAATTCTCGCAAACCGTGCCCGGGGCGGAACATGCGGATGCAATTGTGCTGACCGACATCATCAGCGCGCTGAGAGATGACTTTGATCTGTCGACCAGCCAGCTGACGTTTGACGGAAATGTTCAGACGGTCACGCGCGATACGGTGAATTTCAGACGGGTACTAGAAAACCTCGTGAGCAATGCCCAGAAATACCACGATCATCCCGAAAACCTGCGGATCAAGATCGTGGCGCGAAATACGGGCGCTTGGCTACGGGTCAAAGTCAGCGACAATGGCCCCGGCATCGCGCCAAAATTCCATGACAAGGTTTTTGATGTTTTTCAAACGCTTGGCATAGCAGGCCAGCCGGAAAGCACGGGGATCGGCCTTGCCATCGTCAAAAAGGCAGTCAAGAACAATGGCGGCGACATTTCCATTTCCAAAGCACAAGGCGGGGGGGCGGCCTTTACCTTCACATGGCCGGCAAACCCCGTCACGCAAGAACAGCGCTCTGTCGCCTGAAGAAGAAACCAGAAAAATCTGATCAGAGCAGTGAGCAGGTACACAAGACGTCCGGAAAAAATCGCCCCCGCATTGCAGGAATGCGAGGGCGTCTGTCAATTGCGCCAGTGGTCAAAAGCACAGACGGGAAAAACAAGGGCGGTCAACAGCATTGAACCGTATCAGTTCGGCGTGACCGGAGAAGCCCCCGTTTTCCCGTTTGCTGCTTAATCCCGGCTTTCCTCATCAAAAGTTGGCGTATCGAAAACGTCACCTCCGACAATATCGTTGTCATCCGCTGCCGGAGCTGCAAGTGCCGCCGCCGCTTCCGCTTCTTCACGGCGCGCTTCGATCACCACATTGTCACGATCAGAAGCAACCTTGCGCATCTGCATGGTCGCCCCACCCGTGCCGGCAGGGATCAAACGGCCCACAATGACGTTCTCTTTCAGACCAACCAGCTTGTCCCGCTTACCCTGCACCGATGCTTCGGTCAGCACGCGCGTTGTTTCCTGGAAGGACGCGGCAGAGATAAACGAGCGTGTCTGCAAGGACGCCTTGGTGATGCCCAGCAGGATCGGTTCGCCCTTGGCCAGACGTCCGCCTTTGGCAGCCGCCTTTTCGTTGGCCAGATCGAACTCCTGCTTGTCGACGTGTTCACCCTTCAGCAGCGTGGTGTCTCCGCTCTCCTGGATCTCCCACTTCTGCAGCATCTGGCGCACGATCACTTCGATGTGCTTGTCGTTGATCTTCACACCCTGCAAACGGTACACGTCCTGCACTTCGTCGATCATGTAGTCGGCCAAAGCCTCTACACCCATGATCGCCAGAATATCGTGCGGCGCGGGGTTGCCGTCCATGATGTAGTCACCCTTCTGGACAAAATCACCCTCCGCAACCGGGATGTGCTTGCCCTTGGGCACCATGTACTCGACCTTGTGATCGGCATCGTCAGAGGACTCAATCGCGATACGGCGCTTGTTTTTGTAGTCCTTGCCGAAACGCACATACCCGTCGATTTCCGCGATGATAGCGTGGTCCTTGGGGCGACGCGCCTCAAAGAGTTCGGCCACACGGGGCAGACCACCGGTAATGTCCTTCGTCTTGGCACCTTCGCGCGGGATACGCGCAATGATGTCACCGGCCTTTACCTCGGTTTGGTCTTCAACGGACAGGATCGCATCAACCGACATGGGATAGGTTACCGGGTTGCCCGCGTCGTTGCGCACAGGTTCGCCATCGGCATCCACCAGAATAACTTCCGGCTTCAGCTCGTTCCCTTTTGGTGCCGCACGCCAGTCGATGACGATCTTCTGGGTCATGCCGGTGGCGTCGTCTGTCTCATCCTTGACGGCGATACCGGACACCAGATCGACAAACTTGGTTGTGCCCGACTTTTCCGCAATGATCGGCAGCGTGTAGGGATCCCACTCAAACAGTTTGTCACCCCGTGCCACGGTCTGGCCGTCCTTGACGAACAGCGTCGTACCGTAACCGATCTTGTGGTTGGCCCGCTCTGCCCCGTCCTCTCCGACAATCAGCATCTTCATGTTACGGCCCATGACCATGATCTGCCCTGCGGCATTCTCAAGCGTCAGCGCGTTTTCGAACACGATCTTGCCTTCCTGAGATGCCTCAAGGAACGACTGCTGACCACCCTGCGCAACACCGCCGATGTGGAAGGTCCGCATCGTCAGCTGTGTGCCGGGTTCACCAATCGACTGCGCCGCGATGATACCCACGGCTTCGCCCTGGTTTACCAGCGTACCGCGTGCAAGGTCGCGACCGTAGCACATGGCGCACACGCCTTCTTCGGCGTCACAGGTCAGCGGCGACCGGATGCGCGCGGACTGCACGCCGGCCTCGTCGATGGCATCCGACATCCGCTCGTCCACGATTGTACCCGCAGCAACCAGCACCTCGTCGGTGCCGGGGCGATGGATATCGTCCGCCGCCACCCGGCCCAGCAAACGCTCTGCCAGAGAAGACACGACTTCACCATCATTCACAGCCGCTTCTGCGGTGATCGCCGCTTCAGTGCCGCAATCGTGCATGCGCACGATGCAGTCCTGCGCCACGTCGACCAGACGACGGGTCAGATAACCGGAGTTCGCGGTTTTCAAAGCCGTGTCCGACAGACCCTTCCGGGCACCGTGAGTGGAGTTGAAGTATTCAAGAACGGTCAGACCTTCCTTGAAGTTCGAGATGATCGGCGTCTCGATGATGTCGCCGTTCGGCTTGGCCATCAGGCCGCGCATACCGCCCAGCTGCTTCATCTGCGTGACAGAACCACGCGCACCGGAGTGGGCCATCATGTAAACCGAGTTCGGCTCCATTTCGGCACCGTTCTCGTCCCGCTTTTCAGCAGAGATCGAACCCATCATCGCGTCGGTGACCTTGTCGTTGCACTTGGACCAGGCATCGACAACTTTGTTGTACTTTTCGCCCTGAGTGATCAGGCCGTCCATGTACTGCTGTTCGAAATCCTTCACCTGCTCGCGGGTTTCCTCAACCAGCGGCCATTTGCTGTCGGGGATCAGCATGTCGTCTTTACCAAACGAAATGCCGGCCTTGAACGCCTCACGGAAACCCATTGTCATGATCTGGTCACAGAAAATGACGGATTCTTTCTGGCCGCAATAGCGGTAGACGGTGTCGATCACCTGCTGCACTTCTTTCTTGCGCAACAGACGGTTGACCAGATCGAACGGCGCCTTTGCGTTCAGCGGCAACAATGCGCCAAGACGCACACGACCGGGCGTGGTGTCAAAGCGCATCAGCACTTCGTTGCCTTCATTGTCAATCTGCTTGATCCGCGCTTTGATCTTGGCGTGCAGGTGCACTTCACCGGAATCAAGCGCGTGCTGCACTTCTTCCACTGTGCCAAAGACTTTGCCTTCGCCCTTCATGCCCTCACGCTCAAGCGTGGTGTAGTAGAGGCCAAGGATCATGTCCTGTGACGGAACAATGATCGGCGCGCCGTTGGCAGGCGACAGCACGTTGTTCGTGGACATCATCAAAACGCGCGCTTCAAGCTGCGCTTCGAGCGACAGCGGCACGTGAACAGCCATCTGGTCACCGTCAAAGTCCGCGTTAAAGGCGGAACAAACGAGCGGGTGCAGCTGGATTGCTTTACCTTCGATCAGAACCGGCTCGAACGCCTGAATGCCAAGACGGTGCAGCGTCGGCGCACGGTTCAGCATGACGGGGTGTTCGCGGATGACTTCATCCAGAATATCCCAAACCTCGGGACGTTCTTTTTCCACCAGTTTCTTGGCTTGCTTGACGGTGGAGGACAGACCCTTCGCCTCAAGCCGCGAGTAAATGAACGGCTTGAAGAGTTCGAGCGCCATCTTTTTCGGCAAGCCGCACTGGTGCAGCTTCAGCTCAGGCCCCGTCACAATCACGGAACGACCAGAGAAGTCGACGCGCTTACCCAAAAGGTTCTGACGGAAGCGACCCTGCTTACCTTTCAGCATGTCGGAGAGTGATTTCAACGGACGCTTGTTCGCACCCGTGATCACACGACCGCGGCGGCCGTTGTCAAACAGCGCATCCACAGATTCCTGCAACATCCGCTTTTCGTTCCGCACAATGATGTCCGGAGCGCGCAGCTCAATCAGGCGCTTCAAACGGTTGTTCCGATTGATCACACGACGATAGAGATCATTCAGGTCAGACGTCGCAAAACGACCACCATCCAGCGGCACCAGCGGGCGCAGTTCTGGCGGGATCACGGGGATCACGGTCAGAACCATCCACTCAGGGCGGTTGCCGGACTCAAGGAAGCTCTCGACGACCTTCAAACGCTTGATGATCTTCTTGGGCTTCAATTCGCCCGTGGCTTCTTTCAGCTCTTCACGCAGCTGGTCGGCCTCTGCCTCAAGGTCAATCGCGGCCAGCATTTCGCGGATCGCTTCGGCACCGATGTTGGCGGTGAACGCGTCCATGCCATAGGCATCCTGCGCATCCATGTACTCTTCTTCGGTCATCATCTGACCGTAGGTGAGGTCCGTCAGACCGGGTTCGATCACGACGTAGTTCTCGAAATACAGCACCCGCTCCAGATCGCGCAGTGTCATGTCGAGCATGAGACCGATCCGGGAGGGCAGGGATTTCAAAAACCAGATGTGCGCAACGGGGCTGGCCAGTTCAATGTGGCCCATCCGCTCGCGCCGGACCTTTTGCAGCGTGACTTCCACACCGCATTTTTCGCAGACAACGCCACGATACTTCATGCGCTTGTATTTGCCACACAGGCATTCGTAGTCCTTGATCGGGCCAAAGATACGCGCGCAGAACAGGCCGTCCCGCTCTGGCTTGAACGTCCGGTAGTTGATGGTTTCGGGCTTTTTAATCTCCCCGAAAGACCACGACAGAATACGCTCAGGCGAGGCCAAGGAAACCTTGATCTCATCAAATACCTTTTGTGGCGCAAGCGGGTTAAACGGGTTGTTTGTCAGTTCCTGGTTCATTTTCAAATCCTTGAAAGGGCGTCTTGGAAGAAGGAGGTGGGCAAGATGCCCACCTTACGAGATGCGTTCCCTCGTAAGGTGGACGTATCGGCCACCCTTATTCGTCTTCCTCGGCGTCCAGGAGTTCCATATTCAGGCCGAGGCCGCGCACTTCCTTGACGAGCACGTTAAAGCTCTCCGGAATGCCCGCTTCGAAATTATCCTCGCCCTTGACGATGCTTTCATAGACCTTGGTCCGGCCCGCGACGTCGTCCGATTTCACCGTCAGCATTTCCTGCAAGGTGTAGGCAGCGCCGTAAGCTTCCAGCGCCCAGACCTCCATCTCACCGAAACGCTGTCCGCCGAACTGCGCCTTACCACCCAGCGGCTGCTGCGTGACGAGGGAGTACGGACCGGTTGAACGCGCGTGAATCTTGTCGTCCACAAGGTGGTGCAGCTTCAGCAGGTATTTGACACCAACGGTCACAGGGCGTGCAAACTGCTCGCCCGTGCGACCGTCAAACAGCACCGACTGACCGGACGTATCAAAGCCCGCGCGTGTCAGCGCATCGTTCACATCCGCTTCCTTGGCACCGTCAAAGACCGGCGTGGCGATCGGTACACCGCGTGTGACGTTGCCCGCCACCTCGATCAGTGTCTCCTCGTCCATGTCTTCCAGACCTTCGGCGTAAACATCTTCACCGTAGGCAATGCTCATCGCTTCGCGCACGGGCGTCAGATCACCCGAGCGTTTGTACTCCTGCAGGGCCTCATCGACGTTCACGCCCAGACCGCGCGCGGCCCAGCCCATGTGCGTCTCAAGGATCTGACCGACGTTCATACGGCTGGGAACACCCAGCGGGTTCAGACAGAAATCAACCGGTGTCCCATCCGCGAGGAAAGGCATATCCTCCATCGGGACCACTTTCGAAATCACACCCTTGTTGCCGTGACGGCCGGCCATCTTGTCACCCGGCTGCAGCTTGCGCTTCACCGCGACGAACACCTTGACCATCTTCATCACGCCCGGGGGCAGATCATCGCCACGGCGCACTTTTTCAACCTTGTCGTCAAAACGTGCATCCAAGGTCCGCTTCTGGATCTCATACTGCTCGTTAAGCGCCTCGACGATCTTGGCGTCGTCCTCGTCCTCAAGGGCCAGCTGCCACCACTGACCACGGGTCAGCACGTTGTCCAACATCTCCTCGGTGATCTGGCTGTTGGGCTGCACGCCACGGGGGCCTTTCACCGCAACTTTGCCAAGGATCATGGTGCGCAGGCGGGCAAAGATGTTGCGGTCCAGAATGGCCATCTCATCGTCGCGGTCACGCGCCAGACGCTCGACTTCTTCCCGCTCGATCTGCAGCGCACGCTCGTCTTTTTCCACACCGTGGCGGTTAAAGACACGCACTTCCACAACCGTACCAAAGTCGCCCGGCTTCACACGCAGCGACGTATCACGCACGTCAGAGGCTTTCTCACCAAAGATCGCACGCAGAAGCTTCTCTTCCGGCGTCATCGGGCTTTCGCCCTTGGGGGTGATCTTGCCCACAAGGATATCGCCCGGCTCAACATCCGCGCCGATGTACACGATGCCCGCCTCGTCGAGGTTGCGCAACGCTTCTTCACCGACGTTCGGAATGTCGCGGGTAATCTCTTCTGGTCCCAGCTTCGTGTCACGCGCGGCGACCTCAAATTCCTCGATGTGGATCGAGGTAAAGACGTCATCACGGCTGACCCGCTCGGAAATCAGGATCGAGTCCTCATAGTTGTAGCCATTCCACGGCATAAACGCGACGACCACGTTTTTACCAAGCGCCAGCTCACCCATGTCCGTAGACGGACCATCGGCAATCACCTGACCCTTTGTCACCGTCTCACCCACTTTCACCAACGGACGCTGGTTGATGCAGGTGTTCTGGTTGGACCGCTGGAACTTGCGCATGCGGTAGATGTCCACACCCGCATCGCCCAGCTCAAGGTCTTCGGTGGCGCGAATAACGATCCGGCTTGCGTCGACCTGGTCGATGACGCCTGCACGTTTCGCCATGTAAGCCGCACCGGAATCCCGTGCCACAACTTCTTCGATGCCCGTTCCGACAAGCGGTGCTTCCGCTTGCAACAGTGGCACCGCCTGACGCTGCATGTTCGATCCCATAAGGGCGCGGTTCGCGTCGTCATTCTCAAGGAACGGGATCAGCGAGGCCGCGACAGAGACCAACTGCTTGGGGCTCACGTCGATCAGATCGACGTTTTCTGTGGGCGCAAGGGTATAGTCGCCGGACTGGCGTGTGTTCACCATTTCCTGCGTGAATTTGCCGTCACCGTCCAGCGATGCATTCGCCTGCGCCACGGTGTGCCGCATTTCCTCGGTGGCGGACATATAGTGGACCTCATCGGTCACTTTGCTGTCTTTCACCACACGATATGGCGTTTCGATAAAGCCGTATTTGTTCACCCGTGCAAATGTCGCGAGGCTGTTTATCAGGCCGATGTTCGGCCCTTCCGGCGTTTCAATCGGGCACATCCGACCATAGTGGGTTGGATGCACGTCGCGCACCTCAAAGCCCGCACGTTCGCGTGTCAGACCACCTGGCCCAAGCGCGGAGAGGCGACGTTTGTGCGTAACCTCAGACAGCGGGTTGGTTTGGTCCATAAACTGCGACAGCTGCGAGGAGCCAAAGAACTCACGCACCGCAGCAGCGGCAGGCTTGGCGTTGATCAGATCCTGCGGCATGACCGTGTCGATCTCAACGGACGACATCCGCTCCTTGATCGCACGCTCCATACGCAAAAGGCCGACGCGGTACTGGTTCTCCATCAGCTCGCCAACAGAACGCACACGACGGTTGCCAAGGTGGTCAATGTCGTCGATGTCGCCACGCCCGTCGCGCAGATCAACCAGCGCTTTGATGCAGGCCACGATGTCCTCGCGACGCAGGGTGCGCTGGGTGTCTTCGGCGTCAAGATCAAGGCGCATGTTCATCTTCACACGACCAACAGCCGACAGATCGTAGCGCTCTGAATCAAAGAACAACGTGTCAAAGAGCGCGCTCGCCGCTTCAACGGTGGGCGGCTCGCCCGGACGCATGACGCGGTAGATGTCCATGAGCGCAGTGTCGCGGTTCATGTTCTTGTCGTTCGCCATCGTGTTGCGCATGTACGGGCCGACGTTGACGTTGTCGATGTCAAGGATCGGGATGTCCGTGAACCCCGCATCCACCAGTTCTTTCGCCGTGCCACCGATCAGATCGCCGTCTTTGTCGTACTCAAGCGTCAGTTCATCACCCGCTTCGACATAGATCGCGCCGGTTTCTTCGTTGATGATGTCCTTGGCGACAAACTTGCCCTGAATATGGTCAAATGGCAGCAGCAGTTCCTGCACTTCACCTTCGTCGATCAGCTTTTTCACCGCGCGGGGCGTGACCTTCTTGCCCTGTTCAAACAGAACTTCACCGGATTTTGCATCGACGATGTCATAGGTCGGACGCGTGCCGCGCACACGGTCGGGGAAGAACGGCGCAACCCAGCCCTTTTTCTTTTTCAGCTTGTAGGTGACCGTATTGTAATAGGCATCCATGATGGATTCCTGATCCAGCCCCAGCGCATAGAGCAGGGTCGTCACAGGCAGCTTGCGGCGGCGGTCGATGCGCGCAAACACGATGTCCTTGGCGTCAAACTCGAAATCCAGCCATGAGCCGCGATAGGGAATGATGCGGCAGGCGAACAGAAGTTTGCCCGAAGAGTGGGTCTTGCCCTTGTCATGGTCAAAGAACACGCCCGGAGAGCGGTGCATCTGGGACACGATCACACGCTCGGTGCCGTTCACAATGAACGTCCCGTTTGGCGTCATCAGGGGCATATCACCCATGAACACGTCCTGTTCCTTGATATCCTTAACGGATTTCGCGCCTGTATCCTCGTCCACATCAAACACGATCAGGCGCAGCGTGACCTTAAGCGGCGCAGAATACGTCATATCGCGCTGCTGGCACTCTTCCACGTCGTACTTGGGCTTTTCCAGCTCGTACTTCACGTACTCCAGCACGGAGGTCTCGTTGAAGTCCTTGATCGGAAAGACCGACTGGAACACACCCTGAATGCCGTCACCGTCGGTGGGCACTTCGGCATCGCCGGAGTTCAGGAAGAGGTCATAAGAAGATTTCTGAACCTCGATAAGGTTCGGCATATCCAGAACTTCACGGATTTTGCCATAATATTTACGCAGACGCTTTTGGCCGAGAAACGAGTTTGCCATGCGGATTTCGCACTCCATCTTTGTGTGGTCGCGCAGCGGCGGGGCAAACGCGCGCGAACCGTCAAAGATTGAAAAGAAGATCAATACCTGCGCACCGGCCCAAAGGTGCACGCCCGATCATAATCTTTCCTAAAAAACCGCAGCGGAGGGTCCGGGGCGGCTTTTTGCGAGAGATTGGGAGGGGATACGTTGTGGTGGTGCTCCTTCCTGACCGTACGACGCAAAAAGCCGGGTGCGAATCATCGCTCCCAGCGGAGACTGTGATTTAGGAGGTTAGAGGGGGGGATGCAAGGGGGGTGCGGTGTGGGTTAGTTGACGCGAGTGTGGTGGAGGAAGGGGGGATGCGTCAAGGGGTGGGACCTGGGGCAGCAGCCTCAAACAATCCTGTTCAATCATTCACATAGTTTTCGAAGGCGACGTACCAAATACGGGTCAACGCTGGCCTCAAAGAACTCAGCAAGTAAAACTTTTATTTGATCTTCGCGCATCTGTCCAAACAGCTGTTTCATTCTAGTGATGATCTGCTTTAGGTGACCATCCTTTGCGGAGACATAGTCCCAAGTATCCAAAGCCTGAGCGCGCTTGGAAATCTCACGATAAACTTCCCCGAATTCTTCTTTCGAGAAGTCGGCCCGGATTTTTCGAATTAATTCACGAACGCGGGCGTTGGTTTTGTGAGGACATAGGCTTCCGTAGTCAGTGCCAGATTTAGCCAGATTCCCGATCCAGTATCGAACAGTCTTGTGGCTACTATCTATCCGGTTCACAGCAGCATAACAAACGAATAGCTTCTCAAACTTTTCTCGATTTGATCGTTTCCAACTCGAGAAATTAAGTTTACGCCGAGCTGCCTGCTCTGTAACATTAACATCCATAATCTGCGCAACCCTGATCAGTGCCTCTTCTTGAAACAGGTAGTTTTCAATGCAGTAGGCACGCAACCTATACAAATGCCGAAGGTTTCGTTTCCGCTTGCCGTGCAGGAGATCAAAATCAGCGTCGATGATATAGAGTTTTTTTCGGCCATCGTTCTGCTGATCGCGCCGACACTCGTCAACTACTTGTTTCCGGCCGCCTAAGGCAATCGGATCCCGAAACGAAACACCGTCAGGCAATAGCGCCTTCAGAATCTTCCGCCAAACATTACGGTTCGCGGTATCTTCAACAAATATTTGAATATCGTTACCCGCCGAGTTCAGATGGCCAAGCGCACGCGCTATCCCAACAGGATAGACTACTGATGTAGACATACTTTAACTCTTACTCTCAATCTCAATGCAGTTATCAACTCGACTCATTATTACAGTTGGGGAGTGCGTAGCCATTACAAACTGTGTATTCTCAGATGCCTTTAAAATTGCATCGACAAATCTAGCTTGCCATTGCACATGCAGCGAGAGTTCCGGCTCATCAATAATGAAGATATTTGCCCGCTCTGTTTCTGGATTGAAGTACAAATGAGCGAAAATTACTATCAGCTGAATCTCGCCAGATGAAAGCGTGCGGAGGTCCCTTTCAGCAACCTCGTCACCAACATGAAAAGACAAATGACCGCGATCATCAAATTCAAGAGTCTTACTGCTATCTTGGATGAAAGAGTTTACTGTCTGAGAGAATTCCTTAATTTTTGAGAATATCGCATCAACATTTCTCGTATACTCGGTTACAAGGCCAGATAATGCGTTTATCTTCTCAATGCTGGATCTATTCTCAGCAAGCGCCAGGCGTGCTCGAAATGCAGGATTGTTCCATGGTTCATCTTCATTGATTTCTTTTGGCGGTTGATTTGCCAAAATTATCTTATCTTCGATAAACTCGAAGAGTTCTGAAAGTCTTTCAGTTACCTTATCACTATCAAGGTCTAGGAGTTTTGGGATTTGGTAAACATTTCGTTTAGCTGTCGCTAACTTTTGCTTACTAATGATATCATCATCAGACATAAAGCCAGAGAACTCATTGAGTGGAAAGTTGAGCAATTCAAAGATGAGATTATTCCTAAACTTTCTGTCCAACACTCCCTTTCTTCGGTAACAGTCAAACATCGTATTTTCTGCGTAGGATTGAGCTTCTGTCAAGCTCCCACCTAATGAGGTTCCAAAAATATTCCGCCGCCGCTTCTTTGTTGTTCGTGGAGAAGCTCTTCGGAGATATCGCGCATCGGCATCAAGCGATCGTGACCTTCTATCTAGGCCAAGAAACATGGGCGTCGGAAGATCAAGAATGAAGGCAACAATTTGGGTATTTGAGTTATCATCTAGCAATTCTTTGTAGTAACGCTCCTCCATTTCCTCTGCCTGAAAGCTCCGATAATCAAGCGGATCATCATATGCAGAAAACGAAACTTCCTCGTCTGGAAACTTTGAGCATTTCAAGCAAGTTTCATCGCCTAGCTTCTCTGCAATAAGCCTTACGCTCTCCCCGTTCTCTTCAATAGTGATTGATATCTCATCAAATTGCTGTGTTGCGAGATAGTCTAGTCTAGGCATAAGAAGGGACGAGATCGCGTTCAAGGCAGATGTTTTCCCAGTGCCATTTATTCCCGTGAGGAATGTCAATCCACTATAGAATCCGATATCGAAGTCTAAATACCCATTAATTCCACTTGCTTTAAAACGCTCTAGCTTCATTTGAACTTTCTTCTGCGGAACAACCTACAGCAGACTGCGCTAGCTTTGTCGCTCAATGCAACAACAAAAAACGGCGGCCCCCTCAGGAACCGCCGCTCTCATTCTCCGTAGGGCGGGGTTCACCCCGCCACCACAACCGGCTTACGCCAGCTCGACTTCCGCGCCAGCTGCTTCCAGCTTGCCCTTGATGTCTTCGGCTTCGGCTTTGTCGACGCCTTCTTTGATCTTGCCACCGGCTTCGACCAGGTCCTTGGCTTCTTTCAGGCCCAGACCGGTGATGCCGCGGACTTCCTTGATCACGTTGATCTTGGATGCGCCCGCGTTCTTCAGAACGACGTCAAATTCGGTCTTCTCTTCGGCAGCGGCACCGCCACCGTCCGCAGGACCAGCCATCATCACTGCGCCGCCTGCTGCGGGCTCGATGCCGTACTCGTCCTTGAGGATTGTCTTCAGTTCTTGTGCTTCAAGCAGTGTCAGACCAACGATGTCTTCTGCCAGTTTCTTCAGATCAGCCATTTTATCAGCTCTTTCCGTTTAAGATGTGTGTTCCAACGTGAAGGGTTTCCAACACGACGGCATAAAAGTTGCTTACGCAGCCTTGTCCTCGATCGTGGACAGGATGGATGCGATGTTGCTTGCAGGTGCGCCAATGGCCCCGGCGATGTTGGATGCAGGTGCGCCCAGCATGCCCGCGATGGTGGAGATAAGCTCCTCCCGCGAAGGCATCTTGGACACGGCTTCAACACCGGCGGCGTCCAGAGCGTTCTCACCCATAGAACCCCCAAGGATCACCAGCTTCTGGTTTTCCTTCGAGTATTCCTGAGCAACCTTGGCCGCAGCCACAGGATCCTCGGAATAGGTCAGAACGGTCATACCCTCCAGAAGGTCACCAATGCTTTCGCACGGCTTTCCCTGAAGGGCGATTTTGGCGAGCCTGTTCTTGGCAACACGCACGGCCCCACCAGCTTCGCGTGCGCGCTGGCGTAGGTCCTGCATTTCGGCAACTGTCATACCGACGTAGTGAGACACCACGACGACGCCAGAGCTTTCAAAGATCTGGCCGAGTTCGTCGACCAATGCTTCTTTTTGTGCTCTATCCACAGTTTCACTCCAGTAAGGGAGGGTTGCCCCTCCGGCTCAGTTTTGCCGGGGGCCTTGAAAGACACCCGACATTTCGGGTCCTTACGGGGGTCGGGAGTGCACTGCGAAGAGCGCGCAGCGCTCGACGTCAGAATTCCTTTTCCCGTCTCAGGCAGGAATTATGAAGGAACCCCTTCACCCGCCGTCTCGGACGAACAGCACAGAAGACGACGAATCGCGGTTCCGTGCATGCGCGTTGATTACGCGCTTGACTTCAGTTTTCCAACCCCCTTTCGTGCAGCTTCACATGCCAGCGCATCAGGAAATTCAATGACATCGTCGACAGCCCCGCGAAATGTCCTGCTGATCAGCCTGGATGACTGCGTCGCCTTCTGGAAATACAAGTTCATCTTCGGTGACGAACTGCAAACCCCGAACCTTGACCTGATCAGCGCGCAATCGACGATCTTTCAGTCGGCCTATTGCCAGACACCCGTGTGCAGCCCCTCACGCGCCAGCTTCATGACCTCGAAATCCCCGCACCAGATCGATGTTCTGAAATCCGACAAGCACTATATCAACCGCCTCGACCCGGAAATGTTCTGGCTGCACACGTTGAAACAGCGCGGTTATTTCTGCTCTTCCGGGGGCAAGGTCATTCAGGGCTACCGCCCCCTGCCCGCCGATCTGCACAAAACCTTCTTCTCGGACGAGGCCAAAGTCTTTTCTCTCTGGCGGCGCGACCGGCGCTTGCGCAGTGGTCGGGCAAGATCCTCCGTGGCGGAAACCACCTACGGCGGTTTTCGCGGTGGCCCGGCAACAGTCGAAAAGAAAGACGATGCCCGGTACTACGATCATCAGGTCGCCGTGTCGGCCCGCCGTTTCCTGCAACACTACGATGGCGATGCGCCGTTCTACCGCGAGGTCGGCTTTTCCGGCCCGCACGGCCCGTGGAAGACGCCCGCGCACTACAAGGAACGCTACGATCCAGGCAAGCTGCAACAGCCCGCCGACTGGGCCAATGGCTTTGACCCAAGCCCTTTCATGGAAGCCACCACACCAGAGAGCTTTGACCGCAACAACCTCGCGTTCTGGCAGGCCAGCGTGCGCAATTATTTCTCGGCACTGACCCATGTGGATCACCACGTGGGCCGCGTCTGGCGGTCGCTCAAGAAATCGCCCTACGCTGATGACACGCTGGTCATACTGCTGTCGGACCACGGCATGCACATGGGCGAACGCAATATGTTTCGCAAGCACACGCTGTGGGAACAGGTCGCGGCGGTGCCGCTGATCATCCATGACCCGCGCGCGCCGGTGGGACAGGTGGTGGATGATCCGGTTGGGCTGGTCGATGTAGGCCCCACGATCATGGACTACCTTGACCTGCCCCCGCTGAAGGACACACCGGGCCAATCATTACGCCCGCAGGTCGAACAGAACCGCAACCCGGACCGGGTGGTGCCCACGTTCTATGACGAAAGCGCGGCAGTGCGCACCGGCAAATACCGGTTCATTCGATATGCAGACAGCTCTACCGAATTCTTCGATCTGTCGCAGGACTGGTGGCAGACCCGGAACCTGGGGCCGGACCACCACGATTTTCCCGACGCACAGGCAGCCTTTTCCGCCTGCATGCACGAATACAGCGCGTCACGCCTCGCCTGACCTGAATACACGCGGGATCATAACGCAGGGCGATATAAACCAGCCGTCCGCACGGCCCCGCGCCAAACGAAAAAAGGCGCCGGTTCATACCGACGCCTTTCGTGTTCATCAAAGTTCAACGCTTACTCGCTGACAGCATCGTCCACTGCAACGGAAACACCCGGGCCCATTGTGGACGTCAGGTTGATCTTTTTCATGTACGTGCCCTTGGAGCCCGCTGGCTTTGCCTTGGCCACGGCACCCACAAAGGCGCGCACATTCTCGACCAGCTTGGCTTCGTCAAACGACAGTTTGCCAACGCCCGCATGAACCACGCCGCCTTTTTCAGCCTTGAACTGAACCTGACCGCCCTTGGCCGCCTCAACGGCTTCCTTCACGTCCATCGTTACCGTACCCACCTTGGGGTTTGGCATCAGGTTGCGCGGGCCAAGCACCTTACCCAGACGGCCAACGATCGGCATCATGTCAGGTGTCGCGATGCAACGATCAAATTCTATCTTGCCGGACTGGACGGTTTCCATCAGGTCTTCTGCGCCAACGATGTCAGCACCAGCGGCCTGCGCTTCTTCGGCCTTTGGGCCGCGGGCGAAAACCGCAACGCGCATTGTCTTGCCCGTACCATTCGGCAGGCCAACCACACCGCGCACCATCTGGTCCGCGTGGCGCGGATCAACGCCAAGGTTCATGGCAATCTCGATGGTCTCGTCGAACTTGACCTTTGAGTTGGCTTTGATCATCGCAACCGCTTCTTCAACGGTCACATCTTCTTTGCCTGCAAACGCTTCACGCGCGGCGGCAGTACGCTTTCCAACTTTACCCATCTTACTTAACCTCGATGCCCATGGACTTTGCAGAGCCCAGAATGATCTTCATTGCCTGATCCACATCGTTCGCGCTCAGGTCAGCCATCTTTGCTTCCGCGATCTCGCGCAGCTGCTTGGCCGTCACGGTGCCAACGGTTTCACGGCTCGGCGTTTTTGCGCCAGAGTTCACCTTGGCCGCTTTTTTCAGGTAGTAGGACGCCGGGGGCGTCTTGATGTCCATCGTAAAGGACTTGTCCTGATAATAGCTGATCACGGTCGGGCAAGGTGCGCCCGGCTCCATGTCTGCTGTCTTGGCGTTGAACGCCTTGCAGAATTCCATGATGTTGATGCCGCGCTGACCCAGCGCAGGGCCCACAGGTGGGGACGGGTTTGCTTGACCCGCTTTAACTTGCAACTTCATCGTACCGACGAGTTTCTTGGCCATTGGCCTTCTCCTATTCCAACGCTCCCGGGACGCGTCCCGCAAGCTTGATGTGTTGTGTGGTCCGGTCTGCACACCGCGGTGCGCGCGCCTTCCACAGTTTTGCCGTTTGCACAGCCTCGTGGCGCATAGCCCCGCTGGCCCCGCAATGCAAGAAGATATTCCGGCCCATCACCCTTTCGCGCATAAATAGAAACCCCCAAGAATCGTTGCGTGGCGAGTGGGGAATCTGATTGAATTTGAATTACGGATTTATTGAAAAGGGAATTGGATGCTAAATTTTGCAAAAATCATTTTTACGGCGGCAATTGCGCTGGCACCAATTGCAGGCAGCGCACAAAGCACGTCAATCGAATGCGGCCAGACATATACGGTTGTCCCGGGCGATACCCTCAGCCGGATCAGCGTCAAAGCCTACGGCGTCAGCGCCTTTGAGGTTCTGATCGACGCCAATCGGGATGCCCTGCAGGACAACCCGAACCTTCTGTTTGTGGGGCAGAAACTGTCAATTCCCTGCCGGGGCACGGCCACAACCGCAACCCAGACCACCCCCACAACCGATACACCAAAGCCCGGCGCGCCACTTGTCCTGACATTTAACAAGGCATCGGACCCGCGTTTCGTGATCAACAGTGGTATCATCGACCCCTATCTGGCCAATATTGAGAGAATAACCGAAGGGCGCGTCCGCTTTGTCGATCCGCCGGTCATGAACCGTGATGTGAATGCCCAGCTTGATCTGGTGACATCCGGCACGGTCGACGCGACCTATGTGATGAACAGCACACTGGCGCAAAGCCATCCGCTTTTACAAATTCCGATGATCCCCCTGATGGGCGGCTCTGCCCAGCAAACAGCGATTTCCCTGTGGAACCTGCACGAAAATTATCTGTCCAAAACCAATTACTTTGACGATGCCCATGTGCTCGGATTTATTTCGGCCCCGGCGGCGCATATCTGGCATGATCTGAATGATCCCGTTGAAGCAGGGGAAAATGTCCTGAATGCAAATGACTATCCCGTGCCCTATTTCGACGGTCTTGACATGATCGGCCCCAAACGGGTGCAGGAACGGAATGCCGAAAAGTTCGGCAATCACGATGTAGCAACGCAGGGGCCGCTGACCTTTATGATGGCCCACGGTGCGGCGCGTGGTGCAGGCATCTGGAACGACAAACGGGGCGTGACCGAGGTTGAGAACGGCATCTATACGCCGACCTTTTCGGTGATCGTGTCAAATGATGCCTGGGCACGCATTTCCCCCGCTGACCGGCAAGCCATTGGCACCCTGTCGGGGCTCAGGATGTCCCAGCGCTCTGCGGCCTGGGACGATTTTGACAATGGGCATCGGCAGATCATGCTGGATACCGGCCTGTCCGTTGCCTATCCCGACGGGCCGCTCCTGCGCGAGCTTGAGGAAAATGCACAGGACCGGCTGGTAAACTGGGCACGCACCGCGACCGGTCTTGGCATTCCCGCACAGCAGGCGATCGCCGCCTATCGCGCTGATCTGGCAAGCCTGCGCTATCTTCTGATCTTCCGCTAAATGCGAACGGCCCGGCAGCACGAAGGCGCGCTGCCGCTGTTGGGATCGTATATCCCGCCGGTATTCCTGTTTACGCGGCCAACCCGCCCAGAAACCTTCCGGCGGCATTACGGCACTCAATTACCTGAACGGGGCATGAACCCGCGATGCAACTTTACGGTGAATAAAAAGACCGGCGGAACAAATCCGCCGGTCTTTTGCCTGACAGACCGCTCAGGTCTGTTTGATCACCTGCGTATACTCCAGCTCGACCGGAGTTTCGCGGCCAAAGATCGACACAGACACCTTCAGGCGCTGGTTCTCATCGTCGACCTCTTCGATCATACCATCGAAATCCTCGAACGGGCCGTCACCCACTTTGACCTTCTCACCCACTTCAAAGTGGATCAGCGTGCGTGGTGCTTCCTCGCCTTCCTGCACACGGCCAAGGATGCCCTGCACTTCTGCATCACGCATTGGCATCGGGCGGCCCTGTGGCCCCAGAAAACCGGTGACGCGGTTGATCGAGTTGATCAGGTGATACCCCTGATCGGACATTTCCATATGCACCAGAACGTACCCGGGCATAAAGCGCCGCTCGGTCGTAACCTTCTTGCCACGACGGATTTCGATCACCTCTTCGGTGGGCACCAGCACTTCGTCAATCTGGTCCTGCAGTTCCTGCTCCTCAACACTTGTGCGGATCTGCTCTGCTATCTTTTTCTCAAAGTTGGACAGGACACTGACCGAATACCAACGCTTTGCCATCTGAACTTAGATCCCTGTCTTGCGACACCCGGGCCTGTGCCCGCCGTCTGAACCGTGATTGTGCCTGAATAAAAAAGGGCGCGCGGGCTCGATTCGCCGCACGCCACATCAGGTCTGACCTGCGCAATATCCCTTGCGCGCGCCGGATTCAAGTCTGTGATCGGGTTTTTTGGGACATGCCCAGCGAAAGCAGGAGGCCTAGCCGAACATCCCCAGCACGCCATTCAACCCGCCACGGATCAGAATATCGACAATGGCGAAAAACACAGCCGTCAGCGCCGCAAGGATGAACACCATCACAGTGGTCAGCAACACTTCGCGCCGTGTGGGCCAGACAACCTTGCCAACTTCGGCACGCACTTGCTGGATAAACTGAAGTGGATTGGTCATCGCCATCTCTACGCCCTCGCCTGTCTCTCTAGGCCATCTAACGGCACGGGGACCGGGTTTCAAGCCTGCATACGCTTGCCGGATCAGGCACCGCTTTCATTCAGGTTTGAAAACCGGCGGTCCAGCGCTTCGTCATGCCGCGCGTCAGCGGTGGCAAGATCACCAAAATCCGGCAAATACAGACCGTCAACCGATCCTTCGGGAAACCGGTCAAGGATCGCGTCCCATTTCATTGCGAAATTATCCAGCTTGCGGTGCAGCTCGCCCGCGCGGGACGGACGCCGCCGCGCGTACCAGCGTGCCACGCCCATCGCGCGACGCCAGAACCCGTCATAGCCCAAAATCAAAAAGACACCGAGAGTCACCAGAAGGCCAAGAAACAAAATGCCCGCCACCAGCCAGGGCCGGAACAGAATCAGCAGCGCAAGGCTGCCCAAAATCAGGTGCTTGGGTTTGGGCCGGTAACCCGTGACCCGCGCCTTGAGCGTATCAACCAAACCACCGCCTTCCAGCTTGCGCCGCGCCCGGGGTGCCGCCGCCTGCGCGTCGGGGTCTGATGCCACCTCTGCCTGAACCCTTTGTGGCGTTGCAGCAGGGCGCGCAGCAAGTTCGGCAGGTCTGACTCGCTGCGGTTTGGGCGCAGGCGCCGCAGCAGCGGCATCTGCCGTCCGCTCTGCCCGGCGTTCGGCAACGGGCTGCGCGGCGATCTCCGGCTCGGTCTCTAAAAGGTCGCGGATCGCTGCAAGCGCATTCGGGTCCAGCTCCGCAAAGCTCTCTTGCGATGTGTCCTCAGTCTTTTTGGTCTGCATTTCTGTTGCCATCGTCGTCTTTCAACCCCGTTTTCAACTTGGGGTATCAGTGATTTCAGACCGTCGCGGGGCGGGATTGAGGCAAGATTGTGGCATTGCCGCAAAATACAACGCGCGACAGCCGCCAACCAGCACGCGCAGCGCCGGTTACAAAACAAACCTGTCAGAAAAAGTGGCAGGGGCTGAGGGACTCGAACCCACGACCCTCGGTTTTGGAGACCGATGCTCTACCAACTGAGCTAAACCCCTATGCCGTGCGGTTGGTTAGTCCCTATCGCGCCCGCAATCAAGAGCGGATCGTCGTCAATCACGGTTTTTAGGAACATTGCGCAGCCTCTGCACGTTCACACTTCAACGCAAAGCGAAACAATAAGGAGACATAGAGATGACACTCAACACATTGCACGATGTCTATCACGACCAACTGCAGGACCTCTACAGCGCCTGCACGCAATCCCTTGAGGCAACAAACGCGCTTGGCCGCGCCGCGACAGACAAAGAACTGAGCGAGGCGCTGATCGCAGGGTCCAACGGGATCGCACAAGGTATGGACAAGCTGAAATCGCTCTGCGCGACCCATGATATCAACCCGGAGGGCGAACACTGCAAGGGCATGGAGGGTCTTGTCAAAGAGGCGCACGCACATGTGCTTGATGCGGACTTTGGTGATGACGCCACCCGTGATGCGATGATCATCACGCAGTATCAGCGCATGGTGCATTACGCCCTTGCCGGTTACGGCTGTGTCGTGGCCTTTGCCAACCGCCTCGGGCTGGACGAAGATGCAGCCATTCTCGAAAAACAACTGGATGAGACTTACGACGGCGACCGCCGCATGACCGCCATTGCCACGGGCGGCGTGAACAAAAAAGCGGCCTGACCCATCCACATCACGCCATTGGCCCCTGCAGTTGCGGGGGCCTTTTTTGCGTCAGGCCACCCGTTGCGACAATCCGTAGGACGGGCTTTCCACGATGCCCTTGTCGAACAGCCGCGCAATCTCGCCGTCCTGCAAGCCCACCACATCCCCCAGAATTTCCTCCGTATGTGCGCCCAGTGCCGGGGCCTTGGCCGCCGGTTTGCGCGCATGGCCCGAGAATGTCACAGGGGCCGACGGCACCGGAAATGTCCCCAGACCCGGCTGATGCAGGGTTTCGAACATCGGGTTGTCCGGCGACAGATCGCTGTCCTGCGCCACCGCTTCTTTCACCGTGCGGAAGGGTGCCCAGGTGGCCCCTGCTCCATCCAGCAACTGTCCGATCCGCCGCGCAGAACGCGCCTTGAACCACGGCGCAAAGATCGCCGTTATCTCGTGCCGAAGGTCCCACCGCGCCCCTTCCTCGCGCAGATCACGCCCGCTGGCCGTGGCAAGGCTCTGTATCGCCTCCGCCGTTCCGGTGACCTTGACCAGCGCCGCCCATTGCCGCCCCGTGAGGCCAATCACCATCAGACGCGTGCCATCGGCGCACAAAAAGTCCTGCCCATAAGCCCCATAAAGCGCATTGCCCGCTTTGCCGCGCGCGGTTTCGTTCAGCACCGCATCACCGATCATCCCCAGATGCCCCAACGTCGCCGCCGCCACATCCTTGAGCGACAGTTCAACATCCTGCCCTTCGCCGGTGCGCAGGCGGTGCCGTTCCGCAGCCAGCAGCGACGCCACAACCATATTCCCCGCCACCAGATCCCAGGCAGGCAAGGCATTGGCCACGGGACCATCGTGTCCTTCGGGTCCGGTGATGTCGGGAATGCCAAGCGCAGGATTGACCGTATAGTCCACCTGCGGACGCCCGTGCCTGTCACCCATCAAAGTGACCATGATCAAATCGTCGCGGTAGGCGCTGAGGGTCTGGTGATCCATCCAGCCCCGCACCCGAAGGTTGGTCAGGAACATCCCCGCGTCTTCGCCCGGCGCCGTGATGATGCGCGTGATCAACTCACGTCCTTCGGGCGATTTCATATCAACCGCGATGGATCGCTTTCCCTTGTTCATGCCAGCCCAGAACAGGCTTTGCCCTGACGGTGCCACAGGCCAACGCGCCGCATCCAGACCCCCACCAAGGCGGTCAAAACGGATGACATCGGCCCCCATTTGCGCCAGCGTCATGCCCGCCAGTGGCACCGCAACAAAGGCCGATCCCTCAACCACGCGCATTCCCTTAAGTATCTGTGTCATCTGTCAAACCTCCCACATGGCCGTGGCCTGCATCGTCTGATGCGCCCCGTTGGCAACCGTACATAATTTCCATTCCGCGTCTGTTTCCCGCACCGCCTGCACCCGCAAAGTGTCGCCCGCAAACAGCGGGTGCACGCCGCGATAGGTGAACATGCGCGGGGCCGCCCCCCGCTTGCTTGTGGCCATATCCATCAGCAACTGCGCCTGCAGTGGCCCATGCACGACAAGGTCCGGATAATGCTCCACCTCGCGAGTGTAGGGCAGATCATAGTGGATCCGATGCGCGTTGAAGGTGATGGCGGAATACCGGAACAGCAACGGTGTGCTCATCCCTATCGGCAGGTCCACATCCGGGTTCAACGGGGCCGCCAGCGCCTTGGGCGGGCGGAAGGTATCGGGGATTTGCAGATAGACGATGTTTTGGCGTTCCAGCACGGCAAGCCCATCGGGCCCATGCACCTCGTGATCCAGCGCGACCACAACGATGTCGCCCGCCGCGCCGGTCTTTTCCGATACATCCGCAATTGTCGTGCGCCGGGTCAGCGGATCCCCAATGCGCAAGGGTGCTACAAATTCGATACTGCCACCGGCCCACATGCGCCGGTTCAAACGCACGGGCGGCATAAAGTCCCCGGTGCGGGGGTGCCCATCCACACCCAGTTCCGCCATCGGGGTGTTTGGCGCAAACGCATACCAGTGCCACAGAGGCGGCATCGCATCACCCGGCTGCGGGCAAGAGGCATCCGGTTGCCCCAAAACCGCATGAACCAATTGTGCCGCTTGCGCTGTCACACCCCCCTGCATTTCCGTGCTGCGACCTGTCCAGGCACCAAGATTGATTTGATCCATGTGCATCCCCCTTGATGGTAAAGGTGAGGGGGAATCCAAAATTAATCAAATAAAATTAATGGGTTAACTGTAGACCATCGTATACATCCCCGCCATGCTGCACCCGCACGGAACGCATTGACCGTTGAAAGCACTACAGCTTTTGCGGGAAATGTTGCAGGTGCAGCACGCCCCGCCACGCGCAAAGTTTTTCGGCATGCAACGGTCCACCGCCCCTATTCAGGGCGCAACCGCCGCAAGCGCCTCCACATCATCACCGCAAATCAGCGCCTCATGGGACAGGATTTTCTCAATCGGCCAGTCCCACCAGGCAATCCCAAGCAGCGTCCGGATGGCATCGGGGTCAAACCGCATCCGCACGATCTGCGCCGGATTACCTGCGACAATGGCAAAGTCGGGCACGGCCCCGCTGACCACGGCACCCGCACCAACAATCACCCCATGACCCAGCCTTGCCCCGGGCAATATCCGCGCGCCCTGCCCGATCCAGCAATCATGCCCCACCACCGTATCCGGCCCCGGTCCGGGCATTGACGGCCGCCCATCGGCCGCACCTCCGTCAAAAATCGCAAAAGGAAATGAGGAGATGCCGTCATAACGATGATTGGCGGACGCCGTGATAAACCGAACGCCGTCGGCAATCTGGCAAAATTTTCCAATCGACAGCGTCTCGGGGCTGAAATCATACAGATACGGGGCAAGATGCGCGGCCCAATCTTCGGGCGGCTCATGCGCGCTGGCATAGGTATATGCCCCGACCGTCATGCGCGGATGATCGACCGCCGCGCGCAAAAACACGGTTCCCTTGTGCGCAGTTCCATCCGGCAAGCGCACGGGATGAACGGCATCCGCTGGCGGAAAATCATGCGGCATTTGCATACTCCACATCAAAGTGCTGCATCAGATAGCCCGCACCGTAGTCACGCGTCTGCCGACAACGCAGCATAATCCCGTCGGGCAAGCTCGGAAAAAGCGGCGTGCCGCGCCCATAAAGAACCGGCGCGCGTTTCAGGACCAACCGGTCCACCAGCCCAGCCCCAAGGACAGCGCCCGCAAATCTGCCACCGCCCACCAGATAAATTGGCCCCGCTGCCGTAGACTTGAGCCTGCGCAACGCTGTCTCTGACCACGTGCGAATGATCTGCACATCGCTGTCATCCGGCAACAACAGACTGCGCGAGAACACAACGCAGGACATATGCGGATAGGGGTTATCCCCCGGTGTCATGCCAAAGCGATACCCGAACTCATAGGTGCTGCGCCCCATGATGGCCGTGGCATACCCCGCAAGCCGGTCACGATAATCGTCAACCACTGGCCCTTCATGGGCGAATTTGGAAATGTCCTCGGACGGACCTGCAATAAAACCGTCGATACTGACGGCAACGTCGTAAATGATGGGATGCATGATATGCCTCCAGTGAAGAAACCTTGGTCAATCGGCTACGCCGGGTGAATCGCAGGTCAGTTGTTCACTGTTCGGGCACTCCTGTTTTCTGACTGAAACTATGGCAAATTCCGTCTGTCCCGTCAAACGGGGCCATTTTGCTGGCGATGTCCAGTGTGTCGGCTGTGGCCGGGTGTGGGACAGTTGATGATCTGAAAAGGGAAAATCGGTTTGCGTGTAACAGCAAAAAGGCCGCTCCGATGTGGAGCGGCCTTTGTCAATTATAACACCTGAGTGCTGCGGCTGGGGTTCTCGTGACTTTCGCTGTGCGAAGACACTGCCACCCCGTGCCGCCCACGGCGTGCGTTGTTTGAAGATTACTCAGTAATCTTCGACACAACGCCCGCGCCGACAGTCCGGCCACCTTCGCGGATCGCGAAGCGCAGGCCCTGCTCCATCGCGATGGGCGCGATCAGCTCGACGTCGAACTTCAGGTTGTCGCCCGGCATCACCATCTCTGTGCCCTCGGGCAGCTGAACGGTGCCGGTCACATCCGTTGTGCGGAAGTAGAACTGCGGACGGTAGTTCGCAAAGAACGGCGTGTGACGGCCACCCTCTTCCTTCGTCAGGATGTAGGCTTCCGCCTCGAACTTCGTGTGCGGGTTCACGGAGCCGGGCTTGCACAGCACCTGACCACGCTCAACACCTTCACGGTCCACACCGCGCAGCAGCGCGCCGATGTTGTCGCCTGCTTCACCACGATCCAGCAGCTTGCGGAACATCTCGACGCCTGTGCAGGTCGTCTTCTTGGTGTCGCGGATGCCGACGATCTCGATCTCGTCGCCCACGTTGATCACGCCACGCTCGACACGGCCCGTCACAACGGTACCACGACCGGAGATCGAGAACACGTCTTCCACCGGCATCAGGAACGGCTGGTCCACAGCGCGTGCAGGCGTCGGGATGTACTCATCCACAGCTGCCATCAATTCCTTAATTTTTTCTTCACCGATTTCAGGTTTATTGCCTTCCATCGCCGCCAAAGCGGACCCCGCGATGATTGGAATATCGTCGCCCGGATACTCATAGGAGGACAGCAGCTCGCGGATTTCCATCTCGACCAGCTCCAGCAGCTCTTCGTCGTCGACCTGGTCCACTTTGTTCATGAAAACAACCATGTAGGGGATGCCAACCTGGCGGCCCAGCAGGATGTGCTCGCGCGTTTGTGGCATCGGGCCGTCGGCCGCGTTCACCACCAGGATTGCGCCGTCCATCTGCGCGGCACCGGTGATCATGTTCTTGACGTAGTCGGCGTGGCCGGGGCAGTCGACGTGCGCGTAGTGGCGGCTCTCTGTCTCGTATTCCACGTGCGCGGTCGAGATCGTGATGCCACGCGCTTTCTCTTCGGGCGCGCCGTCGATCTGGTCGTACGCCTTGAAGTCACCGAAGTACTTCGTGATCGCCGCTGTCAGTGTCGTCTTGCCGTGGTCAACGTGGCCAATCGTGCCGATGTTGACGTGCGGTTTCGTACGTTCAAACTTTTCCTTTGCCATGGTGATAGCACCCTTCGTAATCTGGGGGCCGTGCGCGGCCCGATATTGTAACGCCAGACGGCTGTCTGACACGCGGAATGGCGCGTCAGAGTAACCCAAAACGCCTCATGGCGGGCGATGTATTGGGTCTGGACCGTAAAATCAAGCGGCTTTCAGCAGTGCGGCTGCCAGCATCTCTATTCGGTGCTGGCGGCGGCCGTATCCACAGCAGAAGCCGTGCCATTGAACCAGCCTTTTTCGCGGTTTTGCTTCACAAGATAGTTCTCGATCTGCTTGGCCACGTTCTGGCTAAGGTTCTTCAACTGCTCTTCGGCGGACTTGGTATAGCCGGATCCGACAAATGGTCCCTGATCGAGTGATTCCAGCACCGTGATCTGGTGCGGCTCCGGCGTCAGCTTTACGTTTTTGGCGTCGTCCCAGACCGTCAGATTGACGATCAGAATGGACTTGGGTGACAGCACCAACGGGATACCGGGCTGTGCCAGCACGTAACCCTCAACGCTCATCCCGAAATGATAGTCCCGTGACCCGTTGTACCGGCCAAACCGTTCTTCCGTCGCATCGCTCAGCGCCTTGGCCAGAACCTCTTCGGACACTTCGCGGCTCAACGGGCCTTTGACCGCCTTGGGGGCAACGGCAATGTTGTGGACAAGGTTGAAATCACCCAATGGCACCGGCGGATCGTTCAGATCCCGCGCCCCGTTGCAGGCGACCAGCCACAAAAGGCTCATTAACACTACCAAAATCCGCGACATACCCAGACACCTTTCGCCCGTACCCAACCCGTTGGGCAATATCCCACCACCGCCCAAGGTGCAATCATTAGCCGCAGCACCCGATCACGCCAACGGTGCGCCACGTTCAGTCACACATGGTCTGCACCGCACGCCACTCCGTCTCTGACATTGAGGGAGCATAGCTGCGGTGCGGTTCTTCTTCCGCGCGCGCTGCATCTATCCTATCACCCAGCGATGGATGGCTCAGGAAATGCGCCGCAACGCCGTCGCTATCCCCATATTTTGCCCGCATTGTCTCGAACATATCGCCCAGCGCACCGGGGTTGATCCCGGCCTCAGCCAGTGCCGCATGAGCAAAGGCATCGGCACCTTCTTCCGCCGCCTGCGAATACTGCGCGGAAATCAGACGTTCGGTCAGAAACAGCACCGCAGCCCCCCCGGCGAAATCCCCGAACAGCAGCCCCAAAACCCCAATCGACCCGGCAGAGCGCAGCGCGTGTCGCGTGGGATCGCTGCTCGTTACATGGCCAATCTCATGGGCCAGCACCGCTGTCACCTCGTCGGGGCCTTCTGCCGCCTCTATCAGTCCACGGAACAAAACGACAAACCCGCCGGGCAGCGCAAAAGCGTTGATCATCTCGTGATCCAGCACCGCCACCGTGACCTCCTGACGCAATTCGCCCGTACCGCCAAGGTCACGCGCCAGATCATCCAACACGGCGAACCCCTCGGGCCCCTCGCACAGCGCCAATGGGTTCAGCCCGGTTTCGTCCAGCGCGGTGCGAATCTGGCCAAAGGTCGCCTCGCCCAGCGCGCGTTCGCCTTCGGGTGGAATGAAACCGGCAAGGTTATCGGCCAGCAACGGCACCAGAAACCCGATCTGCACCCCCACTGCGGCAACCGCGGCCAGCGCCCAGGCTGCCAACCGCCCGCGCCCCTGCGGCGGGCTACGCCGCCGCAACTGTGGCAGATGTGCCAAAAGCGTTAGATCCTCAACGTACAGCCGCGCAACCGGGTCACTGATACGGCGCAGCACCGTGCCTTTGCGGCCCGCCAAATCGGGCAATTGCCGGACCTCTTCCACCGGCCAGCGCAGGGTCGTGCCGTCATCAAGCCCGATCTGCAACATGCCTGCCGCAATATGCAGGCTGATTTCCTGCGGCTCGGGGCTGTCACCGTCAAAAAACGCGGCCCCCATGCCGTCAAATCCCCGGCTCATATCGCCGCCCCCAGATCAAGCGCCTCGGCAAAGCCTTCGGCTTCGGCGAATGCATCGCGGTCACGCTGGCTGATCAGCGGCAGGCCCGCGCTGACAGGCACAGTGGTGGTGCGCGCCATATGTTGCATCAGCGGAAAGGTCACAAACGTATGGTACAGCACACCCCACATCAGGAAAAACGTCAGATAGAACGCCCCCAGCAGCATCAGCGAAAACCAGCGCGGCAGCCCGTCCAAAAGATCGGCCCCCGGCGCGTCTGACAGCATCGCCAGATCACCCGCGAACATCAGCACAGACAGCAGCGCCAGCGCGATAATGCCCAGCAAAAGCATCATATAGGCGATGAAGTTTCCCAACACGTAAATGAAGGTCACCCGCAGACCGCTCAGCGCAGAGGCAAACTGCACGCCCGGCCCGATCTTGTGGTTCGCCATGATGCGTTTGGAAATCCAGTTGTACCAGATGGCCCCAAACAACAGCCCCGCCAGCGCCAGTGGGATCAGCAACAGCCGCCAGGGCTGATTAAGATCAAAACCGGACCACCGCCCGGCAACCAGTTCCTCGATCTCATCGGCAAGCAAGGCACCGTTCACCTCACCATCGGGAAACACCGGATTGATCTGAAACGTCCACAAAAGCGCCCCCGCCAGCAGGAAAACGCTGGCAACAAAAGGCCGGGTCGCGGGCATCAGCATCTGCCATCGCCCTCCCTGCACCAGTCTGGCAGAGCCGAAAAAAGTCCGGTCAGTGCGATATTTCTCAAGCAGGAAGGTCATGCGCGGCCACAGTATGCCCAGCGTCACGATGGTGCAGAACCAGTACCACATGGCCCGGCCCGCATAGCCCCAGGCCCCCTTTTCCAACCCAAAGCGCACCCCACGCCAGCGGGTCCGCGCCAGCACATAGCGCCGCGCACGGTAGCTTGCGTAGAACCACAGCGGGATCACTCCCGCAAAGCTCAACACGTACCCAAGAACAGAAGAGTTGAAGACCGAAAAGCTGACGAACATCAAAAGCAGGTTCACGATGCCGATGTAGAAGGTTAGAATGACCACCGCGATGAAAAAACCCAGCAGCTTTTCGACCGGGTCGGCTACGTATTCCATCGGGTGTCCGCCGGGGCGGATCGCGGACCAGTACCAGCGGCGCAGCCGGGTCTTCATCCAGAAACGGTAGAACCCAAGTGTTAAGATTGTGAAGAACCCTGTCTTGAGCGCCAGCCAGAACAACGCGCCGCGTTTTCCGGTAAATTCAATGGTCAGCCCGTTTTCCGCCTGTGTCCCCGCGGGGACAACTTTGGGTTGCGGCGCGGACTGCCACGGGCTGTTAAGGTTTGTGGTATCGCTCATGCCCGCAGGGTGGTCTTAGGTAAAGGTATTGTCACGGGGAAAACCGCGCGGTGCCATTCGGCCCGAGGACGCGCGTTTGCCGGTCCATTCGGCCAGTTCAACCTCGGTGCGGGTCCGCCCCGCAGGGTCAAGCCAGCTAAGCCCCTCTGCAAGGGTAAAGGTCGTCGCATCCGACAGCCCGCCGTCCTTGTACTTTTGCAGGCGCACACCCTTGCCGCGCCCCATTTCGGGCAATTCATCCAGCGGGAAAACCAGAACCTTGCGGTTTTCTCCCACCGTCGCCACGTGATCGCCCGTCACCGGTCTGCACACCAGCGCCCGCGTCTCGCCCCGTACATTCAGTACCTGTTTGCCACTTTTCGTCTGCGCCACCACATCGTTTTCGGGCACGACAAATCCGTCACCCGCGCTGGACGCGACCAGCAGCTTGCGGTCCGGCTGGTGAATGAACAGCGCCACAATCTGTGCCTCGTTCGGCAGATCAACCATCAAGCGCAGAGGTTCCCCCATGCCCCGCCCACCGGGCAGGTTGGAGGCGGACACCGTATAAAACCGCCCGTTTGACCCAAACACCAACAGACGGTCCGTGGTCTCCGCATGGAAGATAAAGCGCGGCCCGTCACCGTCCTTGAACTTCAGCTCGCGTGCCAGATCGATGTGGCCGGTCATCGCCCGGATCCAGCCCATCTGGGAACAGACGACCGTGATCGGCTCGCGGTCGATCATCGCCTCCAGCGGCACATCCTCAATCTCGCCAGCTTCGGCAAAAGTCGTGCGGCGCGCGCCGCCCTCGTAATCCTTGCCAAACTGCTTTTTCGTGGCCCGCAGCTGATCGGTAATCGCCTGCCACTGCAAATCATCGCTTTCCAGCAAATCCTCAAGGCCAGCGCGCTCTTCCATCAACGCCGATTGCTCGCGCAGCAGCTCCAGCTCTTCCAGTCGCCGCAAGGACCGCAGGCGCATGTTCAGGATCGCGTCGACCTGCACATCGCTCAGTTCTCCCTCACCGGGGGGCGGCGATACATAGTCTTTCTCGTCCATCGCGCGGACGTGGTCCTTGCCCCAGTCCTCGCGCATCAGCGCGGCCTTGGGATCATCGTCATAGCGGATAATGTCGATCACACGGTCAAGGTTCAGGAAAGCGACGATAAACCCTTCGAGCACCTCAAGCCGGTGGTCGATCTTTTCCATCCGGTGGGTCGAGCGGCGCTGCAACACCTCGCGGCGGTGATCAAGAAACGCGCGCAGCACTTCCTTCATCGAACAGACCTGCGGCGTCACCCCGTCGATCAGCACATTCATGTTAAGCGAAAACCGCACTTCCAGATCGGAATGGCGGTACATCATGCCCATCAGAACCTCGGGATCCACATTCTTGGAACGCGGCTCAAGCACCATGCGGATGTCTTCGGCGCTCTCGTCGCGCACATCGGCCAAAATCGGAATCTTTTTCGTCTGAATGGCTTCCGCGATCTTCTCGATCAGCTTGCCCTTCTGCACCTGATAGGGGATTTCGGTGACGACAATCTGCCACTGGCCCCGGCCCAGATCCTCAACCTCCCACCGGCAGCGCAAACGGAAGCCACCCTTGCCCGTGCGGTAGGCGGTCGCGATGTTTTCGGCTGGTTCCACAATGATGCCGCCCGTGGGAAAGTCAGGCCCCGGCACGAAGTTCAACAGCGTGTCATCGCGGCAATCAGGCGTGCGGATCAGGTGAATACAGGCATCACACAGCTCGGCAATATTATGCGGCGGAATGTTCGTCGCCATGCCAACGGCAATCCCGCTGGAGCCATTGGCCAGAAGGTTCGGAAACTGCGCAGGCAACACCGCCGGTTCGGTCAGCGTGCCGTCATAATTCTCGCGGAAATCAACGGCGTTTTCGTTGAGCCCTTCCAGCATGGCTTCCGCCACGGCCGTCATCCGGGCTTCGGTATAACGGCTGGCTGCCGGGTTATCCCCGTCGATGTTGCCGAAATTGCCCTGCCCGTCGACCAGCGGATAGCGGACGTTGAAATCCTGCGCCAGACGCGCCATCGCGTCATAGATCGCGGCGTCCCCGTGGGGGTGATAATTGCCCATCACGTCGCCGCTGATCTTGGCGGATTTGCGGAACCCCCCTGTCGACGCCAGCCGCAGTTCACGCATGGCATACAAAATCCGCCGGTGAACCGGCTTCAGCCCGTCGCGCGCATCGGGCAGCGCGCGGTGCATGATCGTGGACAAAGCATAGGTCAGATACCGCTCTCCCAGCGCGCGGCGCAGGGGTTCGGAGACATTGTGCGGATCAGTCTCAGGAGGGTCGGTGACGTCTGACATGAGCGGTTTTCTATCCGTCGTACGGCAGGGCGGCAAGCGATAGCTTGCGTGCATTTGCATGCACTGCGGCAGCGTGGCCACGGGGAGAGGTTTTTGCCTTTTCCCCTCTTAACCCATGAAATATTATTGGTAAGGAAACAAAACGCGGGCTTTTGGTGTTATGCTCGTAGGAATCAGACGGTGGGGTTTGGGAATGTTGCGTTTCATCATGTTGTCTTTCGGCTTTATGGGCTGGGCATTCTACGAAATGAGCGGTGGTTCATCTTTTGACGCCAGCGAACTGCGCGAAGCGCGCCTTGCCGCCATCGAGGCGGAGAAGGAAGCCAGGAAACCGCAGGAACTGCCCCGCGCGCCCGTCGTTGTTGCCGAAGCGCCCAAGGTCGTCGTCGATACCGACCCGCCCGAGGTGACCCGGGTGTCACTGAACCTGACAACGCTGGATACCACGCCGCCCACGCAACAGCAGGACACGGCAGCCGTGCCGCAGAATGCCGCCGTCATCACCTCTTCTGCCGACACTCCCGCGATCATCCCCAGCCTGATTGACCCCACGGACGGTGCCAGTGCGCCACAGACCGCGGCCGCAACCGACATCCGTACCGTTTCCGGCAACCGCGTGAACGTGCGCGGCGGCCCCGGCACAGACTTTGGCATCGTGGCCCGTCTGGTGCGCGGCGACGAAGTCAAGGTATTGCAGGACGATGGCAATGGCTGGGTGCGGTTTGAAACGCTCAACGGCGAAACCGACGGCTGGATGGCAGATTTTCTGCTGACAAACGGCTAATCCCGATATTGCCAATACACACGCACCACGTCATCAAAGGCCTCCGCATCGGGGGCCTTTTTCATGTCTGACGCCAAATCCATCCTGATCACCGGATGCTCCAGCGGTATCGGCTATGCAGCCGCGTGCGGCATGCGGGCGCGCGGCTGGCGTGTCTTTGCCGCCTGCCGCAAGGCAGAGGATTGCGCACGCCTGCAGGCCGAAGGATTTGAAGCGCCCTTGCTGGATTATGACGATGAGAACAGCATTCATGCCGCCCTCAAAGAGGTTCTGGCGGCAACCGGCGGCACGCTGGACGCCCTTTTCAACAACGGGGCCTATGCAATCCCCGGCGCGGTAGAAGACTTGCCCACCGACGCCCTGCGCGCCATCTTCGAAAGCAACTTTATGGGGTGGCACACCCTGACCCGCGCCGTCATCCCGGTGATGCGCGCGCAGGGCCACGGGCGCATCGTGCAATGTTCATCCGTGCTTGGCCTGATCACAATGCCCTGGCGCGGCGCCTACAACGCCACGAAATTTGCGCTTGAGGGGCTGACAGACACGCTGCGACAGGAAATGCGCGATACCGGTATCAAAGTCATCCTGGTCGAACCGGGGCCAATCACATCTGATTTCAGGCGCAATTCCATTCAGCAATTCGAGCGGTGGGTGGATTGGAAATCCTCCGCCCGTGCCGCCCAGTATGAAACCCAACTGCGCCCGCGCCTGCACGATTCGGTCAACAAGGCAAAGTTTGAACTGGGCCCCGATGCGGTGGTCGCCAAACTGATCCACGCCGTTGAAAACTCCCGTCCAAAGCCGCGTTATTACGTCACAGTACCAACCTATTTCTCGGGTCTGATGCGACGCATCCTGCCCACCCGTGCGCTGGATTGGGTGCTGTCACGGTGATTTCCCTTGCGCCGCAGGCCCCGGCCGCTACATCACGGGGCCAGAAAAAAGGATAAGTGATGTTTGGTGATCCGCTCTTTATTATCGTGCTGCTGGCCGTGGTGGCGGTGGTGATCATCCTGATGCTGGGCATGGGCGGTTTTGCCGGTGGCGGCGCATTTAATAAGAAACATTCAAACCGGCTGATGCGGTATCGGATCATTGCACAGTTCATTGCTGTGTTGCTGATTGTCGGATTTGTCTGGCTGCGGGGGAACGGAAACTAATGGTTGTTCTGAACAAGATTTACACACGCACGGGCGATGCGGGCACAACGGCACTGGGCAACGGCGACCGCGTGGCCAAGCATGACGCACGTGTTGAGGCTTACGGCACAGCGGACGAACTGAACTGCTTTGTCGGCGTGGCCCGGCTGGAAGCCACGCGCGAGACGGACGATGCCCTGTCGCGCATCCAGAATGATCTGTTTGATCTGGGCGCTGACCTCTGCCGCCCCGATATGGCATCGGACGCGCAGGCCGAATACCCACCCCTGCGCATGACGTCCGCGCAGGTGGACCGGCTGGAGACCGAGATTGACGTGATGAACGCCGCGTTGGAGCCATTGCGCAGCTTCATCCTGCCCGGCGGATCAAAGCTGGCCGCGCATCTGCACGTCTGCCGCACCGTGGCACGGCGCGCCGAGCGGCTGGCGGTGCTGCTGGCAGGGGATGAAGACGTGAACGAGGCGGCGGTCAAGTACCTCAACCGTCTGAGCGATTGGTTCTTTGTCGCGGCGCGCATGGCGAATAATTCGGGCAAGGATGATGTTCTGTGGGTGCCCGGCGCGAACCGTTGAGCCGGTGGCGGATACGTTCGAAGATATTTTTCGGGATGCCTATGAGGTTTTTGAAACGTCACGACCCGAAAACCTGAATGTCTGCACACGCGCGGGCTGTTGTATGCCTGCCGAAACGGAACGCGAGATGCTGACACGTCCGCGCTCCGAAATCACGCCCACACAATTGTCGAGTTGGCTGTCAGCAGCCTTTAGAACAAAGCCGTTTCCCCATAACCTCTGCGTCTATCTTGCCCCCTGTTTGATGGAACTTGCCGTAAAAAAGGGCATCAACACTGAATACGAGATGATCTTTGAACGGATGCATCTGGGCGACCCGTCTTATTGGACCGATGCGCAAAACGATGTCATCCAACGCTATCACAAACAGTATTTTGAGAGCCTTCGCACAAACACAACGATGGATCCCGCTCTCGATGACGTGCTTTGCATGTTCAGCCTCACGGGTTTTCCAGCACCAAGCAGCCTAAATCTGTTGAACGCATGGCCCATTGAGGATTTGATCAACCGCCTATGGATCGACAGTAAAGGCAGTCAGATGTGGCAATCGGTCTGGTGGGATTGGCCCGATGACAAGGTGGCCGCCGCCCAAGTCCACGACGAAGTGCTCGCATGGTATAATGCGCCAGAACTGAAAGCGCGGATCGACACATATTTGGTAACCGGTGATCCCCAGAGCGAGGCATACAAGCGTGCCTGTGCTGTCAGAACGGTTCTCACGCGCACAATTTCTGGTGAGTTCTAAGATTGAATTGTACGAAACGCGGCGTCCTTAGTGCCGCAGATGCCGATTTTACCCTGTTTTGCCGTCCTGCTATTCGTTAAACCGTGCCAAAGAACATCGCTCGGCCCCGCTTGGGTTGAGTCGCAACCAAGGAGAATAACGCCATGAAGGTGCTTGTACCTGTCAAACGCGTGATCGACTACAACGTGAAAGTGCGCGTCAAAGCGGACGGATCGGGTGTTGATCTTGCCAACGTAAAAATGTCCATGAACCCGTTTGACGAAATTTCCGTCGAACAGGCGATCCGTTTGAAAGAAGCGGGTCAGGCGGATGAAATCGTCGCCGTTTCCATCGGTGTAAAGCAGGCACAGGAAACGCTGCGCACGGCGCTCGCGATGGGTGCGGACCGCGCCATTCTGGTGGTCGCCTCCGAAGATGTGCACCAAGACATTGAGCCGCTGACGGTTGCCAAGATCCTCAAGGGGATCGTGGAAGAAGAGCAGCCGGGTCTTGTGCTGTGCGGCAAGCAGGCGATCGACAACGACATGAACGCGACGGGCCAGATGCTGGCCGCCCTCATGGGCTGGTCGCAGGCGACATTCGCATCGGAAGTCGAGATTGCGGGCGACAAGGCCAAGGTCACGCGCGAAGTGGACGGCGGTTTGCAGACCATCGAGGTGTCCATGCCCACGGTCATCACCGTTGACCTGCGCCTGAACGAGCCGCGCTATGCGTCGCTGCCCAACATCATGAAGGCCAAGAAAAAGCCTTTGGACGAAAAGACACCTGCGGATTACGGCGTGGATGTCGCCAACCGTCTGGAGATCGTCAAGACGGTCGAGCCAGCGGAGCGTGCCGCCGGTATCAAAGTCGCATCGGTTGATGAACTGGTCGAGAAACTCAAAGAAGCGGGGGCTGTGTAAATGGCTGTTCTACTCCTTGCAGAAGTAAACGATGGCGAACTGGCGATGGACGCAACGGCCAAGGCCGTGACCGCCGCCAAGCAGCTGGGTGATGTGACGGTTCTGGCCGCCGGTGGTTCTGCCGCCGCGGCGGGCGAAGCGGCCTCCAAGATCGACGGCGTCAGCAAAGTGCTGGTGGCCGAAGACGCGACACTGGGTCACCGCCTTGCGGAATCCACCGCCGCGCTGATCGTGTCGCTGGCCGATGACTACGAACACATCGTGGCACCCGCGACAACGGACGCCAAGAACGTGATGCCCCGCGTCGCGGCATTGCTGGACGTGATGATCATCTCTGACGCGTCTGGCGTTGTGGATGGCGACACGTTCGAGCGTCCGATCTATGCCGGTAACGCGATCCAGACTGTGAAATCATCGGACGCGAAAAAGGTTGTGACCTTCCGTGGTGCCTCTTTTGATGCGGCAGGCGAAGGCGGTTCCGCTTCGGTCGAGACAATCGGTGCGGCGGCTGATCCCGGTCTGTCCACATGGGTCGAAGACAAGGTCGCAGAATCCGATCGCCCCGAACTGACATCGGCAGGTGTGGTTGTGTCCGGTGGTCGCGGTGTCGGCTCCGAAGACGACTTTGCGCTGATCGAAAAGCTGGCTGACAAGCTGGGTGCCGCTGTTGGCGCCTCCCGCGCTGCGGTTGATTCGGGATATGCGCCGAACGATTGGCAAGTTGGTCAGACGGGCAAGGTTGTGGCCCCCGATCTGTACGTCGCGGTCGGCATTTCCGGTGCGATCCAGCACCTTGCCGGTATGAAGGACAGCAAGATCATCGTCGCAATCAACAAGGACGAGGAAGCGCCTATTTTCCAGGTGGCGGACTATGGCCTTGTCGCAGACCTGTTCGAAGCAGTGCCGGAGCTGATGGACAAGCTCTAAGCCCGGCGCGCAAAGTGCTCCGCATTCAAAAGGCCCATCCCAAGCGGATGGGCCTTTTTCGTTCAGCTGATCCGCCGGATTGCCTCAACCACCGCCTCCGCCGCTTCCTCATGCGCCTTGACGCTTAACATTGCTGACGCTGCCGCAACCTCAAGTTCGTCAAACAGCATTCCATCAGTACCCTGCGCGGTGGCGTCCCGCGAGGCGACAACCTCGATCAGGGCGGTCGCATGGGGTTTGATATCATTCAGCATGTCACGGGTCACAAACAGCGGATCACAGCCGATATCATCCGGGGCACCGGTCTCCTGTTCTTCGGGGGATCTGTCGGAAAACCACAAAAGCACAGATTTGCCTGCTATCCGGTTCAGCATCAGCCGCATCCGCGCCACCCATGCCTCCCGCAACTCATTGCGGACGGCCTCAAACCGGTCCGGCGACACCTGCTTGAGCCGCCCAAGCATGTGTTTGGTGTAGTGAAATTCGGAAAAATCCACTTCCCTGTAAATTGTGCGCAGCAGCGTTGACGTGGAAATAAAACGGTCATTGCGGCGCGGATGGACGGCATAAAACCGGTTGGTCATGTTCTGCGCGCCCATCACCTGCACCACGGTCACCTTTGCTGCGGCTGCGGCCTCAATCACAAACGGATCCTGCGCAAAAGCGTCAATGCCCGCGTTCAGTTGTCCAAAATTCGCACAATTGATACCAAGCGCGCGTTCGACCAAGGCCGGAAATGGCGTTTCAATGAATTTTCCGTATGTCTCCGTGGCACCGACAAACGCCAGATACGGTTCTGACAAATCGCGGCGCGGCCCACGAAAGAGAAGTTTCGATGTGCCATACCGGCACGGCAAATAATCCAGGGGCCCCGGCCCCAGTGCATCATAGGTCATCTCACCCACCTTTTTCAGTTCACCCGGCGGCGACCATGACAACAGCGCGTTGCGATTCGCTTAAACGGCGCATTTAGCGTGAATTACGCTGAACACCTGCCCTTGCGGTGGCCCCCCTGCGCCCCCTATTGTGGCGTGAAACCAGAAAGGACCTCGCATGGACATCCAGACAATCGGCATCGTTGGCGCGGGACAGATGGGCAATGGTATTGCCCATGTGATGGCTCTCGCGGGCTATGACGTACAGATGACCGACATCAGCGATGATGCGCTGCAGGCCGCGATGAAAACGATTGAGGGCAACCTGTCGCGGCAAGTGGGACGCGGCAAAGTGGCCGAAGCCGATATGACATCCGCGATGGCCCGGATCACCACGACAACCACGCTGACCGACCTTGGGCCAAGCGATCTGATCATCGAAGCCGCGACAGAGCGCGAAACCGTGAAACAGGCGATCTTCGAAGACCTGCTGCCGCATCTGAAACCCGAGACGATCCTGACCTCGAACACCTCCTCCATCTCGATCACACGACTGGCCAGCCGCACCGACCGACCCGAAAAATTCATGGGGTTCCATTTCATGAACCCCGTGCCGGTGATGCAGCTGGTGGAATTGATCCGGGGCATTGCGACGGATGAGGAAACCTTCAAAGCCTGCAAGAATGTGGTCGACCGCCTGGGCAAAACCGCTGCCTCAGCCGAGGATTTTCCCGCCTTCATCGTGAACCGCATTCTGATGCCGATGATCAACGAAGCGGTCTACACGCTTTATGAAGGGGTCGGAAACGTCCAATCCATCGACAGTTCGATGAAGCTGGGGGCCAATCACCCGATGGGCCCACTTGAACTGGCTGATTTCATCGGTCTGGACACCTGCCTTGCGATCATGAACGTGTTGCACGACGGTCTGGCGGATACAAAATACCGCCCCTGCCCCCTGCTGACCAAATACGTGGAGGCCGGATGGCTGGGCCGCAAATCACAGCGTGGGTTTTATGACTACCGCGGTGACATGCCGGTGCCGACACGCTAGCGGCTCAACGCCACGACGCATCCACGCTGCCGGACGGCGCGGGGTGGTCATGCGGACGGTGTAAATGGCCTCAAAGATGTGCGGCACCGCACTTTTACCGAAGCGGCTGCCCTTTTGGCAACGCTGGATCAGTCCTTCAGTGCAAGCGTATGCGCGCGCAGCCACGCCATGAACCCGCGCGGGTCATCGGACCGGGCGTCGATTTCGGATTGCGGGATCGGATGGCCTACCACCGGCCCCTGCGGCTTGTTACAACTGTGCACGATCTCGTGCAACAACAGCCCCTGCCGCAACATCGGGCTGACCTTGTTGGCGATCTGATAGGCGCGGCTGTTCTGGCCGGGGAATTTCATCGGAACAACCTGCGCACCGGAACGGCGGATCATTTTCGCGGTGAACACGTTCCACTCCGCCTCGACCGCCGGGCCCCACCACGTCTCTGACGCGGCCACAACACCCGAAGGGAAAAGCGCCACAACACCACCGTCCTTTAGATGTTTCATCGCAGCCGCACGCATTTCAACCCCTTTGCGCTGTGCGTCGGGGTCATGGGGGAAAGGCACCGGGATCATAAAGCTTCCTGCGACCTCGTCGATCGAAGTCAGCAATGAACGGGTAAGGATGCGGTAATCGGGACGCACCCGGCCAATCAGATCGGCAAAGATCATTCCGTCGACCATACCGTGCGGATGGTTGGCCACCACCACGACGGGTCCTTCACGCGGAATACGGTCAAGCTGGCTTTGCGGTGTGGTCAAATCAATACCCATCGTATCAAGCGCACCGCGCCAGAATGCCTGCCCCGTGGGCGCACCACTGCGTTCAAACTTGCGCACCAGCCGCAGGATGGTCAGTTTGCCGGTCAACAGCTCGATCAGGCTGATCATCCGGGCCTTGAATGGGTCCTGAAATGTGGACGCGTAGGACAGGCTGCGGCGGTCATATTTGACCGGCGCGTCGGGTGCCGCCCCTGCCGACCCATCGGTCTGGCCTGTCATCGTATGTGCGTCGTCCACCAAAAGATCACCCTTTCAGGTCGGCCTGCAAGTGTCAGTTGCCTTCGCCAAACTTGTCCGCGACCAGCGCGGTCAGCGCTTCGGCCAGCGCATCGGCGTCGGGCCCCGAAGTCTGCACGTCAATAGTGCTTCCCCGGGCGGCTGCCAACATCAAAAGTCCCATGATGCTGTCACCCGATGCGGTCATACCATCCTTGCTGACCTCGGCACGGGCGTCAAATGCTTCGACCACTTCGACCAGTTTGGCAGACGCCCGCGCGTGCAGACCTTTTTGGTTAACGATTTCAAGAGTGACATTGGGCATTTGAATTGGGCCTTTAGCTGACGCTGACATTCTGACTGTCGATATATTTCTTACCGGCCTCAAGCGCGGCACGGACGGCATCAGGTACATCCATCTGGCGTGATTTGGCCAGCTTGATCAGCATCGGCAGGTTCGCGCCATAGATAATGCGGCGGTTTTCCGGTTGGCAGGCCCGCAGCGACAGGTTTGAAGGAGAGCCGCCAAAAAGATCGGTCACGATCACCACGCCAAGGCCCTGATCCACCGCATCGGCAGCGGCGCAAATCTCTGATTGTTTGGCATCACGGTCATGATCGGCGTCAATGGAAATGGCGCGCACCCCCAGCTGCGATCCCACCACATGCTCAATGGCCGCAAGATATTCCCGCGCCAGTCCGCCATGTGCAACTATCACAATTCCGATCACAGGTTGCCGTGTCCTTCAAGCTGGCGGTCAAGCTCCCGGTGCCTAGTTGACACCTGCCAGCCCTGTTGCGCAAGGCGCAAAGCATGCTGTTCGGCCATCGCTACGGAACGGTGTTGCCCACCGGTACACCCGAAAGCAATAGAGATATTTGATTTCCCTTCCTCACGGAACGCAGGCAGCAAAAGCATGCTCAGACCATAGACCTGATCGGCAAATTCGGCAAAACGGGGGTCCTTTGCCACATAGGCCGCCACGCTTGCGTCACGCCCGTCGGAATTGCGCAACGTCGGGTCCCAATGGGGATTGCGCAGAAAACGGCAGTCAAAAACCATATCCACGGACCGGGGCAGCCCGCGCTTGTACGAAAATGACTGCACCGAAACGCTCAACAGATGCTGACCTTCGGGCGCGAACCATTGCTCCACTTCGGTGCGCAATTCATGGATATTCAGCTCTGTCGTGTCGATCAGTACATCCGCCCGCGAACGCAGCGGCTGCAAAAGCGCCTGCTCCCGGTCAATGCCCATGACCGGCGGCCCGCCGTCCGCAAGCGGGTGGCGACGGCGCGTTTCGGAAAAGCGGCGCAACAGCACATTCGGCGCGCAATCAAGGTAAAGGACGTCAATGCTCAGGTCCGCGCGCCCCGCCATCTGACCCAGAAGATCAAGCAGCGCATCGGTCGAAAACCCCCGGCTGCGCGCATCCACCCCAAGGGCCAGCGGACGGGTTTGTGCGGTGTCTTCCAGCATGCCGCGCAGCATCGACAACGGCAGATTGTCAATTGTCTCAAACCCCGCATCCTCAAGCACGTTCAGCGCGGTTGAGCGTCCGGCCCCGGACGGACCGGTCACCAGAACGCAGCGCCGCACGAAAGGGGGCGCATCAGCGCGTGCAGAGGCAGACATTTGTGTCATTGGCCAGAAAGTAAGTGCGCTTTGACCCAAAGCAAGACAGCCGCCGGAAAATGTGATGCCGGGGCCCGCCAAAGGCACGGCAGTTGCTGGCCCAAAAGGCTGTGGTGATGCAGGTGCGGCAAACGATCGGGCTCTTCGCGGTCCAGATCAATCACCAATCCCACGGGCGTGGCCCCTGCAACCGGAACCGGCAACAGCCCAATTCCCCGCGCCTCGATCAATCCGGTGATGGCAGGGGGGCAATCGGCCATCACACAATCAGCGTCACGCCACAGCTCTGTCCGGTCATCGGCAACCAACACGGCCCCAAGCGATATCAGGTGAAGGGCAAGGTTTGATTTACCGGTGCCTGACGCCCCCAGAATGACAATGCCCTGCCCGCCGATATTCACGGTGGTGGCATGCACAACAAGCGGGGCATCCGGGCGCATCACGGATCAGGTCGGCAGACCCACCACAAAACGCGCGCCCAGCGGATCGGAGGTGATGTCAGCCTCGGTCGGGCGGATGTTCTCGGCCCAGATCACGCCGCCATGCGCCTCGACAATCTGTTTCGAGATGGCAAGGCCAAGCCCGGAGTTGTTGCCGAAATGCTCATCGGGGCGTTGTGAATAGAAGCGTTTAAAGATCTTTGAAAGCGCCTGTTCGGGGATGCCCGGGCCGGTGTCTTCTACCACCACAAGAACGCGGTTTTCCTTTTGACGAACCCAGACGCGCACCGCATCCCCGTCCTCGCAGAAGGAAATCGCATTATCGATCAGGTTCACAAACACCTGCGCCAGCCGCGCCTCCAGCCCGTGAACAAGGATCGGCTCATCGGGCAGATCAGTGATGAAATCAATGCCTTTGCCCTTGGCATTCTCACCCAGATACTGGCCAAGGTTGCCAACCATTTTCAGCAGGTCAAACTGTTCTTCCTCTTCCTTGACCAGCTCGGAATCAAGCCGGGAGGCATTGGAAATATCGCTGACAAGCCGGTCCAGACGCAGCACGTCGTGGTCAATCACGTCGAGCAGTTTTTCGCGCTGATCCTCGCGCTTGATCATCCGCAGTGTGCCCACGGCAGACCGCAGCGACGCCAGCGGGTTCTTGATCTCATGGGCCACGTCAGCCGCAAATTGTTCGTTGCTGTCGATCCGGTTGTACAGCGCCGAAACCATACCGCGCAGCGCGCCGGAAAGCCGTCCGATTTCATCGGGTCTGGCTGTCAGGTCGGGAATACGGATGCGCCCCGGATTGACCTTGCGCGCGTTCTTGTCGCGGCCCAGCTCAGCCGCAGCAGCCAGATCAGCCAACGGATTTGCGATGGTCGAAGCCAGCACAAGGCTGAGGCCGATGGACACGAGCGTAGCGATCACGAACATCTGCAACACGCGTTCGCGTTCGCCACGCACCAGATTGTCAATTTCACCAGCGGCAGAGGCAATGGCAACCGCACCCACCGGTGTGCCGTCCTGCATGATCGGCGTGATGACGGTAAAGAGCGTACCACCTTCCCCGTCCAAAGCGTTTTCAATGCGTGTTCCGCTTTCAAGGCTGCCCGCGATCAGGGGCTTGAATTGTTCTTCAATCGGAACCGCGTCCGCCGCAACACCGCTGCCAAACAGACCGGTAAAGTTCTCCCAGACCCAGTTCAGCCCATCCGTCAGGAAGGTCCGGTTGCTGTCAGGCGCGGGCCGGTTGGCCGACCCAAGCGAAAGCTTCCCTTCCATCTGGGCGACAAGGGTTTCTTCGGGGTCATATACAAAAACGTCGATGCCACTGCGCAGGTCAATCGCGGCAAGGGTTGCAGACACATCAACGGTGTCGCCGCTCGCCAACACCACGGGTTCACCCGCAGGCAACTTGGCCTCGATCACATCCGCGATCAGTTCCGCTTCTGACACCAGCGCCGCCGCACGTTGCACCGCAAGGCTGTCGCGCGACGAATTAAGATAGAGGATCCCCGCAACAAGGATATTGAGGGCAATCAGATTGAACGTGATGATTTTGCGCGTCAGGGGCGAGCCGCGCAAGGAAAAAAGGCCCCGCCGTTCACGACGAACCCTCAATTCTTCCGATCCGGTGTTGTTGGGGGCAACCCAGTCGTCACCCAGAACAACATCACCGTCCCGTGCAGGCGTGCTTAGATCACGCACAAAATTCCTCTCTACAATCGCCATGCGGCAAGATCACTCTTCGTTATATCTGTAGCCGATACCGTAAAGTGTCTCAATCGCGGAGAATTCATCGTCCGCCGTGCGCATCTTCTTGCGCAGGCGCTTGATATGGCTGTCGATGGTGCGGTCGTCCACATAGACCTGATCGTCGTAGGCGACATCCATCAGCTGATCGCGCGATTTCACAAAGCCGGGGCGCTGTGCGAGTGCCTGCAACAGCAGGAATTCGGTCACGGTCAGCGATACATCCTTGCCCTTCCAGGCCACCGCGTGACGCAGGGGATCCATGCGCAGATCGCCGCGCTCCATCACCTTTGTCTCTTCGGTGTCGCCCACCTCGCCCGTATCAACAGCGTCCTGACGGCGCAGCAGCGCGCGGATGCGTTCGACCAGCAAACGCTGGCTGAAAGGCTTTTTTACATAGTCATCCGCGCCCATGCGCAGTCCCAGAACCTCGTCGATCTCATCGTCTTTCGACGTAAGAAAGATCACCGGCATCGCGGTTTTCTGGCGCAGACGCTGCAACAGGTCCATCCCGTCCATGCGCGGCATCTTGATGTCCAGCACGGCCATATCGGGCAGCTTTTTGTTGAATGCGTCCAACGCGGCCTGACCGTCGTTGTATGTTTCCACCTCGAAACCTTCGGCTTCAAGAGTCATCGAGACCGACGTCAGGATGTTCCTGTCGTCGTCCACCAATGCAATTTTTGACATTGCCTGTTTCCTTGTACTGCTCAATTGTCGTTTTTTGTGTTTTGCATCATGTTCACTACTTTTCCTCTGCGAATCAATCTCTAACTGCGAATCAGCGAACGCCCCGGCCTTATTCCCGCCATAATTTGGTTAGGAATGGCTAAATTGCCGCACTTTCCACCATGACGCGTTGGTTAGGATTTGCCGTATTGCACCGCGCGACGCCAAAGTTCGCCATGATGGCGCTAACTGCGACATGCCTGTCTGTTCATTTTGCAAACCCTCGTGCTAAGAGGCGCTTTATGACCTTAAAGGGTCGTGGCCGACAGGGCCGCTTATGTCTGACCCGCGCCGCATCGCGCGCGCCTACAGGAGAAATTACATGACATTTGGACGGGTAAACCCGCAGTTCCGCCTTGAGGATCAACAGATCAGCGGGCTGGGCGATGTCTATTACAACCTGATGGAGCCTGCGCTGATCGAAACCGCGTTGAAGCGCGGCGAAGGCACGCTGGGCAACGGTGGCGCGTTTTTGGTCACCACGGGCAAGTTCACGGGCCGCTCGCCCAAGGACAAGCATGTGGTCAAGACCGACAGCGTGGCTGACACGATCTGGTGGGAAAACAACGCCGAGATGTCAGTCGAAGGATTTGACGCCCTCTATGACGACATGATCGCGCACATGCAGGGACGCGAATATTTTGTGCAGGACCTTGTCGGCGGGGCCGACCCGCGTCACGCCATCAACGTGCGCATGGTCACTGAACTGGCATGGCACGGGCTTTTCATCCGCACGATGCTGCGCCGGCCCGAGCGGGAAGATCTGGATGAGTTCACCGCTGATTTCACCGTCATCAACTGCCCCAGCTTTCAGGCGGACCCGAAAAAGCACAACTGCCGATCCGAAACCGTGATCGCGATGAATTTCGACCGCAAGCTGATCCTGATCGGCGGCACCGAATACGCAGGCGAGAACAAGAAATCCGTGTTCACCCTGCTCAACTACCTGCTGCCCGAAAAAGGCATTATGCCGATGCACTGCTCGGCCAACCACGCGACGGGCAACCCCGTGGACACCGCCGTCTTTTTTGGTCTGTCCGGCACGGGCAAGACCACGCTGTCAGCCGATCCCGAGCGCACGCTGATCGGGGATGATGAACACGGCTGGTCCGACAACGGCACCTTCAACTTCGAAGGGGGCTGTTATGCCAAGACAATCAACCTCTCTGCCGAGGCCGAACCCGAGATCTATGCCACCACGACCAAGTTCGGCACCGTGATCGAAAACATGATCTACGACGAAGAGACAAAAGAGCTGGATTTCGAAGACGACAGTCTGACCGCAAACATGCGCTGCGCCTACCCGCTCCACTATATCTCCAACGCGTCCGAAAAGGCGACGGGCGGTCACCCCAAGAACATCATCATGCTGACCTGCGACGCTTTTGGCGTGCTGCCCCCCATCGCCCGGCTGACCCCCGCACAGGCGATGTACCACTTCCTGTCAGGATTTACTTCCAAGGTCGCAGGAACAGAGCGCGGCGTGACAGAGCCTGAACCCACATTCTCCACCTGCTTTGGTGCGCCGTTCATGCCGCGCCGTCCCGAAGTCTACGGCAACCTGCTGCGCGAAAAGATCGCCCAGCACGGGGCAACCTGCTGGCTGGTCAATACCGGATGGACAGGTGGTGCGTATGGCACGGGCTCACGCATGCCCATCCGCGCCACACGGGCACTGCTGACCGCCGCTCTGGACGGAAGCCTTGCGGATGTCGAATACCGCAAGGACGCCAACTTTGGGTTTGACGTGCCCGTCGCCGTGGGCGGTGTTGCCGATATCCTGCTGGACCCACGACGCACATGGGACGACGCGGAAAGCTATGACCGTCAGGCCGCGAAACTGGTCGCGATGTTCTCGGACAACTTTGAGCAGTATCTGCCGTTCATCGACGACGATGTAAAATCAGCCGCCATCGGCTGAACCCGGGTGCGCGGGCCGCTCAGGTCCGCGCAAACCGTTCCTCACAGTTAGGCAGCGCGCACCTGAACGTCGTCCACAGGCAGCGGCATCTCCAGAACAAAGCGCATCTCATCGCGGTCCATGTACCCGATGTAGCCTTCGATCGGCTTGTCCACCCCCGGCCGGAACCAGCGCAACGCGCCCGGTTGACAGTGCAGATAGGCCTGCCGCACGGCAAAACCCTTGTTGGCCACGGTCTTTTCGATAAAGGAAAAGACATAATCTGGATCCCAGCGGTTCATCGCCTCCCAGAACGCATTGCGTCCCAGAATACTGGCCAGACCGGTGCCGCGATATTCTCCCGGCGCACCACCGATCCAGAACTCTCCGTGATAACAGGTGCTTCCTCTGATCTTTGAGGTGCTGGGCCCGGCCCGGAAACGTGACCGGTTCAGATCAAGCTCGATCCCCGGAGGGGGAAAATCACGAAAATTATACCGCAGATACTCCGCCAACGGCTTGTTGCCGGTGTCGATCATACGCATCGCCTGCGTGTGAATGACCTCGCCGCGGTCGTTGTACCCGATGGTCCAAAACGCGTTGGTTACGTTCAGATCGTGCAGATCGGGGTCAAACGGTGCGCCCAAAATCTGGTTTGGCCGTGCCTCTTCAAGGATGCTGCGATAGGTATCAAAGTTGTGTCCGAACGTCAGCTTGATGCCAAGATCGGACAACAATTGCGAACAATGCACCGCAAATCGCGCGCCGTCGTCAAAGTTAATTAGAGTCAATTTACCCGCCTCCAGACTGATGATTCACTCTAGAGTAGCGCAAACTTGGCGCTTTGACTGGTTTTTTTGCCGACCTACCCCTGGTAGTCGACCTTTGCATCAGCGGGCATCTGCTCAAGACCGGATTGATCCAGCCCTCGAATGCGAACTTTTTCGGACCTGTCGACGACGGTGATCAGCGCGAAACTGTTGTCGGGAAACCGTCCTCCCAACAGCAATCTTTGATAGGCCAAAGGCACTGGCGCACCCCCGGTTTCGCGCGGAAACTGTGTAACTACTTCATCAAGCCGCAGACCACCGGTAGACATGACATCCTCGAACGACTGGTTCAGCAGGCTCTCGAACTCGGGGCCGCCGGGAAATTTCCCAAGGTTGCGCCCGATGCTGCTGCGCGCGTGCTTCCACCCCCACCAGCCAGAATAAAACGATTTTTCCCCGATCTCGACACAGATCCAGCCGTTTTCCGTATGCCGGTAGACCAGAACATAAGGCCGCACCGCCTGCAGCTCGTCCGCCTCAAGGTGGCCCTGTGCCCGGCTCCATCCGGTGATGGTGTCACGCAACAAGGCCGAACGCGCACCCCAGATGTGGTCAAGCGGTTGCTGCTGCTGGTGATAGTGCCAGCCGTTTTGCTCATGATGTGAAAACCGCAGCAGATTGCCTACATGGCTGGCCTGACCGGACAACCAGATCCGGCCCCGCGCCAGCAGATCCTGCGCTTCCGGCAACATCTCAACGCCCAGCTCCGTCAACCGGTAATTGCGCCCCTCCATATCAAACAGCTTATCGCCGATCGCTTCTTCCAGCAGGCTGATGTGGCGGCGCACGGTCTGGCGCGTGCTGCTCAGCTCGGTCACCGCATGGCTCAGGTTCAGGGTGCGCGCCAGCGTCGTGAAGGACCGGATCATCTCGTAAAGCAACGCAGGTGGGGTCGAAACCGCCGCCTTCTGAGGCACGGAGTCGGCTTGATCTTGAGTAAGAGGCGACCTGACGTTCATTGGCGTCATGGTAAATCAATCACCCAGTAACGCAACAAAAATCATACACCGATGGTTGAAAAAAATTACACCTTTGCTGATGTTTTTTACCGAAAATAAAAAATTCGGCCAATTGAATGGAGAAGCGATTCCAAGCGATGTCTGAATGCAGTTCACAACCTGAGGTTCAATCCATGTCACATCCCGTCGATCTGCACGTTGGTCGCAAACTGAAACAAATCCGCACCCTCAGAAGACTGTCGCAAACCGACGTGGCGCGAAAACTCGAACTGTCTTTTCAGCAGATTCAGAAATACGAAATCGGGTCCAACAGAATCGCGGCAAGCCGCCTGTTTGAACTGGCCCAGATCCTTGATGTGCCGCCGTCCTATTTCTTTGACGGGTTGCACGACAACGACAATTCAGCGCCCCACAGCGATCCGGGCATGGAAATTGTCAGCGCATTGGCCGCAATCAAGGACGATGAGATCAAGACAAGGATCGTCACATTCATCGAAGACGTCTCCGGCATGACCGTGGCCCGCCGCGGATAATACGCCACCGCAAGGTCGCCTTGACGTTCAACCAAACCCATTGGCTGCACGTCAAGACGTCCTAGAACACCGCGCGTCTGATCAGGTTCAGGCTGGCCAGCAGCAGAACCAAAAGGGTCACACGCCGAAACATCGCCTGGTCAATCCGGTCCACCACGCGCCCACCGGCCCACATGCCGACCACCGCAGGCAGGATCAAAAGCACCGAAAACGGGACCGTCTCGGCGCGCAGCACGCCGGACCCGATATGCGCACCAAAAAGCGCCAGCGCCCCCGCCGCATAGATCACCCCCTGAACACGCAGCTGGTCCTGCTTCAGCGTGCCAAGCGCCGTCATATACATCACCGTTGGCGGCCCCCAGATGCCGGAAAACCCGCCCATCACACCCGCAATCGCGCCCGCCATCACCTCAACCCCCATGTGGCGGTGACGGATCGTAAAGCTCATGCCAGCCAGTTGCGATGTGGCATAGGCAAACGCGGGTAGCCCAATCACCAGCAACAGGACCTGCTCGGGCACCACGCGTACCATCTGCGCAGCGGTGACCAGCGTGATCCCGCCCGCAATCATGAAAAACCGAAATTGCCGGACCGACGCCCAGGCCGCGCGCGGACCTTGCCGCAGGGCCTGCATGGTATTGGTAATCAACGTCGGAATGATCAATCCGGCCAAGGCAAGCTCCGGCGACAGAAAAAGCGTCAGCCCCGAAATCAGGATCAGCGGCTGTGCGAATCCCACCACGCCTTTGACGAATCCCGCGCAAAAGGCGATACCAAGTGCAAGACCAAGGGTGAGTGGCTCCAGAAATGGAAAGAATTGCTCCATAATTCTACATACCACCTGTGAAACTGCGCGCACGGTCAAACTGGCCGCGCAATTATCGAACAAATTGACGCAGAAAAACGTATCTTTGTTGTGCTGCAACTGCGAAGGCGCTATCTGCAGGGCAACACATCAAAGGATAGCAAAATGGCACATGACGGTCAGGACATGACTTTGGCGCAGGCACCGGTTCTGCTGGATGATCTGCTTGGATTGACGGCTGCGGCGCTGGCCCCGGTGGACGGCATTCTTGAAAAGGCCAAGACAAGCGTGCGCGCTTTGGTCAGCGACGGCGGGCGTGTGTCCGCCTCCCTGATCGAAGCACACCAGACCGCCGCACATGGTCTGGCGTGGCTCGCGACCTACGCGCAGGCGCTTCACGAAATGCAGAAATGGGCCGACGCGCTGACCAAGGACGGTAAATTCGGTGAGACCGAAGCGCTGATCCACCAGATCGCCTTTGGCGAATACCTCTGGCAGATTTACGGCGGCATCCAGATGAACCAGGGCGAGGTTCTGCGCCTGCAGGACATGGGGCTGAGCCAGGAAGACATGCGCGGCCTGATGGAGCCCGCAATCCAGACCCTCACACAGGGCGGCAACACGCAGGCCGCGCGCACTCGCCTTGTCGAACTTATGCAAGAGCATTCCGCCAACATCACCGTTGGTGCCTCCGGCCTTGATGAAGAGCTTGAGATGATACGCGAGCAGTTCCGCCGCTATGCGATCGAAAAGGTAGAACCCTTTGCCCACGAATGGCACCTCAAGGACGAATTGATCCCGATGGAGGTGATCGAGGAATTGGCAGAGATGGGCGTGTTCGGCCTCACCATCCCGGAAGAATTCGGCGGTTTCGGCCTCTCCAAGGCCTCCATGTGCGTGGTTTCCGAAGAACTGTCGCGCGGCTATATCGGCGTTGGCTCCCTTGGCACCCGGTCCGAAATCGCAGCAGAGCTGATCATCGCGGGCGGCACACAGGAGCAGAAGGAAAAGTGGCTGCCGCGTCTTGCCTCCGCCGAAACCCTGCCTACCGCCGTCTTTACAGAACCAAACACCGGTTCCGATCTGGGCTCGCTGCGCACCCGCGCGTTCAAGGACGAAAACGGCGACTATAAGATCACCGGCAACAAAACATGGATTACCCACGCCACGCGCACGCAGATCATGACGCTGCTGGCGCGCACCGATCCCGCCACGGACAACTACAAAGGTCTTTCCATGTTCCTCGCCGAAAAGACCCCGGGAACCGAGGAAAATCCCTTCCCGACCGATGGCATGACCGGCGGTGAGATCGAGGTGCTGGGCTACCGCGGCATGAAGGAATACGAACTGGCGTTTGATGGCTTCCACGTGAAGGCTGAAAACCTCTTGGGCGGCGAAGAAGGCAAAGGCTTCAAGCAGCTGATGGAAACCTTCGAATCCGCCCGCATCCAGACAGCGGCGCGTGCCATCGGCGTGGCACAATCCGCGCTCGATATCTCCATGCAATACGCGCAGGACCGCAAGCAGTTCGGCAAGGCGCTGATCAACTTCCCGCGCGTGTCGTCCAAGCTGGCGATGATGGCGGTCGAAACAATGGTCGCGCGTCAGCTCACCTATTTCTCCGCCTTTGAAAAGGATGAGGGCCGCCGCTGCGATGTCGAGGCGGGCATGGCGAAACTGCTCGGCGCCCGTGTGGCATGGGCTGCGGCGGACAATGGCCTGCAAATTCACGGTGGCAACGGTTTCGCGCTGGAATACAAGATCAGCCGCGTTCTGTGTGACGCCCGCATCCTGAATATCTTTGAAGGTGCCGCCGAAATTCAGGCGCAGGTGATCGCGCGGCGCATTCTGGGCTAAATCCCGCAAACGAGTCAGGGGGAGGATCATAATGTCTCTCCCCCTCGACCGCACGCGGGACGCTTCGTATGAAAGGGATATGAAACGCCCTCGCCTCTCCCGTGACAAATGGATCGCCGCCGGTCTTGATGCCTTTGCCCGTCAGGGGCCCACTGCCCTCGCCGCCGAACCACTGGCCCGCGCCCTTGGCACGACAAAGGGCTCTTTCTACTGGCATTTCAAAGACGTGCCGGAATTCCAATACGCCGTTCTGACAGCCTGGCAGTCCAGCGCCCTGCAAGAGGTGATCACCCTTCTGGAACAAAGCGGTGATGCCGATCAGCGGCTGCGGGCTTTTGGCCGAACGCTGCTCCAAGGACAGCTTGAACCGCAGTTGCGCATCTGGGCACAAACAGACGCGCGTGCCGCGGATGCCCTGCAAGAGGTCGATGCCCAAAGACATGCCTATCTTACCCGGCTTCTGGGCCAGCTTGGTCTTGGCAACCCCGCCTTCGCAGATGCCTTGCAGGCCACACTGACCGGCTTGCCCCTGATGCCGCAGATCACCGATGCCGGCCCCTATGACGCGCTGGTCGACACCGTTCTCGCCCTGCGCTAACACCACCGGATGCCAAGCCATGTCATCCTTGCCGTTATCCTGATGCTGACCGTGTTTCAGCGCGATGAAACCCTGCGCAGTTACGGCGGCGCCGGTACAGAATGGCAGTTGGCTGAAATAAATGGCGCGCCGTTTAACGCGACCGCGACGCTGCGGTTTCCGTCGCGCAACGTGATCGCGGGCAGCGCCCCCTGCAACAGCTACCGCAGCACCAATACCGTGCCTTTTCCGTGGTTCGAGGCAGGACCAATCGCAGCAACCCGCATGGCCTGCCCTGATCTGGCGGCAGAAGCAGCCTTTTTCGAAGCGCTCGATGCAGCAACCATCGGCAAGGTGGTTGAGGATCGGCTGATCCTGTCAAACGATGAGGGTGATCTTCTGATCTTTACCGCAGCCGACTGAACGCATCGACAAAACGCGCGCGGGCTTCGGGCAGCGGCCGGTCGCCCAGATTGCGCGCCAGATGCTGCGTCAGGAAATGCCCCGTCGTGATCAATGCCTGCGCAATCTCTGCGTCCGGGGCCTCTCCCTCTCCTTTCAGCACGGGCGGCAAAGGCAAGAGCCGGTCCGCCCAGTCGCCCGCGCCCTGCGCCGACACCGCGCGCCCGGACCGGGGCGACACATAGATCAACCCGTCGCGCGCACCCGTCACCGCGCAGCACGACAGATCAAGCGCGTATCCCATCTCCTCCAGCAGTGCCACTTCCCACTGAAGATAGGCCAGCGGCCAGATATCGCCCTGCCCCAGCAAATCCAGCAACGCCTCGCTGCGCGCATAAAGCTGCGGATGCGCCTCGCGCTCGGGCAGGCAGAACGACAAAAGCGCCGTCACCGCATTCAGCCCCGCCAGCGCCAGACGGTCCCCCATCGCGGTGGCCGCACGGCTGCGCACGGGTTCCACCGTAAACGCCCCGATATGGTCTTCCAGCCGCGCGCGCCAAACCACGTCAAGCTGCGCACCCGGTTGCAGGATCGGCGCGGTCTTGCGGCTGGTTCCGCCCCGCACAACTCCGGCATGACGCCCTTGTTCAGGGGTGAAAACCTCAATGATAACAGATGTTTCCCCGTGTTTCCGGCTGCTCAGCAATATGCCCTGCCCGCGCCACTCCATCACGCCAGCCCGTCATCGTCCAGCAAATGCCGCCCCGCGCGGTCCTCCACCTCGATCACCCACAGATCAGGGTCGAACCCACGCTGCCGTGCGACGGTCTCATCCACCGCGCGCTCTTCCCCCGTGGTCAGCTCAACCCAGCGCCGCGCCCCCGTCGTCAAATCAAAAGACCGCTGAAAGAGCACCGCCTGTCCATCCAGCGTGGCCAGCTTCACCAGAACCGCGCCACCCGTGTCATCTCCGTGCGCCACCACATAGGCCGGTATGTTGAACACCGACAGGCGCGCAAGATAGGCATCGACCCAGAACCGCGTTGTCAGCCTTGGCACCCACCCGTCCCTTCATCTTTCCAATACAACTCACTTCACCCTCACCACGGGCACACCGAATGCCGGTCGGGCCTCACACGTTTCCGTCGCGGAAATCCAGCCCCATCTCGGTATACCGCTCCGCCTCATCCAGCCAGTTCGCGCGCACTTTCACCTGCAGGAACAGATGGATACGACGGCCCAGAAATTCCTCCAGCTCCTCGCGCGCGGCCTTGCTGACAGCCTTGATCGTCTCGCCCTTGTTGCCCAGCACGATCCCCTTGTGCCCGTCACGCACCACATAAATCAGCTGATCAATCCGCGCCGACCCATCGGGCCGCTCTTCCCAGTTCTCTGTCTCGACCGTCAGCTGATAGGGCAGTTCCTGATGCAGCCGCAGCGTCAGCTTCTCGCGTGTCATTTCGGCGGCAATCATCCGCATCGGCAGATCGGCAATCTGGTCTTCCGGGTACAGCCACGGCCCCTGCGGCAATTCTCCCGCCAGCCAGCCGCGCAGCGTGTCCACCCCATGCCCGCGCTCCGCAGAGATCATGAAGGTTTCAACAAAAGGATAGGCATCGTTCAGTTTCTGTGACAGGCCCAGCAGAACGGGCGCTTCAACCCGGTCGATCTTGTTGATGGCCAGCGCAACTTTGCGGCCTTGCCCGATGTCGGCCAGCCCCTCCAGAATACGCTCGACCCCTTCCGTCACACCGCGCTGCGCCTCGACCAGCAACACCACAATATCCGCATCCGCCGCACCCCCCCAGGCCGCCGCGACCATCGCCCGGTCCAGTCTGCGCCGGGGCTGGAACAGCCCGGGCGTGTCCACGAATACCAACTGACTGTCACCCTCCATCGCCACGCCGCGAATGCGCGCACGTGTGGTCTGCACCTTATGCGTCACAATCGATACTTTCGCACCCACCATGCGGTTCAGCAGCGTGGACTTACCTGCGTTGGGTTCGCCGATCAGGGCAATGAACCCGGCGCGTGTGGTCGCGGTCTCGCTCATGGGTCGTTCTCCAGTTGCGCCAGCAGCGCCCGTGCGGCAGCCTGTTCAGCAGCGCGTTTTGACGGGGCAGTGGCCGCCGCCTCTTCCCCGGTCTCCAGCCGTGCAGCAATGGTAAAGACCGGCGCATGATCAGGTCCGCTGCGGGCGGTCTGCAGGTATTTTGGCGGGTTCAGCTTGCGCGCCTGTGCCCATTCCTGCAACGCGGTCTTGGGATCGCGTGCATCATCCTCAACCGTGTCGATACGCGCGCCCCAGAACCGCAGGATCATATCGCGCGCGGTCTCAAACCCTGCATCCAGATAAACTGCCGCAATCACGGCCTCTATCGCATCACCCAGCAGCGCCTGCTTGCGCCGGCCGCCGGAAATCATCTCGGACCGGCCCAGCTTGAGCACCTGACCCAGATCAATCTCACGCGCGACTTCCGCACAGGTTTCCTTGCGCACCAGCGCGTTGAAACGGGGGGCAAGCTGCCCTTCGCTGGCGCCTTTATCGCTGTCCAGAAGCGCCTGCGCCATCACAAGCCCCAACACCCTGTCACCCAGAAATTCCAGCCGCTGATTGTCGTCCCGGTTGGCCGAGGACATGGACGCATGGGTTACCGCACGGACCAGAAGGGCCGGATCGGCAAAATGATGCCCGATGCGCCCCTCAAAGGCCCGAAGATCGCCGCTCAGCTTCATTCAACCCCTTTGAAAAAACGGTCGCTGCGCCACGTCCAGAAATACAGCATCGACGTCCCAGCAGAGCTGAACATGATCCGGTCCGCCCGGCCAATCAGGTTCTCAAAGGGAACAAATCCAACGCCACCCACCTGCTGCGCCAACCGACTGTCAGCAGAATTGTCGCGATTGTCCCCGATGAAAAAGTAATGCCCTTCCGGCACCGTATAAATCCCGGTGCGGTCCGATTGCTGATCCGCAATGTTCAGGATCGTGTGGCTGACCCCATTGGGCAGCGTTTCGATCTGACGCGACTTTTCACAAATGCCGCCCTCGCCCACTGGCCCGTTTTCACAGCGCGGGCGCAGGCGTTGTGGCCCCTGTGCCGCCATTTCCTCGGTAAATACCCCCGCATCCTCAAGCGCGACCGGCGCGCCATCAATGTGCAGAACCCCCGCCTTCATCTGGATCGTCTCGCCCGGCAGCCCGATCAGCCGCTTGATATAATCGCGCCCCGATACCGGATGCCGAAACACCACCACATCACCGCGCTCAGGCTCGCTGCCAAAAAGGCGCGTGTTGTCCCCGTCAAAGACACCGCAGACATCCTTTGCGTCCACTTCGATGCCAAGGTTGGGCAACATCAGCGACGGACAGGAGGCATAGGAATAGCCATAAGCGAACTTGTTGACGAACAGGAAATCGCCGATCAGCAGCGTTTCCTTCATCGATCCCGACGGAATCCAGAAAGGCTGAAAAAACAGCGTGCGGAAAACGCCCGCGATCAACAGCGCATAGACGATGGTCTTGATCGTTTCGACAAAGGCATTGCCGGATTTTTCCTTGTCGGCCATGCCGCGTCCTCTTCGTCAGGGTTTGGGGTTACATGCGGGCGGGACGCGGTACTGTCAAGGCAGCGGCGCGCCCGCACCAGCGATTGGCCGCGCTTCAATCACAACAAAGGCCTGCGCCCACGGATGATCGTCCGTCAACGTCACGTGAATGATGGCCTCGTGGCCCGTAGGCGTCATGCTTTCCAGCCGTTCGGCGGCCCATCCCGTCACCTGCATCACCGGCTGCCCCGTCGCCAGATTGCTGACCGCCATATCCCGCCACGCAATCCCCATGCGCAGCCCCGTGCCCAGCGCTTTTGAACACGCCTCCTTCGCGGCCCAGCGTTTGGCATAGGTCCCCGCCACGTCACGGCGACGTTCGGCCTTGCGTTGCTCTACCTCGGTAAACACACGGTTGCGGAAACGGTCGCCAAAGCGGTCCAGCGTGCCCTGAATGCGCTCGATATTGGCAAGGTCCGTGCCGACGCCAAGTATCATGGATCAGCCGTCCAACCGGTATAAATGCGTCACCATATCGGCGTGTACACCGCCCGCATACTCAAATGCGCCACCACAGGCCGCGTGATAATCCCTCAGCTTCAGGCCCGGAAAACGGAACATCTGCGCATCTATGTCTTCCTGACGCGCACTGAAAATCACCCGGTCAATCCCGGCCCAGCGCATAGCCGCCAGACACATCTCGCAGGGCTGACAGGACGACACCAGCGTGCACCCCGCAAGCCGCCGCGTGCCCAGCGCATCACTGGCCAGCCCGATGGTCACGACCTCGGCGTGCAGGGTGGCATTTTCGTTCTGCGTTGCGGTGTTTCGCCCGCGCACCAGTTCGCTGTCGTCTTTCAGTATCGCCGCGGTAAAGGCGGGTTTACCCTCGTCTTGCGCGATCTTCACGGCCCATGCGTTGATCTGTGCGATTACCGCGCGTTCCGTATCGGTCGGCGTGGCAGTATCGCTCACGCGCGGGCCTCGTCCATCAGACGGCGCATTTCTGCAATGGCGGGCTCCAGCCCCAGAAAGATCGATTCGCCAATCAGAAAATGCCCGATGTTCAGTTCGCGCACTTCCTTGAACGCGGCCACGGGGGACACGGTATCATAGGTCAGACCATGACCGGCGTGCACCTCCAGCCCAAGGCTGTGCGCAAATGTCGACATATCGCGCAGCTTGGCCAATTCGGCGTCGGCCTCTTCAAACCGGCCTTCGGCAAAGGCATCGCAATAAGCCCCGGTGTGCAATTCGATCACTTCGGCCCCGATCCGGTTTGCCGCCTCGATCTGGCGCGGGTCTGCCGCAATAAAGATGCTGACCCGGCTGCCCGCATCACGCAGCGGCGCGATGAAATGCGCCAGCTTGTTTTCCTCACGCGCAACCTCAAGCCCGCCTTCGGTTGTACGCTCCTCGCGCTTTTCAGGCACGATGCAGACCGCGTGCGGTTTGTGACGCAGCGCAATTTTCTGCATTTCATCCGTCGCGGCCATTTCAAAGTTCAGTGGCACACTAAGGACCTCCATCAGTCCCTCGATGTCCGCGTCCGAGATGTGGCGGCGGTCCTCACGCAGATGCGCCGTGATGCCGTCGGCGCCGGCCTGTTCGGCAATACGCGCGGCACGCAGGGGATCAGGATAGGCCCCGCCGCGCGCATTCCGCACGGTTGCAACGTGGTCGATGTTCACGCCAAGACGCAGCTTTTCTGTGGATCCCATGTCGCTTCCTTTACTTCACTTCATCGGCCCGGCGCTTTGCTTCCGCCTTGGCGGCGGTCTTGGCTTTCAGCGCCTCAAACTTGGCCTTGATCAATCCCCGACGCCGTTTTTGGTAGGCCACCAGTATCGGCACCGCAAGGTAATAGGCGATGGTCGCAAAGATGACGCCGGGGATGATCCCGCCGATCAGATAGGGATAGAACACATCACGTGAAAAAATCGCCAGCCCCGACCAATCCATCTGCGCATCGGTGAAAATGGCGACAAAGTTGTGCCACAGATCACTGCCCGCATCCCCAAACTTCCGGCTCAGCGCGCGCAGCTCCCCTTCCTGCAACTCGGTGCCAAGGATCCAGTGCCCGGTCTTAAGGGACGCCAGCGCGATAAACACAAAGGTCAGCGGATTGCCCACAAAGGTCGCCATCAGCGACGCAACCATATTCCCCTTCATCAGACGGGCCAGCAGCACGGCAACGACAAAGTGGAACCCGAAAAGCGGCGTAAAGGTCACGAAAACCCCGGCCCAGACCCCGCGTGCAATGCGTTCGGGACTATCAGGCAGCCGTTTCATCCTGTGACGGACATAGTGAAACGCGCGCGCCCAACCGCCGCGCGGCCACAAAAACTCGGCCATCGCACGCAATGTCGGCTTTGGATCGCGGCGTTTGAAAATCAAGTCATCGGTCCTGCGTTAGTGATGGGTCACCCGCCAAGGGTCTTCCATTTCAAAGTCATCTCATGGGCGATTACGCGTCAATTTTGCGGAATCTCCTGATCGCCGCCACATCGCTTTCTGCCTCAAGCGTCAGCATCAGCGAATGCAGGTGCGCAACGTCCCTAAGATCGAGATAGAACAGAATGCGGTAAAAGTCAGGTTTGCGCTCAAGAAATTCCAGATCAGAGATATTGGCCGACGCCTCTCCGATCAAGGTGCAGATGCGGCCCAGAACCCCCGCGCCGTTGCCCACCGTCACGTCAATGACCGCACCATAGACTGCGGGGTGGTTGCCGTCATGCCAGCGCAGATCGATCCAGCGGTCGGGCTGGTCCTCATATTCTGACAGACGGGCACAATCGATGGCGTGTACGGTCACGCCTTCGCCGCGAAAGGTGATTCCGACAATCCGTTCACCCGGCAGCGGGTTGCAGCAGGGCGCGCGGGTAAAGGACTGACCCGGCTCAAGGCCCACAACGGCGGACTTTACGTCAATCTGATCGCCCGCTTTCGGCGTGCTGTCAGGATAGACCGCCTGCACCACCTCGCGGCCCGTGATCTCTGAACTGCCAAGCTGCGCCAACAGCGCCTGCGCGCCATCCAGACGCATGTTCTTGGCCGCCGTGCGCAGCGCCTTGTCCGTCGCGCGTTTGCCCACCTGGGCAAAGGCCGACCGCGCCAGTTCCTGCCCCAGTTTCACAAACCGCGCCCGGTCTTCCTCGCGCAGGGACCGGCGGATCGCGGACTTCGCCTTGCCGGTGGTCGCAATGTCCAGCCATGTCGGCTGCGGCGTCTGGCCCTGCGCGCGGATAATCTCGATCGACTGGCCGTTTTTCACCCGCGTCCAAAGCGGCACGCGCATCCCGTCCACCTTGGCCCCGACACAGGAATTGCCGATCCGCGTGTGAATGGCATAGGCAAAATCAATCGGCGTCGCACCGCGGGGCAGCTTGACCACCTCGCCCTTGGGCGTAAAGCAAAACACCTGATCGGCGTACATCTCCAGCTTGACCGCCTCCAGAAAATCCTCGTGATTCTCTTCCGCGTCAAACTGTTCGCTCAGCTGTGAAATCCACTTGGCCGGATCAACCGCAAAGGGGTTCTTTGACCGCACGCCGTCGCGGTAGGACCAATGCGCGGCAACACCGCTTTCGGCCACATCGTGCATCTGACGGGTTCTGATCTGTACTTCGACACGTTTGCCGTCACGCCCCGACACTGTTGTGTGAATGGACCGGTAACCGTTGGATTTGGGCTGGCTGATGTAATCCTTGAACCGCCCCGGCACCGCGCGCCAGCGCCCGTGGATCGCGCCCAAAGTGCGGTAACAATCCTCCTCCGTCTCGGTCAGCACCCGGAACCCATAGATGTCGGACAGACGGGAAAAGCTCTGTTCCTTTTCCTCCATCTTGCGCCAGATCGAATAGGGTTTTTTCGCGCGGCCAAAAACCTCGGCTTTGACACCGGCCTTGTCCAGTTCGCTGCGCATGTCCCCGGTGATCCGCTGAATCACATCGCCCGTCTCGCGCTGAAGCGAGATAAAGCGGCGGATGATACTGGCACGGCCCTCGGCGTTCAGCACCTTGAAGGACAGATCCTCAAGCTCCTCGCGCATCCACTGCATGCCCATGCGGCCTGCAAGCGGTGCGTAGATATCCATCGTCTCGCGTGCTTTCTGCGCCTGCTTGTCGGGCCGCATCGCCTTGATCGTGCGCATGTTGTGCAGGCGGTCGGCAAGCTTCACAAGGATGACCCGCAAATCCTTGGACATGGCCATGAAAAGCTTACGAAAATTCTCAGCCTGCTTCGTCTCGGTGGAATTAAGCTGCAGATTGGTCAGCTTGGTCACCCCATCGACCAGTTCCGCCACCTCACCGCTGAACAAACGCTCAATATCAGAGTATGACGCGCGGGTGTCTTCGACGGTGTCGTGCAAAAGGGCCGTGATGATGGTGGCATCATCCAGCCGCTGCTCCGTCAGTATCGCCGCAACCGCAACCGGATGCGTAAAATACGGCTCGCCCGAATGGCGCAATTGCCCCTCGTGCATGTCGCGGCCAAAATCATAGGCCGCGCGCAGTTTCTTTTCATTGGTTTTGGGGTTGTAGGCCCGGACCAGGGCGACCAGATCATCGGCAGTGATTTCGGTCGTATCCAGCATTCTGCCTCAAGCCCCTGACGGGGGTGCAGGGCGCGTCAGCCCTGTCCCTGTGCCGCCATCAACTGCCGCAGCAGCATTTCCTCGGACATGCTGTCTTCTTCTGGCTTGTCCTGTTCGGCACCCATCAGCAGCGCCATTGCGTCCTCTTCGGGCTCATCCACCTCGATCTGGCTCTGGTTGCTTTCAATCAGACGCTCGCGCAGGTCATCGGCAGACTGCGTTTCATCCGCGATCTCACGCAGGGACACGACCGGGTTCTTGTCGTTGTCACGGTCCACGGTGACGGGGGAACCGGCAGAAATCTCGCGCGCCCGGTGGGCCGCCAGCATCACCAGCTCGAACCGGTTTGGAACCTTGTCGACACAATCTTCTACGGTTACGCGGGCCATGGCCGTCTCCAATTTCTCAAAAAGCGCTCTGAAGGCGGCTAGATAGGCGGGATCGTGCGGATTTACAAGCTGATATTACAGCCTGCGCACCTCTGCCAGCATCTCGTCGGACAGGCCATCGCGCAACTCAACCACACTGCGGCCCAGAACCGGATGCCGCCAGTCCGGCGCAACATCGGCTAAAGGCACCAGCACAAAGGCACGTTCATGCATGCGCGGATGTGGCAGGATCAGCGTGTCAGGGGTCTGTGCCATCTGCCCGTCCAGGGTCATGTCGCGCCAGCGGGCGTGGGTCTGAAGGTCAGGCAACACCAGATCGTCATAGGCGATGAGATCAATATCCAGCGTCCGCTGTCCCCAGCGCACATCCCGCGTCCGTCCCAGCGCCGCCTCGATCCGGTGCAGTATTTCCAGCGTGGCGGCGGGTGTCCAGTCTGCGCGAATATGTGCCGCTGCGTTCACAAAATCCGGCCCATTGCCCGCAGGGAATGCCGGTGTGCTATAAAAAGAACTGGTGTCGCGAATCGTGGCACCCTCATTTTCGAGGTGTTTCAACGCTGAAACGAGCGTCTGTACCGGGGAACCGGCGGATGACGCAAGGTTAGCGCCAAGCGCCAAAAGTATTGTTGGCCGTGATCTGAGCATTCTTTCGCGATTTTCCCCTTAAAGTCGGGCTTGCAGCATGGTCAAAAAATTGTAGTTAGGCGCCCATCAGCGCAATTAGAACGAATATTGTCTAAAGCTCTTTCATCAGACCTGCACGATACTAAATCAAGGTCATGGCATTGGCGACGGGTACGTCGGAAGGATTTGGAATGTTTTATAAAGACGAGCGGTTGGCGCTTTTCATAGACGGGTCCAACCTTTACGCCGCCGCAAAAACGCTTGGGTTTGATATTGATTATAAATTGTTGCGCCATGAATTCATGCGTCGCGGCAAATTGCTCAGGGCGTTCTATTACACCGCGCTTCTTGAAAACGACGAATATTCCCCGATCCGCCCCTTGGTGGACTGGCTGAACTACAACGGCTTCACGATGGTCACCAAACCGGCCAAGGAATACACCGACAGCATGGGCCGCCGTAAGGTCAAGGGCAACATGGACATCGAATTGGCCGTGGACGCGATGGAACTGGCCCCGCATGTGGACCACATTGTCATCTTTTCCGGCGACGGTGATTTCCGCCCGCTGGTCGAAAGCCTGCAACGTCAGGGCGTGCGCGTCTCATGTGTGTCGACCATCCGCAGCCAGCCACCGATGATCTCGGATGATCTGCGCCGTCAGGTGGACAACTTCATCGAACTCGAAGACCTCCGCGAGGTGATTGGCCGCCCGCCCCGCGAGCAGGAAAGCTAAGCGCTGCGCACTGGACCCGGCAGGCTTCACTGATTAAGTCTGGGACAACCGCAAGGAGCGTCCGCATGACAAAGCCCCCCCTCACTCTCTATCTTGCCGCGCCACGCGGGTTTTGTGCCGGCGTCGACCGCGCGATCAAGATTGTCGAGATGGCGTTGGAGAAATGGGGCGCGCCCGTCTACGTGCGTCACGAAATCGTGCACAACAAATTTGTGGTGGACGGCTTGCGCGACAAGGGCGCGATCTTTGTCGAGGAACTTGATGAATGCCCCGATGACCGCCCGGTGATCTTTTCCGCGCACGGGGTGCCAAAATCCGTTCCCACCGCCGCCGCCGCACGGCAGATGGTCTATGTCGATGCCACCTGCCCGCTGGTCAGCAAGGTCCACATCGAAGCGCAGCGCCACGCAGACGCGGGCCTGCAAATGATCATGATCGGCCACGAAGGCCATCCCGAAACCGTGGGCACGATGGGTCAGTTGCCACCCGGCGAAGTGCTGCTTGTCGAAACGCCCGATGATGTGGCACGCGTTGACGTGCGCGACCCCGAAAAGCTGGCTTATGTCACCCAGACCACCCTCAGTGTTGATGACACCGCCGATATCGTGGCTGCCCTTCAGGCCCGGTTCCCGGCCATCGTCGGACCGCACAAGGAAGACATCTGTTATGCCACCACCAACCGCCAGGAAGCGGTCAAGGCAATGGCCCCCAAATGCGACGCAATGTTGGTGGTCGGGGCACCCAATTCCTCAAACTCCAAACGCCTTGTCGAAGTTGGCGCGCGCGCCGGGTGCAACTACGCCCAGCTTGTTCAGCGGGCGGATGATATCGACTGGCGCAGCCTTGAAGGCATCTCAAGCGTCGGCATCACCGCAGGTGCATCGGCCCCCGAGGTCCTGATCAACGAGGTCATCGACGCTTTCGGCGCGCGCTACGATGTCACTCAGGAACTCGTCGAGACCGCAAAGGAAAACGTCGAGTTCAAAGTGCCCCGCATCCTCCGCGCGCCTGCATGACGCCGCCCCGCGGTGTCGTCTTTGACATGGACGGCCTGCTGCTGGACACGGAACAGATCTGGCTGCGCACATTCCGCGAAACCTGCACCTTGCAGGGTCTGCCCCCCGATGATGCGCTTTTTGCAAGCCTCGTCGGCACCAACCCCGAAGAAGGACGCCGCAGGCTGGCAAAGGGGCTGGCCGGACGCGCTGATATCGTTCAGTTCGACACGCTTTGGAACCGCGCCGCCCACCGCGCCTTTGAAACCGGCATATCCGTCAAACCCGGCGTCAGGGAGCTGGCGCGCGCCCTGCGCGCCCGCGCTATCCCCTACATCATCGCAACCTCAACCCACACGGAAAAGGCCCACCAGCACCTTGCCCGCGCCGGGCTGTCAGAGGATTTCCCCAGCCTGATCGGCGGTGATCAGGTCCACCAAAGCAAACCCGCGCCCGACATCTATCTCGCAGCCGTAACGGCGCTGAACCTGCCCGCCAGCGCCTGCGTCGCATTCGAGGATTCGCCCAACGGCGTGCGCGCCGCGCTGGCCGCCGGGCTGATCACCGTGCAGGTGCCCGATGTCGTGGCCCCCGACCCCGTTGTCAAAGCACTGGGGCATCTGATTGTCAGCGATCTGGCCGAAGGCGCACGGGCCGTCGGACTGATGGCGTCGGTCCCGGAAGGATAATCGACAGCCTTCCAATGGACATCGCCGCGCGTCCGATAGATGATCGCGCCTGAATCGCACGAAGGGAAAACCGGTGATAACAATCCAATTCCTGCTCACCGCTTTTGTCGTGGTGCTCGCCCCCGGCACCGGGGTCATCTACACGCTGGCCCTTGGGTTGGGTCAGGGCCGCCGTGCCGCGCTCTGGGCCGCATTGGGCTGCACCTTCGGGATCGTCCCGCACCTTGCCGCCGCAACGCTGGGGCTGGCTGCCGTCCTGCATACTTCTGCGGTCCTGTTTACGGTCGTCAAATGGGCCGGTGTCGCCTATCTGCTCTATCTGGCGTGGCAAAGCCTGAAATCCGGCGGCGCGCTGTCGGTCTCGGCCACCAAAACCCGCGACAGCGGCTGGACCATTGCCCGCCGCGGGGCGCTGATCAACATCCTGAATCCAAAGCTTTCGATCTTCTTTCTCGCCCTTCTGCCCCCTTTCCTCAGCGGCAATCCCGCCCTCGCCACACTTGAGATGACGGTGATGGGCCTGATCTTCATGGGCCTCACCTTCGCGGTCTTTGTCCTCTACGGCATGTTCGCCGCCGCTGCGCGCCGCTGGCTTCTGGGATCAGAGCGGGTGATGGCGTGGCTCAACCGCTCCTTTGCCGCGATCTTCGCCGCCCTCGCCGGGCGTCTGGCGCTCGAACGGGCCTGACCCACGATGTTTCTCACACGTATTCCTCCGGCAGCCCTGCTGCTTGGCATTGCCGGGCTGATCCCGTTTGTCTGGGCCGCCCTTCTGGTGCTCAATATCTTTGCCACACCCGACTGGCCGCTGCCGCAGGTGCTGCTGGGCGATGGCCGCCTGATCATGATCCGCTACGGCGGCATCATTCTACCCTTCATGGCCGGTGTGCTCTGGGGGTTCGCCACCACCGCCACCGGCAGTCAGGCGGCAGCGGCCTATGCGCTCTCGGTGCTGCCCGCATTGTGGTGGTTCTTTATGCCCGGCACCGGCGTTGTCAGCGCGCTCAGCAATCTGATGACAGGCTTTATCGGCCTGCTGATCCTTGACTACGCCTTTTCCCGCTGGGGTCTGGCCCCCGCTTGGTGGATGGCCCTGCGGGTTCAATTGACCGGCATCGTGGTGATCTGCCTTTCCATCGGGATATTCCTATGACCGATAACGAAACCCTCAGGGTCTACGCCCGGAAGGTCGATGAATACCTGTCCGTTACACAGGACGGCACCGCACGCGACCCCGCACTCAAGGCATTCATCGCTGATCTGCCCGCCGGTGCGCAGGTGCTGGATCTGGGCTGCGGCCCGGGCCATATCGCTGCGGTCATCGCCGCTGCGGGGCACCACGTGACCGCCACGGATGCGGTGCCCGAAATGGTCGCCCACGCAGGCACGCACCCCGGGGTGACAGCACGCGTTGCATCCTTTGACGACATATCCGGCACCGGCATCTACGATGGGATCTGGGCGAACTTCAGCCTGCTGCACGCCAGCCGCGCGGACATGCCCCGCCACCTTGCCGCCCTGCACACGGCGCTCAAACCCGGGGGGCTTTTCCACATCGCTGTCAAAACCGGCACGGGAAGCAAGCGCGACCGCCTTGGCAGATTATACACCTACTACACAGACCCCGAATTGACCGGCCTACTGACCGATGCGGGCTTCACCGTCACGCACCGCCAGACAGGTGCCGATACCGGGCTTGACGGTGCCGTCGCTGACTGGCTGGCACTGCGGGCCCATGCCTGAGCTTTTTGCCTATACCGACGGTGCCTGTTCGGGCAATCCGGGCCCGGGCGGCTGGGGTGCCCTGATGCAGGCGCGCGACGGCGATACCGTGGTGAAAGAACGCGAACTCAAGGGCGGCGAAGCCCAGACCACCAACAACCGCATGGAATTGCTGGCCGCCATCCACGCGCTCGAAGCTTTGGAACGTCCCACCAAAATCACCATCGTGACCGACAGCAATTATGTAAAAAACGGGATCACCGGCTGGATTTTCGGATGGAAGAAAAACGGCTGGAAAAACGCTGCCAAAAAGCCGGTCAAGAACGCGGAACTATGGCAACGGCTGGATGCAGCCAACGCCCGCCATGACGTCACATGGGAATGGGTCAAGGGCCACGCGGGCCACCCCGAAAACGAACGCGCCGATGAACTGGCGCGCGCGGGCATGGCCCCGTTCAAACCAAAATGACCCGCACAGCCGCGCAGATCGCCTGCCCCATCCCCCTTCACCCTGACGGTTTTCCACAGCGCATACCGGTCTTGCGGCATCCGACGGCGGGCTTTCGCCTTGTCAAAAGCGCAATCAACACCGGTGAACGCCCAGAGACCGCCGCGGCACGCGCGCTTTTCGACCAAAGCGGGCTTGAGACCCGGTCAGCGGTCATGCTGGGCACGTCCCAGTCTCTGGGGGACGACGCCCAATGGCACTTCAGCCTCTGCCGCGTCGTGCCACCCGTCCGGGACCAATGGGCCCATCTCTTTGCGGCGAATGGCCGCGAACGCTCTGAATTCCGGTGGCTCGCCCTTGATGCTGATCTGCCACAGCCTTTCGATCCGATCTGCCAGCGCGCCCTCAACTGGATCAGGAACGCCCTATGAGCCTGGTCGCCCTGCTTGATTACACATCCGTCCTGATTTTTGCCGTCACCGGCGCGCTGGTGGCCAGCCGCGCCCAGCTTGATCTTGTGGGCTTTGCCTTCATCGCCTGCCTGACCGCATTGGGCGGCGGCACGATCCGCGATCTGCTGCTCGACCGAAACCCGATCTTCTGGATCGCCAATCCCACTTACCTTGCCGTCGGGGCCGGTGCTGCACTGGTGATCTTTTTCACCGCCCACCTGATGGAAAGCCGCCTGCGCGTGCTGATCTGGCTGGACAGTTTTGCCCTTGCCGTGGCGGTGGCAGCGGGCGCGGGCGTGGCCCTGTCGCTGGACCAATCCGCCACCATCGTGATCCTGATGGGGATGATCACCGGCTGTATGGGCGGGCTGATGCGCGATGTGGTGGTGGGCGAAGTGCCACTGGTGCTCAAACAGGGCGAACTCTACGTCACCGCCGCCTTCGCCGGGGCCGCAACCGCCGCCCTTGGCCGGTTCTACGCCATCGACCCGTCGCTGGCCCTGCTGGGCTGCGCTGCCATCACCTGGATACTGCGCGCGGGCTCGCTGGCGTTTGGCTGGCATTTGCCCGTCTACAAAAGCACACCGCCCAAAAGCTAAAGCGCACCCCCCGGCTTCATCTTTCCCCTACAACTCAAAGACCGTCATCGCCGCCAGTGAAACGGCACGATGATCAGCGCCCCGATAGATGACACAATCGCATTCACCCCCGGTGAGGCAAAGCCAAAGCCGAACATGATACGGATGAAATAGAACAGGAACGCTCCGCCGATACAGATGATGATCGACTGCAAATACCCGTTATGCGTCCAACCGGTCTTTTCCGAAGCGTATCCAACAATGCCCGCAATCACCACCGTGCCAAAAAGGGTCAGAAACATCCGCTATTCTCCTTCAAGCACAACACCCGGCGCGATCTGCACGCCACTTTGAAAAACCTGCACATCCTGTGCCGCCTTGCCCGCCCGCTGCAAGCGCGTCAGCTGCACAGCACCCGTACCGCACGCGATGCGCAGACCGGCATCCAGCACCGCGCCCGGCGGCCCATCCCCCTGCGCAAGCGACGATCCCAATACTTTGATCCGCGCGTCCTTGTGCATGAACCACGCCCCCGGAAAAGGCGACAGCCCTCTGATCTGCCGGTCCACCTCCACCGCAGGCCGCGTCCAGTCAATCCGCGCTTCGCCCTTGTCGATCTTGGCGGCATAGGTCACGCCGTCCTCGGGTTGCGGCACGGGTGTCAGATGGTCCAGCTCCCGCAGGGCCGCGACAATGGCCTCGGCCCCCATCACACTCAGCCTGTCGTGCAGCATGGCGGTTGTTTCACCTGCCCCGATATCCGTCTCACGCCTCAGCAACACAGGGCCGGTATCCAGCCCCGCGTCCATCTGCATGATGCAGACGCCGGTTTGCGCATCCCCCGCCATGATCGCCCGGTGAATGGGGGCCGCCCCGCGCCAGCGCGGCAACAGGCTGGCGTGGATGTTCAGACAGCCACGCGCGGGCGCGTCCAGAATGGCCTGCGGCAGGATCAGACCGTAGGCGACCACCACCGCAACATCCGCCGCAAGCGCCGCAAACGCGGCCTGCGCCTCCCCGGTTTTCAGCGATGGCGGATGCCGCACCTCCAGCCCCAGATCCAACGCTCGGGCATGTACCGGCGTGGGCCGCTCTTTCTTACCGCGTCCTGCGGGGCGGGGCGGCTGGCAATAGACGGCGGCAATCTCGTGGCCCGCCGCAACCAGCGCATCCAGAACAGCGACGGAAAAATCGGGTGTGCCCATGAACACAATGCGCATCAAATCGGTCCTTCCTGCGGGGTGGGCCGCACGACCCGCTGACGTAAGGTGGCGCTTTGGGCCACCCTAACCGCCAAGTTTCTTTGCACGGCGCAACAGCATGTCGCGCTTGGTCTTGCTCAGGTTGTCAAAATACATCCGGCCCGCCAGATGGTCGATCTGGTGCTGCACACTGGTCGCGTCCAGCCCCACGAACTCCCGGCGGTCTATCACGCCGTCCGCATTCAGAAACCGCACCGACAGCGCGCGCGGACGGGTGATCTTGGCCGATACACCGGGCAAACAGGGGCTCGCCTCCTCATGCACATTGGGCTTTGCCGAGGTTTCGATGATCTGCGGGTTTGCCAGCAATATACGCCTGTTCCGCGCAGTCGAAGTATCCACAACCGCCAGCGCCAGCATCACACCAATCTGCGGCGCGGCCAGCCCGACACCGGGCATCGCGTCCATCGTCTCGACCATATCCGCCCAGATGCCACGTATCTCATCGGTGATCGCCTCCACAGGGGCCGCCGCCGTGCGCAGCCGCTTGTCGGGCCATTGTATAATCGCACGCACACTCATTGCGCCGCATACTCCGCCATCAGCGCCGCACGGACATCCGCCGTCAAGTGATCAAAGGTCACGACACCGTCCAGATGATCCAATTCGTGCTGCACACAGGCGGCAGCAAAGCCGTCAAAGCTCTGCACGTATCGCCCGCCGTTCAGACCGGTCCAAACCATCTGCACCTGCGCAGGGCGCGACACATCCGCCGCTACACCCGGAATGCTCAGACACCCTTCGGCATGGGTCGCCCGCTCCTCGCTGACTTCTTGCAGCATGGGATTTATGCACACAATCGGGTCGGATTTCCCCTCTTTCCAACCCGCATCCATAACGAAAATACGCTCCATTACCCCCACCTGCGGCGCGGCAAGCCCGCGCCCGGGCGCATCATACATCGTCTCAAGCATATCGGCGGCCAGCGCCTCAATCTCGGGGGTGATTTCAGCCACCGGCGCACAGGTCTCTGTCAGACGCGGGTCGGGCCACAATAGGATCGGCAGCACGCTCACCCGCGGGCCAGCTCACGCTTGAGCTTGACCATCTTGCGCGTCATCATCTGCCGCTTGAGCGGCTTGAGATAGTCGATGAACAGCTTGCCATCCAGATGGTCAATCTCGTGCTGCACGCAGGTGGCCCACAACCCGTCAAAGGTCTCGGACTGCGCATTGCCATCGCGGTCCATCCACTCCACATCCACAACCTTGGGCCGGGTCACATCCGCATAAAGATCGGGCAGCGACAAACAGCCTTCCTCGTACACATTCGTTTCATCCGATGACGCCACCACCTGCGGATTGAACATCACCAGCGGGCGCGGTTTCTCGCCTTCTTCCTTGACGCAATCCATCACGATCAACCGGTCCAGCACACCGATCTGCGGTGCGGCAAGCCCGATGCCCGGGGCTTCGTACATGGTTTTCAGCATGTCATCGGCCAGCTTGCGCAAATCGTCCGACAGATCCGCCACGGGCGTCGATGCCTTTTTCAGACGGGGATCGGGATGAAGAATAATATTACGTCTCATATCGCTGATTTAGGGGATGCACCCCCGCACTGCAAGCTAGGGCTTGCGGCCCCCGCACAGCCCGCTAGCTTACGGCGCATGTAACAGGAGCCACCCCATGAGTTTTGACGAGATCATCGACCGCCGCGACACCCACTGCGCCAAGTGGGACAAGATGGAGGCGCTCTATGGTGTGCCCCGCGACGAAGGAATCGCGATGTGGGTGGCCGATATGGATTTCCGTCCGCCGCAGGTCGTGCAGGACGCGGTCAGGGACATGCACGATCACGGCATTTACGGGTACTTCGGGGATGACAGCAAATACCTGTCCGCAATCCAGTGGTGGATGGAAAACCGCCACGGCTGGAAAATCGCACCCGAATGGGTCTTTACCACTCACGGTCTGGTCAACGGCACGGCGATGTGCGTCGATGCCTTCACCGCGCCGGGCGATGGCGTGGTGCTGTTCACACCCGTCTATCACGCCTTTGCCAAGGTCATCGAGGCCGCAGGCCGCAAGGTGGTCGAATGCGAAATGCCCCTGACCAACGGGCGCTACGAAATGGACTTCGACACATGGGATGCCCAGATGACCGGCGACGAACGCATGGTCATCCTGTGTTCGCCGCACAATCCCGGTGGCCGGGTATGGACCCGCGCAGAACTCAAGGGCGTGGCGGAATTTGCCAAACGCCACGACCTGATCCTTGTCTCCGATGAAATCCACCACGATCTTGTGATGCCCGGCAACACCCATATCCCGATGGCCGCCATCGACGGCATCACCGACCGGCTGGTGATGATGACCGCCACCACCAAGACCTTCAACATCGCAGGCAGCCATTCGGGCAACGTCATCATCGAAGACCCTGATCTGCGTGCGCAATTCGGCAACCGAATGATGGCGCTGGGCCTGTCGCCAAATTCATTCGGCCTGTTCATGGCAACCGCCGCCTATTCGCCGCAAGGGGCCGCATGGGTCGATGATCTGGTCAGCTATCTTGACGGCAACCGGCGCCTGTTTGACGACGCGGTCAATGCCATCCCCGGTCTTGCCTCCATGAACCTCGAAGCAACCTATCTGGCATGGGTCGATTTCGCCGGCACCGGCATGGCCCGCGAGGAATTCACTCGCCGCGTGCAGGACGACGCGCGCATCGCCGTCAATCACGGTCCGACGTTTGGCAAAGGCGGTGACAGCTTCCTGCGCTTCAACATTGCAACACCCCGCGCGCAGGTTCAGGAAGCCTGCGACAGGCTGGCCAAAGCTTTCGGTGATCTGCAGTAACCGCGCTGCACCCTTCGGCACGGGCCGCGCGCATCACAGCGCGGCCTGTGCCTTGGGATACTCAAGGGCCGGGCACGAAAGACACGGCGCTATCCATCATCGCCGCAAGGCAACCGGCAAAGCGGCCTATCCCGCACCGCCCGACAGATCCTGCGCCAGCATCAATGCGTTGCCGTCGGGGTCGTACAAAGTCGCCAGACTGACCATCCCCTCCATCGTCTCCGTTGGCCCGTCAAACCGGACATCGGCGGCCTCAAGCGCTGCACGCGCCGTGCCAAGATCGGCAACTCCAAACACCGGCACCGCATTGCCCGGGGCGGGCTCTGCCTGCTCGCCAAGCCCAAGGGTCACGCCTTTTGTCATCGTGTCCATCTCGCTCCAGCCCGCTTCATCCATATGAAACCGCAGGCTAAAGCCCAGCATCTGCGCGTACCAATCCGCGCTGGCATGGCGGTCCTTTACCGACAGCGCAATCGTGATTGTTTCATCCAGAGTAACAACAGACATGGCGCTTTCCTTTATCCATAAAATATATAAACTATACTTTATGGACATTGATCTGCTTGTCAAGATTTCGGCGCGGGCCTGGGCCATGCCCATTCTGGCGCTTTTGCACCGGGGCACGCCGGGGCGACAGGCCAGCCTTCTGGCTGCAACCGGTGCCGGGCGCACCGCCTTCACGCCCAGCCTGCATCATTTGATTGATCTTGGGCTACTTGAACGCAACCCGGGTCACGGTCACCCCCTCCGGCCAGAGTACCGGCTGACCCCGGACGGGCACACAGCCGCCGCGATGGCGCACAGGCTCGACACCGCCCTGCCCGGAGCCGCGCAAACCCCGCTGCTGCGCCGCGCGTGGACCTTGCCGATCCTTGCCGTCAGCCGCCAACCCCGTCATTTTTCCGATATCAAGTCCGCTTTGGGTCCGATCACCGACCGCGCGCTCTCGCAGTCGCTCAGACAATTGCAGGGGGCACAGTGGATCACACGCGCAGTTGATCCCGCCGCAACACCGCTGCGCGCCCGCTACGGCGCAACCGGCACCGGCCTGCGCATCAGCAAGGCCATTGACCTCAGCCCGGTGCCCTAGCCTCAAAACACGATACTTCTACAACAGTGCGCCAGATCATTACTCTGACAAGAAACAACTGCGCCGAAACTCCCACTCGGGACATTGCTGCGCATCACCCCGTTGGCCGAAGGGGGCAATTTCAGGCAGATGTGCCCCCTTTATTGGCAACACGCGGCGCAAACGCACGTCAGGCAACGGTTCAGGGAAAATCAGGCGAACCCGCAGGCCCTATCGTGCGTCGGTGATCAGCCCGGCAGGCGCATCGGCACTCCGAACAAAATCAAGCGGCGCTTTGTCCGCCGCCGCAGTGGCACGCTTGAACTCGTACCCCATTTCGCCATTTTCTTCGTCGCTGGCCACGATCAGGCACTGAAACAGATGTACCGCCCCATCATAAAGGTCCACCAAACCGCGCAATGCAGGCACATCCGTTGCGATCACGGCAAAACCCGTCTTCCATTGCCGCACCACCGGATATTGCTGCCCGTCCACCGCGATCCGCAACCGCGACGCCTTGCGCATGCTGTCCAGCCGCGCGGCATCCAGCCCCGCCTGAATTTCCTTTGACAGAATCTCTTCCATTTCGTCCTCCACCCCTGTGCGCGATTAGGTGACCTCCCGACCACCAAAGGCAAGCCCCGTCACACAATTTGTGCGTCTGTGCGTCAACGCAGACCCAGTGCGCAACCGTTTGATCTGGGCAGCCTACAACAGGAACACTACATTTCCCTGAACACAGAATGGGAGAACACGATGGGCCTTTTGGTTGACGGAAAATGGCAGGACAAATGGTACGACACCAAGTCAACGGGCGGAAAATTCGAACGCTCGGCGGCAAAGTTCCGCAATTGGGTGACGGCAGACGGCTCCGCTGGTCCTTCCGGCACCGGTGGCTTCGCGGCTGAAAGTGGCCGCTATCATCTCTACGTCAGCTACGCCTGCCCCTGGGCGCACCGCACCCTGATCTTTCGCGCCATCAAGGGCCTGCAGGATCATATCACCATCAGCGTTGTTCATCCCGACATGCTGGGCGACGGGTGGAGCTTTGATGACAGCTTTCGCGGTGCCACCGGCGACACGCTCTTTGGCCTGCCCTTCGCGCGCGACATCTATACGCGCGCCGATCCGGTCTTTACCGGGCGCGTCACCGTTCCCATTCTCTGGGACAAGGCCCAGAACACGATCGTCTCGAACGAAAGCGCCGAGATCATTCGCATGTTCAACACCGCCTTCAACGACATCACCGGCAATAACGATGACTATTGGCCACAGGACCTGCACGCAGACATCGCACCGGTGAACGACCGCATCTATGACACCTTTAACAACGGCGTCTACCGCTGCGGGTTTGCCACCACACAGGACGCCTATGATGAGGCGGTCGGGCCGCTTTTTGACACGCTTGACTGGTTGGAAAACCGCCTGTCTGCAAACCGCTACCTGATGGGCGACCGGATCACCGAGGCGGACTGGCGGCTGTTCCCGACGCTGGTGCGGTTCGATGCGGTCTATCACCTGCATTTCAAATGCAACCGTAACCGGATCGTCGACTATCCGAACCTCTGGGCCTACACCCGCGAATTGTACCAATGGGACGGCGTGGCCGAAACGGTCCATCTTGATCACATCGTGCGGCACTACCACTACAGCCACGAAAGCATAAATCCACACCGGATCATTCCGATAAATCCGGTATTGGACTTTTCCGCCCCGCACGGACGCGAAAAAAGTTAACCGTTTCGCGATCCGTAGTGTTCAACCATTGCGGCAATATCTTCGGGCGGGGTGCCCGCGGGCAAGAACGCCCGCGCATTTGCGCAGTGCCTGAAAATGGATCCGTCCGAAAAGAATGAGGTATTGGTCACAAAAATGACCCGCGCATTTGGCTGTCGGTAATTGGCATAATCCGACACCGCCAGCGCGGACCCCTCTTCCAGAACCAGATCCAGAATGATGGTATCTACTTCATGTTCAGACAGATAGGCGGTCGCGTCCTCTTGCGAACCGGCACAAACGACCTGCATGTCAAGCCGCTCAAGATGCCGCTGCCACAGCGTGCCAAGCTCCGCACGGCTTTCCACAATCAGAACGCGCGTCCTGTCCGTCTTCCCGGTTTGTGATATGGATTGCTGTGCTGACATATTACTCTGGTGTGCCGAATCTATTAATAAAAGATTAATGCAAACTTTGATACATTAACTTAATAACCCAAGCTTGTATCACCGGCGACTTTCCGCTCTGACGGCACTGTCAAAAAGGCGATTTTCTGCAAAAAGGGCATGCATGAAAAACAGGGCACAAGCTTCGGACACACGTGATCACGGCGGCGATCTTGATCGTGCCGTCGCGCGATACGGTGGCACGCGCGCGGGCTGGTCCGATCTTTCAACCGGGATCAACCCGTTCCCCTACCCCATCCCCGATTTGCCACACGAAAGCTGGACAGCCCTGCCCGATCAGGGCGCACTGGACCAGCTGATCACAGCAGCGCGCAGCTTTTGGCATGTACCGGATGGCGCGGGCATCCTCCCGGTACCGGGGGCCTCTGCCGCGATTGCGCTGATCCCCCTGCTTGCGCCGCCGGGCCGCGTCCATATTCCCGGACCAACATATAACGAACACTCCGCAAGCTTCACCAGCGCGGGCTGGTCCCTTGCCCCCGACGCCACCGCAACAGACGCCAGCGTTCACGTACACCCCAACAACCCCGATGGAACCCGGTGGCAGCACAGCGATATCACCGGTCAGCTTCGCATCATTGACGAAAGCTTCTGCGACGTGATGCCCGAACGCACCCTTATTGACGCGGCAACCACGCCGGGCACACTCATCCTCAAGAGTTTTGGCAAATTCTGGGGGCTGGCCGGGCTGCGGCTGGGCTTTGTCATTGGCGATCCGGCGCTGCTGGCACATCTGTCCCGCCTTCTGGGACCCTGGGCCGTGGCCGGACCGGCGCTGCACATCGGCCGCGCAGCGCTGCAAGACAACACATGGGCGACCCAGACCCGCGAACAGCTTGCCGCACAAAGCACCCGGCTTGATACGCTGATGACCGCAAAGAGCGCGGCCCTCGTCGGTGGCACACCCCTGTTCCGGCTCTACCGTGTGGACCGCGCCGCGGACTGGCAGGACAGACTGGCCCGTCACCATATCTGGAGCAGGGTCTTTCCTTACAACCAGACATGGCTGCGGCTGGGGCTGCCCGACGCGGCGGGCTGGCACAGAATACAGGACGCGCTGGCATGACCGCCGCATTTGTCCTGTCTGCCGCGATGATCCTCGACGCCCTGCTGGGCGAACCCGACGCGCTGTGGCGCAGGGTGCCCCACCCTGCCGTGCTGATGGGACGGCTGATCGCGGCCTGCGACACACGGTTCAACACCAACAGCGCGCGCAAGGCAAAAGGCGTGGTGGTGGTCTTGGCTCTTGTTCTCATCGGCGCGGCCGCCGGGGGCGTGCTGGCCCTTTTTGGTCCGCTGGCAGAAGTGATCGTCGTGGCAATCCTGCTGGCGCAAAAATCGCTTGTGGCCCATGTCCGCGCCGTGGCCGACGGTCTGCGCCTGTCACTGGCCCAAGGCAGGCGCGCGGTGGCGATGATCGTCAGCCGGGATACCGCACAGATGCCGCCGGATGCGGTCGCACGCTCCGCCATCGAAAGTGCTGCCGAAAACCTCAGCGACGGGGTGATTGCTCCTGCCCTGTGGTATCTTGTGGCGGGCTTGCCCGGCATCATCATTTACAAGCTGATCAATACCGCCGACAGCATGATCGGCTACCGCACACCCCGCCACGCTGACTTCGGCTGGGCCGCCGCACGGCTGGATGATGTGCTGAACTGGGTGCCTGCCCGCCTGACCGCCGCGCTGATCGCCGTGCCCGCCGGCAAGCTCGACGCCTTTGCCGCCGTTCGTGACGACGCCGCGTTGCACCGCTCGCCCAATGCAGGCTGGCCAGAGTCCGCAATGGCACGCGCCATTGGTGTGGCCTTGGCCGGGCCGCGCGCCTATGATGGCCGGATGCAGGATTTCGCATGGGTCAACAGCACCGGCAACCGACAGATCGGCGCAGCAGAAATTGATCTGGCGGTAACCCGGCTGTGGCAGGCATGGGCCTGCCTGTTGGCCGCTGTTCTGGGGGTTGGTCTGGTACTGGTTTGAAGGATGACGATGTTTAAACGGATTTTTATGGCGGCCCTGCTGCTTCCCTGCCTTGCCCACGGCGCGTTTGCCCAATGCGGTGGCTCTTTCACTGATTTCGTGCAGACCCTCAAACAAGACGCGGTCGCCCAGGGCATTCTGCCCGCCACCGCAGATGCGTTCTTTGCCGGTGTCCGTCAGGATCCTGCCGTGCTGCGCGCCGACCGCAAACAAGGTGTCTTTCAACTGCCCTTTGTCGATTTCTCGCGGCGGCTCATTTCAAACGACAGGATCAACCGGGGCCGCGCCAACGGCCAACGCTACGACAGCGTGTTTGACCGGATCGAACAGACCTACGGCGTGGACAGGGGTGTCCTTCTGGCCTTCTGGGCGTTCGAAACGGATTACGGCGCATTTCAGGGCGACTTTAACACCGCAAACGCCCTCGTGACCCTCGCCCATGATTGCCGCCGGCCAGAGCTGTTTCGCCCGCAGGTCTTTGCCGCACTCGAACTTTTTGAAAAAGGGGCCTTTGATCCACGGCGCACGACCGGCGCATGGGCCGGTGAAATCGGCATGGTCCAGATGCTACCCCGCGACATTCTGGAAAGCGGTGTGGACGGCGACGGTGACGGTGTCGTTTCGCTCAAGACATCCGCCCCTGACGCGCTGATGTCAGGTGGCAGGATGCTGCAAAATCTGGGCTGGCGCGCGGGGGAACCCTGGCTTGCAGAAGTCACCCTTCCAGATGGGTTTGACTGGACCCAAACCGGGCTTGATGTGACAAAACCGGTGCAGGAATGGATGGATATGGGCGTTCAGGGCCGCAACGGCGCCCTGCAAACCGGTCTGGGCGCATCCATCCTCTTGCCGCAGGGCCACAAGGGACCCGCGTTTCTGGCCTACCCCAATTTCCGCGTCTATTTCGACTGGAACCAAAGCTTTACCTACGTGATGACCGCCGCCTATTTCGCTACACGTCTGCAAGGGGCGCAGGTCTTTGATGCAGGCTCCCCCGAACCGGGCCTTGGTGGCGATCAAATGAAATCCCTCCAGACCAGGCTGCAGGCGCGTGGTCACGACGTCGGCGGCATTGACGGCATTCTGGGCGCAGGCACCCGCGCTGCGGTGCGCGCCGAACAGGCCCGCCTTGGCATGCCGGTTGACGGCTGGCCTACACCCGCGCTCCTGTCGCGTCTTTGAAAGGAACCTGACATGCCGCTCAAGAAATCCGCCGCCCAGATGGTCGCAGACGCCCGCGCCCGGATCGAGGAAATCGAAACCCCCGACGGCATCGCCCTGCTGGACGATCCAACGGTTCAGATCGTCGATCTGCGCGACCCCCGCGAACGCGACCGCACCGGCTTCATCCCCGGCAGCTTTCACTGCCCCCGCGGCATGCTGGAATTCTGGGTCGATCCCGAAAGCCCCTATTTCAAGGACATCTTCGCGCAGGATAAAAAATTCGTCTTCCACTGCGCGTCCGGCTGGCGCTCCGCCATTTCGGTGGCAACGCTGCAGGACATGGGATTTGACGCTGCCCATCTCAAGGACGGCTTCAGCGGCTGGGAAAAGGCGGGCGGCCCGGTCGAACGAAAAACCGGGGACTAAGCTTCAGACAATCAGGTCGGCCACCCCACCGCTGCCACTAACAGAACGCGCCAAATACCCAATCGCCGCGAAAACGCCCTCCGCAAACCAACTGGCATCCGCAATCACGCCACCAGCGTTTCCGCTTTCTTCAGATCGACCGACACCAGCTGCGAAACACCCTGTTCGGCCATCGTCACCCCGAACAGCCGATCCATCCGGGCCATCGTCACCGCATGGTGCGTGATGATAAGGAACCGCGTATCGGTCTGGCGGCACATCTCGTCCAGCAGGTCACAAAACCGCGTGACGTTGGCGTCATCCAGCGGCGCGTCCACCTCATCCAGCACACAAATCGGCGCCGGGTTTGCCAGAAACACCGCAAAGATCAGCGCCATCGCCGTCAGCGTCTGCTCTCCACCCGACAACAGGCTCAACGTGCTCAGCTTCTTCCCCGGAGGCTGGCACATGATCTCCAGCCCGGCCTCCAGCGGATCATCGCTTTCAACCATCACCAGATTGGCCTCACCGCCACCAAAAAGATGCGTGAACAGCATAGAGAAGTTGGAATTGACCTGCTCAAAGGCGGTCAACAACCGCTCCCGCCCCTCCCGGTTCAGGCTGGCAATCCCGGCACGCAATGTCTTGATCGCCTCTTCCAGATCCGCTTTTTCCGCCGTCAGACTGTCAAATTCTTCCTGCACTTCCTTGGCGTCTTCCTCCGCGCGCAGGTTGACAGCCCCCAGCGCATCCCGCTGCCGCTTCAACCGGTTCACATCGGCCTCCAGCGCATCTGCACCGGGCATCTGATCGGGGTTGGTGTCCAGCGCGGTCAGCAATTGGTTCGGCGTCTGCTGGCTGTCCTCCGCAATCCGCTCGGCGGCCGCTGCAACCATCTCGCGCGCCGCCTCCGCACGCGCCTCGGCCCGCGCCCGCGCCTCCCGCGCCTCGGAGGCGTCCCGTTCCGCCGTGCGCTCCGCCTCAACCGCCGCGCGCAACGCGCCTTCCGCAACGGACAACGCATCCGCCGCCTCCGTCTTGCGGACCTCGGCCGTCGCAATCGCCTGCGACAGCTCATCACGCTTTGCCGCAATATCGGCGGGGGCGGCGCTGGCCTCCTTCAGTTCCGCCTCGGACGCTGTCTTGCGCTCGACCAATTCGGCACTGCGCTTTTCCGCTGTCTCCAGCCGGTGCCGCCAACCGCTCAATTCCTTGGTTACTTCCTGCCGGCGCTTGATCCGGGCCTCACCCTCGCGGCGCAATTCGTCATGGGCTGACCGCCGCGACATCATCGTGATCCGCGCCGCCTCGACCGTCATGCGCAGGTCTTCAATCGCGCCGCGTGCCGTGCCCAGATCGCCAAGCTCGGCCAGCGCCCGCTCGGCCTCCAGCACGCGACCCCGGGCCGCCATCGCTTCGTCCTCGTGGCGTTTCACCGCCAGCCCAAGGCTCTCAAGCCGCCCTTCCGCAAGGTTTCGATCCGCCTCCACCCGGCTCAGCGCACGACCCGCATCTGCCACCGCACGGTCAGCGGTGCGACGCGTCTCGCGGGCGGTTCTGTCCGCCTCTGTCTGCGCGGCCAGCGTCCGGGTCAGCGTTTCATGCGCCGCGCGCGCGCCCTCGGCCCGCTGACTGGCCTGTTCCAGCGTTTGCTTGAGCACCTCAAGACGGTTCAATTGCTGCAACCGCAACGCCGCCGCCGATGGCGCATCCTCGGCCCAGGCGCGATACCCGTCCCAGCGCCACAAATCCCCTTCCGGTGACACCAGCCGCTGCCCCGGCAACAGCGCGGCCTGCAACGCCGGGCCATCATCGCTGTCCACAAGGCCAATCTGCCCCATCCGCCGCGTCAGCACATCGGGCACCGACACATGCTGCGTCAGCGGCGTAACACCCTCGGGCAGGGGCTGATCCCCATCGTAGGCAGGCAGAACTGCCCAGCCCGACGGGCCGTCCGCCTCAACCTCCGGCGCGCGCAGATCATCAGCAAGGGCTGCCCCCAGCGCCTTTTCAAACCCGTGTTCCACCTGCAAACGGTCCAGAATCTGACCACCCTCGGCGGTGTCGCGCTCCACCAGTTTGGCCAGCGCGGCCACCTCGGCCCGCAGCGCGTTCATCTCGCCTTCCGCCTCGGACCGCTCGCCGCGGGCATCGGCCTCGCGGGCCTGCGTATCGGCGCGCGCCTCCTCCGCCCGGATCAGCGCCTCCTCGGCCTCGGCAGCTTCGGCAACCGCCCGCGTCTCGGCCTGCTTGGCCGTGTCGAAATCCAGCGCCGCCTGTGCCAGCGCGCTTTTGCTCAACGCCGCCGCATCCCGCGCTTTCACTGCCTCGGCCTCGGATTTGCCCTGCGTCTTGCGGCTGTCTTCCAACAACCGTTCCGCAGAACCGTGGCGCGCGGCAAGGCGGGCCACATCCTCGGTCTGTTGGGCCAGATCCGCTTCGCGCGCCTGCAACACCGTGCCGGCCTCGCGCGCCGCCTCCGCCGCAGTGGCCAGCGCCTCCGCGTGGCCCTCGCCCGCTTTTTCCAGCTCGCGCGCTTCCCATTCCAGACGCTCAATCGTGTCGCCCGCGTCCCGGTTCAGGCCACCCTCGCGGTCAATATCGCGGGCCAGCTGTGCAATCCGGTTGGTCAGCGTCTCGATGGTCTGTTGCGCGCGCGCTTCCTGCTCGCTCAGTGTATCGCGCTGCACCATCAGGCGCTGCAAAACAGCGGCGGCAATCGCGTCTTCCTCCCGCAGCGGGGGCAGCGCATCTTCTGCCGTTTGCCGCGTTTTCGCAGCGTTCTGCACGGCTCCTTGCGCACTGGCCGCCGCCGTCACCCGGGCGCGCAGTGTTTCATCGGCAGCGGCGCGCACGTCATCGGCCTCGCGCCAGCGACGATACAACAGCATGCCCTCGCTGCGCCGCAGCCCGTCACCGATCTCGCGGTAACGCGCCGCCTGCCGGGCCTGCCGCGCCAGTTGCGCCAGCTGCGCGGCAAGCTGTTCAATCACGTCATCAACCCGCGCCAGATTGGCTTCCGCCCCGTTCAGCTTCAGCTCCGCTTCGTGGCGCCGCTGATACAGGCCCGAAATACCCGCCGCTTCTTCCAGAATCCGCCGCCGGTTCTTGGGCTTTGCGTTGATCAGCTCCGAAATCTGGCCTTGCCGCACAAGGGCCGGAGAATGCGCACCGGTCGACGCATCAGCAAACAGCATCTGCACATCGCGCGCACGCACGTCCTTGCCCGCCGCCTTGTAGGCACTGCCCACATCGCGGGTGATCCGCCGCACAATCTCAAGCTGATCAGCCTCGTTGAACCCGGCAGGGGCAAGCCGCTCGCTGTTGTCGATGTGCAGCGCGACCTCCGCAAAATTGCGCGCCGGACGGGTGGCCGCCCCGGCAAAGATCACGTCTTCCATCCCGCCGCCGCGCATCGCGGTCGGGCGGTTTTCGCCCATCACCCACCGCAGCGCTTCCAGCAGATTCGACTTGCCGCAGCCATTGGGCCCGACAACGCCGGTCAGACCATCCGCGATGATCAGATCGGTCGGATCCACAAAGCTCTTAAAGCCTGTCAGTCTGAGTTTGGAAAAGCGCACCTGTGGCGGGGCTCCAATGATTCCTGCGTTCTGCAAAATGCGTGTGGCACGCCCCCCCTGTCAAGCAATCCTCACAAGGGAAAGGGGTGCCCATAGACTTATCCACAAGATATGCCTCAATCAGCCCCTACCCGGCGGCCAAGGCCGCAAAAGACTCACTTTCAGCGCCTCACTTCAAAGACGTGCCTTTCACGCAGGATCACAATCCAGATCAACACGAATTTGGCCAATCTCCCTGATCTCTGATCCCCGCACCGGAATACAGTCAAACGCAGTCACCCGCGCTGGCTTGGGTGGCGGTCCCGCACCACAATCAAGCCGCCCCGTCGCAAGCGCCTGATCACCGCTCACCGACACCACCTCGCACCCGCTGACCCGCGCCATAGCCGTGGCCGCACGGTCGCGAATAGGCCCAAATCGCGGCGCATACTGCGGATTGACGCGGATCGCCTCTGCCCACAGACCGCGCTGGCGCACGTCAAAAGTCGATCCCGCCACGCTCACCCGCGTGGGCGCAATACCGCGATAGGACGGGCCGGGTGTGTTACACCCCATCAGAACAAGCACCAGCGCGGCAAAAACCCATCGAACCATCCCGCCACGCTGCGGCCTTTTGGTTAATTTGTCGCTAACACTTCCACGCCCCCGGCTTTGCCCACGGGGCCCCGCCCCCATTGCCCAACCTCAATTTTGGTCATATGATTTAACCAATTCAAGGATAGCCCCATGCCGTTTCAGCCTGTCACACCCGAAAAACTGTCACAGGCCGTGATCCGGCAGATCGAACAGTTGATCCTGCGCGGCATCCTGCGCCCCGGTGAACGCCTGCCCCCCGAACGCGATCTTGCGGAACGGCTCAAGGTTTCCCGCCCCTCCCTGCGCGACGCCATCGCAACGCTTCAGGAAACCGGCCTGCTCAGCGCAAAACCCGGGGCCGGCGTCTTTGTCGCGGACGTACTGGGCAGCGCCTTTTCACCCGCCTTGATCCAACTCTTTGCCCGCCACGACGAAGCGGTGTTCGACTATCTGTCCTTCCGCCGCGACATGGAAGCACTGGCCGCCGAACGCGCCGCGAAACTGGCATCAGACACCGACCTGGCCGTGGTGCGCACAGTCTTTGACAAGATGGAAGCCGCCCACAGCAAACGCAACGTCGACGAAGAAGCACAGCTTGACGCCCAGTTCCACATGGCCATCGTCGAGGCGAGCCATAACGTCATCATGCTGCATATGATGCGCTCGATGTACGACCTGCTACAGGGTGGCGTCTTTTATAACCGGCAGGTCATGTTCAAACAACGCACCAGCCGCGCCGTCCTTCTGGACCAGCACCGCCAGATCAACGCGGCACTTCAGGCCCGCGACAGCGCAGCAGCACGCGCAGCGGTCGAAACCCATCTCGACTATGTCGAACGCGCTCTGGCCGATCACAAGAAAGCGGAGCGGAACGAACATATCGCCCGCCAGCGCCTGCAACACGAAACCGAAGGATAAAACCGCGGGACCGCTGCCAACCAATACCCACCGCAACAAAAAAGCCCCGGCGCTAAACCGGGGCTTTCTAAATTCATAAACGCGCGTGCGTCAGTGCAGCTTGGCGTCAACCTGCGCAATCGCATCGTCAATCAGCTTGCCACCTTCCGCTGCGGTCATCTGCTTGGCGATGACATCGCGGGCTGCGGCAACGGCGATCATCGCCGCCTGATCACGCACTTCCTTGATTGCTGCGGCTTCGGCTGATCCAATCTGGTCTTCTGCTGCGGCCAGACGGCGTGCAACAGACTTTTCCAGATCAATCTTCGCCTGAACCGCTGCGGCATTTGCCTCTTCCTTGGCGGTTGCCACGATACGGTCTGCCTGCTCCTGCACATCCTGCTGCTTACGCTCATAGGATGCCAGCAATGTCTGCGCTTCTTCGCGCAGCTTGCGGGCCTCATCCAGCTCGGCACGGATATCCTCTGCCCGCTTGTCCAGCATCCCGGCAATCAACCCGGGCACCTTAAAGTAGAAAAGGATCGCAAGGAAAACAATCAGACCCAGCAGCACGACAAAGTCTGTGTTGCCCAGCGAAAAGAAAGGACCTTTCGCCGCAAATGCGGGGGTCGCAAACAGGCCGGTCAAAGCAACGGTAAGGGTATAACGCATCGTTTTATCCTTTCATCCGTGCTGTGACGGCTGCCGTGATTGTCTTGGCGTCCGCCGTCCCGCCCATTGCCACCACGATCTCTTTCGCGGTGTCCTTGGCAACGGTCTTGACGTTCTCCAGTGCGCTTTCGCGGATCTCTGCAATCGCCTTTTCGGACTCTGCTGATTTCGCCGCGATTTCCGCATCGGCCTTGGCAATGGCGACATCAAGGTCTGCCTTGATCTCTTCCTTCGCCGTATCCACGATCTGCTGCGCTTCGGCACGGGCATCCACGAGGGCCTTGTTATAGGCTTCCTCGGCTTCAACCGCCTTGGCTTTCAGATCTTCGGCCGCCGCAATGTCATTTGTGATCGTGCCGGACCGTTCCGCCAGAACCGCACCAATGCGGGGCAGCGCAACGCGCGACAGGATCAGATAAATCGCGATCAGAGCAAGGACGAGCCAGAAAATCTGGTTTCCCCACCAGTCGAAACACAGCTGAGGCATCCCGATGGCAGAGCCGTCGGGCCCGACACAGGTGCCAGCCATTTCGATATCAATAGGTTCAGTTGCCATTTTGGCTTCTCCTTGGAAACGAGACCCCCGTAGAGATGGAGGTCAACACGCGGACGGGAAACATCCCGCCCGCCTGTATAAAGGTCGTTACCTTGGCGTCTTAGACAGCGAACATCAGCAGCAGAGCGACGAGGAAGGCAAAGATGCCCAGCGCTTCTGCGAACGCGATGCCGATGAAGAGTGTCGCTGTCTGGGATGCAGCAGCGGATGGGTTGCGCAGTGCGCCGGCCAGATAGTTGCCTGCAACGTTACCAACCCCGATCGCGGCTGCGCCGGAACCGATTGCTGCCAGACCTGCGCCGATGTGTGCGAGTTCGCCTTCCATGATAATTCTCCTATGCGTTGGAAGTGTTCGTAGGGTGCGCATTCATTGCGCACCGATGATTAGTGGTGTGGGTGCAGCGCGTCCTTGAGGTACACGCATGTCAGAATGGTGAAGACGTAGGCCTGAATAAAGGACACGAGGACCTCCAGACCGTACATTGCGGTGATGCCCAGAACGGCCACCGGCGACACGGCTGTCAGCGCGGCAAAGCCCGCGAACACCTTGATCACCGCGTGACCCGCCATGACGTTACCCGCCAGACGAATGGAATGGCTTACCGGGCGCACGAAATACGAGATGATCTCGATCACAGCCAGAATGGGACGCAGGGCCAGCGGTGCCGACGACACCCAGAACAGGCCGAGAAACGCCGTACCGTTCTTGACAAAACCCAGAATGGTCACCGTCAGGAACACGGCCATCGCCAGCACAACAGTCACAGCAAAGTGCGATGTTGGTGTGAAGGCCGTCGGGATCAGGCCCAGAAAGTTCGCGCAAACGATGAACATGAACAGCGTCATGATATAGGGGAAATACTTGATCCCCTCCTTGCCGCAAATATCCTCGACCATCTTGTAGATAAAGCCATAGGCCAGTTCAGCGACCGATTGGGCCCGCGACGGGATCACAGCGCGCTTGGAGCTGCCCAGCACCAGCAAAAGGAACACGGCGATCACCGCAAGGAATGTCCAGACCGTCGCATTGGTCACCGTGTACCACGCCACTTCCGTACCATCCCCAAAGAACGGCTTCACGATGAACTGATCCATCGGGTGAAAGACCAGACCGCCTTCTTCTTTTGCGTCCGCCATCTCAGGCTCCTTCGTCATCTTTGGCCATCTCGGCCATCTTCTTGTCCTGTATCTCCTGTGCGGAGCGGAGCATCGTCTTCACCCCGGCCGCGAGACCCAGCATTGTAAACAGCACCATGAATATCGGCAGCGTGCCAAACAGCACATCAAGCCCGTATCCGATGCCGAAGCCGATCCCAAGACCGGCAACGAGTTCGATCACCATTCGCCAGGCAAGCTGCGCCTGCGAATAATGCTCTTCCTGATGAGGTTTCGGCGCAGACCGCTGCTTGGCAGCGTTGATCTTGGCCTCAAGTTCTTGCAGGTCCTGGTCAGGCACACGCAATTCCCCACTGGATTTTCACCGCCGTAGCTACTTGCGCCGCAGCGCAGAGTCAACCATCCGGAACGGGCCTGCAAGATACTGATTTATAGCGATTTAGTTTCGGGCCATCCGGCTTCCAGCCACCACTTCAGGCAAAGAACGGTCAGCCACGTTATTCAACCCTTCGGTTGATCTTTCACGCCTCCACCGACCGCCAGACCGCCGTTTGCGCCACCAGCCAATCCCGAAAAACCCGCACCGCCTTGCGCCGCAACACCCCCTCACCGTGCAAAAGGTGATACCCGCCCTCACGAAATCCGACATCCGAAATGCGCACCAACCGCTTCGCCGCGACCTCGCTGGCCACCACCTCGTCCGAGATCAGCAAAATCCCCTGCCCAGCCACCGCCGCCTCGACCGCCAGTACAGAGGACATGCGCCATGCCGATTGCGGCACCTCCTCGGGCGCGACCTCGCCGGTCAGGGCGAACCAAACATCCCACGTCCCGCTGCTCCGGTCGCGCAACAGCGGATAAGACAGGATGTCACGCGGAGAGCCCAGCGATCCCCCGATCAGATCAGGCGCTGCATAGGGCCGCATCGGCGCATCACTCAACAGTTCAGACCCCGGATAAGAGTTCTGCGGACGCACAAAGCGGATCGCCAGATCAGCCTCGTACCGCGCGACATCCGCCAGATGCCGCGATGCCTCAAGCCGGATCTCGATCTCAGGATGCAGCGCCCGAAACGCGCCCAGTCTCGGGACCAGCCATTTCGTGGCAAACAACGTCTCCGAATTGACCCAGACGGTGCCGGTCGGCATTTCCGTCAGCGCCTCGGTCGCTGCGGCAATCGCATCCAGCGCCGGCGTCACCTTGGACAGGTAAACCACCCCGTCCTGCGACAATTCCAATCCACGGGGCAGATCACGAAACAACTGGATGCCCAGCCGATCCTCCAGCCCGCGCACGTGGCGGCTGATCGACGAATGGCTCACCCCCAACTCTTCAGCCGCACGGGAAAAACTCTCATAGCGCCCCGCCGCCTCAAAGGCGCGCAGGGCGTTCAGGGGTGGCAATTGTCTGGACATGGTTCATGTGCGTTTTCTGCACATAATTTGTCAAGCAATTGTCTTTGTCCCCTGCCGCCCCCACCGGCTACTCTCAACTTAATCAGTTTACAGGAGCATTTCATGGCTTTCAGAGAGCATACCGCGCCCCGGCGCGCCGTCTTTACACGTGCAAATTTCAAACCCGTTATCGCGCTTCTGGTCAAGGCGCACCGCTGGGCGTGCCGCCCCAATCCACCGCATATCCGCGACATCAGCCCGCATTTGGCCCGCGATGCCGGTCTGGATCAGGCTGATCTTGCCGTCCACCAACACCATCTGCCGTCCCAGCACCTCCATCACCCGCGCAGCTGACGGCTTCCCCTCACTCCCTTTGCGGCGTAGACCGGACCCATGACACAGGACATTGATCAGGTCTTCGCCGCCCTCTCCGACCCGACGCGCCGCGCGATCCTCGCCATGCTGCTCGAAGACGACATGGCCGTGACCGATGTGGCCGACCCGTTTGAGATGTCGCTGGCGGCCATCTCCAAACACCTGACGGTGCTGACCAATGCGGGCCTCATTTCGCAGGAAAAACGCGGGCGCGTAAAATGGTGCAAACTCGAACCCGACGCCATGCGCGAGGCTTCCGTCTGGATGCAGGGGTTTGGACAATTCGAACCGGTCAATCTCGACGCATTTGAGCGGTTTCTGGCGGCCGAAATGCCGCAAAACGAAAAAGACGGCGGATAAACGACCCGCCGCCCTTTTCGAACTTCTTGTGTGTTAACCTATGCTCAAAGCACAAACTGAACGATGGCCAGAACGATCACGACAAGACCGACAAGATAAATAATACCACGCATGAGACGTCTCCTTGGATAATAACTCAGGTTTTCAAGCGATGCCCGTCGCGTGTGCTTAGGCAGGTAAGGCGTTGTGACGGAAACGAGGTAAATGATACCGACAACAATGCCCTTCCCTTTATTGCTTGGTGACAGAACGTCGCACTGCGCCGCAAAGTTCCCGAAATATCTTAACGCCCGGGCAAACTTTCATCGCGCAACAGCAGCAACAGCGCCAGAACCGTCAGCCCGACACCCCCCAGCACCAGCACCGGCGGCACCGCATTGCCCAGCGCCGCTTCCCACACAATCACCCAGCTTGGCGTCAGATAGGTATAGGCCATCACCTTGGCCGACGGCAGGCGCAGCGTGGCGAACTGCAACAGGACCACGGTGCAGGCCGTCGCGAAAAACGCGGTATAGAACAGCGTGATCCAGACCATCGCAGGCAATGCCGCCCAATCCACGCTCCGCAACGCAGGCCAGGCATAGACCGTCAGCAGAACACATCCCGCAACCGTCGTACCAAAGGTAAAGGTCACCGCCGTTTCGCCCCGGTTCAGGCGGCGCACCATTGGCGTGTAAATCGCATGACTGACACATCCGATAAAATAGATCGCCTCGCCCCGACCCACATCAAAGGCAACCAGTGCCCCCATATCCGCCCGGAAAATCACCCACAACGCGCCGATGCCCCCAATGACCAAGGCCAGCGCCATGCGCGGTGTCAGCACCTGACGCAGCAAAAACCACGCAAAACCCGCCGCCATCAGCGGCACAAGGGTAAACACCGCCGCCGCGCTCACCGGGGGTGCGGTTTTCAGCCCCTCGAACATCAGGACAAAATAAATACCGAACAACCCACCCAGAACGCCGTAGCGCCACGGTGCCGCAAAACTGCCCCTGCCCAACCCGCCACGCATCGCGGCCAGCATGCCCACAAAAACCGCCGCCAGACCAAAACGCACCGCCGTAAAGGCCGCCGGATCAATATCATTGGCCATCATCCCACCAAGCGAGAAAGAGCCAGCCACAAGCGCCGAAAAGGCCAGCATCGCCGCATGGCCCTGCATCCCCGGTGTCACAGCGCCCCCTGCGCTGTCTGCTCTTTGATGAACCGCAACAAGGCCTGCACCTTGGTAGTGCGGTGCAAATCAACGTGGGTCACCAGCCACAAAGGGGCTGACCATTCGGGCCGTGGTGCGTGTATTTCCACCAGATCGGCCTGTTCCCCGGCATAGCTTTGATCCAGAAACCCAATCCCGGCCCCCGCCTCGATCGCCGCACGCGCCGCACGCGGGTCGGTACAGCGAAAGGTCACGCTTGCGGGCGGCACGTTTTCTTGCAGCCACACGTAGTATGGCGCGCGGCTCTCGCGGCTTTCGGTGCCCACAAACCGGTGCTTGGCGTAATCCTCCGGCCCGTCGGGTTGCCCGTATGCCGCCACGTAGCTTCGGCTTGCATAGGCGCCCACCTGCATGTCCAGCAAATGCTGCACCACATTGTCAGGCTGATCCGGTGCCACACCGGCGCGGATGGCCACATGCGCCTCACCGTATTCCAGCCGAAACAGCCGGTCACCGGTCAGATAGCGCACATAGACGTCCTTGTTCTGTTGCTGGAACGCTGCCAGCAGGGGGGCCACCTTTTGCGCCAGCGCCGCCAGCGAAGTCACCACCAGATCACCCGAAACATCCGCACCCCGTCCCTTGATGCGTCCGGCAAGCTGCGCAAACTGGTCGTCTGTCGCCTGCGCCACCCGCAGCAGGTCCTCACCCGCCTCCGTTGCGGTGTAGCCGCGCGCGTGCCGCTGGAACAGTTTGACGCCCAGCTGCGCCTCCAGCGCGTCGATATGGCGAATGACAGTGGCATGATGCACACCCAGCACCTCCGCCGCGCCGCTCACCGTTCCCATACGCGCCACTTGAAAGGCGGTTCTGACCTCGTCCCAGTTTTTCATCGTTGCCTCTGTGCGTGAATGAACACTTACTGCGCTATCCTGCCCGTTGCGTTCGAAATTGCAATAACCAATCTATAGGCATCACCAACAAAAGGATTTTGCCATGACCCTCCTGCGCATTGACAGCTCTGCCTCCACTTCCTCTTCCGTGACGCGGGGCCTCACCGACCGCATCATCGCTGAACTTGGCGATGACCAGATCATCCAGCGCGACCTCGCGGCAACGCCGCTGCCCCAGATCACCGAGGACTGGGTCACCGCCCGCACCGTGCCCGCCGCCGACAGGACGAAGGCGCAAGACGCGACGCTGGCGTTGTCGGACACCCTCATCAAGGAAATCCACGACGCAGACACCCTCGTCATCGGTGTGCCGGTCTACAACTTTTCGGTGCCCGCCGCGTTGAAAGCATGGATTGACCTGATCGCCCGCGCGGGCGAGACCTTTCGCTATACCGAAACAGGGCCGGTCGGCCTGCTGTCCGGCAAACGCGCGATACTGGCCGTGGCCTCCGGTGGCACTGCTGTCGGATCCGATATTGACTATGCCACAGGCTACATGCGGCATATCCTTGGCTTTGTCGGCATCACCGATGTGACAATCATCGCCGCCGACGCGCTTGCCAAAGACCCCGAAGGCACGCTTGCCGCCGCGCACAGCCAGATTGACACACTGGCCAAAGCGGCCTGACCTCTTGGCGCAGCGTCCAGCTGCGGCCATACTGTCGGCATGAAAATCACACGTGAAACCCCCGACCAGCTGATCATAGAAAACAACCCGATCTGGCTTGCGATCTTTGTCTCCGTCTTTGGTCTGATCTTTTTCGGCATCGGCCTTGCCAACGTCAGGGCCGAGCCGGGCATGGGCATTGCCTTTATCGCGGGCGGTCTGGCCATTGCCGTGGGGTTCAACATGATCTTCATCCGCCGCACGCAGCTGATCCTTGATCGGCCCCGCAATCTGGTCGAACTGCGCCGCAAGGGCTGGCTGAACTATGTCAGCATGACGTGGGAGTTGCAGTATCTCACCCGCGCGGATGTGCAGTCTTCCTCTTCCGGCGATACCAACACCTACCGGGCCGCCCTCCAGATCAGCGGCGGCATGGATGCCGGAACCCATCCCATCACCCTCGTCTATTCCAGCGGCCGCGGCGCCAAACGCGCCGCAAACGCCATCAACCGCTGGCTTGACTCACAGGCCGCCACGGCCTAAACGCCCACAAAACCCCGGAAGCAAAGCCTTCCGGTCCCTTTGCCATTGGGCAGGGATCGCCCCCCACCAGCGTGTTACGCCCGTGGGGGCAAACTTCGTTTGCATCCACCGTCGCGGATGCAGGCATTTGTGTATTCAAGCGGACCTTCCTATCTAGGAAGCATCCCGCAACCGATAAGAGAGAGGGGGCGCGCCCCATGTTTGAGAACCTCAGCGAACGCCTGTCCGGCGTCTTTGACCGCCTGACCAAGCAAGGTGCCCTGTCCGAAGAAGACGTCAAAACCGCCCTGCGCGAGGTCCGCGTGGCCCTGCTCGAGGCGGACGTCTCCCTCCCCGTCGCGCGTGATTTCGTCAAGGCGGTGCAGGAACAGGCCACCGGTCAGGCCGTTACCAAATCCATCACCCCCGGCCAGCAGGTCGTCAAGATCGTGCACGACGCCCTCATCGACGTGCTCAAAGGCGAGGGCGAGCCCGGCGCGCTCAAGGTCGACAACCCGCCCGCCCCCATCCTGATGGTCGGCCTGCAAGGCGGCGGCAAAACCACCACAACCGCCAAGCTCGCCAAACGTCTCAAGGAAAAAGACGGCAAGCGCGTGCTGATGGCCTCCCTCGACGTGAACCGCCCTGCCGCGATGGAGCAGCTTGCGATCCTCGGTGTGCAGATCGGCGTGGACACATTGCCCATCGTCAAGGGCGAAGACCCCGTCGCCATCACCAAACGCGCCAAGACGCAGGCGGGTCTTGGCGGCTATGACGTTTACATGCTCGATACCGCTGGCCGTCTCTCGATCGACGAAGAGCTGATGCAACAGGTCGAAGCGGTCCGCGACGTGGTGACACCGCGCGAAACGCTGCTGGTGGTTGACGGCCTTACCGGTCAGGACGCCGTGCACACGGCTGAAAACTTCGACGAACGCATCGGCATCTCCGGCGTGGTCCTCACCCGGATGGACGGCGACGGGCGCGGCGGTGCGGCGCTGTCGATGCGCGCGGTTACCGGCAAGCCAATCAAATTCGTCGGTCTTGGCGAAAAGATGGACGCGCTTGAGACGTTCGAGCCGGAACGCATCGCGGGCCGTATCCTCGGCATGGGCGACATCGTCGCGCTGGTCGAAAAGGCACAGGAAACCATCGAGGCCGAACAGGCCGAAAAGATGATGAAGCGCATGGCAAAAGGTCAGTTCAACATGAACGACCTCAAAATGCAGCTTGAACAGATGATCAAGATGGGCGGCATGCAGGGCATGATGGGCATGATGCCCGGCATGGGCAAAATGGCCAAACAGGTCGAAGACGCGGGCCTTGATGACAAGGTCCTCAAGCAGCAGATCGCGCTCATCCAGTCCATGACCAAGAAAGAACGCGCCAATCCGCAACTCCTGCAGGCAAGCCGCAAAAAACGCATCGCCAAAGGTGCGGGTATGGAGGTCTCTGATCTCAACAAGCTGATGAAAATGCACCGCCAGATGTCCGACATGATGAAGAAACTGGGCAAAGGCAAAGGCGGCATGATGAAGGCCGCGATGAAACAGATGATGGGCAAAGGCGGCATGGACCCCGCCGCAATGGCCGGTCAGATGGATCCAAAAGCGATGGAAGCCGCAGCCAAGGCGATGGGCGGCAAACTGCCCGGTCTGGGCGGCGGCATGGGCCTGCCCCCGGGCTTGAGCGGGTTTGGGAAAAAGAAGTGACGCAACCGCTGACAAACGCGCCTCGGCTTACCACCGACAGGCTTGTCCTGCGCGGGCCCTCGCAAGAGGACCTGGCAGAGCATGTGCGTTTTGTGACATCCAGCCCGCAGTTGGCTGCGCAAGATGAACTGGGCGACCGGGACGATGCATGGTTCAGCATGCTGATCGGGATCGGCCATTGGCAATGGCACGGATACGGCTTCTTTACCCTGCAAGAACACGACACCCCAACCCCGCTGGGCCGCGTCGGTATCCTGAACCATGACAGCTGGCCTCAGCCGGAATTGGCGTGGCATCTCTATGAAGACGCCATCGGCAAAGGGTTTGCCACCGAAGCCGCCACGGCAGTGCGCGATTGGGCGGCTCAGGCACACGGGCTGACACACCTCGTCAGCTACATCGACAACAAAAACACCGCGTCACAGGGCGTAGCGACGCGCCTGGGCGCGACAACCGATGGCACCCGCGCCCCGCATGAGCCGGACGCCGAAATCTGGGTTCATCCCAAGGTGGCCGCATGATCACCTGCACGCTGACATACCGGATCGACTCCTATCAGATCGAGGCATTCGAGACTTATGCAAAGGTCTGGATTCACCTCGTGAACCGGATGGGCGGTCAGCATCACGGCTATTTTCTGCCCCATGAGGGTGCGAATGACGTGGCATGGTGCATGTTTTCCTTCCCATCCCTTGCCGCCTACGAAGACTACCGCAGCGCAATGGCCGACGATCCTGAATGTCAGGCGGCCTATGCCCACGCGGAAAAAACCCGTTGCATCCGTTCCTATGAACGCAGCTTCACACGGCCCGTGCTGACCGGCGCATCACCGCAGGAGCTGGGGCTGGCATGACCACACTCACCATTCCCACAATCGAGACGGAAAACCTCCGCCTGCGCGCGCCGAAATGGTCCGACTTTGACGCTTTCGCCGCCTTCCGGATGAGCGACCGCACAAAGTACCTCGGCGGCCCCTGCACACGCACGCAGGCGTTTGACAAACTGGGCGAAATCATCGGCCACTGGCACCTGCGTGGCTACGGCCGCTGGATCATGGCCGACCGGGTCACCGATGAACCGCTGGGCGTGGGTGGCCTGTTCTACCCCGAGGACTGGCCAGAACCTGAAATCGCATGGTCCGTTTTCGAAGCCGCCGAAGGCCGCGGTATCGCGTTCGAGTCCGCCCGCGCGTCTCTCGACTATGCCTTCAACACCCTTGGCTGGACCACCGCCGTCAGCTGCATCACCCCCGGCAACACCCGTTCCGTCGCACTTGCCGAACGCCTTGGTGCCACCCGCGAGGATGATTACACCACGGTCGATGGCATGATCCTGCAGGTCTACCGCCACGCCGGACCGGAGGCCTTTGCGCGATGACCTGTTCGCCCCACATCGGTGATTCTGCGCAGGGTCAAGGATGCGCAGCACCGGGCTTGCCCGGCTTGTCCTTGAGGCTGGGCGGAATCGCCACCCACCCTGGCATAGGTGCCTTGAGGACGCATCGCGCCCTCAAGCGCCTCTCAGCAAACGGGGTCTCCCCATCAACAAACACGCGGCCCCTGTTTTGCGAGCACGCCTGCGCGCGCGCCGAGAATGAAATCGCGCGTCAGCGCGGCAATGCGGTCACGGCAGGTGCGGCATGAGCGTGATGACCGACCCGATCCCCGTGCTGGACACCCAGCGCCTGACACTGCGCGCGCCCAAGGCGTCCGATCTGCCCACACTCACTGCGTTTTTCGAAACAGAGCGCAGCTACATGGTCGGCGGTCCGCGCGATGCGGACGCCAGCTTCAACAGCCTTGCCTCGCGCATTGGCCATTGGGACATCTTCGGTTACGGGTTGTGGCACATCGACAGCCGCGAGAACGGCGATTTTCTGGGCTGGGCCGGGTTCCTTAACCCGCCAAGCTGGGACGAGCCCGAACTAGGCTGGACGCTCTTTGCCCACGCCGAAGGCAAAGGCTACGCCTTTGAGGCCGCCCGCGCCGCCCGCGCTTACGGCGCGGCGCACTTCAAACTCGACGGCGTGATCAGCTACATCCGCGCGGACAACATCCGCTCGCGGGCACTTGCCGAAAAACTCGGGGCCACATACGAACGCGACGGCACCGTGATGGGCACCCCCTGCCACGTCTGGCGCCACCCAAAGGAGGACATCTGATGCCCCGATCCACACCTCGATTGCTGCACTGCGGCGGTGTACGCCCGGTGCACGCCCGGTGTACCCGGGGCACCCCCACCGCAGGAGGCCTGTCATGACCGACGCAACCGCCCTCGCCGCAGAGGTGCTGAAAGAGCACCGCGCCTCCATCGACCGTCTCGATGCGATCCTCGTTTATACGCTGGGCGAGCGGTTCAAACACACGCAGGCTGTGGGGAAACTCAAAGCCGAACACGACCTTCCCCCGTCCGATCCAGACCGCGAAGCCGGTCAGATCGCACGGTTAGAAGATTTGGCGAACCGGGCCGATCTCGACCCCGAATTCGCCAAGAAGTTTCTCAACTTCATCATCGCTGAAGTCATTCAGCACCACAAACAACACCAATCCTAAAGCCGGGACAACGTCCCAAGAAAACTCAAAGGAAACAATACTATGGCTATGAAAATTCGTCTCGCCCGCGGCGGCTCCAAGAAACGCCCCTTCTACCGTATCGTTGCAGCCGACAGCCGCATGCCACGTGACGGCCGCTTCATCGAAAAGCTGGGCACATACAACCCGCTGCTGCCGAAAGACAGCGAAGAGCGCGTGAAAATGGATGTCGAAAAAGTTCAGGAATGGATCGCCAAGGGCGCTCAGCCCACGGACCGCGTGCGCCGCATGCTGGAAGCCGCCGGTGCCCTCCCCAAGACAGAGCGTAACAACCCCAACAAAGGCACACCCGGCAAGAAAGCCCAGGAGCGCGTGCAGGAGAAAGCCGACAAGGCCGCCGCAGCAGCCGAAGCCGCCACAGCACCCGCCGAAGAGGCCCCCGCAGAAGAAGCGGCCTCCGAGTAAAGAAAGCACACCGGCATGGACACATTTTCGGATGATTTCCGTGCCGGTCTGCACGATCTGATGCGGTGGCGCCGCGACGTGCGCCACTTCAAAACTGACCCGGTGGACGAGGCATTGCTCACGCATTGCCTCGACACCTTTTCCCTCGCCCCCTCCGTCGGCCTGTCAGAGCCGTGGCGCATCATCCGCGTCACCTCTGACGCTGCGCGTCTTGCGGCAACAGAAAACTTCAAAGACACCAACGCCCGGGCCCTGAGCGGCTACACGGGCGAACGGGCAAAACGCTATGCCGACCTCAAGCTTTCAGGCATGGATGACGCGCCCGAACATCTTGTGATCTACTGTGACGACAGCACCGACAAGGGTGCAGGCCTTGGTGCGGCCTCCATGCCAGAGATGCGCCGTTACTCCGTTGTCAGCGCTGTCACGCTGATGTGGCTGACCGCCCGCTCTGTGGGACTTGGCGTCGGCTGGGTTTCCGTTCTTGACCCCGCGCGCCTGAACGCTGATCTTGAGGTGCCGGAGGGCTGGACGCTGGTGGCTTATCTCTGCCTCGGCTGGCCACAGGAAAACACCCTGACGCCGGAACTGGAAACCAAAGGCTGGGAGGCCCGCGCCCCCGCCCTGCATATCGAGAACCGCTGATGTTGCGCCGTCTTCTGATCCCCTTGTTCACGTTGCTGATCGGCTTTGCCGGTGGCGTTGCCTATGACCGCCAACAGATGGCGCAGGAATGCGCCAACGGCGAAGGCGAATGGACCGGCACGATCTGCGTCAATTCCGAACTTCTGCAATGAAAGCAGCCAGATGAGCAAAATCCTCAGCATCATATTTCTGCTGGTTGTCGGCCTGTACGCCGGTTTCCAGATCAGCCAGTTCACCATGCGCAGCCAATGCGATGAGGCCGGGGGCACATGGGCGCAATCGGTCTGCCTTGTCACGGAGCCATCCAAATGACCGATCTTATTCAGGTGGGTGCCATCGCGGGCGCCTACGGCGTGCGCGGCGAAGTGCGCATCAAAAGCTACTGCGCCGTGCCCGAGGACATCGAGACCTATAATCCCCTGCTGTCCGAAGACCGGGGGCAGAGCTTTGATCTGGCCATCCTGCGGCCCATCAAGAACGGATTTGCCGCGCGCATAGCACAGGTCGCCACCAAGGAAGAGGCCGACGCCCTGCGCGGTGTGACGCTCTTTGCCGAACGTGGCCAATTGCCCTCCCTGCCCGATGATGAATTCTACTATGCCGATCTGATCGGGCTTGAGGTGTTCGACACCGGGGGCGTGCTGTTGGGCCGGGTCAAGACCGTGAACAACCACGGCGCCGATGACCTACTTGAGCTGCAACTGGCCGGCAAAACCGATACGGTGTTCCTGCCCTTCACCAAGGCCGCCGTGCCCACCGTTGATCTGGCCGCAGGGCGCATCGTGGCGGACCCGCCGCTGGGCATTCTGCCAGACAGCGACACCCCCGAAAGCACGCAGGGCTGATGCCCCGGCGTATCATCCTGCACGCGGGTTTTCACAAGACCGGCACCTCGACCATCCAGAGCTTTCTGCGCGAGAACCGCGTGGCGTTGAAAAAGCAGGTCGCGCTGCGTCTGCGCTGGCATATGAAAGACCTCTGCGCGGCGGCGCGCGGCTACTCGACCGATCACGATCCGCTTACGCTGGTAAAGGTGCAATCGCGGTTCGGCACGGTGATGAACGAACTGCCGGGCATGCCGCGCCGCACGCTGATTGTCTCTGCCGAAGAGCTGTGCGGCCATCTGCCCGGGCGCGGTGATCTGGTTGATTATGCCGCCGCACCGGTGCTGCTCTATGCCTACTGGGAAATCGCCAAGGCACGCTATCCCGAGGCGGAGATCCTGATTTATCTCACCGTGCGCGACCCGCACGAGTGGCTGGCGTCGGCCCATTGGGAGCATGTCAGATCATCGGATATGACAATGGATCTGGAGGCGTTCCGCGCGAAATACCATGCCGCAGCAGATCTGCGGGGCATGGCCGCCGAGATTGCGAGCCGGGTGCCGGCACCGGTGCATGCCTACGGTCTTGAAAACTGCCGCGACCTGCCGCTTGGCCCTGCCGATCCCCTGCTTGATCTGTGCGACATCCCGCTCACCCTGCGCCCCACGCTGACCCCCGTTGCACCGGTCAACACCCGCCAGGGCGACGACGTATTGCAGGCGCTGCTGGAGGTGAACCGCACGGTCGCGGACACGCAGGCGCGCAATGCCGCCAAGGCGGCCATCCTGCAAGCGGCGGGTGCAGCATGAAACAACCGCGTTCACACGGGCGTCAATCGGTCACGGCCAGTCTCAAACCCCGAGAACTGATGCAGGACAAGCCCGCCTACCGCGATGTCTGGCAAGCGCATGTCATCACGCTGTTCCCCGATCTTTTTCCCGGCGTGCTGGGCGCAAGCCTGACCGGCAAGGCCCTGCAGGACGGCACCTGGCAGATGCACACCCACGATTTGCGCCGCTTTGGCATCGGCAAGCACCGCAATGTCGATGACACGCCTGCGGGTGGCGGCGCGGGTATGGTGTTGCGCGCGGATGTGGTGGGACCGGCCGTTGAAGCCGCAACGGCCAAGGCACGGGGAAGATGGCCCATTCTGTATATGTCCCCGCGGGGACGCCGTTTTGATCAGGCGATGGCGGCTGATCTGGCCACATGCCAGGGCGTCACCATGTTGTGCGGGCGGTTCGAGGGCGTGGACGAACGGGTGATTGAGCACTTTGGCATGACCGAAGTGTCACTGGGCGATTTTGTAATGACAGGGGGCGAGCTGGCCGCGCAGGCGATGATCGACGCGACGGTGCGCCTTTTGCCCGGCGTGCTGGGCAATGCCGACAGCACGGTCGAGGAAAGCCACTCCAGCGGCCTGCTGGAACATCCGCAGTATACCCGCCCGCCTGAATGGGAAGGGCGCGAGATACCGCCCGTGCTGATGTCAGGCAATCACAAGGAGATTGCGAAATGGCGGCAGGCGGAGGCAGAGCGGATCACACAGGCGCGCCGCCCTGATCTGTGGGCAAGGCGCACAGGCGACAGCTAGGGCGCACCAAAGCGATAGCTGACGCGACGATCCGTAAGGTGGCTTTCCAAGCCACCCGCCGCCTCAGGCAGCGCCGGAATGCGCCTTGAGACAGCCGTAGATTTCATCCTTCAACGCCATCCGTTTCCTGCGCATTTCGGTCATGTGATCATCGCTTGTCGGCTCAACATCCGTTTCCGCGCGGTGCAGCGCGCGGTTGAGGGTGTGGTATTCATCAGCCAGCCTGGCAAAATGCGCGTCCGACCGGCGCAGTTCTGATATTTGATCGGCCAGTTCGGGAAACTCTTCGGGCAACTCGTGCGGGACGTGGGACATTTGGATTTCCTTCTTTGGGTCAGGTCTTGCGTGTCTGCGGATGCAGCGAAGACGCGAGGATATGGTCGGTATTGTTCAGCACCGCTTCGGCCTGATGAAAGATCAGCGGATCGGGGGGCGAGGCGACGTTCCGGTCCTTGTCGGGGTAGTCCAGCTGCGCCAGAAAATGCCGCATGCAGGTCAGCCGCGCGCGTTTCTTGTCGTTTGACCGGATCACCGTCCAGGGCGCATCGGCGGTGTCGGTGTAAAAGAACATCGCTTCCTTGGCTTCGGTGTAATCGTCCCATTTATCCAGCGATGCGCGGTCAATCGGCGACAGTTTCCAGCGCTTCAGCGGATCGGTCTCGCGGCTCGCAAACCGCGCCATCTGTTCTTCCTGCGTGACGGAAAACCAGTATTTGAAAAGCCGGATGCCCGAACGCACCAGCATCCGCTCAAACTCAGGTGTCTGGCGCATGAATTCCAGATATTCGGCGGGCTGGCAAAATCCCATCACCCGTTCCACGCCCGCACGGTTGTACCATGACCGGTCATAGAGCACGATCTCGCCGGATGTGGGCAGGTGTTTGACGTAGCGCTGGAAATACCACTGGCCGCGCTCTTCGTCGGTGGGTTTGTTCAGCGCAACGACCCGTGCGGCACGTGGGTTCAGGTGCTCGGTGAACCGTTTGATCGTGCCGCCCTTGCCCGCCGCATCGCGCCCTTCGAACAGCAAAACGAACTTCTGGCCGGTTTCCTGCACCCAGTGCTGCACTTTCAGAAGCTCCACCTGAAGCGCGGATTTCTCAGCCTCGTAGGTCTTGCGATCCAGCTTTTCGGCGTAGGGATATTTTCCCTGCTCAAACCCCAGAATGGTTGGCGTTTTGTGTTTCTGCTCTGCCCTTTGATCGGCGGTGATTTTTGCTGTCATGGTGCGGGAGGTCCTTGCGCTGTGTCGGCATCAAGACCCTAGCGCTGCGGCCCTGCGCCTGCCTTGACGTGGATCAACTCTGCGCGGCGGGCCACCCATGCGCGCCTGACGGGCCAAGAATTCTTGCTTTTTGACCAGAAACACGGATCATGGTGCGATGGCGGAATGGGAGCAACAGCGCAGGCAGGATCTGGCGGCGGTGGCCGAAATGGCGCTGCGGTCGGCCCAGATGGACAGCGTGGGTCTCTATCTGTTTGACGAAAATCTGCGGGCGACCGAAGGGGTGATCCTTGGCATGCCCGACGATTTCTCGCGCGCCTACGAAGTCACCGGCATGCGGATTGATCCCGTTCTGGCAGAGCTGCGCAGAAGTGGGCTGCCGTCCTCCACTGTCACCTGTCTGGGCGAACGCTGGACACGCTCGGAGCTTTACAAACGTGTGTCGGGGCGGTTTGGCCTGACCGGGTTCGCGACGCTGCCGCTCTATCACCACGACCGTCTGGCGGGCGTGCTCTATCTCGGCACACTGCAGGAAAAACCCCTGCGGCATCTGTCGCTTGAGGGGCTTTTTACCATGTCACCCCACGCCACGCGCATTTCAACCCGGCTGCTGAGCCTGCCCAAACGCGCGCCCCGTCTGACACCGCGTCAGAACGATATCGCGCGGCTGGCGGGTGAGGGTCTGAGCAACCGTGAGATTGCCGCGACGCTGGAGACAGGGGAGGCGGCCGTGCGCAAACATCTCAAGGCGCTGAACCGGCACTTTGGCGCGACCAACCGTACCGCGATGGCCGCCGCGTGGCGCGACGCGGCACGGTAGCTTTTCCTGTGGCCCGGTTGGATGCGCAACAGAGGTGTCGCGCGGGGGCCGGGGACCGTGCAGGAGTTGTAGGGAAAAGATGAAGCTGGGGGGTGCGCCCCTTTTGCGGGCGATGGGGTGCGGGGTACCCGTTTGGGGACTGTGCCGCGGCGCACGGCTTTGCTTTCATTTCTCCATACAACATGGAGGATTCCCAAAATGACTAAAGTTGCCGCCGTACAAGCAGCACCCGTCTGGATGGATGCGCAAGGCACGCTGGACAAGACCATCGCATTGATCGAAGAGGCCGGGAAGCAGGATGTGAAACTGATCGCCTTTGGCGAGGTCTGGCTGCCCGGCTATCCGTTTACCATCTGGCTGCAACCGCCGATGGTCGCGATGGACATCGTGATGAAGCACCGCATGAACGCGATCACCGTGGACGGACCCGAAATGCAGGCGATCTGCGATGCGGCAAAGCGCGCCGACACCTATGTGATGCTGGGCTTTGCAGAACGCGACCGGGGCAGCATCTTTTGTTCGCAGGCGCTGATAAGCGATCAAGGCGAGGTGGTGATGACCCGCCGCAAGCTGCGCCCCACGCATATGGAGCGCACGGTCTGGGGCGAAGGGCCGGTGACGGACATTAAAATCGTCGAGACGGATTTTGGCAAAGTCGGGGGCTTGTGCTGCTGGGAGAACATCCAGCCCATTAACCGTCAGGGGATGTACCAGTTGGGCGAACAGATTCATGTTGCCTGCTGGCCGTCGTTCGGCATGTTCAAGGGCGTGCGGCAGGCCTATTCGCTGTCGGCGGAGGCAAACACGGTCGAAAGCCAGAGCTACGCGCTGCAAGGCGGTTGTTTTGTGCTCGCGGCTAATTCGATCATCACCGAGGAAAGCCTTGAGGAAATTACGATGGGCACCGAAGGCCTGCCCGTCTTTGCCGGCGGCGGGTCGGCGGCGGTATTCGGGCCAGACGGCTACCGCCTGACCGATCCCATCGACGAGCATACCGACGGTCTGGCCATCGCGGACATTGATCTGATGATGATCGAAGGAGCCAAGGTTTTTGCCGATCCGGCTGGCCATTACTACCGCCCCGATGTGGCGCGGCATGTGCTGGAAGGTTACGCAGGACCTGCCAGCGCGAACCCGCCGGAGGAGACACCGGTGCTGAAGGCGATTGACGGGGATGCGGCGTAATGGCCGGGTTCTACACCGACGCGCAGCGTGCCATGCAGGAGGCGCAGGGCACGCGGAAGCTGGCAGATACCGTGCAGCAAGCCATCGTCTGGGACGTGGTGGAAGGCCCGAACGTGGATTTCATCGAGAGCAGGGATTTCTTTTTCCTCTCGACAGTGGACAGCGAAGGGCGGCCCACCGTCAGCTACAAGGGCGGCCCGCAAGGGGTTTGCCATGTGGTGGATGCCAAGACGCTGGTGTTTCCGTCCTATGACGGGAACGGGATGTTCAAGTCGATGGGCAATGCGGCGGACACCGGCAAGGTGGGACTGCTGTTCATCGACTTTGAAACACCCAACCGCGTGCGGGTGCAGGGTGATGTGACCGTTTCGGCGGATGATCCGGAGATGGCGCGCTATCCGGGGGCAAGGATGATTGCGCGCGTGGCGGTAGAAAACTGTTTTCTGAATTGCGCGCGGTATATCCACAAACATGAACGGATTGCGCAGAGCCCCTATGTGCCGGATGAACAAGGGGAACAGCCGCATCCAAGCTGGAAACGCATCGACGTTATTCAGGACGCCTTGCCAGAGGCGGAGCGGGCCAGAACCCAAGCCGAAGGCGGCACGATCACGCAGGACGATTACGCGGAAAAGCTGATGGCCGGACAGTCCTGACAGCGCAACTGCGTGGGCGCGATCATCCCCCTTGATCGCCCCGCGCAACATGCCTATACCCCGCCTATCCGGAATCGCTTTACCGCGGCTCCGGTGCTTTGCGTTTTGCGTAAAGGGACAAGGAATGACGATGCACCCTCCGGTGGGCCAGTGCGCTGGACCCGACACCAGACCGAAGCTCTGATCGCGTAGAAAACTTCGTGGCATACCACGAGCATCAAAGGAGAAGCGTCAGATGAACCTGATCGCACAAATCGAGGCGGAACAAATCGCCGAACTGGGCAAAGAGATCCCAGATTTCCGTGCGGGCGATACCGTCCGTGTCGGCTTTAAAGTGACCGAGGGCACGCGTACTCGTGTCCAGAACTACGAAGGCGTTTGCATCGCGCGCAACAACGGCCACGGCATTGCCGGTTCGTTCACCGTGCGTAAAATCAGCTTTGGCGAGGGTGTCGAGCGCGTATTCCCGCTGCACTCCACCAACATCGACAGCATCACCGTGGTCCGCCGTGGCCGCGTGCGTCGTGCCAAGCTGTACTATCTGCGCTCGCGCCGTGGTAAATCCGCGCGTATCACCGAGAACAGCAACTACAAGCCGAAAAAAGCGTAAAGGTAGGTCCGATGAAAGCCGATACACATCCCGAGTACCACATCATCAACGTCAAGATGACCGACGGTACAATCGTTCAGATGAAATCAACATGGGGCAAGGAAGGCGACCAGCTGTCGCTTGACATCGACCCCTCCGCGCACCCTGCGTGGACCGGCGGCACAAGCCGTCTGATGGACACCGGTGGCCGCGTGTCCAAGTTCAAGAACAAGTACGCGGGCCTGTCGCTGTAATCAGCACATTCCGGGTGAAAACAGAAAGGCGCAGCTTGCGGGCTGCGCCTTTTTTCGTGGCCGCACCGGATTGGCCAAAGTCAACGCCCGGGGTTCGGCACCATCGGGCCGCCTGCCTGCTGCCATGCCTCAATCCCGCCGCGATACCAAAGCACATTGCGATACCCCAGATTAACGGCCCGCAGCGCCGCGTTATACGACATCCAGCATTGCACCGACTGGCAATAAAAGATCAGCGGAATCTGTGTGTTGCCCTGCAAGCCCTGCTGAAGCGCCTGCTGCATCTGCTGGGACACCCTATCACCGAACTGTCCGGGCTGCGCGGCCTCGACCGCTGGGGTAGCTCCCGGCAGCATCATCGGACCGCCCAGCACATCAAACAGGACATAGGGTGTTTGCTGGGACTGGATCAGTTCGATCAGGCCCTTGGTCGTGATCACCTGACCGCCGGGCAGGGATGCGGGCGTTGGGCCGTGCATCGCGCCGTTGTGCAGTTGTGGTGTTGCAGGCACGCCAAAGTCTTGCCGTTCGTATTGGGCCAATTGGTCCAGCATCTGGGCGTTTGGGCCGCCTTGTTGCTGCGCGAAACCACCCTGCTGTTGCTGGCCGAAGCCACCTTGCTGCTGTTGTCCGAAGCCACCCTGCTGTTGCTGGCCGAACCCGCCCTGCTGTTGCTGGCCGAAGCCGCCCTGCTGCTGTTGGCCGAACCCGCCCTGCTGTTGCTGGCCAAAGCCACCTTGCTGCTGTTGGCCGAACCCGCCCTGCTGCTGTTGGCCGAAACCACCCTGCTGCTGGCCGAAGCCACCTTGCGATGGCTGCTGACCAAAGGAATTCTGCGCTATGGCCGCACCGCCGAACACCAGCGCGGCGCAGGCAGCCACAGCCCCAAGCAATCTGTCCCTGTTCATCCTAGTCATTCCACCTCTCGAGTTGTGTGCCGAACTGGCCGGTCTGGGACAGCGGGTTGAAATTCGGATCGTTGGTCGAGACATAGTTGCCGTTGTCCAGCCGCCACATATTGTCCCCACCCATTGGCGCGTTCAGCTTGCTGCCGTCGCTGTCGCGCCAAAGCTCTCGGTCACTGATCACGTTTGAAAAGGCCTCACCGCTCCTGTCCAGCGCCCGCATCCTGTTCTCATGCCCCTCCCGGCTGAGCTTTGAGACATATTCGCTGGTTTCCCGGTTGATGTTGGCAATGTTTGTCTGCGTACGGGCGTTGTCCTTGTTGATCTTTGACTGGTGTTGCGTGATCCGGTTTTGCCATTCAGGGTTGATCTGCACCGATTTGCGCATCTGTTCGGCAATCTGCATGTTCAGTTCGCCATCCGGTGCAAAGGCCAGCCACGCAGGCAGGCTCTGACCCTGCAGGAAACGGAAATCCGCCGTCACGCCACCGCCCGGCATGAAGGTTTCGTTGACCACAATCGCCAGCCCCACGGTCATGCGCATCGGCTGACCCTGATCGTTGTTAAATCCAAAAAGCGCCTCTCCCGCGTCCACATGTATCTTTGCCCATGCGCCACCGCCCAGATCGGTTTGAGAGGGCTGCAAGCCCATTTCGTGCAGAAAGTCGGGGCGCGGGCGGTAATCTATCATCTGCGCATCGGGCTGCATCTGACCGATCATTTGCGCCAGCGCGTCCCGGGCGGAATTGACGCGCAAGACCGGACAGGGCTGACCCTGCGCATGGTCGGTGGTGATCCAGCGCATCGCGGGCAGCACGGCAACGCCATACCGCTCATCCGGGGACATGGCCGCCCAGTTGAACAGGTAGCCATAGGGGTTGCACCGGTCCTGCACATTCCAGAAAACACCGCCGCGCGGCTGCCAGCCCTGCGGCACCATCACCGCAAAGGCGGGCACCGGTTGTTTGAACCCCTGCCCATCCACGCCAAGGACCCGCTGCATCTGCGCCTGTGCGCCCGATGCCATCGTCAGGATCAGGGTACAAAGGATGAAACTGAAAAAACGCATCGCTAGATGCCGGGAAATTCGCAAGTCACACATGAAAAACCAACCTAAATCGATCAAACAATAGGGTCAGGCTAAGACAGGTTTGCGGATCACGCGAGTCTTTTGTAGGCCACACCGCTGCCCTTTCGCAGGCGAAAGCACCCTTCCCAAAGCGCCAACCCCCACATATAGTGTACGGAACAATATCCCGCGCAATCGCGGGCGGGCAGAGGGACGGGCACATGGCGCATATCATCGTCGTCGGAAACGAAAAGGGCGGCGCGGGCAAATCCACCGTGTCCATGCATCTGGCCACGGCGCTGGCACGGATGGGGCACCGGATCAGCGGGCTTGATCTGGACCTGCGCCAACGGACTTTTGGCCGCTATATCGACAACCGTAAGGCGTTCTTGCAGAACGCCAAGCTTGACCTGGCAAGCCCCAGCCTGTGCGAATTGCCCGAGATCGAGGCAAGCACCCTGAAACCCGGCGAAAACGTCTATGATCACCGGCTCAGCGCTGCGGTCGCATCGATGGAGCCGGACAACGACTTTATCCTCATCGACTGCCCCGGATCGCACACCCGGCTTAGCCAGGTGGCCCATTCACTGGCTGATACGCTAATCACGCCGCTGAACGACAGTTTCATTGATTTTGACCTGCTTGCCCACACCGATCCCAGCGGAGACAAGATTACCGGCCCGTCGGTCTATTCCGAGATGGTGTGGACAGCACGCCAGTTGCGCGCGCAGGCGGGGCTTGCGCCCATTGACTGGATCGTGGTCCGCAACCGATTGGGCGCACAGCGTATGGTCAACAAGGAAAAGATGGAACGCGCCATTGAGAAGCTGAGCAAGCGCATCGGGTTTCGCATCGCACCGGGCTTCAATGAACGGGTGATCTTTCGCGAGCTGTTTCCGCGCGGTCTGACCCTGCTTGATCTCAAGGACATAGGCGTCAAACAGCTGAATATCTCGAATGTCGCGGCGCGGCAGGAACTGCGTGATCTGGTCAAGGCGTTGAACCTGCCCGGAGTGACGGCTGATTTCTGACCCGCCTGCCGAGGGCTCTGGATCAGCGTTGATCGTGTAAGGTGGACATTCTGTCCGCCCGCCTTTGCCGCACCAACAGCACCACATTCGACACAGCCAGCGCCCCAATCACGATACTGCCGCCGATCAGCGCATAAAGGCCGGGGTTCTCACCGATCACGGCCCAGGCCAGAAGCGGCGCCAAGACCGACTCGAGCAAAACCAGCAAGCCCACCTCGGCCGAAGTGATGAACCGCGGCCCGATGGCAATCAGCACCGACGACGTCAGGATCACCGCCGCGTGGCCCAGCACCAGCGGGGCCTGTGCCACGGGCACCTGCAACGGCTCCGCAAAAGGCAGGATCACAAGCGCCGCAATCGTGTATCCCATCGCGACACCCGGCACCATCGACGTGTCCCGCGCGTGCCGCGCGGCGGTCAGCGCGGCGGCGAAAAAGGCCGAAACACTCAGCGCCAGCAGGTCACCGGCAAGGCTCGCGTTCTCCGTCTCGCCCGACCCGTAGGCGATGATCGCAAGGCCCGGCAAAACCGCCGCAATCGTCAGCAAGGTGCGCAGACCAAAAGGTTCAGACAGAAAGATGCGGCTGAAAATGGCGGCAAAGACCGGCAGGGACGCGATGATAAAGACCACATTGGCCACCGATGTCAGGCTCACCGCCACCACGAACATCACGCCGCTGCTGCCCACCCCCGCCATGAAGATCAGCCCGTACCGCCCCGTGCGAAACACCGCCCGAAAGGGCGCGGTGCCCCGGGTCACCAATATCCAAACCGCCGAAAGACCGCCCGCCAGCAACAACCGCCAGAATGCGATCGTCAGCGCGTCCGCCTCGATCAGTCGCACAAACAGCGAATCCGGGACGACAAAAAGCACCCCGAAAAACGTGATCAACAATCCTTTGGCCTGATCGCTCATGCCCCAGCCGTGACCGGAAAACCCGCTCAAGTAAACCCGGAGACCGGTGATTGGGTCAGCTTTGTCAACGCGCGGCGCAGGGCTTCTGCCTCGTCCGCGTCAAGTTGCGCCAGCAGCTTTTGTTCGTACTGGCGGGCGATGCCATGCAAATCATCGTAGGCCGCCCGCCCCTGTGACGTCAGCGTCAGATGCGCCACGCGACGGTCGTGGCTGTCAGTCACCCGCGTGACAAAGCGGCGTGCCGTCAGCCGGTGCACCGCACGGCTGATCTTGGTCTTGTGCAGGCGTGCCCGCACCCCGATCTCGCTTGCTGTCATCTGTCCGTAGAGACCAAGATGAAACAACACCCGCCATTCGGTGCGCAGCATGCCGTATTTTTCCTTATAGACCTGTTGAAACGACAAAGAGGACACCTCGGCTGCCTGATTGAGCAGATAGGGCAGAAAGGTCTCAAGTCTGAAGGTGTCGGTCGGCATGGAACCGGGCCTCGTGCTGATGGCAAATTGGTTACAAACCGGACAATTGCACATCGCGCGCCCCGAAAAAAGCCATCAGAAAGGAATCGTCTTTTTGCCGGACTGCCCGGATCAGCCGATAATTTCCGGCACAGTCTGCATGCCGTCGCCGGATTTCTTCTGCACGGAAATTTTTTTCACGAATGCGGTACAAGAAGCCGTGCCGCGCGACCGGACTGCGGTGCGGCAACTGGCAGGCGAGTGGATTGGTCAGAACCGACACTAATGCGCCCTGAAACGGCGCTGGGGTGGCAATCCGTGCATCTGGAAGGTATAGTGACGTTAATGTTTGCAATGGTGCCGCCGCTGCGGCATGCGCCGGGTCGCATCCACCCCGACAATTCGTGCGATGGTACGCCATCCTGCGGATCAGACAGGCTTGACCTAAGCTGTCACTGTGATTGACTATGACGGATGCCTTTTATCACAGGCACAAGAACATTGCGGATAAACCGCGATCACCTACCGGCGGCACCAGATGGTGCCGTTTCAACAGAGAGGAAGAATAATGAGTTTTTTGACACGTACCGGTAAGCCCCTGCCACAGTCCATTCTGGATTCGGCGGAAGCGGCCAAGAAAGACCCGGTCAACCGCCGCGAGTTTCTGGCACTGGCCAGCGCATTTGGCGCAACCGCCGCGACAGCCTATTCCATGATCGGCATGGCCGCACCGGCAAAGGCCGCAGGCCACTCCGAAGGTGGCACCGTGCGCATGCAGATGGAAGTTCGCGCGCTGAAAGATCCCCGCACATACGACTGGTCGCAAATCGCGAACTTCTCGCGCGGCTGGCTTGAGTATCTGGCGATCTGGGAAAACGACGGTACATTCACCCCTGCCCTGCTGGAAAGCTGGGAAATCAACGATGACGCGACCGAGTACACCCTGAACGTCCGCAAGGGCGTCAAGTGGAACAACGGCGACGACTTTACCGCCGAAGACGTGGCGCGCAACATCACCGGCTGGTGTGACAAGTCGCTTGAAGGTAACTCAATGGCGGGCCGTTTCGGCACATTGGTGGACGAAGCCACAGGCAAGGCCATCGAAGGCGCGATTGAGGTTGTGGACAGCCACACCGTCAAGTTGAACCTGCCCCAGTCCGACATCACGCTGATCCCCGGCATGGCTGACTATCCTGCTGCCATCGTCCACTCCAGCTTTGATGCATCCGATCCGCTGGCGAACCCTGTGGGGACGGGTCCTTATCTGCCTGAATCTCTCGAAGTGGGCGTAAAGGGTGTGCTGGTCAAAAACACCGAGCACACATGGTACGGCACCGAAATCTTTGGCGGACCCTACATCGACCGTCTGGAATACATCGACTATGGCACGGACCCCTCCGCATGGATCGCCGCCGCCGAGGCCGAGGAAGTTGACGCGTTCTATTCAATGGAAGGCGAATACATCGACATCATGTCCACGCTGGACGGCTGGGTCGAAAACTCCATCGCGACAGCGGCAACCATTGTGATCCGGCCCAACCAGCTGGCCGAAGTTGATGGCAAGCAGCCCTATGCAGACAAGCGCGTGCGTCAGGCGATCACGATGGCCGTCGATAACGCGGTTCTGCTTGAACTGGGATACGCGGGCAAAGGTCTGGTTGCGGAAAACCACCACGTTGGTCCGATGCACCCTGAATACGCTGAAATCGCCCCACGCAAGGTTGATCCCGCAGCGGCAAAGGCCCTGATGGAAGAAGCCGGCATGGCCGATTTCGAGCATGAGCTGATGTCGATTGACGATGCGTGGCGCAAGGACACCACCGATGCGGTCGCAGCACAGCTGCGTGACGCAGGCATCAAGGTCAAGCGGACGATCCTGCCCGGTTCGACCTTCTGGAACGACTGGTCCAAGTATCCGTTCTCTTCCACCAACTGGAATGCGCGCCCTCTGGGTGTTCAGATCTGGGCGCTGGCCTATCGCAGCGGTGAAGCGTGGAACGAATTCGGCTATTCCAGCGCTGAGTTTGACGCGCTGTTGGCCGACGCGCTGGCGGTTGCCGATGTTGAGAAACGTCGCGAGCTGATGGCCAAGGGTCAGGCGATGCTGCAGGAAGACGGCGTTACGATCCAGCCGTACTGGCGTTCGCTGTACAACCATACCAAAGAAGGTCTGGTTGGCGCAGAGCACCACATCGGCTTTGAATACCATCCTGCACGGATGGCCTGGACCTGATCACCGGTTCAGCGCTTCAATTCAAAGGGCCGCGCTTGTCGCGGCCCTTTTTGCGTAGGACATCCCGAAGCTCTGTAGTGAACGATTGGCAGTCTACAGACGCAGCAAACGCCTTGCCTTTGATGCGGGCAGGTGCAGCGCGGCCCCGATCAGATCAAGCGCCTGTGCCTGCGTCTGACCGGACCGCTGCAAATCGGCCAATGACGACCGTACCGGCGCACTCATCATGTCGACAAGCGCTGCGTCTGGCAGCTCGGACCGCGAAAGCTTCGCAAACCATGCCTCTTCAAGTATCAGATCCTCGATCAACGGGTCGATGACCGCCCCGCCGCCGCCGGGATAGCGGTAAAACCCAACGCCCCCGCCCTTGCCCATTCGCCCTTCGGCCACCATGCGGCGCAGCACCGGGCCGGGGCGGTCCGGCGCGCGGGACAAAACCTTGTCCAATCCCACCAGATCCTGAGCCTCGCACGGACCCATTGCGAACCCCGCAGCGACAAGTGCCTCGTCCAGTTCCCACGGGTTCGTGTGATGAAACAGCACATGTTCGGCACAGTGCCAGAACGCATCCTGTACCTGTGTCGCCGATCGCCTTTCGGTCATGCGGATGGATCAAGAAAGCGATGTTTTGCAATCACCGCCAGCAAATCGTTCAACGATGATCCCAGCACCCGGTTGGTGGTGTTGACCTGTGCTTCGGCGCGCGCATAAAGCGGCGCACGGGTTTCAAGCAGCGTCTTGAGATGGGTCATCGCCGCCGGGTTGCCCGCCATCGGACGATGATCGCCCTGCGCACGCACACGCTGCATATGTTCTGCCGGACTTGCCTTGATCCAGACGGTGTGAAACCGCTCAAGCAGATGGGCATAGGTTGTCTCTTCGGCGACGATCCCGCCCGCAACAGCAAGAATGGCACGGTCGTGACGGGTGCTGATCCGTTCCAGCGCCTCGGCTTCCATCCGGCGGTATCCCGCTTCGCCATAGACAGCCATCACGTCCGCGATGGGCATATCAGCGTGGTTTTCGATATCCCGGTTCAACTCCACAAAGGGCAGGCCCAACGCCTTGCCCGCCATCTGGCCCAACGTGGTTTTGCCCGCGCCACGCAACCCGATCAGACAAATTCGTCCTGCCCGCATCACTGACGGGTTCTGCGTGGCCAGCAGGCCGCGCACCTGTTGTTGCAGCGGCACGGGTGCCTGCCGGTAAAGCGCCGCAATACGCCGGACATCATGGTCAGGATCGGCCGGGATATCGTCGGCCAGCAGCACATCAATCGGCACCTCAAGTGCCTCTGCCACCCGCTGCAACAACAGCACAGAGATATTGCCCTCTCCTGCTTCCAGCTGCGCAAGATAGCGTGGCGACACGCCTGACATCTCGGACAGGACGCGACGCGGTAGACCGCGTTGCTTTCTTGCCTGTGCCACGCGCCGGGCCAGACGATCAATCAGGCGGCTGCCTGCATCGTCGGACTGGCGAGGGTTGGACTGCACGTTCATCTCAACCGTCCCGCAAATGCGGTTCGATCACAACGCGCAGATCATCCGGTACGCTCTGGCTTTTGAATTTGTCCGCCACGGTAAAAACGCAGGTGAACGCACCTTCAAAACACAGCACGTCGTCCTGCCGCCCCTTGACCGCAAAGCTGATGGATTTGTTGCCCAGCCGCGTCGGGTATGTCTCGCACAGCAGCGGATGGCGCGGGGTGACGGGGCTGCGAAAATCCATCTCCATCCGCACAAAAGGCGTCCCGACATTGCGGTCAATCTCAAGCTGGAACCAGCCGTCACCGTCCAGATGCGCCTCCCACCAAGCGTTGATGGCATCCAGCGCAAAATAGGGCAGCCGCGCGGTATAAGCGATGCGCGCCGGGTCACAGTCGCCCCATGTCACATTAATAGGATGCACAAAAGCGTCAGCCATTCAGTAGGTTTCCACGTGATAGCGGCCATCCTCGCGCATGGCATCGCGCAGGGCTGTCCATTGTTGCCCGGTGCTTTCGGCAATGGACGTCAGCGCCTTTTCCACGCCTTCCTCCATGCCACGCAGACCACAAATGTAGATATGCGTTTTGTCGCTTTGCAACAGGTCCGCGATGCTGTCCTGCTCTGCGATCATCCGGTCCTGAACATATTCCTTGTCCTGATCGGCCATGCGGCTGAACACCAGATGCTGTTTCAACAGGCTTTCGGGGACTTTTTTCAGGGGGCCAAAATAGGGCAGGCTTTCCGGCGTGCGTGCGCCGAAGAACATGGTCATGCCGCCCGTCGCGCCGGCCCGCTGGCGCTGCATGGTGAAGGCCCGCATGGGAGCGGAACCGGTGCCGGTGCAAATAAGCAGCAGATGTGCATCCGGCGTCGAGGGCATGAGGAAGGTCGCGCCGAAGGGGCCCGTCAGCTCGACTTCAGCGCCCTGTTCCAGATCGCAGAGGAAGTTGGACGCAAGCCCCTTGTCCTCACGCTTCACCGTCAAAGAGATGTTGTGATACCCCGGACGCTCTCCGTCGCGGGGGCTGGAGATGGAATAAAGCCGTGGCAGATGGGCGTTGCCATCCGCATCGGTGCCGGGCGGGATGATGCCCACCGATTGCCCTTCAAGCACGGGAAAGGGCAGCGCGCCGGGGTCCAGAATGATATGGCGGACGTCATGGTCAGGGTCATCTGTCAGGCGGTAATTGCCCTGCACTTTCATCCTGGCCGGCTTGCCAAGGTTATACATATTCACCGCCGGCTTGCCCGCAGATGCGGGTGCCTTGGCCTTGCCGCCCGCACCTTTATGCGCTTCGGCCAGCAGTGCCGCGATTGGATCAACCGCGTCGTCTTCACCTGCGGGTGCCGCAACTTCGATGTCTTCCTGCTCGGGCAGTTCGTCCATCTCGTACTGCTCTTCCAGCGTGTAAGGCGTGGCCACCACGCGCCATTCATCGATAGAGCCGGTAGGACAGACGGGAATGCAGTCCATGCAGAAGTTGCAGATGTCCGCGTTGACCACGACGTTGTTATCGTCGTGTTCAATGGCATTGATCGGACAGGTGTTTTCGCAGGTGTAGCAGCGGATGCAGATTTCCGGGTCGATCAGGTGCTGTTTGACAGGGGCGTTCATGGGTGGCGTTCTTTCAGGATCAGATCAGGCAACAGCATTGCATCAAAAAGCGCCTGACAGATGCCCTGACAGCCGGTGCAGCCAATGCAGGGGCCGGTCATGGCTTGCGTTTGCTGTGCCAGCGCCTGTGTGCGCGGTGCGTGTCCGACAGTACGGGTGGATAGCATGGGGGAGGCTCCCTTTGGATCGGGGCGGGCAAGATGCCCACCTTACGGGGCGAAGACGGTAAGGTGGGCATTCTGCCCACCCTCCCCGCGTCACGCCATGTGCAGTTTGACGTATTCAAAATCACCCGGCTTGTTGTCGATACCCACCTTGGGCGCGGCAATCCATGAGGCGTATTTGCCGGGCTCATAGCACGGCACCATCAGCGACTGGATATAGTCGCCATCGGCCTTGGTGGGCAGCCATTCATCCTGACGTTTCATCCATTCATCGGCGCTGATGATGTTGCCGTCAGGGTCGACCGCAACACTGCTGAACACGCCGATCTGGCGGTGGAAGCCTTCGTGCGGCAGCTTCAGTTCAAACTCGATCCCGGATTTCTTGATCTGCTTGTTCCAGCGGCCCACACCCCCCGCAGCGTCACGCACATAATCGTCGCGCAGGCGCATGTTGATTGCCGTCAGCGCGGGCACTTCTTCGGTCACGATCTTGCCGTCCTTGACCGATGCCACCGCATAGGTGTCGTTCTTGAGCTGGTGATCGTCGTCGATCCGCTGCTCCATGTAGCGGCCCTTGATGCCGTAGTTGAAGGCGTTGGCGGCGTTGGTCGAGACTTCCTGACCAAAGAGATCAAGCGACAGCGTATAGTGCAGGTTCAGCTTTTTCTGGATCGTGGGCAGGTCGATGACGCCCAGATCGCGGATCTTGTTGATGTCGTAGGGATCGGTGATGCCCGCCTTGTTCATCGCCTCAAGCGTGGCCTGAATCGTGCGGCCCACGCCGGTTTCGCCCACAAACATATGGTGCGCTTCTTCGGTCAGCATGAAGCGGCAGGTGCGCGACAGCGGGTCAAAGCCGGACTGTGCAAGGCTTTCCAGCTGCATCTTGCCATCGCGGTCGGTGAAGTAGGTGAACATGAAGAAAGACAGCCAATCCGGCGTTTCCTCGTTAAAGGCGCCCAGCATGCGCGGCGCGTCTTCGTCACCGGAGGAGCGGACCAGCAGGTCGTTCGCCTCTTCGCGCCCGTCACGGCCAAAGTACTTTTGCAGCAGATAGACCATCGCCCAGAGATGGCGGCCTTCCTCGACGTTGACCTGAAAGAGGTTGCGCATGTCGTAGAGCGAGGGGGCCGTGAGGCCAAGGAACCGCTGCTGCTCAACCGAACCCGGCTCGGTATCGCCTTGAATGACGATCAGCCGCTTGAGCATGTTGCGGTATTCGCCCGGCACTTCCTGCCACGCGGGTTCGCCATAGTGTTCGCCCATCGGGATTTTGCGGTCTTCCACGGCGGGGGCGAGCAGTACGCCCCAGCGATATTCGGGCATTTTGACGTAATCAAACTTGGCCCAGCCTTTGGGGTCCACGCTGACGGCGGTGCGCAGGTAGACCATGCTTTCCTGAAAGTTCTGGGGGATCAGGTCATTCCACCAGTTGATGTAGCCGGGGTGCCATTTTTCCAGCGCTTTCAACACTTTCTTGTCTTGCGACAGCCCCACATTGTTGGGGATTTGCGTGTCGTAGCTTACGTTAATCAGATCGAGCATTTGTTTTCTCCCATCAGGGTGGCCCGCAGGTCCACCTTACTTTTCGCATTGTAAGGGGGGCGTTTCGCCCACCCTTGGTTACACACGTTCCATGTCGTATTTTCCGCGTACGCCGGTGCCGTAGCGTTGCAGTGCGCCTTCCTCACCCACCGCATTGGGGCGCTGGAAAATCCAGTTCTGCCAGGCGGTCAGGCGGCCAAAGATGCGGGTTTCCATCGTCTCAGGCCCCGCAAAGCGCAGGTTGGCTTCCATCCCCGTCATCGCATCGGGGCTGAAGCTGGCGCGCTCTTCCATGAACAGGCGCACCTCGTCCTCCCAATCAATATCGTCATAGGCGTAGGTGACGAGGCCCAGCTCTTCGGCTGCGTCGGCTTCCAATGCCTCACCCTCTGAGCTTTTCAGCTTTTCCACCTGCTCTGGCGTGCCGAGGAAACGGGTTTCGAGCCGGGTCAGATCATTGCTCATTGGATAGGCGCCGAAGTTGCCCTTTGACATTGTGACGGTCGCCAGTGGGCGGTTATCGCCGTCGAATTCCTCAAGCATCATATAGCTGCGGTCCACAGCCCAGAGAAGTTCCGCCAGCGGGCCGGCAAAACAGGAACCATGTTCAACAATTGCGACCAGAGACCGGGATGTCATGTCAACGCGTTTGAGCACGCGTTTCCAGTATTGCGTCACCTCGCGGGACAGCCAGTGACCGGGGTTATCCAACAGCAGCGCTTCATGTGCCATGACACGCTCTGGGTCGCCCTGTGTCTGGAATTCGATCAGTCCCAACTCTTTTTCATTGTTGCGCATGTGCAGGATCGCGTCGTCCACCTCGCGTGCGCAGCGCAGCATCCATGCGTCTGCGCCCTGCGCGGTAAACGCATCCATATCTGCGGGCGCAGCATCTTCGGGACCTTTGATCAATATCGTTGCGCGCTTTTCGGCGCGGTGGAACGCCACCTCGACACTTGAATAGCTTACGCCGTCTTCAGCGAAGGTGCGCGACAGCGGGGTCAGTTCGATGCCTTTTTCGACGTCAGCCTTGTCGGAGTTTGCGGCCAGTTCCTGCGCACGCTCTACCACCTTTTCGTCGAAAGTCGAATTCGGGAATACCTCATCCACCAGACGCCATTCGACGGCGCGTTTGCCCTTCACGCCTTCTTCAATCGAGCAGAAGACATCCGCCAGATCGCGGCGCACTTTACGCTTGTCCGTCACGCGGGTCAGCCCGCCGGTGCCGGGCAGCACGGCCAGCAACGGCACCTCTGGCAGGGCGACGGAAGATGTGGAATCGTCCGTCAGCATCAGGTGGTTACAGGCCAGCGCCAGTTCGTACCCGCCGCCCGCACAGGCCCCTTTGATCGCGCAGATATAGTTCTGCCCACTGTCGGCCAATGCGGCCTCGTAGGTGTTGCGCGTCTCATTCGTGAATTTACAAAAATTCACCTTGTGGCTGTGCGCGGCACCCCCAAGCATACGAATGTTTGCACCGGCGCAGAATACCTTGTCCTTGGCCGACTGCATCACGACGACCTTGACCTGTGGGTGCTCAAAACGCATCCGCTGAACAATGTCGGCCAATTCGATGTCGACGCCAAGGTCGTAGCTGTTGAGCTTGAGCTCGTAGCCGTCAAACAGACCGCCCTTTTCGTCAACGTCCATCGACAGCCACGCAATAGGGCCGTCATAATCAACCTTCCAATGACGGTACTTTGATGGATCGGTCTGAAAGTCGATCACTTTGGTCATTGGGGAAGCTCCTGCAGATTGATGTGTTGAACTATAATTCAAACTCTGCGGAAATAGTGCAAGTTATGCGGCGAAAATCGCCTAATTTTATGCATTATAGCGCATTATTCTACGCTGCAGTCCTGTAGAACAGCATTCGCCCAGATGCGAACCTGTGAGGGCGCGATACCAAGAATCGGTGCATCACCGGGGCACCTGTCCAGATGCGCCAGCACCATATTCACCAACCGCAAGACCGCGCGCGGGCGTTGCATCCGAAGTTTCAGCCGCGCATTTGCAAGCTGGATCAGTGCCTGTACCATCTCACGCTCTGGTGCGCCTTGGGGTGTTTGCATCCAGACGGCCTCAAGCACCTCGTGACATTCCCAAAAGTATCCGCGCTCAAGATACAGCAAACCGGCCCGAAAAGCTTGCGTTCGGTCCAGTTCAGTGGGGGAGGTTTTCGGCGTGACACTCTGTTTGATGCCATCAAACCAATCCTCCGGATGCCGCGCTGTGCGCCCGGGGACATAGGCGTGGGGCGGCAGTGGAATATCAGCCGCTGGTTCAGTCAAAGGGAACGTCTTCACGCTCCAACCGAAAAAGGCGGGTGCAGAATTCGGTCACCGCTGCCTGCGTCTGTGCTGCTTTCTCAAGGTGCGGGGCGTGTCCGCACCCATCAAGGATCAGAGTTTCAAGTGGTGAGTAGATGCGGGTCTCAATCTCATTGATTTGTGCCAGCGTACCATAGGGATCATCCCGGCCCTGAATGGCCAGCACGGGAATGCGCCAGTGATCAATCGCATCCGCCACATTCCAGTCGGCAAAGGCCGGATCGGTCCATGCATCGTGCCATCCGAAAAATGCCACATCTACATTGCTGTGATATTTCCCCAGTTTCTCTTTCAGATCACCCGCCTTGTAGGCATCCCCCGCCTGACGGATCGCCGCAAGACCATCCGCTTCGGTAAAGAAATGCGGGGCCATCAGGATCAACCCCCGCACCCGCATGTCAGACACAGAACCCGCATAGATTGCCGCGATGCTGGCACCATCGGAATGTCCCAGCAAGACGGCCTGTTCGATGCCTGCGGCGTCCATCACTGGCCCCAGCACTTCAATCGCCTCGCGGGTCATGTAGTCCAGCGGGCGCGGGAGCGCGACAGGATCAGACGCGCCATAGCCTGCGCGGGAGTAGGCGAAAACGCCGCAACCGGTCGCGGCGGCGAGTGCAGCAGGCCAGTCTTTCCACTGCGCGATTGATCCCAGCCCTTCGTGCAGCAGCACCAGCGTCGGCGCTGCACCCGGTGCTGGCCCCCAGCAGGCGTACTCAAGCGCCTGTCCCGCAACATCTATCCGGTTTCCCGCCCCGTGATCCCATGCAATGGCCATCAGACGTCCTCTCTTAGTTTAAATCGCTGGATTTTACCCGTCGCGGTTTTGGGCAACTCGTCCACGACCTCGATCCAGCGAGGGTATTTCCACAGCCCGATCTTCTCTTTCACGTGCGCCTTCAGCGTATCTTTTAGCGCCTGATCAGCTGTACCCGATTGCAAGACCACATAGGCTTTGGGCTTTTCCAGCCCTTCCGCGTCTTTATGCGCCACCACCGCCGCCTCCAGCACGTACGGATGGCTTACCAACGCGCCTTCAACCTCAAAAGGCGACAGCCAAATACCCGAAACCTTGAACATGTCGTCGGTGCGTCCGCAGTAGACCAGTCGCCCATCGGCGCGACGCTCGTATTTGTCGCCCGTGCGGGTCCAGACCCCTTCGAAGGTGCTGCGCGATTTGTCCCGCTGGTTCCAGTAACAATTCGCGGCGGATGCCCCGTTTACCAGCAATTCGCCCACTTCCCCAACCGGCACTTCTTCTCCGTCTTCGCCCACCAGACGCAGGGCATAACCCGGCACCGCCGTGCCAGAGGTGCCATAGACCACGTCACCCGGTGCATTGCTCAGAAAGATATGCAGCATTTCGGTAGAACCGACGCCATCCAGAATTTCAACGCCGGTATGTTCCTCCCAGCGCTGACCCACATCCTCCGGCAGCGCCTCGCCCGCCGAGATGCACAGCCGCAAGGGCGCGTCCGGCGCGCCGGTCTGATCCATCTGCGCGACCATCGCGGCATAAAGCGTCGGAACACCGCAAAAGATCGTCGGCTTGTGCGTCGTCATCGTGTCGATCATGCCCGGCGGTGTGGGCCGCCCGGTAAACAAAACACAGGTGGCACCGACGGACAGGGGAAAGGTCATTTCGTTCCCCAGACCATAGGCGAAAAAGAATTTGGCCGCCGAGAGCACAACGTCGTCCTCCCGTATCCCCAGTACCTGCGCGCCGTAGGTATCCGCGGTGGCACGAAGGGCGGAATGAATATGCGCAACACCCTTGGGCTGTCCGGTCGAGCCTGAGGAATAAAGCCAGAAAGCGACTTCGTCACTGCTCACCTCTACCGTGTCCCGCTTTGGCGCGTCCTGCACAAAGGTATCGTAAGATATCGCGCCGTCCACGGGCTCCCCGATGATGACGACCTGTCGGATATAGGGGTTCTCCGCCACGGCGGGGGCCACGACGTCCCACAGGGGCCGAGAGACAAACAGGATCGCCGCGCGGCTGTCGCGCAGGATGACATCGTAGACGGCGGTGGCCAGAAGCGTGTTCAACGGCACAGGGATCACACCGGCCTTGAGCGCGCCCCAGAAAAGCTGTGGAAATTCGATCTGGTCCAGCACCAGCAACGCTGCGCGTTCCTCAGCCCGGATGCCCGCCCGGTCCAGCGCGCCCGCAACCCGACCCGCCCCGTCTGCCATCTGTGCATAGCTGATCCGGCGCCCTGTCTCGGCCTCAAGGTAGGCTGTTTTGTCCCCGCGCCCTTCTTCGATGTGGCGGTCAACAAAATAGGTCGCGGCATTGGCGTGTACGGACAGCATCAGAGTTCCTTTCGTTGCGCAACATTGTGCAGCTTGACGCCAATTGCGCAACGGGCGCGCCCCGCAGGTGCAGTTTAGTGCACATGCGGGGCGGCAAGATCAGTCCGGTAGCAGGAACAGCGTGATCGCCGGGAACGCCACCAGAATGATCACACGCAAGATGTCCGAACCCACAAAATACATCACCGCACGGTAGGTCTGGGTCATCGGTGTTTCACGGTCCATCGAGTTGATGATGAAGAGGTTCATGCCCACGGGCGGTGTGATCAGCCCCACCTCGACCACGATCAGGACCAGAATACCAAACCAGATCGCCACATGCTCGGGCGACATGCCAAAATCCATCGCCATGATGACAGGAAAGAAGATCGGCACGGTCAGCAGGATCATCGACAGGCTGTCCATCAGACAGCCGAACACCAGATAGAACCCAAGGATCACGCAAAGCACGAAAAGCGGCGAAAACCCTTGTTCAACCACCCAGCCGGCCATGAATTGCGGCACGCCTGACAGCGCCAGAAAGCCATTGTAAAACCCGGCCCCCAATACGATGAAAAAGATCATGCCGGTGGTGCGTGCGGTACCCATCAGGCTCTGGCCCAGCACACGCCAGTTCAGACTTCCTGAAAACAATGCGGCCAATCCCGTGGCGGCGGCCCCAATGGCCGATCCTTCGGTCGGTGTGAACCAGCCCGCATAGATGCCGCCAACCACCAGCGCAAAGATCGTCAGCACCGGCCAGCACCCCGCCAAAGCGCGGAAGCGTTCGGACATCGGCACCGCGGGGCGCGTGCCAGCCGCGTCAGGGTGCAGGCGCACGTAGATCGAAATGGTCAGCATATACCCTAGGGCAGCAAGGATGCCGGGAATAAAGGCCGCAAGGAACAGTTTGGCGATATTCTGTTCGGTCAGGATCGCGTAGATCACCAGGATGACCGAAGGCGGGATCAGGATGCCCAGCGTACCGCCCGCCGCAAGGGTCGCAGTGGAGAACCCGCCGGAATAGCCGTAGCGTTTCAGCTCTGGCAGGGCGACCTTGGACATGGTGGCAGCGGTGGCCAGCGACGAACCGCAGATCGCGCCAAAGCCCGCACAGGCCCCGACAGAGGCCATCGCAACACCGCCGCGCCGGTGGCCGAGAAAGTTCTCTGCCGCCTTGAACAACGATTGCGACATGCCCGACAGGGTCGCGAACTGCCCCATCAGCAGGAACATCGGGATGATGCTGAGCGAATAGCTGGAAAAGGTGGTGTAGGTTTCAGATTTCATCTTGGCCAAAAGCGGCGTGGGGTTGCCGCCCATCGCAAAATACCAGCCGCCAAATCCGCACAGCAGCATGGCCAGGCCAATGGGCGCGCGCAAAAACACCATGATCAGCAAAACGGGGAACGACCAAAAGCCCAGTTCAAGGTTGCTCATCTCAATGTTCCCCGTGCTCTAGCGGCAGGATGTCTTGGTCTTGCGCCGCTTCGCGAATGCGCACAAAGGCGCAGTAAACGGCCACAACACAGGCAATCAACCCGGCAGCAAAGCTGGCTGCATAGGCCCACCAGACGGGAAATTGCAAAAACACCGTCGTTTCGCCATTGCCGAGATAACGCAGCATGCCTTCGTACAACCGCCAGATCACCAGCAGGATTGTCGCGGCCAGCACCACCTCCCAGAAGGCGGCAATCCAACGGTTTATGCGGTCGGGCAGGAACGAGGTAAAAACATCCACCGTCGCGTGGGCACCGTAAAACTGGCAAATCGGCAGAAAAGAGAAAATCGCAAAGGCAACACCAGCCTCAAGCAGTTCATAGCTGCCGTTGATCTCTCCAACCCCCAGTTCAAGCAACCATTGAGAAAACCCAACAAGGCTTTCGTCAAAGAAATCACGATGCAGGAATTTGTTGATCGAGCGACCAAGGATCGAGAGGGTGGTCAGCGCGATGAGACCGAGCAGAATAACACCACCGACCAATGCTGTCAGGCGGGCAAGGGACTGTATGGCGCGGTGCATGGAATAATCTCGCAAGTCAGAAAAAACTGCGGCAGCAATCGCCGCCGCAGATCTTTGTCATATTGTCGGGCTTACTTGTCGTAAGCTTCGATCAGAGCTTTGGCTTCGTCGATCAGCGCCTGACCGTCGATGCCTTTGCTTTCCATGTCGGCCAGCCATGTGTCGATCACCGGCTGCGCCGCTGCTTTCCAGACGGCGGTTTCTTCGGCGTTCAACGTGACGATGTTGTTGCCACGATCCACGGCGATCTGACGCGAAGGTGCATCGCTGTCTTCCATTGTGCCACCGGCAAAGATCGAGAACTCAAGACCGGAGTTGTCGTCGACGATCTTCTTGAGATCATCCGGCAGACCTTCATAGCGGTCCTTGTTCATCGCAAGAACAAAGGTCAGCGAATAAAGCGCGTTCCCGGTGAACTCAGTATGGTTCTCGACCAGCTCCGGCACTTTCAACGCCTTGGTCACTTCCCACGGAATGGTCGTGCCGTCGATCACACCCTTGGAAAGACCTTCCGGCACCGCAGGCACGGGCATACCAACCGGCGTGCCGCCCAATTCCTTGATCAGGTCGGACACAAGGCGCGAACCGCCGCGCAGTTTCAGACCGGCCATATCGGCAGGCGTGCGCACTTCTTTGTTGGCGTGGATCAGGCCGGGGCCGTGAACCCATGTGCCAAGGATATGCACGTCCTTGAATTCAGTGTCTTTCATGTGCTTTTCAAACATCTGCCAATAGGCAGAGGACATCGCGCGCGCGTTTGTCATCATGAAGGGCAGTTCGAACACTTCGGTCGATGGATAGCGGCCCGGCGTGTAGCCCACAACGGTCCAGATGATGTCGGCCACGCCGTCAATCGCCTGATCCATCAGTTCCGGCGGCTTGCCACCCAGCTGCATGGAGGGATAGCGCTCAATCTTGATGCGGCCCTCTGAATCGGCCTCGATCTTGTCAGCCCAGACGTCCAGCACCAGCTTGGGTACGTTGGCCTGTGGTGGCAGGAACTGGTGCATGCGCAGCGTTACTTCCTGCGCCATCGCGGTGGTGCCAGCCAGCGTCACGGCCAGTGCCGCGCCTGCCAGACCCAGAATTGTTCTTCTCAGCATTTTTTTCTCTTCTCCCTTGCTGTCGTTCCTTTGGGTGGAACGATCATTCCTTTTGCGGGGCCAATCAGACAGCACCAAACAACTGACGTCAATGCAGCCGCTGGCGCGGCGCGTTCTGAACCCCGCCACGGGCGCAGAATAAGCAGTCACGTTTGTAACTATCAACGCAAATCTGCGCGAGCGCGCGAGACGGCGGAATCGTTGCAGTATTGTGCCAGTTACCTAAGAAATATGGGAAAAGATGGTGGCGTTACCTGGATTTGAACCAGGGACCTAACGATTATGAGTCGTTCGCTCTAACCAACTGAGCTATAACGCCATCGGCGCGTGGACTAAGCCAGCGCCGGGGTGCCGTCAAGCCCAAAACCAGCCCGCTGACCGGTTGTCTGCAACGATACGGGAATTTCGGGCGGCATCCGTGCCCCACAGATCAATGCGCGGGGGCAGTCACCGCATCCAGCAAGCTGCGCCCGCCATCAATCACCATCACCTCGCCCGTCATAAAGCCAGAGCTATCGGCCGCAAGAAACTGAACCGCATCGCAAAGCTCGTTCGGGGAGGCGATGCGGCCAAGTGGCGTATGGTCCCGAATGTCATCACGCCAGCCCCGGTTGTCCGCCACCGCCGCCTGCAGCGATCCGCTCATCACTGAACCAAAGGAAATCGCGTTTACCCGGATCCGGTGCGGCGCGAGAGTGATCGCCATAGACCGGGTCATCTGCTGTACCGCGCTGGCCGCAATGGAATAACCCATCAGTTCAGGCTGAATATGATCTGCCGAGATTGAGCTGAAATTGATGATCGCGCCGACCTGTCCGTCCTCGCGATCTTCTGCCTGTTTGATCATCCGCTTTGCCACATATTGCGTCAGATGCAGCGCGGTCATCAGGTTCTGATCCAGCAGGGTTTGCACAGAGGTGTCTTCGACATCCATCGCGTCGGTCGTGAGCAACTGGCGTGAGGCATTGACCAGAATGTCGACTTCATCAAAAGCGTCGATGGTGGCCGACACAAGGTTGGCAATGGTAAGCCGCTGACGCAGATCACCCGCAAAAATACGGATATTGCCGTCTTCGGGCGCATCGCCCAGTTCTTCGACCAGCTTTTTCTCATGCGCATCGGCGCACATCACGTTCGCACCCTGATCGGCCAGATGCCGGGCGATGGCCAGACCAATTCCGTTGGCCGCACCGGTGACAATCGCTGTCTTGCCACTTACTGAAAAGGACATTCCGTCTCCTCTTGGATTTGCCTAGGCGCGTCGCCGCGACCGGAGCGGGCGGCTGGCGTGAAACAGCTTGAACCGGGCATCGCCGCCGGTTTCCTCAACCTGTGCAAAGCGTTTCTTCAGTTCCGCTTCATAGGGCAAGTGACGGTTGGCGACCATCCAAAGATCGCCCTGCGTGGACAAAACCCGCGCTGCTGCGGCCACGAACGCCTGACCAATCTGCGGTTCTGACGCACGGCCCACATGAAAGGGCGGGTTCATCACAACCGTATCGACACGCGCCTTGGACTCCCAGTGCACGGCGTCTTCCCAGTGAAAAACGGCGCGCGCGTCGCTCACGTTGCGGCGCGCGCATTCCAGCGCCATATACCCCGCCTCGACCAGATGCGCCTCTTCGACCTCAGGCCGGGTCAGTACATGCGCCGACAGAAAACCCCAGCCCGCCCCCAGATCAGCCACCCGCGCACCCAACTTGTCGGGCAGCGCATCGACCAGCAACGCCGAGGCAAGATCGACCCCGTCAGCAGAAAAAACCCCCGGGGCGGTCCAGAAACCACCTTCAGTCTGGGCGGGGGGCGTTTCCCAGTCCGCAAAGAACTCTGCCGCCGGTTCGGTGATCCAGAACAGTTTTCCGTGTGCCTTAGACACAGGCCCCTGCACGCTGACCCGCGCCTTCATTGCCTTGAGCATGGAATCTGCGCCGTCGGTCTTTTGCCCGTCGATCACCACGATCCCGTCGGTCACCGCACAGGCCTGTGCAATCAGATGCCGGGCTTCGGCCTTGGCACGGGGCAGGCAAACAATGGCAGCGGCATATGGCCCTTGCGGTGTCTGCACAGCGTCATAGCCGCGCCCCTCCCATGCCACAAAAGCCGGTTTGAAATCGTGAATGATGTCACAGCGGTCTGGCCGCAGCCCATGCAGATCAGCCTCGACCGGAGGGCGAAACACCGCGATCCGGCCTTCCTCGGGAATGACCAGCCCGTCGCCGCCCAACGCCACCTGCAAACGCGCGTCGATCACGCGCGGTCCGCCACATACGCAGATACAGCGATGCGCACTATTCTTCTTTTTCCATCGTGCATTGCAGCGGGTGCTGGTGCCGCCGCGCAAAATCCATGACCTGCGCCACCTTGGTCTCTGCGATTTCGTGACTGAACACACCAACCACCGCGAGTCCCTTTTTGTGGACTGTCAGCATGATCTCAAACGCCTGCGCGTGATTCAGCCCAAAGAACCGCTCAAGCACATGCACGACAAATTCCATTGGTGTGAAATCGTCGTTCAGCAGCAACACCTTATAAAGTGGTGGCCGCTTGGTCTTGGGTTTGGTTTTGGTCAGCAGGCCCGTATCGCTGTCGTCATCGGAACGATCGGCCATCATGATATCGTCAAGGCGCATTGCTGCTCCGCTGGGTTGAGTGACATGGTGTGAGTCGTGCGCTGCGTTATATAACCCTGCGGCCACGTTATGAAAGAGGTTTGCGGAAAATGACCCCTGTGGTGACCACCATCGGACTGGATGCGGACGATACGCTCTGGCACAATGAGCGGTTCTTCGCCCTGACACAGGACCATTTTGCGGACCTGTTGCGCGCGCATACGGACAAAGAGACGCTGATGGCGCGTCTGCTGGTGGCAGAGCGGCGCAACCTTCCGCATTATGGGTTTGGGATCAAAGGCTTCACCTTGTCGATGATCGAAACCGCGATTGACGTGACCGACGGCAAGGTCCCTGCAACGGTGATCCGTAAAATACTCGACGCCGGTCGCGATATGCTGTCCCATCCGATCGAACTGTTACCCGGCGTAGCGGAAACGCTGAACCAGCTTGGGCGGGACTACAAACTTATCCTGATCACCAAGGGTGACCTGCTGGATCAGGAACGCAAACTGGCGCAATCCGGCCTGCGCGATCACTTTGACCGGATCGAAATCGTGTCCGACAAGACACCGGACATCTATACCAGGATTTTTGCCCAGCATGGCACCGGCGCCGATCAGGGCTTGATGGCAGGCAACTCTCTGGCGTCTGACGTGGTGCCGATGATCAGGGCGGGCGGCTGGGCTGTACATATCCCACATGCGCTGACCTGGGCCTATGAACGCGCCGATCCTCCGCCAGTCACCGCCAGATTTACCACGCTGGAGGCACTGACCAGACTGCCCGATCATCTACAGGCGCTGACCGCTGGATAATCCGTGACACAGGCACCGATAAGGTCCGAAAAAGCACCAAAGGAATCTGGGCAACCCGGCCCAGATCTTGCCACATTCCTGCCACAATACCCCCCTTAGTAGGTAGCCCCTGAATCCCCCCCAGATGTTGACGCTGCACAGCAGAAAAATCGTCTAATTCACCGTATTCATAGGGTTTATCGAAAATGCGTCCTGTGTTAGCTTAAATTCACAAAAAATATGGCCAGTCGAAAAATCGGCGGTCTAGAGGCAGAAAAAGGCAGGTTATCATGAAGGCGCGACGCGTTTCGCTCGCCCGTTTCGGGCTGTTTTTCATTGCGGCTCTCTGGCTGGTCGTGATTGTTCCGCTCAGCGCGATGGCGGCACCCTATGCGGCCTATGTCATGGATGCGCGCACGGGCAAGGTGATCCATGCCCAGAACGCAAACACCCGCCTGCACCCTGCATCGCTGACCAAAATGATGACGCTCTACATCGCGTTTCAGGCGATTGAGCGGGGCGAAATCTCGCTCGATAGCAAGGTAACCGTGTCAAAGCGCGCGGCGGCCGAACCCCCTTCCAAACTGGGACTGCGCGCGGGCCAGCGCATCAAGTTGCGCTACCTGATCCGGGGTGCCGCCGTGAAATCCGCAAACGACGCAGCGACCGCAATTGGCGAGGCGATCTCGGGGTCGGAGGCGCGGTTTGCCCGGCGCATGAACGCCGTTGCCCGCCAGTTGGGCATGACCCGCACCACCTTCAAGAACATGCACGGCCTGACCGAAGCGGGCCATCTGTCCACCGCGCACGACATGTCGATCATGGGGCGGCACCTGCTTTATGATTTCCCGCAGTATTACAATCTGTTCTCGCGCATCACAGCCGACGCAGGCGTGCGCAAAGTCAGCCACACCAACCGCCGGTTCCTGAACTCCTACAAAGGTGCTGACGGGATCAAGACGGGCTATACCCGTGCGGCAGGCTTCAACCTTACCGCATCGGCTGAACGTGGGAACGAACGGATCATCGTGACCGTGTTTGGCGGAAAATCCACAACATCGCGCAACGCGAAAGTGGCAGAACTGATGGACCTGGGCTTCCGCCGCGCGCCGTCACGCGCGCCACTGCGCAAGCCGAAAAAACCACGTTATGTGGATATTGAAGTGGCCTCAAAGCCGCAGCAGAAAACGGTCGCTCCCGGATCGGTTGCCGGGGGTGCGGGCAAGACAATCCGTCTTGTCGGTGCGGTAAAGAAATCCAAGCGTCCGCAAATGCGGCCTGCGCCACAGGCACCTGTGCTGGTCGCTGCCACCGAACCTGCGGTCAGCAGTGCCGATATCGTAGCCGCACTCAAGGAGGCCGTGACAACACCCGCGCCCGCTGCAAAAACGGCTGAGGTCACATTAGCCGCCGCAAACGCCTCTGTTCGGCCCGCTTTGCGGCCCAGCCGTACCACCAAAGCCAAGCCCTCGCGCAAAAAACGTGTGGTTGAACAGGAGGTGGTCACGCGCGTCTCGACCTCTGGCGGGCGGCACTGGGGCGTGAATGTTGGCCGGTATCCAAGCCGCTATGCCGCCGAAAAGATCCTGCTCAAGACGGCATTGGCCGAGATGGCGACACTGGACGGTTCCTTGCGCAAGGTTGTGCGCCGTCCACGGGGGTTTGACGCGAACTTTCTTGGGATGACCCGCGAGACTGCCGATCTGGCCTGTCGCCGTCTGGCTGCACGAAATGTCAGCTGCTTTATGATTGGTCCGGGTTAAGGGCCGCATCGCGCCCCTCTTTACGCAGCCAGACCACGAAGGCCTTGACCGCCGGGCGCAGCACAGTCGGGCGCGTGACGATGTGATAGCCCGCATTCGGAATATTTTCTGTGTGCAGCACACGCAGCCTTCCTGCTGCGATGTCGCGCGCCACGAATTCGCGCACCGTGACGGCCACCCCCTGCCCGTCACGCGCGCCATCCAGCATCAGGTTGCCGGGCACCTGCACCATCCCCAATTCCGCACGCGGCACGCCAAAGCGGCGATGCCATGCACTGGCCTCGGATGTGCCAAATTCCTCAAGCCACGGAAACTTTGCCAGATCGGCCAGATCATCAAATGCGGCACTGCCCACCAGCGACGGGGCCGCCACCACAACCATTGGTGATTGCAACAGCATTTCTGCCGTCACCCCGTCCCACGGGCCAACACCATACCGGACCGCCACATCGATCCCGTCTGCCCCAAGCGTGACGACATGCGGCGACGGATCAATCATCAGATCGACCTTCGGATGGGCCGCGCGGAATTTGGGCAGGCGCGGCATCAGCCAGGAGGCCGCAAAGGTCGGTGTGACAGAAATATGCAACGGGCGCGCGTCCTGCTGGCCCGTGATTTCCTCCACCGCTTCGATCATCCCCGAAAACCCCGCGCGCAGGGCATCCGCCAATTGCGCGCCCGCGCGGGTCAGTTCAAGACTACGGCCCGTCCGGTCCAGAAGGGACACATCAAGATGCCCTTCCAGCGCGCGCAACTGCTGGCTGATTGCGGCATGGCTGACACCCAGCGCATCCCCCGCCGCGACGATATTGCGTGTCTCGGCAAAAGCGGAAAAGGCGCGCAGAGCGGCCAGTGGAGGCAGGCTTCGCCAATTCATACTTAAGTCCTGATTACATATCATGAGTTTTGATGACTCGTATAAAAGCCCGTTTGGCGCAATATATCAAACATCAGATCAATTCAGTAAGGAAATCTCATGTTAGATATCTATGCACGCTCGTTTCTGACTGCGACCCGCAGTGACACAGTGTCCCTCCGCGATGTGCCCCCCAAAGGCCAGACGCAGCGCCGCCGCTGGTTCGCGAGACGCAAGACCTTTGACATCAATCCAAAGAACCTGTGAGGCCACCAATGACCCCGACAAAAACGATGGCCCCGCCCTTAGGTAACCTGATCAGCCTGAAACCGCCGGCCACTGTCTTTCCGCTGGATCGTGCACTGGCCGTGATGATTGTGAAATGGGCCGCCTCGATCGTGCAGATATTGGGCTATACCGCCACGGCATTTGGCATGACACCGCTGAACATCTACCTTTTCCTTATCGGCTTGATTGGCTGGTTTGCCGTCGGCCTGTTGTGGCGGGACAAGGCAATCATACTGATCCATTTGGTCGCTTTGGGGGCAATGGTTGCCGGGCTGCTAAGCGCCTAGGCAACCGGTGTCGAAAGCCGCGCATAGAGACGCCATGTCGCGTGTCCCAGCACCGGCATGGCAACAAAAAGCCCCAGAAACAGCGGCACCATCGCAAGCAGCGTGATCACGGCAAGAACAATGCCCCAGCCCAGAAAGGCCATTGGTGCTCGCGCCACCGCACGGATCGAAGCCAGCATCGCCGTCACGAAATCTACATCGCGGTCCAGCAGCATCGGCATGCCCATGACTGTGATTGCAAAAACAAACACCGCAAAACCCGCCCCGACAGCGCTGCCAAAGGCCAGCATTGTCATGCCCTGTGTCGTCAGAAAAACATCCAGTGACGAGGACACGTTCGTCATCGTGGACAATCCCAGAAACAGGGCAAAGATCATGTGGCCCAGAAAAAACCAGAACATGAAGGTAACGACAATGATGGCGGAGAGCCACGGCAACTGTCCGCCGCGCTCGGCCCAGGCATGGCGAAAGACCGTTCCAAAGCTCACGGCCTCACGCACGCTTTGCCGTCTGCTGACCTCATAAAAACCGACGGCCCCTAATGTGCCAACCAACGGGAATCCCATTACAGCAAGTATCAGCCAGAAGGTGTGCCCCGTGGCCCATGTGACCCACATCATCAGCAATCCGGCGACTACAAAGAAGCTGGCGAAAGCCAAATCCGTCAGCGGACTGGCCCGAAAATCACGCCAGCCCAGCGACAGGGCCGACAGAAAGTCATTGTGGGTGGGCGTACGCAGGACAGGTGCGCCGTGAGATCTGGTCTTCATCGCTTGGTTATGACGCAAAACAGCGCGACAATGAAATGATCTGGATCAAACGCAGTACGACGGCCTGCAGCCCGCAAGCCGCTTAGGCTGTGGCCTGCAACAAGGCGCGCGTATACTCTGATTGCGGCCTGTCATAGAGATCTTCGGATGCGCCGTATTCCACAACGTCACCCCGTTTCATCACCATGACATTGTGCGACATCGCGCGCACCACCTTCAGGTCGTGGCTGATGAACAGATACGCCAGACCGTATTTCACCTGCAATTCGCGCAGCAACTCAACAATCTGCACCTGCACTGTCATATCAAGCGCGCTTGTCGGCTCGTCCAGCACCAACAACTTGGGCCGCAGCACCATCGCACGGGCAATCGCGATGCGCTGCCGTTGCCCGCCGGAAAATTCATGGGGATACCGGTCCATCGTGGCAGGGTCGAGACCGACCTCTTCCATCACCTCATGTACCAGCACACGCTGGTCTTTGCCCTTGTCGATACCGTGGATGGCAAGCCCTTCAGAGATGATCTGAAAACATGTCATGCGCGGCGAGAGCGAGCCGAACGGGTCCTGAAATACGATCTGCATTTCTGAACGCAGGCGACGCAGTTCACGTGTGGACCAGCGGCGTACATCCTGATCCATGAAGGTGATACCACCTTCTGATGCGATCAGACGCATGATCGCCAGCGCCATTGTCGTCTTGCCGGACCCGCTTTCGCCGACGATGCCCAGTGTCTCCCCCGCGCGCACAGAGAACGTGGCGTCGTTGACGGCCTTTACATGTCCAACCGTGCGGCGCAGCAAACCTTGCTGGATCGGGAACCACACCTTGAGATGATCGGCGCGCACGATCTCCCTTGCATCCTCGGGGACCGGTGCGGGCTGCCCGGTGGGTTCCGCGCTAAGCAGTTTGATGGTGTAGGGATGTTGCGGGTTGCCGAAAATCTCGGCCGTCGGCCCTTGCTCGACGATCTCGCCCTTTTGCATGACGCAGACACGGTCCGCGATGCGGCGCACGATACCCAGATCGTGCGTGATGAACAAAAGCCCCATGCCTTCGCTGTCTTTCAGCTCTTTCAACAGCTCAAGGATCTGCGCCTGTATGGTCACATCCAGCGCGGTTGTCGGCTCATCCGCGATCAGCACGTCGGGCTTGTTGGCCAAAGCCATTGCGATCATCACGCGCTGGCGCTGCCCGCCGGACAATTGGTGCGGATAGGCACCCAGACGGCTTTCGGCATCGTTGATGCCGACCTTGTCGAGCAGTTCCAGGATACGGGCACGGGCGGCGTCACCCGCCAGACCCTGATGCAGGGCAAGGCTTTCGGCCAGTTGCTTTTCAATCGTGTGCAGCGGGTTAAGCGAGGTCATCGGTTCTTGGAAAATAAAGCTGATGTCGTTGCCGCGCACCTTGCGCAACAGCGCCTCGCTCGCGCCGATCATCTGCTGGCTATCGTAGTTCACGCTGCCCGATACCTCGGCGCTGTCGCCCAACAGCGATACGGTAGACAGAGCCGACACTGACTTGCCCGATCCGCTTTCACCCACCAGTGCCACGGTCTCTCCCCGCTCAACATGGAAAGACACGCCTTTGACGGCCTCGCTCAGCTTGCCATCCTGCCGGAACCCAACCCGCAGGTCTTTGACCTCAAGAAGTGCGCTCATGAAAAGGTCTTTCGCGGGTCAAAGGCATCGCGGATACCCTCAAAAATGAACACCAGCAGGGACAGCATGATGGCAAAAGTAAAGAAGGCGGTGAAGGCCAGCCAAGGCGCCTGCAGGTTCTGTTTGGCTTGCAACGTCAATTCCCCCAGCGATGGGGCCGAGGACGGCAGGCCGAAACCCAGAAAATCGAGAATCGCCAGCGTACTGATTGTGCCGGTGATGATGAAAGGCAGCATCGTCAGTGTGGCGACCATTGCGTTGGGCAGCATATGGCGGAACATGATGGTGACGTTGCTGACACCCAGCGCCCGCGCCGCACGCACATACTCAAGATTGCGCGCGCGCAGGAATTCGGCGCGCACCACCCCCACGAGCGATGTCCAACTGAACAAAACCAGCAATATGACCAAAAGCCAGAAACTGCGCCCCAGTATCGCGAACATGATGATGATCACATAAAGCGACGGGGTGGAGGACCATATCTCAATGATCCGCTGAAAGATCAGATCGGTCCAGCCGCCAAAGAACCCCTGCACAGCACCGGCGATCACGCCGATCAGACTGGCCAGCCCTGTCACGATCAGGGTGAAGAGAATAGACAGGCGGAACCCGTGGATCACCCGGGCCATGACATCGCGCTTGGTGCCATCGGTGCCCAGCCAGTTCTGGCCATTGGGCGGCAGGGGTGCGGCACCGGGACGGTCCACGGCAGTGTCAAAGCTGTATGGGATAATCGGCCAGATGGCCCAGCCTTTCGCAATCGCCTCGCCCTCGATCACACCGTCCTGCGCATCCTCGATGTATCCTTCGGGATCATCAAAACACAGGTCCAGCCCGCCTGTCTCGATCAGGCATTTCACCTCCGGGTCGCGGTACACCGCTTCAGTCTGGAAATCCCCGCCAAATTCGGTTTCTGCGTAGAAATTGAAGATCGGCATATAATATTCGCCGCGATAGTTCACGAGGATCGGCTTGTCGTTTGCCACAAACTCCGCAAACAGCGAAATGCCGAACAGGATCGCAAAGATCCAAAGGCTCCAATAGGCGCGGCGGTTGCGGGTGAAATTGCGCCAGCGGCGCTGGTTCAGCGGGGACAAAGCCATCAGCCTTCCCTCCGCTCAAAATCAATGCGCGGATCAACCAGCACATACATCAGATCGGACAGGATGCCGACGATCAGGCCAATCAGGCCAAAGATGAACAGCGTGCCAAAGACGATCGGATAATCGCGGGCCACGGCGGCCTCAAACCCCAGACGCCCCAAACCGTCGAGCGAGAAGATGGTTTCGATAATCAGCGAGCCCCCAAAGAAGACGCCGATAAACACCGCCGGAAAACCCGCAATCACGATCAGCATGGCGTTGCGGAACACGTGGCCGTAGAGCACCTTGCGCTCTGACAACCCCTTGGCGCGGGCGGTCATCACGTAGTGTTTCTTGATCTCGTCCAGAAAGCTGTTTTTGGTCAGCAGCGTCAGCGTGGCAAAGGCAGAGATGGTCGAGGCAAGAACCGGCAACGTGATATGCCAGAAGTAATCCCCGATCTTACCCAGCGTGCTGAGTTCATCGAAATTATCTGACGTCAGACCGCGCAGCGGGAAAATCTGGTAATATGATCCACCGGCAAAAAGCACCAGCAATAGGATGGCGAACAGAAAACCGGGGATCGCGTAGGCTGCGATGATCGCACCTGACGTCCATGTGTCAAAGCGTGATCCGTCGCGCACGGCCTTGCGGATGCCCAACGGAATGGAAATCAGATAGGCAATCAATGTCGACCACAGCCCAAGCGTAATCGACACAGGCAGCTTTTCCTTGATCAGGTCGATCACGCTGATCGAACGGAAATAACTCTCACCAAAATCAAAACGCATGTAGTTCCACAGCATGTTCAAAAACCGCTCAACGGGTGGTTTATCGAACCCAAACTCGCGCTCCAGCTCTTCGATGAACTCTGGCGGCAAACCACGGGCACCGACGTAGGTGCTTTCTGAACTGCTGCTTAGATCCTCTGCGCCCGCATCGTTGTTGCCCCCGGCGAACCCACCAAAGACATCGCCACCGCCCTGCGCACGGGCAATGGCCTGTTCAATCGGGCCACCGGGCACAAACTGCACCAGCGTAAAGTTGATCAGCATGATCCCCAGCAGTGTCGGGATGATCAGCAAAAGCCGTCGAAGAATATAGGCGCCCATCGGGGTGAATTACCTCAACGCGCCTGCCGCTTTCAGGGCATCCGCCCCTTCGGCATCGTACCACCAGAAATCGAAATACCCCAATCCGTAGGCCGGTATGGTTTCGGGATGCTCATACTGGTCGTAATAGGCAACCCAATGCACATCATTGTACCACATCGGGACCATGAAAAACTCATGACGCAGAGCCCGGTCCAGCGCGATGAGGGTGGTATCGGTTTCTTCTTTGGTTTCCATGCGCTGGGACGCTTCGATGATTTCATCCACCAACGGACTGGCCAGCCCGGCGGGGTTAAAGACCGAAAATTCAGCGGCTTCTGATCCGTAGAACTGTTGCAACCCGCCGCCCGTACTGAGGAACGGGATGTACTGATCATACACCAGGTCATAGTCGCGATCCCGTTGCCGGGCGGTGAATTGGGATGCATCGACCCGCTCGGTGACGGCCTCAATCCCCATCGCTTCAAGGTTAGACATGAAATTCTCGACCACCGCCGTAAGCGTGGCAGACCCCGAGGCATTCATCAAAAAGACCAGTCTCAGCGGTTCACCGTTCGCATTGCGGCGCTTGCCATCAGCACCTACAGCCCAGCCCGCATCGTCCAGCAGACGCATGGCCTGCCGCAGATTGCGGCGATCCAGCAGGCGGTCGGCACCTGATGTATGCGGCATACGTGCCTCTTGCGTCAGCATTTCAGGCGGCACCAGATCGCCCAGCGATTCCAGAAAGGCAAGCTCTGCACCCTGTGGCACACCTTCGGCCTGAAGTGGCGTGCCCTGATTGAATGACGCGCGCTGGCGGAAAAGACCAAACTGAAGCGATTCATTCGTCCATTCAAAGTTAAAGCCCAGCGCAACGGCCTCGCGCACACGTTTGTCCTGCAAGACCTCACGGCCCAGGTTGAAAACAATACCCGTCGGCGTCGGCGGCGAGCCGTTTGGCAGTTCCTTCTTCAGCACTTGCCCCTGATCAACCTTTGGAAAATCATAGGCCGATGCCCACTGCCTTGAACTTGTCTCTGCACGGAAGGTGTATTCACCTGCCTTGAACGCCTCAAACGCCGCGCCGTCATCCCCAAAATATTCTACCCGGATGCTGTCAAAGTTGTTGCGGCCTTTGTTGAACGGCAGATCAGCACCCCAATAATCTGGGTTCCGTTTGTAGACGATGCGGCGGTTCACGTCGATTTCTTCGATCATATAGGCCCCGGACCCCGGAGATGTCTCAAGACGGCTTTCGTCCAGCCGCGCACCGGTTTCCTCGTACCATTTCTTGGACCAGACCGACATGCCACCCACCACTTCAATCAGGCTGCGGCGCGAAATGCCCGGTGTGAAATCATAACGGATTGTATGATCGTCGATCACTTCGATGTTCTGGATGCGCTTGCTGACAGCATCAGCGTAAGACCGCAGACCCTGCTCAAGGATCAGCTGTTGGCTGAAGGCCACATCATGTGCGGTCACGGGTGTGCCGTCAGAAAAACGCGCCTCGGGTCGCATGTAGAAGATAACGTAATTCTTGCCCTCGTCGTATTCGAGGCTTTCGCACAGCAGGCAGTAGTATTCGGCATAGACATCCGCCGGTGCTGGCACGTTGATGCCCTCACCCAGCAGGCTTTCGTACATCATCGTTGACAATGCACCGCCCCGCCCCTTGCGGCTGTAAGGGTTCATGCTGTCGAAGGTGCCCAGCATCGCCACAGAAATTTCGCCACCCTTTGGTGCGTCCGGGTTCACATAACTGAAATGCGTATAATCGGCCGGATAGCTCAGATCACCGTAAAAGCTGTAGCCATGACTTTTGATGGTGTTCTCCTGCGCAGAGACCCCACCGGACACAATCAACCCCAGTCCCAGTGTGGCAAGGGCCGCCCAGTGCAACCACTGCATGCCTTTGGCAGGACGGGAGGCGGTTCGTGTCGTTGATCGGGTCATCAGGCACATCCTTTGCATCGCAAGTCACATCATGCGTTCATGTAAGCTAATGGCGCGGCCTGCCAAGACACAAGTTGCGAATATGTTATCTGGCGTGGTGGCCACAAAAAAGGCCGCCTACAAGGCGGCCTGTTGTCCCGGATCACAGGATTTTTATTCTACGCTCGCAAGATAGGCGATGACATTGGCCTTGTCTTCCGGCTTTTTCAGGCCCGCAAAACCCATGCTTGTGCCCGGTGCGTAGCCTTTTGGGTCCAACAGGAAACCATACAGCTCTTCCTCGGTCCATGAACCGTCAAGCGAAGCAAGAGCGCCGGAATAGCCGAAACCGTCCACAGCAGCGATCTCGCGCCCGACCACACCGTTCAGGTGGGGGCCGACACCGTCAGTTCCGTCGACCTTGTGGCAGGCAGAACATTTGCGAAAGACGCTGGCACCCTTGTCCGGGTCCGCTTCTGCCATCAGCATGGCAACATCAACCTCTTCCTCCGGCTCTGCCGGTCCGGCGTCAGCGACTTCAATCACGTAAGATTGCTCACCGTGGGCTTCAGCGTGATAAATCTCTTCCGCGCCCCACTTGCCAAGCAGCAAGACGAGCCAGGCACCAAACAGGCCGCTGGCGATCTTCGTGAGTGTCATTGTATCGAACATGGAATGGGTCCGTATCTGTCTATTGAGGCTTTTCAAGCGCGTATCTATTGCTTTCCCTGCATGCAGGCAAGGTGTAGTTACCGCGACCAAACGCCCGACATCGACTAATATGCGAAGGATTGCGCCAATGTCTCAGAAAACCAGCCCGCGCATCGCATTTCAGGGGGCCTTGGGGGCCTACAGTCACGAAGCCTGCCTGCAGGTGGGAGAGGATGTGATTCCCGTTCCTTGCGTCACCTTCGAAGACGTGATCCGCACGGTGCGCGAAGGCCGTGCCGATCTGGCAATGCTGCCGGTGGAAAACACCACCTATGGGCGGGTTGCCGATATTCACCGCCTGTTGCCCGAAAGTGGACTGCACATTATCGCTGAGGCATTTGTGCGTGTCCGCATCGCGCTGATGGCGCGTCCGGGTGCAGCACTCAAAGATGTCAAACACGTGCGTGCGCATATGGTGCTGCTTCCGCAGGCGCGCAGTTTCCTTGACCGGCACGGCATCACCTCCGAAGCCGCAGCCGACAGCGCGGGTGCCGCAGAGGATCTGGCCGCCGCTGACACGATGGATGAAGGCGTGCTGGCCAGTGCTGTGGCTGCCGACATTCATGGGCTTGACGTGCTTGCGCGCGACATCGAGGATCTTGACCACAACACCACCCGCTTCCTGCTGATGTCGCCCGACATTGATTTGACCCGGCGTGGCGACAAGATGTTGACCACCTTTGTGTTCGAGGTGCGCAACATTCCGGCAGCGCTTTACAAGGCGATGGGCGGTTTCGCCACCAATGGCGTGAACATGACCAAACTAGAAAGCTACATGGTTGGGGGGTCTTTTACGGCCACCCAGTTCTATGCAGACATCGAAGGGCATCCTGATGATCCGGCGGTCAAACGCGCGCTGGAGGAACTGGGGTACTTCACCAATATGTTGAATATTCTGGGTGTCTATCCGGCCCACCCCGATCGCGGCTGATCCCAGCCAACGTCACAAAAAAGGGGCCCGTTGCTGACAATTCAGCGACAGGCCCCAGGGAGAGTCGCGCGGGAAAGCACCCACGCGCGACTGTTCTTCACATCACACGCCCAGCTTCTTGCGGGTGCGATTGACCTTTGATTTCAGCTTGAAGCCCTTGGCCGCACTCTTGTCGCCCTTGATCGGTTTCACGCGCCACCAATCCGCGTCATCGTTCCACCGGCGCCACATCTGCCCTTCGGCGTCGGTGACATGCGCGATACAATCCTTCTTGTCCGCAGGTTTGGAGCCTACGCCGTCACCCTGTTTCCAGTACCAGACAAGATCGGTACACAGGACGCCGTTCTTGACTGACCATTTGCCCAGCCCGACCGACGGTGCGGTCTTGTTGCAGTAGGCCTGTGCTTCCCAGCCACCACCGAAATAGACACCTCCGCCATTGCAGGACTTCCACAACCGGGAACTGCCGGCGTAAAAGTTGGCAACGGCCTGACTGTCAGAAGCCTTGGCGTTCTTGGGTTTCGGATCTGCGCTCAGGGTCGTGGCGCAGAACGCGGCCGCCATAATGGCACCGGATACACCCAGCATCTTCTTAAGGTTCAAGACTGTTCTCCAAAATTCATTCAGTCAGAACAGCGATGACCAAAACGGCCCTGTCCCGACGGCAGCAAATTATGCGCCTGCTTAATAATTAGGCAGTTCGGGGCGGCCCAGGCAACTTATCGAATCCGATAAGTTCCTTTGTTTTGGTGTAAATAGCGGCAGGTTTTTACACAGGTATCAGCCCACGCCGTACCGCGATGGCCACCGCCTGCTCGCGCGTGTCCGCGCGCAACTTGGCCCGGATCGACGATAGATGTTTGCGCACCGTCACCTCCGCAATCTTTGCGGTGAAAGCAATCTGATCGTTCCGCAACCCTTCTGCCAGAAGGCTAAGAATGGCGCGTTCCTTTGCGGTCAACACAGCTTGACCGACATTGATAAAACCGTCAGCGCTCAAGTCGCCCGGTGTCAGAATATGCGACGCGAGGATCGCATTCACAATCCGCAGCCGGTCAAAGCCGATGTCACGATCAACCTCCGCCAAGGTGTGCGCGCTGCAAAACACGACCATTGACCGCGACTTGTCCGCCAGATTTCTGGAACAGGTTGCAAACAGCGACCCGTAGCCGAATTTCTTGAGATCGCGGTTCAGCGGATAGGCAGGGTTGTCCGGCGGCAGCGTGCCACAATCCACCATGATCTCTGGATCACCGTCCAGAATGGCCCGAAGGAAAGGGTCAATCCGGTGGTATTCAAGGGCATTGTACCGCGTGAGCCAGGCCTCCGTCATGGATGACCGGCCCCAAAGCACCTCTTTTCCCGAGGCTGACGTAACGCCAACATTCAAAGCAGAGCCGCCCATTTCATGTGTTATCTGAACCGCGGTTTCCCAACTGGCTTGCGCATCTTCGAATTGCTGCATCCTGTGGGAGATATCGACGATAAATTCTTCAAAGTCTTTCATTCTGCGGCAATACTTCTTCGAAACTTCCAGATGGAAAAACGATAACAGCTTATCCGGGAAAAGAAATTTCTTTGCGCAAAAAAGGTGCGTTTATCGTGTTTTTGCAGTATCTTCGGGCGCGGACATGTGCCTTGGCACCAGATCACGTCACCGGATTGCTCAACCGGGGAAATGGCACCCAGTTTAGATAGGTCCAAGCTATGCCACCCAGCCATCAGGAAGGCCAAAGGACCATCCTCGCGCGTTGCCGTTTACGCGCGCCGCTGGTAGCGTTCTTCCATTCCCTTGGCATACTCGGCCACGCGCAGCTTGTATTTTCTGCCCAGCGAATTCTTGGCCAGCTTCAGGGACTGCACCAACAAACGCGCGGACAGGTTCAGCGGTTTGACTTCAAGCTCAACCTTCACCCGGGTGCGGCTGCGCGACAGCGCAATCAGCTCAAAACTGGTGTTGCCCAGCATGCCCGGCGAGGTGCTCTCAAGAACGATCTCATCGGGTGGATCAAACGTCACCATTTCCAGTTCCAGCTCGCGGCGCTTGCCGCGCAATTCGAACACGGCCTGCCACGTCATTCCCACACCGGGTGTCGCGCGCGTGTCGATCCGCTGTACTTCGGCCCCACGCCGCATCGCCGACCGCTCGAACGTCTCGAAATCACACAGCATTTCGAAAACTGCCTCAATCGGCGCTTCTATGTCTTCGTTGGTAGAAAACTTCATCTGTCTGCCTTGCCGCCTCTGGTTAAGGAGTGCCTTTAACCAATTATTAACCTATTTTTTGCCCAATGTTGCGTCATTCCAACGTATCCGCAAGCCAATTTTCTAGTAAAAAGTGTGCAATGGCCCCCTTTCGGGCGGGCAGGATCGTCGGGTGATTACCCGCAAAAACCTCCATCATCTCTTCGCGTGTTATCCACTGGGCATCCTCTATCTCAACCGGATCAATCGAAATTGCGTCGCTTGTCGCTTCACCCTGACAGCCAAACATTAACGAAGCCGGAAAAGGCCACGGCTGGCTGGACAGATACGTCACGGCCCCGACATGCACGCCCGCCTCTTCAAAAACTTCGCGGCGCACGGCGGCCTCCAGCGTCTCGCCCGGCTCCACAAATCCGGCCAGCAGCGAATACATGCCTTGCGGCCATCCCGGCGAACGCCCCATCAGCACCGAATTGCCCCGCGTGATCAGCATGATTACCACCGGATCGGTCCGCGGGAAATGGCTTGCGTCACAGGCCGGACAAGTGCGTTGCCAACCGGCCTGAGTGATCTGGGATTTTGCACCGCATCGCGCGCAAAATGGATGGATGTCATGCCAGCCGATGATCGCTTTGCCGGTCGCGGCCAGCTCTGCGTCACGCGGGTTCAGCCATGTCATGACGCGGCGCAACTCGGCAAACACGGTATCTTCCGGCAGGTCAGGATGGCGCTGTTCGCTGGGGTCCAGAAAAGCACCAAGGCTGGATGGGTCAAGCCCTTCCGGCTCCCACGCCGAAATATCGAATGCAAACCGCGCAGCGCCGTCCTCGCGGCCCAGCAAAATCGGCTCTGCCGTTGCGTTGGACAGCACAGGATGATCCATCGGCAGACGCACCAGCGATGCGGGTCGCGCGGGCGTGATCAATGGCTTGCCGCGCCAGAACACAATCGCGCGGCTGTCCGCAGCCCGCCGCATGAACCGCACCACATCGGGGTTCGCGCGCACCTCCCCCGCCCGATCCAGCGCCGATCCGCCGAATGTCACCTGTTCCGCATGGCGCATGATCTGTCCTTTGCTCTCAGCCTCTTGCCCCCCTTCTGTGACATCTGCGCCAAAGGCACAATGCATCCCTTGCGCGGGGACTTGCTTGTTTTCGGTTGATCTGATCCTATGCTTGACAATCAAGGGTTGATCGTTCCGCCATGAGAGATGACCATCACCAGCCGATCCACACCGATCCCTCGGCCACCGGTCGGTCGGATTCTGCACAGTGTCAGACATCCCTTGAGGTCCGTCTTCTGGCCACCACAGATTTGCACATGCAGCTTCTTGGCCACGATTACATTCGCGACGAAAAACTGCCGCATCACGGTCTTGCCGGGCTTGCGACCCTGATTGCGCAGGCGCGCGCCCAAGCACAGGCGCGCAACATGGCCTGTCTATTGTTTGACAATGGCGATCTGTTGCAAGGGGCGGCCCTTGGCACAGTCTGCGCCGCCCTGCCAGTAGACCAGGCGCACCCGATTGTGGCCAGCCTGAACACCCTGTCCTACGATGCCATCGGCCTGGGCAATCACGATCTGGATCACGGGCTGGCCTATCCACAGGCCATCGCGCAACAGCTTTCGTGTCCGGTCATTGCAAGCAATCTGTCCCTGACACAACCGGGTGCCTTTGCACAGGCGGCCCTGCTGACCTGTAACGCCCCTCGACCGTCTTCCACCAACCGCACGCCAGCGCCCGGCCTGCGCATCGGTGTCCTGTCGCTGTTGCCAGACAAGACCTCTTTGTGGAACCGTCAGACGTTGAAAGGCCGGGGCACCGTCTTGCCCGCGCGCGCCACCCTTGCGAACGTATCACGCAGTCTGCGCGCGCAGGGCGCGGATGTGATTGTCCTGCTCGCGCATATGGGGGTGGAGGACATCCTGCATGATATGCTGCCATCACAGGCGGAAGGCGCGGAAAACGGTCCAAGGGATTTTGATGCAATCATCGCCGGGCACACGCATCGCCGCCTGCCGGGGCGCGATCACGCGGGGCTCTGCAAGGTTGATGAAATCGGGGGCGCACTGGCGGACCGGCCCGCGATCATGCCGGGGTTTGATGGCTCCGATCTGGCGGTGCTTGATCTGAGCCTCGCGCGTACCGGTGACGGGCCGTGGCAGATCACCGGCCACAGGTCGCAATTGCGGCAAAACACCGGCACAACCGCCGCCCATCCTGCAGTGACTGCAGCGCTGAAACCCGTGCATGACGCAACACGCACGCGGTTTTCACACCCGGTTGGCCACGTGGACAGAGACCTGCACAACTTCTTTTCGCTTATCGTTCCGACCAACACCTGTGCGTTGCTTGCCCGGGCAAAATACATGTTGGTACGCGACGCCCTGACCGGCACGGCAGATCAGGCGCTGCCGCTGCTGGCCGCGTCTTCGGCGCATACGGCCGGGGGCCGCGCGGGGCCGGACAACTATCTTCATATTCCAAAAGGTCCCCTTTTGCAGCGGCATCTGGCCGGCCTTAACCCTTTTGCAAACGAAATCTGCGGCCTGCGGGTGACCGGCGCGGACCTGCGCGCCTGGTTGGAACATGCTGCGGGCATTTTCCATCATCTGGACCACACCAACACCACCCAGCCGCTTTATCGTGCGGACCGACCGGCGTTTGATTTTGATACGATCTTCGGGCTGGATTACAGCTATGATCTGACCCGCCGCCCCGGCGCGCGGCTGGCGCATCTGCGCTACAAGGGCCGCGATGTACCCGACACCCAGCGCTTTATTCTGGCGACCACCACGTTTCGTGCCGCCGGTGGGGGTGGAGGCGCACAATTCCCCGACAACGACATCGCCTGTCTTGCCCAAAAACCGCTGAGCGAGGTATTCCGCGTCCTGCTTGGTGGTAACGATCTGCGGGCCGTTCTGACTGCGCGACCGTGGCGCTTTGATCTGCCGCAGCCCATGCGCACAATTGTCCGAACGGCCCCTGCCGCGCTGAACCACCTGCACGACATTGCCCGTTTCGCACCGGTGGAGCTTGGCCCGGACAGCGAAGGCTTCACCCGCCTGCAACTCACCTTGTGAGGCTTGCACTCGGGCCGCGCTGCGCCTATATCTCCCGTCGAGAGGTTGGTGCGGGCAGGCGCCTCGCCAACCCGGTCAGATCCGGAAGGAAGCAGCCGTAACGAGTCCCGCTTGGGTCGTTATCAATCTCTCACCTGCATTCACGGCCCGGCGTGAATTTTTCAGCGCATGATAAATTTCACCCACTAAAGGTCTTCCCAGCGGCTCAACCCGTGTTTGCGATGGCTGATCCGGTAGTAAAGCGCCATCATGCCGCCGAACAAAGCACCGGCAAACGCGGCAGTTCCAATTGCCACGACCGGCAAAAACCCCTGCCCGCGCCAGGCGGCAAACCACATCAGCAAGCCCCAAACGACGCCAAACCAAATGCCGTACCCCACCACGATCCCCCAGAACGGCGCATAGTGCGGCGGGCGGGCGGGCCAGCCCAGCCGCCGTTGAAGCCGCAGCAGCGGTGGATTGTAGTTGCTTGGCCAGATTTTGGTGCGCTCCAGTTCCGCAAGCGCAGCAACAAACTTGCGCTGATGATCTGTCATAATTGCCGTGCGGCGAACGTATCGCATTGGCCAACCGCCCCGGTATCATAACCCCGCGCGAACCAGCGCGCCCGCTGTTCTGATGTACCATGCGTAAATGTGTGCGGCTGTGGCACGCGCCCAGCCTGCCGTTGCAAATGGTCATCCCCGATCTTTCGCGCCGCATTCAACGCCTCTTCCAGATCGCCCTTGTCCATCAAGCCCTGCACATTGCGCGCCCAGACGCCGGACAGACAATCGGCCATCAGCTCAAGCTTGACGGTCAACTGATTGGCCTCAACTTTGCTGGACTGCTGCCGCGCGGCGTTGACCTTGGGCAGAATGCCCAGTTCGTTCTGCACGTGATGCGCCACTTCATGGGCGATCACATAGGCCGCGGCAAAATCGCCGCCCGCGCCCATCCGCTGATCCAGCATGTCAAAGAAACTGGTATCCAGATAGGCTTTTCGGTCCGCAGGACAGTAAAATGGACCCGTCGCACCGGACGCACCGCCACAGGGGCTTTGCGTGACGCCGGAAAACACAACCAGCTTGGGCGGAGTGTAACTGCGCCCCAGTTGTTCATCAAAAATCTGTGTCCAGACGTCTTCTGTTGTGGCCAGCACGCGCGCGGAAAACTCTGTCGCGCGGTCGTTGCCCTGTGCCACGGGCGCGCTTTGCTGGGTTTGCGTGCCACCCTGCAAAAGCGGGCTGACATCAATGCCCGTGAAATACCCGATGGCCAGAACAGCCAGCACGCCCACAACGCCCAGCCCCCCTGCCCTGCCGCCGCCGCGCCTCCGCCCGCCGCCGCTGCGCACCTCTACGTTCCGACTGCGTCTTATTCCTCTGAGCCGCATGATGCTCCCCCCGTTAACTGCGCCCTATTGTCAGCCGAACGCGCAGGGCGCACAATAGTTCAATGAGCAATAGCAATGAACTGGCGCAAGACCGCACGGATTGGGCCGAAGACCGGACCATTCTGGCCAACGAACGCACCTTTGCAGGCTGGATGCGCACCGGCATGGCATCAACCGCGCTGGCTGTCGGTCTGCGGGCGGTGTTCGGTGAATTCGAGCCCACATGGGTGGCCAAGGCGATTGCCACGGTATTCATCATTGTCGCCGTCTATATTTTCTGGGCAGCGCAGCAGTCTGCCTGTCAGACCCTTAGCCGTCTGAACGACAACGAGGCGCATGCGCAGCCGCGCAACCGGATGCGCGTGCTGTCCACGATTTTCAGCATCGCGGTCATCGGGGTCGGCGCGATCCTCTGGGCGCTCTAAGCGCGGTTGCCGCCAGCGGGCGCACCGCCTACCTTAGCCGCTGATCCGAATCCCATCCGCCTAACGGAGCGTCCATGTCCGACACCGCCGCCTACCGCGTTCTGGCCCGCAAATACCGGCCCGAAACCTTTGCCGATCTGGTTGGGCAGGATGCGATGGTCCGCACACTGAAAAACGCGTTCGAGGCAGACAGGATCGCGCAGGCCTTCATCATGACCGGCATTCGCGGCACCGGTAAGACGACAACCGCGCGCATCATCGCCAAGGGTATGAATTGCATCGGCGCGGATGGACAGGGCGGCCCGACAACCGAGCCTTGCGGACAATGCGAACATTGCACCGCCATCATGGAAGGCCGCCATGTCGATGTGATGGAAATGGACGCGGCATCAAACACCGGCGTCGCCAACATCCGCGAGATCATCGACAGCGTGCATTACCGCGCCGCATCGGCCCGTTACAAAGTCTATATCATCGACGAAGTTCACATGCTGTCGACGGGTGCCTTCAACGCCCTGCTGAAAACGCTGGAAGAGCCGCCAGAGCACGTGAAATTCATTTTTGCCACCACGGAGATCCGCAAGGTGCCGGTGACCGTGCTGTCCCGCTGCCAGCGGTTTGACCTGCGCCGGATCGAGCCCGAGGTGATGATCGCCCTCATGCGCAAGATCGCCACCAGCGAAGGTGCGGAAATTGCCGATGATGCGCTTGCACTGATCACCCGCGCCGCCGAAGGGTCAGCCCGCGATGCCACATCCCTGCTGGATCAGGCCATCAGCCACGGCGCGGGCGAGACGACCGCGGTACAGGTGCGCGCCATGCTGGGACTGGCCGACCGGGGCCGCGTGCTTGATCTGTTTGACATGATCCTGCGCGGCGACGCGGCGGGGGCGCTGATCGAACTGTCTGGCCAATACGCAGACGGTGCGGACCCGATGGCAGTGCTGCGCGATCTGGCCGAGATCACCCATTGGGTATCCGTCGTCAAAATCACGCCGGAAGCCGCCGAAGACCCCACCATCGCACCCGAAGAACGCGCGCGCGGCACGCAGATGGCCAATGATTTGCCGATGCGGGTGCTGACGCGGTTGTGGCAGATGTTGCTCAAGGCGCTGGACGAGGTTGCAAGCGCCCCAAACGCGATGATGGCCGCCGAGATGGCGATCATCCGCCTGACCCATGTGGCCGACCTGCCCAGCCCCGAAGAACTTGTGCGCAAGCTGAACAAGACATCACCGCCGCCGCCGCCCTCTCCGTCGGGCACCGCCCCCGCCGCGCCATCATCCGGGGCACAGGCGGTTGCACAAGCGCAGACCCGTATGGCGGCAAACCCGGCACCCGGCGGCCAGACAACAGCGCTGGCGCAGGATATCGACGCCGCCCTCGCGCGGTATCCAACCTTCGATCACGTGGTCGAACTGATCCGCGCCAACCGCGACGTAAAACTGCTGGTCGAGGTTGAGACCACCCTGCGCCTTGCCGCCTACCAACCCGGCCGCATCGAATTTCAACCAACCGAAAACGCGCCTTGCGATCTGGCACAACGGCTGGGCCACCGCCTGCAAGGCTGGACCGGCAACCGCTGGGCCGTGACGGTTGTGAACGAAGGCGGTGCCGAAACGCTGGCCGAAGTGCGCGATGCAAAGGAACTGTCCCTGCGCGCCGACGCCGAAGCGCACCCCATGATGCAGGCCGTTCTGGCCAGATTTCCAAAGGCGCGCATCACCAACATCCGCACTGCAGAAGACATCGCCAGCGCAGCCGTCGAGGAAGCGTTGCCGGAAGTGGAGGACGAATGGGATCCTTTCGAAGAGGACTGATCCTCGCCTGTGCAATGCCCAGTGCTGCGATGGCAGAGGTTTGTGACAAGGTCCGCCCGTTTTGGGAACCTGGTACGCAGGCTACAGCATGGGACGAATTTCTCGGGCTGATGGCAACCCCACCCTCGCTGATCCTTCTGGTCGCATCTGCCCTCGCGCTCCGGTTTCGCCATCAATGGGCCGCACTGGCTGTCATGGTCCTGTGGACCTTATGGGTTTCTATGATTGCCTTTTACAGCACCGACAATGAGATAAACCAACAGGCCCTCTCCGAAGGGTGCATCGGCTCTCCTGCCTTGTTCATTGGCGTTGTGGCTGCAATATGTGTGGGATTGATTATCTATACCACGCCCCGGACGGACCGGGCCGCGTAGGCAACAAAGGAAAATGCAATGCTCAAAGGACTAGGCGCGCTGGGTGACATGGCCGGCATGATGAAAAAGGCGCAGGAAATGCAGGGCAAGATGGCCCAGATGCAGGAAGACATGGCCAATATCATGGTCGAGGGCGAAAGCGGCGCCGGGCTGGTCAAGGCAGGATGCACCGCCAAGGGCGAGCTGAAATCGCTCGACATCGACCCGTCGATCTTTAACGGCGATGACAAGGAAGTTGTCGAAGATTTGATCCTTGCCGCGATCAAGGATGCCCAGACAAAGGCCACAGAACGGGCACAGGAAGAGATGGCAAAGCTGACCGAAGGCATGGGTCTGCCCGCAGACATGAAGCTGCCGTTCTAGGCACAAACCCGGCTCCTTTTGCCAAACCTACTCAAGAGCAACCGCGCCGGAAGGGCCATCAGGTGAGTTCAACCCGCGAGATCGACGCCCTCATTGAAATGATGGCCAAGCTGCCCGGGCTTGGCCCCCGTTCTGCGCGGCGCGCGGTGCTGCACCTGATCCGCAAGCGGGCGCTGTTGCTGACACCGCTCGCCGACATCATGCAGACGGTTGCGGCAACAGCGCGGGAATGTCTGAACTGTGGTAACGTGGGCACCGCAGATATCTGCGACATCTGCACCAGCGAAAAACGTGCCAACGGCGAGCTATGCGTGGTCGAGGATGTCGCGGACCTTTGGGCGATGGAACGCGCGGGCGTTTTCAAGGGCCGTTACCACGTGTTGGGCGGGACTTTGTCAGCACTGGACGCCATCGGCCCGCAGGAACTGCGCATTCCGCGCCTGATTGACAGGGTGGCCACGGAAAACGTGACCGAAGTGATCCTTGCCCTGAATGCCACCATAGATGGCCAGACCACCGCCCATTACATCGCAGACCAGCTTGATGGTCAGGTTACCCTGACATCGCTTGCCCAGGGCGTGCCCATCGGAGGAGAGCTCGATTATCTGGATGACGGGACGATTACGGCGGCAATGCGCGCGCGCAAAACCATCTGATCAGTCGTTTTGCGTCTGTCTGCCGCGGCGAGGAATAGATCAAGCGGTCGCCTGTTCCTCCCAAAACAGGCGACCTGATCGCGCGACGCAGGCGCAATCACGCCCGCATCAAGCAGCGAACCCTTTGATCGGTGGCATATGCCACCATGTCCAAAAGGCGGCTTCAGCTACACCCAGGTCGACGCGGCGCGCAAGGCCGCAGATGTCGCAGCCGCCGCCCCAAAAGCCGCATTCTATTCGTCTTCCCAATCCCCCCCGATTGGATCGCGCGTGCGCTTGCGTTCTTCGACGATCATCCGCTTGGTGCCGTGCCGTTCTCCCGGTTCTGACGCTTCGATGGTGTCCTGACCCTCGGGTGTCCGCTCCAGTGCCAGTTCAAACCACATCGGAAAATGATCGGACCCGATTTTGCCCAGCCGCGCCATCCCGACAAGCCGGAACCGTGCGTCATGAAACAGATGGTCAAGCGGCCAGCGCATCCACGGCATCGTCGCGCTGAAAGTATTGAAAAAACCGCGTCCGACCCGTGGGTCCAGCAAACCGGACAACCGCTGAAACCGGCGCGTCGTCGTTGACCACGCCACATCGTTCAGGTCCCCCGCCACAACGGCAGGCAAATCATCCTTGGTAGCCTCCAGCCCCACAAGCGCGATCTCACTGTCGCGCCCCTTTGTATCATGGGCAAAAACCGGCGGCTCAGGGTGCACCACATATAGCCGAAATAAGGCACCGTTACGCAGACGGACCGTCGTTTTGACAGACGGCACATTGCGCGTGACCAACATGCGTACCTCGGATGTGTCCAAAGGAAGTACCGACATCACGCACATGCCGTATCCGTTATCCATCGGGGCCTCGACCCAATGATCAAAATCAGTGCCCAGACCTTCCTTAAGCGCGTCAATCCAAGCCGCATCCGTTTCGATCGCCATAACGAGGTCGGGGCGTTCTGCTTTTACCAGATCGACAAGCGCACCGTAATCCCGGTTCGATTTCTTTACATTCGCTGCAATCATGCTGACGCGGCGGCTGGCATCAGCCTGCAACGCCGCGTCCGCGCGAACGGACTGGGTAGGCCATACCGGAGTGAATTTCGCAATATAGATCGCCTGTATCGCAGCGATGCCAAACAACCCATAGGCCCCGTATCCACCCAGCCAGCCGGGATAGAACACCAGCGTTGCGATCCCCATACCGCAGGCAATCAGGAAATACTGCTGTTTGGGAAAATCCAGACCCCGGATCGCACCAAAGGGCACCTTGCTGATTGGCAAAAGGGTCGCCAGCACCAGAAATCCGCTGAGGGACCACAGTAAAATGACAAAGAACAGGCTCACGTCCGCCATCCAGAATTGTTGCTACTATGCCAACGCACGAAAAAGGCGCAGGGTTCACCCCCCGCGCCTAATCCGTTCACTTATCCAGACCCCATCGCTCAGGATTTGGCATCATCCTCGTCCGCGTCGGGCCCATCAGGCAACGAAAAGAAGCTGTCGGCATCGGCGTAATCAGCATCCGATTTCGCTCCATCTTCGTCCTCGTCTTCCTTCAACTCGTCACCGGACAGGGTAAAGGTCTCAAGGCCCTCGATGGCCGTTGGGATCTTGGGCTCCGCCTCCATGCCAAGGCTCTGCTCGGTGCTGACCAGCTTGCGGCGCTCGTCGTCGCTCATGACCTCGCCCGCCGCTGCTTTCTTTGCGGCGGCTTTTTGCACGGCAGCGTCCAGCTCTGATTGTTTGCAAAGCCCAAGGGCCACGGGATCAATCGGTTGAATGTTCGAGATGTTCCAGTGCGTACGCTCGCGGATTGCCTGAATGGTCGGCTTGGTGGTGCCTACCAGTTTGCCGATCTGACCATCGGTCAATTCAGGATGGAACTTGACCAGCCAAAGAATAGAGGCCGGACGATCCTGACGCTTGGACAGGGGCGTATAACGCGGGCCACGGCGCTTTTCTTCGCCCTGTGCGGCGGCGTTGAACTTGAGCTGGATCTTGTGCATCGGGCTTTTCTGCGCCGCGTCAATCTCTTCCTGCGTCAGCTGGTTATTGGCAATCGGATCGAATCCTTTGACACCCTGCGCCACATCACCGTCGGCGATGCCCTGCACTTCCAGCTCGTGCATGCCAACAAAATCCGCGATCTGCTTGAAACTGATGGTGGTATTGTCAACAAGCCAGACGGCAGTTGCTTTGGCCATAATCGGCTTTGCCATGATGATATCTCCTCTCGAAACACAACTTTCCCGTCGCCTGAAAGGGCTGTCCCGGGGGGCCGGAACGGTTTCCATTGTCGGGGAACTCGGGGCGCTTATACTGAGCGGCGAAAGATAAGGAAAGACCCAATGCGCACGCTCTTTGCTGGCCTCGCTGCCGCGTTTATTTCTCTTGTACCGCAGGCCCACGCCGAAGGTGAACGGGCCGGAGACTTTGATTATTATGTGCTGTCGCTCAGCTGGTCACCAAACTGGTGCCTGCGCGAAGGCGACGCGCGCGGATCACCGCAGTGCGACACCGGCACGGGGCATGGCTGGATCATGCACGGGCTCTGGCCACAATTCCATCGCGGCTATCCGTCATTTTGCAAAACTTCCAAACGGCCCCCCTCACGCCGTATGACGCGCGAAATGGCGGATGTCATGGGGACCGGTGGTTTGGCGTGGCACCAGTGGAAAAAGCACGGGACCTGCACGGACCTGACCGCGCAGGACTACTATGCGCTTTCACGCGCTGCCTACGCGCGGGTCAACAGGCCCGAAATCTTTCGCAAACTGTCGCGGACCGTCGAATTGCCCGCCTCTGTGGTAGAAGAGGCGTTTTTGCAGGCGAACCCGAACATGGAACCGGACGGTGTCACCATCACATGCCGCGGGGATCAGATTCAGGAAGCGCGCATCTGTCTTTCGCGCACCCTTGATCCGGTGCCCTGCGGACAGGATGTTGTGCGCGATTGTAAAATGCAGAAAGCTCTTTTTGCGCCGGTGCGGTAACCGAACGACCTGCATGAAAGTAAAAATCAACAGTTTGAAAGGCAAACACGGAAACCGTTGGCCGCTGACGGGAAGAGGGTCAATTATGTGTGCCTTGCGCGCTAAACGTCACCGAACGGGTATGGTGAACGCGCTCCCGATGCGAAAAGGCGCAGGCATTGCAACCTGCGCCTCTCCCGGAACCCTAGCGAGGGCTTGCCTGCGTCCTGTGGATCAGCCCGCCACTTTCAGAACGATTTTCCCGATGTGCCCACTGCTTTCCATCCGCGCGTGTGCCTCGCTTGCGTCTTCAAGTGCGTACTCGCTGTCCATCACCGGCGCGATGCGGCCATTGGCAAGCAGGGGCCAGACCGCCTCGCGCAACTCCTGCGCAATCCGCGCCTTGGCCAGATCACTTTGCGGACGCAGGGTCGAGCCGGTCATCGTCAGCCGCCGTGTCATCAGCATGGCGAAGTTGACCTCGACCTTGGGTCCTTGCAGAAACGCAATCTGAACCAGACGGCCATCTTCAGCCAAAGTCTTGATATTGCGGGGGATATAATCTCCACCCACCATGTCGAGGATCAGGTCGGCACCGCCTTCGGCCTGCAAGACATCAACAAAATCAGTGTCGCGGTAGTTGATCGCGGCCTCGGCCCCCAGACCAACACAGGCGGCGCATTTGGCATCGGTCCCAGCCGTGGCAAACACCCGCGCGCCAAAAGCATGTGCCAGCTGAATTGCCGTCGTTCCGATGCCGGACGATCCACCGTGCACCAGAAAACGCTCTCCTGCTTTCAATCCGCCCCGCATGAACACGTTGGACCAGACGGTAAAGAAGGTCTCTGGCAGACAGGCTGCTTCTTTCATGCCCATGCCTGCGGGCACTGGCAGACAATGCGCCGCCGGCGTTGCCACATATTCTGCGTAACCGCCGCCCGGCAGCAAGGCGCAGACCCGGTCGCCCGGCGACAGGTCAGACACACCCGCACCTACAGAGACAACCTCGCCGGATGCTTCCAACCCGGGAAGATCGCTCGCCGTCGGAGGCGGGGCATACATGCCCGCGCGCTGCAGGGCATCGGGGCGGTTCACACCGGCATAGGCCACCCGCAGCACGACCTGACCGTGCTTGGGCTCTGGCACGGGCCGCTCGGCAAGCTGAAGCACCTCCGGTCCTCCGGCCTTGGTGATTTCAACGGCGCGCATTGTCTCGGTCATCGGGCATCCTTTCGCACAAATTTCCGCCACACCCTAGGCGTTCGGCGCGCCGGGTGCACCCCGATAGTGCCACCCAGCCACACCGCCGTTCTCAGCTCCGTGACAGCACGCTTTGCGGCCGCGCGCGGGCAAGGCCCGCCGTAATCACACCGGCAAGAACCGCCTTGATCAGGTCACCGGGAATGTAGACGCCAAGGATCATCAGCGTTTCGACCGGACCTTTACTCAGCACCAGCATAAAGCCCAGCATGCCGATGATATAAAGCACCACGATCCCGCCCAGCACCGATGCGAGGCCCGCAGCGACACCGATGTTCATACGGCTTAGCCGTTCCATCACAAAACCGGTCGCAAAGGCCGCGATCGGAAAACCCACCACAAAGCCTGCCGTGGGCGACGCGAAAACGCCCAGCCCGCCGCGCCCGCCAGACAAAAGCGGCAGGCCCAGCGCCACCAGAGCCACAAACAGCAGCACCGCCAGCCCGCCACGTCTGGCCCCCAGAACTGTGCCGCACAGCATTACGCCAAGACTTTGCGCCGTGACCGGGATGCCGCTGGCCAGCATCAAGGGCGGCAGCAGACCCAGCGCAGCAACCAGCGCGGCAAAAACGGCGATAAGGGCAATATTTCGTTCCATGAAAGGGGTCCTTGGTTTGTTTGCGCGGCAAGCGGTAAGGCAATATCAGACCGGCGACAACAGCGCATTTTCAGACACCGCCGCGTGCGCGCAGCGCTTCGGCCACCCGTTCCGCATCGTCAATGGCAAGCACTGCAAACGGCACCAGAATGCGCCATCCGGGCCGCCGCCTGCTGCGCGCGCGCCAGGCCTGTGTCAGCATCTGCCCTTTCAGGGCCAAAACAGGCGTAAAGCGGATCACCAGCGCCATCGCCAGTTCGACCCGCGCCGTCTTGACCCCCAGCGGGCGCAGCGGTGCCAGCAGCCAGCGCACCACGGCCATCATATCGCTGAGCCGGGTTGTCATCGTCACAAGGTTTGCCAGCGCCACCGCCGTTGCCATCCGACAGGCAATCACAACGCCCGCAACCAGATCAGAGGTCACCAAATGCCAGCCAATGATAAGCACCGCAAAGATCCACAGGCCGCGCAACCGCCCCAACCCGGCACGAAAGAACACCTGCCCCGGCAGCAGATACACCAGCAGCACCGCCACCAGACATCCGGCATGCAGAAGCACATCCTGCAAAGTAAAAAGGCCAACGGTAGCCATTGCGAGGGCACCCAGCTTGACCGCTGCTGGCCAGCGATGCGCCCGCGTTTCAACCGGCGAGGTCAGAGAGATCATCACCATCCCCAATCTGTTGCATCCGCGCGGTGAAGGCATCCAGCACCACCGCCGCTGCGCCGTCCTGCACCGCCTGCCCATCATCCAGCCACAAAACCCGGTCATAACGACGCAGATGCACCGGATCATGGGTGATCAGCACCAGCGTCGCCGCAACGCTGTCCAATACCCGCGTCAATTGCAGGGTCGTTGGAATATCAAGCCCGGCAAAGGGTTCATCCAGCACGATCACCGACGGCGTCATCGCCAGCACTGACATCAAGCAAACCAGTTGCCGCTGTCCCTGTGACAACTGGTGAATGGCAGCCTGCGCCCAATGGCTTTTGTCAAACCGGGCAAGAATCTCCGCAACGCCGCTTTGCACCTGCGCGGGGCTTTGACCTGCCTGCTGCAGACCAAAGGCGATTTCTTCCTCGACCGTGGGAAATATGATCTGGTGATCAGGGTTCTGAAACAGGATGCCAACCTCGCGCAGGGCCGCACGCCTGTCACGGGCCACATCGCTGCCGTTGATCCGCACCCGGCCTGCGGTCGGTGCGACCAGACCAGAGATCATCCGCGCCAAGGTGGTTTTACCCGTCCCGTTGCGCCCGACAATGCCGATCCGCCGCTCTGTCAGATCAAAGGTCAGATCAGACAGGACCGGCTTGCCATCGGCCACAAACGAAAGGTCCTCAAGGGAAATCACTGTGTGCTGGCGCGACATGTCTTTCACCGATGGATCATCCTGCCCGCTGAGTAGAGTTTTTTTGCGGGGGCCGAAACATCGAAAATACCGGCGGCTTGGATTGGCGCGACCGATTTATCCACGCGATTGTCCGCGAATTCGCACTGGATGGCGGCGCACGGCAGCCTATTTGCCCTTTATGCTTTTGATCGCGCTTTCATTCATCGCCAATATTGTCATCACTTTCGCCGTCGCCTTTGGCATCTGGCGCGACCACGGTGGCATGACCGAAGTGTACGGCCCCGACACGCCCGCACGGCGCATCTTGGCCTGTGTCTATACGACAATCGGTCTGATCAGTCTTTATGCCCTGATCCAGCTTGTCACCGGCAACACCGATGCCGCCCGTGCTGTGGCCTTCACGCTTTTCCCACTACAAATAGTATACAAGCTGATGACCGCCGCCGCCCTTTGGGTGCTGCACCCGGTTGTGATGGCAAATCTAGGCATCTCTGCTTTGCTCGCGTTGGCTCTGCTTCTGGCCTAGGCTTCACTCGCGCGGGGCTGTCCATGATCCGGGGAAATCGCCCTTGGGAAAACGGGTGGGGGCCTTGATCTGGCTCATCAACCAGTTGGGCCCGGTCATCAACATGCTGAGCGTCGGGCTCTTGTTGACCTGCGCCTTGATCTTCTCGATCTGCATCACGTTGTCGATCCGACGGTCAAGAAACGCCCAGGTCGCCGCATGGCCTTCGCTGTTGTCGCCCAACCAGAACAGGACCGTAGAAGAATAGACGCCACTCAACGTCGCCCGCTTGGTGTACCAGTTTATGTCATCTGACGTATCGCCCAACGCTTCCCAAATCTGGTCACAGGTACCCCAGATCAGCTTGGCCCCGTCGGGCGCATATTGTGGCAGCGCAAACAGGGTTGTCCCGCGCCGCACGGCTTCCTTGTCCGTCGTCACTTCAAGCCGCAATTGCACCGCCCGCGCAATCCGGTCCCGAAAACGCATGTCTTTCAGATCTTCGGATTTCAACGCTTCAAGCATCAGCGCATCGCCCTGATGATGATAGGCAACGGCCAGATCGACCGCCCCGCGCGGGCACACGGCCCGGGCCACCGTCGGGTCCACTTCGCTGTCGCGGACCGCGGCCTTGAACGTCGCATCGGACCAGCCGTCAAAAGCCACATGCGCCATTGCCGCATCAAGCAACTGCTGTTTGGGATCGGTCATCTGATACTCCTTTCACACTGTCGAAAGACTCGACAATCATCTCAAGGGTTGATATAGGGCGGTTTCCTGCAAATCCTTGCAACTTTATCTAGAAAGGTGGTGAAAACCACATGCAGGTTAGTGTTCGTGACAACAATGTCGATCAGGCCCTTCGGGCTCTGAAAAAGAAGCTGCAGCGCGAAGGCGTGTTCCGCGAGATGAAGCTCAAGCAACATTTCGAGAAGCCGTCCGAGAAAAAAGCGCGCGAGAAAGCTGAAGCGATCCGCCGGGCCCGTAAGTTGGCTCGCAAAAAGGCACAGCGCGAAGGGATGATGTAAATCTTCCCTTGGCTTTTACCGACGCATATTAAACCCCCGCTGCCGCAAGGCGACGGGGGTTTTTTTATGTACGGCCCGGTGAAATCTGGGGGAACACTCGCGTCAACCCCCCACAAGGCCGCATCCGGGCGCGCCCAAAATGATCGCCTAAGTCACTGTCGAAGCTGATAGTACAGTACACCACGCGCGAGGCGCTTTGCTTGGCCTTCCTGCCGGACTGTTAAATAAACCAACCTTCAACAGCATGCCCGCAACCACCCGAAGCGGTGCGATGGTATCGGCTGAAACCATAGGCCATGATCAGGTGCGCCAGATGTATGCACCCGGCTTTGCTGCGACCGGCCATCACGAACCCGGGCGGAACGGATTGGCCAAACGCGCTCTGCCCCTGTCAGAACCCGCTCCCCGCACTACCTCTTTGCGTGACGTCAAGCGGAGAGCCGTCATGTTCAGCAAGATCAAACCCATACTTATGCTTTGCCTTGCGTTTTCAGGCGCGCAGATCGCCAGCGCGCAACAGCGTGCCGCCGCTGTGGGTGTCCAGTCCATCGAAATGCGCACGCTGTCTGAAACCGTACCCGTCTTTGCCGAAATCGTGACCGCCCGCAACGGCGCCGTCGCCAGCCGGGTGGCTGGCAGCATCGAGAAAATACATGTGCTGGCCGGCAGCACCGTGGCCGAAGGTGATCTGCTGGTCGAACTGAACCGCGACCTTTTGTCGATCCGCGTGCGACAGGCCCGCGCCCAGATCGCAGAAGCCCAGGCCAGCGTCGACACCGGTCAGGTCCGCCTGTCCAGTGCCCAGACCACATTCAAGCGCATAAACGCCCTGCGCGATTCCGCGTCATTCTCACAGGGTCGTTTTGATGACGTTGAGGCCGAAGTACAGGTCGCCCGCGCGCAACTGGCCGAAGCACAGGCGCGGCTGGAAAGCGGCAATGCACAGCTGGCCGAGGCCGAATATCAACTGGACCGCAGCCTGATCCGCGCCCCCTTTTCCGGTGTGGTGCTGGAGGCGCTGACGATCCCGGGCGCGTTCATTCAGGCAGGCACACCCGTGGTCACCATCCTTGACACCGGGTCGTTCGAGATTGAGGCAAGCATCCCGGCACGCTTCGTTACCGCTTTGCAGCCGGGACAAACGGTTAAGGGCACGCTTGAAACGGGTGCCACCCTTGATCTGTCCCTGCGCGCGATCCTCCCGGTCGAAGATCCTTCCACCCGCACCCGCGCGGTGCGGTTTTCCGCCTCCGGGCTTGGCGATATGCGCAACCTTGCCGTGGGTCAGTCGCTGACCGTGGACATCCCGGTGGGTGAGGCCCGCGAAGTGCTGTCGGTGCCCAAAGATGCGCTTGTGCAGGCGCGCGGCGGCTGGACGGTCTTTGTCGCCGCAGAGGGCAAAGCGCAGCCCCGGCAGGTCGAAATTGGCGCGCCCGCGGGCGACCGGTACGAGGTGATCGGCGGGCTGGCCCCCGGTGATCTGGTTGTCGTGCGCGGCAACGAACGTCTGCGGCCCGGACAGGACATCAACCCTTCGCCTGTGACAACAAACTGATGAACCCGATCCGCTTTGCCATCGAACGGCCCGTCGCGGTCATTGCCGCTGTCCTGATCGCCCTTTTGTTCGGGGCCATCGCGCTCAGCCGAATACCGATCCAGCTGGCCCCGGATGTCCGCAAACCCATCGTCGTGGTCGAAACCCAATGGCCCGGGGCCGCCCCGTCCGAGGTGGAACGCGAAATCGTCAACCTTCAGGAAGAAGCACTGCGCGGTCTGGAAGGGCTTGAAATCATGACTTCCCGCGCGCGCACGGGGCAATCTGAAGTCACCCTCGAGTTTGCGGTGGGCACCGATATGGGTGACAGCCTGTTGTTGGTCTCAAACCGGCTGGACCGGGTCAGCGGCTATCCCGATGAGGCAAATGAACCAACGCTCAACACCTCCGGGTCTGATGACAGCCCCATTGCATGGGTGATCCTGACAGCACAGGAGGGCAACACCCGTGATATCGCTACTTACCGCGACTTCATCGAGGACACGGTCAAGGATCGCATTGAACGGGTGCAGGGGGTCTCTGCGGTCAATCTCTTTGGTGGAGTGACCCGCGAATTGCAGATCACCGTCGATCCGCTGCGCCTGTCGCGCTACAACCTGACAGTGCCGCAGGTCGTCCGCACGCTGCGGGCCGAGAATATCTCGATCTCCGCCGGCGATCTGGACGAAGGCAAACGCCGCTACGTGGTCCGCACCGAAGGCAATCTCAACACCGAAGACGCCATCCGAAATGTCGTCCTGCGCTCTGGTGCGGCGACCGGCGGTGTGGGTCAGGTCCGCGTGGCGGATGTGGCCGACGTCGCCTTCAGCTACGCCGATCCCACAACCCGCCTGCGCTTTCGCGGAGAGCCGGGGCTGGCCTTTAACATCGTGCGCGAATCCGGTGCCAACGTCATTGCCGTCATGGAGAGCATTCGCAGCGAACTGGCCCGCCTCGGGGCGGGTCCGGTCGCAGAGGCCGGGTTGCAGATGGAACAGGTCTATGACGAAACCATCTACATCGACGGTGCGATTGATCTGATCACCCAGAACATCTGGATTGGCGGGGTCCTGGCCGCTCTGATCCTGATGCTGTTTCTACGCTCGCCCCGCGCGACGCTTGTGGTGTCCCTGTCCATCCCCGTGTCCATCGTCGCGACCTTCGTGGTCATGGCGCTGACCGGCCGCACCTTGAACGTCATTTCGCTTGCGGGTATCGCCTTTGCCGTGGGCATGATCGTCGATGCGGCAATTGTGGTGCTGGAAAACATCTTTCGCCTGCGCGAAGCGGGCAAATCACGCCGCGAGGCCGCCTATGAAGGCGCACGTCAGGTCTGGGGTGCAATCCTTGTTTCTGCTCTGACAACGGTGCTGGTTTTCATCCCCATCCTGATCATGCAGCTTGAGGCAGGCCAGCTTTTCCGCGACATTGCGGTGGCGATATCCGTGTCCGTTCTGCTGTCACTGGTGGTTGCGGTCACCGTCATCCCTGCGCTCGCGTCGCGCCTGCTCAGCAAAAAGGATCAGGGTAAGGTTCGGCTGTGGGGCATCGACCACATCGCGCGCGGATTTCGGGCGCTTGTGATGATCTACGTGCGCTGGACAGTGCGGTCCCGCGCGCTGGGGCTGATGATGGTGGCCCTTATCGCGGGCGGTGCGGCACTGGCAACGGTCACCTTTCTGCCCCGGCTTGAATACCTGCCCGAAGGCAATCGCAATCTGGTGTTTGGTCTGATCATTCCGCCGCCGGGCTATAACCTCGATACCACGCAAACCATTGCCAAAAGGATCGAAAATGTCGCCCGCCCGCTATGGGAAGCGGCCCCTGATCTGCAAACCGAAGACGGCACACCCACCATCGACAACTTCTTTTTCGTTGCAACACCAGGTAACTCCTTTGTCGGCTCCAGCGCGGTGGACGGCGCACGCGCCGGTGATCTGATCCCGGTGCTGTCCCGCCCCATTTTCGCTGAACCCGGCACCTTTGGTTTCATGACGCAACCCTCGCTTTTTGGTCGCGGCGTCGGGGGCGGCCGGACAATTGAATTGAATGTCTCGGGGCAGGATCTGGACCAGATCCTCGCCGTGGCCGGTCAGGCCGCAGGTATCGTCAGCGGTGTGCTGCCGCGCTCCGAAGGTCATCAGTTTCGCCCGATCCCCGGTCTTGAGCTGGGCGCGCCGGAAATACGCCTGATCCCGGACCGTCAAAGGCTGGCCGATGCAGGGCTCGACAGTTCAGCACTGGCGGCGACGGTCGACGCTTTCAACGATGGCTTACGCGTGGCTGAAGTCACGGTCGGGGCAGAGCGTATCAATCTGGTGCTGCGCGGCGATACATCCGTACAAAACGCTTTCCGCACGCAGGACGTGGGCAACTATCCGGTCGTAACACCGAATGGCCAGATTGTCCCCGTTTCAGCCTTGTCTGACGTGGTGCTGACCGCCGGGCCGACCGAAATCCGTCACCGTGACCGGCTGCGGACGGTGACGCTGGAAATCCGCCCCTCGGACACGCTGCCACTTGAGGCCGCCGTAGAGCTGCTGGAAACCGAGGTTGTGCAGGCGCTGGAAACGCAAGGGCTGCCCGATGGCATTCGCCTGTCGGTATCGGGCACGGCCGATCAACTCAGCCAGACGTGGAACGCCATCCAGATCAATCTTGTGGTGGCGCTGATCATTGTCTTTTTGGTGATGGCCATCCTGTTCGAAAGCTTCGTGCTACCGCTGGTGATCCTGATCGCGGTGCCCGTCGCCGCCGCTGGCGGGGTCGGCGGGCTAGCCTTGCTGAACCTTTACCAAACCCAGCCGATGGACATGCTGACGCTGCTAGGCTTTGTGATCCTTGTGGGTATCGTGGTGAACAATGCGATCCTGATCGTCCATCAGGCGCTTTATCACTTGCGCACCGACGGCATGTCACCGGTTGACGCTATCGAGGAAGCGACGCGCAACCGCATCCGCCCGATCTTTATGTCCACCCTGACATCCGTGATGGGCATGCTGCCCCTGATCGTGTTTCCGGGCGAAGGATCAGAGCTTTACCGTGGGCTTGGGGCCGTTGTGGTGGGCGGCCTGTCAATGTCGGCCTTCCTGACTCTGCTCACCGTCCCCCCACTCCTGCGCCTGTGCCTCCGCCCCGAACAGATATCCGAACCTATCGGAGCAAAAGCAACCGCCGCCTGAACCACTCAGGCGATCGATTGATCGGCGTCCAACACTGGCAGAAAACACTTGAAAATGGCGATCCCTGAAGGACTCGAACCCTCAACCTGCTGATTAGAAGTCAGCTGCTCTATCCAGTTGAGCTAAGGGACCGCTGTGCGTGGTTGTCCACCATCGCGCGGGGCTATGCAAGACCGTTGCCGGACCGCCGCCACACCATGCCACTGCGTCAGGGATCAGTGCGTCCACGCCCCACGCCTGCCGGTTGCGAAGTTTTCTCCGTAGCCGCCCGGGCGAATGTTCGGTTTGCGCTTTTTGGGCTCTTGCACCACTGCGTCAATCTCGTTCTCGCGGGCATATTCCACTGCGGCGTCCTTTGTCTCGAACGTCAGCTTGACCTGCGCCTGTGTGTCGGACGACGACGTCCAGCCCATCAACGGATCAACTTCGCGCGCTTCGGCCGGTGCAAATTCCAACACCCAGTGGTGCGTCTTGGCCGTGCCGGATGACATCGCGGTTCGGGCAGGTTGATAGATGCGTGCGCGCATGGAATCCTCGTCTTTGATCTGCCCGCCTTATCGGTCAATTAGCACCCGGAGGCAAGGAAATCCCACCGGGACAAAATCGCACTCTTGCAAATGCTGCAACGCAGCATTATACCTTTCGTCTTACAAATGAGGTGTTCCATGTTTCCCGGTGATCTGTTTTCCCTCCAGCTCAAGACGCTGTCCCTGATAAGCGAGACGCAAACTGTCATGGCACTGCGCCTGATGGGCATGAGCGGGATGATCCCCGCCGCCCATGGTGAAAACGGCCGCATGCTCAGCGAAAAGGGCCCCGCAATGGCGCAGGCGTTTGCCGCCGGGTCAAAGGTGATGATGGCCGGCGGCAGGCCGGATCAGATCATGGCAGCCGCGATGGTCCCGGTCAGCACGCGCGTCAGTTCCAATCGAAAACGCCTGTTGAAGTAAGACGCTGTTGCCAGTTTATGGCAGCAAACCCGGGGCACCACCTTGAACATCTGCTGAAAAGCGACAGGTTGTGGGCATAGTCAAGGATACACCCATGCCCTACGCCCAGACCGACCGCTCTGAAGCCACCGAAATCATGGCAAACCCTGCGCCTGACGTGCGCGCCCGCCCCAAGCTTGAGGGGGGCAAGACGTTCAAGCTGGTGACGGAATTCAATGCCGCTGGCGATCAGCCAACCGCGATCAAGGAACTCAGCACAGGCGTGCGTGAGGGCGACCGCGATCAGGTCCTTCTGGGCGCGACCGGCACGGGCAAAACCTTTACGATGGCCAAGGTGATCGAAGAAACCCAGCGGCCCGCCATTATCCTTGCCCCGAACAAAACTCTGGCCGCGCAATTATACGGTGAATTCAAAGGGTTCTTCCCCGACAACGCGGTCGAATATTTCGTCAGCTACTATGACTATTACCAGCCCGAAGCCTACGTGGCACGGTCCGACACCTATATTGAAAAAGAAAGCCAGATCAACGAACAGATCGACCGCATGCGCCACTCTGCCACCCGCGCCTTGCTGGAGCGGGACGATGTTATCATCGTGGCCTCGGTCTCCTGCATCTACGGCATCGGTTCGGTTGAAACCTATGGTGCCATGACGCAAGACCTCAAAGCTGGCGAAAGCTATAACCAGCGACAGGTCATCGCTGATCTTGTGGCGCAGCAGTACCGCCGAAACGATGCCGCCTTTCAGCGCGGTGCCTTCCGCGTGCGCGGCGACTCACTCGAAATTTTCCCCGCCCACCTGGATGACCGCGCATGGCGGTTGTCGTTCTTTGGGGAAGAGCTGGAAAGCATAACCGAATTTGACCCGCTGACCGGCGAAAAAACCGATACCTTTGAACAAATCCGCGTCTACGCAAACAGCCACTATGTGACGCCGAAACCAACCATGTCTCAGGCCATCCTCGGCATCAAAAAAGAGCTGCGCATGCGGCTTGATCAACTGGTGGCCGACGGAAAACTGCTTGAGGCACAACGGCTGGAACAGCGCACCAACTTTGATCTCGAAATGCTGGAGGCCACCGGCGTCTGCAACGGAATCGAAAACTATTCACGCTATCTCACGGGCCGCGCCCCCGGAGAGCCACCGCCCACGCTTTTCGAATTCATACCCGACAACGCTATTGTTTTTGCGGATGAATCCCACGTCTCCGTGCCGCAGATCGGCGGTATGTACAAAGGCGACTACCGCCGCAAATTCACGCTGGCCGAACACGGGTTCCGCCTGCCGTCCTGCATGGACAACCGCCCCCTGAAATTCGAGGAGTGGGACGCGATGCGCCCGCAGTCGATCTTTGTCTCGGCCACCCCTGCCGCATGGGAGATCGAGCAGACCGGCGGTGTCTTCACCGAACAGGTGATCCGCCCCACCGGCCTTCTTGACCCCGAGGTCGAGATCCGCCCCGTCGAGATGCAGGTGGACGACCTGCTCGACGAGGTGCGCCGCGTCGCCGCCGATGGCTACCGGACACTTTGCACAACGCTGACCAAGCGCATGGCCGAGGACCTGACCGAATACATGCACGAACAGGGCATCCGCGTGCGCTACATGCACTCTGACATCGACACGATTGAACGCATCGAAATCCTGCGCGACCTGCGCTTGGGTGCCTTCGATGTGCTGATCGGCATCAACCTGCTGCGCGAGGGGCTCGACATCCCCGAATGCGGTCTTGTCGCTATTCTGGACGCGGACAAGGAAGGATTCCTGCGCTCCGAAACCTCCCTGATCCAGACCATCGGCCGCGCCGCGCGCAACGCCGAAGGCCGCGTGATCATGTACGCCGACCGGGTCACCGGCTCGATGGAGCGGGCGCTGGCCGAAACGAACCGTCGCCGCGCCAAGCAGATTGCTTATAACGAAGAACACGGGATCACACCCGAAACGGTCAAAAAGAACGTCGATGATATTCTGGCCGGTCTCTACAAGGGTGATACGGATCAATCGCGGATCACCACGCAGATTGACAAGAACATGGCCGGTTCCAACATGCAGGCGGTTCTCGACGGGTTGCGCACCGACATGCGCAAGGCCGCCGAAAATCTCGAATTCGAAGAGGCCGCCCGCCTGCGGGATGAGGTCAAGCGCCTTGAGGCGGTCGATCTGGCGATTGCCGATGACCCGATGGCGCGTCAATACGCCGTGGACAAGGCCGTGAACGATGCACAAAAAGCCTCAGGCCGATCCACAATGGGCCGGGGCGGCATGCGGGGCGGGGTCAAGCGAAAGCGGGGGCGGTAGGAATGTCGAGCGTACCATCTAACGCAGCTTACGCCAAAACGATCGTTTTCCATATCGCACCCATGCTTCAGGCCGCCGGTTTCCGAAAACGTCGAAACGCCTTCAACCGGCGTTTGGAAAACGGGCTGGTCCATCATTTCTCCCTCCGTCTCATGTCCGCGACAGGCAGCCTGCATGGCAAGTTCGCTCTCGAAGGGGGTTGTTTTGTCCCGGAAGCTGAAAGTTATGGTCCGACTGATCCAAACCCAGACTGGATCTCAATCTACAATTGCCCCATTCAGCACCATTTCGTCAAAGTGACGCCCAGCGCAGTCGTCTATCTTGACGCAAAGTACCATGCGCAAAATCCAACCCGCACAGCGCCCTATGTCGTCCAAGCGCTTGCGGCTTTCGAAAAAGTTTGCAGCTACGAACAACTTATGTCTGACGTGCACGACATAGCGCCGTTCAACTTCCAGACCCCACGCGGCATCGTTCAGACCTGCATCGCGCTCGGCCAAGATGACATTCCTGCAGCAAAAAAAATTCTGTCGCAGTATCTTGACGCTTGCGCAGCAAGGGAGCGCCCGCCGCAGGGCCACATGCGGGTTGTTCAAAGCTGGGCCGAGAAGCAGGGTTTAGTCTGACTGCGGAAAGGAAAGCGCATGCGCACTCGTACGATCACTAGTGCGTTTCTTGCCCTTGTTCTTGCATCGATGAATCCTGCCAAAGCATGGGAATTCACCCCCGGAATACCTTGCGTTCTGACCCATGAAACCGCCGATGCCGCTGTCAAACTGACCTACGATCCGGCGATACCGGTCTATACCATCGCCATCACGCAAACCGCGCCTTTCATAGCCGCACCGGTTTTTGCCATCCAATTCAACGGCCCGCTCTCCTTGGCGATCACGACAGATCGCCACCGGCTCAGCGATGATGACCGCACGTTTAGCGTTACCGACAGCGGGTTCGGCAATGTCCTGAACGGAATGCAGTTCAATCAGTCATTCACGGCCACGCTTGGCGATCAAACCGTGACCATCCCTCTGACTTATGCTGCACCCGCAGTGGCCGCTTTCCGCGCCTGCGATGTCCTGCCGGCGGTCTGATCCCGCCCCCGATCAGAAATCGAACAAATCTTCCAGAAACCCGCCGCGCTTTTTCTTTTTGTATCCGCGATCTTCGTACCCCCGCTGCGGCGCTGCCTGCTGGGGGGCGGCGGGCGGTGCCGCGCGGTCGATGATCTTGTCCAGTTCGCCCCGATCCAGCCAGACACCCCGGCACTTGGGACAATAGTCAATCTCGACCCCGCTGCGGTCTGTAATCACAAGCGCGGTTCCGTCGATGGGGCATTGCATGGCGGTCTCCTTTTCTACCTCAGGCAGAGATGGGGTGCCCCACCGCCGATGTCATCCGTAAAACTGCGTAGCATTGTTTTGATCAATCAGTTTGGAACCTTTTGTCGCAACCAGGGTTTAATTCCCAAGCAAAACGCAAAGGAGACACTCAATGGAATATGGTATTCTCGGCCTCATTATCCTGATCGCAAACATCTATGCGATCTATCAAGTCATCACATCCGGCGCATCGGGTCTGGCGAAAATCGTCTGGACTGTTGTGATCCTCCTGCTGCCGGTGCTTGGCCTGATCGCTTGGTTGATCGCTGGCCCCCGCGGTGGAGCCGTCCGGGTCTGACATCCGAACGAAAGCAAGAACAAAAGGCCCGGCGCACATCGCGTCGGGCTTTTTCGTGCGGCGCTTCTGTCACATGGCACACATATTCAGGGTTGTGTAGAATTTTTCATATCTACCTAAGGTAAAACACCCCTAAACTTAAGTCCCATGAAAACGGCAATTCTATGTGCATTCTTGGCACTCTGGGCCATCCCGCAAAACGCGCAGGCAGGCGCGTGGCTGCGCGAGGAGGCCACTGGTTTTGTGTCACTCAGCTTTGGGGCAACCAAGTTTTCGGAAACAACAAACGCGTTATATGTTGAATACGGCCTGTCCAGCACAACAACCATCGGGTTGGACGTCAGCACCTTCACCAACGCGCAGAATGTGCGCAACGGATTTGGAAACATCTTCCTTCGCCGTGCTATCGGCCCAACCGACCGCGACAGCAAATTCTCATATGAGATTGGCATCGGCGGTCTCTGGGGCAATGAAATGCAGCGACCAACCCTGAAAACCGGCCTGTCCTGGGGCCGTGGTTTCCAGCTGGATGAACGGAACGGCTGGGTCAACATTGACGCCGCCGTGATCATCGAACCAAAGCTCAGCGAACACATCGTCAAACTAGACGGCACGCTGGGCATGGCGCTGACCGATACGATTTCGGGCATTCTAGAGGTGAACCTCTCGCACCAAGAAAACGACATCTACGGCGCATTCGAGCCTTCCGTACTCATCCGTCCCAAAGACCTTGGGATAAGTTTCAAAATCGGCGCACAAATTCCTTTCGAGGATCAAGAAAAATCAGCACTCAAGCTGGGCCTCTGGCACAGCTTCTGATCCTGATGAACGCCCCGCCACCCTTGCAGCGGGGCATCAGCTTTACCGGTTGTCCATGCGGATCGTCGCCTGCACCTTGCCGCGCACCTCGGACGGCCAGACAACCTGAATCTGGTCCCGGTTCGCCCCTCGCGACGGATCGACATATGGCATGTCATACTGCCTTACATTGCTTGCATTGCGCACCGGCCCGAGCGCCACAATCGAATCCACGGTCGATGCTTCCCCGCCAAAGGGCAGCTTGTCCGCCGCGCTGATGATCCATGCATCATCAACCGATGATTGCGTGTATTCAATCTGCGCCGGGTTCATCACCTGTGTTGTTACCCCCAAAAAGGAATTGCTGGAAAACTCCAGATTGCGAATCCTGCCAAAGTCCAGATCGGCAAAGCTGGTATCCACCCGCTCCACCCTGTCGATAAAACCGTTCAAACTGCGAAACCGGTTGCCCGTGATGGTCACACCATTCAGGAAATGCCCCGCGCCATGCGGCTTGATGATGATATAACTGAACCAGGGGGCCACATCACCCGACAGGAACATGTTGTCGGTAATGCTAAGCGCGGAAAAGGAAAATCCGGACGTGAACTCGGGGCTTGGGTCATGCTCGTTTGTCCACTCAATCGAACAATTGTCGACGTAATTGTTGGAAATGATCGTACCGACACTCTGGCTCGCAAGGATCAGACCCGCAGACCGCACGCCGTTGGCAACACCGTCCCCCTGAAAAAAGTGGTTATTGGTGAACTGGTTGTTCGACCCACCCAAAAGACCAAAATGCCTGAACCGTGTCGCGCGGTTGTCGCGGATCTTGGCGTCATTGGTGTTGGTGTTGAAACCAATGGTGCGCCGCGCGGGTACGTTCAACGCATCCTCAGCCGACAGAAACTGACACCTGTCAATCAGCATCCCCTGACAACCTGTCCCGATCGATGTGACCCCACGGTCCGCCGGACGGCTGATGAAACTGTCCCGCAGATGAAAGGTGATCCCCCCCCGCGCCAGCATGATCCCCGAACAGCGGTTGTTACACTGCAACTCCACATCCGCGATCACGAATTTGCTCAGCGCATTGAAGCCCCCGAAATCCAGCATGTATTTGAACCTGCGGAAGGTGAAATTCTGCCGCCCCTCCGCATCATACAAAGGCTTGCTCAGCGTAATTTCCTGCCGGGCCAGATCACGGTCGCGCACATAGACCTCCCGGCCCACGCCATTGCCCTCCACCAGCGATCCGATGGGGATACTGGCCACATTTGTCACCGACGTCAGCGTGCGTGAATTGCTGGGCGAATAGGTGCCGCCCGAATTGAACACATCCGTGTTCCATGCCGCACTTGCCGCGGCTTCCAGCTGTCCGTTACGAATAACCCGCCGCGTCGCATAGGAATTTGTACCCGGCACGGTCGACTGCATGTCCAGCGGCCCGGTCACGTTCACCTTGCGCCCCCCAAGGTCAAGCGACTCGTGATCGGCGTTGTTCAGCAATGCCTGAAACGCCTTCTTGAACGCCACCTCTTCATCTTCAAACGCCTCGATATAGGTCGGCAGATCAAAGTTCCGGCGCAGCAGCAGCACGGCGGTATCGGGCATGCTGACCCGCCCTTCAAACTTGACCGGCGTGTCGATGGTCACATCATTGGCCAGCCGGAAATGACCCGCCGGAACGAACACCGTGCGCCCGTTGGCGGCTGAATTGGCCGCCTCAAACGCGGCCGTGTTGTCCCTATTGCCGTTCCCGATGGCACCAAAATCGGTCACATCCACCATCGAAATCATATCGCGCAAAAAAACCGATGTTACATCTTCGATCTGAATGTCGTCGACCCGCACAATGCCACCATTCGGCCCCACCAGATCAATACCGAAATGTCCGTAAACCGGCTCCGTACCCCAGACCATGTCAACGCCGCCGCGCCCGCCGGTGCCGATGATCGCGCTGATCTCAACCGTCTCGCCATAGCTTTGCAGCGTGGTGAACGGCGCAAATTCGGCCAGCCCGTTCACCCGCGCCCCGTTGCCCCGCGCCGGATAGCCCCCAATGCGCACCGATGGCAGGTTGCCACTGATCGCCTTCACCCGCGTGCTGACCCGCAGATAGCATCCCGGCAGGATCGGCGTCTGGCCCATAAAGCGCAGCTTTTGCGTGTTCTGTGTCTTCAGCAGTTCCAGCGCCCCGCCAAAGTCCTGATCTGCCGCGACAAACAATGCATTCGTTGCGTTCTCATAGGTGTCCGAACCGGGCGTGCCATCCCCGCTTGACCAGACATCCAGACCGTTCGCAAAAGGTGTCGGCATCAGCACCACGCCGTCTGTAATCGCCTTATTCATCGCATATCCCTTTCTGAAGGGGCACCTGCCCGCATCATGTGTTGACTGCGCCATGCCGATGGCCTGCGCTGGTTCAGGCTCGGGTAAGTATCAACAAAGGTTTAAGCGGGGCTGAGACACCCGCGCGGTGCCCGCGCAACGGCGCGCGCGATTTGCCCTTCCGGCGGCGGCACCCGCGTGCCACCTTTGCCCCATCCGAACAGGGGGGAAACACCAATGCGCAGCACCCGCATGATCACCGCGGTCGAGGCCCACGCCGAGGGCGAAGGAGGCCGCGTTATCACCGGTGGGATGCCGCCACTGAAAGGGGCCAGCGTCTTTGAGCAGATGCAGGATATGGAAGCACACCACGACGACATCCGCCTGATGATGCTGCGCGAACCGCGCGGCAACCCCGCGCTGTGTTGCAATGCCATCGTGCCCGCGTCACACCCCGACGCCGACGCCGGTTTCATCATAATGGAACAGACAGAATACCCGCCCATGTCCGGCAGCAACACGATCTGCGTGACCACCGTGCTTCTTGAGACGGGCATTCTGCCCATGATGGAGCCCGTTACAAACCTGACCCTTGAAACGCCCGCCGGGCTGATACAGGTCACCGCCCACTGCAAGGATGGCAAGGTTACGCGTGTGTCCTTTCTGAACGTACCCGCCTTTGCAATCCATCTTGATGTGCCGCTTGACGTGCCGGGTCACGGGCAGATCACCGTTGATATCGCATGGGGTGGGATGTTCTATGTCATTGCAGACGCGGCACAATTCGGCATTGACCCTAGGGCACAAAACGGCAGTGCGATTGTCCGCGCCAGCGAGGCGATGCGCGCCGCTGCGGTCGCGCAATATCCCGTCTCACACCCCGAAAATCCCGCCCTCACCGGCCCCACGATCTCGCAACTCAACGCAGCACCTCTTGCCCCTGATACACACGGGCGCGGTGCCGTCACCGTCTCTTCAGGTGCCTATGACCCCAACCGTCCGGACCGGCTTAGCGGCGCGCTTGACCGGTCTCCCTGTGGCACAGGCACCTGCGCCAAAATGGCTGTGCTGCACGCGAAAGGGCTGCTTGAAGTGGGTCAGGACTATGTCAATGCGGGCCCTCTCGGCACAACCTTCACGGGCCGCATCGAAGGTCTTGCCAAAGTGGGCGATCACGACGCCATCATCCCCAGCCTGTCCGGGCGCGGTTGGATCTACGGCGTCAGCCAGTACATGCTGGACCCGTCTGATCCCTTCCCGCAGGGCTACACCGTTGGCGACATCTGGGGATAACCCGGTTCAGGCCGTGGCCCCCGGTGCCTCCAGTATCTGCACACCCCCGATGCGCCAGCCGTCCGGCGTCTGCTGCATCCGGTACAACAATAAATGTGTCGCCCCCTTGGCGTCCGTGATCTGCACCTTCTGCCACATCGACCCTTCGTAGTCGCGCAGCTCAAGATACCGCACCTCCGCCGGCCGCCAAACCATCGGATAGCCCCCGGTCACCATCCGCTCAAAGTTTTTTGGCGTCTGGAACAACTGCTGCAATGTCGGCGTGGCGTAGGTGAACGCCTGCTCGAAATCATCCGCCTTGAACGCCTCAAGCTGGCTGTTGATCGTGTCCTCAATCTCGGTTTGCTGCGCCGCCGCCCCAAAGGCCAACAGCACGCTCAGTGCCGCGGCAATGACGAATTTCCACATGATCTCTCTCCCTGCAAGGTTGCGTAACACCTAAGCCACGCACCCTTCAGGGCAAGAGTTTCACGCCGCCAGCAGTTTCCCCGCCAGCGCGTCATCAATCAGCGCGATGGTCTCGTCCACGCCATAAAGCGCGATAAAACCCCCAAAGCGCGGCCCCTGACTGGCCCCCAGCAGCACTTCATAAAGCGCCGTGAACCAGTCGCGCAGCGGATCAAACCGGGGCTTGCCCACGGCAAAAACCATTGATTGCAGTTCCTCTGCATCAAGGCCCCCGTCCCACGCCTTCAGCTTGTCGCGCAATTCCTCCAGCGCCTCACGCTCAAGCGCTGTGGGCGCACGGAACACCTTCTGCGGCTTCACAAAATCATTGTAGTACCGCACCGCATGGCCCGCCGCCGCATCCATCCCCGGATTGTTTTCCGCCGACGCTTCCGGCGCGTACCGCTGGATAAAGCCCCACAACTGCGACTTGTCCTCCGCACTCGAAACCGACGCCAGATTCAGCAACATCGAAAACGGCACAACCATATCCGACACGGGCACATCGCCCCCGTGAATGTGCCACACCGGATTGTTCAACCGCCCCTTTGCGTCCTGATCCACATAGGCCCGCAGCTGCTGATGATATTCATCCACCGCCTTGGGGATCACATCAAAATGCATCCGCTTGGCCGTCTTGGGCTTTTGGTACATGAAATACGACAGGCTTTCGGTGCTGGCATAGGTCAGCCATTCGTCAATCGAAATCCCGTTGCCCGAAGACTTCGAAATCTTCTGCCCGTTCTCATCGAGGAAAAGCTCATAGGAAAAATGATTCGGCTTCCGCCCCCCCAAGATCTCGCAAATCCGGTCATAGATCGCCGTATTCGTCGCGTGTTCCTTTCCGTACATCTCAAAATCAACGTCCAAAGCCGCCCAGCGCGCGCCGAAATCCGGCTTCCACTGCAACTTCACATTGCCGCCCGTCACCGGCAGCGTCATTTCCTCACCGTCCTCGGTTTCAAAGGTGATCGTGCCGTCCTTGGCGTTCACCTCTTTCATCGGCACATACATCACCCGCCCGCTTTCGGGATGGATCGGCAGAAAGATCGAATATGTCGCCGCCCGCTCCTCGCGCAGGGATTTCAGCATCACCGCCATGATCTCATCGTATTTCTCAGCCGCCCGCAGCAGAACCTCGTCAAACTGCCCTGACGCGTAAAACTCCTTGGCCGAGATGAACTCATACTCAAACCCAAAGGTATCCAGAAACCGCCGCAACATCGCGTTATTATGGTGGCCAAAGCTCTCGTATTTGCCGAACGGATCAGGCACCGACGTCAGCGGGCGCTGCAAATGCTGCTCCAGCCGCTCGGGGTTGGGCACATTGCCGGGCACCTTGCGCAATCCATCAAGGTCATCGGAAAAACACACCAGCTTGGTGGGAATATCCGAAATCTCCTCAAACGCGCGTTTGATCATCGTGGTCCGCGCCACTTCGCCAAACGTCCCGATATGCGGCAGACCCGACGGGCCATACCCCGTCTCGAACAAAACATATCCTTTCTCGGGCGGCGCTTTGGCATAGCGTTTCAACACCGCGCGCGCCTCTTCAAAGGGCCACGCCTTGCTGCTCATCGCTGCTTCCCGCATCTCAGACATCTGTATCATCCATTTCCCGCCGATTCCGCGCCCCATGCGCGCAGGCTGGCGTGTTCCTATTGCGTCCCCTTGGGTGCGTCAATAAATTGACCATGTAAAAGATCGCCCAAAGGACACCCCATGTCAGACGCCCCTTCCCTCGCGCTCAGCGCGCAGGACTGCCTTGTTGCCCTTATGGTCGCGGTCTCCGCCTCCGACGAAGACATCGGAACCGCCGAGCTGGTCAAAATCCAGTCCGCCGTGAACATGCTGCCTATCTTTGCCGATTACGACAATGACCGCCTGAGCGTGATCAGCAAAACGGTATTTGATCTGTTCGAGCAGGAGGACGGGCTGGATGCCCTTTTCGGCCTCATCCGCGAAGCTTTGCCCGAACGCCTGTTCGAAACAGCCTATGCGCTGGCCTGTGATGTGGCCGCCGCCGATGGCACGCTTGAAGAAACCGAACTGCGCCTGCTGGAGGAAATCCGCTACGAGCTTGAGATTGACCGCCTGCATGCCGCCGCCATCGAACGCGGCGCGCGCGCACGGCATATGTCGTAAAAATCAACTGGTAAACAACTGCTTAATGGCTGGCGCAAGTCGCTGGAACGACACGAAATCGCGCATCTGTCCCCGCAGGGACATTCCCGGTTTCAGCTTTCAACCCGTCCATAAAGCGCATCCCACCGCTGGATCAGCCCCTGCTGCACCCGCTTGGCGCGCTTGTTCCATGCGCGCCCTCCCGGTGGCCCCTCCCGTTCGGCACGGCTGATCCCCGCACGCGCCTTGGGATCAGCGGCGAAAATGGCAAACACCATCTCGCGCCCGTCCTGCGCGGTGATATACCCCGCCAGCGACGACACGAAATTCAGCGTGCCGGTCTTGGCATCGACCGCAATCTTCTGATCTTTCACGCGGCGGCCCTTGGCATCGCGAAACGCGAAATCGCGCAGGATCGCGCGAAACCCTGACCCCTGCACACCGATCAGCGCCTTGACCATATCCAGCGCCGTCACCTGTGACCGGTCGCCCAGACCCGAATGATCCACCAGCGCCGGCGCCCGCATGCCCAGCGCCGTCACAGCCCAGCGGTTCATCTCTGCCGCCGAAGCGGCCAGATCGTCCACCGCACCCAGACGTTTTTGGGTCGCAGCCAGCCCAACCATCTCGGCGGTCAGGTTGGTGGAAAAACGCAGCATCCCGCGCAGGATTTCCTGCAACGGCGCACTTTCATGGCTCACAACGGTCTGCGCCTGCGGCACCGCGTCGATCCGCGTGGGCGCACCCAGCCTGATCCCGTTCGCCCCCATCATCGTGGCAAAAACCTCGCCCGCATAAAGCCCGGGCTTGCGCACCGGCAGCCACCTTGCCCCGCCACCACCCAGCGCGCCTTTTGCAACGCTCCACTGGTCACGGTCGGCGTGATCACGGTAGGTGTAAACCGGCGTGGCCCGGTCCTCGATCCGCATGGCGGCAAAGCGCACGTCGGGACGGTATTTCTTTGATCGCCCGTCCATCGTGACCGCATAACTGCCGCCCGTCCGCTTCCATTCGAAATGGACGCGATTGAAATTCAGGGCGAGCCCGGAAATGCCCGGATTATACCCCACATGATCAGGCTGTGCGGGATCAATCTGGCGCAGCACCGGCAACGCCCCTTCATAGACCTTCAGGCCCCCTTTGACCCCGACGATACCCGCCGCTTTGACCCGTGCCGCAATATCGGCCAGCGTATCGGTGTCCAGCGTCGGATCACCCCCGCCGATCAGGATCAGGTCGCCCTGAACTTCACCGTCCGTAATTCCGCCCGTCGCAGCCACGCGCGTCTCAAACCGGTGCGCAGCCCCCAGCGCATCCAGCGCATAAAGCGCCGTGACCGCCTTGGTCACACTGGCGGGCGGCGTCTCCAGACGCTCGTTCTCACACTCCAGCCACGCGCCCGTCTGCGCATCCGCCAGCGCAAAGGCCACACGCCCCGACAGGTTTTGCCCGCGAATGATCTCGGACACCTCCGGGATCGCCTTTTTGAAAAAGTCATCGCCGCGCAGCACGGGCCGCAGCGATGCCGAAGGGGGTGCCGCAACGGCCGCCTGCCCGGCTGCGCCAAAGGCAGCAATCGCGCCCAGAAAACCACGTCTAGAAAAGCCATTTCTCATGGCGCGAGTTAACCGTAGTGCGCCCCGCTTCACAAGCACCCTGCAATCACATTTTCATCCCCGCAGGGCCATGCTACCCCGCCTGCATGAACCGCGCCGTCCTGATCATGTTTGTCGCCATGTCGCTGATCCCCGCAGGCGACAGCGCGGGCAAGCTGATGACGTCGGGCATGGGCGTGTCACCGATCTTTGTCGCATGGTCGCGCTTTGCGCTGGGAACGCTGATGGTGCTGCCATTCCTCAAACCCGGCACGCGCGCGCTGTTCCGGGACTGGCGCGTCTGGTTGCGCGCGGCAATCCTCGCCTGTGGCATCACTTCGATCCAGACGGCCCTGCAAACTGCGGATGTAGCCACCGTTTTCGCCGCCTTCTTCGTCGGCCCGCTGTTCTCCTACGTGCTGGCTGTCCTGTTCCTGCACGAACCCGTCACACCCCTGCGCAGCGTCCTGATCGTTGCCGGTTTCGCCGGTGTGCTGCTGGTGGTCCGCCCCGGCATATCGACCGATCCGGGCGTGCTCTGGGCGGTGACAGCGGGCCTGTGCTACGGCGCGTTCCTTACGATGTCGCGCTGGCTGACGGGCATCGGCACGCCGCTGGCACTCACCTTCAGCCAGCTCGCCATCTCGGCCCTGCTGTTGCTGCCCTGGGGGATCGCCAGCCTGCCCGCCTTCACCGCCCCCATCGCGGGCCTCACGCTTGCTTCTGCCTTCTGCTCGATGCTGGGCAACCTTCTACTGCTCTACGCCTACCGCATCTCCAACGCGACACGGCTGGCCCCGCTGGTCTATTTCCAACTGATCGCCGCCGTCGGTCTGGGGTGGAGCATTTTTGGCGACTTGCCCGACGCCTACACATGGGCGGGCCTTGCCGTGATCCTGATCAGCGGGATCGCAGGCGCGCGTCTACGCTGACCAATCGCCCCGCGCGCGGATCGCGGTTGAGGACGCATCGTTCATCGGCACATTCACGAAAGACCACGCAGGCGCCTCTGCCCGCGCCAGCAATTGCCCGAACCGGCCCGGTATCCGGTAAGGCGCATAAAGCGCTGCCGCCCGGCTCATCCTTGCGGAAATCCGCTGTCCAGGACGGGCCAGCACACCAATCGGCACGCTTTCCATGATGTCGCGCCAGTCCTGCCAAAGATGAAGCTGCGCCATATTGTCGGCCCCCATCAGCCAGACAAACCGCACCTGCGGATACAAGGCCTGTAATCGCGCCAGTGTCTGCGCGGTATAGCGCGTGCCCAACCGCGCTTCGATGTCCGTGATCTCAACCCGCGGATGGTGCATCACACCACGCGCCCGCGCCATGCGCGTCTCAAGCGGGGCAGGTCCGCGTGCCTTCAACGGATTGCCCGGCGACACCAGCCACCAGACGCGGTCCAGCCCAAAGCGTTTCAACGCCTCGCGCGTGATATGCGCGTGACCCTCATGCGCAGGGTCAAACGACCCCCCCAAAAGGCCGATCACCTGACCGGGGGCCGCATATGGAAACTGATGGCGCAAAAAACGGCCCCCGAATTGCTTCAGGGGCCGTTCAACGGGCATCCCTGCCCTTTGTCAATAAACCTTAGTGACCGTGTTTGACGATCTCACCGGACTTGAGACGATCGAAATAGCTGTTCATCTCGCGCTTCACGATTGGCATCAGGAAGTACAGCGCCGTAATGTTGACCACCGCCATCGCAAAGATCATCGCGTCGGAGAAGTCGATCACCGCACCAAGCTGCGCTGCCGCACCCACAATGATGAAGAAACAAAAGATCAGCTTGAACACCAGTTCCTTCGTCTTGCCCTCACCAAACAGATACGTCCACGCCTTCAGCCCGTAGTAGGACCACGAGATCATGGTGGAAAAGGCAAACAGGATCACCGCAACCGCCAGCACATAGGGGAACCAGCTGAACCCAGTGGCAAACGCCGCCGATGTCAGTGCCACACCGCTGGATCCATCCGCCGTCTGGATCGCCGTGCCCGCTTCGTTCAGAACGAACAGACCGGTTTCGGGGTTCACCACCAGCACGCCGGAAATGGTGATCACCAAAGCCGTCATCGTGCAGATCACCACCGTGTCGATGAACGGCTCCAGCAGGGAAACCACACCTTCGGTGACAGGCTCTTTGGTTTTCACCGCAGAGTGCGCAATCGCCGCCGAACCAACGCCCGCCTCGTTCGAGAACGCGGCCCGCTTGAAGCCCTGAATAAGCGCGCCGACAAAGCCGCCCGCAACACCCAGCCCGGTAAAGGCACCCTCAAAGATCTGACCAAAGGCCCATCCGATCTGGTCGGCGTTCACGATCAGAATGACCAAAGCCGCCAGAACATAGGTCACACCCATGAACGGCACGACTTTCTCGGTCACCTGCGCGATGGATTTGATACCACCCACGATCACCGCAAACACCACGGCGGCAAAGATGACACCCGTGATCAGGCCAGAGAAATCACCCGTGATCTGTGTGATCTGCGCGTGTGCCTGATTGGCCTGAAACATGTTTCCGCCACCCAGCGCACCCCCGATGGTGAAGATCGCAAAGACAATGGCAAGGAATCGTCCTCCGGGAATGCCGCGCTCTTTGAAACCCTTGGTCATATAATACATCGGTCCACCAGAAACCGATCCGTCAGGATATTCGTTCCGGTACTTCACGCCCAGCGTACATTCGGTAAATTTGGACGCCATGCCCAGCAGACCCGCAAGGATCATCCAGAAGGTGGCCCCCGGCCCGCCGATGCCCACGGCCACCGCAACACCCGCGATGTTACCAAGGCCCACAGTACCCGAAAGCGCCGTCGTCAGCGCCTGAAAGTGGCTGACCTCACCTGCGTCGTTGGGATCAGCGTAGTCACCTTTCACAAGGCTGATGGCATGGCCAAAGGCTCGCACCTGAATAAAGCCGAAATAGATCGTAAAGATCGACGCGGCCACAACCAACCACAACACGATCCAAGGAAAATTCGTGCCCGGCAGGTTCATGAAGATCAGGTTCACAAACCAACCTGTTGAGCCGGCAAAGATGTCGTTCACCCGCTGGTCAAAACTGACCGCTTCCTGCGCGGCGGCAAGCGTCGGCAGGCTCAGCGCCGTAGCAGCGGCAAGCCCGCCTGTCATAAATCGTTTCATATCTGTTCCCCCAATTTCACGGAATAATCGTGAGCGGCACGCTGGCCGTTGCAGCCAATCGGCCTGTCACACCGCCGAACACGCGCTCTTTCAGCCCGCGCGCGCCAACCCGGCCCACCACGATCTGCGCGGCCCCGTGCTGTTTGGCGACAGCGTCGAGAATATCCGCTGCATCCCCGTGCCGGACCACCGCCAAAACGTCAAAGCCGTCTGCCTTGGTCTTGGTCACGGCAGGGTCCATCACCCGCTCATGCGCCAGTTGCAGTTCTTCCTCGCGCCGCTTGTGGCGTTGTTCATTCTCTTCGGGTGTCTGAAAGCTGAAAGGCGACCATTCGATCACATAACAGATCGCAATCGCGCACTCCCCGATTTGCTTGGCCTGGCTCTTGGCAAAGTCCAGCGCACGCGCGCCCGCCTCTGACCCGTCCAGACCCACAACGATGGTGGTTTTTGTCATGAGTTTTTCCCTATTGTCCCGCCACGCCCCGCCTTGGTGTTTTTGATCAGCGAATTCGCGGCATTTTCACCGCTGGCCCAGTCACTGCCGCAACCAACGGTCTAAAAAACCTAGCAACAATCACGCAACCTTATTGCCTTAAGATTTGCCAATTCGCGGTTCATCGACCTGAAAATTGACAATTTGACAGATCAATTGCGCATCACCGGGCCGACTCATCGGTTCCCGCCAGAGGTGCAACCACATCTCCGCAGGTCATCTGCCCGGGCACGATCACCTGTGCGCACCACCCGCCATGCCCGCGCATCGCACCATAGCCTCCGTGGCCCAGCGCGGCCTCCATCCGGCTACAGGGCGCGCAAATGCCGGTAATCAGCAACACTGCCGAACCGATCTGCACCCGCCGCCCCTTCAGGCTGTTCAGGTTCAGCCCTGCCACCACCAGATTGCGCCGCAGCGTCTCCGCCGCAACCGGCCCCTGGCCCAGCATCGCACCAATTACCGCAAGATGCTCCGCCTGCACCAGCGTCACCGCCCGCTTGCCCGCGCGCCCGTGATCACCAGCCAAACCGCTCTGCGCCACCGCGACCCGGTCCAAAGCCACCGGGGGCTCCAGCCGTTCGGGCCGCGTCAGAATACGGATCAGCCGCCCCGGCTGTGCATGGCGTTCGATCATGTCCCTGAACCCGTTCATCCCGTCCCTTTCCCCGGTGCCGTTGATCTTGCCCCGCCCCCGCGATATTGCGGGGGCAACCCTTATTTGACCAGACAGGATTCCCCATGGCGGCCTATCAATTCGTGTACCATATGTCCGGCGTGTCCAAGACGTACCCCGGCGGCAAGAAAACCTTTGAAAACATCCACCTGAACTTTCTTCCCGGTGTGAAAATCGGCGTCGTCGGCGTGAACGGCGCGGGTAAATCCACACTGCTCAAGATCATGGCCGGTCTCGACAAGGATTTTCAGGGCGAAGCATGGGCCGCCGAAGGCGCCAAGGTCGGCTATCTGCCGCAGGAACCCAAACTGGACCCAGACCTGACCGTGCGCGAAAACGTCATGCTGGGCGTGGCCGAGAAGAAAGCCATTCTGGACCGCTACAACGAACTGGCCATGAACTACTCGGACGAAACAGCGGACGAGATGGCCAAACTGCAAGACGACATCGACGCGCAGAACCTGTGGGATCTTGATAGCCAGATCGACGTCAGCATGGAAGCCCTACGCTGCCCGCCCGACGATGCGGATGTGACATCCCTTTCGGGTGGTGAGGCCCGCCGCGTGGCGCTGTGCAAACTCCTGCTTGAAGCGCCCGATATGCTGCTCTTGGACGAACCGACCAACCACCTTGACGCCGAAACAATCGCATGGCTCCAACAGCACCTGATGGACTACAAGGGCACGATCCTCATCGTCACCCACGACCGCTATTTCCTTGACGATATCACCAGCTGGATCCTTGAACTCGACCGCGGCAAGGGCGTCCCTTACGAGGGCAACTACTCCGACTGGCTTGAGCAAAAGGCCAAGCGTCTCGCACAGGAAGCCCGCGAGGATAAATCCAAGCAAAAGACGCTGGAGCGGGAGCTGGAATGGATGCGGCAGGGCGCCAAAGCACGTCAGGCCAAGAGCAAGGCCCGCATCAACGCCTATAACGAAATGGCCGAGAGCTCTGAGCGCGAGAAGCTCACCCGCGCACAGATCGTCATCCCTAACGGGCCGCGCCTTGGCAACAAGGTAATCGAGGTTGAGGGCCTGAAAAAAGCGATGGGCGACAAGCTGTTGGTCGAAAACCTCTCCTTTGACCTGCCCCCCGGCGGCATCGTCGGCGTGATTGGCCCCAACGGCGCGGGTAAATCGACGCTTTTCAAAATGCTGACGGGTCAGGAAAAGCCCGACGCGGGCACCGTCGAATACGGCGATACGGTTGATCTGAGCTATGTTGACCAGTCCCGCGATGACCTCAATGGCGATGACACGGTCTGGGAGGCGATCACAGGCGGTGCCGAACTGATCAAACTGGGCGACGCCGAAGTAAATTCCCGCGCCTATTGCTCGTCGTTCAACTTCAAGGGCGGCGACCAGCAGAAAAAGGTCGGCAACCTGTCAGGCGGCGAACGCAACCGCGTCCACATGGCGCGACTGTTGAAAGAGGGCGGCAACGTGCTCTTGTTGGACGAACCGACCAACGATCTGGACGTGGAGACTTTGCGCGCGCTGGAAGACGCATTGGTCGATTTCGCAGGCTGCGCGGTGGTGATCTCCCACGACCGCTTCTTCCTCGACCGGATTTGCACGCATATCCTCGCGTTCGAAGGCGAGGCGCATGTGGAGTGGTTTGAGGGGAACTTCGAGGACTACGAAGAGGACAAGAAGCGGCGGTTGGGGGCGGATGCGCTGGAGCCCAAACGACTGAAACACAAAAAATTCGTCCGCTAAACCTATCAACGGATGATCACCAATGTCGAAGGGCGGCGCGTGCGTCGCCCTGTCGGCAAAGCCCGCTCAACCATGCCGTGAATAATCTTTGGTGATTGGACTGATGGCATGTACCCTGCAAGAACGAATTTCTCGCAGGTACATATTATGTTGAGACTATTTTCCCTCCTTCCCTTGCTTTTGATCGCCGCCGCCTGCGGCCCATTGAACTACGACAGATTGTCCGATGCCGGCCGGTTTGAAGGCACCGTGCTGGTGATGTGGGTGGAGGAAAACAACAGCAACAGCGGTGCTGGGAAATTCGTTTATGTCCCGTCCCCTGGCGATCCTTTGAAATTTGTGCGCGGCGATGATGCGTTAGGGGCATCCATCAAGGTGATCGAGCCGGAAATGATGTACACAGACGGCGGCACGATTCCGAGGCAGGTCCAATTATTCAAGGGTTTTTCACCCTGGGGATATGCGCCCGCCTATATGATCCATGACTGGCTGTTCGTGGCGCGCCACTGCATCAACGATGAGGCGGCCAATGAACGGCAGGCCGAAATCAGCGAAATGAAGTTTATCGAAACAGCACAGATCATTGGGGAAGCCATCAAGGCACTTGTCGCAACAGAGCAGGTGCAGCGAAATGATATCGCACCTGCCGCGATCAGCAATGCAGTGACCGGGCCAGTATCCTACGGCAGTTGGGTGGCGCGTGGCCGTTGCGCGGGCAATAGGGTGTCAGAGGACCACCGCGCGCAAATTGCCGCAGCACTTGCCCCGCAGGCGCTGGTTCTTGGGCGAAGTGATGAAACGGTTCAGCCGGTGATTTCAGTCAATGCAGCAAGGCTGGTTACATCGCTCAGTTACTAGCCAAAACGCGGCACAGTCGGTGCCCGGACCAAGCAACCAACCGCCCACCAACCCCCACACCCCTTGCGCGAATCCCCCGTGCCCCCTATATCCACCCGTGCAGACGTTATTCTACCTCGACCCACTGTCTCCCTAATACGGCGCCACGGACGATACGAACCGACCACGCCAAGCCATCGCACAATGCGGATGGCAAAACTTAGGAGACATGACATGGCCACAGGTACAGTCAAATGGTTCAACACAACTAAAGGCTTCGGCTTCATCGCACCAGACGGCGGCAGCAAGGACGTATTCGTCCACATTTCCGCTGTTGAGCGCGCGGGCCTTACAGGTCTGGCCGACAACCAGAAAGTGACGTTCGACATCGAAGCAGGCCGTGACGGCCGCGAATCGGCGACGAACCTCGCACTGGCGTAAGCCGGTTCCGGCAGGAATCTGCCGATCTACACGATAATTTGACCGACCCATCGGCAACGGTGGGTCGGTTTTTGCATCTGACGGGTTGATCATTTACCTGACCTTGCGACATTTAGAGCATCTGCAAATTACATAACATGGAGCCATCCCATGGATCGCCGTACATTTATCGCCAGCACACTGGCCGCGACCACCTTGCCACAGGTGCTGTCCGCCTCCACCGCCGCCTATGACCCGACACCGCAGGAGGTTCGGATCAAATCCACCTACCAGCCCGGTCAGCTTCTTGTCCTGCCGCGCAGCCACTACCTCTATTTTGTGACCGCGCCGGGCAAGGCCATGCGCTATGGCGTAGGCGTTGGCAAAGCGGGTCTGGAATTCACCGGCACTGCGACGATCGCGGTGAAAAAGGAATGGCCCACGTGGCGCCCCACAAACGAGATGATCGAGCGTGAGCCGCAAAAGTATCAGCGTTTCATCGGGAACACCGATGCTCAGGAAGGCGGCCCCGGCAACCCGCTTGGCGCCCGCGCGCTGTATCTGTTCGAAGGTGGCCGCGACACATATTTCCGCATCCACGGCACCACCGCGCCCAACACCATCGGGCGCTCGGTATCAAACGGTTGTATCCGCATGATCAACGAACACGTGATCGATCTCTACAACCGCGTGCCAATCGGCACGGTTGTGACTGTTCTGTAAACCTTCACCACAGGGTTCTGGGAAAGGCCGTCCTTTGGGGCGGCCTTTTTTCTTGCGCAGTGTCAGGGCCGCTTTGGCCGCAAAAGCAGGATCAGCGGCACAATCCCCGCCGTCAGAACCCCCGCCGCCAGAAACGGTGCGCCGGGCAGGTAAAGCCCGTCTGCATCCGAATAGGTCTCAAACACCCCTGTCAGGAACAGCGGTGCCACAACCGCCGCAACCGAGGACAGCGACGCTATGACCCCCTGCACCAGCCCTTGCTGGTCTTCGCCCACCCGGTTCGCGGCAAAAGCGGTCAGCAGCGGCGGGGCCATATCGGCCAGTGACGCAATCGGCAATACCACCGCCACCACCCAGACCGATCCCGCCAGCCCGAAGCCCGCAAACCCAATCAATGCCGCCACCATCGCGATCCAAAGCGTGCGGTAATCCCCCAGACGCCGGGTCAGCTGCGGCAGGATGCCCGCCTGCACCACCGCGATCAGGATCCCATAGGCCGACAGCGTCAGCCCAATGGTAAACCCATCCCAGCCAAACATCTCACGCCCCCAGAACGCCCAAAGCGTGGCATAAACCATGTTGGCAAATTCAAAGACAAAAATGCAGATCAGTGGGACGGCCATGCCCGCAATGGCAAATGCTCTGAAAATCGTGCCGAACGGGTTCAGATCACGGCGGCCAAACGGGCGACGGTTGGCAGGCTTGAGCGATTCCGGCAGCACAAAGATGCCAAAGACCACGTTCAGCGCCGACAAGAATGCCGCAATCCAGAAAGGTGCGGTAATATGCCAGCCCGATGCCAGCCCGCCCAACGCAGGACCAAAGACAAACCCGATACCAAAGGCCGCACCGATCATACCAAAGGCTGCGCCCCGTTCCTCTGGCTTGGCAATGTCAGAGATATAGGCCGTTGCGGTGATATAGGTCGCCCCAGCCATCCCAGCGATGACACGCCCCACCAGCAGGACCCAATAGGTCTGCGCCATTGCCATGATCACGTAATCCACCGTCAGCGTCACCAGCGCCGCGATCAGAATCGGCCTGCGTCCAAAGGCGTCTGACAGGCTGCCGATGACCGGACCAAACAGAAACATCGCGCCCGCATAGGCCGACATCATGATCCCGCCCCAAAGCGCGCCTTCCGCTGTGCTGCCCGCACCCACGCGCGCCATCAGATCCGGCATGATGGGAAAAACAATGCCAACGCCAATCGCATCGATCATCAGGGTGGCAAGGATAAAAAGGAAGGGGCCGGTGATCTTCATCCGGTCACACGACACGGGATGTGACCCCGCGACAAGCCAAAACTGCGGCCCGACGGACAAAACCCGAGTTTCACGTCACAGGCGATGGGATGGCGATGACCGCAAGCAGGATCACACCCGCATCCGCACTACCCTGTTGTGCCGGTATTGGGTTTGGGCCGCCCGCACCGGACGGCCCGCTGATCACGCGGCGCTGGCGCACCGCAACTGAGCCAAACCCTGCTCAGAACCAGCTGTCATAGACACTGGACGCAATGCCATTGGCCTGCATAAAGGCATCCAGATCGGCCTCGGACTGGTAGTTCGCATAGCGGATGTTGCCATCTGCATGCATGTAGGCGTGCAGGACCGCAGTGCCGTCATCCAATCCGAAGTACACCTCCTGAAAACCGTCTCCGTCATAATCGTCCGCACCAAGGATGGAGCCAAGATTGCCGGAACTGATGTCATTGGCAAAACGGGTCTGGCTGTCAAACGGCCCGCCCAACACGTTTGTGCCGTCAGCCACCAGCGGATCAATATAGACGCCGACAACACGCGTGTCTCCGCCGTCACCGTTGGATGAGAAATCAATGGTGCCTTCCGCCGTGATGCCCAGCGTGGCCCACCGGCCCAGGGTTTCGTTCATCATGATGACCTCAACGTCACCATCCCCCTGAACATCAACACGCCCGATCTCTGACCATGCATCGGCAGCACCCAGCATGTTGCCGTCAAAATCGACCAGATTTGCGAGGGCGGTCGCCGTCAACGCATCGACCAGATCAAACACGGACCCGCTGCCGGAACCGGACCCGCCCGTACCGGAACCATCTGTGCCGGACCCATCCGTACCAGACCCGTCCGTGCCGGACCCATCCGTACCCGAACCATCCGTGCCGGACCCATCCGTACCCGAGCTATCCGTGCCAGACCCGTCCGTGCCCGAGCCATCCGTGCCGGACCCATCCGTCCCGGAACCGTCTGTTCCTGAACCACCCGTCATTCCAGCCGCAACAGACAGGTTGAAATCAATCGCAACAATATTCGGGATTGTCTGGACTGTGCTTGGCAAGCCCGGAATATCCGGCATGTTGGGCAGCCCCGAAAGATCAATCGTCATGCCATTGTCATAATCATATCCACCGCCCGAGAGCGAAAAGACCACTTCGGCCCCGTCAACGATATCCAGCTCAATCGGTGTGGTGGTGCCCAGCCCGCCGGTGAAATCCCCGCCGATCAGATCAACATCAAACTCGCCGCTTCCCACCGCATAGTTTATCGTCGCATCGTCGACAAAACCGGAAATGGGGATCAGCGTGATAAACTGCACATAGCGGTCCAGCCCGCTCAGCTCGGTCGTCATCTGAAACGAAAACGCCAGCGATCCGACAGAGGAATCCGTGGTCACGCGGTAATAATCGACCGGATCAATATCAAGTTTGGTCGATCCCGTGCCGGACACGGTCGCACCCGCACCGGTAATCGCGCCAAGTTGTTGCGGGGACGCAAGGCTGTCGTCAAATGGATCAAGGCTCATAAATTTTCCTTTGAATGTGTGTAGCCGGAAAAACAGAAAACTCGCAAAAATTTACCCCGAAAAGATCGAATAGCGCCGCGCGAAGATCAACAGTTTTTTAGCACAAAAGCCTAAAGGTTTAACATTTCACACAGTCGTTCCGGGCGTGCCCCGCGCACGGAAATGCAAACGGGGGGCCGCCCTCTGGCCAGCCCCCCGTGCTTTTTCATCGTGTCATGGCAACAGGTGCCAATCCCAAGGATCAGTTCAGTGCTTTGTCCGTGATCGCGGACGTCCACGCGCCCTCTGGCTGCTTGGAAATCACCGGATCGGACCCGCCCGCAAGCAGTGTGTCCACCGTCCGCTGGAAATCCGCCTCGTCCAGCGACCCGTCAGAACCCGCTGTCAGCTTGGCAATCTCGCCCATCATCCGCACCTGTGCGGCCTCGGTCTGTGCACCGGTCTCATCGTTGTCCAGCACGATACCCGCCGCTTCTTCGGGGTTCTCCTCGGCGTACTTCCAGCCCTTCATGGAGGCGCGCACAAAGCGCACCATCTTGTCCTCAAACACCGGATCGGCAAGGTTTTCTTCCAGCACATAGATGCCATCTTCCAGCGTCGCGACACCCTGCTCTTCATACTTGAACGTCACCAACTCGTCCGGGTTCACCCCCGCATCCAGAACCTGACCGTATTCGTTATAGGTCATGGTCGAAATGCAGTCCGCCTCGCGCTGGAGCAATGGATCGACGTTGAAACCCTGCTTCAGCACTGTCACGCCATCCTCGCCGCCGTCCGTGGAAATCCCTTCCTGAGACATCCACGACAGGAACGGATATTCGTTGCCAAAGAACCAGACACCAATCGTCTTGCCCTTGAAGTCCTGCGGTCCGGTGATCCCGGTGTCCTTCCAGCAGGTCAGCATCAGACCGGAGGTCTTGAACGGCTGCGCGATGTTCACCACCGGCAGACCCTTTTCCCGCGCGGCCAATGCCGAGGGCATCCAGTTCAGCATCGCATCGGCACCGCCACCCGCAAGCACCTGTGGCGGCGCAATGTCAGGACCCCCGGCAAGGATGGTCACATCCAGACCCTCTTCCTCATAAAACCCTTTATCAAGCGCCACGTAATACCCCGCAAACTGCGCCTGCGTGACCCACTGCAACTGCAGTGTCACCGTATTGGCGTGCCCGTCCGCGAACGCAGGTGCGCCGCCCAGTCCGGTGGCCAGTGCCGCCGCCATCATCATTTTCTTCAACATGTGTTGTCTCCCCTGTTAGGTTGATATCGCCCCGTTTTCAGGGCCTTGGTTATCTCTGTGACGGGTGCCAGAACGTCACCCGCTTCTCGATCAATGTCATGATCCCATAAAACGCGCTGCCCGCGATTGCCGCAATCACAATCTCGGCCCAGACCATATCAAGCGCAAGCTGGCCAAAGCTGGTCGAGATGCGAAACCCCATCCCAACCGTGGGAGAGCCGAAAAATTCAGCAACAATCGCCCCGATCAGCGCCAGCGTGGTGCCGATCTTCAACCCGTTGAAGATAAACGGCATCGCCGCAGGCAGACGCAGTTTCATCAGCGTCGGCCAATACCCGGCCCCATAGGTCCGCATCAGGTCGCGCTGCATCGGCCCGGTATCGCGCAGGCCCGCCACCGTGTTCACAAGGATCGGAAAGTACACCATCACGGCCACCACCGCCGCCTTGCTCTCCCAATCGCTGCCCAACCATTTCACAAAAATCGGCGCAATACCCACAATCGGCAGCGCCGCCATGAAACTGCCCACCGGCAGAATGCCCCGCGTCAGAAAATCGGACCGGTCGGCAAGGATGGCCGTCCCAAACGCCGCCAGCCCGCCGATCACATAACCCGTCATCGCGCCCTTGATGATCGTCTGCTGGAAATCCGCCCACAGGCGCGGCCCCTCGTTCAACATCCGCTCCACAATCACCGAAGGCGCGGGCAGGATCACCGGGTTCACATCGAACCCCCGCACCAGCAACTCCCAGACAACCACAATGGTCAGCCCGAAGATCAGCGGGATCAGCACACGCACCACCGCGTGATCCGACGCAGCCCCATTGGCCAGCCGCACGTTCAGCCACCAACCCGCCGCCCAGATCACAAGTGCCGCAATCGCCAACATCATGCCGCCTGCATCCCCATCCGCTTCAATGTTATCCGCTCAATCAGGCCAAACAGCCCCACCAGCGCCGCCGCCGTCAGCGCCGCCGCAAAGAGCGCGGCCCATGACACCAACGGTTGCCCATATTGATCCCCCACCAGCATCCGCGCACCAAAGCCCGCACGCGCCCCGGTGGGCAGTTCCGCCACAATCGTCCCGATCAAAGACGCCGCAATCCCGATCTTGAGCGAAGCAAAAAGATAGGGCACCGACGCAGGCAGCCGCAAAGACCAGAACCCCTGCGCCTTGGACGCATTGTACGTGCGCAACAGATCAAGCTGCATCGCATCGGGTGCGCGCAACCCTTTGACCATGCCCACAACCACCGGAAAGAACGACAGGTAGGCGGCAATCAGCGATTTCGGAAACAGCCCCTGTATCCCCATCGACCCCAGCACAACAATCACCATCGGCGCCAGCGCCAGAATGGGAATGGTCTGGCTGACAATTGCCCAGGGCATCACCGAACGGTCCATCACGCGGCTATAAACAATCCCCACAGCCAGCAAGATGCCCAGCCCCGTGCCAATCGCAAATCCCAAGAGCGTCGGTGCCAGCGTCACCCACCCATGATAGACCAGCGACCGTTTCGAGGTGATCTTCTTGTCGATGATCGTATCATACATCTCTCCCGCCACCTGCTGCGGCGCAGGCAGACGGGGCCGCACAAAATCATAGGTCAGCGGGATCAGATGCGGATTGCGAAAGGCCAACCCCACACCGCTCACCTCCTGCCGCGCCACGGGCGTCTCGGGCGACACCTCCAGCCCATCCCGCTGCGCCTGATCGGCCACCAGATGCATGTTCATCGGCACCACGGCGGCCAGCCAGAACGCGAGGATCGCTGCAACCACGGTCAACACAGGCAAAACCGACTTCACGCGCCCCACCTCATTCCAAGGTCAAAATAACATTCCGCACTTGAAGGCGCAGCACGCCCCCCCGCTTCATCTTTCCAATACAACTCAAATCCAACCTGACAGCTGGCACCGCGCTCACTCATCCAGATGCCCCGCCCGCAACCCTTCGCGCACCCGGTGCGCAATCTCCAGAAATTCCGGCGTGTCGCGAATGTCCAAGGGCCGCTCCTTGGGCAGCGGACTCTCGATCACATCCGTAATCCGCCCCGGCCGTGGCGACATCACCACAATCTTGGTCGACAGATACACCGCCTCCGGGATCGAATGCGTCACAAAGGCAATCGTCTTCTCCGTCCGCGCCCAAAGCTTGAGCAACTGCTCATTCAAATGATCCCGCACAATCTCGTCCAGCGCTCCAAACGGCTCATCCATCAACAAAATATCCGCATCAAAGCTCAACGCCCGCGCAATACTCGCCCGCTGCTGCATCCCGCCCGAAAGTTGCCACGGAAACTTCCGCTCGAACCCCGCCAGATCGACCAGTTCCAGCACGCGGCTTACCCGCTTGGTCTGCTCCGCCTTGGATATCCCCATGATCTCCAGCGGCAGCCGGATATTCCCGCCAATCGTGCGCCACGGATACAACCCCGCCGCCTGAAACACATAGCCATAAGCCCGCGCCTTGCGGGCCTCTGCCGGACTGACCCCATTCACGGTCACGGTGCCGCCCGTAGGCTGCTCCAGGTCCGCCATCACCCGCAGGAAGGTGGTCTTCCCGCAGCCCGACGGTCCGATAAAGCTGACAAAATCGCCTTGATTGATCTCAAGGTTCACATCCTTGAGCGCATGGATCGGGCCATCGTTGGTCTGAAAAGTGAGGTCTAGGTTTTGGGCCGAGATTACCGAATTCATAGTCATGCCGCCAAAGTCCGAACCGTCTCAAGAAAGTCAATGGCAGGTGTCTGGGTCAGGTCCGCCGCATTCTTGCCAGAGGCCTCGATATGCCTTCCCACAATGCGATACCCCAACCGGTAGCCAAGCCAATGCGGTTTGTCGCCCGCGCCGAAGAACCACACGGCGTGATCATACCGCGCGCCCCAATCCGCAAGCACATCGTCTAGGTGCAACAGGTCATCCTCCTCCGGCACCTCCCAGTGTTCCGGCGCGTTCGCGTAAAGCTGTCGCGTGAACTGCCCCGCAAGCCCTTCGCTTATGATCGCCTCTCCCAAGGTCGCCCCATACCCCGGCCCGCGCCACCGCAAGACGTGGTTGACTTCATGCGCAACCATGCGCTCCAGCGGCTCGCCCACCTTGTCGGCCAGACTGTCGTTTGTCGCATCAAACGTCATCTGAACAAGCGATGACGTGGGCGCAAAGCCCACCAGCCCAAGTTCCGGTATCACGCGGCCAGGTATGTTCTGCACCACGATATCAAGGCTGAGCGGCCCGCAAATGTCCGTCACGCGTGTCTCGGCACGGGCGATACTCGCGCAGATCTGTTCACGCAAATCCGCGAGTGCATCATGAGAATCCACAAAATGAAGCTGCCACTGTGCGCTCACTCAAATCCCCGCCGGAATATTCAACGGATCACGCTTGATCATCTTTGGGCTGGTCAGCGCCTTCCACTTGCTGAGCGCCACATTCGCCGACGGAAATGCAGGACGCGGAATAAACTTCCCCCGCCCCGGTTGCGGCTGCGAATTCTGCCCCCAGGACCAGATCACGTCACCCCGGCTCAGCGTGTAGCGCGCATTCGCCGTCACCTCGAAGCCCTCAAACACGTTGTAATCCAAAATCGAATGGTGCGTGGCAGGCGAAATAGTCTTGGTGATCTTCGGATCCCACACCACGATATCCGCATCCGCCCCCTCAACGATCGCCCCCTTGCGCGGGTAGATGTTCAAAATCTTCGCCACATTGGTCGAGGTCGCCGCGACAAACTCATTCGGCGTCAGCCGCCCCGTCTCGACCCCCTCGGTCCAGAGCACGCCAAGACGCTCCTCCAACCCGTTCGACCCATTCGGAATGATCCGAAAGTCATCGCGCCCCGCCCGCTTCTGCTCGGTGTTAAACGCCGCGTGATCCGTCGCCACAACCTGCAAAGACCCCGCCTGCAAACCGGCCCAAAGCGAATCCTGATGGTCCTTGGACCGGAACGGCGGCGACATCACCCGCCGCGCGGCATGGTCCCAATCCTTGTTGAAATACTCGCTCTCATCCAGCGTCAAAAACTGGATCAAAGGCTCCCCATACACCCGCATCCCCTTCTGCCGCGCACGCCGGATCGCCTCATGCGTCTGCTCACAGGACACATGCACGATATACAAAGGCACCCCCGCCGTATCCGCAATCGTGATCGCCCGGTTCGCCGCCTCACCTTCCAACTCCGGCGGGCGGCTGTACGCATGCCCCTCCGGCCCCGTGATCCCCTGATCGAAATACTTCTGCTGCAACTCCGCGACCAGATCGCCATTCTCTGCATGCACCATCGGCAGCGCCCCCAGCTCCGCACAACGCTTGAACGACGCGAACATCTCGTCATCCTCAATCATCAAGGCGCCCTTGTAGGCCATGAAATGCTTGAAGGAATTCACGCCCATCTCAACGGCGTCCTTCATCTCATTGAACACATTCTCGTCCCAACCCGTGATCGCCATGTGATAACCCACATCCGAACAAATCTGCGGCGCAGATTTCCGGTGCCATTCGTTAATCGCATTCTTGATTGACCCATCCGCGCCGGGCAGACAAAAATCCACCACCATCGTCGTCCCGCCACAGGCCGCCGCCCATGTGCCCGTCTCAAACGTCTCCGCTGCGGTCGTCCCCATGAACGGCATCTCAAGATGCGTATGCGGATCAATCCCGCCGGGGATCACATAGGCACCTTCGGCATCGATATACTCATCGCCCTTCAGGTCCTCGCCAATCTGGACAATCTTCTCGCCCTCGATCAGCACATCCGCTTTCCACGTCCGGTCCGCCGTACAAACCTGCCCGCCCTTGATCACCTTACTCATGCCGCGTCTCCCCGCTTCATCTTTCCAAATATAATTCCGGAGGGTCCGGGAGGCAGAGCCTCCCGAAACTCACACCGATCCAAAACATCCCAACGCCGGCCCGTGCACACCAATATCCAGCGGCCCGAAATCGCTTTCCACACAGAGCGAAAAATACCCCGCACTGGGCAGGTACACGACGCGGTAGGTCCCATCGCCGCGGCTGACGGACCAGCAGCGCTGCGTGATGCCGCCGGAAAAATTCACCTCGACCTCAAGCGGGGCGCGGCGGGTGCGCTCGAAATCCTCTGCCGTGCGACGCAGGACCATATCCCCGTGCGCCAGAGCATCGGAAATCTCCGCATCCAGCAACGCATCGATCCGCTCGCCGATGGAAAGCTCCGGGTCAATCATGCATACCACCGCCACGTCCCGGACTTGATCCGGGACCTCCCTGACGGGCTCAGTACGGAATTTCGCCAGACACATCCCGCCACTGAGGGTTTCGGGCCATGATCAGATCGTTCTTCCAGGCGCGCCGCCACCGTTTGATCCGCCGCTCTCGTAAAAGCGAGGCCTCGAAATTTTCGTGCATCTCGAACCAGATCAGCCGATCGATTTTGTATTTTGCCGTGTGAATGCCGCCCTTGCCCGACCGATGCTGCGCGACGCGGTTCGCGAGGTCTGATGTCCGACCGATGTAAATCGCTCCACCGGGACGCGACGCCATGATGTAGACGTAATGAGCCACCCTCGGAAAATGCGCACTTAAGGTTAACAGACCGTGAAACTCCCACGCCCCGGACTCGATCCAGCCTGCCCCGGTCCTGCACCGGGGGGGCCTCCCCGCGCGCCGAAAGGTCCCGGCTCAAGGCCGGGACGTGGAGGGCGACACCAAGCCTCACCCCACAACCTCCGCTGTCTCTACCACCGCGTGCATCAGCACATCCGCGCCGGCCATCGCCCATTCCTTTGAAATCTCTTCCGCCTCATTGTGCGACAACCCGTCCACGCAAGGGCACATCACCATCGCCGTGGGCGCCACCCGGTTGATCCAGCACGCATCGTGCCCCGCCCCCGAGATCAGGTTCATGTGGGAATATCCCAGCCGCTCCGCCGCATCGCGCACCGCCCTGACACAACCCTCATCAAAGGCGACGGGGTCAAACCCGCCAACCTTTTCAAACGCGATCTCCAGCCCCATGTCATCCGCAATCTTCTGACCCTCGACGCGCAGCCGCGCCTCCATATCCTCGATCACGCTCAGATCGGGGGAGCGGAAATCAACGGTAAACACCACCTTGCCGGGGATCACATTGCGGGAGTTTGGATAGACGTCGATATGCCCCGCCGCCCCCACCGCATGGGGTGCATGGCTCCACGCAATCTCGTCCACCTTATCCAGTATCCGCGCCATGCCCAGACCGGCGTTCTTGCGCATCGGCATCGGGGTCGATCCGGTGTGCGCGTCCTTGCCCGTCACGGTCACTTGTGTCCACGACAAACCCTGCCCGTGCGTGACCACACCAATGTCCTTGCCCTCGGCCTCCAGAATAGGCCCCTGTTCAATGTGCAGTTCAAAGAACGCGTGCATCTTGCGCGCGCCGACCTCTTCCTCACCACGCCAGCCGATCCGCTTTAGTTCATCGCCAAAGGCTTTGCCCTGTGCGTCCTGAATGCCGTAGGCCCAATCCTGCGTATGTACCCCCGCAAACACGCCCGACGACAGCATCGCGGGCGCATAGCGCGTGCCTTCCTCGTTGGTGAAATTCGTGACCACAATCGGATGCCTGGTCTTGATCCCCAGATCATTCAGCGTGCGGATAATCTCCAGCCCGCCAAGCACGCCCAGCACCCCGTCGTACTTACCGCCCGTCGGCTGCGTATCCAGATGCGATCCCACGTAGACCGGCAGCGCATCGGGGTCCGTCCCCTCGCGCCGCGCAAACATGTTGCCCATCTGGTCCAGCCCCATGCTGCACCCCGCATCCTCGCACCATTTCTGGAACAATGCGCGGCCTTCCGCATCCTCGTCCGTCAGCGTCTGTCGGTTGTTGCCCCCCGCCACGCCGGGGCCAATCTTGGCCATTTCCATCAGGCTGTCCCACAAACGATCCGGGTTGATCTTCAGGTTCTCTCCGGGTGCGGGCATGGGCTGGCTCCTTGGGCAGTCGCGGTAAATTTTACCATTTGGTAAATCCACGATTGCGGTTAGGCTGGTATCTGTCAAGGACTGCTTTATGAGACTTCCCTGCAGGCACGAGTCACCGCCTCATTTTGGTGCAACACCGGAGAATACGCTTGACGCAGACCCCCGCGAAAAAGCCCAGCCGCATCCAGCAACGCAACCGCCGCGCCATTCTGGACGCCGCTCTGGATGTCTTTTCCCGCCACGGTTACCGCGGGACCACGCTGGACCAGATTGCCGAGGCCGCGGGGCTGAGCAAACCCAATCTGCTTTATTATTTCGAGGGCAAGGAAGACATCCACGTGACCCTGCTCAGCCAGCTGATGGACACCTGGCTTGATCCCCTGGTTGAAATGAACCCCGACGGCGACCCGGTATCAGAAATCATGGCCTACGTGCATCGCAAGCTGGCGATGGCCAAGGACCTGCCACGCGAAAGCCGCCTTTTCGCGGGCGAGATTCTGCAGGGCGCACCGCGCATCGGCCCGGAACTGCAAGGACATCTCAAACCCCTTTTTGACGAAAAATGTGCCCTGATCACGACGTGGGTGGAACAGGGGCGCCTGCCGCCACTTGATCCGCGCCACCTGATCTTTTCGATCTGGGCCACCACACAGCATTACGCCGATTTCGAACGTCAGGTCAGCCTGCTGATGGGCGAGGACGAAGACACATATGCCAGCGCGGCCCCCCACCTCGACACGATGTTTCGCAAGATGCTGGGCGGCTGACAACAAAGTGTTAACCAGTTGTTCCGGCAGTTTGCGGTCTTAACCACTGGTTCAGGATTTCGATGCCATCTTTGCGCGGGTGGCGGGCTCCTTGATACTGATGGAGCATGAAATGAGTGCGATACTTCTGACAAATCCTTTTCCGGCGCCGCCACCGTCTTCTGCCCTGCAAACAGACGCAACCGCCACGCCAGCCGTGACACCCGTTACCGCCGGCGCAAACACCAAAGGTACCAATGACGGCGCATCAAATAGCGGCACCGGCGCGGGCGGCAGCACACCCCGGCAGGGCGAAACCGTCGCGCTTTTCAAACAATCCGCCGCCGGAAAATGGGCCGTACCCGCCAAACCAACCGGCGGGTCCATCGTCAACGCGCAGGCGCAGGCACAAACGGGCACGCCCCCGATCGTCTTCGGGGCAAACCTCCCCGAGGTCGCCATGCCCGATCCGCTGCCAACCTCACCATTCCTTAAGGGCGCGCAAAAATCCGACGGCTAAGCGCCGGAAGCGCCGATTATTCCGCAGCCGATGCCGCCGGATTGTTGGGATGCGTGGTCCAGTTGGCATAGTCCGGCTCGACCACGCGGCCCGTGCGCGGGTCTGTTGTGCCGGGGGTCATCGCCTCCATCGTGATACAGGCTTCAACGGGGCAGACATTCACACACAGGTTGCAGGCCACACATTCGTCGTCGATCACCGTGAACGTGCGGTCTTCCGACATCGCAATCGCCTGATGGCTCGTATCTTCACAGGCGGCAAAGCACCGGCCACAGGAAATGCACAGGTCCTGATTGATCTTGGCCTTGGCCACGTAATTCAGGTTTAGGTACTGCCAGTCCGTCACATTTGGCACCGCCGCACCACAGAAATCCTGAATGCTGGTGTGGCCCTTGCTGTCCATCCAGTCCGACAGCCCGCTGATCATCTCCTGCACGATCTTGAAACCATAGGTCATCGCCGCCGTACACACCTGCACGTTCCCGCAACCCAGTGTCATGAATTCCGCCGCGTCGCGCCATGTGGTCACGCCGCCGATCCCGCTGATGGGCATCCCTTGCGTTTCAGGGTCGCGCGCGATCTCGGATACCATCGACATCGCAATCGGTTTCACCGCTGGTCCGCAATAGCCGCCATGCGATCCCTTGCCATCAATCGACGGCTCGGGCGACATCGTATCCAGATCGACCGAGGTGATTGAGTTGATCGTATTGATCAGGCTCACGGCATCCGCCCCACCCCGCTTGGCCGCTGCCGCAGGCTTGCGAATATCCGTGATGTTCGGCGTCAGCTTTACGATCACGGGCTTGGAATAATACTGCTTGCACCAGCGCGTCACCATTTCGATGTATTCCGGCACCTGCCCCACCGCAGCCCCCATGCCGCGCTCGCTCATCCCATGTGGACAGCCAAAGTTAAGCTCGATCCCGTCCGCGCCCGTGTCCTCCACCAGCGGCAGGATCGCCTTCCAGGCCCCTTCCTCGCAGGGCACCATGATCGACGCGATGATCGCCCGGTCAGGATAATCCGCCTTGACCCGCTTGATCTCTTCCAGGTTGGTATACAGATCCCGGTCCGTGATCAGCTCAATGTTGTTGAGCCCCAGCAATCGCCGGTCCGCCCCGTAAATCGCGCCATATCGCGGGCCGTTCACATTCACAACTGGCGGCCCTTCCGCCCCCAGCGTCTTCCATACGACCCCGCCCCAGCCCGCCTCGAACGCGCGGCGGACGTTATATTCCTTGTCCGTCGGCGGGGCAGAGGCCAGCCAGAAAGGGTTTGGGGACGTGATCCCGATAAAGTTCGTTGTCAGATCAGCCATATCGGCCTCCCTTGTTGCTAGGCACCCGCCTGATGGCCGGGGCAATGATAGGACGTTCTGCCGCCCACTGTTTTCTTGGTGATCGTGCCGTCACACCGGGTACAATCGTCACCATCCGCGCGGTGATGGATCAGCCAGTCTTCGGGCAATTTCGAATAGGTCGCATCGGTGTCCACCACCGCCTGCAAGATACTGCGCACTGATTTATACAGCTCCCGCACTTGATCACTGGTCAGCGTATCACCCTTCCGTTCAGGGTCGATCCCCGTCTGGTACAGCGCCTCATCCGCCCAAAGGTTGCCTACACCCGCCAGTTTCTTCTGGCTCAAAAGCGCGGATTTGATCGCCCCTCGGCTCTTTCCAATCGTCTCGGCAAAGGCGTTGTCACCAATCTCCAACGCATCGGGGCCAAGGTCTTTCTCGGCAATGAAATCCTCTACACTGTCGATCAACCGCACCAAACCAAACTTGCGCGGATCGCGGAAATGCAATTGGTTCCCGCCCTCAAAATTCACCGAAAACCTGACATAATCGGGCAGGTCATCCCCCGCGTCCGTCACCCGGATCGACCCCGCCATCCCAAGGTGGATATGCAGCCACGGCCCGTTGTTCGAACCTGCAAAGATATACTTCCCGTGCCGGTGCGTGCGTGTGAACTGCGTACCGATCAAACGCGCGCGCTCCGTCTTGGATGGCAATTCCACATGGCTGACTTCACCCAAAGAAAACCCCTCGATTGTCCGGTGCAATGCCCCGTTCGCGATGCGCCTGCGCGCCGCTTCGCATTCGGGCAATTCCGGCATCAGCCACCCGTCAGTTGCGCGTGAATATCCATCGCGGCGTCGCGTCCCTCGGCCACCGCCGTCACGGTCAGGTCATCACCACCGCTCGCGCAATCCCCCCCGGCCCAGACGCCATCGACACTCGTGCGCCCCGCGCCCGTCACCTTGATCTTGTTCACCGCCAGTTCCGGTAAATCGCCGTCGACCAAACGCTGCCCAATCGCCATAAACACCTGATCCGCAGAGATGCGCAGCACCTGACCCGTGCCCTTCATGTTGTCGTCAACATACTCAAATTCGATCTCGCGCACCGCGCCGTTGCCGTGGACTTCAACCGGCACCGCGTGGGTAACGATCCGCACACCCTTGCTGGCCGCCAGATCCTGTTCAAACACGCTGGCGTTCATCCGGTCGCGCCCGCGCCGATAAACCAGCGTGACATTCAGCGCACCCAGCAGCTTGGCCTGAACCGCCGCATCCACCGCCGTCATGCCGCCGCCGATCACCACCACATCTCGGCCAATCGGCACGCTTGCCACATCGCTCGCCTGCCGCAGCTCCGCGATGAAATCCACCGCGTCGCGCACGCCGTCCTTGTCCGCACCGGTCGCATCCAAAGCGTTCACGCCCCCCAGACCCATGCCCAGAAACACGGCGTCATAGTCCTTGCGCAATTGTGCCAACGTGACACCATCACCCAGCGCCACGCCGTATTGCATGGTGATCCCACCAATTTTCAGCAGCCACTCCACCTCTGACTGCGCAAAGCCATCCGTGGTCTTGTAGGTCGCAATCCCAAATTCGTTCAGCCCGCCGGGCTTCGCCGCCGCGTCCATCACCACCACGTCATGGCCCAGCATCGCCAGCCGGTGCGCACAGGACAGCCCCGCTGGCCCCGCTCCCACCACGGCCACCGTTTTACCGGTGACCGCAGCGCGGGAGAACGGATGGATGCCCTGTTCCTGCAAATGATCCGTAGCATAGCGCTGAAGCTGGCCGATCAAGACCGGCTTGCCTTCGGCCACCTCGCGCACGCAAACCTCTTCGCACAGAGTCTCGGTCGGACAGACCCGCGCGCACATACCGCCCATGATGTTCTGGCTCAGGATCGTCTTGGCCGCCGCGTCGGGCGTGCCGGTCGCGATCTGACGGATGAACAGCGGGATGTCGATGTCCGTAGGACAGGCCGTGATGCAGGGCGCGTCATGGCAGAAATAGCAGCGGTCGGCCGCCACCAGCGCCTCGTGCGGGTCCAGCCGGGGGTGCAGGTCAGAGAAATGATCCGCGTAGCTTTCCGGGTCCAGTCGGCCCGCAACGATCCCCGGTTGAAAGACATCTGATCCCATCTGGCGCACCCTTATGCTGGCTGGATTTTCAAAAAGGCTCACATGGATTGATTTTTTTATCAACTGGTAAAATTATTTCAAAACCATGAAATTTTGTGCGCGAAAGGCCGCCGAAGGGACAAATGACGCCAGAATTCCTTGATTTTTGAAAGACCCCCTTCATTATTTCGGGTGCTAAACGAACGAATTTCGACCCGAATTGCCTTTTTGGCTCAGGAACGATTGTGCATTCGTCCAAGCCACGGTGCCGCATGCCGCGGGCACATCTGCGAAAGGGAGAACTGGGTCATGGCAACTGGCACAGTAAAATGGTTCAACACAACAAAGGGTTACGGCTTTATCGCACCCGATGAAGGGGGCAAGGATATCTTTGTTCACATTTCTGCCGTCGAACGCGCGGGCCTGACGGGTCTGGCTGACAATCAGAAAGTGACCTTCGACATCGAAGCGGGCCGCGACGGACGCGAAAGCGCCGCCAACATCGCGCTGGCGTAAAAACCCAAAGGTGCGCATTTATTGCGCACCTTCACCAAAACCATCCACGACGGTCGGTGCGTGATATCTGTGCACCCTACGGTGCCTCCCAATCCACGTCATTTGCTTCCCCGATCCGCAACAGACCGGCGGGCCACGGCACCATCAGCGGCACCACTTCCTCAGCGCTGCCCTCCAGCCACAGACCGATATCTTCCCGCCGCAATAACACCCCCATCCGGTGATGAATCTCCGCCACATCAGCATTGGGCGGACAGGTCACCGTTGCCACCTGCGGCACGCGCACACCGCCCGGCCCGTTCCAGACATCCGTGATGGCAGCAAAAAACAACAGCCCGCCATCCTTCGCCCCGATCCACCACGCGGTCTTGCGCCGTTTTTCTCCGGTCCATTCGTACCATCCGCTGACCGGCACCACCGCACGCCCCACACCCTCGTAGGCGGTCTTGTCAAACACGGTCTCGGACCGGGCGTTGATCAGCGTTTCCATTACCGGCCGTCCCCGCGCATTCACGCGGCCCACCGGAATAATCCCCCAGCGCATCAACCCCAAACCATCCGGGCCAAGGGTAACAATCTGCTGCCCCGGCGCGATGTTGTGGCGCACGGGCTCTGCCGCGATTGCCGCGCTCTCCAGCCCCAGCGCGGCACCCAGTTTCGGCCCCGTCAGCTCAAGAAAGAACCGCCCCGGCATCGCGCATTACTCCCGCGCTTGGGCAATCAGCGCCAGCACCTGCGGCCCGATCCCTTCCACAATCCGCGCCACCCCTTCGGCGTTGGGATGTATCCCGTCCGCCTGAAAATAGGGCCGCAGCGTCGCCGGATCAGGGGTTTCGCCCCCCTCCTGCAAACCGGCAAAGAAACTCTCCAGATAAAGGCTCCCGAATTCTTCGGCCAGTTCGGGATAAATCGCATCAAACTGCTCTTTATACGCAGGCCCGTAGTTCCCCGGCGCCTGCATGCCGACCAACAGCACTTCAACCTCCGCCACATCAGCCGCCTGCATGATACCTTCGATGTTGCCCCGCGCCTGCGCCGGATCCAATCCGCGCAACAGATCATTCCCGCCCAGCGTCACGATCATTGCGTCCACCTCCGGCGTCAGTGTCCAGCCCACACGCGCAAGCCCGCCCGCCGTCGTATCCCCCGAAACGCCCGCATTGATCAGCCGCACATCGGCCCCCTGCGCGTCCAGCCACCCTTGCAACTGTGGCACAAATCCCTGCTCCACCGGCAACCCGTAGCCCTGCGTCAGGCTATCGCCCAGCGCCGCGATCACCACCTCCTCCGCCTGCGCCGCTCCGGCCAGCCCCAGAACAATCCCGATCACAGCCTTGCGCATATGCCTCACCACTCCATATCCAAAGGAACCCAACCACAAAGGCCGCCGCATGTCCGACCCCGTCTTCCACCTTTCAGATGTGCAGCTTTCGCTTAAAGGCAATGCCGGACCCGTCGATATCTTGCGCGGCATCAGCCTCGATGTGCAACCGGGCGAGACGATTGCGCTGACTGGCCCATCCGGTTCCGGCAAATCCTCGTTGCTGATGGTCATGGGCGGGCTTGAGCAGGCAACGGGCGGCACCGTGACCGCTCTGGGCGAAAACCTGACAACATTGTCCGAAGACGCACTGGCCCGCTTCAGACGCGGCAAAATGGGCATCGTGTTCCAGTCCTTTCACCTCATCCCCACCATGACCGCGCTCGAAAATGTCGCCACCCCGCTGGAACTCGCCGGTGACGCGGATGCCTTTGCCAAAGCCGAAGAAGCGCTGAAAACCGTTGGCCTCGCCCACCGCACCGCCCATTACCCCGCGCAGATGTCGGGGGGCGAACAACAGCGCGTGGCGCTGGCCCGCGCCTGTGCGCCCCGTCCCGCGATCCTGCTGGCGGATGAACCCACCGGCAATCTCGACAGCACGAACGGGGCCGCGATCATGGACCTGCTCTTTGATCTGCGCGACCAATACGGGGCCACGCTGGTGCTCGTCACCCACGACCCAAACCTCGCCGCCCGCTGTGACCGCGCCGTATCCTTGGCAGACGGGCAGCTTGCATGAGCCTCACCCTCGCCACCCGTTTCGCCCGCCGCGAGATGCGCGGCGGCTTGCGTGGCTTCCGCCTGTTCCTCGCCTGCCTTGCGCTTGGCGTAGCCGCCATCGCCGCTGTCGGTTCTGTGCGTTCGGCAATCGAAGCAGGGTTGGAACGCGAGGGTGCCGCCCTTCTGGGCGGTGCCGCAGAGCTTGATTTCACCTACCGCTTCGCCACCCCCGATGAACGCGCATGGATGGCCGACCGCGCCACCCGCGTCTCAGAAATCGTCGAATTCCGTTCGATGGCCGTCGTCGGAGAGGACCGCGCGCTCACCCAGATCAAGGGTATCGACAACGCCTATCCCCTCGTCGGCACTGTCACCCTCGACCCCGACATGCCGCTGCCAAACGCCCTCGCCACCACCGACGGCATCCCCGGCGCGGTGATGGAACGCGCGCTCTCCGACCGCCTTGGCCTCGCCCCCGGCGACACTTTCCAGCTTGGCACCAAGACCTTCCGCTTCACCGCGCGCCTCACACGCGAACCCGACAGCGCCGCCAGCGGTTTCGCCCTCGGCCCCCGCACACTTCTGTATAAAGACGCCCTCGACGGCGCGGGCCTTCTGGCCCCCGGCACGCTCTACAACAGCAAATACCGCCTCGACCTGCCCCCCGATACCGACCTTGAAGCCCTTGAAACCCAAGCCAGAACCCAGTTCGAGAACGCAGGCATGCGCTGGACGGATGCCCGCAACGGCGCCCCCGGTGTCGCGCAATTCGTGGACCGCCTCAGCGCCTTCCTGATCCTTGTGGGCCTCTCTGGCCTCGCTGTCGGCGGCGTCGGTGTCTCCGCCGCCGTGCGCGCCTACCTCAACGGCAAAACCGAAGTCATCGCCACGCTGCGGGCGCTTGGCGCAGACCGCGCGACGATCTTCCAGACCTATTTCATCCAAATCGGCACGCTCTCCCTGCTCGGCGTTGCCATCGGCCTTATCCTCGGGGCCTTTGTCCCGCTCCTCCTCTCTCCCATCATCGAAGCACGCCTGCCCGTCCCCGCAACCTTCGCCCTCTACCCCGCGCCCCTGATCGAAGCCGCGCTCTACGGCCTGCTGACCGCCCTTGTCTTTACCCTCTGGCCGCTGGCCCGCAGCGAGGACGTCCGCGCCGCAACCCTCTTCCGCGACGCATGGTCCGGCGCACGCCGCCTGCCCGCTCCGCGCTACCTCATTATCATCGTGCTGCTTTCCATCACCCTCGTCGCACTTGCCGGATGGTTCAACGGCTCGTGGTGGCTCACCCTCTGGACCCTCGGCGGGATCGCGGGGGCCCTCTTCATCCTCGCTCTCGCCGCAGCCCTGATCCGTTTTATCGCCCGCCGCACCGCAAAACTCGCCCGTGGCCGCCCCCGCCTGCGCTGGTCCCTCGCCGCAATCTCCGGCACTGGCGAAGGCGCAGGTGCGGTGGTCCTCTCCCTCGGTCTCGGCCTGTCGGTGCTGGCGGCGGTGGGCCAGATCGACGGCAACCTGCGCAACGCCATCACCGGCAACCTGCCCGATGTCGCCCCGTCGTATTTCTTCGTCGACATCCAGCGCGACCAGATGCCCGGCTACACCGAACGGCTGGAGAACGACCCCGCCGTCACCCGCATCGACAGCGCGCCCATGCTGCGCGGTGTCATCACCCAGATCAACGGTAAACCGGCGGCGGAAACCGCGGGCGACCATTGGGTCCTGCAAGGCGACCGCGGCGTGACCTACGCCGCCCTGCCGGACGCCGAGACAACGATCACCGACGGCACATGGTGGCCCGAAGACTACACCGGCCCACCCCAGATCAGCTTTGCCGCCGAAGAGGCGCTTGAGATGGGCCTGAACCTTGGCGACAGCCTGACCATCAACATCCTTGGCCGCGACATCACCGGCACTGTGACGTCCTTCCGCGAGGTTGATTTTTCCACCGCTGGCATCGGCTTCATCCTCGCCATGAACCCTACCGCCCTGCAAGGTGCGCCGCATACCTTCATCTCGACCGTTTATGCGGATGAGGACGCCGAAGCCGCCATCCTGCGCGATCTGGCCAGCAGCTATCCCAACATCACCGCCATCCGCGTGCGCGACGCGATCACCCGCGTGTCCGACGTGCTGGCAGGCCTTGCCGCCGCCACTTCCTACGGTGCGCTGGCCACATTGCTGACCGGTTTCATCGTACTGATCGGGGCCGCCGCCGCCGGATCAGAGGCCCGCACGTTCGAGGCGGCCGTGCTGAAAACCGTCGGCGCCTCCCGCGCCCAAATCGCCACCAGCTTCATCCTGCGCGCTGCCCTTCTGGGCCTCTTTGCCGGCACCGTTGCCCTGTTCGCCGGCGCATTGGGCGGCTGGGCCGTAAGCACCTTCGTCATGGAAACCGACTTCACCCTCATTTGGCCGTCCGCCCTGATGATCATCGCGGGTGGTGTAGCCGCAACCGTCTTGGCAGGGCTGGGCTTTGCGCTTAAGTCTTTGAATGCAAGGCCCGCCCAAGTGCTGCGCGCCCGCGAATAGCCAAGGAACGCCGCCATGACCCAGACTTTGCCCGCCACACTGCCCAACCCGGTCAGCGCCGCCCAGCAACAGCATATCGTCAACATCATCCGCCGCGCCGCCAAGGCCGAGATCATGCCCCGTTTCCGTGGCCTGTCGTCCGCTGACATCCAAAGCAAATCCCGCCCTGACGATCTGGTCACCGCCGCCGATACCGCCGCCGAAGCAATGATCACCCGCGCCCTCAACATCGCCTTTCCCGCCGCGCTGGTCGTGGGCGAAGAGGCCGTGGCCGACCAGCCAGAGCTGCTCGATCAAATAGCGGATGCACCTCTCGCCTTCATCATTGATCCCGTCGACGGCACATGGAATTTCGCCCACAATCTCGCCGTTTTCGGCGTGATCCTTGCCATCACGCAATTCGGTCGCCCGGTCTTTGGCCTGATCTACGATCCGGTCGCGGACGACTGGGCGATTGCCAGCGACGAAAGCACCCCGCTGCTGGAACGCGCAAACGGCACGTCAAAACAGCTCAAGGCCAGCATGGGCCGCCCCTTGGAAGAATTAAACGGCTACGTCCCGCTCGCCCTGTTCAAGGGAGAGATTAAAACAAAGGTCGCCGAAACCCTGCCCCTGTTCGCCCACACCCACCCGCTGCGCTGTTCCGCGCACCAATACCGGATGATCGCACAGGGCTTTGCCGATTTCTCGCTGCAAGGCACCGCGCATCCGTGGGATCACGCCGCCGGTGCGCTGATCTGCGAACGCGCGGGCTGTCACGTGGAAATGCTGGAGGGCGGCCCCTATGCAACGGATAAAACCGAAGGGCACCTTTTGGTCGCCCCCGACCGGACGACGTGGAACCGCCTCAAAAAAGTATTCGATTTCCTGACTGACGGCGCGGCGGGCTAAAAGCCTACCTTACACGCGCGTTCCGTAAGGTGGGCATTCTGCCCACCCCAACCACAAAACTACTCCGCCGCGTCCAGATATTCCTCAAGCGGCGGACAGGTGCAGACCAAATTCCGGTCCCCATGCACGTTGTCCACGCGGTTGACCGGCGGCCAGTATTTGTCGATCCGATAAGCACCGGGCGGGAAACACCCCTGCTCGCGGGAATAGGGCCGCTCGCCCCATTCCAGCACCAGATCCTCCACCGTATGCGGCGCGTTCTTCAGCGGATTGTTCTCCGCATCCATCTCGCCTTTTTCAATCGCCGTGATCTCGTCCCGGATCGCCAGCATCGCATCGCAGAACCGGTCCAGCTCCGCCTTGGTCTCGCTCTCCGTCGGCTCCACCATCAGCGTCCCCGCCACGGGCCAAGACATGGTCGGCGCGTGAAAACCACAATCAATCAACCGCTTGGCAATGTCATCCACCGTCACGCCCGCACTGTCTTCAAACGGGCGCACATCCAGAATACACTCATGCGCAATCCGCCCTGTCGGTCCTTTGTAAAGCACGTCAAACGCGCCCTCCAACCGCTTGGCGATATAGTTGGCATTCAAAATCGCCACGCGCGTCGCCTGCGTCAGCCCCTCACCGCCCATCATCAGGCAATAGGCCCATGAAATCGGCAAAAGCGATGGCGACCCGAATGGCGCCGCCGACACCGCGTTGCCGCCCGCATTCGGATCACCCGGCAGATGCGGGATCAGATGTTCCTTCACCCCAATCGGCCCCATGCCGGGGCCACCGCCACCGTGCGGAATGCAGAAGGTCTTGTGCAGGTTCAGGTGGCTGACGTCCCCGCCCAGATCGCCGGGGCGGCTCAACCCCACCATCGCGTTCATGTTGGCCCCGTCGATATAGACCTGCCCGCCATGGTCATGGGTGATCTGGCACACCTCCGTCACCGTCTCTTCGAACACCCCGTGGGTCGACGGATAAGTAATCATGCAACCGGCCAGCGTGTCGCCCGCCGCTTCCGCCTTGGCGCGGAAATCGTCCAGATCAATATCCCCGTTTTCAGCAGACTTCACGACAACAACCTTCCAGCCCACCATCTGCGCCGACGCCGGATTGGTCCCGTGCGCGGACATCGGAATGAGGCAGACATTCCGCCCCTCATCCCCGTTCGCACGGTGATAACCCGCAATGCTCAAAAGCCCCGCATATTCCCCCTGCGCGCCCGAATTGGGCTGCATCGAAATCGCGTCATATCCGGTGATTTCGCACAGCTTCGATGACAGATCGTCGATCAGCTCACGATACCCCAACGCCTGATCCGCAGGCACAAACGGGTGCATCTGCGAAAACTCGCGCCAACTCACCGGCATCATCTCAGCGGCTGAATTCAGCTTCATCGTACACGAACCCAGCGGGATCATCGCCCGGTCCAGCGCCAGATCACGGTCCGCCAGACGGCGCATGTACCGCATCATCTCGGTCTCTGCACGGTTCATGTGAAAGATCGGATGGGTCAGGTATTTCGACGTGCGGATCATCTTCTCCGGCATGCGGTAATGCGGCGTATAATCCTTGTCCTCGCGGGTGATGCCAAAGGCCCGCCAGACCGCTTCAATCGTCGCGGGCTTGCTGCGTTCATCCAGCGTGATCCCCACGCGGGTCTCTCCCACCGCGCGCAGGTTGATCCCCTCATCCACCGCCGATTTCAGAACGGCGGCCTGCAACGGTCCCACTTCAACGGTGATCGTGTCAAAATACGCCGCAGGCCGCACCTCGAACCCGGCCTGTTTCAGCCCCTCGGCCAGCCGCGCGGTCTTGCGGTGGATGCGCTGCGCAATCGCCTTCAGCCCCTCCGGCCCGTGAAACACCGCATACATCGACGCCATCACCGCCAGCAAAGCCTGCGCGGTACACACATTCGACGTCGCCTTCTCGCGCCGGATATGCTGCTCGCGCGTTTGCAGGCTCAACCGGTACGCCCGGTTCCCGTGCGCATCAATCGACACACCCACAATCCGCCCCGGCATCGACCGCTTATAGGCATCCTTGCAGGCCATATAGGCCGCGTGAGGCCCGCCGTAGCCTTCGGGCACACCAAACCGCTGGGTTGACCCAACGGCAATATCCGCCCCCATCTCGCCGGGTTCCTTCAACAAGGTCAGCGACAGCGGGTCAGCGGAAATAATCCCGATCCCCTTATGTTCATGCAGCGCCGCAATCGCATCCGTGAAATCGCGCACATGCCCGTAGGTGCCGGGATACTGGAAAATCGCGCCAAACACCTTGTCCGCTTCCATCTCCTGCGGATCACCGACAATCACCTCAATCCCCAATGGTGCCGCCCGTGTCTGCATCACCGCAATGTTCTGCGGATGGCAATCCTGATCCACAAAGAACGCTGTCATCTTCGATTTGGACACGCGCTGCGCCATCGTCATCGCCTCGGCACAGGCGGTTGCCTCATCCAGCAAGGACGCATTCGCAACTTCCAGCCCCGTCAGATCAGACACCATCGTCTGGAAATTCAACAGCGCCTCAAGCCGCCCTTGCGAAATCTCGGGCTGATAGGGCGTATAGGCCGTGTACCACGCCGGGTTCTCCAGAATATTCCGCTGAATCGCAGGCGGCGTCACCGTCCCGTGATAGCCCTGCCCGATCAGACTGGTCAGCACCTTGTTCTTGGCGGCGGTCTTGCGCATGTGCTCCAGCACCTCGCGCTCGCTCATCGCCTTGCCAAAATCCAGCTCCCCTTTCATGCGAATGCCCGCAGGCAACGTGTCATCAATCAACGCCGCCAGCGATTTGGCCCCCACAACCTTCAACATATCCGACATCTCCGCAGGCGAAGGCCCGATGTGACGCCGGTTGGCAAAATCATACGGCAAATACTCTGTCGGCTTGAAAGTCATCTCGCTCTCCTCACATGTCCCTTTCGCCGCAAAACGACGTCAGGGTCGGGGCATTGTCCCCCGGCTTCATCTTTCCACTACAACTCACATCCAGCCATCGCCCGCAGGCTCAGCCGATGAATTTCTGGTAACCCGCTTCATCCATAAAGTCGGCCATCTGGCTTTCGTCCGAAATCTTCATCTTGAAGAACCACGCCTCGCCTTGCGGATCATCGTTCACCATGCCCGGATTGTCCGCCAAAGCGGAATTCACTTCCGTAATCTCGCCGTCCACGGGGGCCAGAATATCCGATGCCGCCTTGACGGATTCAATCACCACAACCTCGTCGTCCTTGCTGACGGTCGTGCCTTCCTCGGGCAGCTCGACAAACACCACGTCGCCCAACTGCTCTGCCGCGTGAATGGTGATGCCCACCACCATCTCGCCATCTTCCTCGCGCAGCCATTCGTGTTCTTCGGTAAACTTCATCTTGGTCTTTCCCCGTTTGGTTATCTTTTGAAATTAGGCGCCACAAAGGGCAGTTTGGCAACCGTCACAGGCAGCCTTTTCCCGCGCACCTCACCCCAAAGCGACGTACCCACATCGCTCAGGTTCTGTGACACATATCCCATCGCGACAGGTCCGCCGACACTTGGCCCAAACCCGCCCGACGTCACCTGCCCGACGGGGGCGCCCTCCGTCTCGGCATCATACAGCGGCGTTCCCTCGCGCATCGGCGCGCGACCCTCGGGCAGCAGCCCGACCCGTTTGTGCCCGGCCCCGCCGCTCAGTTGCTCCAGAATCACCGCCGAGCCGGGAAAGCCGCCCGCACGGTCCCCGCCGTCGCGCCGCACTTTCTGGATGGCCCAGATCAGCGCCCCCTCAATCGGTGTGGTCCCGGCAGAAATGTCATGGCCATAAAGGCAAAGCCCCGCTTCCAGCCGCAGCGAATCCCGCGCGCCCAGCCCAATCGGCTCCACCGCCTCGTGATCCAGCAATTTGCGCACCAGCGCCTCCGCTTGCGCCTCCGGCACCGAAATCTCGAACCCGTCCTCGCCGGTGTATCCAGACCGTGACGCCCAGACCGGCACACCGCCCAAATCCAGATCCCGCACATCCATAAATCGCATGTCCGCCGCGCGGCCATCCATCGCGGCAACCACATCCACCGCCCCCGGACCCTGCAGCGCAATCAACGCGCGGTCGGTGATCTCGGTCACGGTAATCTCAGGCTCCAGCGCCGCGCGCATCCGCGCCACATCCGCCACCTTGCAGGCCGCATTGACCACCACAAACAGGTCATCCCCCCGCCGCGCAAACATCAGATCATCCTCGATCCCGCCTGCGTCATTGGTGAAAAACCCGTACCGCTGGCGGCCATCCTCCAGCCCCAGCACATCCATCGGCACAAGGCGCTCGAACGCCAGCGCCACCGCGTCCCAGCTGTCACCCGACAGGATCACCTGCCCCATGTGGCTCACATCAAACAGCCCGGCCTGCGCGCGGCAGTGCAGATGCTCTTTCATCACGCCCAGCGGATACTGCACCGGCATCGAATAGCCCGCAAAAGGCACCATCTTGGCCCCCAGCTCTACATGCAGGTCATAAAGCGGCGTCTGCGCCAAATCGTCCATCACGGTCTCTCCCCTTCACCGGATGTCAAAACGAACCCGGCACCACAGAACCGCCAAATGCAGTTCCCGATGCCCCCTCTGTCCTTTCGCCTGAGATCGTTATCCCTTCGGCGGGTGCATCCGCACCACTCTCCAGAGTGTCGTCCTGTCAGATCGCGGTCCTCGGTGCCTGAGAGTTTCCGGGGCGGTTGCTCCTTCGGCATCAGCGCGCGGCTGATTCTCCCGTGATCTACCGCATTCGTAATCTTGGGGCGGCCTATGCGTCAAGCGGCCTTGTTGACGACGCCCAGCCGTGCTTTCTAGACCCAAACAACTCGAGACGGCGATGACACCCTATTTCTTCGGCTACGGCAGCCTCGTGAACCGCAAAACCCACGGCTACCCTGATGCCCACCCCGCAGAAATGCGCGGCTGGCGGCGGGCCTGGGTGCGCTCTGCCGCATTTGATCGCGTTTTTCTCAGCGTGGTGCCGGACCCCGAAACCGCAATCCTTGGTCTTATCGCGGCGGTGCCGGGCGGCGACTGGACGGCCCTCGACCAGCGTGAAGCCGGGTACGCCCGCCTGTCCTCCGGCGGCGCTGTGACCCATCCCGTCGCTTCCGATCTTGATATCGCGCATTATGCCGTGCCGCCTGAAACACAGGGCGAAACCACCCGCAACACCATCGCGCTGACGTATCTGGATGTTGTGGTGCAGGGCTTTCTGCACGAATTCGGCACTGACGGCGTGACCCATTTCTTTGACACCACCGATGGCTGGGACACGCCCATCCTGAATGACCGCGCCGCGCCGGTATATCCGCGCCACCAAAGCCTCACGGCGGCGGAAACGGCGCTGGTCGATCAACACCTTGATCGCTTATCGGCGCGCCTGGAACAAAGTGAACAAACGCCCCTCGCGGCCAAATAGCTCCTGCGTGGCGCCGCCCGGTGCGCCGTTCTGCGCAATGACCCGGTGCGCCATGACCCAGGCCACCGCGCCAAACAAAACCCCCGCCAGCGATTGCCCGATCAGCACGCCCTGCGCGCCAAAGGCCCACGACCCCAGAAACACCAGCGGGATCAGCGCCACCGCATTGCGCCCCCAGTTGGTGAATGTCGAATAGAACGGGTGGCCCAGATTGTTGAACGCCGCATTGGCGACGAACAGGACACCGGGGAAAAAGAACGCCAGCGACAGCGGACCGCAGAACAGATAAATCAGATCGCGCGTCAGCCCGGTTGCCCCGAACAAATCCGCAATTGGCGCGCGCAGGGCAAACAGCACCGCCGACACCAGCACAATCACCATCGCAACAAACAGAACTCCTGCATTGAACGCCCGCCGCACCCGCTCGGGATTGCCCGCCCCAAAATTCTGCCCGATGATCGGGCCAACCGCCCCGGACAGCGCAAAGATCACGCCAAAAGCCACCGGCGTCAGCCGCCCGACAACAGCCATACCCGCGACCGCTTCCTCGCCGTAGCTTGCCATCGCGCGGGTGACAAACGCCTGCCCCACGGGCGTGGCCACCTGCGCCAGAATGGCAGGAAAGGCGATGGCCAGAACCGGGCTTAAATCGCGGATCATGCCCGCCGGTTTCGGCCATGTGATGCCGCCATAAATCCGCACGAGCGGCCACAGCGCCATGCCGCATATCGCCAGCCGCGCCGCCACCGACGCCATTGCGGCACCCGTCAGTTCCAGATCAAAACCAAAGATCAGGATCGGGTCCAGCACCGCATTGACCACCCCGCCCACAATCGTCGCCATCATCGCCCGCCGCGCATCCCCGTGCGCGCGAAGAACCGCACTGCCCATCATGCCGAGGATCAGAAATGGCATCGACGGCACGATGATTTGCAAAAAATGCACCGCCAGATCGGCGGTCTCTCCCACAGCGCCCAGCAGCGCCACCAACTGCCCCAGTGACAGCCAGACCAGCACCGAAAATATGATCGAAAAAACAAAGCCGTAGCTCAGCGCATGGGTCGTCCGCTCCCGCGCCAATTCTACATCATCCGCCCCCAGCGCGCGGGCCACCAGCGCCCCCGCCGCAATGCCCAGCCCGATTCCAAAAGACGTCGTGAAAAACAGGATCGCACCCGCGTATCCCACCGCCGCCGCCAGTTCCGCCTTGCCCAGCATGGAGATGAAAATCATATCCACGAAATCGACGATAAACACCGCCATCAACCCGATGGAGGCGGTCAAAGACATCACCGTCACATGCCCGAAAAGGTTGCCCTTCAGAAACTTCGCCTCTGCCACCGCTTACCCTTTCCGCATACGCAAAAGGGGCAGGACACGTCCCACCCCTTGCACCATCATTCCAAAATCCCGGTCCCCGCCCCAAGGCGTGCGAACCGGCGCGCGGCTCATCCCCGCGCCTTCACGACCTGCAACAGCGGCATCACCGCCGCCATCTCCGGCCCGCTTTCCTGCCCCGTCAGCGCCAGCCGCAAAGGCCGGAACAACCCGCGCCCTTTGCGCCCTGTCTGTTCCTTGACGGCTGCGGTCCACGTGCCCCATGTGCTGTCATCAAACGGCATTTCGGGCAGCAGCGCCATCGCTTCGGCGACAAACGCCTTGTCGTCGTCCTCAATCACCGGCTCGGCCCCGTCGCGGAACATCGCCCACCACGGCCCAAGGTCTTTCAGCGTCTCGATATTCTCATGTGTCACGGCCCAGAACCGCTCTGCCTGATCGTCCGGCACGCCCAGATCGCGGATGGTGTCCGCGACATCCGCCAGCGGCAGCGTCTGCAAATAGCGCCCCGTCAGCGGGAACAAATCCTGCACATCAAATTTCGTCGGTGCCGACCCGAAGTGATTGATGTCAAACCCCTCGATCAGTTCAGCCATATCCGTGCGCAATTCCACCGGATCGGACGACCCCAGCCGCGCCATCAGGCTCAGCAGCGCAAGGGGCTGCACCCCCTGTTCGCGCAGATCACGCAGCGCCAGCGTGCCCAGCCGCTTTGACAGCGCTTCGCCCAGCGGCCCGGTCAACAGCGAGTGATGCGCAAACGCCGGATGGTCATGGCCCAAGGCCTGCATGATCTGGATTTGCGTTGCCGTGTTGGTCACATGGTCTGACCCGCGCACAACATGGGTCACGCCCATCTCGGTATCGTCCACGACACTGGCCAGCGTATACAAAATCTGCCCGTCGCCACGGATCAGCACCGGGTCCGACACGCTTGCCGCATCAATCGAGATATCGCCCAGAATACCGTCAGCCCATTCAATGCGCTGCTGGTCCAGCTTGAACCGCCACACGCCATTCCCCCGCTCGGCGCGCAGGGCGTCTTTCTCGGCCTCCGACAGGTTCAGCGCGGCACGGTCATAGACCGGCGGCTTGCCCATATTCAGCTGCTTCTTGCGCTTCAGGTCCAGCTCCGTCGGCGTCTCGAACGCCTCGTAAAACCGTTCCTTTGCGCGCAGTTCGTCGGCGGCCGCGTGATACTGGTCCAACCGCTCCGATTGCCGCTCCACCCGGTCCCAGTGCAGGCCCAGCCACTCCAGATCCTGCTTGATTCCGTCAACGTATTCTTCCTTGGACCGCTCCGGGTCCGTATCGTCAATACGCAGGATAAACGTCCCACCCGCCTTGCGCGCGATCAGGTAATTCATCAGCGCCGTGCGCAGGTTACCCACATGGATAAATCCGGTGGGCGAAGGGGCGAAACGGGTGATTGTCGGCTGTGCCATCGGTCAACTCCTCGTGGTGCGGTCGAAGTGTCATATGAACGCCGCAATGTCCAGCAACGGGCGTCTTACCCAAATACACGCGAATGCTTTTCCCCCATAGCTGCGCCGCCGCGCCAGCCTGATACATTGCCCCGGCACCCCGACGGTCAGTCTTTGGGTGGTTGCGCAATCTTGCCCGCGATTTTCTCCATCGCTCTGAGGAAGGCCGGCCTGTCGCGCTGAGGCAGGGCACTTAGCATCGCGGTGGCGTTGCGCATGTCCTGCCGGACAATCGCGGCCAACACCTCGTTCCCGTCCTCAGTCAACGCGATCGTGATTGCGCGCCCGTCCGTTTCATCCGGCGATGTTTCAACAAGCCCCTTGTTCTGAAGTGCCTTGACGGCCGCAGAGACGGTCGTGCGTGGCACCGCAAGGTCTGACGCAATCTCCGATGGGCGCGTCTTTTCACGATCCCCGACGATCCGAAGCATCTGAAAGTAAAGCGGATTAAAGGCAAGCCGCCCTTCCGCAGGCGCGCCCTGCCGGCCGGTCACAAGCAAGTTCTTGATGATCGTGCTGATGTGTTTGGCAAGTTCCTCGCTGGCCGCCTCAGACATGACTGCACCACATCTTGCATGATACGATGTTCGCACTATATAGTGCAATATACGTACTACTTGAAGGGACAGACATCATGCGACTTTCTTCACTTTTTCTCGGTCTCGCGCTCATTCTAACAGGTTGCGGCGAACCCACAATTCCAACCGAGCCTCCAGAACTGACATCGCCACCAAAGGTTGCCACAAGCGGCTTTCTGACGGCCTACACGGAAGAAACCATTGCCATGCCGGTAAAAGAACTGCGGTCTTTTATGCAAGACCAACCTCTGACCGGTTTCCTTCAGGCAACCCAGAACATCGCCAATCCGGTAGAAAGCAAAGCGATACAAGGGCAATGGCCCGAACCGGACGCATATCGCTGGCTCAAGCTTGCAGATGGCCACTACGTGATCGAACGTGTCCTCGAAAACACCGACGCGTATTTCAAATATCAGGTGTTTATCTTCACCAACGCCACAGGTCGGGGAGTCGAGCAGATTGTGGGTGAGCAAAGGTTCGTCCCTGTCGATGGCGGCACGCGGTTTGAATGGACCTACAATGTGCGCCCGACAAACTTCGTAACGCGCCAGTTTGTCCGCCGCAGCATGGACGAGATCGAGGCATATATCTCCGGGGGGCTGCGCGGGTTTGCCACCGCCGCAAACGCGATTGCCGAAGGAAAGTAACAGATGTCTTCTCAACTTCTTTCTTCGGCAGGGCTGCACATCGGGCGTGTGCTCCTCGCGTCCCTGTTTGTCTTGGGCGGCGTAAACAAAATACTGAATTATTCAGCGACCGCCGCGACGATGTCCGACATGGGCTTTCCGTTGGTCTCTGTCTTGCTGCCTGCGACCATCGCGCTGGAATTGGGGTGCGGCATGGCAGTTGCTGTTGGCCGATGGGGTGCCGTGCCCAGCGCTCTCATTCTTTTCGTCTACACGATCTTGGTCAATTTCATTTTCCACAGGTTCTGGACGCTGAGCGGTGACATCGCCAAAATCGAATTGTCCTTGTTTTTCAAAAACATCTCAATCGCCGGGGCGATGCTCTATCTGGCCGCGCAAAACGGTCAGCGGCGAATGCCTGACCAATCTACGACCGCCTGAATTCAATCATCCCGCCCCGGCTCATCCGGGTTGCTGGAAAATAGCGCGATCTTGTTGCCCTGCGGATCACGCAGATAGCTCACATAGAAATGCGCGCCATAATTCGCGCGGAACCCCGGCTGCCCTTCGTCCGATCCCCCGGCGGCAAGGGCCGCTGCGTGCAAGGCGCGCACCTGCCGCTGGCTGCGCGCCTCGAACGCCACCATCGACCCGTTCCCGGCAGTGGCGGGCGCCCCGTCAAACGTCGGCTTCACGTAATAATCGGGCGACACCGGCGATTGGCCCAGTGCCACAGGCAGGACATAGCTCAGACCCTCCGGCCCCTCTTCCAGCCCGTAGCCAAGCGCGGGCAGAAACGCTTCGTAAAACGCCTTGGCCCGACCGATGTCATCGGCCCCCACGGTGACGTAAGAAATCATCTGGCTTCCTTTCCCGGCAATCGTCCCTCTGAGCCGCGTTTATCCCATCGCTCCACGCGCCTCAAACAGATCAACTCGAATGCACGGGCCAGCGCCCCGCCAGATCCTCCAGCCCCGCGCGCACCAGTTCGGCCAGCACATCCATATCCGCGTCTTCCAGCTTGTTCAGATACAAACAGGACTTGCCCTTGGTATGCTTGCCCAGCCGCGCCAGTATCCCGCCAAAATCCGCATAGCCCGGCATGATATAGATGCTCAGCTTGGCCTTGCGCGGCGCGAAGCCGGTGGCGAAATAGCTGCCGGACCGCCCCGACGCATAGGTGTAATCGTACTTTCCATAACCCAGCATGTTGCCCGACCACAGCACCGGTTGCCAACCTGTCACCTCCCGAAAAAACGCATCCAGCGCCGCCGCTTCGCGGTGCCGCCGTTCCGGCGTGACCTCCGCCAAAAACCGCGCAACGTCGCTCATCACCAGCCTCCCACACGAAAAGATGATCATCGCACGCCTTGGCGTGCACCACCTCCGGGCTACCCTATCATGAATGATTTCATCAAAGGAGCCATTCATGCACAAGCCCGCTCAATTCACCCGCCGTACCGCACTTGCTGGCGCCGCCGCGCTGCCCCTCGCCGCCGCCAGCGCCACAGCAACGCGCGCATCCGCCCCCCTGCAGGGCGCAGGCACCGCCCCGTTCCAGCGTGTTACAGTCGGCGGTTATGACGTCACGACGATCCTTGCAGGGTCCCGCGCCGTGCCCGACCCACAGAACATCTTTGGCATGAACGTCGACGCCGAAACCTTCAACGAAGTATCCGCCGCCGCCCATCTGCCCACCGATCAGGCGCAGTTCTTTTTCACCCCCACCGTGGTCAACACCGGATCAGAGCTGGTGCTGTTTGACACCGGGCTTTCAGCCGAAGGCACATTGGCCGCGCTTCAGGCTGCGGGCTACACCGCCGATCAGGTCGACATCGTGGTGATCACGCACATGCACGGCGATCACATCGGCGGGCTGATGAACGGCGACGCCCCCACCTATCCAAATGCACGCTACGTGACCGGACAGGTGGAATATGATGCATGGGCCAAGGCGGGGAACGAAAACTTTGACGCCAAGGTCAAACCGCTGGCCGATCAGATGACCTTTATCGGGGACGGTGGCGCAGTGGCCTCCGGCATCACCGGCATGGCCGCCTTTGGCCACACCCCCGGCCACATGGTCTATATGATTGAAAACGAAGGCAAACAGCTGGTGCTCGGCGCGGATTTCGCCAACCACTACGTCTGGTCACTGGCCCATCCCGATTGGGAAGTGAAATTCGACATGGACAAGGAAGCCGCCGCCGCCACCCGCCGCCGGTTGCTGGATATGATGGCCGCCGATGGCACGCCATTCGTCGGCTACCACATGCCCTGGCCCGCATTCGGATATGTCGAAACCGCCGGTGAGGGGTTCAAATACGTGCCGCACAGCTACCAACTGCTGCTCTGACAAGCATCATTTGCAAATGAGGCAGGGCGTTACCCGCGCCCTGCACCCTCCTTGCCCATCTCCAGCAACCGGGCCGACGCCTTGGCCATCTGCTCTTTGATCTGCTCCAGATCCTCCGCGCCGTAATCCTGCGTCATCGCCAGAACCACCTGATCCTGCACGTCCTTCAACGTATCGGCCAACGCCACCCCGCGCGCGGTCAGCGACAGGTTCCATGCCCGGCTGTCCGACGCTGACCTTTCCCGCGCAACGATCCCTTCCTTGACCCATTTCGCCACGATCATGCTGATGCCGCTCTTGGCGGAAAAGCACCTGTCCGACAAATGCTGCTGGGTCAGCCCCGGTGTGCGCCGCAGGTTCATCAACACCTCGTGCTGCAACACGGAAATGCCGTGCGGTTCCAGCCGTTGCGCCAGCGCTGCCGTACACTGCTGGTAGGTGCGCACCACGGATATCCAGGCCTCTGTCGCTTGGTCGAGGCGCGCTTGCGCCGCCACGGTGTCGGAAGGAGTGTCAGGCGTATTCATGCCCCCTCCTACAAAGCCGCTTGCGAAAGTTCAATAATGATCTATATTGTTCAAAATTGAACCTTATGAGACGCCCGCCATGAACCTCTATTTCCGCCTGATCTGGACGTTGCTGCGTGTGTGGCGCTTGCCGGGCATAGCGCTGGACGCGCCGTTCGAACGCACCTTTACCGTCTTGCCCAACGATATTGACGTGAACCTGCACATGAACAACGGGCGCTACCTGACGGTCGCTGACCTGATGATCGTCGAATTCTTCGGCCGCACCGGATTTCTGCGCGCCCTTCTGCGCAACAAATGGAAACCCGTGCTGGGCGGCACCACCGTCACCTACCGCAAAGAGCTGAAACTGGGCGAAAAATACCGCCTGCGCTACCGCTGGGTCGGCAGTGACGCGCATTGGAATTACCTGCGGTTCGAGTTTCTGCGGATGGACGGCACGCTCTGCGCCACCGGCTATTCCAAGGGGGCCGCCTTGTCGCGCAAGGGTCTTGTGGATACGCAAACCGCGCTTAAGGCTTTGGGCAAATCCCCCGCAATGCCGGACCTGCCACAAGCCGTGAACCGCTGGATTGAAAGCGAAAAACTGCTGCTGGAATAACCTCGAACGCAAGCTCAGTCGTTATAGGGATACCGGCCCGCCGCATACCTTTCGATAAAATCGGCTGACGCTGCATGGCCCAGCCTGCGGGCCTCCTCTGCCGGTGTCGCGTAATTGTCGATAGGTGTCCGCCGTGTCGGATCAGCACCGGCATCCATCAGCATTTTCATGGCTTTGCGGTCATCCTTGATCGCGGCCATATGAAGCGGGGTCCAGAAATGAACCCCTTCTGCATTCACATCCGCTCCGGCCTCGATCAGCGCGGCAAAGATCTCATGCCGATGCGACCTCTCGCGCTCAAGACAGGAATGCAGAACGGTATAGCCTTCATCATCCCTGAACCTCAGGTCAACACCCTTGCCGATGACCCATCTCACCGCGGCAAGCGATCCCACATCAATGGCATGGGTGATCCAATGCCGCTCGATATGGCTGTCCTGCCCGTGGGGGAAGTGCTCAAAGATTTCGGCAACTTCGTCCAGACCGCCAGTATCATCGGGCCGCATCCGGTCGATGATCTCATAGACATCCTCGACCGAGACAGCGGAGCGCCCCGATGCATCCGTGCATCCGCTCACCCATCTTCCTTCAACGCACCCGCTTCCCAATCGCCGCTGGCCTCTTCACCGGTGGCATAGGTCATCGTGCCCGCGCCCTGCCGCTTGCCACCCGCAAAACTGCCCTGATAGACATCGCCGTTGGCATAGGTCGCTGTGCCTTCGCCCTCGATCTCACCATTCACCCAACTGCCTTCATATTTGAACCCGCTGGCCATAGTGATCGTGCCCGTCCCGTGGCGCTTGCCGTCCTGAAAATTGCCCGAATACACCGTGCCGTCAGGATAGGTTGCCGTGCCGGTTCCGTGGCGCTGCCCGTCTTTCCAGCCACCTTCGTAGGAATATCCATCGGCATAGGTCATCACCCCCTGCCCCTCGTTGCGGGCGTTCACAAAATCACCCTCATAGACAATCCCGTTGGGATAGGTCGCCCGGCCCCGGCCCTCGATCACCCCTTCGGCCCATTCGCCCTCATAGGTGGACCCATCGGGATAGGTGATCTTGCCGGTGCCATCGGCCAGATCATTGCGAAACGTCCCCTCATAGACAGACCCGTCCGGATAGGTCACACGTCCCTCGCCTTCGATCTGTCCGGCCACCCAGGACCCGCTGTAGACATATCCGTCGGTCCCGGTAAACGTGCCCTGCCCGTCGCGGCGGTCATCCTTGAAATCACCCTCGTAGATGTCCCCGTTTTCATAGATCACGCGCCCCTTGCCCGCGCGTTTACCCGCAACCAGATCCCCCTCATAGACATCACCGTTCGGCTGGGTCAGCGTGCCGGTGCCGTCAATCTGCCCGTCCGACCACTGGCCCACATAGACCAGACCGTCCGGCATCCGCAGCGTGCCGGTGCCGTTGCGCATACCCGCCGTGATCTCGCCCTCATAAACCGCACCATCGGGATAGGTGATCGTACCGGTGCCTTCCTTGACCCCGTCCACCCAATCACCCTTGTATTCATAGCCACCCGGGCTTTGCATCACGCCCTTGCCGTGGTGTTTGGCATTGCGAAACTGCCCCTCATACCGCACCCCGTTGGCATAAAGCGCAATGCCCTGCCCCATGATGGCCCCGGCCTGCCATTCACCCTCATAGGTGCCGCCATCGGCAAAGGTTATCTTGCCAAACCCATCCGGCTTGCCCCGGTCAAAGCTGCCCTCGTAAACCGACCCGTTGGGAAAGCGCGCCACGCCCTCTCCCTTGATCTCGCCTTCGACCCATTCGCCGGAATATTCATAACCGTTGGGCAGCTTGTACGTGCCCTGCCCGTGCTGCAATCCACCCTGAAAGGTCCCCTCGTAGATGCCGCCATCGTCATATTGCTTGGTCTGCACATCGCCACTTTGCGCCAGCGCAGGCAGCGGCGAAAGGATCAGGCAAACAAGGGCAGTGCGCAAAAACATCGGGCATTCCAGACATGGGTTGATACGGTTTGGTCAAAGCCTACGGAATGGGACCAAAGGGGGCAACGTCTTTTCAACCCTGTGGCCATTGCGCGCCTGCCCCGCTAGGCTGATGCAACCCGAAAAGGAGCCTCAGGATGTCAGACAAATCCCCCCGCACCGGCCGCTGTTACTGCGGCGCTGTCAGTTTCGCCAGCGCCGGTGATCCGGTCATGCAGGCGCAGTGCCACTGCCGCCCCTGCCAGTTCTTTTCGGGCGGCGGGCCAAACTATTTCATGGCGATGCCAAAGGACGGCTTTGAATGGACCGGCGCGGAACCCGCCGCTTTTGCCCACCCCGATGTGGAAGGCGCACGCACCCGCCGCTTTTGCGCAACTTGCGGCACTCATATGATCACCGAAATCCCGGGCCGCGATTATGTGGTTGTCAAGGTTGGCACGCTGGACACGCCCGAAGACTACGACGGGCCCGCATTTGCGATCTTTGCCGACGAAAAACAGCCCTACCACCTCTTTCCCGAAGGTATCCCGGTGTTTGACAAACTGCCGCCCAGATAGCGGCCCATCCCGCAGGCGCAGCAACCAAAGGATTTATTGCCGTAACAGCCACCGGCTGACCTCAGGCCTTGATCCCGCTCATCCTGTAATAGGTCAACGAAAAGAAAAACCGCCCCTGTCGCGCAAGCGCGATCTGCTCGTCAAACCAGCCTTGGGTCTCTTGCGCGCTCATGTGTCCGTTCTGCGCGGCATACCGCGACATCAGATGCAAAAGCATAAAGGCAATGCCATCAGGGCGCAGCGTGACATCGGTGAAGGTAAAGGGCTCAACCTCAATCCCCACAAACCCGGCATCACGCGCCAGTCGTGGCCAAAGCGCGGCGACCCGTGGCTCGACATAGTGATGATCCCATGCCGCCAGAACACGGCGCATCCGGTCTTCATCCTCGGAAAACCAGTCTAGCGTTTTGCAGCCGGTATCCACCGCCACAAACCGCCCGCCGCTGCGCAGAACACGGTGCGCCTCGCCAATCGCGGCCGGAATATCGGGCAGATACTCAAGCACCTGAACCGCAACCGCCTTGTCCATCTCAGCGTCATCCAGCGGCAGGGCATCCGCCACACCATCCACAATTTTGGCACTCGGAAAGGCGTCAACCCGGCGGGACGCAGGCGCACGCATGTCCGCACTGGGGTCAATCCCGACAACCCGTCCCGACGCACCAACCGCGCGCGCAATCTCTTCGGTCAAAAGCCCGTTGCCACAGCCGATATCGGCCACCGCATCCCCTGCGGACAGATGCAGCGCGTCAAAGGCCATCCTGCGGCGGCGCGTGACATCGCCGCCCTGATACGCGATCTCCAGCAGTCTGGTTGTTTCGGCATCAAACTTCAGCATGGGCAAAGCATAGCGCAGGAATATCCACTATGCATCATTTTCAAACCAACGCAGGATGAACGGAAACGGGCCAAACACCCTCTGGCAACCGCCCCGTTTTTCTCCCGGTGTTTGGCGTCCCGGCCCTTATGCGCCGGAAACCCCCTTTCCCCTCGGGCTTGATCTGCTACATCCTGCCTAACATCCCCAGCAAAGGCCGCACTCATGGCAGACCGTTTCCGCATCACTCTGGGCCAATTGAACCCGACCGTCGGCGATCTGGCCGGCAACGCCGCGCTGGCGCGCGAGGCGTGGGAACAAGGCAAGGCCGACGGCGCGGACCTTGTGGCCCTGCCCGAGATGTTCATCACCGGCTACAACGCGCAGGATCTGGTGATGAAACGCGCCTTCCAGCTCGACGTAATGACGCATATCGAAGCGCTCGCCGCCGACTGCGCCGACGGTCCCGCGCTCGCCATCGGTGCGCCCTGGGCCGAAGGAGCGGAACTTTTCAACGCCTACCTGATCCTGAAAAACGGCAAAATCGCCAGCCGGACCCTCAAGCACGAACTCCCCAACGAGACAGTATTTGACGAGGTCCGCATCTTTGATTCCGGTCCCTTGGGTGGCCCCTATGCCGTGGGCAACACCCGCATCGGCTCCCCTATTTGCGAGGACGCTTGGCACCCGGATGTGTCCGAAACACTGGCCGAAACCGGGGCGGAATTCCTGCTCGTCCCCAACGGCTCGCCCTACTACCGCGGCAAGATGGACACGCGCATGAACGTCATGGTCGCCCGCGTGATCGAGACGGGCCTGCCGCTGATCTATCTCAACATGGTCGGTGGTCAGGACGATCAGGTGTTCGACGGCGCCTCCTTTGCGCTCAACCCCGGCGGCAAACTGGCGCTGAAACTCCCCGCCTTTGATGCCGTCACCACCAACGTCGATCTCGAACGCACGCCCGAAGGCTGGCGCGTGGTCGAAGGCGACATCGCCACCTTCCCTGACGACTATGAAGCCGACTACCGCGTCATGGTGCAGGGCCTGCGCGACTACATGGGCAAGACCGGCTTCAAGAAAGTGCTACTTGGCCTCTCTGGCGGCATCGATTCCGCCATCGTCGCCACCATCGCCGCCGATGCCCTTGGCCCCGACAACGTGCGCTGCGTGATGCTGCCCTCTGAATACACCTCCCAAGCCTCGCTCGACGACGCCGAAGCCGTCGCCAAAGCCCTCGGCTGCCGCTACGACTACGTGCCGATCAAGGAAGGCCGCCAAGCCATCACCAACACCCTCGCGCCGCTGTTCGAAGGGCGCGAGGCGGACCTCACCGAAGAAAACATCCAGTCCCGCCTGCGCGGACTGCTGCTCATGGCGCTCAGCAACAAATTCGGGGAAATGCTCCTGACCACCGGCAACAAATCCGAAGTCGCCGTGGGCTATGCCACGATCTACGGCGACATGTCCGGCGGCTATAACCCCATAAAAGACATGTACAAAACCCGCGTGTTCGAGACCTGCCGCTGGCGCAACGCCAATCACCGCTTTTGGATGATGGGACCAGAAGGCACGATGATCCCCGAGAGCATCATCACCAAACCGCCCACGGCAGAACTGCGCGAAGACCAGAAAGACAGCGACTCGCTGCCCGATTACCCGGTCCTCGACCGCCTGCTGGAAATCCTCGTCGATGAAAACGGCTCGATTGAGGATTGCGTCGCCGAAGGTTTTGAGCGCGCCACCGCGAAAAAGGTCGAACACCTGATCTACATCAGCGAATACAAGCGCTTCCAGTCCGCCCCCGGCCCGCGCCTGACCAAGGGCGCGTTCTGGCTCGACCGCCGTTACCCCATCGTCAACCGCTGGCGCGATCCCAGCTGACCCGCGCCACGTTGCGCAATCTCGTCAAATAATCGGCGCAATCATGCGGTATCCGAAACGCCAATGCTTCCGGAACCCGCCATGCCACCCGCCGATCCCGTTCTCATCCGCATCAGACGCGGCAAATCCCTTTGGATGGCCGCGCTCATAGGCATCTTCGGCCTGCTGTGGTGCCTGATGTGCTTGGGCGTCCTGCTCCTGGATGTCTCGATATCGCTTGGCCTCCTGCTCACCACCGCCATCGGGGTCGCCTTTACATTGATGGGCCTCTGGCACCTCGGCATCGCCCTGAAACACCCCGTTGCCCTGCGCATGGACGCGCACGGGATTTCCGGTTTCTACATCGAACCCGCCACGTGGGCCGAAGTGAAAACGGCCTTCACCTTTTCCACTCACAACAACCACCGCGCGCTGGGGTTTGAACTGCGCGACCCCATCGGCTTTCGCGACCGCCAAAGCCCGTGGCGGCGCTATCGGTCATGGGCCAGCGGACGGGCCTACAAGGCGCATCTGGTCGTGCCGCAGATCCTGCTGGCCGATGCCGACGTCACCGACCTTGCCACACAGGCCAAGGCACTGCACAGCAAAGCAACCTCCGCATGAGTCTCGCGCCGGTCATCGTCCGCACCTGTCGCACAAGGGCGGTCATCACCGGCCTGATCGCCACGGGCGTGGCAGCAACTCTGCTCGTGCGCATGGTGTTGGGGCTGACAACCGGCATGGGCTGGATATTGGAACCGCTTGGTGCCGCGTTCCTCACCGGCTGCGCGTTCTATCTCTTTGCCATCGCGATGTTCCGCCCCATCGCCCTGCGCATGGATGCGGACGGTATCTCGGGCTACTACGCCCCACCGCTAAGGTGGGAAGACATCGACAGCTTTGACGTCTACACCGAACGCCATGAGGGCGGCCCGTTCTACACCCGGCATATCGGGATCAAAGTGGCGCGCACCACCTCCCTGTTCAACGGCCTGACCCGTCAGAAATACGATCGCGCCCTACACCTTTATAAACGCACCGGGTTTCACATCCTCATCCCGCAGATGATCCTCAAAGACCTCGATGCCAATGCCGTTGTCTACCACGCCTATATGTTCCAATCGGCAGCACAGCAGAAACACCAGCACAAAAATACGCCAAACAGCCCGGCGGAGCCCGACGCGCCCTTTGCCCGAAAGGCCCTGCCATGAAAAACACACCGCCCCCCGTCATCATCAAATCCAGCCGCCTCAAGGGAACCGCAACCGCGTTACTAAGCCTTTGCATGTCCGCAGTGGGGGTGTGGAAAATGATGTCTGACAAAACACCAATTCCCGAAAAGCTGTTATTAGGCTTTGCTGCCATTTTTTTGACCGGCTTCGCGCTCTACCTGCTTGCAATTGTCATCTTTGGCCCCATTGCGCTGCGCATGGACAAGGACGGTATATCGGGATATTTCGCCCCTCCCCTGCGTTGGAAAGACATCAGCGACATAGATGTGTACGTTATGGAAACGCGGCGTTCTTACATCCCCATCACCTATGCAGGCTTCAAAATCACCCATTCCGCTGTGCTGTTCAAAACCGTGTCGTTCCGCCGGTATGAACAGGCCCTGCGCAATCGCCGCCGTTCGGGCTATCACGTTCTTGTCCCGCAATTGATGCTCAAGGATATGGATGCCGCCAGTGTCGTCGCTTATGCCCGCGCCTTTCAGGCCGCCGCAATGGATCGTGCCAAAGCCGCCTGTTCCGCCCCGCCCACAATGATGTGACTTGAGCCTGCCGCAGTGAACCGCCATCCTCACGCACATGCGCATTGTCCTGTTCCTGCTGTTCTTCCTTGCCTCACCTGCATTTGCCTGCGGCCCCGACAGTGATTGTCCCGTCGGTGACCGCCATTACCGCATCTCAATGCCCGACGGCCACAACGGCACCACACCGGTGCCCGCACTCATCTGGTCGCACGGCTACCGGGGCAGCGCCGCAGGCGTCATGCGCAACACCGCCATGCGCAATATGCTGTCAAAATTGGGCTTTGCGCTGATTGCCGCACAGGGCGTCGGCGGCACATGGGATTTGCCCTATGGCCCGCGCACATTCGACAGCGACGGCGCGGCAGAGTTTGCCTATTTCGACGCCGTCATCGCGGACGTCACCGAAAATCACCACATTGATCCGGGCCGCATCGTCGCCTCGGGGTTTTCCGCAGGCGGCATGATGGTCTGGAACCTCGCCTGCTCTCACCCGCAGAAATTCGCGGGCTTTGTCCCGATGTCCGGCACTTTCTGGCTCAAACCACCTGACACCTGCGATGGCCCGGTGCGCAGCCTCGTGCATATCCACGGCACAAATGACAAAACTGTCCCGCTGAAGGGACGCGCCATCGGCGAAACAAAACAGGGAGAGGTCGAGGACGCGCTGGCGCAATTCGTTCAGTTCGGCGGCTTCGGCCCCACCAGCTATTTCAAGGCAGAAGCCCTCACCTGTCGCCAGCGCGCCAACGATACAGGTCAGTTCATGCAATATTGCCTGTTTGAAGGGGGCCATTCCTTCAGCGTTCGCATGCTGGAACACGGCCTTGTTGAACTACTGGATGTCGGCGGAATCTGACGCTCCGAATGTCGACGCAAAACCGGCCTCACCCGCCGGGGTAAACCGCACGACGCGCGTGCCCTCCACCCGTACCGCCCACCCCAGCGCAATCATCCGCGCCAGCAATGCCCGCCCGACCGATCCCGCCAGATGCGTCTGCCGCGCCGACCAGTCCAGACAGGACCGGCACAGGGGTGCCTTTGCACGCCGCAGGTTGTCCACATCCACCCCAAAATCTGCCAGAAACGCCGCCCCCGACGCCGCCAGCACCACATCATCCCCGGCCTCCGCGATCACACCGCGCGCCAGCAGCCCTTGATACAGGGCAATCCCCTTGGCCCCGGCCAGATGATTGTAACACACCCGCGCCTCGCGCAATGCGGCGTCCTTCGGCCCGGTCCGGGTACGCAGATGCCCCGCCCCGGCGGCCAGACCCATCAACGCTTCCAGCGCATGACCCACATCATCACCACCCAGCGTAAAATACTTATGCCGCCCTGACTTGCGACAGGCGATCATCTCTGCCGCTTCCAGCTTGGCCAAATGCGCGCTTGCGGTCTGCACGGTCACACCCGCCTCGCCCGCAAGTTCCGTCGCCGTCAGCGCCTTGCCTGCCATCAGCGCCGTCAGAATATTCGCCCGCGCCGGATCACCGATCAGCGCTGCAATCCGCGAAATGTCTGGTCCTTCTTTCATACTTCGACACTAACCGAAGCATCTGCGCAAATCAATCCGCTACACCGGGCCCGGCAACAAAAGGAACCCACCATGCTGACCTGCATCATCCGCTACCAGATCGACCCGACCAAGCGCGCCCAGTTTGAGAAATATGCGCAAAACTGGGGGCAAGCCATTCCGCGCTGCGGTGCCGACCTTGTGGGCTATTACGCCCCGCACGAAGGCTCCTCCACCCTCGCCTACGGCATCTACAACATCCCCAGCCTTGCCGCCTACGAAGCCTACCGCGCGCGCCTTGCCGCCGATCCGCTGGGCCGCGAAAACTATGATTTTGCGCAGTCACAAAAGTTCATCCTGCGCGAGGACCGCACGTTCCTCAAGCGCGCCTCAACCCCGCACGGCCCCCCCGCATGATCGCCGTCATATTCGAAGTCCTGCCGCACCCCGACCGCAAGTCAGACTACCTCGACATCGCGGCCGAGATGAAACCGATGGTCGATGCCGTCGAAGGCTTTATTTCGGTCGAACGCTTCCAAAGCCTGACCAACCCCGACAAACTGCTGTCCCTGTCGTTCTTCGAAGACGAAGCCGCCGTGCTGCGCTGGCGCAAACTGGCCGCCCACCGCCGCGCTCAGGCAAAGGGGCGCGCGGGCATCTTCACCGACTATCACCTGCGCATCGCCCATGTGATCCGCGACTATGGCATGTTTGACCGTGATCAGGCCCCCGCAGACAGCAAGGCCGCGCACGGATAACAAAAAACGGGCGGCCCGCAGACCGCCCGTTTTCAACCGTCCCGCTGGAACGGGTTACTGCATGGATGCGATCCCGAACATATTGCCTTCGGTATCCATGCACAGGCTCACAAACCCGAACTCCCCGATAGAGAACTTCGGCCGCACCACCTGACCGCCCGCATCCGCGACCCGGCCCTCTTCCACCGCGCAATCCTGCGCATTGAAATAGATGATGGTCCCGCCCACACCGGGCCGCCCGTTGGGTGACTTGCTCAGGGCACCGCCCGCGCCATAGACGCTCATATCAGCGGCAAAGCTCATCATCTGGGTCTCACCGGTCGGGTCGCCCATCTGCTCCAGCTTGGTGTCCAGAACCGCCTCGTAAAAGGCAGTCGCCCGCGCCAGATCGTCCACAAAAATATCGAACCATCCGATTGCATTCATCTTTGTCATTGTCTTGTTCCTGTCCATGAAAGGGTTGCTATGCACCCTTCCTAGCGGACGGAATCACACCTGTATTGTAGATATCAGACATCGAATTTTCGGGCGTATTTTCCCGGCGTATACCCCGTCGCATTGCGGAACGAATGGATGAAATGCGACTGATCCGCATAAGACCAGATGTCGCCCCCGTTCAGCGCCATCTGCAAACGCAGCACCTTAAGCAGATCGTGCGGCGTGAAATCTGTTGTCTGTTTCAACCGCCGCTGCAACTGCCGCGGCGACAACCCAACAAGGGCGGCCATATCCGCCACGGTGTGAATTTCGTCAAGATGCTGAAACAGTGTCTCGGTCACCGGATTGCGCGCCACCATCCCCCGCGCCATCAGGTCCGCAACCAGCGCCTCCAGCCGGGGCAGCATCTGCGCAAACGACAACCCCTCAAGCGCCGCATTGACCTCGCGCAGCGGCAGCCCCCCGGCATAGGGCGCATCAAGCTGACCAAACGCGACCGGCTCTTTGCCCCCCTGCCAGACGCCCGGCAGAAACCGGATATTCACAAAATGAAACGACTGCCCCAGATTGAACTCTTCGGATGTCGCGCGCAGTTTTGACACGCCACAGATATCGCGGTTCTGCTGGTCAAAAACCACATAGGCACAGGCATCGGGCAACGCGTGAAAACGGTAATCCTCCGCCAGCGGGCCGGTCGTCTTCAGCTCAAGAAACCGGTGCACAATCCCGGCCAGCGCCGGGGGCGGTGCCACCTCTTCAAAGGCCACCTCATGCACTGCCCTGTCCTTGCCGTTGCCCTTGGGGTCGTACATCCGCCACACATCCCTCTGCACCTTATTCAGGTGTATGCCACAGCGCCACGGTATTGAGAATGCACTGTCCAACGCAGCCCGCAAACGGTACAATGCCACCACCTCCCCCAACACGGCAGCACCCCCATGACCAAAACCTTCACCACCACGCGCGAACTGCGCTTTGGCGATTGTGACATCTCCGGCACGGCCTATTTCCCGGCCTATCTGGATATCCTCAACGGCGTGAACGAAGAATTCTGGGCGCATATCGGCTACCCGTGGCACGAAATCATCTGGAAGGACCGCTGGGGCACACCTACCGTTCACCTCAGCTGCGATTTCTCGATTCCGTCACTGTTCGGCCAGACCCTGACGTTCGAACTGCGGGTGGTAAAGGTGGGCCGGTCCTCGGTCACCCTCAGACACGAAATCAGCTGCGAGGGCGAAAAACGTTGGACCAGCACGCAGGTGCTCGCCGCCTCTGACCTGGACAAACACACCTCCGTGCCTTGGCCCGACGCGGTCAAAACCACACTGAATGACTGGCTGGTACAAGACTAACGATGCACGGCCAGACATCTGGCCCGACCCGGATCGCCCCAGCGGCGCGGTCCCAAAAGGTCTTTGGGTTAAGACGCGACAGCGGCTAAGCTTCCCCGAAAGGGGACCGTGATGCACCGCCAGCTTGCCGCCATTCTTGCCACCGATATGGTCGGTTACAGCAGGTTGATGCAGGCCGATGAACTGGGCACCATCCACCGCCAAAAGGCGCACCGAAAAGAACTGATTGATCCCGAAATTGCACGCAACCGGGGCCGTATCGTGAAAACAACCGGTGATGGCCTGCTGGTCACTTTCCCCAGCGCGACAGATGCCTTTCGCGCCGCCTTAACGATACAGCGCGGCATGCGGGCCCGCGAAAATGACACACCCGAAGACACCCGGATCAGATACCGGATGGGCCTGAACGTCGGGGATGTTGTGTTCGATGACGGGGATGTTTTTGGCGACGCCGTCAACGTCGCATCCCGGCTTGAAGCCCTGTCGGAACCCGGCGGCATCTGCGTGTCGGATGTTATTTTCAGGCTGGTGCAGGATGGTCTGGACGAACCCTTCAAAAACCTCGGCTCCCAACGGGTCAAGAACATCGCCCGGCCAATTCCGGTCTGGCAATGGACACCGGAAACCGATCCCGAAGACATCGCCATCACCGAAGCACCGCTCAACCAACGGGTACAATTCTGCATCGCCCCCGATGGCGTCCAGATCGCCTTTGCCCGCGTTGGCAAAGGGCCACCTCTGCTCAAGGCGCCCAACTGGCTGAACCATATCGAATACGAATGGCGCAGTGCGGTCTGGGGCCCGTTTCTGGCGGGCCTCGCAAAAGACCATGAACTGATCCGCTTTGACCAGCGCGGCGGCGGTCTGTCGGACTGGGAAGTCGATGAAATCTCGCAGACCGCAATGGTCAGCGACATGGCAACCGTGGTCGATGCAGCCAGACTTGAACGCTTCGCCCTGTTTGGCGTCTCGCAGGGATGCTCTTTTTCAATCCGCTATGCGGTGGAACACCCCGAAAAGGTACGCTGTCTGGTGCTGCTCGGCGGCTTTGCCCGTGGGGCGCTGAAACGAGGCTCAGACGAACAATCAAAACTCTTCGAAGCCTCCCAGACCATGATCACCCAAGGTTGGGGGTCCCCCAACCCCGTCTATCGTCAGTTCTTTACCAGCGCTTTCATCCCGGACGCGACAGAACGGCAAAAGGCCGGTTTTGACGAATTGCAACGCGTCTCTGTCGGTCCCGGAAACCTTGCCCGGATCAACAGAATGAACGCAATGGTCGACACCCAGCATCTTGCACGCCAAGTGCGCGCGCCGACGATGGTGCTGCATGCCGAAGGCGACCGGCGCGTCCCGCTTGAGGAAGGCCGCAGGCTCGCTGCCCTGATCCCGGGTGCCCGTTTTGTCAATCTCAAGGGCAACAATCACGCGCTGGTCGAAGGCACCCCGGCATTCGATCAGTTTTTCACCGAAGTCAGCGCCTTTTTGTCAGAGCACGGCAGCTGACCAATCACGCCTTCCTGCCACCCCCGTCCGAGCCCACATCTGCGCGCGCCCGGTCATTGCAAATGATTCATGCACATTTTGGACCGTACGCACGATTAACCCCGCAATTTCCAGAAAATCGACTGCACGCATGGTGTACGCCCGGTGTACGGGGGGTGCCCCCCGCAAATCCCTTGCCTGTATGGCGTTAAGGCGATTCGCTCCCGTTGACGGTGCACAGGCGATCCGTGTCGCGCAAAAGCCCCTCAGACCACTTCACCTGCGTCCAGCCGCTTCAGCCAGCTTTCCGCGTCTCGCAATACGGTCTCGCGCCGGTCCTCGTCCATCCTGTCCCACGTCCGGTACATATTCCCCATGCGCGCATTGTTCGAAAACCGCTCCCGGTGGCGGTCCAGAAAGTGCCAGTACAACAGATTGAATGGACAGGCATCCTCGCCCGTTTTCACGCTGACCTTATAGCTGCATCCCTTGCAGTAATCCGACATCCGGTTGATGTAAGCCCCTGAAGACACGTAAGGTTTTGATGCAATCACACCTCCATCGGCAAACTGGCTCATGCCCACGGTGTTGGGACTTTCGACCCACTCATAGGCATCTGCATAGACCGCCAGATACCACTCGTGCACCTGCCCCGGATCAACCCCCGCCAGCAGCGCAAAATTGCCCGTCACCATCAGCCGCTGAATGTGATGTGCATAGGCCTGTTCCCGGGTCTGGCCCACCGCATGGGACACGCAGTTCATCCGCGTCTCGGCACCCCAGTAAAACGCCGGCAAATCGCGGCTGTGACCCAGCACATTGCGCTGCGGATACTCCGGCCCCTCCAGAAAATAAATCCCCCGCACATACTCCCGCCAGCCAATGATCTGACGGATGAAACCCTCAGCGGCGTTGATCGGCACATCCCCGTTTTTCCAAGCTTTTTCAACGGCCTGACATACCTCCAACGGGCCCAGAAGACCCGTATTGATATAGGGGGACACCACCGCATGATACAGGTACTGATGGCCCTGCAACATCGCGTCCTGATAGTCTCCGAACCGCGGCAGCGCGTGTTTCACAAAATACGCCAACGCCTCCAGCGCCTCTTGCCGGGTGGTGGCAAACCCAAAGGGCCGCAGATCACCAAAGTGATCCCCGAACCTGTCCTCCACCAGCGCCAGAACCTCCTCTACAGTCTCGTCCGGTTCAAACCACAACGGCCCATCCACGGTCACATCATCCGGCGCGGCCTTGCGGTTCTCGTGATCAAAGTTCCACTTGTCTCCGGCGGGTTTGTCCCCCTCCATCAACAGCCCTGTTTTGCGCCGCATTTCGCGATAGAAATACTCCATCCGCAGCGCCTTGCGCCCCTCGGCCCAATCCTCAAATTCCGCGTGGCTGGCGATGAACCGGTCATCGTTCAGAATATGCGTTTTCACCGGCGCATATTTCAGCTTGTCAATCAGCCGCCATTCCCCCGGCTCGGTACAGATCACACCCGGCGCAGCCACCTCTTCCGCGCGGCGCAAAAGCTCTCCGACAATGGATCCGGCGTTGTCAGGATCGTCCAGCTTTGAATAGCGGACATCCCATCCATCATCCTGTAATTCCTGCGCAAATTTACGCATGGCTGCAAAGATCAGGGCAATTTTCTTGGGGTGATGCGACACGTATTCCGCTTCTTCCACCACCTCAGCCATGACCACGACATCGCTGTCTTTGTCCGCTTTTTTCAACGCCGAAAGGTCACGCGACAACTGGTCGCCCAGCACCAGAACAAGGCGGCTCACCACGGCACCGCCTTGCCCGCCCAGTCAAAGAACTGACCACTTTGATCCGCGCTCAGTCCGTCCATGACGCCCAGCAGATTTTCCGCCGCTTCCGCAGGCTGCACCGCCGGGTGACGCCCCAGATATTTCTCAGTAAACGGCGTGGCCACGGTGCCCGGATGCAACGCCACGCAGACCGCTTGCTTGTGGGTCCGTCCCAGCTCAATCGCCGCCGTGTGCACGATCTGGTTCACCGCTGCCTTGGCGCTGCGATAGCTGATCCAGCCGCCGATCTTGTTGTCCCCGATTGACCCCACCCGGGCCGACAGCACGGCCAAAACGGACCGCCCGTCGCGCGGCAGCAAATCATGCGCATGGGCCAAGACCAGCGCCGGGCCAACCGCATTCAACGCGAACTGATCCATCATCGCCTGACGCTCGATTGCCTTGATGGTTTTTTCCGGCTCCGCACCGTCTATCTCAAGCGCACCTGTCGCCACGATCACCCGGTCAAACGGGCCATCCAGGGCCCCCAGATGCGCGGCCACAGACGCCTCATCGGTTATGTCAAACCCGTCAGCTGACCGCGACAACCCCGTCACTGCGTCGCCCCGTGCCCTGCACGCCTTTACCAGCGCTGATCCGATGCCCCCGGATGCGCCCAATATCAGTGTTTTACTCATCCCCCAGACCTAGCGGCGCATGCCACCGCTTCAATGCAACAACCGCAAAAATGGAAAACCCCTTCCCATTTGAAATCACTTGCCTATAAATACCGCCATGACACACGCCGCACATACTTCATTTGCATCGCGCCCCGCCGCGAGCCTGCTGCGTGCAACCCTCCTGCTGCTAATCCGCCTCTGAGCGTGCCATCCCGGCGCGTCCGCTCAGAGGGCATCGCACCGCGCCACGGATATGAACAGCAGAACGAAAGATACTCACATGACTGATAAGACTGAACAGGATCGCGTCTTGATCTTCGACACGACCTTGCGCGACGGCGAACAATCGCCCGGTGCCACCATGACCCACGCCGAAAAGCTCGAAATCGCGGGGCTTCTGGACGACATGGGCGTCGACATCATCGAGGCGGGCTTTCCCATCGCCTCCGAAGGCGATTTTGCCGCCGTGTCCGAGATCGCGAAAAACGCAAGAAATTCGGTCATTTGCGGCCTTGCCCGCGCGCAACTGCCCGACATCGACCGCTGTTGGGACGCGATCAAACACGCCCAGCAGCCGCGTATCCACACCTTCATCGGCACCTCGCCTTTGCACCGCGCCATCCCGAACCTGACGATGGACGAAATGGCCGAACGCATCGACCAGACTGTGACCCACGCGCGCAACCTGTGCGACAACGTGCAATGGTCCCCGATGGATGCCACGCGCACCGAACTCGACTATCTCTACCGCGTCGTGGAAATCGCCATCAAAGCCGGTGCCACCACGATCAACATCCCCGACACCGTCGGCTACACAGCCCCGCGCGAAAGCGCCGATCTCATTCGCAAACTGATCGAAAACGTGCCCGGCGCGGATGAGATCATCTTTGCCACCCACTGCCACAACGACCTTGGCATGGCGACGGCCAACTCGCTTGCTGCGGTCGAAGCAGGCGCGCGTCAGATCGAATGCACGATCAACGGTCTGGGCGAACGCGCGGGCAACACGGCGCTGGAAGAAGTCGTCATGGCCCTGCGCGTGCGCAATGACATCATGCCCTACCGCACGGAAATTGACGCGACCAAGATCATGAACATCTCGCGCCGCGTCTCCACCGTGTCGGGCTTTCCGGTGCAGCCCAACAAGGCCATCGTGGGCAAGAACGCCTTTGCGCACGAAAGCGGCATCCATCAGGACGGCATGCTCAAGAACGCCGAGACGTTCGAGATCATGCGCCCCGAAGACGTGGGCCTTTCGGAGACGAACATCGTCATGGGCAAACACTCAGGCCGCGCGGCGCTGCGCTCCAAACTCGAAGACCTCGGATTCGAGCTGGGCGACAACCAGCTCAAGGACGTATTCGTGCGGTTCAAGGAACTGGCCGACCGCAAAAAGGAAATCTACGAGGACGACCTGATCGCCCTCATGCGCACCACCACCGACCCGGAAGAAGACCGCGTCAAACTGGTCTCCATGCATGTGGTCTGCGGCACCGAAGGGCCCAATCAGGCGCGCATGACCCTCAACGTCGAAGGGGCCGACCACAGCACGGAACAGTCCGGCGACGGCCCCGTTGATGCGGCGTTCAACTGCGTCAAGGCACTGGTGCAGCACAACGCGCGTCTGCAACTTTATCAGGTGCATGCGGTCACCGAAGGCACCGATGCGCAAGCAACCGTTTCGGTCCGTATGGAGGAAGAAGGCCGCATCGTGACAGGTCAGTCCGCCGATACCGATACCGTCGTCGCCTCGACCCGCGCCTATATTCACGCGCTCAACCGCCTGCTGGTGCGCCGCGAAAAGGGCGGCACCGACAAACGCGAGGTCAGCTACAAAGACGTTGGCTGATCCTTGCCGCACCGTGGTCCGATAACGCGGGCTACGGTGCGTGTTGGTTCGGTCGCATTTGAGTTGTATTGGAAAGATGAAGCGGGACGTGTCGCTTCATCTTTCCAATACAACTCAAATCAACGGTCCTACCCCACACCCGATCCGAGGTCATGACACGACACTGAAACGCGCGCTGCCCCATAGGGTGAGCATTCATCGCGCACCACCACGGCCCCAATCACCGGTAAGGATTTTTCGCGCCCCGGTCCTCCGACAGCGACATCTGCGACCGCTCCACGATCATCAGCACCGCATCGGCCAGATGCTCACGCTCAATCGCTTTTGCTCCGCGCGCAACCCGCAGCTTGTGCGCCTCCAGCATCACCTCGGCATGGCTGCTCCCGCGTGGCGGGATGAACGTGTAGCAGGCCAGCTCGATCAGCAGCCCCAGCGGATCCTTGAAATAGATCGAATGCATAAACCCACGGTCCTTCACTCCTGAGTTGCCGATCCCCCGGCTCTCCAGCCTGTCCAGCACCTGATCGAACATCGCGCGGTCTACCTCGAATGCCACATGATGCACGCAGCCGGGATCCGTCGGCGTGCGGTCATGCACCGGTTTCCGGCTCTCGTTGGTAAAGATGGTAATCAGCCGCCCGTCGCCGGGGTCAAAGTAAAGATGCCCCTCGTCAGGGTCATCCAGATTGGGCTGATCGAAGATGAACGGCATGCCCAGCACCCCTTCCCAAAAGTCGATGCTGGTCTGGCGGTCCGCGCCTGTCAGGGTGATGTGATGCACGCCAAGGGTCTGGATTTTCTTCATGCCGGTACGCTCCGTAAGGTGGGGTTTCAGCCTACCCTAGCCTACCGGCGACAACATGCCCAACCCCTCAAAACACCCCCTTTCGCACCGTCTGCCCGCCCCCTATAAGAGCGCCAGCCCGCCTCGACAGAGTCGCGGGCCAATCGGACTGTAATACACGCATATGACTGGGCACGGTGACGCATGAACCTCTTTGGAAACCTCGGCGGATTGTTTTCCTCCGACATGGCAATCGACCTTGGAACAGCCAACACGCTGGTCTACGTCAAGGGCCGTGGTATCGTGCTGTCTGAACCCTCTGTCGTGGCCTACCACATCAAGGACGGCGTCAAGAAAGTGCTGGCCGTGGGTGAGGACGCCAAACTGATGCTGGGCCGCACGCCCGGCAGCATCGAGGCCATCCGCCCGATGCGCGAGGGTGTGATTGCGGATTTTGACACCGCCGAAGAGATGATCAAACACTTCATCCGCAAGGTTCACAAACGCTCGACCTTCTCCAAGCCCAAAATCATCGTTTGTGTGCCCCACGGGGCGACGCCCGTGGAAAAACGCGCGATCCGTCAATCTGTGCTCTCCGCCGGTGCGCGCCGCGCGGGGCTGATTGCCGAACCCATCGCGGCGGCCATTGGCGCGGGCATGCCCATCACCGATCCCACCGGCAACATGGTCGTGGACATCGGCGGTGGTACGACCGAAGTTGCGGTGCTGTCGCTGGGCGATATCGTCTACGCCCGTTCTGTGCGCGTTGGTGGTGACCGTATGGACGAGGCGATCATCAGCTACCTGCGCCGCCAGCAAAACCTTCTGGTGGGGGAAACCACAGCAGAGCGTATCAAAACCTCCATCGGCACCGCCCGCATGCCCGACGACGGGCGTGGCACGTCAATGCAGATCCGGGGCCGCGACCTGTTGAACGGCGTGCCCAAGGAAATCGAAGTTACCCAGGCCCAAATCGCCGAGGCGCTGGCCGAACCGGTGCAGCAGATTTGCGAAGCGGTGATGACCGCGCTTGAGACAACGCCGCCCGATCTGGCCGCCGACATCGTTGACCGGGGCGTCATGCTGACGGGCGGTGGCGCGCTTTTGGGTGATCTCGATCTTGCGCTGCGCGAACAGACGGGGCTTGCGGTCTCCATCGCGGACGAATCCCTTAACTGCGTGGCACTGGGCACCGGCAAGGCGCTGGAATACGAAAAACAGCTCCGCCACGCCATCGACTACGACAGCTAAAACGCAGGCGTGATCCGCCCCGGACTTGATCCGGGGCCTCGCACACTGGCACAATGAGACGGAAGCCCCGGATCAGGTCCGGGGCGCGGAAGCAACCAATGGCAAACGACCGATCAAACAGCAACGAATACACCGGCCCGCTGCGCCGGTTGCTGTTGGCTGTTCTGATCCTGCTTTTGGGGGCGACCTTCCTGCTATGGCGCATCGACAGCCCGCGTGTGGAACGCTTTCGCGCGCAGATCACCGATGCACTGGTGCCCAATCTGGATTGGGCGATGGCCCCCGTTACCGGCACGGTCAATCTGCTGCGCGATTTTCAGTCATATCAACGCCTTGCAGAACAAAATCAGGAATTGCGCAGCGAATTGCGCCAGATGCAGGCGTGGAAAGAAGCCGCGCTTCAGCTTGAACAGGAAAACGCCCGACTGCTGGATCTGAACAAGGTGCGGCTCGACCCGCGCCTGACTTTTATCACTGGCGTCGTACTGGCGGATTCAGGTTCGCCCTTTCGCCAATCTGTCCTGCTGAACGTCGGTGCGCGTGACGGGTTGCTGGACGGCTGGGCCACAATGGACGGCATCGGGCTTGTGGGCCGTATCTCGGGCGTGGCAGAGAACACCGCCCGCGTGATCCTGCTGACTGACGCCACCAGCCGTATTCCTGCCACCATCCAGCCCTCGGGCCAGCGGGCCATCGTGGCGGGTGACAACACCATCGCACCGCCAATTGATTTTCTGGAAAACCCCGATCTGGTGCGCCCCGGTGACCGGGTGATTTCATCGGGCGATGGTGGGGTCTTTCCCGCCGGTCTGCTGATCGGCCAAGTGGCCGCTGACCCCGGCGGACGTCTGCGCGTGCGTCTGGCCGCAGATTACGAGCGGCTCGAATTCCTGCGCGTGCTGCGCCACTACGGCACCGAAAACGTCAGTGACACGGCCAAGCTGATCACAGCCGATGGGCCGGTCGCAGAAACCGATACCGCGGTGACCGAATGAACGATCTGTCACAAACACGGCTGTGGCTGATGCGCGCGGGTTTTGCTTTGCTGACGCTGGTGATCGTCTTTTTTCATCTGCTGCCGCTTGAAACCACCCCGCGCCGCTGGGCCGCGCCGGATATTCTGTTGTGCTTTGCACTGGCATGGAGCATGCGGCGCCCCGAATACGTGCCGCCGCTTTTGCTGGCGCTTGCCTTTCTGCTGACCGACCTTTTGCTGCAACGCCCACCGGGTCTCTGGGCCATGCTGGCGCTGATTGGGTGCGAAAACCTCAAGTCCCGTGCACGGAGCCTGCGGGATGCGAATTTTGCTGCCGAATGGATCACGGTGGGGCTTTTGACCATCGCGATCTCGCTGACCTATCGCATCGTGCTGGGCCTGGTGCTTGTTGATCTGCCCAGCCTGACACTTAGTCTGTCGGAATTGATCCTGACCGTACTGATCTATCCCGCAGTTGTCGCCGTGACCCATTTTGTGATGCAGGTGCGCAAGGCCGCACCGGGCGAGCTGGACGCGCTGGGGCAACGCGCATGACACGAAAGGCCGCAACATGAGACGCAACCGCGCCGAGAATGATGCAAACCACGCCAAGCTGACGCGCCGCGCGGCCCTTTTGGGCGGTGTGCAGCTGCTGTTCATGGGCGGATTGGCCGCACGGATGCGCTATCTGCAGGTCGATCAGGCCGACCAGTTCCGCCTCCTGGCCGAAGAAAACCGCATCAACATCCGCCTGATCCCCCCCGCACGCGGCGAAATCTTTGACCGCAACGGCGTGCGTCTGGCCGAAAACGTGCCCAGCTACCGCATCGTGATCGTACGCGAGGATGCAGGCGACGTGGACGCCGTGATGGCCCGGCTGAGCCAGATCATCGACATTGATCTGGAAACCTACGAACGCGCGCTGGAAGAGCTCAAACGCTCCGCCCCGTTCCTGCCCGTTACCGTGGTCGAGGGCGTCAGCTGGGATGAGGTCAGCAAGGTCAGCGTGAACGCCCCCGCCCTGCCCGGTGTCACGCCCGAGGTCGGCCTGACGCGCGTGTATCCGCGCGGGTCGGACTTTGCCCATGTGGTTGGGCGCGTGGGCCGGGTCAGCCAGAAAGACCTCGACGCGCTGGAAAACCCCGATCAGGTGCTGCGCATTCCGCGCTTCCAGATCGGCAAGATCAACGTGGAAGCCCGCGCCGAGGACGTGCTGCGCGGCTCTGCGGGCACCAAGCAGGTGGAGGTGAATGCCACAGGCCGCGTCATGCGCGAACTGGCCCGCCGCGAGGGGCAATCAGGCGCCGATCTGCAATTGACCATCGACAGCGATCTGCAACGCTACGTGCAGGCGCGGCTGGGTGACGAAAGCGCCGCCGTGGTGGTGATTGACTGCGAAAACGGTGATCTTGCCGCCATCGCCTCCGCGCCCAGCTATGACCCGAACCTTTTTATCGGCGGCATTTCCTCGGCCAACTACGATCCGTTACTGAATTCCAAATATCGCCCGCTGGTCAATAAAACCGTACAGGGCGCGTATCCGCCCGGCTCCACCTTCAAGATGCTGACCGCGATGGCCGCGCTAGAAGAAGGCATCGTCGGCCCCGATGAAACCGTCTATTGCCCCGGCCATCTGGAAGTGGCCGACCGCCGCTTCCATTGCTGGAAACGCGCCGGCCACGGCTGGGTCGATCTGGAAAACTCGCTCAAGCAATCCTGCGACGTCTACTACTACGATCTGGCCCTCAAGGTCGGCATCGAAAAGATCTCAGCGATGGCCAAACGCTTCGGTCTGGGCGTCCGGCATGATCTGGCGCTGTCCTCGGTCAATTCGGGGCTGACACCGACAAAGGAATGGAAGCGTACCGCACGCGGGGCCGATTGGGTGATTGGTGACACCGTCAACGCCTCCATCGGGCAGGGTTTCATGCTGGCCTCACCGCTGCAACTGGCCGTGATGTCCGCCCGCATCGCGACGGGGCGCGAGGTTTCGCCACGGCTGATCAAATCGGTCGACGGTGTCGAGCAACCCCTGAACGGCGGTGCCGCTCTGGACATGGACGAAAACAACCTGCGCAAAATGCGCCGCGCGATGTACGAGGTCGTCAACAACCGGCGCGGCACGGCTTATCGCAGCCGCATCATCGGTGAGGGCATGCGCATGGCGGGCAAGACGGGCACGTCACAGGTGCGCAATATCACCGCCGCAGAACGCGCGCGCGGCGTGACCCGCAACGCCGATTTGCCATGGGAACGGCGCGATCACGCCTTGTTTGTGGCGTTCGCCCCCTATGACAAACCGCGCTATGCCATTTCCGTGCTGGTCGAACATGGCGGCGGCGGATCAACCGCAGCGGCCCCCATCGCACGCGACGTGATGTTACAGGCGATGGCAGGCGGGGAACCCCCGCTGGACGCCTATCCCAAGGGCGACCGTGCGCGGATCAAAAAGCAACAGGAACGCCTGCGCGACCTGCAGCCCGAAGCGGCCATCAAAGGCAGGGATCAGGCATGAGCTACCTTGAATATACGGTCAAATCCGTCCCGACCGGCTTTCGCAAAATTCTGCACCTGAACTGGCCGCTGGCGCTGTTGCTCGCATCGGTCTGCGGTGTCGGCTTCCTGATGCTCTATTCGGTTGCGGGCGGGTCCTTTAGCCCGTGGGCCGAACCACAGATGAAGCGGTTTGGCCTTGGGCTGGCGCTGATGATGGTGGTGGCGATGGTGCCGATCTGGCTTTGGCGCAACCTGTCTGGGCTGGCCTATGGCGTGTCGATGGTGCTGCTGATCGCAGTGGCCCTGATCGGGGATGAGCGCAAGGGCGCGCAACGCTGGATCGACCTTGGCCCGATTGATCTGCAACCGTCCGAACTGATGAAAATCACGCTGGTCATGTTTCTGGCCGCCTATTACGACTGGCTGCCCGCACGCCGTGTGTCACGCCCGTTCTGGGTGCTTTTGCCGGTACTGATCATCCTCGCACCCACCGCATTGGTGCTGGAACAACCTGATCTGGGCACGTCAATCCTGCTGTTGGCGGCAGGTGGCGGGCTGATGTTTCTGGCGGGCGTCCACTGGGCCTATTTCGCGGCTGTCATCGCTTCGGGTGTTGGGTTGGTCACGGCGGTGTTCCAGTCGCGTGGCACCACATGGCAACTGCTGAATGACTACCAATACAGACGCATCGACACGTTTCTGGACCCCGCTGCGGACCCATTGGGCGCAGGCTATCACATCACTCAATCCAAGATCGCGCTGGGGTCCGGCGGCTGGACCGGGCGCGGGTTTATGCAAGGCACCCAATCCCGGCTGAACTTCCTGCCGGAAAAGCATACTGACTTTATCTTCACCACACTGGCAGAGGAATTTGGCTTTATCGGCGCGATTTCCCTGCTGGGTCTCTATGCGCTGATTATCATCTTCTGCGTCGTGACCGCGATCCGCAACAAGGATCGGTTTTCATCCCTGCTGACCCTTGGCATCGCGCTGAACTTCTTCCTGTTCTTTGCGGTGAACATGTCGATGGTGATGGGGCTGGCCCCGGTGGTCGGCGTGCCACTGCCGCTGGTCAGCTACGGCGGGTCTGCCATGCTGGTGTTGCTGCTGGCCTTCGGGCTGGTGCAGTCAGCCCATGTTCACCGACCGAGGTAGCCAATGCCCCTGAACGTCCTGTTTGCCGCCCGCCCGGAGCGGTGGGAAACCTACGAAACACCGCTGCGCGCAGCGCTCAAAGCCGCCGGGGTCGACGCTCATCTGGCACAGGACATCGCGCCGGAAACAGTCGATTACATCGTCTACGCGCCCAACAGCACCTTGCAGGACTTCACCCCCTACACCCGCGCCAAAGCGGTGCTGAACCTTTGGGCCGGGGTCGAGGGGATTGTCGGCAACGAGACCCTGAAGATCCCGCTGGCGCGGATGGTTGATCCGGGTCTGACGCGCGGCATGGTTGAATGGGTGACAGGACATGTGCTGCGCCATCATCTGGGTATGGACACCGACATTCAGCGCAGCGATGCCAAATGGGAGCCGCGCACACTGCCCCTTGCCGAAGAGCGCAGCGTGGTCGTGTTGGGCCTTGGCGCGCTAGGCGCAGCCGTCTGCACAGCACTTCTGGGTCTTGGTTTTCGCGTTTCGGGCTGGTCACGCAGCCCCAAGGACATCGCGGGCGTGACATGTTTTCATGGACCGGACGGGTTGAACACGGCGCTTGCCCGCGCCGAGATCGCGGTGCTGCTGCTGCCGGACACCCCTGCCACGCAGAATACGCTGAACGCCCAGACACTGGCGGGCATGCCGCAGGGCGCATTTATCATCAACCCCGGTCGCGGACCGCTGATTGACGACGACGCCCTGTTGGCAGCCTTGGACACGGGCCAGATCGCCCATGCCACGCTTGATGTCTTTCGGGTGGAACCGCTGCCCAAAGACCACCCGTTCTGGACACATCCGCAGGTTACTGTGACCCCGCACATCGCAGCGGAGACCCGCGCCATCACCGCCAGCCGTGTGATCGTTGAAAACATCTGCCGCAGCGAGGCCGGGCAGCCGCTGTTGCATCTTGTGGACCGCGCGCTGGGGTACTGAGTGGCCGGTGCGCGATAAATGCGCACCCTGCGAAATCAGCCGTCAGGCGGCGGCCAATCCACGCCCCTTCAGCAACGCGTCAACGCCGGGCAAGCGGCCCCGAAACGCAACGTAAAGCTCTGCCGCGTCCTGTGATCCGCCGGTGGACAAAATATGTTCTTCCAACGCACGGGCACGATCCGCATCAAAGGGACCGCCCGCGTCCTCGAACGACTGGAACGCATCGGCATCCATCACTTCGGACCACATATAGCTGTAGTATCCGCTGGAATAGCCATCGCCCGCAAAGACATGGGCAAACTGCGGTGTCGCGTGGCGCATACGGATTGCGCGCGGCATGCCCAGCGCCTCCAGTACCTCTGCCTGTTTTGCCATAGTATCAGCGGGCGCAGGCCCATCGTGAAAGGACAGATCAACAAGCGCAGATGCCACGTATTCCACGGTCTGAAAGCCCATATCAAACGTCGCGGCCCCCAGAACCTTGTCGAGCATCTCGCGCGACATGGCCTCACCTGTCTCTGCGTGGGTGGCAAATTCGGCCAGCACTTCGGGCACTTCCAGCCAATGTTCATAAAGCTGGCTTGGCAGTTCCACAAAATCCCGTGCCACCGATGTGCCCGATACACTTTCGTAAGTCACATCCGACAACATCTGATGCAGCGCGTGACCGAATTCGTGAAACAGCGTGCGCGCGTCATCGTAGGACAAAAGCGCCGGGTCCGATTTGGCAAAGTTGCACACGTTGATCACGATGGGTGCCTGAACCTTTGGATACTTCGCCTGTGCCCGCATGGCCGAACACCACGCACCTGACCGTTTGGAGCCACGCGCGAAATAGTCCCCGATAAAAACTGCCACATGCGCACCGTCCCGCGTCACTTCCCACGCGCGGCAATCAGCGTGGTACAGCGGTACATCCAGCGGTTTGAACTCCAGCCCGAATAGGCGGTGGGCACAGGCAAATGACGCCTCGATCATGCGCTCAAGCTGAAAATAAGGCTTCAGCGCCGCCTCATCCAGATCATGCTCCGCCGCGCGCCGTTTCTCTGCGTAGTAGCGCCAGTCCCAAGGGGCCAGATCATCGTTCACCCCGTCGGCCTGCATCATCTCGGTCAGTTTGGCGGCGTCCGCGTTGGCCTGCGCCTTTGCCGGCTCCCAAACGTCCATCAACAGGGCGCGCACGGCGTCAGGGGTCTTGGCCATCTCGGTTTCAAGCTTGTAGGCCGCGAAATTCTCATAACCCAACAGCTTGGCGCGCTCTTCGCGCAGGCTGAGAATTTCGGCAGCGATATCGCGGTTGTCCGTCTCGCCCCCGTTCGCACCACGTGCTTCCCAGGCCCGAAACGCCCGTTCGCGCAGATCACGGCGGGGGCTGAATTGCAAAAACGGCACGATCAGCGACCGCGACAGCGTCACAACCGGGCCATCTGCCTCTTTTTCCGCGCCTGCCGCGCGCGCGGCATTCACAACAAAGTCCGGCAGGCCTTCCAGATCCCTCTCAGCCAACGACATGAACCAGCTCCGCTCATCCGCCAGCAGGTTCTGGGTAAACTGCGTGCCCAGTACCGCCAGACGGCTCTTGATCTCTTTCATGCGGGTCTCTTCGGCGCCTTCAAGGGCGGCACCGCTGCGCACAAATCCACGGTGTGTCAGCATCAGCACCCGCGCCTGCTCGTCCGTCAGATCAAGCGTTTCGCGCTGCTCCCACACGGCGGCAACCCGGGAAAACAGTGCCTTATTGCCCGAAACGTCGGCAAAATGCGCGGCGAGCTTGGGTGAAAACGCCCGCTGCAAATCCTCGCGCGCGGGATTGCTGTCGGCACCGGCCACAGTGAAAAAGACACCCAGCACCTTGTCCAGCTCGGCCCCGACTGCCTCCAGCGCCTCGATGGTGTTGGCGAAGGTGGGGGTATCAGCATTCCCGGCGATCGCGTCAATCTCGGCGGTATGCGCGGCCAGTGCCGTATCAAGCGCCGGCGCAAAATCATCGTCGTTGATGCGGTCAAACGGGGCGATGCCAAAGGGCGTGGTCCAGTCGGCAAGCAGCGGATTTGTCATGGGGGTATCTCCTTTGCCCTCAAGCTAAGGGCGCGTTGGCGGCGTTACAATCGGGGGCGGGTCAATCGGCCGTAGTGATGTGGCCACAAGCGGCACAATCCGCCCGACGGGAAATCTGGATACTGCGGTTCTCACCGTAAAGCGCATCGTAGATCAGCATCTGACCCCGCGCCACCGCTCCTGCGCCTGTGCTCAGCTTGATCGCCTCGACTGCCATCATTGCGCCAACCACGCCGGGCAGCGGGCCTATCACACCGGCCTCGGCACAGCTGGGGGCCAGATGTGCCGCCGGGGCTTGCGGAAACACGCACCGATAGCAGGGCGCACCTTGGGTCGGGTCAAATACGGACATTTGCCCTTCCCACTGGCTTAGCGCACCGGAAATCAGCGGCTTACCCGCCGCGATACAGGCATCATTCACCAGATAGCGCGTCTCGAAATTGTCGCTGCCGTCCAGCACCAGATCGTAATCGGCCACAAGATCCGCCGCGATGTCATCTGTCAGACGGCGGTTATAGGGGCGCACGGTCACATAGGGGTTTTGCGCCTGCATATGCCGCTGGGCGGAAAACACCTTGGGCGTGCCAATGTCATCATCCGTGTGGATCACCTGCCGTTGCAAATTGGCGTTCTCGACCTTGTCGTCGTCAATCACACCGATAGTGCCCACCCCTGCTGCCGCCAGATACTGCAATGCGGGTGCGCCCAGCCCGCCTGCGCCAACGACCAGCACCTTGGCATTCTTAAGCGCCCGTTGACCCGCTCCGCCAACCTCGCGCAGGACGATGTGACGAGCATAGCGGTTCAGCTCCGTATCGGAAAACGCGTCGGACTGCGGCGTTTCCGGTACTCCGGCGGCGGGGCCAGTGACCCGGGCGCGCAAATTGCGCAGCACGGCACGGTAGCCAAAAAACAACAGGCCAAAACCACCCAGAATTAACCAGGGTGCGGCGCTTCCTCCTGTAGCGATGCGCAGCGGGTTGGTTTCGGGAAACGCCACCTGAATGCCCAGCACGGCCACATAGATCAGGCCCAGAAAGGTCGCACGCGCCTCGCGCGGGGCACCCATCCAGCCGCCTCCGAACCAGATCGCGGCGGCCAACAGCAACACAAGCAGCATCAGTTCACTCCGGTTGATCCAAACCCGCCGGACGCACGTGTGGTCTCGCCCAGCGCCTCGACCTCACGGAACGTAGCCTGCGCAACTGGCGCTGCAACCATCTGCGCGATGCGCATGCCATGTGTGACCTCAAACGGGGCATTACCGGCGTTCATCATGATGACGCCAACAACGCCGCGATAGTCGCTGTCGATTGTTCCCGGGCTGTTGGGCAGAGTGATCCCATGCTTTAGCGCCAGCCCGGATCGTGGACGGATCTGCACCTCAAAGCCCGGCGGAATTTCCATATGCAATCCGGTTGAGACAAGCGCCCGCCCCAAAGGTTCAAGGATAACCGGACCATCTGGCAGATTGGCGCGCAGATCAGCACCGGCGGCCCCCGGCGACGCATAAACCGGAAAGCCAAGCGTGGTATCCGCCCCTTCCGCCCAGCGACATTTGATCAGCGGCACGGCGCTATTCCAAGGCTGCCGCGATGCGGGCGGCCAGCTTGTCGGCCACCGCCTGCTTGCCCATGCGCGGCCAATCCTCGGGTCCATCGGCAGTGATCAGCGTGACGGCGTTTTCGCTTCCGCCCATGATCCCGGTTTCGGGTGACACATCATTTGCAAGGATCCAGTCACATCCCTTGCGCGTGCGCTTGGCGGCGGCATGAGCCAGAACATCCTGTGTTTCGGCGGCAAAACCGACGACCAGTCCGGGGCGGCCCTCTGACATCTGGCTTACGGTTTTCAGGATATCAGGGTTTTCCGCAAAGCGCAGGGTCGGCAGACCGTCCTTGGACTTCTTCAGCTTTTCGGCGCTGGCGCCTTCGACCCGCCAATCCGCGACGGCGGCGGCAAAAACCCCGGCGTCAACCGGCAGCGCATCCTGCACGGCGCGCAGCATGTCATCGGCTGTCTGCACCCGAACCACCTGAACGCCGGCGGGCGGCGGCACATCTGCCGGGCCGGTCACAAAGATCACCTCGGCCCCCAGCGCCGCAAGCGCCTGCCCAATCGCCGCCCCTTGGGCACCCGAAGACCGGTTTGCGATGTATCGCACCGGATCAATCGGTTCATGCGTCGGGCCGGAGGTAACCAGAATACGTTTACCCTTGAGCGGACCATCAGCCAGCCGCGTTTCAACAGCCACGACGATTTCAAGCGGTTCAGCCATGCGCCCGGGGCCAAATTCACCACAGGCCATATCGCCCTCGTTCGGACCGACGACAGAAATGCCATCGCCGCGCAGCACCGCCAGATTGCGCTGGGTCGCCGCATGATCCCACATGCGCACGTTCATGGCGGGGGCGATCATCACCGGTGTGTCTGTCGCCAGCAGCAGGGTAGAGGCAAGATCATCAGCATGGCCCTGCGCCATCTTGGCCATCAGATCAGCGGTCGCCGGGGCCACAACCACCAGATCAGCAACGCGGCTGAGTTGGATATGACCCATCTCGGCCTCGTCCCCAAGATCGAAAAGGTCACGAAAGACTTTCTTGCCCGCAAGGGCAGAAACCGACAGCGGCGTCACGAATTCCGTGCCCGCGCGAGTCAAAACTGGCGTCACTTCGGCTCCGCGCTCGCGCAGCCGCCGGATCAAATCAAGCGACTTAAACGCCGCGATCCCACCGCCGATGATCAGAAGAATATGCTTGCCCGCCAGCATGATAGGCCCCTCGCCTTTTGGTCAGCGAAAGCATAGGCCGCTTGGCGCGTATGTGCCAGCCCCTGCGGGCGGGCAGCTTAGTTCAGGAAATGCAGCACTTCGCGCGACTGCCCTTCAAGGGATTTGCGCATTTTTATGAACGCAGCCGCTTCAAGCTGGCGCACCCGCTCCTTGGACAGCTTCAGCTCATCGCCAAGGCTCTCCAATGTGCGGGGTTGGTCGCGCAGCTTGCGCTCGCGCACGATAAAGCGCTCTCGTTCATTCAATTCCTGCATCGAAGACAAAAGCCACGCCCGCAATTGCGCAGTGTCGTGGCTGTCTTCCACTTGCTCAGCCGCCTGCGCGCTGTCATCGACAAGCGCGTCGATCCACTCGCGCCCTTCATCCTCGGAGGATTGGGTCGCGTTCAGCGAATAGTCGGAACCAGAAAGGCGTCCTTCCATCATCTCGACATCGTGCAGCGGCACGCCAATCTCGGTCGAAATCATCTGACGCAATTGATGTTTGTCCAGCGTTTCACCGGCGGATGCGGCCTCACGCTCAAGGCGGGCCTGTACGCGGCGCATGTTGAAAAACAGAGATTTTTGCGATGACGTGGACCCGGTGCGCACCATTGACCAGTTGCGCATCACATGGTCCTGAATGCTCGCTTTGATCCACCAGACCGCATAGGTCGAAAACCGCACGCCCCGGTCTGGGTCGAATTTGTCGGCTGCCTTCATCAGGCCCAGCCCGGCCTCTTGAATAAGGTCATTCATGGGCGCGCCGTAGCGCTTGAACTTGCCAGCCATCGAAATAGCAAGGCGCATGTAGGCAGTGATCAGGCGATGCAGTGCCGCCTCGTCCCGCTGATCCCGCCACGCATAGGCCAGCTCCAGCTCTGTCTCCGCGTCCAGCAGCTCCGCTTTCATAGCGGTGCGGGTGAGTGAGAATTCGCGCGCCGTTTGCAATGCCATCTTCAATTTCCCCTGATCCAGCGGCTGGTCTTGTGACGAACCTTTGCAATGTGTACGCACGAACATGCCCCTTGGTTCCCAGAAAAAGTGAAAAAAGTGTTAGCACAACGTAGTTTCATCCTTGGCGGTGCCGCATCAGGCAAGTCTGCATGGGCGGAAGAATTGACAAAAAAGCACAAAAAACCAATGGTTTATCTAGCTACCGGAGAAGTACGGGATGCCGAAACCGCGGCGCGTGTAAAAATACACAAAAATCGACGTGACGCGCGGTGGACCACCATCGAAACCCCGCTTGATGCCGCATCTGCGCTGACAGAATTTACCGCGGATCAGGTTGTCTTGATTGATTGCGCAACCATGTGGCTTAGCAATCAAATGCTGGCGGATCGTGATCTAACGCAGGCCCAGACCGGACTTATCTCTGCCCTGCGCACCTGTGCAGCACCCTGGATCATCGTTTCGAACGAGGTGGGGCACGGTATCGTCCCCGACAATGCGCTGGCGCGTCAGTTTCGCGAGGCACAGGGCAGGCTCAACATCGCGCTGGCGGCCGAAGCCGATCTGGCCGTGCAGGTTGTTGCCGGCCTGCCGATCCTGTTGAAAGGAGATCTGCCATGACCACCTGGCATTGGGTCCGTCACGGCCCCACACACGAAAAAACCTTTGTCGGATGGCGCGATGTGCCTGCCGATCTGTCCGATACCGATCAGATCGCACGCCTGCGGGCGCATTTGCCGGATACGGCGCTGATCCTGTCTTCTGATCTGATCCGCTGCGTTGCAACGGCAGACGTCATCGAAACAGCCACGCATCACCGGTTGCCGCACAAACCTGACCTGCGCGAGATGGATTTCGGCACCTGGGACGGAATGCACTTTCGGGATGTGGCGGCCCGTGATCCGGAACTATCACGCGCCTACTGGGAAACACCCGGCGACATACAGGCCCCCGACGGTGAAAGCTGGAACCAGACCGCCGCTCGCGTGAATGCGCAGGTTGATGCCCTGAACGCCGCTCACCCACAGGCGGACATCATTGCAGTGGCGCATTTTGGTGTGATCCTGACACAGGTACAGCGTGCGTTAGGCGTCACCGCTTACGAGGCGATGGCGCATAAGATCGACAATCTGTCCGTCACCCGCCTGAGCCATGAAGATGGCGCGTGGACCGTGCATCACATCAATCATCTTCCGTGATTGCACCGCGCACAAATCGGAATTTGCCCGCTGGCCCCGTTGCGTTCTAGCGTGCACCGCATGACATATGACCTCTATATCGGCGATCGCACCTTCTCCAGCTGGTCCTTGCGGGGCTGGCTGATGATGGAAAAATTCAACCTGTCTTTTCGCACGCATCTTGTCGGGCTGTATAGCGGCACGATGGCACAGGACCTCGCGCCGCTGGCCCCTGCCAGACTGGTGCCAGCCATGCGCACGCCAGATGGCGTTGTTGTGGGCGAAAGCCTCGCGATGGCCGAAACTCTGGCAGAACGGCACCCCGATGCGGGTCTTTGGCCCGATGATGCCGCCGCCCGGGCCACTGCCCGGTGGCTTTGTGCCGAAATGTGCGCAGGTTTCAGCGCCCTGCGCGGGGCCTGCCCGATGCAGCTACAGCATGTGAACGTCGGCTTTGACATCAGCGATGCGGTCCGCACCGATCTGGAACGTGTGCAGACGCTTTGGGCGCATGCCGCATCACTGCGCAAGGAAGATGGTCCCTGGCTGTTTGGCAAATACACGCTGGCAGATGCCTTCTACGCTCCCGTTGCAGCACGGATTATCGGCTATGACCTGCCGGTGAACGAAAACGCGCGCGCCTATTGCGCCACAACGATCCGCGATACTGCTTTCAAGACATGGCGCGCGGAGGGGCTGAAGACCACTTATTCGCCGTTCCCCTATGATATGGGCGTCCCGACACGGGCGTGGCCCGAAGATTGAGCGTCACTTGCGTTAACCATTCCTAAACAAACCCTACCTTAGCTTGAACTTGGTTAACCGGAGGGACGGCATGGTTTCACGCGCCTATACAGTCGCGTTTCAGGGGGTCGAGGCGCGCATGGTCGAAGTCCAATGCGCCGTCACTCCTGGCCTGCCCGCCTTCTCTATCGTTGGTCTTCCTGACAAAGCGGTCTCCGAAGCACGCGACCGCGTGCGCACGGCGCTGACCTCAATGGCGATTGCGCTGCCGTCAAAACGGATCACGGTAAACCTGTCGCCCGCTGACCTGCCAAAAGAAGGCAGTCATTTCGATCTGCCCATCGCCTTTGCCCTTTTGGCCGCACTGGACATCCTGCCCGATGACATCACCCAGTCGGTTGTGGCACTGGGCGAATTGTCCCTTGATGGCACGCTTGTGCCCGTTGTCGGTGCTCTGCCTGCCGCGATGGCAGCTGCTGAACAAGGGCGCAGCCTGCTGTGCCCCGCCGGTTCAGGGGCAGAAGCCGCATGGGTTGGGAACGCGCAGGTGATCGCACCCGCGTCGCTGGGGGATGCGGTGCGGCACTACACCGGACAATCCCCACTTGATCCCGCAACCCCGGGCGAGGTGACCCTGAACCAGCACAGCCGCGACCTGCGCGAGGTGAAAGGACAGGAGCGCGCCAAACGCGCGCTTGAGATCGCTGCCGCCGGACGGCACCACCTGATGTTTGTCGGCACGCCCGGATCGGGCAAAAGCATGCTGGCCGCGCGCCTCCCGTCTATCCTGCCCCCCCTGACCGCTGCCGAAGCGCTTGATACCTCGATGATCCACTCGCTTGCCGGATTGCTGGACGAAGGCGGCATCTCGCGCGCCCGTCCCTTTCGCGAACCGCATCACACCGCTTCGATGGCCGCGATCATCGGCGGCGGTCGACAGGCGAAACCCGGTGAGGTCAGCCTGGCCCACAACGGCGTGTTGTTCATGGATGAGTTTCCCGAATTTCCGCGCACCGTGCTGGAAACCCTGCGTCAGCCGATCGAAACCGGCGAGGTGATGATCGCACGGGCCAACGCGCACGTGAAATACCCCTGCAAATTCATGCTGGTGGCCGCAGCGAACCCTTGTAAATGCGGCTATCTGAGCGATCCCGCACGCGCCTGCGCGAGGGTGCCACACTGCGGCGAGGACTACCTCGGGCGAATCTCCGGCCCACTGATGGACCGGTTCGATTTGCGTGTGGATGTGCCGCCGGTGGCCTTTTCCGATCTGGACCTGCCCGCCAGCGGGGCCAGTTCATCCGAGGTCGCAGCCCGCGTGGCCGCCGCCCGCGCGGTCCAGCTGGCCCGTTTTGACGGCAGCCCCGGCCTGCGGGTGAACGCGGACGCACAGGGCGACACGCTTGAAGCCATCGCAACACCGGATGCCGAAGCCCGCGCGCTGCTGACGCGCGTTGCTGAGCAATTTCACCTGTCGGCGCGGGGCTATCACCGCGTCATCCGCGTGGCGCGTACCATCGCGGATCTCGATGGTTCAGACGGTGTACGCAAACCCCACATCGCCGAGGCGGTCAGCTTCCGCCTGCCATCACCCGTGCCCGCCTGAACAGTTTGATATCCGTTTAATACTTGGAGAACCCGTCATCACCGGGGATCAGCCCCGGCAAACCTCATCAGTCAAGCATTTCCAAAAATGCCACGGGCCTTTTCGCAGGCAGATGTGTTAATCCGTGCGGAACCACACCTCTGATACCCTAAGCGCAGCGCGCCTCAATGGCGTCCCAGATCTTTGCAGCGATATTCACATCATCAAACCGCTCAAGCTCCTGAATGCCGGTGGGCGACGTTACGTTGATTTCAGTCAGATAGTCGCCAATCACGTCAATCCCGACAAAAACCTGCCCTTTTTCCTTCAGGAGCGGCCCAATGGCCGCACAAATCTCCTGATCGCGCGCGCTTAGCCCGATCTTTTCGGGCCGTCCGCCCACATGCATGTTCGACCGCGTCTCGCCTTCGGCAGGTACGCGGTTGATGGCACCCACCGCTTCTCCGTCAACAAGGATCACCCGTTTGTCCCCTTTGGACACGGCAGGCAGGAATTTCTGCACGATCAGCGGTTCGCGGGAAAAACCGGTAAAAAGTTCATGAAGTGAGGTCAGGTTGCGGTCTTGAGCATCAAGCCGGAAAACGCCCGCGCCCCCATTGCCGTAAAGCGGCTTGAGAATCACATCGCCGTGCTTGGCCTTGAACGCTTTGATGGTCTCCAAATCGCGCGCGATGGTCGTGGGCGGCGTGAGTTCCGGGAAGTCCAGCACCATCAGCTTTTCTGGAAAATTGCGCACCCAGAAAGGGTCATTTACAACCAGCGCCTGCCCTTTGAGCCGGTCCAGCAAATGTGTCGAAGTGATGTAATGCATGTCGAACGGCGGATCCTGCCGCAGCCAGACCACGTCAAAATCCGCCAGATCGACCTCGCGCTCCGGCTTCAGATGCGCGTGATCCCCCTGCACACGCTGCACCGTGAAATCGTGACCGCGCGCGGTAATCCGCCCCTCTTGGTACGCCAGCTTGTCAGGGGAATAGAAGAACAGACTATGCCCCCGGGCCTGCGCCTCTTCGGCCAGTCGAAAGCTGCTGTCGGCGTTGATGTCCACGTCCCCGATGGGGTCCATCTGAAAGGCGATCTTCATGGGTCTATCCTTGCTGCGTCTCCTTTAGATGGCGCAGCGGGATGCCGTGTGCAATGGGTCAGCCGTGCCCAAACGCGTTTTCGATGATCTGCACATCGCCCGATCCATCCACCAGCGCCACGTCAAACCGCGCCTCCGTCAGGCTGCCCAACGGCTCTGATCCCATGAATTCCTCGGCAGAGGTATAGATGCGCTGCATTTGACGAGGCGACAGGCTTTCTGCCGCCCGGGCAAGGGTACGGCTGTGTTTCACCTCGACAAAAACAAGGGCAGAGCCATCGCGAAAGATCAGATCAATCTCACCACCTGAACCGCGCCAGCGTCTGCGCGCAATGGCAAAGCCGCGTCTTTCGTAGTCCTGCGCAATTCGGTTTTCCGCAGCCATGCCCGCGTGAAAAGCGGCGCGCCCGCGATGATGCCTGTCAGTCGGTCGTGTCATCCTGAGATTTCCCCAAAGCCAAAGCGGTCTGATACACCTTCCTGCGTGGCAGGCCGTGGGCACGCGCCACCAGATCGGCCGCATCCCGCACTGACATATCTGCCATTGCACGTCTAAGGTCCGTTTCTAGGTCAGTTTGATTAACAGATCCTAAATGGCCACGGTCCACGAGCACAACAATTTCGCCCTTAGGGGCCTTGCCGCTGTAGGTTTCAGCCAGTTCAGCCAGCGTACCGCGCCGGACTTCTTCAAATTTTTTGGTCAGCTCCCGGCACACTGCCGCCTGCCGGTCCGGTCCCAGCACGTCCTGCGCATCCCGCAACATCGCCCCAAGTCTTTTGGGCGATTCGTAGAAAACCAGTGTGCCTTGCGTCTCTCGCAGACGCTCAAGCGCGCCGCAGCGTGCCGCTTTCGCATTGGGCAGAAAGCCCGCAAAAAAGAACGCATCGGTCGGCAACCCCGCCAGCACAAGCGCCGTCAGCACCGCCGATGGGCCGGGCGCACAGGTCACCGGCACCTCGCTTGCGCGTGCCAGCCGGGACAGTTCAAACCCCGGATCAGCGATCAGCGGCATCCCCGCCTCGGACGCATAGGCCACCGATTTTCCCTCTTTGATCGCCGCAATGAGCCGTTCTCCAACCGCCGCGCCGCTGTGGTCGTGCAAGGCCTGCACCCGCCGGTCGCCCAGCGGAATACCGTGAATATCCATAAGCTTGCGCAACGTGCGCGTGTCTTCGGCCACCAGCACGTCGGCACTGGCCAAGGTATCCAATGCGCGCAGCGTAATGTCGCGCGCGGTCCCGATGGGCACGCCGACAAAGTACAATCCTGCCGACAGGGGCACCCTTTGATAATTCACGCTGGACCCGCCTTTCGCACTCTCTATGATCACGGCCTAGTGATGCGGTGTGGGACCACCGTTTTAACCATTGGGGGAGTGAGTACAAGATGATTGCCTTTCTAGAAGCGGGCCGCGCCAGACTGCGGCTGCTGGTTTTACCGTTTTTTGCGCTGCTGCTGGCGGCCTGTGATCCCGCTGCGCTTGGCAGTATCGCCAGCAGCGGCGGCCCCAAGATCGACGCCAACGCACCTGTACCCGTTGCCCTTCTGATCCCCCGTGGCGGGTCACAAAGCGACAACCTACTGGCCAAAAACCTTGAAAACGCCGCCCGTCTGGCCATCCGTCATCTGGACGGCGTGCAGATTGATCTGCGGGTTTACGGCACCGCTGGCAATGCAGGCACCGCTGGCACGATGGCTGCGCAGGCCGTCAGCGAAGGGGCCAAGATCATCATCGGCCCGGTCTACGGCGAAGCGGCCAATGCCGCCGGGGTTGCGGCCTCAAGCGCCGGGGTGAACGTGCTGTCCTTCTCCAACAATCCGACCATTGCGGGCGGCAATGTCTTTATCCTCGGGCCAACCTTTGCCAACACCGCAAACCGCCTTGTCGGCTATGCCAAGCGCACCGGAAAAGACCGCATCGCGATTCTGCACGCCAGTGACGTCGCCGGCCAGCTGGGCCGCAATGCCATTCAACAGGCGATTTCGGCCAACGGCGCGACCCTTGCGGGCACCGTGGACTATGCGCTGAGCCAGGAATCCGTGATCGCTGCCGTACCACGCGTCAAGGCTGCCATCGACAGCGGCGGGGCGAATGCGCTTTTCCTGACCACATCTTCGGCCAGCGCGCTGCCCTTGTTTGCGCAACTGCTGCCCGAGGCGGGGATTCAGGCGGCCACGACCCAGTACATCGGCCTGACACGCTGGGACATTCCACCCCAGACGCTTAGCCTGCCGGGCATTCAGGGCGGCTGGTTTGCGCTGCCCGATCCGGGGGCATCAAACGCGTTCCGCCAGAAATACAGCGCCGCCTATGGGTCAGATCCGCATCCACTGGCCGGTCTGGCCTTTGACGGGATCGCGGCAGTGGGTGCTCTCACGAAATCACGCAAGGCAAATGCGTTGACGGGTGCCGCACTGACCCAAGGCGCTGGCTTTCGCGGGGCATCCGGCATCTTCCGCCTGCGCCGCGATGGCACCAACGAACGCGGTCTTGCAATCGCAGCCGTGCGCAACAAAGGGGTGACCGTGCTTGAGGGTGCGCCACAGGCCTTTGGCGGGGCCGGTTTCTGACGTTGTCCACCGCAACACCCCAGACCAAACCATCAGGCGCGGAAGTCACACCGCGCCTGATCTGCGCACCGGAACTGATTTTTGATGCGCCCACCGTCACCAAAACGCTGCAGGACGCCTGCGCCGATCTGGCACCGCCCGAACAGCGCAGCGCCGCTGTGAAAATCCTGCGCGACGTGCAGAAACAGGGCCGCGCCGAAATCGCCAAATGCTTTGCCGCTGCGCCTTTTGACGCCCGCGCGATGACCCGCGCCTATACCTACCTGACCGATCATCTGGTGTGCACAACCCTTCAGTTCGCCACTGAAATACTGCACCCTAAACCCAACCCGACCGAAGGGGAACGGCTGAGCGTCATTGGTGTGGGAGGCTACGGGCGCGGCGAAATGGCTCCGTTTTCAGACGTCGACCTGCTTTTCCTCATTCCCTACAAGGCGACCGCATGGTCCGAGAGCGTGATTGAGAGCATGCTCTACATGCTGTGGGACCTGAAGCTGAAGGTGGGCCATGCCACCCGCACCATCCGCGACTGCGTCCGCTTGGGATCAGAGGATTTCACCATCCAAACCGCCTTGCTGGAACACCGGTTCATTGCCGGTGATACGGCACTTGAACTTGAGCTGAGCGAGGCCCTGAACGCAGAGCTTTTTGGCGGCACCGGCCGCGCCTTTATCGAGGCCAAGCTGGAAGAGCGCGACCGACGCCACGAAAAACAAGGCCAACGCTATGTGGTCGAGCCGAATGTGAAAGAAGGCAAAGGCGGGCTGCGCGATCTGCATTCGCTCTTCTGGATTGCCAAATACATCTACAAGGTCGACCGGATTGCCGAGCTGGTGGACAAAGGCGTGTTCCGCGCCGAGGAATACGAGACGTTCATCGCCGCAGAAGATTTTCTGTGGGCCGTGCGCGGACACCTGCACCTGCAAACCAACCGCGCCACCGAACAGTTGACGTTTGACATGCAGGCGCAGGTCGCGCAGGCGATGGGATACGAAGACACCGGCGGCAGACGCGGAGTTGAGGTCTTCATGCAGGCGTTCTTTTTGCACGCCACTGCCGTGGGCGACCTTACCCGCATCTTCCTGACAAACCTCGAGGCAATCCACCTCAAGGCGGAACCGCTGCTGGAGCGCATCTTTCGCCGCCGTCCCAAGATGAAGTCAGGCTACGAAATGGTGCACAACCGCATCGCTATTGCCGACGACGACGCCTTCCTCACAGACAAGCTGAACCTGCTGCGTATATTTGAGGAAGCCTTGCGCACCGGTATGCTGATCCATCCCGACGCGATGCGGCTGATCAAGGCAAACCTGCATCTGATTGATGACGACATGCGCACCACGCCCGAAGCACGACGCATCTTTTTCGATCTGCTGCTGAAACACGGCAATCCCGAACGCGCCCTGCGCCGGATGAACGAACTGGGGGTGCTCGCGGCCTTCATCCCCGAATTTGAACCCATCGTGGCGATGATGCAGTTCAATATGTACCACAGCTATACCGTGGACGAACACACGATCCAGACGATCCGCAATCTGGCGATGATCGAAAAGAACGAGCTTGAGGAAGAGCTGCCTGTCGCGTCATCGATCCTGCAACGCGGTGTGAACCGCAAGATTTTGTATACCGCGCTGTTGCTGCATGACATCGGCAAGGGCCGCCCGGAAGATCATTCCATTCTAGGGGCAAGGATCGTGCGCAAGGTGGCCCCGCGTCTGGGTCTGAAACAAGAGGAAGTGGACACCGTCGAATGGCTGGTGCGCTATCACCTGCTGATGTCCGATATGGCGCAGAAACGCGATATTGCCGACCCGCGTACTGTCCGCGACTTTGCCAAGGCCGTGCAGACCGTAAAACGGCTTGATCTGCTGTGCGTCCTGACCGTCTGCGACATTCGCGGCGTCGGGCCGGATACGTGGAACAACTGGAAGGCCGTGCTCATCCGCGCGCTCTACCGCCAGACGGAGCGTGCGCTTGAAACCGGGCTGGAGGATCTGAACCGCGAAAACCGCGGGGCAGAGGCCAAAAGAACCCTGCGCGAAGCACTCAAGGACTGGCCGCGCAAGGCGCTGCAAACCGAAACCGCGCGGCATTACGATCCATACTGGCAGGGCCTGCACGTCACCGCACATGTGGCCTTTGCCAACCTTCTGCGTGACATCGAAGGGGATGACATACGGATTGATCTGCATCCCGACGAAGACCGCGACGCCACCCGCGCCTGTTTTGCAATGGCCGATCACCCGGGCATCTTCTCGCGGCTTGCCGGGGCGCTGGCGTTGGTCGGGGCCAACGTGGTCGATGCGCGCAGCTACACCACCAAGGACGGTTATGTCACCGATGCCTTTTGGATACAGGACGCCGAAGGCAACGCCTATGAGGCCGACCGCCTGCCGCGTCTGCGCCAGATGATCGCCAAGACCCTGCGCGGCGAAGTGGTGGCACGCGATGCCCTGAAATCCCGCGACAAGATCAAGAAGCGCGAAAAGGCGTTCAGGGTGCCGACCAGCATCACCTTCGACAATGAAGGGTCCGAGATTTACACGATCATCGAGGTCGATACCCGCGACCGCCCCGGCCTGCTCTATGATCTCGCCCGCACGCTCGCGGCTTCAAATGTCTATATCGCCAATGCCGTCATCGCGACCTATGGCGAACAGGTGGTCGATACCTTCTATGTGAAGGATATGTTCGGCCTGAAATACTATTCCGAAAGCAAGCAGCGCACGTTGGAAAAGCGGCTGCGCGAAGCGATTGCCGAAGGCGTCGAGCGCGCCGAAGGCTAAAGACGCACCACTTCGCCTGAAAGTCAGCCAACCACATGGCAAAGGGCGCACAATCCATGCGCGCCCTTCCGTTTCATGCCATCACACCCCGATTGCCCAGTTCGCCAGCGCAATCCACAGCGGGATGCTCAGGATCGCTACGGGCGTGCCCAATCCGGTTGAGGCACCAACGTAAGACGACGGATTCGCCTCGGGCAGGGCACCGCGCATCGTGGGCGGGCCGGAGATGTCGGAGCTTGAGGCCGCCATCACCGCCAGCAAAACCACACCACCCGCAGAGAAGCCGGTGAAATGATGCGCGATCATGCCCGCACCAAAGCCCAGCGCACCGTGAACGAAGGGCGCAATCAGGCCATAGGCCACATAGGCATGTGCCACCTTGCGCAACTCCGACAGCCGCGACCATGCTTCCATGCCCATCACCAGCATCAGAACGCTCAGCAGACCCCGGAACAGCGGCTCGTAAAAGCTGGCGTAGACACTTTCGGGCCGCGCAAAGATGCCGATCATCAGACCAAGCACGAGTGCCGAGATCGCCGCACTCTGGAACGTATCGCGCAGGATGCCCCGGATCAGACCGCTTTCAAGGGCACCCCCGGGACCACCAGCACCGCCGCCGCCCATCGTCATCGTACCACCACCCGAAACCTGACCCGCTGCCGCCGCCTGCCGTGCCGCCGCCATCCGCGCCAGCACAATCGCCGTTACCAAAGCAGCAATATCCATGAAGGGATACAGCGCGCCAATAAAGCCTTCGTAGGCGATCCCGGCGGAATCAAGCATCGCCATGCCCGCCGCAAGGGTTGAGGCCGATACCGCACCGAACACGCCCACGGTGGCCATGCCGTCCATTGGCGACACACCTTTGGTCCGTGCCAGCGTCCGTGTCCCGATCAGAACAATGCCGATGCCCACAAGGGCTGCAAGCACCGCAGGCACCGCCAGCGCAACCAGATCCGCCTCTCGCACCGAAATGCCCGCACCCAGACCAACCTTGAGCAACAAGAGCATCACAACAAACTTATAGACCGGCGCAGGCACCTCAAGCTTGCTGCCAAGGGCGGCCAGCATCATGCCACCAATCAGGAAGGCCAAAGTCGGCTTTTGCATTTGCGAGATAATGGTGCCCGCGATGTCTGCTATCATGTCCATTGATCATACCCTTTCGAAAACGTTGAAAGGGATATGGCGCACAGGTAGGCAGAAGAAAAATATATATTAAACGTATTTTTGATAGATAAAATAGAACATACCGCATCTGAAGCAGCCGCGGCAGCTCTCCGTTGCCCCTGCCCCCGTCACTGCCTTTGCCCTCTCACGATTGACGGATACCCGGATGCTTTGGCCAAATGAAACAACCCACCAAAGCGCACCAAGCCGCCCTATCCTCCCGGCCGCCCCATACCACCTTGCAGATTGCACGGCCCCCTTGCGCGCGATATGCCGTGTAAAACCGCCGCGAAAAAGGCCGCTCCATGAAACCCATCCGCCTGATGTCCGGCTTTTTCACCGTTGGGGTCTGGACCCTGCTCAGCCGTGTGCTGGGGTTTCTGCGCGAAGTGCTGCTGCTGTCGCTAATCGGCCCCGGCCCGGTGATGGACGCCTTTGTCGCGGCCTTTCGTCTGCCCAACATGTTCCGCCGCTTTTTTGCCGAAGGCGCGTTCAATGCAGCCTTCGTGCCAATGTTTGCCAAGAAACTGGAGGGCGAGGAAGGCGCGGGGACGTTTGCTCAGGATGCGTTCAGCGGGCTGGCCCTTGTCGTGCTGATCCTCGTGGCGCTTGGCATGATCTTTATGCCCGGTTTTGTGTGGCTGACCGCCGAAGGCTTCGCGGGGGATGAACGGTTTGACCTGACAGTCGGATACGGGCGGATCGTCTTCCCTTACATCCTTTTCATGTCCCTTGCCGCGCTGTTTTCGGGGCTGTTGAACGCAACGGGGCGTTTTGCCGTGGCCGCAGCGGCACCCGTGTTGCTGAATATCTTTGTCATCGCCGCCATGCTGGTCGGAGCCTATGCGGGCGGCGCTGTTGTTGACTGGCTTGTCTGGTCGATCCCGGTTGCTGGTGTCGCGCAGCTTGCGCTCACATGGCGCGCAGCGGCGCAGGCCGGCTTTTCCCTGCGCCCCACACTGCCACGCTGGACACCGGATATGAAATCAATGGTCCTGATTGCCCTGCCTGCGGCATTGGCATCGGGAGTCATGCAGATCAATCTGGTGGTCGGGCAACTGGTGGCCAGCCAGTATGAAAACGCCGTGTCATGGCTGTTTGCCGCCGACCGGCTCTATCAACTGCCGCTTGGGGTCGTTGGCATTGCGGTCGGCATCGTCCTGCTGCCCGATCTGTCCCGGCGTCTGCGCGCGGGCGATGACAGCGGCGCGCGCCACGCGCTTAGCCGGGCCGGAGAAATATCTCTGGCGCTGACAATCCCGTCGGCCGTTGCATTGATGCTGGTGCCGCAAACGCTGGTATCGGTATTGTTCGAACGTGGCGCATCGGGCGTGGATGACACTGCCGCCATCGCGGCGGCTGTGGCGGTCTACGGGCTGGGCCTGCCCGCCTTTGTGCTGCAAAAAGTTCTGCAACCGATTTATTTCGCCCGCGGCGATACCCGCCGCCCGTTCCATTTTGCCATCGTCGCGATGATCGTCAACGTGGTGCTGGCGGTTGGTCTGGCCCCCGTAATTGGCTGGATCGCGCCCGCCATCGCCGCAACGGTCGCCGGGTGGATTATGGTGCTGTGCCTGTTCATCGGCGCCCGCTCCTACGGCGAGGCCGCCCGCTTTGATGACCGATTTCGCAAGCGCATATGGCGTATCGTTGCTGCATCCCTGCTGATGGGGGGCGCGCTGCTGATGGGCAACGCCGCACTTGAACCCTTGCTGAACACGCCCTGGTGGCGCGGTCTGGGACTGGTGGTGCTGATTGGTATCGGTGCTGTCAGCTTTTTTGTCGCTGCGCAGATTCTGGGGGCCGTTCACCTGTCCGAAATCAAAGGCGCGCTGCGCCGCAAATAGCGCAGCCCTGAACTAGCGCCGGCGCAGACTGTTGCGCACCCGCGCCCATTCGCCCGGTGCCAACAAAAAACACAGGCCAAAGCCAATGAAAAAGCCAATCAATTCGGCCACCCACTGCGTGCCGACTTCGAAAAATACGCCCCAGATCAGCTGAATTCCCATCAGGAACGCGATCAGCGAAAAGGCCCGGTATTGTTGCGCGCCTGTACCCGCCAACTGACGCCACATCACAAAGGAATATCCCCCGATCAGACCGTAAACCGACGGATAGGCCCCCACCAGCCACGCGGGATCATCAAGCAACAGCGCGTAGATCATCGCACCGCCTGCGCCCGCCCCGACAAAGATCACCGCAAAGGTGACAGGCCCCATCACTTCGGCCACCATCTTGCCCAGCGCCAGAAGCAGCACCATCGCAAAAAGAGCGTGGGTAAAACCCAGATGAATGAACGGATAGGTAAAGGCGCGCAGCACCTCCCACAGGGGCCAGATGCCGTTGGCTGTCATCCAGTCGAAAATCTGGCTGGAAAAGCCGTAATCCCGGATCAGCCCCAGCCGCCAGCCCACCGCACCGGGGCCACCGATCATCCCGGCCTCGCCCAATGACAGGCCCGCCTCAACCCCGGCGATGGCCAGAAACGTCAGCGCCACAAGCGGTGGCAGGGGGTTCACCGGCGGCTGGAAATCAGGGTCTTGCATGGGCGCTCCTTGACGCGAGGATGCGCTAGAGTTACGCCGCAGACAGCCAACAATCCAGCCCCGAGGTCCGCCCATGTCCGATACAAAGTTCACCCCGCGCGTCTTTTCCGGCATCCAGCCGTCCGGCGGCCTGACATTGGGCAATTACCTGGGGGCGATCAAACGGTTCGTCTCTATGCAGGACGAGGATTTCGAGACGGTCTATTGCATGGTCGATCTGCACGCGATCACGGTTTGGCAGGACCCGAAAGCGCTGGCGCACAACACCCGCGAATTGGCCGCAGGGTTTATCGCCTCGGGCATCAGCCCGGAAAAGTCGATCCTGATCAACCAGTCACAGGTGCCTGAGCACGCGCAACTTGGCTGGATCTTCAATTGCGTCGCACGCATGGGCTGGATGGGCCGGATGACACAGTTCAAGGACAAAGCGGGCAAGAACACCGAAAATGTATCGCTGGGGCTGTTCGGCTATCCGGCCCTGATGGCGGCAGATATTCTGGTCTATCACGCCACCCATGTGCCGGTGGGCGAGGACCAGAAACAACACCTTGAGCTGACCCGCGACATTGCCGCCAAATTCAATCACGACTACGGCGTGGATTTCTTTCCCATCACCGAACCCGTGATCGAAGGGGCAGCAACCCGCGTGATGTCCTTGCGCGACGGGTCCAAAAAGATGTCGAAGTCCGATCCGTCGGATGCCAGCCGCATCAACATGACCGATGACGCCGATGCGATTGCCAAGAAAATCCGCAAGGCCAAGACCGACCCGGACGCTCTGCCTTCCGAGGTCGAGGGACTGGAAGACCGTCCCGAGGCGCGCAATCTGGTCAACATCTATGCCGCGCTGAACGAGCAATCCGTCGAAGACGTGCTGCGCGAAGTGGGCGGTCAGCAATTTGGCACATTCAAACCCTTGCTGGCGGAGCTGGCGGTGTCCAAGCTTGCGCCCATCTCGACCGAGATGGCGCGCCTGATGGACGACCCCGCAGAGATCGACCGCATTCTGGCGCGCGGTGCCGCGCAGGCCCGCGAGATCACGGCACCTATCCTCAGGAAAACCTATGAAATTGTCGGGATGGTCAGCTAAACCGGCGCGCCGGGAGTAAGGTGGAGGTCCCCTCCGCCTGCCCGTTCGCCCCGCGCGTGCAACGCCAGAGGGAGGAGGCGGGCCATAGGCCCACCTTACAGAGGCCGCGCACAGATGCCCTGCGTGTGCTGCGATTGCGCACCGGGCAATACGCCCCTTAGATGTGGCCGTCACACACAGGAGGCACCCCATGACCCACCCAACTGTCGGCCACGTTCACCTGCGGGTCGCGGATATTGACCGCGCTCTGACATTCTACCGCGATGTTCTGGGCTTCACCCTGACCCAGCGCTACGGCACGCAGGCCGCGTTTCTGGGCGCGGGCGGATATCACCATCACATCGGCCTGAACACCTGGGACAGCAAAGGCGGCACGCCACCGCCGCCGGGGCATACCGGGCTCTATCATGCGGCTTTTCTCTATCCCGATCGCCCTGCTCTCGCACAGGTCCTGCACCGCGTATTGGCCGCCGGGATCACGCTTGACGGGGCCGCCGATCACGGGGTCAGCGAAGCCGTCTACCTGTGTGATCCCGATGGCAACGGCGTAGAGCTTTACCGCGACCGCCCCGCCAAAGACTGGCCTCGCGATGCCGCGGGCGCGCTGAAGATGGTCAACACGCCGCTTGATGTCCCCGCTCTGCTGGCCGAAGCCGCAGCCCCGTAAGGTGGAGGTCTCCTCCCCCCCCCGCAACACCTGCCCCGGGGCGGGCCACAGGCCCACCTTACGCGCACACCCCGATGGACAAAGGCACCGTGCTCGGCCACCTTTGGCACAGCACAGACGGAGGACACCACAATGACCACAGGCTTTTTCTGGGACGAACGCTGCTTCTGGCACGCGGGGGGCAATTATGCGCTGACCCTGCCGGTGGGCGGGCTGGTGCAACCGCTGGCCGCAGGCGGTCTGCCCGAAAGCCCCGAGACAAAACGCAGGTTGAAAAACCTGATGGACGTGACGGGCCTGACCAATGTGCTGGACGCCCGCAGTGCACCCGCCGCCGATCGCGCGGCGCTGGAACGGGTGCATCCGGCCAGCTATCTGGATCTTTTCAAGAAAACGTCGGACGCGGGCGGGGGCGAATTGGGCCATCATACCCCTTTCGGACAGGGCGGCTATGAAATCGCGACACTCTCTGCCGGTCTGGCCCTTGGGGCGGTTGACGCGGTCGCCTCAGGCGCTTTGACCAACGCCTACGCGCTCAGCCGCCCGCCCGGCCATCACTGCACTGCCGACGAACCGATGGGGTTCTGCCTGCTGGCCAATATCGCCATCGCCATCGAGGCCGCGCGCGCCAAGGGTCTGGTCAACCGCGTTGCCGTGCTGGACTGGGATGTACACCACGGCAATGGCACCGAATCAATCTTTTACGCCCGCAACGACACGCTCACCCTCTCGCTGCACCAGGAAAAGAATTATCCCCTGCATACCGGTGCCCTGACCGACAGGGGCATCGGGGCAGGCGAAGGCTATGCGCTGAACCTCCCGATGCTTGCCGGGTCGGGGCACAGCGCCTATCTGCATGCAATGGAACGTGTTGTCATCCCGGCGCTTGACGCCTTTCAACCTGATATGATCGTGGTTGCCTGCGGCTATGACGCGGCCTGTACCGATCCGCTGGCCCGCATGCAGGCCACGGCCGAAACCTTTGGCATGCTGACCACCCGTATCCGCGAGACAGCAGAACGCCTGTGCGACGGCAAACTCGTGCTGGTCCACGAAGGCGGCTATTCCGAGGTCTATGTCCCCTTCTGCGGTCACGCAACCATCAGCGCCCTGTCGGGCAGCACTATCACCGCCCCTGATCCCGTGGCCGACGTGATGGCCCACCGCCAGCCGTCGCCCGAACACGATGCCTTTCTGCGCCAGTCCATTGACCGGATGGCCGAACAACTGGAGCTTTGACGCAATGCCCGAAGTGAACCCCGAGGCGCTGGCGTTTCTGCACACCCGCCGCTCGCGCCCGGCCAAGACCCTTGGCCTGCCCGTGCCGGACCGTGCAGCGCTGATGCCGCTGCTCAAGGCGGCAGCACGCACGCCCGATCACGGCAAGCTGGAGCCGTGGCGCTTCATCGTCGTCGAAAAAGACGCAATGCCCCGCCTGTCCGCCCTCGCACAGGCACGGGGCACCGCGCTGGGGCTGGACCCGGAGCAGATCACAAAAGGCTGTCAGCAGTTCGATCAGGGCCATCTGGCCGTGGCGGTGATTGAGGTACACAAACCCTCGGCCAAAATTCCCGCACTTGAGCAGACCTATTCCGCCGGAGCCGTCTGCCTTGCGCTTCTCAACGCTGCGCTGGCGGCGGGCTGGGGGGCCAACTGGCTCAGCGGCTGGGCCTCGCACGACCGGGCATTTATGACCGACGCCTTTGGGCTGGGGGATCACGAACGCATCGCGGGGCTTATCCACATCGGAACCGAAACATCCGCGCCACCAGAACGCCCGCGCCCCGACCTTTCAGAGATCACCACATGGCTGTCAGCCTGATATTCCGCGCGTTCCTGCAAGCCATTGGCCAGTTGTCGGACCCCCGCTTCAGGCGTGTCTTCCTGTTGGGCATCGCGCTGGCGCTGGCGCTGCTGATCGGCTTTACCGCCGCCTTTGTCTGGTTCACCGACTGGGCCACGCCCGATCAGCTTTGGCTGCCTATCCTGGGCGAAGTGAACTGGGTCAATGACCTGTTGTCATGGGGCGCGGTGTTCCTGCTGACCTTTCTGTCGGTCTTTTTGATGATCCCCGTTGCTTCGGCCATCACCTCCATGTTTCTGGATGAAGTGGCCCACGCGGTCGAAGACAAACATTACCCGCATCTGCCCCGCCCGCAATCCGTTCCTTTTGGCGAGGCGCTGCGCGACACCGTCAATTTTCTGGGCGTGCTGGTCGGGGTGAACCTGCTGGCGATCCTGCTTTATCTGATCTTTGCCCCCGCCGCACCGCTGATCTTCTGGGGCGTGAACGGGTTTCTGCTGGGCCGGGAATATTTCACGATGGTTGCCATACGCTGGGTTGGCCGGGTCGAGGCAAAGCGCCTGCGCCGCCGTCATATCGGGACGGTCTGGCTGGCGGGTGCGCTGATGGCAGTCCCGCTGTCAGTGCCGCTCTTGAACCTTGTGATCCCCATACTGGGGGCCGCAACCTTTACTCATCTATACCACGGCCTGACCACGCCCCGGCCCGAAACAGGCTCTCAATATCATCGACGGTAATCCAACCTGACAGGATGATCGTCGCTGTAATAGCCCAGATGATCAAAGCGATCAGCGTGGTCCAAAGCGCCTTTTTCTTCAGGTGATGATGCTCGGGCGAACCTGCATGCGTGCCCGGCACGACATTGTCCAGATCACCCTGCGTCTGTACCCGGATCGGCAGGGCAATCAGAAACACCATCGACCAGATGACGGCAAACAGAACCAGTCCAGAGGTGATGCCCATTGCCTACACCTGTTCCAGTTCGACCAGCGCACCGTTGAAATCCTTAGGGTGCAGGAACAACACCGGCTTGCCATGCGCGCCGATCTTCGGTTCTCCGGTGCCCAGCACACGTGCGCCGGTAGATTTCAAATGATCCCGCGCCGCAAGAATGTCCTCAACCTCATAGCAAATGTGATGGATACCACCCGCCGGGTTCTTATCCAGAAACCCCTGAATGGGGCTGCCCTCTCCCAGCGGATACAACAGCTCGATCTTGGTGTTGGGCAATTCGATAAAGATCACCGTCACCCCGTGATCGGGTTCATCCTGTGGCGCGCCAACCTTGGCACCCAGCGCATTGCGGTATTGATCGGCAGCCGCCTCAAGGTCAGGGACAGCAATTGCGACGTGATTCAAACGGCCAATCATTTCGGTTTCCTTCGGCTTTATCGGTGTTGCGCCCGCTTATGACGCCAACACCCGTGAAGAGCAATGCGGCACGTTAACCCGCTGTTAGCCAAGGCCACGTAACGATACCCCCCTAACCCCGGAGGCTATCATGGACACGACAGACCCTTTTTCGGCCAATATCCCCAAACCCACCGCCGCACGTCCCCTGCTGGGCCTGACGGTTCTGGTGGTGGAAGACAGCCGTTTCGCCTGCGAAGCGATGCGTATTCTATGCCTGAAATCCGGCGCAAGGATCAGACGCGCCGATTGTATGCGGTCCGCCCGGCGGCACCTGCGCGTCTACCGCCCGACCATCGTGCTGATTGATCTGGGTCTGCCCGACGGCAACGGGGCCGAACTGATCGAGGAACTGAACGAAGCCATGCCGCGAGTAACCGCCATTCTGGCCATTTCGGGCGATCCGCATCTTGAGGCTGCAGCGATGGCGGCGGGGGCAGACGGCTTCATGGAAAAACCCATCGAATCGCTGGGCACCTTTCAGGAAAAAATCCTCTCTGTGCTGCCTGCCGAACGGCGCCCCAAGGGGCCGCGCCAGATTGATGAAACAACCGTATCACCCGACCGGCTCGCCTATCAGGATGACATGGCCCATATTGCGGACGTGCTGGATGACCAGTTAACCGGCCATACCCTTGACTACGTTGCACAATTTCTCAGCGGTGTTGCGAAATCGGCCAATGACAGCACGCTTGAGGATGCCGCCAAGGCGCTTGCTGAAAAACGTGCCTTGGGCAAAACCGCAGCGTCAGAAACCGCACGCATTGCCGGATTGATCCAGCATCGACTGGCGGAACGTATCGCCATCTGACACCGGGCTATGATGCCGCCCTATGGTCCGCAGGGGTCACAGGGACGGATCGCTGGACACACGCACAAGCCTTGTCAGATCGCCCAGCCGCTCAATCTGTTGGCCGTTCTCGTCAAAATTGCTGGGGGCCAGCCAGGCTTCAAAAGCCTCCTTCAACGCGGGCCATTCCGCGTCTATCACCGCAAACCACGCCGTATCCCGGTTGCGCCCCTTGACCACCGTGGCCTGTCGGAACACCCCTTCAAAACTGAACCCAAGCCGCTGTGCCGCGCGGCGCGACGGGGCATTGAGCGAATCGCATTTCCACTCATATCGCCGGTATCCCGCCTCGAAGGCCCATTTCATCATCAGATACATCGCTTCTGTCGCTGCTCTGGTGCGCTGCAACGCGGGGGCATAGGCGATATAGCCCACCTCGATCGACCCTGCCTGCGGGGCGATGCGCAGATAACTGGCCGCCCCTTCCCACTGATCACTTTCCAGATTCCGGATCGCATAGAAAAACGGGTCCGCTTGCCCGGCATTGTCACGCACCCAGCGGTGATACTGCGACGCCGATGAAAACGGCCCCACCGGCATATAGTCCCACACTGCGTCATGCCCGGCGTAGGCCCGAAACAACAGCGCGGCATGCGCTTCGGCGGAAAGCGGGGCAAGTTCTGCATAGGTGCCGCGCAGCACTTGCCCATCGGGCGCAGGCGGCGGCGACCATTCCGGCAGCGGGGTGCCCAAGGGGCGAGGGTCCAAAGGCTTTGACGTCATATCAGCACGTTAGGGCCAAGTCCGTCCCGCGCCAAGCCCTGAAAACCCGATCTCATCCATCGGTGATCTCCGCAAACTTAACATCTTCCTTTCCAAAACCTGCCGCATTCGCAGTGCATCAGGGTGGCAAAGAAATTGCATTCAGTGTCAGGAGAGCAAAATGATCAAAGCAAAACTGCAGGCGTTCTGGAATGATACATCCGGTGCCATGACCGTTGACTGGACAGTCTGGGCCGCCGCCGCCGTCCTGATCTTTTTCGCCGCGTGGAACGTGTGGGAACCAAGCTCGGATGGCGTCACAACCGGCGCGTCTTCCTATTTTGACAACATCAACGAAAACGCCAACTACTGACGCGCCGGGCCGGTACAGCCTGCCGCCACGCGTTTTCTATCGCAGCAATGCCATCTCCGGGCCCATATCGAGGCCCGGAAAGATGCGTTGTTCCATCACACTGCGGCTTAACCCGGTCAGCCCGCGCATGATCCACGCCGCGGGCGCACGCACATCTGCGGTCGGCATCAGGTCCCGCTCTTGGTACAGCGCATCCGCAGCCAGCCCCGGCCAACGTCCGTAGACACGTCCGCCACGCACGGCCCCACCCGCCAACAGCATCAGACCAGCCGTCCCGTGATCCGTGCCGCCGGTGCCGTTCTCGCGTGCCGTGCGGCCAAATTCGGTCATTGCAATCACCGCGGTTTTGTCCCAGACCGCATTGCCCATTTCCTTTTTCAGGGTCAGCACCGTGTCCGACAACCGCCTCAGCGACCGGGGCAACATACGGTCCTGCCGCCGGTGGGTATCCCAGCCATTCAGCGAAAACGCCGCCACCCGCGCCGCATCGCGTAACCGTGACGCGGCAAAACGCGCGGTCTTGATATGGGCACCACCCCCGCCCCCGTTGGTTTGCACGGCCGAAAGCACCTGCGCCTCTGCCAGTGCCGCGTGCAGTGCAGGATCTTCCTCCATCACCAACTCAGCCAGCCGCAGGGTCTGTGCGTTCAACCGCAAATTCGCATCCGGTGACCAGTTTGCCACCGGGGCAGCCCCCTGCAAAAGCTGCACGTCATTGTTGCCAATTGCATAGGCCGTATCGGGTCGAATATCCGGCACCTGCTGCAGCATCCGGTTCAGCCAGCCATCGCGCACCCCATCAGAAAGCCGTTGCGTTCCGGCTTCCAGCAAATCCTGTCCGTCGAAATGACTGCGTTTGTCGCGGTAAGGCGTCGACACCGCATGCACAAACCCCAGCTCCTGCTTGCGCCACAAGGGCATCAGCGGTGCCAGCGCCGGATGCAAGGCAAAGTAGCCGTCCAGATCCTCCCCCGCGGCACCTTTTGACAACTCGGGCCGCAGCGCAGCATAGGCCGGATCACCCACCGGGCGCACCACATCCAGCCCGTCCATCCCCCCGCGCAGAATAATCACCACCAGGCGCGTGTCCCAGGGCGCGCTGGCCAAGGTCACCGGCGTCAACAGCGGACTGGCGGCCAGCGAACACCCCAGAACCGTACTGCGCGCCAGAAAATCACGTCGTGTAAGGGAAGATGTCATACCGTCTCCTATCGCCGCTGAAACGCCGGGGAACACAGGATCAGGCCAATCGCCTCGGCCCGGCTGGCCGCGTTTTTGGCCGCAAATGCCACCGCGGGCGGGATCACCTCGCCCAAGGCGTCGCTTACGAACACGCGCGGATCAGGCAAATCATCGCGCAATCGCGCAGGCGCATTCATCGCCCATTCCATCCGCGCCGCAATGCCCTGCGGCGTAACCCAAGCCGCATCCTCTTCGGCAAAACCATCCGGCCCGCCGGGGCGCAGCCACGGTTGCCCCATCCGGCGCAGCGGATCAAAAAACAGACGCTTGGTCTCCTTTCGCTCCAACCCCGCCAATACCGCGCCTTCGACGTTCAGCGCCCGCAGACCAGCGGCCATAAATTCTTCCGGTGGCCTAATGTTGCGCGCAGTCCCGTCCCACGACCCCGGATGCTCAAGCATCGCGCGGTAGCAAGCCATCAGATCGCCCTGTGTATCGCGGTACGCCTGCGCCACATGTGAAACCAACCCGTCTGGAGGTGCATCAGACACAAAATGCACCACCAGCTTTCGCGCGATATGCGCCGCCGTCTCGGGCCGCAGCGCGATATCACGCAGCGCATCCCTGATCATCTGCACGCTGGCCTTGTCCTCATACGTGCGGCCCAGAACCGTCTCACTGCCCGGCTCCACCATCGAGCTGCGAAATTTGAACCCATAGTCTCGGGTTGTGGAAAGCCCGGTCAGCAGCTTGGCCAGCTGATGCACATCGTCCTGCCCATAAGGGCCATCCACCCCTAGTGTGTGCAGTTCCAGAACCTCCCGCGCAAGGTTTTCGTTCAATCCCCGCATGCGCGGCTGGCGGCTGGCCGTGCGGCTGTTCGGCCCGGCCGATGAATTCTGATCAAGGTAGTGCAGCATCAGCGGGTGGGTGACGCAGGCAATCAGCAGATCGGCAAACCGCCCCGCCACATGGGGCCGCACCGCTTCCTCCATGTAAAGAGGCCCGCCCACGCGCAAGACCCCACCTTTGCCCATCGCGGTAAAATGGTTGGCCCAGAACGCCACAAGCTTTTCGCGAAAGCCATCGCGGGTCGTGACCCGGCGCGCCTGTATCTGGCCAAACCATTGCGCATGCTGGCGCCACATATCCTGCATGATCGCATCGGATTTCTTGCGCGCTTCCTTGCCCTCAGCCGTATCAGGATGTTCAAGCGCGTAACTGCGAAACCGTCGCCGCGACACAAGGTTGCGCCGCAAATGCGTAAAATCAGGCAAGGGGTAAGCCGTCCGCGCACGGTCAGGCGCTTGCAAAAGCCGCAGCATATCCGCAACGCCCGTCGGCGCAGGCACATCAGCATTCCGGCCATAGCCAAAACGACGTTCGGCAAGGAAAGGATCGTATCGCAAGCGCGCACCCTCTGTATTGCGGAGTTGGATAGAACATAACCACTTTACCTTCCGTTTTCACGCGGTGGTTCGCCAAATATGCGCCACTTTCCGCCACATCCACGGAACTCGCAGCCCGAATGCAGCGTTCGGCAAAAGAGCGAAAGGAAACGACATGCCCAACATCTATGATGCTATCAAAGCCGACCATGACACGCACCGCAGCCTGCTGAACACCCTCGCCGACACCAGCGGCGACAGCAAAGAGCGGCAGAACGCCTGGCACACGTTCTATAATGACGTCAAAGCGCACGCCGCCGCAGAGGAAGAGACGTTCTATTCAAAGCTGATCTCGGAAACATGGGGACAGGACGCCGCGCGCCATTCCGTACATGAACACCAGCAACTCGATGATCTGATGGAGGAACTGAATGAAACGGACATGTCCTCGCCCGGTTGGCTGGCCAAGTTCAAGACGCTCAAACACGATTACGAACATCACATGGATGAAGAGGAAGAAGAGGTCTTTGCCCGCGCCCGTGACGTGATCGGGCAAGAGCAGAATGATGATTTCGGCGCGAAGTTCGAAGCGCGCAAGAAAGAAGAACGCGGCCTGATCGAAGAGAAAAAGGCAGACAGTCTGGAAGACTAACGAAAAAGGGCCGCGTCGCTGCGGCCCTGTGTCTTATTCCTGCGGGATAACGCGCAACCCAAGTTCCATCAGCTGATCCGACGTTGGATCACTCGGCGCATTCATCATCAAATCTTCGGCACGCTGGTTCATCGGGAACAGGATTACCTCGCGGATGTTCTGTTCGTCCGCCAGCAACATCACGATCCGGTCGATGCCGGCCGCACAGCCCCCGTGGGGCGGCGCGCCGTATTGAAACGCGTTGACCATCCCGCCAAACCGCTTGCGCACCTCTTCCTCGCCGTAGCCCGCGATTTCAAACGCCTTGAACATGATCTCCGGCTTATGGTTTCGGATCGCACCCGACACCAGTTCATAGCCGTTACACGCCAGATCATACTGATACCCCAGAACCTCAAGCGGATCGCCTTGCAGCGCCTCCATCCCGCCCTGTGGCATAGAAAACGGGTTGTGCTCAAAATCAATCTTGCCGGATTCTTCGTCACGTTCGTAAATCGGGAAATCGACGATCCAAGCAAAGGCAAAGCGGTTCTGGTCCGTCAGACCCAGTTCATCGCCGATGACATTGCGTGCGCGGCCCGCAACACCTTCGAACGCCTTGGGCTTGCCACCAAGGAAGAAGGCCGCATCGCCCACGTCCAGACCAAGCTGCTGACGGATCGCCTCGGTACGCTCCGGCCCGATGTTCTTGGCCAGCGGTCCTGCGGCTTCCATGCCCCCCTCGACCTCACCGGATTTCAGCTTGGCTTGCGCCTCTTTCACTGTGATCCCAAGCTCTTGCGCAACGGCATCCGCCGTCTTCTCGCGCCAGAAGATATACCCCATACCTGGCAGCCCTTCCTTCTGCGCGAATGCATTCATCCGGTCGCAGAACTTGCGGCTGCCGCCCGTTGGCGCGGGGATGGCGCGAATTTCGGTGCCTTTCTGCTCCAGCAACTTGGCAAAGATCGCAAAACCCGACCCTGCAAAATGCTCTGACACGACCTGCATCTTGATCGGGTTGCGTAGGTCGGGCTTGTCCGACCCGTACCACAACGCGGCATCCTTGTAGGAAATCTGCTCCCACGTCTGGTCGACCTTTCGACCGCCGCCGAACTCTTCGAAAATGCCGCCGATCACGGGCTGGATCGTATCGAATACGTCCTGCTGCGTGACAAAGCTCATCTCAAGGTCAAGCTGGTAAAAATCAGTGGGCGACCGGTCCGCGCGCGGGTCTTCGTCGCGGAAACAGGGGGCGATCTGGAAATACTTGTCAAACCCCGAGACCATCAGCAATTGTTTGAACTGCTGCGGAGCCTGCGGCAGGGCATAGAACTTGCCCGGATGCAGGCGGCTGGGCACCAGAAAGTCGCGCGCGCCTTCGGGCGATGATGCCGTGATAATCGGCGTCTGGAACTCCTTAAACCCCTGATCCCACATCCGCTTGCGCATGGAACTGACAACATCAGAGCGCAGCACCATGTTGCGCTGCATCTTCTCGCGCCGCAGATCAAGGTAGCGGTAGCGCAGGCGCGTTTCTTCGGGGTATTCCTGTTCGCCAAAGACCATCAAAGGCAATTCCGCAGCACTGCCCAACACTTCGATGTCGCGCACAAAAACTTCGATCTCACCCGTCGGGATCTTGGAATTGATCAGGCTCTCATCGCGCGCCTTCACCTCCCCGTCGATGCGGATACACCACTCCGAACGGACCTTCTCGACCTCTTTGAACACGGGGCTGTCCGGATCGCACAGCAGTTGCGTCATGCCGTAATGATCACGGAGGTCGATGAACAGCACACCGCCGTGATCGCGTACACGGTGCACCCAACCGGCCAGACGGACGGTATCGCCCTTGTTTTCAATGGTCAGATCGGCACAAGTGTGGCTGCGATAGGCGTGCATGAGTATCCCTTTCGAGGGCTGGATTTACTGGCGCAGATACACCTTTTGCGGGCTTGGAAGTCAAGGGCACGCGGGCGTGATGGCAGTATTTGAAAGCCGTAAGGGGTCAGACGGTTCAATCGGATCGCAGGCCGGGCTATTCCCGGCAGAGCGGGTTGATATCGAAAGAGATGATCTTGTCCCCCAGCAGTGTGAAAGCAACCAGGCTCTCACATCCAGCCTCTGTGCGTGCCGTCCCTTCCAACGTGGTCCGTCCGCCACTGGCCTCGACCTTTGAAAAACTGACTTCGGAATAGGGCTGGCTGGCACCAAACATATTCTGCATCTCTTCCACCGGAAACTGCTTGGCAAGTTCGGGATGCATGACACCAACCGCTTCCTCGAACGCGCCGGAGGTGGCGTTAAGCACGAAATTGCGCGCAACATCGCGGTCACCGGCCGTGACGAAAATCAGAATACCGACCACAATGACAATGATGATGGCGATGACGGCTAAAATCTTGAGAAATCGTTTCATCGAATGTCCTGACTGCTGAAAATTTCCTACCTTGATCCCGTAAGCATGCCCGATTTTTCACAATCTGGCGGTCCTACACGCTTAGATCGGCAGAAATTTGCCAAATTAGCATCGCCGCAGGGCCACCAGATCACAGCGAACTGACAGCTGTGGGACAAAAACTCGATCAAAATAACAGAAGGCGCGGTTGGGATTAGCTGCTTAGCCCCGCGCGATTGGGCACGGCAAACTGCGCAAGCGTCCTCACCAACGCATTCGACGTCTCAAAACGAAAAAACCGCCCCGGAAGGGCGGCAAAACTTGGTTGCGGGAGTAGGATTTGAACCTACGACCTTCAGGTTATGAGCCTGACGAGCTACCGGGCTGCTCCATCCCGCGCCACTAAGTATTGTTTATGATCATCGTAGAGAGATACACATTCTGGAAACCTCATTAGGTTTGGCGATGACCTACTCTCCCACGTCTTAAGACGCAGTACCATCGGCGCTAAGGCACTTAACGGCTGGGTTCGGGATGGGACCAGGTGTTTTGCTCTCGCTATGATCACCAAACCAAATGAAATTTCCAAAATGTCCAAGTCAGCACACTGTGCTGTGTATGCTTTTGAGTATGATAAGTAGAAATCTTGCTTCTACTGGATCAAATCAAGCCTATCGAGCAATTAGTACCAGTCAACTGAACGTGTTACCACGCTTACATCTCTGGCCTATCGACGAGGTGGTCTACCTCGGCTCTCAGGGATACCTTGTTTTGAGGGGGGCTTCCCGCTTAGATGCCTTCAGCGGTTATCCTGTCCGATCATAGCTACCCTGCACTGCTGCTGGCGCAACAACAGGTCCACCAGTGGATCGTTCACCCCGGTCCTCTCGTACTAGGGGCAACTCCTCTCAAGTATCCTACACCCACGGAAGATAGGGACCGAACTGTCTCACGACGTTCTAAACCCAGCTCACGTACCTCTTTAAACGGCGAACAGCCGTACCCTTGGGACCTGCTCCAGCCCCAGGATGAGATGAGCCGACATCGAGGTGCCAAACACTGCCGTCGATATGGACTCTTGGGCAGTATCAGCCTGTTATCCCCGGCGTACCTTTTATCCGTTGAGCGATGGCCCTCCCACTTGGGACCACCGGATCACTATGGCCGTCTTTCGACTCTGCTCGACTTGTCAGTCTCGCAGTCAGGCTGGCTTCTGCCATTGCACTCAACGAGCGATTTCCGACCGCTCTGAGCCAACCTTCGCGCGCCTCCGTTACGATTTAGGAGGCGACCGCCCCAGTCAAACTACCCGCCACACAGGGTCCCGGATCCGGATAACGGACCGCGGTTAGACATCAAGCAGAACAAGGGTGGTATCTCAAGGGAGGCTCCACCGAAACTGGCGTTCCGGTTTCAAAGCCCACCACCTATCCTGCACATGTTCGGCCTAATGCCAGTGTGAAGCTGTAGTAAAGGTGCACGGGGTCTTTCCGTCTAACCGCGGGAAACCTGCATCTTGACAGGTAATTCAATTTCGCTGAGTCTATGTTGGAGACAGCGGGGAAGTCGTTACGCCATTCGTGCAGGTCGGAACTTACCCGACAAGGAATTTCGCTACCTTAGGACCGTTATAGTTACGGCCGCCGTTTACCTGGGCTTCAATTCAGAGCTCTCACTCCTCCTTTTAACCTTCAGGCACCGGGCAGGCGTCAGACCCTATACGTCGTCTTGCGACTTCGCAGAGCCCTGTGTTTTTAATAAACAGTCGCCACCCCCTGGTTTGTGCCCCCAGCCCCTAGTTGCCTAGGAACCGGGCCTCCTTCTCGCGAACTTACGGAGGTATTTTGCCGAGTTCCTTCAACATAGTTCTCTCAAGCGCCTTGGTATTCTCTACCAGTCCACCTGTGTCGGTTTAGGGTACGATCTAGCGATGGAGCTATTTCCAGGAACCTCTAAGCAGCCCATTCAATCCAATAAGGATGAACTACCCTCGAGATCCGTCACTTCCATCTGGCCCAGGAATATTAACCTGGTTCCCATCGACTACGCCTTTCGGCCTCGCCTTAGGGGTCGGCTTACCCTGCTCAGATTAGCTTTAAGCAGGAACCCTTGGACTTTCGGCGAGAGTGTCTCTCACACTCTTTGTCGCTACTCATGTCATCATTCTCACTAGTGATCTCTCCACCGGATCGCTCACGCGCCGGCTTCACAGAAAACTCCGCGTCTCCAATACCACCGAAGTGGATAAGGAGACATGGAGTTATGTCACACTACGCTCTGCTACCATGCAATAAATGCATCCTCAGCTTCGGCTCATGGCTTGAGCCCCGTTACATCTTCGCCGCAGGACAACTTATTTAGACCAGTGAGCTGTTACGCTATCTTTAAAGGATGGCTGCTTCTAAGCCAACCTCCTGGTTGTTTTGGTCGTCCCACCTGCTTTCCCACTTAGCCATGAATTAGGGGCCTTAGCTGGAGGTCAGGGTTGTTTCCCTCTTCACGACGGACGTTAGCATTCGCCGTGTGTCTGCCATCTAGTACTCCTCGGTATTCGGAGTTTGGTTAGGATCAGTAAGCCTGTGGGGCCCCATTACCCATCCAGTGCTCTACCCCCGAGGGTATTCGGATGACGCTCTACCTAAATAGATTTCGCAGAGAACCAGCTATCTCCGAGTTTGATTGGCCTTTCACCCCTAGGCACAGCTCATCCCGATCTTTTTCAACAGATGTGGGTTCGGTCCTCCAATAAGTGTTACCTTATCTTCAACCTGGCCATGCCTAGATCACTCGGTTTCGGGTCTGATCCCACGAACTCAACGCCCTATTAAGACTCGCTTTCGCTACGCCTACACCTAACGGCTTAAGCTTGCTCGTGAGACCAAGTCGATGACCCATTATACAAAAGGTACGCTGTCAGGGCGTAAAGCCCCTCCAACTGATTGTAGGCGTTCGGTTTCAGGTACTGTTTCACTCCCCTCGTCGGGGTGCTTTTCACCTTTCCCTCACGGTACTGGTTCACTATCGGTCAGTAAGGAGTACTTAGCCTTCGAAGGTGGTCCTCCGATCTTCAGACAGAATTTCACGTGTTCCGCCCTACTTAATACGTCCTCTCATGCTTCTTATACGGGACTATCACCCACTTTGGTTGCGCATTCCAACGCATTCTAACCACAATTGAGGCTCGGCTGGTCCCCGTTCGCTCGCCGCTACTAGGGGAGTATCAATTGATTTCCTTTCCTCCGGGTACTTAGATGTTTCAGTTCCCCGGGTTTGCCTTTTTAACCCTATATATTCAGGTTAAAAATACCTGGTTTACCTCATTATTAGCCACCCCGAAGGGTAGTAATAACAAAGTATCAGGTGGGTTGCCCCATTCAGAAATTCATGGATCAAAGCTTATTCTCAGCTCCCCATGACTTATCGCAGAGTATCACGTCTTTCATCGCCTCTTACTGCCAAGGCATTCACCAAACGCCCTTTTCGCGCTTGATTTGATCCAGAAAAAGCAAGACTTGCGTCCTGCGCGATCCACAGAAGCTGGTAAGAAACTGTAGATCCTTATCCTGGTTCAAAAGCATACTTTTTCCCGCCCACTCTCTAAGAGTGGACAACGAGACATGCGATTAGCAGCCAGCCGTGCGGGCAAGCAGCGTCATGTCTCTGGTTAGTGTACTTGACTTGGACAACACGTTCGTTTCAGTCGCGATATGCCTAGTGGACCGAGGAAACAGTCCGCTAAACACCGGCCATCCGAAGATGGCAACAACTGAGTTCTAAGCCTTACTCGGCAAGAACAAACGGTGTTGTTTGTTACTTTAAGATTACTCTCAAAGTAACTGTATCTCTCTAAACGATGTCAATTCGTCCGATTGGACGGCTAAGCACTCAACAGTGCTTAGCGATCTAATCGTATAATGGTGGAGCCTAGCGGGATCGAACCGCTGACCTCCTGAATGCAAATCAGGCGCTCTCCCAGCTGAGCTAAGGCCCCAGAGTGTTTTGCAAAGCAAAACGCGCGTCGTGCTGGCAGGGTATTGCCAAAGGCAATGTCCCGAGAAGCACCGCTATCGTCACTCTCGCGCATCCTTTGGATACACTATAGTGACAACTCGTTTTGCCTACGGCAAAATCGCTTGGTGGGTCGAGGAGGACTTGAACCTCCGACCTCACGCTTATCAGGCGTGCGCTCTAACCACCTGAGCTACCGACCCATACGAGCGGTAGCTCGTGTTCTGTTTCTGAAGAGATATGAGGACGGCTCGGTCCGTAGGTGACATCCGAAGATGTCCCTAAATATGGTCAGTTTTGTTTACTGACCTGCTAAGTGTTCCACGAAGTGAGCAAGCTCATTTACTAGGAACATCCTTAGAAAGGAGGTGATCCAGCCGCAGGTTCCCCTACGGCTACCTTGTTACGACTTCACCCCAGTCGCTGATCCTACCGTGGCCGCCTGCCTCCCGAAGGTTAGCGCAGCGTCGTCGGGTAGAACCAACTCCCATGGTGTGACGGGCGGTGTGTACAAGGCCCGGGAACGTATTCACCGCGTCATGCTGTTACGCGATTACTAGCGATTCCGACTTCATGGGGTCGAGTTGCAGACCCCAATCCGAACTGAGACAGCTTTTTGGGATTAACCCATTGTCACTGCCATTGTAGCACGTGTGTAGCCCAACCCGTAAGGGCCATGAGGACTTGACGTCATCCACACCTTCCTCCCGCTTATCACGGGCAGTTTCTTTAGAGTGCCCAGCCGAACTGCTGGCAACTAAAGATGTGGGTTGCGCTCGTTGCCGGACTTAACCGAACATCTCACGACACGAGCTGACGACAGCCATGCAGCACCTGTCACTGCGTCCCCGAAGGGAACGTACCATCTCTGATAGTGGCACAGGATGTCAAGGGTTGGTAAGGTTCTGCGCGTTGCTTCGAATTAAACCACATGCTCCACCGCTTGTGCGGGCCCCCGTCAATTCCTTTGAGTTTTAATCTTGCGACCGTACTCCCCAGGCGGAATGCTTAATCCGTTAGGTGTGTCACCGAACAGTATACTGCCCGACGACTGGCATTCATCGTTTACGGTGTGGACTACCAGGGTATCTAATCCTGTTTGCTCCCCACACTTTCGTACCTCAGCGTCAGTATCGAGCCAGTGAGCCGCCTTCGCCACTGGTGTTCCTCCAAATATCTACGAATTTCACCTCTACACTTGGAATTCCACTCACCTCTCTCGAACTCAAGACCAGGAGTTTAGGAGGCAGTTCCGAGGTTGAGCCTCGGGATTTCACCCCCTACTTTCTGATCCGCCTACGTACGCTTTACGCCCAGTAATTCCGAACAACGCTAACCCCCTCCGTATTACCGCGGCTGCTGGCACGGAGTTAGCCGGGGTTTCTTTACCAGGTACTGTCATTATCATCCCTGGCGAAAGTGCTTTACGACCCTAGGGCCTTCATCACACACGCGGCATGGCTAGATCAGGCTTGCGCCCATTGTCTAAGATTCCCCACTGCTGCCTCCCGTAGGAGTCTGGGCCGTGTCTCAGTCCCAGTGTTGCTGATCATCCTCTAAAACCAGCTATAGATCGTAGACTTGGTAGGCCATTACCCCACCAACTATCTAATCTAACGCGGGCCGATCCTTCTCCGATAAATCTTTCCCCCGAAGGGCGTATACGGTATTACTCATCGTTTCCAATGGCTATTCCGTAGAGAAGGGCACGTTCCCACGCGTTACTAACCCGTCCGCCGCTCGCCCCGAAGGGTGCGCTCGACTTGCATGTGTTAGGCCTGCCGCCAGCGTTCGTTCTGAGCCAGGATCAAACTCTCAAGTTGAAAAGCAATTACTTGCTTATCCTTGACGTCGAACCTCTGCACATCGACCATAAGACCTTACTGAAATCTTATGGCGTCTTTTCTGTTTGTTGTGCTTTCAGTTACCAAAGTAACCGAAGGCCGTCCAAACAGTGAAGCTGACACTCTATGATCGCCCGAGGGCTAAGAGCGCGATATACAGACGTTGATCCATCGAATGAACCAAACCGCCCACATATCTCTTCAGATATCTAATTTTCAAACAGCGTAGAGACAAAAGTGACTGGATGCGCCCTAACTTCTTTGGCGCGCCCCGCCTCGGTTACCTCTGATTTTCTTCTCTTACCGTCTTGGCTTCTGTCTGCGTTTCCGCTTCCGTGTGGCCCGTCCGGCGTCCCGTTGGTGCATCTCTGCGCCGCCGGTGAGGTGGGTTCTACGGTTAGTGGCGGGTACCCGCAACCCCTTTTTTCAAGAAAAGTGCATTTTTCGTGCTGAACCCTGTTTTTTGTATAAAAACAGTATCTTGCATCCCAAATATTTCCCAAATTCGACCTGTGAAGCAGCTTTATTGCTCTGACCATAGGTCAGCCAAACACCGCCTTATGCCAGATATTGTGTTATCCACAGGGTTACCCCCAAGCCAAACCGAGTCTTTGACTGTTTGCGCGAACAATTTGGCTGCGATTCACCCGATTCATCCTCCGATTCACCCCGCACATCCGAATTCCGACTCACAATTTCGACTGAATCGGCAGCACCGGGCACGAATTTTCCGCGATTCACCCGCAGATTTTTCGACTCGCCCCAGATTCTCGGCCGATTCACTCCCTGAATCGCAGATATTCGCCCCTGCCCCCCACAGAATCCCCAGACAAAGTGATTCACATCTCGCTCTCGCCGCTCCAGAATCAAAAAACCGCCCGAAATCGGGCGGCTTTCTTTCTGTGTATATAGTGTCACCCCTCAGGCGGCTGCGCTTGCTCGCTTTCTGGGCCTCAACCGCAGGGCCAACAGTCCCAGAATCACAGCCATATAGATCAGAGGCTCAAGCTGGATGCCCTTCACCAGCCAGATGTAATGCACGCCCCCAAGGATCACGGCCACATAAGTCAGCTTGTGCAGCTGCCGCCACTTTGGCCCCAGCCTGCGCACCGACCAGTTGTTCGACGTCAGCGCGAGCGGCAGCAACAGCAAGAACCCGGCCATGCCAATGGTAATGTAAGGCCGCTTGATAATGTCCTCCACCACGCGATTGATGCTTTGCACATCCAGCACCGCCCAAACCAGCAGGTGCAGCGTGACGTAGGTAAAGGCCAGAACCCCGAAGGTACGGCGAAACTTGATCAGGTTCAGACCAAAGTATTGCCGCAGCGGCGTGATGCACAAACCGATGATCAGCAGTTGCAGCGCGATCTCACCGTACTCATGCTCCAGCGGCTTGACCGGATCAGGACCAAGCCCCCCGGTCAGCGCCAGATAGAAGAAGTAAGGCGCGGGTAGTATATAGAGTATATAGACAGCCCAGGTCGGCACCTTGCGGGCAAATCCGTTTATGCGGTCCACAACACTCATCACTCTATACTAACCCGCCTCAGAAGTTCGCCTTGAGGTCCATACCTTCATACAGGCTGGCAACCTCTTCTTCGTATCCATTGAACATCAGCGTCGGCTGCCGCTTGGCAAACAGGCCCCCGCCCACAACACGTTCGCTCGCCTGTGACCAGCGCGGATGGCTGACCTCGGGGTTCACATTACTATAGAAACCGTATTCGCGGGCGTTGGCCTTGTTCCAGCTGGTCGGCGGCTCCTGATCGGTCAGTGTAATCCGCACAATCGACTTGATGGATTTGAACCCGTATTTCCACGGCACGACCAATCGCATGGGTGCGCCGTTCTGGTTCGGGATGTCCTTGCCGTAAATGCCCGTCGCCATGATCGTCAGCGGATGCATTGCCTCGTCCAACCGCAGACCCTCAACATAGGGCCAGTCCAGAACAGGAAACCGCACGCCGGGCATCTCGTCCGGGCGCAGCGCCGTTTCAAACGCCACATATTTTGCGCCGCTCTGCACACCGGCCATATCCAGCAAATCCGCCAGCTCGAACCCGTTCCACGGAATCACCATCGACCACGCCTCTACACAACGAAACCGATAGATGCGCTCCTCGATCGTCATCGCATCCATAATATCGGCCATCGCATAGGCACCGGGCTTGTCGACCATCCCGTCGATCTGCACCTCCCACGGTGATGTGGTCAGCGTATGGGCATTGGCCGCCGGATCGGTCTTGCCGGTGCCGAACTCATAGTAATTGTTATATTGTGTGATATCCTCGTAGGAGTTTGGCTCAAGCGCGGCATCCTGCGCCCGCGCCTGCCCGGCCAGCGCCACAAGGCCCACGCCCGCCGCCGCACCCGCGATCAATTGCCGGCGGTTCAGGAAAACGTCCCGGGGCGTTGCATCATTCAGGGTCAGCGTATTGGTCCAGCGGTGTGCCATTGATCAAATCTCCAGATTGGTCTGGTTCTTAGGTAGGTCGTCACTGGCCACTCACCAAACCAATTCACGGCACATTACATTTGGCACACCGGAATGTCAGAACTCTGACACACAGCGCCTGACCATATGGCGCGAAAGCTCAATGTGTGGCCGTGCCTGTCGTCTTCAATGCGATGGGACATTTGACCACACTACCTCAGCGTGCAACCGCCAAAACCTACCGCACTTCGGCGTGTTTCCTCCTAAATTTCCGCCGTTCCGGACCCATGCCAAAAAACTGCGGTTTTTGAATGAACCAGAGTGCGACCAGCCGCGTATCCTTTCCGATGCAACAGTACGCATCCGTAACTTCCAAAAGGAGACACCTATGTTCCGTACTAAAGCAATTGCCCTGACCGCAGCCGCAGCCCTGATGGGCACAGCCGCATTCGCAGGTTCCATGAAGAAAGACATCGTTGACACAGCCGCCGGTGCTGGCGATTTCGGCACCCTGCTGGCCGCCGCTGAAGCCGCCGGTCTGGTCGAGACGCTGAAGGGCGATGGTCCGTTTACCGTATTCGCCCCAACGGATGCAGCATTTGCCGCCCTGCCCGAAGGCACGGTCGAAGATCTGCTGAAGCCCGAGAACAAGGACCAGCTTGCCGCGATCCTGACGTACCACGTCGTGCCGGGCAAAGTCATGTCGACTGACCTTCAGGACGACATGGAAGCAACAACCGTGCAAGGGTCCAGCGTCACGATTGATCTGGACAATGGCGTGATGGTCGAAGAAGCGAACGTCACAACCGCAGACATCGAAACGTCCAACGGCGTGATCCACGTCATCGACAAGGTGATCCTGCCAGAAAGCTGAACCCCTCGCCGCTGAACGCGGCACCCGGTTCAAATTCTTCAAGGCCCGCCGGTGCAAACCGGCGGGTCTTTTCATGCCCTGTTCTGCCCGCGCCAGACCGACGGCGACACACCGGTCACCCGCGCGAATTCACGGTTGAAATTCGACTTGCTGGCAAACCCCGCCGTCAGCGACACCGCCAGCACCGTGTCTTCTGTGGTGATCAGCAGAGTGCAGGCATCTTTGATCCGGTGCTCGTTCACAAACTGCGACACACTTAAACCCGTCTGCCGGTTGATCGCATTTGACACCCGCCGGTCCGGCAGCCCCAGCTTGCGCGCCAGTCTGCGCAGGCTCAATTCCTCATCCCGGTGCAGATGATCCTGCACAAACAGCCGCTCCAGCCGCGCCAGTATCGCGGCATCCTCCTCTGCAACATCCTCGGCCAGCGGTGCCTGCACTTCCGGTTCTGCCTGCGGGGCCTCCGCGATACGCCCAAAGGCCGCGCTCAACCCGATGATCAGAACCAGCCCCGTCTGGATCACACTGATGATCAGCCCCGCGTGCCGCCCTTCGTTACGCAAAAAATCGACGATGATAGAGACATCCACCAGCGCCGACCCGATCAGCATGATCCCGGTCACCCCCATCGCGATCACAATCCACCGCGCGTTGTCCAGCGGCGACAGCGCCAGCCGGTCCGGCCCACGCACCGCCTGCACGATCAACAAGGTTCCAAAACCAAAATACGTCAGCAGGATCACCGCATCCGCCAGGTCCGGCGACAGGCCATAGCTCAGCCAGTGCAGCACAATCACCGCCAAAGGCCAAAGCCGCCGCCCACTCAGCGGCGCATTCAGCGCACCATAGGCAAGATAGGCAACCACCGGCAAAACCGGCGCCGACAACGCCGCCAGCGTGCCCGCCACCTCAATACCATACCCCCACCGCAGGCTCAGCCAGAACGACTGCGCCGCATAAAGTGCAATCAGCAGCGCAAAAAGCTGATGCGCCCGCTGGTCCAGCCCCTGCGTGCGGACAAACCAGCCCAGTACGATCAGCAGAAACACACAGGCAAAAAGCGATATCGGAACAAAGATCATGGTCTGGCCTTGCGAATGACCATCCGAACCTATCCTTGATCACGATCCGGGGCGACCTCAAACGCGTTCCGGGACGCATCCGGTACGGGGAATTGCCAGAACAGGGGCAGTTCAACCCAAACCGGAGACAATCCATGCCACGCTTCAGACCAATCGCCCGCTCCCTTGCCCTTTGTGCCGCCATCGGCCTTGCCGGATGGGGCGGATACGAACTTTTCCGCCCTGCCTACACCGGCGGCGCGGGCATCACCCATGCCACCGCCTTTGCGCCCGTCCGGGATCAGGACATCGACTTTCACATCTGGTATCCCGCGACCCCCGGCGGCAAGACCGTGACCGTTGGCGGCAACGGCGTGTTCCACGGCACCCCGGCTGGGCGCAATGCCCCGCACCGCACAGGCGCGCATCCCGTCATCATCATGTCCCACGGCGCGGGCGGCAACGCGGGCCAGTTCGGCTGGATCGCATCCCGGCTGGCCGAAGCGGGCTTTGTCGTGGTCCTGCCAAACCATCCCGGCAGCACCACCGGCAACGCCTCCGCACAGGCCGCCGTGCGCGTTTGGGAACGCCCCGCCGACATTTCGGCAGTCATCAGCGAAATCACCCAGAACCCCGACAGCTATCCATTCATGGACACAACCCGCATCGCCACGCTTGGATTTTCGGCGGGTGGCTATACGGCTCTGGCCGTGGCTGGCGCGCGGGTGGACCCCGACCGCCTGCAACACTTCTGCGATGACACCGATCACGGCATGTCCGACTGCGCCTTCCTTGCGCATTTCGGTGTGGACCTGCACGCGCTTGACCTCAGCCCGGCAGCACAGGATTTGCGCGACCCGCGCATTGTTATGGCACTGGTGGTGGACCCCGGCATCGTTAGCACGTTGACAGAGCCAAGCCTGCGCGCCATCGACATTCCCGTTCATATCCTCAACCTCGGTGATGAAGATCTGATCCCCGCTGGCGTCTATGCCCGCGCCGCCGCCGAAATGATCCCCGATGCCAGCTATACCGTCGTGCCCGACGCGACACACTTCAGCTTTCTGGCTGAATGCAAGCCCGGCGGCCCCGCCATCCTTGCTAACGAAGGCGAACTTGACCCCCTGTGCGAAGATGCCGGTGGCCGTGCCAGGGCGGAAATTCACCGCGACCTTGTCGACCGGATCGTGCAGCGGTTCGAAACCTCGTTCGGGTCATGACATTCCCAAAACTGTACGACTGGCCTGCCGGAGCCTCTGGCAGGCCACCCTCGGGTCAGGCATCCAGCGCGAAATAAACACTGTCATACCAGACACCGCCAATCTCGATGGTCCGCGCCTTTCGTTCTGTCTCGTGAAAACCCAGCTTTGTCAGCATCGCGATAGAGGCGGCATTGTCCGGGTCCACATCTGCCGTGATCCGAGTCAGGCCGCGCTCTTCGAATCCAAACCGGATCAAAGCCTCCAGAACCTCCTGCCCGAAACCGCGTCGCCAATACGCCGGATGCAGGATGTATCCCACTTCGGGCATTTCCCAGATGCCCGCCTTGCCAATCACCCGACCCTCGAACTCCACCACAAATTCCGCATGTCTGGCCGGATCGGCCTGCATCGTCCGGCGCACCAATTCTTCGGTCTCAGCCAAGGACGCATGCGGCAGCGTGCTCCAGTATTTCATCGCTTCCTTGTTGCCAAACACCTCGAACAGCTCTGGCGCATCCTCCAGCCGGAAAGGACGCAGCACCAACCGCTTGGTTTTCAGGATTGTCATGCCTGCCCTCCCAAACCCAGCAACGCGGGCAAATCCGCCATATCGTCAAAAACAACATCCGCAAGTGGCACCAGCTTTGCCGCATCCGTCTGCGCGGCAAAGCCGTAGCACCGCATTTGCGCCGCCCGTCCCGCGCGCAAACCCGTGGGGCTGTCCTCGATCACCGCGCAACCGGCCGGATCAACCCCCGCCAACGCCGCCCCTTTCAGGTAAACATCCGGTGCCGGTTTGGATGCCGCACAATCATGCGCCGAAAACACACGCCCCTCAAACCGGGCCCACAGATCATTGCGTCCCAAGGTGACTTCCATCTTGGCCATCGGCCCGTTTGAACAGGTGGCATAGCCGATACCCGCCGCGTCCAGCGCATCCAGCATCGCGGGCACACCCGGTATCATATCACACCGCGCCTCCAGTTCTGCAAAAAGGGTTGCATATATAGTGTCCAGCCAGCCATCGGGCAGCGCCGCCCCCATCTCGCGGGCGCGCTGCATCACACCGGCCATCGTCCCGCCCAGAAACATGCGCCCCACCTTGGCAGGCGGCACCAACAGCCCATAATGCTCCAATTCCGCCGACAGAACATTCTGCGTCAGCGTTTCACTGTCCACCAGCACACCATCACAGTCAAACAGGACATATTCCGCTTTCCACATGCCATACAGGCAATACGAAAAAAGGCCGGGGCGCAAACCCCGGCCTTCCACTACACTATATACAACGTGGTTAATGCACCGTCGCGTCGTCCGGTTTGGGCCGATTGCTTGCCGCCACACGGTCCCCGATGATCAGCCCGTCCGCGCCCGCGCTGACCTTGATCAGATCACCGTCACGCACATCACCGGCCAGCAGCATTTCCGCCAGCGGGTCTTGCAACGCCCGCTGGATCACCCGCTTCAAAGGCCGCGCACCGAACACCGGATCATAGCCTTCGTCGGCCAGCCACACTTTCGCGCTGTCCTCAAGCTCCAGATCAATCTTGCGCCCGGCCAACCGCTTGAGCAGCCGTGCAAGCTGAATCTCCACGATCCCGGTCATGTCTGCCCGTGCCAGACGGTCAAAGATGATCGTCTCGTCCAGACGGTTCAGGAACTCTGGCCGGAAGTGCGCCCGCACCGCGTCCATGACATCACGCTTGGCCTGCGCCATGTCACCGCCTTCGGGCAGCTGGCTCAGCGCCTGCGCACCAAGGTTCGACGTCAGGATGATCAGCGTCTGCTTGAAATCGACCGTGCGGCCCTGACCATCGGTCAGCACACCGTCGTCCAGCACCTGCAACAGCACGTTGAACACATCCGGATGCGCCTTTTCGACCTCGTCAAACAACACCACCTGATACGGACGCCGCCGCACCGCTTCGGTCAGCACACCACCTTCGTCATACCCGACATAACCCGGAGGGGCACCGATCAGACGCGCCACGGCATGTTTCTCCATGAACTCCGACATATCAATGCGCACCATCGCGCTGTCGTCATCAAACAAAAACTCCGCCACAGCCTTGGTCAGCTCGGTCTTGCCCACGCCGGTCGGGCCAAGGAACAGGAACGAACCCAACGGACGGTTCTCGTCGTTCAACCCGGCCCGCGCACGGCGCACCGCATTGGCCACCGCCTTGACCGCTGAATTCTGACCAATCACACGACCGTGCAACTGCTCTTCCATGCGCAAAAGCTTATCACGCTCGCCTTCCAGCATCTTGCCCGCCGGAATACCCGTCCACCGCTCGACCACGGATGCGATCTGGTCCGGGCGCACGGCCTCTTCTACCATCATGCCCTCGTCGCGCGTCTCTGCGGCCTCAAGGTCCTTTTCCAACTGCGGGATCACGCCGTAGGACAGCTCACCGGCCTTTGCCAGATTGCCTTCACGCTTTGCCATGTCCAATTCGGCCCGCGCACGGTCCAGCTTTTCCTTGATGTCACGCGCACCGGCCAGCTTGTCCCGCTCCGCCTGCCAGGCCGCCGTCATCTCCGACGACTTCTCCTGCAGATCGGCCAGATCCTTTTGCAAGGTCTCAAGCCGGTCTTTCGACGCCTGATCATCCTCCAGCTTCAACGCCTCTTCCTCGATCTGCAATTGCAGGATCTGACGGTCAAGCGCGTCCAGCTCTTCGGGCTTGCTGTCCACTTCCATGCGCAGCCGCGATGCCGCCTCGTCCATCAGGTCGATGGCCTTGTCCGGCAGAAAGCGGTCCGTAATATACCGGTGGCTCAGCGTCGCCGCCGCGACCAAAGCGCTGTCGGAGATACGCACACCGTGGTGCAACTCGTACTTTTCCTTGATGCCGCGCAGAATACTCACCGTATCTTCCACCGTCGGCTCCTGCACCATCACAGGCTGGAACCGCCGCGCAAGCGCCGCATCCTTTTCAACGTGCTTGCGGTATTCGTCCAGCGTCGTCGCACCAACACAATGCAGTTCGCCGCGCGCCAGCGCAGGTTTCAGCAGGTTCGACGCATCCATCGCGCCGTCCGCCTTACCGGCACCAACCAGCGTGTGCATCTCGTCGATGAACAGGACAATCTCACCTGCCGCTTCAGTCACTTCGGTCAGAACCGCCTTCAGACGCTCTTCGAACTCACCACGGTATTTCGCACCGGCAATCAGCGCACCCATGTCCAAAGACAGCAACCGCTTGTTGCGCAGGCTCTCAGGCACGTCACCGTTCACGATGCGCAGGGCCAGACCCTCCGCAATCGCGGTTTTACCCACACCGGGCTCACCAATCAGAACGGGGTTGTTCTTGGTCCGGCGGCTCAACACCTGCATCGCACGGCGGATTTCCTCGTCACGCCCGATGATGGGGTCAATCCGGCCCTCTTCGGCGCGCGCGGTCAGGTCGGTGCTGTATTTCTTCAACGCCTCATACCCGTCCTCGGCGCTTGCCGTGTCCGCCGTACGGCCCTTGCGCACATCATTGATGGCCCCGTTCAGCCCCTGCGCGGACACCCTGCCCGCTTCCAGCGCCGTCTTTGCACCGGATCTGATCATGCACAGCGCCATCAGAATACGCTCGACCGGCACAAAACTGTCACCGGCTTTCTTGGCTATCGCCTTGGCCTCCGCCAGCACCTTGGTGGTGGCATTGTCCAGATACACCTGTGCTGCATCACCGGTGACCTTGGGCATCTTACCCAGTTGCAAGGCAAGCGCATCGCGCACCTTGCCCGCATCACCGCCGCTTGCAGTGATCAGATTGGTCGCAAGCCCCTGCTCGTCATCCAGCAGCGCCTGCAAAATATGGTCGGGGGATAGTTTCTGGTGATCTTCGCGTGTCGCGATGGTCTGCGCGGCCTGAATGAATCCGCGCGATCTCTCCGTGAACTTGCTCAAGTCCATCGTCTTCTCCTTTATCAAAGCGCCCTGTCATCTCTGCGCCCGCTTGGCAGCACGCAATTTTTTGGGCCTCATCCGATATTTGGGAAACCGGGGGGACAGGTTCAAGGCACATAACCGGCAAAATTTGCCGCGCGACAGTGCATCCCTCTGGCATGGCCTGCCGTCACAGGATCAGGAAAAAGCCACGCCACACCCCGAAATCCCACACCAAAAGCAAAAATAAATACCTTCTCAACGCGGTGTTATTAAATGGTTTTTTAGATTTATCCACAATCCTCACGCTTAGTTGAAACTTTTTTGCATCACAGCGCGTTTAATTTTCAAACAACGATAGCCATCTACGAATCAGGCTAAATATTTGAGGTTTCGAAATGTATACATGCCCCATCCAGTTGAGCGATGTCCGCTACAACGCCGCAACACAGCGGTTCGAGGCGAGCGTGACAGTCCGTGACAATACCATTAATCGCACCTACGCCTGCGATATCGCCGCCCCCATTACAATGTCCTTTGACGAGGTGTCGCGCGGTCTGGCCAAGCAGGCCATCCGCCGCCACCAGCACCGCGGCGGGCTCTTTAGCGAAACCGACGCGTCCCATCCGCGCCTGCGGGCCAAGCGCAAGGGCTTTGACCCAATCCGCTGGCTTGACGGTTTGATCACACGGCCCGACCGCAGCGCCGCCTGAGAATGCGCGCGGCCCGTCCCGGCCGCGTGGCGAACCCGTGTCCCGCTTATGCGCGGACACCGGGTGCCTGACAGAGACTGCTGCCTGCCTGCACCGTCTCTGACCCTGAACCGGACGTCGCCAGCCACATGCGGCTGCGCACGTCCGGTCTTTTTCTACCTGTCTCCAACCTGACGCGAAATGCGGGCAATTCCCCTTTTGCGAAATGCCAGATGCACGCATCCTGCCCACAGAACCCGACAAACGGGTCAGGCACCGGAGGCGTAAAATGCAGATCAAGACACCAGAAACAATCCACTTCAATCCCGCGTCAAATACCTTTGAAGCGCTTGTCACCCTCACCACATCGGACGGCAGCTATCGCTATCCCTGTGCGGTGCCGGGGCCGATGTCGATGCCAGTGCAGGCTGCGGCATTCAAACTGGTGCAGCAGGCCAAGAAACGTCATGCCACACGCACCGACCTGTCGGCCTGTACACCCTGCGCCGCCGTGCTGCCCCGCGCGGCCTAGCCACGCGCACTTGACCCTTCAGACCGCATAAGGCAGTCCCCACCGGAACCTCACCAGAACCGGAGCCTGCCCGTCATGACACACCAGCCTGATGACCGCCTGATCGTCGCCCTTGATGTCCCTCACGCGGTGGCGGGGCTAGAGCTTGCCAATAAACTTGGTGACGCCGTATCGTTCTACAAGATCGGGCTGGGCATGCTCACGGGCGGCGGGCTGGCGCTTGCCAATGAACTCAAGCAAGAGCACGGCAAACGCATCTTTCTGGACATGAAGCTGTTTGACATCGGTGCCACGGTTGAGGCCGCCGTGCGCGGTCTGGCGCAGTTCGATCTGGATTTCCTGACGGTCCACGGTGATCCGCATGTGGTGCGCGCCGCCAAGGAAGGGGCCGCAGGCAGCAATCTCAAGATCCTTGGCGTGACAATTCTCACCTCGCTTGACCGCGCTGACCTGGACGCGGCCTTGATCCAGCCCGGCGATCTGGCTGATCTGGTACACACCCGCGCCGCCCGCGCATTTGATGCCGGTGCAGACGGCGTCATCGCCTCCCCACAGGAAGCCGCCGCAATCCGCGCCCTGCCCGAAGCGGCGGGCAAACTGATTGTTACCCCCGGCGTGCGCCCTGCCGGTGCCGCACTGGGGGATCAAAAACGTGTCGCGACCCCGGCGCAAGCCGTGCGCGACGGCGTGGATCACATCGTGGTGGGCCGTCCCATCTGGCAGGCAGCGGACCCAAAGACCGCCGCCCAAGCCATTCTGGCCGAGATGTCCGCCTGAGGTTTTTCAACCTCAGACTGTAGTAAATTCAGCACAACCCAAAAATTGACCCCTTAGTCAGGAATTCCTGACTATGTGATAGGACATTCCACTGCTAGGTTTACCCTAGGTGATACTCCCCGACGAACTGGATCTTCCTGATGTTCGTCACCTCCCCCCCGCTTAAGGCAGCGGGGGGCTTTCTTGTAAAACACCGGATTTCTTTACAAATTGTCTTGGCCTGCGTCCTTCAGGTAAATACGCAACCGCGTCTGGAACGCGGGAATCGCGCGTGGATGCGCCAGAAAGGTCTCAGGCCGCATCAAGGTCCAGCGTTCTCCCTCATCCCCGAACACCACATCGCGCGCCGCCGTCGCGGGCAGATGCGCCACGAAAAACCATGCAATGCCCTGCGCCGGGGCATCCCGCACAAAGGACCGGGACCACACAACATGCCGCGCCGCAACATGCAGGCCCAATTCCTCGAAACATTCCCGCGCCATGCAGGCAAAAGGCGTCTCATCCCCCTCGCGGCCACCACCGGGAAAATCCCAATGCCCGGCAAAGGGCAAACCCGCAATGTCCTCGCGCAGGATCACGGCAAGCCTGTCGCCCAGAAACAGTGCCACCTTTGCCCCATTGAATTCCATGCAACCACCCTTGTCCCTGCATACCTGCCTTCGCTATTATCTGTGCGTTCACCAATGATCGGACTCCCCCTTGGCCGCTCTCTGCCGCGATTGCCTTTCCGAAATCCCCGCCGCCCGCCGTTGCCCCGCCTGCGGCAGCCCCCGCGTGCTGTCCCATCCTGAACTGAACGACCTTACCATCGCCCACATGGATTGCGATGCCTTCTATGCCTCCGTTGAAAAACGCGACAACCCCGCGCTTGACGGCAAGCCCGTGATCATCGGTGGCGGGCGGCGCGGGGTGGTCTCAACCGCCTGCTATGTCGCGCGCATCCGCGGCGTCCGTTCCGCGATGCCGATGTTCAAGGCGCTGAAACTCTGCCCCGACGCCGTCATCATCAAACCCCGCATGGACGCCTATGTTGAGGCCTCCCGTGCGATCCGTCTGATGATGGAAGAACTGACTCCCGCCATCGAACCGCTGTCACTGGACGAGGCATTTCTCGACATGACCGGGACCGCCCGCCTGCACGGCCATGCCCCCGCCGTGATGCTGGCCCGTCTGGTCCGCCGCATGAAAACCGAACTGGGCCTCACCGGTTCCATCGGCCTGAGCCATAACAAGTTTCTGGCCAAGGTTGCCTCCGATCTCGACAAACCGCACGGCTTTTCCATCATCGGCAAGGCGGAAACCAATAATTTCCTCCGCGACAAACCGATCAAGCTGATCTGGGGCGTCGGGGCCGTGACGCAGGCCGCACTGGACAAGGCCGGCATCCGCACCTTCGCGGATCTTTTGCGCTGGGAAAAAACCGATCTGATCGTGCGCTTCGGCGGGATGGGCGAACGGCTCTGGCATCTGGCGCGCGGGCAGGACCACCGCCGCGTCTCGGCCCATGAGCCGGTCAAATCCATTTCCAAGGAAACCACCTTTGGCGATGACACCGCGGATGCGGACATCCTCGACGGTCACCTGTGGCGGCTGTCGGTGCAGGTTGCCGACCGGGCCAAGGCCAAGGACGCGGCGGGCCGCATTGTCACGCTCAAGCTCAAGCGCAGCGATTTCAAGACCCTCACGCGCCGCGTCTCGCTCAGTGATCCAACGCAGCTTGCAGACCGCATCTACCGCACCGCCCGCGCACTTTTTGATCAACTGGACGATCCCGGCCCGTTCCGCCTGATCGGGGTTGGCATTTCCGATCTCAGCACCGGCGAAGGGGCCGATCTGGCCGGTGATCTGCTCGACCCCGATGCACAGCAACGCACCAAAGCAGAACGCGCGACCGACGCCATCCGCGACCGCTTTGGCACCAAGGCCATCGTCAAAGGCCGCGCCCTGCGATAGCGCGCTCTTCTTGTCAGGGCGCGCACAGGGCGCGAAACTGCGCCAGCGCGCTGTTTGCCATCGCCTGCACCTCTGCATCGGACGGGGCCGCCATTGTGCCGATCACCCGCCGGATCTGCCGGTCCCCCACCAGCAAATGCACCAGCAACGGGCCAATTTCCCCGACATCAGGCGCTTTCAAAGCACCAGCCTGTACCGCGTCCTTTAGTACCGCTTCGATCAGCGGCAAAACCGCGTCCCGGCCCGATGCCGCCAAAAGCCTACCCAACGCGCCGCCGGGGTCTGACGCCGCCGCCCGGTTCAGCAAAATCGCACGGTCCCCCAACAGCATCGCCAGCAACGCCGGAGCCACGCGCTCAAGCACCTGCATCGGTGTGCCGCGTTCGGCAATCGCAGCCTCCAGAACCTCGCGCACATCCGACGCGTTGGCCTGCACCATGCTTTGAAACAACCCGGCCTTATCCCCGTACCAGCGGTACAACGTCTCGTTCGATGCCTTGGCCGCCTTGGCCACGGCCAGCATCGACGTGCCCTCAAACCCATGCTGCGCAAACAGATCATAGGCCACAGCCTCGATCTCTCGCATCCGGGCGGTTCTTCTGTCCTCACGCATCCGCTTCTCCAAAACGCTTGACAGCTATCCGTACACAAGAGTACGGATATGTAAAGACGTACACATCTATACGGATATTGAAGAATTTTCATGACCTCACTCACACGCCCCCTGTGCCTGCTCAGCCTGCTTATGTCCGCAGCGCTCTTTGGGTTTTTCTATGCTTGGGTCTGTTCAACCATGTGGGGACTGGACACCGCCGACCCGCGCGTTGCGATATCGGCCATGCAGGCCATGAACGCCTCGGTGGTAAACGCGGTCTTTGCACCGGCCTTCTTTGGCACCCCGATTGTCCTGCTGATCGCAACACTCTTTTTGATCAAGACAGCGCAACGCCCGGCGGCCCTGTGGTTCGGCATCGCAACAGCCGTCGTTACATGTCTAAGCGTGCTTCTGACCATGCTGGCAAACGTCCCGATGAACGAAGCTCTGGCGCTGCTTGAGGTGCCACAAGACAGGCAAACTGCACAAAGAATATGGGACGCCTATTCACCCGACTGGCAGTTCTGGAACCAGATGCGCACCGCCGCGACCGGTCTTGGCGTTCTCTGCGTCGGCATCGGCCTTACACGCCTGACCTGACGGCGTGCCGCTATTCCGCCGCCAGCGGCACCCGGCCCTGCCCGATGAGGGCAATCTCGGCCACGACCTCGCGCAGCGCATCGCGCACGCGCTCAAAATCCCCGTTGGGGCGGATCAGCGTCTCGTTCATATAAAGCGACCGGTCAACTTCGACCTGCACAGCGTGCTGCGCGCGCCCGGGCCTTCCGTAAGCCTGTGTGATATAGGCCCCCGCAAAGGGCGTATTGCGCGTGACCACAAAACCGGCACTGGCAAAAGCCGCCTCAACCCGGTCCACCACGTCACCACTGGCCGCCGCCCCAAACCGGTCACCCAACACAATATCGGGCCGGGTCGCCCCGGTGCGCACAACACCATCCATCGCTTCATGCGGCATCGAATGACAATCAATCAACACCGCCTGCCCGTGGCGCCGGTGGGCATCATCCAAAAGCGATTGCAGCTTGGCATGATAGGGCTGCCAATAGGTCTCGATCCGGCGGCGCGCTTCCTCCGCGCTCAGTTTGCCGCGATAGATCGCCCGCCCGTTCGCAACCACCCGCGGAATGACCCCAAGACCAGAGGCAATGCGCGGATTATGCCCCCGGCGGCGCACCCCCTCTATCAATGCAGGGTCAAGCTCATCCTTGGCGCGGTTCAGATCGACAAAAGCGCGCGGCGCGCCAGCCTTGATGAACGCCGCGCCAAATTGCGGCGCGCACTCAAAAAGCTGATCGACAAACGCATCCTCGGACGACCGGATCGCGTGTTCATCCAGCACGGATGTCCGCAAAAAAGTCCACGGATAGTCGCGCCCCGAATGGGGCGATGCAAAAACCACGCAGGACAAGTCTCTGGCGGGTTTGATCACGTCATAGGCAGTGCTCGGCATCGACTTCCCCTTTGGTGCAGATATAGCGCAAAACACCCTAATGCCAAAAGCCCCTTGATCGTCCGCGCGACTCCTTTTATAGCACCCGCAACGGCGCGTCTTTTCGCGCCCCATTTTTGTTTGGGGCCGGACTAACGCGTTGAAAAGTGGGTGATTAGCTCAGCGGTAGAGCACTTCGTTGACATCGAAGGGGTCACTGGTTCGATCCCAGTATCGCCCACCACGCAATTCACCGGCCCCTGTTGTGGGGTCTGATCGTAACCCGGCGCTGGTCCTTCTCTCCGAAGGCAGGGCCTGACAGGAAGGATAAGAACATGAAAGTTCGCAATTCGCTCCGCTCGCTCAAAAACCGGCACCGTGATTGCCGCGTTGTGCGTCGCAAGGGCCGCGTTTACGTGATCAACAAGACGCAGCGCCGGTTCAAAGCCCGCCAGGGCTGAACGTCGCGCGGGGCATTTCGCCTCTTTGACAAGCCGTCCCTCAGGGGGCGGCTTTTTCTTTTGGGGCGGCCGCACGCGCGGCCCCGTTACGACCCCGCAACCGGACAAACCCGCCTGCGCACGACAAACCGCAAATCAGCCCAAGCACCATGCCACGCGCGCAGGCGCCGCTTCGGCGCCCCCGCTGGCCCAATCACCCGCTGCAACAGCGTCCCATGCGGTCCCTCCGCCGCACGGTCAGCCACCAGCCGCACGGCCTGACACGTGCCAAGCGGCGCAATCGGCACCAGCATCGCATCGCGCCCCATCACCCGGCGCAGATCAAGCGTATGACCCGACTTCCGGTCAAATCCCGTTACCGCAAAGGTCAGAGGTTGCGGAATATCAATGAACCGGGTCCGCGCGCCCGCGCCAAACAGCGCGTCTTCCCCCTGCCAGACCTGCCCCGCTGCCAGCCGCAGTCTGAACCGCCCGGGCGGCACCAGCACCCGAAAGAACCGCCCGCCTTCGAAATAGGCGGCAAGCGCTGGGGCACCCGTCTCGGCATCATAGAGTGTCAGGAAATAATTCATCCCAAACGCACTGCGCACCTGTAATGGAAACACCGCCGGCAACCCGGTCCTGTTCCACATCAACCCCTGTTGCACCGGCACCGGCTCCTGCGCTGCCGCGGCCAGCGCTGCACACCACAGCGCAAAGGCCGCCAGCCACGCCCGCACCAAATTTCGCGCTGCCTTCGCCACTCTGTCTCCCGCTGGCGGCGCACAGCGCCACCTTACCCGATCCTCACAAATGGACCGTACCCTCGATCACAATCACCGTCTGCCCCCCGATCATCACATCCGCGCCACGGCGTGCAACATGGACCCGCCCCAGACGCCCCATCGCGGTGCCCTGCGCAATCACAATATCCGTCTCCAGCCGCCCTTCGGCTTTCAGCCAAACAGCAATCGCCGCGTTCATCGACCCGGTAATCGGGTCCTCTGCCATCAGCGACGCAGGCGTCAGATTGCGCGTCTCGAACGCCGCTGTTTGTCCCGCCGGATACCGCCCGATCACGCTGACCCCGGCAAATGCAGGCAGGGACACCGCCGCCGCATCCAGCGACAGCACCCGTTCGGCATCGGGCAGTTCAATCACATGGCGCAGCACGCCATTGTCCAGCGTCACCGCCGCAAGAACCTCCGCAGCCCTGATCCCAAGCGCCCCACAAATACGCAGCCGTTCCGCCGCGTCCATCGGGGTAATCGCAGTCGGCGGTGCCACAAAGGCGGGCACCGTGCCGCTCAGATCAATCTCAACCAGCCCGATCCCGCATTCCTGCACCACACGCCCCGGCGCGCGCGGCACACCGCCGCCCTGCAGCCAGGCCGCGCAACTGCCCAGCGTCGGATGACCCGCAAAAGGCATCTCATGTGTAGGCGAAAAAATCCGCACACCGTAATCCGCCGCCCTATCAACCGGCGGCACAATGAATGTGGTCTCTGCCTGATTGGTCCAGACCGCGAAATCCTGCATCTGCGCATCGCTCAGCCCCGCACCGTCCAGCACCACCGCCAGCCCGTTGCCCTTCAGCGCCACATCGCTGAACACGTCACATTGCACAAAGCGCCGCACCATTCCTACACCTCAACCTTCTCACGGTTTTGACAGAACCCAAAAATAGCACTGGCACAAGGCGGGCCAAAGCCCCACCTTACACCCCAACCGTAAGGTGGAGGTCTCCTCCACCCTGACACCACTTCAGCAAAAGGACACGCAATGACCGAAACATCTTCCTACGAGCCCCCCAAAGTCTGGACATGGGACGCCGAGTCCGGCGGCAAATTCGCCTCCATCAACCGTCCCATCGCCGGTCCTACCCACGATAAGGACCTGCCAGTCGGCAAGCACCCGCTACAGCTCTACTCCCTCGCCACACCCAACGGCGTCAAAGTGACCGTGCTTCTCGAAGAGCTGCTGGCCGCAGGACACACGGGGGCGGAATACGACGCCTGGATCATCAACATCGGAGAAGGCGACCAGTTCGGCTCGGGCTTTGTGGACGCAAACCCGAACTCCAAAATCCCCGCGCTGATGGATCACTCCGGCGACACCCCCCAACGGGTTTTCGAATCCGGCGCCATCCTGCTCTATCTCGCGGAAAAATTCGGGGCCTTCCTGCCAACCGATCCCGCCCAACGCACCGAAGCGCTCAGCTGGCTTTTCTGGCAAATGGGCAGCGCGCCTTATCTGGGCGGCGGATTTGGCCATTTCTACGCCTACGCGCCCGAAAAATTCGAATACCCGATCAACCGCTTTGCGATGGAAACCAAACGCCAGCTGGACGTGATGGACCGGCATCTGGCCCACAACACGTGGTTCGCGGGCGATTATTCCATCGCTGATATGGCAATCTGGGCGTGGTACGGCCAGCTTGTGCTGGGCCGGCTCTACGGTGCCGCCGAATTCCTCGATGTAGCGTCCTACAAAAACGTCCTGCGCTGGGCCGAAGCGATTGATGCCCGCCCGGCTGTCACACGCGGGCGCATGGTCAACCGCGCGTTTGGCGATGACCTGTCCATGCAACTGCACGAACGCCACGATGCCTCTGACTTTGACACCAAAACGCAGGACAAACTCCAAGCCGCCGAAGGTGACGGAAAAACGTAACGGTACAATCAAACGCTCGACCGGGCGGGGAACTTCACGCAAGCTCAAGGGCGCATCCACCGGTGCGCCCTTTTTATTGGACCTCACATGCATCCCGCCTTTGATCCACAACCTAGTCTGGAAAACCACACCCTGCGCCTGCGCCCCCTGACGTCACAGGACCGCGAACCGCTTTATACCGTCGCGCGCGACCCGTTGATCTGGGCCGGCCATCCCGCGCGCGACCGGCACCAGCGTACAGTGTTCATGCCCTATCTGGACATGCTCCTGGCCACCGGCACCACCCTCGCCATCATCGCCCGTGCGACGGATAAATTGATCGGATGTTCACGCTACTACACCGCCCCGCAAGACCCACAGGGCATCTCTATCGGCTATACCTTTCTGGGCCGCGACTGGTGGGGCGGGGCCACGAACCGCGCCCTGAAAACGCTGATGCTGGATCATGCCTTTACCACGGTGTCCCACGTCTGGCTGCACATCGACCCGACCAACATCCGCTCGCAACGGGCCACCGCCAAACTCGGCGCTCGGATGATATCACAAGGGCCACTCACACTTGGCGGCAAAACGGCAGAGTGGCAAAGCTGGCGGATTGAAGCTGCGGACTGGACCCGAACCAAGGCCCGCCGCGCGTAAGGTGCAGGTCCCCTGCACCCCCGCTTATCTGTCGCGCCCCACCTGACGACAGATCAGGATCACCGGCAACAATCCCATCGCCACGATCACAAGGCTCGGCACCGCCGCCCCGTCCAACCGCTCGTCCGACGCCAGACGGTAGGCCTGCACCGCCAGCGTGTCGAAATTGAAAGGCCGCATGATCAGCGTCGCGGGCAGTTCCTTCATCACGTCCACAAAAACGATCAGCAAAGCAGTCAGCAGACTGGGCCGCAAGATCGGCAGATGCACCCGCCTGAGCGTGCCCACCGGCGTCTGCCCCAAGGACCGCGCAGCAGCGTCCATGTTCGCGTGAACCATCGCCTGCCCGCCCTCATAGGCACCCAGCGCCGCCGCCAGAAACCGCACCATATAGGCCACAATCAAAAGCCAGATCGACCCGGTGATCAGCAGCCCGGTCGAAATATCAAACGTGGCCCGCATCCACGCATCAAGCGCATTGTCAAAGGCGGCAAAAGGCACCAACAGCCCCACCGCGATCACACCGCCCGGCACCGCATACCCCAGCCGCGCCACATAACCCGCACCGCGCGACAACCTGCCGGGCCGCAACCGCTGGAAAAACCCGACCGCCACCGCAACCGCCACAGTGACCACCGCCGCGATACCCGCCAGCGTCAGCGAATTGCGGACAAATCCCAGATACCGCGGGCTCAGCAGATTCTGCTCTGACCCAAGGCCCATGCCGAACAACACAAAAACCGGCAGCACCGCCCCAAACAGCACCGGCACACCACAGGCCAGCATCGCCAGCCAGGCTTCCCATCCGCTCAACTGCATTGGCGGCATCGCCTGCGCGCGGCGCGCCGGATCGTGGTACTTCGCCCGCCCCCGCTGCACCCGCTCCAGCATCGCAAGCAACAGTGCAAAACTCAGCAAACACAGCGCCAGCTGCGCCGCGCCCACCCGGTCAAACATCGAAAACCACGCCGTATAAATACCCGTGGCAAAGGTCTGCACGCCGAAATAGGCAACCGTGCCGAAATCCGCGATGGTCTCCATCACTGCCAGCAGCACACCACCGGCAATCGCAGGCCGCGCCAGCGGCAGGCTCACCCGGAAAAACGCAACCCAGGCGCTCTTGCCCAACGCCCGCGCGGCCAGAAACGTCGTGCCGCTTTGTTGCAGAAACGCCGCCCGCGCCAACAGATAAACATAAGGATACAACACCAGCGTCAGCATCAGCGCCGCCCCACCCAGCGATCGGATATCAGGGAACCAATAGTCGCGCGGCCCCCATCCCGTCACATCACGCAGCAGCGTCTGCACAATGCCGGGGTGGTCCAGCACCGATGTATAGGCATAGGCCAGAACGTAAGCCGGAAACGCCAGCGGCAGCACCAGCGCCACTTCGAAAATCCTTACACCGGGGAAACGCGTCATCGTCACCAGCCACGCCGCCCCCACGCCAATCGCAAAGGTCCCCAGCGACACCAGAACAACCAGCGCCAGCGTGGTGCGGGTGTACTCCCCCAGCACGGTCTGCATCAAATGCCGCACCGTCTCCATCCCGCCGCCCAGCGCGGCCAACAGCACCGCAAGCATCGGCAGGGCACAGATCACCGCCGCCAGAAGCGCGATGAATGAAACCCCCGCCAGCCCATCACGGGCTTTGCGCAAAGGCGCCGGGTAGGATGCAGGATCTACGCTCATGCCCCTATTTCGACGATTTCACTCAGGATTACCAGACCCGCAGGCATGCGCCCACGTACCCGTGCCGCGCCTTTCCAAATCTCACGCGAACCGATCATCCCGCAGGGCGCGGATTTCTTCCTTCACACTGATCAGCTCTGCCGCAAGGCGTTGAAAATCCTCGGCGGCGGGTGACGCGTGACGCCAATGCAATGCAATGGGATGCACCGCTTCGGGATGATCCAACCGGCGCACCCTGAACTCCGGGTCACGCACGGCCTCTGCCAGCGCGTAAAGCGACGGCAAAATCGCGACGCCCGCCCCCATCACCGCCATCTGCCGCACCGCGTCAAGGCTCCCGCCCTGATAGTCCCGGCTCAGGTACGTGCCCGCCATTTGGGCAAGCCGCTCAACCAGATCATGCAGGCTGAAGCCCGCGCTCAATGACAACAGCGGACTGTCGGACAGGTCTGACAATGAAACCGGTCCACGGCCAATTGAAATCGGATCATCACTTGCCGCGCAGACCCACAGCGCCTCCTCAAACAACGGCGCGCTGTCAAATTCGGGGTCATTCGTCGGCGTCCCGATCACAGCGTCAATGCTGCCGTCTTTCAGCAGATCAAGAAGCTGTCGCGTCGCCCCTTCCTGCACCACAAGGCGCAGATCAGGATACAGCCTGTGCAACCGCCGGTTTGCGATGGGCATGAAATAGGCCCCCACCGATGGCAACACCCCGATCGACAGCTTGGCCGCAAACAGGCTGGTTGTCCCCCGTGCAACCGCCTTGAAATCCCGCACCTCGCGCAGGATCGACCTGCCCCGCGCCAGCACCGCCCGCCCCGTCGGCGTCAGCGCCACACGCCGCGATGTGCGTTCAAACAGGCGCACGCCCAGTTCATCTTCCATCGTGCTCAATTGCTTGGACAGGCTCGGCTGGCTGACCGCCAACACCTTGGCCGCCGCACCGAATGCCCCGTGGTCCGCAACGGCAACGAAATATTCAATCTGTCTCAGGGTCGGGCGCATTTCATCCTCCGCCATTCATACCCCAAGGCTATTGAAACCTGTAATTTATTCAATTGGTATTATGGATCATGCCACCCCATCTTTCAGTCATCAGCAAACAAACCTCGAAAGGGAACCCACATGACCGCACCCAAAACCCTCACCGCCGCCACCGTTGCTCTTGCCCTCACGGGTGGTGCCGCCCTTGCCAACAATCAGCCCGCCCTGACGGCCGAACAGATCACCGCCATTCAGGATGCCTGGGGTCAGGGGATCGTCAACATCGGGCAGGTGCATACCGACAACGGTGATTACCGCAGCGCCGCAACCGATCACATCAACACCTTCTACGCCTATGATGAAAGCGAGGTTCTCTTTAAACCGACCCTCGCCGCCCAAGACCAGTTCCGCGGCACCTTCGATGAAGCATTGTCCTACTTTGTGGGCGGCGACATCGCCGAAGACGGGGGGTTTGCGATTGCGCCCTACACCAATGTCCGTTGGGAAAACGAAGGCACCATCATCAACGGTGGCACCGCAATGTCGATGGGCAATTACTTCTTTACCCAAGTGGATGGATCAGAGGTAAAGGTCGAATACACCTTCGGCTTTGAACAGATGGAAAACGGCGAACCAAAGATCGTGCTGCACCATTCTTCGCTGCCATTCTCCCCAAGCTAGAGACGGCATCAGGGGTCGGGCATATGTCCGGCCCCACGCTTCAAATGGATTTTACCGCTCAGGGCGTCTGGAACCGTAGCAGCATCACCGGCGTGCCGCCCGAACTAAGGCTCACGCGTAACGGTTCTGCCACCAATAAATGCCCTCAGTCGTAGGTCCGCTGATCCTCGATCACCAGCCCGTCCTTGGGCAGGGCACCCGGCTCAACCACCACAACCTCGCCTTTCAGCTTCAGCACCTCTGCGACCGACGCAGCATAGCCCGCCGCATCACCGCCCGCGCTTTCGATATGCACGGTCATCACGTCCTGCTCACCGCTGCGGCTGGCCACAACACGCGCGCGGGTCACCTCATCGTGGTGCGCAACCAGCGCCGCCACCTGCTCGGGCCGCACGAACATGCCCTTGATCTTGGTCGTCTGATCCGCACGCCCCATCCAGCCCTTGATGCGCGTATTGGTCCGCCCACAGGGCGACACACCTTCCATCACCGCAGACAAATCACCCGTCGCAAAACGGATCAGCGGATAATCTGGGTTCAGCGTTGTCACCAGCACTTCGCCCACCTCACCGGGGGCCACCGGATCGCCTGTGCCGGGCGTCACGATCTCAACGATCACGCCTTCATCCAGAATCATCCCTTCCATCGCAGCGCTTTCATAGGCGATATTGCCCACATCCGCCGTCGCATAGCATTGCAAACAGGCAATCCCGCGATCGATGTAATACTGCCGCAACGACGGAAACAGCGCCCCACCACCGACGGCAGCCTTAGTGATCCCAAGGGTCACACCCATCTCGTCCGCTTTCTCAAGGATCACCTTCAGGTAATCCGGCGTGCCCGCATAGGCGGTTGTCCCGACATCCCGCGCCGCCGTGACCTGCAATTCCGTCTGCCCCACACCGGCGGGCAGCACACGCGCCCCCACGGCACGGGCACCGCTTTCAAACATATGGCCCGCTGGCGTCAGGTGATAGCCAAAGCAGTTCTGCACCGTATCCTCAGCGCCCAACCCTGCCGCATGCAGGAAACGCCCCAGACGAAACCAATCCGCGCCAGAGCCGCCGGGCTCGTAAATCGGGCCGGGCGATTGAAAAACATGGGTAATGTTCTGAACCGCAATCCCACCAAAAGGCGGCGCGGCTTTCTGTTTGGCGGTCAGGTCTGCCTTGCGCAGCACCGGCAGCTTGGCCAGATCATCCAGACTGTCCAGATCCGCCTCAACCCCGGTCCGTGCCAATTGCGCGCGCAACCCTTCCAGATGCGCCGCCGCGCGTGCATCCGCCGTGCGGGTTTCTAGTTCGTCAAAATACGTGTCAGACATGGCTTTCCCCGTCGTGGGTGGACAAAACGCCCACCTTACGGGCGCCGCATGGTATCGCTAGGGCGGGGCGGTGCCCCCCCCGGTGTATCAGGACAACCAGCGCTTGCGCCGGCGGTAGGACCGCACATCACGAAATGATTTGCGCCCCTCGTCCGACATGCCCAGATAAAATTCCTTCACATCCTGGTTCTCGCGCAGGTCCGCGGCTGGCCCGTCCATCACCACGCGACCAGATTCCAGAATATAGCCATAGTGCGCAAACCGCAGCGCCACATTGGTGTTCTGCTCGGCCAAAAGGAAAGTCACACCTTCCTTTTCGTTGATCGTCTTCACGATATCGAAAATCTGTTCCACCAGCTGCGGGGCCAAACCCATGCTTGGCTCATCCAGCAAAATCGTTTCGGGCTTGGACATCAACGCACGCCCCACCGCACACATCTGCTGCTCGCCGCCGGACGTATACCCGGCCTGCGACTTCCGCCGCTCGCGCAGACGGGGAAAATAATCATACACCATCTCAAGATCAGCGGCGATTGCGCCCGATCCATCGGTGCGCGTATAGGCACCGGTCAGCAAATTCTCTTCCACCGTCAGGTGCTCAAAGCAATGTCGCCCTTCCATCACCTGAACGACCCCCTTCTTGACGGTCTCCGCCGGGTCCGCATGGGCAATATCCGCACCACGGTACTTGATCGACCCCTTGGTCACCTCGCCCCGCTCGCTCGCCAAAAGACCCGAGATCGCCTTGAGCGTCGTCGTCTTGCCCGCGCCATTTCCGCCCAGCAGCGCGGTGATACCGCCCTTCGGAACATTCAGGCTCACGCCCTTCAGCACAAGGATCACGTGGTTATAAATCACCTCGATGTTGTTCACCTCGAGGACGTTCTCAACCTGTGCATCGGTCTGGGGTGTCGCTGCGGCATCAAGCATGCTTCATCTTTCCACTATAACTCAAAATCTCCGGCCGCCACCCTGCGCGGCGGCCGGAGGTGTCCGCAGCCTTAGCCGCAGTTGCCTTCGATGTTGTTCTCCGCCGCATACGCAGCCGAGTCTTCCTCGATCAGCGGGCCGATCACGTCCATGTCGGATGGTGCAAAGTCAGAGATCAGCGTCCACTCTTTCGCGGTCGCATCCCACTGCGTCATCCCGACAAGGCCGGTGCCGCCGTGGTTCTCGCAGGACACGTCAAACGTCGGACCAAAGTTCGGCAGACCAAGGGCCGCCATCTTCTCTTCCGTGATCGACAGCGCTTCCATCCCGTCACGCATCTGCGCGGGCGTGATCTCTGCAACACCGTGGATTTCCTGCGCCGTTTTCACAGCTTCGGCTGCCAGCATCGCCGCATAGAGACCGCGGTTATACAGAACCGTACCGATCTGATCGCCCGCACCGGCAGCATTGCCCGCATCCACAACATGCTTCTGGATGTCGTCAAATACCGGGAAATCGTCGCCCACACCGTGGAACGTCAACGCTTTGTAGCCATCGGCCGCATCGCCCGCCGCCAGCACGTCGTTTTCAGAACCGGACCACCAGATGCCGATGAAGTTTTCCATCGGGAACCGGATGTTGGCCGCTTCCTGAACCGCAACCTGGTTCATCACGCCCCAGCCATACATGATCACATAGTCAGGCTTGTCACGACGGATCTGCAACCACTGTGACTTCTGCTCCTGACCGGGGTGGTCTACGGGCACTTCCTTGAACTCGAAACCATGCTTGGCCGACAGCTCGGTCAGCGTGCGGATCGGCTCCTTGCCATAGGCAGAGTTGTGATAGACCAGCGCAATCTTCTTGCCGTTCAGATCACCACCGTTCTGCTCCAGCAGATAGTTGATCGCACCGGACGCACCGTTCCAGTAGTTCGCAGGATAGTTGAACGTGTGGCTAAACACATCGCCGTTCGCCGCAGAGGTCCGGCCATAGCCCATCGTGTGCATCGGAATGCCATCGGCTGTCGTTTTGGGGATCAGCTGATAGGTGATACCAGTGGACAGCGGCTGATACACAAGGCTGCCTTCGCCCTTCGTGGACTCGTAGCATTCAACACCTTTCTCGGTGTTATAGCCCGTCTCGCATTCGACAACGCGCGTCATCACGCCGCCGATACCGCCGTCACGGGCGTTCAGCATGGTGAAGTAATCCGCATAGCCATCCGCAAACGGAATGCCGCCCGCCGCATAGGGGCCGGTGCGATAGCTCAGCGACGGGAACACAAGGTCCGCCATCACGGGGCCCGCTGCCATAATCGCCGCAATTGCAGCTGTACCTAGTTTATATTTCATCGGTGTTTCCTCCCTTGGATTTTATCCGATTTAGTCTCACAGGTTTGCCCTGCGTTCTTCCATATGGCGCCCGCGTCAGTGCGGGAACGGCCACAATCTCAATTTCTCTTTCGCCACGCGCCACAACTGCGCAATGCCGTGCGGCTCAGCGATCAGGAACACGATGATCAATCCGCCCACAATCACAAGGTTCAGGTGCGCCACAATATCCGTGGGCCAGCCGAACCAATCCACACCAACCACCTTCAGCGCCACCGGCAACAGCACCAGAAACGCGGCCCCGGCAAAAGACCCAAAAATGCTGCCCAGCCCGCCGATGATGATCATGAACAGCACAAGGAACGATTTCTGGATGCCAAAGGCTTCGCCCACTTCCACCGCGCCCAGATAGACAGCAAAGAACAGCGCGCCCGAAATACCAACAAAGAAAGACGACACCATAAACGCCGTCAGCTTGGCACGCAGCGGGTTCACCCCGATGATCTCGGCAGCAATGTCCATATCGCGGATCGCCATCCATTTCCGCCCCGCCGATCCCCGCGTCATGTTCCGCGCAATCACCGCGCAGACAATCGTAAAGAACAGACAGAACAGATATGTCGCCCAAGGCTCCGTGCTGGGCCCGGTGATCAAAACACCAAACAAATCCCGCTCGGGCGCGTTGATCTGACCCGAGGCCGAATAGTTGTAGAACCACGAAACCCGGTTAAACAGCCACACCAGAAAGAACTGCGCGGCCAGCGTCGCCACCGCCAGATAGAACCCCTTGATCCGCAAGCTGGGCAAACCAAACAACACGCCCACAAGCGCTGTCATCAGCCCGCCCATGATCACACTGAAAAAGATGTTGAACTCCGGCAACCGGAACAGCAATTCGCCACCCCACCAGATGTCCACACCGGTCATAAACTTGTAACAGCTATACGCCCCCACGGCCATGAAACCGCCCGTGCCCAGCGAAACCTGCCCGCAATAGCCCACCAGAATATTCAGCCCAAGCGCCGCAATCGCATAGATCAGGAACGGCAGCAAAAGGCTGTTTGCCCAGTAGTCATTGATGAAAAACGGCACCACAACGATGGCGATGAACAGCACCACGTAATACCGATACCGGTCAAACTTGATCGGAAAAGTCTGTTGATCTTCGGCGTAGGTCGTACTGAAATCGCCTGCTTCACGGTAGAACATTATTCATCTCCCACGGTGCGCATAAATGCACACCCTACGTAGGGTGCGCATTCACTGCGCACCGCGACCATCTCAAACACGCTCAATGATCTTCTCCCCGAACAACCCCTGCGGACGGAACACCAGAAACAAGAGCGCCAGCATGTAGGCAAACCAGTTCTCCGTCGCACCCCCAAGGTACGGCGCACCGATCAGAAACTCGAATAGCTTCTCCCCCACGCCAATAATCAAACCACCCACAATCGCCCCGGGAATAGAGGTGAACCCCCCCAGCATCAGCACCGGCAGCGCCTTAAGTGCGATCAGCGACAGCGAAAACTGCACGCCAGATTTCGCGCCCCACATGATCCCGGCAACCAGTGCGACAAAACCCGCAAGCGACCAGACAAGAACCCAGATGAAATTCAGCGACACACCAACAGACAGCGCCGCCTGATGGTCATCCGCCACGGCCCGCATCGCGCGGCCTTGCTTGGTATACTGCGCAAACATCACCAGCCCGATCACAAGGATCGCAGCCACAATCGACGCCACAATATCAAGGTTATCGATAAAGAACCCATAGCCCAGCGCCTCGTATGTCGTGCCTTCCAGCCAGACGTTCATCCCCTGCGGCAGACAGTTCCCCTCGGACGCACAGACATTCAGCGCCTTCAGCTCGGACCCCCACATCAGGTCCGCCACCCCTTCAAGGAAATAGGCCAGACCGATGGTCGCCATGAACAGGATAATCGGCTCCTGTCCCACCAGATGCCGGAACACAAACCGCTGCACCGCCCAGGCCAGCGCGATCATAACGATCACCGTCAGCAGAATCGCGGCAAAGGAATGCACCGACCACCCGAATTTATGCACATCGGTGCCAAAAATCGCGTTGATCAGATGGGCAAACGGCACCTGTCCGTTCTGGATGCCCACCAGCGTCATCGCCGCAAAAAGCGCCATGACGCCCTGCGCGTAATTGAAAATGCCGGACGCTTTGTAGATCAACACAAATCCAAGGGCGACCAGCGCATACAGCACGCCCGCCATCAGCCCGTTGGCAAAGACTTCGATGGTAAATGCCAGTTGTTCATTCATTTGAAAGCCCTCCGGGATGCCGCAGCGCGGCGGTGCATCAGGGGTGTACGGAGGGTGCACGCAGGGTGCACACCGCAAAACACAGCCAAATCAGTCATGGGCCACCCCCAGATACGCATCGATCACATCCTGATTGTTACGCACTTCTTCGGGCGTGCCATCCCCGATTTTCTTGCCGTAATCCATCACCACAACCCGGTCGGACAGGTCCATGACCACGCCCATGTCATGCTCGATCAGCGCAATCGTGGTGCCAAATTCATCATTCACATCAAGGATAAAGCGGCTCATGTCCTCCTTCTCCTCGACGTTCATCCCCGCCATCGGCTCGTCCAAAAGCAGGATCGATGGTTCCGCCGCCAGTGCGCGCGCCAATTCCACCCGCTTTTTCAACCCGTAAGGCAACCGCGCCACGGGTGTTTTGCGAATGGCCTGAATCTCAAGAAAATCAATAATCTTTTCCGCAACTTCGCGGTTCTCGACCTCTTCGGCTTCCGCCTTTCCCTTCCACAAAGACTGCGCAAAAAGCCCCGTCTTCATATGCGTCAGCCGCCCGGTCATCACGTTGTCCAGAACGCTCATGCCCTCAAACAGCGCAATGTTCTGAAAAGTGCGCGCAATGCCCTGCTGCGCCACCTGAAACGGCTTCATCGCCGGACGGCGGCTGCCCTTGTACCAGACCTCGCCTTCCTGCGGCACATAGAACCCCGAAATGACGTTCAGCATCGAGGATTTCCCCGCGCCGTTCGGCCCGATGATCGCGCGTATCTCCCCTTCGCGGATGTCGAACGAAATGTCCTTGATCGCCTCAACACCCCCGAATCTAAGGGTAATATTCTTCATTTCCATCACGACAGGGCCAATGGTCCGCCCATCCGCGGTGACATAGCTGTCCACAGTATCCTTCACACCGCCACGCCCTTCATCTTTCCAATACAATTCATCTGCGACCTCGCATCGCGCACGGCCATCGGCCAATTGGCACAACTGCGGGAGGGCGGGCGGGGCGTCGGCGCAGCCGCGCGTCGCGCGCTCATTCCGCAGCCATCCGCGTCGCAACCGCCTGCACCTTCGCACTGCGCACTTCCAGCGTCGCTTTGATCGACCCTTTGCGCCCGTCCTCATAGGTCACTTCCGTCTCGGTGCTCACCGATGTCGACCCGTCGTACAGCGCGTTAATGATATCATCGTACTTTTCCTCGATGATCCGCCGGCGTACCTTGCGGGTCCGGGTCAATTCCCCGTCATCCGCATCCAGTTCCTTGTGCAACACAACAAACCGGTGAACCTGACAGCCTGACAACATCTCATCCTCGGCCACACTGGCATTCACCTCCTCCACGTGGGCTTGGATCGTGTCCATCACCTGCGGATGCCGCGCCAGTTCCTGATAGGACGCGTAACCGATGTTGTTCCGCTCTGCCCAGTTGCCGACCGCCGTTAAGTCAATGTTAATAAACGCCGTACATTCCGCCCGTCCGTTGCCAAAAACCACAGCCTCCAGAATATTGGGGAAAAATTTCAGTTTGTTTTCAACGTACTTGGGCGCAAACAGCGATCCATCCGCCATTTTCCCCACATCTTTCGCGCGGTCGATGATGCGCAAATGCCCGCTGTCTTCCTCGATAAATCCAGCGTCGCCCGTGGCGACCCAGCCTTCGGCATCCTTTGTGTCCGCCGTGCTCTCGGGGTTCTTGTAATACTCCACAAACACCCCCGGAGAGCGGTAGAACACCTCGCCATTCTCGGCAATCTTCAGCTCCACACCAGGGCAGGTGACCCCAACCGTATCCGAACGCACCTCGCCATCCGGCTGCGCCGTGATAAACACCGTCGCTTCAGTCTGACCGTAAAGCTGCTTCAGGTTGATCCCCAAAGACCGATAAAAATCAAAGATTTCCGGCCCGATCGCCTCACCGGCAGTATAGCCCACGCGCACGCGGCTGAAGCCCAGTGTGTTCTTCAACGGCCCATAGACAAACGCCTCGCCCAGCTTGTATTTGAACCGGTCCCACTGGCTCACATTCTGCCCGTCCAGAATGGCCGGACCCACCCTGCGCGCATGCGCCATAAAGGTATCGAACAGCCATTTCTTCATGCGGCTGGCGTCTTCCATGCGGATCATCACATTGGTCAGCTGCGTCTCGAACACGCGCGGCGGGGCAAAGTAATAGGTCGGCCCGATCTCGCGCAGATCGACGTGCATCGTATCGGCTGACTCAGGACAATTCGTGCAGAACCCCGTCCACAGCGCCTGACCCACCGAAAAGATAAAATCACCCACCCAGGCCATCGGCAAATAGGCCAGAATGTCATCGGTCTGGCGCAGATCGTCGAATTCCGAACTGCTTTTCGCGGTCTCGATGATGTTGCGATTGGACAGCACCACACCCTTGGGCTTTCCGGTCGTCCCGGAAGTGTAAAGCATCACACCCGTGCTGTCGTAATTCAGCTTGGCCTGCCGCGCCTCCAGTTCCTTGATGTTCTTGTCGCGCATCTGGCGACCCAGTTCCTGCACGTTCGCATACTGCTTCATCGCGCTGTGGTCGTATTTCCGCAGGCCGCGCGGATCAAGGTAGATCATCTGCTGGAATTCAGGCAGTTCTTCCTGCACTTCCAATATCTTGTCCACCTGCTCCTGATCGCCCACAATGGCAAAACGCGCACCACAGTGGTTCATCACATACGCCATCTCTTCGGCGTTGGCGTCCTGATACAGCGGCACGGGCACCGCGCCACACATCTCGGCGGCCATCATCGCCCAATAAAGATACGGCCGGTTGCGCCCGATGATGGCAACGAAGTCACCCTCGTTGATCCCCATTTCCATCAGGCCCAGCGCCAGCGCCTCGACCTCGTCGCGGGTCTGCGACCAGGTCCAGCTTTGCCAGATGCCGTATTCCTTTTCGCGGTACGCAGGCGCATTCGCGAATTTCTTAGCGTTACGGTGCAAAAGCGCCGGAACGGACTGCGGTCCGTCGGCGCGCGTCTCAGGCGTGGCCAAAACTATTCCTCCCATACCTGTCTTTTTGTTCGACAGGGTTGATCGCGTGTTTCGCGATTCTCACATCCTACAAGGATGCTGCATTGTCTTGAAGGTCAACTTTTTCCTGAACTTTTCTCAATCCTTACGAATTGTAACGGGCCCCCTTCGCCCTTGGCCCGCGCCGTGACAAAATGCTATCGACACCGCAGGAGGCAGCATGCACATCACTGATGAACAGGCCAAGGCAATGACGAGCGCGGGGCTCAACCTGATTGCGCAGGCGCTCACGATCTACGATTCCGACCTGAACCTTGTTGTCTGCAACGCGCCCTTTCAGCAAATGTTCAACCTGCCCGACAGACTTGTGACCCCCGGTGCCCCGTTTGAGGACACGATCCGCCACCTTGCCACACGCGGCGAATACGGACCCATCGACGATATCGAAGCCTTCATCGCAGAGCGCACCCAACAGGCCCGCGCCTTCCAGCCCCATTATATGGAGCGCACGCGCGGCGGGGGGCGCAGTATCAGCGTCGAAGGATCCCCCTTGCCCCAGGGTGGCTGGGTCACCGTCTATACCGATATTACCGCGACCAAGGCGCAGGAAGCCTTGCTGCGCGCCCGGTCCGATGCCCTGAGCGATCAGGTACTGGCCCACGCCGAACAGCTTGCTGCCACCAACCGTGAATTGGCCGCGATGATCTCCACGCTTGAGGAAACCAAACGCCAGTTGACCGCGTCAGAGGCGCGCACGCGGCTCACAACCGAAATGATGCCCGCCCATATCGCGCATGTCGACGCGTCCGGGCGCTATACGTTTTCCAACCGCAAACTTTCCAGCGTCATACCGGGCCGCCCCCGCAACATCCTCGGCCTGCACATCCGCGATGCCCTTGGCCCGTCGGCCTACAGTCGCATCGCGCCCGCGCTTTCGGATGCCATCGCCGGCACACCCGCAATCATGGAGTTCACCGACGAAGCCTCCGCCCGCCGTATCCGCGTGGCCTTTACTCCCGATACCCAAGGCGGCGCCTACATCCTGTCGATGGACATCACCGAAGAAACGCAGACCCGCGTGGCCCTGCAACAGACCCGCAAGCGCGAACTGGCAGCACAGATGATCTCGGGCCTTGCCCATGATTTTTCCAATCTGCTGACAATCATTCTGGGCATGCAGTCGCGCATGGGCCGTCTGCCTGACCTGCCCGAAAATGCCCGCGAACTGGTTGAGGGCACCCTCGCCGCCGCCCGGCGCGGCGGTACGCTTCTCAGCTCGATCGCCGATGTCACCGGCCCCCGTGCGCTGCGCCCGACAGCCACCGATCCCGCGCAGGTGCTAAGAGATCTGGCCACGCTGGCCAAGCCGACCCTGCCTGCGGACATGCGGCTGTACATCATCAACCAGGCCCCCGATCACGCCGTCCTGCTGGACAAGGGGCGCATCACCGACAGCCTGCTCAACCTTATTCTGAATGCCCGCGATGCCTGCGGGGCGGCGGGTCACATCACCCTGACCCAGCGTGTTGTGCATGATACGTGGATCGAATGGACGGTAACAGACAACGGCCCGGGCTTTTCCCCCACTGCCCTTGAGCGCGGCATCGACCCGTTCTTTACCACCAAAGGCAGCGAAGGCAGCGGCCTTGGCCTGTCGATGGTCTATGACATGACCAAATCCGCAGGCGGTGATCTGCGCCTGCGCAACGACACGGGTGGTGCGTCCGTGGTCTTGCGTCTGCCCTACCGCGCGGCACTGCCCGGCACCACCGGCCTTGCCCTGCTGGTTGAGGATGATGACGACATCCGGGCGGACGTGCGCGATATGCTGATGGATATGGGCCATTCCGTGATCGAGGCCACCAGCGCGGATGAGGCCACCGCCCTTCTGGCCGATCTGCCCGACATTGGCCTGATCCTGTCTGACATCCAACTGGTGGGCGAGGCGACGGGTCTTGACCTTGCCCACCGGGCAGCGGGCCATGTGCCGGTGCTGCTGATGACGTCCCTGCCCGCCGACCACAGCCTGTTCCGAGACGCACAGAAACTCGCCCCCGTCCTCAGCAAACCTTTCGGGGCCGCCGATCTGGCAGTGCTCATCACTCCCGCCTCAGTCGCTGCCCAATGACGCGCCCTTTGGTGACAATCCTTGATGACGAGCCCGAAATCCGCACCCTTCTGGCGGACGCGTTGGAGGAAGCGGGTTTTGAGACGCTCAGCTTTGGCCGCGCCCGCGCGTTCGAGGCGGCACTGGCAACCCGCACGCCCGATGTCTGTCTTGTTGACCTCAGCCTGCCCGACACCGACGGGCTGACGCTGGTGCACCGTCTGGCGCTGGAACAAGGCGCGGTGGTCATCATCATTTCGGGTCGCGCACAGGTGCAGGACCGTGTCACCGGGCTGGAACTGGGTGCCGACGACTATATCATCAAACCGTTCGATCCGGCCGAGGTTGTCGCACGTATCCGCGCCCGACTGCGCAGCCCCAAAGCGGCAGGCACCCCCGGTGACACCGCCCGCTTCAACGGTTGGACCGCCCATTTCGACCGCTACATCCTGTGCGATGCCAAGGGCGAGGAAGTCCCCTTTTCCCACGCCGAATCCGAAGTGCTGCGCCTGTTTCTGGAAAGCCCCAAACGCCTGATCAGCCGCGCCCAGATGCAGGAAAGTCTTGGCGGGGCAGCATCGGAATCCTTTGACCGCGCGATGGATGTCCGCATCTCGCGCCTGCGCACGAAACTGCGCGAAGACCCGAAAAACCCGCAATTGATCAAAACGATCTACGGGGCGGGCTATATCTTTCTGGGCGATGTCAGCTGGGACTGACCACCGTCTGACACCATTCCGTTTTCCCTGCTCACAGCCAAATTTGCGCCATTTTTCCGTGGCACTCTCACGCACGAGAGGACCCAGCCCATGACACAGCCGAAGACACCGACAAACGCTATGGTGCCCGTCGCGCTATGGGCAACCGCAGGGCTGACGGTCATCGCCATCCCGCTGGTTCTCTTTTTCGGCCTGCTGCTGCTGTCCAATGGTATACCGCAAGGGGCCTCACCCGTGATGCTGATCCTGCCGTTCGGCTGTCTTGGCGCCTGCCTGCTGCACTGGGAAGTGCTTGCGCGCGCGAACGATCCAGACAGCACGCAATACGGTCGCCTGTCTCTGACCTGTATTGCCGTGGCCGGTTGCGCGGCATGGGCCACGTTTATTTATCCGGCACTCTTCCAGCGGCACGGCAGTCCGGGCAATCTCCTGCTGCCGCCGCTGATCGGCATCTTTTCGAACGGTGTGGTCTGGAGCCTGCTCTGGCAGGCATGCCGCCCCGCGCAGCCTGTCAGCCCAGCCGCGCAACCGCACCGGCCAACACATGCAGCCCTGCAACCAGATCATCCTCGTCCGTGTCTTCCTCGAACGCGTGGCTGATCCCGCCAATCGACGGCACAAACAGCATCGCCACCGGCATCAGCCGCGCCACATTGGTCGCGTCATGCAGCGCGCCCGACGGCATCTCGCGCCAGCGCCCCGGCGCCACGCTCTCGGCGCTCTTTGCCAATGCAGACCGTAACGCCGCATCCATCTCGACTGGCTCCAGCTCCCACATCGGTCCGAAAGTTACCTCGAGCCCCCGCGCCTCGGCCACTTCTACGGCAGTCTCGCGCACAATCCGCTCCATCCGCCGCAGCCGGTCGGCATCCCCGTCGCGCCATTGCATCGAGAATGATACTTTGCCCGGCACGATTGACGACGCATTGGGATGCAGCGTCACATGCCCGATGGTCCACACCGTTGTCGGCGTGACCACATTGCGCATCCGGTCGTTCAGCAGGGCGTTGAATGCCCCCAGCCCCTGAAACGCATCGCGGCGCAGGTGCATCTGCGTGGTGCCTGCATGGTTCTGCTGCCCGGTAAAAGTGATCGGTATTTCCCGCGTGCCCACAATCTGGCTGACGACGCCAATCTGCTCATCCGCGGCATCCAGCGTCAGCCCCTGCTCAATGTGCAATTCGACAAATCCGGTAAACTGGCCAGCATCTACATCCCCCGTGACCATATCCGCCACCGCCCGCCGTGCCTCACGCAGGCTCAGCCCGCTGTGATCCTTCACACGGTCCACTGTCCCAAGAGGCGTATACCCCGACCACACCGACGATCCCGTCAGTCCGCCAAAACGTCCCTCCTCGTCCTGAAACGACACCACAGAGACCGCAGGGCCACCGGCTTCGCGACTGGCCCGCGCCACTTCGAGCGCTGCAATCACGCCCAGCGCCCCGTCAAGCCATCCCCCCTCGGGCTGGCTGTCCGAATGCGACCCCATCAACAGCGACGGCCCTTCGGCCAGCCCAAAGACATTGCCCATTGCATCGACCTGCACCCGCAGCCCGGCGTCCGCAAACCGCTGCATCAGCCACCGCCGCGCCGCGACATCCGCGTTGGTGAATGCAGGCCGCACCACGCCCTTTCCCACACCGGATGCGCCAAACGCCCGCAGTGCATGCAGGTCTTCCAGAAAACGCGCCGCGTTCACATTCATCTTGTTTCTCTTTTCGGCCCTGTGTCCTGCGGAGTTTGCGGCAGTGCCTGAGATGAATCAAATCGAATCCGCCGTCAGGCGGTCGATCCTGTCCGCGCGCTGCAAGCCGGTCTGAAACCAAGTAACCCGGCAAAAACACCTGCCTGCGCTTCCCACCCGCGCGCCGCTCGCCTATCAAGGCACAAAGAGCAGGAGCACTCATGTCCCACATCACTCTCATCCGTCACGGGCAGGCCAATTCCGGGGCCAAGGATGAACTCAGCTATGACAAGCTCAGCGATCTGGGCCACCGTCAGGCACGCTGGCTTGGCGCTTATCTGCGCGAGACCGTCAATCATCACAGCCGTCTGTATACAGGCACCCTGACGCGCCATATCGAAACGGCAAACGGTATGGACACAGGGCTTGAGCCGGTGCGCGATGCGCGGTTGAACGAGCTGGAGTATTTCACAATGGCCACCCTGCTGGAAGATCAGCACGGCATCGACTTTCCTACCGAACAAGGGGCCTTCACCACCCATCTGCCCACGGTTTTCAACTATTGGCAGCAGGGCAAACTTGAAGGCGCGCCCGAAACATGGGACCAGTTTCACACCCGGGTTGAGGATGCGCTGAACGAAATCGCCGCGGGGCAGGGTCCGGCGCTTGTGGTGACCTCCGGCGGTCTGATCGCGATGGCAATGGCGCAGGCGATGGGGCTGGAGATACCGGCACAGGCCCGCATCGCGCTGGCGATCACCCATACCTCCATGCACCGCCTGTTCCCCATCGGCGGGCAGCTTGCGCCGGTGCTGTTCAACGCAGTGCCGCATCTTGACGTGCCGGACCGCAGGCAGGCGCTGACCCACATTTGAAACCGACCGGGCAAAGGACCAGACCCATGATGAAACTCTACTATGCACCCGGCACCATATCCGTGGCCGTTGCCATCGGTCTTGAAGAAGCCGGGATCACCTATGACCCCGTGAAGGTGGATTTCGCATCCGCCGAACAAACCAAACCGGACTATCTGAGCCTGAACCCCAAAGGCCGGGTGCCCGCGCTGGTTACCGATACCGGTGCGGTACTGACAGAAACCGGGGCGCTGCTGGATTATGTCGCGGCACTGCGACCAGAGGCGGGGTTGGTTCCCGCCACACCAGAGCAAGCGGCGCATGTCCGCGCGGTGATGTATTATCTGGCCTCCACCATGCATGTCGCGCATGCCCACAAGATGCGCGGCAGCCGCTGGGCCGATCAGCAATCCAGCTTTGATGACATGACCGCCAAGGTGCCGCAAACGATGGCCGCCTGCGCGTCTTATGTGCAATCGGACTGCCTGCGCGGCGACTACGTTGCGGGCGCGGCATTCTCGATTGCCGATCCATACCTTTTTGTTGTCTGCAACTGGCTGCAGGGGGATGGCGTGTCGCCCGATGATTTCCCGGCGGTCCGCGCATTTCTGGACCGGATGGAGACCCGTGCGTCGGTCAAGGCCGTCCGCGACCGGGGGATGCTGTGATGCACCTTTGGGTCCGGGCAGAACAGCGTGACAATGAAACACGCACGGGGATCACCCCCGAAGGTGTGCGCGCGCTGCTGGATGCAGGCATTGCGGTATCCGTCGAAGCCTCTGAAACACGGGTGATCCCGACCGCAGATTTCCGCAGCGCCGGAGCCAATATCGTGCCTGCCCAAGGGTGGCCGGACGCGCCTGATGATGCGATTATCTTTGGCCTCAAGGAACTGCCCGATGACGGCACGCCACTGCGCCACCGGCACATCATGTTTGGTCATACCTTCAAAGGTCAAACTGCGGGGAAAAAACTGCTCCAACGCTTTGACGCAGGGGGCGGCACCTTGCTGGATCTTGAATACCTGACAGATGCTGACGGCCGCCGTGTTGCCGCCTTTGGCTACTGGGCGGGGTTCGCCGGGGCTGCTGTTGCGATAAAGTGTTGGGTGGCGCAACAGGACGATGACATTGCCGGGCCAGTCACACCTTATGCCAACGCGCAGGCGGTAACCGACGATCTGATCCATGATCTTGAGGCGGCCGGGGCCGGACGACCCTCCGCGCTTATCATCGGGGCATTGGGGCGGGTGGGCACCGGGGCCGCAGATTTTTGCCGCGCGGTGGATGTGCCGGTCACCGGCTGGGATATGGCCGAAACCGCACGCGGTGCCCCTTTCCCCGAAATACTCACCCATGAGGTTTTCCTCAATTGCATCCTTGCCGGGGCGGAAACACCCGTTTTTGTGCCCCGGACCGCACTGAACCAGCCGCGCCTTTTGACGGTGGTTGGCGACATCGCCTGTGATCCAGACAGCACGTTCAATCCGGTCCCGGTCTATGACGCCGCCACCACGTGGGATGCGCCGGCTGTACGGGTTCATGAGGATCCGCCGATGGACGTGATGGCCATCGACAACCTGCCGTCGATGCTGCCGCTGGAAAGTTCCCAAGACTTTGCGTCTCAGTTGCTGCCCACACTTCTGGACCTGCCGCAGGACCGCGCTGGCGTCTGGGCCCGTGCCCGCGCGTTGTTTGACGCCAACGTGAAAAGCGCCGTCAGCTGAAAATCCGGTAATACAGCCAATCCGGCAGAAACTGGCTCAGCCGGAAGACAAGTGAAAAGGCGAAAGGGAAGCTCTTCTTGAACTTGTCGGTCGACATATGCTCGATCACCGCCTGCGCCGCCTCTTCCGGCTCCATTATGAAGGGCATCGTGAAATCGTTCTTTTCTGTCAGCTGGGTCTTGATGAACCCGGGGTTGATCACCTGCACCTGCACGCCAGTCTTGCGCAAATCGGCGTACATGCTTTCGGCCAGTGACATCGTGCCCGCCTTTGACGCGGTATAGCCGATAGAGCCGGGCAGCCCGCGAAAGCCGGTCAGGCTGGAGGTGATCACGATATGCCCGTGATCACGCTTGACCATGTCCGGCACCACTTGCCCCATCACCCGCATCAGGCCGGTAAAGTTGATATCGGCCATCGCATTGGCCTGATCCGCGTTCCACTCTTTGGCACCGAAAGGCCAGTAGACACCAGCCAGAAACACCACGCCGTCCACCGGACCCACAGCAGCAGCGGCTTGTTTGACACTGTCGTTGTCAGACACATCGACCGTCTGATACCGCGCCTTGCCCGGCAAATCGTCAACCAGTGCGGCCAGCTTGTCCTCGGACCGGGCCGAAACGATCACTTCGGCCCCTGCGCGGTTCAACTTATGCGCCAGCGCCGCACCCAGCCCATCACTTGCGCCAATCAGCCAGTATGTTTTGCCTTGCCAGTTTTTCATGATGTCTCCTTGGGTCGGATAGTGGCAACCAGCTCTGCAACTTTGAAACCGAACTTGCGAAATTGACTGCGGTTCATGATTGCACCGTCGGGTGTCAGATACATCCAGTCGACGGTGCTGAGCACATGGCCCCCCGCGCTGTCCGGCAGGCGTATGGCATAGCGCATCTGCACCGTGCTGCCGCTTTGCACGCCTTTGCCGCCGCCCGGCACATCCGACGCCTCGGTCGTGAAATGACCGTTCCTGCCAACCGTTATGATCCACTGACGGTTCTGGCTTGATCCGTCGTTATAGTGAAAAACCTCGTCCATCACGCCGCGGTCGCCGTCCCAGCTGATGTCGAAATCCGCGACGAAGCTGCTGGTCACACGGCCCAACGGGCCAAAGATCACCCCTTCGCAAACCATCGGCCCCGACAAATGCTGTTTGACATCGAATGTCGGGAACCCTTCCTCGTAATCTTCAGGCGATTGGCCGTGAAACGCCCAAAGCCTGCGCCGCAGTAAAGCGACAGCAAAGGACAGCAGAATGCCGACAAATATGAAAACCACGATATCCACTAGTTGTCCTCCATTCCCTTGACGCTGCCCAGCAACGCGATTGCAATCAGTTTCAGGGCGCAAGGCACCCCCGCATAGAATAGCACCAGTAAGCGAACGGCCTCGGGCGGACTTTGTTCCCCCGCGGTGCCAAGGCCCGCATTTTCAAGCAGGGGAAGTAGCGCCACAGCGGCCAGTGCCAACGTGAATTTTGAGACAAATGACCACAGGCCAAAGCCTTCGGCAGCCGATGGGGCAATCCGGGCCATCCGCGTGGCGAACATGGCAGGCAACAGTGTCAGGTCCGCGCCCAGCACCGCGCCAGATGCCACGCAAACCAACGCAAACCACAGCACATCACCGGGCCCAAGAAACAGCGCACCGCCAAAGGCAATGATGCCCAGCACCATCGCGCAAAGCAAAACAGGTTTGCCGCCAAAGCGTTCGGCCAGCATCCCCCAAAAGGGCGCGGCCCCCGCCGCCGACAAAAAGAACAGCAACAGCAGCGCACCTTCCCACCCGGGCGCGTCCAGCGCGATTTCCACATAGAACAGGAACAGGGTCGAACTGACCGCGACGGGGGCCGCGTTGACCAATGCGATCAGCAAAAGCCTGCGCGCCAGCGGATCGGACAACACGATGCCAAAGCCCCCCGACGGAGGCACATCTGCGGCGCGCCATTCCCCGCGCATCGCCAGGATCGCAGCGCAGGCCAGCACCGCAAACCCAAAGGCAAATCCGGCAAAGGGTGCGCCCATCACCGCCCCCAACGCGACAGGGGTCACAGAGGCCACACAGACCCCCAGCAGGGCCCCTGTTTCACGCCAGCGCGCCAATGCCAGATGCCCGCGCCCGGGCAGGCTGTCGGCCTTGGCGACGCCTTGTGCGTAAAAACAGATGGTCAGAAAGCTGAAGCCAGAAAACACCAGCGTGAGCATGGCACCAAACCAGATCAGCGGGCGCACCGGCGGCTCTACGGCGAACAATCCCAGCATCGCGGCCGCCATGACACCGGCACCAATCCCAACGGCCAGCCCACGCCGGTGGCGCAACAGTTCTGACAGCCGCCCCAAGAGCGGGTCCTGAACCACATCCAGCAGCCGCAGCCCAAACAGAACCGTACCAAGCGCTGCCAGCGACACACCGTATTCATCAACGTAGAATTTGGGCGCATGGATGTAGATCGGCAAGCCCGCCGCAGACAGCAGCGCGGCAAACAGCGCGTAGGATGGCAACCGCTGTGACCGCCAGGACATCAACGGGTCACTTCCTCGGCTGGTGGTTCGGGCCGGGCCCTGAAGCGCGCGCCTTTCCACCACAGTTTGGCCGCCTGCCAATGGATCAGCGCCAGCACACGCCGCGCGCCCAACGGACGGCGCAGCATCGCCCCCAGCATCGCGCCAGTGCGCAGCGGCCTGCGTTTGCCCGTCAGCGTGGCAATCAACCCGCCGTTGCCCGCCGTGTAGTCAATCCAGACGCCGATCCGGTCATCGGTGATGTCAAAGCGAAACGTATAGCTTCCCTCAACCGGCTGGAACGGGGAGACATGAAAGATCTTGGTCGCCTGCAAACGGTCCTGTGCCCCGATGGGCCGCAGATCAGGGTGCGCACACAGATAGCAGTGCCTGTCACCGTAGGTGTTCGTCACTTCGGCAATTACGGTAATCAGGTCCCCCTGCCCGTCGCGGCAAAGCCAGAAGCTGACGGGGTTGAACACATGGCCCAGCACGCGCGGCTGCGCCAGCAGCTCAATCCGGGCGACACCCGAAATCGCGTGCGCGGCGAGTGCATCCCGCACCCAAGAGGCACCGCACCCGGCACCCGGCGCGCCCCCGTGGTCCGTGTCGTGCAATGACATCACCGCACGGCGGTTGCGCCCGAACAAACGCGGTGTTTTCAACGCCGCTTCGGCGTCACACAGCACATAGTCGATCGAATAGCGAAACGCATTGTCCACATCGCCCTTGCGTCCGTGAAAGGTATGCCCTGCGATATGATCAATGCCCTGCATCACTCTGCGGCGATGGGCAACGCGGGCGCATCCGTCGGCTTGTTGATCGCATCCACCACATTCATCGCGCTGGCCAGACCGTCCTCGTGGAAACCGTGGCGCATCCATGCGCCGCAAAACCACGTGTTGCGGTTGCCATTCATCGCGGCAACCTGCTTCTGCCCGTCAAGCGCGGCCAGATCATAGACCGGATGGCGCAGGGTCACCTGATCATAGATCAGATCCTCGCGGATCGTCCGCTTGGTGTTCAATGTCACAAAATGCGGGTCGTCCAACGGGATGGGTTGCAGCGAATTCATCCAGTAGGTCAGATCAATCCGGTCCGACGCGGCATTGCGGTCTTCGGTATAGACCCAGGACGCCCAGGTCTTGCGCCGCTTGGGCATGATGCTGGCGTCTGCGTGCAGAACAACGTCATTGGGTTGATACTTGATGGCACCCAGCGCGCGCTGTTCGTGTGCGTCGGCATCGCTCAACATCGCCAGACTGTCATCGGAATGGGTGGCGAATATCACCTCGTCAAACACCTGCCAGTCACTGCCATACGTCTTGACCTCAACGCCCAGCGCACTGCGCCGCACCCCTTCAACGGCGGCCTTCAGCCTGATCTCGACCCCTTTGGCGCGCATCGCAGTCTCAAGCCGCGCGACATAGGCAATGGACCCACCCTGCACGGTGTACCACTGATGCTGCCCCGAATAACCCAACAACGCGTGGTTTTCGAAAAACTGGATCATCGCATGGGCGGGAAAATCCATGATCTTGTCCGTCGGCGTTGACCAGATCGCCCCCGACAGCGGAGAAAGATAAAAGTCACGGAAATAGCTGCCGGTGCCCAGCACGCGCAGGAATTCTCCGATGGTCAGCGACTGGTCCTGCGCGACACGCAAGGCGTGTTTGTTGAACCGGAAAATGTCACGGATCATCCGCAGGAACTTTGGGTTTACCGCGTTCTTTCGCTGGGCAAATACCGCATCAATGTTGTTAAGCGCATATTCAAACCGCCCCCCGTCAATAGACGCGCCAAAACTCATGTTTGATTTGACGACCGGCACATCCAGTTCATCAAACAGGGCGGCAAGATGTGGGTAGTTGGCGTAATTGAAAACGATAAACCCGGTATCAACCGGTTGATCGCCCCGGCGTCCAGCAATCTTGGTGCGGGCGTGCCCACCCAGACGGTCCGCCGCCTCAAACAGGGTCACGTTATGGCCATCCGCCAGCCGATGCGCGGCCCCCATCCCTGAAATTCCGGCGCCGATCACGGCAATGTTGCGGCGCGGGGCAGGCTGCGGCGCGGGACGGGTCGTGGCATCAAAGGGCATGAAACGTGATAATCCTGTGTGATTGTCTGACTGTTCACTTAGTACGGCCAAGTCACGAGGGTAGATTTAAAAAGGTTGCAAATAAATTTGATCCAGTGGGAAATTTGCCTCGTAAAAGGAACATGCTAGCTCAGACAACATCAGTGAAAATTTACCCGGCCAAGCCACCGCGCGGCGGGTGTAAAGGGGATGTCGTGCTGAAGGCAGGCACTCAAAGCAAACGGATACATCCAAAAGTCATGACCAAACCGGAACCGGATTGGGCCGCGCTGATGGTCCGGGTGCGCGATCAACGGGACAGGGCCGCGTTTTCCGCGCTGTTTCGCCACTTTGCACCGCGCATCAAAGGGTTTTTGATCAAGGGCGGGGCCGATGCCACAACGGCAGAGGAATGTGCGCAGGACGTGATGACAACACTCTGGCGCAAGGCGGAACAATTTGATCCGTCCCGCGCCGCCGTATCCACCTGGATATTCACCATCGCACGCAACCGGCGCATTGACATGCTGCGCCGCCAGCGCCGCCCTGAACCCGAAGACCTCCCCTGGGGGCCAGAGCCAGAGCCAGATCAGGCCGAAGCGCTGGCCCTGCAACAAGACAGCGCACTGTTGGGCAAGGCCATAGCCAGCCTGCCCGCCCCACAGCGCGACCTGATCGAAAAAGCCTATTTCGGTGATCTCAGCCAGTCTGAGATTGCAAGCCTCACCGGTCTGCCCCTGGGCACGATCAAATCCCGACTACGGTTGGCGCTGGACCGCCTGCGCCACCTTATGAAGTGACCCCCGATGACCATTCAACACCATCTGCCCGACGCCACGCTTCTGGCCTATGCCACCGGCACCCTGCCTGAAGCCTTTAATCTGATCATCGCCACACATGTATCGCTGTGTGACGACTGCCGCGCCACCGCTGAAAGCTATGATGCCCTTGGCGGCGCAATGATTGACCAAAGCGCAAAGAGCGACATGTCAGACGAAAGCCTGGCCCACACCCTTGCGCGGCTTGACACGATCACGCGCGCAGCCCCGCCAGCGCCGTCTGCCGGTGCCTTTCCCACACCATTGCAGGACTACGTCGGCGGCGATCTGGACGCGGTGCGCTGGCGGCCCATCGGCATGGGCGTGAAACAGGCAATCCTGAAAACATCCGGCGCGGCCTCGGCGCGGCTGTTGTTGATCCCGGCAGGGGGCGCGATGCCCGATCACAGCCACGATGGCACGGAAATGACACTGGTGCTTCAGGGGGCCTTCAGCGACGCAGACGGGCGGTTCGCGCGGGGTGACATCGAATTGGCCGATGGCGACGTGTCGCACACGCCGGTGGCAGAGGCAGGGATGGATTGCATCTGTCTGATCGTCACCGAAGCACCGCTGCGGTTCAAAGGGCTGATCCCCCGCATCGCGCAGAAATTCGCGCGCATCTAGGCGTCAGGTTTCTTCAGGGGCACCACCGTTGTCGGTGCCCCGTCCTCTGTCAGTTCTTCAAAGTCGAAGTTGTGCAGACGGCCCGCACGTTTGGCCGTTTTTTCGCTGCTGATCATGATCTCGTCCACGTCCTTGCGCGCCTGACCGAAATGCCGGTCCAGATTGCCGACGCGCGTGACCAGCCGTTCCACATCGGCATGCAACAGCCCCAGTTCCTTGCGAATGGCCCCCGCCTGTTCGCGCATCCGCGCATCCTTGAGGATCGCCCGCATTGTGTTCAGCGTGGCCATGCAGGTGGTGGGCGAAACAATCCAGACCCGCGCGTCGAAACCCGCCCGCACGACCTCGGGCAGACGCGCGTGCAGTTCGGCGTAAACCGCCTCTGACGGCAGGAACATCAGCGCCCCGTCGGCGGTCTCGCCCTCGATGATGTATTTCTCCGATATCGCCTTGATATGCACCTTCACTGCCGCACCAAAGGCCCGCAATGCGCGCTGCTGATCCTCCTGCCCCTGCGCGGATGCCAGTGCCTCGAACGCCTCAAACGGGAATTTGGCATCAATCACAATCGGCCCCGGCGGGTTGGGCAGATGCACCAGACAATCGGCCCGCTTGCCGTTGCTCAGCGTGTGCTGAAACGCATAGCTGTCGGGCGGCAGCGCTTTGGACACAATGTCATTCAGCTGGATTTCCCCGAACATCCCGCGCCGCTGCTTGTTGCTGAGGATGTCCTGAAGGCCAAGCACATCGCCTGACAGTTTGGTGATATTGTCCTGCGCCTTGTCGATGGCCGCCAGCCGTTCCTGCAACTGCGTCAGGCTGGTCGTTGTCTGCTTGGACGTGCCGTGCAGCGTGGCGTTCATCCGCTCCTGCATCTCGGCCATCGCGCGGGCAGATTTCGCCGCATTATCCGCCAGCCGGTCCTGCATCTGTTGCTGCACGCTTGCCAGCCGCGCCTCCATGCTCTGGATCATCTGGTTCTGTGCTGTGGCCTGCGTGTCCGATACCGTTTGCAATCCGCCCTGAAGCCGTTCCTGACTGGCCCCCAACTGCTGCACGAAACCGCCCAGCGCCTGCATCTGCTGGCCCAACGGGGCCGCCATCCGCGCCGACCTTCCCGCCGCGCGCACCGCCATGATCAGCAGCACCAGCACCAAAAGCAGCACCGCCGCTGCACCCAGCGCCGCAATCACCAGCGGATCGCTCCATTGATAGGTCTGTCCCGCAATCTCGATCATGTGCGCCCGAAAAGCCGCTCAATATCGGCCAGTTTGAGTTCAACGTAGGTGGGCCGCCCGTGGTTGCACTGCCCTGAATGGGGCGTCGCCTCCATCTCGCGCAAAAGCGCGTTCATCTCTTCGCCGCGCATCCAGCGGCCCGACCGGATGGAGCCGTGACAGGCAATCCGGCTCAGGATCGCCTCGATCTTGGCTTGCAACAGGTTGCTGTCGTTCTGGTCGGCCAGTTCATCAAGAATATCCAAAAGCAGCGCCCGCGCGTTCACTTCGCCCAGAATGGCGGGCGTTTCGCGCACCGCAATCGCATCACCGCCAAAGGCTTCGATCCCCAGACCGAACCGCGCCATATCGTCGGCCATCTCAAGCAGCCGGGCGCAATCACCCGCCGACAGTTCCACAATCTCGGGAATCAGCAGCGCCTGTGCCGCCACACCATTCTCCGCCATCTGGCGTTTCAACTTCTCATAGACCAAACGCTCGTGCGCGGCGTGCTGATCGACAATCACCATCCCCGTCGCCGTCTGCGCGATGATGTAATTCTCGTGGACCTGCCCCCGTGCCGTGCCCAGAGGAAAGTCCTGTTCCGGCGTGTCCACCACCTCTTCGCCGGGCGTTTCCACCCGCCCCCAGACGCCTGCGGTCTCGGCAAAGCCCGGTGCCTGCGCCTCGAACGCTGCGGTCCGCGCGCCAAGCGAGGGGCGGTCCATCTGGTAAACTCTTGCGCCCGTAGGCTCTGGCGTCATCGCACCCAGCGTCGCACCGGCCACGGTGGTCGACGCGCGGTGCCCCGCTTCCGCCAGCGCATGGCGCAACGCCGAAACGATCAGCCCCCGCGCCAGCCCCGGATCGCGAAACCGCACTTCGGACTTCGCGGGATGCACGTTCACATCCACCAGCGTCGGGTCGCAGTCCAGAAACAGCGCCGCCGCCGGATGCCGGTCGCGGCTGAGAAAATCAAAATACGCACCGCGCAGCGCACCAACCAACAGCTTGTCGCGCACAGGCCGCCCATTGACGAACAGATACTGCGCCACGGCAGAGCCTCGCGAATAGGTGGGTAGCGCTGCAAACCCCGTCAGGTGCAGCCCCTCACGCTCTGCATCAATCGGCAGCGCGTTCTCCGCAAATTCGCGCCCCAAAACCTCGCGCAGACGCCCGTGCAGCGCGTCAAACAGATCACCCTGTTCTGCGCTGACGCGAAACACATCGCGGCCTGTGCCGTCCCCCGACACATCCCGCAGCGTGAAGCTGACGAACGGTTCCGCCATCGCCAGCCGCTTGACCACATCACCAATTGCCTGTGCTTCGGCCCTGTCCGTGCGCAGGAATTTCAGCCGCGCTGGCGTTGCGTAGAAAAGGTCGCGCAGCGTTACAACCGTGCCGCCATTCAGGGCCGCCGGTTTGACGTCCGCCATCCTGCCCCCGCTCACAGCAACTTCGGCACCCTCCTGACCCGCTGCACGGCTGGTGATGGTCAATCGGCCAACAGCACCCAGTGACGGCAACGCCTCGCCCCGAAATCCAAAAGTATGGATGTTCAGCAGGTCCGATCCGTCAATCTTGGATGTCGCATGACGCGATAGTGCCAGCGGCAGATCACCGGGCGCAATGCCGCATCCGTCATCCGTCACCCGGATCAGAGTTTTGCCCCCGTCGGCATATTCCACCGTGATCCGGCGCGCGCCCGCATCAACAGCGTTCTCAACCAGTTCCTTGACCGCAGAGGCGGGGCGTTCCACCACTTCACCAGCAGCAATCCGGTTGATCGCCGCATCATCCAGCTGCCGAATAACGGGCGCAGCATCGCTTATGTTGGGGTGTGCCTGTGACATGCCGCAATACCTAGCATGAGCGTGGGATCGCTTGAACCCGATTCGAACCGCTGTGCAAAAATGTTCTCCCAAAAGCCAACGGGCCGCCACTGGGGGGACGGCCCGTTGTCAGATTGACTGCTGCGACTGTGTTTATTGTTATCTAGCCTGGGATTATTAGGCGCTGGCCAATCTGTATCAGATCCGGGGATTTCAGAAGCTCCCGGTTCGCCTCAAAGATGCGCAAATAGGCATCCGGTCGGCCGTAGAATTGTAAAGAAAGATAGGCCAGACTGTCGCCCGGCTTAACGGTATAGACACGTTCGCCCTTGATCTTGCGGGTTTTTGCGTTGGACGCGGCAAAGGCACGGCGGCTCATTTCACGGGCAGCTTCCGCACCCTCGGCTGTGCCGTCCTGCATCAGCGATGTCTGGATCAGGTTGAACAACATCGTGTCTGTATCCACATCACCGTCCGCTGTGGTCAGTGCGGCAGGCACCTCGATTTCACCGCGTGCAGCGGCAGCGCGCAGCAGGTTCGACACAGAGGCGCGCGTCATCTCTGCGTTGACCGTGCTGAGTACCAAACGGTTCACCCCGCCGTCAGTGCTGGCCTTGACGGTATAGACCCCCGCCAGCACACCCTCGCGCAGCATGCGCAATTTGTTGCGGTTCACGATTGCCTGCGCTTCCAGCGCACGCTGATGCATTTCTTCTTTCGTCAGCTTTCCCGGCGTGCGCAACGGGCGCAGCCCCTGCAAGACCGCGTCCTGCAACGCGGGGCGCGGATCAGCGGCTGTCACGGCATCCGCGATCACAGCGGGGGTCGAGATCAGGTCAGGCGCTTCCTGCCGGGTCACTTCCTCTGCACGATCTGCCGGTGTGATGCCGGGCTGTAGGGGCGGGGCAATTGCAGCGCTTTCGGACCCGGTGCCCGAAAACCGCAGCGTGGCCATCACGCCCAATACAAAGGTCAGCGCGCAGATGGTCGACAGCACCAGAACCGCCGTCCTGATACGGGCGGGTTGTTCCGCCTGCGCGGCCTGCGGTGCGACGGTTTCAACCTTGTGTTGCTGCGTGCCCGGAATGACATAATTGTCAAAGGTGACAAGCGGTGTGACCGGATCCTCGGGCCTTGTCATGTCAGGACCGCCCGCGTTCGATGCTGAACCCCAGCGCGGACCATACCTGCATGCCGCCCCGGTAATAGCGGATCATCTCCGGCGGATATCCCACCGTCAGTAGGTGGGTGATCAACTGCACCGCATCCATGCTGCTGGGGCCGTCGTCATACACCAAAAGCGTGCGCGCATCGGCAAAGTTGTAGACACCGTCAAATTCCCGCGCGCCCAGCGCCTGCAGAATGTCGTGGTGAAAACTGTTGCTGGGATCAAGCGTGAGATGGGGCAGGCTGACCGTGCCGGGAATAAAGCCCTTTGCGCGATCCTCTGGCGCGCGGGCGTCAACCATCAGACCGACGTGGCCCGCCACATCTGTTTCCAGAAACCCCAGCACCTCAAGCTCGCCCAGTGTGGCAACACCGGCACCGGCCTGCATTGGTGAAACACAAGGACCACCACAGGTGCCGGAGGATTTTACAAATGTTACGGGGGACACGTCTGCGGCACCGGATCCGCGCGCAATCTCGACCCGTTCACCGTTGAAAATGAAAGACACCCTGACATCAGTCGCGCGGTCCTGCGCAGCACCGGCAGTGGCGCTGATCAACAGAAATATCGCGGCCCCGACGGTCCACCTTGGCATCTTGTCCCCCAGACATCACACTCGATTTTGTATGGGCATACGGCAGCGCCCACAGCTTTTGGGTGTTCGCTTCATATATGCAAAGGATGATTCGCAAGGTCAAAGCAAAAACGAATCAGTTTGCGCAAAAAGTGTCCGTCAGGACCGCAAGGCAGCGAGTCAGCCACAAATTTCGCGTTATTTGGGCGAATCCATGCGCCCGCAGACGGTGGACCACCCGGCCACCGACCTTTCCAACGCATCTTCGATCCAAAGGCAGGCGGGCGGGATCAACCTCCGCCTGCTTCACCGCGCGGCACCCCCTGTTGCCAAAACAGGGGGCGCCGTGGCACTTTCGTGTTTCTGATCTGCCGGAGAAAGCCATGTCTGTCCCATCCCCCCATTCGCGCACCCGGACCCCCATACAGGACGGGCAAACCCAATTGCCGCAGATCACAGAGCCGCGCAATCCGGGCATGCCGCTTGATCTGAACTGGGTTCTGAGCCAGCGCGCCAATACCTCGGCCATCGAACGGCGCGCGGGCAGCATCGGCGCGCGGCGATCCGTGAAAAAAGCGCATCAGGCCGCGTGGCTTTTGCGCGCAGTGACCTGCATTGACCTGACAACCCTGTCGGGCGACGACACCGAAAGACGTGTGGCCCGCCTGTGCGCCAAGGCGCGCCAGCCCGTCGCCCCGGCCCTGCTAGACGCGCTTGGCATGGGGCCGATCACCACCGGGGCGGTCTGTGTCTACCACGAAATGATCCCGGCTGCGGTTGCCGCCCTGCACGGCACCAATATCCCCATCGCAGCCGTTTCAACCGGGTTCCCTGCCGGGCTGTCGCCCTTTGAGCTGCGCCTGCGCGAGATTGAGATGAGCGTGGCCGCAGGGGCGACAGAGATCGACATCGTCATTTCCCGCAGACATGTGCTGTCAGGGAACTGGCAGGCGCTCTACGATGAGATGAGCGCGATGCGCGCCGCCTGCGGCGAGGCGCATGTGAAAGCGATCCTGGCCACAGGCGAACTGGGCAGCCTGCGCAACGTCGCGCGGGCGTCACTGGTCTGCATGATGGCCGGGGCGGATTTCATCAAGACCTCGACCGGAAAGGAAAGCGTGAACGCAACCCTGCCCGTGACACTGGTGATGATCCGCGCGATCCGCGACTATTATAACCGCACCGGCATCCGCGTCGGGTACAAACCAGCAGGCGGCATATCAAAGGCCAAGGATGCCATCACCTATCTTGCCCTGATGAAAGAAGAGCTGGGCGACAGATGGTTACAGCCCGATCTGTTCCGCTTTGGGGCCTCTTCGTTGCTGAACGACATCGAGCGGCAGTTGGAACACTATGTGACCGGCAATTATTCGGCGGGGTATCGACATGCGACAAGCTAGCACCGCGCGGCAAGCGACGAATTTGAGTTGTATTGGAAAGATGAAGCGATGACCGTGGCAGAAATATTCGAGACGATGGACTACGGTGAAGCGCCGGAATCAGCGGCGGAAGCGCTGGCGTGGCTTGTCGATCAGGGCAGCCGGTTTGGCCATTTCATCGACGGAGGGTTTACGGCCCCGGGCGACGGATTTGAAAGCCGCAACCCGGCCACGGGTGAGGTGCTGGCCACGCTCAGTCAGGCCGGGCAAGCCGACGTGGATGCGGCCGTGGCGGCAGCGCGCAAGGCGCAGGCGGGGTGGGCAAAGCTGGGCGGGCATGGCCGCGCGCGGTATCTTTACGCGCTGGCGCGGCTTTTGCAGAAGCAAGCAAGACTTTTCGCAGTGTTGGAAGTGATGGACAACGGCAAGCCCATCCGCGAGGCGCGCGACATCGACGTCCCGCTGGCGCAGCGGCATTTCTACTATCACGCCGGAATGGCGCAGCTGATGGAAAGCGCGCTGCCCGATGCGGAAGCGCTGGGGGTGTGCGGCCAGATCATTCCGTGGAACTTCCCGCTGCTGATGCTGGCATGGAAGGTCGCACCCGCCCTTGCGATGGGCAACACCGTTGTGCTGAAACCCGCTGAGTATACCTCGCTGACCGCGCTGCTTTTTGCAGATATCTGTCGTCAGGCGGGGCTGCCAAAGGGGGTGGTGAACATCGTGACCGGTGACGGCACGGTGGGTGAGATGATTGTCGGCTCTGACGTGGACAAGATCGCCTTTACCGGCTCCACCGCCGTGGGCCGCCGCATCCGCGAGGCGACCGCCGGGTCGGGCAAGGCGCTGACGCTGGAGCTGGGCGGAAAATCCCCCTACATCGTCTTTGATGACGCTGATCTGGACTCCGCCGTTGAGGGGCTGGTGGATGCGATCTGGTTCAATCAGGGGCAGGTCTGTTGTGCCGGTTCGCGCCTTTTGGTGCACGAGCCGGTGGCCGATGCCTTCTATGCCAAGCTGCGCGCGCGAATGGACAAACTGCGCATCGGCTCCCCGCTGGACAAGAGCATTGATGTCGGTGCGCTGGTGGACCCGGTTCAATTGCAATCGGTCAGCGCGATGGTGGCGCAGAATACCGCAGGACAGACCCATGTGGCCGCAACGCAAATGCCGCCCGAGGGGTGCTTTTATCCGCCCACGCTGATCACCGGGCTGAACCCTGCCGACACGCTGATGCAGGAGGAAATCTTTGGGCCGGTGCTGGTGTCGACCACGTTCCGCACCCCCGCAGAAGCGGTGCAATTGGCCAACAACACCCGGTATGGGCTGGCGGCGACCGTGTGGTCAGAGAACATCAATCTGGCACTTGATATCGCGCCCAAGCTGGCCGCCGGGATTGTCTGGATCAACGGCACCAACCTGATGGATGCCGCCGCCGGCTTTGGCGGTGTGCGCGAAAGCGGTTTCGGGCGCGAAGGCGGTTGGGAAGGGTTGGCCGCCTATACGCGCCCCAAGGGCGCGGTGAAACCGCTCAAGGCGCATGTGCCATTCAGCGGTGACGGCAGCGGCGGCGGTTCAAAGAGCATCGACCGCACGGCCAAGCTTTATATCGGGGGCAAACAGGCGCGGCCCGATGGTGGCTATTCGCAGCCGGTCTTTGGCAAATCCGGCAAGCTGCTGGGCCATGCCAGCATCGCCAACCGCAAGGACCTGCGCAACGCCGTTGAAGCGGCGCAGGCCGCGCGCGGCTGGTCAGGCACCACAGGGCATTTGCGCGCACAGATCCTGTACTACATCGCGGAAAACCTTGAGGCCCGGGCGGAGGAATTCGCGGATCGGCTGAACGCCATGCAAGGCGGCAGATCAGGCGCAAAGGAGGTCGATGCGTCGGTCAGGCGTTTGTTTACCTATGCCGCTTGGGCGGACAAATATGACGGACAGGTACACGGCGTTCCCATACGCGGTGTCGCCATCGCGATGAAGGAACCCGTTGGTGTGATCGGAGCGCTGTGCCCGGACGAGGCCCCGCTGCTGGGTCTGGTGTCGTGCATGGCCCCGGCAATCGCAATGGGCAACCGGGTGATCCTGTCGGCGTCGGAACCCTTTCCGCTGGCCGCGACGGATTTCATTCAGGTGCTTGAGACATCCGATGTCCCTGCGGGTGTCGTGAACATATTGACCGGACCGCAAGCCGATGTGGCCGACCCCTTGGCCCGGCATATGGACGTGGACGCAGTTTGGTCCTTTGGCGCAGGCGCGCTGAGCGCGGTGGTCGAACGGGGATCGGCCAGCAATCTCAAGCGGACATGGGTGAACAACGGACAGGCCCGCGACTGGATGGGCGCGGCGGGCGAGGGCCAGGCGTTTTTGCAAGCGGCAACCGAGATCAAGAATGTCTGGGTGCCTTACGGGGAATAGACCCCGTTTGACTGGTCAGCGCAGGAAAAAGGGCCGTCCCCACGGGGACAGCCCTTGAATACACCGTGATTCCAACCGGATATGCGGCCCGTTTACCTTCTAGTTACTTGTTGTTTCCAACCCTTCGGGCTGTCCAACCACCACGAAGTGCAGGTTTTCAGGCTCCAGCAATTCACCGGCGACGCGGGTGATCTGATCGAGTGTCACTGCCTCGACCTTGTCATTTCGGGTTGGGATATAATCAATCGGCAGGCCCAGCATCTGCATGCCCACAAGGATATTCGCAATTGTGCCATTGCCGTCAAACCGCAAGGGGTAGGCCCCGGTGATGAAGGTCTTGGCGTCCTGCATTTCCTTTTCAGTGATGCCTTCGGTCGCCGCCTTTTGCCATTCCGCGCGGATCACTGCGATGGCTTCTGCGATACGGTCATTGGATGAACTGACCGATCCCATATAAACCTCTGCCAGATCACGCGCGGCAAGGTAGGAATAGACACCATACGTCAGCCCGCGCTTTTCGCGCACCTCGTTCATCAGGCGGCTTTCGAAACCGCCAGCACCCAGCACCTGATTGAGGATCAGGGCCGCAAAGAAATCGGGATCATCCTGTGCAATGCCCTTTTGTCCGAACAGCGCCACCGATTGCGGCGTCGGGAAATCCACCACGGTCACGCCGGGCGGTATGGACACATCGGCGCGCGGCGGCATCGGAGCGCCTGTCGCGGGCAGGTCGCCCAAAAGATCATCAATTAGTGAGCTCAGCTCTTGCGGGGTGATGTCGCCCACTGCGCCGATATAGATGCGGTCGCGGGCAAGAGTCGCGGCGTGGGCGGCCAGCAGATCATCGCGGGTCAGGGCCATGACGCTTTCGGTCGTTCCGTTGACCGGATGCGCATAGGGATGATCCCCGTAGGCAATCCGCCCGAAGGTCGCGCTGGCAATGTCGTTTGGGTCTTTCTTGTCGGATTCGATGATTGACAGAACCTGCCCGCGCACCCGTTCAATCGCCTGCGGATCAAAACGCGGTTCTTTCAGGGCGGCGCGCAGCAGCGCCATCGAGGCGTCGCGGTTCTCTGTCAGAAAGCGGGCCGAGATTGACACTTCGTCGCGCGACACATCAAAACCAAGCGACGTCGCAAGCTCTTCCTGTGCACGGGAAAACGCCCGCGCGTCCATGTCGCCGGCCCCTTCCTCCAGCAGACCGGTCATCAGGTTGATCGCACCGCGTTTGTCAGGATCATCCAGCGACGCCCCACCGCGAAAGCGGATTTCAAGGGCAACAAAGGGGATCGACGGTTCCTCAACCAGCCATGCGGTCAGCCCACCGGGGCTGGTGACGGACTGAATATCAACCTCGGCGCGGGCGGGTAGTGCGGCCAGCACGACCAGAAGGGCTGCCTGAAACATCGCTCTCATTGTGTGGGCTCCTCTTTCATCAGCCAGCCGGTCACGGACCGGCGCGGATTGAACACTTCTTCTGCCACCTGCATGATGTCTTCGGCGGTCACAGCCTCAAGCACGTTGGGCCAGTCCTGCACATCCTGCACGGTCAATCCGATGGCCAGCGCAGAGCCGTATTTGTTGGCGACCCCTTCGGCATTGTCGCGGGCATAGATCTGCTGCGCGCGGATCTGGTATTTGATACGCGCAAGCTGTTCGGGATCGACACCGGTTTCCATGAAGCTGACAAGGGCAGCGTCCATCGCATCTTCGGCCTCTTGCAAGGACACGCCAGCGGCAGGCACGACGACCACATCAAAGGCCGTGTCATCCAGCGATTTGCCCCGATAGAACGCACCGGTATAGGTGGCGACCTGCGTTTCGAACTGTAGCTTGTCGGCAAGATAGGACGTGGTGCCACCGCCCAGAATTTCGGCCAGTATCGTCAGCGCTGCGGCCTTTTCCTGCGCGCCCGGATCGCGCTCAGGCGCAAGGTAGGACCGGCTGACGTAAGGCTGCGCCACCCGCGCATCGCGAAAGATCACGCGGCGTTCGGCATTCTGGGGCGGCTCCTGCGTGCGCAGACGTTCGGGCAGATCGGGGTTCGCGGGGATCACGCCATAATATTTCTCTGCCAGCCGCCGCACTTCGTCGGGTTCCACATCGCCGGACACCACAAGGATGGCGTTGTTGGGCGAATAGTAGGTATCGTAGAACGACAGGGCATCGTCGAGATCAAGTTCCTCCATCTCGTGCCGCCAGCCGATGATGGGGGTGCCGTAACGATGGTTAAGGTACTGCGCCGCGTTCATCTGTTCATTAAACAACGCGCCGGGGCTGTTGTCCGTGCGCTGGTTGCGTTCTTCGAGGATCACGTCCCGTTCGGTGCGGATGTTTTCGGGCGTCAGGCGGATGTTTTTCATCCGGTCGCTTTCCATCCGCATCATCAGTTCAAGCCGGTCCGCCGCGACGCGCTGGAAATAGGCGGTGTAATCGTAGCTGGTAAAGGCATTGTCGCGCCCGCCATTGGCCGCGACCGTTGCTGAAAATTCGCCTGCTTCCATTTTGTCCGTGGCCTTGAACAACAGGTGCTCAAGAAAATGCGCGACACCCGAAGCGCCCTTCGGCTCATCCGCCGATCCGGCGCGATACCACACCATCTGCTGCACAGCCGGGGCGCGGTGGTCTTCGACAACAACCACATCCATCCCGTTATCAAGGGTGAAATGCGTGACGTCTTCGGCACCGGCGGCGTAACCTGTGACGGGGGCCATCAACAGTGCAAGGCACGCGCCCAGCGTTGGCAATCGGAACATGGTTGATCCTTTGGTTGTCGCAATTGCCCTATCAGGTACGCGCGCCGCGCCCACATTCAAGGCAGATGACAGATTTGTAAGGTGCGGCGTATCGCGCGCGGACAGGCGGTGCGCCCGTGCCGCCCGGTTTACTGCGCAGGAGGAGAGGACGGGGTGCGCGCGCCAGCCCTGCGCCATTTCGCGGCTTCACGGTCCGCGTCCAGCGTCTGGCGGCTGTAGGCCTGATTGTAGCGGTCCACCGGCACGATGCGGAATTGCGTAAAGCGCACCTTGCGCTTGCGGAACTGTGCATCGCTTTGCGCCAGTGCACTGCGAATGTCCGGCGCAACGCCCAGACGGCTTGCGTGCTGCACCAGCGCGCCATCGCGTGCAGGAACCGGCGCATTTGAATCTTCGGGGCGACCACCGACGGCGATGATCCCCTCGTTCAGCGCGGAACGGTCCGTCAGGTTTGCCTGCCCGGGTGTAGGCGGGGGCAGATCAGCATAGCTGTTGGGGGCTTCAAGCGGTTTGCCCGGTTGCAGCATGAATTCATTTGGCCCGTCCGACACGTTCCGTAAATCGCGCAGACCGTTGTTGGCGCAGGCCCCAAGGGCAAGCGGGATCAGGATCAGCAAGGCGATGCGGCGCATGGGTCGTCTCCTAACGTGTGCCCTGTTAATATCTCAGGCGGGCGGGCATTGTCACTTAGCTTTTTTGCGGGGCTTTTTCGCTGGTTTTTTCCTGTCATCGGCAAAGAGGATCAGGCCGATCGCACCGGCAAAGATAAAGATGTCGGCAATGTTGTAGACAAACGGATTGTTCCAGCCCGGCAGAGAGTTGTTCAGAAAATCAAGCACGTAGCCGTAGATCAGCCGGTCCACCACATTGGCCAGCGCCCCGCCGACGAGCAATCCGCCGCTGATCATTTCCTTGGTGCCGAAATCGCCCCGGCGCATCCAGATCACCACGCCCGCACAGATCACCAGGGCAAGGCCGATGAGAAACCAGCGGCTGGCGTCTGATCCATCTCCGAACAGGCCAAAGTTGATGCCGCGGTTTTCACCGTAGCGGAAATTGAGCCACGGCGGCAGCACGTCAATCTGGCGGATGCGCCACAATTCCCACAGGTGGACCACCACATATTTGCTGATCTGGTCGATCAGGAAAGCCGCGAAGGCGGACCAGAAGAGGATGCGCATGCCGTCCTGTCCTTCAGTGCCGGAAATGGCGCATGTTGGTAAACACCATCGCCAGCCCCGCTTCATCGGCAGCCGCAATCACTTCATCATCGCGCATGGAACCGCCCGGCTGGATGAGCGCGGTGGCCCCCGCCTCGGCCGCGGTGATCAAACCATCGGCAAAAGGGAAGAATGCATCGGAGGCCACGACGGAGCCTTGCGTGAGCGGTGCGGGCAGGCCCATCGCTTCGGCCATGTCCTGCGCCTTGCGCGCGGCGATGCGGGTGCTGTCCACCCGGCTCATCTGGCCCGCGCCAACGCCCACGGTCGCGCCGTCCTTGACGTAGATGATCGCATTGGATTTGACGTGTTTCGCGACGGTCCACGCGAACAGCAGATCGCTGAGTTCCTGCTCGGAGGGTGCGCGTTTGGTAACGACCTTCAGATCATCGCGTGTAATGCGGCCCACGTCCTTGTCCTGCACCAGCCAGCCGCCAGAGACCTGTCGCGCGGTAAGTTGCGCGGCGGTCGGGTCGGATAGGCCATTGGTGGTCAGAAGGCGCAGGTTCTTTTTGCCCGCGAAAATATCAATGGCGTGCTGCGTGGCGTCGGGGGCGATGACAACTTCGGTGAAGATGCCGCTGATCGCCTCTGCGGTTTCCCCGTCCAGCGTCTGGTTCAGGGCGATGATGCCGCCAAACGCGGAGGTTCGGTCACAATCGAAAGCGCGGGTGTACGCCTCGACCATCGTGGCGCCTGTGGCCACGCCGCAGGGGTTGGCGTGTTTGATGATCGCGCAGGCGGGGCCGTTTGCAGGGTCAAATTCGCTGACCAGCTCAAAGGCAGCGTCGGTGTCGTTGATGTTGTTGTAGCTGAGTTCCTTGCCCTGATGTTGCGCTGCAGTGGCGACACCGGGACGGAACGACCCATCCGCATAGAACGCCGCCTGCTGATGCGGGTTTTCGCCGTACCGCAGGGTCTGCACCAACGTGCCGCCAAAGGTGCGGCGGCGCGGCGTACCGTCGACCTGCGCGGCCATCCAGGTGCTGACAGCGGTGTCATAAGCCGCCGTGCGGGCGTAGGCAGTCTGGGCCAGACGCTGGCGCAGTTTGTATGTGGTGTGGCCCTGATAGGCGTTCAGCTCCTCAATCACTGTCGCGTAATCCTCGGTATCGACGATCACGCTGACAAAACCGTGGTTCTTGGCCGCAGAGCGGATCATCGCAGGGCCGCCGATGTCGATGTTCTCGATCACTTCGTCATAGGCGGCACCTTTGGCGACCGTTTCCTCAAACGGATAGAGGTTCACCACCACCAGATCGATTCCACCGATGTTGTGTTCGTTCATCGACGATACATGATCAGGATTGTCGCGCAGGGCCAGAAGGCCGCCGTGGACCACAGGGTGCAGGGTTTTGACACGGCCATCCATCATCTCAGGAAAACCGGTGACATCGGCCACGTCTTTCACCTCAAGCCCTGCATCGCGCAGCGCCTTGGCCGTGCCACCGGTGGACAAAAGCTCAACCCCGTGGCCCGACAGCGCCTTGCCCAGATCAATCAATCCGGTCTTGTCGGAAACGGAAAGCAGGGCGCGTTTAACGGGGGCGAGATCGGGCATGGGTCGGTCCTTTTGTCAGTCTTCGTCGTACTGCGGCTCGTCCATAGACAAGTCCCGCACGCCAATCGCAGTTTCCTGCGCTTTGGACAAGGACCACCTGACCCGGTTTGCGTAGGTAAAGGCGGTGCCCGACAGCACGATCTGCTGTGCGGCGCGTGGTTTCAGGCGGGTTGTCTCCAGATAGGCCCCGGCCTCAAGCGTGAGATTATGGATGCCGTCGTGGCGAAATACCCAGATCTCACCGCTTTTCAGGGCCATCGAAACGGCCGCGCCGCCAAGATCAAGCGTGGCGTCCACATCGGGGTGCAGATGAAAGCGGATGTCAAAGCGCAATCCCTTGAGTTGTCCCGCATCAAGCGCCGCGTCAAAGCGTCGCTTGTCGGCGTCTTCCATCGCCAGCAGCATGTCCTCGCCCGCCAGCCCGCGTCCGTCGAACGTCAGTTCAAGTGACCGGGCATGGGTCAGGCCGTGCGAGGCAAGATAGCCGTCGTGCCCGCCCTGAAAGCGTACGCCGTCCGTGACATGGCAAATCTCGACCGGGACATGCGACGGACCACCGATCAGGGCCTCGTAGCCCGTGGCGGGATCCGGGTCCGCAAGGCGGGCGCTGGAGTAGCCACCAAGGCATAATGTGGAATGCGAGGGCGTGGCCCGCCCGGCGCGCCGCCAGTCCAGACCAAAGGATGCACCTGACCCGCAATTGACAACCAGCGGGCGGCGGCCGGACGTCAGTTCAAACGCCAGCGTGGAGGCATGGGCGTTGACCGATGCCTGTCCTTTGGGCGGGGCGGCGGCATCAATCACCATGCTGGTGCGTCCGGCCGACAGCCGCGCATACCCCATAGCCAGCCCACCGGGTTGCGCCGCCTTGACGCGAGAGGCCGCAAGCGCATGATCCAGCCACCCTTCGATCCCGCGTCCGCCACCATGAAAGCGCGCCAGCCCACCGTCGGTATGCCGCAGGGACCGCAGCGTCGGCGCGATGCGTTCAATCGCGGCCAGATGTTCCTTGGGGCATCCGCGCCCGGCCTCGCTGACCGCCGCAGCGGCCCAAGTGAGAAGGGTAAAAACCGCCAGCAGCTCTTCGGGATTGCGGGTGGGCAGACCGCCTTGCGCATCAATCTGGCCGGCACATTCCCGCGCCAGCGCCTTGATCGCCGGATCGGCCAACGCTTCTTGTCCCTCAAGGGCAAGACCGGCGTAAATCAGGCCGGTCAGCGCCTCAAAGCGCGGCAGGCCGGGGACGGCACCGCGCCAGCGCCGCGACAGGAACATTGTCTGCTGTTCAAGCGACCGGTAGAAGGCGCGGCTTTGCTCGGGCTCCTGCCCGCGCAGGACGAACAATGCGTGATTGATCCAGCGGATCAGGCGCCGGCCCGTCAAATCCGGGCTCCACCCCGGGCCGCGCCCTTTGCCAAAGGCGTCGATCCAGCCCCAAAGCCATGTCTGCGCCGCATCCCGTGCAGCGGAATCGCCCACCGCAGCCAGATCATCCATCCACGCAAAGCCGTGCAGATCAGCGGCATAGGCGGCATCGGGCGGGACCACGTCCCAAAGGGAATGGCCCGGCGCATTGATCAGCGTGCCCGCAAAAAGGTAGTTCCCGGCAATCAGCTGACGTCCACGCGCGAACGAGCCGATGGTGCGCGGTTCGGGTGAAGAGACAAAGCCTTTGACCGTGGATTTCGTGCGCGTGGCCACGGCCGCGTGGACCGCGTTCAAAAGCCGCGCCTGGCGCGCTTTGAGTGTGGTAAAGTTGAACATGTTCCGACTGCCCTTGACGCTCTGATGGCGTTTGAGCGCATCATAGACCGGGTGCAAGGGGGGAGTCACCGTTTTTCGGAGGTCGCGCGGGCAATCGGCGGATTGTGGTGGTCAGACGGCGCCCCCGCGCGCTATGCAGCAGGCAGCGCAACACCGAAGGGTTCCCGATGATTGCCAGCCTGTTGATGTACAACCGCCCGGAACTGGCGGCGGAGAATGCACGCTATTGGGCACTGATCCGCGACGCGATGCGCGCACGCGGGATCGACACACCGAAAGAACTGTCAAACGACGCGGATGAGTTCGAGGTCTGGTTGGCACCCGATCTTGTTTTCAGCCAGACCTGCGGATTGCCCTACCGAACCAGGCTGCACGGTCATGTCACGCTGGTGGGCACGCCCGATTTCGGATTGGAAGGATGTCCGGCGGGATACTACACTAGCGCGGTTCTGGTGCGTGCCGATGACCCCCGCGAGACGCTGGGGGCCTTTGCCGACGCGCGGTTCATATTCAATCAATCCTGTTCGCAATCAGGTTTCGGATCGGCCTATCTGCTGGCGCAGGATCACGGGTTCTGGTTCAGCGATCTGACGGAAAGCGGCGCGCATGTGCGCTCTGCCCGGGCCGTGGCCACAGGAGAGGCGGACATCACGGTCCTGGATGCGCATACGTGGCGGCTGATCCGGCGTTACGATGATTTTGCATCTGATCTGCGGGTATTGACCCACACGGCACCCACCCCCGGCACGCCTTATATCACGGCGGATGCCGCACGGGCGGAGGTCATGTATGACGCCGTGCAGGACGCGATTGCATCGCTGGACAAGGCGGACCGCACAGCGCTGGGCCTGCAAGGGATCGCGCGGATATCGGACGCGGCCTATTGCGCGGTGCCATATCCGCCCGCTTTTTCGGGTTGATCAGCCAGCCTTGCGCAGCAACGCGATGTAGAAACCGTCCATGCCGCCCTGATCGGCCCAGTAGTCGGGCCGCAGGCGCAGCCCGCCTTCGGAAGTGATCCACGCAGGATCAATGCCGGGACGGGACAAACCGCTGTTGTCCACGCTCATGTCGCCGTGACGCTCAAGGGCTTCGTCCACCTGCACCTCGCCCTCATCCGGCAAAAGGCTGCACGTGCAGAACACCATGCGTCCGCCCGGTTTCAGCAAAGACCACGCATGGTCGATAAATTCGGCCTGCATGCCAATCAGATCACCAAATTCAGAGCCGTCCTTGGCGTAGGGCAGATCGGGGTGGCGGCGCATGGTGCCGGTGGCGGAACAGGGCGCGTCCAGCAAGATGGCGTCAAAGCTGCCCTTGATGGCCAGCGCATCCTTCGTCAAGGTCCGCGCCTTGAGCGCCACCCGTTCAAGGTTCTGTTTGAGCCGGATCATGCGCGGCGCGGAATCGTCCACGGCTGTCACCTGCGCGCCCGCAGCGGCCAGTTGCATCGTCTTGCCGCCCGGTGCGGCACAAAGATCGAGAATGTCCTCCCCGGCTTGCGGCGCGAGAATCTGGACCGGCAAGGCGGCGGCGGCATCCTGCACCCACCACTCGCCCGCCTCAAATCCCGGCATGGTCGAGACCTGACCGGGGTTTTTGACGCGCACAGAGCCTGTCGGCAGCAGCGTCCCGCCCACGGTCTCGGCCAGCGCAGCGGGATCACCCTTGGCGGTCAGATCAAGCGGAGCACCGGCGAAATGGGCGGCCTCAATTGCGGCCATCGCATCTGCACCCCATGCCTCAATCAGCGGGCCGCGCAGCCATTTAGGCAAACGCGGCGCGCGCAGGGCATCCCACGCGTCAGGACCTTCGGCGGCGATTTTACGCAGGACCGCATTGGTCAGACCTTTGAGATGGCTCAGCTTGTTGTGCTGGTTCACCAGATTAACCATCGCGTTGACGACACCGTGCGCCGCACCGCCCTGACACAGTTCAACCGTGCCGACGCGCAGGACGTTATGGATTGTCAGGGGTGGATGTTTCTTGAGATGTTTCTGCAAAAGCCGGTCCGCGCGTTCCAGCCCGCGCAGGGTTTGTGTGGCCAGCCGCTGTGCCCGCGCGCGATCATCGGGCGAAAGCTTGTCCAGCGCGCCACCGGCCAGCAATTCGGACATCAGGCGCGGTTCTTCCCCAAGGATCTGGTCCAAAAGGTAAACGGCGCTGCGGCGCGCCTGCACTCCGGTGTCTGACATATCTTGCGGTTCCTATCCGGGTTGTCCGGGACAGATTGCGACGTATATCAAAGGGGAACATGCCTCAAGAGGACGATATGACCGATACCCCCAAGATGGGCGGCGATCCCGCACCGCGCCCGATCCCCGACACGCCCGGCCAGCCAACCCCGGCGCCCGCACCCGATCTGCCGGATGGACCCGCGCCCAACCCGGCGCCCGCGCCAAAGCCCATCCCGCCCGCCGCCCAGCGCGCGCTGGCAGAGGCCGAGGAGCGCCGCAAGAAGGCCGCTGAAATGAAACTGCCGCCCGAATTGGGCGGCAGGGACGGGCCTGAACCCGTGCGATTTGGCGACTGGGAGAAGAAGGGCATCGCCGTCGATTTCTGAGCCTTTGGTGCTGGCCTAGCGCAGCCGGAAGACCGCAGATTCGCCGCTGCCACGATCCGACGTGATGCGCACGCGATTGCCGTCGGTTTTTACTTCCTGACAATTATAGCCCAGATCATCGCCGCCCCATTCGAGCGACCGACACAGGTAGCCGTCTTCCCATGACCACTTGCCGGAAACGGGCCATGATGCCCCGGTGCCGGAAATCTGGCCGTTTGGCTTGACTTCAAGCTTTACCAGCGGACGGGTGAGTGTTTTGCCGCCGACCAACGCCATGAAATCACTGCGTGATGTGACCTGCTGGAAGTCGGCCAAAGCGGGTGCGGCCATGCCAAGAGTGGCGGCGCAGACGACGGGGGCGAGAAATTTCATCGGAAGTCTCCAGACTGTTGCTTGCTATAGATACGCAGCACAGGCCGGTTTGGTTTCAATCCGATTGAAAAAATATTGACTCAATCCGTTTCGGACAGGCCCAGAACATCCAGCATATCATAGGCCCCCGGCGCACGGCCCTGCCCCCAAAGGGCAGCCTTGAGCGCGCCACGGGCAAAGACAGAACGGTCAGAGGCGACGTGCCGCAGGATGATACGTTCACCCGCAGCGGCAAACATCACGTCATGTTCTCCGATGATGTCACCGCCCCGGATCGCCGTGAAACCGATGTCACCGCGTTTGCGCGCACCCGTGATCCCGTCGCGCGCCCGGTCAGAGACATCCGCCAGTTTGACACCGCGCCCTTGCGCCGCCGCTTCACCCAGCATCAGCGCCGTACCGGACGGGGCATCGACCTTTTGGTTATGGTGCGCCTCGATCACTTCGATATCGTAGTCGGGATCAAGCGCTGCGGCGACACGTTTGGTCAGTTGTGTGAGAAGGTTCACGCCAAGGCTCATGTTGCCCGCGCGGATGATTGTTGCGCGGGATGCATGCGGCCCCAGCCGGGCGATTTCATCGTCGGTCATGCCGGTGGTGCCGATCACATGCACGATCCCGGCGCGCGCCGCTTCTGCTGCGAAGGCGAGTGTGGCGGCCGGGGCTGTGAAGTCGATCAAGGCATCCGCGCCCGCGCAGACCGCCGCGGCATCATCGGTCACGGTGACGCCCGCAGCGGCACCGCCCATCGCCGTCCCGACATCACGGCCCAGCCAATCGTGGCCCGGGCGTTCCAGCGCACCGGACAATGTCATCCGGTCGGAGGCCTGTACCAGCCCGATCAATGTCTGGCCCATCCGGCCAGAGGCACCGGTGACGGCAATGCGGGGGGTCTGGGACATGTCGGCGCTCCTTCGCTGGCTATGGTCGGTTTAGCCCGCCTGCCCCCGCTTGGCAAAGCCAATGCAAAGGCATAGGTAAAGTGTATGGGAAAGAACAAGTTTCACGAGGGCGCAGGCCCGTCACAACGACAGCTTCGCGTAGGCGAGACGATCCGGCGTGCCCTGTCGGACGTGCTGGCACGCGGCGATGTGCATGACCCGGAGCTTAACCGGATGTCGATCACTGTGGGAGAGGTACGCACCTCGCCTGACCTCAAGATCGCGACGGCCTATGTGCTGCCGCTGGGCGGTGAGGGTCAGGATGAGGTGATCGCCCTGCTGGCGCGCAACAAGGGCGAATTGCGCAAACAGGTCGCCAAGAAGCTGACCCTGAAATTTTCGCCCGATCTGCGGTTTCAGCTGGATCAGACCTTTGATCAGATGGACGAGACCCGCCGGATGCTGAACCAAGACGTGGTGCGCCGTGATGCCGATGCCCCGGACGAGGCGACAGAGGGATGAGATCCTTCATCGCCCTGCTGTTCACCCTGCTGGCCATGCCCGCAGCGGCAGCAGAGTGCCGCACCGAAACCGTCGAAGGGACCCCCTATACCCTGTGCGAGGTCGATCTGACCCGCGACCGGCTGGAGCTTTTCCTGACCGACAAGACCGGCGATGTTTTCGGGTCTTTTGGCAGTGTCGCCACCGCGCTTGAGGCGGAAGGGCGCAAGCTGGGCTTTGCCACCAATGCGGGCATGTACCACGATGACCGAAGCCCGGTGGGTTACTACCTTGAAAACGGCACCGAAGTGCAGCGCGTCATCCCGAACGCCGGCCCGGGCAATTTCGGGCTGTTGCCAAACGGTGTGCTGTGTCTGGGTGAGGGCCGCGCCGATGTGATCGAGACGATGGCTTTTCTGGACCGCAAGCCTGAGTGCCGGTCCGCCACGCAATCTGGCCCGATGCTGGTGATCGAAGGGGAACTGCATCCGCGGTTCCTGCCCGACAGCACGTCGCGCTACATTCGCAACGGCGTGGGCACCAGTGATGACGGCACGCGTGCGGTTTTTGCCATATCGGATACCACTGTCACATTCCACGAGTTCGGGCGTCTTTTTCGCGATCATCTGGGTTTGCGCAACGCGCTTTACTTTGACGGCAATATCTCGCGCCTGCGGGCCCCCGATCTGGGGCGCAGCGGTGTGGGTTTCACCACGCTGGGTCCGATCATCGGTGTGGTCGAAGCGGCAGACTAGGCAAAACGCTCTGGGCAGTACCGCGCGGGTGCCCTATAGCGCGCCCAAGTTATCAAAGAGGCAGACATGGGACGCAAACGCAAAGGGCGGGATATCTCTGGTTGGTTGGTGATCGACAAGCCAGCAGGCCCCACATCAACGGCGGTGGTCAACAAGGTACGCTGGGCGATGGACGCCAAGAAAGCCGGGCACGCAGGGACGCTTGATCCGACGGCAACGGGTGTGCTGGCCGTCGCGCTGGGCGAGGCGACCAAGACCGTACCCTATATCACAGACGCGCTGAAAGCGTATGAATTTACTGTCCGGCTGGGGGTATCCACCAACACCGATGACGCCGAAGGCGAAGTGTTGGAGACCTCCGACTTGCGCCCTGATGATGCGGCAATCAAGGATGCTCTGGCAGCATTTATCGGGGATATCGAACAGGTGCCGCCGCAGTTTTCCGCCGTCAAGATCGACGGGGAACGGGCGTACAAGCGCGCCCGCGACGGTGAGGAAATGGAGCTGGCCGCGCGGCCGCTGTTTGTCGAAAGCCTGCTGTTGATTGACCGTCCAGACCCCGACCATGTCACGCTTGAGATGGTCTGCGGCAAGGGTGGCTATGTGAGATCCATCGCGCGGGATCTGGGCGCGGCGCTGGGTTGTTACGGGCATGTGCGCGAATTGCGGCGCATTTGGTCGGGGCCATTTGAGGCAACCGATGGGCTAAGCCTTGAGGATATCGACCGTCTGGCCAAATCGCCTGATCTGGATGCGCATCTGCTGCCGCTGGAAAAGGGGCTGGACGATTTGCCCGAGGTCAAGGCGACCGCAGAAGGCGCAACGCGGCTGCGCAACGGCAACCCCGGCATGGTGATCGGCACGGATGTTGAATACGGTGATGAATGCTGGGCGTCTTTTAAGGGGCAGGCGGTTGCGGTGGGGCGCTTCAAGGCGGGCGAGCTGCATCCTAGCCGGGTGTTCAACACCTGACCTCAGAACATCCCCCGTGGTGCGAAGGGAGTTTGCATAATGGATATCGACCTGATCCGCGCGGATACGCCGGGCTGCGCCGAGGTGCTGCACTTTAACAATGCTGGCGCGTCCCTGATGCCCCGCCCGGTTTTCGACGCAATGCAGCACGTCCTGCACGAGGAATACCGGATCGGCGGATACGAGGCGGAACGCCGTGCGGCTGACGATATTGACGCCTTCTATACCGAATTCGCCGCCCTGCTGAATGCCTACCCCGATGAGATCGCCTATGTCGAAAACGCGACGCGGGCCTGGGACATGGTGTTCTATGGCTTTGACCTGAAACCGGGGGATCGGGTGATCACCCACGGATCGGAATATGCATCGAACTATCTGGCGCTGTTGCAACAATCCCGCCGGCTGGGGTTTGAAATTGATCTGGTGCCGTCGGACCCATCGGGACAAATCGACGTAACATCGTTGGACGCGATGATCGGCCCCAGAACCAAGATGATCGCCATCACCCATGTGCCGACGCAAGGCGGGCTGGTGAACCCAGCGGCGGAAATCGGCCGGATCGCACGGGCGCATGGTGTGTTCTATTTGCTGGATGCCTGTCAGTCCGTCGGCCAGATTGACGTGGATGTGGCGCAGATTGGTTGCGATGCGCTGTCCGGCACCGGGCGCAAGTTTCTGCGTGGGCCACGCGGCACCGGATTTCTGTATGTCCGCAAGAGTATGCTTGACCGGATTGATCCACCTTTCGTCGATCTGCGGTCTGCCACATGGCAAAGCGCTGACAGCTTTGACTTTGCGCCTGGCGCAAAGCGATTTGAAAACTGGGAATGCTTTGTTGCCGGACGGGTCGGGCTGATGCAGGCGGTACGTTATGCCCGTGCCCTTGGGCTGCCTGCAATTGAGCACCGGGTGACCGGGCTTGCCGATCATCTGCGCGGCGCGCTTTCTGAGGTGCGCGGGGTCACGGTGCATGATCAGGGACAGCAGAAATGTGGGATCGTGACGTTCCGCAAGGAGGGGGCAGACCCGACCGAGTGTGCGGAAATCCTGCGCGCGCAGAACATCAACGTATCAGTGTCGCAGGCCAGCAGTGCGCGGCTTGATCTGGGACCGCGCGGATTGGACAGGCTGGTGCGTGCATCTGTGCATTATTTCAACACCGAGGCCGAGATTTCGCGTTTTATCGACGCGGTTCACGCAATCTAGACCGCCACTTTCCCGGGATCAGATGATTCTGGCCCGCTCAATTTCCTCCGATTAAGAACCATATGGTTCCAATTGTTTCATTCTGACACGTCGCTCACGCGGGTGTCATGGAAACTGCCGCTTTGTTTCAGGAATTGTTTCAATTTCGCTGCCCCGCATCATCCCTGCGTGATGCCCCTGCGCAAGCGCCGCCGGAAGGGGCATGTTGGATGCAGAAAACACCTGATACCCCGAAAAGGAGCATCCCGATGAAACACACGATCCTCACTCTTCTTGGCGCTGGCGCATTGGCCACCGTTGCATTTGACGCCTTCGGTCAAGGGCTCAGCCCCCTTTTGGGGTATGCCAAGCTGGCCCCCGTAGGCCTTGCCAGCAGCACGCTTAAACAGGTCTTTGGGGCCAGCCCGTCAGGCGCGGCTTATCTGCTGCATGTCGCCACCGGATTGATCGCCTACACACTGGGATATTTCCTGCTGGCCCGTCCGATCCAGCGCGCAATCATGCCATCGCTGCACTGGAGTGTGACGGCCGTGGTATACGGCGTCGTGCTTTGGGTCTTTGCCCTCTACATCATGGCGCATCTGGTTGCGGGCATGCCTGCCTTCCTTGGGTTCCGCGGCATAACCTGGGTGGCGCTTTGGGGGCATATCCTGTTTGCCCTTGTCGCCGCAGCGGTGATCGAAGTGCAGGGTCTGTCCTTTGATCCCAAGGCGCGCCGCATCCGGGCCGTCGCGGCCTGATCAACCAATTCACATGTCCAGCCTGCCGCTGCCCTCTGGGTGGCGGCCTTTTTTGTTTGCTTGTGATGGGTCACGCAGGCAAAGGACGATCATGATCACGCGCGAACATACCAAAGACGAGACCCGTTCAAGCGCGGTCTATTCCCCCTGTGAGCGGTATCGCTACAGCCTGACGCGGTGCTGGGACGAGACGCGGCAACGGCTGCTTTACGTGATGCTCAACCCCTCAACAGCGACCGAAACGCAGAATGATCCGACTGTCGAACGCTGCGAACGGCGTGCCCGGCATCTGAGGTTTGGCGCGTTCAGGGTGATCAACCTTTTTGCCTGGTGTGCAACCGACCCAAAGGACATGCGCAGTGCCGATGATCCGGTTGGCCCCAAGAACGACGCAACAATTCTGGAAGGGGCCAGTTGGGCCAACACCATCATCGCCGCATGGGGCATTCACGGCACACACCATGACCGCGCAGCGACTGTCGCGCTCATGCTGCACCGGCAGGGAACACCTCTGTACCATCTGGGGCTGACCCGCGCGGGCCATCCCAGACATCCGCTGTATGTGCCCTATGCACAACGCCCCGAACCCTGGAACGCCCGCCGCTGAATGCACAGTGTTTCTTAACCAGTTAATGCCTTTGCTTTTGACCTTGGCGGGGCATATGAGGCATGTTTGCAACGCGACAGTTCAGTCGTCTGTAAGAGTGGGTTGAGAATTCAGCATGTTGTGGCTGGCAGGTTTGATGGGGCTGATGGCTGTGAGCGCCGCCGTCTATGTGGACGTCGGCACAGAGGACGACGTCGAAGACGATCTTGATACGTCCCAATCCGTCGACACGTCCAACCAGATCAATCTTGTGCTGGGTTCTGACCAGCCTGACACGCTGGATGGCACGGATGCGCAGGACCGGATCGGCGGCGGTGGCGGGGATGACCAGATCGCAGCCGGTGACGGCGATGATGAGGCGCGGGGCGATGGCGGCAATGACACGCTGGCCGGTAATGCCGGTGCGGACACGCTGATTGGTGCAGATGGGGATGATGACCTGATCGGCGGCGCGGATGATGACACGCTGGTGGGCCAGAACGACGATGACTTTCTGTTTGGCGAAGGCGGTAACGATGCGCTGAACGGATCGGCGGGCGATGATCGACTGTCGGGCGGGGACGGAGACGATGCGCTGTCCGGCGGTCTGGGCGGTGATCTGCTGCACGGCGGCATGGGTGCGGATACGCTGTTTGGTGGTGCCGGTGACGACACGTTGATCGGCATCGCAACGGGCCCTGATCCTGACGCATCGGCAGACGGCGATGCGGCTGATTTTCTGAATGGCGGGGGCGGGGATGACGTGCTTGTCGCCGGTCAGGCGGACCAGTTGCACGGCGGGTCGGGGAATGATCAGTTTGTGCTAGGTCACTGGCAATCAGGCGGTGACCGGGCCGCGATCCTGGATTTCGAACCTGACGACGATTCCTTACTGTTCATCTGGGATGACAGCAACGCGGCCGACACCATGCCCGACGTCAGCGTGGAAGAAGATCCAGACAACGCAGGACAGCTTCAGGTTTGGCTGGGGGATGAGGTTGTGGCGCAGGTCAGCGGGCAATCGCAGATCACCGCAGCCGATATCGCCCTGATCCCGCTTAGCTCTGCCCTGGCCCTGAACCTTGTAGAGAGTTGAGCCGCACCACGATTTAGGCTTTGCCATCCTTCACGATATTTCCTATACGCCACCGTCGCCGGTTGATTCACATCGCCGTCGCATCTCCACGGGCCTACGCTGGACGACATCCCGGCCTGCGCCATACCTTGTACTTTAACACTTCCGAAAGGAGACCCCGATGTCGATTACCGCTGAAGAAAAAGCACGCGTCATGAAAGAATACGGCACCAAAGAGGGCGACACAGGTTCCCCTGAGGTGCAGGTCGCCGTTTTGTCCTCGCGCATTGCGACGCTGACAGAGCACTTCAAGACCCACAAGAAAGACAACCACGGCCGCCGTGGTCTGCTGAAAATGGTCGCGACGCGCCGCAAACTTCTGGACTACGTGAAGTCCAAGGACGAAGCGCGCTATCAGGACCTGATCAAGCGTCTGGGCCTGCGCCGCTAAGCCAGCATCAGGACTTCGAAGTTATTGAACCGCGTCTCACTGTCAGTGAGGCGCGGTTTTATTCTTTGCATCGAGTTTTTGTTTCTCGCCGGAATAAGCGATCTGAAAGAGGGAACCCGCGAAACACGGTTTATGCCGCTTCCTGCGGCGGCAATTCAGTCGCTGGAATACCCTTGCCTTGGCTGCGCCACGCCCGCGGCTTTGCATAAACTCCAAAAGGACACCCGGCAGATGGCCCTCAATCACCGATGAAGGCATGCCGCACTGACCTAATTTTCCGGCGTGACCACCTTGATCGCCGGACTGCGTGCTTCGATATCCGCGGCGGCATCCAGAAGGATGTCCTCGCGGTAGCGCGCAGCGATCAGTTGGGCACCCAGCGGGGTACGGCCTGCTTCACCTTCCGCGAAACCGGTGAAAACAGACATCCCCGGCAACCCCATCAACGGCAGACCCACCTGTGTCAGTTGCGCCTCAAGCACGCGGGGGAAATCGGTCAGGTCCAGCAGATCGGGGAACGGCGGCTCTGCCGAGACTGGGCAGATCAGCACGGGATAATCCGTCAGAAACGCCTGCCAATCGCGCAAAAAGCCCAGCCGCGCCTGAAGCGCATCCAGCACCTCGTTCAGGTCCGGCAAGGGCGTGATCTTGTGCATTTCGGCCAGAACGTGCAGCGCATCAGGATCGCCTTCCTGCGCAAAGGCGGCCTTGGCACCGCGTTCCATTTCAGCCAGCCAAAGCTGTGCCTGTAGCCGCGCGGGTTCGCGAAACGGTGGGCTTTGCACCTCGACCACGTCCCAACCGGCGTCCGTCAGCCGCGCGGCGGCATCCTTGAGCGATTGGACAACCAAAGGATGGGTGTTGAGTCCTTCGGGGGCCAGACACAGGCCCGCGCGCTTGGGGTAAACGGGGCCGGTCATCGGCACGGGGCTGTGCCACGGGTCATCCTGATCAGGGTGCGCCATCACGCCAAGTGTCAGACGCAGATCGTCAACAGAGCGGGCGTGCGGCCCGGACACAGCCATAAGCTGTGCCCCGATGTGGCGGTCCGGTGCCGAGGCATTGCGCGCGGCAACCCGGCCAAGTGTCGGGCGGATGCCCTGAAGGCCGCAGGCATAAGCCGGATAGCGGATGGACCCGCCGATGTCGGTACCGTGCCCCATCGTACCAATGCCCGCTGCAGTTGCCGATGCGGCACCGCCCGAGGATCCCCCGGGCGTGATTGCGGGATTATGCGGGTTTCTGGTATGCCCATGCAGCGAATTTCGCGTGAACCAGCGCAGGGAAAATGCAGGCGTGTTGGTGCGCCCGACAATGACGGCACCCGCCTTGCGCAGGTTGGCCACAACCGGATTATCACTTTTGGCGATCAGATCTTTTTGCAGGCGCAACCCGTTGGTGGTGGCATGTCCCGCCTGATCGACGTTTTCCTTGGTGGTCACAGGCACACCGGCGAGAGGGCCAAGGGCGACGCCACGCGCCCGCGCCGCATCAACCGCATCGGCCGCACGCAAGGCCGCGTCATCGTTGCGCGCCACGACAGCATTGATCGCCGGGTTTACCGCATCCATCCGCGCCAGAACATCTTCGGTCACGGCACGCGCCGTGACTTCGCCGGATCTGATTTTTGCAACAACCTCGGTCGCTGTAAGTCTGTGCAACATCAATACCCCCTCTTTCTGCGCAGTCAGAGTGGCATGAACACTGCATCTTGCACAGTTCGTAATTTGCTTTTACGGCTTGACGAAAGGCACACCGGGGAGACCACAAATGCAAAAAACAGTCGTAAACAGCTGGAACGAATGGGATCCCCTGAAACATGTGATCGTTGGCCGCGCGGATGATTGCCATATCCCGCCAGAAGAGCCCGCGCTGGATGCCAAGGTGCCCGAGGACAGCGACATGCGTGGCCAGTGGGGCCGCCGCCCGCAGGAAACCATTGATCGCGCGAACGAACTACTGGACAACTTTGCCGCGCAGCTTGAGGCGCGCGGTGTCCGCGTGGACCGGCCCGACAGCATTGATCATTCCAAGCCCGTGACAACGCCCGACTTTCACACAGAGTCGCAGTTTGGCTGTATGCCGCCGCGCGATGTGTTGCTGACGGTGGGCTCAGAGATGCTGGAGGCAACGATGTCCTATCGCTGCCGCTGGTTTGAATACCTGAACTATCGCCCATTGATGCAGCGGTATTTCGATGAAGACCCGAATTTTCGCCATGAAAGCGCGCCCAAGCCGCGGCTGACGGATGCGGATTACCATCCTGATTACCTGTCTGACAAAATTGGAGACGCGAAGCGGCTGGAATGGGCAGCTAAGAAGTTCTTTGTCACGACCGAGGAAGAGCCACTGTTTGATGCGGCTGACGTGCTGCGGTTTGGCAAGGATCTGGTGGTGCAGCACGGGTTTACGACAAACCTCAAGGGCATCGAATGGCTGCGCCGGCATTTCCCGGAGCATCGCGTGCACACAGTGAATTTCCCGGGCGATCCCTATCCGATCCACATCGACGCGACATTCACGCCGCTGCGCCCCGGTCTGATCCTGAACAACCCGCAGCGGCGGTTGCCTGAAGACCAGCGGGGCATGTTTGAGGCGAATGGCTGGGAGATTGTCGATGCCGCGCAGCCCGCACATAACACGCCGCCGCCTTTGTGTTATTCCTCGACCTGGCTCAGCATGAACGTGCTGGTGCTGGACCCAAAAACCGTTTGTGTGGAGAAATCCGAGGTTTATCAGGCCGAGCAGATGGACAAGCTGGGGATGGAAGTGGTCGAGGTCGAGCTGCGCGACGCCTATGCGTTCGGCGGCGGGCTGCATTGCTGCACGGCGGATGTCTACCGTGAAGGCGTTTGCGAGGATTACTTCCCGAGCCTTAGTGGCTGATCCCGGCGGGCTGTTTGGCCGGGATCAGACCGGCATGTTGTCAAAAAAGTCGTCCGTTTCGCGGTCCACCTGCGTCTGAAGCTCCAGCAGACGATCCGGGACAGCCGCGCCGCGCCCCCGCTGCGCTTCGACCAAATGCGTGACCTGAGCGCGCAGCCCCTGCTGCTGATCCGGTGGCGTTTTGTCGATTGCTTTGGCCAAAGCGCCGATCTGCTGGTCCAGCTTGTCTGTTGTCATTGTTGCATCCCCCCGTCGCGATTCAAGTTATTGTAGCACTTTGTCGCCTGAGGGTGGTTAATGATTGGTTTACACGGGCGGATCGGCCAGATGTTGCTTTTGGTGAGGATCGCCTTGCGCGGACTCAAGGCACCGCTGCCGTGCAGTGTGATTGAGGATAGGTTGGACTGTCAGGTTTCAGCCCTGACCGAACATGACCGAAGCTCTCTGCGTCGGGCCGTCGCCTGCCCGGGGTGGGCGATCCGGACCTCGGTTCTATGGCAGTTTATTTCTCAGCTTTGGTGCTCTCTCTCGATGAAGCGCCAAGCCTCACCAAATCGCCTACCCAAGGGGCGGGCAGGCGATGGCCCGGCGCCTGCGGCTTGAGTCCGGGCTGGGTGGCAATAATCAATGACGGCTTTGAGCCCACACCTCCCATCTTGCTGCAATGAAGCGAATGTCCGGTAATTGCTAGTCCGGGTGGCGAAATGCCGCCCTCGTGAAAATCGACCGAACTGCTAGTGACGATGGACTACTTTCACGGAGCACATGATGCCACCCGTAGAACTGCTTGTTCCATTCCTGGCCGCAACGGCGATTTTCACGTTCACACCCGGACCTGGAATGCTCTACATGGCTGTCCAAACAATGGCCCATGGAGCAAAGGCAGGATGGCTCAGTTCCGTCGCATTTCACCTCGCGTCCTATTTGCACATCTTTGCAGCAGCCTTCGGTGTAACTGTGCTCTTGAAAGCCGCCCCAGTCTTGTTGATCCTTCTCAAGGTCATTGGGGGTTGTTACCTGATTTGGATGGGAATCCGACTTTGGAAACGCCCAAGAAGCGATGTTCTAGCAGTCCAATCAAGCGACACGCAATCTTCGCGAAGGGCCTTTCGCGATAGTCTCACCATCGAAATACTGAACCCGAAATCCGCGCTGTTCTATTTTGCCTTCCTACCTCAATTCACGACACTGGATGCGAGCTTTCCGATTTGGTTGCAAATTCTGACGCTCGGCATCATTGCCAATGTGGCTTTCAGCCTTTCGGACATCGTGTGTATCGTTTTTGCGCGACTTGTTGCTGCCAAAGCAGCAGCGTCAGCTCGCCTCGTCACGTGGGGTCGATGGTTTGGCGGCACCATTCTGGTGGCGTTGGGCGCTAGGATCGTTGCAGACGCGCGCTGACTCAGCGGACATTCACCGAGAGCAACGGAACGGCAGCAAAGTCCGCCAAACCGACCCTAAACCACCACCCTTCCCCTCCCCCCCAATCTCCTGTACACGCGCGAGCATCTGAATGCCGGCGCCCGGACCGCAGCGCCGCCCAAACGAAGATATCGCGGTCAGAGGCAATTCGGCCTCTATGCAAAGGCCAATTGGCCAACACAGGAAACGTAGATGTTTAACGTAACGAAAAAAGAGATGCAGTGGGGCGAAGAGACGCTGACACTGGAAACAGGAAAAGTGGCCCGTCAGGCGGATGGGTCCGTGATTGCAACGCTGGGCGAGACCAGTGTGATGGCGAACGTGACCTTCGCGCGTCAGCAAAAACCGGGTCAGGATTTCTTTCCCCTGACCGTGCACTACAACGAGAAATACTATGCCGCCGGTAAAATCCCCGGTGGTTTCTTCAAGCGCGAGGCGCGTCCGACGGAAAAAGAAACGCTGACAAGCCGTCTGATCGACCGTCCGATCCGCCCGCTGTTCGTCCCCGGCTTCAAAAACGAAGTGCTGGTGATGTGTACGGTTCTGTCGCATGACCTCGTGAATGACCCCGACATGGTGGCGATGATCGCGGCCAGCGCCGCGCTGACAATTTCCGGCGCACCTTTCATGGGTCCGATTGCGGCCTGCCGCGTTGGATTTGAGGATGGTGAATACATCCTGAACCCAGAGATCGACGACATGCAGAACCTGCGCATGAACCCTGATCAGCGTCTTGATCTGGTGGTTGCGGGCACCAAAGACGCCGTGATGATGGTCGAATCCGAAGCATACGAGCTGACCGAGGAAGAAATGCTCGGCGCGGTGAAATTTGCCCATGACAGCATCCAGCCCGTCATCGACCTGATCATTGATCTGGCCGAAGATGCCGCGAAAGAGCCGTTTGATTTCCAACCCGTTGATTATTCCGCGCTGTCCGCAGCCGTGAAAAAAGCAGGCGAGAAAGAAATGCGCGCCGCCTTTGCCATCGGTGACAAGCAAGAGCGCACCGCCGCTGTTGCCGCCGCACGCGAGACGATCAAGGAAGCGCTGTCTGAGGACGAGCTGGCCGATCCGAACCTCGGCTCTGCGATGAAAGGGCTTGAAGCCTCCATCCTGCGTGGTGACGTTGTGAAGACGGGCAAGCGCATTGACGGGCGCAAAACGGATGAGATCCGTGACATCGTGTCCGAAACCGGCGTTCTGCCCCGGACGCATGGCTCCGCGCTGTTCACCCGTGGTGAAACGCAGGGTCTGGTTGTCACAACACTGGGCACCGGCGATGATGAGCAATTCATCGACGCGCTGCACGGCAACTTCAAATCGAACTTCCTGCTGCACTATAACTTCCCTCCCTACTCCGTGGGTGAAGTGGGTCGCGTGGGCCCTCCCGGCCGTCGCGAGATTGGCCACGGCAAGCTGGCGTGGCGTGCGCTGCAGGCGGTTCTGCCTGCGGCGACGGATTTCCCATACACCATTCGCGTGGTGTCGGAGATCACTGAGTCCAATGGCTCGTCCTCTATGGCGTCTGTTTGTGGTGGCTCCCTGTCCATGATGGACGCGGGCGTGCCGCTCAAGTCCGCTGTGGCGGGCGTCGCGATGGGTCTGATCCTTGAAGAAGACGGCTCCTACGCGATCCTGTCCGACATTCTGGGTGACGAAGACCACCTTGGCGACATGGACTTCAAAGTGGCCGGTACAGAAGCGGGCATCACGTCCCTGCAGATGGACATCAAGATCGCGGGCATCACGCCAGAGATCATGGAAAAGGCGCTGGCGCAGGCCAAAGAGGGCCGTATCCATATCCTGAATGAGATGAACAAGGCGATTTCCGGTGCCGGTGAGTTCTCAGAGCACGCGCCACGCATCGAGACCATGCAGATCCCAACGGATAAAATCCGCGAAGTGATCGGGTCCGGCGGTAAGGTTATCCGCGAGATCGTGGAAGTGTCCGGCGCGAAAGTCGATATCAACGACGAAGGCATCATCAAGATTGCATCGCCCAACGGCGAAGCCATCAAGAAGGCCTATGACATGATCCATTCGATTGTGGCCGAGCCGGAAGAGGGCATGGTCTACACCGGTACTGTCGTGAAGATCGTCGATTTCGGTGCCTTCGTGAACTTCTTTGGCAAGCGCGACGGTCTGGTGCATGTCTCGCAAATCGAAAACCGCCGCCTGAACCATCCTTCAGATGTTCTGAAAGAAGGTCAGGAAGTGAAAGTGAAGCTTCTGGGCTTTGACGATCGCGGCAAGGTGCGTCTGTCGATGAAGGTTGTCGATCAGGAAACCGGTGAGGAAATCACCAAGGAAGAGAAGTCTGACGACTGATCTTTCGGGCAATGTGCCACTGATACAGAAAGCCCCGGCAGGAACGCCGGGGCTTTTGCGCGTTTGGGCCACGCTGTCGCATATGCGCAGGCATTGCTGCTGCCCCGGCCCGATGACATCCGTTGCATGTTCCGCAACCCGCAGCATTTTCTGACCATCACCAATCCAAAACCCGCAAACCAATGTTTGAAAGACTGACATTTGCGGATATGACGAAACCATGAGGTCCTACATCATCCACCTGCCCACTTCGGTGGGCCGCGCCGAGAATGTGGCGCAGCTGCTGCGGGACCTGCCGCAGGCAGAGGTGGTTGACGCGGTGGATGGGCGCGATCCCGCGCAGATCACCGGCGTGAAACAGGTGCAAGGCACCCTGCACCACCCGCCCTATCCATTCCGCCTGAACCCCGGAGAGGTGGGATGTTTCCTGAGCCACAGGCGGTGCTGGGCCAAGATTGCCGAGGGTGATCAACCCTATGGGCTGGTGGCCGAAGATGATCTTTTGATTGATCCCGCCCCATTTTCCGCCGCGATGGAACTGGTGGCGCGCTATGCGGATGAGGACAGCTTTATCCGGCTGCCGTCAAAACCGCGCGAAAAGCCATTGGGGGCCATCGCCCGCCAAGGCAAGGCATCCCTTTTTCTGCCACGCGTCATCGGGCTGCAGGCGATCTGTCAGGTTGTGGGTCGCAATGCCGCGCGCCGGTTGCTGAGCGTGAGCGAAACAATCGACAGGCCAATTGATACGACAGTGCAGATGCACTGGATCACCGAACAACGGGTCCACACGATCCAGCCGAACGGCTGTTCGGTACATAAATTTCCCAGCACGATCCAACAAAAAACCCGCACCAGCAATCTGCCGGTGCGGGAAATTCAGCGCGCCCACTATCGCGCCAAGATCAGCCGTAAACCTCAGGAAGTTTGAGGATCAGGTCGGCGTCTTGGTGGTGCGCAGATAGGGGAGAACGGTGGTGAACTCTCCGAACTTGGTTTTTGCGTCTTCGTCGGAAACGGTGGCTGGAATGATCACATCATCGCCCACGTTCCAGTTGGCCGGTGTCGCGACGCCCTTACCAGTTGACATCTGCAAACCGTCCAGCGCGCGTAAAACTTCCGCAAAGTTGCGGCCCACAGTCATCGGATAGGTCATCGACAGCTTGAGCTGCTTGTCCGGCCCAATGATGAACACCGACCGCACCGTAGCGCTGTCAGCCGGGGTGCGGCCGTCGGGCAGGTACGCTTCGCTGGGCAGCATGTCGAAAGCCTTGGACACCTCAAGCCCCGCATCAGCGATGATCGGAAAGCCCGCCGTGGTGCCCGCGACTTTCTCGATATCGCCTTTCCACTTTTTGTGGTCCTCAACGCCGTCAACGCTGACCCCAATCACCTTGGTGCCGCGTTTTTCCCATTCATCGGCAAGCTGGGCGACCGCGCCAAATTCGGTTGTGCAGACGGGCGTGAAATCCTTGGGGTGTGAAAACAGGATGGCCCAGCTGTCGCCCACAAAATCATGCAGCGACATGCTGCCGTGGTCAGTTTCGACTGTGAGATCGGGAATGGTGTCGTTGATGCGCAAGCCCATGATATCCTCCGGGGTAATTTCTGCTGTTGGGTGGAATGTAGTCGTTCTGCCGGGGTCAACCAACCCCTTGCGACTGCCCGCGCGCAATGACAAGGTGGCGCGAATTTGGGCAAACCACATGCGTGGCCGCCCCACAAACAAGGAGTAATACGATGTTGGAAAAACGTGATTTCTATATCAACGGCGCGTGGGTCGCCCCCGCCAAGGCCAATGATTTCCCCGTCATCGACCCATCCACCGAAGAACAATGCGCCGTCATCTCTCTGGGTGATCAGGCAGACACGGATGCGGCCGTCTCCGCCGCACGCGCAGCTTTTGACAGCTGGTCGCAGACCTCGCGCGAAGAGCGCATGGCGCTGATCAAGAAACTGGCCGAAGTATACGATTCCCGTCAGGAAGAGATGGCGCAGGCCATGTCGATGGAGATGGGCGCGCCAATCAATCTTAGCCGCGCGCAGCAGGTCGGTGCAGGCAGCTGGCACATCGGCGGGTTTCTCAAGGCGTTCGAAAATTTCTCGTTCGAGCGGGATTTCACCGCGACCGAGAAAACCCTGCTGGAACCCATCGGCGTTTGCGCGCTGATCACGCCGTGGAACTGGCCCATGAACCAGATCATACTCAAGGCGATCCCGGCGATTGCGACGGGCTGCACCGTGGTTCTGAAGCCCTCCGAAGTTGCGCCGCTTTCGGGTCACCTCTTTGCGGAATTCATGCACGAAGCGGGCTTTCCTGCGGGTGTGTTCAACATGCTGAACGGTGACGGCCCCGGTGTCGGATCACAGCTTTCGTCGCACCCCGACGTCGACATGGTCAGCTTCACCGGCTCCACCCGCGCGGGCATCGCGATTTCCAAGGCAGCCGCGGACACGCTCAAGCGGGTATCGCTCGAACTGGGTGGCAAGGGTGCCAACATCATCTTTGAGGACGCCGATCCAAAGGCCGCCAAGGCAGGTGCAATTCGCTGTTTCCGCAACTCTGGCCAGTCCTGTAATGCGCCCACGCGGATGCTGGTGCACAAGTCGCGTTATGACGAAGCGGTCGAAATGGCGGCGGACGTGGCAAACAATACCCACGTCGGTCCGGCATCCGAAGAGGGCAAGCACATCGGGCCGGTGGTTTCCGAAGTGCAGTTCAACAAGATTCAGGGCCTGATCGAAAAGGGCATGTCAGAGGCACGTCTGGTGGCCGGTGGTCTGGGCCGCCCGGACGGTCTGAACCGCGGCTATTACGTAAAACCGACGGTGTTTGCCGATGTTACAAACGACATGACAATCGCACAGGAAGAGATCTTTGGCCCCGTGCTGTCAATCATTCCATTCGAGAGCGAGGAAGAAGCGGTACAGATCGCCAATGACACGCCTTACGGCCTGACCAACTATGTCCAGACCGAGGACGACGACAAGCGCCGCCGCGTGGCACGCCGTCTGCGTTCGGGCATGGTGGAAACCAACGGTCAGGGCTTTGCACAAGGCTCTCCTTTCGGGGGTTACAAACAGTCAGGCAATGGCCGCGAGGGCGGTGTCTACGGGCTTGAGGAATTCCTTGAAGTCAAAGCCGTATCCGGCTGGGCCGCTGAATAACCACATCCATGACAGCGTTGAACAGGGGCACCTTTTGGGGTGCCCTTTTTCGTTTGAACGCGCAGAATCCGGCCCCGCTTGACCCAAATTGTCGTTCAGCCGTACGCTCTTTGCATATTTTACGCAATTTCACACCATCCGCCGCGCCAAGGATCACGCGATTTCCGCCCGATCCCCAAAGCCCGGCGAACGAAGGAGGTTTCCTATGATGTCCTACGAAATGGAACGGTTTATCGAGGATTTTGAAAGCCTCAAGCAACGCTTTCAGGAAATGGCCCAAAAGTGCGAAATCTATGAAGCAGCACTTGAGGCACCGGACACATGGGCCGTTCCGTCCGTCGAAACGCTGGATGGATCATTTCAATACATTCCATACCAGCTTGAAGGGCTTGCCGAGATCATCATCGACCTGTCCAAGGTCTTGTCGGACGATCCGGATTTCAAACACTCGCGTCAGCCCATCCGCCCGATGTCTTTTGTCGAGATCGGATGCGGCCTTGCGCGCAATCTCAACATCATGCGTCACCAGACCATGCTGCCTTTCAGCAAAACTGTGGGTTTCGATATCGTGCCAGAATATATTGACGCCGCGCGGGTACTGTATGGTCTGGACGAAGACGTATTCGTACACGACGCGATGACGTTTGATTACGGCGGCTTTGACCTTTTGCTGTTTTACCGCCCGTTTTCTGACGACAAGCTGGAAGCCAGGTTCGAGGAATACCTGATGGACAGCGTCAAACCCGGTGCCGTGATCATTGGCCTTAATGTGGAGCGAATGGAAAAGTCCCGCAAAGTCGCGGCAATCGGCACCTCGGGGGCGCTTTACAAAAAACTCTGATCAGAAGGGCGCTTTTGACCTGATCTTGATCGACCGGCCACCCTGGGGATGTTTGAACCGCAGTTCTTCCGAATGCAGCATCAAGCGTGGGTAATCACGTGCCGGACCGGTGGCATAGAAAGGGTCACCAAGGATCGGATGGCCCAGTTCGCGCATATGCACCCGCAACTGGTGGCTGCGCCCGGTTTTCGGATGCATACGGATGCGCGACGTTTCCCCCTGCGATTTGATCAGCTTCCATTCGGTCTGTGCGGGCTTGCCCGTCTTGTGACAGACCATCTGCAAAGGTCGGTTGGGCCAATCCACGATCAGCGGTAAATCTATCAGGCCAGATTTCTCGGATGGTGCGCCCCAGACGCGAGCGACATAGGTTTTACGCGTCATCCGTTTTTCAAACTGAAGCCCAAGGTGGCGTTGGGCATGGGGTGTCATGGCAAAGATCATCACGCCCGATGTGTCCCGGTCCAGCCGGTGTACAAGCAGCGCCTGCGGGAACGCCGCCTGAATCCGTGCGATCAGACAATCGGCAAGGTCCGGCCCCTTGCCCGGCACGCTGAGCAGGCCAGAGGGTTTATCAACCAACAGCACTTCGGCGTCTTCATGCAGGATGTTCAGCGGGTCTTGCGGAGGATTGTAATTCGGGTCCATCCCTCCACGTCACAGATCAGCGCCCGGTTTTCAAGCCACCTTACCGCCACGCATCTGGCGCAGCATGGAGGTGGTGTAGATCACCAGCGCAAGCCAGATCATTGGAAAGGCGATCATGCGGGCTGTGTCAAAGGGTTCACCAAAGGCAAAGACCGCGACAAGAAAGATGATCGTAGGCGCGATATATTGCAGGATGCTGATCGTTGACAGCCGCAAGAGCTTGGCCCCGTTGGCGTAGATCATAAGCGGGATGGCCGTCACAAAACCACATCCGATCAACAGAAGGCTGTCGCGGCCAAGGTTGAGTGTGAAATGCGACGCGCCCGTGGCGGTGAGATAGCAAAGGAAAGCCAGCGCAGGCACCAGAAGGATCAGCACCTCAAGCAGAAAGCCCTGATTGGGGCCGATGGGCAGGCTCTTTTTTGCAAGCGCGTAGAAACCCCATGACACGGTCAGCCCAAGCGCGGCCCACGGCACGGACCCCGCTGCGATGGCGATGATCAGCACAGCCGCAGTGGCCAGTGCAATTGCCACCATCTGTGCCGCGCTCAGCCGTTCGCCCAAGAACACGGCAGCCAACAGAATGCTGAACAGGGGATTGATGTAATAGCCCAGTGACGCGTCCAGCGTGTTTCCGGATGCAATGGCCCAGACATAGATGCCCCAGTTGATCGAAATCAGCGCCGCCGTGACGCACCCCATCAGCAGCATGCGCGGATTGCGCAACGCCTCGCGCAGGGCATCGGTACGGCGCAGAATAATCAGGACCACGGCCGCAATCGGCAAAGACCACAGAACGCGGTGAGCCACCACTTCAGCCGGAGGCATATGCGCCATCAGCTTCATGTAAAGGGGCAGAAATCCCCAGAGGAAATAGGCGGTGAAAGCAAAGGCCAGCCCTTGAGGTGTGTCTTCATTTGCTTTCAGGGCAAGGCTGTCTGGGTTGCGCATCGGGTTTTCCTTTGCTTCAGGGGTACGCCAATGCATGACCCCCTGCAAAGCCCAAGATTGTACCCGTTACACTTTCACCCGTTCCGACTTGGGGTCATACATCGGCTTCAGCGATGCCTCTGCCTTGATCCGTGTGCCGGCCACGTCGATCTCGTAGCTTGAGGCCAGCACATCCGCCGCCGTCTCGCCCGTGCACGGCACATAGCCCAGCCCCATTGCCCCGCCCAGCGCGTGCCCGTAAGCACCCGATGACAAATAGCCCACAATTTCGCCGTCCCGTACGATGGGTTCATTGTGATACAGCAGCGGTTCGGGGTCTGTCAGGCGAAACTGCACCATGCGGCTGTTCAGCCCGCTTTCCTGTTTCGCCAGAATCGCCTCGCGCCCGATATAGTCCGGCTTGTCCTTTTTCACCGCAAAGCCAAGGCCAGCCTCCAGCACGTGATCCTCTGATGTGATGTCATGGCCAAAGTGGCGGAAGCCTTTTTCAATCCGGCAGGTATCCATCATGTGCATGCCGCAGAGTTTGAGGTTCATATCGCGGCCCGCCTGTTCAAGCGTCTCAAACACATGGCACGACATATCAGCGGAGACATAAATCTCCCATCCCAGTTCGCCCACATAGGTCACACGGTGCGCACGGGCGAGGGCCATGCCAATCTCGATCTCTTGCGCCGTGCCGAAAGGGTTCACCGCGTTGGAAAAATCCGCAGGCGATACCTTTTGCAGCAATTCGCGGCTGCGCGGGCCCATGATCGCCAGCACGCCTTCGCCCGCTGTCACATCCGTAATCACCACGTTGAAATCGCCTGTATGGCGCATCATCCATGTCTGATCGGCCAGCCGCGTGGCGGCGGGGGTGACGACCAAATAGGCGGTCTCGGACAGGCGGGTGACGGTTACATCCGCCTCGATCCCGCCGCGCTGATTGAGGAATTGGGTATATACGATCTTGCCTACCGGTACGGAATAATCACCGCCGCCCACATAGTTCAGGAAGGCTTCGGCATCGCGCCCCTCGACCCTGATCTTGCCGAAGGATGTCATGTCATACATGCCGACATTTTCGCGCACGGCCATATGTTCGGCGGCGACGTTGTCAAAAAAGTTCTGCCGCTGCCAGCTGTAGCGGTATTCCTTTTCCTGCCCGTCACGTGCGAACCAATTGGCACGCTCCCAGCCTGCGATTTCGCCCATTACGGCACCACGATCCAGCAGGTGCTGGTGAAACGGCGTGCGCCGCACACCGCGTGCGGTTGCCTTTTGGCGGTAGGGGAAGTGATCGGCATAGAGCAGACCCAGCGTTTCTTTTGACCGCTCCGCCAGATAGGTCTTGTTGCCTTGAAACGGCTGCATCCGGCTGATGTCCACATCACCCAGATCAAAGGGTTTCGCCCCATCCTCCATCCACTGCGCCAGCGCCATGCCCGCACCGCCCGCAGACTGGATACCGATAGAGTTGAAACCGGCGGCGACCCAGACATTGTCCATCTCTGGCGCCTGCCCCAGATGATAGGCGTCGTCCGGGGTAAAGCTTTCGGGACCGTTAAAGAACGTGTGGATGCCCGCTTCGGCCAGCATAGGCATGCGCGAGACCGCATTCTCAAGGATCGGCTCGAAGTGGTCAAAATCTTCGGGCAATTGGTCAAATTCGAAATCCGCCGGGATACCGTCCAGCGCCCAGGGCTTCGCGTTTGGCTCGAACGCACCCAGCAGCATCTTTCCGGCATCTTCTTTGTAATAGGCACATTCATCCGGCACCCGCAGCACGGGAAGCTGCTTGAGCCCCTCAATGGCCTCGGTCACGATGTAGAAATGCTCGCAGGCTTGCAGCGGCACGTTCACGCCCAGCATCTGGCCCACCTCATGGCCCCACATGCCACCACAGTTCACAACCATATCACAGGCGATATGCCCGCTTTGCTCGCCCTGCGCCCAGTCCACACCGGTGATGCGCCGCCCTTCGCGAGTGACGCCCGTGGCCCTGGTCCGCTCAATCACCTGCGCCCCGCGTTGCCGTGCGCCCTTGGCCAGTGCCAGCGCGATATTGGCCGGATCGCCCTGCCCGTCCTTGTCGAGGTACACCGCGCCGGTGACACCTTCGATGTTAAGGTGTTCGTATTTCTCAAGCACTTCCTGCGGGCTGATCTCTTCGACATCCACGCCAAAGGCGCGGGCCATCGCGGCTTGTCGGTAAATCTCTTCGCGGCGCTCTTCTGTCAGCGCCACAGTGATGGACCCGCAGCGTTTGAAGCCCGTCGCCACACCGGTCTCCGCTTCGAGATCGCCGTAAAGCTCCTGAGAATACTTCGCGAGCTTCGTCATGTTCGCCGTGGCGCGCAATTGCGCGATCAAACCGGCGGCATGCCATGTGGTGCCGGAGGTCAGCTGTTTGCGTTCAAGCAAAACCACATCTTTCCAGCCGAGTTTGGTCAGATGATAGGCGACAGAACAGCCAATAACGCCGCCACCGATGATGACAACGCGGGCGTGGGACGGAACAGCAGACATGGGTGTGATCCTTTAGACGATGGTATGCCCGGCCGCACGCAGGCGGCGGGCGATTTCGGCGATATGGGCAGGAGAGACTTCGCAGCAGCCCCCGATGATCGTAGCCCCCTGTGCCACCCAGCCAAGCGCGTGATCGGCATAGGCTTCAGGCGTGAAGTCATGGCGTTTGGTAAGGGCGTCGACCGTCGGCTTGTCACCCAGAAACCCTTCGGTGATCTGGACAAAGCCGTTGGCGTAGGCCCCGTAGGGCAGGCCGCTGTCGCGCAGGATGTCGAGACCGGCAGGTATCGCCTCGGGGGCGGAGCAGTTGATCAGCACCGCCGCCGCTGCCGCGCGGGCCAGTGGCAAGACATCCGCCAAAGCCTCTCCTGAGCGCAGGCGCGTGCCGTCGGTGTCCATGACCGACAGCGCCAGCCAGACGGGTTTGCCCGCCACAGCGGCACCGCGCAGGACGCCTTCGGCATGGGCCAGCGACACGACGGTTTCGCAGATAATCAGGTCGCAGGACGGACCGATCATCTGGGCGATCTCGGCATATATCGGGGCCGCGGTTGCCGCATCGGGATGCAGGTCGGGGCGGTAGGACGCCTTGAGCGGTCCAATCGCGCCCGCGATGCGCCCTGCCCCGCTTGTGCGTGCCTCGGCCAGCGCCATGGCGTGCAGATCGCGGAAACGATCCAGCAACCCGGTGTCTTCCAAGCGGTCGCGATGGATCGCGTAGGTGTTCGTCGTGGCGATGGTCGCACCGGCTTCGGTAAAATCGCGGTGCACCTGTGCGACCAGTCCGGGATTGTCCAGCATCACGCGGGTCGACCACAGCGCGGTCGGCGCATCGCTGCTGCGGTGGACCAGTTCCTGCCCCATGCCGCCGTCCAGAAGGGTTATATCGGTCATGCGCGGATCCGCTCGTTCTCAGGATCCCACAGCGGCTGGTCGGGCTGCACGGTGGCCTTGCACATGTTGCCAAAGATGTTGATCTCAAGCTCTGTGCCGGGCTCTGCCAGATCGGCCCGGATGGTGCCAAGCGCGACGGATTTGCCAATGCGGTAGCCCCAGTCGCCGCTGGTGGTTTCGCCCACGACTTCACCATCATGCCAGACGGTCGACATATAGGGCGCGTCCTGATCGCCTGCGTCCACGATCATGGTGACAAAGCGTTTCTTGATGCCTTGCTGCTTTTCAGCTTGCAGCGCTGCCTTGCCCGGGAAGTCCTGCAGTTTGTCGAGTTTGACGAAACGGTCAAGGCCCGCTTCAAGCAGCGAGTAATCGGTTGAAAGGTCACCCTTCCACGCGCGGTAGCCCTTTTCGATGCGCATGGAGTTCAGCGCGAACATGCCAAAGGGTTTCGCCCCTGCCCCGACAACCGCGTCATAAAGCGCAGGCATATCGGCGTTGGCCGCGTGGATTTCCCAGCCGAGTTCGCCAGCGAAGGATACACGGGCCAAGGCGCAATCGGTTCCGGCGACTTTAGCGGGTTGAATGGAGAGCCATGAGGCGGAAAGGTCCGCTTCTGTTTCCAGCGCCTCGAACAGATCGCGGGCCTTGGGGCCGGTGACGATCAGCGTGGAGTAATCCGTTGTGTGATCGGTCAGGGTCAGCCCTTCCGGCAGCGCGTTGTTCAGCAGTTCAAAGTCATGCCATTGCGCGGTGGCGGCGGTGATGAGGGTAAAGAAATCCTCATCATGGCGCATCACGGACATTTCCGTCAGGATACGGCCCCGGCTGTCAGGGAAGTAAGCGAGGTTCATGCGGCCCACTTTGGGCAACGCACCCGCGATGCGACCGCGCAGCCATTCGGCGGCACCCTCACCGGAGAGGTTGAAGCGCGAGAAACCCGGCAGGTCGAGCACGCCGACGCCATCGCGCACCGCTTCGACTTCCTCTTTCACGCGGATCGCCCAAGGGCCTGCGCGGTCCCATGTCTGGGTTGATTCTTCGGATGTGTCATCGCCGTCCTGTGCGAACCAGTTGGCACGCTCCCAGCCGTTGTAAGCCCCCATCTGACCGCCAGCGGCAAGGATGCGGTCATGCACCGGTGAGAGTTTCTTGTCGCGTCCTGCGGGCCATGCGTGATGCGGGAAGTGCATCGCGTATTCGTGGCCGTAAGTTTCCAGCGCCTTGGCCAGACAATGATCGTGATCGGTGTAATCAGTGTATCGGCGCGGATCGACGGCCCACATGTCCAGTTCGGTCTCGCCGTGCATGATCCATTCCGACAGCACCTTGCCTGCGCCACCGCCTTGGGCGATGCCGAAAGTAAACGAATGACCCTCAAAGGCGTTCTTCACTCCCGGCATCGGGCCGACCATCGGCAGGCCGTCGGGCGCGTAAGGGATCGGGCCGTTGATGTTGCGACCCACGCCAGCGGTGCCAAGGATCGGCATCCGCTCCATCGCGTCTTCGATGTAGAATTCGAGCCGCTCCAGATCATCGGGGTAAAGCTGAAACGAGAAATCCTCGGGCATCGGATCATCCGGCGTGACCCACGCTGCTTTGCAGTTCCGCTCGTAAGGGCCAAGGTTCAGCCCGTTCTTGTCCTGCCGCAGGTAGTAGGAAATATCGACGTCACGCACGAGCGGCACCTTATGGCCCTTCTCCTTGGTCCAAGCCTCAAGTTCCGCGATTGGTTCGGTCAGGAAATACTGGTGGCTCATCACGACCATCGGCACGGTGCGCCCGCCGAAGGGTTTGAACATCTCGCCCACGCGCTGCGCATAATAGCCCGCGCAGTTGGCGACGTATTCGCAGCGGATATCGCCCTTTTCGGTCTTCACGATCCATTCGTCACCGTCCCGCTCAATCCCGGTCACGGGGCAGAAACGCTCAATCCGCGCGCCAGCCTCGCGGGCACCTTTGGCAAGGGCCTGCGTCAGCTGTGCCGGATCAATGTCCCCATCAAGCGGATCCCAGAGGCCGCCCGCAAGATCATGGGTTTCGAGGAAGGGGTGCATTTCCTTGAGTTCCGCAGGCGTCAGAATACCCATCTCAAGCCCCTGATAGCGGCCCATCGACGCGACCCGCTCAAATTCCTGCATGCGTTCGCGTGTATGGCCCAGACGCAGCGATCCCGTAACGTGGTAGTTCATCGGGTAATCCACATCATCGGCCAGCGTGCGGTACATCGCGAGCGAATCCCGTTGCATGTTCATCACCGCCCATGACCCGGCAAAGTTGGGGCAATTGCCCGCCGCGTGCCATGTGGAGCCTGCGGTGAGTTCGTTCTTCTCCAAGAGCACGCAGTCTTTCCAGCCTGCCTTGGCGAGGTGATAAAGCGTCGAGGTGCCGACAACACCGCCGCCGATGATGACCACACGGGCCGTTGTTGGGAAATCTGCCATGGGATGTGTCCTTATTGATCGTGCTGCGGCAGGCCGTCAGCGATGTCGTAATAGTCACCCTTGTCCGCGACAAAGATGTGTTTTTCGGTGGTGATGCCCGTTGCGCCGTCCAGCGTGCCGGACATGACAGAAGTGGCGCCCTTGTCCGCGTCATGCCGCCAGAACAGGGAAGACCCGCAGCGGTTGCAGAAACCGCGCTCCGCCGGCGGGCTTGAGCGATACCATTGCAGGGTGTCGTCTTTGGTGATGCTCAGTTGGTCAGGGCCGACTTGGGTGGCGGAAACGTAGTGCCCGCTGGTCTTGCGGCATTGCACGCAATGGCAAGCCACCGAATTGCGCAGTGTGCCTGTCAGTTCATAGGTGACACCGCCGCACAGGCAGCTTCCGGTTTTCATGCGATACCCCCACGTCCATTCAGATGCCTTACAAAAGCACACAGCAGCAGGTCATGCGCCCCGCAGCGCCGTGATGCCGTTGGCCGCAGCGCATGGGCGCTACAAACGCTGCCTGTTGTGATTGCTGACCTGACACTCATATCAATACACCGGCGGCGCGATGACCCAGATGGCCACGGCAGGTGTGTCAAACGGATTGGCCCAGCGGAATGCCTCCCCCCGAATGCGGAAACTGTCACCGGGATTGATGGTGTGGGTGATGCCCGCAATCTCGATCTCAAGCCTGCCCGAAATCACATACCCCACCTCCTGCGTCGGACGGGTGACGGGCTGCTTGATGCGGCTATGCGGCTGGAACGTGGAATGGACCATCTCAAAATCATCGGTAAGGTCCGGTGACAGCAGTTCCTCGACCAGACCCGCCACCTGACTGCCGATAGTGCGGCGCGCATCACGGCGCACGACATATCCGGCCTCCTGTGCCGGGGCGGCGGCATGGCGAAACAGCATGGAGACCGACACATCCAACGCGGCAGCGATTTCGCGCAGATCCGTGATCGAGGGTTCGGAAATATCGCGCTCAACCTGGCTAAGCCACCCAACAGAACGGTTCAGCACATCGGCCAGATGTGCCAGCGTCAGCCCCCGCGCCTTGCGCAGGGCGCGCAGATCGGCACCAAGCGTGTCGGGCGTATCTGGCAGACTGTGGCGCATGGTGATTCCGTGAAATTCTATTCTTCTATTTCACGTAAATGCAGTTTCGTGAAAAAATCCAGTATTATTTCACGGCAGCAAAAACATCCGCGAGCATTTTGGCAAGCGCGTCGGCATCCGTTTGCGTGAACGCATCGGGCTGATCGCTGTCTATATCAAAAACCGCGATTAGATTTCCCTGCATATCCCAGACGGGCAGCACCAGTTCCGACCGCGTCGACGACGCACAGGCAATATGGCCTTCAAAAGCATCGACATCCGGCACCAGCTGAACCTGCCCTGTACGTGCGGCAGCACCACAAACCCCACGGGAGAACGGAATGACCAGACAACCGTGGCCACCCTGATAAGGCCCGATCTTGAGCAGTTCAGGGCCGACAACCCGATAAAAGCCCGTCCAGTCAAACCGATCGTCTGCATGGTGCACCTCGCACGCGACGGTCGCCATCAGCGCCACGGCATCCGTCTCACCTTCTGTGAGGCTTGCAAGCGTGCGGGAAAGAGCGGTGTAATCAACAGACATGCGCAGGCGCTCCAAGCTGAATGCGGTTGGTGTTCGGGGACAAAGTGAAGATCAGACGCGTTCAATCGCAATAGCCGTGCCTTCGCCACCGCCGATGCAGATGGCCGCAACACCCCGCTTCAGATTGCGCTTCTCCAGCGCGTTCAGAAGGGTCACCATGATCCGCGCGCCCGATGCACCGATGGGATGACCCAATGCGCAGGCCCCGCCGTTCACATTGACGATGTCGTGGTCCAGACCCATTTCATGCATGAACGCCATCGGAACCACCGCGAAGGCTTCGTTCACCTCCCACAGGTCTACATCGTCTTTCGACCAGCCAATCCGGTCCAGAAGCTTTTGCGCGGCGGGCACAGGTGCAGTGGTAAAAAGACCCGGTGCCTGCGCGTGGCTGGCGTGGCCCAGAATGCGCGCGCGGACGTTAAGTTCCTGTGCCGCTGCGCTGTCCTCGGATGCCAGAACCAGCGCGGCCGCGCCATCAGAGATGGAGGATGCGTTTGCCGCCGTGACCGTGCCATCCTTGCGGAACGCCGGTTTCAACTGCGGTATCTTGTCGGGGCGGGCGTTTCCGGGCTGTTCATCCTGCGTGATGCGCACTGTGCCCTTGCGCGTTGTCATCTCAACCGGGGTGATTTCATCGCCAAAGGCACCGCTTTCCTGTGCGGCAACAGCACGCGACAGGGATGCCAGCGCATAGGCATCCTGCGCCTCGCGGGTGAATTGATATGCTTCGGCGCAGTCTTCTGCAAATGTGCCCATCAGACGCCCCTTGTCATAGGCGTCTTCCAGCCCGTCCAGAAACATATGATCGACCACAGCGCCATGACCCAGCCGCGCCCCGCCGCGCATCTTGGGCAGAACGTAGGGGGCGTTTGTCATGCTTTCCATGCCACCGGCAACCATCACGTCCGTCTGGCCCAGCGCGATCTGGTCAAAGGCAATCATCGCCGCCTTCATCCCCGATCCGCACATCTTGTTCAGGGTCGTCGCTGGAACGTCCTCGCCCAGACCGGCGGCGAAACCAGCCTGCCGGGCCGGGGCCTGTCCTTGCCCGGCGGGCAGAACGCAACCCATCAGGACTTCCTGCACGCTGGCAGGTCCGGCGTTGGCGATGGCCGCCTTGATCGCATCTCCGCCAAGCGCCGATGCGCTTAATCCTTCGAAAGCGCCCTGAAAACCGCCCATCGGCGTGCGTGCCGCCCCCGCTATCACCACATTTTTCATGTCACTCTCCCCTTGGCTCCAAGCTGATCATCAGTTGGTAACGGTTCTGCCCTAGAACCGGGCGCAATCAAGCTTGCGAGGTATGTCTATGGAACTAGCAGTCAAAACAGAAGGGGATTTCTGTGTGGTCACTGTGGAAGAGCCCCGCATTGACGCCGCTGTGGCCGTCGCATTCAAGGAAGCGGTGCGTAACGGCACGCAAAATGCGGAATCGCAGGTAGTGCTGAACCTGACACAGGTGAATTTTATCGATTCAAGCGGCCTTGGGGCCATCGTCGCCACGATGAAGCACCTTGCGCCAGAGCGGAAGCTTATCCTGGCGGGGTTGACCCCTGCGGTTGACAAGGTGTTTCGCCTTACGCGGATGGACAGCGTCTTTCCCACCTACATGACACTGGAGGATGCGCTGCGTGTCTGAAGGGGTTCATCACAACACCGAAACGACCGGCAAGCAGGTCTGCCTGAGCACGGGCATCGAATTCAGCGTCAGCAGCGGCAGCACAGCCGCCCGATCCGCGTTGGAACAGATCATATCAGCGCTGCAACCGCTAAAGCTGGACATAGAAGAGACCAGCACCGTGGAAATCGTGCTGGCAGAAGTGGTCAACAACATCGTGGAGCACAGCTACGGAGATCTGGAAGGGCCGATTACGATCCGGTTTTCCCACCACCACGACGGCCTGCATGTGGCGATCACCGATCAGGGCTGCGTCATGCCGGACGGACGCACGCCGATTGGTCAGTTGCAACCGCGTGACGTGGACGTTGATGATCTGCCAGAAGGGGGATTTGGCTGGTTCCTCATACAGGATCTGGCCAAGGATGTTCTGTACCAACGCGTCGGCAACGAAAACCAACTGCATCTCAGGATTGCCGTAGCCTACGGGCATTCACACTGAAACGCGGCACCTTACCGCTGGCTTCTTCAATATCTGGCCTGAGGTTTCCTTTTTGATGGGGTAGCCAGGCCTGTTCCGACAGGCTGAAGCAGCTTTCGGCATTCCCCAACACAGCAAATCCACGGCAAGCGCAATCAGCCCTTCAAGATCGTGGGTTTAACCCAAATTCATCCAATTTTCTGTAAATGCGCAGTGCCGCAATATTGCCCCGATACTTCGTGAAATGGCCACAAAGCGATCACAGACTCGCCCACCTTAAGGGGCATACATGTTCTTGTAGCTGCATATGGCTTCCCTCGGCACCGCGTTTTATAGCCCCCACCCAGTGCGCGGTGTCGAGGAACTTCTCCCCCCCCAGAAAACCCAGACAGCCCCGCGCAAACGCCTTGCGATTGCATGCACTTGATCCGCCGGGTTCGGTTCAGGTCAATTCAGTTGGAAATGCAACGGATAGGCCCCGTCAGTGAACGGACCAAAAAGATCGGGGATGTCCGGGTGATCAACCGGTTCGCCTGAATAATCGGCCACCAGATTCTGCTCGGACACGTAAGCCACGTAATAGCTTTGATCGTTTTCGGCCAGCAGATGATAGAACGGCTGGTCCTTCACGGGACGGCTGTCTTCGGGGATGGCCTCATACCATTCGTCGGTATTGGCAAATTCAGGGTCCACGTCAAAAATCACCCCGCGAAAAGGATGTTTCTTGTGCCTTACAATCTGGCCCAGATGATATTTTGCGCGCGTGCGTAGCATAACGTTGCAGCCCCTACCGTTCGTTAGTAACGGGTTCAAGGGGCTTTTGTCCAATCACGTCGCGGCATGAGAAGGAAACAGACTGTTGAACCTGATGTGGACCGTGCTTGAAATCGTCGCACCGGTGTTCCTGCTGGCGGGCATCGGCTTTGGCTGGGTCAAGCTGGGGTTTGAGTACCGTCTGGAGTTTGTCACCCGGCTGGCCATGACATTGGCAGTGCCCTGCCTGATTTTCACCGCGTTGGTGAACACCACGCTTGATCCTGCCGCATTGACCACGCTGAGCATCGCCAGCCTTGTCGCCTATGGTGCGATCTCTGCCGTTGTCCTGATCCTGATCCGTTTCGCGCGCCTGCCACAGCGAACCTTTGCGGCACCGCTGATTTTTGGCAACACCGGCAACCTTGGCCTGCCGCTGGCGCTTTTTGCCTTTGGCGAGATTGGGCTGGAATATGCCGTTGTTGTTTTCGCCGTGATGGCGATCCTGTCGTTTACTTTTGGCATCTGGTTGGTGGCAGGGGCGGGTTCACTTGGCAAGGTCATGAAGGAACCACTGGTCGGGGCAACCTTGGCCGGCGGCGTCTTTCTTTGGCAAGGTTGGACCTTGCCGACCTTTGCGGACAATACCCTTGGGCTGATCGGTCAAATGGCAATTCCACTGATGCTGATCACACTTGGCGTGGCCGTTGCGCGCCTGTCACCGGGCGGGATCGGACGGGCCATTGTTCTATCAACGGTCAAACTTGCCATCTGTGTTGCCTGCGCATGGCTGGCCGCCGATTGGTTTGCGCTGGACAGGGTCGCGGCGGGCATTCTGGTCCTGCAGGTCGCAACGCCGGTCGCCGTGACCTCGTATATGCTGGCTGAAAAGTACGGGGCCGATGCGCAGGCCGTCGCAGGGCTGGTCGTTGTATCAACCGTGATGTCGATCGGCGCATTGCCGCTGCTGCTGGCGATGTTGCTTTAAATTTTGTGATGTGACGCCCGTGCGAAATCGGCTATGATCACGTCAAAATAAAAAACCATATAAGCGAGAGGCAGATGAGCAGACTCTTTCGCGCCCTGATACTGGCAACTTTGGTTGCGTCCTGCGGCGGCGGGCAAACATCCGCGCCGCGCGAATTGGACAACGCCTGTGCCATCCTCAGAGAGCGCCCACAATACCTCAAGGCGTTCCGCAAGGTGGAACGTAAATGGGGCGTCCCGATGCATGTGATGATGGCCACGATCCATCAGGAAAGCAAATTCATCGCAGATGCCCGAACGCCCTTCCGCTATGTTGCGGGGGTGATCCCGATGGGCCGCCAATCCAGCGCTTTCGGCTATTCTCAGGCGCTTGATGGCACGTGGGAAGAATACCTGGCCGATCAGAACCGCCGCAGTGCGCGCCGTGACCGGATCAACGACGCCACTGATTTCATGGGGTGGTACATGAACCAGACCCGCGACCGGAATGGCGTATCCCTCAGCGATGCGCGCAACCAGTATCTTGCCTATCACGAGGGCCACACAGGGTTTCGCAAGAAGACCTATAACCGCAAGGCGTGGCTTGTGGGGGTGTCCAGCAAGGTCGAAGCCCGCTCGCAGATGTACCGCGAGCAGATTGCGCGTTGCCGGTTGAGATAAAGCCTAGCGGTTGGCGTTGCTGCCCGGACTGCCCACATCGAACAGGCGGTTGGGCAGATTGCCGCCGCTTTGCAAATCCCCCAAGACAACGGTGGTCTGGCTGCCGTTGCCGTCATTGATCACCCATTGGCGCAGCTCAACCGGGTTGCCGGTGAATTTAAGCTGAATATTACCATACTGCGGGTTCTGCGGGTCTTGGGCGGTCACCACAGTCGCGGTGCCGTCAAAGCTGTGTCCGGTCACCATGTTCGCGGCCCCCAAGTTGACGTTGCGCGCCAGAATGATCGACAGCGGCGTGCGTGACAGCGGATAACTTTCGGCAGGCTGGTTCGACTTCTTGTCAAAAATCACAACCGTGTTGCTTCCCGCAACCACAAGCGCGCTTTCGGGTGGGTTGTATTCAAAACGCACCTTGCCGGGGCGTTTGATATAGATCGTGCCCGTGCTGATCGACCCGTCATCATTGATCTGCGTGAACTCTCCCTTCGCTGTCTGGAGCTTGTTCAGATAGGCCGAGATGTCATTCAGCGGCAGTTTTTGCGCGGCGGCGGCAAGCGGCAGCGCAAGAGCCAGACAAAAGCCGAGGATCGTTCGAGTGATAAAACGCATAGTGCTTACCTGTGTGTCTTCAGTTGGGTCTCACATAGGATATCTTCCCATGATATGCGATAACAGGCTGCGGTTTATTGCTTATTCAGGGCCAACTAACCGTTTTTCCTTTTTTGATCAACGTTGTATTTGACCTTCGGCGATTTCCGTCACTTAAGGACAGAGTTGATGCAGATTTGATTTAATCCGCTGTTTCTTCCCCTTTTCCCGAGAAGATCACGGTGACATCTTGCGGGCGGGGCGCATGTTTGGAGAACCCGAATGCAGCGTAGAACGCTTTATACACATCACAACACGGCATTAGTGCCTGCCGATATCACTGCACGTCGCGAAAGAACCCGCAAGCGTTATGGTAAATTCGCTCTTGCAGCTGTATCTTTGGTCGCCCTGAAATTCGGCTTGGGTCTCTGAGGTATCCCAAGCCACACAAAAAGCGATTGGCATCCGCTCTCTAAACCCATCCCCACTAGGGGGCGGTCACCACGCTTTGGCCTGCATAACACTTGTTGTGCAGGCCTTTTCCGCTGAACCTTCGGCTTTTTCTGCGTGTTTTCTTTCCCTTGAATACACCCGGTGTCGGCCTTGACCATACCGCAAAAAACACCGCCGGGGAAAAGGAGCCCCGGCGGTGGTTATCGTGCAAACAGGTCGTTAGGAGGTAAGCCTTATCCCTGTTCCGGCACAAGTATTTCGCGTTTACCCACGTGATTGGCGGGGGACACAAGACCTTGATCCTCCATCTGTTCCACCAATCGTGCGGCTTTGTTGTATCCAATCGCCAGCTTGCGCTGGATATACGAGGTCGAGCATTTGCGGTCTTTGATCACAACGGCAACCGCCTGATCATAAAGCGCATCTTCGCCGTCGGTATTGCCACCCAGACCCAGCACTGCGTCAATGCTCGCCTCAGCGTCATCAGCAGGACCATCAACAACACCACCCACATAATCCGGCTCCCCGAATTGCTTGAGGTGGTTGACGATTTCCTCAACCTCTTCATCGCTCACAAACGGCCCGTGACAGCGCGTGATCTTGGCCCCGCCTGCCATATACAGCATGTCACCCATGCCCAGCAGTTGTTCGGCACCCATCTCGCCTAGAATGGTGCGGCTGTCGATTTTCGACGTGACCTGAAACGAAATCCGCGTGGGGAAGTTCGCCTTGATCGTGCCGGTGATCACGTCCACCGATGGACGCTGGGTTGCCATAATGAGGTGGATGCCGGATGCACGCGCCATCTGTGCCAGACGCTGGATGCAGGCTTCGATCTCCTTGCCCGCAACCATCATCAGGTCCGCCATTTCGTCAACGATCACCACGATATAGGGCAGCGCCTCGGGTACGTTTTCCTCTGTCTCAAAAATCGGCTCGCCCGTGTCATCGTCAAATCCGGTCTGCACCGTGCGGCTGAACATCTCGCCTTTGGCCAGCGCTTCGCGCACACGCCCATTATATCCTTCAATGTTGCGCACGCCCATTTTCGACATCTTGCGATAGCGTTCTTCCATCTCGCCCACGGTCCATTTCAGCGCGACAACGGCTTTTTTGGGGTCGGTCACAACCGGGGACAGCAGATGCGGGATGCCGTCATAGACGGAAAGTTCCAGCATCTTGGGGTCGATCATGATCAGGCGGCATTCTTCGGGCGTCAGCTTGTAAAGCAACGAAAGGATCATCGTGTTGATCGCCACGGATTTACCCGAACCGGTCGTACCCGCAATCAGCAGGTGCGGCATCTTGGCAAGGTTCGCGACCACCGGATCACCACCAATGTCCTTACCCAAGGCCAGCGGCAGGCGCATGTTGCTGTCGCCAAAGTCACGCGCGGCAAGAATTTCGCGCAGCACCACTTTCTCGCGGTTCTCGTTCGGCAGTTCGATGCCGATCACACTGCGGCCCGGCACGGTCGAGACACGGGCGGACAATGCCGCCATCGAACGGGCGATATCATCAGCCAGACCAATCACGCGGGACGCTTTGAGACCTGGCGCAGGCTCAAGCTCGTACATCGTAACAACGGGGCCGGGGCGCACGGCGACGATCTCGCCCTTCACGCCATAATCATCCAGCACGCTTTCCAGCATGCGCGCGTTTTCTTCCAGTGCCTCGTCCGACAGATGCAGACGCTGCACCGTATCGGGGCTCTCCAGCAGGTTCAGCGGCGGCAGTTCAAAGCCGGGATGGGTGTCCTCAAAGCTGAGCGCAGGCTGCGCTTCCGCTTTGGCCTGCTTGGACGGCTGCACAGCCTTGCGCGCCGGTTGCTGGACGATCTGGCGCGGCTCCGCCACTGGAATGGGCGCAGGCTCCGGTGCGGCTTGCAGCGGCAGCGGTTCTTCAATCACCTCAGGTGCCGCGGCCTCAGGCGCGGGGGCAACGGGGATTGTCGCAGCGGGTGACACCGAATTGATACTCAGGCGCGATGCCGTCAGCGGTGGCTCGGTCCGTGCTGCGGGCTGTTCCGGTGCGGTCAGCGGCGGCTCGGCACGCAAGGCAGTATTCGGCGCGGATGTATCAAGCAAAAGCGCGTCCGGCCCACGGCCACGCCCCTTTGTCAAAGGTGCGGTGGTGGTCGTATGCACAGCCGTTGCACTGCGCACGCGGTTCTTGATGACATCTGCAATCTTGGTTTTGATCCGATCCTCACCCGGTCCTTCGTCGACCTCGGCCATGCTGTATTCTTCAACCAGCTCAGGCTCTGGCATCTGCTCGGGCCGTTTGATCAAACCCGGCATCCGCGCCAAAAGACCCGTCTTCGGCTCCGCCGCTGGTTGCGCCATCAGGGGCGGTTCAGTTGGAATATCGGTGGGCGCAGGCGCATTGAAAACGGGCTGCGACGCCTCAAAGGCGGCCTGCTCTTCTGCCGCGACGCGGTTCTGTTCGCGCCGCTCGGCCTGACGCGCCTGCAAATTCTGTGCAGTCTGTACCGCACTGGCGGCACCACGGCCCAGAACCGCCATCAGCATCGCATAGGCCATGATAATGCCCACCAGCAAGAACCGCGCAAGGCGCTGCAATTCAATCTTGGTAAAGCCCAGCACAAAAGACCCCAGCGCAAGGATCGCAACGCCCATCAAGAGCGACATCAGCTTGACGGTAAAGGTTGACCCAATCGGCAGGATCGTCAGCACGGCCCCCATCACCGTATCGCCAAACAGCCCGCCCAGACCAAAGCTGTGCGTTTGCAACCATTCGGCACCGGGGGCCAGTGTGGCGGCATAGATCGCACCAAGTGCCACGGCAATCGGCGCAAAGATCAGACGGCCGACGGCCCGTTCCTGCCCGTAGTGCAGCGCAAAGCGCACGCCCCAGACCAGCAGGACAATGGCAACGCCCCATGCACCCCAACCCACAATCATAAAGAGCGGCGCAGCAATGGACGCGCCAATCCGGCCCATCCAATTCTGAACCGGTGCATCCGTCGACACCATCCAGTTGGGATCTTCGGGCGTGTAGCTGCCGATCATCATCGCGGCCATGACACCAAAAAGGATCAGCACCAGACCCAGCAATTCCTTGCCGCGTTTTTCGATGGCTTCCGCCATGTTGCTGTCGAGCAAAGGATCGCGCCCACGTGTCTGATATGCCATTGCTTTTTCCCTCTTACTCACACCGGATACAGGCAGTCGCGGATCAGTTCCAAACCGCGCTCTGTCTCTTCCGCGGGGGCCACAAGGGCCGCCCTGATATATTTCTTGCCGGGGTTTTCGGCCCCCGGAACGTCCTGCGCCAGATAGCCACCCGGCAGCACCTTCACACCCGTCTCGCGCCACAGCTTGACGGCGGCTTCCTCGTCATCCTCAACCGGCAACCACAGGAAAAATCCCGCCTCCGGGCTTTGATAGCCAGGCACATTGCCAAGGATACGGTCCGCAATCTCGAACTTTTCTTGATAAAGCGCGCGGCTTTCCTCAACGTGGGTCTCATCGTCCCAGACGGCGGCGGCGGCCTGCTGCAACGGCAACGGCAGCGGCGCGCCCGCGTAGTTGCGCAACTGCTTGATCTCGCGCATCGTCTTCTGCCCCGACGCCACAAAGCCAGAGCGCAGCCCGGGCAGGTTTGACCGCTTGCTGAGCGAATGAAAGATCACCACGCGGTTGCGGTCCGCGCCCATTTCCTCGGCCACCTGCAGGGCACCGGGGGGCGGTGTTTCGCGGTAGATCTCGGAATAACACTCGTCCGCGAAAATCTTGAAGTCGTGCTTTTCGGCCAGCTGGATCAGCTTTTCCCAATAGGCGCGGTCGGCAACGGCCCCTTGTGGGTTGGCGGGTGAGCAGATGTAGGCAGCCGTCGTACGGCGCAATACATCCTCAGGCACAGCGTCAAAATCGGGCAAATGCCCGGTCTCTGCCGTGGCATTGACCATGACCGGATCAGAGGCACCTGAGATCGCGCCAATCATGTAAACCTGATAAAACGGGTTCGGCATCAGGATCGCGGGTTTTTCGCCGTTCTTTGTCTCGGGACACAGCGCGACAACGGCATTATACAGCCCCTCGCGCGTTCCGTTCAGCGCCATGACTTCCGTATCCGCGTCCATCTCAACGCCGTAGCGCCGCTTGATCCAACGCGCGATGGCACCGCGCAATTCGGGCGATCCGTCGTTGGGGGGATAGCTGTTAAATCCGGCGGCGTTTTGCGTGATGACATCGGTGACCCACGCCGGAAACGCATGTTTCGGCTCGCCTATTGTCATCTGGATCAGCGGCCCACCGCCTTCGTGCACGTCCAAAAGAGCGCGCAGGCGCGGCCAAGCATGAGCCGGAAGGTTCGAAAACCGCTCGGGGTACAACATCACAACTGCCTCGGATCGGGATCATTAACGCCCCGTTTCGTTCAAAGTACCCAAGGCGGGTTGCGCCGTCCAGAAAAAGTGTCAGCGCGGCAAGGGGTTGTGGCATTTAGGCCAATGTCAGCGCAGCGCCTCCTCAACCGCCGCACCCATGCGCAACAGGTGCTCCTCCATATCTGGTGGGCAAAGCATCATGAACCCACAAGAAGGCGTGCCCGTGGGCAGGGTCAACGCACACAAACCCATCAGATTGCCGATGCGCGTATTTCTGAGCGCCAGAAGATTTTCGGTCAGGTAAAATTCGTGATCCTGCTCAAGCCGTTCGAGATTGGGCGGCAAAATAGGCGCGGTCGGGGCCAGCACCGCGTCATATCCCGCAACCGCAGCGTCATAGCCTGCGCGCAGCCCGTCCAGTTTCGCCCAGGATGCCACATAGTCAGGGCCGGAATGGTCTTTACCCAACCTGAACCGCATAAGGATTTCATCGTACATAGCATCCGGGTTCGCCTCGATCACATCGCGCCACAGCCCGTAAGCTTCGGTCGTGAACAGGCAGGTCGACAACGGCATGGCGTCAGTAACTTCAGGCACCTCGATTTCTTCGATCACGGCCCCGGCGTCGCGCAGTTTTTCAACCGTTGCATGAAAGGCCTCAAGAGGCGCATCGCGGACGTCTTCAAGGGCGACATTTTTCAGCACCGCAAACCTGCGCCCCGCAATGTCGGTGTGTCGCAAATCGGGGCCCTTGTTGCCCTCCAGCACGCCCAGCAGCAGGCCCGCATCCTCAACCGAACGACAAAGCGGCCCGATGGTATCAAATTTCATCGCCAGCGGCACCACACCTTCAAGCGTCAACCGACCGGAAGTTGTTTTCAGCCCGACCAGATCGTTCCACGCAGATGGAATGCGGACCGATCCGCCGGTGTCCGTGCCAATCCCTGCCGCCGCCAGACCAAAGGCGACCGATGCCGCCGCCCCGGAAGAAGATCCGCCAGACACGGCATCAGGATCATTCACGCAAGGGGATGTGGCCGTACTGGGATTGTGCCCCAACCCCGAAAACGCAAGTTCGCTCATGTGGGTTTTGCCCAGACACACCAGCCCCGCAGCCGTTGCATTGGCCAGCACAACCGCATCACGGTCCGGCACCCGGCCTTCAAGCAGCATGGAGCCCGCTTCGGTCACCGTTCCGGCCGTATCAAACAGATCTTTCCACGAAATCGGCACCCCATCGAGCGCTGAGAGGCGGTGGCCCGATGCCGCACGCGCCGCCGCCGCTTCGGCCTCTGCAAAGGCACGGTCGGCTGTCACACGCGCATAAATCCGGTCCCGCAGGGGATGCGCATCAATCGCATCCAAATAGGTCTGGCAAAGCGCCACCGGATCAATCTCTCCCGCGCCGATCCCACGCCCCAAATCCGCCGCTGTCATGGTCAGCCAGTCTTGCATATCACCCCCTGCATGTCATTTGACGCGAGGGTAGCGACGCTAGCGCACATGGACAATCCCCGGCAGACCCCCATATGCACAGGCATGGAATTTGATACAGATATTGCGATCATCGGTGGCGGATTGAACGGCACCACGCTTGCGCTGGCTCTGGCCCGGGCGGGGCAGCGGGTGACATTGATTGACGCGCAGGGGGCGACCCCGCAGCGTGGTGCAAACTTTGACGGGCGGTCTTACGCGCTGGCGCTTAGCTCCACACGGTTGTTGCAGGGATTGGGCATCTGGGACGCACTGGCACAGGACGCCCAGCCAATGCTTGATATCAAGGTGACAGACGGACGCGCGGGCGACGGGCCGTCACCGATGTTCATGCATTTCGATCATGCCGAGATCGAAGAAGGCCCAATGGGTTTCATGGTAGAAGACCGCAATCTGCGTCCCGCCCTTCTGGACGCCGTGGCGGCAACGGAGCGGGTGCAGGTGCTGAATGGCAAAACCGTCGTGTCACAAAACCCGGACGCCAGCGGCATCACACTGACGCTTGGCGATGGCAAAACCTTGCGCGCACGGCTGGCAATCGGGGCGGACGGACGGGGCACCGGCACCGGCCAGCGTGCTGGGATCAAGCGCACCGAATGGTCCTATGCCCAGACGGCCCTTGTCTGTGCGATTGAACATGAATTGCCCCATAACGGCGTGGCACATCAGTTTTTCATGCCTCCCGGCCCTCTTGCGATCCTGCCACTGAGCGGCAACAGATCGTCAATTGTCTGGAGCGAAACCGCCCAGAACGCCGCTGCGATCAATGCGCTGTCTGACGACGATTACATAGAGGTACTGCGCCCGCGATTTGGCAGCTTTCTGGGCGATATCAATCTGGCAGGTGCGCGTTTTACCTATCCGCTGGGACTGTCATTGGCGCATGATATGGTGGCACCGCGCGTGGCGCTGGTGGGCGATTCAGCGCACGGCGTGCACCCGATAGCGGGTCAGGGGCTGAACGCGGGTCTGCGCGACATTGGCGCGCTGGCAGAGGTGATAGCAGACGCCATGCGGCGTGGCGAAGACGTGGGATCGGATGCGGTGCTGGCCCGCTATCAGGAATGGCGACGTTTTGACAATGCCACGCTGGCATTGGCGACCGACAGCTTCAACAGATTGTTCTCAAACGACAATCCCGCACTGCGCATCGCGCGGAATATCGGTATGGCGGCAGTCAACGCGCTGCCCGGTCTGCGGCGCGGCTTCATGCGCGAAGCGGCGGGGCTGTCCGGTGAACTGCCCCGGCTGATGCAGGGCAAACCACTTTAACCCGTCACTCCAGCTTGCGCGCCTCGTCTACCAGCATGACCGGGATGCCATTGCGGATCGGATAGGCCAGACCGGCGGATTTCGACACCAGTTCCTGCTTTTCCGCATCGTAGCTTAATGTGGTCTGGGCGCGCGGACAGATCAGCGCCTCCAGCATCCGGCGGTCAAACTGAACACCATCACCCGTCATTGCATCATCCCATCGTCCTGACCGCCGCGCATGGTATATTCAATCAGGGTCACCAATGTTTCACGCCGGGTTTCCAGCGACGGCGCTTCAAGCAACGCCTGTTTGTCTTCCGGATCAAGGTCCAGCATCATGGACAGAGAGTTGATCAGCAACTCATCCTCTGCCTCTTTCAGTGTATCCCAATCCGCGGACAGACCCCGCGCCTCGAAATAGCGGCCCAAAAGCTCAAGGAATTTCTGCCGGTGAAACCCGGTATCGGCCTCTTCCTTGCCCAGATCACGCTCAAACCCGTCCCATTTCACCGTGCACTGCCGATAGGGGCTGAAGCCTTCGATTTCTTCGACCACACGGAAACGCGACACGCCACCAAGCGTGATCATGTACCGCCCGTCTTCTGTTTCGGAAAACTGGGTGATGCGCCCGGCGCAGCCGATGGCATGCAAGCCCGGCCCCTCTCGTCCCGGCACAGCGTTAGGCTGCACCATGCCGATCAGTCGCGCATCGGTCCTTAGGGCATCTTCGATCATCTGAAGATAGCGGGGTTCAAATATATGCAAAGGCAACCGTGAGCGTGGCAGCAACAGGGCCCCCGCCAACGGAAATATTGCGATTTTATCGGGTAGTTCTGTTGGCTTGATCATTTCAAAAGAACTAGCGCTGCACGCAGATCAGGCAAATATCATTGAGCTTAATTTGCGTCGCCCGTTCAGAACAACCGGATCGTTTGGTTTCAAAGCATCAAAAATGGTGAAAAGCTGAGTCTTTGCCGCGCCCTCGTTCCACTCTTTGTCGCGCTTGAACAAATCAAGCAGATGTTCCACAGCGCCTTCGGCATCGCCGCTGGCATACAGCGCCTGTGCCAGATCAAAACGCGCCTGAAGATCGTCCGGGTTTGCCTCCACCGCCGCTGTCAGATCACCCACGGGTCCCGCATCCGCCGCCTGCCGTGCCAGCGCAAGCTGTGCATGTGCGGCTTCAAGCTCGGGGGACTTGGAAATCTCGATGGGGGCACCGTTCAGAAGGGCTTCGGCCTGATCCAGCTCGTCCATTGCGATGTGCGCCCGCACCATGCCGCCGTAGGCCGGTGCGTTCTGCGGGTCCTCGCCCAATACAGCAGCGAAAGTCTGTGCCGCATCCGTTGCCGCCCCTTCGGCCAGCATTTCTTCTGCCGCCTCAACCGCTGCGGCCAGCCCTTCACCGGGGGCCTCGCCACCGGCGGCCTTGACCACACGGTCGACAAAGTCCTTGATTTCGGACTGAGGTACTGCGCCCTGAAACCCGTCAATCGGCTGACCCTTGTGAAAGGCGTAGACCGTCGGAATCGACTGGATCTGCAACTGACCCGCGATCATCTGCGCTTCGTCGACGTTGACCTTGACCATCTTGACCGCGCCTTTGGCGGCTTTGACCGCCTCTTCCAACTGGGGGCCAAGCGTTTTGCAGGGGCCGCACCAAGGGGCCCAGAAATCCACGATGATCGGCGTATGCTGCGACGCTTCGACCACGTCTTGCATAAAACTTGCTTCGTCGCTGTCCTTGATCAGATCAGCATCATCGGCACCGGCAGCGCCCATCAGGTTCAGGTCCATATCGTCATTCCTCGCATGTCGCGTTTTGGCTTATATGATGGCTTGGGCCACGTTTTCAAAGGTCAAAGGTGGCAAAAACCGGGGCATGGTCGCTGGGTTGCTCCCATCCACGCACCGCGCGCTGGATATGGCTGGAGTGTGCCGCGCTGGAAATGTCCGGTGTCGCCCAGATGTGGTCAAGCCTCCGTCCCTTGTCGGCACCATCCCAATCGGGCGAACGATAGGACCACCAGCTGTAAAGGTTGCCGTCGGGAATATCCTGCCGCGTAATGTCGACCCAGCCGCCTGCGTCCTGCGTGGCACCCAGCGCCTCAACCTCCACCGGCGTGTGGCTTACAACTTTCAGCAGCTTTTTGTGGTCCCAAACATCATCCGGACGCGGCGCAATGTTCAGATCACCGACAAGGATCGCCTTTTCCGGCGGCTCAGCGTGAAACCAATCCCGCATCTCTGCCAGATAATCCAATTTCTGGCCGAACTTCTCATTCACGGCGCGGTCGGGCTTGTCCCCGCCAGCAGGCACATAAAAGTTGTGGATCGTGGTGCCATTCTCAAGCCGCGCCGCCACGTGGCGCGCATGGCCAAGCGACGCAAAATCCTTGTCGCCCACATCTTCCAGCGGCAGCTTGGACAGGATCGCAACACCGTTGTAACCCTTCTGCCCCCGCGCCACCATGTGACCGTAACCGGCGGCTGCAAACCCCTCCATCGGAATCTTTTCGACCGGGCTTTTGCATTCTTGCAGACACAGAACATCCGGCCCGTGTTCGGCCAGCATCCGCAAAACCAACGGCTCGCGCAGGCGAACCGAATTGATGTTCCATGTGGCAAGGGTAAAGGGCATGGGCGCAGGCTCCGCTTGGGTTTGATCCGCGCAACCTAACGGGTGACGCGCCCCGCCGCCACGGCGAAATCGGGCGGCATACCACGTCAGACATAGTCACGCGAAAAAAAGGCCGGACGCGAGGTCCGGCCAAGTTCAACAGGGAGGTATGTGTCATAACCCGGACACAAAAATCGGGGTTTGGTCAAAGCGGCAACTCATGAAAAACCCGCTCGTCTCAATCAAACGTAGCATCGACCAAAAGGTTCCCGCTTAACTCATCAATCTGTAACCGCCGGATTCGGTTACAAGAAGGCGCGCATTTGACGGATCTGGTTCTATTTTCTGGCGCAGCCTGTAAATATGCGTCTCAAGCGTATGGGTGGTGACGCCGGCGTTGTATCCCCAAACCTCATGCAGCAGCACATCACGCGGCACAACACCGTCCGTTGAGCGGTACAGAAACTTGAGGATGTTCGTCTCTTTCTCTGTCAGCCGCACCTTTTTGTCGTCTTCGGTGATCAGCATCTTCATCGAGGGTTTGAAGGTGTAGGGCCCCAGCTGGAAGATCGCGTCCTCAGATTGTTCATGCTGGCGCAGCTGCGCACGGATACGGGCCAGCAGCACGGGAAATTTGAACGGTTTGGGCACGTAATCATTGGCACCAGCGTCCAGACCCAGAATGGTATCAGCGTCCCCGTCATGCCCCGTCAACATCATGATGGGGCTTTTCACGCCCTGCTTGCGCATCAGGCGGCACAATTCGCGCCCGTCCGTGTCGGGCAGGCCCACATCAAGGATCACCAGATCATACAGGGCCTCTTTGGCACGGGTCATCGCGTCGGCACCGTTGCCCGCCTCAAAGACGTCAAAGTCCTCGGTCATGATCAATTGTTCGCTCAGCGCTTCGCGCAGATCGTCGTCATCATCCACCAACAGAATTTTCTTGAGTTGTGCCACGGGTCTAGCTCCTTCAATCTTATGACACATAGATGCGCCCCCAAGCTGCGCAGAACAAGGTTTGCCCGCCACCTCTCACGCCCGCGTGTGCGCTGTGCGGGCAAATGTTTCAATTTGCCTCCCGCTGGCATAGATATCTTTCAAAGAGCGTCTGGAGTTGTAACAAACATGCCCCTGTCCCCGGATATAACAGAGCGGTTGGCCCGCGCCCGCGCTGATCTGCGCATGGGCGTGCCGGTGGTGCTGAACGGTCCGCAGGCGGCGCTGGTTCTGGCCGCCGAGACCCTGTCCGCTTCGCGTCTTGCGGATGTACTGGCAATGGGCGGCGACCCGGTTCTGGCGATCACCGCTCGGCGGGCTGAAACACTCAAGGCCCGGGCTTACGACGGTGATCTGGCGCGGATCGCGTTGCCACAAGATGCAACACCAGCATGGGTGCAAAGCATCGCGGACCCGGCGGGTGATTTGCGCGCGCCAATGAAAGGCCCCTTTGTCTGCGCCCGTGGTGGTGATGCGGGCCTGCACAGCACGGCGCTCCAACTGGCCAAGGATGCACGCATCCTGCCCGCCGTTCTGGTGCTTGATCTGCCCGATGGCAAAGAGTTTGCAGCCGCGCAGGACCTGACCCTGATTGATCTTGAAACCGCACGCCGCACGATGGCGCACAGCAGCGTGTTGCATCCGGTGGTCAGCGCCCGCCTGCCAATGGAGGTCTCCGAGGTCGGGCGACTGCACATCTTTCGCCCCGAGGACGGCGGAGAGGAACATTACGCCATCGAAATCGGACGGCCCGACCGCACCAAACCGGTGCTGGCCCGGCTGCATTCGGCCTGTTTTACCGGCGATCTGATGGGCAGTCTCAAATGTGACTGCGGTCCACAACTGCGCGCGGCACTGGCGCAGATGGGCAGTGAGGGGCACGGTGTTCTGTTGTATCTCAATCAGGAAGGGCGTGGGATTGGGCTGGCCAACAAGATGCGGGCCTATTCCTTGCAGGATCAGGGTTTTGATACCGTCGAGGCCAATCACCGTCTGGGCTTTGAGGACGACGAGCGTGACTTCCGCATCGGCTCTGACATCCTGAAATCAATGGGCTTTTCCGCTGTCCGCCTACTGACAAATAATCCCCGCAAGGTCGAGATGATGGAAGCCAGCGGCATCGCCGTGGCCGATCGCGTGGCGCTGCGGGTTGGCGAAAACCGCCATAACACCGACTATCTGGCAACCAAAGCCGCGAAATCCGGGCACCTTCTGTGACACGCAAAACCAGCGTCTGGGATATGGTGCTGACGCCGCGTGGCCTTTTGTTTATGGGCCGCGCCTATCCCTGCACTATTGGCAAAGGGGGTCTGAGCCGCCGCAAACGCGAGGGCGACGGAGCAACGCCGCGCGGCGTTCATCGTATTGTCGGCATGCTTTACCGGCCCGACAGAATGGCGCGGCCCACGGATTGGGCGGTGCCCATCAGACCCGGCGATCTGTGGTCGGATGACCCCAATGACGAAGACTATAATACGATGGTCCGCGCGCCCTACGCCCCCAGCCACGAGGTTCTGCGCCGCGCCGATCCGCTTTATGATCTTGTGCTGCTGACGGATTGGAACTGGCCTTATGCCGTGCCGGGACGGGGTTCTGCCATTTTTGTGCATCAATGGCGGCGGCGCGTCTATCCGACTGAAGGTTGCATCGCCCTGCGCCGGGCAGATTTGCACCGGATCGCACCCAAAATCAGACACCGCACACGGCTGATTGTGCCCTGAACGCGGCGCGGATTATGATTTGGTGCGTTCCCCGAAAATGGCGGACCCGACGCGCACATGGGTCGCACCCAGCGCGATGGCCCGCTCAAAGTCGCTGCTCATGCCCATCGACAAACCGCTCAACCCATTGCGCGCGGCGATCTTGGCCAACAGCGCGAAATGCAGGCTAGGTTCTTCGTCAACCGGCGGAATGCACATCAACCCTTTGACAGGCAAGTCCATCGACAGACATTCCGCCACAAAAGAATCAGCGTCTTCAGGCAGAATTCCCGCCTTCTGTTCCTCTTCTCCCGTATTCACCTGAACAAACAAATCGGGGCAGTGGCCTTCTTCCTGCGCGATACGGGCGATGGATTTGGCCAGTTTCGGACGGTCGACTGAATGGATGGCGTCAAAAAGCTCCATCGCGGCGCGGGTCTTGTTGCTTTGCAAGGGGCCGATCAGATGCAGGTCTACATTGCCAAAGGTCTCACGAAAATCGGGCCATTTGCCCGCAGCTTCCTGCACCTTGTTCTCACCAAAGCACCGGTGCCCCGCTTCTAGCACGGCCTGTACGCGGGCGTTGGGCTGCACCTTGCTGACAGCGATCAAGGACACCGATCCCGGAGTGCGACCTGCGTCACCTTCGGCCTTGCTGATACGGGCGGAAATGTCTTGCAGGGTCATACGGTCCTCCTTGGTTCAGGAGGATGTGCTATCATCAGCATCCCACAAAAGAAAAGGGGCAGGCCAAAGGCCCACCCCAAATCGTTTGAATGTTGTTCAACTCAGAAGTTGAAGCGAACACCCAGGTCAACCAGAGTCTCGTCACCGACGGAACCGCCTGTGGAAACACCGCCGCGCAGGGATGTACCGCCGCCCAGGTCGTGGTTGAAGTCGATACCGAAGCCAGTGTCTGCCCACTGATCCGCGTCAACGATGTACGCTTCGACGTTTGTCGCCGCGCCTACGTCAACACGACCGGCCAGAACGATGTGATCGCCTGCTGTGCCGTTGTCGGCATATGCCAGTGTTACGTCAACTGGACCGAAGGAACCGCCGACGGATGCGGCCAGCTCTGTGTCAGCTGCGTTGTCGGAGTCCTGACCACCCAAAGCAACAGTCCAACCGCCGAATGTGTAGGCGATGTGTGCTGCGATACGGTCGTCTGTGTCGGACGCAGAAACGTGTACGGACAGATCGCCTGCGGAGTACATGACTTCCACACCGTTGTCGCCGGAGTTACCCAGGCCACCGGAGGAGTATGCGTCGCCGCGGAAGTTGAACGCGGTGTAGTCATAGTTGTGACCTGTCAGACCCAGATCGATTGGATACATGCCGGGCATGAATTCCAGAGCGCCGAAGATGTTACCAACACCGACTTCAAGACCACCGGAGCGTGCGAAGAAACGCGCGCCGTTTGTCATGCCGCGCTGACCTTCGTTCTGCTGGATACGAACGCGTGCACCGAATGTGACGCCAGCGTCAGATTCTGCTGTTGCGTCGATCTGCAGACGGAAGCGAGACGTGATGTCTGTGGAGCTGTCGCCTGTGCCATCGTCGGTGATGTGTACAATACCAAAGCGACCATAGCCGCCGAAAGTAACGTCTGCTGCTGCAACGCCGGCGGTCGCAACCAGAGCCGTTGTAGCGAAGAGAACTTTTTTCATGAGTTTTCCCTCGGTTTGAATTCACATGCCCAAGCCGGGGAATCCGGAATGGGTACAGGTTGCTGTTTGCCTCCAATGCCCCTCCGTTTGCAAGACAGCTGGCGGGCTTACCCCGAATGCCCCCCACAATGGTGCAGCTTTGCCACAGTCTTGGACCCGGAAAGGCCCCTGCCTGCCGCATCTTAGCCCAATTGCCCCCCGCCGCAGCGCAAACCCGCGGCAGAATCGCTTTCATCATATGCCTTGCTCATAACAAAGAGCTTGGGTAGACCGTTTGGCAAAGTGGCAAAGGATACGCACAATGGCCTCCCAACAGATCGTTAAGGGTGCTCTCGCACTGGTCTTGACCGGCGCACTTGGCGCATGCGGGGCGCTTGGCAACGCGGGTTCGGAGGCGACAGCACGGCCGGACCAGTACACAAACGCCAACAATCCGGCGAATATCGAAACAGATCCCAACAATACGATCTGGTCGATCTTCCGCAACAACTCCTCCGACAGTGTCATCGCCGTAAACAAGTACCTGTGGACAGCGTCACTTGAGGTGCTGAACTTTTTGCCGGTGCAGTCGGTCGATCCGTTTACGGGCGTCATCGTTACGGGCTACGGCACACCACCGGGCGGTGGACGGTCCTACCGCGCCACTGTCCTGATCGACGATCCCGCACTTGATGCCCGTTCCCTTAACGTGGCGCTTCAGACACGCGGCGGCAACGCCGTCAGCAAGGCAACATCCCGCGCCGTTGAGGACGCGATCCTAAGCCGCGCGCGCGAACTACGCATCGCCGACAACCGCTTCTGAGCCCACTTTCATTCCAAGATTTCCACGCCGGGCCCTGTCACACCAACAGCCCGGCGTTTTCCATTCCAAAAGGCCCTAACCGATGTCACGATATACCCCTGCCGAAATCGAAGCCCGCTGGCAGCAAGCCTGGGACAAGAACGAAACATTCCGCGCCGTACGGTCGGCGGACAAGCCGAAGTACTACGTGCTCGAGATGTTTCCCTACCCCTCGGGTCGTATCCACATGGGACACGTGCGCAACTATACGATGGGCGACGTGATTGCGCGCTACAAGATCGCCACTGGTCACAACGTGCTGCACCCGATGGGCTGGGACGCTTTTGGTCTGGCAGCAGAAAACGCAGCCATAGACAAAGGCATTCATCCCGCAGACTGGACCTATCAGAACATCGCCGACATGCGCGATCAGATGATGCCACTCGGCCTTTCTATTGATTGGTCACGCGAATTGGCCACATGCCATCCGGGGTATTACCAGCATCAACAGGCGATGTTCATCGACATGTTGGACAAGGGTCTGATCTACCGCAAGAACGCCATCGTGAACTGGGATCCGGTTGATATGACCGTACTGGCCAACGAACAGGTCGAGGCCGGGCGCGGCTGGCGCTCTGGTGCCCTTGTCGAACGGCGCGAGCTAACGCAGTGGTTCTTCAAGATCTCCGAATACTCCGATGAATTGCTTCAGGCCTTGGACACGCTCGAAAACTGGCCAGCCAAGGTCAAGCTGATGCAGTCCAACTGGATCGGCAAGTCTCGCGGGCTTCAGTTTGCCTTTTCAACCGTGGACGCGCCTGACGGGCACGACCGGATCGAGGTCTATACCACACGCCCCGACACACTGCTGGGCGCGTCCTTTGTCGGCATTTCGCCGGATCATCCGCTGGCCAAGGAATTGGAGAAGGACAACCCCGATCTTGCCGCCTTCTGTATTGAGTGTCGCAAGGGCGGCACCACCGAAGAGGCGATCGAGACGGCAGAGAAACTCGGCTTTGATACCGGGCTGACGGTGCGCCACCCCTTCGACACCGCGCATGAATTGCCGGTCTATGTCGCCAACTTCATCCTGATGGACTACGGCACGGGCGCGATCTTTGGCTGTCCTGCGCATGACCCGCGCGACTTTGAATTTGCCACCAAGTACGACCTGCCCATCATCTCGACTTATCTGCCGTCCGAAGACGCGGCGGATGAATTGAGCGAGGCATATGTTCCGGCCAAGACCGAAAAAGTGTTCTACAACCGCGGTTTTGCCGGCGACCAATGGCAGACGGGTCTTGAGGCCATCGACGCCGCCATCGCCTTCTGCGAGGCGAACGGCGTTGGTCAGGGCGTCACCAAGTTCCGCCTGCGCGATTGGGGACTTTCGCGCCAACGCTACTGGGGTTGCCCGATTCCCGTCGTGCATTGCGACGACTGCGGTGTCGTGCCGGAAAAGAAAGAAAACCTGCCCATCGAACTGCCCCGTGATGTGGATTTCGACACGCCCGGCAATCCGCTTGACCGGCACCCGACATGGCGCGACTGCGCCTGCCCATCCTGCGGTAAACCGGCCAAGCGCGAGACGGATACGATGGACACCTTCGTCGATTCGTCATGGTACTTCGCCCGCTTCACAGCCCCCCGCGCGGACACGCCTACGGTGATGGAAGACGCCGAATACTGGATGAACGTCGACCAGTACATCGGCGGGGTGGAACACGCGATCCTGCACTTGCTCTACTCCCGCTTCTTCGCCCGCGCGATGGAGATGACCGGGCATCTGCCCAAATCCGCGAATGAACCGTTTGATGCGCTCTTCACGCAGGGGATGGTGACGCACGCGATCTATCAGACACCACGACAGGACGGACGACCGACCTTTCACTATCCCGAAGAGGTCGAACTGCGCGATGGCAAGGCGTACCTCAAGGACGGCGGCAGCGAGGTAGAGATCATCCCGTCCGCGAAAATGTCGAAATCCAAAAACAATGTCGTGGACCCGCTCAATATCATCTCGAACTACGGCGCGGATACCGCCCGCTGGTTCGTCCTGTCCGATTCGCCGCCCGAACGGGATGTGGAATGGACAGCCTCCGGCGCAGAAGCAGCCCATAAACACCTCTCCCGCGTCTGGAACATCTGTGACCGGATCAGCGCGATGGACAAGGACGCCAAGGGCGAGGGCGACGAAGACCTCCTGCGCGCCATGCACAAAACCATCCATGACGTGACGATGGGCGTGGAATCCTTTGGCTTCAACGCGGCCATCGCAAAACTCTACGCCTTTACCGCCACCTTGCAGAAATCCAAGGCAGGCCACGATGCCCAGCGCGAGGCAGTAATGACGCTGGCGCAACTGATGTCGCCTATGACCCCGCATCTGGCCGAAGACATCTGGGCGCAGCAGGGCGGCGATGGCATGATCGTCACAGCGCCGTGGCCCAAGGCGGATGAAGCGATGCTGGTGGATGATACCGTCACCATGCCAATCCAGATCAACGGCAAGCGGCGGGCGGAAATCAACGTACCGGCGGATATGTCCAAGGAAGAGGTTGAAAAGATCGCGCTGGCGCATGAAGCTGTGATCCGAACCCTTGACGGTGCCGCGCCCAAAAAGGTCATCGTCGTCCCCGGACGGATTGTGAATGTCGTTGCCTGATCGCCGCTTTATCCTGTTGGCCCCGCTGGCCTTTGCCGCCTGCGGGTTCACCCCGGTCTATGCGCCGGACGGACCCGGGGCCGCATTACAGAACAAGGTTCTGGTGGATGCCCCCGGGACACAGGATGCCTATCTTCTCACCCGCGAGCTTGAGCAAAAGCTGGGCCGCAGCGATACACCCGTCTATGCGCTGTCTCTCGATCTGGATATCTCGCGCGCGCAAGTCGCCATTGACCGCGAAGGCGATACCGGGCGTTTCAACCGAAACGGCGCGGTAAATTTTGCGCTGCGCGAAATGGCCACCGGCCAGATTGCCACGTCGGGCCGGGTGGAGAATTTCGTGGGCTATTCCGCCACCGGCACCACCGTGGAAACTCTTGCGGGCGAAGCTGACGCGCAGCGGCGGTTGATGGTCATTCTGGCAGATCAGATCATCGCCCGCCTGCACGCCGCCGACCTGACCTCATGAAGCTTTCGCCCCGCGACGCGGATGCCTACTTCAAGCGTCCCGACCCAAGCAAGACCGGGGCTCTGATCTTTGGCAGTGACGCGATGCGCGTGGCGCTCAAGCGGCAGGAATTGCTGAAATCCCTGCTCGGGCCCGACGCCGAGGAAGAAATGCGTCTGACCCGCATCCCGGCAGCGGAATTGCGCCGCGATCCCGCGATGCTGCTGGATGCGATCAAGGCGGTCGGGTTCTTCCCCGGTCCCCGGGCCGCCTTTGTCGAGGATGCAAACGACAATATCGCCGCAATCCTGCTCGACACGCTCAAGGATTGGCAGCCGGGCGATGCACAGATCATTGTCACCGGTGGCGATCTCAAGAAAACCTCCAAGGTGCGCAAGGCATTCGAGGCGCATCCCAACGCCTTCGCCGCCGCGATCTATGACAACCCGCCCGACCGCGCCGAAATCGAGCGGGCGTTGTCCGAGGCGGGCCTGACGCCCGAAGGCGACGCGATGGCCGCGCTGACCGATCTGGCCCGCGTCATCGACCCCGGTGATTTCCGCCAGACCATTGAAAAGCTGTCGCTTTATAAACTGAATGACACCACGCCGCTGACCACCGATGACATAGCCGCCTGCGCGCCCACATCGACAGAGGCGGACGTGGATGACATCCTGCATGTGGTGGCTGAAGCCCGCGCGCGCGACATCGGCCTGGTGATGAGCAAACTGCAGGCGCAGGGCGTCACCGCCGTCACTCTCACCATCATGGCCACCCGCCATTTCCGCACGCTTTACCGCATCACCGCCAGCCCCGGCGCGCCAATCTATGGCGTGCGCGACCGGGACCGCGTGGCGCGTCAGGCCAACGCCTGGGGGGCAGCCAAGCTTGAAACTGCGCTTTCCGTTCTGACGGACACTGATCTGACCCTGCGCTCCGCCGGGCAAAACGCGCCCGCGCTGGCGCTTGTAGAACGCGCTTTCATCCGCCTTGCGATGCTTGGCGGACAACGCTGAAAAAGGAGAGACGAACCATGTATACTGTTATCGGCGCGACCAAGTCCCGCGCGTTTCGCGTGATGTGGATGCTGGAGGAATTGGGCGAGCCATACACCCAGATTGATGCAGGCCCCCGCACACCGGAGGCCAAGAAATACAACCCGACCGGAAAAATTCCTGCACTGCTGGACGGCAATGAAGTGCTGACGGACTCCGTGGCGTTGATGACCTATCTGGGCGACAAACACGGGCGGCTGACAGCCCCCGCCGGCACACCCGAACGGGCGCGGCAGGATGCAATGACCTTCTGGCTGATCGACGAATTTGATGCGGTGCTTTGGACCTATGCCAAAAACAGCTTTGTCCGCCCCGAAGCCGAGCGCGTGCCAGAGATCAAGGACAGCCTGAAAGCAGAGTTCACCCGCAACGCCGATCTTTTGGCAGAGCGTATCAAGGGGCCGTTCCTGATGGGCGACCAGATGACCCATGCCGATATTCTGGCAGTGCATTGCATCAACTGGTCCATCGGTGCGGGCTTCCCGCGGGTGAACGACACCGTGGGCAAATGGGCGGCAGAAATGCGCGAGCGGGATGCATTCAAAGCGGCGCAGGCCAAACAGCCGGGCTAGTTCGCCTCTGCCCAGTTTGCCGCGTGCTGACCGGCCCAGCGCCCTGTGGCAAGGCAAGCCGAGATGAGGTAGCCGCCTGTCGGCGCTTCCCAATCCAGCATCTCTCCGGCGGCAAAAACGCCGGGGAGCGCCCTGAGCATCAGCCCCTGATCCAGTGCATCGAACGGTATCCCTCCCGCCGTCGAAATCGCTTCGTCCATCGGGCGCAGGCCCTGATGTTTGATCGGCAACGCCTTGAGCAACCGTGCCGTCGCGCGCAACCCATCGGGCAAAGGCCGCGCCATTTCCTGCACAAGTGCAATCTGCGCGGGCGTCAGCCGCAGCGTCTTGCGCAGGTGGTTTGACAGGCTGGCTTTGCCCCGCTTGGCTTGCAGCTTGGTGGTAATCTCAGGCACGCTCATATCCGGTAACAGATCAAGCGTCAGATGATGGCCTTCGCGCACCCCGCGTGACACGGAATAAACGCCGCCCCCTTCCAGACCATCCGCTGACAAAGTCGCTTCCCCCCGCGAGGCAAAAGGCCCCGCCTGCCATGCCACCCCTTTCAGCGGGGTGCCCAGATGTTTGGTCATATGATCCGACCACGCGATCTTGATCCCTGCGTTTGATCCGGCAAAAGGTGCCAGCGAGACGCCCTGTCTGGCCAGAATGTCAGCCCATGCGCCCGTTGACCCCAGCCGTGACCAGCTCGCGCCGCCCAGCGCCAGAACCGTCACATCGGCGGTCACGTTCTCTGGCCCCTCGGCCGTATCGAAAAACAGCGCATCACCGTCCCAGCCCTGCCACAACATGCGCGTCCGCATCACGACACCCAGATCGGCCAGCCGCCCCATCCACGCCCGCAGCAGCGGTGAGGCCTTCATCGCCGTTGGAAAAACCCGGCCCGTGGACCCGGTAAAGACCTCCTGCTGCAATCCACGCGCCCAATCCTGCACGGCATGGGCGTCGAACGCCTCTATCATGGGCGTCAGGGGGCGGCGCGCTTCGGCAAAGGCTTCCATAAAAGGCACCTGCGCTTCTTCCTTGGTCAGGTTCAGGCCCGATTTCCCGGCCATCAGGAACTTGCGCCCCACGGACGGTTTGCCCTCACACACCGTCACGCGCAGCCCCGCACCCGCAAGCATTTCAGCGGCCATCAAACCCGCCGGACCTGCCCCAATGACAACCGCATGCTTCATGCGTCGGTCTTCGGAAAACCGCCCTTAATCTCAACCACACGCTGCGGATAGGGGATTTCAACACCGGCATCCTTGAGCGCGTTCCAGATCAGAAACAGAACGTCAGAGGTGTATTTGTTCGGCCCGTCATCCAGACCGTTCACCCAGAACTCCACCGCGAAATCAATGCCGCTGTCACCAAAGCCGCGCAATTCGCAGTCAGGCGGATAGGGTTCGTTCAGCACTTCGGGGTGCGTCGCCACCGCCGCTTCGATCAAAGGCGGGATGGTGTTGATGTCAGTGTCATAGCTTACGGAAAAAGGGGCCTCGAAACGGTTGGCCGATCCGCTGTCGGAATAGTTGACCACCCGTGTGGTGATGAAGTCCTCGTTCGGCACCACGATCCAGCGCCCGTCGAAGGTCTCCAGAATGGCGGCACGCGCCATCATCTTGACGATCTTGCCCTGCTCGCCCCCGTCAAGCTCAACATAATCGCCAACTGTCGCCTGTCCTTCGACCAACAGGATCACACCAGAGATGAAGTTCGACGCGATCTTTTGCAGACCAAAGCCCAGACCCACGCCAATCGCACCGCCCAGCACCGCCAGAGCGCTCAGGTTGATGCCCATGATGTTCATCAACAGCAGGAACGCGACGGCAAAAATGGTGAATTCTGTCGCCTTGATCAGCAACTGCCGGATGGAGGGGCGCATTTCCTCGTTCCGGGTAATAATCGCGGCGGTCTGGTTGTTGGACCATTGTCCCAGCCAGAACAGCATTGCCCCCGCGATCACCCCGCGCACCACTGTAATCAGCGAAAAGCGGATGTTGCCAACCCCGACCACAGTTTCGGTCAGGGCGGCGTTCACAACATCCAGCAACCCGAAAGTATAAAGCAGCATGATCGGCAGCAGAATATACCTGCCCATCAGTTTCAGGAACGGATCGGTGATGATGTCGCGCACCAGCACGCGCGCGGCAAGGAAAAGGAAAAACCGTTTGCCAAAGGCGATCACCGCCCCGGAATCAAAGAGCGATCTGACGATACTTTCCCCGATCCCCGTCAGCGCATAGGCCAGCAATGGTGAAATCAGCGCCAGGAACGGCAGCACAAAGGCGCGCGGTTTGGTAAAGATGTTCTGCGTGTCCCCGGGGTCGATGACCCGGGCAAGCGCAGGCCGCAACCGCCGCGCAATCAGCCTGGCCAGAAGCCATGCCAACACCAAAAGGGCAAACTGCGACCAGGCCGCAGGGCTTAAAAGCCATTGCAGCGCAAGCTCCCATCCCTGCAATGCATAGCCATAGGCCTGTTGCACAATTTCGGGCTGGGAGGAGAGATCAAACTCCATGTAACCGCCTTGCTTTCTGGTGATACTGCTCCATCGTCATGCCCCGATGGCGGCACATGTTCAAGGATTTTGGTAATGTCAGACCCGGTTTGCCCCCTGTGCCTGCGGCCAATCCCGAATGATGTGCCACAAAGCCTGCATCACCTGATCCCAAAGCTGAAAGGCGGCAAGGGAGGGCCGGTCATTCTGATGCACCACATCTGCCACCGCGAAATCCACGCCACGTTAACGGAAACCGAACTGGCCCGGGAATATAACACCGCAGATGCCCTGCGCATGCATCCAAGATTGGCCAAGTTCGCCAAATGGATCTCGAAACGCCCACCCGGTTTTGCGTCAAAGGTGCCGGGCAAGCGGCGCAAGCGGTGACTTGACAGGCACGGGCCGGCAGAACACCTTGCGCAAAACAAAAGAGAGCAGACCCATGAAACTATTCCTGACCCTATCGGCCCTGATGCTGCTGACCGCCTGCGACGTGCCTTTCGTGCCGCTGATCTGATCAGCTTGCGCACATCCGCTTGATGCCGCTGGCGATGTCGGGCGATGCTGCAACCGTATCGGCACACAGCGCCCGCGCGGTCTCAAGCAATGCATCCGGGGCGACAATCCGGTCGATCAGACCAAACTGCAGCGCTTCGTCCGTTTCAATCTTCTGACCGCCCATCAGGATCAGCTTGGTCCGCGCAGGCCCGATCAGGGCCGCCATGCGCGCGGGGTCCGACGGCTGTGGCAAAAAGCCCAGCTTCATCACCGGATAAAAGAACTTTGCCCCCGGAACCGCAAGCCGCAGGTCACAGGCCAGTGCCATGCCCATCGCACCGCCCGCCAGCGTCCCGTTCAGCGCCGCAATACTGAGCCCGGGCAAGGCCGCAACAGCGCCCGAAAGACGCTCCCAGATATCCGATGTTGCCAGTCCGGCACGCGCCTCTTCCAGATCCGCACCGGCACTGAACACGCGGCCTTCCCCGGTCAGGATGACAGCGCGGGCCTGCGTGGCACCTTCCATGATCTCGGCCAGTTCAGTCAGCATCGCATGGGTCAGCGAATTGGCCTTGTCGGGCCGGTTGATCGTGACCGTCCAGATGTCGCTGTCCTTGTTCAGATCGATCATATCAGGCCCACCGCGCGGCGAATGTCCTCATCCCGAAGCGAAATTTCATCCCCTTTGAAACGATCCGCCTCTGCGCTGCACATCCACAACAGGCATTTTGCGGGCCAGTCCGCGGGAATATGGTCTTCCCAATCCAGTTTGCTGACCGGGTTGATGCCTGACGCCTTGATCTCGCGCTGCATCTGCGTCGCCACAGTGCCGGGCGACAGGCCGATGGCGCGAATGCCGTTTGCGCCTTCTTCCTTGTCCACACATCGAGTCAGCATGTTCACCGCAGCCTTCGATGCACAGTAATGGCTCCATGCCTCTACCGGGCCATGCGCCGCACCCGAAGAAATCGTCAGAATGCTGCCGCCGCCGGTTTCTTTCATCACCGGAATCGCCGCGCGCATGCCGTTGAAGACACCCTTGAGATTGATGTCGATGACCTGACCCCACTCATCCGGGTCCGCCTCCGACAGATGCGAGATCGGTTCGATCACACCGGCGTTGTTGATCAGCACGTCCAGACCGCCAAATGCCTGCATTGCCGTGGCAACCGCTGCCGACATTTCACCAAACCGCGCCACGTTGCACGGGATGGCAATGGCGCTTTGGCCAATCTCGCCCGCAAGTTCCGCAATCGCCTCCTGCGAGCGGGCCAGCAGCACAACATTCGCACCCGCCGCCGCAAAAACGCGCGCCGCTTCTGCGCCGATCCCCCGGCTTGCACCGGTAATCATCACCGTCTTGTTTTTCATGTCCATCGGTCCACACTCCTTTGGGGTTGCCGTCGGGCGTGTTTTGCATCCCGGTCGGGTAGTGTGGTAATGATCCGCCGGTCCGGGGTCCACCCCCGACACTCTGGCTTGACCCTGTCGCGCGATTGTCAGACCGTGCCGCCACATTGCTACAAAGGAAATTGATATGTCCCGTTTCTCCCCCGTTGCTCTGGGGCTGGCCCTGCCCGCAGCCTTTTTTGCCCAAACCGCCTTGGCTGATCTGACACCGCAGGACGTCTGGAGCGACTGGCGCGCCTACATGGAAGGTATGGGATACCAGGTCAGCGCAACCGAAAGCACTGCCGGTGACACGCTCACGGTGAACGGGCTGAGCCTGTCCTTCCCGATGCCCGACACCGATGACACAATGCAGATGGCCCTTGGCACCATCACGTTCGAACAAAACAGCGATGGCACCGTTGCCATTGTTCTGCCTGATCTTCTGCCCATCGTAATGACAGGCACAGGTGCCGACGACGAAGACTTTGCCATGACCCTGAATGTGGCCCAGACAGATCACGAAATGATCGCAAGTGGGTCACCCGAAGCCACCACATATCTCTACACAGCCGCGACCGTCGCGATGGATATGGTGCAAATGCAGGTCGGGGATACGGTGCGCGGCGATCAGGACGCAAAAATCAGCATTATCGGCAACGGCGTGGACACCACGACCACAATGACCATCGGTGATATGCGCGGCTATCAGCAGACCGGCAGCGTCGACAGCGTTACCTACGACATCTCATTCGTTGATCCCGAAACGCCAGCCACCAGCGGTTTGATCAAAGGCAACATTTCCGGCATGACAATCAACGGCACCGGTTCGATACCGCTTGAACTAGAAGCGGGCGCGGATGTTTCCGCCATGCTGGCCAAGGGTTTTGATGTGACAGGCACAATCGGCTATGCCGCAGGCAGTTCGAATTTTGACATCAAGGACCCTGACAGCGGCAATTTCGTCATGGCGACATCATCACAGGGGGGCGACTTTGGCGTAAAAATGGGCGCGGACGGGCTGGCCTATGACGTAGCCCAACGCGGCCTGAACGTCGGTGTCACCGTCGAAGGAATGCCGTTCCCCATTGAAGTACAGATGGCGCAATCCGGCTTTAATCTTGCCATGCCGGTCAGCAAATCCGACGATCCGCAGGATTTTGCCTTTGGCCTGCGCATGGATGACTTCACCATGTCCGACTTCATCTGGAGCATCTTTGACCCCTCCGCTCAACTGCCCCGTGACCCGGCCAATGTGGTCCTTGATCTGGGCGGCAAACTGAAGCTGTTTGTCGATATCCTGAACCCCGAAGCGGCGGCCGGTCTGACAAGTGCGCCGGGCGAATTGCAGGCGCTGAACCTTGGTCAGCTTCTCGTTGATGCTGTGGGCGCGCGGTTGGAAGGCTCGGGCGCGCTGACATTCGATACGGCAGGCCCCGGCATTGTACCCGGTCTGGGCGCACCTGTGGGCAACGTGAACCTTGCGCTGGCGGGCGGCAATGGCCTGTTGGACAAACTGGTGGCGATGGGCCTTCTGCCGCAGGATCAGGCGATGGGCGCGCGCATGATGATGGGTCTGTTTGCCGTACCGGGCGACGCGCCCGATACGCTGAAGTCCACCATTGAATTCACCGAAAGCGGTCAAATTCTGGCCAACGGACAGCGCATCCGCTGATCCCCGCGCTTGCGGGACAGGGCGTGCCAGACGGCGCGCCCTTTTGTCGTGCCACACTTGTTCTTGGGGAATGCAGGAGCTACCTGTCCTCAACCTAACGCCGGAGCATTTCATGTCGCAACCTTTGGATACGTTGACCGCCTCGCTGTTGCAGGCCGCCGTCAAAGCGGGTGCGGATGCGGCTGACGCCAAAGCGGTGCAGGCCACATCCATCTCTGTCGACGTCCGCGGCAGCGCGCTGGAGCAGGCAGAGCGCGCCGAAGGTGTCGACATCGGCTTGCGGGTATTTGTAGGGCAACGGGTGGCAACAGTTTCTGCCTCCGATACGTCCGAACGCACCATTCAGGAAATGGCCGAACGCGCCGTCGCGATGGCCCGCGAGGCTCCCGAAGACCCTTTTGCCGGGCTTGCGGAACCAGATCAGCTTGCCCGCGACTGGGATATCGCAGCGCTAGAGCTGTCTGATCCCACGCCTGAACCTTCGCCCGACGCGCTGAGGGAAGACGCCGCTGCCGCCGAAGCCGCTGCACTTGCGGTCAAGGGCGTCAGTCAGGTGCAATCGGCCAGTGCCGGGTACGGCGCCCAATCTGTTCATATCGCGATGACCAACGGATTCGAGGGCGGCTATGCCCGGACCGACAGGGGGCTGTCCTGTGTTGCCATCGCGGGCACCGGCACCGGGATGGAACGGGATTATGACGGCGACGGCCGCATCTTTCAAAGCGACATGCGCAAGCCTGCGGACATCGGGCGCAGCGCGGGCGAACGCGCGCTGGCCCGTCTGGACGCCCGCAAACCGCCCACCGGCAGCTATCCGGTGCTGTTCGATGAACGCATTGCCGCGTCTGTCATCGGGCATCTGCTTGGCGCGATGAACGGCAGCGCAATTTCACGCGGAGCTTCTTTTTTGCGTGACGCGATGGGAGAGCCGGTTCTGCCCGATCACCTGTCCTTGACCGAAGATCCCCACCGCCCGCGCACCAGCGGATCACGCCCCTTTGACGCAGAAGGGCTGCCGACGCGCCAGCGTATGCTGGTGGAGAATGGCGTGCTACAGGGCTGGACCCTTGATCTTGCCAACGCGCGCAAGCTGGGGCTTGATCCCACTGGCAACGCCGCGCGCAGCACCTCGTCTGCGCCGTCCCCGTCAAACTGGAACATTGCGCTCACGCAGGGTGACCAGACCCGCGATGATCTGATCCGCGATATGGGCACAGGGCTTCTGGTGACCTCAATGATCGGCAGCACGATCAACCCCAATACCGGCGATTATTCACGCGGGGCGTCAGGCCTGTGGGTCGAAAACGGCGAGGTGACCCACGCAATCAACGAATGCACCATCGCGGGCAATCTGCGTGACATGCTGCGCCATATGGTGCCCGCCAATGACGCCCGCACCCATCTCAGCCGCGTTGTACCGTCGCTTCTGGTCCCGGGGATGACACTTGCCGGCGCATGACCTGCCCTTACTGATCGACGCCGCGCGCATGGCCGGCCGTGTCGCAACCAGCTTTGCGGGAAAGTCAGCTCAGCGTTGGGACAAACCGGGCGGTGCCGGCCCGGTGACAGAGGCCGATCTGGCGGTCAATGCAATGCTCGAATCGTCCCTGCAACTGGCCCGGCCGGACTATGGCTGGCTGTCGGAGGAAAGCGAGGACACAGCGCACCGGCTTTCGCGTGACCGGGTGTTCATCGTCGACCCCATCGACGGCACCCGCAGTTTTGTCGAAGGCTCGAACACCTGGGCGCATTCAATTGCGGTGGCCGAACGCGGCGTCATCACCGCCGCCGTCGTGTATCTGCCCCTGCGCGACAAGCTCTATGCCGCCGCGCTTGGTCAGGGGGCCACCTGCAACGGTAGTCCCATCACCGCATCCGTTAGGACACCACTGGATCAATCCACCATCCTCACTGCCAAACCCGCCCTGATGGAGAAACACTGGAAAGCCAAAGCCGTGCCGACCTTCAAGCGCAGCTATCGTCCTTCGCTGGCCTACCGGCTTGCGCTGGTGGCCGAAGGCCGGTTCGAGGCGATGCTGACCCTGCGGCAAAGCTGGGAATGGGACATCGCCGCCGGGGCGCTGATCGCAGCCGAAGCGGGCGGTATCGCAACCGACCGAACCGGTGCCGCACTGCGCTTTAACAATGCCGATCCGCGCCTGAACGGTGTGGTCGCGGGCGGGCGGCCCGCCTGTACCGCCCTGATCGACGCCCTTGCGTGAACGCGCCCATCTCGGTACGCCTGAACCCAACACTGTCGCATCCAAAGGACCACATCCCATGACCCAACGCCTGCACCTTGTCTTTGGCGGAGAACTGGTTACCCCCAGCGAAAACACGTTCAAGAACGTCGATGACCTTCACATCGTTGGCATCTTCCCCAACTACGAAGCGGCTTATGACGCCTGGAAAAACGAAGCACAGCGCACGGTCGACAATGCCCATATGCGCTACTACATCGCCCACCTGCACCGCCTGCGGGACGAGGCAACTGCCGCCTCTCCGACCGAAGAACTGGGTTAAGCCCCGTCATGGAACGGTCGCTGGGTCTGGCCGCATACCGCGCCCTGACCCGGCGCAGGGAAGAACCGCAAAGCCCGCCCGACATCCCCCGCCCTGCGGGCGAACTGGTGTGGCTGCACGCCGGAGAGCCGGATAACCTGCTGGCGGTTCAGGATCTGGCTCAGCGGCTGTGCGCCGCGCGGCAGGGGCTTAGTGCCCTGATCACCCTCACGGCCCCGCATCCCGGCAAACCGACCCCGTCAAAGCCATTGGGTACGGCCCTGCACCAGCTGATGATTGCCAATGAACACCCCGCATCGGTGCGGGCATTTCTGGCGCATTGGCGTCCCGACATATGTATCTGGGTCTGGGGCGGGTTGCGGCCCAACCTTGTGCTTGAAACTGCCGCACTCGGGTGTCCCATGTTCCTGATTGACGCCGATGCGCGCGGCTTCGACAAACAGGGCGATCTGTGGCTGCCTGATCTGAACCGCAGGCTTCTGGCCCCGTTCAGCAACGCCTGTGCCCGGTCACCCTCAGGATACCGACGGCTTGTTCAACTGGGCATGGCACCGGATAACATAGAACAGACATCGCCGCTGCTTGCAGGGGGCCGGGTTCTGCCGGTATCCGACACGGCACTGGACGAACTGTCAGCGGCAATGGGCGGACGGCCCGCATGGTTCGCCGCCGAAGTCGCAGAACGCGAGATCGGTATTGTCTTGGCCGCACACAAGCAGGCATTGCGCCTGTCCCACCGGCTTTTGCTGATCGTGCAAACCCATGACCCGGACCAGATTGCCAAGGTTACCGCCCAGGCCGCCGCCGAAAATCTGACCTTGGCCCGCTGGGACGACGGCGAATTTCCCGATGATACCACGCAGGTTCTTCTGACCACGGATCCGCATGAAAACGGTCTTTTCTTCCGCATGGCGCCGGTCTGCTTTCTTGGGGCGACGCTTGTTGTCGGGGACGGTGGCTGCGATCCACTCGAAGCGGCGGCACTCGGCTCGGCCATTCTCTATGGACCGCGTGTGCGGCATCACATGCCCTCTTATACGCGGCTGGCGGCGGCAGGTGCGGCGCGCATCGTGAACGATGCCGATGCACTTGGCACGGCTGTATCACGGCTGATCGCCCCCGATCAGGCCGCGACAATGGCGCATGCAGGATGGGATGTGATCAGCCAGGGCGCTGCCTTGACAGACAAGGTGATTGATCTGGTGCAAGACACACTTGATCTGGAATGGAGCCGGTCCTGATGCCCCGCCCACCTGCATTCTGGGATAAGCCCCGCCCCGACTGGCGCGCACAGCTTTTGCGGCCCCTTGGTATGCTCTACGCCGGGGCCACCGCCCGTCGGCTGGCCCGGGGGACACCAGCGCGTATGCCGGTGCCGGTGATCTGCGTCGGAAACATCAACGCCGGCGGTACAGGAAAAACACCCACTGTTATGGCGGTCGTTGATCATTTGCGCGGTCTGTTTCACGAACCCCACATCGTAACACGCGGTTTTGGCGGCACGCTGGAAGGGCCAGTGCGCGTAGACCCCACGCGTCACAGCGCAGCGCAGGTCGGGGACGAGCCGCTGCTGCTGTCCGCTTTTGCCGAAGTCTGGGTCGCGCGCGACAGGGCGGCGGGTGCGCAGGCTGCCTGCGACGCGGGCGCAAGTGTGATCGTGTTGGATGACGGGTTCCAGAACCCGGCGCTGCGCTATGATCTCTCCATCATCGTGGTGGATGCTGCCAAAGGGTTCGGCAACGGCCTGTGCCTGCCCGCCGGACCTCTGCGCGAACCCGCCGACGTCGGTTTGGCCCGGGCCGATCTGGTTGTATCTATCGGTGACGATGGCGCGCAAAACCATTTCACCACCAGCACCCGCTTGCCCCCCGGCATACCCCATGTACAAGCGGCGCTGACCCCCCTGCAGACCGGCATGGACTGGACACAGACGCGTGCGCTGGCCTTTGCGGGCATTGGACACCCGGAAAAGTTCTTTGCCACTCTGCGCGACCTAGGCGCGACACTGGTGCACGCCGAAGCGCTGGACGATCACCAGCCGCTCACGTCCGCATTGATGACGCGGCTGGAAGCGGATGCAATGGCGAGCAATGCGCAACTGGTCACCACAGAAAAAGACGCCGTCCGCCTGCCCCCTGCCTTTCGGGCAAAGGTCATCACCCTGCCGGTGCGGCTGCAATTGCCGGAAAAAAACGCGCTTTTTGACGCCCTTGGAGACCTGCCGCAACCCTGAAAGCCGGCTGGTTGGAAATTCCAGAACCAATCCGGCCCGATTGCCCCGGTGCCCGCCCACCGGGGCACACATGGCGCCCCCTGTCCAGTTGGATCGCCCTTGGTTCAGTTGTCCTCGCCCAGTTTTGGCGCAGGCCGGTGAAGCGCCAGTTCTGCATCCGAAAACCGAAATGGTGACCGCAGACCTGGCACACCATCCAGCTCAATCTGCATGCCCCGTGCAACCACCTGCGGGTCGGCCATCACATCTTCAAGATCGTTGATCGGCCCCGCCGGAACACCCTGCGCCTCACACAGTGCCAGCAGATCGTCCCGGGCGTGCTGCCGCGTCGCACTGTTCAGCCGCCCGATCATTTCGGTGCGGTTCGCCACACGATCAGCGTTCTTAAGGTACGCCGGTGCTGTCGCCATATCGTCCAACCCCAGCAACTTGCAAAGCCGCTGAAACTGCCCGTCGTTGCCAGTGGCGATGATGATATGCCCGTCTGATGTTTCAAACACCTCATAGGGCGTCAGATTGGGATGCGCGTTGCCCATCCGTGTCGGGGCCACGCCCGTCGTCAGATAGTTCATTGCCTGATTGCCCATGATCGCCACTGCACAATCCAGCAGTGCCATATCAATATGCTGGCCCTTGCCCGTCGTCTGACGTTGATGCACAGCGGCCAGAATGGCGGTGCTGGCATAGATACCTGTGAAGATATCCGTGATCGCCATGCCCGATTTCTGCGGCTGGCGGTCCGGCTCTCCGGTTACCGACATCAGACCAGACATGCCCTGAATGATAAAGTCATAGCCCGCCCGGTGCGCATACGGACCCGTATGGCCAAACCCGGTGATCGAGCAGTAGATCAACTGCGGAAATTCTTCGCGCAGGCTGTCATAATCAAGACCGTATTTCGCCAGTCCACCTGTCTTGAAATTCTCGATCAGAATATCCGCATCGCGCAGCAGCTCTTTTAGCTGCGCCTGTCCCTCATCGGTGCGAAAATCAATCGTCACGCTGGCCTTGCCGCGATTGGTCGAATGAAAATAGGAAGCCGAAACATCGGTATCCCGCGTGACAAAGGGCGGCCCCCACTGGCGCGTGTCATCACCTGCGGGGCTTTCCACCTTGATCACCTCGCACCCCAGATCAGACAGCGTTTGCCCCGCCCAGGGTCCCGCCAAAATACGAGCCAGCTCGACAACCTTTAGACCAGCAAGAGGGGCCGTCATCAGCTTGGCAACTCAGCGTCGATCAGCGCCTTCATGTCTGCGTAGCTCATGTTGGAGTGCTTCTTGCCGTTGATCAAAAAGCTGGGCGTGGATGAGATATCATCGCGGTTGCCGTTCTCTTCCCACCACGCGACCAGCGATTGCGCCATATCTGCATCCTGCAAACAGGCCTCAAGCGTGTCGCTGTCCAACCCCGCCAGACGTCCGATCTTGCGCAATTCGTTGACGATTGCCACAGGCTCGCCCGCGCGGGCCCATTCGTTCTGCCCCTTATAGATCAGATCAACAATACCAAAGAACCGCTCTTGGCCACCGCAGCGCGCCATCATCGACGCCCATAGGCCGGGACGGTCAAAGTAGACCTCGCGGTAGATGAACTTCACTTTGCCGGTGTCGATGTAATCGGCCTTAAGCTGCTTGTAGGGGCCGGAATGGAACGCCGCACAATGCGGACAGGTAAAGGACGCATATTCGATGATCGTCACATCGGCGTCGGGATTGCCCTGCACCATATCCTCGATCATCGACGTGTCGATGTCACCGGAAGTCGATTGCGCATTGGCCGCGCCCGGCAGGTTTGTGATGTCGGTCGAATTGCCGCCCGTGCGGCTGGTCAACGCCCAGCCTCCCAGACCAAGAACGGCAAATGCGCCAAGAATGAAGTTTCTGCGTTGCATGTCGAATTCCTTTGTCAGCTTTTCAGCGGTTGTTCTTGTTCAATATGTTCTCGCCCAGACGCGCAAGGGCGTCTCGCAATCCATCGTCGCTTACCGGCCCTGCCGCCTGTGCCGCTTTTTGCCGCAGCGCGGGGTCAGGCGGGGCAGGTGCGGCCTTGGGTTTGTGTCCGAACGCCACTTTGCCATCCGCAAACCCGGTCGCCGCCGTCTGCGTGATCCGCACCCGCGCGATGGCGTTGTAGCCATAGACCGCGTTCACCCGCACGCGCAGCTGTTCTTTCTGCATCTCAAGCATCGGGGCATTGGCCCCCGTGGTTAGCAACGTCAGCGTCGCCCCCATACCGCCGCGCCCGTATCCAACTTCGACAGGCTGGGCAATGGCGGCCACATCGGGCCCCACAATCTCGGCCCATTGGGTCAACAGACGCGACTGCGCAAAACCGCGCGTTTCCGACGCACGCCTGATCTGGCCCGACAGCAGGCTGTCGGTGCGTTTGAACCCTTTTGTACTGGTGCGCCGTGGTGGCATATTTAAGTTTCCCGAACCTCGTGGCACAATACCTTATTGGCCTGCGTCCGCCAGCCCCCTGCCCCCGTCCGGAGCCATAAAGATTGCGTGATCATTCCGATACAAGCGAACTGCCGCTGGCCCTGCTGGACTGGTACGATGTGCACGCGCGCACCATGCCGTGGCGGGTCGGCCCGCAAGCGCGCAAGGGCGGTGTGCGCCCCGATCCCTACCGCATCTGGATGAGCGAGATCATGCTGCAACAGACCACCGTTGCAACAGTAAAGGACTACTTTGAACGCTTCACCGCGCGCTGGCCCACCGTGCGCGATCTGGCCGCGGCGGAGGATGCGGATGTGATGGGCGAATGGGCCGGACTTGGGTATTATGCCCGCGCGCGCAACCTGCTAAAATGCGCCCGTGCCGTGGTGAATGATCATGGCGGCACCTTTCCCGCCGATCACGCCGCCTTGCTGAAACTCCCCGGCATCGGGCCTTATACCGCTGCCGCCGTGTCCTCCATCGCGTTTGATCTGCCCTTCACCGTGCTGGACGGGAATGTCGAACGCGTCATGGCGCGACTATATGACATTCACACGCCCCTGCCCGCCGCCAAGCCCGAACTCATGGCCCGCGCCGAAGCGCTCACGCCCCAGGAACGGCCCGGCGATTATGCCCAGGCGGTGATGGACCTTGGCGCCACGATCTGTTCACCCAAATCCCCTGCCTGCGGCATCTGCCCGTGGCGCGACCCCTGCATCGCCCGTGCCGCCGGTACGCAGAACGAACTGCCCAAGAAGACGCCCAAAAAACCGAAACCCGTCCGCCACGGCACGGTTTATCTTGCCCAGCGCAGCGATGGCGCGTGGCTGCTCGAAACTCGCCCCGACAAGGGGCTGCTGGGCGGTATGCTGGGCTGGCCCGGTTCCGACTGGGTGGAGGTGACCGAGGACAAACCCCAAGGCACGCCCCCCGTAAGCGCCGACTGGCAAGACCTGCCCGGTGAGGTGCGCCATACCTTCACGCACTTCCACCTGATCCTGACCGTAAAAACCGCGCAGGTTCCGGCAGACGCCACGCCAATAACCGGCAGCTTTCTGCCGCGCGACGCCTTCCGCCCTTCCGATCTGCCCACCGTCATGCGCAAGGCGTTTGATTTGTCGCAGGGCTGACCCAATGTCGCCGCTTTGAGGATGTAGCGGTTTTCGTTATACTATCGCGCAGCCTTAACACCCGGACAAAACCAAATGACCACCCAAGCCTCGACCCTTTCCCCCACCGAACTCGGCCGCCTCAGCCGCGCCTTGCCCTTCTGGCTGTCGCTGGCATTGGTCCCGCTGGCGTGGATTGCGGCTTTCTACGGCGGCTGGGTCATCGCCCTGTTGCCGCTGGTCACGTGGTTCCTGTTCTCCATCCTCGACGCCGCCGTTGGCCTGAACACCGAAAACGCCGATCTTGAAGCGACCGACGACGATATGTTCTGGTATCGCCTCGTCACGCTGATCTGGGTGCCCGCGCAGTTCCTAACGCTGTTCGGCCTGCTGTGGTACGTCCCCCAGGCCGACCACCTTGGCACCTTCGAACGCATTGCGCTGTTCTTTGGCGTGGGCGTCATCACCGGCACCATCGGGATCAACTACAGCCACGAGCTGATGCACCAGAAAAACAAGTTGGAGCGGTTTCTGGCCGATGCCCTGCTGGCAATGGTGCTTTATTCCCACTTCCGGTCCGAACACTTGCTTGTGCACCACCGCTATGTCGCCACCCCCCGCGATCCGGTGACGGCGCGCTATAACGAAGGGTTCCACCGGTTTTATCCCCGTGTCCTACACCAGTGCTGGCATTCCGCCTTTCAGGCCGAAGCCGACATGCTGGCGCGCAAGAGCCTGCCGTGGACGAACGCCCGCAATCCCTTCTGGAAGTACTGGGCGATGCAGGGCGCGTGCCTGATCCTCGCGCTAATCCTTGGCGGCTGGACCGGTGTGGGCCTGTTGCTCGTTCAGGCGGGCGTTGCGATCTGGCAACTGGAACTGGTGAATTACATCGAACACTACGGGCTGACGCGCAAACATCTGGGCGACGGCAAATACGAACACGTCAAACCGCACCATTCGTGGAACGCCGCACACCGCGCGTCAAACTGGCTGCTGATCAACCTGCAACGCCATTCCGACCATCACTACAAGCCCGACCGCCGCTTTCCCGTGCTGCAAAATTACGGACCGGACGAGGCGCCGCAACTGCCCTACGGCTATCCGGTGATGACAATGGCCGCGATGATCCCGCCGCTCTGGCGGCGCATCATGAACCCGCGCGTGCGCGACTGGCGGCGCACCTATTACCCCGAAGTGACGGATTGGGCCGACTACAACAAACGCCGCCTGCCGATGCCGCGCTAGATCCGCACACTGATTCTTAAATCTTATATGCGACCTCCATTGCGACAACCTTGGGGGCTAACGATGCAAACACACCAAACCGTCAGACAGCGGGCCTATCACCCCGACACCTGCCTAATTGTCGAGGATAGTGATTTCGATCGCGAAAAAATGACCCGTATCCTGCAAAAAACCAGGGATAACATGCGGATCGAGATTGCCTCGACCCTGCGATCCGCGCGCCGCGCGCTGGAAAAGGGCGAGCCGACGCTGATCCTGCTCGACAACAACCTGCCCGACGGTCTGGGGGCCGATTTTGCGTTGGAACTGGCGCAAGACCCGCGTTTGGCGGGCGTGCCGATCATCATGGTCAGCGATTGGCCCTCACCCTTCATGTGGGAAAAAGCCGCCAGCGCCGGGGTGGCCTACGTGCTTAGCAAATCGGAATTTGATGTGCGATACGTTCGTTCCGTACTGCACAAAAAACCGAACAAGCGCCTGAACTAGACGCGCGCGCAGGTGGCATGATTTACAGGCCGCACCGTCATCCCTACACTGCGGGCGATGGAAAAGACCCTTCTCAAACTGACCCACACCGCAAACCGCCGCCGATGAAAGCACTGCTTCTCGCGCTTGTCCTGTTCACAATGCTTCCCCGTGCCAGCGCGGCACAGGATACCGAAGTCGATCTTGAGCTTGTGCTGATGGTCGATGTCTCCCGCTCAATGTCACCCCAAGAGCTGGAGCTGCAGCGGCGCGGCTACGCCGAGGCATTGGTGTCCGAAGATGTCTTTAAAGCGGTGCAGTCGGGCCTGCTGCAAACCATCGCCCTGACCTACATCGAATGGGCAGGCACGCAGGAAATCATCGTTGATTGGCGCCTGATTGAAACCCGCGCCGATCTGGAGGATTTCGCCAGCCAGCTTACCGTGAAATTCGACACCGCGCTGCGCCGCACCTCGATCTCGGGCGCACTGGCCTTTGGCGCATCCCGGCTGCTGCGCAATGACTACGCCGGCCTGCGCCGCGTGATCGACATATCAGGGGACGGCCCCAATAACCTTGGCCCGCGCGTCACACGCGAACGCGACCGCGTGCTGGCCGACGGCATCACCATCAACGGCCTGCCGCTGATGACGGATGATGGGTTCAACCCATTCTTCCACCTGCCCGATCTGGATGTCTACTATACCACCTGCGTCATCGGCGGGCCGGGGGCTTTCGTGATCCCGGTGTACGACTGGCCCGATTTTGCCGATGCCGTGCGCCGCAAGCTGGTGCTTGAGATTGCGGGCATTACAGCCGCCCCCAAAATCATTCCCGCCCAAACACCGCAACGCGATCCCCGCGATTGCACGGTGGGCGAAAAAATCTGGCAGGATTTCATGGAGAACCGCGAGTTCTTTGTGCCGTGACCAAAAAAGGCCCCGCCACAAGGGCGGGGCTTAGGTAAGTGCCTTTGTAGGCAACCTTCATGTGGAAGGCCGCAGGCACCGGCGGTGTTTCGGATCGTTTCAGCTTGCCGGAAGACAGGTCTTGAGTACCCGCAAGACAAGGTTTGTCGGATCAAACTCTCCTGAAGCGATCATAATCTCAGTTGGCCATTTCGGCCCGGATCTGCTGGCGCAGCAGATCAATCGGTACCTTTTTGCCCTCGCGCTTAAAGCACCAGTAGGTCCAGCCATTGCAGCTTGGCGCTTTTTCATAGGCCGCCCCAACCTGATGGATCGACCCTTTCATCTCTGCCCCGATCAGCGTGCCGTCGGCGCGTACCTTGGCCTTGTGACGCCCATTCAGTGAATAGAGCTCCTCGCCCGGGCGCAACATCCCGCGTTCAACCAGCTGACCAAAGGGCACGCGCGGCTCTGCGCGCTTGGACGTGGTAGTCTGCAACGCTTCGCGGTCGAACTTGCGCACCTTGGCAATGCGTTTTTCTGCGACCTTGCGATAAGCTTCCTCGCGCTCGATCCCGATGAAATCGCGGCCCAGCATCTTGGCCACCGCGCCGGTTGTGCCCGTACCAAAAAACGGATCAAGGATCACGTCGCCGGGATTGGTGGAGCCGACCAGTATTCGGTGCAGCAGGCTTTCGGGCTTTTGCGTTGGATGGGCCTTGTCACCGTTCTCATCTTTCAGGCGCTCATGCCCCGTGCAGATCGGCAGCACCCAATCGCTGCGCATCTGGATACCCTCGTTCAGCGCCTTCAGCGCCTCATAGTTGAACGTATATTTGCTGTTCTCGTCCTTACCGGCCCAGATCATCGTCTCATGGGCATTGGTAAACCGCTTGCCGCGAAAGTTGGGCATCGGGTTGGACTTGCGCCAGACCACATCGTTCAAAATCCAGAAGCCCGCATCCTGCAAGGACGCACCCACACGGAAGATATTATGATAGCTGCCGATGACCCAGATCGCCCCGTTGGGTTTCAGCAACCGCCGCGCCGCCTTCAGCCACGCACGAGTGAAATCATCATAGGCTTTAAAGCTGGAAAACTGGTCCCATTCATCGTCCACCGCATCGACCTTGGAATTGTCAGGCCGCACCAGATCGCCCCGCAATTGCAGGTTATAGGGTGGGTCGGCAAAGATCAGGTCAACACTTGCTTCGGGCAATGCATTCATCGCCTCGATACAGTCGCCGCTTAGGATCGTGTTCAGGGGGAGCGCTTGCGCACTCTTTTCAATCGTCGTCATCAAATTTCTGCCTCTGTCCCCGGCACATTTTGTGCTCGTTGGTTGAGAACAAGGATGAGTCGAAAGGGATTCGCGGTCAATTTCTTTTTTGATTCAAACGGTTAAGAAAAAACCTTGTCACAACATATTGTGGATGGGCTTGAACGAACGTCTATGGTGTGGGGTTATCCCAAGTTTTTGCAAAGCCAAGATGTGGCTTTTTGATCCATATCCCATGTTGGTTTCCCAGCCATATCCGGGGTGCTGTTGCGCGAGGGACAACATGACACAATCTCGACAGATTTTCGCCATAATTGAAGCGGCAGAAATGCTTTGCGACCGCGCATCACCCTTGATGATCGTCTGCGCGGGCAGCGTCAGATCACGGGGCAGCATGTTGCCGTCGATCAGCGCAAAATCGGCGGGCACCTTCAGCCCCGCCAGCGCCCGCATCATCGCCAGATGGCTGGCGCGCAGGATATTGATTTCGTCAATCTCCTCGACACTCGCGTGGGCGATGCTCACATCCGCCACCTGCATGATCTCATCGTACAGGCGTTCACGCGCGCGTTTGCTCAGCTTTTTGGAATCGTTCAGCCCCTCGGGAATGCAACTGGGGTCCAGCACCACCGCCGCCGCTGTCACCGGTCCGGCCAGCGGCCCGCGCCCCACTTCATCCACCCCGGCAATGCGGGTGAACCCCTGCGCCATCGCGGCACGCTCAAATTCGAAATCAGGTATCATGCCCGTTCCAAACCCCAAACGCCCCGCAGGCTCAACAGCAAAAAGGGGAGGATGCCCGAACATCCTCCCCAGTCTTCCGCACGACAGGGACTTGACCGCGCGGCATTCAGCGCGGTGTTATCCCCGCGCCAAGCGGTAGCCCCGGTCGCGCAGGCAACGTGCATCAAACCCCCGACGGTCGCCTTGCGGCGTGTCAAAGATGTACATGCAGTTGCGCGGCAAACGGTGGGCAAACTGGAAGTTTCGTTTCAGACAGCGGTTGGCAAACATCGCCACGCGGCCCCGGTTGGTGTCATAGGTGCGAAAGCACTGTTTGGGCAGCAGCTTGCGGTTGGCCTTCTGCGCGCGCTGGGGCAGCGGCCGTGGTTTCGGCTGATGATAGCGCGGCGGCGTGTACTGACGCTGGACCTGTTTGGGGTGCTGGTGCTTGGGCGCTTTGTAGATCGGCGCCGGATGGTTGCGGGTGACCTCGTGTTTATCGCGGCTCTTGTTCTTGTGAACGATCGCGCCAACGGCAGCCAAACCCAGGATGGCGGCGATCAGCCGTGCGTTGTCCCGTTCTCCTGCATAAGCCGGGATGGACCCGAGTGCGGTAAGGGCGATGGCCGAAGCGGCGATGGTGGCGATAAACTTGCGGTACATGTCTGATCCTTTTCAGGCAGGGCGGGGGATCCGCGCTTTGATGGGTCAGCATGGTCCGTCACCCAAAAGTCAGGCAATAACACCCCCCTGTTATCGGATATCAGCCGCGCCATCCCCCTTGCGTTATTGAATATCTGCCCGTGGCGCCGCATGACTGCTGCATGAAACACGCATCCCCCATTCTGGCCGCCGCGATGGCCCTTACCCTTGCCCTGCCCGCACAGGCAGCGGGGTGTTTTGCCGACTACAAGGCCAAACAGGACAATCCGCTGCGCCTGCATTACGGTGTGGCGCAGATTAACGGCCCTTGTGATGCCGCAAGCGCCGCCGCTGAACTGGCCCCCCGCCTTGCCGCCGGGGGCTGGACCCTGCTCAACATTGTCTCCACCTTCGGGGAAGACGGGCTTGACCAAAGGAAAGACAGTGCCGGACCAAATTACCTCCGCTTCTGACATGCGCCGCTTTGTCGGTGTGGGCATCGGTGCCATCGTTGCCTTGCTGATCATCGGTGCCGCCGTCCTGCTGTGGACCTTGCCGGACGCTGGGCTGTTCAATGCACAGGTCGAACGGATTTTTGTCGAAAACGATGATCTGACCAGCGGGGCCGAGATCAAGCTGCTCGAAATCCTCGCCCAGTCCGGCACCGCCTTTTCCGACACGCTGGCCAGCTACCGCATGGTAATCTCGGTTCTGCTGGTCTTTGCCGCCGCCATGCTGATCGCGGCACTGGTGTTCCTGATCATGCTCATCACTTTCAACCGCCGCATGGCCCAGATTGAACGCGCAGGCATACAGGTGAACTCTCTGCTGATCAGCCGCGAGGAAAACACCGTCTACCTCAACAACCTCGGGTTCAAACTGACCGATGCAGCGATGGAGACGATGAGCGTTCTGGCCGAAGCGCGCATGGACGACGATGTAATGAGCGGATCAGAGATCGAAGGCGTCATCTCCGGCCGCAACGCCGCCGATTGTGACGAAGCGGCGGGGGCCACCCGCATCAAACGCCTGCGCGACACGCTGGGCAACCAGATCGTCAGCGAACTGCTGGTCAAAAACATCGCGCGGCGCGGCTATATGCTGGCGATTGATAAGGACGTGATCAAGGTGATCTGAAGGGGCTGGCGGCTATACGAGATGCAGCTTCCTTCCGCTGGGGCGCGCCAGCCACTGCCAGGGTGAGGACACACCGCACCGCAACCAGTATAAAAGCCAAACCCGCAGACTCTCGTTATGAATGGGTGAGCCTCGGAGGGCAGGCCATCGGTTGTGAAGCTGACTGGTTCAGCGAAGCCCAGCAAGACAAGGACATGAGGCCATGCACCCCGGACCAAAAGCAGCGCGGGACGATTGAGAACATGTTTGGCAGACTGAAAGACTGGCAGCGGGCCACAACTCGGTATGACCGATGCCGCCAAGGCTTCCTCTGTGCAATCACCCTCACCGCAACGTCATCTATCGGCTGTAAATCCTGACCCTAATCGGCTCTGGCATCGAGCAGGTCTTGGAGCAAGGCAAGAAAATTGCTGTGTTCGTCTTGCGTGGCGACCCCGTCGCCGTCCGCATCAATTGTAGAGAGCGTCAACTCAACAAACCCAGCGTATTCACCTTGGGAAACTGTTCCGTCGCGATTGGTATCCAGACTGGTCGACGGAAAGTGTGATCTTCTTTCCCGAACGTCCCGGTATTCTTTGAATTCTGCAAAACGTGAGTCGTGGAATTGATACACTTCCCCCACAGTCAGAATGCGGTTTCCATCAAGATCGTATTCCAGCTCTGCTTCAACAATCCTTGAAAGCTGCTCTTCGATTTGCTCTTCCGTGGGCTCAACCCCTACGTTGCGATTTCTCAGCGATGCGCGGGCGTTAACGAATAGAACCGTGCGCAACTCTTCTTCGGTGACTTGCTGATCACCATCAAGATCACGGGACAGCATCGTGCCGACCTCGCGGCTGCGCACCTCCGAAAGCCAGGTCCCCACAATGATGTCTGCATCTCTCGCTGATATGCCGGGAACCCCATCATGATCCAGGTCTCGAAAGTAATTCAGGTGATCAAATAGAATTTCCTCAAAGGGCATGCCGCCTTCTGCGTTTCTCGAAATATTGGTCGAGAACTGCAGGTTATCTATGAACATCTGTCCAGCGGCGGGGTCGACAGGTAATGTTTCAGAATGCTGTTCGGCAAGGACAGTCTGACCGACACCAATCGTAAGGAGCTGAACCGCTAGAACCCCAATGAAGAATCGATCAATCACGCCTGACCACCAAACTGTTTCCGTCACTTACGGACTTTCTTCCAAAACAATCCGACAATTCAAAGTCCAGAAAAAGGTAACTTCGGCGGAGGTTTAACTGAATGAGCGATCACCCAAAAACGGTCTCATCGGGCCTTTGACCCTCAGCATAATTATCACTGATCCTGTAGATTGAAGCAGGACGCAGCACGTGCAAGTCTGAGGTTAAGGTCGCCCTCTCTGACACCCAATCCCGATCTTTCCCCGTTAACCCACCGCACGCTGTCCCCACATATCCTTCATGAACAGACGCCAATTCACTGCCCTTCTCGCCGCTTTGCCTCTTACCAAAGTGTTACCGACCACGCTAAGTGCCGCAGCCGCCCCACAATCCGCCGCTGTCCCCGCAGGGACATACGCATGGGCGCAGCTGATCGCCCGCGCGCAGAACCGGTGCAGCCCGGCGATGCTGGCCCGGCAACTCCACCTCAGCCCGGATGCCGCGCAACACCTTTATGGGCAAATGCTGCGCGATGGGGTGCTGCGCGCACCCGGTGCTTTGGGCATGGCCCGCGCGACACAGCCCATTGACGCCACGGGCACCGCGCCACGCCATTCGTTTGACAGGTTGCGCCGCATGTTGCGCACGGTTGCGCCGGATGAGGATACGCCACCTCTGGCCAAAGACGATGATCCGCGTCTAGGGTGCGCCGACACCCGGACAGAGGACACCGCAGATGCCAGCCCCGACGAACCCTTTCAAGAAAGCCCTGAGCGCGGGTGAAACGCAATTCGGCTGCTGGGTCGGCCTTGGCGATACCTTCAGCGCCGAAATCATGGGCAGCGCCGGTTTTGACTGGCTGGTGATTGACGGCGAACACGGGCCGAACGATCTGCGTTCGATCCTCGCGCAGTTGCAGGTGCTTGAAGCGTCGGACAGCCACCCGGTGGTGCGCGTACCCGTTGGGGAGACATATCTGCTCAAGCAAATGCTGGATGCAGGCGCACAGACGATACTGGTGCCGATGGTCGAAAGCGCCGAACAGGCGCGGCAACTGGTACGCGATGTCACCTATCCGCCCCACGGGGACCGGGGCGTAGGCTATGCGCTGGCCCGTGCTGCAAAGTTCGGGCAGATCACGGATTACGGCACCACTGCGGACGCACAGATTTGCTTGCTGGTGCAGGTAGAGAACCTCAAAGGGATGGCGGCGCTGGATGATATTCTGGCGGTTGACGGTGTGGACGGCGTGTTCATCGGCCCTGCCGATCTGGCCGCTGATATGGGGCATATGGGCAACGCGCTGCACGCCGATGTTCAGACCGCCATCATGGACGCCCTGCGCCGCATCCGTGCGGCGGGCAAGGCTCCCGGTATCCTGTCGACCCACGATCCCATGACGCAGGACGCGCTGAAGGCCGGCGCGCAGTTTGTGGCCGTGGGTGCCGACATTCTGCTGCTGGCCAAGGGTGCGCGGGCACTGGCAGCCCAATGGCAAGGCACCAAGTAACATGAACGCGGGTATCCTTCTGCTGGGGCTGGCCTATGTGCTCAGCCAGTTTTTCCGCGCCTTTCTGGCGGTGCTGTCGGAAATACTGGAACGCGACATCGGCGCGATGCCCGATGATCTGGCGTTTGCGTCGGGCCTGTGGTTCCTGACCTTCGCCGCCTGCCAGATCCCCATTGGTGCCGCGCTGGACAGCATCGGCCCGCGTCGCACGGCGGGCTGGCTTTTGCTGCTGGGCGGCGGTGGCGGTGCGGCGGTCTTTGCAATGGCGACGGCCCCACTGCACATCACAATCGCAATGGCGCTGATCGGCGTGGGCTGCGCGCCTGTGCTGATGGCGTCTTACTATATTTTCGCGCGCGAATACCCGCCCGCAACCTTTGCGGTGCTGGCATCGCTGATGGTCGGGCTGGGCAGTCTGGGCAATCTGGTGGCCGCCTATCCAATGGCTCTGGCCGCCGAATGGATGGGCTGGCGGGCATCGCTCTGGTCGCTGGCGGGAATGACCGCGGTTGTTGCCCTTGGTACGCTGATCGTGGTCAAGGACCCGCCGCGCATCACCGATGGCGTAAAGGGGTCACTGGCCGAACTGCTGCGCCTGCGCGTGCTTTGGCCCATCTTTCTGCTGATCGGCACCAGCTACGCCTTTGCCGGCGCGGTGCGCGGTCTGTGGATCGGGCCCTATCTGGCGGATGTGTTCGCCACCGATACCGTAACCATCGGACAAGCCAGCCTGATGATGGGGCTGGCAATGGTGCTGGGCGCGCTGGCGTATGGTTTTGCCGATAAGGTCAGCCCTTCGCGGAAATGGATGATCATGGCCGGATCCCTGATGGCCCTGATCGCGGGTGTGCTGCTGGCCGTGCTGCCCGCCGCCAGCCTGACCTTGAGTGTGGTTTTGATGTGCGCGATTGGCTTTTTCGGGGCGGGCTATCCGGTGCTGATGGCCCACGGGCGCAGCTTTCTGCCCGCACATCTGATCGGGCGTGGTGTGACGCTGCTGAACCTGTTCAGCATCGGCGGCGTGGGCGTGGCGCAGTTTGCCTCGGGCCGGGTGTATCGCGCGGCCTTGCCGGGGGATGCACCACAAGACCCCTATGTCGCGGTCTTTGTCATGTTTTCAGTCGCGCTTGCCGTAGGCTGTGCCGCCTATCTCTTCAGCCGAGACGCTTCAGACTGAGCGGCCTTTCATACGCGAAGCCGCCAACGTGTAGCCGCCCGCCGCACCGTCGATAAAGTGGACATGATCGTCGGTCAGGATTGACGGCACGATACAGGTCATCATCGCCTCGTCCTGCGTGGCAAGCCCGTAACGGATCAGGCCATCGTCCTGCGCCCGGGACAGAACCGTCTCAATCTGCGCCTGCGTGTCTGCGTCGCAATCCAGTGTCATTTTCAGCCCGTCATCCAGCTTGCGGAAATCGGCATTCTCACCGACGATACGGGCATAGCGCCGCGCATCAAAACCGCCCAGCTTGATCCCCGTCTTGATCAATAGCCATGCCACAAAGGATTCGAACAGCGCTTTTGCCCGGGCCCCGCCAAGCGATCCTTCGCCCTTGGTGGCATGTGCCTCCAGCGTCGCACCGGCGGGCGGCCAGCCCGTGCCGGGGCCTTCTGCCGGGGCCGGGTGGCCGCCCCGGTCCAGCGCCTGTGCCAGTGTGATCACCCGGTCATAGACCGCCGCCACCTGTGTGGAATCCGCATCCGGCACAGGGGCCACCAGCACCGAAAGGATCGTACCGTTGCGCGCGGGCATATGTGACCAGCGGCACGACAGTCCTGTCAGATCAGGCAAAGCGCCCTCCGGTGCGGGCACCAGCGCATAGGCCCCCGCTTTCATCTGCTGTTCCGCCCAGTGCAGTCCGCCGCCGTCAAACATGGCGTAATCCGCCCCGTCCGACACCTGATACCGCGCCACCAGCACGTCCGCACCCGCCGCGCGAATGTCGGCAAGCGGCACCAGCGCGACACGCATGTCGATGTCAAACTCCGTCCCGGCCCAGCGCGCCACACGCGTCAGCGCATCGCGGGCGGTATCTGCATCCTGTGGTGGAATGGCAAACCCGGCCCCGTCACCGCCGAACACAAAAGGAAAGGCCGCCCCCTCGAAAGCGTTCATCAGTGCAGAGATCACCGCCGCACCAGCCATGTTCACGGTCTTGTAACGCCCGTCGTTCACCAGCCCGGTTGAATTGACCACATCAGCGGTGCCGATATACCAGTCCTGCGGAAGGGGCGTGTATTCCGCCGCGCGCGTCAGTTGATCAAAGGCGCTGGTCCGCGGCACCTGATCGTAAAAGTCATCTCTTTTGGTCACATTACACCCCTTACACTAGAGACAAACATAGCACGCGGCGGGGATACGCCGCCAGCGCCGCCGTGCAGACCCTTTTCACCAGCCGTCAAGCGGTGTATGGCCCGCCCATCAACCCCATATATATTGGAGAAATCAAATGGGTTATCGCGTCGCCATCGTAGGCGCCACTGGCAATGTGGGCCGCGAAATGCTGAACATTCTGGCAGAGCGCCAGTTCCCCACGGACGAGGTTGTGGCACTGGCCAGCCGTCGTTCGCTTGGCACGGAAGTCAGCTTTGGTGACAAGACGCTGAAATGCAAAGACCTTGATACGTTTGATTTCACCGGCTGGGATATGGCGCTTTTTGCTGTCGGATCGGAGGCGACAAAGAAATACGCGCCTGCTGCGGCCCGCGCGGGCTGCGTCGTGATCGATAACTCCTCGCTCTATCGCTATGACCCCGACATCCCGCTGATTGTGCCCGAAGTGAACCCCGAGGCCGTGCACGGCTATGCCAAGAAAAACATCATCGCCAACCCCAACTGCTCCACCGCGCAGATGGTTGTGGCGCTCAAGCCCCTGCACGACCGCGCCAAGATCAAGCGCGTTGTGGTGAGCACCTATCAATCCGTGTCCGGCGCGGGCAAGGAAGGCATTGATGAGCTGTGGGACCAGACCAAGTCGATGTACAACCCCACCGACGACAAGCCGCCCAAGAAGTTCACCAAGCAGATCGCCTTTAACGTGATCCCGCACATCGACGTGTTCATGGAAGACGGATCAACCAAAGAAGAATGGAAGATGGTGGCGGAGACGAAAAAGATCGTCGATCCCGCGATCAAGGTCACGGCGACCTGTGTGCGCGTGCCTGTCTTTGTTGGCCATTCCGAGGCGATCAACATCGAGTTTGAAGACCATCTGGACGAGGACGAAGCGCGCGACATCCTGCGCGAAGCCCCCGGCATCATGGTAATCGACAAGCGCGAGGACGGCGGCTACGTCAGCCCCATCGAATGTGTCGGTGATTTCGCCACCTTCATCAGCCGCATCCGTCAGGACAGCACGATTGATAACGGTCTGAACCTGTGGTGCGTGTCGGACAACCTGCGCAAAGGCGCCGCGTTGAACGCCGTGCAGATTGCCGAGCTGTTGGGCCGTGAGGTTCTGAAGAAAGGCTAGGCGCAGGCGCGCTTTACCGGACCAAAAGAAATTCGGCCCGGGGCTTAACCGCTCCGGGCCGCTTTGTTTTCAGCATCGATCAGACGTTGCAGCCCCTTGCGGAACGTCTTGGCCCCCAGATCAATGTTGGGCGTTGTCATCTTGTCCATACCCCTTTGCACGGCCTCCAAAATCACCTTGTCCTCGTTGAAAGCCATGATTGCGCCGTCGTTCATCTGCTTTGAAATCGCCGCATTCACCGGATCGGTGTTGCGGTGTTGAAACCAGATATACTGCGTGTTGCGTTCATCCATCGGGGTCATAAAGTTGTCGGAAATGTTGATATATGTCTTGTCGACCGGCGGCTTGCCCGGCCCCCCGGTGCCCGGGGGCGTGTAGACCGACATGTTCAGCGCAATGGCGGGATGATCACTCGCTGCCAGTCGGTTCGGGCACCTGGTGCATAAAGGCTGTTCAGGAAACCATACGCATCCGAATTGAATATCTGTAAACGGGCCAAGGCACCTTAATTCATCACATTCATATGTCAGATGACATGTCATCACGCGACCACCCCTTGCCCGCATGCAATTGACCTGCGCTGATGCCCCGAGGCGCTGCAAGCAGGATACCACGTGCAAATCAACGAAGACCTGACCACCGGACCTATCCGGGAACATTTCATGCGTCTGGCCATTCCCGCCGCCATCGGGATGCTGTTCAGCACGCTGTATAACGTGGTCGACACATTCTATGCCGGGTATTTCGGCACACAGGCACAGGCAGGTCTGTCTATCGGGTTTCAGGCGTTCTTTGTGCTGGTGGCGTTTGGCTTTGGCATTGGTGCCGCGATGAGCGCGCTGGTCGGCAACGCCAAGGGTCGCAAGGACGTGAGTGATGCACGGCATCTGGCCGCACAAGGCATCAGCTTTGCGGTGATCCTGACCGTGATCCTGATTGGGGTGGCGCTGGCAACGGGTCCAACCCTGATCGCACTGATATCAGAGCCGGGAGCCTACCGCGACGCGGGTCTATCGTATTTCAACTGGCTGGTGATGTCGTTGCCGGGGTTCATTCTGGCCTACGGTGGCAACGGCATTCTGCAGGCCCGTGGCGATACCGTGTCGATGCAGCGTGCGCTGATTGTGGCGTTCTTTTTCAATGTCGGGCTGAACCCGTTGTTCATGTACGGGATACCCGGTGTGGTCCCCGGTCTGGGTTTCAACGGTATCGCGCTGGCGACCGTGGTCAGCCAATCGGGGGTCGCGGTGTTTATCCTCTACCGTGCCTTTGGCCGGTCCATCATGCAGGATTTGCGGGTCACTGAATTTATCCCACGGCCCGCCAAGTTTCTTGAGATCGCCGGACAGGCCTTTCCAGTCAGCTTTACCATGCTGATCACCTTTGCCAGCGGTTTCATCGTGCAATACGCGTTAAAGGCCTACGGACAGGAATCACTGGCCGCCTACGGCATCTCATTGCGGATTGAACAATTGTTCCTCTTGCCCGCGCTTGGCATCACCGTGGCACTGGTGCCCATTGCCGCGCAGAATTTTGGCGCGGGCAATCATGACCGCGTCCGGCAGGCCTTTCGCCGCTGCTGGGTCTGGGGCGTGATCGCCACCGCCTGCGCCTTTCCGTTTTTGTGGTTTCTGGGCGGTCCCATCACCGCCCTGTTTTCGTCTGACCCTGAGGTGATCCGCATTGGTGCGTTGTTCCTGAAGGTCGAAGCGGTGATCCTGCCGATTTATGTTGTGCTCTTTTCTGTCAACTCTCTGTTACAGGCACTGAAAAAAGCAGTGTGGTCGCTTTGGATCGGCATCTACCGCCAAGGGGTCGGCATGGTGCTGTTTATCTGGCTGTTCACAGCCGTCGTTGATTGGGGTCTTGCCGGGGTGCGCATTGCCATCGCAACGGCGGTGGCGACCGGATTGATTGTGTCGCTGGCTGTTGTGCGGCGTGTCGCGCGCGATAAAATTGGCGGGCTGACCACCGCCTGACCTTCATGCGTCACAATGCCCCAATTCATTGATAGACAGGAAAACTCTTGCGGCTGGCCTTCTGATACAAACATACCTGATCAGGTGTAGGTTGAAAAAGGCGACGTGATGTAATCGCAAAAAGCTATGATCACGGTGTCGCATGTCGACAAGTTCTATGGCCCGTTTCAGGCGCTCGCAGACATTGACCTGACGGTCAAACAAGGCGAACGCGTGGTGATCTGCGGTCCGTCCGGTTCCGGTAAATCAACGCTGATCCGCTGTATGAACGGGCTGGAGTTTCACAGCGCGGGCACCATCGTCGTGGACGGGATCGAGGTTGAGGAAGACTCCAAGCACCTCAGAACACTGCGTCAGGAGGTTGGCATGGTGTTCCAGCAGTTCAATCTGTTTCCGCATCTGACAATTCTGGAAAACCTGACCATTGGTCCGATGAAAGTCCGCAAGATTTCGAGAACCGAAGCACAGGCACGGCAGTACCTTGAGCGGGTCCATACCCCGGAACAAGCCGATAAATATCCCGCGCAACTGTCAGGCGGCCAGCAACAGCGCCTCGCCATCGCGCGGTCGCTGTGCATGGGGACACGGATCATGCTGTTTGACGAACCCACCTCGGCGCTGGACCCTGAGATAATCAACGAGGTGCTGGATGTCATGGTCGAATTGGCTGACACAGGCATCACGATGGTTTGCGTCACCCACGAGATGGGTTTTGCCCGCAAGCTGGCCGATACGATGGTGTTTATGTAACAGGGCCGTATCCTTGACGTCGCGCCGCCGAAGAAGTTCTTTACCAATCCCGACAGCGCGCGCTGCAAGCTGTTCCTTGGCCAGATACTGGAGCATTGAGGAATGGCCGCCGGAACCAACAAATCAAAGCCGCTGACCCCGAAAAAGGTGATCAATTCGGTTCCGGTGTCGATCGCGCTTTATGTACTGGTCATTGGCGGCATCGTCTGGGGTGCCTATATCGGCGCGCAGGCGATGGGGTACCGCAATATTTCTACACGCTGACCGACGACGATTTTCAGTGGGCGAGATCATGGTGGGGCTGGTCAAGACGATCCAGCTTTCGCTGACATCCTTTGTGCTGGCGGCACTGCTGGGATTGCCGATCGCGCTGATGCGGCTGTCCGGTCTGATCTGACGGGCGCGCGGTTCCGTCCCACGCCCCCGGATCGCGTTTTGGGGTCGCACGTGCACTGCATACAACTGAATTTCTTGTGCGAACGAACACCCGCGCAGATGTTATTCCGGAAAACCTACGGCCCGCAGGCTGTCCATGTATTTTGCCAAGGGTTCCCCGGCGAGGTTCTTTTGCTGGGCAAGGCGCTTTTCGTGCGTCGCAATATGATACTCAGGAAACTTCGCTTTGAATTCCGCAACGGCGCGGTCTCTTTCTTTCCACCGCCCCAATAGATGATTGGCAACGATCACATGCGCCATCATGTTCATCATGTTGGGCATCAGGTTCAGGGTGCGGGTGGCATGTTCCAGCTGGCCTTCCCAGTCGCAAAGAACCCAGGCGGTCAGTGCACGGGTTGAATGCAGCCGGAATGCCATCGTGTCGCGGGGGTTAAGGCGTTCCGCCTGATCACACAGAGCGACGGCGCGCGCCGGATCACCGCGCAAAGCCTCTTGCGCGGCCAATGATACGAGCGCCCAAACAAAGTTTGGGCATCTGTCCACCACCGAACGCAAGCGTGTAAAGGCCGTTTCCGTATCCTCGCCATAAAACGACAGAACGTAAGAGGCATATCCCTGCACTTCAGGGTCATTCTTGGCGTTGGCCAATGCTCTTTGCGCAAGGTCGATTGCTTCTGCCCGGATTGTCGCGCTGTCCGTGTTCCCGGCCCAGACCGTATTGACCGTGTTTGCCCATGCCCGCAGCGCCAGCGCCTTGCCATAAGTCGGTGCGCGCGTGATCGCCTGATCAAGCAAAGGCATCGCGTCAACCGTCGCGCCCGTGTTCAGGGCGTCCAGCGCACGCAGAAGGTAATCATACGCCGTCAGGTCGTTTGGCCGTTTCGAAATGGCGCGCCCGGCTTCGTTGCTTTGGATCGAGGGCAGGATCAGGCTGACGACGTCGTCAATGATCTGATCCTGAAAATCGAAGATGTCGTCGGTGCTGCCGTCCAGACGTTTGGACCACAGGGATCTGCCCGTATCCGTGTCATTCAGGTCTGCCGTGACGCGCAGCGTGTTTCCCGCCTTGCGGACGCTGCCTGACAGGACGTAACGCACGCCCAATTCACGCTGTAGCTGATCCATGTCAGGTGATTGGCCCTTGTAGGCAAAGCTTGAATTGCGCGCGATCACGAACAGCGATGCCGCCCCGGAAAGCGCTGTGATCAGATCTTCGGTCAAACCATCGGCAAAATACTCCTGCTCGGGATCAGAAGACCGGTTTGCCAGTGGAAGAACCGCGATGGATAGCTTGTCCGGCAGGGCCAGCTGTGCATTTGCACGCACGTCGCCCATATTGGGCAGACGCACGGCATAAACGTGCTGTGGGCGTTCAATCCCTTTGAGCGTGCACAGGCCAATCTCCTCAAACTCTTCGTCTGTCTTTCCGCTGATCTGGTCAAATACCTGCGCAGAGACAAAAACGCATCCCGGTCCGGCCTGCTGTTCCAACCGGGCGGCAATGTTCACGCCACTGCCGACAATATCGCCATCGGGCTGCGGGAAAACCTCGCCCATGTGAATGCCTATGCGGAAGGGCATGGCATCTGCACCGTCACTGCTGGACAGGTCCCGCTGAAAGGTGGCTGCCGCAGAAACCGCGTTTGCGACGGACTCAAACTCGGCCAGCAACCCGTCGCCCATCGTCTTCACAGTCCTGCCGTTGTGGTCCGCGATCACTGATTGCAAATCTTTGAGGGCTGAAGACACGAGCCTGAGTGTCGCTTCCTCGTCAACTGCCATGCGCGATGTATAGCCAACAGCATCAGCCATCAGAATGGTAGCAAGGCGACGTCTGTTCATCGTCTACGCCCTCTCTTCCCAGCGCTGCAGAAGCTACAGGGAAGCACTATCACCGAACCTATGCGATGGAAAAGGTTCTGGACGTGTTGTTGATCACAGCCAGCACGCTAATCACGCCTTTGCGCTAGATCAGTCATAACCATTTGATTTCAGTGGTGAGCCGTGCAGGGTTCGAACCTGCGACCCACTGATTAAAAGTCACCCACCGACATTTATAGGTAGACTGCGGGTTGGCGCAGTAGTTTAGTAAAAACAATACCTTAGATTCATTTTCAAACGAATATCAGTCGGTTGACAGTGCGGGTTGGCGCAACTTAGTGTTGTGGTGCGTTTGAAAATTCGTTTGAAAATGGACCACGGAGAGCACCATGACCGCAACTCTGAACCTCGACAGCGTGACGCAGGTGCGAAACGCTGCGAAAGACAAACCGAAGTCCGGCACCGTCTGGTATTCGCACGATGGCGACAAATACCCCTGTCTCTATCTCGGCGTCGGCAAGCGCGCCGCCACTTGGTATTTCAAAGGACGTTTAAACGGGAAGTCGCGGCAGAAATCGCTTGAGGCGACATTCCCGGAGACGACCGCCGCGCAGGCATTCGCAAAGATCGACGCGCTGGCCGTTCATCACGGCAGCGAAACGACCTCCGAGATTAAGAAGGTGCGCGATGCGTGGAAAGAGTATCGGGCGGGTGCAACAGCAAAGCAGAGCACACTAGACGACCAAGAAAGCAAACTTGAGCGATATGCCGAGACGATCCTCAACAAGTCTCCCACCTCAGTAACGTTGCTCGATGTGCGGCGCTGCCTTCTTGCGATCCCGTCCGTATCCACGCGCCACCACGTCAAGGCAGCCCTGAACAACGCGTACTCAATCCTCGACATTCCGTCACCCATCCCGCGTGGCAAGTTGAAGGCGAAGCAACTCGGCAAGGTGCGCAAACGCCCGACGTTTTGGAAAGAGCTTTGCGACGCCAACCCAGAGATTGATCGCCGCGATTGGTCGCCAATGTGGCAGGCGATCATGGCCGTGAAAAACCCTCTACGGCGCACGGCTTGGGTCGTGATGTTCTTCACCGGCATCCGTTCGGACGACGTGCGCTCGCTGCGTTGGGATCAAATCGACCTCGCCCGCAAGACGATCCGGCTGGACGACATGAAGAACGGCGAGACCCGTACGCTTCCCATCTGCGATACTGTGGTTGCCGCGCTGTCAGCCATCCGTTCGAACTACGCGTTCGTGTTTCCCACGACCTCGACGAAGACCGGCGAGACGATCTATATCGACCACCTCGACACGCTCATGCATCCGACACTGAAAGAAGACACAGGCAAGTTGGACAATAAGGCGATCCCGATCCTCAAGCCCATTCCCGTGCTGCGTCAGCATGACACTCGCCACCATTTCACCTCAGCCTGCGGCCCTGCTCGTGTGCCGTCCTACGCGGCTGCATTCCTGCGTGGTGACATTACCTCCGACAATCGGGACGACGACATGGTGATGGAGTATCAGGAAGACCTCGATTTGCACGACTTGGTCATGGACATCGAAAAAGTCATCATCGACCGAATTAAGGTAACACCTGCTTTCGAAGTTGCGGAAACCGATTGAGTGCACCATTTTCGAATTGCGCCAATGTCGCGTCGTGAGACGCCGCGCACCGTGATGGTGGGCGTGCAGCATATCCTCAGGGCAACGTTTGCGGCCTACGTCCAGAGGTGAGGGGAAAAGCGCCGCCGGTAGCAACGGAAACCCGTCTGTCTGATTAGGACATGACGAAAGGACTCTGTTGCAATGTCCACAGACCAAATCCGTGCGCTCGAGCGCCGCATCGAAGATCTGGAAATCCAGATCACTACCCCAAAACTCATGACGCCCCGTCAGGTGTGCGACTTCCTCCAAATCTCGGAACGCTTGTTCTACGAGTGGAAGGCCGCAGGCGACAGCCCACCCGCGATCTATTGGAGCGAGCGCACCGTTCGCTACGACCTTGACGCCGTGATGGCATGGGCGAAGCAAAAAGAAGTGGGGCAGGCATAAGGCCCGCCCCACTGGATCAGCGTCAACACGAAATTGGGAATAAGTCGGTTATACACGCTGACTTAGTGACGCTGAACCGGTGAAGCGGGTCCATCCTGAAAATGGTATGGACAATATTCAGCAGCTAAAGCAGATCGCCGAACTGAGTGGCGGTTACTCGAAACTCAATTGGGTCGATGGGAAGAAAGCCTATTACCCGGCGCGCCTTCATCGCGCGCCTCGCCCGATCACCGACGATGTGATCCGTGCGCACCTCGACGGCTCGCAGCCCATCGGGATCAACATGAACACCGGAGACGGCAAGTCACACTTCGCTGTCTTCGACTTCGACGATCACGATGGCAGCATTTCCCCGCAGGTGATGCGCACCCGCGTTGGCTTCGTCGCGGGTGTCCTGCATCGCCACGGCACGCCTCACTTCGTCGTGCGGTCGGGCGGTGGTCGCGGCTACCATATTTGGATCGTCTTCGAACGTGCCTCCCGCGCCGACTATGTCAGAAAGCGGATGCGCGAAATTCTGAACGAGGCGAACACCGCGCTTGCGCAGTCGCCTTGGGATCACGAAAAATTCGTGCCCGACGATGGCAAGGGCAAAGGCATGTTCCATTCGACGGACACGATCCATGCCCGCTCGCCGCGCCCAGATCAGCCCGACAGCTACAAAGTCGAACACTATGTGGAGCTGCTGCCCAAAGATGGCGAGTGGCCCGTTATCGCCCTGCCGCTTGCCCTTGAGAGCGTCGCTATGACACCGACGGGATGGTCGGACGCGGGATACATCGAGTTCGAGGAAGGTGGCGATCTCATCGTGCAGAAGGCCAAGCCGTCACGCACCGGCCCGAAGGCAGGTCAGACCAAGAAAGAGATCGACGTTGACGCAGCGGTCGCGGCCTTCGCCAAAGCACGTCCCGGTGGCGACTATCATCAGTGGGTGTCTGCCGGGTTCAATATCCTCGCCGCGTTCGGGCAGGAAGGTGTCGCGCAGTTCATCGCCTATTCGCAGGCGACGGACGGTTTTGAAAGCGACAATGATGCCCGCGAGAAGTGGAACGACCTCTCAAAGCGCAAGCCCACCTGCAAGGCGGCGACGTTCTGGGCCTATGCTCGTGCAGGCGGCTATCAAGCCGGCTTGCCCGACGACGTGAAACTCAACGGCTCCGACGTGGGGCGCGAGATTTTGACCGACGTGATCGAAAACGTCGATCTGTTCCGCGACAAGGACGGCACGTCATATGGGGGCATCTCGCCTCGTCGCGCTGTGCCCATCGACTCCGTGGTGTTTGCCGACTGGCTGCGGCGCAAGGCGTATGAGGCAGGCCAGGTGGTGTCTGCCGAGACCGTCTCATCCGTTCAATCGCTCGCCCGTGCCCATGCCTCGGACGTGCGCGAGGTGCATCTGCGCGTCGCCCGCATCGGCGAGACCGTCTATGTCGATCTCTGCGACGTGGAGGACAACGTGGCAAAGATCACGAGCGAGGGGGCGTCCTTTGTCGGTGACGATGAATGGTGCCCGACGTTCCGCAGATCGAAGCAGATGCCCCTGTCTGCCGATCTGACGGGCACGGTTGACGACGTGCGATCCATGATCAACCTCGACGATGATCAGTTCGTCCTGTTCATGGCGTGCGCTGTGAAGATGTATTTCCCTGACAGCCCGTCGCCCATCGTCAACCTGATCGGTGAGTATGGCTCTGGCAAGACGTCTGCCACAATCGTCATGCGCACCCTGATTGACCCAGTGCCCGCGATGGTCGCCTACGGCGAGACGAGCAAGCCCGACGACCTACTCATCCGCTGTTGGCACAATGGCGTTCTGACACTTGAGAACATGTCCAACCTAACCAAAATCTCCGACCTGCTGTGCGGTGTCTGCACGGGGATGGGGTTCGAGGTGCGGCAGTTGTTCACCAACCGCGACCTGAGCACCCTTTGGGTGCGACGCCCGGTGATCGTCAACGGGATCGACCCGACCAAATATGCGTCTGACCTGATCTCGCGCATGATCGAGATCGAGTTGCAACGGCCAGAGAAACGCATCCGCGAGACACAGTTCGAACGGGACTTGGCTGACAAGGCTCCGCTCATGGTCGGCGCAATGTTCAACCTCGTGCGAGACGTGCTGCGCACGCTGCCTGAGATTGACAATGTGCCCGACGACCTGCGCATGGCCGAGTTTGCGACCGTTGGAGAGGCTGTCGCGCGCCTGATGGGAAAGGAACCCGGTTGGTTCGTTGACCGCATGATGGAGATGCAAGAGGAAGCGCAGGACGAGGCGGCGGATGACTCAGCCACCATGCAGGCGCTTTCAGAGGTTTGCCAAGGCATCGCTCGTGGGCGTTTTTGGGGGTCGCCTCAGGAGTTGCTTACGCAGATGCAGTTGGCAGCGGAAGGCAACTCAGGCATCCGCGTGTCGGGCCTGCCAATGACCGCATCTACACTCTCGCGGGAGCTTGGTTCGTTGAAAGGCGTGCTGCGCCGTCGCGGGTGGCAGATTGAGAAGAAGTCGCGCAAGTGGCTGATCGTCCCGCCAAAGGACGTATCGGCCGAGGAGTTGGAGCAAATGATGGCCGACCATTGATCTCGGTGAGCAGACCAACAAACGGCGGGCGGTGTCTTCGGGCATCGCCCGTTTTCGTGCAGGGTATGCAGGAAATGCAGTGGGGCGCATTATAGCGAAACTATTAATTGGTTAGTTGGTGACGATAGACCAACCAACCAACTAATTTTCCTTACGCCTGTAGGGGGGTGAAATAGCGTCATTGCCTGCACGGTCGCGGGACGTGCCAAGGAAAGCCCGTGCCTATCTCCTCCCGCTATCTCCACCTGCTTGATGCGAGATGGTCGCATCTACCCGCTTCGAACGCCACCGACTGAACACATATCAGTAGGGTCGGTGCGAGTTTACCCAGAAAAACAAGACGGATGCGAAGAAGTCCGAGGGAGTTTCAAACGCGCTATCAAACGGCCCGCGAAAAAGACCTCAAAACCCGTCACCAAGGCTGACATATTTCTTGCTCGGCGGCAATTTGGTTGACTAGTCGGTGGATGACGCACACATTGCGCCTACGACCGGCAGTGCAGAGGTTCTTCACCTTGCCAGCCGATTTCGGCGTCGGTCGTCTCTTTACCACCTGTACCACTGGGCTTCACTCGGCCAAACTCGGACGCGTGAGCAAGTCTGAATACCGCTTGCCGCGATCACATCGGCCACGCCTTTCCTCCATCCCTTGGAGTTGTCCTGCTGCATGAACTGCATACAAAAAAGGAACACATCCGCGAGTTGGATCATCCTGCTGTGATGGGAGCGCGCAAAGTGGACGGTATCAATTATGTTCTCGATTTCTCGTCCTCTGTTCCAATGTGTTCCCCCTGCGCGAAAGCGAGAAAGCGACGCCACCGATGGCCCAACAAAGGGTTCGTCATAGTCTCCAAACAACATCCCCACTGACCCCAAACTCTTAAACAGAGAGTCCGCCTGTTCGATCAGGTACATGAAGGCAATTTCGTCGGGAGGCGTGGTAGAGTGCGTGATGTTCTCGGGGATGATCCGAATGTAGACACGTTTTACTTTCTCGTGTTCGATAATACGCAGTAGCTGCGCCAAAATATCCAATCGTTCCGCGAAGTCTCGGCCTTTGAAATTGCCACGACCGCCAGAGATTTCTTTTCCGTGAAACTCGGTCTCTTTGGCGAGCAAACGCGAACCAAAAGCTGTCTCGGAAACGTCATTCACCGCATCTTCGACCATGGATACATCGTTCGCGTCCACGCAGATCGCGCCAAGCCAAAAGTTTGGTTGTGTCGGGGGATCGTACTTCACCTCGTCATAGTAAAGTAGATGCATAGAATCGAAGCCTTTTTTGATCGTGAAATACTGAATTGAGGTTAGCGCGCCGAAAGTCTGATCTCCACCTCAAGTTGTTGCTTCTCCACCTCATTCCCCGGAACAACGCCCCAACGGCGGGTGATACGCATTTCGTGCTGGGTCTGCGCGCATCGGGAATGGCCTAGCATCGGCTCTCCTACCTGCCGCGATGAACCCGGTGCGCGCCTTAATACAAAGGACATGAAAATGACCATCACCGCGACCATCGACGAGCACGAAGCCGTCACCCTCACCTACACCCGCATGAACACCACGTCGAACCTCGGCGTGCCCGACGCCGCCAAGTTCGCGGACGACCTCAAATCGACGCTCGAACCCGAACAGGGCAACATCTACCGCGACGGCTATAACGTGCTTGTGCAGCCCGAAGGCGTGACAGTCGAGGTGCATCCCCATTCGTTCCCGATCCCGTGGCAGCACATCGCCTCCGTGGTCGATCAACTGCGAGCCTGATGTTTGGGGATAGCCCCCAATCGCCTGAGGCGGCATTGATCACGGCAATCCTCATGCAGGCCTACCGTGACCTGTTCGTGACCGCAAAATCCGACGGCCAAGCGGCCTTTACGACGCAGGCGGAGCAGGATCGGGTAATCGCCTTCCTGACGGATCGAACTGGCCCACACGCCCGCCACCGTGCCTTCCTGTGCAGCCTGATCGGATGGGACGGGAACGTACTAGGTGAGCGTGTTCGCCGCATGATGGAGGGTGTCGACTTCCCGATGCCGACGGATCGAACGCCCGCGGCCCAACAGCGCCATGCGGAAGCCGTCGAAGACATTCGGGCGCGTTGGCTCCACCTAAAAAACACCCCTTCAAAACGCGCTCCACCTGCTTCTCCGGTCGGGGCATCCAGGGCTGCTTGATAAATTGTTCGCATGACGGATCGGCGGTCCTTTCATGTCCTAATCAGCGAAACGGACATGGGCTTCCGCCTGTGTCCGTTTTGTTTAGGAACGAAAGGATCTCAAAATGGCCGACGATACATCCGCCGCCCTCAAAGCTCTCATTCAGCAGGTTTCCGCGCTCACCGAGACTGTGGGGCAGCAGCAAAAGAAACTCGACGGGTTGCGCGACTTCAATACGCGTACCTTGGACGAGAAGAAGGATATGCAACGCCGTCTCGAACAGCAGACCGAGACGGACAAACAGCTTGCCGACATGGGCTATAAGCGCGCCGCTGACGGCAACTACTACCCCAAAGGGACCAAGCCCGCCCACATCCTGACGCGTGCGGAGGCGCGCGACCCTGCCAAGTATCGCGCGGCCAAGGAAGCGGCGGCGAAGATCGGTGCAACGCTGGAAATCGTCGATCCCGACAAGCCCGAAGACACCCACCGTCGCGGACGCGGCAATGTCGCCGCCACCAATACCACGGTTATCAAAGACGAAGATCAGCGGGTCGCCTACATGCGCCGCGATGTGATGGGGTCAGACCCGCGTCAGTATCAACGTCTGCGCGCCGAGGGCATGATGGTCAAATCCTGGGACCAGCCCGACGACCTGCCACAGCACATGCAGACGAAACTCGCGTTGATGGAGAAAGCCAATGACGCCTGAGGATCGTGCAACTTTTGAATGGGCCTATCGCGTCGTCCTCGGGTTTTCCGCCGAAGACGAGGTGTTCGTGCTGCGCGACCTGACCGTGGTGACGCAGCACGACCATGCCCAACTCGACCCGTCAGACAGCGCGCAGGACGCGCTGATCGTCGCCTTGGCGCAGGTGATGAAGCTCCGTCTGACTGGCGTTCAGGCTGGCAAGCTGCGCTGCGATCTCATCGCGGCGGGCATGAGGGAAGAGGCGGCAAATCGCGTCCATGATCATTTGAAAGACATCTCCGTTGGGGAATGGACCCGCCTGAAAGAGCGGATCAATTGGTATCGCGACGATACGTGCTTGCCGATCACCGCCTCAACCAAAGCAGCGGGAGTATCCTGAAAATGGCCGGGAACAAAGGCAGCGGACGCCCAAGCACGATCAACACGCACCCCGAGAAAAAGACGATCATCAAACAGATCGTCCTTGGGGAACATGGTCTGCCCGGTGGCATGTCGAAAGCGCAGGTTGCGAAGCGTGTCGGGATGCACCCGGATTCCGTCTCGCGCTACCGCAAGGAACACATCACCGAGGAAATGGAACGCGCGATCTTGGCCGAGGCGCGCGTCGAACCGTTGGACGAAGCGACGCGCGTTCTAAACGACGAACGGATGGACGTGGCGAGGACATATGAAAGCCTCGCGCGCCGTGTCGAAAAGCTGATCACCAAGGCCGAGGAAAACGAGGACGACGGGTTCGCACTCTCCGCGATGGACGGGCTGCGCAAGGTGCTCAAAGACATTGCCACCATGCACGGCAAGATGGCGACCAACCTGTCGGTCTCGGTCACGCTCGCGGAGTCGCCCGAATGGGTGACGATGAAAAGCATCCTCCGCGCTGTCTGTGACGAGGTGCCCGAGGCTCAGCCCGTGCTTCTCAAGCACATGCGCCACAACGTCTTGTCGGTCACAAAAGAGGAGCAGGTTCTATGACCCACCGAGAATTCGAAGGGTGGGACGAATACAGCCACCGCCTTGCCGCCGCCGCAGAAGCCGGGTCGCCCGATTGGGCGCGCCTGCCGCAAAGCCGCGATGTGATGATTGCGGAAGGCGGCAAACTCTACTTCACGGGCATTGCCTGCAAAAACGGCCATGTCTCGCCGCGCGACGGCAATCGCAACTGCACCCAATGCAGCGTTGCCAACATGCGCGCCTACTACGAGCGACAGAAGAATGCCGTTTGACGCCCTCCATGATTGGTGCGTGGGCCTCGAACGTGATCTCGATCCCGTCGCACGCCTGAGCCATTGGATCGGCCATGCGCCTGATCCGTGGCAGCTTGAGGCATTCACCACGCAGGCGTCAGAGATTGCTCTGCGCGTGGGCCGTCAGGCGGGCAAAACCTCGGTGTTGGCCGCGCGTGCCGTCGAGGAATTGCACGTCCCCGACAGCCTGACCATATGCGTCGCTCCCGCCGAGCGGCAGGCGAAGATCATCGCCCGAGAAATCGGGCAGCAGCTTCGCCGCACGGAATTGGTCATCACGCGTTCGACCTTGACCGAACTCGAAATGTCGAACGGGGCGCGCGTCGTTGCGCTGCCGTCCACGTCGGACACGATCCGAGGCTATCCGTCGGTGTCGCTGCTGATCATCGACGAGTGCGCCTTCCTGCAAGGCGAGAACGGCGGTGAAGACCTGATCTCAGGCGTCCTGCCGATGCTGACGAAAGACGGGCAGGTGTTTTTCAGCAGCACGCCCGCAGGCAAGAACAACTATTTCGCGCGGCTGTTCCTCGACGCCAAACCCGGCGACGGCATCCACCGCATCGTCGTGCGCGGCACGGACATTCCAAGGCTGGCCGAAAAAGTCGAACGGATGCGCCGCACGCTCTCCGCGACGAAGTTCCGCCAAGAAATCGAAGTCGAAATGCTGGCCGATGGTCAGGCGTATTTCGACCTTTCCATCATCGAACAAGCGACAAGCAAAACGGAGGTTGCGATATGTCCGAGACTCTGAATTACGAACCCGAATTGAACCTCGTCTATCTGCCGGACGGCGAGGTGGTGAACGAGACCAACCAAGACCCCGCAATCCCGCGTATTTCGGGCTACCAACGCTATTGGGTTGCCGCAGATTTGGGTCAGGCAAATGATTTTTCGGCTGTGGTGGTCATCAAGGACCAAGCTCTGCCCATTGTGGACGACAGCAAGATCATCGTCGGCCCGCGAGAGCGCACGGTGATCTACGCCGACCGCTTCCGTGGCGTGTCCTATGTCGATGTGGTGGACCATCTCGTGCGCCTGCGCAACGCGCCACCGTTCGGTGGGAAGTCAGAACTTGCAATCGACGGCACTTCCATAGGGCGCGTTGTCTCGGACATGCTTTGGGATCAAGGCGTCGATCACAAAGCGGTGCAGATGACGGGCGGGCAGGATTGGTCGAAGAAGGGTTCGCGGTATGTCAACGCGGGCAAAACCTTCATGATCGAAAATCTTGCCGTGCTGTTCGCGTCGGGTGATCTCAAATTCGCCCCTGACTTGCCCCTGCGCGACGAGATCGAGGCCGACTTGGCTTCCTTCGCGACGACGACAACGGCGGCGGGCAACCAGATCATCAGCCAAAGCCGCAGCGCGGGCGGACACGGCGACTTGGGCATCGCGCTGATCCTCGGTGGGTTCGCCTCGCAATATCTGCAAGCGGGCCTCGCCGTGCAGCAGACCCTTCGCGGGTGGTGGTGAACGCGTCTCTCGTCGCGCTCGCCAAACCCGCTTGGGCCGATGTGCCTTGAGATCGACGAGAGACGCAGCGAAACCGGGGTAGCACGCGCGGCTTTGGGGCGTCGGGTGTGATGGTAGGAGCAAAGGTCAACCAACGTTACAAGCGCGGTCTTCTTAGTCTTCGGATTCGTCCTCTTTGTCGGGCGGCATAACACTGTTGCGTTCGATCATGTGGTGAAGCGTCATGTCTAGGAACATCGGCAATTCTTCCATCATAATCATCGCATCTTTGGAGCTTCCCGCCATTTCGTGCATCATCTTGCTCCGGCCCATGTTTTTTGTTGTCCGAAGCAGACGGTGCAGCACTCTTTCTGCTACCTCCGGTCCTCCATCTCGAATTTCGCGATAGGACTCAGTCAACAGTTCCGTAAGCCAAGGAAAATCTTCTTTCAGGTATCCGGCCATTAGAAGCAGTGCGGTTGGCCCATCACCCATTTCCCGCGCGGAGTATGCAAACTCCTCGAACATGCGAGGATGGAAACGCATCTTACGTTTTCGGTAGTACCGATCCCTCTCCATCATTTCGGGATCAAAGTCGCGCATACGTGAGTTAAGGCCGCGCACACCTGACACCAATTCCTCAAGAATTTCATGCTGTGGGCGCATGTGTTTCTCTTCTGGTTGTGTGTCTGGTATTTTGTCGAGTTCCTCCTGCAACTTCGGCCATAGCGCGGGAACAGTCTGAGAAATGATTTCTTCCCCAATGGTGCTATCAGCAACCTTGTTGATTGAGCGCACGACTTCGGTGATCCCTTCAAGTTCGAATTTTTGCGCCTGAAACTGAGACAAGGGACCACTCAGATCACTCAATTCGAGACCGTAGAGAAGCGGGATCACTTTGGCGTCCAGCATCGACTTAGAAAGAGCGCCCGCCTCGAACAATATCCATTCAGACTGCAAATTCTCTGGGGTAATGCAGATTATTCCGAAGTTAGAGCTTTCCAATTCTCCCGCAATTGATTGCGCCCACCGATCACCAGCCCCGATGTCCTTATCTGAAACCCATGGTTTCACGTAGTGCAGTGTGTAGGGAAGCCAGCTATGCAAAGCATTGGCCACGGCTTTGCTTCGTTTTCCACTCCAACTAATAAATACTTTCAAAACCGACCCTCCAATATCCTGCTTCTGCGAACAGGGTTTCTTTGACGCAGGAGTAACACGCAGCCTCACGTTTCGGAAGCGTGTCCAGAACCTGACCGCATCAGTGTTGGCTAATTTCGCCGCTCTGCTGGAGTGACTGCCCCAGATACCGAACCATCAACTCAGGATCACGCATTGCCCTCCCGACCTTCAACAGGCGGGATTGATCGACGCACACCTCTCTCTTACCGCCGACTAACAAATAGTGGCGGTTGGGGTCGGTTAGCTCGACTTTCTTTATCAGCTTTCGAGACGCTGCAACGTTCTGCTGAGGCGACTTTGCGGGATCACCGCGAAAGCGGTCAAATTCCCTGCGATCTTCAAGTTCGAGTTGGATTGTGGTGAAGGCTCTTTCGCTGTTTCCGGGCTTGGTGGGATCATCGCCACCGAACAGCCGAAACAAATCATCCTCTGACTTAATCATCCCGCACCGGGATTCAGGGGCCGCAACGAGGCGCGGCGATCCCACATATGAACACGCTCTGTTCGATCAAAGTCGGGAGAGAAGAATTTCGCTAACGCTTTGGCAACCCTCTGTGCGACTTTGGCTTCAGGGGCAGCAACCACCTCGACCGCGCGCTTTACTGTCACATAGAGGAAGCCGTCTTCGACGCGCTTGTTCTCGGTTTCCCAGCCATCGGCTGCCAGCTTTTCAAACGCGCTTTGGTGTTCCTCAAACTGGCCTTCAACATCGGCTTTTCGTTGCTCGCTCACGAGGCTCGAAAACTCAGGGGTCAGGAGCTTCTGCTCGTCCCCGTCCAAATCTTCTCCACGCTCGTACTTAGCCATTGCTTCGTACTGGCGTTGATGATGCTCATTGATACGTCGGACCTCAGCGTCCGCCTTCGCGATCTCTTCTTCGATCTCGCTCAGCCGGTTCCTGAGCCGGGCGACACGTTTTTCTGCGGCAGCTTTCGCGGAAACGGTCTCTTCCAGTGCTGTTACAAAGATGTCGTCGAGACGTGGGTTCAATTCACCATCGTTCACACGCTGGGCGACGGCAGCGTCTGGGTGGTAGAAGAACCCGTCTGTGTAAGTCTCGTTCATGTTCCGATTCTGCCCTTAGACGGTTTCACGATCAAGCCCTTTCCACCGGGGAGAGAAAACGGGGTTGGTGATGCGTCGGGGTCGTATGCCGTCGCAACAGACATTACTTTTGCAATCGTTCCGCCATGCCAGTACTGGTGATGCTTCTCGCCTGTGCTTTGAGCAGGGAATTTGACGATATTTCGCAGGCCATCACGTTTGGCTCTGCTTACAAAGAATGAAGCGGTAAGCCCGACCTCTCGCCCCTCATGCCAATACTTCGCGATCAAGGGGCGGCAGTGTTCAGACAGGCGATTGTCCAATTGCGTTTCGGAGGTGAACCAGCGCCCATCACTCCAAGTGAAGGCAACCCCGTCGCTAAAATCGCAGAAGTCAGGATCGTCGCCCATTGCCCTCAAGACAGCAATGTCGCCCGCTGTGAAGGTCGCTGCCCCCAAATCTGCACCGATGCTTATTGCCACAATAGACCGATTGTCTGAGGCGAATAACTGGCCTTCCGACAATTCTACAAATCCCAGCCAAGGAAAGAGTTTTGTTCCGCGCCCTCGGAACCTGTTGGCCTTTAGTAGCGCCTTGAGAAAACCGGCAGGCACTGGAGTCTTGCAAACAGGTTCAGTCACAGGCGACCCTCAAACAAATCGTCGGACAAGAAACGCTCGCGATCCTCACTGGTCGGATAGGCGCGCAACACTTCGCTGAATGGCGGGGGCAACACCTCCCCTGCTTCGTTGTATTGCCGAACTCCGGGCGGTCGCCACTCATAGCTTTCGGCAAACGCCTTCAATTCGGCCATGCAGATCAAACTTCGCGCTCGTTGATCTGTCAGCGCAAGTGGCCACGGGAAATAGCTCTCAACTTTTGCCCGCACCCAATCCCGTTTGCGTTTTGGCAAAAATGAAATGTTGCGGTCATTGCTGATCATCTTGGATTGAGATTTCAAATCGTAGTCATCCAACTCAATACCGACGTGGTAGCCCCGATAGCGCAACCGCGACTTTTCCACGATATGTTCTCCCACGCGATCAAGTTCACCATTCACAGACTTCACAAGGTCAAATTTGTTCGCTGGTTCGTTCTCATCCTCAACAAGATCGACAGCCCCATAGAAGCCGTGCTCGTTCCAAGCAGCAGAGTCGCCGGATGTAAGACCCGCCTCACGGATCATATCGTTTCCCGTTGTGGCAAGGCCGTGGGTCTGCACATCGCAAGCTAAGTCACGAAGTGCTGCTCGGGCGAGTTGCGCCCATCGCCAACGTTCGCCTTCGGGATTCTTGTTGTTTGGGGATAGGCAAAGGTATCCTTTCGACTGATCGACCACTTCGAGCAAGCGTTGTTTACCTTCGCCCTGATGGTACACGGGCAGCACGCAATCTCCGAACTCAGCACGAAGAGCAGCAAGATTATGATCTGATTCTGCGAAGGCGTTTTGCAACTCTTGCGGCGTCGGATCATGCCCCTTCTTGCCGGGGATCACATCCAAATTGATCAGCCAAGTTTCTTCGAACAAGCCATCTGCCTCGGTGAGAAAACGCGAGTAAGCCGACTTGACCTCATCAAGCGTTACAGACGCTCCCGCGTTCCACGCAGTGAAGGCGCCGGAGTCAAGCATGATGTGCGAAGGGCATGAAGGCGCACGGCCCTGACTGGCTGCACGCAGCGCCTCAGCGTAAGGCACCCACTCATCCCCAATCCCGCGTTGCGCAAGCAGCGCCCGTTGCTCTTGATCTTTGCGGTCAAGCCTAGCGAGCAAGGCCGGTTCGTACTCGCATTGTTCATCAAACGTCCGAACACCTGCCTTTGCCATCGAGAGCCATTTCATGACCTCACGGGCATAGTCGCCGTGCATGGAGAACAGCCTGTGCGAGCACATCTGATTTTCCAGCGCCTGAAAGGCGTCGTTCTTTGGTGTGCCGGACATATATAGGTGCATGGTGCCCTCCTGACACAAAGGGTAGCAACCACAAGGCGATCAGGAAACCGGAAAGCGCAATCCCGATGCTCTAACGGTTTCAAACGATCCCAAAGCCTTACCGAACCGCATGTTTGAAAAATGTTTGAAAAACGCGAAAACCGCCAAGCTGTCACTTCGCGGTTTTTCGTTTCCGATCAATCGGTTGCAGTGGTGAGCCGTGCAGGGTTCGAACCTGCGACCCACTGATTAAAAGTCAGTTGCTCTACCAACTGAGCTAACGGCCCACGCTGGCTGTACTTAGAAAGGGAACCCAAAAGGGTCAAGCCCATAAAGTGTTAAATCACCGAGACCCGCTGGATATGTCGCACCGGCGGGGTTATATGCGCCGGATGCGCAGTGAATTCGCCAATGGTTTGCCCTTTATGAAGATGCACGGGCTGGGAAACGACTTTGTCGTGCTGGATGCCCGCGCCCAGAGAATCGAGATCACGCCACAAACAGCCAAGGGAATCGCACATCGGCAGTTTGGCGTAGGTTTTGACCAACTTGCGGTGATGACGGATGGCACTGGTGACGCGCATCTGACGTTCTACAACGCCGATGGGTCGACCTCTGCCGCCTGTGGCAACGCGACCCGCTGTGTCGCGCGTTTTTTGATGGACGAAACAGGCAAGGATGCCCTGCACCTGACAACCGATCGCGGAGATCTGACCGCGACCGACATGGGGGATGGTCTCACTGCCGTGAACATGGGCACGCCGCAGCTGGAGTGGCAGGACATACCGCTTGCCCGCCAGATGGACACGCTGGAACTGCCCATCGACGGCAATCCGACGGCCACCGGCATGGGCAATCCGCATTGCACTTTCTTTGTCTCCGATCTGGCCGCTATTGATCTGGAAAAACAGGGTGCCATGACAGAGCATCATCCGCTTTTCCCGGAGCGGACCAATGTGCAGTTCGCCCAGCGTATTTCACCCGATCACCTACGCATGCGGGTCTGGGAACGCGGTGTCGGTGTCACGCTCGCATCCGGGTCCTCGTCCTGCGCAACGGCCGTTGCCGCAGCCCGCCGTGGGCTGACGGGGCGGAAAGTCCGGATTGATCTGGACGGTGGCACACTGCACATAGACTGGCGCGATGACGGGGTCTGGATGATCGGACCAACGATGCACGTTTTTTCCGGCACGCTGACACCCGCCTTTCTGGCGTCTCTGACATGACAGCGCCGATTTTTTCCAACCACGGCTGCCGCCTCAACGCCTATGAGGTCGAAGCGATGAAGGATCTTGCCGGCCAAGCAGGTCTTTCGAATGCTGTGGTGGTCAATACCTGCGCTGTCACCGCAGAGGCCGTGCGCAAGGCGCGTCAGGACATTCGCAAGCTGCGCAAGGCCAACCCCGATGCACGGTTGATCGTCACAGGCTGCGCCGCACAGACAGAGCCGGAAACCTTCGCCCGGATGGACGAGGTGGACGCTGTCATCGGCAACACCGAAAAGATGCAGGCCGACACGTGGCAAGGTTTGGCCGCCGACTTTATCGGAGAGACAGAAGCCGTGCAGGTCGATGACATCATGTCGGTCACCGAAACCGCAGGGCACCTCATTGACGGCTTTGGCACGCGCAGCCGGGCCTATGTGCAGGTGCAGAACGGCTGCGACCACCGCTGCACCTTTTGCATCATCCCTTACGGACGCGGCAACTCCCGGTCCGTGCCGGCCGGGGTCGTGGTGGATCAAATCAGGCGCTTGGTGGACAAGGGCTTTAATGAGGTGGTGCTGACCGGTGTGGACCTGACCTCATGGGGGGCCGACCTGCCCGCTGCGCCGCGCCTTGGTGATCTGGTGATGCGCATCCTGCGGCTGGTGCCCGACCTGCCGCGCCTGCGGATCAGCTCGATCGACAGCATCGAGGTCGATCCCAATCTCATGCAGGCCATCGCCACAGAACCACGGCTGATGCCACATCTGCATCTGTCCCTGCAGCATGGCGATGACATGATCCTCAAACGGATGAAACGCCGCCACCTGCGCGACGATGCCATCGCCTTTTGTGCCGAAGCGCGCAGCCTGCGCCCTGATATGACCTTTGGTGCCGATATCATCGCAGGCTTTCCTACGGAAACCGACGCGATGTTCAAAAACGCGCTGGATATGGTCAAAGAGTGTGATCTGACGTGGCTACACGTCTTCCCCTATTCGGCCCGTCCCGGCACCCCTGCGGGGCGGATGCCAGCCGTAGACGGTGCGACAATCAAGCATCGCGCGGCCCAGCTGCGCGCAGCAGGCACGTCACAGGTGCAGCAGCACCTTCAAAGCCAGCTGGGCAAAACCCACCACATTTTGATGGAAAGCCCCCTAATGGGGCGGACCGAGCAATTTGCCGAAGTGTCTTTTGCCACGCCACAGACCGAAGGCACCATCGTGACTGCCACGGTGACAGGCCATCGCGACACGCAGCTTTTGGCATAACCCGCAAAAACCACAGCCCTGCAAAAAGCCCAAGCCCTCTAGGTGTTTCACGAAGGGTCCGTTAGGCTTGCCACCTACAGGGAGAACATCACATGAGCGATATCATAGAATGGGTGCTGGAAATGCGTGTGCAGGAGGGGCAGGCCGATAAGGTTCTGCCGCTGCTTGAAGAGATGGTCGCCGCGACCAAATCGGATGAACCGGGCGCGCTGCACTACGAATACTTCATGCCAGCGGACAGAAGCACCTGCACAGTGCTGGAACGCTACGCCGACAATGACGCCGTCATGGCGCACCTTGGGAACTTCGGGGCCAAGTTTGCAGACCGCTTCCTGACAGCTTTCGCGCCAGAACGCTTTGTCGTTTACGGCCCCTCAAACGATGAGGTACGCGCCGCACTGACCGCTTTTGGCGCAACCTATCAGGAGCGGGTAGCAGGCTTTCACCGCTGACCAAATAAAAAGGCCCTCCGCAGTCAAACTGCGGAGGGCTGTGTTCAACAAAATCCGTTTCGGATCAGTCGTTTTCTTTGTGCTTGACCGATGCCCAAAGACGCTTGTTTGTCAGGTACAGCAGCACCGACAGCAGGGTCAGGAACACAACACCGGCAAAACCGGCCTGCTTGCGTGCCATCATCTTGGGTTCCGCTGTCCACATCAGAAACGCGGATACATCCTTTGACAGGCTCTCCAGATCGGTCTCGTGACCATCCGCAAATTCAACGTCATCACCGTAAAGGGGTGGTGCCATCGCGATCCAGCCACCGGGGAAAGCTGTGTTCTCGTAAAAGATCACACCGGCCTGCTCTTTCTCTTCACCGGTATAGCCGGTCAGCAAAGATGCCAGATACTCGGGGCCACCAATGCCCTTGAAGAACTGATTAATCCCCAGACCGTAAGGGCCGTGGAAACCAGCGCGCTTTTTTGTCATCAGCGACAGGTCAGGCGCGTTTTCAAGGTTGGATTCAGGGAAGTGATCCGTTGGACGCGCCTCGCGGAAATCGTCCAGCTCTTCGTCCCAGACCTCAAACTGCTTGGCGTATTCGATGACCTGCTCTTCCGGCATCTGCGGGCCACCGTCGTCACCCAGCGTGCGGATTGGCACGAACTTCAGTCCGTGACAGGCGGAACAAATCTCGGTGTAGATTTGCAGACCGCGCTGCAGCTGGTTCACATCATAAGACCCGAACGGACCCTCGAACGAGAAGTCGTAGTCGATGACCTTCGTATCGTAGGCTCCGGCAGCCAGAGCACCAGAGGTGCTCAGGCCCAGCGCCACAAAGGCAGAGGCGATGTATTTCTTGAACATACTCATATCCGTTACTCCGCCGGCTTGACGATTGTTTTGGTGCCACCGGCCTTCGGCGCATAATGCGCGTTGAAGTCTTCTTCGATGGTCGAGGGCTGTGGCAGCGGTTTTTCAATCACACCCAACAGCGGCAGGATCACCAGAAAGTAGACGAACCAGTATGTCGCAGCGATCAGGGCGATGGTGTTATACGGCTCTTCCGCCGGCATCGCACCCACCCACATCAGAACGAAGAAGTCGATCACCAGCAGCGCGAACCACCACTTGAACATCGGACGATACCGGCCCGAGCGCACGGAGGATGTGTCCAGCCACGGCACAGCGGCAAGAACCGCAATCGCACCAAACATCGCAAGCACACCAAAGAAGTCAGATTTGATGATGCCGCCGGACACAAAGTCCGCAAACATCACGATCCAGACATCCGGCGTGAAGGCGCGCAGGATCGCGTAGAATGGCAGGAAGTACCATTCGGGTACGATGTGCGACGGCGTCGCCAGCGGGTTCGCTTCGATGTAGTTATCGGGGTGACCCAGATAGTTTGGCATAAAGCCAACCAGCGCAAAGAACACCGCCAGAATAATCGCCAGCGCGAACAGATCCTTGATCACGAAGTAAGGCCAGAACGGCAACGTGTCTTTCTCCGCTTCCTCTTTCGAGGTCCGGCGCACTTCAACACCGGTTGGGTTGTTGTTGCCCGTGGTGTGGAACGCCCAGATGTGCAGGATCACAAGACCCGCAATCACAAAGGGCAGCAGATAGTGCAGGCTGAAGAAGCGTGTCAGCGTCGCGTTGTCGACCGCAGGACCACCCAAAAGCAGCGTCTGCAAGGCGTCACCAACAAAGGGGATCGCACCAAACAGGCCGGTGATCACGGTGGCACCCCAGAAGGACATCTGGCCCCAGGGCAGAACGTAACCCATAAAGGCAGTCGCCATCATCAGCAGGTAGATCAGCATGCCGATGATCCACGTGATCTCACGCGGCGCTTTGTAGGAACCGTAGTAAAGCCCGCGGAAAATATGCGCGTAGACCGCGATAAAGAACAGCGACGCACCGTTCTGGTGCATGTAGCGCAGCATGTGCCCGCCGTTCACGTTCCGCATGATGTGTTCGACAGATGCAAACGCCAAAGACGTGTCGGGCGTGTAGTGCATCACCAGAACAATACCGGTGATGATCTGCAGCGCCAGACAGAAGGTCAGCACGATGCCCCAGATCCACATCCAGTTCAGGTTTTTCGGGGTCGGGATCAACAATGTGTCCGACAAAAGACCGACGATCGGCAAGCGGCGGTGAAGCCACTTTTCTCCGTCTGACTTCGGTTCGTAATGGTCGTGAGGAATTCCAGACATCTTTCTCTCCCTTAACCCAGTTTCAGCGTGGTCTCATCCACGAACTCAGCAGCCGGAATCGGCAGGTTTTGCGGTGCAGGACCACGCCGGATACGGCCCGACGTGTCATAATGCGAACCGTGGCACGGACAGAACCATCCGCCGCTGCCATCGGGGCCAACAAAATCACCGGCGTCGTTCAGCGGCACACAACCAAGGTGCGTACACACACCGGTCATGACCAGCCACTCGCCCGCCTCGTCCAGTGTCCTGTTCTCATCCGCGGCGTCGGCACCGGCGTCATTTGCGTTACGCGACACCGGATCGGGCAAATCAGATACGGGCACCGCGCGTGCCTGCTCGATCTCTGCCTCGGTGCGGCGGCGGATAAACACCGGCTTGCCCAAAAACAGAACCCGCAACTGTGTGCCCGGCTCAACCGCCGAAATATCAACGCGGATGGTCGACAGGGCGCGCACATCAGCCGAAGGGTTCATTTGATTGACCAGCGGCCAGGCAGCGGCACCTACGGCCACTGCGCCCGTGCCTGCCGTTGCATAATACAGGAAGTCCCGACGGGTGCCTGCGTGATCTTCTGCGTTGGACACGTGATTTCTCCATTTCTTCCGGGCAAATGGCCCACCGACACAACAGGCCACGCCAAAGGCGCAACCACAATTGAATGGCTATCTAGCCCGCTGACCCCGGTGCGTCTAGATGCCAAAACCGCGCAAAGGGTCGCAGTATTGGGTTAAGACGATGAAATTCGGGACAATCTGACACAGTTCAACCCGCCGGGGGCCGCGTTTGCGCCATCGACGGGCGCGAATCGAATGTCGTGTACCAAGCGGCAAGCGCATCGTTCCCGGCCCGCCAACCCCGTGCATCATGGCGGAAATCCACATAGGCCAACGCGCAGCCAACTGCGATCTGCCCCATATCCAAAGGCCCGTTGAGATGGCTCATCCAGCGGGTATTCAGCGCGGCACAGGCGCGGGCGATCTTGTCCCACTGGCCATCAACCCATTCGGTCATCCGCTTGTCTTCGGGCCGCATGCGCGCCTCGTAAGTCATCAGAAGGGCCGCATCCAGTATCCCGTCCGCCGTCGCCTCTAACGTCAGAATATCCCAGTGCCGCGCCCCCGATCCATAAAGAGACGCCCCCGCGCGGTCGTTCAGATAGGCACAGATCACCCTGCTGTCATACAACGCGGGTCCCTCCGCGCGCTCCAGCGCAGGCACCTTGCCCAACGGATTGCTGGGCAGCAACGATTGGTCCGGGGCCAGCGGCGTGGTCGCGCGGTCCTCCAGCGCAACATCATCAAGCTGGCCGGTTTCATGCAGCAAAACCATGATCTTGCGCACATAGGGTGAGGTCGGGGAATAGGCGAGCTTCATCGGACGACTCCTGTGGTTTCAGGTCCAAGTATCACGCGCACCCCGCGCCGACACAACCTCCGACGTGTTCACGCCTCCTTGCCCGCACCCTGCATCAACGCGGCCAGGATGTCAGTCTCGGACCCAAATCCATATCCGGTCACCTGCTCCGCCGCTGCCCGGCGCACCGCGTCTGGCTTGTTCTGGCCCAGCTTCCAGGTGCCATCGACACCGCTCACGGCCATCCGGCAGGGCACAATCATCCGCATCATCCTGTCCATCACTTCGGGTGTCATTTTGGCCGTTTTCCAAGGCGCTTTCGGCAGCAACCGATCTTCATAGGCCGCCGACTGCCGGTCCAGCAGATCACGCAGTTCCTCTTGCGGGCGCAGCTCAAGCGTGCCGGTCAAATGCACCGCCACATAGTTCCACGTAGGCACCTGATCGGTGACACCGTACCAATCGGGCGAAATGTAGCTGTCCGGCCCCTGAACCGCGATTTTCGCCTGCACCGGCGCACGCAACGCCCGCACAATGGGGTTGGAACGCAACAAATGCAGTTCCACCACCGTTCCTTCGGCATTCAGTAAAAACGGCACATGACTAAGCAAAGGAGCATCCGCCGCATTGACCGCCAGGGTGCCAAAACCCCGTTCGCGGGCAAACGCGATGTTCCGCGCGGCATCGGCATCGTGAAAAACCGGATTTGGATGCATGGCAGTGACCTCACGTTGCAATTCTCCCCCTCTTGCACAGACCACGCCGCAAAGGCAAAGTGCAAGCATTCTCAGGGCGGGGCGAAATTCCCCACCGGCGGTAGGGGGCACGCGCCCCAAGCCCGCGAGCGCAACGCGCCCCCAATCGGGACGCTTGGTCAGCAGATCCGGTCAAAATCCGGAGCCGACGGTCATAGTCCGGATGAAAGAGAATGCATTCAGACGCCGGGTTTCCGCGCGTCTGAATGTGATCGCCTTGGGTGGACGTGTCTGGACCAAAAGGAGATCACAACATGACACTTTCCCCCCGCTTCGCCTTTGTCAAAGCACAATGGCACGCCGATATCGTCAACCGCAGCCTGGACGGCTTTCACGAAATCATCGACGCCGGAGAAACAGACGTCTTTGACGTCCCCGGCGCATTCGAACTGCCGCTGATGGCACAAAAACTGGCAGCAACCGGGCGATACAGCGCTATCATCTGCACGGCCTTCGTGGTCGATGGTGGCATTTACCGCCACGATTTTGTCGCCAGCGCCGTTGTCGATGGCCTGATGCGCGTTGGCCTTGATACAGGCACGCCCGTTCTGTCGGTATCCCTGACCCCTCATCAGTATCAGGAAACCGATCACCACAACACGATCTACCGGGCACATTTCATCGAAAAAGGGCGCGAGGCCGCACGGGCGGCGCTTGGGATCTTGGCGGCGGACAAGGCACTCGCCGCCTGACCTTACCCTAGATACGCACGCAATTCCGGTGGCGGGTTGTCCATCAATTCCGCCGCCGGTTTCGGTGCTTCCGCCCTGCCCGCGTGCACGAAAATAACCTCATCCGCGATCCGGCGCACATCTTCGGGTGCATGCGTCACCATGATCAGCCCCGCACCGGTATCCGACGTCAGGTCCTGCACCAGATCCAGCATTTCGTTGCGCAGCGCCGGGCCAAGCGCTGCGAAAGGTTCATCCAGCAAAACCCAGGGCCGCGCCTGTACCAGCACCCTTGCCAGCGCCGCGCGGCTCTGCTGCCCACCCGACAGCGCACCGGGCCGCTTTTCCGCCTGATCCGCCAGCCCGACCCGCGCCATCGCATCCGAAACCCTTGCCATATCCGACTGTGACAGTCGCAAATCCGGCCTGATGCCCAGCCCCACATTCTGCGTCACCTTCAGATGCGGAAACAGATTGTTGTCCTGAAACAGCATCGTCATGGGCCGTGCGCCCGGGTCGGTCCGGGTCAGTTCCTCATCATCCCGGAACAACCGCCCCGCCGACAGTGGCACAAACCCGCACAGCGCGCCCAGCAACGTCGATTTACCTGCACCCGAAGGTCCGATCACCGCGTATTTTTGCCCCTGCTGCAGCGTCATATCCGCTGTCATACGGAACCCGCCTTGCGCGATCTCCATCCCTTCAAGCCGTAGCATAGCGTCTCCCCACTGCATCACAGGCCCAGAAAATGCCCAGCGCCATCATCAACAGCAAAAGCGCCGCACCGGCTGCGGCCTCCATCTGGTAGGCCCCCATCAAACGGTACATCTGCAAGGGTAGCGTCGCCCGCTCCGCATCGGCAAACAGGGCGATGACACCCAAATCCCCTGCAGACAACGCACCGGTCAACCCCGCCGCAAATCCAATCTGCGGTGCAAGTCGCGGCAAAATCACCCAGCGCCAAAGCGGCCAGCCGGTCAGCCCCAGCGACAGCGTAAGCCGCCCGAAATCCTGCACCGTCTCACGCAGCCGTGGCACCAGAATGCGCAGGCAAAACGGCAGCGCCATCAGCGTATTGACCAAGGCAGTAACCGGCAGGGCCAGATCAGCGGGGTACGCGAAGGGATTGATCAGAATAAACCACCCCGTCCCGATCATCAGGGGAGAGGCCGAAAGCCCCAGAAGGCCAATCGCCTCAATCCCGCCACGCGCACGCGACGCAATCCAGCCTGCCATCGGCAGCGCCATCAGCCCCAAGAGCCCGACCGACAAAACAACAACGATCATCGTCGACCCCACCGCCGTCCATACCTCCGGCGGCAGCCGCCCCAGCCCCATCACGCCGCGCAAGACCACAGCGGCAAGGGGCAGCAACAGAAAACCAGCAGCACCAAGGATCGCAACGCCGTCCAGTCCACGCTGCAAAATCAGCTGCCCGTCCCATCGCTGTTGGGGCCGATCCTGCCCGCCACCCATCGAAAGCGTTGGAATGATCGCAAGCGCCAGCACCGCAGCCCCTCCTGCCACCACCAGTTGCGTGACCGACAAAAGCGCCGCGCGCCCAAGATCAAAATCAAACCGGAACGCCTGATAGATCGCCAGTTCCAGCGTGGTGGCACGCGGCCCGCCGCCCAGCGTCAGCGCCACGGCGAAACTGGTCAGGCAAATCACAAAGACCAACGCCGCGACACCCGGCACGATCTGACGCAGAAGCGGCCATTCGATCACCCGGAAAAACGCCCACGGTGTGAGCCGAAGCAGTGCTGCCAGTCGGAACCGCTCTGCCGGAACTGTCTGCCATGCCTGCAGCAAAAGCCGCGTCGCCAGTGGCAGGTTAAAAAACACATGCGCCAGCACCACACCGTGCAATCCGTAGATGGAAACAGGCGGCAAACCAAAATGCGCCAGCACCAGATTCAGCCATCCATTCCTGCCAAAAACTGTCAGCAACCCCAGCACGGCAACGATCACCGGCAGGATGAACGGCGCCCCCAGAAGCGTGACCAGAACGCCGCGCCCGACAAACTGCCGCCGCGCCAGCGCCCGCGCCACCGGCACCGCCAGAACGACCGAAAACAGCGCCGACAGAACCGCCTGCCAGACCGTAAAACGCAACGCCATCCAGTCAGCGCGCGTAAACCCCGCGCCCGCTTCGGCCTTGCTGATCACCGCAATCAAGGCACCAAGGATCAGCGCAACAACCAAAGCCGCCGCGCTGATTCCGGTTTTCGTGCTTATTGAGAGAGCGCGCCGAGCCACTCGGCCAATGCCTCATCCCGGATCGCCGGTACCTTGTCCGCGTCGATCAGACGGGCCTTTTCAGGTGTCACCAATTCCCCGAAACCGTCAGGCAACCCACCCGATGGCATCACCGCCGGATACATCCAGTTCGTTGTCGGCAGAATGGATTGCGCCGCATCCGACACCATGAACGCCATGAATTGCGACGCCAGATCAGGCTGGTCCGACCCTTCCAGCCGTCCCACAACCTCGATCTGCATGTAGTGCCCTTCGTCAAAGACCGCCGCCGCCTTGCTCTCATCCTCTTCCGCGATGATGTGGTAGGCGGGCGATGTCGTATAGCTCAGCACCATGTCCGCCTCGCCTTCCAGAAACAAACCGTATGCCTCTGACCAGCCCTTGGTCACGGTCACCACATTATCTGACAGGCTTTCCCAGATCGCTGGCGCTTCATCGCCGTAGGCGTCCTTGACCCACAGCAACAACCCCAGACCGGGGGTCGAGGACCGTGGATCCTGAATGACGATTTTTGCGTCACTCTCGCCCAGCGCCTTGAAGTTCGCAGGCGGTGTCATGTCCCTGTTGTGCACAAAGGCGAAATAGCCCCAGTCGTAGGGCGCAAAGGTGCTGTCGGTCCATTCGATGGGCAGCGCATAGTCCGCCGTCACAGGCGTTTCGGCAAACAGCCCCGTTTCTTTGGCCGCCGCGATCAGGCTCGTATCAAGCCCCAGCACCAGATCCGCATCAGACCGCGCGCCTTCCAGCTTGAGCCGTGCAAGCAAAGCCGCCCCATCGCCGTTGCCCACGAATTTCAGATCACAGGCGCAGACCTCTTCGAATGCTTTTTCAATCTGCGGGCCGGGGCCCCAGTCAGAAACAAAGCTGTCATAGGTATAGACCACCAGTTCAGGTGTATCCGCCGCGGCTGCAGTCGCGGTGATCAGTGAAGTAGCAGCAAGTGTAAGAGCCTTCATTGGCATCCTCCAAAATGCGGCGACGAGAAGTAATGGAAGTATGCCAAAACCTTCCCTCCGCCGGTGTTAACCGGTTCAGGTTCGACGGGTCAGCTTGCGCTATCTCAACTCTTGCGAGTCCCCCGAGGTACATTCAGGGATAGGCGGATAGGGAAGGGTTGGCAAGGGGGGCGAGAAACCGCGACTGGGTGGATCAGGGACAACAGGCCCGGCAATCTGCAACGTAACAGAACCGGCCCCGCAGGAAGATGTCAGCAGCAGTACCCCAGACAATCCGCGAAACTCTTCGTGATCTGGGTTCGGAGGGAAGAAGCACCGAACCCAGATGCACTCGCATCATGGTCTTTGCATTGTTGTAGCCGAATGGCGGCGTCAGATAGGCCGACTGCATGCTGAGGATGAACAGCACTGCGAACCAGGTGGTGTCAAAGCCCAGATCGCGCACAATCGGCACGAAAAGCGGCACGGTGATGAACACAATGGCAAAGCCATCCAAAAACATGCCAAGCACCAAATAAGCCACCAGCATCGCAATGATTACAAGGTTCGGGGACAGTTCGTAATCCTCGATTAACTCACCCACAACGGCACCGGCACCCACGCCGACATATATCTTGGAAAAGAACACCGCCGCGATGGTGATCCACATCAACATGCCCATCAGCTTGGTTGTCGACAGCATGACATAGCGCATCATGTCCCAGCTGATGCGGCGCTGCACACCGGCAATCACCAGCGACCCGAACGCACCAATGGCGGAGGCTTCGGAAGGCGATGTGATGCCCCCGATGATACAGCCCAGAACGGTAAAGATCAGCAGGCCCGGCGCGATGAGGAAGCGCAGGGATTTGAATTTTTCGGCGGCGGTGAACTGTTCCTCGGCGGGGGGCCAAGCGTCGGGTTCACGCGGCAGCGGATCAGGATGTAGAAAATATATATCGTCGCCAGCATCAGACCCGGCATCAATCCGGCAGCGAACAGTTTGCCCACGGAATCACGGCTGAGGAAGGCGTAGATGATCATCAAAACGCTGGGCGGGATCAGGAAACCCAATGCACCACCGGCCATGATTGTGCCTGTGACCAAGCGTTTGTCATAGCCACGGTTCAACATGGCAGGCAGGGCGATAATGCCAAGGTTGACCGTCGCCGCACCCAAAACACCTGCCATCGCCGCAATCAGGGCGCAGATGATAACCGTGCCGATGCCCAGACCACCGGGCAGACCGCCCATCAGCTTGTGAATCATCCCGAACAGATCATCCGTGATGCCAGAGCGTTGCAGCACCAGACCCATAAAGATGAACAGCGGCAAAGCGACCAGCAGGAAGTTGTCCATCGCGCTGAACGTCGATGAAATCAGCAGATCAAGCCCGCCATCGCCGTAGATCGCATAGGCGCTGCCTACGCCGCAGATTGTCAGCGCCCAGGCCAGCGGTGCCCCCAGCGCCATCAGCGCCAGCATCGACGAAAACATGATTGCCGTGATGACCAGCGGGTCCAGATTTTCCATCAGTGTGTTCTTAGGCGGGCGGCAGCACGTGGCAACCGGATATCAGCGTTTGTCCGAAGACGCGGCAACGTCGGCCTTGGTCGCGGTGGCCAGAAGTTCGGGATCAATGTCGATTTCTTCTTCCCGCTCGCGCGGATCATCATATTCAATGTTCAACACGGTCAGCACCGACCGCAGCAATTCAGCGATGTTTTGCAGCAGAACAAGACCGACAGCGGCCGGAATAACCGTCTTGATCGGGTACAGCGGCGGTTGCCACATGCTCTTGTTGGAGTATTCCAGCACCGCCCAGCTTTCGGCGGCAAAGCTGACAGACAGTTTGAAAAAGATTGCAAGCACCACAAAACCGGCGGAGAAGATCAGCATATCACAAAAGGCCTGCCCGCGCTTGGGCAAGGCACCCCAGATGACTTCACTGCGCACATGGCCACGATGGCGCAAGGTGTAACAGCCCACCAGCATGCAGAACGCACCATAGAGCATGATGCTGGTTTCATGGACCCAAAGCGTCGGCGCGTCGAGGAAGTAGCGAGAGACAATCTCGACCATCAAGACACCGATCATACCCAGCGTGAGCCAGGCAATGGCCCGCCCGACAAATTCGGACAGGCCATCCTGAGCGACAAGATATCTTGTCACCAAGCTCATTACAGACGCCCTTGCGCCTTGGCGTTCTCAACCAGCGGATCGATCAGCTTCTTGTTGCGCTCGGAACGGCCGGCTTCTTCCTGCCAGACTTCCTGTGCGGCCACTGTCAGCTCTTTGGAATCTGAATCCGGCAGCGTTGCGAATTCAAACACGTCGCCCTTGTCGACAACGGATTGGTTGCCTTCGGCCAGCCAGTCGTTGATGTCCTGAGCAAACTGCGCTGTTGCTTCCTGCATGATCGCCTTGTGCTCATCCGACAGGGCGTTCCACTTTTCAGGGTTGGCAAGGAACGTCTCGGTCCAGCCCGGCATCAGCATGTTCAGACGCGTGTAATGCGTGGCGGTTTCGTTCAGCTTAAGCTGCTCGTATTCAATCGGACCACCATAGATCGCGCCGTCGATCACACCTGTGGACATGCCGATGTAAAGCTCGCCCGCTGGCAGGTATACAGTTGGGATTTCAAAGTGTTCCAACACCTTGGCAACATTTGACGTGGCGCGGATCTTACGTGTCTTCAGGTCCTCCAGCGATGTAACCGGCTCTTTCGTCAGCAGATCATAGTCGTGGCCGTACCCTTTGCCGAAGTGTTCGCAATTTTAATGTAAAATTCTTCGCCATCGGACAATTCTGGCTTGCGATAGCGCAGGTTCCGATAACAAACGTAATGCAGGCCGGTATTTGAATCTTGATACGTTAAAGGGCATGCTGTGCAGATGGCACGCAACACGCAGCGGACAATCGCGACACCTCCCGGTCAGGTCGGACAAGACTGAAATCGGGGCACAAGACTTACCAGATGCGATCAAACGCACACAAAACCAACGGGAGAGAGCCAAGAATGGCCAAGACAAAAGAAAAGCTGGTGGGACTGACAGAAATCTACCGCTACCTGCGGCGCAACAAGACGCCGATTTATGTGGTGATGCCGACACCGTTCAACCTGATGGGGCTGGACCAATGGGTCGGCGGGCTGGAGTTTGTGAACTACTTCGATGTGTTCGAGGGGGAGCATCCGCGTGTCTTCAAACCCAGCCAGATTGGTGCGCCCGTCTTTCAGTCGATGGAAGAAGTCGGCAATTATCTGGTCGATCACCCGGAATTCCGCGCACGGGTGGCCGAACGTGATCCGGGCCTTGCGATCTTTGTGATGTTTGATGAACGAACCGAGGAATTGTGCGAGGAAGTTGGCGTCAAGATTGCGCTGCCTTCGAATGAATTGCGTCACCGTCTGGACAGCAAGATCGAAACCACCCGCATCGGCAACGCGGCAGGCGTGGAAAGTGCGCCCAACACGATGGGCACCGCCGACAATTACAACCACCTGAACAAACTGGCGGCCAGCGCCAAGCTGGGCAAGGATCTGGTGGTGCAGACCCCATATGGCGACAGCGGACGCACCACGTTCTTTATCAAATCCAAGGCGGATTGGGACAAGTTTTCCAGCAAGATCGTTGGGGAAGAACTGAAGGTGATGAAGCGTATCAATCACCTGCCCGGCACGATTGAAGGATGTGCAACGCGCCACGGTACACTTGTCGGCCCGGTGATGACCGACATCACGGGGTTTGAGGAGATCACACCCTACAAAGGCGGCTGGTGCGGCAATGACATTTCACCGGCGATCCTGCCAGACGGTGTGCCGGACAAGGTGCGCGATATGGCGCGAAACCTGGGCGACCAGTTGTATAAAGAAGGCTACAAAGGTGTCTTCTGCTGTGACTTCCTGCTCGATACCGACACCAACGAAGTCTATCTGGGCGAGATCAACCCCCGCGTTTCCGGTGCATCCCCGCCCACCAATCTGATCACCTCGACCTATGGCGGCTGCCCGCTGTTCCTGTTCCATTTGCTGGAATTCATGGATGTGGATTACGAGATTGATGTCGAAGAAGTGCAAAGCCGCTGGAACCACTACGACTACTGGACCCAGCTGATCCTCAAGCAAACCGAGGACAAGGTCGAACTGATCACAAAGGCGCCGCGCTCGGGTATCTGGACGATGGATGATGACGGCGCGATTGAATTCACCCGTGCGGGCCATAACATCAACGCGCTTGGCGATGAGCATGAGGCATTCTATCTGCGGGTCTATGCAGAGGGTGAATATTGCTATCACGGGGCCGACCTTGGCTGCATTCTGGCCCGTGGCCGGATGCAATCGGATGATCGTGAACTGCTGGAACGCGCCAAGCGCTGGAATGCCGCGATTAAGGCCGAATTCCAGAGCGTCCCGTTGACCGCCGAAACCGAAGTGGCAATGCCTGCGGATATGACCGCCGGTAAGTGGTTCTAGAAAACCTTCAGGCGGGGGGCTGTTCCGGCTCCCCGTTTGCCTGATCGACCTTGTCGATATCGTTGCGCACCCAGAAGAACGCAAAACCCACGCTGCGCAGCCAGACTTCCAGCCGGTCCAGACTGCCCCACTCGCGCGGCATGCCCCGTGCGCTCTCCAGCGACATCCATTGTTCGTCTACCAGAAAAAACACGGTCCATGTGTAGGGGTTGCGGTCCTGATCGCCATAACCACCGCCCTGAATGGTGCGCCGCACCCGAACCACGGTCGGATATTGTGTGATCCGATAGCTGCTAAGAAGGCCAGCAATGTCGTTTTGGCGAATGGTGCCGTGAGGTACAGGTGACTTCAGCATGCCGCGTTCTTGACAATTGCCTTGCAAAAGTCAATCTACCCTACACCATGATATATGATGTTCCCCTTTGTTCGAAATGCGGTGGACCTTCACGCAAAGCGTGGTCATTTACTCCCTTCGATCCTTTGGAAACATGATGCATCTCAACTTCAGAAGCCTGACGGAAGAACGCCCGGCTGACGCATTGCGTCAGGCGTTCGCGCATGGCTGGCCGGGTTGGTCCGCATGGATGCGCAAACGCCGCACGGTTGACGCAAAAGATGTGCGCGATGCCCGTCTGGCCCTGCGCCAGCACATGCCGGAGTTTGAAAGCCTGTGGGACAACTGGCTTGAGGTCTGCGGCGACACACCGGAAACGGCGGTGTTCCTCAGCTTTTGGTCCCCTCCCCGATATCTGGTGCATTGTTCCCAAGCGGTGTTGACGGATGATCAGGGCCCATTGCTGATCCGCAACTATGACCTTGATCCAAAGCTGAACGAATCCACCTTGCTGTCCACCAACTGGCGCGGACGGCGCGTTGCAGGGATGGTCGAAGGGATCGTTGGTCTGGCCGATGGCATCAACGACGCGGGGCTTGCGGCGTCCCTCACGTTTGGCGGGCGCACGGTCAGCTCCAAGGGCTTTGGCATCCCGCTGATCATCCGCTACGTTCTTGAGATCTGCGCAGATGTTGAGCAGGCCGTCGAAGCGCTGCGCAGTGTGCCGTCGCATATGTCTTACAATATCACGGTTGCGGATGCTGCGGGCGAATGGGCAACGGTCATGCTGGCCCCCGACCGCCCCGCAATTGTCACGCGCACCCCCTTCACGACCAATCACCAGCTGGGCGTTGAATGGCCGCGTCATGGCCGGTTTTCCAACACCGAAGGACGTGCCGATCATCTTGAACAGCTGTTTGAAAACAATGATCTGACGACGGAACAGTTAACCAGTGAATTCCTCACCGTTCCCCTTGCCAGCACCGGATATGACAAGGGGTTTGGCACGATCTACACCGCCGCCTATCGCCCACGGGCACGGCAGATGTCGCTGCATTGGATGGACGGCACGCGCGAAGATCATGCGCTGGAAAATGTCATACCACGCACCCGCGTGATCCAGTATACGCCAACCGGATCGCAGGCTGCCTCGCCCGAACCGCACGTGCAACATACAAAACCCTATTCACAACAGAACGCCGCCTTCCCCTCGGACACCGGCCTTCCCGAAACAGCTTAACGCCGCACAACGGCGACACCAAAGACACAGGAGCACTCATGTCTCGTTTCTCAATCGCCGGCATCCAGATGCACGTCACGATGCACAACAACATCCCCGAAATGCGCAAGCGCATGGAAATTCTGTTCAGCCTTTACCCGTGGGTGCAGATGGTTGTGTTCAGCGAACTTGCCCCGCACGGCCCCAACAAGGCCGCCGCAGACCCGATTGGTGGCAAGATCGAACAGGATCTTGCCGAACTTGCCCGCCGCTTTGACTGCTGGCTGATCCCCGGCAGCTATTTTGAAAAAGACGGCGACAAAATCCACAACACAACGCCAGTCTTCAACCCCGCAGGTGAGGTCGTCACCCGCTACCGCAAGATGTTCCCCTTCACACCCTATGAGGAAGGCGTAACCAAGGGCGAGGAATTCTGTGTCTTTGACGTGCCGGGTGCGGGCCGTTTCGGTGTGTCCATCTGCTATGATCTGTGGTTCCCCGAAGTGACGCGCACGCTGACGTCAATGGGCGCCGAGGTGATCATCAACCCCGTGCTGGCCAGCTTCGTGGACCGGCCCGCCGATCTTGCCATCGCGCAAGGGTCTGCCGCGATGTTCCAAAGCTATATTTTCCACATCAACGGCCTTCTGGCGGGGGGCAACGGATATTCGATGGTGATCGACCCTGCAGGCCAGGTCCTGCACCGCGGTAACGTGCAGGAAGAAATGATCCCGCTTGAAGTGGACTTTGAACTGGTCCGCCGCTCGCGCCGCGAAGGGATTCTGCGCATGGGCCAACCCCACAAAAGCTTCCGTGACAACCATGTGCGGTTCCCGGTCTATGAGCCCGATTTCGATCGCAGCTATCTCGACAGCCTCGGTCCCTTGGTCAAGGTAGGACGGCCCGAAGTATAAAGTCGCGCCAGTATTGGCCGGATAGATCAGACCAAGACCGGAAAGGGAAATGGCATGGCGCAAGACACAGCAAAAGTAGCACCGATCCCGCGTGGTTTCCGGTCTGTAACCCCCCACATCATCGCCGCCAGCGTCGATGACGCCGTGGCGCTGTATAAGGCGGCCTTTGATGCCAAGCTGACGGGATCACAGAAAGTTCCGGGCACGCAAACGCTGATGTTCGCCAAGATCAAGATCGGCAATACCCAACTGACGATTGGCCAGGGCCAGCCCTTCGGCATCGGCTCGGTCAGCCTCCATCTTTATGTCGAAGACGTAAAATCAACCTGGGACAATGCCGTTGCGGCGGGCTTTACCGTCACCAATCCGCTGAAAGAACGCTATTGGGGTGACATGACGGGGCTGTTGTCCGACCCGCTTGGCGTTCAGTGGAGCATCGCCCAGCGTGTTGAGAAGCTGAGCGCCAAAGAACATCGCAACAGAGCCAAACAAGCGCTGGAAACAACCCGCCAACGCCGCGAGGGCGCTGTGGACCCAGGCGACACTTCGGCGGAAAAGTAACGAACGCGCCGCTTGGGCTTCATTCACGGACTGCACTGAAATCTAAAGGGGCGACCCTGCGTGTTCCTTCACGCGGTCTGTCCCGTTTTTCCTTGATATTCCTCCGCTATCAGACCGGACATGGCTGCTGCCTGTCCCGAAGTCATGGCATCTTATCGCTTGCTATCGCCATTTAACATCCATAAACCATCCAGACAGATGGTAGATGGATGGAATGATGCAGCACCAAAGAAACAAAACGCCCGAAAGCGAAAAGCTGACAATCAATCTCGGCTTCGTGGATCTTGGCCGCATTGAGTTGCTCGTGCAGGAAGGGTTCTACTCCAGCCGAAGCGATTTCATCCGCACCGCCATCCGCAACCAGCTGGACAGGCATTCCGATACGGTGACCAAGTCCATTGAACGGCACACGATGGAGCTGGGCCTTTCCGATTTTTCGGTGGCTGATCTGGAAGCGGTCCGCGCCGCGAACGAGGTTTTGCACATCAAGGTCGTGGGCCTTGCTCGTATCGCTGACGATGTTTCCCCCGACCTCGCCCTTGCGACAATCGGCTCGATCACCGTTCTGGGCTCTTTGCAGGCCAGCGCACCGGTCAAGCAAGCGCTGGCAGATCGCATCACCTAACCCCCCATACACCAGACAGGCAGAACAACATGACACATTCCCTCACTTTCGACGCAGTTTCCGAAGCAACACCGGGCCCCAAATGGCAGGCCCGCTGGCAACGGTCATGGCCCGCCTATCAGGCGTGGTTTGTAGCCAATGGCGGCGACGATGGCCCCAGCCGCGCAGACTGCGAAAGCGCCCTGACAGAATACATGCCCGAACTGGTGCCGGTGCATGCACAGCTTGTCGCACTGGCCGGCGGTTCTGACCGCGCCGCCCGCTTCTTGTCAACGTGGTGCCCGCCAAATTATCTGGGCGGCTGTTCGCTGGCCTGCGCGGTGTCAAACGACGACATAAGACTGGTGCGCAACTACGATCTGTCGCCCGACCTGAACGAAGGGTTGTTGCTGCGCAGCGAGTGGTGTGGCCGCCCCGTCATGGGCATGATCGAATTCCTGTGGGGTCTGTCCGATGGCATCAACGCGGCGGGGCTAAGCGTGGTGCTGGCCTATGGCGGGCGTCAGGAAACCGGCAAGGGCTTTGGCATCACCACGATCCTGCGCTACATTCTTGAGACTTGCGACACCGTTCCCCAAGCCCTTCGCGTGCTGCAACGGGTGCCGTCGCATATGCCCTACAACATCATTGTCGCGGACGCTTCAGGGGCCGCCGCCAGTGTTGAAATCTTTGCCGGGGGCGGTGCCCAGGTCCAGCCGCGCCTGATCGCCACAAATCACCAGAACGATGGAAATGCCCCGGATCGTCAGGATTTCACCAAGACCTTTGAGCGTGCCGACCACCTGCATGCGGCCCTCCCAAGGATTGCAATTCCCGCCGACCTTGCATCGGAATTTCAAACCGCACCGCTGAAACAAGACCGCTATGGCGAGGGTTTCGGCACATTGTTCACTGCCGAGTTTGAACCCTTGCAGTCCAGAATGACCCTTTATTGGGAGGGCGACCTGTGGCGGCAATCGATTGATGCGTTTGACGAGGGGCAGAAGGTGATTGTCTATGGGGGACAAACGGCCCAGCCGAGCAACGGTCAGCCAGAAATTGACTGGGTCAAGGTCGGAATGGATTATGCGGCGCGTTACCAGACGGAGTGGCAGCGCTATGTCCCCAATTGGAACGATGTCGCCTAGGGTCTGGATCCTTGCCAAGCAACATCGCGCCCACGGATAGTCACACAACCAAGACAGCGCGCTTCCTCCGCGAAAACGGACGGTGGCCCCCATGCGGCGAAAGGCATCTTTGTCCCGCCGGGCGGGCCACTAAAACACGCCCCCTCTTGAGCCACCTCCCCCACACCGCTAATGCTCTCCTCAACAGGAGCATCGCACATGTCCATCAATACCTTCGGTCATCTTTTCCGCGTCACCACATGGGGCGAAAGCCACGGGCCCGCTCTGGGTGCGACGGTCGATGGCTGCCCCCCCGGCGTGCCGGTGGACGCTGCGATGATCCAGCACTGGCTCGACAAACGCAAACCCGGCCAGAACAAATACACCACCCAGCGGCGCGAGGCGGACGAGGTGCGCATCCTGTCGGGCGTGTTCGAAGGGGTCACCACCGGCACACCCATCCAGCTGATGATCGAAAACACCGACCAACGCTCAAAAGACTACGGCGACATCAAGGACAAGTTCCGCCCGGGCCACGCCGACATCACCTATTTTCAGAAATACGGCGTGCGGGACTATCGCGGCGGCGGGCGGTCCTCTGCCCGTGAAACCGCAGCGCGCGTTGCCGCGGGCGGTCTGGCGCGCGAGGCGATCAAGGCGATGGCCCCCGATTTGCAGATCACCGGCTACATGGTGCAGATGGGGCCACATCAGATTGACCGCGATGCCTTTGACTGGGACCAGATCGACCAGAATCCATTCTGGGTGCCGGATGCCAAGGCCGCGACAGACTGGGCCAGCTATCTGGACGGTCTGCGCAAATCCGGCAGCAGCGTCGGCGCGATCATTGAAGTGGCGGCGCGCAATGTGCCCGCCGGTCTGGGCGCGCCGGTCTACGGCAAACTCGACACCGACCTTGCCGCCGCGATGATGTCGATCAATGCCGTCAAAGGGGTTGAGATTGGCGAAGGCATGTCAGCCGCAATGCTGACAGGAGAGTTGAACGCGGATGAAATTTACATGGGGAACGATGGTCAGCCCCGCTATTCCTCAAACCATGCAGGCGGCATTCTTGGCGGCATCAGCACCGGGCAGGACGTGGTCGTGCGCTTTGCCGTCAAACCCACATCTTCCATCCTGACCACCCGCAAGACCATCACCAAATCAGGCGAAGAGACCGAGATCATTACCAAAGGTCGGCATGATCCCTGTGTCGGCATCCGCGCTGTGCCGGTGGGCGAGGCGATGATGGCCTGCGTTTTGCTGGACCACATGCTGCTGCACCGGGGACAGGTTGGCGAAAACCGCGGCATCATCGGCTAGGTCACCCGCGTTCCTCAGGGAACGCGGACCGGGCGTTTCAACAATCCGCGCCCCTACGCCGCCGCGCCGCGCAGAATATCCTCGACCCCCTGCACCGCGTGCTGCAGCACCCCCATCGGCAACCGCGACCGCGCCAGCATTCGCAACCCGATGTATTGCGTCAATAGCGTATCTGCCAACCGCAGCCTCTGCGCGTCGTCCAGGGCCGCCAACGCAGGCGCATCCGCCAGCGCCTGCACAAATCCGGCCTGTAATTTGCCCAAGCCAAGATGCACGGCCTTTGCAATATCGGCATCATTTGCCGCTGATCCCGCCGCTGCGGTACACAACAGACACCCCCGGTGATCCCCGTCCGCGACTGCCGCAACCAGACCTTTGAACATCAGCAGAACACGCTCCGCCCCGTCCTCGATCTGTGCATTGGTCAACAGCGCCACACCAGCGTCCACCGCTGCGGTTTCATACCGGTCCAGCACCAGCAGAAACAGGTTCTTCTTGTCCTTGAACGCCTTGTACAGACTGCCTCGCGTCAGCCCCATCCCCTCCAGCAGATCGGGAAGAGATGCATCCTCATACCCGTGCTGCCAGAACACCTGCATTGCCTTTGCGACAGCCTCATCGGGGTCAAACTCTCTGGGTCGTGCCATTTTGGTCTCCTTTACGGGGAACACATAGTTCGGAACTAATTGTTACACAACTCGCGATTTCGTGTTTTGAACTACTCGGTTCCAAAGTGTATCTAGGGTTCACAACAACAGCTACTCACCTCACCAAGGAACTGACCCATGAAAAAGATCTTCACTGCCGCCCTCACCGCTTTCCTGATCGTTGGCCCCGTGGCTTCCGTCTTTGCCGACACCACAGGCACTTTTGTCGGTGCAAGTGATCATATAACCACCGGCGGCGTCACCATCACAGAAAACGCCGACGGCACGTCCACCGTCACGTTCGACAGCAGCTTCTCGCTCGATGGCGCGCCGGACCCGCACGTAGGATTTGGCAAGGACGGTAAATTTGCCAACGGGGCCAGCCTGGGCGAACTCAAGCAAATTACCGGCACCCAAAGCTACATCGTGCCTGCCAACATCGACATCAGCGATTTCAACGAACTTTATATCTGGTGTCTGAAATTTGCGGTTCCGTTGGGCGTTGCCAAACTGGGCTAGGCCCGCCTTGCATCTCGGACCGGTGCGGCGCATGAAGTGTCATGGCCGCACCAACCACCACCCATCGACCCGGCCGCGCCATCGCTCTCAAGACTGGCGCGGTCTTTTTGTTCATGGTCATGGCGGCCCTGATCAAGGCCGCATCAGATGCCGTACCCCCCGGACAGGCGGTTTTCTTTCGCTCGCTTTTTGCCATGCCCATCATCATGGCCTGGCTTTGGCAATCCGGCCATCTGCACGATGGGCTCAAGGCACATAACATCATGGGCCATGTGTGGCGCGGGCTGATCGGCACCTCCGCAATGGGGCTGACATTTGCCGGCCTCGCCCTGCTGCCGCTGCCCGAAGTCACCGCCATCGGCTACGCCACACCAATGTTCACTGTCATCTTTGCCGCCGCTTTGCTGGGCGAACGCATCAGGCTCTTTCGTCTGTCAGCGGTGGCGCTTGGTCTGGTCGGCGTAATGATTGTACTGGCCCCGCGCCTGTCATTGGACCAGACATATACCGACACTGCCACATTGGGCGCGCTCATGGTACTCATGGCCTCTATTCTGCGCGCACTGGTGCAAATCCACGTTCGCCGCCTTGTCCAGACCGAAAGCACGTCGGCGATCGTCTTCTATTTCTCGCTCACCGCCACCGTCGTCTCCCTGCTGACCTTGCCGCTTGGCCTTGCCCTGCCACACGCATCACTGACCTGGACCGCACCGGGCCTCAATATCATCGGCCTGATTGTCTGCGCGGGCCTGATTGGCGGGGTCGCTCAGATCATGGTCACATCGTCCTACCGGTTCGGCACCGCCTCCATGCTGGCCCCGTTTGACTATTCCTCGATGATCTTCGCCACGCTGATCGGCTGGGTTATCTTCAGCGAAGTCCCCACCCCAACCATTTTGATCGGCGCGGCCCTTGTCATTGCGGGCGGCGTCCTGATCATATGGCGCGAACGGCAACTGGGGCTCGACCGCTCTAAATCCAAACCCAGTGTCGCGCCCTCAGGCTCACCGAACTAAGGACAAGAAATGTCAGACGATCATAAAACCAAGATGCAGGAACAACAGGCCGCCCAGCGCAAAAAGGTGGCCGAGTTGCAGGACCCCGAAAAGGGTCTGGTGCTGGTTCACACCGGAAACGGCAAGGGCAAATCCTCTTCCGCTTTTGGTGTTATCATCCGGGCGCTGGGGTGGAAGCAAAAGGTGGGTGTGGTTCAATTCATCAAAGGAACATGGAAAACCGGCGAACGCCAATTCTTTGACCGTCTGGGCGAGGTCACGTGGCACACTATGGGCGAAGGCTTTACATGGGACACGCAAGACCGCGACCGTGACATCGCCGCAGCCGAAGCCGCCTTTGCCAAGGGCCGTGAAATGATGGAGAGCGGAGATTTTGACCTGATCGTCATGGATGAGATCAACATCGCCATGCGCTATGACTACCTGTCGGTTGGGGACGTGATTGCAGGACTGGAGGCACGCGACAAACGCACAGGCGTGATCCTGACAGGCCGTGACGCCAAGCCGGCGTTGTGTGAATACGCAGATCTGGTGACAGAGATGACAGAGGTGAAACACCCCTTCCAGGCGGGGATCAAAGCCCAGCGCGGGGTTGATTTCTGATGGCGTCGGACAGCGGGAAAGTCGTTCTCATCACCGGCGCTGCCCGTGGCATCGGGCTGGCCACGGCGCATTTGATGGCCGCCGAAGGCTGGCGCGTGGCCCTGCTGGACCGCGACACGGATGCACTGGACGAAGCCATCACACAATTCGACGGACAAGCCCTCAAGCTGCTGCACGATGTCTCCGATCCCCAAGCCGCGCCGCAAGCCATCCGCGCCTGCACCGACCATTTTGGCCAGCTCGACGCGCTGGTCAACAACGCGGGCGTCGCCGATTTCGGACCCATCGAGGAAACCGATTTCGCCCGCTGGCGGCGTGTGATGGAAACCAACCTCGACGGTGTGTTCCTGATGACCCAAGCCGCGATCCCCGCGCTGAAACAAACCAAAGGCGCCATCGTCAACATCGCCTCCATCTCCGGCCTGCGCGCCTCCACCCTGCGCGTAGCCTACGGCACCTCCAAGGCCGCCGTCATTCAACTGACCAAACAACAGGCCGCCGAACTGGGCGAATACGGCATCCGCGCCAACGCCGTCTGCCCCGGCCCCGTGCGCACCAAACTGGCGATGGCCGTTCACACACAGGACATCATCGACGCCTATCATGACGCGATCCCGCTCAACCGCTACGGATCGGAGCAGGAAATCGGTGAAGTCATCGCCTTTCTGTGCAGCGCCCGCGCCAGCTATGTCACCGGACAGGTCATCGCCTCGGACGGCGGCTTTGACAGCACCGGCGTCGGCCTGCCATCGCTGAGAAGCTAAAGCCGGGACTCGCGTCATAAGAGAATCGTGTTAGCCTGACCTCCTAATGGGAGGAAAATCATGCTGAAATCACATCTCTTTGCGCTCACGCTCGCTGCCGGGCTGGGTGCCACATCGGCGCTGGCACAGGACTGCACCCCGTCGAAATGGGGCGCCGAAGACACGCTTGGCTCCGCTAACCTTGTCACACCCGAACGCACGCTTGAGGCCAGCAAGCTCATCAAACAGGGCAAGTCGATGCCGCTGGGGATCACCATCGGCCCCGACACCCCCGCCTTCCCGCCACGCTCGCTCAGCCTGCAAATCGTGCAGCCGAACCAGCAGGGCGGCCAGAAACTGTCGGGCTTCGGCTACGAGGGTAACTATAACGACGACGTGCTGCAGACATGGATCGGCATCGGCAGCCAGCTCGACGGTCTGGGCCATCTGGGCGAGAACGGTCATTACTACAATTGCCTTGATGAAAAAGAGATCAGCGTCATCACCGGCCTGACCAAGCTGGGCACCCACGACGTGCCACCCCTTGTCGGTCGCGGCGTGATCCTCGACATGGCCGCACAGGCCGGGGTCGAGGTGATGGAAGCCGGCCAAAGCTTCGGCTCAGAAGAGATCAAGGCCGCAGCCGAAGCGCAGAACGTCGAACTGCGCGAGGGGGACATCATCCTGTTCTACACCGGCTGGACGGATGTGACCTTCAACGAAAACCCCGCCCTTTGGGGGCAGGCCGAACCGGGCCTCGACAACGAGGGGGCCGTCTATCTCGCCTCACTCAACCCGATGGCTGTAGGTGCCGACACATGGGGCCTCGAAGCCGTCCCGCCCAAGGAAGGCGACAAGGTATTCTACGGCCACGTGACCCTGCTCAAGGAAAACGGCATCTACATCCTTGAAACAATGAACGTCGGCCCGCTGCTGGATGAAGGCGTGAACGAATTCATGTTCGTGCTGGGCCAGAACCGCATTCAAGGCGCGGTACAGGCGATGATCAATCCCGTGGCGCTTTACTAATCGGCCAAGGCATCCGGCCCCCGCCCGACGCGGTCGGGGGCCATTTCGGGCAGGAATTCAGGATTTCCAGTCACCCCCACGATTCCACCAGCGATTTGGATTGTCGCTGTCATCAAGCCCCTTACCGGCACTGCGCAGGATTTCCTGCACCGTAATCACCGGCTCATAATAGGGGTGAACCTCGTAAATACTCTCGATCACCGCATCAAGAATGCTGGTATCGCGCGGCAGGAAAATCCTCATTTCATCGACACCCGGACGCTTGCGTATATCGTCCTCCGCTCCGGTGGGCGTACCTTCGCGCGGGCGGTAATACTCGAACCCGCCCGGTGCGCGATAACCGTTCTGATCCGTCTTGCCATGCACCAGCGGCGTCACGGAACGTACCGCGTCAAAGATGCGATCAATGTCCTCTGCCGGGGCCTGAAAGGTAAGAACCCACATGGGTTCAAGCAGGAGGGGGCGGGTGTCAAAACCTGTCTCTAGGATATTGGTCATTGGGTGTCCTTTTCTGAATGAACACGCCAATAGCAAAAGGCTGCTGACATCTGGGTGTCAGCAGCCATTCAGGTATTACCAATTATCGAAAGCGTCTGCCCCGAATCTTTGAACCTATTCCCGCACCAGCTTCTCGTAGCTCTCCGCGACATCCCGCGTCAGCGCGCCGACCTCAAAGTTGTAATCCCCGATCTGCCCCACCGGCGTCACTTCCGCCGCCGTTCCGGTCAGCCAGCATTGCTCAAACCCTTCCAGCTCTTCGGGCATGATGTGCCGCTCGTGCACCTTGATCTGCTTTTCCTTCAGCATCCCGATCACGGTCTGGCGCGTAATCCCGTTCAGAAAACAATCGGGGTCCGGCGTATGCACCTCGCCATCCTTGACGAAGAACACATTCGCCCCCGTCGCCTCGGCCACATAGCCGCGATAGTCGAACATCATGGCATCAGAACACCCTTTCGCCTCCGCCGCGTGCTTGGACATGGTGCAGATCATATAAAGACCGGCCGCCTTGGCGTGGCTGGGGATCGTTTCGGGCGACGGACGCTTCCACTTGGAGATATCCAGCTTGGCACCCTTCATCTTGGCGTCGCCGTAGTACGCCCCCCATTCCCACGCCGCGATGGCCAGCCGCACGGGGTTCTTGGCCGACGCCACGCCCATATCCTCGCCTGCGCCGCGCCACGCAATCGCGCGCACATAGGCGTCCTGCAAACCGGATCCCGCCAGAACCTCGACCTTGGCCGCCTCGATCTCGTCCACCGTCCACGGGATTTCAAAGTCGATCATCTGGGCGGACCGCTTCAACCGCTCCGAATGTTCGCGGCTTTTGAAAATCTTGCCGTTATACGCCCGCTCACCTTCGAACACCGAAGACGCATAGTGCATCGCGTGCGTCAGAATATGCACATTGGCATCGCGCCAATCGACCATTTTACCGTCCAGCCAGATGTGGCCATCCCGATCATCATATCCCGCCATGCTACGCTCCCCGCGCCAATAGATTTACGAATGTTGCGCCAATAGGTCCGATACGGACACATCCTGTCGCAAAAGCTGTGATTGCCTAGCTATTCCCGCTTGGAGTGTCAACAAGGCTGACATAAACTGCATCAAATTGAACCACGAGGCTCCCAATGGCAGATGGCCGTCACTCCCCCGCCGTCAGAGGCGACACGCTGCTGTTTCTCACCGATGAACAGCTCCGGCAGGGCAGCGAGGCGATGTTCTTTGCCTACCGTGGTTTCACCGCCGATCCTGATCGTATCCTCAGCGATCTGGCCTATGGGCGCGCGCACCACCGGGCCATCCACTTCATCGGACGCGCGCCGGGCACAACGGTGAACAACCTGCTGAACATCCTCGGGGTCACGAAACAATCGCTCAATCGTGTGTTGCGCACCTTGATTGCCGATGGTCTGGTCCTCAGCGAAGTGGGCCGCGCCGACAAACGCGAGCGCCATCTTCACCTGACCGAAGAGGGCCGTGCCTTGGAACGCAAGCTATCAGACGCCCAGCGCGCGCGCCTGCGCGCCGCCTTCCGCGAGGCGGGACCAGAGGCGGTTGCCGGGTTTCGCACGGTGCTTGAGGCGATGATGGATCCCGAAATGCGCGCCAGCTACGCAAGACTGAAGGAAAGCGGCACATGAACGAAATGGACGCCCACCTGCTGATCGTCGACGATGATGAGCGCATCCGCACGCTGTTGCAGAAATTCCTGATGCGGCATGGCTTTCTTGTCACCGCCGCCCGCGACGCCGCCCATGCGCGCCGCATCCTGTCGGGGCTGGATTTCGACATGCTTATTCTGGACGTGATGATGCCCGGAGAAGACGGTCTGGCGCTGACCGCGTCGCTGCGCGGAACGATGCAGACGCCGATCCTGCTGCTGACCGCTATGGGCGAAACCGAAAACCGTATCGACGGGCTCGAAGCAGGTGCCGACGACTACCTCGCCAAACCGTTCGAGCCGAAGGAACTGTTGCTGCGGATCAACGCAATCCTGCGCCGCATGCCCGACACCAGCGCCGAAGACACCGCACCCAAGGTGCTGTCGCTTGGTCCCATCCGCTATGATCTGGAGCGCGGCGAGATGTGGCAGGGCGATGAACTGGTCCGCCTGACCGCAACCGAAGTGCAATTGATGCGCATCTTCTCCGCCCAGCCCGGCGCACCGCTCAGCCGGGCCAAACTGGTCGAGGAGCTGGGCCGCGACCGGGGTCAGGCACAGGAACGCGCCGTCGACGTGCAAATCACCCGGCTCAGGCGCAAGATCGAGGACAATCCGAAACAGCCCCGCTACCTGCAAACCGTGCGCGGTGCGGGATACATGCTGGCCCCGGATTAGGCTGTCGTCCCGCAACACGACTGTTCGCGCAGGCCGTGATCTTGGCATTTGAGTTGTAGGGGAAAGATGAAGCCCGGGTGGCTCTGGCAGGGCGTGCATAACGCGGTTATGCTTGGCTTTGAAGAATAAGAAGAGGTGGACGATGTCCGACACGCCGATTGACGAGATGAGCTTTGAGGCCGCGATGGCAGAGCTTGAAAATGTGCTGGGCCAGCTTGAGCGGGGCGATGTCGCGCTGGAAGAAAGCATTGCGCTTTATGAACGCGGTGCAGCGCTCAAGGCGCGGTGCGAGGCGAAGCTGAAAGAGGCCGAGGAAAAGGTTGCCGCCATCACGCTGGACGGTGACGGCAATCCAACCGGGCTGAAACCCGTCGAAGGGCTGTAGCACCACAATGCTGAAAGATCAGCTTGAACGGGCGGCGGCATCTGTCGCGGCGCATTTTGAGACCGTGCTGGCGCGTTTTGACGATCTGCCCGTGGTACAGGCCATGCGCCACGCCACCAACGGCGGCAAACGTCTGCGCGGGTTTCTGGTGCTGGAAACCGCTCGCCTGCACGGCATTGATCCTGCTGCTGCCATCTGGCCCGCCACCGCAATCGAGGCGCTGCACGCCTATTCGCTGGTCCACGATGATCTGCCTTGTATGGACGATGACGACCTGCGGCGCGGCCAGCCCACCGTACACCGCAAATGGGACGAGGCCACTGCCGTTCTGGCCGGTGATGCCCTGCAATCGCTGGCTTTTGAACTGGTCACCGCCCCGCAGGCCGGAAGCGCCGACGTGCGCGCGGATCTGGCGCGGACACTGGCCATTGCATCGGGTGCGCAAGGCATGGTGCTGGGTCAGGCACTTGATATTGCCGCAGAAACCGCGGCCACCCCGCTAAGCCTTGAGGAAATCACCGCCCTGCAACAGGGCAAGACGGGCGCGCTGATTGCATGGTCGGCGCTTGCGGGCCCCCGCATGGCCGGGGCCGATACCGCGCCGCTGGCCGCATACGCCACCGCCCTGGGGCTCGCCTTTCAGATTGCCGATGACATTCTCGATATCGAAGGGGATGCCGCGACCGTCGGCAAGGCGACGGGCAAGGACAGCGATGCGGGCAAAGCCACTTTTGTGTCGCTCCTTGGTCTTGATGGGGCCAAACGCCGCGCCGATGAACTGATGGACTCTGCCATTGACGCGTTAAGTATATATGGCAATGACGCGGATACACTGCGCGACACCGCGCGTTTCGTGGTGACCCGCACAAGCTGAGAGACCGATATGACCGACCGCCCCAAAACGCCCCTGCTCGATCGTGTGCAGCGCCCCGCCGATCTCAAGCAGTTCTCTGACGCTGACCTGGCGCGACTGGCCCATGAGGTACGGGCCGAAACGGTATCAGCCGTGTCCGTCACCGGCGGGCATCTGGGCGCGGGGCTTGGCGTTGTGGAACTGACCGTCGCTTTGCACGCGGTTTTTGACACCCCACGGGACAAGATCGTCTGGGACGTCGGCCACCAGTGTTACCCGCACAAAATCCTGACCGAACGCCGCGACCGCATCCGGACCCTGCGTCAAAAGGACGGCCTGTCCGGTTTCACCAAGCGCAGTGAATCCCCATACGATCCATTCGGTGCCGCCCATTCCTCCACCTCGATCAGCGCGGCCCTTGGCTTTGCCGTCGCCCGCGATCTGGGCGGCAGCGTGCCCGAAGGGCTGGGCGATGCGATTGCCGTGATTGGCGATGGATCCATGTCTGCTGGCATGGCCTATGAGGCGATGAACAACGCCGGCCATCTGGGCAAGCGGCTGATCGTCATCCTGAATGACAACGAAATGTCCATCGCCCCGCCTGTGGGCGCGATGTCCAGCTACCTCAGCCGCCTTTATGCCGAAGTGCCGTTTCAGGAGTTCAAGGCCGCCGCCAAAGGGGCCGTCAGCCTGCTGCCCGAACCCTTCCGCGAAGGGGCCAAGCGCGCCAAGGATATGCTCAAGGGCATGGCGGTGGGTGGCACGCTTTTCGAACAACTGGGCTTTTCCTACCTTGGCCCCATCGACGGGCATGACATGGACCAGCTTCTGCCGGTTCTGCGCACCGTGAAATCCCGCGCCACCGGCCCGATCCTGATTCATGTGCTGACAAAAAAGGGCAAGGGATACGCCCCCGCAGAGGCGGCGCGCGACAAAGGGCACGGTGTATCGAAATTCAATGTTGTGACGGGGGAGCAGAAAAAAGCTCCCTCAAACGCGCCCAGCTATACCTCTGTCTTTGCCAAAACCCTGCTGGAGGAAGCCGCCGAAGACGACAAGATTTGCGCCGTCACCGCCGCCATGCCCGACGGCACCGGCCTGAACCTCTTTGCCGAACGCTATCCATCACGCTGTTTCGACGTGGGCATCGCCGAACAGCATGGCGTCACCTTCTCTGCCGCTTTGGCTGCGGGCGGGATGAAGCCCTTCTGCACGATGTATTCCACCTTCCTGCAACGCGGCTACGATCAGGTTGTGCATGATGTGGCGATCCAGCGTCTGCCGGTGCGTTTCGCGATCGACCGCGCCGGACTGGTCGGTGCAGACGGTGCCACACACGCGGGTGCTTTTGATGTGGCATACCTTGCCAACTTGCCCGGATTCGTGGTCATGGCTGCCGCGGATGAGGCGGAACTGAAGCACATGGTCGCCACCGCCGTCGCCCACGATGACGGCCCCATCGCCTTCCGTTTCCCACGGGGCGAGGGCAACGGCGTCGACCTGCCCGAACGCGGCACACCGCTGGAAATCGGCAAGGGCCGCATCATCGCGAATGGCGCACGTGTCGCGCTGCTGTCCTTCGGCACCCGTCTGGCCGAAGTCGAAAAAGCCGCCGAAGCGCTCAGCGCAAAGGGCATCACCCCCACCATCGCAGATGCCCGTTTCGCCAAACCGCTCGACCGCGAGATGATCCTTGATCTGGCCGCAAACCACGAGGCACTGATCACCATCGAAGAAGGGGCTGTCGGCGGGTTCGGCTCGCACGTGGCACAGCTTCTGGCGGATGAAGGCGTGTTCGACGATGGCCTGAAATATCGCTCAATGGTCCTGCCCGACACGTTTATTGATCAGGCATCCCCTGCCGATATGTACGCCGTCGCGGGCATGAACGCAGAGCAGATCGAGGCGAAAGTGCTGGACACACTGGGCATTGCAAGCATCGGCGCGCGCACGGCCTGATCAGCCGGGCGGCCCTGCGGTCAACGCTTTTTCTGCGCGTCGATCAGCGCATCCAACCGCTGTTCAATCGCCGCCAACCGGGCCGCCACATCGTCGCGGTAGGCACCGGTTTCGGCGTTGCTTTCCTCTGAATGCGCGTCCTGCATCGAATTGACGATCAGACCCACCAACAGGTTCACCACCGCAAAGGTCGTGACCATGATGAACGGGATAAAGAACAGCCACGCATAGGCGTAGGTCTCCATCACCGGCCGCACAATCCCCATCGACCAGCTTTCCAGTGTCATGATCTGGAACAGCGAATACCCCGACCGCCCCAGCGTGCCAAACCAATCGGGAAAACTCGCGCCAAAAAGCTTTGTCGCGATCACCGCCCCGATATAGAAAATCAACGCCATCAGCGTGAACACCGACGCCATGCCGGGCAGTGCCGTGATGAACCCCTCAACCACCCGGCGCAAACGCGGTGCAGTGCTGACCAGCCGCAGAACCCGCAAAATGCGCAGGGCGCGCAGTGCCGAAAGCCCCTGCGTTGCGGGGATCAGCGAAATCGCCACAATGATGAAATCAAACACGTTCCAGCCGTCGCGGAAAAACCGCCAGCGGTAGACAAACAGCTTCATCAGCAGTTCCGCGACAAAAATTGCCAGACACAGCCTGTCAAGAATGCCAACAACCGGCCCCGTTGCGGCAACAAAGGTCTTTGATGTCTCCAGCCCCAGCAGGATCGCATTGAAAATAATCACCCCAAGGATGAAATTCCCGAACCGGGGTGTTTCCAGAAATGTCTTGAGGCGTTGGCGCACGGGGAATGTCCGGATTTGTTGGTTTGCGCTCTTTATGGGGGGTGCATCGGGGCGCGACAAGCGCCCGTTCAGAACACCAGCGCAAATGTGGCCAGCACGCTCAGCGCGACAACACAATAACCCGCCAGCACATAGATACCGTCGCGGGTGAACAGCCCGAAAGACAACAGCGAAACCGTACCAGCGCCCAGCGATGACACAAAAGGCAGCACCTCAAGCAGAGGCCAGCCCAGCGGAATGATCACGCAGATCAGCAAGGTCACCGCCCGCATCGGGCCGACGGTCAGAAACTGCAGGCGCGGCGCGTGATGGCGGTCGACAAACGCGCAGGGCCTGCGCATCCATTCAACGGCGCGCCGCACATGGGCCGACCGCATCCGCAGGCCCAGAACCCACTGCGGCAACCACAGCCTGCGCCGACCGTACAGCGCCTGAACGGACAGGGTGACGATCATAATCGCGGCAACCGTGGGCGTCCCCGGAATGCCCGACAGCGGCGACACCAGCAAAAGCGCAATCAACAGAATGAATGGCGTAATCGCACGGTCACCGAATTCGTGCAGCACATCGCGGACCGCAACCTGTTCGTCTTTCGCGGCATGCGTAACGCTGTCCAACAGATGCATCAGCGTTCGGTCTGCGTCTTCGGCGCTCATCGGTCCTCGTTTCGGGGGTCATCCGCCAACATCGCGGCAAGACCGCTGCGGTAGTCGGGGTAAATCGGCTTCCATCCCAACGCCGCCTTGATCCGATCGTTCCGCACCTTTTTGCTCTCGGCGTAAAAACTCCGCGCCATTGGCGTCATCTCTGCGGTCTCGAAATCCTCTGCGGCTGGCAAAGGTAGCCCCAGCAATTCCGCGGCATGGCCGATCACGTCCTGCGGCGGCGCAGGGTCATCATCACAAAGGTTATACACGGCCCCGGCGTCGGGCCGCGCGATGGACCGCTCAAGCGCCTGCGCAATATCCTCAACGTGAATACGCGAGAACACCTGCCCTTTCTTGATAATCCGCCGCGCGGTGCCTGCGCGCACCTTGGCAAACGGGCCGCGACCCGGGCCATAGATGCCCGCCAGCCGGAAAATATGCAGCGGCAAATCAGGCACCGCGCGCCAGGCCTGCTCTGCCGTGACACGCGCCTGCCCCCGTTTGGTCGACGGGGCCAGCGGCGTGTCCTCATCCACCCAACCGCCCTGATGATCGCCGTAAACCCCCGTGGTCGATAGATAGCCCGCCCAGCGCATCTGCGGGGCCAGCGCCGCAATCTCTGCGCCCAGTGCCGCCAGAACCGGATCCCCCTCCGGTCCCGGCCCAGCCGAGATCAGCAGATGGCGCGCATCACGCAGCGCGGCACCGGGATCACTGCCGGGCCACAGCACCGGCGTCACGCCCGTTGCGGCAATCTCATCCAGCTTGTTCTGATCACGGGTGGTCCCATAAATACGCCAACCCTGCGGCACCAGCCGTCGCGCCAGCGCGCGGGCGGAATACCCGTGCCCGAATGAAAAAAGCGTCTTGTCCATGCGCCGAAACTGACCCCCGCAACAGCGCAGCGCAAGGACAATCACCCCAGCGTGATATGTTTCTCCGGCGGCACCAGCGCGTTGATCTGGGCAATATGCTCCGGCAGGCATTTGGTCAGAAAATCATACTCCTGCACCACATGTGTCCGCGCCGCCTTGCCCAGCGGGGCAAACCGCGCCGGGTGCGCCAATACATCCACGACCTGCGCCGCAATCGCATCCGCATCAAAGAAATCAACCAACAGCCCGGTTTCCCCGTGTGTGATCGCCTCGCGCACCGGGGCCACGTCAGAGGCAACGATGGTCGCCTGCATCGACATCGCCTCAAGCAACGACCACGACAGCACAAAAGGCATCGTCAGATAAACGTGGCAGCGGCTGATCTGAATCAACGTCTGGTAATCGCGGTAAGGCACGCGGCCCAGAAAATGCAGCCGGCTCCAATCAAGCTGGTCACCCACCTCGCGCTCCATCTCGCCACGCAGGCCGCGCGGGTCATTGCTCTTGCCGCCATAGGACACATCGTTGCCGCCCACGATCAGAACCCGCGCATCGGGCCGGTCCCGCATGATCCGGGGCAGCGCCCGCATGAACATGTGAAACCCCCGCGCCTTCTCCAGATTGCGGGCCACAAAGGTCAGGATTTCATCACCTTGCCGGATGGGTCTGTCCAGCCGTCCCAACCGCATATTTGCATCCGGGTTCGGCAACAGCCTGTCGGTTCTGATTCCGTCATGGCAGACATACATCCGGTCGTGAAAACTGACCGGAAAGCGGTCGCGCTGCCAGTAGGTCGGGCAATGCCCCTGATCGACCACTTCGATATTCGCCAAAGGCACCGCATTGCGCGCTGCCATCAGAAACGGTGCGTGATCCGTGATCGGTTCAGCCTTGTCAAACCCGACAAGACCGCCGTGCAGATTATAGTAATATTCAAAAAACCCAATGATCGGCACATCCGGCCAGACCTGTTTGAAAAACGTCAGTTCGCCCCAGCCCACATGCCCCACAACGATGTCGGGCACAAAACCATCCTCGGCCTCCAGCTTGCGGGCGGCCATCGCGGCACCAAACCCTGATCCCGTCGCTTCTTCCCACACTTTGGACAGCCCATAGGCATCCTTGGCGGGCCTGCGGTGGGGCGCGTAAATCCGCGTCTCGACACCCGGCAGGTTTGGCGCATCTTTCTTTTGTGTCAGAAAGAATATCCGGTGCTGCCCCTGCGCCGCCAGCCATTGCACCAGCTCGCGGTATTGTCCGGGCATGTTCTGATGCACAAAGAGGATGTTCATATCGTCTGACCTACTGCGTTAACCTTGCCACGCAGTTAATCGAAGCCCGCCGCCGGGTGCAACGCATCACGTCCGTCTGCGCGCCGCCAGCCGTTCGCGCATCCGCGCCTTGCCTTCAGGCGTGCCATCATGGAACGACCCAAAGAGCTTGTCCCACGGCACATCCAGATTGCCGTAATTCACCTCAAAATACCGATGGTGGATCTGGTGATGGAACATACCCAGATGAATCCGCTTGGCATTGCGAAACCACAGCCCCTCAAATCCCGTGTGCGTCGTGACCGCAAGGATCGCATAGAACATCAGATGAAAAATCAGGTGCACCGGATGCGTTGGCAGCACCAGATGAATGATCACCGTGCCAAAATAGAAAAGATGTTCCACCGGATGCATCGACAGACCAGACCACGGCCCGATGTCCGTGTTGCGATGGTGCAGCGCATGAAACCGGTACAGCGCATTTGTGTGCAGCAGCCGGTGTATCCAGTAGAAATAGAAACTCTCCCACACCGGAATGAGGAAAAAGAACGCCACAAACCAAACGGGCGTCGCGGTAAAGGTGGTCACGGGCGCATGGCCATTCGCCAGCAGCCACCAGAACAGCGCTTCGAACCCCGACCAGACCGTCACACCGCTGGCCAGCGTCCAGACCATGTTGTCCAGCACCTGATGTTCAAAGGTAAACATCCGCCCCTTGCGCGGAAACGGGCGCGGATCGTACTTCTTGTCCTGCCCCTGCAGCGCGTACTTGTGAAACCACAGGTGCAGTCCCCCTGCGATTAGCGAAATTAGAACAAAATTCCGCACAAAGATCAGCGCGACCCAACCGATACTGACCTTCGCCGCCTGCTCCAGCGTTGGCGACAGCAGCGCATAACTGGCAAACGCCAGCGCCAGTATCCCCATATTGATCGTCAGGAAAAACCATCCGTCCGCGTACCACTTCAACGCCGCCAGCGGTTTCGGCGGCCATTGCCACAGGGGCGACACCGCAATCGGCAATTCGGGCGTGTGGTTCCATTCCTGACGGCCGCTCATATCAGCAGGCCCTCTTCAGAACGCCGCTAATGCGCATAATCAGACCCTTCAGCGTCCAGTATCGCCTTCAATTCCGCTAGGTGCTTCTGATCCTGATCGGGGTATTGCTCCAGCTCCCGCGCCGTTTTCTCCGCAATCTCGTCGGAAATCCGCCGCAAGGGCAGCCCGGTTTGCAACGCCTTGATATAGGTCTCCGCCGCCCGCTCGAAATAATACAGCCGGTTGAACGTATCCGCGACCGTATCGCCAATCACCATCACCCCGTGTGAGCCCATGACCATGACCTTCTGCTTGGGGTCCGTCAGCAAGGCAGCACAGCGCGCGCCCTCATCCTCAAACGCCAGCCCGCCGTAATCCTCATCAATCACGATCCGATTGAAAAACGTGCAGGCATTCTGGTCAATCGGTGGTAGACGACTGTCCTGCAAACAGGCCAGCACGGTGGCATAGATCGAATGCACATGCATCACGCAACGCGCATGCGGGCAGGCCTTGTGCACCCCACCGTGCAATCCCCAAGCCGTCGGATCAGGGGCATTTGGCCCTTCATACGTGTCGGGATCATCCGCATCTATCAACAACATATCGCTGGCCTTGATTCGCGCGAAGTGCATCTGGTTGGGGTTCATCAAAAACCGCGTGCCCGTATCATTGACCGCAAAGGAAAAATGGTTCGCCACGCTTTCATGCATGTCCAGCCGCGCGGTCCAGCGAAACGCAGCGGCCAGATCAACGCGCTCCTGCCAGTGATCCATGTTCGGCTTCATCTGTGTAACATTCACGGCGCAATCTCCCTTTAGTCCACCTCAACTCCAGCACGTCACATGCCATTGGTCCAGTCTGTTTGCGACTCTACCCGCCAAACAGGACAGTGTGCATCGTGCGCCCCGGGATCAGCGTAAACAGCCCCGTAACCACCAGCGCCAACCAGAAGAGGCTTTTCATCACGGAACTGTGCCGTGCAATTTCACCCTGCCGCGCCGCACGTACCGCCACAAACAGCATCACCAATGTGAAAACCGAAAGCGCATGAATGGGGCTGAACGGCCCGATCAGCCGGATCTCGTAGATAAAGAAACTGCTCGCAGCCACGAACCCCAGCGCCAGAACCCAGAGGCGGCCCATCACCTTGTGCAAAGCGGTGCCCTTGGCCAGAACCATTTGCAATGCGCCCAGCAAAAGCGCGGCCATTGCGGCAAGGGCATGCGCGGGGATCGGCATTGCCTCCGCCCAAAGCGGCGCAAAATTCACGCGCTATCCTGAATTAAGCTGTCCTTGACCCTGCTCGGCACCCAGGCATAACCGTTCTCACACAGAATATACGCCTCGCGCAGCCCGTGCGGCTTGTCCGTCGGTTCCTGCAAAATCGTGCCGCCCGCCGCCTCCGCCCGCGCACAGGCGTCTTCCGGGTTCGTGTCATAAAGCCTGATTTCAATTCCAGCGCCGCGCGGCGGGTTTTCCGGCAACAGCCCCAGCAAGGGATTGGAATGATATGTCCCGTCGCTGTGCAACTGAAACACCTGATCGCCATAGGTCATAATCGCAAAGTCCGCTGTCGGCTGAAACGCCTCCATCCCGAACACGCGCTCCAGAAAGGTAACCTCGGCCCCGACATCGCGCACCAACAGGTTCAATCCAATGCCGCGCAAACCGGCACCGAAATCCTCCGCGCCGATGCTCTCGTAATCCACCTTTCCCGTCACAACCCCAGCGCTTCTTTCAGCAGCCTGTTTGCTTCGGCACTCATCACGCCACGCGCCTTCAGCGCCTCAATCACCTTCGGTTCCAGCATCAGGTTCACCCGCTGCTTGCGCCGCTGCGCAGGAAGCGGCGGCCGCCCCCGGCGGGCGTTCTTCATGTCTTCCAAAGTGATTTCCCGCACCTCACCGTCCGCATCAATCAACGGCTGTCTATCGGAACCCATCGAAAACCTTCCTTTCCCGCCCATTCGCCTTGCGCATCGAAATCACCCTGATCGCTGCGCCGCGCACTGTAAACGCCACGATCATCAGCCGCCCGTCCAACAGGCCCATCATGGTCTGCCGGTCCTCACCGTATTCCCGTCGCCTGTCAGGGATAAAAATCGCGTTCTCCCAGTCCACCCGCGCCACATCGGCAAAGTCCAGCCCGCGTTCGCGCAGCGTGCGCTGCCGCTTTTCCGCGTCCCACTCAAGCTCCATCGGTGACGCCATACATCCATATAATAAACATACACACGTTTAATCAAGCCCCGCACCCGCTTGAACCCGCCCAAACCCTGTGTCACCTTGGGCCATGACGCAAGAACCTTTCCCCTCTTGGCCCGATATTGCCGCTGATCTGGTGAACACCGCCGCCGGACGCAGCCCCGCCGACACGATCATCACGGGCGGCATCTGGGTCAACGTGCACACCCGCGAAACCCTGCCCGATCACGACATCGCCATCACCAAAGGCCGCATCGCCTTTGTCGGCCCCAACGCGGACCATTGCCGCGGCCCCGATACCCGGATCATCGAGGCCAAAGGCCGCTACATGATCCCCGGCCTTTGTGATGGCCATATGCACATCGAATCCGGCATGCTCACCCCCGCCGAATTCGCCCGCGCCGTGATCCCCCACGGCACCACATCCATGTTCACCGACCCGCATGAAATCGCGAATGTGCTTGGCCTCAAGGGCGTGCGCATGATGCACGACGAAGCGCTCATGCAGCCCATCAACATCTTCACACAAATGCCCTCCTGCGCCCCCTCCGCGCCCGGCATGGAAACCACCGGGTTCGAGATCACGGCGCAAGATGTGGCCGAAGCGATGCAATGGCCCGGCATCATCGGTCTGGGCGAAATGATGAACTTCCCCGGTGTCTCAAACGCTGATCCGCAGATGCTGGCTGAAATCGCCGCGACCCAGCGCGCGGGCAAGACCATCGGCGGCCACTACGCCTCCCCCGATCTTGGCCCCGCTTTCGCGGCCTATGTTGCGGGCGGCCCCGCCGACGATCACGAAGGCACCTGTGAAGAAGACGCCATCACCCGTATGCGGCAAGGCATGCGCTCCATGATCCGCCTCGGCTCCGCTTGGTACGACGTCGAAACCCAGATCACCGCCATCACCGAACGCGGCCTTGATCCGCGTAACATGATCCTGTGCACCGATGATTGCCATTCCGGCACGCTGGTGAACGACGGCCATATGAACCGCGTTGTGCGCCATGCCATCGACTGCGGCTGTGACCCGCTGATCGCCCTGCAAATGGCAACGATCAACACCGCCACCCACTTCGGGCTGGAACGCGATATCGGCTCGATCACCCCGGGCCGCCGCGCCGATGTGATCCTGACCTCAGACCTCAGAACCCTGCCCATCGAAACCGTCATCGCCCGTGGTCAGATCGTTGCGCAGGACGGCGCATGCCTTGCCCACTGCCCGCACTACAACTGGCCCAAAACCGCCCGCCAGACCGTCAACATGGCCCGCACCCTCACCGGCGAGGATTTCACCATCGACGCCCCCGCAGGGGCCAACGCCGTCACCGCCAATGTCATCGGCGTCGTTGAAAATCAGGCCCCTACCAAAGCACTACAATTCGAACTTCCCGTCACCGAAGGCCGCGTGCAGCCTACCGGCGATGTCGCGCAAATCGCATTGGTCGAACGCCACCGCGCCACCGGCACCGTGGTCAACGCCTTTGTCTCGGGCTTTGGCTACACCGGCAATATGGCGATGGCCTCCACCGTCGCGCACGACAGCCACCACATGATCGTCGTCGGCACCGACCGTGATCAAATGGCGCTGGCCGCAAACCGCCTGCGTGACGTCGGCGGCGGCATCACCATCTTTCGCGACGGCACCGAACTGGCACTGATCGAACTGCCCATCGCGGGTCTCATGTCCGACAGCCCCGCACAGGAGGTCGCCGCCAAAACCGAACAGATGATGCAGGCCATGCGCGACTGTGGCTGCACGCTCAACAACGCCTATATGCAGCATTCCCTGCTGGCGCTTGTCGTCATCCCCGAACTGCGCATCTCCGATCTGGGCCTTGTCGATGTCCGCACCTTTGAATTTACCGACGTGATCGTCACATAAAATACATACCGAACGGGCAAGACCGCCCCAAAAAGAAAGACAACCGATGAAGATACTGACACCAGACACGCCCAAACCGCAGGAATTCACCGACGCCACCGCTGCCGTCGACCGCCTCACCGAGCTTTACGTTCAAGCAACCGTTTTCCTGCGCGACCATTTCGCATCGGTGCTGGAAACCCCGCCAACCGAAACCCGCATCCGCGCCTACTATCCCGAAATCCGCTTTCGCACCTCAAGCTATGCGCAGGTCGACAGCCGCCTGTCGTTTGGCCATGTCTCCTCCCCCGGCACCTTCGCCGCTACGATCACGCGGCCCGATCTGTTTCGCAACTACCTGATCCAGCAAATCGGCCTGCTTATTGAAAACCACGGCCAGCCCGTGACCATCGGCACCTCTGACACGCCGATCCCGGTACATTTCGCCGTCACCGGCGACAGCGCGGCGGCCATCCCGCAGGACGGCGCCGCCGAATTCACCCTACGCGACATTTTCGATGTGCCGGACCTGTCCACCACCAACGACGATATCGTCAACGGCACATATGACGCGCCGGACAATGTCCGCCCGCTTGCCCCTTTCACCGCCCAGCGCATTGATTATTCCCTCGCGCGCCTTGCCCACTATACCGCCACCGATGCCGAACATTTCCAGTGTCACGTCATGTTCACCAACTACCAGTTCTACGTGACAGAGTTTGAGGATTACGCCCGCGCCCAACTCAATGACCCCGAAAGCGGCTACACCTCCTTCGTCTCAACCGGCAATGTCGAGATTACGGACGGCAACACCCCCATCCCCGAAACGCTCAAGATGCCGCAAATGCCGACCTATCATCTCAAGCGCGAGGATGGCTCCGGCATCACACTGGTCAACATCGGCGTCGGCCCATCCAACGCCAAAACCGCGACCGACCATATCGCGGTGCTGCGCCCCCATGCGTGGATCATGGTCGGCCACTGCGCGGGCCTGCGCAACACACAAGCCTTGGGCGATTTCGTCCTCGCCCACGCCTACCTGCGCGAAGATCACGTGCTCGATGATGACCTGCCCGTCTGGATTCCCATTCCCGCACTGGCCGAAATCCAGATCGCGCTGGAACAATCCGTGGCGCAGGTCACCCAGCTTGAAGGGTACGAGCTGAAACGCATCATGCGTACCGGCACCGTTGCAACCATCGATAACCGTAACTGGGAACTGCGCGACCAATCCGGCCCGGTGCAGCGCCTGTCGCAATCCCGCGCCATCGCGCTGGACATGGAAAGCGCCACAATCGCCGCCAACGGCTACCGCTTCCGCGTCCCCTACGGCACGCTCCTGTGCGTCTCCGACAAACCCCTGCACGGCGAACTCAAACTGCCCGGCATGGCCTCCGACTTCTACAAAACACAGGTCTCACGCCATTTGATGATTGGCATCCGCGCGATGGAACTTCTGCGCTCCACCCCGCTTGAACGCATCCACAGCCGGAAGCTGCGTTCCTTTGACGAAACCGCATTCCTCTAGGCACCCATGAAGCGCTGGCGCACGATATTGCTCAAGGGGGTGTTCATCACCCTCGTTGCCGCCTCAATGATCGCGCAGTGGCAGGCGCTGACATTCTGGGGCTTTTTTGTCTGCCTGTGCCTGATCCTATTGGTGATCTTCTACGAACGCATTCTGGGCAAAAAACGCTCTGGCGACTGAATGGCGGACCATTGCAGGCCCATAAAAACCTTTGAAATACCCGCCCTGAACAAAGCGCAAATCCCGTCTGGCCCCGGCCGCACGCGATCCCTTCGGCGGAAATCCCCCAAATTCACCGCTACCAAACCCCGAAAAACGCGAAAAACACCTGTTTTCCACGTTTTTTGCCGCAATATTCGTTGTGTTACCCTACAACATACCGTTACTTTCTGCGCAGGAGGCCCAACATCGGGCGGTCTAAGGAGAAAAGAAAAATGGCAAAACCAATGACAAAGACTCAGCTCGTCGCCGCACTCGCGGATGAAATGGGCTCTGACAAGAAATCCGCAGGCGCGGCACTCGAAGCTGTCTGCAACCTGATCACACGCGAAGTGTCCGGCGGCGGTGCCGTGACCCTGCCCGGCGTTGGCAAAATCTACTGCCGCGAGCGTCCAGAGCGTATGGTCCGCAACCCCGCCACGGGCGAGCAGTTCAAGAAAGAAGCGGACAAGGTCGTCAAGATGACCATCGCCAAAGCGCTCAAGGACAGCGTCAACGGCTGATCCTCACCACAGGTGACGATACAAGGGCTGCCTGCGGGCGGCCCTTTTTCATTGGACTCTTGCAACCAACAGTCTATTTAGCCCCTCAGGGACACAACAAATATACTTATGTCAAAGGACGTATCATGCGTGCTTCCCATCACCCGTTGGAACAAGAGCGCCTTGCCACCCTGCGGGACTATGACGTCCTCGACAGTCAGCGGGAAAAGGACTTTGACGATATCGTCGATCTGGCGTCGCAGATTTGCGAAACGCCGATTTCGGTGATCAATCTGATCGACGAAGATCGCCAGTGGTTCAAAGCCGAGGTGGGACTGAACGCATCGGAAACACCGCTGGAAACCTCCATCTGCGCGCATGCCATCCTTGAAAACGATTTCGTCGAGATTGAGGACACGCTTGCCGATGACCGGATGGCCGACAATCCCCTGTGTACCGCTACAGATGGATTGCGTTTTTACGCCGGTTCATTGCTGATTGACTCCAACGGTCTGCCGCTTGGCACGCTTTGTGTGCTTGACTACAAACCACGCCGCCTGACCGATCTTCAGCGCAAAACCCTGCGCGTGCTGTCGCGACAGGTAATGAAACTGCTGGATCTGCGCGTGGCCCTGCGCAATCAGGCCATCCTGCAGGCCGAAACCGATCACCGGGTCAAGAATTCGCTGCAATCCATGTCCGCCATCGTCCGGGTCTACAGCCGCACCATCAAGGACCCGGCCGCAGCCGAAGCGCTTGCCGCAATCCAGCGCCGTGTTGACGCAATGGCGTCACTGCACAAGGAACTACAGGACAGCGCGGGCCAAAGCACCATCGACGCCCGCACCTACCTTACTCAGGTGCTGAAACATCTTGATCACAGCACCCCGGAAAACATCAACATCCGAACCCATATCGACACCATTGTCATGCAGTCGGACGAGGCGACAAATCTGGGCCTGATCATCAGCGAATTTGTTGCAAACTCGATCAAGCACGCTTTCCCGGACGACCGGCCCGGCGAAATAAGCGTATCCGTCACCGTGCTGGAACCCGGCCGCTACCGGCTTGAATGTCTGGACAATGGCATCGGTGACGCGGGCCGCGATGCGGACAACACCGCCAGCAGCGGCATAGGCCTCAGCCTCATCGCCGCGGCGGTATCTAATCTGGGCGGCACACTGCAATCCGACCTAAGCCCCGACGGCAGCCAGATGGTCATGGAGTTTGGCGCGGCACCGATTGAGGAAATGCCGCAGCTGGTCCAGCGTCCCGCAGAATAGCCGCTAAAGCCCCGGTCGCCCTTGCACAAGGCAGTGATCTGGGAAACTGTATCCCCACCAAAAGGATACGGGCAGATCATGGACATACGCGCAATTCTGATGGGCCTTGTGTTTGCCTTGATGTGGTCCTCTGCCTTCACTTCGGCCCGCATCATCGTGGCCGACATGTCACCCCTCTTTGCCCTGTCCCTGCGCTATCTCATCTCGGGGTTGCTGGGCGTGGGCATCGCGCTGGCGCTGGGCCAGTCCATGCGCCTCACACCCGGCCAGTGGCGCGCTACCATCGTCTTTGGCATCTTGCAAAACGCCGTCTATCTGGGGCTGAACTTTGTCGCCATGCAGACCGTTGAGGCATCGCTTGCCGCCATCATCGCCTCGACCATGCCACTTCTGGTGGGCTTTGCCGCATGGGCATTGCTGGGTGAACGGCTCAAGCCTCTGGGCATTGCGGGGCTGATCGCCGGGGTCGCCGGGGTCGCGATCATCATGGGCGCGCGGCTAGGCGGCGGCGTGGACATGGGCGGTGTCGCGCTCTGCGTGATCGGCGTGATCGCCCTTACTGCCGCGACACTGCTGGTGCGCGGTGCCACATCGGGGGGCAATTTCCTGATGATAGTCGGGCTTCAGATGCTGGTCGGCTGCGTGGCCCTTGCCCTTGCAACCCTTGCGTTTGAAACACCACGGATCAACCCGTCCCTGCCCCTGCTGATTGCCTTTACCTATACCTGCCTTGTGCCCGGGCTTGCCGCAACAATCATCTGGTTCTGGCTGGTCAACCGCATCGGGGCCACCCGCGCTGCGACGTTCCATTTTCTCAACCCCGTCTTTGGCGTCGCCATCGCGGCACTTTTGCTGTCTGAATCGCTGGGCCCCCGCGACATTCTGGGCGTAGCCATCGTCACGCTGGGCATCCTCGCCGTGCAAATCTCCCGGCAAAGCAAAGCCTGATCCCGACATCCCATGCCGCAGACCGGCGGCACACCGGCGCACTGCTGCGTCTAACCTTTCCCAATGACCCAAGATCAGGACAGCCCCAAATCCTACGCCTTTCTCCTGATCCCCGGCTTCTCGCCGCTGGGCTTTTCCTGCGCACTCGATTGCCTGTCACTGGCCAACCACCATGCCTTGGGCCGTACATTCTACACGTGGCGGCTGATCTCCGAAGACGGCGCGCCCGTCACCTCATACAACGGCATCAAGGTCGCGGTTGACGCCGCACTCCCTGACCTCAATCGCGACGAAACGCTGATCGTCTGCGCCGGTGAACATGCCGGACGCGGGGCCACCAAACCGGTGCTGAACTGGCTGCGCCGCGAAACGCGCAAGGGGATGGACTTCGGCGCGCTGTCTTCTGGCACATATGTGCTGGCGCTTGCGGGTCTGATCGGGGGCAAACGGGTGACAACCCACTGGGAGTACAAAACCGCGCTGGCCGAAATGCTGCCCGATGTCATCATGGAAGACACATTGTTTTCCGTCGATGGCCGCGTGTTTACCACCGCCGGCGGTGCCGCCTCGATGGACCTGGTGCTAACACGTGTGCAGGCCGACTATGGCACCGACATCGCCGGCTGGGTCGCAGACCAGATGGTCTATGCCGTGCCGCGCGCCCATTCACAGGGGCAACGCATGTCCCTGAAATCCCGCCCCGATGTACGCAATCCCAAGCTGCTGATGGCGATACAGGTGATGGAAAACAACCTTGAGGATCCGCTGCGCCCCGATGAAATCGCCGCACTGGTCAGCCTGTCCACCCGCCAGCTTGAGCGTCTGTTCGCCCGCTACATCGGCACCTCGCCCAAACGCCATTACCTGCACCTGCGACTGGACAAGGCACGCAATCTGCTGCGCCAGACAGACCTCAGCGTCACAGACGTCTGCGTCGCCTGTGGCTTCCGCTCGCTGTCTCATTTCTCCAAAAGCTACCGCAACGCCTACGGCAATCCCCCCGGAATGGAGGCCTCCGACGGCAAGGCGCTCTGGTCCGGCAAATCCGACATTACCCGGTAACCAACAGCGCCATCCCCGTCAGGATCACAACCGCCCAGCCCAGCCGCTCTTTCAGCTTGCCTTCTTTCAACAAAAGGCTGCCCGCCAGCACGGTCAGCAAAACACTGATCTCGCGCGTGGGCGCGACATAGGCGACCGGCGTAAACGTCAGCGCATAAAGCACCAGAATATAAGCCAACGGGCTGAACACCGCGATGATGATCACGCCCATGCGATGATCGCGCCAATGCCCCATCATCACCACCCGCCGCCGAAAGGCCACGGGGGCCAGCACCACAACCCGCCCCAGATTTGACGCATAATCCATCAACAAGGGCGGCACCAACAGGACCGACACCGCATAGGCATCCCACGCCGTGTAGCTGCCAATAAACAGCCCCGCCCCCAGACCAAACGCCAGCGACGCGCTAAGCTTCCCCCGGTTCCGCCCGATCCCACCCGTCAGCATCAGCACCCCGCCAATGATAACCGCCGCCCCCACCGCCATTTGCGCCGTCACATGCTCCCCCAGCAGCACAACCGCAAACGTCGTTGATAAAAGCGGGCCCGTCGCCCGCGCCGTCGGATAGACCAGTGACAGATCACCATGCCGATACCCCGCCTGCAACAGCATGAAATACCCCAGATGCAGCGCGACGGTCCCCAGCAGAAAAACAATCTGCCACGGCCCGAAATAGGGCTGTTCCACAATCAGGATCCAGACCGCCAAGGGCAGATAAACGATGATCGAAATCACCGAGAACAGCCAGATCAACTCAACCCCGCCATTGATCCGTTTGACAAAGAAATTCCACGTCGCGTGGCAAAAGGCGGCGACCAGAACAAGCGCCAGACCGGACAGGGGCATCGGGGAACCTCAATTCATGTCGCTACCCTGTCACCCCACCGGCCCCGGCTCAAGCATCAATTCACCGTCTCCAGAACACCGCGATATGCGCCTGATCCCCGGCATGGGCCGCGTCCGCACCGGGCCCGTAAATATCAACAATCCGGTGCTCGACGTCGCGGATATGCGGCTCTAACGCGGCGAATTTGGCGGCAAACCCCCGCGCCTCGAAATGCTCTGCGTTGATCGACAGCACAAACACCGCGCCGGGTTTTGCGACCCGCAGCAGTGCGTCCAGCGCATCCGGCCCCACATGCCCGTGGGTAAACGTCCCCGAACTGACGACCGCGCCGTATGTTTCATCCGCAAGGTCCAGCGCCGCCGTCAAATCCGCCTCGATATAGTCTCTGTAAAGGCCTTTCTGCGCCGCGACCGCCAGCATATCCGGCGAAATATCCAGCGCATCCATCGTCACGACACCCCGCAACGGAAAGTGCTGCGCCACCAACCCCGTGCCCGCCCCCACATCCAGCACCGGCCCGGTGCCGTCCATCACTTCGGCCAGCACCAGCGCCACCATCTGCGGCAGGCGGTAATCCATATCGCTGGCAAACCCGGTGTCATAGCTGCCCGCCCATTCAGCATAAAGCTTGCGGTTGTCCTCAGGTGTTTCCAGCGCGTAGGCCGCATCAAGATCGGGTTCATCCATGTTCAGGCTCCTCTGAAAAAGCCTAAACCGCGTACCTCAATTCAACAACGGCTCAATCGCGCCTACAATCGCGGGTGATTTTGGCCGTGTCGATGACCCCCAGGTATCCACCACCGCACCATCCGGCCCGATCAGCACCTTGTTGAAATTCCAGCGCGGCACAAATCCGGTTTCGGCCCGTACCGCCTTGTAAAACGGATGCGCCTTGCTGCCCTTCACGCGCGTGATATCCGCCATCGGCATATCCAGCCCAAAGGCCATCTCGCAGAATTCCTTCACCTCGGCCCCCGTCGTCAGCTCCTGATTGAAATCATCAGACGGAACCGCCAACACCACAAGCCCGCGGTCCTTATACGTGTCATACAGGCTTTGCAGACCCTCATATTGCCCTGTGAACCCACATTGCGACGCGGTGTTCACCACCAGAACCGGCTGCCCAGACCATTGGCTCAGGTTCAGCGTCCCGCCGTCAATATTGGCAAAGGTCATGTCCCGTGGTGCGGCCCAGACCATCCCCGCCATCAGACATCCAATCAACGCAAAAACCAGCCGCATGATACTCCCCTTCTCACAGGCCCGTGTCAGACCGGCGCGAACCCCTTTGAATTTTCGAATATCACACCATTTAATACGACAACGCCCCAAGCCAAGGAGGACGCTCATGGCCAAATACGAAAAACGCGCAGAGGTGATCGAAACCCTCTCGCCCGAAGAATACTACGTTACACAGGAAAGCGGCACCGAACGCCCCGGCACCGGCAAGCTGCTGAACAACAAAGAACCGGGCATCTACGTCGACATCGTATCGGGAGAGCCGCTCTTTGCCTCCGCCGACAAATACGAATCCGGCTGCGGCTGGCCCAGCTTTACCAAACCCATCGACAACGTGACCGAACATCGGGACGCATCGCTTGGCATGGTCCGCACCGAAGTGCGCTCCAAACACGGCGACAGCCATCTGGGTCACGTCTTTCCCGACGGCCCGGCGGATCGTGGCGGATTGCGCTACTGTATCAACTCCGCATCCCTGCGATTCATCCACCGCGATGATATGGAAGACGAAGGATACGGCGACTACATCAATCAAGTGGAGGACGTAGCATGAGTTCGAGACGCGCAGTACTGGCGGGCGGATGTTTCTGGGGAATGCAGGATCTGATCCGCAAGCGCCCTGGCATTATCTCGACCCGCGTCGGCTATACCGGCGGTGACGTGCCCAACGCCACCTACCGCAACCACGGCACTCACGCCGAAGGGATCGAGGTGATCTTTGATCCCACGGTAACATCCTACCGCGAAATTCTGGAATTCTTCTTCCAGATCCACGACCCCACAACGCTGAACCGCCAAGGCAATGACCGTGGCATGAGCTACCGCTCGGCGATCTATTACGTGGACGAAGATCAAAAAGCCGTCGCGTTAGACACGATTGCAGATGTCGAAGCTTCCGGCCTCTGGCCCGGCAAGGTCGTCACCGAAGTCGAACCCGTCAGCGATTTCTGGGAAGCAGAGCCGGAGCATCAGGATTATCTTGAGCGCATTCCAAACGGCTACACCTGTCACTTCCCGCGCGCGGACTGGGTGCTGCCCAAACGCGCCGCAGCGGAATAATCAGACCCTGAAAAAGCCGGTTCCGCACATCGCGGGGCCGGTCATGCCGTGAACAGTGTAATCACGAAAAAGAACATCCCAGAAAGCAACGCCGCAGCAGGCACCGTAATCACCCATGCCGCGATGATCGTCGTGAAATGCGTCCGCCGCACCAACTTGCGCCTCTTACGTTCCTGCGGGCCGTAAACCGTCCGGTCCGGCATCGCCAGACGCGCCTTGCGAATTCGCCGTTCCGCATCCCACTCCCGGAAAAATCCAACACCAAACACGGCACCAACCGCGATATGTGTGGAACTCACCGGCAGGCCCAGCCAGCTTGCCACAATCACCGTGATCGCCGCCGACAGGGCAACACAATAGGCCCGCATCGGGTTCAGTTTGGTGATCTGGCCGCCAACCATGCGGATCAGCTTTGGACCAAACAAAAACAAACCAAACGAAATACCAAACGCACCAATCACCATCACCCAGAACGGGATGGATACCGCCTGCAGAAAATCACCGGATGACGACGCCTGCACAATCGCGGCCAGCGGCCCCACCGCATTGGCCACATCATTGGCCCCATGCGCAAAACTCAGCAACGCGGCCGACACCACCAGCGGAATACCGAACAGGATCTTGAGCGATTTGTTCCGGTTCTCAAGCCCTTGGGATTGTTTGCGGATCAGCGGGATCATCACGACCCAGACCAGCACACCGATCGCGGCACCGATCAACAGCGCGGTAGGCATGTCGATCTTGATGATCTTTTTCAGCCCTTTCAGCGCCAGATAGGACGCAAAGGCACCGGCCATGATACCAACCAAAATCGGTACCCATCGGCGCGCCGCCGCAATCTTGTCATCCTGATAAATGATCCGTTCCTTGATCAGCCACAGGAACAACGCGGCAATCACACCTCCCAAAACCGGAGAGATCACCCAGCTTGCCGCAATCGTTGCCATCGTGGGCCAGTTCACGGCGGCAAATCCGGCAGCGGCAATGCCCGCGCCCATCACACCACCCACAACCGAATGTGTGGTCGATACCGGCGCCCCGATCCATGTGGCCAGATTGACCCAAAGCGCGGCGGACAACAGGGCCGCCATCATCGCCCAGATAAATATCGGCGCGGTCCCCATGCTTTCCGGCGCAATGATCCCCTTGGCAATCGTCGAAACAACGTCGCCCCCGGCAATCAGCGCCCCCGCGCTTTCAAAAACCACAGCGATCCCAATGGCGCCGCCCATCGACAGCGCATTGGCCCCCACCGCAGGGCCCATGTTGTTGGCCACATCATTGGCCCCGATGTTCAGCGCCATATAGGCACCAAGACAGGCGGCAACGATCACAATGAACGTGTTGCTCTGCTGACCAAACAACAACATCGCGGCAATCCCGGCCACGATGATAAACACAAAGGAGATACCCGCACCCACCAGCGGTCTGCCCACCGCCGCCGTCGCTTGTTCAAGGTTGGAAAACCGCGCAAGGTCACGGTCAAGCGTTTCAAGGTGGCGCGGGTCGCCCTGTTGTTGTGTCATCTGGTGTCATCCCGTTTGGTTGGCAGAGCCTTAACGCTGGTTTTGCCCATAGATCAACCATGCAAAATCAGCCACCGCATCAATCACGGCGCTTATCCCGCCACCCGGGGACGGCCCGCCGCCTCAACCGTGATGGTGCCTTCCACAAACACCTCCCGCCCCTCAATCCCAGCAGTGCGCAGATCACACGTGACGTTCACCTGAATATCCTCCGCACCTGCCGCCAGCGCCTCTGCACTGGCCCGATCCCGCAAAACAGTCTCTAACATGGTCAATGCGGCGTCCTGATCGCTGAAATCCTGCGGCCCGCCCGCCAGATGCACCCGAAACTTCCCTTCCGACGGGGACGTCACCGTGCCCGCAGCCCGCATCGTCACACGCCCGACGACTGCACCAATCGCATTCGCAACACCTGCATAATCGGGCAAGATCATCTCGCACCCCAACCGTTCCCCCACAGCCGGGTAATAAGACGGTGCAGAGGCCCCAAGGCCCACCACAGGCACGCTCAAACCAGTCTCTAACCTGACCAAACCACGGTGTCCCGCCATCCCACGCTGCATCAGAACATGCCGCGCCAAAACCTCCGGTGCTTCGCCAAATTCCTGCTCCTCTTCTGCAAAAGCAGTCTCTAACAGGGCCAAAGATGTCTGATGGGTCAACCGATCCACAATCATTTGCGCCACGTCATCCTCAGACGTCGACAGTATATTCCCCGATCCCGTCCGCCGCCGCGCCAGCAATTGCATCGCCTTGCGCGCAGCACCGGCATCCCATTCCATCACCCGGCCCAGAACGTGGCTGGCGTCCGATGGTGTGACCCCGGCGACCTGCACCAGCCCGCGCTCCACGAGCCGCTTCAGCGCTCCGTGCTCAATCCGGGCACGCAGTATATCCGCGAGCGCATGTACCCCGTCACCGATCCGCTCCAGCAAATCGCTTTCACGCGCACTGACGCCCTCCGCGCTGATCCCCGGCACGGCGCGCACAAACCGCGCGTCATGTTCCCCCGGTGTGACCGACCGCAACTGCGCATCCAGTGCCCCATGCACAATCTCAGCCGCATCCACCGCGATCAAAGAAACCGGAACAACCCGTTTCGGCCCCAATGTCACACCACCCTGCAATCCTTCAGAGATAAAATGCACCTCGCTGTCCCCGCCAAGGCCCGAGGTGCGCATCGCCACCGCCTCCACCATCGTGCGGTACGGCCCAACCCGCGCCCCCGCCGGATCAATCGCCGGCCGCCCGTCCTTCAGCAACGCCACATCTGTCGTCGTGCCGCCAATGTCACTGACCAATGCAAAATCCGCCCCCGTCATCCAGCGCGCCCCAACAATCGAGGCCGCAGGCCCGCTCAGGATCGTCTCGATGGGCCGCGCGCGCGCCTGCGCGGATGAGATCAACGCCCCATCCCCCCGCACCACCATCAGCGGCGCGGTGATGCCCAGATCAACCAGCGTATCCTCCGCGCGCCCGATCAACCGGTCGATCATCCCGATCAACCGCGCGTTCAGCACCGCCGTCATCGCCCGCTTCGGTCCGTTCAGCTTGGCCGACAACTGATGCGACGCCGACACCGGCTTGCCCGTAACCTCCGCAATCAGCGCCGCCGCCCGCAGCTCATGCGCCGGGTTGCGCGTGGCAAACTGGCTGGCCACCGCAAACCCGCTTACCTGGTCTTTATGTGTCTCTAGAAAGGCAATCAGCGCCGTTTCATCCAGCGGCACAGCCTCTCCGCCCGCATGGTTGTGCCCACCCGCCAGCACAATCGACGGGTCCCCCTTCAACGCTTCTGCCAGCCCGTGCGCCTCCAGATCCCTTTCCCGAAATCCGATATAGATCAACGCAACGCGCCCGCCTTGACCCTCCACAAGCGCATTGGTCGCCAGTGTCGTCGACAGGGACGCAAGCGCGACATCCCCCGCTTCAACCGCCGCCGCATCCAGAGCCGCCCGTACCGCAGCACCCACACCAATCGCCAGATCATGCCGCGTCGTCAGCGCCTTGGCCGAAGCGATCACCGCCTCCTCGTCACGGATCAGCACCGCATCGGTATAGGTCCCGCCCGTATCAACGCCCAAAAGCAACGCCATAGCGCACTCCTCCACTTCTTTCGCTCAAATGTCCTGAGAATACTGCGAACGTCCAGCCCGTTTGCATCAGCCTGTCGCCAGCCGCGCCACTGCCCAGCGCGCTGCATCGGCCACGGCCTCATCCGCATCTTCCGTCAATGCCTGCGCCGCGCTGCGCAACGCGGGCAGACCGGAATTCCCGATGGCATAAAGCACATTGCGCACAAACCTGTCCCGCCCGATCCGCTTGATGGGTGATCCCGAAAACCGCGCCCGAAACGCGGTATCATCCAACCCCACAAGCTCTGCCAGATCAGACGCCGCAACCTCGCGCCCGTGATACCGCATGTCGCTCGCGCTCACCGCAAACTTGTTCCACGGACAGACCGCCAGACAATCATCGCATCCATAAATCCGGTTACCCAGCTTGCCCCGCAATTCAAGATCAACCGGACCCTTATGTTCAATCGTCAGATAAGAAATGCACCGCCGCGCATCCAGCTGGTAAGGGGCCGGAAACGCATCCGTCGGACAGATATCCTGACAGGCCGTGCAGGACCCGCAGTGATCCACCTCAGGCGCATCGGGCGCCAACTCCAGTGTCGTAAAAACAGACCCTAAAAAGGCCCAATTGCCCCAGTCCCGGCTCAACACGTTGGTGTGCTTGCCCTGCCAGCCCAGTCCCGATGCCTGCGCCAAAGCCTTCTCCGGCACGGGGGCGGTATCCACAAACACCTTCACCTCGCACGGTGCCTGCGCGATCAACCACCGCGCCAGCCGCTTGAGCCGTTTTTTCACAATATCGTGGTAATCGCGCCCTTGCGCATAGACCGAAATCGCCCCCTTCTCGGGCCGCTCCAACACCGCCATCGGATCAACATCTGGCGCATAGCTCTCCGCCAGCATGATCACCGACCGCGCCTCGGGCCACAGCGCCGCAGGGTTTCCGCGCCACGCCATGCGCTCTTCCATCCAGCCCATCTGCCCGTGGTATCCAGCCGCCACAAAGGCCTCCAACCGCGCGGGCACTTCCGGCACCGCATCGGGGCGGCACACACGACAGGCCACAAACCCCTCCGACAACGCCTGCGCCACCAGCCGGTCCTTCAAATCGGGGTTCACCTTATCCACATGCCGGCGCGCGGCCGCACCCCGACCCACTCAAGGATCATCGCGCCGTCCCCCGGCTTCATCTTTCCACTAAAACTCACGTCAACACCGCCAACCCGCACCGCCGCCCGATGTCCAGACACCGCCGCAGCACCGCACACCTCAGGACACCGGTATCAAAAATCCAGATCATTATAATGCCGCGGCGGCGGGAACCCCGGCACCTGATCGGCCAGCAACGCCCGGAATGCGGGCCGCGATTTGATCTTGGCGTACCAGTCCTTGACCGCCTCCGACCGGTTCCAATCCACGTCCGAAATATAATCCAGCGATGACAAATGCGCCGCCGCCGCAAAATCCGCCAGTGTCATGTTGTCCCCGGCCAGCCAGCGCCGATGATCCAGCAACCACGCCATGTAATCCAGATGATACTTGATCGCCTTGGCCCCTGCCTTGACGTTCTTGCTGTCGGGATAACCCTCTTTCATCACCTTCTTGTTCACCCGCTCATACAGCAGCTTTGACGTCACCTCAGAATGAAACTTGTCATCGAACCAGCCCACCAGCCGCCGCACTTCCAACCGCGCGGCAGGGTCGCTTGGCAACAGCGACGGCTCCGGTCGCGTCTCCTCGATGTATTCGCAAATCGGCCCGCTCTCGGCCATCATGATCCCGTCCAGCCGCAGCACCGGCACCTTGCCCGCCGGATTGCGCCGCATGAAGTCAGGGTCCTGTTCCCAATACCGTTCCTCGACCAGCTCCACCTCGATCTTCTTTTCCGCAAGACTCAGACGCACCTTGCGGCAAAACGGGGATAGGGGAACGTGGAACAGACGCGCCATTGTCAAAACCTGTAATGTGAAACTGCCCCACTCAATGCCCGCTAACGGGCAGCAATTCAACTCTCGAAACAGGCCGCGCGGCCATCCGCGCGTATCGTCGCCGCCCCGTCGCGGATCGAAGCGGTCCGTTTGCGGATAAAACTGCTGGGGTTGGAGGCCGAGCGTGTTTTCGGGGACGGCAGCACAGCGGCCAGCCGCGCCGCCTGTGTCGGTGACAATTCCGCCGCCGACACGCCAAAATAATGCTCCGCCGCGGCACCCACCCCGAACACGCCCTCGTCAAACTCCGCGATGTTCAGATACACCTCAATGATCCGCCGCTTTGACCAGATCGCCTCGACCAGCGGCGTGATCAGCGCTTCCGCCGCTTTGCGCACCCACAGCCGCCCGTGCCACAGATACACGTTCTTGACCGTCTGCTGGCTGATCGTCGATGCACCGCGCGCGCCGCCTTCCTCAATCGCCTGACGGATCGCAGCCATATCGAACCCCCAGTGATTGCAGAAATTTGCATCCTCCGCCGCAACCGCTGACCGCGCCATCACCGGGGCCATTGTCTCCAGATCAACCCAGGTCCGCTCAACCCCGCCCAGCCTGCGCCCTTCGGAAAACATATAGGCCGTGGTTGGCGGGTTCACGAAAGTGCCCAGCACCACAAGAAACACGACAAGCAGGAACACCACCGCCACAGACCGCCACAACCACCAGCGCAACCACAACAACAGGCGCACGCCCGGCAACTGCCGCCGTTTCACGGTCTTGCTGTCCTTGCTCTTTTTGGTTTTCGCTGCCCGTGCCATGCCCCAGCTATAGGGCTCAGGACGGGTCTTGTGAACGGCTTTGGATGGCCTGCGCCAGATACGCCCCGATCAGGGCCGACCCCTTGACCGACGGATGATTGTTGTCCGGCGCAAACTGCGTCGCATCGTCCGGGTCGATCACATCTTCCGCGTCAACAAAATGCACGCCCTCTCGCCCCGCCGCCAACCGCGCAATGCGCCGCTCCATTTCGACCAGATCGTCACGGCAACCTTCAAAAGACCCTTTTCCGTTGCCCTTGTAGTACCCCATCCACAGAACCTGCGCACCGGTGGTGGCCTGCAACCGCGCGATGAAGGACGGCACCGCACCGGTCCCATCCGTCCCGATCAGCGCGTTCAGCGATGCACCGCAGGCGCCACACCCGCAATCGGCGCTGAAATCATTCGCCCCGCCATTCAGCACGATCCAGTTCCAGCGCCCCCCGGGAAACTGCCGCTGAATGTCAAACCCCACGGCACCCGCAAGGGCCGCGTCATTGTCAAACTGCGCACCAGGCACCGCCTTGCTGATCACCTGCCGGTCCAGCGTTGACCCAATCACATCAGGGATCGCCGCAGTGCCGTTCCACGCCATCACGGAATCGCCCAGAACAAGAATATCACCACCCCGCGACGGGGCCACATCGGTGCAGGCCGCAAGGGCCGTCAGCACCACACCAAGAATCGGAAAGATCAGTTTTTTCATCATTCGCTGAACGATAGCGCGGGCCACGCCAAAGTATAGAGCTCAGGCCGCAAGCAGGCGCGCTTCGTACCGCCCCAACACGGGCCGCACGGCCTGCTGCAAGGTCGCCTCCTGCGGTGCCAGATCCGGGAACAGCATCTGCATCTCTGCATGTGTCGCCCGGTGATCGGCTTCCACCACATGCCCGGGGAAATAACTCTCCGACGGCACACCCTGCCCAAAGACAATCTGATGACTATCGAACAACAGATGCAAATACCTGACAATCCCGCCCTCGACGCGCTGGATCGTATCCCCGTTCACCAGAAACTTGGCCGCCACCAGCACCTCCTGCTGCCCGAACAGCAACTCAGCCCGCCAGTCAGATACCAGCATCCGATGTTCCGGCGACACGATCAAAGGCGCATCGTTCCCGATGGCCCCCTGCGCAAAGCGGATCGGCGCGAACCGCCCGATGGCCCTGAACCGCGCATCCACGATACGCCGCACCGGCTGCGCACCCTCATCCATCGTCAGAATATCGTCACCCACGCCCAGCGTCTCAATCGGGCGCGGCCCGCGCGGTGTCGCGATCATCGTACCGGCGGTGAAACAGGTCGGCCCGAAACTGCCCACCGGCGTTTGCGTGGCCGACGTGACAAAGGTTGAACTGACAAAGGTTCCGTTCTGCAACACCTGCCCGTCCGTGGGCGTGAATACAGGCGGATCACCGTTCACGAAATAGAACGTCACGCCGGTGTAGGTCACATTGCCCACCCCCGGCACGTTCACCGTCAGCGTATCACCGGGCCAGACCTGACCAATGGCATTGCCGTTCCAGGTATCACCGGTGTTCGTCTCGATATTGCCGTCGTCGTCCTGATCAATGAACTCCACCCGCGAAAACACCAGCGGCGTCCCGGCGGCGGGGGGCGCACCGGGGTCGACGGTAAAAAACTGGTCTTCATAGGCTGTAGGCAACGGTCACACCTTGATCAAAAGTCAATCAAAGCTGTGACAGCAGATTTGGCGCTCAATATGTTCAAAGTTTGGCCAATTGAGGCGAAGACAGTTCTGACCGCCGCGTCCGGCCCGGGGACGACCCCGGGCCGGTACGTCTTTATTCCGCCGGAATCGCCGTTTCGTCGTGGCTCAGCGGCGCGGGCAGATGCACCAGCATTTCCTTTGGACAGACCTGCAGGAAATTGGCCCGCTCATTATCCCAGTGCTGCAGGATTTCAGCGGCCTTGCGGCTGCCTGTCTCATCCAGATGCCGCTGCACCAGTTCCTGCAACTGCCCAACCCAATGATCCACCGTCACCGGACAGGTCACCAGTGTTTCAAGGTTCATCAGCTTCTGCGCTTCGCCATCGGGGTCATACAGATACGCCATCCCCCCGGTCATACCCGCGCCAAAGTTGGCGCCGATCTCACCCAGAATAACCGCAACACCACCGGTCATGTATTCACACCCGTTGCTGCCACAGCCCTCAATCACGACCTTCGCACCCGAATTGCGCACCGCAAACCGTTCACCCGCACGACCAGCGGCAAAAAGATAGCCGTCCGTCGCACCGTAAAGAACCGTGTTGCCAATGATCGTATTCTCCGACGCCACCACCGGGCTTGCCATCGGCGGGCGCACCACGATCATACCACCGGACAATCCCTTGCCGACATAATCGTTCGCATCGCCCGACACCTCCAGCCGCAGACCCGGCGCCGCAAACGCACCCAGCGATTGCCCCGCCGACCCGGTCAGCTTTACCGTCAGGTGATCGGGTTGCAGACTATTCCGCATCCCGAACTTCTTGACGATATGGGATGAGACCCGCGTGCCCACCGTCCGGTGCGTATTCTGCACCGCATAGGAAAGCTGCATCTTCTCGCCATCCTCAAGGAACCGCGCCGCATCCCGCACAATCTGCGCGTCCAGCGTGTCTGGCACCACATTGCGTGGCTTGTCACGGTCATAGACATTGTCTCGCGCGCCATCGACAGTGATCAGCAGCGGGTTCAGGTCCAGATCATCCAGATGCGCCGACCCCCGCGAAACCTGCGTCAGCAAGTCCGCACGCCCAATCACCTCATCCAGTGACTTCGCCCCGATGCTTGCCAAAATCTCGCGCACTTCGGACGCATAGAAGGTGATCAGGTTCACCACCTTATCGGCATTGCCGGTGAATTTCTCACGCAGGCTTTCGTCTTGCGTACAAACACCCACAGGGCAGGTATTGCTCTGGCACTGACGCACCATGATACAGCCCATCGCGATCAAGGCCGCGGTGCCAATCCCGTATTCCTCGGCCCCCAGCATCGCCGCCATGACAATGTCACGCCCGGTGCGCAAACCACCGTCGGTGCGCAGGGTCACGCGGTCGCGCAGGTTGTTCATGCTCAATACCTGATGCGCCTCGGTCAGGCCCATTTCCCACGGCAGACCCGCGTATTTGATCGACGTCGCAGGGCTGGCACCCGTACCGCCGTTGTGCCCCGAAATCAGGATGATATCCGCCTTGGCCTTGGCCACACCCGCCGCAATCGTCCCCACACCGGAGGACGCCACCAGCTTCACCGTCACCTTACAGCGCGGATTGATCTGCTTCAGGTCATAGATCAGCTGCGCCAGATCCTCGATGGAATAGATGTCGTGGTGCGGCGGGGGTGAGATCAGCGTCACACCCTTGGTCGAATGCCGCAACCGCGCGATCAGGTCGGTAACCTTCATCCCCGGCAACTGGCCACCCTCCCCAGGCTTGGCCCCCTGTGCCACCTTGATCTCCAGCTCTTCGCACTGGTTCAGATATTCCGCCGTCACGCCAAAACGCCCCGACGCCACCTGCTTGATCTTGGCTGACGGGTTGTCGCCATTCGGCTCCGGCACAAAATGCGCGGGGTCTTCACCACCCTCACCACTGTCCGACTTCGCCCCGATCCGGTTCATCGCCACGTTCAGCGTCTTGTGCGCCTCCGGGCTCAGCGCGCCCAGCGACATCCCCGGGGTGACAAACCGCTTGCGGATCGAGGTGATGCTTTCCACCTCTTCCAGCCCAATCGGCTCTCCCAACGGCTTGATGTCCAGCAAGTCCCGCAGGTGGATCGGCGGATTGCTCTGCATCTTTTTCGAATACTGCTGCCACATCTGGTAAGAGGCTCTGTTACAGGCCATTTGCAGCAAATGCATCGACGACGCTTCCCAGGCGTGTGTCTCGCCTGACTTGCGCGCCTTGTAAAAACCGCCAATCGGCAGCACGGTGCCGTCACCCTGCCAGCCCTTCGCATGTACCCCTTCGGCCTTGCGCTGGATACCCGTAACACCGATGCCCGAAATCCGGCTGGTCATGCCGGGGAAAAACTCCGCACACATCGCGCGCGACAGGCCCACGGCCTCAAAGTTCAGACCGCCGCGATAGGACGACACAACGCTGATCCCCATCTTCGCCATGATCTTGAGAAGACCCTGATCAATCGCCTCACGATACCGCTGCACAGCTTCCGTCAGCGTCTGGTCCAACAAACCCCGCTCGATCCGGTCATTCAGCGAATCTTCCGCCAGATAGGCGTTCACCACGGTCGCACCACAGCCGATCAGAACGGCAAAATAATGCGGGTCCACACATTCGGCTGATCGCACATTCAGCGACGTAAAGGTCCGCAGGCCCGTCCGCGTCAGATGGCTGTGAACCGCGCTGGTGGCAAGGATCATCGGCATCGCCACCTTGTCCGCGTCGCTCATATGATCGGTCAGCACGATATGCCCGGCACCCGACCGCACCGCGTCCTCTGCTTCGGCACGAATACGCGTCAGACCGGCGTTCAGGTTTCCTTCACCGGGCGCAAAAGTACAGTCAATCGTGACCATATCCGCGTTAAAATGCTCAAACAGCGCTTCGAACTGCGCATTGCCGACAAACGGCGAATCCAGCACCAGAATCTCCGTCTGGCTGCTGTCCTCATCCAGCACGTTCTTGAGGTTGCCGAAGCGTGTCTTGAGGCTCATCACCCGATATTCGCGCAGTGAATCAATCGGTGGGTTCGTCACCTGAGAGAAATTCTGCCTGAAGAAATGGCTCAACGGACGGTACTGCTTGGACAACACCGCAGACGGCGTATCGTCGCCCATCGACGCCAGCGTTTCCTTGGCATCCTCCGCCATCGGGGCAAGTATCTGCTCCAGATCCTCAATCGAATAGCCCGCCGCAACCTGCCTGCGGCGCAGTTCATTGCCTTCAAATACAGGCTTCTCTGTCACCTCGCTCAGCGGTGTGTCCAGTTCAACAATCTTGCCAACCCACTCGCTGAACGGCAGGCCCTCGGACATTTTGTCTTTCAGCTCCCGATCATGCAGCATCATGCCCTTGCCCATATGCACCCCAATCATCTGACCGGGGCCAAGCGCGCCTTTCTCAACCACATTTGCCTCGTCCAGCGGCACCATCCCGGTTTCAGAGCCCGCAATCAGCATCCCGTCACCGGTAACCACATACCGCATCGGGCGCAGCCCGTTCCGGTCCAGCCCCGCACAGACCCAACGCCCATCTGTCATCGCCAGCGCCGCCGGTCCGTCCCACGGCTCCATCACGGAGTTGCAGTAGGAATACATATCGCGCCACGCCTGTGGCAATTCCACCGCCTGCTTGGACCAGCTTTCGGGCACCAGCATCGTCTTGGCCATCGGCGCAGAACGCCCCGCCCGCACCAGCACCTCAAAAACAGAATCCAGCGCCGCACTGTCGCTCGACCCGGACGCCACAATCGGCTTGATATCCTCCGCCATATCGCCAAAGGCGCTTGAGGCCATGCGGATCTCGTGGGACTTCATCCAGTTCAGATTGCCCTTCAGCGTGTTGATCTCGCCATTATGCGCCAACATGCGGAACGGCTGCGCCAGCCACCACTGCGGGAAGGTGTTCGTGGAATACCGCTGGTGGTAGATCGCAAACGCGCTCTCGAACCGTTCGTCCATCAGGTCGGGATAAAACTCCGCCACCTGTTCGGCCAGCATCATCCCCTTATAAATGATGCTCCGGCACGACAGCGACGCGATGTAAAGCGACGGCACTTGCGCCGCAATCGCCGCCTTCTCGATCCGCCGCCGTATCACGTAAAGTTCCCGCTCGAACGTCTCCTCATCCACACCTTTGGAATTGGAAATCAGGATTTGCTCAATTTCCGGCCGCGTTGCATTGGCCTTTTCCCCCAGACAGGAAATATCCACCGGAACATGCCGCCAGCCATAGATGTAATAACCCATCCGCAGCACTTCGGTCTCAACGATGGTCCGGCAGGTTTCCTGCGCGCCAAAGTTCGTGCGCGGCAAAAACACCTGCCCCACGGCAATCAGCTCGTCCTCGCGCGGGGTATGCCCGGTGCGGCGCACCTGATCATAGAAAAACGGCACCGGGATCTGCACGTGAATGCCCGCACCATCGCCGGTCTTGCCATCCGCATCCACCGCACCGCGATGCCAGATCGCCTTAAGCGCCTTGATCCCGTTTTCCACAACTGACCGCGTGCGCGACCCGTCGATGTTTACGACCAGACCAACACCACAAGACGAATGTTCTTCCTCAGGTGAATACAACCCCTGTTCCGCCATCATCGCGCGCTTCGCTTCTTCGCGGGCCACCCATTCTGCGTCATATTTGGTCATCAGGCTCACTCCTCATTCGGCGCAAAAAGCGCGATTGTCTCTTCTGTTGTCATCTTGCGATGTTCCCCGGCCAGCGCATAACCCGCCGGGCACATATCCGCGAAAAACTCTACCTTAAGCACCCCGCCGCCCGCGTTCGGGAACAGGCCCGACGCCAGATTGCGCGCGCCGTCATGGAGCGTGCCATACCAAAGCGTCGACCCACAGGTGCCGCAAAACCCCCGCTCCGCCCAATCGGATGATTTGAACGATTGCGCGGGCCCCGACACCGTGATGCTGCCCGGCACCGTCTCAAGCGAAACAAAAGCGCCAGAGGTATGCTGGCGGCACATATCACAATGACAGGCGCGCAGGCGCGGGCTGTCGACCGTCGCGCTCACCTGAACGGCACCACATAAACACTGGCCTCTGATCTCTTCAGACATTGTTCATTTTCTCGCCTGTTCACGCCAGCATCGCTGACCCATTCAGTTTTTGTTAATCCGCATGCTGCGTCGCGGCGGTGTACCGGAGGTGTACGCGGGGTGTACGGGGGCCACCCCCTATTCGGCGGCCATCACCGCCCCGTTGTCGAACCGCTCAAGCACCGCCTCCGCACAGTCGCGCCCATCCTTGATTGCCCAAACAACCAGCGACGCACCGCGCACGATGTCACCTACCGCATAAACGCCGTCCATTTCGGTGGCCCCGGTGATGTAATCCACCTTGATCGTACCCCAGCGGTTCACCGGCAATTCCGGCTGATCCCAGAGTTTCGGCAGTTCCTCCGCCTCAAATCCCAGCGCCATGATCACCAGATCGGCGTCCTCGACATAATCAGCGCCTTCAATAACCTCCGGCGCCTGACGCCCCGTGGCATCGGGTGCGCCCAGACGCATCTTCTGCACCATCACACCGGTAATCGGATCACCCACAAACCCTTTGGGTGCGGTCAGCCATTCAAATTGCACGCCCTCTTCCTCGGCATTGGCAACCTCGCGCTGGCTGCCCGGCATGTTGGCCCGGTCACGCCGGTAAAGGCACTTCACGCTTTTCGCGCCCTGCCGGATCGACGTGCGCACGCAGTCCATCGCGGTATCGCCACCACCGATCACCACAACCCGCTTGCCCTCGGCATTCAAACGGCCGCTGTCAAATTCCTCAACCGCGTCACCAAAGCTTTTGCGGTTGCTGGCTGTCAGGAAATCCAGCGCCCGCTCAAGGCCGACACCACCAACACCCGGGGCCTGAATTTCCCTTGATTTATAAACACCTGTGGCAATGATCACCGCGTCATGCGCCGCGCGCACCTCGTCAAAGCTGATGTCTTCACCTACCGTGCAATTCAGCTTGAAGGTCACGCCGCCCTGCTCAAGCTGTTCGTTGCGGCGCATCACCACATCCTTCTCCAGCTTGAAGCCGGGAATGCCGTAAGTCAGCAGCCCGCCCGCGCGGTCATAGCGATCATAGATCGTCACCTGCACACCCTGACGGCGCAGCACATCCGCCGCCGCCAGACCGCCGGGGCCCGCCCCGATGATGCCCACGCTTTCGGTCCGCTCTGCATGCGGCTTAATTGGCTGGACCCAGCCTTCTTCCCACGCAGTATCTGTGATGTATTTCTCAACCGATCCGATGGTCACAGTACCGTGGCCCGAAGATTCGATCACACAATTGCCTTCGCACAACCGGTCCTGTGGGCAGATGCGTCCACAAATCTCCGGAAATGTGTTGGTCGCCTGGCTTACTTCATAGGCTTCCTGCAACCGCCCCTCTGCGGTCAGGCGCAGCCAGTCGGGGATGTTGTTGTGCAGCGGGCAATGGGTCTGGCAATAGGGCACGCCGCACTGGCTGCACCGGCTGGATTGCTCCTTGGCCTTGGCATCCGCGTACTCGGCGTAAATCTCTTTGAAATCAGTCCGGCGTAGATCTGGGGGCCGCTTCTCCGGCATATCCCGTTCGATCTTCACAAACTTCAGCATTGGTTGCTCTGCCATAGGATACCCTCTTCGGAAATGTGCCAGAACTTCCGACTATAGCAGACCTCACGCAAATAAAAGACAGCAGTACTGACCTTTATTATGAATTTCGATTGCCCAAGAAGGTATTTGGCTTTGCTGAAGGCGATTTTTAGGTCCACATCGGACCTAAGTTCTAAAATCCAGCCATCAGCAGCGCCAGCGCCACCCCGCCAACGATGATTCGCCACCACCCGAAAAGCGCGTAACCATGCCTGCTGACGTAGCCCAGCAACCAGCGCACAACCAGAACCGCCGCAATGAAAGCAAAGACAAAACCAACCGCAATTTCGCCCAGCGCATTCGCATCCAGAACATCGCGGTTCTTGTACAGATCATAGGCAAACGCCCCCGCCATTGTCGGCATCGACAGGAAAAAGGAAAACTCCGCTGCCGCTCTTTTGCTGGCCCCCAACAACAGCGCACCCACAATCGTCGACCCCGATCGTGACGTGCCCGGGATCATCGCAAGGCACTGAATAAAGCCGATTTTCAGCGCCATAGACAAAGGAAACGCCATCGCGTCCTCATGCCTTGGCTCCGGTGCCACCCGCTCCACAACCAACAAGATCACGCCACCGACAATCAACATCACAGCAATCAACATCGGCGTTTCGAACAACACGGTCTTGATGAAATCATGCGCCAAAACGCCAATCACCACAGCGGGCAAAAACGCGATCAAGACCGACAGGATAAACCGACGCGCCTGCGGATCATGCGGCGCGGCGCGGAACACCGCCCAAAGCCTGCTCGCGTACACTGTCAGGATTGCCAGTACCGCACCCAGCTGGATCACCACCTCGAAGGTGTTTCCCGCGCTCTCGAACCCCAGAAAATGTCCCGCCAGCAGCAGATGACCGGTGGAAGATACCGGAATGAACTCCGTCAGCCCTTCCAGCAATCCCAGAAAGGCAGCGACCAGCGTGGTGGAACTGTCCATCAGTTCTTGCGCAGGTTCTGCGCCGAAGCCTTGATCGCATCATACTGGCCGGACGGGCGGAATCGCCACAGGTAATCCGGCAATACCGACGCCATAGCGACAGGGCGAATGCCCAACTCCTCAAAGCCCTTGGCCCCCTGCGCCACGACATTGTCCTTGGCAAGGTTCTTGACCTGATCCCGCGTCAACATGCCATTGCTGATCAACCCAAAAGTAACCGCCTGCAGCATGTCAAACCCAAAGGCCATGATCCGCGCAATCCACATCGGCATGTTCAGGATCAACCGGCGGCGATGCACCACGTCCAGCATCCGCTGCATCAGGCCCCGAAAACTGTCGGTTTCCGGGCCGCCCAGTTCGTACACGCCACCCGCCGCCGCGCCGGTAACACCCATCTCTGCCGCCCTGGCCACATCATCAACATAGACGGGCTGAAACCGCGTATCGCCCCCTACAACAGGCAGCACCGGGCTCATCCGTGTCATCCCGGCAAACCGGTTAAAGAAATCATCCTCGGGCCCGAATACAATCGACGGGCGCAGGATTACGGCGTCCGGCATATGCTTAAGCACACCCGCTTCGCCCTCACCTTTGGTCGCAGCATATTCGCTGTCAGCATCCATATCAGCGCCGATGGCCGAAATATGCACCATGCGGTTCACGCCACTTTCGGCAGCCAGCCGCGCAACACGCGCGGGCCCTTCGGCCTGCACGGCATCAAATCTGTTCTTCCCGCTTTCAACCAGAATACCAACGCAGTTCACCACAGCATCGGCACCCTGCATCGCCGCCCTGACAGAAGCATCATCACGGATGTTGCAAAGGATCGGCTCAACCTGCCCCACCACACCGTACGGCTTGACAAAAAGCGCCTCATTGGGCCGCCGCACGGCAATACGCACGCGCCATCCGGCCTTTGCCATCCGGCGCGCGATATATCGCCCGACAAACCCTGATCCACCGTAGATTGTTACCAGCTTGGCCATAGCTCAGTTCCCGCTTGCGGATGTTTCATGCTGTGATGTACCCGCCCCTCCCGCCCCGGACAAGCGGCAATTCTGGCGTTCCACCGAAACCAAGGCAGGAACCTGCAAATTTCGCGCGTTTTGCAATTGACACTTCCGGCACCGCGCCTTAACTCCGCGCTACGTGACCTGCCCAGGTGGCGGAATGGTAGACGCGCTAGCTTCAGGTGCTAGTACTGGCAACGGTGTGGAGGTTCGAGTCCTCTCCTGGGCACCAAACTTCCCCGACAAAGTCTTGACAACAAGCGGGTTTCGAAACCTTCGACTTGCTCATCTACCGTTTGAGCCACCCTTACGGCGTTGTCCTTTCACGGATCCAGCTTCTGAAAACTACGACCTGCGACAACGATCCAACGCTCAACAAATCCCTGGAAGCGTGAGTCACGTTAAGCTGTTTGCAAACCCGTACCTGCCCACCCCTTAGCAATACCAAAACCATCCCGATGTTCAGGTCCGATCACCCTACAGCGGTGATCAATCACCTTGTTAGTTACAAATACAACCAATATGTACTCGCCAAGGGAGGAATCGCGATGAACAAACAGACGTCACTTTCCGGCATGCAGCAGGCCGCAACGCCCGTGGGCACGCATCAGGGGTATATGCCCGGTTTCGGCAATGACTTTGAAACCGAAGCTCTGCCCGACGCCCTGCCCCAGGGCATGAACAGCCCGCAAAAAGCGAACTACGGCCTTTATGGCGAACAGCTTTCGGGCACGGCCTTTACTGCGCCCAGCCACCAGAACGAACGCACATGGTGCTACCGCATCCGCCCGTCCGTCAAACACACCCACCGCTTTGAACGGATCGACCTGCCCCACTGGAAAACCGCGCCGCATGTGATGAGTGACGTCACATCGCTGGGCCAGTATCGCTGGGACCCGGTGCCGCACAGCGATGAGGATCTGACATGGCTGACCGGCATGCGCACCATGACCACGGCGGGCGACGTGAACACGCAGGTCGGCATGGCCAGCCATATCTATCTGGTCACGCAAAGCATGGAGGACGCCTATTTCTACTCTGCCGATTCCGAATTGCTGATTGTTCCGCAGGAGGGCCGCCTGCGGTTCTGCACCGAACTTGGCATCATTGATCTGGAGCCAAAGGAAATCGCCATCATCCCGCGTGGACTGGTCTACCGTGTTGAAGTTCTCGAAGGACCGGCGCGTGGATTTGTCTGCGAGAACTACGGTCAGAAATTCGAACTGCCGGGGCGTGGTCCCATCGGGGCCAACTGCATGGCGAACCCGCGTGATTTCAAAACGCCCGTCGCGGCGTATGAAGACCGCGAGACCCCTTCAACCGTGACCGTCAAATGGTGTGGTCAGTTTCACGAAACCAAGATTGGCCATTCACCGCTGGACGTGGTTGCATGGCACGGCAACTATGCCCCCTGCAAATACGACCTGCGCACCTATTGCCCCGTGGGCGCGATCCTGTTTGATCACCCTGATCCGTCGATCTTTACCGTGCTCACCGCACCTTCGGGACAGGAAGGCACCGCGAACATCGACTTCGTGCTCTTCCGCGAACGCTGGATGGTGGCCGAAGATACCTTCCGCCCGCCGTGGTATCATAAGAACGTCATGTCTGAACTGATGGGCAATATCTATGGCCAGTATGATGCCAAGCCCAAGGGGTTCATCCCGGGCGGCATGTCGCTGCACAACATGATGCTGCCCCACGGGCCGGACCGGAATGCGTTTGAGGGGGCGTCCAATGCCGACCTCAAGGCTGAAAAGCTCGACAACACCATGAGCTTTATGTTTGAGACGCGCTTCCCCCAGCACCTGACGCAATTCGCCGCCGAAGAAGCGCCGCTGCAGGACGATTACATCGACTGCTGGGCCGACATCGAAAAGAAATTCGACGGCACACCGGGCAAAAAATGAACCGAAGGGTGGAGGATGCCTCCACCTTCCGTAAGGTGGGGCTCAGGCCCACCCCTCGCACAAGGAACTGATATGACTTTGATGACCTCATGGGTGGAAAGCGCCAACAGCGCTGACACCGACTTCCCCCTCAACAATCTGCCCTATGGCGTGTTTTCGACCAACAGTCTTGAGGCGCGCTGCGGCGTGGCCATCGGTGACATGATCCTCGACATGGCGGCACTTGAGGAAGAGGGCATCATCACCCTGTCGGACGAGCCGGTCTTTGACGTGCCCTACTGGAACGACGTGATGGAACTGGGTGCCGATACATGGACCGCCCTGCGCGAGCGTCTGTTGGGCATCCTGCACAGCGACTCCCCCGAACAATCACAGGTCGCACCCCATTTGATCCCGATGTCAGAGGCGCGCATGGAAATGCCCATCGCCGTGTCGGAATACACCGATTTCTATGCAGGCCGTCACCACGCCACCAATGTCGGCACCATGTTTCGCGGTGCGGAAAACGCGCTGCCGCCCAACTGGCTGCATATTCCCATCGGCTATAATGGCCGCGCATCTTCCGTCTATGTCTCGGGCACTGACATCCGCCGCCCTTGGGGCCAGCTTAAAGGCCCGAATGACGACACACCCCGCTTCGCGCCCTGCGCGCGCTTCGATATCGAACTGGAGATGGGGGCCATCGTCGGCACGCCGTCTGACGGCCCGATCACGGTGGAGGAAGCGGACAACAACATCTTTGGCTATGTCCTGCTGAACGACTGGTCAGCGCGCGACATTCAGGCGTGGGAATACCAGCCGCTTGGCCCGTTTCAGGCCAAGGCGACGGCAACCACCATCAGCCCGTGGATCGTGACCCGCGCCGCGTTGGAGCCGTTTCGCTGCGACACGCCCGCGCGGGAGTTTGAACTGCTGGACCACCTCAAGGACAAAGGCCCGATGCTCTATGACATCGACCTTGAAGTGACGCTTGCCCCCGAAGGCAAGGACGCAACGACCATCGCGCGAACCAACTACAACGAGATGTATTATTCCGCCGCGCAGCAACTGGCGCATCACACCACATCGGGGTGTCCAATGCAGGCGGGTGATCTTTTGGGGTCGGGCACCATCTCCGGCCCTGAAAAGGAAAACCGTGGTTCGCTTCTGGAAATCAGCTGGGGCGGCAAGGAACCCTTCACCCTCGACACCGGAGAGGAGCGGAGTTTTGTCGAAGACGGCGATACGCTGACCCTCAAGGGTGCCGCAAAAGGCGACGGCTACCGCATCGGTTTCGGCACCTGTACCGGCACGGTACTGCCCGCGCTGGATGATCCCTACAAACGCTGAACACAGCAGGCACGAAGGACAGATAACATGGCAAAAGCATTCGCATCCCAAGGCGACATGACCGAAAAAACAATCACCTTCGACGAGATCGGAGAGGGTCTTTGGGCCTTTACCGCAGAGGGTGATCCCAACTCAGGCGTGATTATCGGTGACGACAGCGTCATGATCGTTGAGGCGCAGGCGACCCCGCGCTTGGCGAACAAGGTCATCGAAAAGGTGCGCGAAGTCACCGACAAACCCATCAGCCATCTGGTGCTGACGCATTATCACGCCGTGCGCGTGCTGGGGGCATCTGCCTACAACGCCGATCAGATCATCATGTCCGACACCGCCCGCGCGATGGTGGTGGAACGCGGTCAGGAAGATTGGGACAGCGAATTCCAACGCTTCCCGCGTCTGTTCGAAGGGCACGAGAGCATTCCGGGCCTGACCTATCCCACCACCACGTTCAGCGATTCAATGACCGTCTATCTGGGCAACCGCCGCGTGGACATCAAACACATCGGTCGCGCGCATACTGCAGGCGATGCAGTAATCCATGTGCCGGATCAGAACGTGATGTTCACCGGTGACATCGTCGAAGACCACTCTGCCTGCTATTGCGGTGACGGGTATTTCAACGATTGGGGCGGGACGCTTGACCGGATCGCCGCCTACGGTGTCGATGCCATCGCCCCCGGTCGCGGCGGCGCACTGATCGGCACCGAAGCGGTGGACCGCGCCATCGCCTCCACCCGCGATTTCGTCAACTCCACCTATGAACCCGCCAAGAAGGTCGCGATGAAAGGCGGCACGCTCAAGGACGCATGGGATGCGGTGCGCGAGGCATGTGATCCGAAGTTCAAGGATTACGCCATCTACGAACACTGCCTGCCGTTCAACGTCTCCCGCGCCTATGACGAGGCGCGCGGCATCTGGCACCCCCGCATCTGGACCGACAAGCGCGATCTTGAAATGTGGGACGCTTTGCAGGGGTAGAACAATGGTCGCAGTACGCTACGAAACCACCTTTCAGCTTTATCCTTATGAAAAGGTCGCCGCACAGGATGCCGCCCCGCAGCGCCATCCGGTTGTGATTGTTGGTGGCGGTCCCGTGGGCCTTGCCATTGCGCTTGATCTGGGGCGCAAGGGCACGCCCGCGCTGGTTTTGGACGATCACGATGGGGCGGGCACGGGATCAAAAGCGATCTGTTTTGCCAAACGTACCCTTGATATCGCGCACCGCTTGGGCGCGGGCAAACCGATGCTCGACAAGGGCGTCGTGTGGAACGTGGGCCGCGTGTTCCGCGCCGAAGACCCGCTTTTTGAATTCAACCTGCTGCCAGAGACAGGCCACCGCAACCCCGCCTTCATTAACCTGCAACAGCCGTATTTCGAAAAGTTTCTGGCCAAGAGCATCAATGCCGCGCAATCCGAAGGCGCGCCCATCGAACTCAGGGGCCGCAATCAGGTTACGGCGATTGATCCCAAGGACGATCATGTCGCGGTCACTGTGGACACCCCCGATGGCCCCTACCAGCTTGAAGCCGACTACCTCATCGCCTGCGATGGCGCACGCTCACCCACCCGCGATATGCTGGGCCTCGATTTCGACGGGCGCGTGTTCGAGGATAACTTCCTGATCGCCGATGTGCGGATGAAAGCCGATTTCCCCACCGAACGCTGGTTCTGGTTCGAGCCGCCGTTTGAAGGCGCGGGCCAGTCCGCGCTACTGCACAAACAGCCCGACGATGTCTGGCGCATCGACTTCCAGCTGGGCTGGGACATTGATCGCAAGGCAGAGCTGGACCCTGCAAACATCCGCAAGCGGGTCGATGCGATGCTGTCCAGCCAGACCGGCACCGTGCCGGACTACGAATTGGTCTGGACGTCAATCTACACCTTCCAATGCCGCCGGATGCGCGACTTCCGCCACGGGCGCGTTTTCTTTGCCGGTGACAGCGCGCATCAGGTGTCGCCCTTCGGCGCGCGCGGGGCGAACTCCGGCATGCAGGACGCCGAGAATATCGCGTGGAAGCTCGACGCCGTGCTTAAGGGCAAGGCACCCGAAGCCCTGCTCGATACCTACGCCCATGAACGCGGCTATGGCGCGGATGAAAACATCCTCAATTCCTCCCGTGCCACCGATTTCATGACGCCGAAATCCGAAATTTCGAAAATCTTCCGCAACGCGGTGCTGGACCTTGCGGGCAAACACGCTTTCGCCCGCCCGCTGGTCAATTCCGGCAGGCTGTCGGTGCCCTGTGTCTACGACGACTTCCCGCTGTTCGGGCCGGATGCCCTGAACGGTCCCGCCGTCACGCGCCCCGGTGCCGCCTGCACCGATGCGCCAGTCGGCGAAGGGTTTTTGCTGGATCACTTGAACGACGGATTCCAGATATTTGCCATTGGCACCACTGCGCCCAAACCGTCACAAATTGAAGGGTTTGACGTCAGCGTTTTCTACGTAACAGACCCGTCTGACGACCTGCGCAAACGCTATCTTGGCGATGCGGCACAGGCCGTCTATCTGATCCGCCCCGATCAGCATGTTGTCGCCCGCTGGCCTGACTACGATGCCAGCGCCGTCACCGCTGCCCTGAAAAATGCGATAGGAAAGGGATAAACAGATGCCGCTTACCCTCACTCCGAACATCCCCGATCCCGATGGGTTTTATGACGAACTGCTGGGCGCGCATGCGCAGCTTAGCAAGGACGAAAGTGATGCGCTGAACGCGCGCCTGATCCTGACGCTGGCCAATCACATCGGCGACCGCGAGGTGCTGCGCGCGGCGATCGAAGCGGCAAAATAACTTGGCCAGCCGCCCGTGACGTGCAAGCCTGATGCGAACAGACCACAACGCACGGGGGCGCAGACATGAGGGTTTTCATCGCGGGGCTTGCAACCGAGACAAATTCGTTTTCGCCGATTCCGACAGGCAGGCTCGCGTTTGAAGACGCTTATGTTGGCAAGGATGCCACCCGTCAAACGCCCAACCTCTTTTCCGCCCCCCTGCACGAATGGCGGCGCATGGCAGAGGCACGCGGCTGGGACGTCACCGAAGGCCTCTGCGCCTTTGCCCAGCCCGCCGGACCCACAATCCGCAGCACATACGAGACCTACCGCGACGATATCCTGACGGACATGAAAGCCGCGGCACCGGACATCGTTCTGCTGTCCATGCATGGCGCCATGATCGCCGAAGGCTATGACGATTGCGAAGGGGATTTGCTGACCCATGCGCGCAAGCTGGTCGGCCCGGACGTCAAAATCGGGCTTGAGATCGACCCCCACAACCACCTGACCGAAGCGATGCTGCAAGCGGCGGACGCGATTATCAGTTACAAGGAATATCCCCACACTGACGCCCCCGACCGCGCGCGTGAATTGTTCACAATCATCGCGGATACGGCAGAGGGCAAGATTACGCCGGTGATGCGCGATTATGACTGTCGTATGATCACCATGTTTCACACCTCCCGCGCTCCGATGCGGGCATTCGTTGACGATATGATGGCCCGCGAAGGCAAGGATGGCGTGCTGTCCCTGTCCCTCAGCCACGGCTTTCCCTGGGGTGACTGCCCCCGCGTCGGCGCACGCATGCTGGCAATCACCGATGGTAATGCAGATCAGGCCGCCGCTGTCGCACAGGAATTTGGCGAACGGCTTTGGAGCGAACGCGAGGGGATGCGCCCCGATTGGCCCAACATCCCGCAAGCGCTGGACCTTGTGGATGCCGCGACCAAAGGGCCGCTGGTGCTGGCCGATTTTGCCGACAACGCAGGCGGCGGTGCCCCAGCCGATTCAACCTTTGTCCTGCGCGAAGTGCTGGACCGGGGCATGAAAGACATCGCGCTGGGCATCTTCTGGGATCCGGTGCTGGTGCGCATGTGTCAGGACGTTGGCATCGGCGGCAACACAAAGGCACGGCTGGGCGGAAAGATAGATGTCACCTCAGGCGATCCTATCGACCTGACCGTCACCGTGCGCGGGATCAAAGAGGACATGTATCAGCTGATGGGCGACAGCGAGATGCCGATGGGCACCGGTGTCTGGCTGGAAGCGGATGGCGTCCACCTGATCCTGAGTGACAAACGCACACAGGCGTTTCATCCCAAGGGCTTCACCGATCTGGGGATCGACCTGTCGAAATTGCGCGCCGTCGTCGTAAAGTCGTCACAGCATTTCTACGCCGGTTTCGCGCCCATCGCGCAGGCGGTGCATTACATTAACGGCCCGGGTGCCATTACGCCGGACTACGCCAACATCCCCTATACCAAGCGCGACGGAAATTATTGGCCCAAGGTCGAAAACCCGTTCTGATCACCCCCGCTCGAACAGCTTGTGCGCCATGACGCCGACGCGGGCCTCGACCGCCTCGCAGGCGTCAAGGATCATATCCTCGCGGAACCGCTGCCCGACAATCTGCACGCCCACGGGCAGGCCACCGTTGTAATTCGCCGGCACATTCCCCGCAGGCAGACCCATGAAGTTCATCGCAAAGGAATAGAACCCTTTCAGCATGACCACTTCCGCCCCTTCGCGTCCTTCGTAGTCACGGGCGTGCGCAAAGGTCGGGGCCAATAGAAACGGCGTCAGCACCAGCGGCGTGTCCGCCAACAACTCCAGCCATTGCCGCACATATCCTGCCCGCCGCGCATAGGCCGCCAACAGGGCGTCGCCCTCATAGGGTGGGGCTATGTCAAAGCAGTGATCGAAATATGTGTTGAACTCCGGCGACCCGTGTTCGCGCATCACCGGCAGCAACAGCGCCTTGACCTCACCAAACAAAGTGCGTGTGGCTTCCTTGCCAATCTCAAACACATCCGGAGTTTTGATCTCTTCTACCTGATAGCCCGCATCGGCCAGCGCCTCCGCCGCCGCGCTCAATGCCTGATCCACCGCCGGGTCCAGATCAAAGCCGTAGGTTTCGCGCGTGATGCCCACCTTGATCGGGCCATCCATCTTTGGCCCGTCCCACGGCATCGGCACCTGCCACGGGTCCGTCGGGGAATAACCGATGGCCGCTTTCATCCCCAACCGCACATCGCGCACCTCGCGGCAGATAAGCCCCTGCACGGAACTGATCTGTGCCAGCATCCCCCGCTCTGCCGTTTGCGAAGGGTTATAGGCAGGCGTGCGGCCCAGACCGGGCTTGACCGTCGCCGCCCCGGTACATGTCGCCGGAAAGCGCAGCGAGCCGCCAATGTCGTTCCCGTGCGCCATCGCGCCCATGCCCGACATCACCGCCGAAGATGCCCCGCCCGATGATCCGCCCGCACTGGCCCAATCGTTCCAGGGATTGAACGTGCGCCCGTGCAGCGGATTGTCCGTCGTCCCGCGAAAGGAAAACTCCGGCGTGTTCGTCCGCCCGATCACCACCGCACCTGCGTTTTTGAGGTTGGTCACAAAGGGGCTGTCGGCGGGCGCGATCAGATCTTTGAACGCAGGCACCCCGTTGGGCGTCGCGCGCCCTTGCTGATCAATATTCTCCTTGATCGTTACCGGCACACCGTGCAGCGGCCCCACAGGACCGGAGGCTGCAAAAACCTCATCCAGCCGTGCCGCTTCTGCCATCGCCTGTTCAGACAGGTCATCAACAACCGCGTTCATTGCTTCGTTTCGCTCATGCATCCGTGCGATGCTTGCCCCCACTGCATCACGCGCAGAAAGCGCGCCCCCGGCAATTTTTTCTGCCTGTTCACAAGCGGAAAGCGTCCAAATCCCAGCGTCAGCCACGAAGTTCCCCTTAGGTTAACAAAATGTGTATTCAGTATACGCTCAATGTTTGACTCAACAAGGACACGGATGTTTAGGTAAGGCATGCGGGGCACAGACCCCGTGACAACAGGGAGACTATAATGCTGCATTATTTTCGTCGCGGCGCTCTGACGGGGGTTGCCGCTGCGGCAGCGCTGGCCGTTGGACTGGCCGTCAGCACACCTGCCGCGCAGGCAGAGACCACGCTTAGGGTGGTGCCACACTCGGGTCTGAAAATTCTCGATCCGATCTGGACGACGGCCTACATCACACGCAACCACGGCTACATGATCTATGACACGCTGTTCACGCTGGACCCCGACGGGAACATCCAGCCACAGATGGTGGATGAGGTCACAACGTCCGATGACGGGCTGACCGTCACAATGACCCTGCGCGACGGCCTGAAATGGCACGACGGCGCGGACGTCACGGCTGAAGATACCGTTGCCTCGATCGAGCGCTGGGCCAGCAAGGACGCGATGGGCCAGAAGATGATGCAGTTCGTCGACAGCCTTGAGGCGACAGACGCCAAGACAATGACGTTCAATCTGAACACGGCAACCGGTCTGATCCAGCTGGCGCTGGCCAAGCCATCGTCGAACGTGCCCTTCATGATGCCCGCACGTATTGCGGCCACACCGGGTGACGAACAGATCGAGGAATACATCGGTTCCGGTCCCTTCATGTTCAACAATGAAGAATGGGAACCCGGCACCAAGGTCGTCTACGAAAAGTTTGACGATTACGTGCCGCGCGATGAACCCACAAACGGTCTTGCCGGTGCCAAGGTAGCCAAGGTGGACCGCGTCGAATGGACCCCGATCCGCGACATCCAGCAGGCGGTGAACGCGATCACCGCAGGCGAAGTGGACATCATCGAAAGCGTCCCACCGGACCTCTTGCCGATCCTGAACGATGGCGGCGAAGCCTACACGATGGTCTACAACCCATCGGGTTTGCAGTACACGTTCCGCTATAACGTCCTGCACCCGCCGTTCGACAACCCGGCGGTGCGTCAGGCGCTGCTCTATGCCTTCAACCAGGAAGACTTCCTGCAAGCTGCCATCGGGGATGAAAACTATTTCCAGACCTGCAAGGCGATGTTCGTCTGCGGCCTGCCGTTTGAGACAGACGCCCATATGGACGGTTTGCTGGAAAGCAACTTTGCCAAAGCGCGCGAAATCCTTCAGGAAGCAGGCTATGACGGCACGCCCGTTGTGCTGATGCATTCAACCAACCTGCCAATCCTGACAAACCTTGCCCCCGTGGCAAAGGACCTGATGGAAGCGGTTGGCCTGAACGTCGACATGCAGTCGATGGACTGGTCCACGCTGGTGGCACGCCGCTCCAAGAAAGACGCACCTGCCGATGGGGGCTGGAACGCATTTCTGACTGCGTGGGATGCCGGTGACCTCTTCAACCCGCTGGCGATGGCCTTCCTCAACTCGGGCTGTGACAAGGCGCTCTTTGGCTGGCCCTGTGACGAGCAGATCGAGAAACTGCGCGACGATTTCGCCCGCGCGGGCAGCTTTGACGAGCAAAAACAGATCGTCGAGGCATTGCAGGCGCGCTGGGTCGAATACCCAACGCACATCCACCTTGGCCAGTTCAACACGCCAACCGCGTTGCGCAACGACGTAAAAGGCATGCTTGAAGCCGGTGTGCCTGTGTTCTGGAACATTTCCAAAGGCGAATAAGCCTGACACAATGAAACGGGGCGGCGGTTCATTTCGCCGCTCCGACCAAGGGACGCAGGACACACCATGTTAAGCTATCTGATCAAACGCATACTGGCGACGATACCTGTGATGCTGTTTGTCGCGGTATTCATCTTTCTTTTGCTGCGTCTGACACCCGGCGACCCGGCCGCGATGCTGGCGGGGGATTTTGCCAACGATGCCCAAATCGCTGAAATCCGCGCCAAGCTTGGGTTGGATGAACCGCTGTGGAAGCAGTTTGGCCTGTGGATTTCCGACATGCTCCGGTTCGAGCTGGGCGAGAGTTTCTACTACAAAAAAGAGGTGAGCGAACTGATCCTCAGCCGGATCGAACCAACGCTGTCGTTGTCACTTCTGACCATCATATTTACCGTGCTGATCGCCGTGCCGCTGGGCACCATCGCCGCCTACAAGCAAGGCAGCTGGATGGACCGGGGCATCATGGGGTTTTCCGTTCTGGGGTTTTCCCTGCCGGTCTTCGTGATCGGCTACGGCCTGATCTACGTCTTTTCCGTGCAACTGGGCTGGCTTCCGGTGCAGGGCTACGCGCGCATCGCGGACGGTGTGGGTGAATGGCTTTACCGTCTGATCCTGCCCGCAATTGCCCTGTCGGTGATTTTTGTCGCCTTTATCGCACGGATGACCCGCACGTCGGTGCTTGAGGTGCTGGGCGAAGATTACATCCGCACCGCCCGCGCTAAAGGCCAGACAGAATCCCGCGTGCTGATGCGCCATGCCCTGCGCAATGCCGCCGTGCCCATCGTCACCGTGATCGGCCTTGCCATCGCCATTCTCATCGGCGGTGTGGTCGTCACCGAAAGCGTGTTCACCATCCCCGGTCTGGGCCTCCTGACGGTCGAGGCGGTGCTGAACCGCGATTTCCCGACCATTCAGGCGGTCATTCTGTTTTTCTCTGTTGTCTATGTGCTGATCAACCTCGCCGTTGATGTCAGCTATACCCTGCTTGACCCAAGGATCCGTTACTGATGGCCGCCGTCGACCAATCCCCCTTTCGCCAGACCCTTGGCCGCGTCTTTTCAAACACCTCCGTGCTGATCGGTGGCGGGCTGGCGCTGGTGATCGTTCTCATCGGGCTGCTGGCTCCCTATCTCGACACCCGCGATCCGGCGGGCATCAGCCCGGCCAACCGCAACAAACCACCGGGGTTTGAAACCACAGTGCGCGACTATGACACCGGCCAGAAGATACCCGTCACCTACCGCATGGGCTCGGATACGTTGGGCCGCGACATCTACAGCCGCGTCGTCTATGGCGCGCGCACATCGTTGATCGTCGGCGTGTCCGTGGCCGCCATCGCCATTTTCCTCGGCACCCTCATCGGCTTGCTGGCAGGCTATTTCCGCTGGGCCGACGGCATCATCATGCGGATCATGGACGGGATGATGGCGATCCCGGCAATCCTGCTGGCCATCGCCGTTGTCTCGCTTTTTTCCGCCGGGCTCTTATCGGTGATCATCGCCATCGTCGTGTCGGAAATCCCCCGCGTGGTGCGATTGGTCCGGTCCGTCGTCCTGTCTATCCGAGAGGAACCCTATGTGGAGGCCGCAATCACCGCTGGCACGCCCACACCAACGCTGCTGATGCGCCATGTGCTGCCCAACACACTGGCCCCGCTGATCGTGCAGGGCACGTTTATCGTCGCAAGTGCGATCATCGTCGAGGCGATCCTCAGCTTTCTGGGCATCGGCATCCCGCCGGACATTCCCACATGGGGCAACATCATGGCCGAAGGGCGTCAGGTGTTCCAACTGCATCCGCACAACATCCTTTATCCCGGTGCCATCCTTGGTCTCACCGTTCTCGCGGTGAACATCCTTGGCGACGGCCTGCGCGACACTATGGATCCGCGCTTTTCGAAACGGGTGTAGGGCATGAGCAACGTACTTGATGTAACAGGGCTGACCGTTCGTCTGCCTGGCTCGTCCGACCGCAAGAACGCGGTTGAAAATATCACCTTTTCCGTCGGCGCGGGCGAACTGGTCTGTGTGGTGGGGGAAAGCGGATCAGGCAAATCCGTGACAGCACAGGCCGTCATGGGCCTGCTGCCCAAGGAACTCAAACCCAGCGAGGGTGAAACAAAGCTTCTGGGCGAAGACACCCTTGCCGCCACCCCCAACCGCCTGCGCGATCTGCGCGGCACCAAGATGGCGATGATCTTTCAGGAGCCGATGACGGCGCTGAACCCCGTCGCACGCGTTGGCGAACAGATCGAGGAAGTGCTTGAGATTCACACCGACCTCAGCAAATCCCAGCGCCGCGCCCGCGCGATCGAGATCATGGATCACGTGCATCTGCCCGATCCCGAGCGCATGGTCGACAGCTTTCCGCACCAATTATCCGGCGGCCAACGCCAGCGCATCATGATCGCGATGGCCCTTGTGCTGGACCCTGCATTGCTGATTGCGGACGAACCGACCACCGCACTTGACGTGACTACACAGGCGCAAATCCTGAAACTGGTGAAAGAAATGCAGGAACGCCGCGGCACCGGTGTTTTGTTCATCACCCACGACTTTGGCGTTGTGGCCGAAATTGCAGACCGCATCGTCGTCATGCAGCACGGCAGCATCGTCGAGCAGGGACCCCGTGACCAGATCCTGCAAAACCCGACGCAGCCCTATACACAAATGTTGATGGCCTCGGTCCCGTCCATGAAACCGCCCCAGCGCACGCCCGTCGATGGTGATCCCGCGATTACCGTACGCGGGCTGAACAAGGTCTATGGCCGCACCGGGCTTTTGTCGCGTGACCGGATCGTGCATGCGGCCAAGGACATTGATCTTGATGTGGCACGCGGCGAAACACTCGGCATCGTGGGGGAAAGCGGCTCGGGCAAATCCACCGTCGCCCGCTGCATTGCCCGCCTGATCGACCCGACCAGCGGCACAATCAACCTGCAAGGCACTGAAATCGCCACCATGCGCGAAAGCCGTCTGCGCGCCATCCGCAGCCGCGTCCAGATCGTGTTTCAGGACCCCTACCGCTCGCTCAACCCACGCCGCACCATCGGCCTGTCCCTTATCGAGGCACCGATGAACTTCGGCGTCAGCCGCGAGGACGCACTGCGTGAGGCGCGCGACCTGATGGCGCTTGTGGGTCTGCAATCCGATGCGCTTGAACGCTATCCGCACCAGTTTTCCGGCGGCCAGCGACAGCGTATCTGCATCGCCCGCGCCCTGGCCGTAAAACCCGACATCCTGATCGCGGATGAGGCCGTCTCGGCCCTTGATGTTTCCGTTCAGGCGCAGGTGCTGGAACTGCTTGATGACATCCGCGACAAATACCGCCTTGCCATGTTGTTCATCACCCACGACCTGCGCGTGGCGGCGCAAATCTGTGACCGTCTGATCGTGATGCAAAACGGCATTGTGGTAGAGCAGGGACCAACAAGCGATGTCTTTGCCAATCCGACGCAGGAATACACCCAACTGCTGCTCAGCGCGGCACCGGGCACGGATGTCGAATTTGGATCAGGCAAGGCTGTCTAAGCCTGCTTGATCCCCGGCCCGTTCTGGCCGACCCTGCCGCAACCAATGAAAAGGAGCCACGCAATGGGCATTCTACCGATCATCGACGAGAGCACAGCAGAGCTGACCGAGATTTTCAAGGATCTGCACGCGCATCCCGAAATTGGCTTTACCGAAGTCCGCACCGCCGGAATTGTCGCTGAAAAGTTGCGCGCCTACGGGGTGGATGAGGTGCACGAGGGCATCGCCAAGACAGGCGTTGTCGGCATCATCAAGGGCAAGGGCGACAGCAAGCGCCGCATCGGGTTGCGTGCCGACATGGACGCCCTGCCAATTGATGAACAGACCAACCTCGATTACTCCTCGAAAAACCCCGGCGTCATGCACGCCTGCGGTCACGACAGCCACACAACCATGCTGCTGGGCGCGGCCAAACACCTTGCCGCCACCCGCGATTTTGACGGCACCGCCGTGCTGATCTTTCAACCGGCCGAGGAAGGGCTGGGCGGCGCGCGCGGGATGATTGCCGAAGGGCTGTTCGACCGCTTTCCGGTGGATGAAGTCTACGGCATGCACAACTTTCCCGATGGCCAGCCCGGCAAATTCTCCATCTGCAAGGGCACCGCAATGGCGGGTGCGTCGTTCTTTGACATCCACATTCAGGGCCGGGGAAGCCACGCCGCCATGCCACAGGCCAGCCGTGACCCGGTGGTCATCGCCTCCGCCCTTGTCGGGCAGATCCAGTCCATCGTGTCGCGCAACATCGCGCCACTGGACGCCTGTGTCGTCTCCGTCACGCAAATCCACTCCGGCTCCGCCTATAACGTCGTGCCTGACACTGCGACGCTGGCAGGCACCGTGCGGTATTTCAAAGATGACGTCATCAAACTGGCACAAGAGCGGATGCAGGACCTCTGCGATGGTTTTGCCAAGGCCTACGGGGTCGAAATCACGCTCGACATGCGCAACATCTTTGACGTGCTGGTCAATGACGACCAGCTTTCAGACGCCTACATGGAAGCCGCAGCCGAGATTGTCGGGGCCGAAAACGTATCGGACGATGCCGAACCCGCAACCGGGTCCGAAGATTTTGCGGATATGCTCAAGATCGTGCCGGGTGCCTATTGCCGTGTCGGTCACGCAGGCACCATGCCGCTCCACAATCCCGGCTTCGTGCTGGGACCGGAACTCTTGCCCGTGGGTGCGTCGATCATGGCGCGTCTGGCCGAACGCCGCATGCCGATGGGCGGCTGAGCATGATCCGCAGCGCCACGCAGATCGCCGCCGACATCCGCACCGGTGCGACAACCGCCGTGCAGGAACTTGAAACCGTCTTTGCACAGATTGACCGCATCAATCCCACGCTGAACGCCGTCATCTGGCAGGACCGCGCGGGCGCGATGGCTGAAGCGCAGAAATGCGATGCAGAGCAGGCGGCCGGCAACCGACGTGGCCCACTGCACGGCGTGCCAATCACGGTCAAGGAAAGCTTTGATCTTGCAGGCAGTCCGACCACGCTCGGCATCCCTGAACTGCGCGACAACATCCGCCACACCGATTCCGACGCCGTCAAACGCTACCGCGCGGCAGGGGGGATCGTGTTTGGCAAAACCAACGTGCCGCTGAAGCTGGTCGAATGGCAAAGCTTCAACGAAATCTACGGGTCCACCTCAAACCCCTGGGACATCACGCGCACACCGGGCGGATCATCGGGCGGATCGGGTGTTGCTGTCGCCACCGGTATGTCCGCGCTTGAAGTCGGCAGCGACATCGGCTCGTCCATCCGCAACCCCGCGCATTTCAACGGGGTTTTCGGATTGAAGCCGACATGGGGCGTTGTCTCCAAAGTGGGCCACACGCTTGAAGGCTGGTACGGCGACGTCGATATCGCCGTGGCCGGCCCCATCGCACGGTCGGCGCAGGACCTGTCACTTGCCTTTGACATCCTGTCGGGACCCTCCCGCTATGACGCCTCGCTCTGGCAGCCCGCGCTGCCTGCCGATACACGCCGCAACCTATCGGAATTCAAGGTCGCTTTGATGCCCGGTGACCCCGCCTCGCCCGTTGATACCCGCTACCTCGACACGCTTGTCACCTTTGCCGATCAGCTGGAAAGCGCCGGTGCCACCGTCATCCGCGACCGTCTGCCCGACATCGACAGTGAGGCGCATTTCACCCTTTACCTCAAACTCCTCGGCGCAGCCCTGTCTTTTGGAATGACCGATGCAGACGCCGCCGCGGCGGTCGCCCCCTACGCCGACGCCCCCGATGATGTAAAGCGCATCGGCGGCACCCGCATGTCGGGCACCCAGATGAGCCACCGCGAATGGCTGACCCTCGACAACCAGCGCCGCATCGCGCGTATGGCCTTTGACGCCTTCTTCGAAGATGTGGATATCATCCTTGCCCCCGTGGCATCCGGCCCTGCGTTTGTGAAGGACGAAAAAGGCCTGCGCGCCTTTCGCCGCATCCCGATCAACAACGTGCAGCAACTGGAAAACACAGAACTCTTCTGGTCGGGGTATTCCGGCGTCGTGGGCCTGCCGTCCTCCGTTGGACCAATGGCGCAAATTGGCGGTCTGCCCGTCGGGTATCAGGCCATCGGCGGGCACGGGCGCGATCATACCTGCCTTGCCTTCACCCGCGCGGTAGAGCGTGAGATCGTCGGCTACACGCCGCCTCCGATGGCCTTGACGGACTAACCGCGCATCTTCTCATCCACCAGCGCTTCTTCCGCGATCATCGCTTCCAGCTGCCGCCGGAACCGCAGGGGCCCTGCGTCAATCACCAGATCAATATGGGGCGAGGTTTTTTCATCCAGCCCGATTTGCACTTGGTTCAGCACGGCGCGGTCTTCGTCGAAGGCCATTCGTACATCTTCGGACATCATCGCAGACAGTTCCGCATCATCGGGCCGCAGGTTGCGCAGCTGAAACCAGTAGTACCGCGTCTTGGACGCCGTCACCGGGGTCATGAAGTTATAGCTGTCCATGATAAACGTATCATCGTGCAGCGGCCCGTCCTTGCCCCCCGTGCCCGCAGGCGTGAAAACCGCACGGATCAGCGCATGACCGGGATAGCGCACCTCGTAATGCTGCAACCGGTCACAATTGCCCTCAAACGCCACGATTTTTTTGTAAAACGGGGCCGGTTCATGATCCATCATCCAACGGTGCACGACCACGCCGTTCTCTGTCTTGCTGACCCGCAGCGGCGTGTCCTTGGTGGCCGGTGCCGCGAATGAGCTTTGGTGCACCCACGCCACATGGGTCGGGTCCAGCAGATTGTCGCACATCAGCAGGTAATTGCAGTCCAGATGCATCGCCGCACCCGTGTTCACACCCCACTCAGGGTTATCAAAGTTCGGTATTTCCATGATGTCCGCCGGATCGGCAATCGCGGCATTGCCCATCCAGATCCAAACCAGCCCATAGCGTTCCTCAATCGGATAGGCCCGCACCCGCGCCTCGGACGGGATGCGGCCCGTGCCAGGGGCCCAGACACATTGACCGGCACAGTCAAACGTCAGCCCGTGATAGCCACACTCGACCGTTTCGCCCTTGATACGGCCTTTCGACAGGGGCAGCTTGCGATGCGGGCACGCGTCTTCCAGCGCCACAACCTCGCCTGTTTCTGTCCGAAACATGCAGATTTTCTCATCCAGTACGACAACCTGTTGCAGGGTATTGTCAATCTCATGGCCCCAGGCCGCCACGTACCAGGCATTCTTCAAAAACATCTGCGTCCCTCTCTTTGAATTCACCGCAAGCGTAAGCACCGGCTGTCACTAACGCAGCAATTTTTATTTGTCTTGGCAAAACTCTGTTTACCATTCCTGATTAAGCCTTTCGCCACAAGCGAAGGAACAACGATGTTTAGTACACTGTCGGTCACCGAACTTGAGCAAGTTCTGAATCAGTTTTTTGTGCCCATGTTTGTGATCGAACGTCTCAGTCCGCACAGTGACTTCAGCCTTGTCGACATGAACACCGCTTTCGTTTCACTGTCGGGTTATTCGCGTTCTGAACTCTCGGGCCAGTCACTGTCAACACTCACCCCCGACAGCCTTCCCGGAGAAGCGATCCCGTTTTTCCAGCGATGTGCCGACACTCGGCAAACCGTGCGTTTTGCTCATGTCTACGCCAGCGAAAACCGCGAGGTCCGGTGGGATACAACGCTGCAATACACCACCAACCCCGACCAACACGACAGGATCATTGCAACGGCCATCGCGGCCCCCTGCGAACAGACGGTTCTGCAGGATAAACTAGCCTTTGAAGATCTACAGTATTTCTCCAGCCTGGCGGATCTACAGCTTGAGAACCTCAGCAGCGCGTTCAGCACCGCCACCAAAATCGCCCGCATGACCCCAATTGACGAAGAGCGGGTGATGAGCCTGCATGCCGTCTGCCGTACCGTGCAGCGCAACGTCGCAGACATCAAACAAATCGTCCGAGAGGCCCGTAAACGGCACATGCGCAGCACGGTGCAGCGGGGCAAAAGCCCGATCCAGCTTGACGTGCCAGCCCCGGTGTGCGGGATGGATACTGTTAACGCACTGGCCGAAGCAGGCGGTCTGACCCTGCGGGACCGCTGACGCTAAAGCGTTACCAAAAATGCCAGACTGATCCCAATTCGTAACATTTTGCTTGTCAGCAACCCGCCCCTCCCCTACATTTCGCAGGACTTGGAGGAACGATTCATGACAGCATTCATCTGCGACGCACAGCGTACACCTATCGGACGTTTCGGTGGCGCCCTTGCCAGCGTGCGAGCCGATGACCTTGCCGCGATCCCCATTGCCGCGCTGATGGAACGCAATCCGGATGTTGACTGGTCCCGCGTGGATGATGTGATTTTCGGCTGCGCCAATCAGGCGGGTGAAGACAACCGCAACGTGGCCCGCATGGCTTCGCTTTTGGCGGGCCTTCCCGTCGATGTGCCGGGTGCCACAATCAACCGCCTGTGCGCATCGGGCATGGACGCCGTCGGTGCCGCCGCCCGCGCCATCCGCGCCGGTGACATCGACCTTGCCATCGCCGGTGGCGTCGAAAGCATGACGCGCGCGCCTTTCGTGATGCCCAAGGCCGAAACCGCCTTTTCCCGTGGCAATGCCGTCTATGACACAACCATCGGCTGGCGCTTTGTGAACCCCAAGATGAAGGCGCAGTATGGCGTCGATTCCATGCCGCAAACCGCTGACAACGTGGCCGAAGATTACGATGTGAACCGCGCAGATCAGGACGCCTTTGCGCACCGCAGCCAGCAACGCTGGGCCGCCGCCGATGCCGCTGGCGTTTTTGCCGAAGAAATCGCGCCTGTCACCATCCCGCAGCGCAAGGGCGACCCGATTGTCGTGGACCGCGATGAACATCCCCGCCCCGATACCGCACTGGAAAAGCTGGGCAAACTGCGTGGCATCAACGGCCCCGACCTGACGGTCACGGCGGGCAATGCCTCGGGTGTGAATGACGGAGCCGCCGCGATGCTGATCGCGTCTGAGCAAGCCACCAAGGATCACAATCTCACCCCAATCGCCCGCGTTGTCGCGATGTCCGCCGCCGGTGTTGAGCCGCGCGTCATGGGCATCGGCCCGATCCCCGCCTGCCAGAAGGTGCTGAAACGTGCCGGGCTGAGCATCGACCAGATGGACGTGATCGAACTGAACGAAGCCTTTGCCTCGCAAGGGCTTGCCACCCTCCGCGCCCTCGGCGTGCCGGACGATGCGCCGCACGTCAACGCAAACGGCGGTGCCATCGCCATCGGCCACCCGCTTGGCATGTCCGGCGCACGGCTGGTAATGACCGCCGCACTCCAACTCAAACGCACCGGCGGACGCTATGCCCTTTGCACCATGTGTGTGGGCGTGGGCCAGGGCGTTGCACTTATTCTTGAAAGGACCTGAGAACCATGTATGCACAGATGATCAAGTCGACCGGTCAGGGCGTCAAATCCCTCGACGAAATGGAGCCGCAGGAGCGTGCCTTTCAGGAACGCATCGACGCAGGCGGCAAGATTGAGCCGAAAGACTGGATGCCCGAGGGCTATCGCAAGAACCTGATCCGCCAGATCGGCCAGCACGCGCACAGCGAAATCGTCGGCCAGCTGCCCGAAGGCAACTGGATCACCCGCGCCCCCACGCTGGAGCGCAAGGCGATCCTGCTGGCCAAGGTGCAGGACGAGGCGGGGCATGGCCTATACCTCTATTGCGCTGCCGAGACACTGGGCGTGACCCGCGATGACCTCACGCGTGACCTGCTGTCGGGCAAGATGAAGTATTCCTCCATCTTCAATTATCCGACCCTGACATGGGCGGATATGGGTGCCGTTGGCTGGCTCGTCGATGGGGCCGCCATCATGAATCAGGTGCCGTTGCAGCGCACGTCCTACGGCCCCTATGCCCGCGCAATGGTGCGTATCTGCAAGGAAGAATCCTTCCACCAGCGTCAGGGCTACGACATCATGATGAAGATGGCGAACGGCACCGAAGCGCAACGCAAGATGGCGCAGGATGCGCTGAACCGTTTCTGGTATCCGTCCCTGATGATGTTCGGCCCGTCAGACGCTGAAAGCGTGCACTCCGCGCAGTCGATGGCGTGGAAGATCAAGATGAACACCAACGACGAACTGCGCCAGAAATTTGTCGACCAGACCGTGCCGCAGGCGGAATACCTCGGCCTAACCGTGCCGGACGAGAACCTCAAGTGGAACGAAGAAACCGGCCACTACGATTTCTCAGAACCCGACTGGAATGAGTTTTTCGACGTGCTCAAGGGCAACGGCCCCTGCAACACCGAACGTCTGGAGGCCCGCAACAAGGCGTGGGACGAAGGCCGTTGGGTGCGCGAAGGTCTGCTGGCCCACGCCGCCAAGAAACGCAGCGCAAAACTGGCGGCGGAGTGATCGCATTTCTTGCAAGAAATGCCCCAAGAGCCTTCCAAGGCTCTTGCCCCCCAGCGTGAGAGGAAACACCAGATGAGCAGCCCCGAATCCAGCCCTTACAAAGACACCAAAGCCAGCATCCACGAAGAAACCCGCAAGACCGAATGGCCGCTGTGGGAAATCTTTATCCGCGGCCAGCACGGGCTAAGCCACCGCCACGTCGGCTCGCTCCATGCCGCAGACGCTGAGATGGCCATCAAGAACGCGCGCGACGTCTATACCCGCCGCAACGAAGGCGTCAGCATCTGGGCGGTCGAGGCTGCCGATATCGCCGCGTCCTCACCCGAGGAAAAAGGCGCGCTTTACGAGCCATCCAACGACAAGGTGTACCGTCACCCGACATTCTTCAACATCCCGGATGATGTAGGTGCAATGTGACAGACCCGCTGTTTGAATATCTCTGCCGCATGGGGGACAGCACGCTGGTGCTGGGCCACCGCGTATCCGAATGGTGCGGCGTTGCACCCGTGCTGGAAGAGGACATTGCGCTGGCCAACACCGCGCTTGACCTCATCGGACAAACACAGCTTTGGCTCGGCCTCGCCGGTGAGGTCGAGGGCAAGGGCCGCGACGCGGACGCGCTCGCCTTTCATCGCGATGTCTGGGAGTTTCGCAATCTCCTTCTGGTCGAACAACCCAACGGTGATTTTGGCCGCACCATGATGCGCCAGTTCCTGTTCGACAGCTGGCATCTGAGCTACCTCAAGGGGCTTGCCGGTTCGTCCAATGACCAGATCGCCGCGATTGCGGAAAAGTCGGTCAAGGAAGTCACCTACCATCTGGAACGCTCCACCGACACGGTGATCGGTCTGGGCGATGGCACCGAAGAAAGCCACAGACGCATGCAGGATGCGCTCGACCGGCTGTACCCCTATGTCGGTGAGATGTTTTTGACCGACGCGGTTGATACCGCGATGACAGAACAAAACATCGCCCCCGATCCCGCAACGCTGCGTCCGGCTTTTGACGCGCATCTCGATGCTGTGTTGCAAGAGGCAACGCTGACAAAACCGCAGGATAATTTCGCTCATAAGGGCGGTAAAACCGGGGCGCGCCACACCGAACACCTCGGGCATATGCTGTCACAGATGCAATGGCTGCAAAGGGCCTATCCGGGGGCCACATGGTAAAGCCATCCCCGGCACCCGTACCCGGTCTTGGCCGCGATCCTGCCCCGTTCACTGTGGTCGGTGGACACGATACATCCGCGCGGACTGACGGCGAAAAACCCTCGTTAGAGACTGTCTGGAACTGGCTTGGCCAGATCCCCGATCCCGAAATCCCGGTCATCACGCTCACCGATCTGGGCATCATCCGGGACGTTGAATGGAACGGTGACACGCTTGAGGTGACGGTCACACCCACCTATTCCGGCTGCCCTGCCACCAGCATCATCAATCTGGACATCGAAACCGCCCTGCGCGCGCATGGCATTGAAAACCTGTCCTTGAAAAGGCGTTTGTCGCCCGCATGGACAACCGATTGGCTAACCGACGCGGGCCGCGCCAAGCTTGAGAAATACGGCATCGCCCCACCCCAACCCGCAGGCGGGCCGCAGCACTGTCCGCATTGCAAATCACAGGCGGTAGAGAAAATCAGCCAGTTCGGCTCGACCCCCTGCAAGGCGCAGTGGCGCTGCACCGATTGCCTTGAACCCTTCGACTATTTCAAATGTATCTGAGGCCCGCATGAGCCAGTTTCACCCCGTAACAGTGACTGATATTCACCACACGATCCGTGATGCCGTGGTCCTGACACTGCAACCCGAAAACCCGGAGGCCTTCAACTTCACCCAGGGCCAATACCTGACCTTCAAGCAGGATTTTGACGGCACCGAACTGCGCCGCAACTATTCGATTTGCGCGGGGCTGGATGATGGCAAGCTGCAAGTGGGCATCAAGCGGGTGGATGGCGGCGCTTTTTCCACCTTCGCCAACACCGAACTCAAGGTCGGTGATACACTGCACGCCATGCCGCCACAGGGCAAATTCTTTACCGAAATAGAGCCTGACAAGGCGAAAAACTACATCGGCTTTGCGGGCGGTTCCGGCATCACACCTGTGCTGTCGATCCTCAAAACCGTGCTCGTGCGCGAGCCGCACAGCACCTTTACCCTCGTCTACGCCAACCGCGCCGTAAACACGATCATGTTCCGAGAAGAGCTTGAGGACCTGAAAAACCACTTCATGGGCCGCCTGACGATCATCCACATGCTTGAATCGGGGCAGGACATTGACCTGTTCACCGGCCGCGTAGATCAGGACAAATGCGCGGCCCTGTTCAAACAATGGATCGATGTATCCAGCATTGACACCGCTTTCATCTGCGGGCCTGAACCCATGATGCTGGCCATTGCGGATAGCCTGAAAACCCACGGGTTAGAGCCTGATCAGATCAAGTTCGAGCTTTTCAGCGAAAGCCAACAAGGCCAGCTTGCCAAACAGGAAATGGCGAAACGCAGTGAGGGCCAAAAGGGCACCGAACTGACCGTGATCATCGAAGGCGCAGAACGCACGTTCGAGATGCCGAAAGGGCAATCCGTATTGGACGCAGCACTGGAAAACGGACAGGACGCGCCCTTTGCCTGCAAGGCGGGGGTTTGTTCCACCTGCATGTGCAAGGTGATCGAGGGCGAGGTTGAGATGATCAGCAACCACGCGCTTGAGGATTACGAGGTCGAGCGCGGATATGTGCTGTCCTGCCAGTCCTACCCGCTCACGGACAAACTCGTCATCGACTACGACACACACTAAACGCCGACACGTCCCGGGCCTGACCCGGGACCTCCCAGCCACGAGGCCCCGGATCAAGTCCGGGGCGCAACCGAACCACCAGAGGGTCACCTATATGCTCGACGTCTCCAGCTTCGCCGCCGGTCAATGGATCGCCCCCGGTTCCGGTGCCCGCAACATCGCCAGCGCCATCACCGGAGAGGTGATCGCGCAGGCCGGTAACGATGCGTTGCAGGTGCAGGACATGCTGGCCTACGCCCGCAACACCGGTGGCCCTGCCCTGCGCAAGATGACGTTCCATGACCGCGCGCGGATGCTCAAATCCGTCGCGATGTACCTGATGGAACGCAAACAGGCGCTCTATGACCTCAGTTACGACACGGGCGCGACCCTCAGCGATCACAAGATCGACGTGGACGGCGGGATCGGCACGATGCTGGTCTTCGCCTCCAAAGGCCGCCGCGAGATGCCGGATGCGCATGTTTACCTCGACGGCCCGCCAGAGCAATTGGGGCGCGAAGGGCAGTTTATGGGCCGGCATATCTGCACGCCGTTGCAGGGTGTTGCAGTTCATATCAATGCCTTCAACTTCCCCGTCTGGGGCATGCTCGAAAAACTCGCACCCACGCTGCTGGCGGGCGTTCCGGCCATCGTCAAACCCGCCACCGCAACCTGCTATGTGACAGAGTCTTGCGTGCGCCTGATGCTGGAAAGCGGCCTGCTGCCCGAGGGTGCCGTGCAACTGGTCAGTGGTGGTCTGGGTGACATTCTCGACCACCTCGATTGTCAGGATGCCGTTGCCTTCACCGGTTCCGCACAGACCGCAATGATGCTGCGCGGCAATCCCAACCTCACCGAAAATTCCGTCCGCTTTGCGTCAGAGCAGGACAGCCTGAATGCGTCCGTCCTCGGCCCCGATGCCACCCCCGGCACGCCGGAATTCGATCTCTTCGTGAAAGAAGTCCAGCGCGAGATGACCGCGAAAGCTGGCCAGAAATGCACCGCCATTCGCCGCATCATGGTGCCGGATACCTTGTTAGAGCCTGTTATCGACGCGCTCAAAACCCGTCTGTCCAAAACCACCATCGGTGATCCAAGGCTTGAGAGCACCCGGATGGGCGCGTTGGTTTCCGCCAGCCAGAAACGCGATGTGCTGGAAAAAGCGGCTCTGATACGGGGCGAAGCGGAACAGGTGTTCGGCAACATCGACGATTTCACCGTTGATGGCGCCGACAAGGACAAGGGCGCGTTCGTGCCTCCCATGCTGTTCCACTGCGCCGATCCCGACAGCGCAAGCCGCGTCCACGATACCGAAGCGTTCGGCCCCGTTTCCACCATCATGCCGTACCGCGATCTGCCCCACGCTGCGGAACTTCTGAACAAAGGCAAAGGCTCGCTCGTTGCCTCGATCATCACCAACGACGGTGATACCGCACGCGACATCACGCTGGCCTCCGCCGCCTTTCACGGACGGCTCTACTTCAACAACCGCACCTCAATGGCCGAAGCCACGGGCCACGGTTCCCCCCTCCCACATATGGTCCACGGTGGCCCGGGCCGCGCAGGCGGGGGCGAGGAGCTGGGCGGCATTCGCGGCGTCATGCACTATATGCAGCGCACCGCGATCCAAGGCAGCCCCGACATCCTGACCGCAATCGGCAAACAATGGGTGCCCGGCGCAACCGAGATAAGCGACCGCGCCCACCCTTTCACGCGCACCTTCACTGAAATCGACCTTGGCGAAACCTTCAACTCGCCCGCGCGCACCGTCACGCTGGAGGATATCGAGACCTTCGCCCATTTCACTGGCGATACGTTCTATGCCCACATGGACGAAGAAGCAGCACGCGCGAACCCTTTCTTCCCCGGCCGCGTCGCCCACGGCTACCTGCTGCTTTCCTTCGCGGCGGGCCTGTTCGTGCAACCCGATCCCGGCCCCGTCCTCGCCAACACCGGCCTTGATAACCTGCGTTTCATGGCGCCCGTCGCGGCAGGGGACAGCATCCGCGTGCGCCTGACCGTGAAACACAAGACCCCGCGCAATGATGAATACGGCGAGGTGCGCTGGCACGTCACGCTCTACAACCAAAACGATGAGGCAGCGGCAGAATACGAATTGCTGACGATGAATGCATACTGACACCTTCCAAAAACTGACCGATGACCTTCGCAGCCTTGGCGGGCGGCGCGTCTGGTCGTTGATGATCAGCCTTTTCGGCGATCTGGCGCAAAACAAGGGCGAAGGTATCGACGGTCCGCTTCTGTCCGCGATCATGGCCGAAATGCAGGTCAAACCCGAAGCCGCCCGCGTGGCGCTGCACCGCTTGCGCAACGACGGGTGGATCGTCTCTGTCAAATCGGGCCGCATCAGCCAGCACAGCCTGTCTGCCGAAGGGCGCGCCCAGACCATTGCGGCCAGTCCGCAAATCTACGCTGACCCCCGCGCCCCCATCGCCCACTGGCAGCTTGTGATGACACCGGACAGCACCCCGCAACTGACACAGGAAATGCTGCGCCGGGGCTTCACGACACTGGCACCCCGCATCTTTGCCGGACCCAAAGAGGCCACGGCACCCGCCAACATGCTTGTGCTTCCCGCCTCGGACGCCCCCGACTGGCTGCGCCACCAGATCGCGCCGCCCGGCTTTGACGATCTGCTCAATACGCTCTCTGATCTTCAGTCCCGCCTGCCCGCACCGGGCGCGCTCAGCCCCGTTCAAACGGCGGTGCTGCGCTGTCTGGTTGTGCACAACTGGCGGCGTCTGGTCCTGAAAAATCCCATGCCACCCGCCGCCCTTGCCGATCCTGCGGGCACGGCGCACCGGTGCCACCTGCTGGTCGCGGACCTGCTCACGCGTTTTCCGCGTCCCCGCATGACCGATATCGAACAGTCCTGCGCCGCCGCCTGAACCACCGCTTCCCCACGGCGCGGATGCAGGATATAGCGATGCCATGACAAATTATCTCTATCAGAACGATCTGCCCGATGACCTTGATCTGGGTCCCGAAGTCGCCATTGATTGCGAAACGATGGGCCTGCATCCCCACCGCGACCGGCTGTGCGTCGTGCAACTCTCCGGGGGCGATGGCAACGCGCATCTGGTACAGGTCGCCCTTGGCCAGACCGAAGCACCCAATCTGACCCGCCTTTTGCAAGACCCAGACGTGCTCAAGCTTTTTCACTTTGGCCGCTTTGACATCGCCGCCATGCTGAACGCTTTCGGTGCGACAACCGCACCGGTTTATTGCACCAAAATCGCCAGCCGCCTTGTACGCACTTACACGGACCGGCACGGGCTGGCCAAACTGCTGAACGAACTGCTGTCCATCGACATCTCGAAACAGCAACAATCAAGCGATTGGGGTGCCGAAACGCTCACACAGGCCCAGATCGACTATGCCGCTTCCGATGTCCTCTACCTGCACCAACTCCGCGACAAGCTGAACGAAATGCTGGTCCGCGAAGGCCGCATGGAACTGGCGCAGACCTGCTTTGATTTCCTGCCCACCCGCGCCAGGCTCGATCTTGAAGGCTGGCCCGACACGGACATCTTTGCGCACGCATGACCACACCGTTCCTTGATACCGCCCGCCGCGTGATCCGCGCCGAGGCACAGGCGCTGGAAACGCTGGCCGATGCGCTGGATGACCGCTTTCGCGCCGCCATCGACCTGATGCGCAACACCAGTGGGCGCGTGATCGTCACCGGCATCGGGAAATCCGGCCACATCGCCAACAAAATCGCGGCAACACTGGCCAGCACCGGCACCCCCGCGCAGTTCGTACATCCGGCAGAGGCAAGCCACGGCGATCTGGGCATGATCACCCGCGACGATGTGGTGCTGGCGATCTCCAATTCCGGCGAGGCACCGGAGCTGGGCAACCTCATCGCCTATTCCCGCCGCTACGAAATCCCGCTCATTGGCATCACCAGCCGCGAGGACAGCACGCTGGGCCGCCAGTCGGACGTGGTGTTGCTGTTGCCCAAGGTTGACGAAGCCTGCGGCACGGGCGTTGTGCCCACCACTTCCACCACCATGACGCTGGCGATGGGCGATGCGCTGGCGGTGGCGCTGATGGAAAACCGCGACTTCACAGCAGAGAACTTTCGCAACTTCCACCCCGGTGGCAAGCTGGGCGCGCAGCTGAGTATCGTGCGCGATCTGATGCACACGGGTGACGCCATGCCGATGGTGCAGGAAGGCGACGGTATGGCCGCGACCCTGACAGAAATTGGCAGCAAGGGCTTTGGCGTCACAGCCGTTTTGAACGATGCAGGCAAACTCAGCGGTATCATCACCACCGGTGATCTGGGCCGCCATATCGAAAACCTGATGTCCCACTGCGCAAGCGATGTCATGACCAGAAATCCCGTGACCATCGCCCCCGATGCGCTGGCCGAACGGGCCGTCGGCGTGATGAACAATCGCAAGATCACCTGCCTGCTGGTCGCAGAACCCGACGCACCCGATACCGTGATCGGCCTTTTGCATATCCACGATTGCCTGCGCGTCGGGCTGGGCTAGACCGCGATGCAGGCAGACCGCTATTCGCGTATGGTCGGCTGGCTCAAGGTGTTGCTGCCCCTGATGGCGCTGGCCCTGTTGTCCACGTTGTTTCTGCTGTCCCGCGCGATTGACCCTGAAACCGCGATCCCCTTTGCGGACAAGGAAATTCAGGACCGCCTGCGCGATCAACAGGTCACCGGCCCGGTCTACAACGCCGTGACCGCCGACGGGGACGCAATTTCTTTTGCCGCGCAAAAGCTGACGACACCGCAACAACAGGCAGGCGCGAACGAGGCTGAGGACATCGAAGTCGTGATGGATCTGGCCTCCGGCTCCAACGTGGTGATGACCGCACAGCGCGGCCTGCTCGACATCGAAAAAGACACCGCTGATCTGACCGGCGATGTGGTGATCACCACCTCCACCGGCTACCAGATCACCAGCGACCGGCTGACCACGCTCATGTCCTCGCTTCAGGTCACGTCACCCGGCCCGGTGCGCGGCAATGGCCCGTTGGGCACGCTTGACGCTGGGGCTATGGTGCTGAATTCCGGCAAAGCGGGGGAAACCGCCCATTTGGTTTTCACAAACCGGGTGAAATTGGTATACAGACCAAAACAGGACAAAGAGTGACCCAAGTGACCATTTTGCGAATTCTGCTGCTGCCGCTCTTTGTGACCCTGCTTGCCTCTGCCGCGCTTGCGCAGGGCACCAGCGTTGCCTTTGGCACATTGCAGCAGGATACCGGCCTGCCGGTTGAGGTGACGGCTGACAATCTGTCTGTTGATCAGACCACCGGCGTTGCGATTTTCACCGGAAATGTGCTGATCGGTCAGGGCGAAATGCGCCTGTCCGCCCCGCGTGTTCTGGTGGTCTATCTCGAAGACCAGCAAGGCATTGAACGCATGGAAGCCACCGGCGGCGTAACGCTGGTGTCCGGCCCCGACGCCGCCGAATCAGAGCGGGCGGATTACTCCATTGCCGAAGGTACCATCGTTATGACAGGCAACGTTCTGCTGGATCAGGGTCCGAACGCGCTCAGCGCGGATCGCATGACCGTGCAGCTTGACGATGGCACTGCACAGATGTCGGGCCGCGTGAAAACCATCATCCAGACAGGTGGCGACAACTGATGCCACCGCCCGATCTGAAAGTGGCGGACGGCACCGCCGGTCTGCGCATCGACCACCTGCGCAAATCCTACCGCAAAAAGACCGTGATCCGCGATTTTTCGATGGAACTGAACCGGGGTGAGGTTGTGGCGCTGCTGGGCCCCAACGGGTCGGGCAAGACAACGACCTTTTACGCGGTCGCCGGGCTGGTCACGCCCGAAGGCGGCACCGTCACGGTGGATGGCAAGGACGTGACCCTGCTGCCCATGTACCGCCGCGCCCAGTTGGGTATCGGTTATCTGCCCCAGGAAATGAGCATCTTTCGTGGGCTCAGTGTACAGGACAACATCAGCGCGATCCTCGACATTTCTGTCCCGCACCGCCACCAGCGGCGCGAACGGCTTGAGGAACTGCTGTCAGAGTTTTCCATCGAACATTTGCGCCGCGCACCCGCGCTGGCCCTGTCAGGCGGCGAACGCCGCCGCGTCGAAATCGCCCGCTGTCTGGCCGCAAATCCCAATTACCTGCTGCTTGATGAACCCTTTGCCGGTGTTGATCCCATATCAGTGGGCGATATCCGGCATCTGGTGGCAGACCTGAAAAACCGTGGCATCGGCGTGCTGATCACCGATCACAACGTGCGCGAAACGCTCGAAATCGTGGACCGCGCTTATATCCTGCACGAAGGCAAGGTGCTCATGTCAGGCACACCTGACGAAGTGGTGCAAAACGAAAATGTGCGCCGCGTCTATCTGGGCGACAATTTTCGCATTTCCTAAGAATTTGCAAACTTCCGCGCATTTTATTCGGTGTAGCGTAATCTGCTAACCATTGACTTTTCAAACATTTTCACGCCTCATGAACGTATGGCAACACCGCGTTCCTGTTTGATCCTGCATCGGCCTTCTTGCCAAGGCATGGATCAGATTAATCTGAACGCTGCCCCTTTTACCCACATCTGACAGCGCGCAAACACCACATCCGTGGTGCCCCTGCCCGTTGCCGGATGACACGAACAAGGAGAGTTTATGCGGTACCAAATCAGCGGCAAACAAATCGACATCGGCGAAGCCCTGCAAACCCACGTCAAGAATGAGCTGGGCGCGTCAGTGGAAAAATACGCGGCCCGACCCACGGACGCCCAGGTGGTGTTTTCAAAGTCCGGGCATGAGTTTGTCTGCGAAGCAACGGTACACCTGTCCACTGGCCTGACCGCATCAGCCAAGGCCCACAGCACCGAAATTTATGGCGCATTTGATGCATGTAGCGAAAAGATGGAAAAGCAGCTCAGGCGGTACAAGCGAAGGTTGAAAGATCACCACCGCGAACGGTCAGAACCTGTTGAATTGCTCGGCGCTTCCTCTTATATCCTCGCATCAACAGACGACTCCGAAGCACAGGAACCAGAGACGCTTCAGCCCATGATCATCGCAGAGATGCAGACAAAAATTGCAACTCTGTCCGTCGGTGAGGCGGTGATGCAAATGGAACTGGCGGGCGCCCCGGTGCTGGTGTTTCGGAAAGAAGGAAATGAAGGATTGAACGTCGTGTACCGCCGCGAGGATGGGAACATCGGCTGGATTGATCCATAGGGACAACAAGCGGGTTCAACCCGCATCATAACAGAGCGAGCTGAATGGATTTTTCAAAACTCCTCACGCCGGAGGCCGTCAAGGTATTGACCTCGGCCTCCAGCAAGAAACGTCTGATGCAAGACATCGGAGATCTGGTTCATGTCGCCTACGGGTTGCCCGCCGACCGCACGGTCGAAGCGCTGAACTCCCGCGAAGCGCTGGGACCAACCGGCGTTGGTCACGGGGTCGCTCTGCCCCACGCCCGTCTTGAAGGACTGGAAGAAGTCGTCGGTGCCTTTGTCGTTCTGGACAAACCGATTGATTTTTCGTCCGTGGATCGACAGCCCGTTGATCTGGCGTTTGCACTGTTCGCCCCTGAAAACGCGGGCGTCGAACATCTCAAGGCGCTGGCGCTCGTGTCCCGCACCCTGCGTGACACCAGCATCTGCAACAAACTGCGCGCCAACCACGACGCGGGTACGCTCTACACGATTCTCACAGAAAAAAACGCGGTTCAGGCAGCCTGATCGCCGGCGCTCACGCCCAGCGCGAGAAACCGAACATCATATAATCGCGTTGGTAGGCATCAGCTGCCAGCGCTTCGATATCGTCGTCGTATATCTGCGCCAGCGTAAACGGCTGGTCCGGCGGCGCATCCTGCACCATCGGCGCGTCGTCCCGCCCCACTGCGCATGCCAGATCAGCCAGTTCCGCACCCAGATCAGCCTCGCGGATAATGCGGTCGGGCAGACATAATTCACCAAACCCGGCCACCGCCTGCGACTGCGTACACCACGCCGCATCCACCCGGATCGCCGTTTGACCCGACAGGTTGCCTTTGAGAAAAATTAAAAACGCCATGAACGCCGCCCGATGGGCGTTCATGTCATAACTTTCGTCCGGCCCGTTCTCAGGCAAAGGCATCTTGTAACGCCGTACCATCGTCTTGCGCAGACCCACAAACGCCCCCTTGTCCACGGGCAATATGTGGCGGCAGAAGGCATCATGCGCCCGCTGAACCGGATGGCGCAATACGGTAAAACTGCGATGACCCGGATGCTTGCGTTTCCAATGCCGCAGGTCCTTCTGCGTCATCTTTGTCTGCAAATCTGATCGCGTCACACCGTCCAGCTCCGCCATCCAGCGCAACACCTGCGCCTGTGGTCCGCTGCGCAACGGAAGATAAATCAGCGATGCTTCGGCCGCCGCCACATAGGACGGCACAACCGGCCCACGCCGGGGCTCAAAATTCGGGGTGCGTGTCAGATCAAACCGGTCCAGCTGCGCCAGTGCTTTCAACATGTCATCATAGTTGCGCACCTTGGCCGACACCGGGCTGGGGTTTTGCTTTTTCAGGCTCCGGTCCAGCGCCTCCAGCGCTTCGTCAACGCCCAGAAACTTCGCCAGCCCGTTCATCACCTCAACGCTTTGCAGGTCTTCGTAAGCCACGTAAAACGCCGTTTGCCCCGACGTCTGCAACCGGTTCAGCAGCGTCAGCTGAAACGCCTGCAACGCCTCCATATGCGCCGAAAACTCGCGCGGATCGAACTGCGCCTGCGCCACCTTGTGCGCCTTCACATCCGTCAGCTTCCACTGCCCGGTCTCCTGCGCGATTTTCCAGCTGACATAGCTTTCCACCGGGTTGCGGGTGAGGATGATCTTGGCACAACTCTCATCATCCATGATCGCGTCAAACACGCGCGGATCATGGTCATGGAAATACCGGAACCCGCTCAACCGCGCCGTATTCGCCTTGATCGCAGCCAGCAAAACCTTGGGGTCCGCATCACGCGTTTTCAGGTCGACACCCAGTATCGGTTCGCTCTTGGGATACCCCATGAAATGCGGGTTAAACGCCTCTCCGTGACAGTTGATCCCATCAAAGGCATTCAGGTTCGCTTCCAGAAAATTCGATCCCGTCCGCATCTCGGCAAAGACGACGAAACTCTGGAACTTCGTGCTTTTCATCTACTGCACCAGATAGGGTTTGCGCTGCGCCTTGGGGCTGGCGGCCACACCGCGTTCCAGCGGGAAATCACCCATCAAATAGGGATGCATCCCCTGATTCTTGAGGTTCTGCAGGAACTGGCCAAAGCCCGACAGGTCCACCATCTTGGGCGCTTCGGACAATCGACGCAGCTTGGTGCGCCCGATCTCATCCAGAATGCCCTGCAATGGCTCCATCGGGGCCTCGATAAACTCTGCCATCGTCCAGATACGCACCCGCGCCTTGGTATAGGGCGACCGCAAAATATCCATATGTTCGCTTTCGACCCGCTGCAGGTTGGCGGCAATGCCCCGGATCTCTGCAAAATCCAGATTTGACCGGAACAGCGGCACCGCCCAGGCACCCGTAATGACGGAAACCTGCGCGTTGGGGTCTTTTGCAATGCGCCAGCACACATCCTGATTGTCCGCCGGACCAAACTGGAAACACTGCCGTTCACCGCGCGTATTCCAGATCAGGTTCGTCAGAAATCCCTTTGCGTTATAGTCACGCAAAACCGGGCTTTCAGACAATGCGCCATTGATTGCCGATTGCCCGTCCGCGTAATGCACCCGGTCCATCGCAAACAGGTGCCCGTGCACCCGCGCGCCAGTGGCCGATGCCAGCCACGGCTCAAAATTCTCAAACAGCTCCGCAAAGCCCTGAAACATCGAATAAGGCGCGGCGGTCACGCCGTTCTCCCAATCCTCGTTCGGGAACCGGCTTTGCATATAAAGCCCGGACCGCCCGCGCGTCCGCCGCTCAACCGCTTTGGAAAAGATGCGGTCAATTTTACCCGGATTAGGCTCTGTCTTTTTCATCGCACCGGCGGCATCCGTCAGAAAGGCCTCATACAGGCGATCCGCGTAGGGCCAGATCTTGCGCGCGACAAAACAATCTGACCGCCGCAAAAGCTGCAGGTGATCGTCGTAGAAAATATGCGGTTTGCCCTGAAAGTCGAACTTGGAAAGGGTCAGAGACCGACTTTCGATATTGCTGGAATACTGCCGCGCAAGGGTCTGAAAATAGCTTTCATCGGGGATCCAGACATGCCTGAAAAACCGGTCATAGGTTGGCCGCTCAGGGTCTTGCAGGATTGCCGAAAGCGTGCGCCGCGACAGGCACCACCACTGTGACCCCATGTGCGGCAGGATACCGTTCGGCATCTTGCGCTTGATATTGAAACGGCGCTGAAAGTCGGTGAACAAATCAAACAGATACCGATTGCGCTTCCACGATACGGGAAACCGCAGGGTAAACCGCTCTTCATCCAAACCGCCAACGGTCCACGGCACCTCGGATGTCGTCGCGCTCTCGATGAAATCGGTTTGCGGGCGATCCGCCAGATAATCAATCAGTTCCTGAACCGGGCGCAGCGGAAGGCAGGACCCCGACGCCAGATAGACATGCCGCACCTGCGGGTACTGCGCCAGCATCGTTTCAGATGCGGATTGCGTTGCCTGAACAATGCCCCAGGTTCCCCATTCACACCGATACCGGTCGGAAAAGGTCACATCCTCAAGATCGGACAGCGCCGTCACAAACGTCTCAAACGTCCGCTTGGCCACCATCTTGTCTACATGGATCACCACCGGGCATCCCGCCGCCGACCAGTGCCGCGCCACCTGTTCGGCACGCCCCAGCGCGGTGTGCACCAGCATGACAATGCCAACGCTCACGCCCAGTTCCCCTTGGACATCAGACCCAGAATCTCAAGCTGCCGCCAGTTGATGTACCGCTCCGACCATTTGCACCACAGCTGCGGATCGTTCTTCAGATGCTCGGCGTAGGCCTTGTATTCGACCGACCCTGCATAATGCTGCGACCGCTCCAACTCCTCCGCCGCCTTGGCACCGAAAGTGTCCAGAAACTTTGCATGCAGCAACACGCCCGAGGCTTTCTCTCCACCCCATTCATCGTAGACCTGATTCAAACCGCGCGGCAGCAACATATGGGTCGAACTGACATAGGCATAGCGCCTGTCCCATTTGACCAAAGGCACCTTGTTCAGCGCAGGCGCCTTTTCGGGATTGTTGGGAAAGAACACCCGCGCCCGTGGCCCGCCCTGTATCCACAGGTTTGTAAACCGATGATTGCGCGAAATCGTGTAGTTCCCGCTGTCAAACCAGCAGGCAATATCAATCGGGTTCTGCCCCGCCTGATAAGGTTGTTCGTCCAGCCGCCCCTTGGGGTACATATCCAACAGCATGGCCGAGAATGATTTGATCGACGACGCATCCAGCCAGTCGGTCAGCGCCCGCAAAGGCCGCGTATCGCAGAACGGAAATACCAGAAATTCATCCGGGTCCACCGTCAGCGCCCAATGCCCGTGCGCGTATTTCAGCTGTAGCCAGTTCAGCCAATCCACCCCGAACCGCGCACGTTTATAGCTGGCCTTGGTGGTCCATACGGACACATCCGGCTGATCCGCCAGATAATCCAGCGATCCATCATCGCTGTCATTGTCCACGAAAAAGAAATGACCGATGCCCATCTTGCGGTAGTATTCAAGGAAATAGGGCAGGCGGATCATCTCATTCCGCTGGGTGCAGAACAGCAAAAGGTCGTCCGAACGGATCTGTCCCGTTCGGTTCGCCACCCGCTTGAGTTCCCGGCGCTTTCTAATCGCCCGGATGCGCCAACGCTTACGCTGAAGCCTCAGCCCATATGACCGAAAAATGCCCAAACACCACCTTTTACCTTCGGAACGACACCGTTCGTTGGTGCAGTATCATCTTAACCTTAACACGGTCTTGAAATGATCGGCCCATTTTGGACCCGCAAAAGTTGCCCGATTGCCTGCGTTCGACGATGTCTTTTCCCAACTCTTTATCGTTTTTAACCATAACTGACCGTCAGAAACAGGGGCAAATGTACCATAAGAGCCAAGAATTTCACGCAAAACCGTCAAATCGTTGCATAAAACACGCGTTCCCCATTCCAGCGCCTCCACAGGCGGCAAACCATACCCTTCCGCATGCGACGGAAAAAGCGCTCCTGCACTCCCCCCCACCAGCGCCGCAAGGGCCGGATCGTTAAGGTTTGCAATCTCCCGCACCGGCCCGTCGGGCGGCAGGGCATCCAGCCGCGCAAACACCGCCTCATTGTTCCAGCCCCGGCTGCCGCAGATCAAAAGCGGCGGCGCATCCGCACCCATTTCCTCCCAGAGATCCAGCAAAAACGCATGGTTCTTGCGCGGCTCAATCGTGCCTACCGTGACAAAATAAGGGTGCGCTGGCATCACCCCGGGGGCAAGCGTGCTGTGGTCAGGCGCAGCCGCTATTGTTCCCAGATGCGCAACAATCCCTCCGGGGACGGGGCCCCATTCCATCATCTGCGCCTCGGTGCGCTGCTGCGTGTCGGCGGAATTATAAATGACCCTGTCCGCCATCCGCTGCACCCGCCGCAGCTTGTCGCGGAACGGACGCACCGTGCCGGGCCGCTGGTAGCCAGGGTACTCCAACGGGATCACATCGTGGATCAGCACCGAAATATGCCCGCCCGCATACCCGACACTGCGCAGCACCCGCTCCGTCAGGTTGCTGTGCCCAACATTGTAATAGCTGAACCCATCGGGCAACTGCCGCGCCAGCATCCGGCGCAGCCCCCCGGGCAGACACCGCGCCACCGCCCGCCCGCGCACATGGGTTTCCGCCTGCGTCAGGGCCTCATTCCGCCCGCGCGGCAGGCGCGACAGCACTCCCGCCTGCCCCCACGGCGCTTGCCCTGTCAGCGCCTCCAGAAACGCGCGCATCCCGGCACGGTCCAGCAAAATGTACCCGAACGCACTGCGCAGCAGCCCAAATGCGGGCGCATCATCCCCGACAAAATGCTCAAGATAGGCCCGCTCAACCCGGTCCACGCCGGTTGCCACACGGCCCGCACGGCGCAGGCTTCTTGTCAGATCCAAAAGCCGCGCCTGCGTCATCTCAGCGCTCGTACTGGCCCGATTGGTGCCATCTCCACGCATCGGTGATCATCTGCTTCATGGTTGACCGGTCCGGCTGCCAGCCCAGCTCCCGGACCGCCCGCTGCGATCCCGATACCAGTCGCGTGCAATCCCCCGCGCGCCTTGGCCCTTCCGTGTAGGGCACCGCGCGATTGGTCACCGCGTGGCTCTGCTCCAGAACCTCACGCACCGAAAACCCTGTCCCGGTGCCAAGGTTGAACACCCGGCTTCCCTTGCCGTCCTGCAACCATTTCAGCCCCAGCACATGCGCATCCACCAGATCACAGACATGCACGTAATCCCGAATGCATGTGCCATCCGGCGTGTCGTAATCTGTGCCAAAAATCGTCAGCGCCTCACGCTTGCCATCAAGCGCATCCAGCATCAGCGGCACCAGATGTGTCTCTGGCCGGTGAAATTCACCCACTTCGCCATCCGGGTCCGCGCCTGCCACGTTGAAATACCGGAAAATCACGTGCCGCAGGCCGTGTGCCACTTCGAAATCGCGCAGCATGTCTTCAATTGCCCGTTTCGATGCACCATAGGCGTTGATCGGCATCTGCACGCTGTTTTCATCCAGCACCACGTTGTCCTGATCACCGTAGGTCGCGCAGGTCGATGAGAACACAAAATCCAGACATCCTGCCGCCACCGCCGCCTCGATCAGGTTCAGCGATCCGCCCACGTTGTTACGCCAGTACAGTCCCGGATCCTGCATGCATTCACCAACCAGCGAAAGCGCCGCAAAATGTACCACGGCAACCGGTTCGTACTGCGCAAAAACAGTCTCTAACCGGGCTTTATCCAGCAAATCACCCTGCTCAAACGGGCCAAACTTCACCGCGTCCTGCCACCCCGTGACAAGGCTGTCATAGGTCACCGGCGTAAATCCGGCCGCACGCAGCGCCTTGCAGGCATGCGACCCGATATAGCCTGCTCCGCCCGTCACCAATACGTTTGGCATCTGTTGCTCCGATCCTGCGGGCAAACGCTATGCGTCGCCGTCCAGCATGATGTCTTTCAGATAGGCCCGAAGATCATCCCGCAGCTCTTCACGCGCCAGCCCGAATGATACGGTTGCCTGCAAAAACCCCGATTTAGAGCCACAGTCAAACCGCTGCCCCCGGAACCGGTAACCATACCCGTTATCCTCGCGCGCGATGTCCTGCGCGATGGCATCGGTCAGCTGGATTTCACCGCCCGCGCCCGATTTCATTTTGTTGAGGTTCTGCAAAACGCTGGGCGACAGGATATAACGCCCGATCACCGCAAGGTTCGATGGTGCCTTGTCGGCATCGGGCTTTTCCACCATGCCCTTGACCTTCACCAACTGGCCATTCTGCTCGGATATATCCAGCATCCCATAAGAAGACGCCCGCTCGGGTGCGACTTCCATTGCGGCAACCATGTTGCCGCCGGTCTCCGCATAAGCCTCGACCATCTGTTGCAGGCACGGCTTTTCCGCCGCGATCACATCGTCGGGCAGCATCACGGCAAAGGGCTCGTTTCCGATCAACCGGCGCGCGCACCACACTGCATGACCCAGCCCCAGCGCCTTGTGCTGGCGCACATAGGCAATGGCACCACTGTCCATGTTGGTGGATTTCAGGATGTCCAAAAGCTCGGTCTTGCCCTTCTTGCGCAGCTCTTGCTCAAGCTGCGGGGCCAGATCAAAATAATCCTCCAGCGCGCCCTTCCCGCGCGAGGTGACAAAGATGAACTCCTTGATCCCCGCCGCCCGCGCCTCATCAATCGCGTATTGCACCAGCGGACGGTCCACCAGTGTCATGATCTCCTTGGGCACGGATTTCGTCGCGGGCAAAAAACGGGTGCCCATACCTGCAACCGGAAAGATCGCCTTTGTTACCTTCTTACGCATTACGCCTCACTTTTACTGCCGTGGCTTCAGCCATCTTTTGCCGCCTCCATCTGTCGCGGATGGGCTTGCTTGTTTTATTCATTGCCTAAACCGCGCTGTCTGGCAACGCGGACGCGTTCCTTTTCAACTCGGCGTGACCTTGTTGTCATAGCGACTACCGGCCCGGAACGGTCTGATTTGCCAAACAATCCCCCCCGCTGAACCCACAGACCGCCGGGCACGTCGCCATCTGGGTACAGATCAAACGATACCCGGTGGTAAAGAGCCGTGGGCGACAGCGACAAAAGCGTAACAATCTCACCCCCGCGCGCCCGTTCTGCCGCCCGCGCCATGTCCTGCCGGAACCGCGCGGGTCGCGTCGCCAACAATACCGAACGGCGCGGCTTGCCCGGAAACGCCCGAAAAGGCTGCGCAGGATGCACCGGCAGTTGCGGCGGAATGATCTCGCGCTCTTGCCCGGCGCGAAACCCTTCGTCCAGACGCCGCATCAACCGGCGCACACCCAACGGGTCAAGCCCGCCGTCCACCATATGCCGGACAAGCCGCGCACGCTCTGCCTTGCGCAGCACGCTCCACTGCCGTGGCCGCTCACCTTCCACCAGATGTTTGCGCATGAAAACGGCCCAGCTTGCCCCGATATCAAACAGATCACGCGGCACACGGTTGGCATGCCGCATCCGGTTCGCGGCAAACCCGTGGTGTACTTCGGCCAGCGGCACCAGCGCCGTGGCATGACCCGCCCGTGCCAGCCGCACGTTCAGATCGGTTTCATCCAGATAATAGTGAAACGCAGGGTCAAACCCACCCAGCGCCACCAGCACGCTGCGCCGCACCGCCATGTTGGTGCCTTCCGTCTTGATCGCGCGGCCCTTGGGCGGATGCAGCACCGTGGCGCGATCCTGCCGCAACTCCAGCGGATGCGCCTGCCCCAACCGGTCCAGACTGCGCCCCTGCCACTGAAACGAAATCCCGTTGCGCCCGCGCACGTAACCGCCCATCGCCGCCACGTCGCTTTGCGTGGCCGGTGCCACCAGATACCGCAACCACTGCGGCTCGGGCACCGCATCATCGTCGATGAAGGCAATCACATCCCCCGCCGCCGACACCACCCCAAGGTTCCGCGCCGCCGATATGTTCGCCTCATCAAAAGGCACCAGCTTCAGGTCCCCGGCAAAGGGCAACGCCTCCGCCGCGCGGATCCCGCTGGTGTCGGCAACGACCACCACCTCAAACTGCGGATACTGAAGCTGCGACACCCCCACCAGACAGCGCGCCAACGCATCCGGGCGGCCCCGGCTGACGATCACAACGCTGACGGTCAGGTCCGTCATTCAACGCCCATTTTCGCCATCATAGACTCTATTCTCGGCACATCCTCGGGGTTATTCAGCTCCCAGAACTCGCGCCCTTTCGCCTCGACCTCCACGCACAGTACGCTGCGCCGGTTCTCCATGAACCGCAACTGCTCCAACCCTTCCAGCGTCTCAAGCGGACCGGTAGGCCAGGACGGATAGGCCGCCAGCGCCGCAGGCCGGTAGGCGTAGACCCCGACGTGATGAAAAACCGGGGTCATATCAGTCTCTGCATAGGTCTCTGACGTAAACGGCACGACTTCTTTTGAAAAATACATCGCCCGGTGATCGGCCGCAAACACAGCCGTTGTGCCGCCCACACGCCCCGCCTTGCGATCGGCCAGCAGGCTGTTCAGCGTCTCACCGTTACAGCGCAACACAGGCGTTGCAATCTCTGCCGCGGGCGCAGAGGTCAGACCCTGCACAAGGCTTTCGACAAACCAATGCGGCGTCAACGGCGCGTCCCCCTGCAGGTTCACGACAATATCAAACCCGCCGCCCAGCGCCGCATGCGCTTCGGCACAACGCTCCGTCCCGTTGGCGCAATCGGGTGAAGTCATGACCACTTCGGCTCCGAATGCTTCTGCCGCATCCCTGATCCGGTCATCATCCGTGGCCACCACCACCCGGTCCACGCCCGAAACGTCACAGGCCGCCCGCCATGACCGTTCGATCAAACTGCGCGACGCGCCGCTTGCGCCCTTCAGTTCCGCCAGTGGTTTGCCCGGATAGCGGGTCGAGGCATAGCGCGCGGGAATGGCGATCAGAACAGACATCAGGCGGGCTTCAGCGCGACACTTGGCGCATGGGCAATAAAGAACGGATTGGCGAAATCCGCCTTGCCGTAAGTCAGCGGTGTGTGATCATCAAACCGCACCACATCACCACCGGCGCCCAGCAGAACCGCATGACCCGCCGCCGTGTCCCACTCCATCGTGCGCCCCAGACGCGGATAGATATCCGCTTCTCCCGTCGCCACCAGACAGAACTTCAGCGACGATCCCGCGCTTTTCATATCCGCCGCCGCGTATTTGCCAATATAGTCGTCCGTCGCCTGATCACGGTGCGACTTCGACGCCACGATCAAAAGCGCCGAATTATCCGCATCAGAGACTGATATGGGCGTCAGGGTGCCCACCTGATCCTTGCTAAACTCACCGGTTTCCTCAACCGATTGTCCATCGGCCTGCGTAAAGAACATCCGCGATTTGGCGGGCGCATACACCACGCCGCGTGTGGGCCTACCCCCTTCGACCAGCGCAATATTCACCGTGAAATCACCGCGCCGGTGAATGAACTCCTTGGTGCCATCCAGCGGATCAACAATCAGAAACGTATCACCCTTGGCCTCGTGCGTTGCCGACTGCTCCTCGGTCACCAGCATCACGTCAGGAAACGCGGCCCGCAGCCCCGCGCTGATGATCGCATCCGCCGCTTCATCCGCTGCGGTCACAGGGCTGTCGTCGGACTTCGCTTTCACATCGAAATCATCGCGCCCGTAAATCTCCATGATCGCATCGCCCGCTTCCAATGATAGCTTGCGCATCACACTCACCAGTTTTTCGTAGTCCATATTCCGCAACCCCTTGGGCTTTCATTGATCCTGCACGTCTGTCTCCTTATGATGAACGGGTAACGGAACGGCAAGAATTCCGTGCAAGGATCACTCCATCCAGAGGACAACAGGCATGTTTCAATCGTCCCGCAAACCACAAGGCGGCATATCTTCGGCCCTTTCGATTGCCGAACTGGTCTATCATTCCGTCGTGCGCAGCGTGCGCAAACAGCACAACAATGCCTTTGTCGCGATTGCGATGAACATCCTGCAAACGGTTCTGTTTCTGGCCGCTTTCTATCTGATGTTCTCGATCCTTGGCATGCGCGGTGCCGCCGTGCGCGGCGATTTCCTGATTTACCTGATGACAGGTATTTTCCTCTACCTCACGCATATCAAGGCGCTGGGCGCCGTGCTCGGGTCCGAAGGACCAGCCAGCCCGATGATGCAGCACGCACCGATGAACACGATCATCTCGATCCTTTCAGCCGCTGTTGGTGCCCTTTATATTCAGGTGCTGTCACTGGTGCTGGTGCTGTTTGCCTATCATGTGGCCTGGACCCCGATTGAAATCGAACAACCGATTGAGGCGTTTGGCATGATGCTGATCGCATGGTTCACCGGCTGCGCGCTGGGCCTTGTGCTGCTGGCGCTCAAACCGTGGTTCCCGTCAATCGTCTCGCTTCTGTCGATGGTGTATCAGCGGGCGAATATGATCGCATCGGGCAAGATGTTTGTCGCCAACTCCCTGCCCAGCTTCATGCTCGCGATGTTTGACTGGAACCCGCTGTTTCACGTCATTGATCAGGCACGCGGTTTTGCCTTCATCAACTACAACCCACGCTATTCCAGTTGGGAATACGCCTTTTGGGTCGGCGTTGTGGCCGTCATGATCGGCCTGATGGGCGAATTCTACACCCGCAAACACGCCTCGCTCAGCTGGAATGCGCGGCGATGATCCGCGCTGCGCTGGGTGCAGGCCTGCTGGCGCTGACCGTTATGTCGGCGCAGGCGGACGAACTTCACCTGCCCGCGCTCTACGACGTGCGCGGCGTGGCGGCCGACGATACGCTGAACATTCGCCAGGCACCCAGCGCATCTTCCACGATCATCGGCACCCTCGCGCCAGATGCGACAGGGATCGAAGTTGTGGCGAAGGGCCCAACAGGATCATGGGGCCGCATCAACACAGGCGAACAAAGCGGTTTCGTCTCTCTCGCCTTTCTCACGCGCCAGCCGGGACAGCCCACAATCATGGATACACCTGTCACGCAGTGTTTCGGCACCGAACCCTTCTGGGGCATCACCTTTCGTCACACCGGTGCCACCACCGGCGGCACATGGTCGACCCCCGAAGAAACCCGCGATCTTTCGTTCCTGATCGGCCCCCGCGCTGCCGGACGGGCGGATAGGTTTGCGATCACCGGTACCGGCACGTCCCTGGTGACCAAGCGCACGCTGACCGGTGTGATCCGCGCGGAATACTGCACCGACGGCATGTCAGACCGTCAGTACGGCCTCGCCATAGATCTGCTTTCGCTCAAAGGCGGAACCGACCGCACATTATTTACTGGTTGCTGCTCCATCGCGCCTTTGCAGCCCTAATCCACCACCCGCAGTGTCAGGTTGATCCGACCGCCCTTGGGCAGCAGCGTCGATGTACCTGCCTTCACCCGGTCCACCCCGTGATAGGTCAGCCGCGCGTCACCGCCCATCACCACCACATCGCCCGAGGACAGCCAGACCGATTCTGTCTTACCGCCCCGTGTGGTGTTCCCGATCCGAAAGAGCGCATCATCCCCCAGTGACACCGACACCACCGGCCACTGAAAATCCGCCTCGTCCCGGTCCTGATGCAACCCCATGCGCGCGTCAGCTGCGTAATAGTTGATCAGACAACACTCCGGCTGCCGTTCCAACCCCGTCGCACGGTCCCAGATGTCCAGCACCACCTGCGGAATAGCGGGCCACGGTCGCCCGCCCGGATGCGCTTTGACATAGCGGTAACCGGTTTTGTCCGAATACCAGCCGTACATCCCCGCCGCGGACATCCTGACCGACATCGGCTTGCCATAAGGCGTATCGGGCCGAAACAACGGTGCCTCCGCAACCACGCCGCGCACGGCCTCCACCACCGCCTCCTGCGCGCCCCGGTCCAGAAACGTCTTGTGAATCTCAAACCCTCTGACCCGCAAAACCACCGCACATCCTCTCTTTGGCGCTGAATAACGAAAAATCCGCGCAGTTTCCTGATTCATCTCTGCCCGAATGGTTGCGAGCGTCATACCCGCCCCCTATATACCCTCCGAACCGCTCGGGACACACTGTCGCGGGTGTCATCAGATCGGGGTAAGGGTGCCACAACGGGCCTGCACCTCGTGCAATCGCCTTGAACAGAAAAAGGGATCAAAATCATGGCCAAAGTAATTGGTATCGACCTCGGAACAACAAACAGCTGTATCGCCATCATGGACGGCAGCCAGCCTCGCGTGATCGAAAACGCCGAAGGCGCGCGCACCACACCTTCCATCGTGGCCTTCACAGATGACGAACGCCTTGTGGGCCAGCCTGCCAAGCGGCAAGCGGTCACAAACCCCGACAACACAATTTTCGGCGTCAAGCGCCTGATCGGCCGCCGCAACGACGATGCCGATCTGGCCAAGGACAAGAAAAACCTGCCCTTCAACGTGATTGATGGCGGCAACGGCGACGCATGGGTCGAAGCCCGTGGTGAGAAATATTCACCCTCCCAAATCTCTGCCTTCATTCTGGGCAAGATGAAGGAAACCGCCGAATCCTATCTGGGCGAGGAAGTGAACCAGGCGGTCATCACCGTTCCTGCCTACTTCAACGACGCCCAGCGTCAGGCCACCAAAGACGCCGGTAAAATCGCCGGTCTTGAGGTGCTGCGCATCATCAACGAACCAACCGCGGCGGCCCTCGCCTACGGTCTGGACAAGGAAAACACACAAACCATCGCGGTCTATGACCTTGGCGGCGGTACATTCGACGTCACCATTCTTGAGATTGACGATGGCCTCTTCGAAGTGAAATCCACCAACGGCGACACGTTCCTCGGCGGTGAAGACTTTGACATGCGTATCGTCAACTACCTCGCGGACGAGTTCAAGAAAGAGCACGGCGTCGACCTGACCAAAGACAAGATGGCGCTCCAGCGTCTCAAGGAAGCAGCCGAAAAAGCCAAGATCGAGCTCAGCTCTTCCAGCCAGACAGAGATCAACCAGCCGTTTATCTCGATGGGCAAGGACGGCTCGCCGCTGCACATGGTCATGAAACTGACCCGTGCCAAGCTGGAAAGCCTTGTGGGCGACCTGATCAAAGCGTCCCTGAAGCCGTGCAAAGACGCGCTCAAGGATGCGGGCCTCAGCGCCTCCGACATTGACGAAGTCGTCCTTGTCGGCGGTATGACCCGGATGCCACGCGTGATCGAGGAAGTGACCAAGTTCTTCGGCAAAGAGCCACACAAGGGTGTGAACCCTGACGAAGTTGTGGCGCTTGGTGCCGCGATCCAGGCCGGTGTTCTGCAAGGTGACGTGAAAGACGTGGTTCTGCTGGACGTGACGCCGCTGTCCTTGGGTATCGAAACCCTCGGCGGTGTGTTCACACGCCTGATTGATCGCAACACCACGATCCCGACAAAAAAGTCGCAGGTGTTCTCAACCGCCGAAGACAACCAGAACGCCGTGACAATCCGCGTGTTCCAGGGTGAGCGTGAGATGGCCGCCGACAACAAGATCCTCGGTGCCTTCAACCTCGAAAACATCCCGCCTGCCCCACGTGGCATGCCCCAGATCGAAGTGACCTTTGACATCGACGCCAACGGTATCGTGTCTGTGGGCGCTTTGGACAAAGGCACCATGAAAGAGCAGAAGATCACCATTCAGGCTTCCGGTGGTTTGTCCGATGACGACATCGAACAAATGGTCAAGGACGCCGAGGAGAACGCCGAAGCGGACAAGGAACGCCGCGAGCTGGTGGACGCCAAGAACCAGGCGGAAAGCCTCATCCACTCGACAGAAAAGTCCGTGGAAGAGCATTCCGACAAGGTCGATCCCACAACCGTGGAAGCGATCGAACTGGCGATTGCCGCGCTCAAGGATGATCTGGAGACCGAAGACGCCGGCAAGATCAAGGCAGGCATCCAGAACGTGACCGAGGCCGCGATGAAACTGGGCGAGGCGATTTACAAAGCCGCTCAGGAAGACGCCGATGATGATGTCGCTCAGGCGGCGGACGAGGCGGCAGGCCCGGCAGACGATGACATCGTCGATGCCGAGTTCGAAGACCTCGACGACGACAACAAGCGCGCGTCGTAAGTCAGCGCCAGGAACCAACAAGAGGGGCCGGTCCGATCAGACGGGCCGGCCCTTCGCGTTCCAGCAAAAGGATAAACTCCAATGGCAAAACGTGACTATTACGAGGTGCTTGGCGTCGCCAAAGGCGCATCTGCGGACGAGATCAAAAAAGGCTATCGCAAGAAAGCGAAAGAGCTTCACCCGGACCGCAATGCTGACAACCCCAAGGCGGAAAGCCAGTTCAAAGAAGCGAACGAGGCGTATGAAGTTCTGAAAGACGCCGACAAAAAAGCAGCCTATGACCGCTACGGCCACGCTGCGTTTGAGGGTGGCATGGGCGGCGGTGGCGGACGTCCCGGTGGCGGCTTTGGCGGCGGTCAGGGTGATTTCTCATCCGCCTTTTCCGATGTCTTTGATGATCTCTTCGGTGATTTCATGGGCCAGCGCGGCGGGCAGGGCGGCGGACGCCGTGCCGCGCGCGGTGCCGACCTGCGTTATAACCTGCGCGTAACGCTGGAAGAAGCCTTCTCCGGCATGCAAAAGTCGATCAACGTACCGACATCCGTACAATGCGACAATTGCAGCGGCTCGGGCGCAGAAGGCGGTGCAGAACCCACAACCTGCCCCACATGCTCCGGCATGGGCAAGGTCCGCGCGCAACAGGGCTTCTTTACCGTCGAACGCACCTGCCCCACCTGTTCGGGCATGGGCCAGATCGTCAAGAATCCCTGCAACGTCTGCCGCGGCGCAGGCCGCGTGGAAAAGGAACGCAGCCTCAATGTCAACATCCCCGCAGGGGTCGAGACCGGCACGCGAATCCGCTTGGGTGGTGAAGGCGAAGCGGGCATGCGCGGCGGACCTTCCGGTGATCTCTATATCTTCATCGAAGTGGCCGAACACGAATTGTTCGACCGCGACGGTCCGAACCTGTTCTGCCGCGTGCCCGTCTCGATGAGCACAGCAGCCCTTGGCGGTAACATCGAAGTGCCCACCATCGACGGTGGACGCGGTCGCGTGTCGATACCGTCAGGCAGCCAGTCGGGTCGTCAGATGCGCTTGCGTGGCAAAGGCATGCCGCCGCTGCGGGGCGGCGGTGTGGGTGATATGATCATCGAACTGGCCGTTGAGACGCCAGTGAACCTGACCGCGCGCCAGAAAGAACTGCTTCAGGAATTTCAGGATCTCTCGTCAGAGAACAATCCCGAAAGCAGCAGCTTTTTTTCCAGCGTGAAATCCTTCTGGGATTCAATGAAAGGCTAGGCGTCGGGTGGGCAAAATGCCCACCTTACCCGCGTCCTTCCAAAGGGTGGGCAAAATGCCCACCCGGGCAATCCGCTTGCGCCCGATTGTCCCCGGTAAGGTGGGCATTCTGCCCACCCCCGGTGCACATTTCCAGGTGTATGGGGGGTGCACGCCCGGTGCACGGGGGGTGACATGCAAATTTCGCCCCGGTTGTCCCGGTCATTAACCCCATCGTAACCTTCATTGCGCAACCCTCGGGCATGTCCCACGTCGCCGAACAACCGCTGCCGCTCCTCCTTGATGAGGCCCCCGCAACCGGCCAGCACCCCAGCTATATCAAGGATCACCGCCAGCGCCTGCGCGCCCGTTTCATGGCCGGTGGCCCCGCGGCGATGCCCGACTATGAACTTCTCGAACTCGTCCTTTTCCGCGCCATCCCCCGCCGGGATGTGAAGCCTTTGGCCCGCGCCCTGATGGACCGATTTGGCGATTTCAACCGCGTGATCACCGCACCCGAGGCTCGGCTGCGTGACCTTGCGGGTATAGGAGATGCCGTTGTTATTGAACTGAAAATTGTCGAAGCCGCCGCCCAGCGCATGGCCCGTGCCCGGGTGATGCAACGCCACATCCTGTCCAGTTGGGACGCCCTTCTGGACTACTGCCACACCGCAATGGCCCACCGTGAAACCGAACAGTTTCGCGTGCTTTATCTCGACCGCAAGAACACCCTGATCGCGGACGAAGAACAGGCAAAAGGCACCGTCGATCACGTCCCCGTCTATCCGCGCGAGGTGGCCAAACGGGCCCTTGAACTCAACGCATCCGCCCTCATCCTCGTACACAACCACCCCTCCGGTGATCCCACGCCCTCAGCGTCTGACATCAACATGACCGCCCAGATCCAGCGCGCCTGCGACGCTCTGGACCTGACGCTGCACGATCATCTGATCATCGGGAAATCCGCAGAACTCAGTTTCAGATCAGAGGGTTATCTGTAAGGTGGGCATCCTGCCCACCCCCGTCATTAACGCACCCAGACCTCGACTCGTCGGTTGGCCTGCCGTCCCCAACTGGTGTCATCGCAGGCCATCGGCATCGCCTCGCCAAAGGCATCCACGCCCAAATCAAGCCGCTCCAGGTTGGCGGTAACTGCCGCCTCTTTCACCGCCCGCATGACCGCTTCGGCCCGCCGCAATGCAATCTCGCGGTTCGGCCGCGCCGCCCCTTCGCCGTCGCTGAAACCCACAAAAAGCACCTGCCGCGCATCGTACTGACCCTGCTCCAGCGCGCGGGCCAGTTGCTGTACGTTTGAACGCGATTGCGCGTCCAGCCGGATCGACCCGGTCTCAAACCTGAAAGACGTGGTCAGCCGCGCCATCGGGGCCAGCGTCGCCGTCATCCGCTGCACTTCTTGCAGCGTAATCTCACCACCCGCAACGGTGACCGCATTCACCAGCCGGTTGCCCTGATCATCAATCGCAATTTCCTCCGGTGCCTGATCGACAAAGCCCGCCCGCCGGATCACGTTCTGCGCGCCGGGGCCGCGTGTATAGGCAAGAAACTCCCGCGCGATCTTGGGCAGGCGACGGGCCGGAAAATACAGGAACATCGGTGCAGTCAGCGGATAGTCTTCGGTTTTTATCGTGCGGCGCGAGGCGCTTAGCGCAAAACCGCAGGTGCCATCCAGTGTCAGGCTACGCAGATTCCGACGCTCAGCATAGCTGGTCAGGCCCAGCGCCAACGTATCGCGGGACACTGCGGCGCTGATGGCTTCGGGCGTGGCATGACGCATCGCCTGATCGGTGAGGTCCAGTGTTGCAGGCTGCATCACCTGATCCTCAATGGCCTGCGACAGACCGCTTGCGGCATCCGGCAGATGCAGATCAATCGGTGCATCCGGCCCGCCCAGCGCCTGCCAGTTGGTGATCTGTCCGGCAAAGACCCGGGCAAGCGTCAGCGGCGAAATCGTCTTGACTGGATTGCGCAGACTGACCACCGGCACCACCGCATCAAGCGCCAGAACCCGACTGCGGTTGGCCCCGGTCAGATCACCCATTCCTGCCTCGCGGGCCAGTTTGCGTTCATCCGCCCGTATCTCGCGCAGGGCCATCACGACATCGGCCTCATCCGCCAGCAGGTCGGCAAATCCTTCGTTTGTGTTGCTGGCCCGAAACCCGAACCGTGCGGCAAGCTTTCCGGTATCCTGCCGGACCAGCGAGAGAACAAAGCGCGTCGGATCCACATCTTCGCGCTGCACGGTATATCCGTTCCGCCGCGCAAAGGCATCGACCAACGCCGGCATCAAAACAGCGCCCATCGTCGCAGAGCCGGACATTTCAACCTCTGCCACAAAATCAATCAGGTTGGGACACCCGGGTCCTTCACAACTGACACCGGACCCATCAACCGTCAGCTCACCGAATTCTGTCTGGACGCGGTAGAATTCTCCGTCAAAGCCAAGAAGCGTCCCGCTGAGCGCAACCTTGCCATCGCGCGAGGACAGCGTGACATCCTGCGCCAAGGCGCTGATTGCAGAAAACAGAAAAAGTGCGGCGAGGACCGCCGCACGTTTCACGCTGAACATGTGACCTCAGAGGCTGGGTTGTTGTCCCGCGACTTTCAGGTCTTGCAGCAGATTATTCAACACCAGAAAGCTGCCTTTGGCGTCACAATCAGGCACTGGCAGGATCAGATTGCTGGTCTTGATCGCACCGCCGGGCTGTACTTCCAGCGATTGGGCCTCAATCTCGATCCCGCAGTTTGCGTCGGTCACTTCGGTCTCGACGCTCAACTGGATGGCTCCTTCCCGCGTGGTATAGGCTTTGGGAAAGCTGTAGACTTCAGCGATCAGCGGTTCATCCGTGTCGCCCGCGCCGTGCCGCGTGATCACACCACTGCCACCGGATACGGCCCCGGCGATATCGCCGGGCGCATCGACCCACAGGTGACCGGGATCACCATAGTTTGCGCCGAATTCGCGTGCATGAATTTGAAAACCTGTGTCACCTTTCCACTGCACAACCGCGCGGTTGTAGTCCGCCAGTTCTTCCACGGTGGTTTGTGCCACCGCCCCTTCGCCGTTGGAGAATGCGAGAATAAAGACCGCCTGTTCTGCCAGAGCGGGAACGCGCAAATCAAGCGTGCCGTCCGCCGACGTCATATCAGAGAAGATCATGCCGTTGTGGTGTACCGTCACGCGTTCATTGGGCAGGCAGCTGGCGCTGAGCGTCAGATCCACCATTGCAGCAGCGACCGGGCGGGCTTCGGCCAAAATCTCGCAGGCGGGCGCTTCGGCCATGTCCTGCGGGGCTTCGGGTTGTGGCAATTCTGTCGCGGGCGCGTCGGCGGTTTCGACCTTTTCCATCGTCTCTGGCACGTCAATAACCGCGTCCAGCTCACCCGATGTGAGGGTGATTTCCTGCACGTCCAGCATCGCATTCGCCACCGTGGCGCTTTGCAGCACTGGCGGTTCGGCGGATGCCTGCGTGCCATAGCGTTCGCTTGCAGTATCGGTGCCCTGCATCACAAAGCCGATGCCCACAGCGCAGGCCAGCGCCCCGACGGCGGTTCCGATTTCTTTCTTGCCAAGCATGGTCTCTTCCTTTCAGCGGAATCGTTCCATGCAGGTATCGCGCAGGATCAGGGCCGGGATATGACCCTGATTTGCGCTTTCTCTGTCTTAATCATGGCAAAGATCAGGACACACGCCCGTGGCAATGCTTGAACTTCTTGCCGGACCCGCAGGGGCACGGATCATTGCGCCCGGGATTTCCCCAAGTAGTCGGGTCATCCTCTACAAAGCCGGCTTCGACAGCGGCGGGCGTTGGTTGGGGCAGCACGTCTTCGGCACTGGCCGCCGCCTGCATCGCCTCCTGTTGCGCGCGCATCTCTTCGATCATCGCCGCGCGTTCTTCTTCGGACATCGGTTGAATCTGTCCCAGTTTCTGCGTCACTTCCTGACGCAGGCTGTCCAGCATGCCTTCGAACAACTGGAACGCCTCGTTCTTGTATTCGTTCAGCGGATCACGCTGTGCATACCCGCGAAAACCAACAACAGAACGCAGGTGTTCCAATGTCATCAGGTGTTCCTGCCACTTGGTATCGATGGCATTCAGCAACAGCTGCTTTTCGATATTGCGCATGTTGTCGGCGCCGAACACTTCGGCCTTGTCCGCCATCATCTTCTCTGTCGCGTCAATCAGGCGTTCGCGGATGACGTCATCGTCGACGCCTTCTTCCTCGCACCATTCGACGATGGGAAGGTTCATGTTCAACTGCTCAATCACCGCCGCATGGAACCCTTTGGTATCCCACTGGTCGGCGTAGGTCTTGGGCGGCATATAGGTGTCGACCAGATCGTCGATCACCTGTTCGCGCATGTCAGTGGTGACTTCGGACAGGTCGTCGGCTTCCATGATGTCGCGGCGCTGGCCAAAGATAACCTTGCGCTGTTCGTTCATCACGTCATCGAATTTCAGCAGTTGCTTGCGGATGTCAAAGTTACGCCCCTCGACCTTGGCCTGCGCACGCTCCAGCGATTTGTTCACCCACGGGTGCACAATCGCCTCGCCTTCTTTCAGGCCCAGTGTGGTCAGCACTTTTTCCAGCCGCTCAGACCCAAAGATGCGCATCAGGTCGTCTTCGAGTGACAGGAAGAATGACGTGCGGCCCGGGTCGCCCTGACGGCCCGAACGGCCCCGCAGCTGGTTGTCGATGCGGCGGCTTTCGTGACGCTCTGACGCCAGAACGTACAGGCCACCGGCCTCAAGCACCTTCTGCTTTTCCTCGGCATGCTCCGCCTCGATCCGCGCGCGCACCTCATTCGGGTCGGCTTCGGGATCGGCAGTGATGGCTTCAAGCACTTTCAGCTCGACGTTGCCGCCAAGCTGAATGTCAGTACCGCGACCGGCCATGTTGGTGGCGATGGTCACCGCGCCGAGCTTGCCCGCGTCCGCGATGATCTGGGCTTCCTGCTCGTGCTGGCGCGCGTTCAGGACGTTGTGCGTGATCCCTTCAGCGGTCAGCATCTGGCTCAATAGCTCGGACTTCTCAATGGATGTCGTTCCCACAAGGCAAGGCTGCCCCTTGGCGTTCGCCTCTTTGACCTTGTCGATCATGGCTTTGTATTTCTCGCCCACGGTGCGGTAGACGGCATCATCTTCGTCCACACGCGCAATCGGCACGTTTGTCGGCACTTCGACAACGCCCAGCCCGTAAATCTCTTGAAATTCCTCGGCCTCGGTCAAAGCTGTACCCGTCATTCCGGCCAGTTTGTCATACAGACGGAAGTAGTTCTGGAACGTCACAGAAGCGAGCGTGACGTTTTCGGACATGATCGACGTGCCCTCCTTGGCCTCAATCGCCTGATGCAGACCGTCCGACAGACGGCGGCCCTGCATCATGCGTCCGGTGAATTCGTCGATCAGCATGATCTCACCGTCGCGCACGATGTAATCCTTGTCTTTCAGGAACAGCTTGTGCGCGCGCAGACCCTGATTGACGTGGTGCACGATGGTTGTGCTTTCGGGATCATACAGCGATTGCCCCTCTTCCATCAGCCCCTCGGCACGCAGCAATTCCTCAAGGAATTCGTTGCCCTCATCCGTAAAGGTGACGTTGCGGGTTTTCTCGTCCAGCTCGTAATGCTCTTCACGCAGCGACGGGATCAGCTTGTTGATCGTCACGTACATATCAGACCGGTCCTGCGCGGGGCCGGAGATGATCAGCGGTGTACGCGCCTCGTCGATCAGGATGCTGTCAACCTCGTCCACAATCGCAAAATAGTGGTGCTTTTGCAGGATTTCATCGAGGTTCGATTTCATGTTGTCGCGCAGATAGTCAAAACCCAGCTCATTGTTGGTGGCATAGGTGATGTCGCAGGCATAGGCCGCACGCTTGGCTTCGGTGTTCATGCCAGCAATCGCGGCACCTGTGCTCAGGCCCAAGGCGCCAAACACCTTGCCCATCCAGTCCGCGTCACGCTGCACCAGATATTCGTTGACTGTCACGATGTGCACACCCTTGCCCGGCAGCGCGTTCAGATAGGCGGCCAAGGCAGCAGTCAGCGTCTTGCCTTCACCGGTCTTCTGTTCCGAGATGTTGCCCTGATGCAAAAAGATCGCGGCCAGCATTTGTGTGTCGAAAGCCCTCAGGCCCAGCGTGCGGCGCGCGGCCTCGCGGCAGTTGGCAAAGGCTTCGGGCAGCAGATCATCCAGGCTCTCGCCGCCCATCGCCCGTTTGGCAAGCTCCTCGGTCTTGTCCTTCAGCCCATCATCGCTCAGCTTCTCGAACTCTGGCTCTAGCGCGTTGATCTTTGCCACCAACGGGCGCGTCGCCTTGATTTTACGATCATTCGGCGTGCCAAAGACCTTTTTGGCGATAGTTCCGATACCCAGCATGTGCTCTCCAGACGGCGAATTGAGTGTGCGCAGCGTTTCGCTTGCCCAAGCCCGTGTCAGCCCATAGATAGATGGGGAACGTGGCCCGTGTGTGCGCCCTTTAGGGCGATGTAAGGGCCGCACCATAGGCTGTCAATGTAGCAGCCCCTGACAGGGCTTAACGATAGGACGATCCATGCAAAAACCCCTCACATTTCTGGCGTCCGTGGCGCTTGCTGCTTCACTTGCCCTGCCGGTCGCCGCGCAGGACGAACCGGGCCTTGATACCGTTGTGGCAACGGTCAACGGCACCGACATCACGCTGGGCCATATGATTGTGGCACGCGCCACTCTGCCCGAGCAGTATCAGCAGCTTCCCGATGAGGTGCTGTTTACCGGTATTCTGGATCAACTGGTGCAACAGACCGCCCTTGCCGACACCTTTGAAGGCGAAGCACCCGCCCGCGTGACCCTGTCGATTGAAAATGAAACCCGGTCACTGATCGCCGGTGAGGTGATCGAGGGCGTGATGGCGACGCCTGTGGACGAAGACGCATTGCAGGCCGCTTACGATGCCCAATACGCCGAGGCAGACGCAGGCGAGGAGTACAACGCATCGCATATTCTGGTCGAAACAGAAGATGAGGCGAAGGCCCTGAAAGAAGAGCTGGACAACGGGGCCGATTTTGCCGAGCTGGCGCGCGAAAAATCGACCGGTCCGTCCGGCCCCGGCGGCGGTTCACTGGGGTGGTTTGGTGCCGGGATGATGGTGCCCACGTTCGAAGCTGCCGTGGTTGAAATGGAGCCGGGCGCAGTGTCTGACCCGGTACAGACACAGTTTGGCTGGCACGTGATCAAGCTGAACGAGACCCGCAAGACCAAAGCGCCCGAGTTGGACGAGGTGCGCGAAGAGCTTGAACTGCAAATCCGTCAAACCGTCGTGCAAAGCACAATCGAGGAAATCACCGCCGCAGCCGAAGTGGACCGCAGTGCAGCGGAAGGCATTGATCCGACCTTGCTCAAAAACATCGACTGGCTGGAGTAAGCCGTTGGCCAAGATTACATCTGTTTCGCCTCTGGCCCCCGCTGCCTTTCCCGACCTGCCCGTCATCGACGGTGTTCGGTTTGGAACAGCGGCGGCAGGGGTAAAGTATCAGGGCCGCACTGATGTGATGCTGGCGCTGCTTGATCCGGGCACCGCTGTTGCGGGCACCTTTACGAAATCCGCCACACGTTCCGCACCGGTTCTGGACTGCCAAAGCAAGATAGGGCGTCCGTCCGATGAGGGAGCGGCGATCGTGGTGAATTCCGGCAACGCCAACGCCTTTACCGGGCGCAAGGGTGTCGAGGCCGTTGGGCAGATCACGCGCGCCGTTTCAGAGGCGACGGGCGTGCCGCAGGACCGTGTTTTCACGTCTTCCACCGGTGTGATTGGGGAACCCCTGCCTTTTGACCGCGTTACATCGGTCATCGCAGATGTGCAGGCACAGGCCAGCGCGAACGGCATGGCCGACGCGGCCAAGGCCATCATGACGACGGATACCTATCCCAAGGGCGCATGTGCGACTGTCGAGATCGGTGGAAAAACCGTTTCAATCGCGGGTATCGCCAAAGGATCAGGCATGATCGCGCCGGATATGGCCACCATGCTGGTTTACATCTTCACCGACGCGGTAGTGGATCAGGACGCATTGCAAAGCCTTGTTTCGGCGCAAACCGACACGACGTTCAACTGCATTACTGTCGATAGCGATACGTCAACTTCGGACACGCTGATCGTTGCGGCAACGGGGGCCTCAGGCGTTGATGCGACAGACAACCCGGCTTTTGCCGATGCGTTACACGGCATCATGCTTGAGCTGGCCCACCTTGTTGTGCGCGATGGCGAAGGTGCCACGAAGTTTGTCGAGGTTACCGTTACAGGCGCGACAACTGACGCCGATGCGCGCACGCATGGGCTGGCCATCGCCAATTCACCATTGGTCAAGACAGCCATCGCCGGAGAAGATGCCAACTGGGGCCGCATCGTCATGGCCATCGGCAAATCCGGCGCACCAGCGGACCGTGATCTGCTGGGCATCCGGTTTGGCGATGTGGTTGTGGCCAGGGACGGCTGGCGCGCCGAAGACTATTCCGAGGAAGACGCCGCCGCGCATATGAAGGGCGATGAGATCTGCATCAGCGTAGAGATTGGGCTGGGCACGGGCACCGCAACAGTCTGGACCTGCGATCTGACCCACGGCTACATCGACATCAACGCGGACTACCGTTCGTGAAGGTGGTCCTGGTCTCGGCTGTGGCCTTGATTGACGTAGACGGGCGCATCCTTCTGGCGCAACGGCCCGAAGGAAAATCTATGGCAGGGCTATGGGAATTTCCCGGCGGTAAGGTAGAGACCGGCGAAACGCCGGAGGCGGCGTTGATCCGCGAGTTGGAAGAGGAATTGGGGGTTAACACCTGGGCATCGTGCCTTGCCCCCCTGACGTTTGCCAGCCACAGCTACGATGATTTCCATCTGCTGATGCCACTTTTCGCCTGCCGCAAATGGGAAGGCACCCCAATGTCGAAAGAGAATCAGGCGTTGAAATGGGTACACGCCAAAGACCTGCGCAATTATCCCATGCCCGCAGCGGATGTGCCGTTGATCCCAATTCTGCGCGATTGGCTTTGATATCAGCGGTTTCCGGGATGTTGCCTAATTTTTAAGTGAATTTTCGCGCATGCAGAAACAATCCCTAGCGTCTTCACGAATTGTTTATTATGTTATCCCCACTGTCTGGGGAGAGAGAATATGCTGCGTACAATCACGCTTGGATCCTGTGTGTCCGTTCAAGGTATCTTTGTTAAAGATCTGGCCGATGGCCGGGTCGCTGTCAAAGTGGACGATACTGTTTACGCTGGCACACCAGTAAGCCGCAAAAACTAAGGCTGGACCTTGGCGCATTCGGACGCTTCTAGGACCACGATCATCTGAATTCGAAAAGAACCGTAGCCAACACCACTGTCGAAAAGAAAAGGGGCCGCATCCGCAGCCCCTTTTTTCGTATCTGTTCAGACCGCGCCGTTACAGCGTGCGCGTGACCTCTTCACGCTCGAAGATTTCGATCACGTCATCCGGGCGAATATCATCGTAGTTCTCAAACGCCATGCCGCATTCCTGACCGGACTGCACTTCTGGCACCTCGTCCTTGAAACGCTTGAGCGTCTTGAGGGTGCCTTCGTGGATCACCACGTTGTCGCGCAGCAAACGCACACCGGCAGAGCGGCGCGCGACGCCTTCAGTAACCAGACAACCGGCAACTTTGCCGACGCCAGTGACCTTGAACACCTCTTTGATCGTCGCGTAGCCAATGAAGTTCTCTTTGATCTCATTGCTCAGCAGACCGGAGGCCGCCGCTTTCACATCGTCGACCAAATCGTAGATGACCGAGTAATAGCGAATCTCGACGCCCTTCTGGTTTGCCGTGTTCCGGGCGGATGCATTTGCACGCACGTTAAAGCCCATGATCGGCGCGCCGGACGCTTCGGCAAGACCCACATCGGTTTCCGTGATCGCCCCGACACCGGAGTGCAGGACGCGCACGCGCACCTCGTCGTTGCCGATTTTCTCCATCGCTTGCACGATGGCTTCGGCAGAACCCTGCACGTCGGCCTTGACCAGAATCGGCAGTTCGGAAACGTCTTCATCCGCCTTGGCATTCGCCATCAGCTGTTCAAGCGTTGTCGCCGCACCCGCCGCGGCGCGTTTGTCTTTGGCCGCTTTCTCACGGTAATCCGCAATCTCACGCGCCTGCGCTTCGGTGTCGGTCACGTTCAGAACGTCACCTGCTTCGGGTGTGCCATTCAGGCCCAGAACCTCAACCGGAACTGACGGACCGGCTTCTTTCACGCGGTTGCCCTGATCGTCGATCAGCGCACGAACCTTACCGTACTGCTCACCCACAACGAAGATATCACCCTGACGCAGCGTACCGTTCTGAACCAGAACCGTCGCCACGGGGCCACGGCCCACGTCAAGCTGCGCTTCAATCACGGCACCAACGGCGGCGCGATCGGGGTTTGCTTTCAGTTCAAGAATTTCCGCCTGCAGCGCGATGGCTTCAAGCAGCTCATCAAGGCCCTGTCCGGTTATTGCAGACACTTCGACGTCCTGCACATCGCCCGACATTTTCTCAACGATCACTTCGTGCTGAAGCAAATCCGTACGCACCTTGTCAGGATCGGCCGCAGGGCGGTCAATCTTGTTAATGGCAACGATCATCGGCACTTCAGCCGCCTTGGCGTGGTTAATCGCCTCAATCGTCTGGGGCATCACGGCGTCATCCGCCGCGACCACCAGAACAACAATATCCGTCACCTGCGCACCGCGCGACCGCATGGAGGTAAAGGCAGCGTGGCCCGGTGTATCGAGGAACGACAGAACCTGCCCGCCATCGGTTGTCACCTGATAGGCGCCGATGTGCTGCGTGATGCCGCCCGCCTCGCCCGCAACAACCTTGGCGTTGCGAATTGCGTCCAGCAGGGATGTCTTGCCGTGGTCAACGTGACCCATGATCGTGATGACCGGTGGACGACCCACCAGATCTTTCGGATCATCTTCAATCTCTTTGATCACATCCTCAACGTCGGCGTCGGAAACACGCACAACCTTGTGGCCAAACTCTTCGATGATCAGCTCGGCTGTGTCCGCATCAATGGTTTCGTTCTGTGTCACCATCATGCCGTTGTTCATCAGCGCCTTGACCACCGCGCCTGTCTTCTCGGCCATACGCGCGGCCAGTTCGGACACGACAATCGCCGGGGGCAGATTGACGTTGCGGATGATCTTTTCACGCTCGACATTGCCGCCCATCGCCTTCTGACGTGCACGCTCCTGCTTGCGCTTCATCTGCGCCATCGAACGCTGGCGGCCACCTTCGCGGCCCGCAAGCGCCTGATTCACGGTCAGCTTGCCGGAACGGCGGTCATCTGTGCGGTTCTTTTTGTTTGTTTCTTCGCGGTCACGGTCCGTCTTGCGTGCAGCAGGAGCGGGTGCCGTCTTGTTCGGCGCAGGACGCGCGGCGGCAGGTTCTGCCGGGGCAGCGGCGGCTTGAGCGGCGGCAACAGCAGCCTGTTTGGCGCGTTCCTCCTCCTCGGCCTTCGCCTTGAGGCTTTCCTCGCGCTCGCGGTCTTCTTGTTCCTTGGCTTCAATCTCGGCCCGGCGGCGCTCACGCTCCTCGGCGCGGGCCTTTTCCTCGGCTTCGCGTGCAGCGGCCTCTTCGGCCTCGCGTGCTTTGGCGGCCTGCACCGCCTTTAACCGGCGATCCATTTCGGCATCGGTGATGCCCGCAGGACGTTTGGACGGATCACCAACAGGACCGGCGCCCGGTCCCGTAGGCTTCTGCCCGCCCGGCTTGGGTACAACAACACGCTTGCGCTTTGTTTCTACCACGACGTTTTTTGTACGTCCGTGGCTGAAGCTTTGCTTGACGTTGCTGGGGCGCGAACCGCCCAGACCCAGTGTTTTTCTGCCTTCGTTATCGCTCATGAAGCTCGTCTATCCTTTCGAACGGCCGTTGCCGTCCTCGTTTTTGCGCACGCCTTTAAGTCTTTGGGCTTCCTCTACAACACGCAGAGTGAGTCCACCAGAGGCGAGCGCCCCATGTATCACAGTTTGGCGTCCGAATGCCAAACCCAATTCATCCGCCGTCAGTATACCAATGTAATGGCCATAGTGCGGCGTGCTCAGTTTCGATTTCCCGCGTCCCGATCCATCGCTGGCCTGAATCAAGACTTCGGCTTCTTCCGTCTGTAGCCAGCTTTTGACCTTTTCATACCCCGCAACGGCACGACCGCCCTTGCGTTGCAATGAGATCAGGTCAACCACCCGGCGCGCCAACTGCCGCTCGACCTCATCGGCAAGTCCCTCCGGCACGCTGACCTGCATTTTGGCCCCGCGGCTGAAAAGCTTTTTCTTGACCGCCAGTTCAATCGCTGCGCGGTCAGAAGACACATATATACCACGTCCCGGCAATTTCCCCAAAACATCCGGCACAATCTGGTTGTCCGGGCCTATCACGAACCGGACCAACCCAAATTTAGGTTGCACCTCGCCCGTGGCAATGCACTTGCGGTCAGGACCGTCGCTGCGGTCTTTTGAGGCGCCACCGCGACCCATCAGGTAAACCCGAGGCCTGAAATCAGGCCTCGACCTCCTGTTCTTCTGTGCCTTCTTCTTCGGCTTCTGCCTCAAGCTCGGCGGGATCGACCCAGCCCAGCATGACACGTGCGGTCATGATCATGTCTTGTGCTTCTTCCAGCGTAATCTCGAACGGCTCAAGCGATCCGTCGTCTTTCACGCGCTCGCCATCCACGGTTGTCCAGCCACCGGCCAGCTCCCAATCCGCACAGGTGGCGAAATCTTCCAGCGTTTTCACGCCGTCCTTTGCCAGCGCTTCAATCATCTGGGGTGTCAGACCCTCAAATTCAATAAGGCTGTCCTCAACGCCCAGCGCACGGGCCGCCTCAAGCGCTGCCTTGTTCTGTGCTTCCAGCACGTCGCGGGCACGGGCCTGCAATTCGTTGGCGGTGTCTTCGTCCACGCCGTCAATGACCAGAAGTTCGTCCAGTTCGACGTAGGCGACCTCCTCAAGGTTGGTGAAGCCTTCGGCCACCAGAAGCTGTGCAAAGAATTCGTCCAGATCAAGCGTGTCCATGAACAGCTTTGTGCGCTGCTCGAATTCGGCCTGACGGCGCTGGCTTTCCTGCTCTTCCGTCATGATGTCGATGTCGAGGTTCGTCAGCTGGCTGGCCAGACGCACGTTCTGACCACGGCGACCGATGGCAAGGCTCAACTGCTCTTCGGGCACGACAACTTCGATCTTGCCCGCTTCCTCGTCCAGAACCACCTTGCTGACTTCCGCAGGCTGCAACGCGTTCACAAGGAACGTCGGCTGGTCTTCGTTCCACGGAATGATGTCGATTTTCTCGCCCTGAAGCTCGTTCACCACCGCCTGCACACGGCTGCCGCGCATACCCACACAGGCACCCACCGGGTCAATCGACCCATCATAGGAAATCACGGCAATTTTGGCGCGCGAACCGGGATCGCGGGCAACGGCCTTGATTTCGATGATGCCATCATAAATCTCTGGCACTTCCATCTTGAACAGCTCGGCCATGAATTCCGGCGCGGTACGGCTCAGGAAAATTTGCGGTCCGCGCTGCTCTCGGCGTACGTCCTTGATGTAGACGCGGATACGGTCATTGGGGCGGTAGGATTCGCGGCCAATCTTCTCGTTGCGACGCAGGATTGCTTCACCAGCACCCACATCGACGATGACGTTGCCGTATTCCTCGCGCTTGACCAGACCGTTAATGATCGTACCCGCGCGGTCCTTGAATTCCTCGAACTGACGATCCCGCTCGGCTTCGCGCACCTTTTGCAGGATCACCTGTTTGGCAGATTGCGCGGCGATGCGGCCCATCTCGACCGGTGGCACTTCCTCGGAGAAAGTATCGCCCACGGCAGGATTTTCCATGTACTGCTTGGCCTGCTCGACGGTAAATTCCGCCTGATAATTCTCAAGCTCTTCATCCTCGACCACGGTACGCACACGGGTAAACGTCGCGCGGCCCGTTTTGCGGTCGATGCTGACACGAATGTCCATTTCCGCGCCGTAACGCGACTTGGCCGCACGGGCGAGCGATTCTTCCATCGCTTCGATGACCAGCGCCGGGTCGATCATCTTTTCGCGGGCCACGGCCTCGGCGGTTTGCAAAAGCTCAAGCTGGTTGGCGGATGTAATGGCCATTAGTTTTCTCCCTCATCAGACCCTTCGGTCTCAATCTCATCGAATTTGTCTTCGTCAATCACGCCCGCCGCTTTGCGCTGGCGCAGCATTTCGGTGATCAGTTCGTCGGTCAGCACCAGTTTGGCGTCAGACAGCCAGTCGAATTTCAGACCAACAGTGCCCTCGGCCACGTTGATCAGCACTTCGTCGCCCTCGATGCCTGCCAGTTCACCCTTGAACCGGCGGCGCCCGTCGATCAGTTCCTCGGTCTCGATCTTGGCTTCATAGCCTTCGAACATGTCGAAATCCTTGAGCCGTGTCAGCGGGCGGTCGATGCCGGGTGACGACACTTCAAGCGTGTATTCCTCAAGGATCGGATCCTCGACATCCAGCACCGCGCCCAGCGCCTGATTGATCAGCGCAAGATCGTCCACTTCGATGCCGCCATCTGGCTTGTCCGCCATGATCTGAAGGATCGTTTCCTTGCCCGACATCAGCCGCACGCGCACCAACTCAAACCCCATATCCTCGATCACCGGTGTGATGATCTCGGCCATGCGTCGGTCAATGGCGGCTTTGGCGATAAGGTCGTTGGTCATGGTTTCCTGACAGATGTGAGCAGACACAAAAAAACGGGCGCGCGGCCCGTTCGGTTAGATCGGTGGAGCGTCTGGTTTGGACCCGAACGCGCCGCTGTTGAGGGGCATATACGGAGGGATACGTGAAACTGCAAGGGGGTTCAGGCGAACCACCACCGTTCCGCTGCCCGCAGATTATCCAGCGGGCGCAGATCGCTGATGCGCGCGGGCTGCAGGACATGGGTTGAAACCGCCTGCATGGGTGTGCGGCGGTCGGGTTGAAACGTAATGTCGCTGAGGTTTGCTAGATTGCTGATCTTGGTCAAATCGACGGCGTCGACCAGATATTCTGCCAACGCCTGACCGCGCACAGGCTCTGACGGGATTGATGTCAGTTCGACCTCATCGAACCAACCCGCTGTGCCGTCCTTGAAATGAGCCTCAACGCGCTGCGTCAGCAGCCGTTGGCCAGGGATAAAATCTTTGACACGGTAAAGGCCCGTGCCGATGCCCGCGTCCGGCGCATGCGCGGGTGCGATGAAGAATTCAGGCTGGGCAAGCAGCATCGGCAAACCGGGGTCCGCGTGATGCAGCGTGAAAGTGACCTGATGCAAACCGTTCGCTTTGACGGTGCCGCCTTCAAACCCTGCCGCGCTTACCACCACATCGTTGGCGGTGAAGGGCGTGCCATCGTGAAAATTCACATCCCGCCGCAAATCAAAATGCCAGATCCGCCCGTTGTCAGACGCGGTCCAGCCTGTCGCCAGCTCACCGCGCAGCGTGCCATCCGCCGCAATCTCTGTCAGCGTATCAAAAACAAGCCCCTGCCGGGCGACCTGCATGAAAAGGCCCTGACCGCGCTGCCATGTGTCATTACGCGATGCGCCAGACAAAGCCATGCGCAAACGTCCGCCCCGTTGCGGAGCCGCCGCCGAAACACCCGTTGCCGCCAGCAAAGCGGCAGCAGCCGCGCTGGAAAACAGCGCACGGCGATCCAGCAAGGACCGGCTCACGCCTGCGCCCCGATCTTGTCCATCGCCCGCACCAGTTCGGCAGAGATACCCGGCTCTGACAATGCATGGCCGGCGTTGCGCACCATCTTCAACTCACCCTGCATCCAGTTTTCGGCCAGCGCATAGGCGCTGCTGGGCGGGCAGATCATATCATAGCGGCCTTGGACGATAATGCCGGGAATGTGCGAGATACGCGGCATATGCGCCAGAATTTGCCCGTCAAACTCCAGAAAACCGGCGTTGGTGAAATAGTGATTCTCCAACCGCGAAAACGCCCGCGCGTATTCGGCCGGTCCTTCGTGCGACCCACCGGATGAATGGATCGATGCCAAAGCGTTTTCCCACGCGGCCCATGCGCGGCCATACCGCTGCTCCATCGGCAGATCACCAGAGAAAAGGCGCCGGTGATAAGCGGCAATCAGATCATCGTGTTCATCGTCGGGAATCAGTGATGTGAAACGCGCCCAGACCTCTGGCCAGAATTTGCCCGCGCCGCCGCCATAAAACCAATCCAGCTCGGCTTGCGTCATCAGGAAAACACCGCGCAACACCAGGTGACGCACCGCCTCAGGATGGGTCTGCGCATAGATCAACGACAGCGTCGCGCCCCACGATCCGCCAAAGACGATCCACTGTTCTATCCCCAGTTCACGGCGAATCATCTCGATGTCTGCGACCAGATGCCACGTCGTGTTGTCCGTCACACTCGCATGGGGCCGCGACCGACCGCAGCCGCGCTGGTCAAACAGGATCACCCGAAAAATCTTGGGGTCAAAATAGCGCCGCATAGAGGGGCTGCACCCCCCGCCGGGCCCACCATGTAGCACGACAACCGGGATGCCGTCAGGGTTGCCACATTGCTCCATATAGACCTGATGCCCCTGACCAACCGACAGCATCCGCTGATCGAACGGGTCAATCGGCGGGTACAAATACTGAACTGCGCGTTTTTGGTCGGGAAACTTATCCATACCCGCCCTATATAACCCTGAAGCGGTGAAGAACATAGGGACCACGACATGCAAACGGCGCAAACAACGGTTGATGACGGTGAAATTGCCAAGTTCGAGGCGATGGCGGCGGAATGGTGGGACCTGAACGGCAAGTTCAAGCCGCTGCATATGCTCAACCCTTGTCGGCTGGACTATATCACCACGCAGATCGCAGGTGAATTTGACCGTGATCTGAAATCCGAGGCACCCTTCAAGGGTTTGCGCATCCTCGATATTGGCTGTGGTGGCGGGTTGCTGTCCGAACCGATGGCACGGCTGGGCGCGGATGTGGTCGGTGCAGATGCGGCGGCGGGCAACATACCGGTGGCGCAGATTCATGCGCAGCAGTCAGGTCTGGATATTGATTACCGTCATACCACCGCCGAAGCGATGGCCGAGGCGGGCGAGAAATTCGACGTTGTGCTGAATATGGAGGTGGTTGAGCACGTCGCATCCCCCATCGATTATCTGCGCGCCTGCCATGACCTTCTTAAACCCGGTGGGCTGCATATTTGTTCGACCATCAACCGCAATCCGAAGTCCTACGTGATGGCGATTGTCGGGGCGGAGCATATCATGCGCTGGCTGCCCAAAGGCACGCACGAATGGTCCAAGTTCATCACACCGGATGAACTGTTTGCGCTGATGTCCGAGGCCGGACTTGGGCCGGTGGACCGGAAAGGATTTGTGTTCAATCCGATCGCCTGGGACTGGAGCCTGTCGGACCGTGACCTGAGCGTGAACTATGTCACGGCCAGCCTGCGGCCCGCGTAACGATTACACCAGCTTGAGCCTGATTTCGCGCAAGATTGGCAAGGCGGCGCGGGCCTGTTCCTCGCCCAGGTCTTCGACCACCTGGTTGATCATCGGCGTGATCGCCGCCACCGCCGTATCCCGCGCCAACCGTCCTGCCGGGCTGATCCCCACCATCTTGCGCCGGGCATCATCCCAATCAGGGCGAATATGCACGTAACCGGACCACTCCAGCTTGTTCAGCGTGTTGGTCATGGCACCGCGCGTCACGCCAAACCGTTCGGCCAGCCGGGCGGGCGACGATTCATCTTTTTGCCGCGCAAGATGGTTCAGTACCGAAAAATGAGAGATTTCCATCCCTTTGGGCAACACGCGGCTGAGCCGCCCGCGTATCGCATGATCCGCCGCCAGCAATTCGCTGAACAGCATGATCGCAAGGGTGTTTCTGTCATTGCTCATTAGCTACCCGGAACGCCGCCCGATCAGGGGCCAGAAAAATCGCGGGCGTTTGCAAGGCTGGGCACCCTGCGCCGCGCCGCCTCTCCTTTTTCCATATCCAGATCGAATTTGTAAACGCCGGGGGCCGTTCCTGCGTCAAGAAGCACGTCACCCCAAGGGTCAATCACCAGAGAATGGCCAAAGGTATCGCGTGTCTTGTGTTTGGCGCTGGCGTGAGTGCCGGTTTGCGCGGCCGCGATCACAAAACACCCCGATTCGATTGCCCGCGCGCGCAGCAGGGAATGCCAATGAGCCGCCCCGGTGACGGGTGAAAAGGCTGCGGGCACGGTAAATATCTGGGCCCCCGCCCGCGCCAAGGTGCTGTACAGGTGCGAAAAACGCACGTCATAGCAGACCGACATCCCAATTTTGGCAAAATCCGCCTCTGCCAGCACGGCGGTATCGCCCGGGCGGTAACCTTCCGATTCGCGCCATGTCTCCGCCTCGTTGATCTGGACGTCGAACATATGAATTTTGTCGTACTGCGCGGCAATCTGCCCATCCGGTCCGATCAGAAATGACCGATTGGCAAAGCGGCCGTCTGCGTCGTCTGTTTTCAGCCCAAGCGACCCGATCAAAAGCCAAATGCCCGCCGCCTTTGCATCAGCACGCAAAGCGGCCAACGTGATGTCGTCATCCTGCGCCTGAAGAACCTGCTGCTGGTGACTCCGGCTGGTCGAAATACAGTTCGTCACTTCTGGCGTCAGAACAAATTGCGCGCCACCTTCAACCGCCTCGCGCAGCATGGCGCGGGTTTTTTCAAGATTCGCGACCGGATCATCGGTCACGTTCAGCTGAAGGATCGCGCCACTGATCATGCGGCCAACAGGGCGTCGAGTTTGCCGTCGCGCTCAAGCGCGTGCAATTCATCACAGCCACCCACATGGGTATCGCCAATGAAAATCTGCGGCACGGTGCGGCCGCCGTTGGCCCGCTGGATCATCTCGGGCTTGCGGTCTGGCTGTGCCCAGACATCGACTTCGCTGAACTCCACGCCCTTGCTGTTCAGCAAGCGCTTGGCCGCGTGACAAAAGCCGCAAAGGGGTGAGGTGTAGATTTCAACAGGTTTCATGGAACCGGTCCTTTCAAAGCAGGTGCTGCACAAAGACTTAAGCCGTCTGGCGCTGCATTTGAAGGATTGTATAGTGTTTTTGCAGCTGCGGCACCCGCAGGCAGTTCAGGCTTTACCAAGCACGTTCAGCCATCCCTCGACACCCGCGCGAGGGTGACAACGCACACCGGGCCTGACCCCGCATCAAGACAGGCGCGGGTGCAGGCCGCCAGTGTCGCGCCAGATGTCATGACATCGTCCACCAGCAAAAGCGGTCGCCCAATCAGCCGGTGACGCCGTCGGGGATGCACGCGAATCGCGTTTTCAACTGCCTTTACGCGGTCCTCCCGCCCCAGACCATCCAGCGATCTGGTTCGTCGGAATCGCTGCAAAAGATCAGGGCACCAGGGGCGATCCACCCGTACTGACAGCGCCTTCGCCAGCAGCGCAGATTGATTATACCGCCGCTTGATCATGCGTTGCCAATGCAGTGGAACCGGCGCAATCAACGTGTTTGTCGTTAACAGGTCTTGCACGGCGGTGGACAGCCACAGGCCCGCCGGATGGGCAATTTCCTGTCGGTCCCCGTGTTTCAGCGCCAGCACCAGTTTGCGCCCCGTATCGCGATACAGCATCGCGGCACGGCCCCGCGACCATTGGCGCGGTGCCTCAAGACAGGTATCACAATGGGGTGTATCGCCCGCGCTCAGCCCCGGCAGCGGCACACCGCAGGCATCGCAAACCGTGCCCCCGATAAACGACGTATCGCGCCAGCACGGGCCGCACAGACCGAAATCCCCATCAACGATATCACCACAGGTCAGACAACGTGCGGGATAAATCGCATCCAACCCTGTTTGAAGTCCGCTTAACAACGCCATATTGAACCCGAATGACCCAGCAACCCATCATGACCGACACAGCAACCCTTGCCCTGCACCGCGCCCGTGCGCGTGCGGATGCGATGTTTCTGCACGAGGCCGCCGCCGATGAGCTGCAGGATCGTATGGCCATGGTTAACAAGTCGTTTAATTCGATTGCCGTGGTGACGGCTTTCCCCGATTTCTGGCGCGCAGTGGTGCCGCAGGCCACATGTGTTGCAGACACCGACACGCTTGATCTTGTGGCCCAAGCGCACGATCTGGTCCTGCATGCGATGTCGCTTCATTGGGCGAATGACCCCGTAGGTCAGATTATTCAGTGTCGCCGCGCGCTCCGGCCCGATGGATTGTTTCTAAGTGCCGCACTGGGGGGCCAAAGCCTGCACGAGTTGCGCGCCTGTCTTGGGCAGGCCGAGGCGGAAGTTACCGGCGGGATGTCACCGCGTGTGGCCCCGATGGCCGATCTGCGCGATATGGGCGGGCTGTTGCAGCGCGCGGGCCTTGCGCTGCCGGTGGCGGATACCCAGACCCTTACCGTGGAATACACAAGCGCACGGCACCTGATGCATGATCTGCGCGCAATGGGAGAGACAAATGCGCTTGCCGCCCGTCTGCGCCGCCCCACGCGCCGCACGGTCCTGTCGCGTGCAGAGGAACTGTATCAAGACAGCTTTGCCACACCCACCGGGCGCGTGACCGCCACCTTCGAGATACTGTACCTTACCGGCTGGGCCCCCTCAGAAAATCAGCCCAAACCCTTGCGCCCCGGCTCTGCGACACAACGTCTGGCCGACGCCCTGAATACCCAAGAGACAAAGCTGCGCGATTGACCAAATCGACAAACCCCCTATCTGCGGTGGATGGAATTGTCTAAGGAGCGCAAGGCATGGATTTATCGAAGGACCACCAGATGCAAGCCGCGCGCCCCGTTCACGCGAACGATGATCACCCCACCGTCCCGAAACAGCGGGTGGGTGTCCTGATCGCAAACCTGGGCACACCGGACAATTATGACTATTGGTCCATGCGCCGCTACCTGGGTGAATTTCTGTCCGATCGCCGGGTGATCGACTACTCTCCCTGGCTTTGGCAGCCGCTGTTGCAGTTGATCATCCTGACCAAACGGCCTTTCACATCGGGCGCTGCGTATAAATCCATCTGGAACGAGGACGCAGGCGAAAGCCCGTTGATGACGATCACCAAGGCACAGACCGCCAAGATTACCGCCGAGATGAAGAAGCGTTATGGCGATGATGTCATGGTTGATTTCTGCATGCGCTACGGCAATCCTTCGACCCGGTCCAAGGTTGAGGCCATGACCAAGGCAGGGTGCAGCAAGATCCTGTTTTTCCCGCTTTATCCACACTATGCCGGGGCAACATCAGCGACCGCCTGTGACGCCTTTTTTGCGGCACTGGGCAAGGAAAAGTGGCAACCCATCGCGCGGATCGTAGAGCCTTATTTCGACCGTCCCGACTATATTGAAGCGCTCGCTCAGAGCATCGAAAAGGCTTATGCAGCGGCGGAAACCCGTCCTGATATCCTGATCTGTTCCTACCACGGCGTGCCGATCCGATACCTGATGGAAGGCGATCCCTACCACTGCCAGTGCCAGAAAACGACGCGCCTGCTTAAGGAGCGGCTGGGCTGGAAAGACACCGAGATCATGACGACGTTCCAGTCAAAATTCGGCCCCGAAGAATGGCTGCAACCCTATACCGTTGAGGAAGTCGCGCGGCAGGCCGAGGCCGGAAACAAGAACATCGCCGTTTGCGCGCCTGCATTCTCTGCCGATTGCATCGAAACCCTCGAAGAGATCAACGAAGAGATCAAGGAAAGCTTTGAGGAAGCAGGCGGCGAGCATTTCACCTACATCCCCTGCCTGAATGACGACGACCTGCACATCGAAGCGCTTTCTAATGTCATTTCGGAAAACCTTCAGGGGTGGGTTGAGCAGACTGCGGTAAAGACTGCCAAGGCGGGCTAGACCCAGGATTGAGCCGCCCATGAAAAAGGGGGGCCAATCGCTTTCGCAAAAGCGACGGGACCCCCCGCTAAAATGGTATTGCTGGTCAGCTGGTCACATCGCCCGTCAAAACACCTGCACCGCAGGCATATCGCAAAGCGTTAATAGTGCCTCTTAAATGCGCTCTCAAATACAAGTCTGACTAGAGAGTGTTTGGGCACCTTCGGCATCCACAAAATTGTGGATAACGCGGTTTTTCCTTTTTATTTCAGCAATAATCTCTCACCCCGGTCCCAGATACGCGCCATAAGATCGAGGGTCTGGGGAAACTTGTCATAGAAAACAAATTGCCCCGCGTTGTCGAAGACCTCTAGTTCGTAGTTGTCGATGTCTTCCATCATGCGTTGATTTTCCACAACAGGGCTGACCGCATCCTCGCGCCCCAACAGACAAACAGCAGGAACTTTGACACCCGCAAGATCGTCACGCCAGTCGCGGGTTGCAACAAAACCATCGCGGGAAAACGCATCGCCCCCCTGTGCAATGGCGTGGCACAGCCCCTCACCGATTGCAGTCACCAGCGCCTCATCCTCCAGCAGCGCCTTGTCTGGTTCGGAATGGCAAAAGTTGGACCGCAGCATCTGTTCCGGGCCCAGCATATCAACCGATGCCACCGCAACACGGATCAGGAAACGCAACGCCATCGGCGACTTGCGATAGGTCTTGGCCATTGCACGTGACGGATTGGTCATCGCATTGACCATCCTGTCATCCATCAGCCCAGCGTGAGCCACAGTCAGCAGGCCCATAGCCCGGTCACCGTGATCCTTGCAAAACCGGATGCCCAGTCCGGCGGACGAAATCATGCCGACCACCAGAGCCCGGCCAATATCCAGATGATCCAGCAGGGCGCGCATGTCCAGGCAGGTCTTGCGCACCAGATCCATCTCGCGCGCATCCAGCCTGTCCGACAAACCAAAACCGGGACGCGATGGCGCAATGATCCGCCACCCCCGCGCTTCGGCCAGCGCTTCCATGCTGCGGGGCCAGATCGCGCCGCCGATGATATTGTGGATATACAGAACCGGCAGCCCGTCTCGCGCCCCGAAATCACGATAGGCCATCAAACGACCATCCGGCAGCAGAATGCGGTCATATTTTACTGGGGGCCTGCTCTGCCCGCCGGAGTATTTCTGCGCCATGTTCACGGCACTGAGCTGTGCATTGATACGGGTGCTTTGCCGGATCAGGTCCGACAGATCGGCACAGCCGGTCTTTTCCAGCAATCGCCTGACCTGCGTGCGGGTTGTTGCCTCTCCGACGCCGCGCTGTTCGGAAATGTCCGATACCTTTTGCCCGTTCAGCAAGGCCGCAAATACCTCTGTCTCTGACCCGCTCAGGCCAAATTTCTCACGCATGTGATCAAGCTGATCGGCGGTGACGCTGGCATCGCTGAGGACAACAAGAAAGCAGTCATCATAAGCGTCGCCTGACACTTCAAGACGGCTGATCACGGCGCAATCCACCAATTGCGCGGCGGCATTATGCACCGGGATCAAAGCGGCGGGCGCACCGCCCCTGATGTCTGCCACCGCCAAGCGCAGGCTTTCAGGTTCCAGCAGATGATCCAGCCTGCCGGTGCTGTCGGGCAGGGCCAGACGCCCTTCAAGCGTATGCAGATTCGATTGTATTACCGCACCGCTGGGTCCGATCAGATAGGCAGGCGTATCAAAAAGCGCGATCAGCGCTTCGACGTGGGCGCGCTGTTTGCGCTGGCGTCCGATACGGTCAAAAATCTCAAGCGCTTGACTGAAATGGCGCAAATGGCGCTGTTCGGCCTCTGCTGTTTCGGCCTTGTCCAGAACCGCCATGTAGCTTTCCCACACCCTGAGCAATTCGTCGTAGCGATCCGGGTTCGTGGTGGCGGAGTAGGTCAGATCAACCAACGCGGGCAGACCTTCGCCCTCTGGGTTCGTGTCGGTATTTGCTGCGGGTTTATCCATGATCGGATCAGTATTTCAGCATTTTTCGGTCCTGCAAGAACTGATGCGGAAACCGACCCTCTAAATGCAAAAAAGGCGGTACCGAAGTACCGCCTCTTTCGTTTTGATTGTCGTTCCGATTAGTCGGAAGCAACAGCCGCAGCAACCAGAGCCAGCAAAAGCAGCGGGATCAGGACGCCGGAAGAAGAACCAGTTGCTTCTTCAACGATGACAGGAGCTTCGATGACTGGGTCTGCCAGAGAACCGGCGTAAGCAGTCGAAGCGGCAGCTGTCAGAGCAGCGGCGAGAACGAGTTTTTTCATAGTAATAACCTCCAGAATAGGCGTGCGATACAATGAGCGCGCACGCGCCCAAGACTTACCTCGTGAAACTTTCTAAACAGGATAACTGCCGGATTGCAAACCCGCAATTCGCCGTCAAGCCCCACAAGCGCCGCAATGTCGTCAAATAAGCAACACTTGCGTGCCCACCTGCGCCATCTCGTACAGCTCCTCGATGTGCTCGTTATAAAGACCGATACATCCGTTGGATGATTTGCGGCCAATCTTGCGCGTATCGTGGGTGCCGTGGATACGGTAGTAGGTCCAGCTCAGGTGCAAAGAGCGGGTGCCAAGCGGGTTATCCGGGCCCGGGCCGATAAACGGCGGCCATTCTGGGTTACGCTTGAGCATCGACGGCGTCGGGCGCCAGGAAGGCTCTGGATCTTTCAGGATCACCTGGGTGCGGCCCCGGCGCGTGAGATCGTCGGTCAGCGGCACGCTTGAGGGATAAAGCTTGTACACGCTCTGATCCTCGGACCAGTAGTGCACCGCGCGGCTGTCGATATCGACAAGGATCGCCCCTTTGTTCAGGTTGTCGAAATAAGGCTGCCAATCCAGTGTCCGAAAGCTGGAGATATTGCGGCGCACCACCTCGGTGATGTCCCGCTCTGTCTGGGTGGTCGCGGCCGAATTGACGGATGCCGTGTTTTGCGCCAGCGCCGGTGTGGCCAGCATTGCGGCACTGCCTGCCAGAAAGGCACGGCGGCTTGTTGCGGTGGTTTTCGTATTGGACATATTCTGCCTCCATCATCGAAAAATCTTGATTTAGCGGATATATATGGCCCGAAAGACGCAGTATCAAATCAAAGAACCGTCAACTGGCGTAGTAACGCTGATGTGCGTTTGAACTGCAACGCACTGCACGGTAAGGCAGGGTTGTGTCAATTCGGTTGGAGCAGCGTGATGATCCGTATTTTCTCAATTCTTCTGGCGGTCGCGGTTGCGATCTCGGCCTGTGCACCCGCTGCGCCGCAACTGGGCGTCGATGGCAAACCATTGCCAAAAGCATACAAGATCAGCCAGCGCGATACCGGCAAGATCCAGTTCCGCATGCTTGATTCCGTGAACGCATTGCGTCAGGCGGCAGGGCGCCCCCCCGTAGAGCTGAACCCGCAATTGAACGCCGCCGCCGCCACTCATGCCCGCGATATGTCCGTGCAGAATCGCCCGTGGCACTTTGGCTCTGACGGGTCGTCACCCATCGACCGGATCAACCGTGTCGGCTATCCCGGCAAACTGGTGGGCGAAACGATTTCGGAAACCTATGAAACAGAGCTTGAAACGCTGGCTGCGTGGATGGATCAGCCCGACACGCGCCGCGTGATCATGTCACCGGATGCGCGCAACATGGGCTTTGCCTGGTTTCAGGAACGCGGCGGCAAGATCTGGTGGACGATGGTGCTGGGCGAATAGCGCCCGACACCCATTAGCTCAGGGATTGATCTGGATCGGCGTGCCGTTTCCAACCATCGCATAGACGTCTTCCATCTGCTTGTTGGTCACCGCGATACAGCCCCAGGTCCAGTCATCCTTGTCCTTGCGCAGCGGATTGCGCTGACCGTGAATAAAGATATCCCCGCCCGGTGATTTCCCCATCGCACGTGCCTTTTCACGGTCGCGCTGGTTTGGATAGGAAATACCCAGTGACAGGTGGAATCTGCTGTTGGGATTGCGGCGGTCAATCAGATAAATGCCCTCGGGCGTTTTGCCGTCACCCTCGATTTCCTTGTGACCCATCGGTGCAAAGCCCAGCCTGATCTTGTAGTCTTCCAGCACACGGTCATGATGCATCAGATACATCCGTCGCGCGCCCTTGTTCACCACCACATAGGTCACTTCCGGCCCTCTGTAGCGTTTAAACTTGCTGTCGCTGCACGCGGCCAGCGCCACCAGCGCCGTACCACCAAGAATGAGAGTTCTGCGTTTCATACCCATCTGCCCCTTTTGCCGGATGTTACCGGCCCGTCCTTTTGCCGGTAGCACATAGCAGATAAATCAGCATTCAAAAAGACGTGAGCACAGCGATTGATCGCATCAGCCACGTTCAAAGGACGCGGCCAGCTCGACATGCGGGGACCAGCGGAACTGATCGACCACTTGAATCCAGCGAAGGCTGTACCCGGCGGCGCAAAGTATCTGTGCATCACGGGCAAAGGTGACCGGGTTGCACGACACATAAGCGACGCGCGGCACCTGCGTTTGCGCAATCTCTGTCACCTGCCGCTCGGCCCCGGCGCGCGGCGGGTCCAACACAACGACGTCCAGCCCGCGCATCTCATCTGGCAACAGCGGACGGCGGAACAGATCACGCGGTTCTGTCGTGACGGGCTTTAGCCCGCTGGCCATTCGCCAGCCCTGATCCAGCGCGCTCAGCATCGCGGTCTCGCTTTCTACCGCGTGAACCGCCGCTGTTTCCGCCAGTGGCAGAGAAAAAGTCCCACACCCCGCAAAAAGATCCGCAATCTGTGCGGCATCGCCCACAACCTCGCGTACCGCCGCCAGCAAGGACGCCTCTCCATGATGGGTAGCCTGCAAAAATGCGCCGGGGGGCGGTGTTACAAGAGCCTTGCCAAATGTCTGTGCGGGCGGGTTTCGCATGGCGATCACCTCGTCCTCCCAAGCCAGTCGCGCGAGGTTCAGGTGTTCGCACATCTGTCCCAGCACCAGCCGCAATGGACCGTCCAGCGGTTTGCCCTGCGCCACAGCGACGTCCAGCCCCGCAGCGCTTTGCGTCACAGTGACCGCCAGCGCACCTTTGCGGCTGGCACCAACCACGGCTAATTCCTGTGCCACCTCAAGACCCGTCATCAGTTCGGGATGCAGGATCTGGCAGGATGGCACGTCGATAATCACGTCCGATCCGCGCGCATGGAAGCCTGCCATCGCGCCCTTCTTCGTGCGCCGTGCGGCAAAAGTGGCCCGCCTGCGTGACTGGGGCGGTGAGGTCAGGATTGGCCTGAAATCTGTCTCTAATCCGTGCGCATCCAGCGCGTGCCGCACAACATCGACCTTCCAATCCGCCACAAAGGCATCGGAGGCGTGTTGCAGATTGCATCCGCCACAGGATTTGAAATGACGACAGGGCGGTGCCACCCGTTCATCCGATGGCGTGACAATGCGCACATCCTGCAACGTCATCCCATCCAACCGGCCTGTTACCACTTCGCCTGGCAAAGTGACCGGGGCAAAAACCGGGCCTTCGGCAATCCCGTCACCGTGGTGACCCATTCTGATGATTTTGTGTTCGCTCATGCCCTGCCATAGCGCGCCGGGCAGGGCATCCCAAGTCTATTCAGCCGCCTTCATGTTCAAAAAGCCGCCCGACTGCCGTTGCCAGTACCGCGCATAAAGCCCGTCCTGCGCCAACAGTGCAACATGTGTGCCGGTTTCGACGATGCGGCCTGCGTCCATCACCACAATCCGGTCCATTTCTGTAAGTGTCGACAGCCGGTGCGCAATCGCCAGAACCGTCTTGCCTGCCATCACCCGCGTCAGCGCCGTCTGAATGGAGGCTTCAACCTCGCTGTCCAGCGCGCTTGTCGCCTCGTCCAGCACAAGAATCGGCGCGTCCTTCAGAATGGCGCGGGCCAGCGCGATCCGCTGGCGTTGCCCGCCCGACAGTTTCACACCACGTTCGCCCAGATGTGCATCATATCCGTGCCTTCCCTGATGGTCTTCCAGGTCCTGAATAAATTCATGCGCCTCGGCCCGTTTGGCCGCCGCAATCACATCCGCGCGGCTGGCATCCGGTGCGCCGTACAGAATGTTTTCCAGCGCGGACCGGTTGAACATGGCGGTCTCCTGCGTGACCATCCCGATATTGTGCCGCAAACTTTCCTGAGTGACCTGGCGCAGATCAATTCCGTCGATTGAAACGGTTCCCTGTTCCGCCTCATAGAGCCGCAAAAGAAGCGAAACCAGCGTCGACTTTCCGGCCCCGGACGCACCGACAATACCCAGTTTTTCACCCGGCTGAATTGTCAGGTCGATGTTTTGAATACCGCCTTTGTCACGCCCGTAGGCAAAGCCAAGACCATCAAATCTGATCTTTCCCTGCACGTCTTTCAAGGTTCGTGCATCCGGCGCGTCTTCGATGCGAACGCGAGGAGTGAGCGTTTTCATCCCATCCTCGACCTCACCGATATTCGAGTAGATCGCCATCAGCGTGAAACTAACCCAGCCGGTCATCTGTGCAATGCGAATGGCTACCGCGCCCGATGCAACGATATCACCTTCGGTTGCGATGCCCTGCCGCCACAGCAGGATCGTACCGCCGATCAGCAGAACAGGCAGCACACCGGCAAGGCTCATCAGAGCCAGCCGGAAACCGGCGGCAAGATAGCCAAATTCCAGTGCCCGCTTGCGGAACGTCTCCATCGCGCCAAGCGCTGCGCGGTCTTCACGGTCAGCATGAGCGAAAAGCTTGACCGTCTTGATGTTGGTGATCGTGTCCACCACCTGACCCGACACCATTGCCCGCGCCCCCGCCCGCCCGGCAGACCGCTTGCGAATACGGGGCAGGAACCAGTTGATCAGCGCAAAGTAGGCAATCAGCCAGACAAAGAATCCAACAGCGACACGCCAGTCAATGGCAACCAGCAACGCAACCGATCCGGCAAGCGAGGCAAGCGCAAAGGCAACAACATTGATCACCTCGTTTGTCACATCCGTCACAGCCCGCGCTGTCTGCATCTGTTTTTGCGCGATGCGGCCCGCGAAATCATCGTCAAAGAACCCGATGGTCTGCCCCAAACCCCAGCGATAAAGCCGCGACAAAACCAGTGGATTGACGTTGGGCTGAACCAATATCGCGTTGGATGCAGATGAAAGACCAAACAGAACCGGACGCGCGATCAGGAAAAAGGCCATCGCCCCCAGAATCAGCCCAAGGTTGCGCCCATCAAAGAAGGCATCGGGCCCGGCGCTGATCGTGGCGTCAATGACCCGGCCCAATATCCACGCCGTCCCGGCCTCCATCGCGCCGGCCATAGCAGACAGAAAAGCGGCCAGCCAAAGTACCGGCCAAGCCCCTGACAGGCACCAGCGCATGAATGCGCCAAGTGTTTGCGGCGGCGGCCCCTTTGCCGCGGCAAAAGGATTGATCCAGTCAGAAGGTTTCACGGTGCGCTCACTCTTGCCCGTTGTCATCCAGTTTCAGAAAACCACCCGATTGGCGGCTCCAGAAATCTGCATATAGCCCACCCTGCGCCAAAAGCGCGTCATGGCTCCCTTCTTCGACGATCCGACCCTGATCCAGAACGATAATTCGGTCCATTTCGGCAATCGTAGACAGGCGGTGCGCAATCGCGATCACGGTCTTGCCCGCCATCATACCATAGAGCGTTTCCTGAATCGCCGCCTCCACTTCGCTGTCAAGCGCGCTTGTCGCTTCGTCCAGCAGCAGGATTGGTGCGTTCTTGAGAATGACGCGCGCCAGCGTGATCCGCTGACGTTGACCGCCAGACAATTTGACGCCCCGCTCGCCAACCCTTGAATCGTAACCTTTGCGCCCTTCGGGGTCTTCCAGATCAAGGATAAACGCGTGCGCCTGCGCTTGCTTGGCCGCGGCAATCATCTCGGCCTCTGACGCATCGGGCCTGCCATAAAGGATGTTGTCACGTACGGAGCGGTGCAAAAGCGCGCTGTCCTGCTGCACCATGCCGATGCTCTGGCGCAGACTGTCCTGTGTGACTTGGGTTATGTCCTGTCCGTCGATCTCAATCTGCCCGCCTTCGGCGTCGTAAAACCGCAAAAGAAGCTTTACGAGGGTCGATTTCCCGGCACCCGACCGGCCGACAAGGCCAATCCGTTCGCCCGGGTGTACGGTCAGGTCCAGCGCCTGCAACCCGCCATGATCGCGCCCGTAATGATGCGTAAGGCCACGCATCCTGATTTGCCCCTGATCCAGCACCAGCGGTCTGGCCCCCTGCTTGTCCACCAGCGTGATCGGCTGCGCGATCGTCTCCATCCCCTCGGCCACGACACCCAGTTCGCGAAAGAACGATGACAGCGCCCACATGATCCAGCCCGTCATGGAATTCAGGCGGAGGGTCAGCGCCGCAGCGGCGGCCACCACACCGACGCTTGCCTCACCCCATGTCCAAAGCGCAAGCGCCCATCCCACAACGCCAAGGATCAGCAGACCGTTCAGCGCCACCAGTGTGACATCCATCACGGTGAAAATCCGCATTTCCTTCTGGAATGTCCGGCGCGCGTTTTCGATTGCTTGCTTGGCAAAACCTGTCTCAAGGTCGTGGTGCGCGAACATTTTGACCGAATGGATATTTGTATAGGCGTCCACCACCCGTCCCGTCACCTCGGACCGGGCATCCGACGCAGCCTTGGATGCCGGGCCCACACGCTTGACAGTCCATGACGTCAGCGCGCCATACAGCACAAACCATCCCAGAAGCGGCAGCATCAGCCGCCAGTCTGACGTCATCAGCAAGATCGCGGCACCGATCATATAGGCCAACGCATAAGAGATCGCATCAAAGGTCTGAAACACGACTTCACCGGCGGCGGGCGGTGTCTGCATGATCCGGTTGGCGATGCGACCGGCGAAATCATTTTCAAACCAGCCAACCGATTGCCGCAAAACCTGCCGGTGCGCGCGCCAACGGATCAACGTGCCCACATTAGGAAGGATCGTGTTGTTGATCAGCGCTACATCAAGGCCCTGCATGAGCGGCCGGATGATCAGCACAAACAGCGCCACAAACAAAAGCTCTGTCCCGTGATCGGCCCACATGCGCGCGGGATCTGTCGACAGAAGATCAACGATCCGACCCATGTAATAGATCAGGCCAATTTCAACCGCCGCAACGACAATCGACATCACGGCAGTCACGGCAAAAACCCGTTTGAACGGCTTGCAATACTCCCAAAGAAACGGCCAGATCTCGCGCGGGGGCGTATCGGTTTCGGCATAGTCGATATAGGGATCGACGAGGTTTTCAAAAAAACGGAACATGGGGCGGACGCCTTGGAATAGAATATGCAAAATGGCCAGTCATGCGTGTAACGCAGATCAGCAGTGGGGAAAGTGTTTTGGCAGCTTTAGCTGAACCAGATCCCGCGATACATTTTGCAAACCTCCATGTCTGTGTGGAGTGTGATAGCGTTCACATTCCTTTTTGTCGAGGGCTGTGGGAAAGGATGCTAGGCACCATCCAACAGCTCTTGTGCTGTCAGTGTAAAGTTCGAAGCGATCCACCGGCTTTCCAGTTCCTTCAGCTTCTTGCCCAGAGCAGGACCCTGGATTTCAGGCATCAGATCCTTTGCCGTTATCGGCAGTTTTTGCTGCGCTGCATTTGAAATCGTCTCTAACACAGACTTCTTTGGCGCATTCTCTGCCAGCGCGGCACGGATAAGAACCGCAGATTGCGCGATACGCGCGCCGTGGCGATAGGCAATTTCAGCAATCCCCGGCCCTTGAAACCCTGCATCCTGCACCATCGTCAGGGCACGGGCGTCCGCTTTGCTTAACCGAAGGGTGTCGGCCAATGCATCGCCCCCAAGCACGGCAAGCCGGGTCACCCAATCCCCCGGTAAATCCAATGTTTTTTCCATGTGGATCAGTGGGCCAAGCAGACGGTCATCCGAGCCCGGCAGGATTGCGGCCAAAACGCCGGTCTGGCGCATCACCGCAACCGCTGGCGCAGGGTCAGGTGCTGACAGGAGTTTGGTCATTTCCTGACCAATTCTTTCGGCTGAAAGCGTCTCTAACCCGGATAAATTCGCCGCTATCGCGGCTAGCGCGTCAGCCTCGAACCCCGCATCAGGGTCCGCGTACCATGCAGAGAACCGAAAGAACCGCAAACTGCGCAAATAGTCTTCCTTGATCCGCGCATCCGCGTCATCAATAAATCGCACCCGGCGGGCCAGAAGATCAGGCAGACCACCAAGTGGATCGCGCACTTTCCCGTCAGCCGCGGCATAAAGCGCGTTCATCGTGAAATCACGCCGCCGGGCGTCTTCGGCAATGTTGTCTGAAAACGCGACCACCGCGCGGCGGCCATCGGTGGCGACGTCCCGGCGGAACGTCGTCACTTCAAAAGGAGCGCCATCCACCACGACAGTGACTGTTCCGTGGTCAAATCCGGTTGGAATGGCCTTGAACCCCGCCGCCGTCGCCACACGCATTGTTTCATCCGGCAGCGCACCGGTGGAAAGATCAACATCGCTGTCCTGCAGGTCCAAAAGGGCGTTGCGCACGCATCCGCCGACGAAATAAATCTGATGACCCGCTTCGGCCATCGTCCGGCACAGGGCCTGCGCGGCAGGGTCGTTAAGCCAGCGTGTGCCCGGCGGTATTATTGTGTCATGCGGTCGGCCCATGCCCGCAACATACGCGCGGTTGCGCCCCAGATGTAGTAGGGTCCGTAGGGAACCGCAAAATAATGTCTACGTGTGCCGCGCCAGCGTCGGGATTCGATCAAAAAGTTCGCGGGGTCCAACACGTGTTCAAGCGGGACAGAAAACACTTCTTCCACCTCGCCCGGCTCTGGCCTGATCTCAAATGCGTCTCTGACACGGGCAATTACGGGCGTTACCGTGAACCCCGTCACTGTCTCATGTGCAGGCAGCGTGCCCAAAACGTCAACGATACTGCGCGGCAGGCCGATCTCTTCCTCTGCTTCACGCAGCGCGGCCGCCACAACATCCGCATCCCCGTCGTCCTGTTTGCCACCGGGAAAGGCGATCTGGCCGGGATGGTGCTTTAGCGCCGAGGACCGTTTGGTCAGCAGCAGGTGCAGGCCATCGGACCGTTCGACAATCGGGGCCAAGACACCCGCAGGCCGCAAAACACGGCCCGCAGGCAGCACTACATCACTGTTCAGATCGAAATCAGAAGTCTGCGTTCCGTTTTGTGACAAAGCGGACCGTATCTGTTCAAGCGCGTCAGGCACCCGCTGAATCTTCTGCCTCAAACCCGACTGTCGCGGGATCAAGTTCGTAATGGGCGGAACAGAACTGGCAGTCTGCGGTCACACGGCCATCATCGGTGGTCATCTTTTCGATGTCCTTGGCGGAATAGATCGACAAGCTTTGACGAACACGATCTTCGGAACATGAACAGCCAAAGCGCACGGCCTGCGCATCAAAAACGCGTGGCTGTTCTTCGTGAAACAGACGTAGCAGCAGATCCGTGGGCGGCACGCTGGGGCCAATCAGCTCAAGATCCTCGACTGTATCCAGAAGGATATTCACCCGGTTCCAGTTTTCCTCTTCCTCACCCTGTACCAGATCGGTGGCGGACAGCACATTGCCCTCACCTTGTCCTTCTGCGGCAAAAGGCGACGCCTTGGGCATCAGTTGCAGCATCACACCCCCGGCGCGCCAATGCTCAGGCTCGTTCGGGCCGGAGGATTGCCCAAAGCTGAGCGAGAACCGTGATGGCAATTGTTCGGACTGGGCAAAATACGCTTCGGCACAGGCAGCAAGCGAACCGCCTTCTAGCGGTGTAATCCCCTGATAGGGTACCATGCCTTCACCCTGATCAATCATGATAGCGAAATATCCCTCGCCCACCTGATCAAATGGCGCGGCATCGGTCAGCCGGTCAGCGTCATAACTGGCATAAGCCCTGATCCGCGCCGGTTCGCCCTCGCTCTCGGGGCCGTAATAATCGGTGGCGATCATCCGCACCGCGCCCTTGGATTGCACCTGCAGGGACAACTTCCAACGCAGCTTGATCGTCTGGCCGATCAGCGCGGTCAAAAGCGCCATTTCAGCCACCAGCGCTTCGACAACCGGCGGATAGTCGTGCTGTCGCAGGATGCCTTCAAGAACCCCGTCAAGCCGCGCCACGCGACCGCGCACGTCGCTGTGATCCAGCTGAAATGGCAATACGCTGTCGTCCCAGGCGATCTGGTTTCCGGGCTGGTTTGGCGATGTCATGAAGGGTTTCCTTATCTCGGGCCGCTTGGCATACCGCGTCTATATAGGCGCATCAACCACGGGATAAAGGGGACGCAGATGATCAGACGGGTGGGCGAGGTGCCGCGCAGGGAACAGTCCTACCGTCTGCGGCCCGGCGCATACGCGATCCTGCCGCTTAAGGGACGGTTCCTGCTGACCGCGCAGGTCATGCCCGAATCACTGGATGTTCAATTGCCCGGCGGCGGGATTGATCCGGGGGAATCGCCCCTGCAGGCCCTGCACCGCGAAGTGATCGAGGAAATCGGTTGGCGCATTGCACGCCCGCGCAGGCTGGGTGCCTTTCGGCGGTTTGTCTTTATGCCGGAGTATGATCTGTGGGCGGAAAAACTGTGTACCGTTTATGTGGCGCATCCCGTGCGCCAGATTGCCGAACCGGTAGAAGCTGATCACCGGACACTGGTGCTAAGCGGAACACAAGCGCTTGACGCCTTGGGTAACGTCGGCGACCGGGGGTTTCTGATGGATTATCTGTCTGGCGCATAGCACAATTGGCTATGGCCCTGCGTATTCGAACAGGATGGCCGAAACATCATCGGGAAAATCCTCTGTTCCGGCAAAAGCCGACAGGTTCCACACCAGCGCCTCAAGCAAAGCAGTTCCGCGCATATCCGCGAGTTGATCCATCAGTTCTGCCAGACCGTCTTCGCCAAGCATCTGATCATCGGCATCGGGGCATTCCGTAACACCGTCCGACAGGATCAACAGCCTGTCGCCGGGAGCGAGTGTAAGGTCGAACTGGGTAAACAGCGTTCCTTCAAGCAGTCCCACAGGAAAGCCGCCAGACCCTTCCTGCTCGACCGTACCATCAGCGCGCTGGATCAACGGATGCGGGTGCCCGGCTTGCGATATTGTGACCTTGCCTGACGGCAAATGTACAAAGGCCAGCAAAATGGTGAAATAATGCTCTGTCTCCATCTCGTTAAGGACAAGATCATTCAGCGTGCCAACAACATCTTTTGGTGGTTTCGCGACATAGGCACCTTCGGCCCCTTTCGCGAGGGCGATGTTCTGCTCCGGTGCGGCTGCTGACAGATACCCGGCAAGCCGTGCAGTCATCAAAGCCGAACTGACGCCATGACCCGACACATCAATTGCATAAAGGCCAAGATAGTCGTCATCGGTAGGAAAAAACCCCACCAGATCACCGCCGACATGGCCCGCAGACCGCAACAGCAAAGACAATTGGCCCTGTGGAAAGCTGAGTTGTCTTTCGCGCACAAGAGATTGCTGCAGTTTCTTGGCCTCAAGCAGATCCTGATCCAGAAGATCGTAGACCCGTTGCAGCTCTTGCAAGGTATCACTGATCCATTTGTTCTGCGCTGACAGCTCGCGTTGCATGTGCAAAATACGCTCCCCCGCCGTGATCCGCGCGCGCAGTTCACTGGCGTCCACCGGTTTGGTCAGGAAATCATCAGCGCCGGAATCAAGCCCTTGCGCCACCTCGTTCTTTTCACTTTTGGAGGTCAGAAGGATAAAATAGGCGTATCCGTCGTGCGGCACCTCACGCAGCGCCCGACAAAATTCAATGCCGGACATGCCCGGCATGACCCAATCGCTCAAGATCAGATCAGGCATATCCTTGAGGCACAACGCCAGCGCGGCATCGCCCGAATCTGCCTCTGTCACCTCAAAACCCCAGTTTTGCAGCGTCTTGCACAGAATGCGCCGTTGAAGCCTGCTGTCGTCAACCACCAGAACGCGCCGGACGCGCAACGTGTCAAAGTCAGGTTCGGCAGGGGCGGGAGAGGAGAGCCTTTGTGGCATATGTGTCCTGATTTCAGCGGGCATCGCCGTCACTTTTCACAACAGCATTAAAACCTGATGAATCCTCAAAACCGTTGTAATTGGCCCTATGCCGTGTGGAATTTCTTAACCCTCCCGGACGACACTCATCCTCATTCAAGGAGACACAGCATGATTGACTGGTCGCGCGTTCGACAGCTCAACACGGAGGTTGGCGCAGAGGATTTTGATGAGGTGGTCGAGCTTTTTCTGGAGGAGGTCGAAGAAGCTCTTGCACGGTTGGCAGCGCTGACAGATCGCTCAAGCCTAAGCGCAGACATGCATTTTCTCAAAGGCAGCGCGCTTAGCCTTGGGTTCGAAACACTCGCACGGCTGTGCGGTGAAGGGGAAACTGCGGCTGAGGCGAACAAGGGAGATGCCGTCGATCTGGCGGCGATAAAGGCATGCTATACCAAATCGAAGGAGGCCTTTCTTGCGGACTACTCCGCAAAACTGGCGGCATAGAGCCTTAGACAAGTTTGTAAAAATTCTCGACCTTGATACCGCCGAAGGTTTCAACGGCCTTTGACCGCAGCATCTGCATACCCTTGATCCAGCGGTCATGATCCTGCCCACGATGCGCGGCGTATTTCTGCACGTCAGGGTGCGACAGGATCAAAAACCTGTCTGCCTCTACACCGTCGGTAATGGCGCGCGCCACGTCATCGGCGGTTAACAAGGATGCCTGCGCCGCTGCGTCCGCATCTGACAAACCCAAAAGCGGCGTTGCCACATATTGCGGACACACCACCGATACACCAACCCCGTCATTGCCGTGGGTGATTGCCAGCGACTCGGCAAAACTGACGGCGGCATGTTTGGTTGCGGAATAAGCGGCATCCCCGATCTGGTTCAGCAATCCGGCGGCTGAGGCAACATTAACCAGATGCCCCGACCCACGCGAGGTCATGACGGGCAAAAGCGCCCGCGCAGCGTAAACATGGCTCATCACATGGACCTCCCAGTTCAACTGCCAATCCGCGTTCGACTGCGATGCCGCGTGCGACGGATCACCCCCACCCAGCCCTGCATTAGAGACGTAGATATCCACATCACCCTGTGCCCTGCTGGCCGATGAAATCAGCGCTTTGACCTGATCTTCGTCGCGCACATCGCACGGCACCGCCATGCCGCCAATCTGTTCTGCGACCCGTTGGGCGCTTGCTCCATCCCGGTCCGACACGCAAACCCTTGCGCCCAGACCGGCGGCGCGCCGTGCCAGTGCGGCGCCAATACCGCTGCCAGCCCCGGTGATTACAACCGATTTGTCGTTGAATTGCATGAATGCCCCCTCAGATCACAAACTGTGCCAGCGTTTCGTCATTGGTGATGTCGGTGTAGGTGAAATCAGCGGCGTCAATCCGCGCGAACATTGCGGCGAAATTCTGGGCCTGGTCCGTTTCGATGCCGATCAGCACAGACCCAAAGTTGCGCGCCGATTTCTTCATGTACTCAAACCGCGTGATGTTGTCATGCGGCCCAAGCGTATCCAGAAAGTCGCGCAGCGCCCCGGGGCGTTGTGGCAGGCGAAGGATAAAATACTTCTTAAGACCCGCGTATTTCTGCGCCCGCTCCTTGACCTCCGGCAACCGCTCAAAGTCAAAGTTGCCGCCGGACGCGATACACACCACCGTCTTGTCCTTGATCACATCTGCCAGATCGCCAAGCGCCTCAATCGCCATTGCGCCTGCGGGTTCCAGTACGATCCCTTCGACGTTCAGCATTTCGATGATCGTCTGGCAAATGCGGTCTTCGTTCAGGTCAATCACATCCTGCGCGTTGACGTCTTTCAGACGGGCAAACGTGCGCGCGCCAATCTTGGCCACAGACGCGCCATCAACAAAGGTATCGACGGGCGACACATCCTTGGGCGCCCCCTCTGCCAATGCCGCAGCAAGGCTTTTCGCCCCGGAGGGTTCAACAAAGGTATAGGCGCATTCAGTGCCAAAGTAGCTGAATGTGCCTGCGGACAACCCCCCGCCGCCGACGGGCAGAATAATATGATCAGGCACGCGGCCCAATTGTTGTTCGATCTCAACCGCGACCGAGGCCTGCCCTTCGATCACATCCTCATCGTCAAAGGGCGAAAGGAAATGCGCGCCCTCTTGCGCACAAAAGGTCTGCGCAGCGGCGAGAGATGCGTCAAAATAGTCTCCAACAAGGCGGATTTCGACGTTATCACCGCCGAACATGCTGGTTTTCAGAATTTTCTGTTCCGGTGTCGTAACCGGCATAAAGATCACACCGCGCACGCCGAAATGACGACACATAAACGCCACGCCCTGCGCGTGGTTGCCCGCAGACGCACAGACAAACAGCGTCTTTTCTGGGATCACCTTGCGCATCGCGTTGAACGCGCCGCGCAGCTTGTAGGACCGCACCGGACTCAGATCCTCGCGCTTGAGGAAAATGTCGGCGCCAAACCGGTCTGACAGCAGTTCGTTGCGCAGCAGCGGCGTTGCCGGGAAAACTGGCCGCATCTTGGACGCAGCAAGTGTCGCCATCGCCTGAAAGTTCTCTGTCATCTGCCCTGTCTCCCAGTGATTGTTCATGGTTAGGCGTGCAGGCCGGTGCGGTCAACGCAGGCCCGCACATCTTGCCCGCATCAGCAAAACCCGTTACCCCGCCGTAAACCCATGAAGGAGCCCAAAATGTCTGCGCCGAAAAAAGTTGTGCTCGCCTATTCCGGCGGCCTTGATACCTCCATCATCCTGAAGTGGCTGCAAACCGAATATGGGTGCGAGGTGGTGACCTTTACCGCCGATCTGGGCCAGGGCGAAGAGCTGGAGCCGGCGCGCAAGAAAGCCGAAATGATGGGCGCCTCCGCCATCTATGTTGAGGATGTGCGCGAAGAGTTTGTACGCGATTTCGTGTTCCCGATGTTCCGCGCAAATGCGGTCTATGAGGGCCTTTATCTTTTGGGCACCTCCATCGCGCGCCCGCTTATTTCTAAACGACTGGTCGAGATTGCAGCAGAAACCGGTGCCGATGCAGTGGCGCATGGTGCCACCGGCAAAGGCAACGATCAGGTACGTTTTGAACTGGCCGCCTATGCGCTGAACCCAGATATCAAGGTGATCGCACCCTGGCGCGACTGGGATCTGACAAGCCGCACGAAACTGCTGGAGTTTGCAGAGCAAAACCAGATCCCCGTGGCCAAAGACAAACGCGGCGAGGCACCGTTCAGCGTGGACGCAAACCTGCTGCACACCTCATCGGAGGGCAAGGTTCTGGAAGATCCTGCGGTTGATGCGCCTGACTACGTGTACCAGCGCACCGTCGCCCCCGAAGATGCGCCGGATACGCCCGAATACGTCGAAATCGGATTTGAGCGTGGCGATGCGGTGTCAATCAATGGTGAACGGATGTCACCGGCAACGATCCTGACGAAACTGAATGAATTGGGCGGCAAGCACGGCTGCGGGCGGCTTGATCTGGTCGAGGGTCGCTTTGTCGGGATGAAATCACGCGGCATCTATGAAACACCGGGAGGCACATTGTTGCTTGAGGCCCATCGCGGGATCGAATCCATCACGCTGGACCGTGGGGCGATGCATCTCAAGGATGAACTGATGCCCCGCTACGCAGAGCTCATTTATAATGGTTTCTGGTACAGCCCCGAACGCACGATGCTGCAGGCCGCGATTGACGCAAGCCAGACCCATGTGACCGGGACCGTGCGGTTGAAACTTTATAAAGGGCATGTGCGCACTGTGGGCCGCTGGTCCGATCATTCGCTTTATTCCGAGGCGCACGTGACATTCGAGGACGATGCGGGTGCCTATGACCAGAAAGACGCCGCAGGGTTCATCCAATTGAACGCTCTTCGCCTTAAACTGCTTGCTGCGCGCGATAAACGACTGAAATCATGAAGTAAGGCCCGGACCTTTCGATCCGGGCCTCTCACTCGTTACGCATCACGGCGGTCTGGGGGGTTGCGAGAGACGCAGTCGACCACCGCGACTTGTTACCATTCAGCCTTTTACGGCCTACTCGTTGGCACCGAGTGTGCATTCGGTCATAGTGACCGAATTTCTGTTCCCGATGTACATACAGAGCAACGGTCAAACCGTGCGGATAGTTTCAGGCGGAATGCACTTTTTGCGCAGCGCAGCAACAATCCGTCACCGCAGGGCAAGTTGCTTCATCTTTTCGTAGACCGGCAGGGCGTCCTCAAGCAGTGCCGCGCGCGATTGAGGCAGTTCTGGCAAAGCGTCTTCGCTGCCCGCAAACCCGGTACTTTTATGCACGGCGTGATACCAATGCTGCGCCCAGACGCCATCTTCGGCACGGGGACCGGCGGGCCACGCCAACATCGCAGGATCAAAAGGCAGATCAATCGCGGCGCATAGTGCGCGCAGCATCCTTTCGGGATCAGCGCGAATGTCTGTGCTGTCGATAATGACACCGCCCAGTTTCTCGTACATCTCCCATTGCTGGGCGAAACCGATGTCATAAGAAGTCAACGCATCCCATTTCGCAGCATAGCTGGCAATCACCCGGGCCGGGTGCCGGATCAGATGGACGTTGATACAATCCTGCGCCCACTTTAATGGGAATCCGTCGATCATGTGGTGCGGCATATGCTTCATGTAAAGGTGCGGGGTGCCGCCCGTCTGACACGCCAAGGCAACCTTGTCTGGGTCTGTTTCATGGGTCTGCACGATGCTGTCCCGCATCGGGTGATCTATCCCCGTTGCTTGCAGGTAGGGCGCATAGAACGGCTCGTCCATCACGGCGAAATCAGAACGGTTGCCAAAACTGTACATCATCGCCGTACTCAGGTTGCGCGGCCCGGACCACATCGCAATACGCATCCAAAACTCCCTCATTTTTGGAGAAGCTAGAAATGTTACCGCCCCCTGCCAAGCAGTAAAGCGGCATCACCTGTCCGTGACATGATCCGTCTCTCCCTTGCGCCTTCACCAAAGGCTCGGGCAACGTGATGAAAAAGGAGAAAGCGATGAAACAACTGACGTATATCAAGACATGTGCGCTTGCCTGTCTGATCGCCATCGGGCTTTTAGTGCAGGCGGGTAAATCACACGCCGCAGGCACCGAAACCCTGACCGTTGCGGGTGGTTGTTTCTGGTGTGTCGAGGCCGATTTTGAATCGGTGCCCGGTGTGCGCGAAGCCGTTTCCGGGTTTGCGGGCGGTACGACCGCAAACCCCACATACAAACAGGTAACTGGCGGCAATACCGGGCATTATGAGGCCGTTCAGATCACCTTTGACCCATCGGTGGTCAGCCGCGATACTTTGCTGAACATGTTTTTCCGCTCTGTTGATCCGACAGATGCTGGCGGTCAATTCTGTGACCGGGGTGCCAGCTATCGCACCGCTATATTCGCGGCAGACGACGCACAGAGGGCCGCCGCCGAGCGGGCCAAGACACAGGCGCAAAAGGATTTAGGACAAAAGATTGTGACGCCAATCCTTGGCGCATCCCGCTTCTATCCTGCAGATGACTATCACCAGAACTACTACAAAAGCCGTGAGCGCCTGACCGTGACGTCGGTTGGCTTGGGCATTCGCAAATCCGTCGCCTACAAAAGATATCGCAAAGGCTGCGGACGCGATGCCCGGGTCAAACAATTGTGGGGGTCTGCGGCACCATTTGCCAGCTAGGAAAAGTCGTGATCCTGAATTTCCTTTAGATCCGGGATCACGTCTGCCGTGCCTTCGCGTGCCACCATTAATGCGCCTGCGCGCATTCCCAGATCAATGGCATCACGCATGGGCAGACCACGATCAAGACCAGCAATCAGGAACCCAGTGAATGTGTCCCCGGCACCGGTGGTGTCCACGGGATCAGCGCTGTATGCGTCAAAGCTCTGATCGGTTTTCCCTTTGTTAGAGACCCATCTGCACCCTTCCGCACCAAGCGTGATGACAACATCATCCACCGCCAAATCGCTGATGTCCTGACCGGTAGCATCCTGTAGCTGCGCCGCTTCAACAGCGTTCATCACAAGAAGGTCAATCTGATCCATCAACGCCATTACCGCATCAGCCGAAAACGGGGCGGCAGCATAGGCCAGTCGCAAGCCAAGTGTCTTGGCCGTCTGCGCCGCGAACGCCTGCCCGCACGTTTCATTCTGCATCAACAGAAAATCGCCGGGACCAGCTTCTGCCAGCGCGCCACCGATGATCTGTTCACTGATCATCAGGTTTGCACCCCCCATCAGAACGATATTGTTTTCGCCCTGCTGATCCACGTGAATGTTTGCGTGCCCGGTCGGTACCTGAACCAGCGCGATGTGACGCACATCCACACCATATTCCAGCAACCGCTCCGCCGCCCATTTGCCATCGGCCCCAACAGCGCCAACGTGCGCCACATGAGCGGCAGCACGCGCAGCAGCAACAGACATGTTGGCCCCTTTGCCGCCCAACCCCTGATGAAACCGGTCAGCAGTGATGGTTTCGCCCGGCCCCGGCAAATGGGCAAGGTGATAGAAGTTATCAAGATTAATGGAGCCGAGGTTCCAGATCATCCGCCAACCTTGCACGCCGCCAGAATGGCCATATTCAGGATGTCATTCGCTGTCGACGTGGTTGAACAAATCTGAATGCTCCTGTCCAAACCTGTCAGGATCGGGCCAATCACAGTTGCGCCCGCCATCTCCTGCATCAGCTTCACGGAAATGCTGGCCGAATGGCGTGCGGGCACCACCAGAATGTTTGCCGGACCGGTCAGACGCGAAAACGGGTATTGCGCCTGCGCTGCACTGTTCAGCGCCACATCAACGGTCATCTCGCCTTCATATTCGAAGTCAACGCCGCGCCCGTCCAGCACTTTGGGGGCCAGATGCATTTTTTCGGCCCGCTCCGACACCGGATACCCGAAGGTCGAAAAGCTTACGAAAGCCACACGGGGTTCAAGCCCCAGATTGCGGGCCACCACCGCCCCCCGTTCGGCAATATTGGCAAGGTCATGTTCATTGGGCCATTCGTGCACCAGCGTGTCCGCAATAAAAACAATGCGCCCTTTGTGCATCAACGCGGTAAACCCTGCTGCACCTGCCTCGGCATTCGCTTCGAACACATGGTTCAGACGGTCCAGCACATGAGCGGATTTCCGTGTTGCACCGGTGACAAGCGCATCACCATGCCCGTGTTGCAACATCAGTGACGCAAAAACATGCCTGTCCCGCGCGGCAAGGCGGTGGATATCCTTGGCATCAAAACCACGCCGTTGCAGACGGGTATAAAGAAAGTCCTTATACGTCTCTAAATGGTCCGTTTTGGCAGCATTGATCACCTCAAGCTCGCGCACGGCATCGGCCATTCCGGCCTCCTCCAGCTTGGTCTTGACCTCATCGGGCCGCCCGACGACCAGCGCCTTGCCCAGACCGGACCGCTGGTAAGTAACGGCCGCACGCAGCACGCGCGGATCGTCTCCTTCGGCAAAGATCATACGGGCCTGATTTTGACGCGCCCGCGCGTTGATCCCGCGCAACACGTTTGCGGTTGGGTCCATGCGGGATTTCAGGTTCAGCTCATAGGCGTCCATGTCGATGATCGGACGGCGCGCGGCACCTGTATCCATCCCCGCCCGCGCAACGGCTGGTGGAATGCGGTGAATAAGGCGCGGATCGAAGGGAGTGGGAATAATATAGTCCCGCCCAAAGCTCAGCGTCTTACCATAGGCCATCGCAACCTCGTCCGGCACGTCCTCGCGTGCGAGATTGGCAAGCGCGTGGGCGCAAGCGATCTTCATCTCATCGTTGATGGCCCGCGCATTGATGTCGAGCGCCCCGCGAAAGAGATAGGGAAACCCAAGAACATTGTTCACCTGATTGGGGTAATCTGACCGCCCCGTTGCGACGATGGCATCCATCCGCACTTCATGCGCTTCTTCCGGCGTGATTTCTGGGTCCGGGTTCGCCATCGCAAAGATCACCGGATTGTCCGCCATGCTGGCAACCATATCCGGCGTCACGGCACCCTTGACCGATACGCCCAGAAACACATCCGCATCCTTCATCGCCTCTTCGAGACTGCGCAGTTCCGTGTTGGCCGCGTGGGCGGACTTCCATTGGTTCATCCCTTCGGTCCGACCCTGATAGATCACACCTTTGGTGTCACACATGATGCAATTGTCATGCCGCGCACCCATCGCTTTCAAAAGCTCAAGACAGGCAATGCCCGCCGCCCCGGCACCGTTCAGCACGATGCGCACATCCTCGATCTTCTTGCCGGAGATGTGCAGCGCGTTGATCAGACCTGCCGCACAGATCACCGCCGTGCCGTGCTGATCGTCGTGGAAGACGGGAATGTCCATTTCTTCCTTGAGGCGCTGCTCAATGATGAAACATTCGGGCGCCTTGATGTCTTCAAGGTTGATACCCCCGAACGTCGGCCCCATCAGCTTGACCGCGTTGACAAAGGCGTCGGTGTCTTCGGTGTCCAACTCAATATCGATAGAGTTCACATCGGCAAAACGCTTGAACAGAACTGACTTGCCTTCCATCACCGGCTTGGACGCCAGCGCGCCCAAGTTCCCCAGCCCCAAAACAGCCGTGCCATTCGAGATAACCGCAACAAGGTTGCCCTTGTTCGTGTAGTCATAGGCTGTCTGCGGGTTCTCGGCGATGGCCTCGCAGGGCACCGCAACGCCGGGCGAATACGCCAGCGACAGATCGCGTTGCGTTGTCATTGGAACGGTCGCGGTGATTTCAAACTTGCCGGGCGTGGGTTCAAGATGAAAGGCAAGTGCCTCATCATCGGTAATACGATTCTTGGTCACGGATTGGTGCTTCCCTTGTTTTTTGCAACCTAACTTTGATTGCAAAAAGGTACAATCTCAGGCGACGTAACGCACCCATTCATGATTGCCCAGAAACGCGTCGTGCCGCTGTGGAAAATCAACCTTAAGCCGCGACAGCGCCCAGCGGATCACTTGCGGGCGGTCACAATGATTGGCACACCAGATCATACGGATCAGCGTCTGCCAACGTGATGGATCGGCTTTGTACGCCATATCCAGCGCCAGTAATTCCGACTTCGGCTCGCCCAGCGCCTTGTGGCAATCCGCCTTGATCAGACACAGCCGCCCGTTTTGTGCCACCAGTTCTGCATGCGCCTCCAACAGGCCAATCGCCTGTGTTGCGGCCCCAACCTGCAAAACCTCGCTTGCCAGATCACCTAGAAGGCGCGGTCGCTTTAGCTCAGGGTATTTGCCCGCAAGGGTCACGATAAACGCGATGATCTGGCTGACCGACTTTTTGGACAGCGCCACCGGCACAATGCCATCCCTGGCGAAATCAGGCTCTATCAAAGGGGTATCTGATTTGAAATCAGCGAAAAAGTTGATGTAGCGGCATTGCGCGGCATGTGCCAACGGCCAGAAATCGGCCCACCGCGTCCTGGCCGTCTGAAGTGTTCCTATCTCGATCACAAAGGTGGTCTGCGCGGCAAACAGCATGTTGGTAAACCCCGCACCGTGATAGGAAACCATCACTTCGGCCCGAGCCATCAGCGCAATCTGTTCCAGCGGGCTCAGGCTTTCGAAGACCACGTATTCAAACCCAAACATATCCAGATGCTCAAACAGGATCTCCTCACCCGCCATATTGCGCGCCCGGCTTTGACGTGAATCCCGGCCCACAAAGAACCGTTTGGGCAAATGATCAAACGCGCGCCCCTCGATCGCCCGCAATGCCCGCGCACGCAGCGCCAAAAGGCTGCTGTTGACCGCATTCATCGCCAGTGTGGCGCGCGCACCGGGCGATGTGTCATCGCCCTTGTCCTCTGCATCTTCGGGCCAAAGGGCACCAAGACCCGAAACATCACCTACCGGGGCCTGATAGTGACCGCCAATCAGATCATAGGCGGTCAACACCTTGGCGTAATCCTTTGGCACCCGTTCAAAAAACACACGCCCCGCATATTCAGGGAACAGGGCATCGACAAAGTTCTGCGCAAAAGGCTTTTGCTTTTCTTCCAGGTTGGGGAAGTGGAAATAGATGTTTCCCTGAAAATCCAGTCCGTCAAGGACGGTCAGTTGCGACAGAGATTCAGTGATGAAATGATAGTAGTTAAACGTGTTGCGACAGGCGATGGCGAAAGGAATATCAGGGTCTAACAAGCCCGAATATACCGGAATTTCCTTACCTTCATTGCCCGCACGACAGGTCGCGAAATATTCCTGCAAACGCGCATCGGGATCAAATGCCGCATCCTCATTTTCCCAGCAATACTGGTTCAGGGCTCGCGTGCCTGACGCACCGCTCAGCAAAATGCGATCCCGAGCCAGCGCATAGGATTTTCGATAGCTCGCCCGGTCCAGCACAACCGGCACGCTGTTGTATTCAATCGGCTGGGCAAAGCGTTTCTTCTTTTTGGTGGTGCGCAGGTGATTTTTGATTTTCTCGTTTATCTCAACGTGATCGCTGACCGCAAACCCCTCGATGCAGGAGGTCTCTCGTTTACGCCAGATAAAATCCGGCTCAAGCAACAGACGAAACCCCGGATCCTGCCAAGGATTCAGAAAAACAGCCGAAGGGGGCAACGTGAGATCAATTTTGTTGCGCACGGGGCAAACACTGCCTTGTTGCTCGGTTTTCAACGGTTTTAGCATGAAAGCAGCACCCGTCTACCGCGAACCCCTTTTGCGCCCCCTTTCCCCGGCAAGCGTGGTTTTGTACAGACAGGTGGGACAAGGGGAACCACGTGACCGACGCAAAAACAACGCCGATGATGGCGCAATATCTGGAGATCAAGGCAGAGCACGAAGGCGCGCTGCTGTTCTACCGGATGGGCGATTTCTATGAGATGTTTTTTGATGATGCCGTCGCGGCGGCCCAAGCGCTCGACATTGCGCTGACAAAACGTGGCAAGCATGAAGGGGCTGACATACCGATGTGCGGCGTGCCGGTTCATGCGGCCGAAGGGTATTTTCTAACACTGATCCGAAAAGGGTTTCGCGTTGCCGTCTGCGAACAGATGGAAAGCCCGGCGGAAGCCAAAAAGCGCGGCTACAAATCCGTGGTCAAACGCGAAGTCGTCCGGTTGGTCACACCCGGCACGTTGACCGAAGATTCGCTGCTGGAGGCACGGCGGCACAATTATCTGGCCGCCTTTGCTGAAGTTCGTGAAAACTCTGCTTTGGCCTGGGTCGATATTTCAACGGGCGCGTTCCATGTGATGACCCTGCCCCAAGTGCAACTTGGCCCCGAACTCGCGCGGCTTGCGCCGTCGGAACTGATTGTATCAGAGACGAAAGAGGCGGAACTGCGTGAAACGGTCGAGGATTTCGGCATTGCCCTGACGACAATGGCGCGGTCAGGCTTTGACAGCACCGGGGCGGAAAATCGCATTTGCAAGCTGTTCAATATCGCGACACTGGATGCCTTCGGCAGCTTTGAGCGGGCGGAAGTGTCTGTGATGGGCGCGCTGATCAATTACCTTGAGATCACGCAAAAGGGTAAGCTGCCGCTGCTGCGGCCACCGCAAAAGGAACAGGAAAACCGCAGCGTTCAGATTGATGCCGCCACCCGGCGCAATCTGGAGCTGACCCATGCGCTGAATGGGGGGCGCGCGGGATCATTGCTGGCGCTGATGGATCACAGTTGCACCGCTGCGGGCGCGCGTCTGCTGGAACGACGGATATCCAGCCCTTCAACCGCCGCCGACACAATAAACCTGCGCCTCGATGCCGTCCGCTTTGGCACGGAAGATCGGAAACTGCGGCAGGATTTACGCGGCGTCCTGCGCAAGGTGCCGGATCTGGACCGCGCCCTGTCACGTCTTGCGCTGGACCGCGGCGGCCCGCGCGATCTTGCCGCCGTGCGCAATGGGCTGTCAGAAGCCGAGCAAATAATGCGCCTCTTGTCCGATGCGGATTTGCCGGTTGTACTGTCGGATGCGATCAGCAGATTGAATGGCCATGACCATCTGATCGATTTACTTGAGCAGGCTCTTGTTGCTGAACCCCCGATGTTGGCCCGCGATGGGGGTTTTATCGCGCCGGGCTATGATGATGACCTCGACGAAGCCCGCAAACTGCGCGATGAGGGCCGCAGCGTGATCGCGGCAATGCAATCGCAATTCGTGTCTGATACAGGCATTTCGTCTCTGAAAATCAAACACAACAACGTGCTGGGCTACTTTATCGAGACCACGGCGACCCATGCTGAAAAAATGCTGTCACCGCCCTTATCAGAGACGTTTATTCACCGTCAGACAACTGCCAATCAGGTGCGCTTCACCACTGTTGAACTGTCAGAGCTTGAAACCAAGATCCTCAATGCCGGGAACCACGCGCTTGAGATTGAAAAGCGTCTTTTTGAGCGTATCAGAGCCGCAATTCTGGAAATGAACGGACCCATCGGGGACACATCGCGCGGCATTGCCGAAATTGATCTTGCTTTTTCACTCGCAGAACTTGCGGATCAGGAAAACTGGACCTGCCCCCGGGTCGATAACAGCCGCGCGTTTGCGATCACGGGCGGGCGGCACCCGGTGGTGGAACGTGCGCTCAGGCAGCAATCGGGCGAACCGTTCATCGCCAATGACTGTGATCTGAGTGCCGAAAAAGACGCCGCAAACATCTGGTTGCTTACCGGCCCGAATATGGCGGGTAAGTCCACTTTTCTGCGACAGAATGCGCTGATTGCCCTGATGGCGCAGATGGGCAGTTTTGTTCCAGCGACCTCTGCGCATATCGGGGTTGTCAGTCAGTTGTTCAGCAGGGTCGGGGCGTCGGATGATCTGGCCCGCGGGCGGTCGACCTTTATGGTCGAGATGGTGGAAACCGCCGCGATTCTGAATCAGGCGGATGATCGTGCGCTTGTTATTCTGGACGAGATCGGCCGGGGTACGGCCACCTATGACGGTCTGTCCATTGCATGGGCGACGCTGGAAAACCTTCACGACGTCAACAAATCACGCGCGCTTTTTGCAACCCACTATCACGAGATGACTGCCCTGTCCGGCAAGCTGGACGGGGTAGAAAACGCAACCGTTTCGGTGAAGGAATGGGAGGGTGACGTTATCTTCCTGCATGAGGTGCGCAAAGGTGCTGCGGATCGGTCTTATGGTGTTCAGGTGGCAAAATTGGCCGGTCTGCCCGAACGCGTCGTGGCCCGCGCCCGTGTGGTATTGGAAGCGCTTGAGAAAGGTGAACGCGAAGGCGGTGCCAAACAAAAGACCCTTATCGACGATCTGCCCCTTTTTGCGGCCACGCCCGCACCACCCCCGCCCACCGCAAAAAGCTCCCGGGTCGAGGACGTCCTGGAAACCATCATTCCAGATGAGCTTTCGCCCCGTGAAGCGCTTGATGCGCTTTATAAACTGAAAGAGGCGGCCAAAACCTGACCGCCTCTTTATCGCGTTAGGTACAGTGGCCGGTTATGCCGGCTGCGATGAAACGCCAACCTGCGCCGGGCGCAACAACCGGTCGTGCAACATGAAACCTTCGGCAGCTACCTGAATAATGTCACCCGCCTTGGTCCCCGGAACCGGTGCCTCAAACATCGCTTGATGATGCTGAGGATCGAATTTGTCGCCAACCTCGGGTGCAATGACCTCAATCCCGTGCTTTTTGAAGACATTCAGCAGTTCACGCATCGTCAATTCGACACCTTCCAGCAACGGACCTGAAACAGAGCGTTGCTCCTCGGTCGCCGCTTCCAGGGCGCGTTTCATATTGTCGTAGACTGGCAGCATATCGCGCGCCAACTTGGACCCGCCATAATTCTCGGCCTCGCGACGATCTTTCTCGGACCGCTTGCGCGCATTTTCGGCATCGGCCAGGGCCCGCGTGAACCGATCCTTGTACTGGTCTCGCTCCGCCCGAAGCTGCTCCAGCTCAAGTTCTTCTTCGTCGATCTCTGCTTCTTCGGCGGCAAATTCCTCCGCCATCGCTTCTTCGATATTATCCAGAAATTCGTTTTCGTTCGTCTCTGCCATCATTCACCTCTAGCTGCGGTCGGACACCAGTTTACCAACCAGCTGCGCCGTATAATTCACAATCGGTACGATACGCCCATAGTTCAGACGCGTGGGCCCAATAACACCAACCGCACCAATGACCTTTCGATCAGCGTTCATATAAGGGGAAACCACCAGAGAGGAACCCGAAAGTGAGAAAAGTTTGTTCTCTGACCCGATAAAAATGCGCACACCTTCGCCATCTTCTGCCAGATCAAGAAATTCCGCGATATCACGCTTGCGCTCAAGGTCATCAAACAGTGTTTTAATGCGCGCAAGATCTTCGGCTTCTGCTTCACCGGCCAACAGATTCGACCGCCCGCGCACGATGAGCCGTTCCGAACTTTCGTCATCTCCGCTCCACAGCGCCAGACCGCTTTCAACCAGCTCCTGGGCCAGCACATCAATCTCTTGCCGACGTGCGTTAATCTCAAGCGTGATCGCGCGTTGCAGTTCACTGATCGTCCTGCCTTCGACAATGGCGTTCAGAAAATTCGCTGCTTCCCGCATGGAACTTGGGGTTTGCCCCGGCGGTGGCGAAAACAGACGGTTCTCAACATGGCCATCGGAAAAAACCAGAACCACCAGCGCCCGGTCCTGCGACAGCGAAACAAATTCGATGTGCTTGATCGGGGCTTCGTATTTCGGTGTCAGCACCAGCGACGCGCCTTGCGTCACACCTGACAAGGCTGAACCGACACGGTCCAGCAAGCCGCTGACATCTGATGCGTTGTCACCCAGAGTGGCATCAATCTTTTCGCGGTCCGTATCTGTTGGATCACCCAATTCGATCATGCCATCGACAAACATGCGCAGACCCAATTGTGTTGGAATGCGCCCGGCGCTCACGTGAGGTGACCCAAGCACGCCCAGATACTCAAGATCCTGCATAACATTGCGGATCGTCGCCGCTGAGACCTTTTCGCTGAAATCCCGCGTCAGCGTCCGTGACCCAACCGGATCACCACTTGCCAGATACCCTTCCACCACGCGGCGAAATACCTCGCGTGAACGGTCGTTCATCTCGCTTAAAAGGTCATTTGTTTCAGGGGTCGTTTTGGCCATACACTGGCCAATAAAGGTGCCCCGGACCGAAACGTCAATCGGGGTTGCATCGCAATGGGCGGGGGCGGTATGCCCCACGCAACTTTGAAAAGGAAAAATCATGCGTCCCTCTGGCCGGAAATTGGATGAAATGCGCGCTGTCTCGGTTGAGGTGGGCTTTACCAAACACGCCGAAGGATCGGCGCTGATCAAAATGGGTGACACCCATGTACTGTGCACCGCCACGATTGAAGACCGCGTGCCGCCCTTTATCAAAGGGTCCGGTCTGGGGTGGGTTACAGCCGAATACGGTATGCTGCCACGTGCCACCAATACCCGCATGCGACGCGAGGCGTCAGCGGGCAAGCAGGGTGGAAGAACTGTTGAAATTCAAAGACTTATCGGACGGTCCCTTCGTGCAGGTGTGGATCGCGTTGCCCTTGGTGAACGCCAGATCACCGTAGATTGCGATGTGTTGCAGGCTGATGGCGGGACCCGTTGTGCGTCTATCACTGGCGGCTGGATCGCGCTGCGCCTGGCGGTGAACAAGTTGATGAAAGCCGGTGATGTAATCACCGATCCGCTGGTGGATCCGGTGGCCGCCATCAGCTGCGGCATCTATGCAGGTCAGCCCGTTCTTGACTTGGATTACCCGGAGGATTCCGAAGCGGGTGTGGACGGCAACTTTATCATGACCGGCAGCAAACAGCTGATCGAAGTTCAGATGAGTGCGGAAGGGTCAACCTATTCGCGCGATCAGATGAACGCGCTTATGGATCTGGCCGAAAAGGGTGTATCCGAGCTGGTGTCGATCCAGAAGAACGTCACCGCATGACACGTCAATTCACGGAAGACCGCATTCTGATTGCCACGCACAACGCGGGCAAGCTTGAGGAAATGGCGCAGCTTTTTGCGCCGCGGGGCATTTCCGTTGTTGGTGCCGCTGAGATGTCGCTGCCGGAACCCGAAGAGACCGAGAGCACATTTGTCGGCAACGCCCGGATCAAGGCACACGCCGCCGCCAAAGCCACGGGCCTGCCTGCGCTTTCCGATGATTCCGGGATCGAGGTTGAGGCGCTGGACAACGCACCGGGGGTATATACCGCCGATTGGGCCGAAACGCCCGATGGCCGCGATTTTCTTTTGGCGATGACAAAAACCCACACTCTGCTGGAGGAGCGTAATGCACCCCATCCTCGCAAAGCACGGTTTTGTGCCACGCTGGTCCTTGCATGGCCCGATGGCCACGATGAGGTTTTTGCCGGTACGGTCAGCGGCACGCTGGTCTGGCCCATTCGTGGTGCCCTGGGTCACGGCTATGACCCGATGTTCCAGCCTGACGGTTACGATATCACTTTTGCGGAGATGGACGCCGACCAAAAGAACGCGATCAGCCACAGGGCCGATGCCTTTGCCAAGCTGATGAAAGGCTGTTTTGACTGAGGATTGGCAACAAGGCGGGTTTGGCCTGTACATTCACTGGCCCTTCTGTGAGGCGAAATGCCCCTATTGCGACTTTAACAGTCACGTCAGCCGCAGCATTGATCACAGCCTTTGGCGTAATGCCTATCTTTCGGAATTAAAACGCGCAGCGTCCGAAACACCGGGTCGGACACTGAATGCTGTCTTTTTTGGCGGCGGCACGCCCAGTCTGATGGAGCCGGACACCGTTGCCGAAATAATCACCGCAATCCGTTCGTACTGGCCCGTTGCCAATGATCTTGAAATCACGCTTGAAGCCAACCCCGGCTCTGTCGAGGCCGGTCGCTTTGCGGCGTTTTGTCAGGCTGGCGTCACGCGTGTCTCAATGGGCATTCAGGCGTTGAACGACATTGATCTGAGGCGGCTTGGCCGGCTGCACAATACGTCGGAAGCGTTGGCAGCATTTGACATTGCACGGCATGAGTTTGAACGCGTGAGTTTTGATCTGATCTATGGGCGTCAGGATCAAACCGCTGCAGAATGGCGCAAAGAGCTGAAACAGGCTCTAACCTACACAATTGACCATGTTTCCCTTTATCAGCTGACAATCGAAGAGGGCACCGCTTTTGGCGACCGGTACGCTCGTGGAAAACTTAAGGGTTTGCCAGACGACGATCTGGGCGCGGACCTGTATCACCTGACGCAGGAAGTTTGCGAGGCGAACGGCATGCCTGCCTATGAAGTATCAAACCACGCACGCGATGATGCTGCCTCACGTCACAATCTGATTTACTGGCGCTACGGTGATTACATTGGGATTGGCCCAGGCGCGCACGGGCGCTTGACCAAAGATGGGATCAAATCAGCGACCGAGGCCTTCAGCAATCCAACAAGATGGTTGAATAATGCAGAGAACGGGACGACCGAACGCCCCAGGCAACCACTGAGCCGGGCAGAGCAGGCGACCGAATTTCTGCTCATGGGATTGCGGCTGAGGGAAGGTGTGTCGATGTCCCGGTATGCAGGGATAAGCGGACACAGTCTGGATTCAGCCAAGGTTGATCATTTGATAGACCTCGGCATGATCCGGATAAATCAGGATAGGCTTATCGTTTCGGAACAGGGATTCCCGGTTCTGAATGCTGTTATCGAAGCACTCTTGCCAGACTAGTTTCCGCTTAACATACGGCAAAGCGCGTCGAGTTCATCCAGCGACTTGTAATGTACCGTCATACGTCCCGACTCACCTCCGGCAGTGTGATCCAGAACCACTCTCATCCCCAGGTTTGCGGACAAGTCCCCTTCCAGTGCCTTGGTATCAGCATCCTTTTCAACGGATGGTTTGCCCTCTGGTTTTTCCGATCCAGCATCAGACTTGCCAGAAGTCTCCTTACGCACCAGCGCTTCGGCGGCGCGAACGGACAGGCCCCCTTTGGCGATCTGTCGTGCAAGCGCGAGGGGATCCTGCGCCGGGATCAACGCGCGCGCATGTCCGGCGGATAAATCACCAGCCCGCACCATTTCAACAACGCCATCCGGCAGGTTTAACAGGCGCATGAGGTTCGCAATATGGCTTCGGCTTTTTCCAAGGGCTTCTGCCAGCTTCTCTTGGGTATGGCCGAATTTCTCCATCAGCTGACGGTAACCCGCCGCTTCCTCAATCGCATTCAAATCAGCGCGTTGGATATTCTCGATGATCGCGACTTCCAGCACTTCGACATCTGTAAAGGCCCTTACGATAACCGGAAGCTCGTGCAATTGCGCCATCTGCGCTGCGCGCCAGCGCCGTTCACCAGCAACGATTTCATACGCGCCCGCATCGACTTGCCGCACGATCAGTGGCTGAATAACGCCTTTTTCCCGGATCGAGGCCGCCAGATCTTCAAGGTCTTCTTTCGCAAACCGTTTGCGCGGCTGGTCCGGGTTCGGGCTTATGCGCTCAATCGGTATCATAAGCTCAGCGGCACCCGGCCCTTGAGATGCCACAGCCTCTGTTTCAGCGACATCTGCCATCAGCGCAGAAAGCCCGCGCCCCAGCCCTCTTTTTGGCTTATCAGCCATGTGATCGGCTCCCCGCTTTGTTCATTTCTGCAATTTCTTCCGCAAGCGCCCGATACGCTACCGCACCCTTTGACTGCGTGTCATAGGAAAGAACCGGCATCGCAAAACTTGGTGCTTCGCTGACCCTGACATTACGCGGGATCACCGTTTTGAAAACTAGGTCCCCCAATGTCGTCCGCGCATCGTTCTCAACCTGCTGTGACAGGTTGTTGCGGCTATCATACATCGTAAGGACTACACCTTCGATCCTCAGGTCCTTGTTTCCGGTCTGGCGCACCTCGCGAATGGTCAACATCAACTGGCTAAGACCTTCCAAAGCAAAAAATTCGCTCTGTAATGGCACCAGCACCGAATGCGCAGCAATCATTGCGTTAACCGTCAAAAGGTTCAGGGATGGCGGGCAATCGATCAGGATGAAATCAAAGTCGAATTGGTCCATCTGAACCTGCCGAAGCGCATCATGAAGAAGAAAACTCCGCTTCTCGCTCGACATCAATTCAATATCAGCCGAACTGAGATCAACAGTTGCCGGGATGATGAACAAACCATCAAAGCTGGTTTCCTGTACAACGTCATTCAGGTCCAGATCTTCGAGCAAAAGCTCATACGTCGTGAACTCCCGGTCATCAAGCTCAACACCCAACCCCGTAGACGCGTTGCCCTGCGGATCAAGATCAACCAGCAAAACACGTTTGCCAATCTCGACCAACGCCGCCGCAAGGTTGATCGACGTCGTTGTTTTACCCACCCCACCCTTTTGGTTGGCAACCGCTATGATCTTTGGTCCTTTCGGGCGGGACAGGTCAGACACGTTTTATATCCTTGATCTTCAGAATGGCTGCGGCGGGATTTGACCTACTTTTAGTGACCTCAAGAGAGTAAGACCACCGCTTCTGTGCAGCGATATGCTCTTTTTCCCATTGCGCTCCCTTAGGGAACAACGCCGTTCCGCCGCTGCTGAGATGCTGTTCTGAAAACGCCAACAATCCATCCAGATCAGTCAGCGCCCGCGCGGAAAGCACTTGCGCCTCCTGTTGGTCAATCCGCTCAATCCGTTCGGCTATCACCTGTGCTTTCAAATCCAGCTCACGGATCGCCGTGCGCAGGAACACAGCCTTGCGCTGGTCGCTTTCCACCAAGGTTACGCGATTTTCCGCGCCTGAACCCTGCGAAAGAATTGCAATAACGATCCCCGGGAACCCACCGCCGCTGCCGAGATCAACCCAGTGGCCCTGCGGATTAGCAAGCTCATATATCTGCGCAGAATCAAGGATATGTCTTTCCCAGATTTCACTGACGGTCGACTTGGAAATCAGATTTATCTTGGCTGTCCACTTTGTAACGAGCGTTTCGAAGGCTTGCAGCTTGTCCAATGTTTCACGTGAAACATCCAAGTCCTTATCTTTGGTCATGCCATTTTCTTCGCATCGCTACTACGCAGCTTTGCGAGGATGAGCATCAGCGCCGCCGGCGTCACGCCATCAACCCTCCCCGCTTGCGCAAGCGTCTCAGGTTGTGCAGCCGTAAGCTTTACCTTTAACTCATTCGATAGACCGACAAGCGCTTTATAAGAGAAATCAGATGGGATCTTTTGCGCTTCATCCTTTTTCAGCAAGGCAATTTCGGCCTGCTGTCGCACCATATAATTCGAATACAGCGCATCTTTGGCCAATTGATCTCTTATTTCTGGATCAACCAATGCCAAAGATGGATCCAGCTTTTCAAGATGCTCAAATTTGGCGTCAGGAAAAGACAGCAGCTGGAACAAGGTGCGACGGTTACCGTCCTGACTGACCTGAAGGCCTGTCGCCGTGACTTCGCTTGGTGTGAAGGAACCAGTACTCATCAGATCTTTGGCTGCATTCAGGCGATCCAGCTTATCCTCAAAGACCTCTCGACGCTCTTTTTTCACGCAGCCCAGAGCAATTCCTAAGGGCGTAAGTCGTTGGTCCGCATTGTCGGCGCGCAATGACAGACGAAACTCAGCACGCGAGGTAAACATGCGATAAGGTTCCGTCACACCGCGCGTCGTAAGATCATCAATCATCACACCGATATAACTCTCAGCCCGGCTGAATATGACCGGGTCCTTCCCTTGTACGGCCAAAGCAGCGTTCAAGCCTGCAACAAGGCCTTGGGCGGCGGCTTCCTCGTAACCCGTAGTACCGTTGATTTGACCCGCAAGATAAAGGCCATCCACACCGCGAAGCCCAAGGGTGCTGTGCAATGCACGAGGGTCAACATAGTCATATTCAATCGCATATCCGGGCTGAAGGATCTCAGCGTCCTCAAGTCCCCGTATGGAGCGCACATAAGCTAGCTGAACCTCCTCGGGCAGAGATGTTGAAATACCGTTGGGGTAAATCGTGTGATCATCGACACCTTCCGGTTCAAGGAAGATCTGGTGCGAATCTTTATCAGCAAATCGCACCACCTTGTCCTCGATAGATGGACAGTAGCGCGGCCCAACACCATCTATATGCCCGCCGTACATTGCGGAACGATTAAGGTTTTCCCGTATGATCCTGTGCGTTTCTGCGTTCGTATGTGTAATTCCGCAGGAAATTTGCTGCGCAGAAACTGTCTTTGAGAGAAACGAAAAGAGAGTCGGCGTATCATCACCCGGCTGTTTATCCAAGATGTCCCAATTTATCGTCCGACCATCCAATCTGGGTGGTGTACCTGTCTTCAGACGCCCCATTGGAAGATCAAAGCCAAGCAACCGCTCAGCCAATTTGTCGGACGCCTTGTCTCCCATTCGTCCACCGGGTTTCGCAACATCTCCGATATGTATAACGCCCCGCAGAAATGTCCCCGTTGTCAGAATGACCGACGTTGCGTTGATCACCTCTCCTGAACCCAAAACCACACCTGCAACGGCATTCCCATTCATCTGCAGATCGATCACTTCCCCTTCAATGATCGTGATATTCGCTTCCGCTTCTGTCTCTGCCAGCATTGCATCGCGATATATTTTTCTATCTGCCTGAGCACGCGGCCCCTGAACTGCAGGGCCTTTGCGACGGTTCAAAAGACGAAACTGAATGCCGGCCTTGTCAGCCACGCGGCCCATCACGCCGTCAAGTGCATCAATCTCTCGGACGAGGTGGCCTTTGCCCAGCCCACCAATTGCAGGGTTACATGACATGACACCGATGCCATTCCGATCCATCGTGATCAACGCAACAGCAGCACCCATGCGCGCCGCTGCATGCGCCGCTTCCGCGCCAGCATGTCCACCGCCAATGACGATGACCTCAAAATGTTTCACGTGAAACACTCCATCATTTACCAATACAAAAGCTTGTGAATATCTCGTCTAGTAGATTTTCCACGCCAATGCGACCCACAACCGCTTCCAAGGAGCGGACCGCGATACGCAGCTCTTCCGCAGCCATCTCATACTGCTCTGAACCAAAGCGCAGCACATCTTCGCTTTGCGCTATTCCCTGCAAAGCCGCCACCATTGCTGTCCTGTGTCGCGCGTGTGTTGCAACCCCCGAACCCATAGAACGCTGTTCAAGGACATGCGCGATCTTGGCCACCAAGGCATCTACACCCTTCCCTGTCCGTCCGGATACAGCGTCAGTTTCGTTTGGAAACATATCCGCTTTTGGATGCACGACGATATCGTCCGGCGACGGCACGATTGGCAAAGCTTCGCCCGGCATACTCAGAAAAACACGCAGGTCGGCATCACCAGCACGGCTAATGGCCCGATCAATTCCAATTGATTCGACAGTATCCTCAGTATCCCGAAGCCCGGCCGTATCAAGAAGGGTAACCGGCAGCCCGCGCAAATTCATGCGTACTTCAACAATATCCCGTGTCGTACCCGCAACGTCAGAAGTGATTGCCGCATCACGTCCTGCCAATGCGTTCAACAAGGTTGATTTACCGGTATTCGGTGCCCCGATAATGGCAACCTCAAAGCCTGACCTGATCCGTTCCGAAATCTTTGATCCAGCAACCTCTTTCTCAATGCCCTCAACGACCTTTTTCAAAAGCGCCGTAACTTCCGGCGTCACATCAACCGGCACCTCTTCATCCGCAAAGTCTATTGTTGCTTCCAAAAGAGCCGCCGCACGGATCAGATCAGACCGCCAGATTTCAACCAGATCACCCAGATGTCCGGAGAACACCCGAACGGCCTGTTTCCGCTGTGCTTCGGTTTCCGCATCAATTAAATCCGCCAAGCCTTCGACCTGAGCCAGATCCAGCTTTTCATTCTCAAGCGCACGCCGTGTAAATTCGCCCGGCTCTGCCAGACGCAAGCCAGTCATTTTGGATAGCATTTCCAGCATCGCGGAAGTCACTGCAGTGCTACCGTGCAAGTGAAGCTCGATCACGTCTTCGCCGGTAAAGCTGTGAGGGGCCTGAAACGGCAACACCAGCCCTCGATCGATCAGCTCACCATCAGTCGACCTGAATTCCCGTAAAGATGCATGGTGGGACGCTGGTAATGCACCACTGATTTGCGTCGCTACATCAAAGGCATATGGCCCCGAAATGCGAATAACGGATACCCCCGCACGACCAGGTGCGGTAGCCTGCGCAAAAATCGTATCCATACCTCATAACCTTTTGTTATTTAATAACAATCAGGTGTTCATCGAGTCGAAGAAATCCGAATTTGTCTTAGTCTGCTTCAGCTTGCTGATCAGGAATTCAATCGCGTCCGTCGTCCCCATCGGGTTCAGAATCCGGCGCAGCACAAATGTCTTTTGGAGATCAACCTTATCAACCAGGAGGTCTTCTTTCCGCGTGCCGGACTTCAGAATATCCATCGCCGGGAATACACGCTTGTCCGCGATCTTGCGATCCAGCACAATTTCAGAGTTACCCGTGCCTTTGAATTCTTCAAAGATCACCTCATCCATACGTGAACCGGTATCAATCAGGGCGGTCGCGATGATCGTCAGCGATCCACCTTCTTCGATGTTACGGGCGGCACCAAAGAAACGCTTGGGGCGTTGCAGCGCGTTGGCATCCACACCACCGGTCAAAACCTTACCAGAGGACGGCACAACCGTGTTGAAAGCGCGACCAAGGCGCGTGATGGAATCAAGCAGGATGACAACATCGCGCTTGTGCTCCACCAGCCGCTTTGCCTTTTCAATGACCATCTCGGATACCGCTACGTGCCGTGTTGCAGGTTCATCAAAGGTCGAAGAAACAACCTCGCCCTTCACGGAACGCTGCATGTCGGTGACTTCTTCAGGCCGCTCATCAATCAGAAGGACAATCAGATAACACTCTGGATGGTTCTTTTCGATCGAATTGGCGATGTTCTGCAAAAGCACCGTCTTACCAGTTCGGGGCGGCGCAACAATCAGACAACGCTGGCCTTTCCCGATGGGCGATACCAGATCAATGATGCGCGCGGACCGGTCCTTGACCGTCGGATCATCGACCTCCATCGTCAGACGTTTTTCAGGGTAAAGCGGTGTAAGGTTTTCAAAAGCAACCTTGTGGCGGGCTTTTTCCGGCTCCTCAAAGTTAATCTTGGTCACGTCCGTCAGGGCAAAGTACCGTTCGTTGTCGTCGGGTGCCTTGATCAACCCCTCAATCGTATCGCCGGTGCGCAGGGAATGCTGGCGGATCATGTCGGGGGAGACATAGATATCATCCGGGCCGGGCAGATAGTTTGCCTCTGGCGATCGCAGAAAACCAAATCCGTCCTGCAGCACTTCCAACACCCCGTCGCCCGAGATTTCCCAGCCTTCATCCGCGCGTTCACGCAGGATCTGGAACATCATCTCGCCTTTGCGCATCGTGGATGCGTTTTCAATCTCAAGGTCTTCGGCCATCGCCAGCAGGTTCTTGGGTGTTTGCGCCTTGAGATCAGCGAGGTTCAGCGTGTCAGTTGTCATGTAATAATCCTGTGCAGCCGCGTCAGATGCGCTGGCTGTTGGTTCTTGGAATGGAGCAGCTAATACCATTGCCCGGACGGGCTGGTGCACCGCGTATAGGCCGCGGGCGCAATCGAGTCAATCTGGTCAGAATTTAACGACCACGGACAGCACGATCACGATCATCAAGACAGTCGGCACTTCATTCATTATCCGGTATTGTTTGCCGGTCAGATGGTTCTGCCCTTGCGCAAAGCCTTTGACCCGACGCGCAAGCCAGACGTGAAAGACCGTCATCAACACGACGCTGACCAGTTTGGTCCAAGGCCAGACCATTGACCACACAACAACCCCGGGCGTCAGCACAAGCGCGATGCCAAACAGCCAGGTCGCTATCATTGCCGGGCCCATGATCACATTGGCCAGTTTCCCTTCCATCATCGAGAAGAGCGCGTGCGTATCCCCCTCAAGCCCAACTCGTTCAGTGTGGTGCACCAGCAGACGAGGCAGATAGAACAACGCAGCCATCCATGAGATGACAGATATGATGTGGAACGCCTTGACCCAAGGATAAGCAATGGCAAGCAGATCTGACATAGGGCACTCCGGTTTCTGTGCCCTTCATATAATAATAAAGAAAATAAGAAAGATGATGATGTAAGTAGGGCCGTCATTTTCTGTGGATTAATGACTTGTGCGGGGCTTATGCACAGGCGGATAGAAATGATCCACACCATTGGGACCAATTCTTGTAAACAGTAAAAAAATATAGATAATTCAGTATCTTAAAGTAATTATGGCGGTTCCTCTCTGTGTGTAAATCAAAGACAACTTACACCGCGGCTGAGTCCCACACAGCGACACGTTGTTCTTATCCAGCATGGATGAAATGAAGTGAATGCAGGGGTAAGAACCGCGAGGCTGGCACCTTGCGCCGATAGAGTGAATTCTGCACTAAAAGTCATTAACAAATCCCTAACGAAACCCACAAGGTTATCCCCATGCCGCAGCCCTTCATCCTTGCCTCTGGTTCTGCGATCCGCACGACGTTGCTGCGTCAGGCCTGTGTTGAACATGATGTTCAGGTGCCGCGCGTGGATGAAGATATGATCAAACAGGCCCTTCTGGCCGAAAACGCCACCCCCCGTGATATTGCCGATACACTTGCCGAGATGAAAGCCCGCAAGATCAGTGAGCGCAACCCCGGTGCGCTGGTTCTGGGATGTGATCAGGTGCTGGATCATCGGGGCATGATGATGTCAAAACCGGCTGATCAGGAAGATGCCGTTGCACAGCTGCAAACACTGAGTGGTGACAGACACTCCCTTTTGTCGGCGGCGGTTCTTTGCGAAGAAGGCAAACCGATCTGGCGACACATCGGTCAGGTGCGGCTTCGGATGCGGCAGCTGACCCCGGCTTACCTGACTGATTATGTCTCGCGGAACTGGGATAGCATTCAACATGCGGTGGGCTGTTACAAACTTGAGGAAGAGGGTGTCCGGCTGTTTACCGGTATCGAAGGGGATTACTTTCACGTGCTTGGTATGCCACTTTTGGAACTGCTTAACTACCTGACCCTGCGCGGAGACCTTGCCACATGAATTTGCCTGACATACCCCTTGCAGGCGTGATCGGTTCACCCATCGCACATTCTAAATCCCCCCAGTTGCATCGTCATTGGCTAAAGACCTACGGAATACCCGGCCACTACATCCCGATGAATGTTCATGCCGATGATCTGGAGCGGGTGATCAGAACAATGCCAAAGATGGGATTTGTAGGCGCGAACGTCACGATTCCGCACAAGGAAAACGTGATGGCGCTTGCTGATCTGGTGACAGATCGGGCGATATTGATTGGCGCGGCCAATACATTGATTTTTCGCAAGGATGGCAAGATTCATGCGGATAATACAGATGGCTACGGTTTTCTGGAAAACCTGAAAACCGGCGCGCCGGATTGGACGGCCAAGGCAGGACCAGCAGCCGTGCTGGGTGCCGGGGGAGCTGCGCGCGCCGTCATCGCCTCATTGTTGGATGCAGGCGTGCCCGAGATTATGCTGTCCAACCGCACGCGGGTGAGGGCCGAAAGGCTGAAGGACGATTTTGGCAGCCGCATCAGGATCTATGATTGGGTGCAGGCCGGTAACATGCTGGATCAGGCCGCGCTGGTGGTGAACACAACCTCGCTTGGGATGATCGGCAAAGGAGAGATGCGTGTGCCGCTGGATGGTCTGCGACGCGGGACAGTGGTGACTGACCTGGTTTATGCACCGTTAAAAACCAAGCTGCTGGAAACTGCCGAACAGATGGGATGCGTGACGGTGGATGGACTTGGCATGTTGCTGCATCAGGCTGTACCGGCGTTTGAGCGGTGGTTTGGCAAGCGCCCCGAGGTTGATCGCGCAACACGCGCTGCGGCGTTGCGGTGATGTTTCTTCTGGCGCTCACCGGGTCCATTGGCATGGGCAAATCCACCACCGCCCAGATGTTTCTGGATCAGGGATGCGCGGTTTGGGATGCGGATGCGGCAGTGCACAGATTGTACGCAAAAGGCGGCGCGGCGGTCGGACCTGTTGCAAACGCGTTCCCCAACGCCATCGAAGACGGCGCCGTTTCACGCGCTGCGTTGAAAGACATCATCATTGCGGACCCGAACACACTGAAAACCATTGAAGGGATTGTGCATCCGCTGGTCGGGCAAGACCGCGCTGCCTTCATAGCGCAGGCACAAACCGACATTGTTGTGCTCGACATCCCGCTTTTGTACGAAACCGGAGGTGAGGGAAAAGTGAATGCGGTTGCTTGTGTGATCACCGATGACGAAACACAAAAAGCGCGTGTGATGGCACGTGGCACAATGTCAGAACCCCAGTTTGAGGCGATCCGCGCCAAACAAATGCCCGCAGAGGAAAAGGCGGCGCGGGCGGACTATGTGATCAGGACAGATACAATGGAACAGGCGGCCCAACAGGTTGCCGCCGTTGTCAAAGATATCAGGGAGAACCGTTTGAATGCGTGAGATCGTGCTTGATACCGAAACCACGGGTTTTGATCCAGAAAGCGGTGACCGCATCGTTGAAATCGGTGCGGTTGAACTGATGGGTCACGTGGCAACTGGCCGGACCTATCACCAGTATATCAACCCTGAACGCAGCATGCCGCAGGGTGCGTTTGAAATTCACGGGTTGGGTGATGAGTTTTTGGCCGACAAACCAAAATTCGCACAGGTTGGTCGCGCTTTTCTTGATTTCATCGGGGATGCCAAACTGGTCATTCACAACGCTGCGTTTGATATCAAGTTTCTGAACGCCGAACTGAAGTGGATGAAATTGCCGCAGATCCCTTGGGAGCAAGCAATTGATACGCTTGAGATCGCGCGCAAACGCTTCCCCGGCTCGCCCGCTTCGCTGGATGCGCTGTGCCGCCGCTTTAACATTGATAATTCATCGCGCACGCTGCACGGCGCTTTGCTGGACAGTGAAATTCTTGCCGAAGTTTATCTGGAACTGATCGGTGGCAGACAGCCGGACTTTGGTCTGTCTACACAGTCTCAGGCCGCAACTGGTTCGGATCAGGGTCGATGGACCCCGAAACCGCGGTCTGCACCCTTGCCTTCGCGGCTGTCCGAAAAAGAAAGCGCCGCCCACGCTGAATTTGTCAGCAAGCTGGGCGACGCTGCATTGTGGTCGAAAGCCTGAAGATCAGGCGTCCGCTTTTGGGGCGCCCTCGGCCTGACGGCGGGCGATTTCATTCCGGTACAGCGACACAAAGTCGATGTTTTCAAGATTGAGCGGCGGGAAACCGCCGTCGCGCGTGATGTCGCTGACGATGCGGCGCAAGAACGGAAAGATCATGCGCGGGCATTCGATCAGCAGGAAAGGATGGATCTGATCATCTGGAATGTTCTCGATGTGGAAGATACCGACATAATCGATCTCAAGTACAAACAAGGTGGTGTCGCCGCTTGTATCTTTTGAGGTCACGTTCAGCTTGATCGAGCTTTCGAACTGGTGATCGGTAGACCGCTTTTTGGCGTCCAGATTGACCTGCACCTGCACGTCTGGCTGAACATCGGCACCGCCACCTTTTTGCGCCATGATATTTTCAAACGACATATCGCGGATGAACTGCCCCAATACACGCATCTGCGCTTGTGGTGCTTGTGCTTCTTCTTCGGCCATCGGTCTCTCCCGTTAGGTGTATCTGATTTCACGCGGGCTTATCAGATGGCGACAGTGCTCTCAATCCTTTGTCCAGCCAGAGTTTCCCTTTGGTCCGGGGTTATTTGGATCAATTTCGTGGTATTCGGCATCAATCACGTCGTCCCGGTGCGATGCCGGGGCCCTGCCATGCGAAGAAGGTCCGCCCGGCGTTTCAAATGTCTGGATGTTCACCCGGGCACGGATGGCGCGGAAGGCCGCAGACCTTACCCCCGGCACCAGTAGCGAAAACCCGACCGCATCCGTAAAAAACCCCGGCGTCAGCAGCAGCGCACCGGCGAAAAGGATCATGGCACCGTGAACCAAAGGCTCTGTCGGGTCTCGCATATCAGAGAATGAATTGCGCAACTGTCCCAGCGCCATCGCGCCCTGTGTCCGGACCAGATAGGTGCCCATGACGGCGGTGATCAGCACAATCAGCAGCGTTGGCCACAGCCCAATGGCCCCGCCCACCTGGATGAACAAAGCGATTTCAATCAGCGGAACGGCGATGAATGCGATCAATAGCCACATATGTTGGTGTCCTTTTACCGGGGGTAGAGTGGACTCGACCCATCCGAAGACCTACATAAGGTCAGTCGCCACATGTTTCCATGTTTTGCCCCAAGAGGTTCCAATGAATTCACCCCTAATACAGCTTCTGGTTCTGGCCGGTATTGCCGTATTTCTGATCCTGCGTCTCAAGAACGTGTTGGGCACCCGGGACGGTTTCGAAAAACCGCCTGTCACAGACGTGGCCCCGGCAAAACGCACCAATGGCCCGGCCTTCGAAGTGATCGAAGGTGGACCGGATCTGGATATCACGGACCACGTTCCCGAAGACAGCGACGCGGGCAAGGCATTGGCCGAGATGAAGCGGATCGAGCCGTCTTTCGGGGTAAACGATTTTCTGGGCGGCGCGCGTCAGGCCTATGAAATGATCGTGATGGGTTACGAAAACGGCAATCTGGCCGATATTCAGCCGTTCTTGTCCGAAGAGATTTACGAGAGCTTTGTTGACGGTGTCGCCGCGCGGGAAGATCAGGGCCTGACAGTTGAGGCCGAGTTCGCGGGCGTTCACGAAACAGAGCTGGTCGATGCTTCGCTTGACCCCGACACGAAAGAAGCGGAACTGACGATCAGGTTCGTTGGCATGCTGACCTCCGCTGTGCGGGACGAGGCGGGCGATATTGTCGAGGGAAGCCTGACAGACGTGAAGCGTCAGAAAGATACGTGGGTGTTTGCGCGTATCATGGGCTCGGACGATCCGAATTGGTTACTGGTTTCTACAGACGGTTAAGCCATGCGGTCGCCGCTTGCGTTATGTGGGGAACAGTTCTGATGGCCCCCGCAAACGCCAGCGATGTGTCCTATGAGGTGCTGGAGTTCAGCCAACTGGACGGTTGGGCAAAAGACGATCACGCGGCGGCGCTGCGCGTTTTTCTGAACACGTGCCGCGATATGAAAGACCCAGACTGGCGCGCGCTGTGCAAATTTGCCGAGGCGAAACCGGAACCGCGCCAGTTTTTCGAACTGTTCTTTCGCCCGGTCGTCATCGACGACGGGCAGGATGCGCTTTTCACCGGTTACTTTGAGCCGGAGCTTGACGGCGACCGTTATCGTTCCGCGCGCTACCGCTATCCGGTCTATAAAATGCCGCCCGAAGCGCTGGCCAGCAATCCCTGGCTTACACGGCGTGATATTTTGGACGGTGACGTCATGTCGGGCCGCGGGCTTGAGATTGCATGGGTTGATGACCCGGTTGAATTGTTTTTCCTGCAAATTCAGGGTTCGGGCCGGATCAGGTTGCCGGACGGTAATTATATTCGGGTCGGATATCGTGGCGCGAACGGGCATCCCTATCGGTCGATTGGCGTCGAACTGGTGCGGCGCGGGATTTACAACGCGCATCAGGTCAGTGCCGAAGTGATCAAGAACTGGGTGCGTCGCAACCCGGTAGAGGGGCGGGAATTACTGTTTCACAATCCGTCCTACGTGTTTTTCCGCGAAGTGAGCGAAGTGCCTGCTGACCGTGGCCCTTTGGGTGCGATGAACAGATCGGTGACCGCCATGCGCAGCGTCGCGGTTGATCCGTCGTTTGTGAAACTGGGCGCACCCGTTTGGATCGAAAAAGATGGGGCGAACCCGCTGCGCCGTCTGATGATCGCGCAGGACACCGGATCAGCCATCAAAGGTGCGCAGCGGGCCGATGTGTTTTTTGGCACAGGTGATGCGGCGGGCAAGGCTGCGGGCAAGTTGCGTGATCCGGGGCGCCTGGTTGTTCTTATGCCGATTCAGCGTGCTTATGCCCTGCTGCCCGAAAGTGCGATATGAAACCGTCCCGTCCAAACAACAGGCTGAACGACGATGATCTGGCGCTTTGGCGCAAGGTGACCGAGCGGACGGAAAAGCTGGACCTCAAATCACTTTTTACGCCCGAGATTGACGCAGCAGTCCCTGCGCCGCCCGCCCTGCGCAAGGCAAAGTCTGTTGTTCTGGGCAAACCCCAACCGCGCACTCGCAAGCCGGCGCATAATCTGGCACCTTCCCTGCCGGATCAATTGAACCGTTCACCCGTGCAAATGGATCAAAAGGCGTTTGGCAAGCTCAAGCGTGGAAAATTAAAGCCTGAAGGCCGGATAGATCTGCACGGCATGACATTGGACCGGGCACATCCCGCATTAAGCCGGTTCATCCTGTCTGCGCATAAATCGGGCAAGCGGCTGGTGCTGGTGATTACCGGCAAGGGCAAGCAGCGCGATGAGGGCGGACCAATCCCCGTGCGGCACGGCGTACTGCGCCATCAGGTGCCACAATGGCTTGGCACGGCCCCGCTGTCATCGGTCGTGCTTCAGGTGTCGCAGGCACACGTCAGTCATGGGGGCGGCGGCGCTTACTACGTTTATCTCAGGCGCCAGCGCTAGCGGCCCAGTGTGGGGCGATACTTCCAGATGCCAAAAGCTGCCAAGCCCGCCGCGCAAAGGTAATAGACGGACATTGGCAGCATTTGCTGGGGAAAATCGATTCCAAAATCAATGAGCGTGCCGGTGATACCCGGCCCAATGGCAGACCCAAAAACCATCAACGATGCCGCCACCGATTTGATTGCACCGATATGCTGCGTGCCAAAGTATTCGGCCCAGAAGGTCGAGGTGGCGGTGCCCTGCAACCCCTGCCCCATGCCAAAAATCACCAGCCCGACCCCCGCCATAAAAATGGTATCGGCAAAGGCCAGCACCGCAAAGCTAAGGGCAAAGGGCAACATCTGAAACGGCACGATCCGGCTGACCCCAAAGCGGTCTATGGCCCAGCCCGAGGCAAAGGTCGTGGCAATGGTAGATAGTGTGTAGACCGGCATCAGTGCAACATATGCAACCAGATCCCATTCCTTCACTTGTGTGAAATGCACCTGCTGAAAGAACAATGCAGTGCCCCATGCCGCAGGTCCGATGATCAGGGGGATCATGAGAAAAAACAGCCCCGACCGAAGCATTTCGGCGCGGGTCCAGTGGCGACCATACATTCCGGCGATCTGGGCTTCGGCAGTCATGGATTGCGGGGTGCGTTCGTGACGTAAAAGTATCAGCAGGGCAGGGATTGTCACAACGATCAATGCGGCAGCAAGTAACCAAAGGCTGCGCCAACTGGCCACGGCAAACAGCGCGACAAAGACAACCGGCAGAACCGCCTGCCCGGCTGCAAAACCCATCGACGCCAATGACAGCGCCTTGCCGCGTGTCGCTTCGAACCAGCGGACCATCGCAACGGAACCCAGTTGAGACATCATGCCTTGCCCGGTCAGCCGCAACGCAAAGATCACGATGATCAAAAGCAAAACGGACGTGTTTATGGACATAGCGACACAGGCAAGCGCAAGCGCCATCATCACGCCCCCGGCCAGAACACGCACACGAAACCTGTCAGTCAGCACCCCGGCCCAAAGCATTGCCACCGCCGACATGGTCGTACCGACGGTATAGATGCCGCCCCATTGTCCATCGCTCAGGCTGAAGCTGTCTTTTATCTCACCCGCGAACAACGAAATGAAATAGGTCTGACCATAGGATGACGTGAAAGTCAGCAAAAAGCCCGCCAGCAGGAACACCCAATTGGCGCGAAGAAAACGAAGATAGTCCATCGGGTATCAAGGTTCCTGCCCTTGCACCGCCGCGATACGCGACGGGACGGTTCACCGATACCCTGCTGGTTTCAAGGCGGAATGAAAACCCATCAGGTGTCCGGTGTTGACAGAGTTACAGGACGTAGCGGCTGAGATCGGCGGATTTCGTGAGTTCGCCAAGGTTCTTGTCGACAAACTCGGCGTTCACCTCAATTTCCTCGCCCGCGCGGTCCGGTGCGGTGAATGACAGTTCCTCGAACACGCGCTCCATCACTGTATATAGCCGCCGTGCGCCTATGTTTTCGATGGATTGGTTTACGTCCGCCGCAATCTTGGCCAGCGCGGCGATCCCTTCTTTTGTGAAGGTAACAGTCACCTCTTCGGTGCCCATCAACGCGGTGTATTGCAGCGTCAGCGCGTTGTCAGTTTCTGTCAGGATGCGCACAAAATCTTCTTCGGTCAGCGCCCGAAGCTCAACCCTGATGGGCAGACGGCCCTGAAGTTCGGGAAGCAGGTCAGAGGGTTTGGCGATGTGAAACGCGCCTGAGGCGATAAACAGAACATGATCCGTCTTGACCGGCCCGTGCTTGGTGCTGACAGTAGTGCCTTCGATCAGGGGCAGCAGATCGCGCTGTACGCCCTCGCGGCTGACGTCGCCGCCACGGGCATCGGACCGGGCGCAGACTTTGTCGATTTCGTCCAGAAACACGATGCCGTTCTGTTCTACCGCCTCAATCGCGTTGCGGGTCACCGTTTCATCGTCCAGAAGCTTGTCCGCTTCCTCACCGATCAGAATTTCATAGCTGTCAGCCACCGACAGCCGCTTTTTAGTAGTGCGCCCGCCCAGCGCTTTGCCAAACAGATCGCCAAGGTTCATCATACCTGCGCCCATGCCAGGCTGACCGGGGATGTCCATCATGGGAAAAGGGCTGGCGGTTTCAGCGACCTCAAGCTCGATCATCGTATCATCCAGCAGGCCATCCTTCAGCTTTTTGCGGAACATGTCGCGTGTGCCCTCACGCGCTTCCTCGCCCGCGATGGCGTCGATCACGCGTTCTTCGGCGGCCTTGTGTGCCTTGGCCTTCACATCCTCGCGCATGTGGTCGCGGGTCATCGCGATGGATGCGTCAACCAGATCGCGGATGATCTGTTCAACATCACGTCCCACGTAACCCACTTCGGTGAATTTGGTTGCCTCAACCTTGAGAAACGGCGCGCGGGCTAGTTTGGCCAAGCGGCGGCTGATCTCTGTCTTGCCGACACCGGTGGGGCCGATCATCAGGATATTTTTTGGGTATACTTCATCGCGAAGATCGTCGCCCAGCTGCTTGCGCCGCCAGCGGTTGCGCAGCGCAACGGCAACGGCGCGCTTGGCGTCCTTCTGGCCGATGATGAAACGGTCCAGTTCCGAAACGATTTCGCGGGGGGTCAGATCGGTCATGGTCGCTCCTTGTTGCCCATCATCAGGTGGGGACCGCCTATCGCAATGACAAGGGTTGAACAAGCGGGCCACCGCATTGCCGGGTTCCGTAATGCCGGGCGCAGCCCTATGTTGGCAGGCTATGAATGATACATCCAACACTGCCCCGAACATCAGCCGCCGCAACCTGTTTGGCGGTGTTGCGCTTTCCATGCTGATGCCGCAGGGCCTTTCGGCTGCACAGGTGGCTGACCGCCTTGCTGGATTGGACATTGCCACCCTGCACAATCTCCTGCGCGGCATGGTCTTGCTTGAACAGTTTGGCGATCCGGTGATTGACGCGGATGCGGACGGACTGGTCGCGCAGATCGCGCATCGACTGCCGGAGGCGCGGCTGCTTATGTCGCTTTATCGCCATCACATGCGGCGGGGCACTTTGGGCCGCTGGCGGGCCGAGGATGAAGGCGACCTTGCCGTATTGCATATGGCTCTGTCGCGGGCGCAACCGGTCAGCTTCACCTACACAAATCTGGAAAGTGAGATAACAAACCGGCGAATCCTGCCGCTTGCCATGCTACATCCGGCCCACGGAATACAGGTTTTGGGCTGGTGTGAGCTGCGCAGCGATTACAGGCGGTTTTTTGTTGGCAGTATGGCCAATCTTACCGTCGAAAGAGGCGATTTTGCTGCGCGACGTCTTGCATTGGTGCGGGGTCTGATCGAGCATGAGGGTATCGTCGATTGAACGCTGATTGTCGATTTTTCCCAACACCCTAGTGATCATACCAGTTCTTTGCGGGGTGCCGACGGCGGAAGCCTGTCGGTGGGTAAGAACGGCATAGCTTGCAGGATGCGGGCGCGCACAGTCTCCCAAAACGCACCAAGTGCGAGCAGAATGACACCCAAGCCAAGGATGGTTTTGGCCATACCCCCGCCATCAAAAACCGTTGCTGTCAGAACCACGATGTAACCGATGCCCGCGATCAGGAAAGAGCGTCTGTCAATGATGATGGCAACCACCGAGAACAGACACAGAATGAAAAACAGGACCAGATTGGCAGCGCTGGATTGTGCATCCAGTAAGGTCAGCGCGACGGTATTGATCAAAGCGGGGGCGGCCACGACGTGCAACCAAAACCCATTCGCACTGCGCCGGGTGACACGATGCGGATCAGACATGTCGAAAACCATAGCTGCGGCAAAGACAAGCACCCCCAGCACAAGTGTGATCCAGGCAAAAGGGCCTGCGGCGGACAGCAGGAACAGATCGGCAAAGCTTTGGGGATTTCCCTGATAGGTCGCGGCCGTCAGGATTGCGACAATGAAAAGTGCCACCGCAATCATTGCCATCGCAAACGGGACGCGGAAACGCCACCAATAGACCGCCAGCACCGCCGTACTTAGCGCGAAGGGTATCGGCAAACTGTCGAACGTGCTTTGCGCGACCATGAATGGTTCGCTGAAATACAGGACCAGCGACAGAACCGCGTTTCCCGCAAACAGCAAAGACAAGGCGATGGCCGGCGCCACCATTCTGCGCCTTCTGATGAAATACTCCGACAAAAGCCAAAGGATTACCCCGCCGATCGGCCCGTAGAAAAGCGCGGTCTGCTGCGGATTGGTGATCTCTGATGCCGCTGAAATCCCTACGAACGCCAGCCATCCTGTCGTGAGAATAGCCAGACCTACGACAATAAAGATTTCGTTGAAGCCGCGAAACAATTCAAAGGGTTCATCTCCGGGCGCAAGGTTTTCCCGCGCGCCACGGCGGCTATCCGCAAGGCTGGCCAGTGATGCCGCTTGCGCTTCGCTTAGCATCCCTGCGCCGACTGCGGCTTTCAGGTCTGCACGGTCAATCATTTCGTGATCTTTTCCACGGTCAGATTACCGTTGGTATAGACGCAGATGTCAGAAGCAATCGCCATCGCATCTCGTGCAACGGCTTCGGCATCGCGGTCGCTGTCGATCAGCCCGCGTGCAGCGGCCAGCGCAAAGTTACCACCGGACCCGATGGCAGCGACATTGTGCTCCGGCTCCAGCACATCACCGGCGCCCGTGATCACCAACAGGTCGTTCCCGTCAGTCACGATCAGCATCGCCTCAAGCTTTTGCAGGTATTTATCGGTGCGCCAATCCTTCGCCAGTTCCACGCTGGCGCGCTGCAATTGGCCCGGTGTCGCTTCCAGCTTTGCTTCAAGCCTTTCCAGCAAGGTAAATGCATCGGCCGTCGATCCGGCAAACCCCGCAACCACGTCAAAACCACCGGGCGATAGGCGGCGTACCTTACGTGCGGTGCCCTTGATCACGGTCTGCCCAAGGCTCACTTGCCCATCGCCCGCAATCACCACTTCGTCGCCCTTTTTTACACCGATGATCGTGGTGCCATGCCAGCCGGGAAATGCATCTTGCGCCATGAGCGGTCTCCTTTTCACTGGCTCGTATATGGCCTTGGGCCATCCCGCGCACAAGGGCGCGTGTGTTGTTATGCCCGCGCCAAAGCACTAGCGTTGAAGCATGGCATCCCGCATTCCCCTGAAGATCTACCTTGAAGAACCGTTTCGGACGAGCGCGGCAGCAGGGCAGCATAATTTCATCAACAAGATCTTGGCAGTGGTCCAACCCGCCGGTTTCGACGTGTCTTTTGCGGCATCGCCCAAAACCGAAATGCCCGCCGAAGGATATTCTCTCAGCCATATGACCAATCCGCCCAATGACAGAGGGTTGGTTTTTCGCCGGGTCTATCACTATCCGTTCTGGCAGATCGACGCGCTTGCGCAGCGCTGGCATTGGGATACAGCGCGCGCGACCTTCCGACCAGAAGAAGCCGCAAGTGATGCACGGCGGTTTTACCGTTTCTGGCAGAAGCGGCTGTTCGGGGATGCACCGCAAAATGTCAGCCGGGATGGGTTTGTCTATGTTCCATTGCAGGGCCATCTGACCCGCGAGCGGCTATTTCAGACGTGCAGTCCGATTGAGATGATCGAGCATTGTCTGACGCATGCGCCGACCCGCCGGATCATTGCCACGCTGCACCCCAAGGAAAGCTACAGCAAACAGGATTTGGCGGCGTTGAGCCGGCTGGAAAAGACCCATGCGCGGCTGCAAGTCGATACCGGGAATATGGAACGGTATCTGCAAACCTGTGACTACGTTGTGACCCAAAACTCAGGGGTCGCGTTTTCGGGGTTCTTTTTTGGCAAGCCCGCGCTGCTGTTTGGACAGGTCGATTTTCACCACATCGCGGTGCGCGCAGACATGGAGGCGCTGGGCGATTGCTTTGACCGTGTGACCACGCAGACACCACCTTTTGCGGAATACATCTGGTGGTTTTGGCAGCACCAATCAATCAATGCGGGCCGTCCTGAGGCAGAGGCCAAGATTGCCGCGCGGCTGGAGCGGTTTGGCTGGCCCGTAAAGCTGCCATAAAAAAAGCGCCCCGGAAAACAGGGCGCTTTCGTGACTGTCTGGCAGATGTGCTTAGATCGATTCTTCGATCCAGCTTTGCAGCGCCGCTTTGGGTTTGGCACCTGCCATGTTTGAGACAACCTGACCGTCTTTGAAAATAAACAATGCCGGGATGCCGCGCACACCCATTTGTGCGGGGGAATTGGGGTTTTCGTCTACGTTGACTTTGACGATTTTGACCTTGCCGTCCATCTCGGCGGACAGTTCCTCAAGCGATGGACCAATCTGTTTGCAGGGGCCGCACCATTCAGCCCAGAAATCCACCACTACGGGGATATCAGAGTTTTTGACTTCGGCGTCGAAGGTATCGTCGGTGACGGAAACGGTGGCCATGCTGTTCTCCTGACAGGTATGATGTTGGGCAGAACCTATGAACGCGCGTCCCCGCCGTCAAGGTGAGGCGACCGCCACATGGCGTTTGTCACAAGATCGTGCGGCAAGGTCATCAACGTGGCGTTTCTTGTCCACAGGACCGCCGTTTCGATCCGGTGGTCGGGGTAGATTTGTGCCAGCATCGTGGCGTAAGCCCCCATTTGGCGCAGAATTCCTTCGGGACAGTCTTCTGGTCGTTTGGGCACCTCGCGGTTTGTTTTGTAGTCCACCAACAGCACACGGTCGTCCCCGATCACCAGCCGGTCGATCACGCCGTGCAGCCGCCTGTTGCCCACATCGCCGGTAATTGCCACCTCGGTCAGTGACCCCGGGTCGAAAAGCGCGGCCAAAGCGGGGGTATCCAAGACACGAAGTGCTTCTGAAACAGCGCGCTTTGCCACACCTTCTTCTGCGGCCGATGTCAGATGCTCGGCCCCCGCTTGCCTTTTGGCGGGCGGCATCAGGGGAAGGTTTTCAAGCAAGGTGTGGATAAGCGTTCCGTAGGCCATCGCGGCATCTGTCTCATCACCCGCTGCGCCGGGCAGGGCCTTGGCACCTTCCAACTTTGTCGGCGTGTCCACTGTATCGGCGTTGGCTTCTGTTGGAACGACATGGCCAAAAACAGACTCTAACACCGATGTTTCGCGGGGCTTTGCCACGATCTCTTTTTCGGGCAATCCGTCCCAGTCACCCTCGGCAAAGCGCTTTGTGCCGTCCTGATCAATTTCTACCGCATTCACGTGATCCATTGCTTCGCTGATGATCCCGTACCACGCATTTGTGCCTTCGGTGACCTTTCCGGCGGCGGCAACAATCAGCCATTTTTCGGCACGGGTCATCGCCACATAAAGCAACCTAAGCCGTTCTTCGGCCTGCGCGTCCTTCATAGCCTGCAACCTGGTTGTCACGACCGACGGTTGCGCCTCTGCACGGGGTTTCCAAAGCGCCGTACCTTCCAGCGTGATCACATCGTCCTTGATGCGGTCCTGACGGTCCTGCGTTTCGGGCAGGATCACGATCGGCGCCTCCAGCCCTTTGGAGCCGTGTACCGTCATCACCCTGATCTGGTCCGACGCGCTGTCGATCTGACGCTTGATCTCAAGGTCGTCGGTCTGCATCCATTCGATGAAACCGGTCAGGCTGGGCACGTCGTTCCGTTCATATGCAAGTGCCTGTGTCAGCAATGCGTTGATGCCATCCTCGGCTTCGGCACCCAAACGGGCGAGCAGTTTCCTGCGCCCATCGTGTCGTGTGAGAATCCGCTCAATCAGATCATAGGGTCGCATGAAATCAATCTGGCCGCGCAGATCGTTCAGAACCGCCATCGTTTCTGGAAAATCGTCTGCCCGTTTGCGCAACGCTTCCCAAAGGCTGCTGACAGTGCGCCGGTGCGCGAGGTCGAACAGCGCCTGTTCATCCCAACCGAACAAAGGCGATTTCAGCGCGGTGGCCAGTGACAGGCTGTCGTCTGGTGTGGACAGAAATGACAGCGCTGCGGCCAGATCCTTGACGGCCAGTTCCCCCCCGACCTTAAGCCGGTCCGCCCCGGCGATGGGCAGGTCCGCAGCCTTGCAGGCGCGAATGATCTCAGCAAAGAGGGTCGAGCGGCGCTGGACAAGAATAAGAAAATCGCCGGCACGGACCGGACGTTTGACAAGGGTGCCCCTTTCTTTGCCATCGTCGGGAATAAAGTGGTCACCGTTTATTAGCTCACTGATCTGCGCCGCAATTTTGTTGGCTAAAACCACATTGTGGTTTTGCGGGCTGGGTCGGTCCAGCGGGTCGGTCCAGGGCTGATCTTCGTCATCCTTGTTCTGTTCGATCACTGGCCACAGATCTACGCGCCCCGGCAGATCCGATTTAAAGGCGATATGCTGGGATTGTTTGTCAAATCCATCGCGCCGGGCGGGATCAAAAACAGTGTCTACAAGGCGCAAAATGGCACTTGAGGACCGAAAGGAATAATCAAGACTTTGCCGTTGAAACGGCTCGTTTGCCGCAGTGAACCGGTTTTCGAAAGTCACGCTCCTGCGGTCGAATTCAAGCGGATCAGCGCCCTGAAACGAATAGATTGACTGTTTCTTGTCCCCCACGACAAACAGCGTTCTGTCAATCTCCGCACGCGCGCCTTGCCCGCTGTGAAATTCCTGCGCAAGACTTTCAATGACATCCCACTGCCGGGGCGACGTATCCTGCGCCTCATCCACCAGAATGTGGTCAATGCCCCCGTCAATACGGTAAAGCACCCATGCCGCCACTTCCCTGTCGTGCAAAAGAGCGCGGGCGCGGTGGATCAGATCGTCAAAATCAAGCCATCCCCTTGCTTGCTTGGCCGTTTCGTATCGGACCAGAAAGGCGCGGGCAAAGTCATGTAGCGCCAATGTCTTTTGCGCAGTCTCAAGCGCAACACGGGCATCCCGGGCATCTTCGACACGCAACATGAAGGCCTCAAGCTCTTCTAGATCGGCGGAAATGGCCGTTCTTGTTGCCTTGGTCGGGAATGCCGGAATTTTCGCGGTAAACGGCTTCTTGCCGCTTTTTGTTAGAAACACCGCTTCAAACTGCGCAAGTGCATCGAAATCAAAGACCGGGATCGCAGCAAGGGCATCCCCTGCTTTCTTGTCGTTGACTCCGCTTGCCAAGAGATGCGGCAGTATTTCCTTGATCAGCCGTTCCTCTCCACCAAGGAATACTGATTGTGTGATGCTTGCCTTGTCCACATCTGGCGGCTGGCCCAGCTTTAATTGGATGTCCCCAAGGTTGGGCGCGTTCTGGAACCGGTCGCGCATGCCAACCAGCCTTTTGGTCAGACTGCCAAAGTCCTCACCCGAATAAAAACTGGCGACAGTGGTGATCAGCGCCGCATCCGGGCCTTGCGCCATGTCGTCCAACACGTCTGCGCGCAGAAGATCGGCGGCGCGGTCCTCGATCTCGGTAAATTGGGGGCTGACCCTTGCCTCCAGCGGAAAGCGCCGCAACAGAGACGCACAAAAGGAATGGATCGTCTGAATTTTCAGCCCGCCGGGGGTTTCGATTGCAAGCGCAAACAACGTGCGCGCACGGCGCAACCTGTCACTGTCAAGCGGCCCGGCAACGCCCAGATCCTGCATCGCCCGCTCAAGCTCTTTGTTGTCAAGCATGGCCCATTCGCCCAGCCTTTTGAACAGACGGTTCTGCATTTCGGATGCTGCGGCCTTGGTATAGGTCAGGCACAGAATGTGCTGCGGTTCGACACCGCTCAGCAGCAGCCGCGCGACCCTGTCGGTCAGCACGCGCGTCTTGCCGGAACCGGCGTTAGCCCCCAGCCAGGTAGAGGCATCGGGACGCGCGGCGTCCACCTGCCTGCGGGTCGCGTCATCCATGATCATGTCAAATCCTCTGGTTTCGAAGGGGCGGTGCCATCCCATTCGCCATAGCGCGCAAGCTGGTCATAATCACCGGCGAACGCGTCTTCCCTGACCAAACGGCGGGCGGTAAAGCCCTGTGTCAGAGACTGATATTTCGCAATCAGCTCATGCAGATCGCCCAGCACCTTTGCGGGCGGTTCTTCGGTCAGAGGTGCGGATACTTCGGTGGGTTTACTCCCAAGTCCGATAAAGATCGCGTTTGCCACGGGTGCCGCCCCAATCTTCTCAAACCCTCCTTCCTCGATCATCGCCGCTTCAAGCAGAAGTTGCTTGTCAAAGAATTTTTGTTCCTTGGCGGACGGGGGCGTGCCGGTTTTATAATCATAGACCAGAACATCCCCCATATCGGTCCGGTCGATCCGGTCGGCATAACCAATCAGGTCAAAGTTCAGATCTTCGAACCGATGTTTGCCCTTGGCCGCTTCCTCAAGCAAAACGGGGGTGGCAAAACTCTGGCGGACGGTCTCTTGGGTGATGAACCAGTCGGCTACCCGGCCCACCCGTTCCTGCCACATCAGGCGGGTGGCAGGCCAAGGCACATCCTGCGCGAGAACCTCCCGCGTGACTTCCATGAGATGATCCCGCGTCAGTCGTTGTGGATCAGCGGTGACTGACTTTATGAATACTTCCATAATCCGGTGTACAGTCGTGCCGCGCAGAGGGGCGTCCGGTGATTGCACCAGCGGATTTATCGCCCGCAGCCTAAGCGTATGTTTGGCATAAATCGCATAAGGGTCGCGGATCAGACGTTTGATTTCGGTCACCGACAGACGCGCCGGTCGTGCTGCCAGCGGTGGCCGGGGCGAAGGACGCGGGGCAGGGGCCACACGGGTGAATTGCCCAAGAGCCTCAACCTGTTGCAACCACGCATCACCGCGTGCCCGCATCCCGGCAACCGCAACATCGCCGCTTTGTCTAGGCAATCCATTCAACAGGTTCAGCACCCGATTTAGCCACCGCGACGGCACTGTTTCCGCCTCATCCGACCGGATGGAGCGGGTGAGCCAGACGTCGGGCGCAGCGATGGCTTGTTGATAGTCATGTGCCGACAACCCAATGCGCCGTTCCGGCAACAGCATCCCGGCATCCAGACGCATCTGACGGTTCAGCCAAGGATCAGGCGGCGGCGCTTCGGGCCAGGACCCTTCGTTCAGCCCACCCAGAATTACCAAATCGGCACCCTGAACCCTTGCTTCCAAGGTGCCCCAGATCATCACCTGCGGATGCGTGCCTTCGGCGTCGCGCACTTCTTCGCCGGACAACAGCGCGTCCAGCAAATCGGCGTAATCGCTTGCGCGCATCGTACCGCCATGCCCGGCCTGTTCGGTAAGCCCGTCCATGACTTCGCGCGCCTTGGCGCCGGCTTTTTTCTGCCAAAGCTCATGATTGTCCTGTCCCGGCATTCCGGCGGCAATGGTCTCTGCCAGCGCGATATGCGTCTCGACCCAATCGCTCAACGGTCGCGCTTCGGTGCTGATATGGCCACAAAATGTGCTGCCAACCCATAGGGCCCATTCGGTAAACGCGTGCTGGTTTTCTTCCTGCGTGATCTTCCGTCTTGCGGCATTGGCCAAAGCTTCCAACCCCGGTGCATCCGGGTAAGGCAACCCGTCACGGCGTAGCTGCATCTCAAGAAGCTGGGCGTTCAACTGATGCGCGTTCCGTCCGTCGCCACTGTGTGTCAGCGGATGTTTGAGAAGTGTCAGAAGTGTCGCTGCATCAAGCTTTTCTCGAAAGAGCGCTGCGACATGCCGCAAGAACCGCCCCGGTGGTGACAGGTGCAGTGGCGTACCGGCGCTGTCGTCGGGCAGGATGTTCCAGCGATCCAGCGCCGAGGTGACTTGTCGTGTCAGCATTCGGTCCGGCGTGATCAACGCGGCGCGCTTTCCTTCGTCCACCGCTTTGCGCAAGCGCATCGCAATTGCCAGCGCTTCGGTTCTTGGCGTCGGTGCCTCGACCAAGGTTAGCCCGTCGGTGGCATCCTTGATATTCGTAAGTTTTGGACCGATCCCAAGCCATCTGTCAGTTACCGGTGCCGGGCACAGGGAAAGGGACACAAGCCGGTTGCGCGCTGGCGATGGGGGCTGTGCCGCGCTCCACGGCGCGATTTCCTCGGGCTTCAAGGCAAGTTCCTGCATCAGTTTCACGAACCGATACTGCGGATGATCCTCGGGCGGGTGCTTGCCCTTGGCTGTGTGCAGGCTTGACCATTCGGTGTCGTGGTCAAATCCCGGCAGGATGATTGCCCCTTGTGGAAGCTGTGCAACCGCCCGCATCAACATTGCGGTTGTCCCGCGCGACCCGGTAGAGCCCGCAATGATAATGGGGTTTTGCGGTGGATGATCAGCCCAATGCGCAGCGATCCGCGTGATCAGCTGACGCTGCCGCGCTTGCGCATCCGGTTGGCTGTTCATCCCGTCCAGATAAGCGTTGGCGATGTCGAGAAAGTTTTTTGCGCGGGCCCAGTGGCCGGATTTGTCCGATACATCCAGATTTGAGATGTCCTGCGCGCTGACGCCTTCGCCCTGCATTTCATCAATCAGCGTCGCAAGGCTGTCTGACAGGGCATAGAGTGACGCACGCGGCGCAAGTTCCGTATCCCTGTCCAACAAGGCCGAGACCAATTGCGCCAGCTCAAGCCGTCGGCGCAACGCCGGGATGGCCGCAGGCAAGGTGATTGAGGGAACAAGGCTGTCCAGACCGGTCAACAAACGGATGCGCGGCAAAAACCCGGCCGGGCCTTCATTGAATATTGCCCGCAACCGACGTTCCATGCGCGCGGTGTTCACGATCAGATCAATCCGGGCGATGGCATCCGGTGGGTGATCGGCCAGGCGCGTTCTCAACCCCTGTACCAGCGCGTCGGGAAAATCGACGCCGGGGGCAAGCCCAAAGACGCGGGGGGTATCGCTTGGGTCAAACACGATGGTCATTCAGCATTTCCTCGGCCAGTTCGATGCCTGCGGGGTGCCCGACATCGCACCAATGCCCGGGATAGGACAGACCAAACAGCCGCTTTTGCTTGAGCATCATGTCCCATACCACGTTAAGCGAGAATGCAGCGCTTTCTATTTGATCCAGCAGGGCGGTTTTGATGATTTGAACGCCACCGTAGATCTGGCCGGGTCCGCGTTTTATCCTGCCAGTTTCTGTCAGTATAAAATCACCGCTGCTCTGGTGCCCGATGGCGTGGTCAGTCGGGATGCATATCAGCAGACCATCCATTTTCTCGGGGTTCCATGTTTTTTGCAACAGCCTGATTGGGTTGGGTCCGGCCCAGATCGCATCGGTGTTCAGGGTGACCACAGGATCGCCCATCAGCGCTGGCAAGGCATTGCGCAGCCCACCGCCGGTTTCAAGAATGTCTGGGTGTTCAACCACGGTGGCGACGCCCAAAGGAGCAAGATGATCCTTCAGCATCTGTGATTTGTAATGCAGATTGGCCACGATGGGTTCGCAACCGGCATCCCGCGCAAATGCAAGTGCATGATCAATCAAGGGCTTTCCGGCCACCGGGATCAGCGGCTTTGGCCGATCTACGGTCAGAGGGTGCATTCTTGTACCAAAGCCGGCGGCAAACATCAGGACGGGAAGGGGGGTGAAGGACATTTTGCTTTCATGCTTTCCAAAAGTGCCGGGGTAGGCGCGGGCAGTATCGGTTTCAGATGTGCGGCCAGCGGTGCAAGCGCGGGATGGGCCAGATTGCGCTGTACGTATCCCCAGACACGAGGGATAAAATCGACATATCCTGCCTTGCCATCCCGCATGCAAAGACGCGCGAAGATCCCAAGGATACGCAGATTGCGCTGCACACCAAGGACGGCATAGGCGTAGCGAAATTCAGCGTCTGAAACAGCGGAATTCGCAGTATAATAACGCAGGATTTCCCGCTCGATTTCCGCACTTACATCGCGCCGGGCGTCTTGCAGGATAGACACCAGATCATAGGCGGGATGGGCCTGCATCGCATCCTGAAAATCCAGAATGCCAACCTGTTGCACTCCTTCGCGGTCAGGCAGCAACAGGAGGTTCTGCGCGTGATAGTCCCTAAGCATCAGCACTTTTGGCCCTTCGGCGGCCATTTTCGCAAAACCACCGAACACCTGCGCAAAAGATGCGTGTTTATCGGGATCACCGACGTACCACTCAAAAAATGGCTGGGTCATGTCGATCAACCATGTCGCATCACAGATATTGAGTTTGGGTGCGTCGTGTTCCTTCAGGTGCAGCAGAACATCCGTCGCGGCGCGGTACAGCGGCACTTGTTGCGCCGGATCGTCTGACATCAGATCAGCAAACAGCGCATCGCCAAAATCTTCGATCAGCAACAGACCACTCGTTGGATCAGCGTGGTATATTTCCGGCGCGCTTAACCCGATGGCGCGCAGGTGATCAGCGATGCGCATGAAAGGACGTACGTCTTCGCCCGTGCCGGGGGGAGCGTCCATCAGGATCGCTGTTGTGCCACCCGTTCGGGTCAACCGATCATAGCGGCGATTGGATGCGTCACCGGCAACACGCTGGGATGCGGCACCTGCCCAGCCGCTTTGGGCAAGAAACTCACTGATTTGTGCCGCGCGCGTCATCACCCGTTCCATTGATAAAGCAGCGCCGTCCATCGGGTGGCTGTCCAGCTGACGGTGATCTGGCGGGCGTCTTCATGCGCACCGGATGCAAATGTCAACGTCAGGGCATGATGCGGCATCAACGGGCCAAGCCGGTCCGGCCATTCGACAAGGCAGATTTCGGTGTCGAAGGCATCAACCAAGCCAAGTTCTTCGATTTCGAGCGTGGAGGTCAGCCGATAAAGATCAGCGTGCCAGATTTCCGCGTCGGCGCAGGGGTAGGTCTGTACCAAGGTAAATGTAGGTGACGGGACGTCCTCGGTCTGGCCGATAAGCATCTGGATCAGACTGCGGGCAAAATGGGTTTTTCCGGCCCCCACATCACCGACCAGCAAAAGCGTATCGCCCCCCGTCAGATGCGGCGCGAGCGATTGGGCAAGGGTCCGTGTCTCATCGGCTGATGATGTCGAGAATGAAAAGGAATGACCGGTCATGCGGCATCGTGACAACGGCGCTTTGTCACTGCAAGTCGAAAGCGGCAATTGACGCTTCTTCCTTGGGTCAGCGGGTTATTTGCGTCCGCTTCGGTGGGTCAAGGACATCGCTGCGTGTGGAGAAACGAACCAGAACAGACTCGGTCCCCATCGGTGCAATCCGACACGCCAGCGTCGTCCCGTCCTGCATTTGTAAATCCAGCGTGTGGGATGTGCCAATGCCGCGGAGCGCCGCAAGGTTCGCGACCGTTTGCCAGCCGCCGCGTGCCGATGATTTCTCTGACCAGAGGGTCACCGCATCGGAAAAGGTCACATCCGCAAAAGCGGCGTCGGGATTCTGGCCCCACAAATTGCGATAGGCCGCGTTGCACAGCGTGAGCACGCCGGAGGATGAAAACACCACAAGCGCGTCATCGACGCTGTCCAGCAACGTCTCGAACTGTTCAACCTCGGCGCGGTAACTGCGGGCAAGGGTGATCTCCGCGCTGATATCCTCAATCAGGAACGCGGTGGCCCCGTCCGGGTGTGGACGGCCCTGAACCGTATAGGTGCGCCCGTCTTCCAGCGTCCATGTCTCGCGGTATTTCCCGCCCGAAGCCGCCGCAATCATTTCCGCGATATCCTGCCGCCACGTTCGATAGTTTTTTGGTTCGGGCATCTGGCGGTTTTCGCGCAGCGCATCAAAGAAGGACAGCATATCGGGGCGGGTTGCCAGAAAGGTTGCCTTGAGCCCGGTCAGGTCCACCAGTGCCGGATTGAAGATAGATAGTTGCCCGGCGCGGTCAAAAATGGCGAGACCGATGCTGAGGTGGGCAAAGGTCTTGGCCAGTGTCTGAACAAACCGGCGCTGGGCTTCTTCTGCGTGCATTAGCGGGGTCTGGCGGGTGGCGTGAAAAAGCGTGCCTCTGTTCGTGGGATGACCGGTGATGTCAAACCAGTCATTGCGCCCCTCGACGTCGGTGATTGCCTTGCGTATTGTGTGGCCTGCCTCTGGATGCGTGAGGTCCAGCGACCCGAGGTGATGGCTTTGCTCCAGAGTGCGGTAAGCCGGGTTGGCCCAGATCAGACTGCCCTTTTTGTCTACCTCCCAGGCGGGATGTGACAGCGTCCGGGCGCAATGATCCAGCGTTGTAAAAGTGTCATCTGTGAAATGCGCAACCGCGCTTGTTTCTTCGGTGATTTCAACCCAGCAGATACCGGCCCGCCAGCTTAGCCGCAGGATGGCAAGATCGTCCTCACCGTCGGCGGTGATTGAGAGTTGCCCCGCGTCTCCTGTTCCGGGATTACTGGGAAGGGTCGGGAACCGCGACAACAATACTGTTCGCAGATCGTCCCACACATGGGTGCCGGGCATCAGGGCGAAACGGTGCAAGGCACGCAGTGAGCCGTGGTGCAGCACGCCGTCATGAAACAACAGCGCCAGCGGATCGTCAGGCACTTGCGGCGCAACCCTGTCACTTCTGGAAAGAAAAGCGAGGGCAATCGCGCCAGTCAGGCCGGCCGAAATCAGAATTGTCATGAATTCCGCCAGTGTAAGCATCCCGGATCCTCGGTGTCATTTCCAGCGCATTTCTACAATTGCGGGAATTGGTTAAGGACCTATTAATGCCTGCGAGTTCTAGACAACGATGTGTTGGTTGTGTCCCGTGGCCTGTTGCCGGTCCTGTGCGTCCGGGGCAAGGGCGCTGCGGGCCCAGATCACCTCGACCACTGCACCTATGGACACGGGACCTTCCGCGTCTTCGGACCCGTTGGCAAAGCGTAGTTGAGCGCCCGAGCGTTCAAGCAGCGTTTTTGCGATAAACAGTCCAAGGCCCATACCCTCATACTCCGGGCGGGCCACGCCGGTTTGTGCCTGCCGCCTTTCGCGCATGAACGGATCCCCGATGCGGCCCAGAATATGCAGGGGAAATCCCGCGCCATCATCCGTGATGCGTACTGAAATACGGTCTTCGGACCAATCCGATTCGATCCAGACAGTGGATTGGGCAAAATCCACCGCGTTCTGGATCAGGTTCCGCAGTCCGTGGATCACCTCGGGGCTGCGGATGATGACAGGCTGATCCCTGCGCCGTGCGGCACCTCCTGTCTGTGACAGGATCACGGTTTTCCCACGCTCCATATGCGGCTCGGCCGTTTCCTCGATCACGGCTTCCAGCGGCGCGCGGCGCAGCAACAGATCATCTTTGCCCGCCCGCCCCATGTCGCGCAGAATATCACGGCAGCGGTCGGCCTGATCACGGATCAGCGCCGCGTCTTCGGCCAGATCGGGCCGATCTTCCAGATCGTTCAACAATTCAGCACTGGTCAGTTTGATGGTGGCAAGCGGCGTGCCCAATTCATGTGCGGCGGCCGCCACCACGCCACCCAGATCGGTCAGCTTTTGTTCGCGCGACAGCGCCATCTGTGTTGCGGCAAGGGCATCCCCCATTGAATGCACTTCGGTTGTCACCCGCCGCGAATACGCACTGGTAAAAACAATGGCGATGACAAGCGCTGTCCATTGTCCAAATATGAACAGCCCTGGAATATGCAGCACATCCCCCGACTGCGTCATCAAGGGCAGATGATAGACTGCCAGCAGTGACACCAGCACAATCGCGGTTGAGCACAGCACCAGTGTTGAGCGCAGGCTGAGCGCTGTTGCCGAAATGGTAACCGGCCCCAGCAGAAGCAGTGCAAAAGGATTGTTCAATCCCCCGGTCAGATACAGCAGGAACGCAATCTGAAGCAGATCGAAGGTGATCATCGACAGGTTTTCAAGCTCGGACAGACGCTTGTTTTCCGGAAATACAAAGCTTGCCACCAGATTCGCGATGACCGATGCGCCGATGGCCATGTAGCACAGGCCCAGTTCAAGCTGGATGCCGTAAATGATCTGCGCCACGCTGATTGCAATCAGTTGCCCGACGATGGCAACCCAGCGCAACAGGATCATCGTGCGCAACCTGATCCAGTTGGCCCGCGTGCGCCCGGAGAGGGGGCGGATGGTTGCCTGCGTCATCTGCGCACCTTTTGTTTATTCGCGGTTGTGTCCGGTTCGATGTAGCGTAGGTCTGCAAAATACCACGATCAAGAGCGCCCTTTGGCGCAGGAGGCCAATGATGAACCGCATGTTTGCCGTGCTTGCCGTTGTAGTAGCCGGTGTTTTCCTTTTGGCGTCAGCCTGGTTTGTGATGCGCGATCAGACACCCACGGATCAGTTCGCCCAATGCCGATCCTCGACCGTTGCCGGTGATCTGGGCGGCCCGTTTGAATTGGTGAACGGCAGGGGCGAAACCGTGACGGATGCCGATGTCATCACCGAACCGTCGTTGATCTATTTTGGCTACACCTATTGCCCGGATATTTGCCCGATGGACGTTGACCGCAACGCATCGGCGGTGGAAATACTTGAGGAACGCGGCAAGCAGGTTCAGCCGGTTTTCATCACCATTGATCCAGAACGGGACACGCCCGAAGTCGTTGCCGATTTTGCCGATGTTATGCATCCGCGCATGGTCGGGCTGACCGGCTCTCCTGAGCAGATCAAAGCGGCAAGTGAAGCGTTCCGCACCTACTACAAGGCGCAGCCTGCTGTGGACGGCGAATATCTGGTGGATCATTCGACCTTCAGTTATCTGGTTTTGCCAGAAGCGGGTTTTGTCGAATACTTCCGCCGCGAGGTGCCACCCACCGAAATGGCCGACAAGATCGGTTGCTTTGTCGATCAGCTGTGACCGGTTTGACCCAAGCCTTTCGCGCGCCATATTGCATCACAGAAGATATTGATGTGAGCGCAAAGAAGTGACGCAGACTATGAAAGATCTTGGACCCGACAAATCACTGTTGCTGGTGGATGATGATGAACCATTCCTGCGGCGTCTGGCCAAGGCGATGGAGAAACGCGGGTTCGAGGTAGAGACCGCGGATTGTGTTGCCGCGGGTCGCGCAATTGCAACGGCGCGGCCTCCTGCCTATGCCGTGATTGATCTGCGGCTTGAAGACGGCAACGGTCTGGACGTGGTTGAAGCGCTGCGCGAACGGCGCGCGGACGCGCGAGTGGTTGTTTTAACGGGCTACGGCGCGATTGCGACGGCGGTTGCAGCGGTCAAGATCGGCGCAACAGATTACCTGTCCAAACCCGCCGATGCCAATGACATCACAAACGCCTTGCTGGCCACAGGTGACGATCTGCCCCCGCCCCCCGAAAACCCGATGAGCGCGGACCGCGTGCGGTGGGAACACATCCAAAGGGTCTATGAGCTGTGCGACAGAAACGTGTCAGAGACGGCGCGCCGCCTGAACATGCACCGCCGGACGTTGCAGCGCATTCTGGCCAAACGGTCGCCACGCTGAAGGCTAGAGGTCGTAGCGTTTGAGGCGCTTGTCGACGATTTCGCCCGAACCAAGGGTGTACCCCTCGATAACGCCATAGTCCTGAAACCCCCGGCTTTGGTAATAGATCAATCCGCCCTCGTTATCCGCGCGGATATTTGCGTTGATCCATTTCAATCCCATCGCCCGTGACGCTGCGCGGGTGGCATCAAACAGGGCTGATCCGATCCCAAGCCCGGTTTGTCCGATCTGCACAAAAGTCGCGATATCGGCAGCGTCGGAAGGCAAATCGGGTGCAGGTTCAATCCATTGAAACCCGACGATCCGTTCTTGCGCATCCAATGCCACATGCCACGCGCTGCGCTCTGGGTCAGAGGCGACCCATTCTGACAAGTCGCTTCCCGTGACGGGCCGGGTCAATGCAGTGGTGCCGCCTTCGACGATGATATCGTTCAGCAGGCGGGCCATGTCGGCGTGATCCAGTGGAATGGGTTTGCGCACGGTGATCATGTCATGTGTTCCAACAAGGCGTTGTGGCGCGCGGTGAATTCATTGCGCGTCTCTACCGGTGGACGCAGGATAATGCGCAGATCGCTGATCAGATTCAGATCAGGCGTGCCAAAGAACTTGCTTGATTCCGTTTCCGAAAAACCAGCGATTTGGGTGGCTTCCATCCAGGCGCTGATCTTGTCCGCTTTCTTTATCTGTTTCTTTACTGTTGCAGGAATCTGCGCTGGCAGACCAAAGCGCAGGTGAATGGCAGCGGTCAACCGATCATCCAATGCGCCGTACCCGGGACCGACCGCCGCCTTGACGGGGGAAATCATGTCACCAATTACATACTCCGGCGCGTCGTGCAGCAGGGCCGCCAGCCGCCATTTTGCGGGCGCGCGTGGATTCAGGCGGGTAAAAAGCGTCTCAACCAACAGCGAATGTTCGGCAACGGAATAGGCATAATCGCCTCGCGTTTGTCCATTCCAGCGGGCGACAAAGGCAAGGCCGTGGGCGATGTCTTCAATCTCGATATCCATTGGGGTCGGGTCAAGCAGATCAAGCCGCCGTCCCGACAGCATCCGCTGCCATGCTCTGGTTGGTTGGGCCATTGGGGCGCCTTCATCATTGATACTGCTGGAACTTTTTTGCCGTTCTGCGTGTTCAATGATCAAAGGAGATCACAATGAAACCGCTTGTTTCGACACTGACATTCGCAGCTTTTACCACTTTTGCCGTCAATTCGGCGATGGCACAACAGGTCTGTATGACAGCGGACGAAATGGGTGCCGCGCTGATCGATTGGTATGGCGAAACGCCAAATGCCGCCCCTAGCGAAACACGGGAACAGCTTTGGGTTTCGGAAGAGACCGGCACATGGACGATGGTAAAGACCTACTCCGATGGTCAGGCCTGTGTCATTGCGCAGGGCGACGATTGGATGGAAGGTCTGGAACAGGACCAGTTGCTGGCATCTTTGTCCCAGTAACGCGCGATAAACCCTGCGTCTTTATCATCAGTTGAGGGGATGCGGCAAAAATGTTAGGCGGCTCTCAAACATAATGATTGAGGTGCCACATGGCTAAGGATTTTATCGTCAAGGACATCGCGCTTGCCGCGTATGGTCGCAAGGAACTGGACATCGCGGAAACCGAAATGCCGGGCCTGATGGCGCTGCGCGAGGAATACGGTTCCGCTCAGCCCCTCAAGGGCGCACGGATCGTCGGATCCCTTCACATGACAATTCAGACTGCGGTTCTGATTGAAACGCTGGTCGCGCTGGGCGCTGATGTGCGCTGGGCGTCTTGCAACATCTTTTCCACGCAAGACCACGCAGCAGCGGTGATTGCAGAGGCGGGCGTCCCGGTATTTGCGATCAAGGGTCAGTCGCTGGAAGAACACTGGGATTATCTTGATAAGTCCTTCATGTTCGATGATGGCCCAAACCTTATTTTGGACGATGGTGGCGACGCGACCCTGTATATTTTGCTGGGTGCGCGGGCCGAGGCCGGAGAAGAGATTATCGCGGTGCCGACGTCCGAAGAAGAAACCGTCATCAAGGCGCAGATCAAAAAGCGGATGGAAGCATCACCCGGCTGGTTCACCAAGATGCGTGATCAGATCGTCGGCGTGTCTGAAGAGACTACAACAGGTGTTCACCGCCTGTACGAACTGCACAAAAATGGCCAGCTGCCCTTCCCTGCGATCAACGTGAATGACAGCGTGACCAAGTCGAAGTTCGACAACAAATACGGCTGCAAAGAGTCACTGGTCGATGGCATCCGTCGCGCCACGGATACGATGATGGCTGGTAAAGTTGCTGTCGTGATGGGCTATGGCGACGTTGGCAAGGGTTCGGCTGCGTCGCTGGCCGGTGCCGGTGCGCGTGTCAAAGTAACGGAAGTCGATCCGATTTGCGCGTTGCAGGCAGCGATGGACGGTTTCGAGGTTGTATTGCTGGAAGATGTCGTTGGCACGGCTGACATTTTCATCACCACCACCGGCAACAAGGACGTGATCCGCATCGAGCACATGCGCGAGATGAAGGATATGGCGATTGTCGGCAACATCGGGCACTTCGATAACGAAATTCAGGTGGCCGCGCTGAAGAACCACAAATGGACCAACATCAAAGAACAAGTGGACATGATCGAGATGCCGAATGGCAATCGCCTGATCCTGCTGTCCGAGGGGCGTCTGTTGAACCTTGGCAACGCCACGGGCCATCCGTCATTTGTGATGTCGGCGTCCTTTACCAATCAGGTGTTGGCCCAGATGGAGCTGTGGACGAACGGCGACAACTACAAGAACAACGTCTACATCCTGCCCAAGCATCTGGATGAAAAGGTTGCGCGTCTGCATCTGGACCGGATCGGTGTGAAGCTGACCAAGATGGACCCAGAGCAGGCGGCCTATATCGGGGTAGCACCCGAAGGACCGTTCAAGCCGGAGCATTACCGCTATTAAGGGTGCAGGCGCGTGGTGCGGCGCTGCCTGATGATACTATTGATGTCGGGGCTTTTTGTGGCCCCGGCATCTGCTGCGCCGAAAATAAGCGAGACTGTTCAAACCTATCCGGTCGACGCGACATCTATCAGGCAACTCAGACGGCAAATGCGCGACCGGGGGCCAAGGCGGTTCTGGGCCTTGACCCGATGGGATGTGCGGTGGACCAGCGGCTGCGATGTGAGCGTCAATGTGGTTTATACCATTCCCAGACATGTGAACCCTGCCGCTATGTCCGCCGATCTGCGTGCGCGGTTTGATCTGATGATTGCCAGCCTGATGGCACACGAACGCCAACACGGGCAGCATGGTATCGCAGCAGCAAAAGAGATCAGACGCGCAGGGTGCAGTGGCGCGCAGAAGATCATTCGGAAATACGTGGCCGCAGACCGCGAATTGGACCGCCGCACGCGCCACGGACGCAACACTGGCGTGCGTCTGAATTGATCGGCTGTTCCGGTTACACCACAGCGGTCAAAGGCGAGACATATCCCTCACGAATAACATCTGCATCATACGCTTTGCGCGCAAAGACCTCGCGCAGCATCGGCTCAAAATGATCCAGCGTTTGCGTTGAGTATGCGGGATCAAAAGAAGCCTGATCCCAGCGCTCACAAAACGCGGCACAACTTGCGAAACACGGGTGATCCCGAAACCTGTCGCGCGCATTTTCGTCCCATCCATAGTGATGTGCGTAATAGATCATCTGGAAAATTCCGTGATGTTCCACCACCCAGGCCACATCCCAGCGCACGTAAGGGCGTATAACCTCGGCCGAAAACCGGTCATGATTTTGCGGAGCCAACCCATCACCGATGTCGTGCAAAAGTGCGCCAACAACCCAGTCGATATCGGCACCGTCCCGCTCTGCGCGCGTGGCAGATTGCAAACCGTGGTCCAGCCGCGTGATGCGATATCCCTCAAGTGTGGCCGCGCCCTGTCGGCGCAGTTCGTCCAGTACCCTGTCAGCGGTCAGCGCGACATATGGTTTTTCCAACTGCTCAAGCAATTCATAGTCGGCTTTGGTGCCGTCCTTCATTTGGGTAAAGCTGACGGTCCTGTCCATCACATGTTCCTTCATCGGTTCGCGGATTTTTGCCGCTGGCGCAAACATACCGCCCGGTATCAGAGGATCAAAGACCGTTCTGTGCCTGTGAGAAGTTCAGTGATTTCAGGAGCCTTGCGCAGCTATCGGACATCAACATCACGCGGGATAAGTGCCAAGCTAAAGGAGACGGGGAGGATCAGAGAAATTTTCCCTTTGTGGGTAAAAAATTTGCCTTTAGGGTCTGCACGACGATCAGACAGTCTGATCAGAATTTTCAAGGTGGGAGACTTTTATGGGCAAGCGGGACGAATGGATCGCAAAGTATGCAGAAGATCTGAAGGCAAAATGTGGGATGACCCCCGACATGGATCTTTTGACCAAAGTGACAATCGGTTGCGGGCCGTCGATCTATAACGCCGACGCACAGACCGTTGCGGCAAGCCAGGAAAGCGAGCTTGAGCTGGTCAAAAATAATTTTCTGATCAAAAAGCTGGGTCTGCCCGACGGTCCGAACCTGATGGAAGGGATTCACAAGGCGATCGAGACTTACGGCAAATCAGAGCGCAACAAGTATCGCGCGGTGATCTACTACATGCTGACCAAACACTTCGGTAAGGAATCCGTCTACGGCTGAGGCCATCCCGGCATTAAAAGATGAGCACCCGCGCCACTGGTCGCGGGTGTTTTGCATTTAAGAATTGTTTGATACATCAAATACTTGGCGCGTCGCCATCGCTTTGATATGAAACCGTATCGGCCAGGATGGCCAGAACAGATTCAATACGTGTGTGTGGGTACGGGAGCACGCGGGGTGAAGAAGGGTTCTGGTGTCATGCCGGGACCCTTCTTTCATTGGTTGGCGCGGTTCAGAACAGTGACAGAACCAATCCGATAATTGCACACCCAAAAGTGGCATAGCCGCTGTCAATCATCGTTAGCCGAAAGGGCCTGTCGCCGTAGGCGTTATTGATCATGATCCACGGGCTGATAAAGAAAAGCCCGATGCCCAACCCAGAGATCAGACCCTTGCCGGGGGTGTCGATGCCTGACAGCGCGAACGTGTGTCGCATCATGCCGGCCACCAGTATCATCGCGATGCCTGCCAGCACAAAGGGCAGCGGTGAATTGTTTTTTGGTCTGCCGTGCGCATCTGTTTCAATACCGGCGGCAGCAACCCAAGGCTTGGCAAGCGCCATGTACCATACTGCACCAAAGGCAAAACCCGCAAAGGCGGCTACGATCACTGCGATAATTCCCATTTGTTCCCTCCTGACGTCTTGCGTGGTCAGGGTACGCGCGAAATTTGCAGTTTTCTATGGTTTCGTCTGACCCATCTCGCAGACCAGTTTCCATTCCGCATCGCTGACCGGTTGCACGGACAGGCGGGAGTTGTTGACCAGAACCATGTTTTCAAGCCGTTCTTCGGCCTTGATCTGATCAAGGGTGACCGGCACCTTGAAGGGGCGCACTGCCTTGATGTCCACGCATTCCCAACGGGCGTCATCGGTTGTGCTGTCGGGGTGCGCTTCCGCAACAACCTCGACAATACCAACAACGGATTTTTCCTTCATCGAATGATAAAAGAACCCCAGATCACCTTTCTTCATCTCGCGCATGAAGTTGCGGGCCTGATAGTTGCGCACGCCATCCCATTCTTCTCCTGCGTCACCCTTTGCAACCTGATCCTCCCAACCCCATGTGTTGGGTTCAGATTTGAACAACCAATAAGCCATCAGCCGATTACCCTGTTCCAGTGGGTCAGGGTTACGCTTTGGAAAAGCCCGGCCTTAGCATAGGGATCATTATCGGCCCAGTTTTGCGCGGTTGCCATATCGGCCACGTCCAGAATGATCAGCGATCCGATCATGCCGCCGTCTGCATCCAGCAAGGGACCGGCCTGTGCGACGTGATCGGTTGATTTGAGATATTCCAGATGGGCAGGGCGGTTTTCCTGACGGACAGACAGGGCACCGGGTTTGTCATGGGCAACAAGAGCAACAAACATATCATTCTTCCTTGAGTGGGCGGTTGAGCAGGGATTGCATGGCACTGGTAACATCTAAGCGGTTGTTCAGCAGACCCGCAACAGCAGCAGTGATCGGCATGTCCAGGCCTGCGCGGGTGGCAATGGCATGCACGGCGCTGGCGGTTGCTGCCCCTTCGACGGTCGTGTCGGGATCAAACGCAACACCTTTACCCAGCGACAGACCTAGCCGCGTGTTGCGCGATTGGGTTGATGTGCAGGTCAGTGTCAGATCACCAAACCCTGATAGTCCCGAAAGGGTGCGGGGATCGGCATCTAGGTGGGCCGCAAGGCGCTGCATCTCGGCGTAGCCGCGTGTCATCAGTGCGGCACGCGCGCTTTCGCCCAGTCCCGCACCGATTGCGGCGCCGCAAGCGATGGCGATGACATTTTTCAGCGCGCCGCCAAGTTCTGCACCCGTGGTGTCAGTCGTGCGGTAAAGGCGCAGATTGGCTGTGGTAATCGCCCGCTGAAGGTTTCGCCCAATCCGATCTTCTGCACAGGCGAGCGTCAGTGCCGTGGGCAGGCCGCGTGCGATATCGACGGCAAAGCTGGGGCCGGTCAGAATGGCAGGTGTCGCGGTAGGCACACTGTCCGAGATTACGGCAACGGGGCCAAGACCCGTCTCAAGCTCCATGCCCTTGCAACAGGCGACAAGGGTATGACCGGAGAGATGCGGCGCATGCTCTGACAGAAAGCCGCGCAGCTTTTGCATAGGGATCGACAGCAGGATGATATCGGCCTTGGTTGCCCTGATCAGATCATCGGTAACGATCACGGTTGGAGGAAGCGGGCAGTCTGGCAAACGACGGCTGTTCTCGCGGGTTTGCGCCATTTCTCTGACGTCGCGCGCCCACAGGGTTACCTCTTCCTTTTCGGCAAGCGATATTGCAAGCGCGGTGCCAAAGGCACCGGCACCAAGGACAGCGATGCTCATGCTTTCGCGCCTTTTTTGCCGCTGCCAAGCATTGCAGGTTGTGCAGTATCAAGGGGCCAGCGGGGACGCGCCGAAAGGGTCATGTCATCGGGGGCGCGCAGGGCGGATTGCTCTGCCGCAGCATAGGCAATCATCGCGGCATTATCCGTGCACAAAGCCAGTGGCGGGGCCACAAATCGGGCGTTTTCCCCCGCTGAAACAGTCTCTAATCCGGTGCGAATGGCCTTGTTGGCGGCCACGCCACCGGCCACGCACAGGGTGCGCGGTGCGTCCTGGGGATAATCGGCAAAGGCGCGACGTGTCTTTTCGGCCAGAACATCCACCACCGCCGCCTGAAACCCGGCTGCAAGGTCTGCCTGATCCTGTCTTGTGATACCGCCCTTCTCGGCGGTCAGCCTGTCACGTGCGCGCAGAACGGCGGTTTTCAGACCGGAAAAAGACATATCACAGCCGGGTCGGTCCAGCAGTGGGCGCGGCAAGGCGAACCGTGCAGGATCACCTATGCTTGCCGCCATTTCAATCGCTGGCCCACCGGGTTGCGGCAGACCGATCAGGCGCGCAACCTTGTCAAACGCTTCCCCCGGTGCGTCGTCGATGGTGCCGCCCAGCCTGCGGAAACTGTCTGCGCCCGTGACCATCAGAAATTGGCAGTGCCCGCCTGAAACCAGCAACATCAGATACGGATAAGGGACATAATCTGTCAGGCGTGGCGTCAGCGCGTGACCAGCCAGATGATTTACACCATAAAGCGGTTTTCCCGTGGCTTGCGCCAGCCCCTTGGCGCACATCACACCCGAAACAACTCCGCCGATCAATCCAGGACCGGCGGTCACGGCAATCAGGTCAACAGCCTCAAGGGATGTTTTCGCCTGCAACAGAGCCTGTTCAACGCAATGATCAAGCTTTTCGGCATGGGCGCGTGCCGCGATTTCGGGGACAACGCCGCCAAAATCAGAATGCAGTTCGGCCTGACCCATCACCACCGAAGACAGAATTTCGGGCATCCCATCCGCCTGCGTCCGCACGACAGCGGCGGCGGTATCGTCACAGCTGCTTTCCAGACCTAGGATGATGAGCGAGGCGGGCATGGGTGCTTTCCGTTGCATGGGCGCTTAACGGGAGGTAACACCGCTTATCATGGCAAACAATGCTTCACCCTCGGTGCACACGCGTGCATTGCTGATGACACGTCCCCTGCAAAGCGGCAGACGGTTTGTGGCGGGGCTGTCGCGGGATGCGCTGAAGGATGTGTTGGTATGCCATGCGCCCCTGCTGGAAATTGTGCCCGGACATGAGACGCCCGATCTGGTTGGAATGGATGGGGTCATCTTTACATCGGCACAGGGCGCTGCGCTTGCCCCTTTGGGTGGTGGACGACGGGCGTTCTGCGTTGGCGATAGAACTGCCCAAGAAGCAAAGCGGCGGGGATGGTCCGTTTCAATGGTCGGGCGCACGGCCGATGATCTTGTGATGATGATGTCAGAGGATTTGCCAAAAGGCCCATTGGTGCATCTGGCGGGCGCGCACCGGCGCGGCGAAGTTGCGGCGCGGTTATCGGCGGCGGGTGTGCCGACTGATGTGATCACGCTCTATGATCAGGAATCCCGAACACTGAATGCGCAAGCGCAAGACTTGCTGGCGGGGGAGATGCCAGTGATCCTTCCCCTTTTCTCACCGCGTACTGCCGCGCAATTTAGGTCGCAGGTGGACTTAACTCATCGGGTGCACGCGATCTGTATCAGTACCGCGGTTGCGGAGGCCGTGCAGGGCCGAACATTTGCCAGCCTTCACACCGTGGCAGAGCCGACGTCAAAGGAGATGCAGCAGGCGGTTGAAATGCTGTTGCGCCGCGATAGCTTAGCTTGAAGGACGACCGCGTTGGGGGCTATGGTGCATGGGTTCATCTGACACGCGGTCAGAATCAGAAGGGTATGCAGAGTGGCGAAAGCGAAAAAACCAGCGTCGGGCGCAAGAACTTTGAAAGCAACCTCGGATGATGTGACGAAGGACAAGCCCAAGGCGGCAGACACCGGCAAAAACGAAACGCCAGAGGTGTCGTCCGCGTCAAAGGCGGCCAGTGCAAAAACGACCAAGACCGCTGGAGCGGCAGCAAAGACCACAAAAGATGCATCTGCGGCTTCTGATACCAAAGCCCCTGCGGCAAAGACCGCAACGGATTCAAAGTCTGATCCAAAGCCCGCGACGGCGGGTTTGGAAGAAAAGCCCAAGTCGACATTGGCCGAAACCAAGTCGGACAAACCCGATCCGGCACCAAAATCCGACAAACCCGCGACAGCGGCCTCAAAACCAGCGGAGACGACAACCGCCAGTGCTTCTGCATCGCGCGCGCCCGTTGCGTCACCACCGCCCGCGCAGCCGCAACAACAGCGCAGCATTTTCCTGCCGCTTGTTTTGGGTGGTATCATTGCCGGTGTGCTTGGGTTTCTCGCTTCTGAGATGAACGTGTTCAACACCCGGGCGAATACGGCCGAGCTGAGGCAACAGCTTGCCGCACAGCAGGATGAGATTGACGCGCTGGGCAATATCGCACCGGCGGAATCTGTCGATCTGAGCGGTATCGAAGAAACGATCTCTGGGGTGAGCGCATCGCTTGAAACCTTTGAGACAACGCTTGCCGAGGTTGAAGACCGGCTGACAATTCTTGAGAACCGGCCTGTCATCACGACGAGTGATGATGGTGCCGCGCAGGCCTATGCAGAAGAGCTGGCCACACTGAAAACTTCCGTCGAAGAACAAAAATCAGAGATTGCGCGCCTGTTGGAGAACGCGCTGAGCGTGGAAGAGGCGACCGCGAATGCCGCGCGGCAGGCCGAGATCCAAGCGGCGCTGACAAAGATAAATGCGGCGCTGGCCACCGGTGGCGGCTTTGCCTCGGCGGTGGAGGATTTGAATGCGGCCGGGGTGACGGACGTGCCCGACCCGCTGGCTTCATCAGCAAACGAGGGTGTGTCGACGCTGTTACAGCTACAGACTGATTTCCCCGACACAGCGCGCGCTGCACTGTCTTCCGCACGTGCGGCGGGCACGGATGCGGGCGAAGGTGGGATGACCGGCTTCCTGCGTCGCCAGCTTGGCGCGCGGTCGGTTGCGCCCCGAGAGGGAACAGACCCTGATGCGGTCTTGTCCCGCGCCGAAGCGGCGGTGCGCAACGGTCAGGTCGCACAGGCGCTGTCCGAGATTGATACACTTCCCCCCGAAGCACAGGATGCAATGGCAGACTGGCTGGCGCAGGCACGTTCGCGTGTCGACGCCGAAGCGGCTGTGCAGGATCTGTCCCAACGCCTGACGGCAAACTGAGAAAGTTGAATTTATGCTGTGGTCATTGATCAAGATCGTTGTGTTTGTTGCCGCAGTGGCGGCACTGGCCTGGGGCGCGGGATATCTGCTTGAAAGTCAGGGCGGTATTCAGGTTACCGTCATGGGAACGGAGTTCAGCTTTGGCCCTCTGCAATCGGTGATCGCAGTGATTGTGCTGATGATTGCTGTCTGGCTGTTGCTCAAGATATTTTCATTGCTGGTGGCGACCTGGAAATTTCTTAACGGGGATGAAACAGCACTGTCGCGGTATTTCGACAGAAACCGCGAGCGCAAGGGTTTCAATGCCCTGTCCGAAGGTCTGATGGCGCTGGCCAGCGGCGAAGGACGTGTGGCGCTGGCAAAGGCGCAGAAGGCGGACAAATATCTAAACAAGCCCGCGCTGACAAATTTGCTGACTGCGCAGGCGGCAGAACTGGCCGGTGACCGGCGGATGGCCGAGAACACTTATCGCAAGCTGGTCGAAGACGAAGCGACCCGCTTTGTTGGCGTGCGCGGCATCATGAAGCAAAAGCTGGCCGATGGTGACACGGAGACCGCACTCAAGCTCGCTGAAAAAGCGTTCGCATTGAAGCCGAAGCACGGAGAGACCGGCGACATTCTCTTGCAGCTTCAGGCCGAGAAAGAGGACTGGAGCGGTGCGCGCAAGACGTTGAGTGCCAAGCTGAAGAACGGTCAATTGCCGCGTGACGTACACAAGCGGCGCGATGCGGTGCTGGCCCTGTCCGAAGCCAAGGATATCATTGACGACGGCAAAGACATCGAAGCGCGCGAAGCCGCAATTGAAGCGAACCGCCTGTCGCCCGATTTGATCCCCGCCGCGGTTCTGGCCGCACACGGTTATATTGATCAGGGCAAACCGAAATATGCGGCGCGTGTTTTGACCAAAGCATGGGCCGTCCAGCCGCACCCTGATCTGGCTGCAGCCTTTGCGGCGATTGCTCCGGACGAAAAACCCGCAGCACGGATCAAGCGTTTTCAGGCATTGACCAAGTCAAAGCCCGAACATCCTGAGACCAAAATGCTGAAAGCGGAACTGCACATCGCGGACGAAGACTTTCCCGCTGCGCGCCGTGCGTTGGGCGATCTGGTTGAGACGGACCCGACCGCACGTTCTGTGACCCTGATGGCGGCGATTGAACGGGGCGAGGGGGCGTCCGACACGGTGGTCAAAGGATGGTTGGCGCGGGCGCTGACCGTTTCACGCGGGCCGCAATGGATCTGCGATAATTGCCAGCATATCCATGCAGATTGGGCCCCGATGTGCGGGAACTGCAAGAGCTTTGACACATTGGCGTGGAAAACCCCGCCAATGTCAGAAGTCGCGATGCCCGGCGGCGTTCAGATGTTGCCGCTGATTGTCGGCGCGGTTGAGGATAATTCGGGTGCCGAGGCAGGTGGTAAAGTGGCCACGCGCAGCGATATCGAAGACGCCGAATTGATCACCGATCCACCGGAAGATCCAAGCGCCCCCAACAAGGAAGAGAAAGCGGCAAGCTAGGCCGCCTGCTCACTTTCCTTTCCACACCGGATCACGTTTTTCCGCAAAGGCCCGCGCGCCTTCAAGCTGATCCTCTGAGGCATAGAGTGTATCGACCGTCGGCAACTGCCGTTTGGTGATGCGGTTCATAGCATCCTGAAACTTTGTATCCTCCGCATCGCGCACGATTTCCTTGATCGCGGCATAGACAAGTGGTGGGCCGGAGGCGAGCAGCCGCGCCAGTTCCCACGCGCGGTCCATGAGTTGATCTGCGGGTAGGACTTCGTTGATGAGGCCCCAGCCCTTTGCCTCGTTCACATCAAACCAACGACCTGTCAGCAGTAGCTCCATCGCGATGTGGTAGGGGATGCGTTTGGGCAGTTTGACCGATGCGGCATCGGCCACGGTGCCGGAGCGGATTTCGGGCAAGGCAAAAGTGGCGTGATCGGCGGCGAGAATCATGTCGGCGGACAGCGCAAGTTCCAGCCCGCCGCCGCAGCAGATGCCGTTCACGGCGGCGATGATCGGCTTGTTCATGTCGCGCATTTCCTGAATGCCGCCGAACCCGCCAACGCCGTAGTCGCCATCGACCGCGTCACCGTCTGCCGCCCCTTTCAGATCCCAGCCGGGGCAGAAGAATTTCTCGCCCCCACCGGTGATGATGGCGACGCGCAGGTCCGGGTCATCGCGGAAATCGCGAAACACCTCGCCCATGATGCGCGAGGTGGCGAGGTCGATGGCGTTGGCCTTGGGCCGGTCGAGGGTGACTTCGAGGATCGCTCCGTCGCGGCGGGTTTTGATGGGGGTGTCGGTCATTTTGCGTGTTCCAATGTGATAAGCGCGTCGGCGGCGACGGCGCGGTCAGGGGTGCAGATAAGCGGATTGATTTCGACCTCTGCCACGGTGTCGGGGCCACGCAGAACGTAGTCTTGCAGAGCGAGGATTGTCTGTTCAATCTCATGCAGGTTTGCAGGTGGTTTGCCACGAAAGCCGGTCAGCAGCGGATAGATGCGCAGGGACTTGAGAGCGTCGTGAATATCGCCTTCGGTGACGGGCAGCAGGCGTGTTGCGGTATCGCGCAAAAGCTCTGTCCAGATGCCGCCTGTGCCGATGGTAAGTGCAAAGCCATGCGCCGGGTCGCGTGTGATGCCGATCAGGAGTTCGGCAACACTGTCCGTAATCATGCATTCGATCAGAACAGTTGCTGTGCCGACGTCGCGCGCGACGGCTTCCCAGTCCGCTTCTGCCACGTTCAGACGCACGGCACCCGCTTCGGATTTATGCGCCATCCCCTCGCCCTTGATGGCGTAGAGGTCAGTATAATAACAATCGCCATCATGTTCGTCGGTGGGGTCAATCAGGGGGACAATGCCATCGTGCTGGACACCATAGCGGCAGCACCACGGGACCAAAACGCCATGTCTGGCGATGCGGGCCTTTGCCTCTGCTTCTGTCAGGGTGCGTATCGTGCCCACAGGGGGTGCGGCACTGACGGGCAGGTCATGAGGCAACCGAATGCGCGCGGCAGCCTCAGCCGCGGCAAGCGCTTCGTCGAGCCCATTCATAGGGGTCACGCCACCTGCCATCAGTTCAGCGGCGATGTCGGGCGGCATCAGTTCCGGCAGGCTGGCGACGACGGCAAAGGGGCGCCCTGTCTGCGAACGGACCGCCAGCGCCGCGTCGACCGTGCATCGCCATGCGCTATTGTCGGTTGTGGGATAGTCGACAACGCTGAGTGTCAGGTCGATTTCCGGGGTGCAGATCCCGGACCAAGCTTGCGTCATGCGGTCCACGTCGCCCCAGATATAGGTGTGGTAATCCAGTGGGTTGTTAAGGGCGACCATAGGACCAAGCGCATCGCGCAGCGCTGATTTCTGTTCGGGTGTCAGCGCAGGAAAGATCAGTTCGCGCGTCGTGGCCAGATCCGCGATAAGGCTTGCCTCTCCGCCTGAGCAGCTGATGGAAGCCAACCAGTTGCCCGCCAAGGGGCCATTGCAATGCAAAAGCTTGAGGGTTTCGAGCAGAATGGCGGGTGTTGTCACGCGGGCAATGCCAAGTCTGTCCAGCAAAGCCTGTGCGCCCGCGTCCGATCCGGCAAGGGATGCTGTGTGTGACACGGTAGCGGCGCGCGCCTGTTCTGAAACGCCAGCCTTGAGCACGACGATTGGCACCCCTTTCGTATGGGCGGCTTGAGCGAGCGCTTCCCATTCAGCGACATCCCCAAAACCTTCGACATGCAGGCCGATGGCGGTCACACGATCATCAGCAAGCAGTGCGTGGGCAATCTGGGCCTGGCTGGTCTGGGCCATATTCCCGCAAGTGACCACGTAGGCAACCGGCAGCGCGCGTTGCTGCATGGTGAGGTTGATGGCGATGTTGGAGCTTTGCGTCAGGATCGCGACGCCCCGTGTAACCGGCGTGCATCCATGCTGATCAGGCCATAGCAGCGCAGTATCGAGCGCATTCACAAAACCATAGCAGTTTGGGCCGAGGATGGGCATCGGTCCTGCTGCCGCGACCAGTGCCGTTTGCAGGGTGCCCGCAGTGTCATCCTCTGCGGCGGCTTCGGCAAAGCCGGAGGCGAAACAGACAGCACCCCCTGCGCCGCGCTGTGAAAGGGTTTGCACGACCTCGATCGTGGCATTGCGATTGACACCGATAAAGCTGGCATCCGGCGCGTCGGGCAGCGCTGCAATGTTTTGATAGGCGGGCAGACCCGCGACGGTGTCACGGGTGGGATGGACAGGCCAGATGCTGCCGGCAAAGCCAAAGGTGCGGCATTGGTCGATCAGGTTTTCACACCATGTGCCGCCGCCAATAACAGCGATGGACCGGGGCCGTAGCAAGCGAGACAGATCGCGTGGCATCAGGCCCCCAGCGGGCGGAGCAGATCGCGTGAGATGATGTGGCGCTGGATTTCCGAGGTGCCGTCCCAGATCCGTTCAACACGGGCATCGCGCCAGAAGCGTTCGATGGGGAAATCATCCATCAGCCCCATACCGCCATAGATTTGCAGCGTGGTGTCCGCGACTTTTGCCAGCGTTTCGGAGGCATAGACCTTCGCGCTGGCGATCTCCCGGTTGGCGGGCAGGTTTTCATCCAGCCGCCATGCAGCAGCGAGGGTCAGCCAATCGGCGGCGTCAATCTCTGTGATCATATCGGCAATCTGGAAGCTGACGCCCTGAAACTTGCCGATCTGCTGGCCGAATTGCTTGCGCTCGGCGGCGTAGTTGAGCGCGTAATCAAAGCAGCGGCGCGCGCGTCCTACTGAAAAGGCCGCAACAGTGAGGCGCGTCGCATACAGCCATTCGTTCATCACGGCGAAACCGCCGTCGACTTCGCCCAGCACCTGCGCGTCGGGCAGGCGGCAGTTGTCGAAATAGAGGATGCAGTTTTTATAACCCTTGTGGCTGACGGAGTTGTAGCCGTCGCGCACCTCAAACCCCGGCGTGCCGCGATCCACCAAGAAGGTTGTGATGCGTTTTTTGGGGCCTTTGGGTGTGTCATCAACGCCCGTGGCGATAAAGACGATAAAGAAATCTGCGTGTTCCGCACCGGAGATGAAGTGTTTTGAGCCGTTCACGACCCAATCGCCCCCATCGCGCGAGGCCGTGCATTTCATGCCGCGCACGTCCGATCCGGCATCGGGTTCTGTCATGGCAAGCGCATCCATCCGCTCGCCGCGCACGGCGGGAAGAAGATAGCGTTCGCGTTGTTCGGCGTTGCAGGCCATCAGGATGTTCTGAGGCCGGCCAAAGAAGTGTGTGAGCGCCATTGAGCCGCGACCCAATTCGCGCTCAACCAAGGTGAAATCAACATGGCTCAGGCCAGCTCCGCCCACGGATTCAGGAAAGTTGCAGGCATAAAACCCCAGATCAATCACCTTCTGCTTGATCTCTTCGCCCAGCGCCTGAGGTACCTGGCCCGTACGTTCGACTTCCGCCTCATGAGGGTAGATTTCTTTTTCAACAAAACTGCGTACGGTTGAGACGATCATCTCCTGTTCGTCGCTGAGGCCAAAGTTCATCGGGTGCATTCCTTTACGCGTGTAACATCGCGACCTTATGGAGATTGACTCGGAAATCTATCCGAAAAACGCCATCGTTAATCATCTATTTACCGCTTTCGGGGCAGAACGGAAGGTGCGGGTGTTGGCCCGTTGGGGTGGGCCCATAGAAAAGGCAGATGATGATCCGTTCGTTCAAGACGCCCTTCACGCGGCCTCAGTTAGGGGCCTATCACCACGGGGTGATGCAGTATCACTACCGTGACGTGATGTGTAACAAATCCCCGATTGATATCGCCCTCTATCTGCATCTGATCCACGCGGTACAACCGAGCACATTTTTTGAGATTGGCACAAAGTTTGGCGGTTCCGCCATGATGTTCCGTGACGTGGCCAAGATGTACGATATGGACACCCGGATTGTCACCATTGACCGCGCACCGCCCGATACAGATGACCGTTTCGACGGCATTCGCTTTGTCCAAGGCGATGTGATGGCGCTGGAACAGACGTTTACAGACAATGCCTTGTTTGATCTGCCCCGCCCTTGGATCCTGTCGGAAGACAGCGCCCATACTTTTGACGCCTGTATGGCGGTGCTTGCGTTTGGCGCGCGCCACCTGAAGGCGGGTGAATACCTGATCATGGAAGACAGTGTGCTGGCAGAACTTGATCTGGCTGACCGGTTTGATGGCGGACCCAGCCGCGCGCTTGAGGCATTTTTGACGGCGCACCCCGAGGTGTATGAAATCGACACATCTTATTGTGACATGTTCGGGCGAAATGCGACGACCAACCCCAACGGCTATCTGCGGAAGCGTTAGATGGGGCTGGCGCAAGATATCACACAGACCACCGCCTTTGCGGAAGACATCCGATTGATCATCTGGGATCTGGATGAGACGTTCTGGGACGGAACATTGACCGAAGGTGGCATCACCTATCGCGAGGATCATCACGCGCTGGTCAAGGAATTGGCGACCCGCGGAATCATGTCGTCGATCTGTTCAAAAAACAACGCGGACCAGATCGAGGCGGTGCTGCGGACACACGATTTGTGGAATTATTTCGTCTTTCCCAGCATAGACTGGACACCGAAAGGTCCGCGCATTGCGGCGCTGTTGAAACAGATTGGCCTGCGGGCACCTTCGGTGCTGTTTGTGGATGACAATGCGATGAACCTTGCGCAGGCGCGGCACATGAACCCGGGTCTGAATGTGGCGACGCCGGATGTGATTGCGACATTGGCCGATCTGCCGGAATTTGCGGGCAGGCCCGATCCTGCGCTGACCCGTTTGGCGCAGTACAAGATAAACGAACGCAAATTCACCGCTGCGGACACGCTGGGTGGCGGTACTGTTGCCTTTCTTCGGCAATCAAACGTGCGGGTGTTCATAGAGTATGATGTTGAGGCGCATCTGGATCGCGCCATCGAACTGATTAATCGCACCAACCAGCTGAACTTCACCAAAAAGCGCTTACCCGAAGACCGGGAACAGGCGCGGGCGGAACTGTTGAGGGTTCTTGCGCTGAACACGACTGATGCGGCGCTTATCCGAGTACGGGATGATTTCGGGGATTACGGATTTGTCGGCTTCTACCTGACCTTTCGCATGCATAATGCCCGCCGGTTTGAGCATTTCTGTTTCTCCTGCCGAACACTGAACATGTACATCGAACATTGGCTTTACAATCAGCTTGGCCGCCTGCCGCTGGATCCTGTGGGTGAGGTCCTGACCGATCCGACATCCCGCGCTGTTGAGGTGGACTGGATTACCCCGGCACCGTTTGCCGATATACAAGCGGCGCAACCGACACCGCTTCAGCGGTTTGATCGCATCATTGCACGGGGTGGATGCGATCTGGCCAGCTTGATGCATTATTTCGCGTTGCACAGCGATAGTATTTCCGAGGAATTCAATGCGCCCAAAAACGGTCAGATGCTTCGTCGTGACCACAGCAATTTCCTGAAACCTGCGCTGGAAGGTGGGTTGAGTGCCGCAGAACAAGACGCCGCAGCGCTGTTGGGATATGGGCCAGAGGATTTTGCCACAGATTTGTTTGAAGAACGACCAGATAAACCCGTTACCTTTCTCAGCTTTTGGGCCGATGCGGATATCCCGGTTTACCGTCACAAGGGCACCGGCCTGTGTTTGCCCTATTGGCTGGTCGGGGCGCAGCATCATGATCTGATCGGCAAGGCAGAGCTGCGCGAAGCGATTGCCACGACGGATGTGCAGCGTGCGCGGCTGGACATATTGTGCCGTGATTTCGAGTATATTGGGCTGCTGGAAACAGACCAAATGACAAAGCGATATGACCGGATACTTGATGCCCTTCCAAAAGACGCACCGGTGGTCATCATTCTTGCAAACGAGCGGGGACCACTTCATTTTCAGGACCCCGCGCGCGTCGATCACCCTCACCACAAGCGGTTGAATACCGCCCTGATGCAGGTTGCCGATGGTCGGGACAACGTGATCCTGATCAATCCAATGCAGCATATCGCAGCGGGTGATGATCTGATTGATCTGAACCACTTCAAACGACCCGTGTACCACCGGATGTATCGCGATGCGCTTGAGCGGCTCACGTCCTGTGGTTTGAAAGGGGTGCGCAGTGAATAGCGGCCGATTGTTCCAAAATTTGTTTTTGAGCGTGGGTGCGATGAAGGCAGGCACGACCTGGCTTTATGCGGTTCTGGCGCGCCATCCCGAGCTTCATTTCGCAATGGAAAAAGAGCTTCACTATTTTTATCACCGCTATGTGAACCCAAGTCAACTAAGTGAAACCTACCGCCTGCGCGAAGCCCGCAACAGGTATCTGCACCGGTTCGATCCAGACAAGGCAAACATTGATGCGGTGCGTGCCAACTTGCGCTGGGTGAGCGCATATCTTGAGCGCCCAGTAGATGACTACTGGTATCGCAACCTGTTTCAGTTGCGGGACCACCAAACCTACGCTTGCGATTTTTCAAACCTGCACGCGCAATTACCAATGGAGGCTTGGCCGCAGATTGCCAATAAATGCGATCGGTTGCGGGTGATTTACACGATGCGCGATCCGGTGGCGCGTTTGTGGAGCCACACAAAATTCCATCTTCAGCTGACAGGGCATCTGGATAAGTTGGAAAGCTGGGGACCCGCGCAATTCAACGAATTTGTGCGGCGTCCGCATATTTGGATCAATGCAGAGTACGGACAGGTCTTGCGGAACTTACGAGGTGGCTTGCGCCCTGAGATGTTCAAAGTGCTGTTTTACGAAGACCTGCACCAGAACCAGCGAGATAAGTTGCGCGGGATAGAAGATTTCCTGGGGATCGCACCGTTTGATTATCCTGATACGTTGTTATCCCAACGGTTTACCGAAAGTGTGAAACACCGGATGCCGGGCTTCTTTCCCGATCTCATTGCCAAGGATGTGAAGCGGATCTGTGATGAGGTTGAAGCTGAGGGATACACAGTCCCGGCAGGTTGGAACCGGCATATGCCAGTAACCGCCTGATACGTCACTGTATCGCGGTGGTTTCCGGCTGTGGCGCTTTGGTTGTTGCCCTGTGTTGCAAAAGGCGATTGGCGTAGGTCAGCAAAGCATAGTCATCCGCATTCTCATATTTCAGCATCTCGCGCATGTCTGGCGAAACTGCGTGCGCTGTCTTTTGGGCAGAGGCGTTGGCGGTCACCGGTTGCCAGTGAAACCGTTGGAAGTAGGGTTGTATTACCTGCTGCAGTCTTAGCATCGCATCCGGGAAGTCCGCGACGAGGCCCAAAACGCCAACATCGGCAATCTGATCAAGCGCCGCTTTGGCACGGTCGAGCTCTGAGCCGTCTTTTCCCGGTGTCAGCATCGCAAGCCGAGAGGTCTGAAAGTTTCGGCACTGATGGTCGCCCTGCGTTCGAAGGCGGGCGTGAACATATCCCGCAAAACCATTCTGGCGCGCAAGGACCGTGCCGCGGGTCTCTGCGTTCTGCACTCTCTCAAACCGGTAGGCGGATGCGATACGGTCCACAGGATCGCGCAGCATGACAATGGGCATGACGTGAATTCCGTCGATCTCCGGTAGTGGGCCAAGCATGGTATGCGTGGAAAATGCCACGGCGGTCGGGTGATCCGTGATCCACTGCGCAACGGCATCGGTGCTTGCGGAACCGACCCCTTGAAATTCACGGGTTACCCAGCGATTTCCGAAATTCTGACGCAGGATGTAATCAACCGACGTGCCGGCATTCTTGAATAGGTGATTGTGCAGGATCAAGGGTCGAAGCGTGCCTTGGGGCCAGGCGATGTTCATGGCCGTGCGCCATAGAGTTCGGCGGCCTCAAACGCGGCGCGCATCAACGTCCGACCCCGGTGAAAAGAAAAGCTATTGTGCATGTAGGCCCGCGCGTTTTGCGAGATGCTCTCCCACTTTTCGTCATCATCGCTGAGCCACGCGATGGCCTCTATCCACTCTTCTGGTCGTTCAGCGACAAAGCAGTCATGCCCGGAGCGCAAGCCAATTCCTTCGGCAGCGACCGGGCTGACAATACAAGGTATGCCGTGGGCCAGAGCGCTGAGCACTTTGCCTTTGATCCCCGCACCCGACAGCAATGGAGCCACAAAGATACGGTGCCTGTCATAGGCATCTGCTGCGTTTTGGACAAAACCGTGCGGGATGATCGTACTGGACGAAAGGGCCCGGATGTCATCGCCCATGCCAGACCCATAGATTGTTAACGTCATGTCGGCGTTTTGGGCGGCCAATCGTGGCATAATCTCGCGTGTGAACCAATGCACACCTTCGGCGTTTGGGTGGTGGCGAAAACTTCCCAGAAAGGACAGTCCGTTCCGCGTTTTTGCCGCCGGGATCGCATCGGGAACATCGACAACCCAAGGGCATTTCATGACCGTGGACTGGCCGTCGGTGTAGGCCTGAATGACGGAGTGTTCGACGTCATTATATGACAGCACCACGTCCACATCGCGGATCACGTCAATCTCTTCTGTGCGGGTTCTTCGGGCGCGGTCCAGTTTATCCTGATCGCCCTCGCTTTGCGCGGCGCGCAGTTCACGCAGGAAATGCAAATCCGCATTGTTGAACAAGACCCGTGCATCCGGGGCCTGTTTGCGAATTTGGTCCAATACGTTCTGCGCCACGTAATAGCGTGTGATGTAAAACGCGTCAAAATCTGTGGCGTGTGCGTCAAGATAAGCGCTTACATTGATAAAGAAAGGTGCATGCACCACCTCGATCCCGGCGTTCTGCAGATCGGTTGTATAGCTGCCCAGGTGCGCCATGTTGGTTGATACAAATGTCACCTTGTAGCCCAGCGATTGCACCAGTCGCATTTCCTGAAGCGCAGCGTATGATCCCGCATCCTTGTCCGGGCGCGGCGGGGCGTAGTCAATGAACAGGACACGCCCGATGATGCCGCGGTCTTTCTCCAGATCAGGATTTTCCCCTTCGGGTCCATTTTTCGCAAAGGCCCGGGCCCAATGGCGTTTGAACTTCGGCCGATTCACTTCCTGATATTTCTTGAAGCCCGAGGAAGTGTCGGTCCCGGAGGTCATCCCTTCGAAATGGTAAACAACTGAAGAAGGAATGAACCAAGTTGTGTACCCGGCCTCGCGCACTTTGAATGCCAGATCGGTATCCTCAAAATACATCGGCTCAAGATAGGAGGATAGGCCGTCGACCTCGCGCCAGACATTGGCAGGGGCCATAAGTGCAGCACCGGACAGATAATCCGCCTGTCGGGCATAGCAAAACCTTGGATCATTGGCGTTCTGCCGGTTGCCATAATTCCAGGGATTTCCGCTTCCCCAGATGATGCCGCCGGCATCCTGTAGATCGCCGTTGGGATATAGAAGCTTGGCACCGACAAGTCCCACATTGTCAAATCGGTTGCATCCGTCGATCAGTGCGTCCAGCCATCCCGCCGTCACTTCGACATCATTGTTCAGCAACGCGATGTATTTCCCGCGCGCGCGTTCGGCACCCGCATTGCACGCCCGTATAAAGCGCTGCGCCACCGGATGTCGCACCACGGTGATTCCGCTGACCAATTTTTCAAGGTCGGCAGTTTCGTCCGTGGACGCATCATCCACAACGATGACTTCAAAAGATGCTTTGCTATGGCCCAGCAACAACGAGCAGAGCGTGAGATAGGTCAGTTCGATCTTGTTGTGTGCAGGAATAACCACGGACACCTCGGGCGCATCGACATGCGGGAAATTCAGCGGTTTCAGGGTGACGTTGTCATGCCCCCCTTCGAGCGTGTCGAGCGCGTGGGTCAACTGTGCCAGATCGGTGTTGGGATCGGCGGCGGCCATGATCGCCTTGAGTGCTGCGTAGCGGTGCGGCGTCTGCGGCAAAAGCGCATTTGGAAAGGGGGCCGCAGACTCGCGGCGCATGACATCTTCGGGTGTGACGATATAGGGCATCAGCTGATGCTGTTCGCACAACACGACAGACCCGGACCTGTCTCTGAGCGACAGATGCCGCACGTCACCTGTCAGATAACGCGGTGGCACGCGGATCACATTGTCTCCCGCGACGATGCTGATCGCCTGAACATGCTGGCCGTCAATCGTCAGTACCAAATCCATATCAGTCGAAGATTCACAGACCAGCGAATGTCCGTAATTTTCACGCAGCGTGAAATCAGGTTTGGACATCGGTAAGATTGGCAGAACCTCGCGCCCCATTTGCACGGATAATCCCTGTCCGGGGGCCAGCACATTTGGCAAGGGCGCGCTGATCCAGTGGCCGTCGGTAATGCCGTTCTGACCATAAAGCCATTCCGGTTGCAGGATAAACGCATCAGAGGGCGCAGTGCCGGTGGTCGTTACCTGCAGATCGGCCAAAAACAGGAACGGTTCTGTGCCTTTGTTATCCGGCAGATGTTGTCGGTATTCGATTTCGAAGGTGATATCGCATTGTTGGAAATGCTGCGGAATAGGTTGGCAGATGTGGGCATAGCCATCCGCAGACGTGCCACCGGAAAAGGAGGTATCGAACGGAAGGAAATGGCGTTCTTCCTGCAGCGATACAGGATCACGAAAGATCAGACAAAGGCTGGCGGCGGCACGATGAGCGGCAAGATGGGCGCGAAATTCAAGACCTTCGGTGACCTGAGGGATGTTGATCTGGTTCTCCAGAAAAATCTGGCAGGGGGCCTCGAACCGGTTGATCATGATCTGTACGGTTTGCGTGCCGTCCAGCACCCAGTCTTGCAGATGGTTCACCCAGCACGCATATACCTCGCCGGGAGCATCCTCGACAGGCAGAGAGTGCGATGTTTGCGCGATATTGCGGGTGTTCAGCCGGAAACAGGTAGGCTGATCAAGAAAGGCATCGGGGCGCTTGTCGCAAGTCCGGAACGGGGACAATGCATCACCCAAACGAATTTCCATAGGTTGCTTGCTGTTCGCTTTTTCCACGTTCCCAAAAACGGTGCCATCCAGCATGACAAGACAACGGAGTTCCGAAAAAAAGTCGAGTGACACGTGGCAAACCTCTTGTTTCCGCGCTGGGCGCTTTGGTTAAACAAGATTAAATACCGCATAGATTGTCTTAAATTTGCGTTAATGCTGATTAAGGTTGTCTTACTTGTCCAGAATATCGCGGTGGTACCGGTTCAGAAGAAAAAGTCCCGCCATCGTTGTCAGGGCTGATACTGCGAGCGGATAGGCGACCGAAACATAGGTCGGCTGATAGAATGGATAGAATCCGTCCCGCATGAGCCCGGCAATGTGCACGATTGGATTGAACCACAGAAAGTTCGAGTAGGGCTGCGGAACGCTTTCAAAGATAAAAAATACGCAAGACACCAGAAAAAGAGGCCGGTTCAAAATGGCCCATGCGGTGTTCCAAACCGGATATGCCAGGGTCAGGAAACTGTTCAATGTGCCGATGCCGATGGAAAGCGTGAGGGTCAGAAGGTAAGCCAACCCGATCTTGCCAAAATCCAGTGTTGTGGTGGGTTTGAGATAAATCAGGATGAATCCCAGCACGATGAAATGGACCATCATTTGTGTCAGAAAATTTAATATGAAACGGGCGATCAGCGCATCCAGAAAGGTAATTCTTGGATAGGCGAGCAAGGCGCGGCTGAACTGTACGGTCTGTGCCAGTTTGGACGAGATGTCCGTGTACATCATGAGGGGCAGGATGCCCGCCGCATAGAAAAGCGCAAAGCTGGTGCCCAAAGGTGGCGTGCGGAAGCCGATTGAGAACACAAGCGTCAACAGGGCGATGCCAGCGGCAGGTTCAAGAATGGCCCAAACATAGCCGCCCGGAGATCTGCCATAGGTCGTAATGATCTCGCGCAGCATGAGCGCCCCAATGGCGCGCGGTGTCGCGTAAGGGGTGGTATGCGCGTGCAAATCTGCGGGCAAATCGCTGGGGCTGGTCACTGAAACCTCGCTGATAACCAAGGTTACTAAAAATTAACCTTACCCAGCATAGTCTTTCATAAATACAACTAAAAAGTTAACGGATGATGCCTGACAAAGCGACGGAAAACACAAAGGTTATCGGCAAAATCCGTCACCTCAAGCATCTGCCGCCCGAACACGCGGCGGCGGATGCTGTGGCATCTCTTAAACCGCCAGCCCCGCAAACGGAGCTGGAGGAGCCGGCACCGCCCAAGGCCGCGCCACCGCAAGCGCCAGCCGCCAAGGGCCCGGAAATTCCCCAGTTCAAGATCAAACCGCCCGCCAGACGCGCGCGCCCCCGGCGCAGACACCGTTTCTTGTTGGCGAGTTTTATTCTCTGCGTTCTGACTCCGATCGTATTGGCAGGATACTATCTTTGGACGCAGGCCGCGGATCAATACGGGTCCAAGGTCGCGTTTTCTGTCCGCACGGAGGAGAAAAGTTCAGCGATTGAGCTTTTGGGTGGGATAACCGAGCTTTCGGGTTCCAGTTCCTCTGATACGGATATCCTGTTCGCCTTTCTGTCGAGTCAGGAGCTTGTCTCAAGGGTGGATGATCTGGTTGATCTGCGCGGCATCTGGTCAAGGGTCAGCATTGAGCAGGATCCGTTCTATGCTTTTGATCCAAGTGGGTCGATTGAGGATTTGCAGGAACATTGGGCGCGCAAAATCTCAATTGTTTATGACAGTGGAACGGGGCTTATCGATCTTGAGGTGTTGGCGTTCGATCCGCAAGATGCGCAGCGCATTGCACAGGCCGTGCTGGATGAATGTGCTGCGATGATCAACAGCCTGTCCCGTATCGCGCAGGAAGATTCGATCCGTTTCACGCGCGAAGAACTGGAGAATGCAGTCGAGCGTTTGAAAACGGCGCGGCGGGCGCTGACGCAGTTTCGCAATCGGACCCAGATTGTTGATCCAAGTATCGACACACAAAACCAGATGGGTCTGTTGGTGACACTGCAACAACAACTGGCTGATGCATTGATCGATTCAGATCTGCTGGCGGATACCACCCGGGATGATGACCCCCGCATTGTACAGGCGAAGCGGCGGATCGAAGTGATCCGCGCGCGTATCGTCGATGAACGCAGGAATCTGGGACTTGGGGCAGAAGGCGATAGCGGCCAGGTTTTTGCGAACCTTGTGGGAGAGTATGAAGGGTTGATCGTTGATCGGGAGTTTGCGGAAACAGCCTATACCGCGTCGCTTGCTGCACATGACGCGGCGTTGGCGGAGGTCCGCAAACAAAGCCGCTACCTTGCTGCGCATGTAAAACCAACGTTGGCAGAGCGCGCGCAGTATCCTGAACGTGTTCTTATCATTTCGCTTATCGCTCTGTTTTCATTCTTCAGCTGGGCGATCCTTTGTCTGATCTACTACAGCCTACGCGACCGCAGTTGATGGTCGAGGCATGATCCATCTTGAAAACCTGACAAAGCACTTTCCGACCCGGCGCGGGAAGCAGGTGATTGTACAGGATTTGACGGCTACCTTTCCAACCGGCAAAAGCATCGCTCTGCTGGGGCGCAACGGGGCAGGCAAAAGCACGCTGCTCAAGCTTATTGCCGGGACGATCAGACCCACGCGTGGCCGCGTTCTTTCCACCGGAACGGTCTCTTTCCCTGTTGGGTTTCAGGGGTCGTTTCATCCCGATTTGACCGGCATCCAGAACACCCGCTTTGTCGCGCGCCTTTATGGTGTGGACAGCGATGCGCTTGTTGATTTTGTTGAGGATTTTGCTGAGCTGGGCGGACATTTCCGAATGCCGCTTAGAACCTATTCCGCCGGCATGAAATCGCGTCTGTCTTTTGGCGTTTCAATGGGTATCCCGTTTGATACCTATCTGGTGGACGAGGTGACGAGCGTGGGGGACGGTGCGTTTCGGCACAAAAGCGTACAGGTCTTTGACAAACGCAATGAGACAGCGGGTGCTATCGTGGTAACCCATTCTCCGCCGATGGTGCGGCGGCTGTGTACGATGGCTGCGGTATTGGAAAAGGGGCATCTGGTGTTTTACGATGATCTGGATGCGGCCCTTGAGCATCACGAATATAACCTGTCCTTGCCGCCTGATCGCTAGGTTGTTTCACGACAGATCGCATCAGCCTGAGCGCATTCTGCCCAAAAATTTCGGGTGACCACGTGTTTTTCCAGACATCCTGTATCGCGTGGCGAAATGTATCTTCGTTCCGGTGATATCGGTCGATCAACGCAACAATCCTGTCCGCTTCGGCGCGGAGGTCGCGGCTGTCAAACATCAGGCTACAGGGGTGTTTTGCAATCAAATCGTCAGCGCCTTCGAAATTGCGCAGGATGATAGGCAAGCCCGCTTCGAACGCTTCAAGTGCGCCAATGGGTGTGCCCTCGTACCGCGATGTCAGCAAATATGCATCCGCTTGTGACAGGGGCACGCGCGCGTCTGGCAGGGGGCCTGAAAAGGTGATGCGTGCCATTACGTCAGCGGGAACCAAAGCTGCAAGATGCGCCTGAAAGGCAGGTAATTGTGTGCCCGGTCCACACAGGTTGAGGTGGAAATGCGCTGGCAGATATTCCAGCAAGAGCGCGGCAACATCATAGTCTTTCTGCCGCCCGGTTCTGCCGGTCATAACAAGGGTTCGGCTGTTGGAAGCGTCCTTACGGACAATCGGCCCAATGTCCGAACAGTTGGGCAGAATATGTACACGGTGGCGCGCAAGCTGCACCGCATGTGTGTCGTGGGCCATTGTGCCAGCCATGCGATGGTTGAGAAAAACAAGGTTCTGTGGTGGCGAACAGGCAACCAAAGCCTGCTCCAGACGTTTGCAGATATTATGAACAACGGGGTGATAACCGCGACCATAAGGCAGACCGTGATGGGTGAAAACTACCGGACAATTCGGACGCCAGATGCGCAACGTCAGCAGGATGCGCAACAAAAGAACCTGCAATCGGGAATGCGCCCAGATGACATCCGCCCGGGCTTCTTTCAGGGCGCGCAAAAGTCCACGTATGCCGCGCCAATGGTGCGACAGAGAGAGCCTGTTGGTGAGGCCGTTTACCACCCGGTGGCGTGCCGAAGTTTGTGCCAGTGCGCTGTACCCGCCCCGATCCTGATCACTGATCACCTCGATCCGAAACTCCGATTCAAGCGCGGCGACCAGATGCAGGATATGCCGGGGCACGCCGGACGGGCGGCCGTCCCCCCCCACGAGGACCACCAAAGGTTTCGCATCAGATTCTGCCAAGACTTGCCGCCCCCCAGAACCCCAATGTGTGCATCCATTTCTGACGGTAAAGCGCCACAGCCCGAAGTGCGGTCAGGCGCCTGATACCCCTGTGGCTGCGGGCCTTCGCAAAGTCCTGCAGCAGTTTCTGCGCATCGGGTGTCAACATATCCGCAACCGCGCTCAAAGCCTTCAGGTTCGTGTCAACACGATTCGCGAATTCACCCTTCAGCACGCCAATCTTGCGCCTGATCTGCTGACCCGGGGTGCGACCCGCACCAATGACATTGCCAGCGTGTTGCCGGTAAAGGAGGGCAGGCGTCCGATTGTCAAAAATCACTGACCCCCCGCTACCTGCCATCAGCAGGTACAGCCACCAGTCATGTGCAAAAACAGGGCCTGTCCGCCGAGCCGCCATTTGGGCAATCCGCGCAGCGGCGGGGTTCAGCATGATCGTATTGCCGGACGCGATGTTTTCAATCAACGCATTCCGAAGACTGAAAGGCCGCTTTAGCGTGGCGGAGGCCTGTTTGTATCCGCGAGCAGCTTGCCAGACCCAGCGACGACCACACGCAAGCGCTGGGTGCGTGCCATTGGCAGCAAGCAGCGCAAGTCCGCGCGCGAGTTTTTCCGGCATCCAAATATCATCCTGATCTGCAAAGCAAATGTATCCATCATGCGGCGTGATCCGCCGGATCAAACACATGTAATTGGCACTGAACCCCTGTGCGGGCCCATTTCTTACGGAAACCCTGCCCGGGTGCCTCCGGGCAAATTCATCAAGTATCTTCCGGCTGTCATCGCAGGATCTGTCGTCACTGGCGATTAGGTGCCAGTCAGCATGCGTCTGCGCGGCGATACTGCGCAACTGCTCCGGCAGGTGCATTGCACCGTTGTGCACCCCCATCAGGATGGTCACCCGTGTGTCGGCAGATATCTTTGCTGTCTTGTCCATCTGACAGTCAGAACAAGCTAAAAAAGTTCACAAATTGTTAAGTGTCACCAATTAACCATCAGGGAAACAGCCAGTTGCAGGAGGCATCAGGTGTCAGGACTACCTCTGTTGGCTTTGGCCCGGCGATTTGGAACAGCAGTACGCCAAGATGGACCAGGTCCGGCCTTGCGCCGTGCCGGAAGCTACACCCGGCGGCGTCTGAATGGGTTCGGGGCTACGGCTCTGCCCACAGCGCCTGTTGCCCGCACGCCCGAACCGGGGCAATACCTTCAGGGTGTCTGGCAGACGCTGGCCCGTGCCGACGCATTTCATATTAAACAGGCACCTGCCATCAATCGTAACCGACGCCAGATCGCTATGGTGGCTGATCTGAACCTGCCGCAGTGCCGAAAGTACCGGGTTGAGCAGATGGCCAGTTTTTGGCGCGCACGCGGGGTAGAGTTTGAATACGCGCATTTTCAGGACATCCCTCGCGCCACACGGATCATGCAGCATGCAACACATCTAATGGAATACCGGCTGCAATCCTGCCCCTCTGCGGAGATGATCCGCTACGAAGCAAGGCGTCTGCGGTTGCCGGTGCTCTATGATCTGGACGATCCGTTGTTTTCGGTTTCTGCCTATGAAACCTACCGCAACATGGACGCGCTTGATCCGAAAATGAAGGCGCATTTTGTCTCGGAAGCACCAAAATACCTCAGCATGATGAACGGTGCAGATATCCTGTCCGTATCGACGCCGGGTATGGCGCGCCATGCCGCCCTTTATACCGAACGGCCCGTTTTTGTGCGCCGTAACTTTGCGGATGCCGAAACGCTGACGGCTGGTGACACTGCGATGTGTGATGCAGCGGGGCAAGACAATTTGTTTAGGGTCGCTTTTGCCAGCGGATCACAGGGTCACGAAGTTGATCTGGCTGAAATTATCGAAACATTGTCAGAGTTTGTGATAGCCGACCCTGATCGGAGGCTGGTGTTGATCGGACATTTTGATTTGTCCTACCTGCCCGAAGGTCTGGAAGACCAGACAGAGGTGATAAAGTTTGCAGACTATGCGCGATACCTTGCCGCACTGGAGCAGGCGGATTGTGCGGTGATGCCGCTGTGTGACGATGCGTTCAACCAATGCAAAAGCGCCGTGCGCGTGCTGGATGCAGCAGCGGTTGGTGTGCCTGCGATCGTTGGTCCGGTTGGTGATTTGGCACAGGTCGTCCGGCACAACGTCACGGGTTTTATCGCGGAAACACAGGAAGATTGGATGACCGCCTTGAACACCCTGGCCGCAGATCCAGCCGCTGCGCGGCAGATGGGGGCAATGGCACGGCAAAACCTCGAAACCCGTTGGAGTGAATCAGATCAGCCTCACATTATCGCGCCTGAGTTGATCCAATGGGTCTGCGCATGAACACACGCCACATTCTCTTGGCGAACGTCTTTTTTGCGCCCCACAGCTATGGCGGGGCAACGGTTGTTGCCGAACAGGTTGCGCAGGCGCTTGTGCGGATGGGTGGTTTTCGCGTGACGGCTGTGTCGCTCTGCGCCCGCAGCGATTTGGCCCCCTATTTCGTAATCAAAAGCCAGAAAGACGGAATTGAAAACTATCTGATCAATGTTCCAAAAAACAGGAGCTATGGCCAGTTTTACGATAATCCTGAAGTCACGGCGCGGCTGGCCGAACTGATCAATGCGCTTGAACCTGATCTTGTCCATGCGCACTGCATTCAGGAAATTGGCACCGGTATTTTTACTGCTGCGCAAAGTGCTTCTGTCCCGCTGATTTTAAGCGTCCATGATTTCTGGTGGTTGTGCGAACGCCAATTCATGATCCGGATCGACGGAAGTTATTGTGGCCAGAATCCCGTTGAAATCGACAGGTGCAAAGGCTGTGTCGATCATTTTTGGGCGGCGAAACTTCGGTTCAACCACCTGAAGGCCATCAGTCGACAGGCAGCGATAGTGACCTATCCATCGCAGTTTGCAAAGGACCTGAGCGAGGCATCGGGCTTTGCTCCCGGCACTGGTGTGGTTTGGAAAAACGGTGTGCAGCACCCGGGACCGAATTTCTTTGCCCGGCAAGCGAACCGCCGCCGGAAAGACGGGCGTAAGGTTTTTGGCTATCTGGGCGGGCCAGCGCAGATCAAGGGCTGGCCACAAATCAGCCGCGCGTTTACCAAGCTGTTGCGCGACGATTTTCGGGGCATCGTTGTTGATGGGAGCCTTGATGCAAGTTGGTGGCAACCGCGCGACCTGGCTGGATTGTCTGGGGAGTGGTCGATCCATCCACGGTTTGATCAGAAAGACATGGATGACTTTTATGCGGAGATAGATGTCTTACTGTTCATGTCGCAATGGAAGGAAACATTCGGCCTTGCCATTCGGGAGGCATTGGCGCGCGGTATTCGGGTGATCCAGACGGACAGTGGCGGAACGGTTGAGCATGGACAAACACCACCGGAGCGGCTGATCCCGATTGGCGCATCTCACCGTGTCTTGCGCGATCAGGTGCTTGAGGTTCTGGAGAGCGACAATTTTACCCCGCAGCCTGTTTCAGTGTCCGGATTCGATGCACAAGCCGAAGATCTGGTCCAGATGATTGACCGTGTACTGGGTACGCTAGACAAGGTGGCGTGAAGCTCGGGCAAACAGGCCTAAAAAGTAAAGTCATTTTCATCCAAATCATCAAGATTGACCCGTGAAAGCCGGATTGAATTTCCCCCACCGGTGTTGATTAGCACGTCTTGCCCGGATTGTGTGGCGGCAGCTCTGACATCGCTGAAGCGGTCAAAGCCATCAAGGTTTGAGAAATCTATCACTTCATTTGCGCTGGTGGCGTCAAAATCGGCAATCGTGTCATCGCCGTGCCCGTTGGAAAAGATAAACTGATCCGCGTTGAAGCTGCCGTAAAGCAGGTCGTCATCCTCGCCACCGAGAATTGTGTCAAAGCCCGCGCCGCCATACACCGTGTCATTGCCGGTGCCACCGTCGATCAGGTCATCGCCCTGTCCGCCGAAAAAGCGGTCGCCGCCTTCGCCACCCCACAATGTGTCGTTACCTTCCTGACCAAAGACGCCGTCACCAGCCGCACCGCCGTAGATCATGTCGTTGCCGCGCCCGCCGAACAATCGGTCAAATCCCAGATCACCCAGCAAAATGTCATTACCATCTTCGCCATAGATGTTGTCGGATTGGTGGCCGCCATCAATTACATCATCCCCTGCACCTCCGTTAAGCAGGTCGAACCCGGCATTGCCAAAGATCGTATCGTTGCCTCCCTCGCCAAAAACGCCATCGACGCTGAAACCAAAGTTACTGCCGGCGCTGAGCCAATCGTCACCGTCCCCACCGAACACGCGGTCGGGGGATGCACCGGCCCAAATTCTGTCATTTCCGATGCCACCACGGATCTGGTCAAATCCGTCCCCGCCGGTGATCACGTCATTGCCGGACCCGCCATTGAGCGAATCGGCAAAAGAATCGCCCGACAGAGTGTCGTTGCCGCCACCACCGTTGATCGTGTCAAAACCTGCACCGCCCAGCAGGAAATCCCCTTCGCCGCCGCCATCAATGCTGTCGTTGCCGCCCTCGCCGTTCACCGCGTCGCGGCCCGCGCCGGATTGGATCGTATCATTGCCAAGCCCGCCAAAAATGCGATCATTCTGGCCCCCGGTCTGAATTCTGTCTGCTCCGTTCGTTCCGGTCTGGTCCCCGTTGCCGCGGTTCAGAACATAGCCGGGTTCGTTCTGCCATGCTGGTGCGAGCGTTGTTGGGTCAATGCCGGTGGGATTGTCGATTGATCCCGGGTTAGGGTCTGGTCTGGGCGTTTCAGTGCCACCGGGGTAGGTTGCAGGGTCGGTCTGAATGCGGTTGCCCAGCAGCAGGTTTGTGGCGTCGAAGTCGCGCGCGTGAAAACGCGATCCGTCTGACGAGCGGATTTCAAGGACATCCGCCCCAAGGCGCAATTCGGCACCCCAGCTTTGGGACACGATTGTCATGCTGTTGACCCCACTCACCTGACTGAAGTCAGTCATGTCGATCCGGTCAAACCCAAGTTGAAAATCGAGGATCGTGTCCCGCGCACCGTCTTCTACCAGCACAAAGGTATCGCGCCCACCGTCCCCGCGCATCCGGTCGGCACTTGCACCATCAAGGATGATGTCATTGCCGAAACCACCAATCAGCGTATCCTGACCGCCAGCCCCGGCCAGCACATCGTCACCTACGGTTCCTGTCAGTGAGCTGCCGCGGCCAGAGGCCCCCAGATTGACGCCAATGTTTGGCAGGGCGATGGAAAACTCCGACAGATAGGGGGCTGCTTCGGTCGAAACCCAAAAGCGGATACAATCCGGCGTGGCCATCGCGTCAATCGAGGTGACGCCGCGCAGGGGCGTGGCGGCGGACCCGGGCATAGCGTCGATGTGTTGCAACCGACCACCGGGCAGGACGGTAAACAGGCTGACACCGCTGTCCGATCCTGCGGCCAGCACGAAATTCTGATCCCCGAGCGTGACGCTGGTGACGTGGCTTGCACCAGCAAAGCGGGTGTCGCGGCTGTCGATCATATGATCCACGGGTACCATGCCGCTTGGGGAAACCTGAAATGTCGAAAGTGAATCACTGCCGGATCCGGCCACAACGACATAAAGCCTGCCATCGGCGGCAGTGGTCACGGTGAGATCGCCGGGGCGGTCCACCCAAAACCCGTCACTTGCCGATACGTCGTCCACGTGTTGCATGGCACCATTGGTCATACGGCGGAACATGCTGACGCTGTCTTCGCCCTGATACGTGACAAACGCATAGGTCTGGCCGTCATGGGTGGTAGATTCGATGCTGTGCGCCCGGGCGCCCTGCATGTCGGAACCCTGATTGATATTCGAGACGTTCAGCGTTGTGCCAGACCCGAAAGAGACGCTGACCAGCCCGCCTTCGCGCAGGGCGGCCATGCCAGAGCCGCCGTCACCAAAAAGCTCCATTTCGGAAAGACTGCGCAGGTTGCGACCGGCGGCGGTATAGGACACCGCGCCGTCAAAGGAATTTCCGCGCCCGTCGCTGTCCAGCCGGACACCGGTTAGCGCGCTGCTGTTGAGGCCAGCCATGAAAAGCTGTTGCTGACCCCCGACATTGCGCAACACCAGATCGGTGGTTTCCAGCTGCAGCAATCCCGGCGAGATGCGCCAGTGCTGTTCAAAGGATGTCTGCCCCGCGCCATCCCCCAAATCATAGGCTGTCAACCAGCCATCCCCGCGCGTGGCGGCATAAAGTGTCGGGCCACCCGACCCGGCGACAATCTTGATATCGTTCAGCCCGACAAGGCCAAACTCTTCTGACGCGGACAGCCCGCCGTGACCGGAAAATGTTGCTCTGACCATTGATCCCACTCCTTTTGCTCGCGGCAGACTGACGGGCGGTCGGGCGTGGGGCAGGACAGGAAAATGGCGGTTCTGGGGCGCTTGTGCAGAATTTTAGAAACTCAATGTTGCGTCAATTGCGCGACATGCGGGCGCTTGGCTTGGGGGATGTTCATATCCTTGCCACAGGGTTCGGCGCATTCTGGTTTCATTTACGATGCAAAGGACCGCCCATGTCTCAGACGTCTCCCACCCTGTCGCTGCCGTATATTCAGCCCGCGCAGGCGCAAAAACATGTGACCCATAACGAGGCGTTGCGGATTCTTGATGCGGTCACGCAATTGAGTGTGATCAGTACTGATCTGGCGGACCCGCCCGCGCAGGCGGCGCAGGGTGATCGCTATATCGTTGCGGATGCGGCAACCGGGGCGTGGGCCGGTCAGGAAGCCAATATCGCCATCTGGGTCGACAGTACCTGGCAATTTTTCGTGCCAAGCGTCGGGTGGCGCGCGGATATTTCCGGCAGTGGTGCCGAAGTGCGTTTTGATGGCACGGATTGGCAGGCCGCTGGCGGTGGCAGCGGTGGTGGTGATCTGCAGAACCTGGCTGAACTGGGTGTGAATACGACGGCGGATGCCACAAACAGGCTCGCGGTATCTTCGGATGCGACGTTGCTGACCAACGCAGGTAATGGTCATCAGCTTAAGCTGAACAAAGCGGCGGCGGCAGATACGGCAAGCCTGTTGTTTCAGACCGGGTTTTCGGGCCGTGCGGAACTGGGTACGGCAGGCAATGATAACTTTTCGGTCAAGGTCAGCCCGGACGGAAACACGTTTAAAACCGCCCTACGGACAGAGGCCGCGACAGGCGCGGTGCAATTTCCCAGCGGACAATCATTCTTTCAGGATGTGTTCATTCTGGATGACAGCTCATGGTCCGTTGCGATTCCCTGGTCCAACCCGTCGCGGATCATGCTGTGGCTGAGTGTGAACCTTGAAGGCCGGTTCTTCCTTGTCGCGATCACCGGCACACTGACGGGCAGCAACAACTTTGGTGAGATGTTTGCGAACCCACCCGGCACGCTGACCTATTCATCGGGGCCATTGACCGGAACAACCGGGCCGGATGGTGGCATTAACCTGTCGATTGACAACACAGGGGCGACACCACGTTTGCACGTTGAAAACCGGCTTGGGTCAAACCGTTTGTTTACACTGTCCACACTGGGGAAATGACATGAGCACAAAACAGAACACCGAAATGACCTATCGCACCGCATGTCTGCCGGGATTGGGCGAAATGCAGGTGCCCGCCCATCTGACTGACGCGGAAGTGCTGGCTGCGGTAACGGGGGAGGATGCGCAAGCAACACCGGCAAAGAAAACCAAGAAAAAGCCCTAAATCGGGCGTCAAATCGGCGCTGCTGCTGTATTGAATGCCTTACAAAGGCCAATCAGGGACGGAGCCACGGTTTGGATTTTATAACACCCACAAAACTGCCCGGCGTGGTTTTGGTGAACCCGCCGCGTTTTGGTGACGCGCGCGGGTTTTTCTCCGAAAGCTGGAACGCGCGCAAGATGGCCGAGCATGGCATTGATATTGCCTTTGTTCAGGACAACCATTCGGTGTCAGCAGCGGTGAATACGGTGCGCGGATTGCATTTTCAGGCACCGCCACATGCGCAGGCCAAGCTGGTACGCTGCGGGCGGGGCGCGCTTTTTGATGTGGCGGTGGACATTCGGCGCGACAGCGCAACTTTCGGGCAATGGATCGGCTGTGAGTTGACGGCGGAAAACGGGTTGCAATTGTTGATCCCGGCGGGGTTCCTTCATGGTTTTGCAACCCGTATGCCGGATACCGAGATTATCTATAAATGCAGTGACTATTACGCCCCCGAATGCGACGGTGCCGTGCGCTTTGACGATCCCGATATTGGGATCGACTGGGGACTCAGCGGGCCGGCAGTTTTGTCGGAAAAGGATGAAAAAGCCCCGATGCTTGCGGATTTCAAAAGCCCCTTTGTCTTTGGTGACATGGCATGAAGTTACTGGTGACAGGGGGTGCGGGGTTTATCGGTTCAGCTGTGGTGCGGCTCGCGATTGCGCGCGGGCACGCGGTGGTGAACCTTGATGCGCTGACATATGCGGGATGTCTTGAAAACCTGAGCACTGTCGCAGACAGCCCGCATTACGCGTTTGCGCATGTTGATATCCGTGACCGTGCCGCGATTGATCAGGTTTTTGCCACACATGAGCCCGATGCCGTAATGCATCTGGCCGCCGAAAGCCATGTGGACCGGTCGATAGACGGCCCCGGTGATTTTGTCGAAACGAACATCACCGGCACCTACAATATGCTTGAAGCCGCACGCGCGTACTGGGTGAAAAATGGCAAGCCTGACGGTTTTCGGTTCCACCATATTTCTACCGATGAAGTTTTCGGATCACTGGGTGAGACGGGCATGTTCACCGAAGATACACCCTACGACCCACGTTCGCCCTATTCCGCTTCAAAGGCGGCAAGCGATCATCTGGTGCGCGCATGGCATGAGACTTATGGCTTGCCCGTGGTCCTCACAAACTGTTCGAACAACTACGGTCCCTATCACTTTCCCGAAAAGCTGATCCCGGTGGTTATCTTAAACGCTTTGGCGGGGCTGGACATTCCGGTTTACGGTGAGGGTCTGAACGTGCGCGACTGGCTGTTCGTTGAGGATCATGCCGATGCGCTGCTGCTGGTGCTGGAGCAGGGCGCGCTGGGCCGCAGCTATAACATTGGTGGTGAGAATGAGGCGCGCAACATTGATCTGGTGCGCAGCATCTGCGCCATATTGGACGCCAAGCGGCCCAAGAAAGGGTCTTATGCCGACCAGATTACCTTTGTGCAGGACCGCGCGGGCCATGATCTGCGCTATGCGATCGATCCGCGGCGGATACGTGATGAATTGGGATGGCGGCCTTCCGTAACGCTTGAGGAAGGGCTGGAGCGGACGGTGCAATGGTATCTGGACAACGAAGATTGGTGGCGGGCCCTCCAAGCGCGTGATGGCGTGGGTGAGCGGCTGGGGATCAAAGCGTGACCATTCTTGTGATCGGCAAAACCGGACAGGTCGCGCGGGAACTGGCGCATTTACCGGATGTGACCTGCGTAGGCCGGGACGAGGCTGATTTAACCGTACCCGAGCAGTGTTCCCATGCGATCCACGCCTACACGCCCCGCGCCGTCATTAATGCAGCCGCTTTTACGGCAGTGGATAAGGCCGAAACGGAAGAGGCGCTGGCCACGTTGATCAACGCGGATGCGCCGGGCGTCATGGCCCGGGCCTGTGCGTCATTGGGTATTCCGTTTGTGCAGATATCGACCGACTATGTTTTTGAAGGGGGTGGAACGGCGCCCTGGCAACCGGATGATCCGACAGGACCGCTGGGCGCTTACGGCAGGTCCAAAATGGCAGGAGAAGAAAAGGTGCGTGCGGCCGGTGGTGTACATGCCATCCTGCGCACATCCTGGGTTGTGTCAGCGCACGGGAACAATTTTGTAAAAACCATGTTGCGTCTTGGTGCAGAGCGGGACGCATTGACTGTTGTGGCGGACCAGATAGGTGGGCCGACGGCGGCACGTGATATTGCGGCGGCGTGTCATGCAATGGCAGAGCAATTGGCGCGGGCACCAGAGAAATCCGGGACCTATCATCTGGCTGGTGCACCGGATTGCAGCTGGGCGGATTTTGCCCGCGCAATCTTTGATCAGGCGGGGCTTGCGTGCAAAGTGACCGACATTCCGTCGTCGCAATATCCGACCCCGGCTGTGCGGCCCCTTAATTCACGGATGAACTGTACCACCACCACGGACACATTCGGCATTCCCCGTCCCGATTGGCGCAGCAGCCTGCGCGACATTCTTTCAGACCTCGGAGCAACTACATGACCAACCGCAAGGGAATCATTCTGGCCGGTGGGTCCGGCACGCGGCTTTATCCGATTACAATGGGGATCAGCAAACAACTGCTGCCGATCTACGACAAACCGATGATCTATTATCCGATTTCGGTACTGATGCTGGCCGGCATCCGTGAGATCGCGATGATCACGACGCCACAGGATCAGGCACAGTTTCAACGCTCGCTTGGGGATGGCAGTCAATGGGGCGTGTCACTCACCTATATTGTGCAACCGTCGCCCGACGGACTGGCACAGGCATATATTCTCGCGGAAGACTTCCTTGATGGTGCGCCTTCAGCGATGGTGCTGGGGGACAATATCTTTTTCGGCCACGGCCTGCCCGATTTGCTGGCGGATGCGGACGCCCAGACCAACGGCGGCACGGTATTTGGTTATCACGTGGCGGATCCCGAACGCTATGGTGTTGTTGGATTTGACAAGGCCGGCGTGGCGCAGACGATCATTGAAAAGCCCGAAAACCCTGCATCGAACTATGCGGTGACCGGACTTTACTTTCTGGACGCAGACGCGCCCCGCCTTGCACGCGAAGTCGTGCCCTCGGCACGCGGTGAGCTTGAGATTACCTCATTGCTTGAGATGTATCTTGCCAAAGGCGCGTTGCGGGTCAAACGCATGGGGCGGGGTTACGCCTGGCTTGATACCGGGACCCACGCCAGCTTGTTGGATGCTGGCAATTTCGTGCGCACACTCACACAGCGACAGGGGTTGCAGACCGGTTGCCTTGAGGAAATCGCACATGAACAGGGTTGGATCACCGATGATGATCTTTTGAAACGGGCCCGTATGTTCGACAAGAACGATTATGGAAAATACCTGAAAGACCGCCTTAAATAGGGTTCAGGCAGGCAAGGTCCGCCTGTTGAGATCAGACGAAAGGGTGAGCGTTTCATAGCCAAAACGCACAACACGCTTGATCCGCGTGTTCTGGAAATGCTGCGCGACATAAGCCTCTGTCACGGCCAGATATTTTTGATGAAAAGAATAGCTGCACAATAGCAATTTGTTGGCGATGACTGCCAAGGGCACAAAACGGGGACTGTCCATCAGATACATGCGCGCGACGGCTTCCTGCACACCCGGCCAATTGGCGTTGGTATAGTCATCCACCGCGATGATGCTCTGATGTGCTGTGACCGACATGGCAAAACGAATATCGTTAACCGTATGCACCACCTCGTGACAGCCATCGACGCTAAAGAAATGTGCTGGTCCGCTGCGTGTTAGAAATGTTTCTGCATCCTTGCTCCCAAGTGCAAGCGAGTCTGCGGTGATACACTGCAACTGGTCAGCTGATAAACCGTGAGCGGCGAAATTCTGTTTCACCTTCTCAATCTTGCCGACGCCCGCACCATCAAGGTTGAATTCCTGCATATCGAACACGTCAAACGCCGTGGCATCACCACCGAATGTCTTGGTAAGGCCAATCAGGAATTTACCCTCAAAAACCCCGATTTCCGCAACCGGCCCCTGACCAATCTCGCAGGCAAGCGGCCAAAGCGCCTGCCAAAGCTGTGGCGCGCACCAACCTTTGACTGTGTCGATCCCACCCTCAAGATATGCGTTTAGGTTTTCCAGCGTATCCATATGCACCCTTCCCTGAGCAGAACGGGAAGAATTAGGCAAATTGGATAACAGAAGGTTAACGGCTGAGGCTGGCCTCAGCCCTTGGCTCCTTGTCCACGCGCATAGATGTCATCGTATCGCACGATATCATCTTCGCCCAGATAACTGCCGGTCTGCACTTCGATCAACTCCATCGGTGTGTCGCCGGGGTTTTCCATACGGTGGATTGCGTGCAGCGGGATATAAATGGATTCGTTTGCCTTCACCATTTGCACGGTCAGATCATCCTGAGTTGGTCCAACGGTCACCTTGGCGGTGCCAACCACAACGATCCAGTGTTCCGACCGGTGTTCATGGCTTTGCAGGCTTAGCGCTGCACCGGGGTTCACGACGATACGCTTCACCTGAAAGCTGTCGGACAAGATGAGCGTTTCAAAAAACCCCCAGGGGCGGTGATCTTTTGGAAAGGTATCCGCCTGTGGCACGCCCGCGGCACGCATTTGCTTTACAACATCGCCCAGTGTCGATGTGCGGCTGCGGTCGGCCACCAGTACTGCGTCAGGCATGGCAACGGCTACGATGTTTTCAAGCCCCAGTCCGACCAGTTGGACCGCGCCGGATTCGGATCGCAGCAGCGTGTCCTTGCATTCAACCGCATGACTGCGCCCCTGCAGTGCCACGCCATCAGCGTCTTTTTCTGCGTGCGCATGTACCGCGTTCCAGCCGCCCATATCGGACCAATCGCCCTCGTGCGCGATAACGCTCAGATTGCTTACTTTTTCCATGATCGCGAAATCGACCGATATATCAGCGCATTTTCCCCACGGTTCGGGTGCAAGCCGCAGGAACCCTAAATCTGGCTGGGCCTGTTCAATTGCTTCGCGAACCTGCGCCAGCATGTCGGGCGCATGGGCGGCAAACGCGTCAATCATCGTGCGGGCGGTGTACATAAAGATACCTGCGTTCCACAGATATCCACCATCGGCCAGCATACGTTCTGCATCAGCCCGCTGCGGTTTTTCGACAAAGCGTTTCAGCGGCAGGGCCCCATTCACTTCGTTCGCACCCAGTTCAAGATAGCCGTAGCCGGTTTCGGGCTTGTCCGGCTTGATGCCAAACGTAACGATCTGTCCGTTCAGCGCTGCCGCTTTGCCGCGCATGACGCTGGCACAAAAGACATCCGCCTGCGTGATATAGTGGTCAGATGGGGCGGCCAGCATCAGCGCCTGATCGTCATCCTGCGCCATGACAAGTGCCGCTGCCAAAAGGGCGGGCGCGGTGTTGCGCGCCTGTGGTTCAATCAGAACCTTGCCCGGTGTCAGCCCGGCATCGTGCAGTTGTTGTGTCGCAATGAACCGAAAATCGGAATTGGTCACGATCAGTGGATCAGCAAACCCGTCACCCGATAAACGTGTGCTGGATTGCTGAAACAGGCTGCCGTCGCCGATCAGGTCAATGAACTGTTTCGGGAAGCCCTTCCGGGACACTGGCCAAAGACGCGTACCCGATCCGCCGCACAGGATCACCGGTGTAATGTCGTTGCTGGTCATCGCGGCGTCCTTCTCGTCTTTGTGCCTGTCACAGGCTTCCTCTGTTAGGATGCCCAAGCCTTGGGGTGCAAGAGACAATGCCACTTGCAGGCTTTGGTATAGGTGGCTTTTTGCCAAGTCACTAGCCTGAGGGATTTTTACGTCAGGTATCCTTGGGCAAAGGTATCTGTTTGACGGTTCGGGCGGGAAAAGCGTCTCAGCTCAGTAACTGGCACGCAGCACTTGACCTTCCAGTAACTGGAAGGTCTATCTCAGTTCCAAACAGTCAATTTCAGGTCTGATCCATGAACGCCGTCATCACACTTCCCGTGACAAAAATGAACTGCGGCAGCTGCGCGGGCTGCGTCACGCAAACTTTGAAAACCGTAAGTGGAACATGGGATGTGCAGGTGAATCTGGCCGCTGAAACTGTCCAGTTCCGGACAGACGGGACAGAGCCGCTTGCAGGCGCGATAACCGCGCTGGACCGGGCAGGGTATCCCGTAGGCACGCAAGATGTGCGGTTGGCGGTTTCGGGACTTTCCTGTGCAGCCTGTGTCGGGCGGGTAAATGCCGCGTTGCGGTCAGTCCCGGGTGTGGTGGACGCATATACCAATCTGGCGGATGGAACCGCGACGGTGACGTTTGTGCCGACACTGACCGGGCCACAGGATTTGACCAGGGCATCGCAACAGGCGGGATATGATGCACATATCTCGGATCAAAGCGTGGTCGGGGACCCCGCAGCAGATCGGGAAGGTGAGGCGCGGATGCATCTCCGGCACGTGCTGATCGCGGCTGCTTTGACGCTTCCTGTTTTTGTTCTTGAAATGGGCGGTCACGTGTTTCCGGTGTTTCATCACCTGATCGGGGCGACCATCGGACATACCGCCAGTTGGATCATTCAATTTGTCCTGACCACGGCCATTCTTATTGGTCCGGGGCGGGGGTTCTTTATCAACGGTGTGCCTGCCCTGCTCCGCCGCGCGCCGAACATGAACAGCCTTGTCGCCCTGGGGGCCGGGGCAGCGTGGTGTTTTTCTACAATCGCGCTTTGGATGCCGCAGGCGCTGCCACAAGGGACGCGCGCGGTCTACTTTGAGGCAGCAGCGGTGATCGTGACGTTGATCCTGCTGGGGCGTTGGTTTGAGGCCCGGGCTAAAGGCCGGACGGGTGCCGCGATACAGCGGCTCATCGGTTTGCAACCACGCACTGCGCGCGTACAGCGCGGCGACGATTGGGTAGAGATTGCAGCGGCTGAACTGGCTATCGGTGATGTTTTTCTTCTCCACCCCGGAGAACGCGTGCCGACAGATGCTGAGGTTCTGACAGGCACCAGCCGTGTTGATGAAAGCATGATGACAGGCGAGCCGATGCAAGTCGCCAAGGCAGAAGGCGCAGCCGTGACGGGCGGAACCGTTAACGGGCACGGAAGCCTGACTTGCCGCGTGACGAAAGTGGGCAGCGAAACGGCCTTGTCACAGATCATCCGCATGGTGCAACAGGCGCAGGGTGCGCGCCTGCCTATTCAGGGTCTGGTGGATCAAATCACGCTCTGGTTCGTGCCTGCGGTGCTGGCGGTTGCGCTTTGTGCCGTCATTGGCTGGCTGATGTTCGGCCCCGCCCCGGCGCTCTCTTATGCTTTGGTGGTTGGTGTATCGGTGCTGATCATCGCGTGTCCCTGCGCGATGGGGCTGGCAACGCCAACGTCGATCATGGTTGGCACAGGCCGTGCGGCAGAACTGGGCGTTCTGTTCCGGCAGGGCGATGCCTTGCAGTCGCTGCAGGGCGTTCAGGTGGTCGCATTGGACAAGACCGGGACATTGACAGAAGGCAAGCCAATGCTGACAGAATTTGACAGCATCGGATCGGAAACTCCGGAGGTAGTCCTGGCGCGTATTGCGTCGATCGAACGTCGCTCTGAACATCCAGTAGCACAGGCTGTCGTCGATGCCGCACAAGCCCGTAATCTCCTTCTTGCCGAGGCGTCTGACATCGACGTTCAGTCGGGGCGCGGAATTTCCGGTTTGGTTGAGGGGCACCAGATCATCATCGGCAATGCGGCGATGATGGATGCGCATGGGGTGAACATCGCTGAACATCGGGATCGGTCGCATCAGCTTGAATCCACCGGACACACCGTTTTTTTTGCCGCGCAGGATGGTGCGCCTGTTGCTCTGCTTGCTGTGTCTGACCCCCTTCGTCCCACCACAGCCGAAGCGGTTCAGGCCTTGACCGCGCGCGGCCTGCGGGTCGCGATGATCTCGGGAGACGCGCAAGCCACCGCCGAAGCAGTTGCGGGGGAACTGGGGATCGAAACGGTCATCGCTGGCGTTTTACCCGAGGGAAAGATCGACGCGTTGAAAAAACTGCGCGACAGCTATGGTCGTATCGCGTTTGTCGGGGATGGCATTAATGACGCGCCCGTACTGGCCGAAGCGGATGTTGGCATTGCCATCGGGACGGGCACGGATGTGGCCATTGAAACGGCGGACGTGGTTCTGATGTCTGGTGATCTGCGCGGTGTTGTGCGTGCTTATGATTTGTCGCGGATGACCTTGCGCAATATCAAGCAAAATCTGGTTTGGGCCTTTGGTTACAATGTTTTGCTGATCCCGGTTGCGGCAGGTCTGCTGTTTCCCGCTTTTGGTCTTTTGCTGTCGCCGGGTCTTGCAGCCGGGGCAATGGCCTGTTCCTCTCTTTTTGTGCTGGGCAATGCGCTGCGCCTGCGGCGCGCGGGGACGATGACATGAACATCAAGTCCGTCAGTGCGGCAACGGGCCTGCCCGCCAAAACCATCCGGTATTATGAAGACGTCGGGTTGGTGCAGCCAAAGCGGGAATCGAACGGATACCGTGTGTTTTCAGAGAACGACATGCACAAGCTGGCGTTTCTGGCACGGGCCAGATCGCTTGGGTTTGCGATTGAAGATTGCCGGAGCCTGCTGGCCCTTTATGACGATCAGGACCGGGCAAGCGGTGACGTCAAGACCATCGCGCTTGAGCATTTGCAGGAGATTGACCGCAAGCTGGCGGAATTGACCGCCATGCGGGATACGCTTGCCGTGCTTGTGAGATCATGTGCAGGCGACAACCGCCCTGACTGTCCGATCCTTGCGGATCTTTCGCAAGGCAAGACCGGGCATTGACCTTGGCCGCCTCAGAGTGTTCGCTGGACTAAATCGCATCCAATTGAACAAGGACAGCAGATGTACGTTTTCGACGCCCCCGAACAGGCCAGCGTCGCGGTGCAGGACAGCGAAGACCGCTTTCCCGTGCGGCGCATTTTTTGCGTTGGCCGCAACTACGCCGCACACGCCCGCGAGATGGGCAAAGATCCCACACGCGAATCTCCGTTCTTTTTCACCAAACCTGCCGATGCGGTCATGGATACGCCCTGCACACTGCCATACCCCAAGCTAACCGAAGACCTGCACTATGAGATCGAGTTGGTCATCGCCATCGGCAAGGGGGGCGACCATATCGCCGAAGACGATGTCATGGATCACGTCTGGGGCGCTGCTGTGGGGTTGGACATGACACGCCGTGATTTGCAGACGGAGGCCAAGGAAATGGGCCGTCCGTGGGACTGGTCCAAGGCATTTGATCAATCTGCGCCCATCGGTCCAATCCGGCCCATTGCCAACGTCAAGAGTGTTGAGGAAGGGCGCATCTGGCTGGCGGTCCACAAGGCCGGTGAGATCAAGGCACAGATGCGACAGGATGCCGATCTGGCTGACCTGATCTGGTCCGTGCGCGAACATGTGGCAATCCTGTCGCAGGCGATGACGCTGGCACCGGGTGATCTGATCATGACGGGCACACCTGCCGGGGTCGGGTCCGTTTTACCCGGTGATCTGATTACTGGCGGAGTTGAGGGGATTGGCGGGCTGGAAGTGATGATTGGACCGCGCCCATGACCGATTTTGCGCTGCACAACTACTTTCGTTCGTCCACCTCTGTGCGGGTGCGCGCGGCGCTGAACCTCAAAGGGCTCAGCTACGATTATATTCCGCTGTCACTACTGAAAGGGGAACAGGCCAGTGCCGAGCATCTTGCGCTGAACCCCTCTGGCTTGGTGCCTACGCTGGTCACACCCGATGGGCCGCTGCCCCAGTCGATGGCGATCCTTGAATGGCTGGATGAGGCCTATCCAGAACCGCCGCTGATGCCACAGGGCGCATGGGCGCGTGCGCGGGTGCGCAGCCTTGCCCATATCGTGGCGCTGGACATTCATCCGGTAAACAACCTGCGCATACTGAAACACCTCGAAGACAGCTTTGGTGTTGATGCGGCGGGCAAGGCGGCGTGGTTCAGACGCTGGGCAGACGCGGGTATGCTGGCGTTAGAGACCCGCCTGAGCGCAGAGCCGGAAACGGGTGATTTCTGTCATGGTGATACGGTCACACTTGCTGATCTGTGCCTTTTTGCGCAGGTTCTGAACAACGCGCGGTTCGAGGTGGATATGAGTGCCTATCCAACGATTAGCCGTATTCATGCCAACTGCATGGCCGTTCCTGCGCTTGAACAGGCGGCTCCGGCCCACCAACCGGACGCTGTCTAAATCGGATTAACGCGCAGGAATGTTGTCATATGCGCCGCCACCTCCTGTGGTGCGTCCCAGACGATGGAATGGCCTGCGTGGTCGATCGTGGCTTCGGTCAGAGCGGGGATCGCGGCAAAGCTGGGTTGTGCCATTGCAGGCGGGATCATCAGGTCCTGCCCGGCATACAGCACCAGCGTCGGGCAAGTGATCTGATCCGGCTTGTCCTGCGGGCGGAAGGCTCGGAAGGCTGCAACCTGCTTTGCCATTGCATCGACGGTTTGGGCATGGGGGTACGCGCGTGCAGCATCCAGCGCGTCTTCGATGTTTTGCGGGTCTTCAAAGAAGCGATTGCCGAAAACCCAAGGATAGAGGGCGCGCAGCCACATTTCCTCGCCTTCGGGCGCCCGCCTGATTTTCAGCAGTGTATCGAACAAGGAGGCCGTGCGCGGTGATCTTACCCGCCCTGAAGCAAGAACTGTGGCAGTGGCGACCCTGTCTGGCACAGCATGGGCAAGCTCAAGCGACAGCAAGCCACCCAGGGAATGCCCCGCGACGTGAAACCGGTGGTGGCCCAGGTGGGTCATCAGCGCCAGCGCATCACGTGCCATCAGCGCACAATCGGCGGGCGCGCCATTCATCACGGTGCGTCCGGTGGTGCGGTTGTCAGGGCGGATAACGGTGTAGTGGTCTGTCAGCAGTGGTGCAAAGGCTGCCCATGTCGCACTATCGCTCAGCATTCCGGCAAGCAGCAGAAGCGGTGGACCGCTGCCGTCAATTTCATAGTGCAGCGTGACGTCATCAAGGGGCAGATCAGGCATTCAGGTCTCTCCAGCAAGGCAGCAGATCACCGTCCGCCGCTGTGGCTTCAAAGGCGGCGCGCGCGATGGCACGGGCAAGGCAAAGCGAAGCAGCGTGGCCGATCAGACTGACATCGCCCCGGGGGCGTGCATCCGTCGTCAGCGCAAAGACAAGATCACCGTCAAAGGGCGTATGGGCGGGCACTGTCGCGCGCCCGATACCGTCATGGGCGGCAACCGCGACCCGCTGGCATTCGGCCTTGGTCAGGGCCGCATCCGTCGCAACAATTGCGATTGTTGTGTTTTCGCGTGGTGACATCGCCTGTACCTTGCGGCTGTCGCGCGAAAAACCAAGGCCACTTTCTGGATCGGGGCCAAGCCCGCCGAATTCCTGTGCGATCTCGAAAGGGGCAGCAAAGAAATGCCGGTCGCCCGGTGTGGTGACCGCCCCCACCGGGTTTGACGCCACCAGCGCGCCCACCGTCGCACCATCCGGCAAGACCAGAGAGGCAGAGCCAAGGCCCCCTTTGACCATCGCCGTCAGTGCGCCGGTGCCCGCCCCTACCGTACCAAGCTGAAAACTGTCTGCGGCATCCTCAAAAGCGGCGCGGCCAAGGATCCGGTACGGATTGTCATCCCAGTCCTTCTGGCCCCCGTTCAGCAGATCAAACAGGATCGCGCCGGGCACCAGCGGGATTGTCGCGTCCCTTACGCGAAAACCGCGTCCTGTCGCCCGCAATCCGTCCACCACGCCTGAACAGGCATCCAACCCAAAGGCAGAGCCGCCGGACAGCACCAGCGCATCGACCGCAGTAACTGATTTATCCGGTGCCAGCAGATCGGTCTCCCGCGAACCGGGCGCACCGCCCATAACATGCACTGATGCGGTAAACGCTTTGGTCCCAAGAACCACGGTCGTGCCGGATTTCAGTCTGTCATCCTGTGCGTTACCAACCAAAAGGCCGGTGACGTCGGTAATCAGATTTTTCGGGCCGGGAGTCATCGCGTATACCTTTGTGCTTGCGTCACAGTCGGGGTTTTGCCGCCGCTGTCGACGGATCGCCCGTGTTAGGCTCTCCTTTCGGCTCAATCAGCAGCACCTCGCATTCCTGTTGTGCGCGGGGGCGGTGCGTGATCCCGAGTGGCACCACAAATATCTCACCGGCTTTCACCGCATGTGACCGGTCTTCGATGTCCATCACCATCTCGCCTTTCAGCACCAGAAAGAAATCATCGGTGTCCTCATGCAGATGAAACGGAAACTCTCCGCGGAACTTGACCACCATGATGTCATTGCTGTTGTAATCCGCCACCACGTGGGGGTCCCAATGGGTGCTGATTTGCGCAAGTTTGTCAGCAAGGTTGATCGGTTGCGTCATGCGGTTGCTCCTACGTCGGGCAGCACGGGGGCGGCTGCAATCAGGGCCTGAGTATAGGGGTTCTGGGGGTTCTCAAAAACATCTTCTGTTGGTCCCCGCTCTACGATTTTGCCGGATTTCATGACCAGCACACGGTCAGTGATTGTGCGCACCACAGACAGATCATGGGAAATGAACAGATACGTCAGATCATAGGCGGCACAAAGATCGGCCAGAAGGTCAAGGATTTGCGCGCGCACCGACACATCCAGAGCGCTGACCGCTTCATCAAATAGGATAAGCTCTGGCCGGATGATAAGTGCGCGGGCAATCGCGATGCGCTGGCGCTGACCGCCTGAAAACTCGTGGATATATTTCTGCGCATCTTTTGGCGAAAGGCCAACGGCCGTCAGGGCCTCGTCGATGGCGCGCTGCCTGTCTGCTCCGGTGGGTGGTTTGCGCAAAAGATGAAAAGGTTCCGTGATCAGCCGATCAACACGGTGCCGGGGATTAAAGCTGCCAAAGGGGTCCTGAAACACGACCTGCATTTTTCGGCGGACCTCCAGATTGGGGCGGTTGCCGGTGAACACGGGTGCCCCATCCAGCGTGATAGTGCCGCCCTGCACTTGCTCTAGCCCCAAAAGCGCCCTTGTCAGGGTCGATTTTCCGCAGCCGCTTTCGCCCACAAGGCCCAGACGTTCGCCTCTTTGGAGAGAAAAAGAAACATCGTCCACTGCACGAAATGTGCCCGGCGCACCAAACAGGGTGGTGCGCGGCAGGCGGTAGTCGCGGATCATGTTCCGCACCTCCAGCAGCGGTTTCGGGTCAGGTGAGTTGGGCAGGTCAACCCGATGGCGTGATGCATCGAAAAGCATTTTTGTATAGGGATGCTGCATATCGCGCAGCAGCGCATCCGTGGCCCCCTGCTCCACCACTTCCCCTTTGCGCATCACCACGATCCGGTCGGCCATGTCGGCCACGACGGCCAGATCGTGTGTGATCATCAACAGGCCCATGCCTTCTGCGCGGGCAAGTGACTTCAGCAAATCAAGGATTTGCGCCTGCGTCGTCACGTCCAGCGCCGTTGTCGGTTCATCCGCAATCAAAAGACGCGGCTGCAACGCGATGGCCATTGCGATCACCACCCGTTGTCTTTGCCCGCCGGACAATTCGTGGGGATATCGTGTCAGCGGAAAACGGTCCTGCGGCAAGCCCACGCGTGTCAGGGTCTGTGCCGCACGATCAAGGGCATCGGCCCGCGAGACGGACGCATCGTGAATGCGGATTGTTTCGGACACCTGAGCGCCAATGGTTTGCACCGGGTTGAGCGCGGTCATCGGTTCCTGAAACACCATGCCCATGTCATTGCCGCGTATTTTGCATAAGGCCGGTTCGGGCCTTTGCGTGAGTTCCAGACCGTTCAGTATGATCTGCCCGTTTGTCTCTGTCCCCTTGGGCAACAATTGCATGACCGCCAGCGCCGTCATGGATTTGCCTGATCCGCTTTCGCCTGTGACGGCAACAATCTCTCCGGCGTCGACGGACAGAGTTACCTCGTGTAAAATGTCGATACCGTGGATCGACAGGTTCAGCGCGTTGATCTGCAAAAGGGTCATGCGCGCGCCACCCTCAGCCGTGGATCAAGGTAGTCGCGCAGCCCGTCCCCCATCAGGTTCAACCCAAGTACTGTCAGAATAATCGCAAAGCCGGGCACCAGCGCCATATGGGGTGCGATGCTGACCATTGTTTGCGCATCGGCCAGCATGCGACCCCAGGACGGAGTGGGCGGCTGCGCGCCCAGTCCAACATAGCTGAGGCCCGCTTCGGCCAGAATACCAAGCGAAAACTGGATGGTGCCCTGCACGATCAGCAGGTTGGTGACATTGGGCAATATATGCTCTGCCGATATGCGCGCGGCGGACTTACCGGCGACACGCGCGGCCAGAATGAACTCCCGCTGCCACAAGGAAAGCGCCGCACCGCGTGTGATCCGGGCAAAAACGGGAATGTTGAAAATGCCGATGGCGATGATCGCGTTGATGGCCCCGGCCCCGAAAATTGCTGTGATCAGGATGGCGATGACCAGACTGGGAAACGCAAAGACCAGATCATTGCCACGCATGATCACCTCGTCCAGCAGACTGCCGCGCCGCGCGGCTGCCCACAGGCCCAGCGGCACACCCAGCCCCATCCCGATCCCCACCGCCACCAGCGCCACAGCGATCGAAGTACGCGCGCCGACCATGATCATGGAAAGGATATCGCGGCCAAAATGATCGGTGCCCAGCAAGTGATCAGCATATGGGGACTTGAGCTTGTTCGGGATGTCCAGCGCGGTGTGGTCAAACGGAGTCCAGACAAAGCTGACGAGAGCCGCAAAAAGGAACAGACAGGACAGCAACGTGCCGAGGATCAGATTACGGTTCATGTGCGCGTCCGAAGCCGTGGATCGACGGCGGCATATGCCAGATCGACAATGAAGTTCACCGCGATGACCGAGAAGACCAACAGCATCACAACAGATTCCACAACAATCAGATCGCGCGCCGATATGGATTGAAACACCAACCGCCCGAGACCGGGCAAGTAAAACACCTGTTCAATGATGATTGATCCGGCCAGAAGAAAGGAAAACTGCAATCCGATAATGGTCAGCACCGGAATAAGCGCATTGCGCAAGCCGTGACGCCATAACGCCTGCCGTGCGCTTAAGCCTTTGGCGCGGGCGGTGCGCATGAAATCCTCACCCATTACATCAAGCAAGGATGAACGCATGACCCGCGCAAGAATTGCGGCCTGTGGCAGCGCCAGCGCAATGGCGGGCAGGGTCAATGCGTGAACCCCGACCCAGAAGCCAGCGTCCCAGCCGACAAAACCACCGGCGGAAAACCAGCGCAGATTTATCGCAAAGATCAGCACAAGGATCATGGCAAACCAGAAGTTTGGAATGGCCACACCAAGCTGTGTGGCCCCCATAACGCTGAGATCCCCGGCCTGACCGCGCCTGCTGGCTGCATAAATTCCGGCAGGAAAAGCCACAAACGTGCTGAGCACCAGCGCATAGATTGCAAGTGGCAGTGAAACCCAGAGACGGTCCGCCACCATCTGCGCAACCGGCGTCCGGTAGGTATAGGAGGTGCCAAAGTCACCCGACAGCATGCCGCCAACCCAGCTGAAATACCGCTGCACCTTCGGTACATCTAACCCAAGTTCCTGACGCAGCGCGTCAAGTGTTTCGGGTTGGGCGTTCATCCCAAGCATGAAAGACGCCGGATCACCGGGCGCAATTTCGATCACGGTAAAAATGACGACCGATGCCACAACAAGGCTAAGAAAAAGCGATAAAAGGCGTTTGAAAGCGTAGCGCAGCATTGGTCAAAGCGTAGGCATCACCGCCGGGGCCGTCCAGTGCTCTTTGTGTCTCGTTGCAAGAGCGCCGGCGGGGTCAAATGACTTCACTTGTTGGCTTTGAAAGCAGGAAATGTCAGGCCAATCGCAAAACCAGTCTAAAAATTGGTGATTTTATTATTCTATATTTTCAGACACATAAGGCTATTTTTGTTAGGTTCCCGACAAACGAAAAAATATTGGAGGGAACGGAATGGGACGATGTGCGGTTGGTTCATCAACATCACGAAAGGAAATTCAAGATGACTAACACATTCAAAACACTTACCGCTGCCGCCCTCATTTCCACGATGTCCGTACCGGCCTTCGCTGCCGCACATCTGGACCTGAATTCAATGACCTGTGAAGACTACAATCAGCTGAGCGGCGCAGACCGTGACAAGGTGGCTATGATGGCCATTATGGAATTGAATGATAATGTTGTGCCAACCGATGGCACGGCAACCGCAACGGATTCTTCCGTCGGCACATCAGGGACAGAGAGCAATTCGGCCGCGTCCTCCGGGTCGGCGACAGCAACATCCATCGCCAATGCCGATGACGACATGTCGCGCTTCGCCGAAGAAATCGGCGTGCTGAACCGCACGTGTTCGCGCAATTGGGACGCGATGGTGCTGGAAGCCGCCGCTGGGATGAGCGGCACACGCTAAACTTCTCGGCAAACCAACTGATCAAGGGCACCCGCGTGGTGCCCTTTTTCTTGCGCGCCATCTGGCTGTTCGTATTGTCTGGGCGCGGACCTATCTGTTGGCCATGCGAACCCCCGTTTTCATTGGCCATGAGATTTTCCGCCATTCCAGTTACGGACGCTGGCATCCGCTTCGGGTGCCGCGTGTCTCGACCGTCATGGATCTTGCCCGCGCATTGGGGTGGTTGCCAGCCAGTCAATTCATCACGTCGCCGCGTGCCAAACCTGCGGCCTTGGTCAACTGGCACACAGCAGATTACATCGACGCATTGCAAAGGGTACAGGCAAGCCAGACCGCCACGTCGATGGACCGTGAAAGACATGACATCGGAAGCGTCACAAACCCTGTCTTCCCCGAAATATTCAGTCGTCCCGCGACGGCTGCGGGTGGTTCTATCCTTGCCGGGGAACTGCTTTGCCACCAAGGTATCGTCTATAACCCGGCTGGGGGCACGCATCACGGGATGCCCGACCGGGCCAACGGGTTTTGCTATCTCAACGATCCTGTGCTCGCCATGCTGAGTTTGCGGCATCAGGGTGTGCGCCGCATCGCCTATGTCGATATTGACGCGCACCACCCCGATGGAGTGGAGGTCGGTTTTGCTGGTGATCCAGAGTGTTTGATGATTTCGGTGCATGAAGCGCGGCTGTGGCCGCGTTCGGGACCGATTGAGAATGACGGGGGTGGCAACGCGTTCAACCTTCCGGTGCCGCGCGGGTTCAATGACAGTGAAATGGCCCTGGTGCGGGATGCGCTGATCTTGCCCAAGGTTGCCGCGTTTCGCCCTGATGCGATTGTTCTTCTTTGTGGTGCAGACGGCCTTGAGGAAGACCCGCTGTCGCACATGATGCTGAGCAATAATGCGCAGCTTGATGTGCTGCGGGGGCTGATGGGATTGGCACCGCGTCTTTTGGTGCTGGGCGGCGGTGGATATAATCCGTGGTCTGTGGGGCGGCTTTGGACACAGGTTTGGGGCGTGCTGAACGGTTTGAGCGCGCCGGATGTGCTGCCGGAAGCGGCAGAGCAGGTGTTGCGCAAACTGCGGTTTGATGGGAACAGGCGGGGCAAGAACCCGCCAGAGCATTGGTTTACAACCTTGCGTGATGCGCACCGCCCCGGCCCCGTGGGCGATGAGGTACGGCAAAGCGTTCGGACCCTTGCCGCGCGCGGGCTGCCCGGTTGAAACCGGCGCGAATGCCCTAAATTCAGTCCATGTCAAAAGAAGCCGATCTTTCCCCCGATGCCGTCAGTGCGATTGTCGAAATGGCGCTGTCTGACCACACCAGTTTTGCAACGATCGAGCGCGAATACGGATTGAACGACAGTGCGGTCAAAGCGCTGATGCGCAAGACGCTGAAACCCGCCAGCTATCGCGCGTGGCGCAAAAGGGTGCGAGCCTTTGGGGACCGGCGCGCGCAGTACAAGTAACCGTACAAATGAAAAAGGCCCCCGGGATGCAGGGGCCTTTCACCAGTTTTTTCAGGTGGCCTATTCGGCCCAACTTACGCCCGTCAGATCATTCGCCTGTGTCGGCGCGTTTTCCCACAGACCCTGAACACCGGCCTTGGCAATCGTCGGCAACGCCAGCTGGAACAGGTATCCGTTCACGTAATCATCCGCGATGATCTGCTGTGCTTCGGCCATCATCTGGTTTCGCATCTCGGGATCAGCGGTGGCGTTCAGTTTGCCTATCAAATCTTGAAACGCCGGATTGTCATACTGGAAATAATAATCGGGGTTCGCGTAAATCCCGATGTCCATCGGTTCGGTATGGCTCACGATGGTCAAGCCAAAGTTCTTGCCCTTGAACACGGTTTCAAGCCACTGCGCCCATTCGACGTTGGTAATCTCCGCCTTGATCCCCACTTCGGCCAATTGCGCCGCGATGATTTCACCGCCGCGGCGGGCATAGGATGGGGGTGGCAGGTGCAGCGTTGTCTCGAACCCGTCGGCAAACCCTGCTTCGGCCAGCAACGCCTTGGCTTTTTCAGGGTCATAGGCGGATTGCGCCGTCAGATCGACATAAGCTGGATTGTGCGGTGCAAAATGGGTGCCGATGGGCGTGCCCAGACCGAACATCGCGCCATCAATGATTGCTTGCCGGTCAATCGCATGGGCCAATGCCTGACGCACCTTCACATTGTCAAAGGGCGGCATCTTGTTGTTCGTGGACAGGATCGTTTCACCTTCCGTTGAGCCGACGATGACTTGAAACCTTGGATCAGCCTCAAACTGCGGCATGTTTTCGGGCGCAGGGAAGCCCGCAAAAACGTCAACATCTTCGGCCATCACTGACGCAAAGGCCGCTGTCGGGTCAGAGATGAACTTGAATGTTGCGGAGGCCAGCGCGGGTGCATCGCCCCAATAGGCATCATTGCGTACCAGCTCGACCTTGTCGCCCTGCGTCCAGCTGTCGAACTTGAATGCTCCGGTGCCGATGGGCTGTTGTTTGATGTTCTCAATGCTTTCGGGCGCCACGATCACGGCGTCGCCCCATGCAAGGTTGAAAATCATATTGCCGTTTGGTTCTGACAGCTTCACCTCGACGGTCATCGGGTCGATCACGTTCACTTCCGATATCGCAGCGTAAAGCGCCTTTTGCGCATTTGCACTCTCTTCGGCCCCGATGCGGTCAAGGCTAAATTTCACATCTTCGGCGTCCATCGTGGTGCCGTCATGGAAGGTTACACCGCTGCGCAGCTTGAACGTATAGGTCAGCCCGTCATCCGAGATTTCCCAGCTTTCGGCCAGCCCCGGCACAACAGAACCGTCGCTCATGAAGCGGGTCAGCCCCTCAAAGACGTTCGAATACAAAACAGAATCGATGGCACCGGCGGCGGCGGATGTCGGGTCAAGGTGCGGCGGCTCAAGCTGGATGGCGATTGTCAGGTCATCTTTGGCGAGGGCGGCACCGGCCATCAGAGCGGCGGTGCTGACACCCAGAAGGGCGTGGCGCAGGTGGAACATGGAAGTCTCCCTTATTGATTATGCACTAAAGCTACTCAAATCACCCCACGCTGGCCAGTGCTGGCGGGAAAGGTTTGCTTTTGACCTTGCTTACCCTTAAGGACGGCGGCCTTGGGGCAGAGGTGGCAGATATGTCGGGCACGTTGGGCATTGATTTTGGAACGTCGAATTCGGCTGCCGGGATCTGTGTGGATGGCAAACCGCAGCTGATTGCGCTGGAGGGAAATGCCCCCACAATGCCGACGGCGGTGTTCTTTGATTTTGACGCGCAGGAAATGCATGTGGGTGCCCGCGCCAGTGAAGCGTTGCTGCGCGGTGATGACGGGCGGTACATGCGCGGGCTGAAAAGCTTGCTGGGCACAAGATATATCCGCGAAAGCCGGATGCTGCTGGGAGAGCGACTTGATTTTATCGATATTATCGCGCGCTTTCTGGCCACGGTAAAAGCGCGCGCAGAGGCGGCAAGCAGTAAGACCTTTGATCATGCGGTGTCAGGCAGGCCGGTGCGGTTTCATTCGGAACATGCCGACCGCAACGCGCAGGCATTGGAAGACTTGACAGAGTGTTACACACGGGCGGGTTTCAAATCCGTTCGGTTCATGAACGAACCAGAGGCTGCCGCGTTGGCCAACCGTGACGTGCTGAGTGACGGTGATCTGGGTCTGATCGTGGACATAGGCGGCGGTACATCGGATTTCACGTTGTTCCGGCAAGAGGGCACGCAGGGGATCGACATTCTGGGCAGCTACGGCGTGCGGATCGGTGGGACAGATTTTGACCGGCGGCTTTCCATCACGCGGGTCATGCCGCAGCTTGGGATGGGCAGCCCGATCCGCCACGCCTTTGGCAACGATACACATGTGGCACCCAACGCGATCTTTAACGATCTGGCGACATGGGCCAAAATCCCGTTTCTGTACGGGCCGGATACGATCCGCGCAGCCAAAGACTTGCATAAATACGCGGTGCACGAAAACCGTCTGACGCGGTTGGTGAAGGTGCTGGAGGAAGAGCTGGGGCATGATCTGGCCTTTGCCGTTGAGGCGGGCAAGATCATGGCGAACACACCCGGAGAGGAGAAGCCGGCTATCCGCGTCGGTATGCTCAAGCCCAAGGCGGTGATCCCGTTGCCCGCAGAGATGATGACGGAAAAACTTTCTGCGCTTGCCGATCAGATTGGTGAGGCGGCGGAGGCGACGCTGGCGCAGGCCAATGTCGCAGCGGACGCGGTGACGCATATCATCTTTGTCGGCGGATCAAGCCTGATGCAAGTCGTGGAGAATGCGCTGACCACGCGATTGCCGCAGGCGAATGTGCATCGCGGTGCGGCATTGACGGCGATTGTCGATGGATTGGCGCTGGCGACAGAAGGGTAGGACCGCGCGCTGGGCTTAACCAAGCCTTTGGACCGTCACTTGTCCGTCGGCAGAAGCAATGTCTCCAACGCGGCACCCATCACGCAGGCGCTGTCAATCATGTCGTCGATCCCGATGTATTCATCCGGTTTGTGCGCCAGATCCAGAATGCCCGGACCATAAGCGATGCAATTCTTGAGCTTGCCAATGCGGTCGATGTGCTTTTGATCGTAGCTGCCGGGGGAAGCGACGTATTCGGGCGGGCGACCCATCACGTCCTCAATGGCCTTGGCCACGGTGCGGACCACCGGCGCTTGCTTGTCGGTCATGGAAGGCAGGACCGAGTTGCGTTCGGTCAGTTCGTATTCGAAATTCGGGCGCGTTTCGCGCAGACCTTCCAGCAGGCCGGTCACTTCGTCACGCACCTGATCCAGCGGTTCTTCGACCAGAAAGCGGCGGTCGATCACGATGCGGCAGCTGTCGGGAACGCAGTGGGCCTGAAGACCGGTGAACCCCGGCTCCGGCTCGTTCTCTCCGCCGTGGATCGAATTGATGTTCATCGTAGATTGCCGCGCGCCTTCGGGCACGACCGGCATTTCGGTAAACCGTTCGGCCATCGCCGGGAACAGCTTGTCCTCGAATTCCTGCAACACGGCGCCCATGTGGCGCACTGCGCAATCGCCAAGAAAGGGCATGGCCCCGTGTGCAATTTCCCCTTTGGTCTCAATCTCGGCCCACCAACCGCCGCGATGGCCAAGGCAGATACGGTCTTTGTTCAAAGGCTCTGGGATGATGACGTGTTGCACGCGGTCGGGCGAGAAATGACCGTGCTCTGCCAGATAGGCAACGCCGCCGTAGCCGCCGGTTTCTTCGTCTGCGGTGCCGGAAATTTCGATCGCGCCGTGGAAATCTGGATGCGTTTCGATAAAGGCTTCGGCGGCGATGATCGAAGCGGCAAGCCCGCCCTTCATGTCACAGGTGCCACGCCCGTAGATTTTTCCGTCCGATATCTCGGCCCCGAAAGGATCAAAGGTCCAGCCTGCGCCGACCTCCACCACATCCGTGTGGCTGTTGAAATGCACGCATTCGCCGGGATGCGCCCCTTCGCGCCGGGCAATGATGTTCCAGCGGGGGTATTTATCGCTGTCGCCGGGGGTGCTGTGCGCGCGGATCATCTGTGTTTCGAACCCGTGTGCCGACAGGCGACTGTCAAGGTATTCACAGATCAGCAGGTAGTCGCGCCCAGGCGGGTTCAGCGTGGGCATGCGGATCAGGTCCTGGGTCAGGGCGATCAGATCGTCCCGTTTGGCGGTGATGGCGGCAGACAGGGGTGTGTTCATGCGCGCATCGTTTATCGGTTCGCGCGCCTTGGCAAGGGGTCTAGCCCGAGATGTCCTTCATAGCGGCCAGCAAACTGCGTACTTCGTCCAGCGTGTTGTAGTGGCACAGGGAAACACGCACGGCGGCATCAAGCCCCAACGGCGTGAGGATGTTGCCCGAATAATGGTCAGCGCGGCGAATATGGGTGCGTATCCCCTGTGCGTTCAGCGCATCGACGATTTCCCCCGCCGGGATATGATCCAGGGCAAAGCAGACCAGCCCTTCGCGGTCGGGGTTGTCGCGACCGCCCAGAATGGTCACGCCGGGCAGGTCAGCCAGCCCCGGCAGGTTGTCGACGCCGTTCAACATTGCGTCCGTCAGGGTTTTTTCGTGGTCGTGGATCACGGCGCCCGCCGCCTCGATCCGGTCGCGCGCGCTGGTCGTGTCTGACACTTCGCAGCCCAACCAATCAAAATAGCTGACCACATCCGTAAAGGTGGCATAGGCGCCGGTGTCGCGCGTGCCCATTTCCCAGTTGCCTTCGGGGCCGCCCTTGAGCGTTTCGATGGACAGGCCTGTCAGTCTGTCGGACGCCCATGCCACCCCGTAACCGTGGCGCGAAAACACCTTGTAGGGGGATACGACATATCCGTCGATATCATAGGACTGAATGTCGATGCGCCCGTGGCTGGCGTGCTGGATACCGTCAACGATGATAAAAGCGTCGGGTGCAGTGGCCCGGATGGCTGCGGCGATGCCAGCCACATCATTTGCGATCCCTGTTACCGGAGACGTATGCAGGATCGTCGCAACCTGCACGTCTGGTGTCATCAGGGCGCTATAGGCAGTGGGGGTCACTTGGCCCGTCGCGTCGTCATGAGGAACCGATACGTAGGGCTTTCGGGCCATTTCCGCCCAATGCTGCGCGGCGGAGCGGGAAGCGGGATGTTCGACCGTTGACCCAATCACCTTACCCTCCGCAGATGTGCCCATCACCGCCGTGCGGATCAGACGAAACGTCAGCTCTGTCCCGGATTCACCGACAAAGAACCGCCCATCGGACGTGTTAAAGAAGATTTGCATATGGTCTTTGGCCTGCGCGATGACCTTGTTCAGGGCGGCTGAGGCTGGGTTGTCGCGGCCCTGATTGTCGGGCAGCGCTGCATATTGCGCCGATGTCTCGACCACCGATTTCAGGGTCAACGCCCCGCCCGCATTTTCGAAGAACACGCGCGGACCCTGAAAGGGGCAGCTTTCCACATGGGCAAAGCGGTCTCTGACTTTTTGAATCAATTCGGCGGATTGAGTGTGCATCGGATGTCCTTTCGGCTTTTGTGCATCATTGCCAATCCTGACCGAACCACAAGCCAAGAGCAGCAGACCTGTCAAACCTGCCGCGCCGCGCTATTTCCACTGGCAGAGTTAAGAGGAATGAAGACCGATGGCCCCGCTGGTTACCAAGTATCAAGAAAACGCCGAACATCTGGCCGAAGAGAAATCCGTAGAAGACGCAACGTCCTTGTCGCCGAAACTGATTTACGAGGTGATCCGGCGCGAAGGCGAGGAAGAGCTGGCGCGGACGAAGCGGTCATTGATCTGGTCCGGCATCGCCGCTGGGATGTTGATCAGCCTTTCGGTGCTGGGCGAGGCGATCTTTCGCACTTATCTGCCCGGTGGTCCGGCCAGTTATCTGATCGAGAACCTTGGCTATTCGTTGGGCTTTTTGGCCGTGATCATGGGCCGGATGCAGTTGTTTACCGAAAACACCATCACCACGGTGCTGCCGGTGGTACACGCGCGCACTCTGAGCGCGCTGGGATGTATGCTTAGGCTGTGGGGTATTGTACTGACCGCCAATGTTGTGGGGGCGTTTGCCGCTGCGGCACTGATCGTTCTGACGCCCGCAATCCCGGCAGAGCTTTTGCCCGCAATCGAGGACCTGTCGCGCCATGCGACCGGCATGGGCGCATCGCAGGGATTCTGGCGGGCAATACCGGCGGGCGTGATCGTGGCGCTGATCGTCTGGATGTTGCCGCAGGCGGATGAAAATGCCTTTTTGCTAATTCTGACGTTCACGTGGTTGATCGCGGCGGGCGACTTTACTCATATTGTTGCCGGGTCGGTTGAAATGGCGGTTCTGATGATACAGGGCAACCTTGGTGTGTTTGACGCGCTCTTTGGGTTTTTCCTGCCTGTGCTTGCAGGTAACATCATTGGTGGCACGATCATCTTTACGCTCGTCGCCTGGGGACAGGTGCGGGACGATCTGGAAAGCGACAAGGGCCAGGAGGGCTGACAGGTGGTGACACGCAGACCCACGCTTGGCGTGCGCGGATATTGGGATGCCTTCAAGGGCAGCCTGACCCATGTGGCGGACAATAATCTTGCGCTGATTTCTGCCGGTGTTGCGTTTTTTTCGATGCTGTCGCTGTTTCCGGCACTTGCGGCGTTGATCGCGGTGCTGGGCCTGATTTCAGACCCGGTACTGGTGGTCGCGCAGCTTGAGGAAATGCGGGGGCTGTTGCCCGACGATGTTTACCAGATCATAAATGAACAGGTGGTGAGCCTTGTCACCGCGCGCAGTGATACCTTGGGGTGGGCCGGTCTGGTTTCGGTGTTTCTGGCGGTCTGGTCCGCGCGGGCCGGTGTTGGTGCGATGATCATCGGCTTGAATGCGGTTTACAACGAACGCAACCGTAACACCGCCAAACACTATCTGCGTGCTTTGCTGCTGACGATTGCGCTTGTCGCGGTTGGCATTGTCGCTCTGATCAGCCTGGTGGTGATCCCGGTGCTGCTGGCGTTTTTCCCGTTGGGCCTGATCGGCACGCTTTTGATCGAAGCGTTGCGCTGGATCGTGGCGGTGGTTGTCTTATTCGCCGGGATTGGCCTGCTTTACCGATTTGGTCCCAATCGCAAAGCCGCAAGATTTCACTGGCTGTCCATTGGTGCGGTGATTGCGGTGGTGTTCTGGCTGATCCTGTCGGTTGGTTTTGCGTTCTACGTGGCCAATTTCGGCAACTACAATCAAGTCTACGGATCAATCGGCGCTGTAATTGCCATGCTGATCTGGTTGTGGATCAGCAGCTTTCTGGTGCTTTACGGTGCGGCATTGAATGCTCAGATCGAACTGCGCACCAAGGCGGACAGTACCGTTGGACCGGCGAAACCCTTGGGCGCACGGGGTGCATACGTGGCCGATACGGTCGTAGAAGTCGAAGGTTGATTACATCAGCGGTCGCTCCATCGGTGTGTCAACGGACGTAATCCCGATTTCTGCCAAGGTTTCCAGATCGTGTACCTTGAGGATACCGTCATTCCATGACGCAAGCTGTCTGTCCTTGAGTTTGGCGAGTGTTTTGTTCGTGTGTACCAAAGACAGGCCCAGCGCATCCGCAAGATCGCGTTGCGTAAAGGGAAAGGCCATTTGCGATTGCGTTACAAGCCCAAGAGACAGACCGCGCTGATAGACACGCACCAACGCCCATGAGATCGCCTGAATTGCGCTGCGCTGCCCCAGGGTTGCCAAGGCCTCGCCTAGAAAATGCTCTTCGACGGCGGCAAGCCATGTGACGTCAAAGGCGCGAGACGGGTGGGTCCGGAAGAAATGCCAGAATTCGGATCTGTCAAAGACACACAAGCGCATGTGTGTGCGTGCCTCAATCGAGTGGCCCATTTCGCCCAGAACCGCAGCTTGCAAACCGATAAAATCGCCGGGAAACACAAAGCTGATCACTTGGCGTTCACCGTTCTTCAGTGACGTATCGCGGATGCCAAGACCTGACAGTGCCGTATACATTTGGGGTGCGTTCGATCCCTCCATCAATATTGGCGTGCCGGGTTCGACGGTAAGTTCACCAACCTTGAATTTTTGCATAAATTCAAGTTCTTCGCGCGACATCGTCTTGAACAAGTTCTTACGGTGAAGGGGACAATGCTGACACTGGGTCGTCATGAAAAATCGCCTCTCGTTATGTCATAGTTTAACGCGGTACCCCGCAAAGATGTCTAATTCTGACGCACAAAGAGGATACTGCGTCTATGCCGTTCTTAGTGTTTGAGCCAGACCCTATTGTACGGGCAGATATTTGCGAAACGCTGATGGCCGAGTTCGCGGATCAGATCGTGATCGTTGCCGAAACGGCCCAGAGCTTCCAAGGGTTGGTGGCGGGTCTTGCCGATCCTGTCGTGGCAGTCTTGTCCATGTCTAAAGAAGAAGGCATGGCTGCCGTGGCAGAGTTATCAGCGATGACGCGCGACACGCGGATTGTTCTGATCGGTGATGGCTTGGCGACAGATGCAGCCCCGGCGATGGCCAGCGCCTATCTTCAAAAACCGTTCACTACAAAAATCCTTGTCGATGCGATCAAGACCGCGTTCTCCGCCCCGCAGAAAGACCCGTCATAAAGGCTGTGATAATCTTGGCGATGTCTGCTTCGACCATTGCCGCGCTTTCTGTGGGCTTTTCTTCGCTGTCGCTTTTGCCGATGGACCCCATAATGGCCAGCAACACAAAGCCAACGCCGGAATAAACCCCACCCAGTATCAGGGCGGCGTTCATCGGCGTTGTTTGCGTTAGTAAGAACATCCATGCGGCTGCTGTCAAAAAGCCAAGCCCGACACCTAAACACGCCAAAGCGCCCGCGCCGAACGCTGTTTTGCGCGCGGTGCGGGCGGCCGTGTTCTGCGCCTTGCGAACCAAATTGGTCAACATTTTAGCGACGCGCCGTCATCATACCGACCAGAAAGCCGACGCCAGCAGCGATGCCGAGCGCAGTGGCGGGCTGTGTTTTGATGAATTCCTCCGCGTGCAACTGAGTCTCGACCGCCTTGTCGCGGCCTGCGGCGGCAATGTCAGATGCCTTCTGCTTTGCGGTTTCTTTGACTTCAGACGATTTGACCGTGGCAAATTCGCCAAGTGTTTCGGTCAACCCTGCAATGTCGCTTTTCAGGATCTGAATCTGTTCGGACAAATCCTGTACCGATACGTCTTTTCCGTTTGATTTCAGGTTGGATGCGGGTGACTTACCATTGGTCGCCATCGTTTCGTCTCCTTCGATTAGGTTGTGTTAGAACGTGAACGTCGTGCAAGCGGCATTGTTCCAAAAGAAAAGGCCCCGGCGAATGCCGAGGCCCATCAAAACGACTTGCAAAGCGAGTTCAGGCGTTGAGCGTTTCCGTTGAGGAAAAGAACATCGCCTGAGATACCGATGACAAAACCTGATCCACCGAATAAGGCTTGGAGATCAGGAATGCTGGCTCTGGCTTGTCACCTGTCAGCAACCGTTCCGGGAACGCCGTGATAAAGATGACAGGACGCGTACCCATCTCTTGCAAAATGTCGTTCACCGCGTCGATGCCGGATGAATTGTCGGCCAGTTGAATATCCGCAAGGATCAGGTCAGGCGCGTCAGCCTTGGCCAATTTGACCGCTTCGTCGCGTGTGCGGGCAATACCGGTGACGCGGTGCCCCATTTCCGCTACGATTGATTCAATATCCATCGCGATGATTGCTTCGTCTTCGATGATCATCACAGACCCTGATGCGCTGTCGACCATCTCGCGCCGGGCGATTTCGATCAATTGCTCAGCTTCGCTTTGGGGTACACCGATGATAGTTCCGACCTCGGAAAAGGAGAAACCTTCGACGGTGTGCAGCAACAATGCCTCGCGGCTATTGTTCGTAAGCGACGCGAGACGCTTCTGCGCCTTGGCACGCGGTCCGTCCTCTCCGTCTTCTACAGGCGCGCCTGCACTTGCCCAAATTCCGTAAAGAACTTTGAACAACCCCGTCTTTACGTCGTGCCCGTCAAGAACGGAGCGGTCCGCAAGAATGGCTTCGAGCGCAGCAGCGGCAAATGTATCGCCACTTTGTTGACTGCCGGTCATGGCGCGTGAAAAGCGGCGCAGGAAGGGGATGTTAACCCCCAACTGATCGCTGATACTGTTCTCTTGTGCTGCATCACTCATGAAGCCGTCCTTTTTTTTCAATTTTCTTGGAACCAAACACTTCCAGACAGCGTTCGGTTCCCGTGTGGGCTAAAAATAATGCGCAAAAGTCGCTTAACCAGAGGTCAGCTAAGTGAATAATCAAAAAAGCAATGAGCGTGAGCGCGAAATCGACGAGAACCTCAAGCGAGTTTTCAATGAAACTTTGGATGAGGGCATCCCAGATCGGTTCAAAAACTTGCTGAGTCAGTTGAAAGAGCAGGACCGCGGGCAAGGTTCAGCGAAATGAGCGCTGAGATTGATCCGCGCGACGAGTTGGTTGAGCACCTTCCCGCGATGCGCGCCTTCGCCATCAGTCTGACCCGAAACGGTGCCATTGCAGACGACATGGTGCAAGACACGTTGGTCAAAGCTTGGACAAACATCGAAAAGTTCGAAGTCGGCACCAACATGCGGGCGTGGTTGTTTACAATCCTTCGGAACACTTACTATTCCAACCGCCGCAAAGCCAAGCGAGAGGTGCCGGACGTGGATGGCGTTTTCACGGAAAGCCTTGCGGAGAAGCCTGCTCATGACGGTCACATGCAGATGGCGGATTTTCGGCGGGCACTTCTGCAGCTCAAGGATGAACAGCGGGAGGCCCTGCTTTTGGTCGGTGCATCCGGGTTCTCATACGAGGAAGCGGCAGAGATGTGTGGCGTCGCGGTAGGGACGATCAAAAGCCGGACGAACCGTGCGCGTCAACAGCTTGCCGTGATCCTTGGGCACAACGCCGATGAACCGATGGAAATGACCGACGACGCGACAATGTCCGTGCTCTCTGCGTCAAAAGTATCCAGTTTCTAAAAATGACGTCCGGTTTTTTTTCCGGCCAGCTTTTGCGCGGTCTTGCTGTACGCGTTCTGTTTTTCCTGACGCTGGCTTTGCTTCCGATGGGTTTGATCGCAATCAGCCAGACGCGGCAGATTGCAGAGGATAATCGCCTCAGGGCCGAGCTGTCATTGCTGGCAGTGACGGAACAGGTTGCATCAGGTGAACGTGCAATCATTCAGCAAGCCGCCAGCACAGCCGCGGCCCTTGGCCCGATTGTCCTGCTAAAGCAGGAAAACACGGTACAATGCTCTGATCTTTTGCGCGCCTACCAGCAGGAAAATACCAAATATAGCCTAGTTGGGTTCATTAATGCAGATGGCATTATGGCCTGTTCTTCCGCATCCAGAGAAATCGATTTTTCGGATGATCCTTACTTTTCTATCGCTGTTGAACGCCCCGGGCTGATGGTAACGAAGATTGAAGAGGCGCGATCGACCGGCGGTACCGTGACGGTCGTGACGGCACCTGTTTTCGAAGATGCGGAACTGGTCGGTTTCATCGCGGTATCTATCCCGTTCGAGACATTCCAGAACGTCGATCAACCGCAACTTCCGCTGATGCCCACAGCCTTGTTGATCTTCAACAAGGAAGGTGAAGTGCTGACGAGCAAAAAAGGGTTGGACGTCTCCGGCATGGAACTGCCGGAAACCGTATCGTTGAAGAACTTTGTCGGTCAGCCTGCGGATATTTTTCGTGCGCCAAACACGGACGGGGTTGATCGTGTCTTTACAGTGTACCCCTTGGTTGAAAATGCTGTTTACGCGCTGGGCGTCTGGCCTGACGATGTATCACATCTGAACCCCGGTCTGCTGACCCGCCTTAGCACCCTGTTGCCAATCGCCATGTGGGCGGCAAGCCTTGTGGTGGCGTTTTGGGCGCTGAACCGTCTGGCGATCCGCCATATTCGCAAACTGGGCCGCCAGATGCGACGGTTTGCGATCAACCGGAACCTGCCTCGAAACGTGCTGGGCGCAGGTGTTCCGACCGAGCTGGTGGAAATGGAGGCCGCTTTCATAAATATGGGTGAGAGCATTCTGCGCGATGAGGCCACGCTGGAAGACAGCCTGCGGGAAAAGAACATTCTGCTGAAAGAGGTGCATCACCGGGTCAAGAATAACCTTCAGCTGATTTCTTCTATCATGAACATGCAGATACGCCAGGCCAAGACCGAAGACGCCGGCAGGGTATTGCGTCGCCTGCAAGAACGTATCCTCAGCCTCGCGACCGTACACAAGAACCTATACCAGACCGACGATCTGGCGCGTGTCGATGCGTCGGTCCTGTTGCACGAGGTGGTCAACCAGATCCTCGCGGTTGGCTTGGCCCCCGGGTCAAATGTCGACGTGACACAGCAATACGCACCGATCAGCCTTGATGCGGATGATGCTGCCCCGCTGACGCTGCTGGTATCCGAAGCGATGACCAACGCGCTGAAGAACATTGATCAGGATGGATCGAGCGATAGCGCCATCCGTATCGAGCTGACGGCCGTAGATGCCGAAAACGCGATGCTGCTGTTGTCGAACACCAAAGGTGCGGTGACCCAGCAAGAAGGAACGGGGCTGGGGTCGCGCTTGATTGAGGCGTTTGCGCGTCAGTTGAACGGACGGGTTGAAATCAACGACAGCGACGATTCCTACCGTATCACCGTGACATTCCCGGTGCCGCAGGATGCCAAGCAGGTTTACGATTACTGATGCAGCAAATGCTGTTGCGCAGAATCTTTTCAGTTTACGGAACCATCGCACGCGATTGCCCGTTCACTCAGTGAAACGGAGCAAAGAGAGGCCCAAGATGTCCACAGATTTATTTCTGGGGGGCTTGGCCAGTTTGGTTCTGGCGGCGGGAATTATCGTCGCACTCACGACAGGCTCACGGGGGGAATATCCTGATGGTGAAGTTGAGAACGATAACCGGAAAGACAAGAGCCGGCGTTCCAAATCAGATGGCCGACCCAACCACTAAACACTAAAGAGGTCCCGCAGCATTGCTGTGGGGCCTTTTTGTGTATTTTGCTAGAAACTGGGCGGTGTGCAGGCGCTGACCACCTCGCAGACCACATCACCGATGTTGCGAAACCGGTGTGGCATACGGCTGTCAAACATGTATCCGTCCCCGGCCGACAGCACCGCGCAGTGGCCGTTGACCGTGACTTCAATGGATCCGCGCACGATGACGCCCGCTTCCTCGCCTTCGTGTGATATGGCTTCGGGCCCGGTATCGGCCCCGGGTTCATAGGTCTCATGCAAAATCTGCAATGCATGGTCCTGCACGTTCCCAAGTTGGCGCAATGATAGTTTGCCGTCATTCGGGGGCGATATTTCGGTAAACTCGGACGCGCGGTAGAAAACCTTGGGGGCGGTGTCTTCCTCGATCGTGGCAAAGAACTCCGCCATGCTGATCGGTATCGCGTCCAACAGGCTTTTGAGTGATGCGACCGATGGACTGGTGCGGTTCTGCTCAATCAGCGAAATGGTCCCGTTTGTCAGCCCGGCGCGCGCGGCCAACTCCCGCTGGGACAGCCCGCGGTCTTTGCGGATGGTTTTGAGGCGATCACCAATGTCCAAGACGTGTTCCCTGCCCGCTTTGATGCGTTTCTCTACCCTTCTGCCGCCCCATTGTCACAAGCAAAATTGCGCCACTGGACCGCAAACCTGCAATTTCCGAAAAATCGGCAATTGACAAGTATATTAAACGCGACGATAGGATTTTTTAAACGCAAGGCCTGCGTTTTCATCAGAGGATTCTAGAAATGTCCAGCACTGTTAAAAAATCGCGGCGCAAGGCCGCTCCGAAGAAAAAAGCCACTTCCGTTGCCGAAACCAAAACGGTTGTTGATACCATTGTTTCCGAAGCCGTTGCAGGCGCGGACCTGACAAACGCTCAGCTTGTGGCGCGCCGGGATGCCGCTGTGCCACGTGGTGTTGCTTCTGCCGCGCCGGTCTATGCAAAATATGCCGAAAACGCCGAGCTGTGGGATGTCGAAGGCAACCGTTATGTCGACTTCTGCGGCGGCATCGGTGTTCTGAACACGGGCCACCGCCACCCCAAGGTGATCGAAGCGGCCAAAGCGCAGGAAGATCACTATACGCATACTTCCTTTCAGGTCGTCCCTTACGCACCGTATGTCGAGCTGGCGGAACGTCTGAATGCGCTTGCCCCCGGTGATGCGCCCAAAAAGACCCTGCTGGTGACAACGGGTGCCGAAGCCGTCGAAAACGCGGTGAAGATTGCACGCGCCGCAACGGGTCGCCCCGGCGTCATCGCCTTTTCCGGCGGTTACCACGGCCGCACGCTGCTGACGCTTGGCATGACCGGCAAGGTATCGCCTTACAAAAAAGATGTTGGTCCTTTCCCTGCGGACGTTTTCCGCGCGCCTTTCCCTTCCGTCCGTGACGGGATCACGGTGGATGATGCGATTACTGGTCTGAAAAACCTGTTCCTGACCGACGCACAGCCAAGCCGTGTCGCCTGTATCATTATCGAGCCTGTGTTGGGCGAAGGTGGTTACACGCCAGTGCCGTTCGAGATGATGCAGCAGCTGCGCGATATCTGCGATGAGCATGGCATCCTGTTGATCGCTGACGAAGTTCAGGCGGGCTTTGGCCGCACTGGCACATGGTTCGCGGTTGAACACTCCGGCGTAACACCTGATCTGATCACAGTGGCGAAATCAATGGCGGGCGGATACCCGCTGGCTGGCGTGATCGGCCGCGCCGACATCATGGATGCGATGGACCCGGGTGGTCTGGGTGGTACATACGGCGGTAACCCTGTCGCCTGTGCCGCAGCGCTTGCTGCGATTGACGCAATTGAGGAAGAGGGGCTGTTGGCCCGTTCGACCGCGATGGGCGAAACACTCAAGGCGCGCTTGTCCGAAATCGGCGCGCGGTCCGCACCCTATCGCTTCTGGGACATTCGCGGTCTTGGCGCGATGGTCGCGGTTGAGTTTGTGACTGACTTTGACACAGGAACACCCGATGCCGCCTTCACCAAGCGCGTGATTGCGCATGCCCTCAAGCGTGGTCTGTTGCTGCTGTCCTGCGGTATGCACGGCAACGCCCTGCGCATCATGGTGCCACTGACAGCATCCGATGCCATTGTCGAAGAAGGTCTCGCGATCCTTGAGGCAGCGGTTCAGGCAGCGGTTGCCGAAGGCTGAACCTTGTCTTCATAAAATCAAAAGGCGCGCGGATCACCGCGCGCCTTTTGCGTTTGAACCGCTATTGTTTCTAACAAGATTGCTGCCGCGCTAAACATCCACTGGCGCAAAACTGTCGGCCCGTGCCCGCGCCCAACGCACCTTGTTACCGCGATAATCCTCTGCATCGTCATCCAGCAGATAGCCTTCGGGCAGATAGGCATAGACATCGCTTGCTTCTGCCATGCTCTTGTCCCCTTGCCTCAACATCAGGTGGTAGGGCAGGAACCCGCTTGGGTGATGCAGACCCGCCGCGCCCGTCATTTCACCCAGCGCCTCCATTGTATTGGAATGAAACCGTGCAACCCGGGTGCTCTTGTGGTTAACGTCCAGCGCGCGCATCCGAACCGGATCTTGTGTCGCCACGCCGACGGGGCAATGGTTTGAATGGCATGCCTGCGCCTGAATGCAGCCGACCGCAAACATGAAACCGCGCGCGGAATTGCACCAATCTGCGCCTAGTGCCAGTGCGCGTGCGATGTCAAATGCTGACACGATCTTGCCTGCTGCCCCGACTTTGATCTGATCGCGCAGGCCCGCGCCGCGCAGGGTGTTGTGTACAAAGGTCAGGCCTTCGATCATCGGCATTCCGACGTGGTTCGAAAATTCGACCGGCGCGGCACCCGTGCCGCCTTCGGTGCCGTCGACCACGATGAAATCAGGTGTGATGCCTGTCTCCAGCATTGCCTTGACCATGCACATAAATTCGCGCCGGTGTCCGATGCACAGCTTGAAGCCCACAGGCTTGCCCCCGGACAGATCGCGCAATTGTTGGATAAAATGCATCATCTCCAAAGGTGTCGAGAATGCGGAATGTGCGGCAGGCGAAATACAGTCTTTGCCCATCGGCACACCGCGCGCTTCTGCAATCTCGGGGGTGATCTTGCCTGCGGGCAACATGCCACCGTGGCCGGGTTTTGCACCCTGGCTCAGCTTCAGTTCGATCATCTTGACCTGATCCAGCGTTGCGGTGGCCCTGAACTTGTCAGGATCAAAAGACCCATCTTCGGCCCGACTGCCAAAATACCCGGATGCAAGCTGATAGATCAGATCACCACCACCGGCCTTGTGGTATCGGCTGACCGAACCTTCGCCGGTGTCATGCGCAAACCCACCCAGTTTTGCCCCTGTGTTCAACGCTTGGATCGCATTGGCGGAAAGGGAGCCAAAGCTCATCGCGGAGATGTTGTAGAGAGAAGCGGAATAGGGATGCGTGCATTGTGGGCCGCCAATGGTAGTGCGGAAATCGTAATCCTCGATATGCACGGGTTGCACCGAATGCGTTACCCAAGAATATCCTGCATCATAGACCCGCTTGCGGGTTCCGAATGGCCGCGCGTCCTCTTGCCCCTTGGCCCGCTGATACACTAACGACCGGTCATCGCGGCTGAACGGTTCTTCGTCCTGATCGGATTCGATCAGGTACTGCCTGATTTCAGGGCGAATCCCTTCGAAAAAGAACCGCATGTGCCCCAGCACCGGATAATTGCGCAGGATCGAGTGGTGCGTCTGGACAACGTCATAAACACCCATCGCAGAGAGCACCGCAAACAAGGCAAAAGGCAGCACAAACCACGCGGACCATGTGAAGCAGAGGATCAGACACACAAATGCCAGAAGGACCACGCCGGCAAAGGTGGTGAACCGGGTGTATTCGCTTAGATCAGGCATGCTTGTTCCTTAATTATATCTTTGGCTAGTTTTCAACGGATTGGCTTTTCTGCGCAAGCGTTTGGTTTTCAAGAAGAATAATTCGGCGGCACCTTTGCAGCCCATCCGAACGGCTTTTTTCTTTTGCGTCACCCCTGTTGACGCGGACAAAAAGCATGAAAAACAATGCGGTATACGTCAATAGGGTGGCGCGAAAAACCCTGCTTGAAGATAAATAGAAAGCTGCCTACGCTCTGAGACAGATTCCGTGCTTGCTGTGTTCTGCACACAGCCACGCGCCGGAGCCAGGCAATTCCCCGCAACGCTGCACTTTAGGCAGTCATGCGGATGATATGCCGCCCAATCGAAAGCGTTCGCCGGTGTTCCGGCGGATCGCTCTACAAAAATAACGGGAGAAACGCATGAAAATGTTCAAGATGCTTGCACTTGCCGGGGCGATGGCCGCCGGTACAGCCGCAACAGCACAAGAGAAATTCATCACCATCGGCACAGGGGGCCAGACAGGTGTTTACTTTGTTGTGGGTCAGTCGATCTGCCGCCTTGTAAACCGCGGCTCTGCCGATCACGGTCTGAAGTGTACTGCGCCGTCTACAGGTGGTTCGATCGCCAACATCAACGCGATCAAAGCCGGTGACATGGACATGGGCGTGGCCCAGTCCGACTGGCAGTTCCACGCCTACAACGGCACATCCAAGTTCGAGGGTGAGCAGTTCGAAAACCTGCGCGCGGTCTTTTCTGTCCACGGTGAGCCGTTCAACGTGATTGCCCGCAAGGACAGCGGCATCAAGTCCTTTGATGATCTCAAGGGCAAGCGCGTGAACATCGGCAACCCCGGTTCCGGTCAGCGTGCCACGATGGAAGTCGTGATGGACGCCAAAGGCTGGACACTGGACGACTTTGCGCTGGCATCCGAGCTGAAGCCAGCCGAGCAAGCCGCCGCGCTGGGCGACAACAAGGTGGATGCGATCATCTACACTGTGGGTCACCCCAATGGCTCCATTCAGGAGGCTGTTTCTACCATCGACGCGGAGTTGGTGACTGTTGCAGGCCCGGAGATCGACAAGCTGATCGCGGATAACCCTTACTACGCTGCAGCCTCCATTCCCGGTGGCATGTACAAGGGCACAGATGACACTGTGAACACCTTTGGTGTGAAGGCGACGTTTGTGACGTCTGCGGATGTGGACGAAGATACCATCTATCAGGTGGTCAAGGCGGTCTTTGACAACTTTGATCGGTTCAAGCGCTTGCACCCTGCATTCGAGAACCTGACCGAGGAAGAGATGATCTCTGGCGGTCTGTCTGCTCCTCTGCACCCCGGTGCCGAGAAGTACTACAAAGAGCGCGGCTGGATGTAAGCCAGACGGCTTCTGACCAAAGGTGGTGGCGGTTTTGGATCGCCACCACCGGCCCTCAAGAGGACCAACAATATCAAGCACTTGCCCAAGCAAGGCTGACAGGGGGATAAAATGACCGACAACAAGCACCAGCAGCAGGCTGCGCGCGTCGAGAACGAAGCGACGGGCGACCGTGGCGGACTAAGCCAAAGCGAACTTGATGAACTGGTCGCCTCCTCTGATACCGGCGGACGTGCTGTTGGTGGGGGGATTGGTACGCTTCTGATGCTGGTTGCGCTGGCATGGTCCTTGTTCCAGCTTTACATCGCGTCGCCCTTTGGTTTGTTCAATGACACGCTTGCCCGCTCTATCCACCTTGGATTTGCGGTCTTTCTGGGCATTATGGCTTTCCCTGCCGCGCGCACCACGTTCCAGCTTGCGTTGGGCATCATTGTGCCGCTGGCGCTGGCCGCGCTTTTCATGATTGCCGCCAAAGACGGCGTTGCAGTCTGGTGGATCCCGATCCCGGCGATTGCGGTTGCTGCCACAGTGCTGCTTGGCTCCCCCAAGGATCGGATCCCGATCTGGGAATGGGCACTTTCCCTCGCGGGTGCCGGTGCGGCGCTGTATTTGTTCTTGTTCTACCGTGACATTGCTGATCGTGTTGGTGCCCCCATCATGCAGGATTATGTCGTTGCGGTGATTGGGATCATGATCCTGCTTGAGGCAACCCGCCGCGCATTGGGCCCGGCACTGATGATCGTGGCGTCTGTCTTTCTGCTTTATACCGTGCTTGGGCCGAATATGCCCAATATGATCGCCCACAAGGGTAATTCGCTTTCTGAAATCGTGAACCACCAGTGGATCACAACCGAAGGTGTCTTTGGCATCGCGCTGGGCGTTTCGACCAGCTTTGTTTTTCTCTTCGTGCTCTTCGGGTCCCTCTTGGATCGTGCGGGCGCGGGCAACTATTTCATTCAAGTCGCGTTCAGCCTGATGGGGCACATGCGCGGTGGCCCGGCCAAGGCGGCGGTTGTGGCATCTGCCATGACGGGCCTGATTTCAGGCTCCTCCATCGCCAACGTGGTGACGACGGGTACATTCACCATTCCGCTGATGAAAAAGGTGGGATTCAATTCCGAAAAAGCGGGCGCGGTCGAAGTGGCCTCATCCGTGAACGGGCAGATCATGCCGCCGGTGATGGGGGCTGCTGCCTTTCTGATGGTCGAATATGTGGGTATCCCGTATTTTGACGTGGTCAAACATGCCTTCCTGCCTGCTGTGATCTCCTACATCGCGCTGGTCTACATCGTACACCTTGAGGCGATGAAAGCCGGCATGCAGGGCTTGCCGCGCGCCTATACGCCCAAGCCCATCGTGCAGCGCCTGATCGGCACCGCCTTTGCCATCGCGGCGATCTGCGCGCTCTCTTTTGTGGTGTACTACGGCATGGGCTGGATCCGTCCTGCGTTCCCTGAAACAGCGTCCTACATCATCTTTGGTTTCCTTACGCTGGTCTACATCGGCTTGCTTTTTGTGGCGAGCAAGGAAGAGCCGCTGAAAATGGACGACCCGAATGATGAGGTAACGGCCCTGCCGATGCCGGGTCCAACGGCGCGTTCCGGTCTGCACTTTATCCTTCCGGTTGTTGTGCTGGTCTGGGCGCTGATGGTGGATCGTCTCAGCCCCGGCCTTTCGGCGTTCTGGGCGTCTGCCTACATGGTATTCATTCTTTTGACGCAGCGCCCGCTGATGGCGATCATGCGCGGCGAAAGCAAGCTGGTGACGGACATCAAGGACGGTTTCCTTGACCTGATCGATGGTCTGGTCACTGGTGCCCGCAACATGATCGGTATCGGCATCGCTACGGCAACTGCCGGTATCATCGTGGGTGCGGTCAGTCAGACCGGTGTGGGCTCTGCTCTTGCGGATGTTGTCGAAGTGCTGTCGGGCGGGAATATTCTTGCCATCCTCGCGTTGACTGCTGTGCTTTCGCTGATCCTCGGGATGGGTCTGCCGACAACGGCGAACTATATCGTTGTGTCTGCCTTGCTTGCGCCTGTCATCGTAACGCTTGGCCAGCAGAATGGCCTGATTGTGCCACTGATCGCGGTGCACCTCTTTGTCTTCTATTTCGGCATCATGGCGGACGTGACGCCGCCGGTAGGCCTTGCGTCCTTTGCGGCGGCTGCGGTGTCGGGCGGTGATCCGATCAAGACCGGTGTGGTGGCGTTCTTTTACAGCCTGCGCACAGCGGCGCTGCCGTTCCTGTTTATCTTCAACACTGAGCTTTTGCTGATTGGCGTCGGATGGGGTCAGGGTATATTTGTCTTTATTGTCGCGACCATTGCGATGCTGTTGTTCGCCGCGGCGACACAGGGCTGGTTTGTCACCAAAAACCGCTTTTACGAGACGATTGCACTTTTGCTGATCGCCTTCACCCTGTTCCGTCCAGGTTTCTGGATGGACATGGTCTCGCCTCCGTACAATGAAGTCGAACCGGTTGAGATTCAGCAAGCCGCCGAGGAAACGCCTGCGGGTGAATACCTCAGACTGCGCGTTGCGGGTCTGAATGATCTGGGCGATCCAATTGAATTTGTCGCGCTGCTGACCCTGCCTGAAGGGGCCAATGGAGAGGAAAAGCTGGAGAATGCAGGTCTGGTGTTCCGCACGGACGGGGACAAAATGATCATCGACGATGTGAGCTTTGATTCTGCCGCGCAGAAGGCCGGGCTGGATTGGGATCAGGAAGTGCTGCGGGTGCTCAAGCCCGTGCCGCAGCCAAGCAAATATCTGATGTTTATTCCGGCACTCTTGCTGCTTGGGTTGATCGTGTTTCTTCAAAGAGGCCGTGCCGGGCGGCAACCCAACGCGCCTGCCGCAGCGTAATTGTCATTTTTGCGCAACGCTCCCATATGGCACGCGATAATGTGTTAAGCTTACGTGATTTCGCCTGTTCCCCTTTCGCCATCATAGGCGTAAGGAACAGGCAAGTCGGCGTGTGTTTGAGGGCGGCCATCGCCCCGCGCCGTGTTTCACGGAGTGCCAAGATATGACCCCTTTTGCGATTGCAGGCGTACAGATGTACGTCAATGCCCTTCAATCCAACGTCGATGGAATGATCCAGCGTCTGGATATCCTGATGGCGCGTTTCCCCTGGACGCAGATGGTCCTGTTTTCCGAGTTGGCACCTTTCGGGCCGTTGGATAAATTCGCCCTCCCCCCCGAAAATGAAACGATTGAGAAGTTTCAGGAAGCAGCGCGCAAGCACCGCGTCTGGCTGATTCCGGGTTCGATGTTCCTGAAGCACCCCGAAGATGGTCGCGTCTACAACACATCTGTGGTGATCAACCCCGAGGGCGAGGTGATCCGACGTTACGCAAAGATGTTCCCGTTCCGCCCCTACGAAGAGGGGATCGCGGCGGGTACTGAATTCTGTGTCTTTGACGTGCCTGATGTGGGCCGTTTCGGTCTGTCGATCTGTTATGACATCTGGTTCCCGGAAACCACGCGCCAGCTGACGTCGCAGGGGGTTGAGGTGTTGTTGCACCCGGTTTTGACAGGCACAACCGACCGCGACGCAGAGCTTGCCATCGCGCGGGCCACAGCGGCGCAGTTTCAGTGCTACATCTTCGATGTGAATGGTCTGGGCGCAGGGGGCGTTGGCAAATCTTGCGTCGTCGATCCTACCTCAATGGTTCTGCACCAGTCGGCAGGTCAGGAAGACATGTTCCCGATCGAGATTGATCTGAGTATGGTGCGCCGCCAGCGCGAGGCGGGCATGAAGGGTCTGGGTCAGGTGCTCAAGTCTTTCCGCGACCGCAGCACAGACTTTTCTGTCTATGACAGAAACAGCGGAACCGATGCCTATCTCCAGACGTTGGGCCCGCTAGAAATACCGCAACAGGGAAGCCGCGCAGGGCTGCACGCAGATGTGCCCGCGCAGCGTGTGACAGATGTACCGACGTTCAAAGGTCAGGACGCCATGCCAGGGTTTGCCGCAGCGCAACCCGAGTTCGCGCCCGAGCCGCTGCCGAACGCAAGTGCCGGCACTGCTTCACCCCCACCAGTTGCGCAGCCACCTGCAGCCCCCGCTGCGGCGATGCCGAACCCACCTGTCAAGCCGGGGATATTGACAGGAACCGAAGAAACATCCAGCGGATAAGCCCTTTGGACACCCCGGCGCACAAGTGCCGGGGACGAGTGCATGGGTTTTTCGCGCAAGCGGAGAATACGAATGCATTCGATGAACGAATATTCCTCAGCAATCCAGTTGCGGTCTGACAGGTGGAGCGCGCTGCGCGAAGCGACCAGTGCGCTGACACGTGATCCGAAATCGCGCGAGGAAAAGAAGCTCTTGAACCGGATTCAAGAGCTGTTCAGCTCTCTTGCCGTGATCGAACCTTATTGGGCGTTTCCCGGCATGTCCGCCTTTGATCATCTGCGTCGACAGTACGAACACGGCAATTATGATGATCTGGCCTTTGCCGTAAACAGGGTTACCCGGGCACTGACGACTGGCGCCTACCGCCGCCGTCATATCCCATTGGATCGCGGCACTGTAGAGCAGGAGGAAGACGACGAAGCCATGCTGTCGCCCGAGGCGCGGGCGCTGGCAAAACCGTATTTTGAGGTCCTGATCGTCGATAGCGTGAACGAGCAGCAGGAACGCTGGCTCAAGTCGAATGTTACGCGCATGCGCAGGGCCGAAGACCCGTTTATCTACGAAGCCGTTGTTGTGCCCAGCCTTGAGGATGCGCTGATCGCGGTGATGTTCAATCATAACATTCAGGCGATTGTGGTGCGCCCCGGCCTATCCCTGAAGTCTAAAATTGATCAGGACATTCTGACCCGGTATCTGGCGCGCGCGGGCGGAAGGGACGAAATTGATGCGCTCGCTCCCGAAAGCTATGGCCCCGAATTGTGCCGGATGATCGCAAAGGTACGTCCCGAACTGGACGCCTATCTGGTAACGGAGCGATCAGTAGAGGACATTGCGGGCCTTGATCTGGGGATTTGCAGACGGGTCTTTTATAATCAGGAAGACTTTATGGAGTTGCACCTGAACATTCTGCGCGGCGTCCAGTCACGTAACAAATCCCCGTTTTTCACCGCGTTGGTAGAATATTCAAAACAGCCGACGGGTGTATTCCACGCAATGCCCATCAGCCGTGGTAAGTCCATCAGCAGGTCGCATTGGATTCAGGATATGGGTGCCTTTTACGGGCCGAACATATTCCTTGCCGAAACCTCTGCTACATCGGGCGGGCTGGACAGCCTGCTTGAACCGCATGGACCCATCAAGGAAGCGCAGGAGCTTGCCGCGCGCGCATTTGGATCGAAGCAGACGTTTTTTGCCACCAACGGGACATCGACCTGCAACAAGATCGTTGTGCAGGCGCTGATCAAACCGGGTGATATTGTTCTGGTCGACCGCGATTGCCACAAATCGCACCACTACGGGATGGTGCTTGCCGGTGCTCAGGTCAGCTATCTCGACAGTTATCCGCTGAATGAATATTCGATGTATGGTGCCGTTCCACTTAGCGAGATCAAGCACCGACTGCTTGAGCTGAAAGCGGCGGGCAAGCTGGATCGTGTGCGCATGTTGCTGCTGACCAACTGCACCTTTGACGGGCTGGTCTACAATGTGGAACGGGTGATGGAGGAATGTCTGGCGATCAAGCCGGATCTCATCTTCCTTTGGGACGAGGCCTGGTTTGCCTTTGCCCGTTTCAGCCCGACGTACCGCCAGCGTACAGGGATGGAAGCCGCCAACCGTTTGCGCGAAAAGCTGAAATCAGAAGCGCATGGCCGGTTGTATGATGCCCAGCAAAGCCTTCTTGAGGGGGCAGACGAAGAGACGGTGATGAGCACCCGTCTGATCCCGCCACCAAACGCGCGTGTGCGCGTCTATACCACCCAGTCGACGCACAAGACGCTGACATCGTTGCGGCAGGGGTCGATGATTCACGTCAATGATCAGGATTTCAAAGGCGAGGTGGAGCAATCGTTTCACGAAGCCTACATGACCCACACATCGACATCCCCGAACTATCAGATCATCGCATCTCTTGATGTGGGTCGCCGTCAGGTTGAACTGGAAGGGTTCGAGTTTGTCCAACGGCAGGTCGAAGCCGCCATGTCGATGCGCCGTGCCATCATGGAACATCCCCTTTTGCAAAAATACTTCAGGGTTTTGACAGCGGGCGACATGATCCCTGAACAGCATCGCGAAACGGGTGTCACCAGCTATTACGATGTAGAGCAGGGCTGGACCGACATGTGGGATTGCTACGAAAAGGATGAATTCGTTCTTGATCCAACGCGCGTCACGTTGGCCGTCGGTGGGACGGGCTGGGACGGGGATACGTTCAAGACCGATATCCTGATGGACCGCTATGGCATCCAGATCAACAAGACATCGCGCAACACCGTCCTGTTCATGACCAACATCGGGACAACGCGGTCGTCGGTTGCCTATTTGATCGAAGTGCTGGTGGAGATCGCCAAGTCGCTGGATGAGCGCCTAGATGATGCCAGCCGGATGGAACGCCTTAGCTTTGAAAAGCGGGTCAAGAATCTGATGGAGGATTATCCGCCGCTTCCAGACTTCAGCCGCTTTCACGAGGCGTTCAAGGCTGACGATACGCCGGAGGGCGATATTCGCACGGCGTATTACCTCAGCTACGATGATGAAAATTGCGACTATCTGGATCTGGACGGATCGCTCAAGGACGCGATGGAGGCGGGCGAGACTGTTGTGTCCGCGACCTTCATTATCCCCTATCCGCCGGGTTTCCCGATCCTTGTCCCCGGACAGGTGATCAGTTCCGAAATCCTTGACTTCATGCGCGCGCTTGATGTGAGCGAAATTCACGGATACCGGCCCGATCTGGGCCTGCGCGTCTTTACCCAAGAGGCGCTGGACACCGTCCGCGCCAAACATCTTTCAAACTCACCGGCTTAGAAAAGGAGCACCAATATGGCTACCGTTCTCAGAAACATTTCAGAAATTCGCCGGTTCTTTCACCGCAACGAAGACCCGATCTATTTTATCTCCGCGACCAACTTTAACCTGTTGGGCCTTGATGAATGGGTCAAGAATTTCAAATATATCTGCTACATCGACTGCTACGGCGGCAAGCACCCCAATGTTTTCTGCCCGTCCGAGCAGCCGCACGCAGAATTCCAGTCCATTGAGGACATCAACAATTATCTGTTGCAGCACAAAGAAGTCATCGACTTCATCAAGCGTCGCGGCGGCAAGCCCAAGTTCGTGTTCCTGATGTTCGACGAAGAAACCGAGCGGTTGTCGAAAGAGCTGGGCGCGAGCGTCTGGTTCCCAAAGGCAAAGCTGCGCACGTCGATGGACAACAAGATCGAAACTGTCCGCATCGGTAACAAGGCGGGCGTGCCGTCAGTGCCGAACGTGCTGGCCGAGGTCAAATCCTATGACGATCTGAGAAAGACCTGCGAGAAGGCAGGGATTGGCCATGATCTGGTGCTGCAATCGGCGTTTGGCGATTCCGGGCACACGACATTCTTTATCAAATCCGAAGCTGATTTCCGCCGCCACGAGAGCGAGATCATCGGCGAGGGTGAAATCAAGATCATGAAGCGCATCGACTGTCGCGGTGCGGCGATCGAAGCCTGTGCGACGAAAGAGGGCACAATCGTTGGACCGTTGATGACCGAACTGGTCGGTTTCAAGGAACTGACGCCCTATCGCGGTGGCTGGTGTGGTAACGAAATCCTCTCAACCGCTTTCCCGCAAAAGGTGCGGGACAAGGCACGCGAGCTGACCTTCAAATTCGGTGAGCAACTGCGCAAGGAAGGCTATCGCGGCTATTTCGAGCTGGATTTCCTGATCGACAAGAAAACTGGCGATCTTTGGCTGGGTGAATTGAACCCGCGCATCACCGGTGCCTCTTCGATGACGAACCACGCGGCCTTTGCCCATGCGGACGCGCCTTTGTTCCTGTTCCACCTTCTTGAATTCTCGAAAAAGAAATTCAACCTCGATGTGGACGAATTGAACGCGCGTTGGGCGGACCCTGACAACATCGATAGCTGGTCGCAGATGGTGATCAAACACACCGAGGACAGCGTCGATATCTGTACTCACGCACCCGAGACCGGCATTTACAAAATGCTGGAGGATGGGCGCGTGGTGTTTGACCGTTTTGACTATCACCGCCGCGCGGTGGAATCCGAGAATGAAGCATTTTTCCTCAGCATTCTGCGGCCCGGTGAATATCGCTATGAAGGCGCCGACATTGGTATTCTGGTGACGCGAGGGCGTTCCATGACCAAAGGTTTCCAGTTGAATGAGCGTGCGAAAAAGTGGATTCACGGGATCAAGCAAAGTGTGGACGGCAAACCGCTGCCCACGGCGCAGGCTGGCCCCGAACTGGCGGATCCCGCGTTCAAAATTCTCTGACGAAAGGCTCCAATGTACTGGCGCGCACTAAATATCGAAACGCCCGGTCCTAAATGGGCCGGGCTTTTCGCTGAATACTGGCCGGACTACCGCAAATGGTGGTTGCAGGAAGGCGAGGCCGCGCGCCCGACCTATCTGATGTGCCTGAATGCGTTGCACACACATATGCCTGAACTGGTGCCGCTTTACGAAGATCTGTGCGTGCAGGCCGGAGGCAGCGATCAGGCTGCGCGGTTTCTGAGTTTTTACAACCCACCACCCTATCTGTCGGGTTGTTCGCAGGCGATCTGGGCGGGCAAAGAACCAGTCATGGTGCGCAACTATGACTATAACCCGGATGCATTTGATCAGTTGGTTCTTAGGACAGACTGGCAGGGGCGGCAGGTTTTGGGCACATCCGATGGGCTTTGGGGCTTGGTGGACGGTATGAACGATGCCGGCCTTGCAATATCGCTGACATTTGGTGGCAGGCGTGTTGTAGGGCAGGGGTTTGGCGTGCCGCTGATCCTGCGCTACGTCCTGCAGACCTGTGAAACAGTCGAGGAAGCCAGCGCAGTTCTAAGCCGCGTGCCTACCCACATGAGCTATAATGTCACCGTGCTGGACCGCAAACGCAATTACGCGACAGCGATGATGGGACCGGACCGCAAGACACTGATTTCCCACGCGGCTGTTGCGACAAACCATCAGGAGAATGTCGAATGGATCAGCCACGCACGGTTTACAGCCACGGTTGAACGTGAACGCTTCCTGCTGAACCGCTTGCGGATGCACAAAGACCCGGAAGAAAAGTTCATCAACGCTTTTCTGAAGCCTCCCCTCTATTCGACGGCCTTTGCCGCTGGTTTCGGCACGCTTTACACCGCCGTCTATCGCCCTCGAAAGCATCAGATGGAATTGCGCTGGCCCGGCACAATCTGGCCTTTATCGCTGGATGATTTTGTCGAAGGTGCACGCGAGGTTCTGGTGCCGGGAGCCGCGTGATGACAAAAGGGCCGCTTGCCACGCTCAAGGTGGTAGAGTTTTCGGGTCTTGGTCCGGCACCGCTTGCCGGGCAGCTGCTGGCCGATCTGGGAGCAGAGGTCATCACCATTGACCGCAAGGCGACCTCGGCGGATCCAACGGACATCAACAGACGTGGCAAGAAATCTGTTGTTCTGAACCTCAAGTCTGACGCCGGGCTGGCAGCCGCGCACCAATTGATTGTGGCCAGCGACGTGCTGATCGAAGGGTTCCGGCCCGGCGTGATGGAACGATTGGGCATAGGCCCGCAGGATTGCCCCGAAACGCTCATCTATGCGCGTATGACAGGCTGGGGACAGACAGGACCTTGGGCACAGACCGCAGGGCATGATATCAATTATCTTGCGCTGACTGGTGCCCTTCATGCGATGGGCGCAGGTGACACCCCGCCGATCCCGCCACTGAACCTTGTGGCGGACTACGGCGGCGGCACGATGTTTTTGATTTTTGGTATTCTGGCGGCCGTTTTTGAACGTGGTGTATCCGGCAAGGGGCAGGTGGTGGATGCGGCGATGATCGACGGTGTGCCGGCGATGATGGGCTTGATCCACGGCATGCTGAAACGGGGCTTTTGGACCGAAGATCGCGCAAGCAACTGGCTGGATGGTGGGGCACCTTTCTATCGCTGCTACACTTGTGCCGATGGGAAATTCATCGCCGTCGGCGCGCTGGAGCCGCAGTTCTACGCCATCCTGATCAACAAGCTTGGCTTGCCTGCCTCTGATCTGGAGACCCAGAATGACAGATCTACTTGGCCCGCCAAGTGTGATGAGTTCGCCCAGATATTTGCGACAAAGCCACGCGATGCATGGGCCGAGGTTTTTGCGGGTTCGGATGCCTGCGTTGCTCCGGTACTGACCTTTGCCGAGGCAGCGGATCACCCCCAGATGGCGGCGCGGCAAAACCTTGTGTCGCCGCACGGTGTAACACAATCCGCGACCGCGCCCCGGTTCAGCCGGTTTTCATCCCTGACGCCACAAAGCGTGACAGCGCCGGGGGCGGATACCGAGAGTGTTTTGAGGGCATTGGGCATGAGCGCCGATGAGATCGCGCAGGCCAGCAAAAAGGCCCCCTGAAACAGGAGGCCTTTGTATGGGTGTATTTTTGGGTTCACGCCGCCTTGCGCTGGTGCTCACCTTCCTCGATTTCTTCCACGATCTTGCCCACAAACGCATTCAGGTCTTCGGGTGACCGGCTGGTGATGATGCCATTGTCGACAACGACTTCGCTGTCTTCCCAATGCGCACCGGCGTTCTGCATGTCGGTCTTGATTGACCCATAGGATGTGGCCTTGCGCCCGTTGATGATGCCCGCCTCAATCAAAAGCCAGGGTGCGTGGCAAATGGCAGCTATTGTCCTACCGTGCTCCGCGAAAGAGCGGATCAGCGCCACGGCCTCGTCGTTTGCGCGCAATACATCAGGATTAATCTGACCACCGGGCAGGACGATTGCATCGTAGTCCTCAACTTTGGCAGTGGATAGCTTGAGATCGGCAGAAACCTTGTTTCCCCAGTCACCGCCATCCCAGCCGGTTATGTCCTCGCCATCGGGCGTCGCGACATGGACCGTTGCCCCCTTTGCCTTGAGATCGTCCAGCGGTTTTTCCAGCTCTGATTGTTCAAATCCGTTGGTGGAAAGAATCAGAATTTTCGCGTCTGTGATGGATGTCATGGTATCCTCGCTTTTCATGTTGATTTCGCATCATTGCTTGGGAAATGAACGCGCATCGCAGCGGGCTGTTCCATTCAGGTTAAAAAATTCCAATCACAGCGCAGGTCAGCAAATAGCCGTGTTATCCGTCACAGACATTCTATAGTGTGCCGGTATGAACGTCCTTGCCGCCACACCCGATGCCAAAGCATTGCTGGATGACATGATTGTCTGTCCGCAATGCGATGCGGCGTACCGGATGCACAAACCCCAAAAGGGCGAGGTGGCAACATGCCAGAGATGCCACAAAGTGCTGATCGCGCCGCGCCGGAATGCCGGGCTGTACATCATTGCTGTGGCACTCGCAGTGTTGTTCCTGATCATGGGTGCCGCGGTTTTTCCGTTTCTCACGATTGACGCCGCGGGCAACAAGAACGCGGTGTCAATTCTGGATGCGGCGCTGGCGTTTTCGGGCGGGCCGATGATCTTTCTGTCGCTTGCAACCGCTGCGTTGATCATATTCGTGCCGCTGCTGCGGGTGCTTTTGATCCTGTACGTGCTTATTCCCGTTGTGCTGGACAAACCGGCGGCACGGTACGCCATTCCGGCATTCCGATTGTCAGAGGATCTGCGCCCTTGGTCGATGGCTGAGATCTTTGCGATTGGCTGCGCGGTGGCGTTGGTCAAAGTGGCCGATCTGGCGCAGGTGGGATTTGGCCCCGCGTTCTGGATGTTCGGTATTCTTGTTGTTCTTGTCATCGCGCAAGACAGTTTTATGTGCAAATGGTCAGTATGGTATCGCCTGGAACACCCCAAAAAGTCGTGACCGCCCGCGACATGGGCATCGTCGCTTGCCGTCTGTGCACCAAGGCGTGGCCGATGGGCACCGAGGTCTGTGGACGGTGTGGCCATGCGATCCAGTCACGCGATCCGATGAGCCTGCAAAGGGTCTGGGCCTATTGGCTGGTCGGGCTGATTTGTTACATCCCGGCAAACACCTATCCGATGCTGCGGACGGAAACCCTGTTTCAGAGCGATGAAAGCACCATCATCGCTGGTGCTGTGGAAATCGCGCATTATGGCAACTACGGCATCGCTGCGATCATCCTCTTTGCCTCTGTTGTTATCCCGCTTAGCAAGTTTTGGGCCGTCGCCTATCTGGCAGTCAGCGTAAAGAACCCGATGCGCGTGTCAAACCATCGCCGCCAGCTTCTGTACGAAATCGTAGAATACATCGGGCGATGGTCGATGATTGATATCTTTGTGGTTGCGATCCTGTCTGCACTGGTGCAACTCAAGACACTGGCATCTATCAACCCGGGACCGGCCAGCATCTTTTTCGCCCTTTCGGTGATCTTTACGATGTTGTCCGCGCAATCCTTTGATTCCCGTATGATCTGGGATGCACAGGCCAAGAAAGAGGACGCATCGCAAGATGACTGAAGACCTGCCAGAGGTATCGGTTTCGCCGGCCCGCAAGATATTCTTCAGCGGCGCGTCGCTTGTCTGGGTGCTGCCTTTGCTTGCGCTGGCCGTGGCATTGTACGTTGCCTGGCAGTCCTACAATGCCCGCGGCCCCCTCATTCAGGTGGAATTTGAAAAAGGTGCTGGCATCAAGTCGGGCGAGACTGAGCTGCGCTACCGCGATGTTACTGTCGGTACGGTGGAAAAAGTCGGCTTTACCGAAGGGCTGGGGCGGGTCACCGCCAGCATCCGCGTGGACAAGGAGGTCGCCCCCTATGTCGACAGCGGCGCGGTGTTCTGGATCGTACAACCCGAGGTGACAGCACAGGGTATTACCGGGCTTAGCACCGTTCTGAGCGGCGTCTATATTGAGGGATCATGGGACGATGTATCCGGTCCGTCGCTGGAACGCTATCATGGCTCGTCAGAGGCACCGCTGATCCGTCCGGGGCAGGAGGGGCTTGAGATCGCCTTTCGCACGGTTGCCAATGGTCAATTGACGGATAATGCACCCATTTTATTCAAGGGCATCGAAGTAGGCCGTTTGGGCCGCGCGCGTATTTCACCGCGCGGCAGCTTCGCGATTGTGGAGGCGCTTATCTACGAAGAGCACCGCGATCTGATCAACGACTCCACGCGGTTCTGGGATACAGCCGGGTTCAGCGTCAGCATCGGACCCTCGGGTGCAGAAATTGACTTTTCTTCGATTGCGACCCTGGTGGGCGGCGGCGTGACCTTTGACACGTTTGTGTCCGGCGGTAACCGGGTTGCGGACGGCACCGTGTTTGAAGTGTTTCCAGACAAGGAAACGGCGCGCAGTTCGGTGTTCAATTCATCCGAGGTAGAACCGCTGGATGTCAGCGTCATATTTGATGAGAACATCTCGGGTCTGGCGGTCGGAGCACCGGTTGAACTGAGCGGTCTCAAGATTGGTGAGGTTGAGGCGCTTTCGGGCGTGGTGGATTATAACCAGTTTGGTGACAGCCGGGTCAGGCTGAACGTGAACCTGTCAATTCAGCCCGCGCGCCTTGGGTTGCCGGGCGACGTCACGGCGGAAAACGCTTTGGCATTCCTGCAAAACAGCGTGGCATCGGGCCTGCGCGCGCGGCTTGCTTCGGCCAGTTTGTTGACAGGTGGCCTCAAGGTCGAACTGGTGATGGTCCCGGATGCGCCTGCGGCGCGACTGACGGCTGTTGGTGATGAACTGCCGGTGATGCCAACCACCAAGAATGAGACATCCGATGCAACGGCGACGGTTGAAGGGGTCTTTACCCGGATCAACAATCTGCCGATTGAAGAACTGCTGAATGCTGCAATCGCCTTTCTCGATTCCGCCGATGCCTTTGTCAGCAACGAAGACCTTGTCGAGGCACCGACAGATGTGCGCGTCTTGCTAAGTGAACTGCAGGGCCTGTTTACGTCTGATGATGTGCGCAACATCCCCGTATCCCTGAACGCAACGCTGATGCAGGTCGAAGAACTGGTGTCTCAACTTGAGCAGGAGCGGATCGCTGCGAAACTCTCTGGTGTGCTGGACAGTGCAGCGCAGGCGGCGACAGCGGTTGAAACCTCTGTCGAAGGGGTGCCGGCGCTTCTGGCGCAGATCGAAGCTGTCGCGGCCAAGGCCGAAACGCTTGAACTGAATGAACTGGTGACAGAGCTGACCAACCTTACCCGTTCGGCTGAGGCTGTGGTTGGCGCGGATGATGCTGTTGCCCTGCCCGGGTCGTTGAAACGCGCACTTGATGAGGTGAATTATACCTTGCAGGAACTGCGCGAGGGTGGCGCGATTGACAACGTGAACCAGGCGCTTGCATCGGCCCGGAACGCAGCCGACAGTATCGCAGTATCATCACGCGATCTGCCGCGAATTGTAGAACGGCTGACCGCACTGTTCGCGCAGGCCGGGCGCACAATCGAAGGCTACAACCGTGGCGACGAACTTAGCCGCTCTGCGCAGGCCACCATGCGCGACATTCAAAAGGCCGCCGATGCTCTTGCGTCTTTGGCCAGAACAATCGAACGTAACCCCAATTCGCTTTTGCTGGGAAGATGACATGACCTTTGCTGCCCGCATATTCTCAGTTCTGTCACTGGCGCTGCTCTCTGCCTGCGGATCGGCAGAGCGCTTTGCTGTGACCACCCCCGATATCACCGAGCAGACGCGCATTGCGTTTGCGTCGGTTGAGGTGCGGGATGTATCCCTGCCCAGCTACGCGGCAGCAGATGAGATCACCCTGCAACAGGAAGATGGCACGCTGACCAGTTCTTCGGATATGCTGTGGGCCGATGCACCGGAGCGCGCGGTTGCTTTGGAACTAAGTCGAAATCTGGCGCGCCTGACGGGCCGTCGTGTGGCATCCGAACCCTGGCCGTTTGAGGCGTTTCCAGATGCCCGGCTTGAGGTGCGTTTTGCCGATCTGATCGCCACGACCAGCGGTGTGTTCCGCACCTCGGGCCAGTATTTTGTGGCAGTTGCGGATGGACGCCGCGAACGCTCAGGCCTGTTTGATCTGAGCGTGCCGTTTGACCCGGAAGCGGGAGCCAATGCCATCGCCCAGGCGCGGGGCCGGTTGATTTTGCAATTGGCGGATTACATCGCGCGCAACGGGCTGAAATAGCCCGCCGCATTCAGTCAGAAGTCCAGGTTTTCCACATTCAGCGCGTTTTGCTGAATGAACTCGCGACGCGGCTCAACCACGTCGCCCATCAGCTTGGTGAAGAGATCATCGGCTTCGGCCATGTCTTCTACCTTGACCTGCAGCAGCGTGCGCGCGTCAGGGTCCAGCGTGGTTTCCCAAAGCTGGTCTGGGTTCATCTCTCCCAAACCCTTGTAGCGTTGCAGGGACAGCCCCTTTTCCCCTTCCGTCAGGATCGCCTCAAGCAGGTCCATCGGTCCGTGAATAAGCTGCGTCCGGTCTTTTCGCACCAGTGTGGCGGGCAGGTCATAGACATCCTGCAAATGGTCCGTAAAGCTGCCTGACCGCTTTGCCTCGCCCGAGCGGAGCATTTTACCGTCCAGTGTGCGCACTTCCTCAACGCCTCGCAGAATACGGGCCAGTTTGATGCCGTGGTCCTGCGTGATGCGTCCTTGCCAGCCGCGCTCGTATTCCAGCGCAATGAGGTCCAGACGTTTGGCCACCTTGTCGGCGACCCCTTGCAGGTCGCGGTCCACCGCGCCTGGCACAAAAGCTCCGGCAATCGCGGCCTGCTCCACGATGTGTCGCGGATAATGGGTCGGAAATGCTTCTAACACGCGGCGCATCTGACGGGCGAGATCGACAACTCGGGCGAGGTCAGCGCCAGTGATCTCTTCCCCGTTGCCCTGCCGGAGCATGGCACCCTCGATGCCCTGACCGATCAGGTATTCCTCCATCTCGGCCTGATCCTTGAGATAGACCTCGGATTTACCGCGAGACACTTTGAAAAGCGGCGGCTGCGCGATGTAGAGGTGACCGTGCTCGATCAGCTCGGGCATCTGGCGGTAAAAGAAGGTCAGCAGCAGCGTGCGGATGTGTGCACCGTCTACGTCCGCGTCGGTCATGATAACAATCTTGTGGTAGCGCAGTTTAGACAGATCAAATTCGTCCCGACCGATCCCGGTGCCCAGCGCCATCACCAAATTCCCGATTTCCTGAGAGCCAAGCATCCGGTCAAACCGCGCCCGCTCCACATTCAGGATTTTACCTTTGAGCGGAAGGATGGCCTGTGTCTGCCGGTCACGTCCGGTTTGGGCAGACCCACCAGCAGAATCCCCCTCCACCAGAAACACTTCGGTTTTGGACGGGTCTTTTTCCGAACAATCTTTCAGCTTACCCGCAAGGAAATTCACATCCATCGCCGTCTTGCGCCGCGTCAGATCACGCGCTTTGCGCGCCGCCTCGCGTGCGTGTGCGGCCTCGATGATCTTGCTGACAACGATGCGGGCCTCGTTGGGATTTTCCTCGAACCACTCGGCCAGTTTTTCGTTCATCAGCCCTTCTACGGCGGGGCGGACTTCGGAGGACACCAGCTTGTCCTTGGTCTGGCTGGAAAACTTCGGGTCCGGCACCTTGACCGATAGCACGCAGGTCAGCCCCTCGCGCGCGTCGTCGCCTGTGAAGGTCACTTTCTCCTTTTTCGCGATCCCGCTGGATTGGGCGTAGTTGTTGATCGTCCGCGTCAGCGCCCCGCGAAAACCCGCCATATGCGTGCCGCCATCGCGCTGTGGGATGTTGTTGGTAAAGGGCAGGACGTTCTCATGGTAGCTGTCGTTCCACCACATCGCGACTTCCACGCCGATGTCGTCTTTCTCGCCCTGTACAAAGATCGGTTCGGGCATGACGGAAGTTTTGTTGCGGTCCAGATATTTCACAAATTCCTTCACCCCGCCTTCGTAGAACAGTTCAGTTCGCAGGGTTTCAACCGGGCGCTCGTCAGACAGAATGATCCGCACGCCGGAGTTCAGGAAGGCCAGTTCGCGCAAGCGCTTTTCGAGCGTCTCGAATGAGTACTCAAGGTTTGAGAACGTGTCAGTCGATGCCATGAAGCGCACTTCGGTGCCGGTGCGGTCTGTGTCGCCCACAACCTCCAGATGCTTGGTGGTGAACCCACCTTCAAACCGCGCGACATGCTCTTTGCCCTCGCGCCAGATGCGCAGTTCCAGCCAGTCGGACAAAGCGTTCACAACGGAAACGCCAACCCCGTGCAGACCGCCCGAAACCTTGTAGGAATTGCTGTCGAACTTACCGCCTGCGTGCAGCTGGGTCATGATGACTTCGGCCGCTGAAACGCCTTCTTCCTCGTGGATGCCCACGGGAATGCCGCGCCCGTTGTCGCTTACGGAGACGGAGCTGTCGGCGTGAATTGTGACGGTTACTGCGTCGGCGTGACCGGCCAGCGCTTCGTCAATTCCGTTGTCAACGACCTCGTACACCATGTGGTGCAGACCTGACCCATCATCGGTGTCCCCGATATACATGCCGGGGCGTTTGCGAACCGCCTCCAAGCCCTTGAGAACCTTAATAGAATCCGCACCATATTCAGCCGGTGATTGCTCTTGCTCGGACATGTAGAGAAACCTTTGTAATTTCCCCGATTTATAGTGTTTTTTGAGGGGTTTGTCACGTCGAAGGCACAAGATTTTGTGGCTTTGGTATCTTCGCCCTCAGCGAATTTCGATCTGGGAAATGCCACTGGTTTCAGTGACCTCCAGACGTTGCGCCCGAGCGCCCAGAGCAGCGAACATTTCGGGCCCCGTACCCGTCATCCAGGCCTGTGCCCCCAGCGCGCAGATCTCATCGTAAAGAGCGGCTTGCCGTGTGGCATCAAGGTGCGCCGCTACCTCGTCAAGCAGCAACAGTGGAGGCGCACCAAATTCGACCGCAAGGGCGCGGGCATTGGCAAGGATCAGCGAGACAAGCAGCGCCTTTTGTTCGCCGGTAGAGCAATCCCTCGCAGGCACATCCTTGGCCGCATACACGCCGTAGAGATCGGCGCGGTGCGGGCCGATCAGCGTACGGCCTGCGGCAAGGTCACGCTGCCGATTGTCTGCAAGTGCCGCGCGCAGATCAGAGGCGTCTGGCGGCATGTCGCACTGCAATTCAAGCGTGGCTGCCGGAAAGGCAGTCTCGGCCTGCGATTGTGCGACATCAATCGCCGCCAGTGCCTGCAAGCGCCCGGCGTGGATCGCGGCGCCTGTTTCGGCCATGCGCGTTTCAAGTGCCAGATACCAGGACGGTTCGCGCACCATGTCCTTGAGCAGTCGATTTCGTTCGCGCATCGCTTTTTCATAGCCCAGAGCATGCTCTGCGTGTTCGGGCAGGAAACTAAGCGTCATCCGGTCCAGAAAGCGCCTGCGCCCTTCGGCCCCCTCGATCCAAAGTCGGTCCATTGCCGGAATAAGCCAAAGCACACGTGCGATGCGACCCAGGGCAGTTTGCGCCGCTGCCTTGCCGTCAATTCGGGTCTGCCGGGCCGCGCCCCCTTCCGACCACAGCTCAAGCTCATTGGTGTGCTCCGGGCCGTGCAGCAATGCAGTGACCTTCCAGCCCAGCGCTTCGGGTCTGCGGGTCATGTCCTGCGCGCTGGACCGGCGCAGACCGCGACCCGGGGAGAGAAGGGAAACCGCCTCAAGTATATTGGTCTTGCCCGCACCATTTGGACCAAACACCGCAACAGGGCGTGTGTCACAATCTATCGCCGCGCGTTTGTGCGAACGGAAATGTGACAGAGTCAGCTGGGAGAGGTGCAGACGGGTCAAACCGATGCCTCCATTCCCTTAGAGGAAGCAGACCGGAGGTTGAAAGATATCCGACCCTCAGACGCTTTCCCTGCTCGCCAAAACCGATCTTGGATGGAAACCGGCCCGGATTTCTTCAATAGCCCGCGGCCCGTCACACACGCATCGGCATGACGACATAGACCGCAGACATGTCATTGCCTTCGCGCATCAGGGTCGGATCACCGGACGAGTTGAACATGAAAACGGCATTTTCGCGGTCTACCTGACTTGCAATCTCCAGCAGGTATTTCGCATTGAAGCCGATCTCAAGCCGATCATCCCCGTAGGCGACGACCAGCTCTTCCTCGGCTGCACCGCTGTCGGGGGCATTGACGGACAGCACCAGACGATCCTCATCGAGTTGCAGCTTCACAGCGCGCGAGCGTTCGGAACTGACGGTTGCCACACGGTCAACGGCCTGCGCGAAATCGGAGGCGTCCACTTCCATTTTGCGGGTGTTGCCCTGCGGAATGACACGTGTGTAATCGGGGAATGTCCCGTCGATGACTTTGGATGTCAGCGTGATCTCTGGCGTAGCAAACCGAACCTTGGTTTCTGACACCGATACTGCGATCTTCATCTCGTCATCGTCGAGAAGCTTGCGCATCTCGCCCACGGTTTTGCGCGGTACGATCACGCCGGGCATGTCTGCTGCCCCTTCTGGCAGATCGGCATCAATCCGCGCCAATCGGTGCCCGTCGGTCGCCACACAGCGCAACACCTTACCGCCGTCTGCGTCGGAAATGTGCATGTAGACGCCGTTCAGATAATACCGGGTCTCTTCGGTTGAAATCGCGAATTTCGATTTGTCGAAAAGGCGGCGCAGCACCGGGGCGTTTGCACTGAAATTCGATGCGTATTCGGAGGATGCCATCACAGGGAAATCCTCACGCGGGAGGGTCGCCAGTGAGAAGTTTGAGCGGCCAGCCTCAACCGTCATGCGGCCTGCGGCACTGTCCGCATTCAGGTTGATCAACGCGCCATCGGGCAGTTTGCGCACGATCTCATGCAGAAGCGTGGCGGATACGGTCGTGGCACCCGCACGTTCGACCTGAGCGGCGACCTTAAACACCACCTCAATGTCCAGATCGGTGGCGCGGAAAGACACATCACTGCCCTCTGCCTCGATCAGCACATTTGCAAGGATCGGAATGGTGTTGCGCCGTTCCACGACAGACTGGGCCTGACTGACGGCTTTCAGCAGAGCCGCGCGTTCGATGCTGAATTTCATGTGCCTACTCCCTACGCACTGCCGGGAAAGGCAGACTACCCGGTTCCCCTGCTTGCGCAAGACTTTTGGGCCTTTGCGGGTGCAATTGCAAGGGGGGCGCAATGGCCCCACCGTTATCCGCTTGGCTGTATCCCGAAGGTGTCAGTTCTTGAGCGCGCGCCCCAGCAATTCAAGGTCTTCGGCGATCTGGCCGTCTGACTGCTTAAGCTCTTCAATACGGCGCACACCGTGCATGACCGTGGTATGGTCACGCCCGCCGAAACGGCGCCCGATTTCGGGCAGCGACCGGGTGGTCAGCTGCTTGCACAGATACATCGCAATCTGGCGGGGCCGGGCATAGCTGCGCAGGCGCTTGGGGCCAATCATATCGCTCAGGCGAATGTTGAAATGCTCAGATACTTTGCGCTGAATTTCCTCAACCGTGATCTTGCGCTCGTTCGAGCGCAGGACATCGACCAGGCAGTCCTGCGTCAGATCCATGTCAATCTCGCGCCCGACCAGAGAGGCGAAGGCGAACAGGCGCGTCAACGCCCCTTCCAACACACGTACATTCGCGGTGATCCGGTGGGCCAGAAACTCCAGCACGCCGTCGGCAACGACCAACCCGGGATAGGTTTTTTGCTGCACTTCAAGCTTGCTTTGCAGGATGCCAAGGCGCAGTTCATAGTCCGTTGGATGCAGATCAACGACCAGACCGCACTGCAACCGCGATTGCACGCGCTCTTCCAGATCCTTGATGTCCGTCGGAGCGCGGTCCGCCGAAATGATGATTTGCTTGTGTTGATCGACCAGCGCATTGAATGTGTGAAAGAATTCTTCCTGTGTGCTGTCCTTGCCGGCGATGAACTGCACGTCATCGACCATAAGCACGTCGACAGATCGGAATAATTCCTTGAAGTCCATCATCTTGCGATCGCGCAGCGCCTGTACGAACCGGTACATGAATTGTTCAGCCGACAGATACAGCACGTTCATCTCGGGTTTACGCTGCTTCAACTCCTGCGCAATCGCGTGCATCAAGTGTGTTTTGCCCAGTCCGACGCCACCATACAGAAACAGCGGATTGAAAGTGACCGGACCGCCTTCGGCAACGCGCCGGGCGGCGGCATGCGCCAGCTCGTTCGGTTTGCCAACAACGAAATTGTCAAAGCTGAAGCGGGGATCAAGCGGTGCGGTGGTGGTGACCTCCTGCCGGGCGGGTTGTTCTTTTGCGACAGCCTTTTGGGTCGCCTTGGCCGCAACGGGTTCAGCTGCAACCGCGCCTTTCGGGTCCAGGGCAAAATTAAGACGGGACGCGACGATGCCTTCTGCGTTGATCTCGTGCAGGATAAGATCAGAGAAATTCTGGCTTACGTAATTGCCGAAGAAATTGGTCGGCACATGCAGCGTTGCGATGCCCCCTTCGACGTTGCCCGGTGCAATCGGTTCGATCCATGTTTTGTAGTTATTCTGCCCAACTGTCTTGAGAAGCCGCTGCCTGATTTCGCCCCATTTTTCCTGCGTCATGGTACCCTGTGTTTCCCCATATTCATCACCGGCTGCACATCCGGCTTACTTTAAACCCACCCGACAAGACGCAATCAGCCGTCCGGTCCCAACGGAGAAACCGATCAGCGTCTGTCAGACACTCTACAGAAAACTCACCTGACGTTTACGGGCCCTTAACGGGCACTCTGCGCCAGACGAAGCCGTCTGTTCTACCAAACTGTGACAGGGCAAACGTGCGGCAGCACAATCTGCTTTTCATCGTCGTGAACCTTGCGGTCCGCAGATGGTCCCTGAACGCACCAAACACGCAGCAGATGCGCGCTGTTTCCCAAGGCCTGTCCCCCCTGCGAAGTGAATCGCACCTAAGTCATAGCGAGTGTTTCGGGTAGGCTTCAACACATCTTCAAACTTGACTCAGCAATTGGCCGAAAAGAATCTGCAGCAGGCAAAAGGGCCACTTTGCCCAATAAAAAAAGGCGTCAGAAGTTGACGCCTTTTTAATCAATTGATTAGCCGATTCTCCAAATGGAGAATCCCGGGATCAGCCCAGTGCTTTGACGCGTGCGGACAGACGCGACATTTTCCGGCTTGCGGTGTTCTTGTGGAAGACACCCTTGGTCACGCCGCGCATAAGCTCGGGCTGGGCCGCTTTCAGGGCTGCCACGGCGTCTTCCTTTACGCCGGATTCGATGGCTTCCTCGACTTTGCGCAGGTACGTGCGGATGCGCGAACGACGCGCTTTGTTGATTTGGAAACGCTTTTCGTTTTGACGGGCGCGTTTTTTGGCTTGGGGTGAGTTGGCCATGCTGATCTACCTTTGGGTTCTGTTCAAAATTCCGGCGCGTGACGCCAAACCGTGACCGGCGGACCGGCCCCGCCATCGGGCGGAGGTGATTCTAGCCAAAGCGGGCTGCACGCGCATGTATGGAGGGGGCTATATCGGTGTTGGGGTGCGTTTGTAAAGGGCGTGCCATATCCGCGCTGAAGGTCCGCAAAAAGATATCAATCCGGGGCTTGAGCTTAACTATGGTTTAACTCCCATGCTGGCGATGACACCAAACAGCACCGTGAGGCCCGATGCATATTCTGACCATTCTGGATCACCCCAACCCGGCATCTTTTAGCGCGGCAGTTGCCGAACAGTTCTCAATCGGCGCAAAAGCTGCGGGACACACAGTCGAAATCGCGGATTTGCATGCAGAAGGGTTCAATCCCGTCTTTACGATGGCCGATACTGACACAAGAGATCACTCGCCCGCCCCGCAGGACGTCTTGCAAGAGCAGCAGAGGATTGCCCGCGCCGATGCAATCTGTCTGGTTTTTCCGCTCTTTTGGTGGGGTATGCCGTCAATGACGAAGGGATGGGTAGACCGTGTATGGAGTTGGGGTTGGGCATATGATCAGTTGGATGACCCTGAAATATCCCTGCAACGCCCGCGTTCCGGCGTGCTGCTGGTGCCCGCAGGCGCGCGATCCGATGAAATGGACCAGCTGGGTCAGACCGCAGCGCTTGATACCGCGTGGATGCAGGGCACTTTCGGCTACTTCGGGTTTTCCCCACGCAAGCTTGAGATTTTGAACGGCGCCACAGGGTCACCGGCCCGGCGCGAGGCGCTTCTAGCGCGCAGCTATCAGGCCGGAGCGACGATTTTGCCGCCGCGCCCCGCCTGACAGCCGATCGCGCGGCGTTACTTGTCGCGAAACTGTGCTTCGCGTTTCTCCAGAAAGGCGCTCATGCCTTCCTTCTGGTCTTCCGTCGCAAACAGCGAATGGAAGACCCGGCGTTCAAACAAAAGACCTTCTCGCAGTGGCACTTCGTAGGCGCGGTTCACCGCTTCTTTCACAACCATCACCGATACCATCGATTTCTCGGCGATCTTCTGTGCGGCTGACATCGTTTCTTCCATCAGTTTCTTGACAGGCACAACGCGGCTGACCAGTCCTGAACGCTCTGCTTCTTCGGCATCCATGAAACGGCCCGTCAGGTTCATGTCCATCGCCTTGGATTTGCCCACGATCCGCGTCAGGCGCTGGGTGCCGCCGATACCGGCAACCACGCCCAGATTAATCTCGGGCTGACCGAACTTTGCGGTTTCGGAACAGATGATGAAATCACACATCATCGCCAATTCGCAGCCACCGCCCAACGCGTAACCGGATACGGCCGCGATGATGGGCTTGCGCACGCGCATGATCTGATCGGTTTCGGGCGTGAACAGATCGCCCGCGAACGCATCGACAAAGCTTTTGTCTTTCATCATCGCGATGTCGGCACCGGCGGCGAAAGCCTTTTCCGACCCGGTGATCACGATGCAGCGGACTTTTTCGTTTTCCTGACAGCCTTTGAGGGCGTCGGCCAGTTCGGTCATCAACACGTCATTCAGCGCGTTCAGCGCATCCGGACGGTTGAGCGTGACCAGTGCCACATGATTGTCCACGGCCAGCGTGATCGTTTCATAAGCCATCGGGCATGCTCTCTTTTGTTATGCACAGGGGTCTGTGCATACCACGGGGCTGGGACGTTTCAAGCTATCTTTGGCATTGACCGCAGTAGAAGGAAGACCGACCAGACTGCACGATACGTCGTATGACATGACCGCAGCCGGGCGTGCGGCACGGCTCCCTCTCACGTCCGTAAACGTCAAAGCTGTGCTGGAAATACCCCAGTTCGCCGTCTGCTTGCCTGAAATCGCGCAAGGACGAACCGCCCGCCTCAATCGCCTCGGTCAGCACATCGCGGATGATGGGGACAAGGGCCGCGACACGCGGCTTTGCAATGCGACCTGCCTTGCGAGCGGGATGGATGCGCGCCCGGTAAAGTGCTTCACAGACATAGATATTTCCAAGACCCGCGATGATGCGTTGATCCAGCAGGGCGGATTTTACCGGCGTGTTCCGGCCTTCGAATGCCGTGATCAGATGCGCCTCGTGAAAGTCGTTGCCCAAGGGTTCGGGCCCCAGCACGCTCAGCAACTTATGTGCAGCAGCGGTGGCAGTCTGCATCAGGTCCATCGCCCCAAAACGGCGCGGATCGTTGAAGGTGATGCGCGCACCGTTGTCCATGTGAAACACCACATGGTCATGCTTTTGTGCCATAGGGTGATCATGCGTAAACTGGCCCAGAGGATCGCCCGAAACCAGCATCCTGCCCGACATCCCCAGATGCACCAGCAGTGATTCCCCGGATGCAAGATCGGCAAGGATGTATTTGGACCGGCGGCGCAGTTGCAGCACTTTTTGCCCCGTCAGCCGTGCCGCCATATCGGTGGGAAAGGGCCAGCGCAGATCGGGGCGATTGACATCCGCACGTGCGATAACGGCCCCTTGCATCGCCGGCGTCAGCCCACGCATCACGGTTTCCACTTCGGGAAGTTCGGGCATTCCCCAATCCTTTCTGCGCCAGTGCCCTGCATCTGCGGCAATTGGCGGTTTGTATCTGCCTCTGTGGCGCTATATCTCCGCTTTGACAATATCGGGACGATAACCATGACCGACAAGACCACGCATTTCGGTGCGCAGACCGTACGCGAAGACGACAAGGCAGGAATGGTCAAAGACCTTTTCTCGGATGTGGCCAATAAATACGACATCATGAACGATGTGATGAGCGTTGGCATTCACCGCATCTGGAAAGAGGCGATGATGGATTGGCTGGCCCCGCGTCCGGGTCAAAAGCTGCTGGATGTGGCGGGCGGCACGGGCGATGTGTCCTTTAAATTCCTCAAGCGTGCGGGCAGCGGCCACGCGACCGTCTGCGACCTGACCGAAGGGATGCTGGTCGAGGGGCGCAAACGGGCAGAGGCGGACGCGATGCAGGACAGCCTTGATTGGGTTGTGGGTGACGCAATGGCGCTCCCGTTCGAGGACAACACGTTTGACGTCTATACGATCAGTTTCGGCATCCGGAACGTCACCCGCCCGCAGGAGGCGCTGAACGAAGCCTACCGCGTGCTGCGCCCCGGTGGCCGCCTGATGGTGCTGGAGTTCAGCCAGTTGCCGAACCCGATGATGCAAAGGGCCTATGATCTTTACAGCTTCAACGTGATCCCGCGCATGGGTCAGGTCATCGCGAATGACCGCGACAGCTATCAATACCTGGTGGAATCCATCCGCAACTTCCCCGATCAGGAAACCTTTCTGGGCATGGTGCGCGAGGCGGGGTTTGAACAGGCCAAGTACCGCAATCTGACGATGGGCATTGCCGCCCTGCACTCGGGCTGGAAACTTTGAGAGGGCCGCACAACATCTGGCGGCTGATCCGCACCGGTGCCACGCTTGAGCGGGCCGGTGCCATGAACGTCGTGCTGGATGCGTTTGAGGCGACGCCTGCCTTGCGCTTTGTCGCACGCGCACTGGGTCTGCCCTTCAAATATTTGGGCTACCGGGGCGATCCGACGATGCCACCCGCCACCCGCGCCCTGACAGCCCTTGGGCCAGCCTACATCAAATTCGGGCAGGTCCTGTCGACACGTCCTGACGTGGTGGGGGATGAACTGGCCGTGCAGTTGCGGGTGTTGCAGGACAAGCTGCCGCCCTTTTCCATTGATGAAGCCAAGGCAGAAATCGAACGCGAGCTGGGCATGCCCGTCGATATGATGTTTTCCGAATTCAGCGAACCCGTCGCCGCCGCCTCCATTGCACAAGTCCACAAGGCCAAACTGCTGGACAGCGGTGAGGATGTTGCGGTCAAAGTACTGCGGCCCGGCATTGAGAAAGCCTTTCGCAAGGATGTCGATGCTTTCTACCTTGCCGCACGCATGGTCGAGATTTTTTCGCCCGGGTCGCGCCGCTTGCGCCCGATGGATGTGATCGAACACTTTGACGGCGTGGTGCGCGGAGAGCTGGATTTGCGGCTCGAATCCTCCGCTGCGTCCGAATTCGCTGCTAACACCAAGAATGATGAAGGCTTCCAACTGCCCGCGATCAAATGGGCACATTCATCGCGTCGGGTGATGACGTTGGAATGGGCCGACGGTGTGCCGATGGGCGATAATGCCGCGATTGATGCAGCGGGGCATGACCGGGTAGAACTGGGCAACCGCGTGTTGCAGCTTTTCCTTAATCACGCCCTGCGTGACGGGTATTTCCACGCTGACATGCATCAGGGCAACCTCAAGGTCGCACCCAACGGTGATATCATTGCCTATGATTTCGGCATCATGGGCTACATTGATGAGTATACCCGCCGGGTATACGCCGAGATTCTCTATGGCTTTATCCGACGAGACTACAAACGTGTGGCCAAGGTACATTTCGAGGCAGGGTATGTGCCTGCAGACAAGGATGTTGACGAATTTGCCCGTGCCCTGCGCGCCGTGGGGGAGCCGATCTTTGGCATGGATGCCACGCGCATCTCAATGGCGCGGCTGCTGGCATACCTCTTTGAAGTGACAGAGCGTTTTGGAATGGAGACCCGCACCGAACTGATCCTGTTGCAGCGCACGATGGTTGTGGTCGAAGGGGTTGGACGGTCACTGAACCCGCATATGAACATTTGGGAAGTCGCAAGCCCCATCGTGACCAGCTATATCACCAAATCCATCGGTCCCCGTGCTGCGATCACTGATCTGGCGAATACTGCGATGGTGCTTGCCCGCTTTGGTCCGCGCTTGCCTGCACTGGTTGAGGGGGCGCTGATGGCGCAGACGAACCCACCGCAACCCGACAGACGACCGCGCAAGCGCTGGTACGTGTTGACCGCTGTAGCGGGTGGTATTGTGGGCGCGGGATTGCTGGCTCTTGCAGAAGCGTTGTTCTAGGCGCGGCAAGGTGCCCTTGAAGGGCACCATACGACATTTGGACTTGAAATACGGTGATCTTTAAGTTTGCTCGTCCGCTTAAAGACGCTCGATCGCCAAGGCAATTCCCTGACCGCCGCCAATACACATGGTGATCAATGCGCGTTTGCCCTCAATCCGTTCCAATTCATAAAGCGCCTTGACCGTGATGATCGCCCCGGTGGCCCCCACCGGATGCCCCAAGGCAATTGCCCCGCCGTTCGGGTTTACTTTCGCGGGATCAAACCCAAGGTTCTTGGTGACGGCCAGCGCTTGCGAGGCGAATGCCTCATTGCTCTCAATCACGTCGAAATCATCAGGCGACAGACCTGTGCGCTCAAGCAGGTTTTGCACTGCTGGCACGGGACCAATCCCCATTACCTCGGGCCGCACACCAGCATGGGCATATCCCAGAATGCGCGCACGCGGTTTCAGCCCGGCCTTTTCTGCCGCATCTGCTGTGGCCAATACCAGCGCTGCTGCGCCGTCGTTGATTCCGCTGGCATTACCTGCCGTGACGCTGCCGTCTTTCTGAAACACGGGCCGCAATCCCGCCAGCGCGTCCATCGTCGTGGCTTTGGGGTGTTCATCAACCTCGAAAGGCACCATGTCACGCTTCACACGCACCTCGACCGGGGTGATCTGATCCTTGAAATGGCCAGCCTTGATCGCCTCCGCCGATCGCTCTTGCGAGGTCAGGGCAAAGGCGTCCTGATCTGCGCGGCTGATTTGATGCTCCGCCGCGACATTCTCTGCGGTCACCCCCATATGCCCTGTGCCAAAAGGACAATTCAGCGTGCCCAAAAGCATATCGAGCGTGCGGACATCGCCCATTTTCTGCCCCCAACGGGCATCCGGCATGATGTATGGTGCGCGCGACATGCTCTCGGCTCCACCCGCAAGGGCAAATTCCGCATCGCCCAGCATCAGCGACTGGGCCGCCGATACAATCGCCTGCACGCCCGATCCGCACAGACGGTTCACATTCATTGCGGGCACGCTGTCTGGTACTTCCGCCTGCATCGCCGCAACCCGGCTCAGATACATATCGCGCGGTTCAGTGTTGATGACATTGCCAAAGGCGACATGCCCGATCTGGCCCGGTTCAACCCCGGCACGCGCCATTGCAGCCTTTGCGACTGCGGTGCCAAGCTCTGTTGGTGGTGTTCCGGCCAGCGTGCCGCCAAAGGTGCCGATGGCCGTGCGTGCGCCGCCCAGAATAACGATTTCATTGGTCATGGTCAGTTTCCCCTTATGCCTGGCAGATGTGTAACAATCGAAAGCAGTGCAGTACCAGATACGACGTGTCGTCAGAGTATGATTGCCCGAAATGAACGATTACCGGCCGTCGCGCGTTACTTTGTATGATCAAAAAAGCCATACACCGCACCGCCCACACCTTTGAACGCCTGTTTGACCGAGTTCGCGGCCAGAGGGACAAACGCCGGATCATCGAACCTTACATTGGTTACGCAACGCCGGAACATCTGGTGCTTCGTGGTCGTGTGCTGACCAATCTGCGGCGGAACAACCCAAAGCCGACGCAATCACGCTGGACCAATTTTAAACAGATGTTTGCGCTTTTCCTGACGGACGAGGTGGGTGACGTCGAAGTAAGAGCTCAGGGTGTCACGGCGCGCAGCGATGAAGAAGGATATTTCACGCTGCATCTGCCCAGAGAAGATCAGCGCGGCTGGCTGGAGATCGAGGTTGAGATTACCGCAGAGCAAACAAACGCGATCTGTCCGGTGCTCGTCGCCCGAAAAGATGCGCGCTTTGGTGTGATTTCCGATATCGACGACACGATGCTCAGGACCGGGGCTTATTCGCTGGTGCGCAATCTGTGGACATCCATGACAGGTAACGCCAGTACGCGGCATGTCTTTCCAGATGCAGTGCGTTTCATGGATGCCCTGTCTGAAAACGCCCGCAACCCGGTTTACTACGTCAGTTCAAGTCCGTGGAATCTGTATCACTTTCTGGGTTCTATTTTTGCACGTGCGGGTCTGATCAAAGGGCCAACCTTCTTGCGGGATCTGGGTTTGAGTGAGACGCAGTTCATCACGGGAACGCACGGAGACCACAAAGGGGCAAGCATCGACACGATTTTGGCCGCCAACCCTGATCTGCAGTTCATCCTCATCGGAGATACCGGTCAACACGATGCGTTCGTGTACCGCGATGCCATCGCGCGCCATCTCGGACGCATCCGCGCTGTTGTTCTGCGGGAACCGGGGCCTGGACCGGATGCGGAAAGCAAAACAGCAATGGAGACGATCAAGGCGACAGGCTGCACGCTGTTGCATGCGCCAAACTTCGATGGTTTTGCCCAACATTTTGCTGAAAAGTCCGCGGCAGAGAATGAACCACGGGATGCCGCATAGGCGATATTCAGGAGAGTTCCAGCGCCCTGCGCCCGTCGTTTGAAAGGGTCCAGCATGTGTTTCCATCGAACACTGCGGCTGTCAGCGGCTTCCCATAGCCTGCACCGCTGTCCAGATTGATACGGTTGCGATAGTGGCGGGCTTTGTCCACGGGCGTGTGTCCGTGCACGATCAGCTTTGGGTGTGTCCGCGAATCCTCGTGAAATTCCTGTCTGATCCACAGCAGATCATGCTCCGTCTGATCGGGCAGGGGCACGCCGGGGCGAATGCCTGCGTGACAGAAAAACAAACCATCTGTTTCGTGCTTCAGAACCAGCCCGGAAAGGAAATCAACGTGTGATGGCTCGACCATGTCGCGTGCCTGTCGGTGGACCTCAAGCTGGCGGGTCTTTTCGGTGAATGACACCCCGTAAGAGGCCAGAGTTGTATCGCCGCCAAGGCGCGGGTGCAGCCAATACAGTTCGACCGGCAAATGCGCCTCATGACGCGGATAATCCCGCATGAACCAGCTGAACATGCGGTCATGGTTGCCCATCAGGAAGGTCCAGTTCCGCTTTTGCCGCTGCCCTTCAATCAGCAGATCAAGCACCTGTTTGCTGTGCGGCCCGCGATCCGTGTAGTCCCCCAGAAATACAATCTCTGCGTCGGGCCCGCCATCGGCGTCGATCAACGCCAGAACGCGCTGAAGCTCCGCCAACTGGCCGTGAATGTCACCAATGGCATAAATAGGATCGGTCATGGGAACCTCTGATCATAAAAAACGCCCGCCTTGTCGCAAAGGCGGACGCAGTTTTCCTAACAGGCCGGGTGGGTTCAGACCACGTCGAATTGAAGTGGTTTTACCTGCGTAAACATCCCGGTCGTTTTCAGTTTGTTGATGACCGGGGCTGGCACCGGTTCATCAACATAAAGAAGCGCGATTGCCTCCCCTTTCAGTGCGGCGCGGCCAAGCGTGAAATTCGCGATATTGACGCCGTTTTCACCCATCGTCTGACCCAAAACACCGATAATGCCTGGCACGTCTTCGTTTGTGGTATAAAGCATGTGCGCCCCAATTTCAGCGTCGATCTGGATGCCCTTGATCTGGATGAACCGTGGCTTCCCGTCCGAGAATACTGTGCCTGCCACCGAACGCTCGCGCTTGTCTGTCACGACAGTCACTTTGATATACCCATCGAAAACGCCAGATTTATCCTGATTGGTGGTGCTGATCTGGATGCCTTTTTCACGGGCAACCACGGGGGCGCTGACCATGTTTACGTCCGGGTTGGCACGTTTCATGATGCCCGCGACCACGCCGCAATTCAGCGCCTCAAGGTTCATTTCGGCAACCGTTCCGTCATAGAGAATATTGATCGCCTGAATGGGTTCATCTGTCATCTGACCGATAAAGGCACCCAGATGCCCGGCAAGATTGATCCAAGGCGTCATCACTTTGGCCTCCTCCGCTGTGACCGACGGCATGTTCAGCGCGTTGCTGACAGCACCCGTGAGCAGGTAGTCAGACATCTGTTCCGCAACCTGCAACGCCACGTTCTCTTGGGCTTCGGTCGTGGCGGCGCCCAGATGCGGTGTGCAGACGACGTTGGGCAAATTGAACAGCGGATTCTCCGTCGCGGGCTCTTCCTTGAAGACGTCAAAGGCCGCACCGGCCACGTGCCCGGACTTCAGCAGATCGGCCAGCGCCTCTTCGTCCACCAGACCACCCCGGGCACAGTTGATAATGCGCACGCCTTTCTTGGTTTTCTCAAGGTTCTCACGGCTCAGGATATTTGCGGTCTGATCGGTAAAGGGCACGTGCAACGTGATAAAGTCGGCCCGCGCCAGAAGCTCATCCAAATCGACCTTTTCGACACCCATCTTCTCGGCCTTTTCTTCGCCAAGGAAGGGGTCATAGGCGACCACCTTCATCTTGAGCCCGCGCGCACGGTCGCACACGATCCCGCCGATGTTCCCCGCACCGATCACGCCCAGCGTCTTGCCGGTCAGCTCGACACCCATGAACTTGGATTTCTCCCATTTGCCCGCATGGGTCGATGCGCTGGCTTCGGGGATCTGACGCGCCACAGCGAACATCATCGCAATCGCATGTTCGGCGGTTGTGATCATGTTGCCAAACGGTGTGTTCATCACGATCACACCCTTTTTGGACGCGGCATCTTTGTCGATGTTGTCGGTCCCGATGCCCGCGCGGCCAATCACCTTGAGGTTCGGCGCATTGGCGAGGATCTTCTCGGTCACCTTGGTGGCGGAGCGGATGGCAAGGCCGTCGTAATTGCCGATGACTTCGGCCAGCTTGTCCTTGTCTTTGCCCAGATCGGGCTGGAAATCGACGTCGATGCCGCGGTCGCGGAAAATCTGAACCGCGGCGTCGCTGAGTTTGTCGGAGATGAGTACTTTGGGGGCCATTTTTCGGTCCTTTGAATGGGGTAGGATGAGGTGCGCGCTTAAAGGCGCACCCTTTGATGTGGTTGTAGGGTGCGCATTCACTGCGCACCTTGAATTAAGCGGAAAGTTCGGCCTCAAAGGCCCATTCGAGCCACGGCAACATCGCTTCAATGTCCGATGTCTCAACCGTACCGCCGCACCAGATGCGCAAGCCCGGAGGGGCATCGCGGTAGGCACCGATATCAAGCGCCACATCCTCATCCGCAAGTCTTTTGGCAACAGCCTTGGCAAACGCCGCACCGTCCGCGATGCGGTCATCGGTAAACTTCAGGCAAACCGACGTATTCGAGCGCGTTGCGGGATCGACAGCCAGAAAATCAATCCAGTTGTGAGCCGCCACAAAATCCGCAATCGCCTGCGCATTTGCATCCGCCCTCGCGATCATCCCTTTCAGACCGCCCACGGATTTTGCCCAAGCCAGCGCTTGCAGGTAATCCTCGACACACAGCATCGATGGCGTGTTGATCGTCTCGCCCCGGAAAATCCCTTCGTTCAGCTTGCCGCCTTTGGTCAGACGGAAAATCTTGGGCAGGGGCCATGCGGGTGTATAGCTTTCCAGTCGTTCGACCGCGCGCGGGGACAGGATCAGCATGCCGTGCGCCGCTTCGCCACCCAGCACCTTCTGCCAGGAGAACGTCGTGACATCCAGTTTGTCCCACGGCAGGTCCATCGCAAAGGCGGCAGAGGTCGCATCGCACAACGTCAGACCCTTGCGGTCCGCCGGAATGATCTCTCCGCTGGGTACGCGGACGCCCGAGGTTGTGCCGTTCCACGTAAAGCAGACGTCGTGATCGTAGTTGAGCGAGGCCATATCCACGATCTCGCCATAGTCGGCGGTATGCGTTGTCGCCTCGATCTTGAGCTGTTTGACCACATCCGTGACCCAGCCTGCGCCAAAGCTTTCCCAGGCGACCATCTCGGCGGGCCGCTCGCCCAGCATGGTCCACATCGCCATCTCATACGCACCAGTATCAGACGCAGGCACGATCCCGATGCGGTAGTCCGCCGGCACGCCAAGGATCTCGCGGGTGGTCTCGATCGCTTCAAGCAGCTTCGCTTTGCCGACAGCCGCGCGATGAGAGCGGCCCAAAGGCGCGTCCACGAGGTTTTGCAGATCGAATGTGGGGGGTTTGGCACAGGGGCCGGAAGAAAAACGCGAATTTGCCGGTCGCGTGACCGGTTGTTGAGTAGCCATTGATGCTATCCTCTCAGATATGCGCCCTTCGTTGGGGAAGGGTGTCCCACAGACGCGTCTAAGGGGCCGCACGGGGTGGCACAATCGCAAAAATAGGTCTAGACCGCCGCTCGGTCGCATTTTTGCGACATGTCTGACGCGGATCGGAAACTTTGCCCATGTTCACGGTTGTTTTGCTGACCAATCCTGAAAAACGCGGGCTTGATCCTGCCTTGGTCGAAAGCCTGCGCAATGCATGGGGTGGTGGCGACGCGCTCTGGCTTGCGCCGGATGAAGCAGCGGAATTCGCGCTGGCACAGAGGCCCGACAATCTGGATCAGGTCTGGCAAAGCTGTCAGTCCATGAGCGTTGATCTGGTGATTGTTCCCACCGAAGGGCGACGCAAGCGGATGTTGCTGGCCGATATGGACAGCACGATGATCCAGCAGGAATGTATCGACGAACTGGCTGACGAGGCCGGCGTTGGCGAACGTGTCAAAGACATCACCGCCCGCGCCATGAACGGAGAGCTGGATTTTGACGGCGCATTGCGTGAGCGGGTGGGTCTTTTGAAAGGTCTCGACGCCAGCGTCATTGATCAAGTTTTGGCAAATCGGATCACATATATGCCCGGCGGCAAGACGCTTTTGCGCACGATGAACGCGACCGGCGGGCACGCGGCGCTGGTCTCGGGCGGCTTTACCGCATTCACGCAGAAGGTGGCCGATGCGCTGGGCTTTCACGAAAATCGCGCCAATACGCTGCTGATCGAAGGCGGTAAACTGACCGGAGAGATCGCCCAGCCCATCTTGGGTAAACAGGCCAAGGTGGACGCACTTGAACAGATCACCGCACGGCTTGGTTTGTCCAAGGCCGAAGTAATCGCGGTGGGCGACGGCGCGAATGACCTTGGCATGCTGACCCGCGCGGGTCTCGGCGTGGCCCTGCACGCCAAACCATCGGTCGCTGCGCAATGCGATGTCCGGGTGAACTTCGGGGATCTGACGGCACTGCTGTATGTGCAGGGGTACGCGAAAGCAGATTTCGCTGCCTGACGCCAACGACCGACTGGGGGCCAGCCCCCAGACCCCCGGAATTGTAGTGGAAAGATGAAGCCTTACTGAAGCCCGGCAGCGGGCTTTAACACGCCCGTTTCAATACCGCGCCAGTTCCTGATCGGTGCGTTCATACGTTTGAGCGTCGCGGGATGACCGGCGTCGAGAGCACCCAATTTGACCAGCAGCGCGGCGATGGCGCATTCTGCCGCGCGGGTGGTGCCGCAGGCGGCCTTGAGGGCGATGCCGAGGCGCTGTTGGGGCAGGATAGCGATGAAGAACCCTTCGGCACCTGTTTTCAGCGCCACCTTGCCGTCCATCGCGCGCATCAGTTCGGTGCAGGCACGGGTTTCGCCCGCGACCAGATCAGGATGCAGGCGCATCGCTTCGTGCAGGCGCGCTTCTGCCGAACCGGCAGGGGCCGCAGCGAAATGTGCCATCGCGCGGGCCATGCCGTGCAAGGTGCAGGCAAAATTCGGGGCGGAACATCCGTCGATGCCGTAGCCGGGGGATGTTTCCTGTGTCACTGTCTCGAACGCTTCCAGACAGGCGCGTTGTAACGGGTGGTCTGGGTCGTTGTACTCAGGTCCTGCCTTCAGAAATTGGGTCATGGTCAGGAACCCGGCGTGCTTGCCCGAGCAATTGTTGTGAATCTGGCAAGGCTGTTCGTGCGCCCGGATCAGTGCTTCGCGGGCCTCACGGTCTTCTGGTTCTTGCGGGCCGCAGCGAAAATCATCGTCCCCCAGACCGAGTGTCTGCAACCAGACGCCCACACGGTCTGTATGGATCGCCGCCCCCTGATGCGAGGCACAGGCCAGTGCAAGTTGTTCCGTCGTTAGGCCATATTTGTCCGCTGCGCCGGAGTTGATCAGCGGCAGCGCCTGTATCATTTTCGACGAGGATCGCGGCAGGATCACCGCCTGCGGATCACCCCATGCCTGAACAATCTGGCCCGTGTCGTCACAGATGACAGCGTGGCCCGAATGCACACTTTCCAAAAAGGGTCCGCGCCAGATTTCTGCGAAGGGGGTCGCATGCGTCATTTTTCACCTTTGAACTAAGCGATTTCCTGCCAATCAGGGTTTCGTCTGTCGCCTGTTTCGCGTTAATATGCTCTTTGTCGGCAAGATAACAGGCACTTGGGCACAGAGCGGTGAGCGAAGCACCGCCAGCAAGGTCTGGACAGTATTGAGGTTTAGGACAGCTTGGAGGCTGGACAAATGGGAATAATGAAGACGTTTGGATGCGCGTTGGGGGCAATGGCATTGCTGGCCACGTCTGTATCCGCTCAGGATCAAAGCACAAATCGCGTCGCGGCCAAGACCGACTGGAGCGTTTTTGTAGAAGATAACCCTACGGAATGCTGGGGCGTATCGACGCCAACCGAAACCGTGAACTCGCGCGATGGGCGCGTCGTGGCGGTGAACCGGGGTCAGACATTGTTGATGGTGTTCTACCGTCCGTCTGCCGGGGCCAAGGGGCAGGTTGCATTCACCGGTGGTTATCCGTTTGCATCTGGTTCAACCGTAACGATGAACATTTCAGGCAATACGTTTGAGTTGTTCACCGAAGGTGAATGGGCATGGCCTGCGACCACGGATGACGATGCCAAGATCATCACGGCGATGAAACGCGGTGCAAACGCTGTGCTTTCGGGCCGCTCGGGTCGGGGCACGAACACCAAGGACACCTTCTCACTGCTTGGCTTTACCGCAGCGGTCGAGGACGCGGGCAAACGCTGCGGCGGGTGATACAATGATTAGGGTGGGCAGGTTGCCCATTCCTCCATAGCTCCCGAAACAGCAAGATCGGTCTTTTGAAGGGCGGAAGCATTTTCCGCCCTGTTTTGCATTCCTTATCCAGACCTATATAGAGACGCATCACCCCAATCAGCCTTGAGTCGTTCCCATGTCCGCTACCGCACCGATCACCCAAGACGTCCACACCATTCCGCGCAAACTGCCGGATGGGCCGATGAACCTTGTCGGGCTGACCCGCGATGGCATGCGCGAGGCTTTGGTTGCCGCAGGTACGCCTGAAAAGCAGGCCAAGATGCGTGTGGGTCAGATTTGGCAATGGATTTACCAGTGGGGCAAACGCGACTTTGCCGAAATGACAAACCTGTCCAAAGCATTTCGCGCCGATCTGGCCGAAAAATTCGTGATCGCGGTGCCAGAAGTCGTGACCCGTCAGGTCAGTGCGGATGGTACGCGGAAATACCTTGTGCGCATCGCGGGCGGGCACGAGGTTGAGGTGGTGTACATCCCCGAAGACGGGCGTGGCACGCTGTGTGTCTCCAGTCAGGTTGGCTGTACGTTGACTTGTTCGTTCTGCCATACAGGTACGCAGAAACTGGTGCGCAACCTGACCGCGGCAGAGATCATTGGGCAGGTCATGGTCGCGCGCGACGATCTGGACGAATGGCCCGAGATTGGCGCCCCAAAGGATGAGACACGGCTTTTGTCCAACATTGTGCTGATGGGCATGGGCGAGCCGCTTTATAATTTCGAGAACGTGCGCGACGCGATGAAAATCGCGATGGACCCCGAGGGTATCCAGCTTTCGCGCCGTCGCATTACCCTGTCGACGTCCGGCGTAGTGCCAGAGATCGCGCGTACGGCTGAAGAAATCGGATGTCAGCTTGCCGTCAGCTTCCACGCCACCACGGACGAGGTGCGCGATAAACTGGTGCCGATCAACAAACGCTGGAACATCGAGGAACTGCTTACCGCGCTTAAAGCCTATCCCAAGGTCTCCAATTCTGAGCGGATTACATTTGAATATGTCATGCTTGACGGTGTGAATGACACGGACGAAGACGCGCACCGGCTGGTCAAACTGATCGAAGGTATCCCGGCCAAGATCAATCTGATTCCTTTCAACGAATGGCCCGGTGCGCCCTACAAACGCTCGTCGAACAACCGCATCCGTCGCTTTGCAGATATTATCTACAAAGCCGGATATGCCTCTCCCATCCGTACCCCGCGCGGTGAGGATATCATGGCGGCCTGTGGTCAGCTGAAATCTGCGACCGAACGCGCCCGCAAGTCCCGTAAACAGATTGAGGCCGAGGCAGGTTTGTCCTGAGTGGCGTTTCGTGCCTATCCGGTTCCGTTTGATGGTCCTGGGGAACTGACACTGATGCCATGCCCACCTGCGGATGGGCTTGCGACTGTTCTCGACCGGTTGCGCGCGCAGGGTGTCACAACGGTATTGTCCATGTTGCCTGCCGCCGAAGCTGCGGAACTAGGGGTTGCAACAGAACAAGACCTATGCACGGCACGAGGGATTGAATTCCTATCGCATCCCATCCCGGATTTTGGACTTCCTGATCCGGCGGCATTCACTGCACTGATCAATGATCTGACGACCCGTTTGCGCGCGCACCAGCACATCGCGGTGCACTGTCGTGCCGGGATCGGCCGGTCCGGCATGGTGGCTGCCGCAATGCTTGTCGCGCTTGGGGAACAGCCGGACGTCGCCCGGCAGATCGTGAGCGTTGCGCGGGGTGTTTCAATTCCCGATACAGTTGAACAAGGCAGATTTATTGCCGAATTCGCCAAACGCGTGAATTGCGACTTGTAACTAAGTTACTGTTATTGAAACAAGTTCAGTCGATTCAACCCTAGGTAACCTTTGTCGCGCTACCCTGAAAAGACCCTTGTTCTGCCGCAATCCGGCGCAACTCTTGCCATTGTCTGAAACCAGATTGTTTCCAGTACACACATACTAAGGAGACATGCGATGTCTGTTATGTTCAACAACGACCCCTTCATCACCGCTCAGGTGGTCGACCTTGTTCTGCGCGAACGGGAAAGCTCTCTTTCGCCCCGCGAATGGAAGCACCGTCTGGCCGGATACGGATACGCCATCAAGGAAACCGAACACGGTGAAGTCGTCGAGACGTTGCCCCACCGCGTTGAAGTTGCCGTGCTACCCGCAGAGCAAAGCGCCTGATCCAAGCGAACGCAAGGGTCAGGCCGACCTGCCGGGAACGCTTTCCCGTGCTGTAGGAGTGTCCCAGTTTTCAATCAGGTCCATCGCTTCTTGTGCGGTTTCGACAAACCGGAACAGGTCAAGATCTTCGGCTGAAATCGTGCCGGCATCCGCCAGCGCTTCCCAGTTGATGATCTTTTGCCAGAACCCCTTGCCGAACAGCAGGAACGGCACGCGCTGCATGCGCCCTGTCTGTATCAGTGTCAGTGCTTCAAACAATTCGTCCATTGTCCCGAACCCGCCGGGAAAGACGCAGATTGCCTTGGCACGCATCAGAAAATGCATCTTGCGGATCGCGAAATAGTGAAAGTTAAAGCACAACTCGGGTGTGACGTATTCATTCGGTGCCTGTTCAAATGGCAGGACAATGTTCAGCCCGATAGATTTGCCGCCCGCATCTACGGCACCGCGGTTACCTGCCTCCATCACGCCCGGACCGCCACCCGTTACGATGACATCTTCGGTCCCGCCGCCTTCCATTGATTTCATTGTCATAAGCCGGGCAAATGCACGCGTCTCATCGTAGAACCGTGACAGATCGGCGAGCGTCTGGGTGCGCGCGCTCGCTTTGTCTGCCGGTGCCGGAATGCGCGCGCCGCCGAACAATACGATTGTCGATGTGATCCCGGCGGCATCCAGCAACATTTCGGGTTTCAGCAACTCCAATTGCAAACGCACGGGCCGCAATTCATCTCGGCACAAAAAGTCTTCATCGTTAAAGGCCAGCCGGTAGGCGGGCGCACGGGTCTGCGGCGTGTCGGGAACCGCCTCTGCCGCCGAACGGTCCATGTGCGCGTCGCGCAGGGGGTGGCGTTTGTTATCGTCTTTCATGTCATTGCTCCGGCCTCGTTAGATTTGATCCAGCGTGTCGTGCTTCCTGCCAAGTTGCAAGGCTGGGGGATTGACCGAAGCCGATGCTCCCCGCACTTTGCAACGCAATCGACAAGAAAGGTACGCGTATGCTTCTGCATTCTCAGGTTTGCGATTTCGACTGGCCTGCGCCCGACTTTGATCTGGCGACACCCGATGGCCTGCGGCACAGCCTCGACAGCATTATGGGGAGCCGTGGCATGCTGATCGCCTTTATCTGCAACCACTGTCCCTATGTCGTTGCGGTGATCGATCGTCTGGCACAGGACATGCAGGCGCTGGAGGCGGCAGGCATCGGATGTGCCGCGATCATGTCAAACGACTATACGCATTACCCGGCTGACGCGCCTGAGAGGATGGCAGATTTTGCCAAGGTTCACGGTTTGAAAGCGCCCTATCTGGTGGATGAGGACCAAACCGTCGGACAGGCTTATGGTGCGGTATGCACGCCTGATTTCTTTGGCTTTGACGCGAATGGCGCGCTGCAATACCGGGGTCGACTGGATGACATTGGCATGCGTGGCGATCCGGCGAAGCGCGTGCCAGAGCTGCGCAATGCGATGATGCAGGTTGCCGAAACCGGCAAAGGGCCCGACGCGCAGACGCCGTCGATGGGCTGTTCGATCAAATGGCGGTGAACGATTGCGCAAAACGCGGCTGACGGGTATAGCGCCCGAAACCCATCCCATGACAGGAGCGCTTACAGATGTCCAACGCCCAACTTGAGACCGCAATCGAAGCTGCATGGGATACCCGTGATCAGATCACGCCAGACACCACAGGTGAAACACGCGATGCCATCGAAGAAACGTTGAATGCGCTGGATTCAGGCAAGCTGCGCGTCGCGGAAAAACAGGATGGCGGTGATTGGCATGTCAACCAGTGGGCCAAAAAGGCTGTGCTGCTGGGCTTTCGCATCAAGGACATGGAACAGCAGGACGGCGGCCCGCAGGGCGGCGGCTGGTGGGACAAGGTAGACAGCAAGTTCGCCGGTTGGGGCGACGACCAGTGGAAAGAGGCAGGTTTTCGCGCTGTGCCAAACTGTGTCGTCCGCCGTTCCGCATTTATCGCGCCCGGCGTGGTCCTGATGCCGTCCTTTGTGAACATCGGTGCGTATGTCGATTCTGGCACAATGGTCGACACTTGGGCCACCGTCGGATCCTGCGCGCAGATCGGCAAGAACGTGCACCTTTCGGGTGGTGTTGGGATTGGCGGCGTGCTTGAGCCAATGCAAGCGGGGCCGACGATCATCGAAGACAACTGCTTTATCGGTGCGCGGTCAGAAGTGGTCGAAGGCTGCATTGTGCGTGAAGGATCGGTTCTGGGCATGGGTGTTTTCATTGGTCAATCGACCAAGATCGTGGACCGTGAGACCGGCGAAGTGATGTATGGCGAGGTGCCATCCGGTTCTGTTGTTGTGGCGGGGTCCATGCCGTCGAAGAACGGTGTGAACCTTTATTGCGCCGTTATCGTCAAGCGCGTGGACGAGCGCACACGTTCAAAGACGTCGATCAACGAATTGCTGCGCGACTGATACGATCTGACGGGAAGGGGAACCGGAACGGTCGCACGACCGTTCCTTTGACATGTTCGCTTCCCTTTCCGTTCCGCTGCTTCTGACTTTCTTTGTCATCGCGAGCGCTGCCGTCGTTGCGGCGTCTATCAAAGCCACACATCTGGCCGACGTGATTGCAGACCGTACCCGCATGGGAGAGGCGCTGGCGGGTGGTTTGATACTGGGGGGTGCGACGTCGCTTGCCGGTGTTGTGGTTTCGGTGAATGCGGCAATGTCGGGGGATGCCAGCTTTGCCTTTTCCAACGCTGTTGGGGGTATTGCGGCGCAGACGATGTTCCTTGCCGTGGCTGACCGTCTGCACCGCGGCGTCAACCTTGAGCATGCAGCGGCAGAGCCGGCCAATCTCTTTCAGGCCGTCATGCTTATTGTGCTATTGAGCTTGCCAATCGCGGCCATGTCCGGCCCCGAGGTGGCCTATTTCGGTGTACACCCTGTGTCAGTCGCGCTGTTTCTCGCCTATGTTTGCGGTGTCCATCTTTCTGCGCAAGTCAGTGAGAACCCGATGTGGCAACCGGTGAAAACCGCCGATACAAGGGAGGACACACCTGAGAACGCAGATGAAGCGCACCGCAGTGTCCTTCGCCCGGCGCTGGTTTTTCTGGCTTTGGTTGCGGTGATGGGGTTCGGCGGCTGGGTCATCTCGCAGGTGGGTGGCACGTTCATCACACGGTTCGAGATGAAATCAAGTCTGGTCGGTTCGTTGATTACGGCTGTCGTGACCTCCCTGCCAGAACTGGTTACTACTTTGGTTGCCGTACGGCGCGGTGCGCTGCAACTGGCAGTGGGCGGCATTATCGGCGGTAACACCTTTGATACACTCTTTCTGGTGGCCTCCGATGTCGCCTACCGGGACGGATCCCTTTACCACGCCGTGGGCACCCACGATCTTTACTGGCTGGCCACCGGATTGCTTATGACGGGTATCTTGTTGGGCGGATTGATCCTGCGCCAGCGGGAAGGGCCTGCACGCATTGGTATCGAAAGCCTGCTGCTTTTGCTGGTCTATGCAACCGCTGTTGCAGTGGAGGTGCTGACTTAACCGGCTTTGCGGGAACCTTCAGCCCATGAGACACGTTGGACCGTTAACAGATATTAAAAGGAGATACTTCAATGGAAGGTCTTGGTTGGTTTGCTGCGATCATTATTGGCGGTTTGGCGGGATGGTTGGCAGAAAAGTTCATGAAGCGGGATCACAACCTGCTGTTGAACATTTTTATGGGTATCGTCGGTGCGATGTTGTTTAATGCGGTTCTCGTCTTTGTATTTGGAGCCACATTAGGTGGTTGGATTGGACAACTCTTTGTAGGTTTTGTGGGCGCGTGTGTATTGATTGCTGCAATCAACATGCTGCAGCGCCGGGCATAACGCTTTTCAAAAGCGGTTGATCGCGTTAGGGCTGCCTCTTGAAATGAGAGGTGGCCCTTTTCATGTCCGGATCCAAAAAGACAAAAAAACCATCGCGGCAACAGGTGTACACATTGCTTGTGCAGATTGGCCGCAAGGACGGCGACGGTCTGCCCGAGAAAGCTACCGGCGCGGCGCTGATGTGCTTTTCTTCCGGCGTTGATGAGGCAGAGGCCGTCCGGGAAACCGTCGCGATCCTTAAGCAGGCGGATACAAATCCACTGGATGTGACAGGCTATGGCACCCTTGCAGAGCGCGAAGCGGAGGGGCACGACATTGACGACGACGAGCGTGCGCTGATGCAGCGTGCGCTTGACGAAAACTCGGTCGTCATTGCGCAGATGACACCGTTTTTCGACTGATCAGGCGGCCCGCCGTCGCGCAAGGTGTATGGCGTCATACCAGCGTAACACGTGATGCGCTGGGCGCGGATGCTCTGGCAAAGTCGCGCGGTCACACTGATGCAACATGCTGCTTGCAAGGTTGTATCCCTTGCGGCGCAATCGTCCGATATACAGGCTTTCGACTGATGTGCCCGCTGCCAGAATGGTTTCGTGCCTTGGCAATAACAATTGCGAATAGGTGATCACCGGCCCGCATGGTTCTGTCAGCGCGGCAAAACCATTGACCAGATGACGCGCGGGCACCAGAACCGCTTCTTGACTGAACAGATACTCGACTTCGGGGCCATCAATGATCAGCCGCTGATCGGGTGCAACGATGATATCCTGTTGCAGCCCAAAGTAGGGCGCGCGCAGCCGGATCGGCCGGAAACTGCCCCGGGCCGGGACCGCGCGATTGATGGTTTGCAGCACCGGCACCACGCCGTCGCTGCGGGTATTGACGGTATCACCCCGCTTGAGAGTCTGTGCTGTCTTGTAGCCCCAAGGCGTTGCGATAGGGGTAGAGGGCAGCAGGCTCGGCATCGGGCCGATGGGCTCGATTTGATCCGACAGTGCGGCAAAGATCATGTCGCTGGCGAAGGTCTGTTCTGACTGGCCCAGGATCAGATCGCGGATATCTGTCAGTGACAAAGGCCGGGGATTATCGACGGGAACACTGGCGATATGCGTATCTTCTGGCTTTTCCAGTGTCATGCGCCCCCATTTTCGGGCGCTATCCCAGGAATAGGTAATCCGCACGACATCGGTGCGGCCTGCATCTGCGTTTTCAATCGCGGCATGGGTGATGCTGTCACCCTGCACCTGCACCATCGCGATGCCGCCGCCCGGAATAGCCTGAAACGTCAGGCTGCGCAGCCAAGGGTATGTCGTCTTGTACCCGAAAAGAACCTGCGGCCTGCCATCGGCGGACAGGCGGGTTTCAAACATTACGGTCCCCCGTGTCAGCAGCGTTTGTGGGCTGTCTGCCAGCAAGGGCTGATCTTTTTTGTCGCTTCCCAAACCGCGCAGGGACAATCGACGTTCGGTATGATCACATAACGCAAGCCAGGTCATATCACGCCACCTTTGAAGCGCGCAGAAGGTCGGCCTCGTACCGCTTGAGCGTCCGCCGCGCTGCCGGGGAATACCCGCTGCCGGTTTCAGGGTCTATTTCCGGGAAAATGGCGCAAATTTCATCGACGACTTCGCGTTCGAAACTCTTGGTGGTCTGTGGCCCCGGCAGAAAGCTCTCTGTCTCCAGCCCTTCGGAAAAGACGACCTGATGGCGGTCGAACAACAGGTGTACATAGGTCACCTCGCCACCCGCGCGTCGGCGGACGGATCGGTCGTTGACCAGGTCGCGCGCAGCAACCAGCACTTCGGCCTCTCCGAACAGAAGTTCGGCCAGATTGTCACGGATCAAGACGCGGTGCAGGGGCGACACCAACAGATCGCGGTGCGTGCCAAAGGTATTTGCGCGAATGTGGATCGGGGCAAAGTTGCCGGTCGCTGCAACCGCGCGCGTGCCGATCCAGCGCAGCGGCTGTGGCCCGTCATCCTGCGTGAGCACCAAATCACCCGGCAGCAGCGTTTCCGCCGGGCGTTCCCCGTCGGGTGTGGCGATCATAGTCCCCGCGACAAAACAAGGCACCCCCGTTGCGTTGACAAAACCAACATCCGTGTTGACGCCATTGTCGACCGTATAGGTAAAGTTGAAGTTCTCGACATCTCCGTCACCCGTGACGGTGAACGTACCGTTGGCATTCAGTTTGACGGTCTGTCCGGTTGGCAGGGTAATCGTATCCCCGGCCACCACGTCAAAGCCGTTGATCTGCGTGATGGTCAGAGTGCCGGGGCCGTTGTTGATGTCATTGGACAACACGTCGATGTCGCGGTCGCCCGTTGGAAACAGATCGACGTTGTCAGACACCGCCACTAGGTCGGTCTGGACGGAATCACCCGCAATAAGCAGGTTGGAATCGTACTGGCTGTCCGACACGTCCGCGATCGCGATCCGCATCGAATTGGTAACGCCGGCATTCACGTTCAGCGTCAGAGTGAGGGTGATGGTGAACCCGTCCATCTCGGTGTTGTAATCGTCATTCTGGTTGTTGACGTACATATTGATATTGTTGGAGGTGTTTACGTTGCCCGGGTCGACATCGCCGTTGCCCACATCCATCGGCACCAGCGTCCCGTTGATCCACACGCCCACAAAGTCCTGATAGATCGAATTTTCAAATTCCGGATATTCCTCGGATGAAAAAATGAACTGCATCGTCATGGTATCGGTGTCGGGAATGAAATCGACATCCAGCGTTGAGGCATCAAAGGTGCGGGCACCCGCAGCCGCGTTATACTGGGAGAAGTTGTTCGTGCCCGATGTATTTGTCGAGGTGTTGGTGTTCTGGTTTGCTTCGCCGCTGGAGTTTGTGAAATCCTCGGCGTTGCCTGTGGACATGATTACGCCGGTGTCGCCGGGTGTCACGCCGGGTGCGATCGTGTCACCGTTAGAATAGATGCCCGCACTGTCGATGTCGCCAAAATAGGTGGCGCCTGTGACTGTCACACCGTTGCCAAAGATGGCGTTGGCCATGTCGGTGGCGGTTGTCCCTTCACGGACCGTGTTAATCGGAAGCTCTGCTGCTGCTACCATTGTCCTGCCTCACACCTTGGGCCCGGACAGATGAAACAGCAAAACGCAGACGCGCAGCGTCTTCGTTCTAAGGTGTATGTGCGATCCTGTCGGCCCTGTTTTCAGGTGCTCTGTCGGATAGCGGTACTGCTGATGCCCTGCCTCGGGTCATATTATTGCCATAATGTTAACAGGCCCGGGGGGCGCTGTTAAGCATTTACTGCACTGCCGCAGCTGTCACCGCGCCCTTTTCGCCACAAAAGAAAAAAGGTATCTGCGTACCAACCCCCGAAAGGAGCCAGCCATGCCCCCCATTGATCCCGTTGACCTCACCGCCAAGTTGGTGCGCTGCGCCTCGGTCACGCCTGAAAATGATGGCGCGCTTGAGATACTCGAAGAGTTGCTGAGTGATGCGGGTTTTGACTGTGCCTGGGCGGATCGCGGTGGCATCCGCAATCTTTTTGCGCGTTGGGGCAAAAAAGGAAATCACCGGTCCTTTGGTTTTAACGGGCACACCGACGTTGTACCCATCGGCAATCCCGATGATTGGACTGCCCCGCCTTTTGGTGCCGAAATCAGGGACGGCATCATGTACGGGCGCGGCACGACCGACATGAAATCGGGGGTCGCCGCCTTTGCCGCCGCTGCGGTGGATTTTGTCCGCGACACTCCGCCTGATGGATCAGTGATACTTGCAATTACAGGCGATGAGGAACGCGATGCTATCGATGGTACGACCGCGCTGCTGGATTATATGCAAGAGAACGGTGAGCGGATGGATGTCTGCCTTGTGGGCGAGCCGACGTGTCCGGAGAACATGGGCGACATGATCAAGATCGGGCGGCGTGGATCAATGACTGCGTGGTTTACGGTGACCGGCAAGCAAGGGCATTCCGCCTATCCCCATCGCGCCAATAACCCGTTGCCCGCAATGGTTCGTCTGATGGACCGGCTGTCATCACATGAATTGGATCAAGGCACGGAGCATTTTGATCCTTCTACGCTGGCAGTCGTGACCATTGACACCGGTAATCCCGCAACGAACGTGATCCCTGCCAATTGTAATGCGGTGGTCAACATTCGCTTCAATGATACCCATTCCGGGATAAGCCTGACCAAATGGCTAGAAAACGAGGTGGCGCAGATTCAAAAGGCATTTGGCGTCACGATTGATATGAAAATCAAAAATTCAGGTGAGAGTTTTATCACGCCGCCCGGTGATCTTTCGACACTGGTGGCAAAGGCCGTAACCGCAGAGACCGGCATTGTGCCCGAGCTTTCGACAACCGGCGGCACATCGGACGCGCGGTTTGTCAAATCCCACTGTCCGGTGGTGGAATTCGGGCTGGTCGGTCAGTCCATGCATCAGGTTGACGAGCACGTGCAGGTTGCGCACATCCGTCAGCTCAAGGCCATCTACGGCCGTATTCTGCGTGACTACTTCGCATGAGTATGCGGATAGAGCTGACCAGAGATATCGCGGCCTGTCGTGCGCTGCGCCGCGAGGTATTTATTGAAGAACAGGGCGTCTCGGAGGCGGATGAGATTGATGCGCTGGACGAGGATTGCCAGCATTTGCTGGCGTTGGTGGAGGATGTTCCGGCAGGCACCGCGCGCATTCACATTCAGGGCGATGTGGCCAAAATCGGAAGGGTGTGCGTGCGCAAGGATTATCGCGGCACGGGTCTTGGGGTCGCGCTGATCAAACGGTGTCTTGATGTCTCACGCGACAAGGCCGCGCGCGCGAAACTGGGCGCACAGGTCCACGCGCTGGGGTTCTATGAAGCGCTGGGCTTTGCCGCATATGGGCCAGTCTATGACGATGCGGGGATTGATCACCGCGACATGGTGCAGGATTTGTGAAACCCACGCTGATCATCATGGTGAAAGAACCGCGTCCGGGTCGGGTCAAGACCCGTCTGGGTCGCGATATCGGAATGACAGCGGCCGCATGGTGGTTTCGTCATCAAACGCGCCGCCTGATGCGCAGGCTTGATGATCCCCGCTGGCAGATCGTTCTTGCGGTATCGCCAGATCGTGCAGGGCGATCCAGCCGGGTCTGGCCTGCCCATCTGCGGCGCAGGGGTCAGGGCGCCGGTTCACTTGGCGACCGGATGGCGCGGATGCTGCGCAGCGTGCCTTATGGTCCCGTTTGCCTGATCGGGGCTGATATTCCGGGCATCCGGCCTGATCATATCGCACAGGCATTTGCCCAACTGGGGCACCATGATGCGGTCTTTGGCCCGGCACCTGATGGAGGCTATTGGCTTATTGGTCTGAAGCATCCGCATCGGGCACCACCGAGGCTGTTCAAGGATGTGCGGTGGTCGACCGAACACGCGCTTGCCGACACGATAGCGACGCTGCCGGACCACCGCATCGCCAGGGTCGCCACTTTGCGCGACGTGGATACCGTCGACGATTTGCCCATGACGAAAGCCTAGTCGCGTGCTACCTGCCAAAGCATGAGCAAAATTCCATCAAAGTCCGAAATCCTTGAATGGATCGAACAGAACCCGACCAAGGCAGCCAAGCGTGACATCGCCAAGGCATTTGGTATCAAAGGTGCCGCACGCATCGATCTAAAGCAGGTCTTGAAGGAACTGGAAGCCGAAGGCCATCTGGAAAAGCGCAAACGTAGCTATCAGGACCCTGACAGGTTGCCGCCCGTGTCCGTTCTGTTGGTGACAGGACCAGACAATCAGGGAGATCTGTTTGCCAAGCCGATGGAATGGCACGGCGAAGGCGTTGAGCCGCGCGTACTTATCATCTCCCGCGCATCTGATCCGGCGCTGGGCGAGGGCGATCGCATTCTGGCGCGTCTGACCCTCGTGAAGGATGAGCCTTACCACTATGAGGCGCGGCTGATCCGGCGCATTGGAACGAACCCAAAGAAGGTGCTGGGCATATTCCGCAAAGGGGCTGAAGGTGGGCGGATCATGCCCATTGATAAAGGCGCCGACCGTGAATGGACAGTGGCCGCTGATGCGACCTACGGGGCCAAGGACGGAGAATTGGTAGAGGCCGAACAGGCCGGACCGAAAGGACGGATGGGCCTGCCGCGTGCGCGCATTGTGGAACGGCTGGGTGATCCCTCCGCGCCCAAGGCCGTATCGCTGATTGCGATCCACCAACATGGTATTCCGGATGAATTCCCAGACGAGGTGATCGCAGAAGCCGATGCCAAGAAACCTGTCGGTCTTAAGGGTCGCGAAGATTTGCGCGACCTGCCTTTGATCACGATTGATCCCTCAGACGCGCGCGACCACGACGATGCCTGCTACGCCCACGCGGATGAGGACCCGAAGAACAAAGGTGGGCACGTGATCTGGGTCGCGATTGCCGATGTCGCCGCCTATGTTACGCCGGGATCAGCGTTGGACGCCGAAGCGCGAAAGCGGGGCAACTCAACCTATTTTCCCGACCGCGTTGTGCCGATGCTGCCGGACCGCTTGTCGGGTGATCTGTGCTCATTGCACGAAGGTGTGCCGCGCGCCTGTATCGCCGTTCGTATGGTGCTGGATGCCAAGGGCAGCAAGCTATCGCACAGCTTTCACCGCGGGCTCATGCGCTCGCCCGCATCGCTGCATTACGAAGAGGTGCAGGATGCGATTGATGGCCGCCCTAATGACCGCACGGGCCCGCTGCTTGAGGCTGTCCTGAAGCCACTTTACGCCGCCTATGCCGCGTTGAAGGCTGCGCGTGCCGCGCGCCAGCCTCTTGATCTGGATTTACCGGAACGCCGTGTGGAGCTGGCGGACGATGGCACCGTCAAATCGGTCAACTTCAAGGACCGGCTTGATGCACATAAGCTAATCGAAGAATTCATGGTGCTGGCCAATGTCGCCGCCGCGGAAACACTTCTTGAAAAGAAAATCCCGTTGCTGTTCCGCATCCACGAAGAACCAACGCAAGAGAAACTGGATAGCCTGCGTGAGACGGCACAGGCGGCCGGGTTCACCCTGGCCAAAGGGCAGGTGCTGCAGACCGCGCATTTGAACAAGCTGCTGAACGATGCCGCGGGGACCGATGATGCCGAACTGATCAACATATCGACATTGCGTTCCATGACGCAGGCCTACTATGGGCCGGACCACATTGGGCATTTTGGCCTTGCTTTACGGTCCTACGCACATTTTACGTCGCCCATCCGGCGCTACGCTGACCTGATCGTGCATCGGGCGCTGATTACCGCCCACGGCTGGGGGAAAGACGGTCTTCCGCCAGAAGAATACGACCGCTTAGAACAGACTGGCGCGCATATTTCGGACACCGAAAGGCGTTCAATGGTGGCGGAGCGAGATACCACTGACCGCTATCTCGCGTCTTATTTGTCAGAGCGTGTCGGGACCGAACTGACCGGACGGATCAGTGGGATCGCGCGCTTTGGTGCGTTTGTGAAATTGGACGAAACCGGTGCAGACGGATTGCTGCCCATGCGCGCGTTGGGGCGGGAATACTTCCACTATGACCGTGACGCCCAGACGCTGATGGGGTCCGATACTGGCATGCTGATCAGTATTGGTCAGCGCGTCAAAGTCCGTCTAGCCGAAGTGGTTCCGGTGACCGGTGGCATCGCTCTCGAATTGCTTGAGATCGAGGATCAGAAAGTCACACAAGGCAGCAGATCACCCGCGGGCCGAAGCCCGCGCGGCAAATCGCACAAGGCCAAGCGCAAGAAAGACAAGCTCAAGCGCAAAGTTTCGCGGAAGCGGCGCTGAACGGCTGCCCCATCGCATCGCTGGTGCGGTCGATATAGCGGCAGAGTATTTCATCTTCGGCAATACGTGTTTTCAGCAGTGTTTTCCCCGGAGTGGCGCGCATGTTCGCCAACATTGCTGCAACCGAAGCATCCGCCGCTGTCGGTCGATCGCCAAACAAATATGGTCCGTGCCACAGACGTGCCGAGATGGCGGCAAGGTCGGGTTCGAGCCTTTCCAGCCGCTCTTCTGGCGTAAAACGGCCCAGTCCCTGACGTTGCATGCCCTTCAGGCAGTCCTTGCGCAGTTTATTGGTGATGAGACCGCGCAGCGCCCGTGGGATGGATGAGAAGTAGGTATCACGGATGATGGGCCAAACCGCATCATCGCCCCAGCGGTCCATCACAACATGAAAATACATGTGTTCCTCTGTCATGCGGATAAAAGCGCGCGACGTTGATTTTTCCATGTCGGACAGGCCGGCATCAAAGTCCGTGCCTTGGCTTTCCAGATAGCGGCGGATGTTCTCGCTGTCGGGGATGATGGTGCCGTCCACCTTGATCGCCGGGAGTTTCTGCTTAGGCATTTGGCGTGGATCAGAGGTGTCTTGCCGCTGCCACGGCAACCCGGACATGTTCAGCAGCCAGATCGCTTTAACACAGAAAGGGCTGGCGGCAGGTTGGCCGAAAGACGGCGGGAAAGTGATGAGCGTGATCATTGGGTGTCTCCTCTTGCTTTCCTTACCTAGCATCAGATGCTGTCAATTTTTGTCAGGATAGGTTACGGTGCCGAATGACGCGAACGCACCGCCTTTTTCAGATGATGACAACGCTGCGCCGACTGCCCGCGCCGGTTCGGGCAACGCAGTTGGCAGACGAGATGGGCACATCGCTGCGCACGGTCTACCGCGACATTGATGCGCTTCGGGGCCTCGGGGCGGTCATCGACGGCGAAGCAGGCTTTGGCTATACCTTGATTGAAGATGCCGCATTGCCACCTTTGGGGTTCGAAAACGACGAGCTTGAGGCATTGGTACTGGGGCTGCGCGACGTTGCTGTGATTGGTGATCCGGCGCTGGCCAAGGCGGCAGAATCAGCGCTGGCCAAGCTGACTGCGCGTGTTCCGCCGCGACAGGCCCACCGTCTGCAACACGCAATTCTCGATGCGCGCCGTTTCTTTCGCCCTGATCCGCCGCGTATTGACGTGGCGGATTTGCGCGCAGCAACATGGGAAGAGGAAACGGTGCAGTTTGCCTACACCGATGGCAAGGGCGTCGCATCGGTGCGTCAGGTTGATCCGCTTGGAATCGTCTATATGCAGGACACGAACATGCTGATGGCGTGGTGCCATCTGCGCAATGATTTTCGGGTGTTTCGTCTGGACCGAATGGACGATCTGCAACGCACCGGTCAGAGCTTTCGGCCCCGTCGGGTGCCCCTGCTGCGTGACTATACCGCCCGGCTCAGGGCGGAAGCACTGGAACGGGCGGAAGGGCGCGCGCCGGAAAGCTGAGGGTTTTGCGGCCGCATCGAACCGGATAGACTTGTCTGAAATTAATCATTCCGAATGGAAGATGACATGATCAGGCAAATCACTTTAGCAGTCTTCGCAACACTGATGATGGGTCCACTGTGGGCTGGGCCACCGACAGATGCGGGCCTGAAAGACTGGCTTGAAGATTTGCGCCCCCGTGCATTGGAACAGGGGATCACACCCGCGACATTTGATGCGGCAATGACAGGATTGCGCTATGATGCCGACATCATCCGGCGCGACCGCAATCAGGCAGAGTTTACCAAGACGATTTGGGATTACCTGGACACTGCCGTATCGGACCTTCGCATCGCGAACGGGCGCAAAGCGCTTGCCAAATGGGACAGCACGCTCGCCCGAATTGAGGCGCGCTTTGGCGTGGAGAAAGAGATCATCGTTGCGATATGGGGGCTGGAAAGCGCATATGGCACCTTTCGTGGATCGGCACCGGTGATCAACGGTCTCGCGACATTGGCTTATGATGCCCGGCGCGCTGAGTTCTTTGAAGGTGAACTGATTGATGCGTTGCGCATACTGCAAAACGGCGACACCACGCCCGACCGGATGCGTGGCAGCTGGGCGGGTGCGATGGGCCATACGCAATTCATGCCGTCTTCTTTCCAAAAACACGCTGTGGATTTTGACGGTGACGGCAAACGCAACATCTGGGAGGACGATCCCCGTGATGCGCTTGCGTCAACGGGTGCATACCTAATGCACTTTGGCTGGACCACCGGCCAGCCTTGGGGCACGGAAGTGCGCCTGCCGGATGGGTTCGACTACACCCTTGCGGACCGGGCGGATACACGGCTGCCAAGCGCTTGGCTTGCAATGGGCATCGCGCCGGTGACGGGCAGCGTACCGGATAAGCACGGTCCAGCGTCTATCCTGTTGCCCGGTGGGGCAGGCGGAGCAGCTTTCATGATCTTTGATAACTTCGCTGTGCTTGAGAAGTACAATACCGCTGATGCTTACGTCATTGGTGTCGGGCACCTGAGCGACCGGATCGCAGGCGCACCTGACATCACGCAGGCCTGGCCGCGCCAGCTGCGCGCTTTGACCAAGGACGAAAGAACAGAACTGCAGCAACGCCTCACGGCGGCCGGGTTCGACACGGTCAAGATTGATGCCAAGATGGGGCCATTGACCATCAACGCTGTGCGGCGGTTCCAGCTGTCACAGGGCGTGGTGCCAGATGGCTATCCTTCCCTGTCTGTGCTGGAACGCCTGCGCGCCCTGTAAACTCAGGACGCGGCCTTGAGCATATCGTTTTCCTTGAGGTCCTTGTAGGTCGCATCAAGCGCCAGCTTGGCACGAGTGGAAAAGACTTCGATTTCTTCGGGTGTAATCACCAGTGGCGGCGAGATGATCATCCGGTCGCCCACGTGCCGCATCACCAGATTGTTGGCAAAGCAATGCTCGCGGCACATGTACCCGACGGTTCCTTTCTCACCGGCAAAGGAAGCGCGGCTTTCTTTGTGTGGGGTCAATGGGAGCGATGCCATCATGCCAGAGACATTGACGCCCCCGACCAGAGGATGTTCGCCCAGATCATTCAGCGCTGCATGTAGCGCGGGCATCGCCACATTGCGGATGTGGGATAGCAGGTCTTCTTCCTGCATGATCCGAAGGTTTTCCATCGCTACCGCAGCACAGACGGGGTGGCCGGAATAGGTGTAGCCGTGGTTGAATTCGACTGCGTTGATCACTTCTGCAATCTCGTCCGATACGATAGAGCCGCCAATCGGCGCATAGCCAGAGGAGAGACCCTTGGCGATGGTCATGATGTCAGGTTCGATGCCCATCGTTTCCGATCCGAACCAGTTCCCGGTCCTGCCGAACCCGCAGATCACTTCATCCGCAATCAGAAGGATGTTGTATTTCTTGCAAATACGCTGGATCTCGGGCCAGTAGGTCGAAGGTGGGATGATAACACCACCGGCACCCTGAACGGGCTCTCCGATAAAGGCTGCGACGTTCTCTGCGCCCAGTTCCAGAATTTTTTCTTCAAGCTCCTGCGCACGGGCAAGGCCGAATTCCTCTGGCGTGTGATCGCCGCCTTCGGCCCACCAATCGGGCTGGTTAATGTGGTGAATACCGGGAATAGGCATGCCGCCTTGGGCGTGAATATAGGTCATCCCACCCATCGAGCCGGAGCCGATTGACGAACCGTGATAGGCATTCTTGCGGCTGATGATGTGTGATTTTTCGGGATGGCCCTTTTCCGCCCAGTAGGTACGTACCATGCGCAGATTCGTGTCGTTCGCCTCTGACCCGGAGCCGGCAAAAAAGACGTGGTTCAGATTGCCGGGTGCCAGCTTTGCCAACTCTGCTGCCAGCGCGATGCCGGGCACATGCGTTGTTTGAAAAAATGTATTGTAATAAGGCAGTTCGTTCATCTGGCGCGCGGCAACCTGCCCCATCTCGGGGCGACCATAGCCAAGGTTCACACACCAAAGCCCGGCCATCGCATCAAGGATTTCGTTGCCGTCACTGTCGGTCAGATAGACACCCTTGGCCCGCGTGATGACGCGCGCGCCTTTTTCGGCCAGCTCATCGTTGGTTGTGAACGGATGCATATGGTGCGCTGCGTCCAGCGCCTGAAGCTCTGCCGTAGGGAGATGGTTGGTGATCTGTGACATGGATGCGCGCCTTTGAAGGGTCAGAAAATTCCACGTCAGAATATGATCAAATTATCAAAAGTCAATCTGATCAGCCGTCCAGAAGCGCGCTCTGGATCTGGTTGACACCTTGCGCTACATCCTCGGCCATCGCATTTGCTGCCGCATTTTCATCCCGTCTGGCAAAGGCATCCAGCAAATCCCGGTGCTTGTCCGGCAGGTTGCTTGTGCCGAACCGCCCGCACACCACCCGGAGCGAAGGACCAAAGCGCAGCCAGAGTCGGTCAACGGTCGCGGCCATGATGGGGGCAGCGGCGGCCTCGTAAATCATTCTGTGAAAGCGGTAGTTGCTGGCAAGATAGCCCCCGATGTCCCCTTGGCCTATGGCGCGATTCAGATCTTCATCGCAGTCATTCAATGCCTGCAACCGTGCCGAATCAAAGCGTGAAACCGCGCGTCGGGTCAGTTCCGGTTCCAGCGATTGCCGCATATAGCCAAGCTCATCCGCTCCTTCGCGCGTCAGCACCGGAACACTTACCCGCCTGTTGCCCTGATGGGTCAGAGCTCCTTCGGCAATTAAGCGGCGCAACGCCTCGCGCACCGGTGTCATGCCTGCGTTCAGCTGGTCTGTCAGCCCCTGTATGGTGACCGCTTGCCCCGGTGCCAGATCACCGAAAAGAATCATCATTCGCAGCTTTTCATAAACGAGCTGATGGGCGGGGAGTTTGCCCGCATCGTGTGCCCGGGCTGGTTTGCTGGCTGAGTTCACATCAACTTTCACGTCACAACGCCTGAAATAATTGCGAAACGGGTCACCTTGCACCGGTGCATTCAGCGTGAAAGTATAAATCATCTTGCCGCAAGAGGCAAAACTTGATCAAATTACGCTAATGCCGGAAAAATCCGGCAACGATAGGGAGTAACAAATGATTAACCGTATTCTGAGCAGCGCCGCAGCTGCTGCACTGCTGGCCGGTACGGCTTTGGCCGATGAGGTCCGGGTTTACAACTGGTCCGACTATATCGACGAAAGCCTGCTGGAGAAGTTCGAGACTGAGACCGGGATCGAGCTGATCTATGACGTTTTCGACAGCAACGAGGTGCTTGAGACGAAACTGCTTGCCGGTGGGTCCGGCTATGACGTGGTTGTTCCTTCGGGCACGTTTTTGCAGCGCCAGATCACCGCGGGCGCGTTCCAGAAACTCGACATGTCCAAGCTGACGAACAAGGACAACATGTGGGACGTCATCAATGACCGTCTCAAGAAATATGATCCCGAAGGTGCCTATGCCATCAACTACATGTGGGGGACCACGGGCATCGGCGTGAACGCAGGCAAGGTCAAGGAAGTGCTGGGCGAAGATGCGCCTGTGGATTCGCTTGCTTTGGTGCTTGAACCCTCGAACATGGAAAAGCTGTCGGAATGCGGCGTGCATTTCCTTGATGCCCCCGCAGAGATCATTCCAGCAACGCTGGCCTATCTGGGCGAAGACCCTGACAGTCAGGACCCCGATGTCATCGCCAAGACAGAGCCGGTACTGACCGCCATCGCGCCTTACGTCCAGAAATTCCACAGCTCTGAATACATCAACGCACTGGCCAATGGTGACATCTGCGTTGCCATCGGCTGGTCCGGTGACATCCTGCAGGCGCGCGACCGTGCGGCAGAGGCAGATAATGGTGTCGAGATTGAATATTACGCGCCAAAAGAAGGCGCGCTGATGTGGTTCGACAACATGGCGATCCCGGTCGACGCACCAAACCCTGAGGCCGCGCATACGTTTCTGAATTTCATCATGGACGCCCAGAACATGGCGGCAGCGTCGAACTATGTCTACTACGCCAACGGGAACAAAGCATCGCAGGAGTTTCTGGAAAAGGACGTGATCGGGGATACGGCGATCTACCCCGATGAGGCGACGCTTGAGAATCTCTATACCACATCGCCCTACGGGCCAAAGGTTCAGCGGACGGTTACCCGCATGTGGACCAAGATCAAATCGGGCACCTAAGCCCCTATCAAGGCGCAGCCCGCAGCGGCTGCGCCTTTTTTATCACCTGAATTAAGGGATGCCCCGAACGTGAACCAAACCGTTTTCGCCCCGTGGGATGATCCAAACGCAACACCTCTGATCCGGTTTCAGAATGTCACGAAACGGTTCGGCGAATTTACCGCAATCGACGACCTGACGCTAGATATCTACGCGCAGGAATTCTTTGCCCTGCTGGGCCCGTCCGGTTGTGGCAAAACAACCATGATGCGCATGCTTGCCGGATTTGAGACGGTGACCGAAGGACGCATCGAACTCGCCGGACAGGACATTGGCCCGGTTCCCCCGAATGAACGCGCCGTGAACATGATGTTCCAGTCCTATGCACTTTTTCCGCATTTGTCGGTCTGGGAGAACATTGCATTTGGCCTGCGCCGCGACCGCAAGACCAAGGGCGAAATCACCGCACGCGTTGAAGAAATGCTCAAACTGGTGCGGCTGGAAAAGTTCGCGCAGCGCAAGCCACATCAGATATCCGGTGGCCAGCGTCAGCGTGTAGCGTTGGCGCGGTCCTTGGCCAAGGCCCCAAAGCTGCTGTTGCTGGACGAACCGCTGGGCGCGCTGGACAAGAAGCTGCGGCAGGACACGCAGTTTGAACTGATGGATATTCAGGAAACCACCGGCACGACCTTTGTGATCGTCACCCATGATCAGGAAGAAGCGATGACGGTCGCCTCACGTGTGGCCGTCATGGACGAAGGGCGCATTATGCAGGTGGCAACTCCGGCGGCGATCTATGAATACCCAAATTCTGTCTATGTGGCTGATTTCATTGGTGACGTGAACATCATCGAAGGGCGGGCCAGCCCGTCGGGAGATGAGGAATACAAGTTGGACTGGACCGAAGGGCAAGCGCCGGTCCTTGCCAAATCACAGGCGACCTTCAGCGAAGGGCAAGAGGCCCATCTTGCGATCCGACCTGAAAAAATCCGCATCTCTACGGAAAAACCGGATGATGCCGTGAACGCAATGCAGGGCAAGGTGCTGGACATCGCCTATCTGGGCAATCTCAGCACCTATCACGTCGAACTGCCCGGTGGTCAGGTCATTAAGGCGCAAACTGCGAACACCCGCCGCATCGCCCGTCGTGACATCACGTGGGAAGACCCTGTCTGGATATCATGGAGCGCGACCGCAGGCGTGATGCTGGACCAATGAACCGCAGTCCTGCTTCATCTTTCCACTACACCTCTGGGGAGCGCGAGGGGCTGGCCCCTCGCCTTGGTCGGGTGACGCAAGGAACCCGAAAGCCATGAAGCGCGCTACACTTATCCTCGTGCCTTACCTCTGGCTGCTGGTGCTGTTTCTGGCACCATTCCTCATCGTCCTGAAGATTTCGCTCTCTGATGCTGCCCTGGCAATCCCGCCCTACACACCGACGTTGAAAGACGGCATTGGCGCGCTTATCGCTGAACTGGATTTTGAGAATTTTATCTTCCTGACTGAGGATGACCTTTACTGGAAAGCGTACCTGAGTTCGTTGCGCATCGCTGTAATCTCGACCCTTTTGACACTGTTGGTGGGTTATCCCATCGCCTATGGCATGGCGCGCGCACCGGATGAATGGCGCGCGACGCTGATGATGCTGGTTATCCTGCCATTCTGGACATCCTTCCTGATCCGCGTTTACGCATGGATGGGCATTCTGAGTAATGAAGGGCTATTGAACCAGTTACTGATCTGGCTGGGCCTGATCAACGATCCGCTGACAATCCTCAACACAAATACGGCTGTCTATATCGGTATTGTATATACCTATCTGCCGTTCATGATCCTGCCGATCTATGCTGCCCTTGACCGTCTGGATTCATCACTTGATGAGGCCGCGCAGGATCTTGGCTGCACGCGGATGCAGGCGTTTTGGCTGGTTACAATTCCCCTTTCCCGCAACGGGATTGTAGCGGGATCGTTTCTCGTATTCATCCCCGCACTGGGCGAGTTTGTCATCCCGTCGCTGCTCGGTGGGTCAGGCACGTTGATGATCGGCAAGGTGCTCTGGGAAGAGTTCTTTAACAACCGTGACTGGCCGGTCGCCTCCGCAGTGGCGGTGATCCTCTTGCTGATCCTCGTGATCCCGATTGTCCTGTTCCAGCGCAATCAGCAAAAACAGCAGGAGGCGGAACAATGAAGCGGATGTCCTGGTTCAACGTGACCTCCCTGACGCTGGGGTTCGCATTCCTTTACCTGCCGATGCTGGTGCTGATCTTCTACAGTTTCAACGCGTCCAAACTGGTCACCGTCTGGGCAGGGTTTTCCACCCGATGGTACGGCGAGTTACTTCAGAACGAGGCTTTCCTTGATGCGGCCTGGGTCACGCTCAAGGTTGCTGTGATTTCATCCTCCATTGCTACGGTGCTCGGTACGATGGCCGCCTATGTTCTGGTGCGTGGGGGCCGCTTTCTGGGCCGTACGCTCTTTTCCGGCATGATCTATGCACCTTTGGTGATGCCTGAAGTGATTACTGGCCTTTCGCTTTTGTTGCTGTTCATAGGGATAGGGCTGGACCGCGGCGTTTTGACGATCGTGCTTGCACATACCACCTTCTCGATGTGCTATGTCTCGGTCGTGGTGTCATCTCGTCTTGTTAGTTTTGACCGGTCGCTTGAGGAGGCTGCACTTGATCTGGGATCAACCCCGTTCGAGGCGTTTCGCCTTGTCACGCTGCCGATCATTGCGCCCGCCGTCATCTCTGGCTGGTTGCTGGCCTTTACGCTGAGTTTGGACGATCTGGTGATCGCGTCCTTTACGGCCGGCCCAGCGGCTACAACCCTGCCGATCAAGATTTTCTCTGCCGTGCGGCTGGGTGTCTCGCCCGAGATCAACGCGCTTTCGACGATCATGATCCTGATCGTGACTGTCGGGGTTGTGACCGCGTCCCTTGTCAGCAAGCGCAACGCGCTCAGAGCGCAGAATGAGGTGCAGGCCGCGGAGCGGGCAGCGGCCTGATGCGGCGCATTTATCCAGAATTTGCCTATTCGGATGGCCCTCGTGCAGGCTGTTGGTGGGATGAAACCTGCATCGCTCCGGAACGGGATGCCCTTACCGGTGACCACCAATGTGACGTTGCAATCATCGGTGGTGGTTTCACGGGCATTTCCGCCGCTTTACATCTGGCCGAAGCAGGTGTTTCCGTCAGCGTTCTGGAAAGCCGCTTTGTCGGCTGGGGCGCATCGGGGCGAAACGGGGGGTTCTGCTGTCTGGGTGGGGGCCTTTTAAGTAATGCTGCACTGGAAAAGGCTTTTGGCCGGGATGGCCGTGCAGAATGGCGTGCTGCGGAACTTGCATCGATCCGTTTGGTAGAAGAGCTGATTGACCGGTTTGATCTGAAGGTTGACCGGCATTCACAGGGCGAAACGCAGCTCGCCCACCGGCCCCGCGACTATAAGACGATGCAGAAAGAGCTGTCTTATTACGCAGAAAGTTATGGGATTGAAGCGCGGCTTACCCCCAAGGCAGAGCTGGAAAACGAAGGTTTGCGGGCGGGGTTTGAAGGGGCGATCACTGTACCGGTAGGTTTTGGCCTGAACCCGCGCAAGTACATCATCGGTCTTGCTGCCGCTGCTGAAAACGCGGGGGCGCGCGTGTTCCATGATACACCGGTCACCGATCTGTCGCGCCATGCTGACGGCTTTCGGTTGCGCACAGCAAGCGGGACCGTGCGGGCCGGCAAGGTTATTGTGGCGACGAACGGTTATTCTTCAGATGACCTGCCATCTTGGTTTGCCGGGCGTTATATGCCGACGCAATCGAGCATCATCGTGACACGACCGCTCAGCCAAAGCGAGCTGGGCGCGCAGGGTTGGACAAGTGGACAGGCCTGTTATGACACCCGCCACCTTTTACATTATTTTCGTTTGATGCCCGACAATCGCATGCTGTTCGGTGTGAGGGGCGGCCTGATGGCAACGCCGGGTTCAGAGGCGCGGGCGATACGGCGGGCTCGGGCAGATTTCGACGCAATGTTTCCCGCATGGAAAGATGTCGAAACACCGCACACATGGTCGGGCATGGTTTGTATCGCGCGCCAGCGCATGCCATTCGTCGGGCAGGTGCCTGACGTGCCGGGCCTCTACGCAAGCCTTTGCTATCATGGCAACGGTGTTGCGATGGCGTCTTATTGCGGTGCTCTGTTGTCGGACATACTATGTGATGCACCATCCGCGCGCGTTTACCCCAAAGCGGTTCGGCGCCCGCTTGCCCGGTTTGAACTTGGTCGGTATCGGCGCGCGCAGATGCCTGTTGCCTATGCCGGTTTCGCGCTGGCCGACCGCTAAGCATTCAAGCGCACGGAATTATCACGCATTCGGCGCGCGCAGTCCAGTGACAGTATCGGCAAGGATGGCTGATCCGCCCTCAAGGATCAGCACGGTTTGCCCCGCATCAAGCCGCGTCTCGACGATTCGAGCATAGGTCGTTGTCGGCTCCGACAGAATGATCTCCCCGTCTTTGCGGCTTTCAAGATCAAATTGATAGAGACCACTTTCGAAAGGCAGGCCGTCTTCGGTGACACCGGCCCATTCGATCGGTTCCGCCGAGACAGGGACCTGAAGCCGTTGCACTTCCTGACCCGTTTCATCCCGCACAACCAAAAAAACCTCATCCGATATGGCGGCTGGGTTTGGCGTAATGATAATGGGTGTGCCGTCGAACTGGACCGGTGCGGTTGTGCGGGCCTCCATCCCGATCCAACTGGCCATTTGCCCCATGTTGCTGGCACCCAGTTGGCTGGCAAGCGCGGTCAGCAGATCGTTGGATTTTACCTGTTGCTCCACCATTGAAAATTGCGCCAGTTGCGCGGCGTATTCCGAGGAATCAATAGGCTCCAACGGGTCCTGATACCGCGCCTGTGCGGTCAGCATTTTCAGGAAAGTTTCAAAGTCGGACGACAGAACCGTATTGGTCTGCGGCGACGTGTTGACCAGTGCAGCGGCACCTGCGGCGGTTGAGCTAGCGATATCCAATTCAATTCCTCCTTAAAGTCTCAGATCAAGTCCCGATACCGGGCCTAGGGTGAGTGAAACCATATCGTCCTGTGCCAGATCCTCAGGGTCGGGCATTGGGCGGGGCGTTGTATCTTCTGCGGTGTCGGTATCGTTTTGCGGATCGCTGCCCCCTGCAAATGAGAAATTGACGTTATCGTACCCGATCTCCTGAAAGGCGGTTTCAAGGCTGGCGATATGGCGGCGCATCAGGTCCATCGTCTCGGGCCGCTCGGTCAGGATGGTGACCGTTAGCCCGGCGTCGCTTGCGGACATCGCCAGCCGCACACGGCCTAGTTCTTCGGGATTTAGCGCGATTTCAACCGGACGATTTGGCATGCTCTGAAGGGCATCTGCCATCTGTCGTGCGACGTGCATTGGCGCTTCAATCCGGTGATGAAGTTGCTGCAGTTGGTTGGCTGTTGGGGCAACAAGGGCATCGCTTCGGCTGATCTGAAGCGGATCACCTTCGGCCATCTGGACCTTGGAAATCGTTGCAGCATCCTGCGGCGACACTACGGCCTGTGTCGCAGGCATTGGGACGGAACCATAGGGTTTTGTTCGTGTAACTGTTGGTGGGCTGGCAGTGTTCGATTCAATGGCATGTTGTTTGTTCGGCTGTTTCGGCGGCTGACGTAAGAGGCCAAGCGGCGGAGTTACAGTATCTTTCCCGCTTTCAAAGGGGATAGCCGCAATGCTTCCCCGGGTTCCATCCGTCGCCGGAACCGAGTGGGGGGCGATTTGTTGGGGTATGGGCGCTGTTGCAAACTCTGATTTTGACAATGAAGGTGTATTTCTGGTTTGCGCAGTCAGCGAAGCAGTCGCGACGTGCTGGCCCGTCTGGCGCTCTGTCGTGCCGTTTCCGTGAATATTCAGTTCTGAAGAGACGCTTTTTCGATCAAAGAACGCGGTTTTGGATGAAATGGTATGGTGCTGTTCTGTCTGCAAATTGCGTGCCGCTAAATCCGACCTTTTAGCCGCGACAGATGTTTCAAACTGACGGACTGCAGAGTGTTTTGATACTGCGGCCAAATCTACATCCACCGCTTTCGCATGTGTCTGTTCGGTCATAATTGCGCGCGCAAATGTCTGATCTGAGGCCGGCATCGCAGGTTGGGCTTTGATTTCGGGAACCCCCCGAACCTCTGCAGACGCAGCTTTTGAAGGACTACCACCGTCAATCAGTGCCACATGAGGTGCCAGGGTTTTCACCTCTCGTCCGTCTGGTTCAGAAGCATTGCTGCGAAGAGATCCGCCGAACCCGTCCGAGCGCAAGTTGTCTACTTCCTTTGCGGCCTCTTCAACAGCGACAGGTTGTTGGGCCGCCGCCACAGTCGTGATCGTTTCAGCCGTCTCCGGCGGTTGGGGGAAAGTTTCAAGCACGTTTGCAAAAGTCGACTGTGTGTCATTGTCCATGACACGACGCTCATCCGTTTCGCTTTTACGCGCAGAGGCATTGCCAGCCTGATGCGGCAGGGGGGCCGACGTGACAAATGAATGCATACATCCTCCGAGAGTTCTTCTCCGTCCTCGGACTAATGCGCCAACAGCGTTACCACTTGTTTACCGGATGTGACGCATGATCGGCAAAGTACACAGCAATTTAAGGATCATGCGATGGAACCGATCCCGGCCATCACCAGCGCCCCGGCGATGCAAGCGACCGATACGGCGTTGCGCAATGCGGCACAGGAGCTTGAAACCAGCTTTCTGGCGGAAATGCTAAAATCAGCGGGGCTTGGCACGTCGCCAGACGCCTTCGGCGGCGGAGCCGGAGAGGATCAGTTCGCGTCGTTTCTGTTGCTGGAACATGCAAGGGCAATGGTTGATGCAGGCGGCATCGGCCTGAGCGAATCGATTTACGAAGCACTCAAGGAGCGAGAGAATGACCGGTAAAAACCAAGCCGTCACGATTACGGAATTGAATGAACTACTTGACGCAGAGCGCGAGGCGCTGCTGCAGGGTGATCTTGAAAGCCTCAATGATCTACTGGTGCCTAAGGAAACACTGATTGCCGCGATGCGGGATGTACCGCAAACGGATTTGTCAGCGATGCAGGCGCTGGATCAGAAGGTAAAGCGCAACCAGTTGCTGCTGGACGGTGCGATGGAAGGTATACGTGCGGTTGCGCAGCGGATGTCGCAACTTCGCGAGGGGAGGGGTGCGCTTGAGACTTATGGCGCGGACGGCAAACGGCATGATATTTCGCTTGGCGCTGAAACGTCGGTTGAGCACCGCGCCTGAGTTCAGAACTGCGCGGCATTTATTAAAAGACGGCTGATTTGAAAGTCAGGCATTCAGCATTCGTTAATGCCCTTGCCCCAAAGCTAAGCGTGCATCCGAGGTCGGGTGGCGCATCGTTTCAGAGTTTAGACGCATGCAATGGTCAGAATGGCACGTCGTCCAGCCCCTGGGGGGTGGGACAAAATGGGCGCAAAGCGTCACTGATTAAAGGAACATGCTCATGTCTAGCATTCTAACAAACAACAGCGCGATGGTTGCGCTGCAGACCCTGAAATCCATCAACATGAACCTGTCTGACACGCAGAACCAGATCTCCACCGGTAAAGAGATCGGATCGGCCAAGGACAATGCGGCGATCTGGTCCATTTCCAAGGTGATGGAAGCGGATGTGGCAGGTTTTGACGCGGTGTCAAAATCGCTGGCTGTGGGTGAAGCAACGCTTGGCGTGGCATCCGCCGGTGCAGAGTCTATTGTCGAGACACTCAAGGAGATGGAAGCACTGGCAGTGGCCGGCGGCAGTGAAACTGCGGATTTTGCCAAGATTCAGGCAGATATGGCGCAAAAGTCCGCTCAGATCGTCGATACAATTGAGGCATCCCAATTCAACGGGGTGAACCTTCTGTCGTCTGCCGGTGATCCGTTGACGATTGTGTCTTCTGTCAACCGCGTTGGGAGTGCCGCCGCCACAACGGACACCATTTCCGTCGCCAACATTGATTTCGAAGCCAACATCGATACGGCTGGTATGACGGCGATCACCGATTCTGCCTCGGCCAATGATGCATTTAACGAAATTCAGGCGATGCTGACCACCGCTTTGGCAGGCGCGGCGACCATTGGTTCGGCGGCAAGCAGGGTCGAAAACCAGAATGCCTTTGTCACCAAGTTGAGTGACTCGCTCAAGACCGGTATCGGCGCACTTGTGGATGCCGACATGGAAGCCGCTTCTGCGCGTTTGCAGGCGCTTCAGACGCAACAGCAGTTGGGTGTTCAGGCCCTGTCGATCGCCAATCAGGCACCACAGACCATTCTGTCTCTGTTCCGTTAAACCGAAACAATCAGGGGCGGTACACCCGCCCCTGACGCACTGGCAGTCATAATCAGTAGGTAAGGTTTACCGTGAACGCATCAGCAAGAGCACAAGAGGCGTATTCGCCCGCATTGGCCCCCATCCGATCAAATCGGCGTATTGAATATGACGTGCTGGCACGCATCACGTTCAGGCTGAAGAAAGCGATTGAAGAAGGCCCGTTTGTAAAACTGGTTGAGGCGCTGCATGAAAACCGGGCGATTTGGCGTGCGTTTGCAGTTGATGTCGCTGATCCGCAGAATGAACTCCCTCAAGATTTGCGGGCGCGCATCTTTTATCTAGCTGAATTCACCGATTGGCACACCAGCAGAGTGATCCGAAGAGAAGACAACGCAATCCCGTTGCTGGAGGTCAATACCGCGATCCTGCGCGGACTGAAGCCAGGTGAGGCACAGAAATGAGCGGTCTTGTCCTGAAACTCAGCCCCAAGGAACGGGTCTTAATCAATGGCGCGGTGATTGAGAACGGGGACAGGCGCAGCCGCTTGTCGATCATGACGCCAGACGCGCATATCCTGCGATTGCGCGACGCGGTCCATCCTGAGGACGCAACGACACCGGTGCGGCGGGCATGTTTCGCGTTGCAGCTGGTTTTGTCGGGCGATTCCACGCCTGAAAAGGCGCGAAAGGGGCTTTTGCGCCAGATTGAGGAATTGAGTCAGGTTTTTCAGGATACCGATAGCCGCCGCATCTTGGCAGAGGCGAGCGAAGCCACGATTGGTGATCAACATTATCGTGCTCTCAAGGCGCTGCGTTCCATGATCCCGCGTGAGGATCGGCTTTTGGCCGTCAGGACGTTCTGATGTTTCAGCCAATTGTACCGACTGATGGCTTGGCCGGATGGCGTTTCCTGCAACGCACGTACGAGGCACAGGCCAACACCTTCAACCAATCAACCGTCATTCAGCGGGACACGGATTATTTTGCTGAACGGATCGGACAGGTGACTTCGGCAGAAGACCTTGTGTCAGACCGCCGTTTGCTATCCGTGGCGCTGGGCGCTTTTGGATTGCAGGACGACATCGACAACCGTTTCTTCATTCGCAAAGTGCTAGAAGAGGGCACGCGAAGTGATGATGCGCTGTCCATGAGACTGGCGGATACAAGATATCGGGATATGTCGGAGGCCTTTGGTTTCGGCCCGCTGGACATGCGTGGCGCGTTGCAGCCCGATTTCGCAGCGCAGATGGTCGCGCGTTTTCAGGCAAACAGTTTCGAAGTCGCAGCGGGTGCCCAGAACAGTGCAATGCGCGTGGCACTTTATGCGCAACGGGAACTGCCTGAACTGGCAGCAGATACTGTATCCAGCGACACAAAATGGTTCACCATCTTGGGTGATCCTCCGCTGCGCGAGCTTTTTGAGAAAGCACTGAATTTGCCAAGTAGCATTGGACAAATCGACATTGACCAACAGCTTGAAACCTTCAAAGAAAAGGCGAAAAGCGTGTTTGGCACTTCTGATCTTACCTTGTTCGAAGACCCCAAAGCCCTTGAGGATGTCATCACCAAGTTCATCGTGCGCGACCAGATCAATGGGTTCAGCGCCGGGCTTACGGGTGGCTCAATTGCACTGACTTTGTTGCAGCAGTAGTCTTAGGCACGTTCTGGTAAAGGAGAATTTTGGCGTGCGGGAGGCAGGCCAGCATTTTGGGATCGCCGAAGGATGACCGCAAGCTGTTGAAAACTGTTCTCGCATCCCTGCAAACCGGCTTGTGCCAAGAAATCATCCAATGCGGGCCATAGCGCAACGGCCTGATCCAATTCCGGATCACTGCCATGACTATAAAGGCCGGCGCGGATCATGACGGCGTTTCTTTCGTAGAGCCCCAAGAGCCGCCGCGCCTGATGCAACAGCACGTTTTCAGCCACACTTGCCGCCGCAGGCAGACTGCGCGACACGGATTGCAGGACATCAATTGCCGGATAGCGACCACGTTCAGCAATGCCACGGTCGAGGACAATATGACCGTCCAGAACGCCGCGAAGGATATCTGCGATGGGTTCTTCCATATCAGAACCTGCAACAAGCACCGAGAAGATGGCGGTGATATCACCCTGATCACCCTGTCCGGGTCCCGCACGCTCGCAAAGTGACATGATCATGTGAGCCGTGGATGGTGGGTAGCCACGCAAAACGGGTGCTTCGCCTGCGGCGACGGCCACTTCCCGATGGGCTTCTACAAAGCGGGTGATTGAATCAGCAAGAAGTAGGACTGATTTGCCCTGATCACGAAAATGCTCTGCCACTGCCATTGCTGTCCAGGCGCAGCGACGTCGCTGAAGTGCGGATTGATCTGATGTGGCGGCAACGACAACCGTGCGCTTCAAACCTTCAGCACCGATAACTTCTTCGACAAAAAGCCGCAACTCGCGACCGCGCTCACCGATCAACCCGATTACAACAACGTCTGCCTCCACATTCTGCGCAAGCGTGCCGAGCAAACTGCTTTTTCCAACGCCTGAGCCCGCAAATAGCCCAATCCGCTGACCCCTGACCAAAGGCAGGAGCGTGTTCGTCACAGCAAGCCCGGTCGACAGGCGAGGGCCCAGAGCGCGGCGAGACGCGGGATCCGGTGGTGGCGTGCGCAGGCCGCGTGCCTGCCCACCGCGCAGCAGGGGCGCCCCGTCGAGAGGTTTGCCGGACGGATCAATGATGCGCCCAAGCCAGGTGTCTGAAGGAGCGATCACTCCTTCCGGTGAAAGGCTGGCGCGGTCCTGAAGGGCGATACCGTCTGGGGCAGCCTCTGGCAACGCCAGAATTCTTTCACCTTCAAGCTGTACAACTTCGCAGTCCAGTGGTGGTTTATCGTTGCGGATGACGCTGATCCAATCCCCGATGCGCGCGGTGCCACCAAGCCCCGATACCTCAACCATACCTGCGCGTACCTGTGTCACGCGGCCCACAGGCCGGACCGATGCCAGCGTTTCGATCTGGGCGCTGAGCCCGCTAAGCCGTGCGGTGGGCGACATGACGTTCCTCTCTTTGTTGATCACTCTTTCTAAAGGAATCGGGGTTAAGCCTTGATTGAAATCGGTCGAGGGAGAAGCCCCGATGTTTGAAAACCTGAATGTCTTTCGCATCTCAACGGCGATGGCAAAGCACGCTGGACAACAGCAGGCAATTGTCGCTGAAAACGTGGCCAATGCGGATACGCCTGACTACGTCGCGCGCAGCATGCCGGACTTCAAAAGCATTTATATGCCTGCAGCAGATGATGTAACCCAGCGGGCCACACGGGGCAGTCACCTTAACGGATCAATGGGGGCTGACCAATTGGGCACCGCTGCAGAGGTGGGCAGTCAGGCCAGTCCAAACGGCAATCAGGTTTCGATTGAGACGGAGATTCTGAAATCAGTGGATGCCAAACGGCAGCATGACCGCGCGATGGCCATCTATAAGACCTCACTCAATGTGCTGCGCAGCAGCCTTCGCACAAATTAAGGGACGATTTATGAGCGATTTTTCAAACGCGCTGAGTGTTTCGTCGAGCGGTTTGCGTGCTCAGGCCGCACGGTTACGGCACCTGTCCGAAAACATCTCGAATGCGGACACACCAGGCTACCGCAGAAAGCTCATTTCATTCGAAACAGAGATGTCAGGCCGTGATCGGGTGACCGAAGTAACCCCTGGAAAGGTGCGCCTTGATCAAAGCGAACTGGAGAGAATTCATGATCCGACCCATCCTTTGGCCGATGAAAGTGGTCACTTCGAAGGATCGAATGTCGATTTGCTGATTGAACTGGCGGATGCCCGCGAGGCGCAGCGCAGCTATGAGGCGAACCTGAAAATCTTTGAGCAAACTCGCAAGATGTCATCGGGTTTGATGGACTTGCTACGCCGGTGAACCGGTTTTCAATATCACTGAAAGGAGTTCCAGAATGGAAATCAAAGGCATATCTGCCGCGCAGAAATACGCGGCAGCCCGTCCCGCAATGCTACCTGACGGTCTGCCGGGTGCAATGGAAACGGCAAGAAACACGGCTGCGGATTTTGCGGCTGCCCTCGCTGAGGGAGAGCAGACGGCAAAGGCATCGATGATCGGCACGGCGGACCCGCATTCGCTGGTGACCGCCTTGGCCCAGACCGAACTGGTTGTCGAAACCGCCGTTACGGTGCGCAACAAGGTGGTCGAAGCCTATCAGGAAATTCTGCGGATGCCTGTCTGATGCTGAACGAAGTCCTGTTTTTTGACACGTTGCGGCAGGGTTTATGGGTAGGGTTGTTGATTTCCCTGCCCATTCTGACAGTGGCGCTGCTTGCAGGTGTATCAATTGGGTTGGTGCAGGCGCTCACCTCTATTCAAGAAATGACGCTGACGTTCGTACCAAAGCTTGCCGCAATCGGCGTCGTGTTCTGGTTGTCGATGGGCTTCATGACACAGACATTGGTGTCCTTTTTTCACGAACGCATCATCCCCCTAATTATCGGAGGCTAGAATGGATCACGCAGGATACACCACATTAAGCCGTCAATCCGGACTGGCCCGTGAAATGCAGATTGTCGCCAATAACATCGCGAACGCTGCGACAACCGGTTTTCGCAGCGAGGGGATGATTTTCTCTGAGTTCGTGAAACCGGTTGACCGCGGCGCGTCTTTGTCGATGGGGCAGGGTAACGTGCGAAATACATCTTTTCTGCAGGGCACATTGAACCAGACCGGTGCATCATTTGACCTTGCGATCGAAGGAGACGGGTTCTTCTTGATTGAAACCCCGTCGGGCGAGAGACTGACCCGTTCGGGCGCTTTCTCACCAAACGCCGAGGGTGATTTGGTAACCTACGATGGCTTTCGGGTTCTTGATGCGGGAGGGGTACCTGTATTTGTGCCGCCCGGCGCTGATGTTGCTGTCTCAAACGATGGAACGCTCAGCGCGGATGGAAACCCCTTGGGTCAGATCGGTGTGGTGCGCCCTCTTGATCCGTCAAGTCTTGTCCGTGAGGACGGCGTGATGTTTCGCACTGACAGCGGTTTCGAACCAACAGAAACGGCGCGTGTCCTGCAAGGTTTTGTCGAAAACTCCAATGTGAACGCCATTGGCCAACTGGCCCGCATGGTCGAAGTGCAGCGCGCCTATGAATTGGGTCAGAGCTTTCTGGAAGCGGAAGACGAACGCGTGCGTGCGGCCATGAAATCCCTGATGACCTAACCCAAGAGGAGACGCCAATGCGCGCCCTGAAGATCGCCGCTACAGGTATGGCAGCCCAGCAAATGAGGGTTGAGACGATATCGAACAATCTGTCGAATATGTCCACCACTGGATATAATGCCCGCCGGGCGGAATTTGCGGATTTGCACTATCAACAGCTTTCCCGCGCCGGCGCAGTCAATGCATCGGACGGAACGGTTTTGCCGACCGGGGTTCAACTTGGCCTTGGTGTGCGGCCCGCTGCGGTATCAATTCAACTGGCCCAAGGCGGATTGTCTGCGACGGGCGGTGATCTGGATGTGGCCATTGACGGTCAAGGGTTCCTTGAGGTGACAATGCCAAACGGACAGGCGGCCTATACCCGCGACGGTGGGCTGAAACGCACCGGTGAAGGGCTGATTGTTACCTCTGACGGTTTCCCCGTCGCCCCTGAAATTGTGATCCCGGATGATGCGCGCAACATCTCAATCAACAGTGCGGGCGAAGTCTATGCCTATTTCGAGGACAACGCAGCCGGTCAGCTTTTGGGTCAATTCAATCTCACGGGGTTTACCAACGCAAAGGGGCTGGAGGCGCTGGGCAGCAACCTGTTTTCTGAGACCGAAGCATCGGGTCCGCCGCTGATTTCAACCCCCGGCATCGACGGGTTGGGCACTCTGCGTCAGGGATATCTGGAAGACAGTTCTGTAGATGCTGTGCGCGAAATCACCGAACTGATTGAGGCGCAGCGGGGCTATGAGATGAACGCCAAGGTCATCTCTGCTGCAGATCAGATGATGGGCGCAACGACGCAGGTACGTTGATTATGTGGCGTTTTTTTCTTCTGTTCCTTTGTGCGCAACCTGCTTGGGCCGATAGCGTGGTGCCCCTCCGTACTATCCGCGCCAATGCGATAATTGCGGAAACCGATGTGGCCCTACGCCCCGGTAGCCTGTCTTATGGGTTTTCGCAGGTGGCCGACGTTGTCGGTCAGGAAGCGCGCGTGGTTCTGTACCCGGGAAAACCAATTGGCGTGAATGATATCGGCCCGCCAGCGCTGGTGGCGCGCAACCAACTGGTGCGCTTGATCTTTTTTGCCAGCGGGTTGGAAATTCTGACGGAAGGGCGCGCGCTGGAGCGAGGAGCGCTGGGTGATCGGGTTCGGATCATGAATCTGTCATCGCGGGCCGTTCTTTTCGGACAGGTGCAAGCAGACGGCAGCATTCACGTCAGCAGATAGGATCAAAGAATGAGAAACCAATACATCGCCGCTGCGACCTTGGGCGCTGCGCTTACAGGATGCACAAGCGTTGATGAACTGGGCAAGCCACCGTCGTTTTCACCGCCAATGGAAACAGTGGAGCATTCTGCAATGATTAACCCGGGCCTGCCCTTGCGGGTCGAGCAGGAACGCGTGGTCGACCGTGCGTCACTTTGGTCCGGAACACGCAATTCCTTGTTGGGCGATCGGCGCGCCTTGCAACGCGGTGATATTCTGACAGTCGTGATTGAGATTGATGAAAAGGCCGAAATCTCGAATGCAACCGACAGATCCCGTTCCGGTGCCGAAGATTTTGGTGTGCCTGAATTTCTGGGTTTACCACAGCGTTTGGACAATCGACTGCCCGGGGCCAACCCGGAAGCATTGATCAACCTGAACACCTCTTCGACATCGTCGGGGGACGGTTCCGTCAAACGCAACGAAAAGCTGACATTACGGGTGGCAGCCACAGTTATTGATGTGCTGCCAAACGGTGTTCTGTCAATTTCCGGCTCACAGGAACTGCGGGTTAATTTTGAACTACGCGAGCTGCTGGTAACGGGCTACGTGCGCCCCGCCGACATCTCTCGGCAGAACGAAATCACCTATGACAAGATCGCGTCGGCACGCGTGTCCTACGGCGGTCGCGGCCAGATTACGGATGTGCAGCAACCCCGGTACGGTCAGCAAATCCTTGACGTTATTCTTCCTTTTTGAGGGTTTCCGCATGCTGAAAAAAATTCTGCCCATTGTGTTTTTGCTGGTTGGTTCGGGTGTTGGAGTGGGTGCCGGAATGGCATTTCGCCCTGAACCGGAGAAAACGGAAATGACCGCAGAAATGACGGATTCCGCAACAAAAAAAGCAGCGGATCAGCCATATGGCCCTGACAATCCCGCCCCAGAAATGGACTATGTCAAACTGAACAATCAGTTTGTTGTGCCCATTGTGAAAGACCGTATCGTTGTGGCTCTCGTGGTGCTGGCCCTCAGCCTTGAGGTGCCTGAGGGCAACAGTGAGGCCGTCTTTCGCAGGGAGCCAAAACTGCGTGACAGTTTTCTGCAGGTCCTCTTTGATCACGCCAATATCGGTGGGTTTGACGGTGCCTTTACCGAAGCCAATAACCTTGCGGTTTTGCGCAGTGGTCTGCGCGAAGCAGGTCAAAAGGAAATGGGCACAGACATTATCAAGGACGTGCTGATACTTGAAATCGCGCGGCAGGATTATTGAAGCCCGCGCCTCATTTTATCGCATTTCCTATAGCGAGATTGAGGTCCTTGCGCGCCGCAGCCTTACGTTGTGTCTGCTGAGCCTGGTTTATCAGCTCGCGCACGGCTGCGACCTTTCCGAACGCTTGCCGCACTTTGCCTTTTTCATGTTCCTTGCGCGCCAGCACACGCGCGAGTTTCATATTCTGTTCTGCGCGCGCGCGGCCCAGCCATCCTTGCCACAAAAGATCTGCACCAATCGCTTGCATCACGGCGGTCGTCTTTGTTTGCTGTTGCGCAGTCCGGCCCATTTCCGACAAGCGGATCAGCTCATTTCGTAATCTGTATTCTTCTTGCAGTAATTTGGACAACGCTTGTCTTTGTTGATCATATTTGACCTCGCTGACCGTCAGCAACTTTTGCAACGTAACTAAATCGTTCATAGCGCGCCTTTCGCCCGCTGTCGCATCGCTTCGGCAAAACGTATCGATGCGGCAACGGCGCGGTAAAAGTCGGGAGTGATCTGTTCTCCGACTTCGGTTGTCGCGAAAAGCGACCGCGCCGTTGGTGGATCACTGTGGATCGGCACGCCGGCGCTTTGGGCGGTTTCCCGGATCGCCTTGGCCATTTCATCGACACCCTTGGCAACGACAATCGGCGCGGCCCCGCGCGCACCGCTCCATTTCAGGGCAACCGCGTAATGGGTCGGGTTCACGATTATGACATCGGCCTCGCGCACCTCTGCCATCATCTGGTTCTGGGAAAGCGCCATCGCACGCTGGCGTCTTTCCTGTTTCATATGGGGGTCGCCTTCGGCGTTCTTGGTTTCGTCCGCGATTTCTTTGTGGGACATCCTGTTTTTGCGCAGATGTTCGAAATGCTGCCACACAGCGTCAATGCCCCCAATCGCTCCTGAGATCAGAACGACCACCAGCAGGAACGCCATACACAGCTGGGCCAGCAGTGACAGCGCCATCTGAGGCGACGTCTGTAGCACGGCAACCATATCGTCCATTTCAAGAACGATGAAGATTGCCAGACAAATGGAATAAAATAACAGCTTGGTGAAGCTCTTGACCCATTCAAAAAGACCTGCTCGACCAAATTTGTTTTTGGCGTTCGAGATCATTGATATGCGCGATAGCTTTGGCTCGAGTTTGCTTGGCGCAAAGACCCAGGCGCGCTGAGCAAAGACAGCAAGAATCACACCAATTGCAGGCAGAAAAAAAAGCGGGCCAAACCCAATGATCATCGGGATGAACAAACCCGCCATTGGAGCGGCAGCATCACCGGAAAAAAACAGCGGTGCGAGGTCGGCCGACTGGTCAATCATCACCATCATCGCCGTCCCTGCCGTGCGCATTCCTGACGCTCCCGCCATCAGAAATGCAACCAGCAACCCGGCATATCCCGCTGCTGTCAGCAGGTCGGTGGACTTGGCGATCTCACCCTTCTTGCGTGCTTCAAGAAGTTTTTGGGGTGTCGCCTCAAACGTCTTTGAACTGCTGTCCTCCTGCCCTGTCATGGTTGGGTCCGGTATGGGTTGGCCAAATAGGCATCAAGACCGCGCATCCAGTGTTCCAGCATAAAAGGGGCGGCGAGGAGGAGAACGAAAAGGCCGCCTGCGGTGATAACCGGCGCACCGACGAAAGCGACCATCAGTTGCGGCATCGCCTTGTTGATCGCGCCCAAGGCAAGATTGTAAAGAACCGACAGAATGACGAAGGGTGCCGCCAACGTAAATGCCAACGCGAACGCCTGGCTGATCTGGGACACGCCCCAGGTCGAAACAACGGATCCCGTGGGAAGTTGCCCCATTGGAAGCAAATCGTAAGAAAGAATGATCAACGATGCCGCTTTGACATGCAGTCCGGCCATTACTGCCAAAGCCAACCCTGCGATGATCAGAATATAGCCCATCGCAGGCAACGGGTCTGCTGCGGCACCGCCCAGAATTTGTGACAGCGATGTAGATTGCGCCGCAATTGATCCGGCGGTTTGCAACGCAAGAATAAAGAGGCGAATTCCAATCCCAAGAAGCAGTCCAGCAAGCGTTTCGGTGATGGCGAGCCAAAAAAACATGTCCGGTCCGGGATTTATTGGCATGTTGGGTAGGGCGGGGGCGATTATCAGTGCAAAGCAAAGAATGATGACTAGCTTGATCCGTGTTGGAACCGTCCGTTCTCCGAAGGCGGGCATGAGCGCGACCAGCGCACCAACCCGGAGAAAAACGGCAATGCCATGCCACAGCATTGCTCGGGTGATCTCTAATAGCTCTGCGAGTTGCGTGATCACGCGGCGATGACCCCGACAAGCGAAGGCCGCGCGTCGAGTCCGATTTCTTCGAAAGACAGGACCGGGTTCGAAATGCCTTTGGATCGCATAACAGTGCGCAGGAACCTCCGCCTGCGGGTATTCGTTACCAGCGCTGCGTAGATGCCATTGTGGCTGGCATCATTCAGCTTTTCCAAGGCGCGCTGGGCAAGCTGATTGAACAATTCCGGTGGCAAGGCAATGTCAAAGCCGCGGTCGCTTTCCACCTGATAGGTGTTAAACGTGTCCTCCCATTCCGGGGCGAGCTGTATCAGTGGGACAGTCCCGTCGACACGCCGCATTTCCGCGACCAATTGAAAACCGAGCCGTTGTCGAACATGTTCGCAAATCGCCTCTGGCTGTGCATTCTGTCCGCGCGCTTCTGATACCGCTTCAAGGATCAGCGGCAGGTTCCGGATAGAAACTTGTTCATCCAGCAAAAGTCGTAAGACAGCATGCAGCACGTCAATTGGCACCTTGTCCGGGATCATTTCATCCAGCAATTTGCGGTTTGCCTCTGACCGTTGCGGATCAGAGATATTCGTCATTTCGTTCAATGTCCGGCGCAGGGATTTCATTGTAAGCAGTCGGCTGAAGTTGTTCTTCACGACCTCAAGCAGATGTGTCGCCAGAATTTCGGTAGGAGTCACTAGCGTTACGCCTGCCAACGCTGCGGTCTCTTGATCCTTGTTGCTGATCCACCGGGCGGGCGCACCGTAGACGGGCTCGGTGGTATCTGTGCCCTCTGGCAATATGCTGCGATCTTCGGGTGCAAGTGCAAGCATTTGATCTGGGTTGAGTTCTGCACGGGCTTGTTCGACGCCCTGAATGCGGATCACGTAAACGCCCGCGCCAAGTGCGGAATTATCCGTAAGGCGTATTTCCGGGAGGATAAGTCCAAAGACCGAAGCCACATGCCGCCGCATTTTTGAAATGCGCGTGTTTAGCCCCGTGCCCGGATCAAGAACCATGTTTACCAAATCCGGGGAAAACTCGACATGAATGTCGTCAAGCTCCAGGATATCACCCATTGATTTTTCAGGCGGTAAGGTGGCTTCACCTTCTGGCTGATCTGCGCTTAAGTGGTGGGCTTTGTTGGTTTGATATCCAAAGTAGGCAACAACGGCCAGCACCAGGCCGCCCAGCACAAAAGGTAGGAATGGCAGCCCCGGAAAGAGGCCGAAAGCGATCATCAAAAGCGCAACGGTGACCAGTGCCGATGGGTATTTGCTGAGTTGTGAGAAAAGAGCCAAGTCGGTTGCGCCGTGTGTGCCGCCCCGTGCAAGCAGCAGCGCGGATGCGATTGAAATGATCACGGCAGGGATCTGTGAAACAAGGCCGTCACCCACCGTAAGGATCGAATATGTTTCAAATGCCGCCCCAATGGGCATGTCATGGACCACGATCCCCATGATCAAGCCTGCCACAAGGTTGAGCAACGTAATCAGTAGACCAGCGACGGCATCCCCTTTGACGAATTTTGACGCGCCATCAAGCGAACCAAAAAAGGTGGTTTCCTGTTGTTCTCGCTCGCGTCTTTCCTTGGCTTCCTGATGGGTAATCGCGCCGGCTGAGATATCGCTGTCGATCGCCATCTGCTTGCCCGGCATCGCGTCCAATGCAAACCGCGCGCCCACTTCCGCCATGCGGGTTGCGCCTTTGTTGATGACCATGAAATTCACGATCAGCAATACGCAAAATACAACAAGGCCAAGAAAAACTGAGCCACCCATCACGAATTGCGCAAAGCTTTCAATCACATCACCGGCCGCATTTGTACCGGTATGGCCTTCTCCGATGATGAGCTTGGTTGACGAAACATTCAGCGACAAACGCAGCATGAGGGAAGTCAGCAGGATCGTGGGAAAGGCCGAGAAATCGAGCGGTCGTTCGATGAAGAGCGTAACCGTGAAGATCAGGATGGCGAGCGCAAATGAAAGGGCAAGGCCGGTATCAAGAACCCAAGACGGCATCGGCATGATCATCATTACGATGACGGCCATCAGGGCCATCGCCAAAAGGATTGTAGGGTTGAATAACCCGCCAGCTGAAAACCCCTTCAAAACTCAGCCCCACTTACGGTGTGGAACAAGCTTGTTCCAACGGAAGCTGCAAGCGGCACAAGAGACCCCACGCCTCCCTTTTCCAAAGGTGGGATTGGCATTTCTGGCTGAGCGGGTGCAGCCTCCTGTTTGATCAGCATGATGTCAGGCAAGCCACCGTCGATGGCTGCGAAGCGCTCTGCGTGCCGCCGCGCGAAGGGTGTGGTGCGCGCCCGATAGGCAGCAATTGCTTCTTTCCAATCGCCATATTTCTGATGAAGTTTGACAATAATGCCAGCCGCGTATCGGCCACTGGCTTTTGGGTCGAACAGAGCCTCGATGGATTGGAACGCATGCCCGTGCCAACGGTAACTGACTTGAAAGCACCCGACGTCAAAACGGCGCAGGCCTGACTTGAAATGACGAAAAATAAAATTCTGTGATTGGTTCTCGGTGTCAAACCAAATGCTTCGGCCTTGCAAGGTGACTGTCCAGGGCCAACGGGCAAGGTGGGTGTGGCTATTTTGTCCGTGGGCAGCTTCACCAAGGGCCAAGAGAACCTCTATCGGAACATCGGTTTCCGTCGAAATCTCCTGCGCGGCCCTGAAGCAAAGATCGGCAGGGGTGTCTTGCGCAGTCGTGAACGTAGGTAAAAGGACTGCCGAGCATACGACAATTCGGAAATAAACCGCTTTGATAGTCCTATCGCGAAGCCAAGAGGGTTTCTGCATTCTGCGTCTCCAAGATCACGTTCTGTGATATAAAGGACGCTAGGGTGTGTTCGTTTATTTTTAGTGACCAGCCTGAAAGAAGCCATACCCAGATATCGTAGTATCAAACGGCTGTATTGGATTTTTGCACACAGACAATAGCTCACCTGCCATCTGAAAGCTCCAGCTCAGGCGCGCGTAGCAAATCGAGTAAAACCTGCCGCGCCTGTTCACTTTCTTGGATCGCTGCAGCGCTGCGTCCCAGCATCCCCGTACGTTGTGGTGATGGCTCAACCGCTGCATCAATAATTAGTATCATGGGTGCATAAACCGTGTCATCCGCAACGGGCTGGGAGCGCCACTCGTCTGAAAGCCAAGCCGCGCGCGTTGCATCCTGCTGTTGTTGCGCGCGCTGAAAATACATGAACGCGGCGGCATGATCTCCTTCCATTTCTTTCGCTTTGCCCCTGAGTGTATCGACGTCCTGCCCTGACAGATCTAACAGCGCGCTTGCGACCCGCATTGGTTGGCCAAGTGCGAGTGCCACGCGTGCCTCCAGGCTTTGGCGAACGTTACTCCTTGGGCGCCTCGGAATCCCTTGCAAAACAGTATCTGCGCGGGCTGCAAAGCCGAGATCAAGCAGTCTTTCGGCAAGTAGAATTTTTTGTCGTATCGCAAGTCGGTCAATATCGCGCGCGGAACGGTCAAACACATGATCCAGAAAAACGATGTCATCCGCAGATTGGGTCAATTCCTGCAGCAACCGAAGACGCAGCGAGATGGCCGCGTCATCTTCGCCGTCACCACCCAGCTCTGACGTTGCTTGAAAAGCCCGCTCGAATTGGCCGGATTTTACCAGTGCCAACACATGAGCACGGCGTAGATCGGGACCAAGAGCGTCATTTTGCAGTTCTTTTGCGAATGCTTCGACCAGAATCGCTGTCTCGTTATCAATGGGCTGGTCGCTGGCCAGCTTCGCGTCGATCAAAGCAATTAACGCCTCTGGCGACTCGACGACATTGTCATCAATGACATCTTTCAGCTTCGCATTGCCCCGTTCCATCGCGCCCTGATCCAACGCGATCTTCGCCTGTTCCATTTTTGCGGCAGTGGGCAATTCTGATGGCAGCCGTTCAAGATTGCGCAAAGCAGTCGCCGCAGCTTCTGTATCACCGTGGGAAAGCAATCTACGGCTAAGCGCCGGAGCCAAGAATTTGCGCAGATGCACCGGCAATTTATTCAGCGCCAGCAAGGCAGCGCTTGCATCAATCGAACGCGGAACATTCAGCTCTTCCCGCGCCAGAAATGCCCACAGAGCAATATCTGTGTTACAATCGAGAAGGGACGGCAGAATGCTGTCCGCCGGGGCATATCCGTCTTCCATGATCGCCGCGATATCCGACAACAGCCTGTGGTCCTTTGCCAGTTTTGGGTCCAACAAAAGCGTGCGCTCCGCTTCGGCCCCAAAACCAAAATGCAGATATATGCGTGCAAGTTTGAGCGCCGCCTTGGTGTCGAGCCTGTCAAATTCTCGATAGAGGTCTCTTTGTGCTGCCCCAACTGCCGTGCCGAATGCGTTGCCATCTGCCCATCCTGCAAGATCAACCACAGCGTCCGCCGGGCAGACAAAACCGGTTATTGATTGCCGTTCCCCAATCTCACGATCGAGCAGGGATATGTCGTTGCTGGTTGTGATGCGCACATTGTTCACAAGCCCTGCAACGTTCTGAGGAAGCGAAACAGCCGACCTTTTCTCGGGCTTTTCTTCAGTGGACGTTCCACGTTGGGCAGAACGGTTCAGACCAATCCCCGGAACGGGATCAAGGACGCCACGTGTTGCAGCGGAGCCAACTTCTTGAGCCAATCGTTGCTGAATTTCATCCAGAACAGCTTGTTCTACGGTGCTCAACGGGTCGCGTGCGAGAAGCGGTAATTCCATTGGAGACAGCGCGGCGGAAGGAGACGTCATGCTTTGACGGGGCAGAACCACGGGAAGCACTCCCGTTGTGTTCGTGTTACGCGTTTCGGAAGACGGGACAGATGAAGGAGAAATTGCTGACGGGGAAAAGATGGCGGATTCAGTCGAAATATTCTGCGCAACTGACGTCACGGGAATAAAGGGAACAGAGCGAGTAATACCCGCTGACGCAATATCAAGAACGACAAAACTGTCGCGTGCAACGAACGCCGCGACCCTGCAGGCACACCCGAGGGTCAGCGCGAAACCGTCGGACGCAGCAGTTATCGTTTCGACCCGGTCCCGTGGGATCAGCTCAAAAACATCGCTGACATCGAAGCCCCCTGAATATCCGCTGATCTGAAAATTTACGGACAGATTAGTTTGTGTGACTTGCCATTCGGCACCGCGTGGTAGTGGTGCCACTAGTCTACTGAACCCATCATGCTCACCTGACAGTACGGTGGGTTGCTGCGCTGTGACGGCCAAAGGCAGAAGGGCCAACATTCCCACGAAGATGACAGCAAGAGCCCTCATGCGGCTTCCTGTTTGATGGATTTGAGCGCCTCTTCTAGGTCAGAGAATGATGGTCGTCTGTGCGAGGGTGTGTTTTGACGACCTACTTCAATGCAAATATTGGTTGCATGGTTATGGAGATTGGCCACGAGAACTTCACGGATCAATTGATAGAAGTTTGCTTCATCTTCCGTGACATTCTTGACCTTTGCCGCGAAGGGACCAACCAGACCGTAGGCCAGAAAAACGCCCAGGAATGTGCCGACGAGTGCGCCGCCAATCAGTTTGCCCAGCACTTCGGGGGGTTGGTCAATCGACGCCATCGTTTTGATGACGCCGAGCACAGCAGCAACGATACCAAGCGCGGGCAGACCATCGGCCATTGTTTGCAAAGCATGGCTTGAATGCATTGCGTGATGGGCATTCGCCTCCATCCGCTTTTCGAGAACTTCTTCAACTTGATGGGGGTCATCATAATTCATTGACGCTGAACGCATGGTGTCACAGATCAACGCGACGGCTTCTTTGTCGGACATGATTTTGGGGTATTTCGAGAAGATTGAGGACTCCGCTGGGGCTTCAATGTGCTCTTCAATTGCGACAGGGTTCTGCCGTGCCAGGCGGATCAGCTCAAAAAGGAGGCACAGGAGATCCCTATAGTCGTCAGGCTTCCACTTGGGTCCCTTAAAGACTTTGCCGATATCCTTGATCGTGTGTTTGATGGCAGGGCCATCGTTGCCGATTAGGAAAGCACCTACAGCCGCCCCCCCAATCATGGTCATCTCAAACGGCAATGCCTTGAGGATAATCCCCATTTTGCCACCGGCGGCCAGATAGCCGCCAAATACCATGACAAAAATCATGACGATTCCGACAATGCCGATCATATGTGCCCCAATCCGAAAATAACTGTCCGCGATATTGCCAAACAGGAGTTAAGAAAACCTCTTGCCGTTCAGCTTTTTGGCGCTGTCGCGTTTCGACCGGCGAGGATAACGCTGATCGAATAGGCGATATCAGGTGGCAGACCCGTCATGACCGCCGCGGCTGCATCCGGACGCATTCGCCCCAAAAATCCGGCAGCAAAGTCAGGTTCCATCGCAGCAAACAAAGCCGCAGCATCTTTTGGTTTCATGTTCTCATAAACCGCGGTCAGGCGGGCCAGATCGTCTTCGGCCGCTCCGTCGGCAAGTGCGAGCGTCTGGCGTAAATTGTTTTCCGCTTCCTTGAGCTTTTCCAGCCGTTTGGTGATTTCGGCGTCTGCTACGGCAAGGGCCTTGCTGCGCATGGCAATTTGCTCTTCTCGCTGTTTAACGCGCTCTTCCCGTTCTTGAAGCGCCGCCAAAAGACCGGCCGCGCGCGGACGATCCAGTGTCACCTCCGGACCGGGTACCGCGCTGCGCCTGCTTGGTTCCGTGTTCGCAGCGTCGGGCTTTGGCATCTGGCGCGCCGCATCGGCGAGCACGCTTCCCGCGCCCGACCCCAGCCGAAGCAAAGCAGAACTAAGGAGCATCACCGTAAGAACCAATATCGCTCCACGTCCTCTGCGGCGGTTCTTTCGCATTTTTTTCGCCATTTCAATGCACCTCGCTTTCTACACGACGCCGGACAAACATCGGCTCTCCGGGCTGATCATGTGTGGGTGGATCCGCTACAGGTCTTGCTTTGGGTTCCGGGGGTTTCTGCCGTGTCTCGGGCAGATCATGCAGGGATGCCATCTGCATTTCCAACTGCCGTGCCGCGTCTTCTGCACGGGCGACAAGATCCGTCAATCGTTCTGAAGACTGTCCGGCTGCAGACTGTGCCGATGCCAGCGTTCGGGTCAGATCGTCCACCTGCGCCGAAAGGACCGCCACTGCGCCGCCAACACCTTTTTCCAGATCGTTAAACCGGTTCAGCCGTCGACCCAAAACAAAACAATAAAAACCGGCGCCAATCGCGCCCGCAGCCAGAAAAATATCTGCAATCAATTCCATCTGATGCCTTTCAGGTTAAAACGAATTCCATAATCAGAAGGTCGTTTACCTTCCCTTCTCCGGTCACCACCTGCACACGACGGAGCATTTGAGCTCGCAATCGCGTTAAAGCTGACGAATCCTCAAGGTCCTCTGGTTCTAACGCCCGCAAATAGCTGTTCAGCACATCAATCACGCGGGGCAGAACCTTTTCGACGTCCTCCTTCGCAGCTGCGCGAACCTCAAGATGCGCACGAAACTTCAGGTGTTTCGCATTCGACGGCGACCTGAGGGAAATCACCAACGGATCGACGGCGACATATTCGATATCCAAGCCAGCGGTCTCTTTTGCCTTTGCCTGCGGAACGTCAGCGCTTTCGGACGTATCGCTCAGAATCATGCCGCTGAAGGTCGCAAAGAAACCACCGCCCCCCCCGACAAGCGCAAGAACAAGGCCAAGAACAAGTGGCAGTTTTGATTTCTTCTTTGGCGGGTCGTCTTCTGAGGGCGGTTTATCTGACATGGTGCATCCAATTCTTGCTGCGATGCCGCTTATAGCCCCGATAGAGCTAACCGAATGTTAAGCCCCATCGGTCATCTGTGGCATCACTCCCGGCAGAATGTCGGGGCAAGCGGAGGCGATTGTGCAGCAATTACTGAAAGTTTGGACGCAGCTTGATCTGCGCCGGCAAATCATCGTGATTCTTGCGACTGGGGCGATGTTCTTTGCGGTGATTGCAATGTCCCGGATGGCGACAGCACCATCGATGACATTGCTTTACGCAGGGCTGGAGAGCGGCACTGCCGGAGACGTGGTGCGCACCCTTGAACAACGCGGCGTTGCATTTGATGTGCGCGGCGGGTCAATCTTTGTTGATTCCAAACAACGTGATGAATTGCGTCTGACCCTGGCCAGCGAGGGGCTGCCTGCAAACAGCAATCAGGGGTACGAACTGCTGGATACGCTCAGCGGCTTTGGTACCACATCACAAATGTTCGATGCCGCGTATTGGCGAGCGAAAGAGGGTGAATTGGCGCGCACGATTGTCGCCAATCCCCAGATTTCGATGGCGCGCGTTCACATCGCCAGCACCGGATCAAATCCTTTTCAACGCGGGGTGACACCCAAGGCTTCTATCTCGATCACGCCTACCGGTGGATCGGTGACGGCAGCGCAGGCCAAGGCAGTAAGGTTTCTGGTAGCATCTGCCGTGGCCGGGCTGGCACCCGAAGATGTCGCCGTCATTGACGCCAATGGCACCTTGATCGGCCAGGCAGACGACGCCGCACCTGCTGTCGGTGGTGATGATATCAGTATGGTTCTGCGCGACCGGGTGCAGCGCCTGCTTGAGGCACGCGTTGGCTTTGGGAATGCGGTGGTTGAGGTCAGTGTCGATACTGTCACCGAAAGCGAGGCAATTCGCGAACGCATCTTTGACCCTGAAAGCCGTGTGGCAATCAGCACTGACACGGAGGAGCGGTCAAACACGTCTCAGGATGCGGGCAACGGCGACGTAACCGTAGCAAGTAATCTGCCAGATCAGGAAGGTGGAGGGCAGGCAGACAGTTCCTCTTCGCAAAACAGCGAAACACGCGAGCGGGTCAACTACGAAGTATCGGAAACTGAACGCGAAATCGTGCGCGCGCCCGGTGCGATCAAACGGGTGACCGTTGCTGTGCTTGTCAATGAGGCGGCAACGATAAACCCCGCTGGTGAGACCGTACCTGAACCAAGAGCCGACACTGAGCTGGAAGCGTTACGAGAGCTTGTTTCGTCAGCCGTTGGGTATGATGAGGCACGGGGCGATGTGATTACAATTAAGTCGATGGCGCTGCTGTCCGTTTCTCCCACCGGAACAAGTGCAGAGACATCACTTTTGGCCGGAATGGACATTGATTTGATGTCAGCAATCCAGATGGCGATACTCGCTCTTGTTACGCTCATTCTTGGACTGTTCGTGGTGCGCCCGGTGCTGTCGCGGCAACCGGACGCGGTGGCGGCCGGTGTTCCTGCGCTTCCGCCAACGGATGAAAGTGCTGGGCGCGCAGGCACGTCGGCTCTTGATGGCGAAGTAGCCGATGGCATGGGTGACCTGCCCCCACTCGACATCAATCCAGACTTCAGTGCCGATATGAGCGATTTGCCTGATCTTCCTGTGATGGGTGGTCCCTCTGCCGATCCAGTGGAACGCCTGCGCGCCATGATCGGGGACCGACAGGAGGAAACCGTCGAGGTGTTACGCAGCTGGCTTGAAGACAAGGAGGAAAGCGCTTGATGTCATTGTCCAACCGATATCGAAACTTTAGCGTGCCGGATGATTTGTCGCCCGACGCGATTGAGACCTCTCAGGAGGAATTGGAAGGGGCCAAATTGGATTCTTTCGAGGCGGGATACCAAGACGGCTGGGACGACGCGATTAAGGCGCAGGGACAGACCGACGCGAAACTGACCGAGGACTTCGTTCAGACCATACAGGATATGTCTTTTACCTACCAAGAGGCCTACGTCAAACTAAGCGAAGGCATGCGGCCGATCCTGATCAGCCTTGTGACAAAGCTGCTTCCAAAAATCGCAGAGCAAAGCATCGGACCACAGATCAACCAACAACTGGCCGAACTGATGGATCAGGAAGGCCGCAATATTATCGAAATTGCAGTTGCACCGGAAAAACAGGCTCTGATCGAGAAGCTGGTTAGTGAAAACACTTCTGCGCCCTTCACAGTGACATCTGAACAGGCATTAAGCAGCGGCCAGATTTACCTGCGGGTCAACGATCGGGAAAGAGAAATCAACCTGGATGCGGTTCTTGAAGGCGCAACATCGGCCATCGAAGCATTCTTCCACAGCGACAAAAAGGAGATCCCAAATGGATGATCACTCCACCGCTGCCGATCCGGCAGCTGATCCCACAAATCCGTTCACGGCGGTCCCGATTGAAGTCAGCGTTTGTGTTGGTAAAGCGCGCCCTCAAATCCGCGAACTTGTGGCAATGGGAGAGAATGCCCTGCTCACGCTTGATACCAAGGTTGATGACCCGGTTGAACTTTATGTCGGTGAGCGGTTGATCGCCCGTGGCATGCTGGAAGAAAAAGAAGGTGATACCAGCGGACAGCTTTTTGTGCGCCTGACCGAGATCATGAAGTTTCAAACCGCGTCGTGAGGCAGTGCAGGCTTTTCTCTCTCGCCCTGATCAGCCTGCTTTGTGTCTGGCCGGGGATTGTCACGGCACAGGAATTCTCGTTCTCGCTGGGCGACGAAAGCTCGCTTTCCGCCAGAACAATACAGCTTTTTGCCCTGATCACAGTGCTGAGCATTGCGCCGGGACTGGCAATCATGGTGACTTGCTTTCCGTTCATCGTAACGGTGCTGTCCATCCTGCGACAGGCCATTGGCCTGCAGCAATCGCCGCCGAACATGTTGGTCGTCAGCCTGGCGCTGTTCCTTACATATTTCGTGATGGAACCGGTTTTTACCGCAGCTTGGGAAAACGGTATTGCGCCCCTGACAGCTGAAGAGATCGACGCTGAAACTGCTTTTGCCCGCACTCTCGAACCCTTCCGGGTTTTTATGGCAGCACGTCTTGACCCCGAAACCTTTTTCGCAATGGCAGAGCTGCGCCCCGATACAATTGATGCACAACCTGTACCGGATGCGCCTCTCTCTGTGCTTGTACCGAGTTTTTTGCTGTCAGAGATTTCCCGCGCCTTTCAGGTTGGTTTCCTGATTTTCCTGCCATTCCTGATCATTGATCTGGTTGTGGCAGCAATTTTAATGTCGATGGGCATGATGATGGTCCCGCCCGCCATCGTATCCCTTCCGTTCAAGCTGGCGTTTTTTGTCGTTGCCGATGGGTGGAGCTTGATCGCTGGCAGCCTTGTTCGCAGCTACTTCTGAGCGGCCCACCGGTTTTGTTATAAACCAGCAGCATCTTTTCCGTCGGTCTTCATCTTCGCCCCACACCCCTGAGGTATGTCACGCAAGCTAAAGGGAAAAGGGGCAAGACAAACCATGCAGTTCTATCGTCAAGCAATCCGGATGAGCGCGCAGTGAAAGCGGGTCCGGTTTTGGTCTGTCTTTCTGCTGGCTGGTTCAGTCTGCTGCTATTGCTGGCAAACGGAGACGCAACCGAAGGTTTGGCGCTGATCATCGGCACGTTTATGATCGCGGAATGTCTAAGTGCCATGATCTGCGAGACAGCCGGATCACGTCACAGAACACAAAGTGAACGAATTGGATACGTTCTGTCTCTTTGGGTTGCTGTTTGTTGTCTGTTCATTCTCCTATTTCACTTTGGTTTTTTCGATCTATACCAAAGCGGCCCCTTCGCGGCCCTGTGTATGCTTGGCCTGATCCTTTTGACCTGCCTGCTTAAGTTATGCCTCACTTCAATTGCGGCTGGGTTCCTGAAGTGGTTGATTCCGCTTCGCTTGATCTTTGTCTCAATTTGGATCCTTGTAACGGATATGGTCGGTGGCATTGGCACCGATGTCATTCTGGCCGGAGTTTTGATGCTCTATCTGGCGCTGCTACTTTTCAATGCCGGTGCGCTTAGAAAATCCTTTGCTACAGAAAACCCGTTTCAATCTGGTGGCATGGCGGCGTTGATGCAATTCGGTGACCTACCGCTCGTGACAGCTGTCCTACCGCATGAACAATCATTGACCTATTTGGCTGCGCGCGGGCTGAGCTTGATAGTAGTATTCGGGCTGCGTCATCTGGGTGGCGCGGCTGCACGCCCTTTGCGCACAACATACCAAAACCATAACAAATCTGCGTTCATCACGATGGCGGCGCGGATTAATCTGGGATTTCTTTTGGTTGGTGGGGGCCTTGCACTGCTGGCGCTGATGGCGGGCCCTTATATCCAACATTGGCTTGCCTTAACGGGCGGCCCGTTCAGTGCCGTACTGGGATGGACCGTGCTTGCTGCTTCGGCACCTGCGCTATTTGGCGCTACGACATTGTTACTGCACACAACACAAAATGCCCGAACGAAAATTCTAATCGACAGTGCCGCCATCGTCCTGCTGATCGGTAGTGCATTTATAAGCGCAACTCCCACCGCACTCTTCGCGGCGAAGTGCCTTGCGACAATACATCTGGCAAGTGCAGCTCTTGCCGCAATCATTCTTGCGCGCCACGCAGGAATCTGGCCCGGTTTGACTGCGCTGTTGCTCCGTCAGATCCGGCTCAGATGAAGGGGGTTACCGCACAACAAACTCTGCATGCAACGCGCCCGCGGCTTTAATGCTCTTGAGAATATCAATCATGTCCCGGGGCGCGACGCCAAGAGCATTCAGCCCCGCAACGACCTCGGATAAAGAGGTGCCCGGTTGGACCTCAGCAAGGGAGATGCCCGGCTCCTCTTCGATCGCGGCATTTGTGCGTGGCACCACGACCGTCTGCCCTTGTGAAAACGGATTGGGCTGAACAACCAGCGGCTGTTCCTGTATCCGAAGTGTTAGATTGCCTTGGCTCACCGCCACTCGGGAAATGCGCACATCTTCGCCCATCACAATGGTCCCGGAGCTTTGATCGACAACAACCCGTGCCTTCCGTTCTGGTTCAACCTCAATATTTTCAATCCTGCTTAGGGCATGGGCGACGGACCGCATATTCATGCGCGGCACGTCCAATTGCACCGTGCCACTGTCCAACATCAGCGCGACCTGTCTGCCAAAGTTGCTGTTGATGGCCCGCTCAATTCTGTCGGCGGTTGTGAAGTCTGCTTCACGCAATGCAAGACGTAGGTCAGTCAGCGAAGTGAGTTGAAATTCAATTTCGCGCTCAACTCTCGCCCCGGCAGGGATCGTGCCCGCAGTTGGAACACCCTGCGTCACGCCGCCAGCGTCCCCTTCGGCCACCGCACCTCCGGCAATTATCGTCCCTTGCGCAACCGCATAGATTTCCCCATCCGCTGCGTTCAATGGGGTCATGATAAGCGTGCCGCCCATCAGACTTTTGGCGTCGCCAATGGCTGAAACAGTCACATCAATCTGACTGCCAGCGCGGGCAAACGACGGTAGAGTCGACGTCACAAGCACCGCTGCCACATTTTTAGGCCGGAATTGTTCGCCGGTAACATTTACGCCAAGCCGCTCAAGAATATTGGTCATGATGTCTTCGGTGAAAGGCGCGTTGCGTAACCCGTCTCCGGTTCCGTTCAAGCCAACGACAAGGCCGTACCCGACAAGGTCATTGCCTCGCACCCCGTCAAAATCGACCAAATCCTTGATCCGAACCGGTGTGGCGGCGGCTGTCATTGCTGTGATCAGAAAGACCAAGACGCCTGCGCAAAGCCGCCTCACAGGAAGTTCACCAATGACAACTGGGACATCTTCACAGTCACAGAGTAGAGGCTCTGCAGCTGAAACTGCGCTTCCTCCAGCCGGGTGGCAGCCTCGAACGGGTCAATTTCCAACAATGCGATTTTTGCAAACTCCAGACTTGTTTCCTCTGCTGCGTTGCGCGCCGCAACCTTGTCGATTTGGTTTTCGGCAAAGCCAACGTCCGCGCGTAATGCGACGATATTGTCTTGGGCGGTCAAAAGCCCCTGTCCCGCTTTACTGAACAATTCTGCCTGTTCTTGATCACTCAGACCCGAGGCAGGATCGCTTGCCAGCGCGGCAACGGCGGTGAAGCGCAAAGTCTCGACAAGTTTTGGATCAATTGCACGCACATCCAGCGTTACACTTTCGGTATTTGACAGGTTGAACGGCGCGATTGCAGCGGTGCCCCCGCTGTAGAATGCTGCTTCAAAGCCGGCAGGGTCGTTGAACCAGGCCTCGGCTGAAGCCAGAATATCATCGGGGGTCGTGGCACCCGCGACGGCAGTACGCAAGCCAGTCATTATTGCATCTGCGTTTGCCAGTGGCGGGCGGTCCGTCGCAACACCTGAAAACAGATAGCGCCCGGCGGCCTTGGTATTGATGGCCCCGATCATTCCGTTCAGCGCGTTTTCTGCTTCTGCGCCCATGACTGTTCCGGGCACGCCAACCGCGCTGTTCCCCGTGGTCAACAGACTAAAGGAGAGGTCAGACGCAAAGGTGTTGAAGGTGCCGAGTGCGTTTTGCATCGCGTCGGCGTAAAGACCGGCCTCGGCAGTGGCCACCCCGTAACCTTCAAGGATGCTGCTGCGGCGTTCAATGTTGGTCAGATAGCTGTAATTGCCAGCAAGCACATCACGAACATCCCCGACCTGCCCGGTGGCAAGTTCATTGGTCAATCGGTCGATTTGCTGGCGCAGCGCGACGTTGCGCTGGCGCAGCGCATAAGAACTGGATAGATCGCCTAGCGTGGTTACTGACATGGTTTACAGCCTCAGGATTGTTTGCATCATTTCTTCAACGGCTTCGATGACGCGGGCGTTGGCCGCATAGGATTGTTCGATCAGCAAAAGGCGCTGAAACTCCGCGTCTGTGTCCACACCTTCGGCCAGCTGGCGTTCGGTCAACTCTGTCAGTCGGGACGCCGAATAGGCAAGTTCCTGTTCTGCACCCGCGCGGTCAGAACCGATACCTGCGGTAATCGTCGCAGTCAGGTCGATCAAGGAATACGCCGCGCTGCCAAAACCGCCGCTCCCCGGTACCCGAGCCTCGTTTAGCGCCCCGCTCAGGTTTTGCAGCAAGCTGGAATCACCTGTCGCACCCGGAACAACAGCATTGATGCCATCGCGGATGCGCCACGTTGCGCCGCCCTGATCGGGGTCAACAGTTGGGTTAAGTGCAATTCGCGCTGAGATACCACGCTCGTCTGTGGCGTTGAACGCGCCGCCGCTGTCCGTAAACAATCCTGCGTCGCCTGTGGCGAGTGTCGGATCAACGGAGGGATCCTGAAACCGACCAATCACATCCCGCGCCAGCGTATCTACCTGCGCCTGGGCGTTGACGCCCAGTTCATCGCGGATCGCGAACTGGGCACCGATGGCACCACCACGCAAGGGGCCATCATCGGACCCGGTGCGTATCGCTGTGCCATTGATCGTCAATCCTGACAGAGTGCCCGCCTCAACTGACATATACGGTGTCACGACATTGGAGCGTTCAAAACCGATTTGTGCAGCCGTACCGTCAAGCAACACGGTACCACCGGTTGTGTAAAGCGCGATTTGCCCGTTGTCGCGCGGTACATCGCGCACCGGAACAAGCGCACCGATTTCATTTAGAACCCTTTGCCGGAAATCCTGCAAGCCGGCCACGTCACCGCCCTGCACTTGGGCCGCTGTGATCTGTTGGTTCAGGGCAACTACCTGTCCCAGCGCTGTGTTCAGCCGGTCTACCTGCGAGGCAATCAGCGTATCGGCAGCACTGCGTGCCGCCTGAACGCCTTCGGACGCGTCGCGCAGACCTTGCACCAGAGAGTTGGCTTCGGTCACCGTCGCTGCCAGCCGTTCCGGCGCATCCGGGCGGCTTGCGGCAGTAATCAGTGCGTTTTCAAAACCCGCCAGCCGTGCGGTGATTGAGTTGGGATCATTTGGTGTGCCCAGAAACTCTTCAAACCGCGTGAGGAAATTCACACTTCCCTGAATATTGCTTTGTCGTGCATCTGCCAGACGCCGGTCGGAGGCAAGGCTTGAATCCACAATTCGGGAGATGCCGTCGATGCGCACACCGCCACCACTTCCCGCTGAGGATGTTGACAGTTCAAGAACGCGGCGCCCGTAGCCGGGGGTCATGGCATTTGCGATATTCGCCGAGACCACCTCGGCACCGCGCCCGGCGGCCCGCAAGCCGGAGATTGCATTCGATAATGCGCCGGAAATTGTCATGTCCGCGCTCCTCTTTCATTTGGAAGACCGATCAGCCGTAGAATTATCGTTTGATGTTGGTGGTTTCCTGCAGCATCTCATCGACAGTCTGGATGACTTTGGCATTCGAGCTGTAGGCCCGCTGGGTTTGGATCATCGCGGTCAGTTCACCGGCGACATCTGTGTTGGATTCCTCAAGCGCGAATGAGAGAATATCGCCGGTCGGACCATCACTGGCGTCCCACAAAAAGAACGAACCGCTGTCAACGGATGGTTGATAGGTTTGTTGATCCAATGCGACCATGCCGTTTGGATTAGGCAGGTCGACCAGCGGCACCTGATAAATGACGCGCGTGATCCCGGTGTCGAAATAAGCATAGACATAGCCGTTGGGATCAACCTCAACACTGGTCATGTTCCCCACCGGAGAGCCGTCTTTCGAGATGGAAATCGGTGCGAAATTGTCAGACAACTGGGTGATGCCGTCGCTGTCACCAATATTGCCGATATTTATTTCGATGGGGCCGCCTGCCACATCGACAATCAGCGTACCGGTTGCCGGATCATAGGGCCCGCCGGCGGTCCCGGAGGTGACAGACAAAAGCGTGCCCCCGGCCGTGCGGTCATCCGCAAATTCAAGCGTATATTCCCCAATGATGACGGCCGGATCGACAGAATCCCGCATCGTCATCGTCCAGGTATTGGACGACCCGGTGGCAGGCACAGTGGGTGTAAAGGTTATGTTGATGTTTTCCGACTTCCCAAGGTTGTCGTAGTATTCAATCGACAGCTCGGAGATATCACCGGTGGAATCTGCATCGGTTTCCGTTGCGGGCAGGTTTACGCCCAGCGTGAGCCGTGTCGTCGGTTCTCCCGAGAATTGGTTGACGTTGATTTGTACCGGCTCAAGCCCGTCGGACGTATCTCGCGGGAAGCTTGGGATCGTGCCATCGGGTTGCGCCGGCCAGCCCATCAGCACAAGACCGGAGTTTGTTCGCAAAAATCCGTCGGAATCGGTTCTGAAAGAACCTGTAGTGGTCAGATACATATCCGTATCGCCATTGGCGACTTCGACATCCGTGGCCTGCGTCACGGGAAGAAACCCGCGGCCCCGCACCGCCAGATCGGTGGCATTGTTCGTAGACACCAGCGATCCGCGTTGGTCAATCAGCCGTTCGGTGACCGCCCGCACGCCCCCTGCAGAATACGTGCCGCCGCGCGATGAAATCACAATGGAATGGAAATCAGTCTCGACCCTTTTGTATCCGAAGGTCGATGAATTTGCGATATTGTCCGAGATCGAGGCAAGTCGCGTCGCGTTGGCCTGCAACCCGGCGACACCGGCATTCAATGAAGAGGAAATGGTCATGGGTCGGGCACGCCTTTTTTGTTCTGTCAAATACGTTGACTCAACCCATAAGCCGCTCTGCTTAATGCTGCGCTAACAGATAAAATGCCCCCTATTTGACGCGCCACACTCCGGCCAAGGTGCACGCAACCCATGACTTACAGCCCGGACTGCCAGACAGATAAACTCGACAGCCCCGGGGGTCGGCTTAGTCAGAGGTGCAGGCAGCATTCCGGTCAGTCGCGGTAAGTGTCGCGCAGCATCACGATTTCGATCCGGTTATTCCGCTTTGCCATTGTGTCCTGAACAACAGGTTCACGGTTTGCGTGGCCCGTCACCCGCTGAATGCGCTTGCTGTCGATGTTGGCGCCTTCAAGTAAGAGACGTACCCGGCTGGCGCGTTGTGCAGAGAGTTCCCAGACCGGGCTGTTGGCCAATACGATGGGGTTTGACGCGACATGGCCGCCCACAGCGATGTCATTGCTGACCGCCCGCGCGGTGGCAGAAATGATTGCCACCAGATCCTGCAAAAGCTGTGTCGGCGTGTCAGATCCCCGCGCAAACAGGGGTACATCCTCCAGTTCGAACAGCTCGATCACCAGTCCTTCATCTGTGATCCGTGTCGCAACATGGCGCATGAGATTTTCCATTACGGCACTTTCACCGCCACGTCCGATCAACAGCTCTTCAATGGTTTGCAGTTCCTCGGCGGATTTGTCTGCATCATTGATATCCGCACCGGTGTCACCGCGCGCGTTTTCCTCCTGCGCGGTGCGCGCATCCGTTCCGCCGGTGCCGGATTGTGGCAAGGTCATCTCCGAAAAAATGCTCTCACCACCAAACGCACCATCGCCCCCGCCCGACACCCGGTTGATCGGAATCGTCGGCGTAAAGTAATCCGCAAGACCCTTGCGTTGTTGTTCTGTTGTCGCGTTCAGCAGCCACATCAACATGAAAAACGCCATCATCGCGGTCACAAAATCCGCGTAAGCAACTTTCCAGGCCCCACCGTGGTGCCCGTCGCCTTTGACAACTTTTTTCCGTTTGATGATGACTGGCGCCGCATTTGCTTGCGCACCCATCTCCACCACCTCTTTTCACCCATGAAAACGGATAGTCGGAAGGAGCTAAAGACAGCTTAACAGCTAAAATGGCAGGTAATTTCCGTTCCCTCTTGCGGCGGCACGGACTTTGACGCCTCATGCGGGCGGAAAGGAAATCGGCATGGGTATTCAAGCGGAAACCGACAGTCACTATGCCTGGGGCAGATTGATCGTAACCATGCTTGTCGCCGTTATTGCGAATGCAGGCATGTGGGCCATCATCGTCATCATGCCCGCCGTTGAGGCAGAGTTTGGCACCACCCGGGCCGAGGCAGCGCTGCCCTATACCCTGAACATGATCGGTTTCGCACTTGGCAACTTTGCCATTGGCCGGGCGCTTGACCGGTTTGGCGTGACTGCATCGCTGGTAATGGCTGCAATGGGGATCGTGTTGGGGATTATCCTTGCGGTCTTTGCCAATTCGATTGCGATGCTGTCCTTTGCGCAACTGATTATCGGCCTTGCCTCTGCGGTTGGGTTCGGACCGCTGATTGCCGATATATCGCATTGGTTTGTCCGTCGTCGGGGCATCGCGGTGGCGCTGGTGGCCAGCGGGAATTACCTGTCGGGTGCAATCTGGCCGATGGTTTTGGCGGGTGTGTTGCAGGATCAGGGCTGGCGTGCCGTCTATACCGTGCTGGGGGTCGTTACCTTCTGCGGCGTCATCCCGCTGGCATTTTTGCTGCGCCGGAAGGTAAGCGCCCAGACACAGGCAACTGCACAAACTGCGTCTTTCCGCAATGCTCAAACGGTCGGCCTCAGCCCCCGAACCTTGGCGCTGGTACTGGGATTTGCGGGCATCTGCTGTTGTGTGGCAATGTCGATGCCGCAGGTGCATATTGTCTCGCTGTGCGTCGATCTGGGTTTCGGCGCGGTGGCCGGGGCCGAAATGCTGTCTCTGATGCTGCTGGGCGGTGTTGTATCGCGCATTTTGTCTGGCTTGCTGGCCGACCGTCTGGGCGGTGTCCGCACGCTGCTGATCGGATCGACACTGCAAGGACTGGCGCTTTTCTTATATTTGCCAGCGGGCGGTCTGGTTTCGCTCTACGTGGTCAGCCTTGTCTTTGGGCTGAGCCAAGGGGGAATCGTGCCCAGTTATGCGATTGTCGTCCGCGAATATATGCCCTCCCGCGCGGCAGGATCATGGGTTGGTTTTGTGCTGATGGCGACGATATTGGGTATGGCGCTGGGCGGCTGGGTGTCCGGGCAGATCTATGACTGGACAGGCAGCTACCAATGGGCATTTATCAACGGGATCGCGTGGAACGGCATCAACGTGGCAATCATGGCGTGGCTGTTGCTGCGCAGCAGGCCGCGCGCTACCCCTTCGCCGCGCGAGCCTCTGCCAGTCTGATCTGCTTTTGCCGTTCGCGAAAGCGGTCCTTGTCCCATTCTGTCGTTTGGTCAAAACACTTGTGACAGCTTACGCCCTGCTCGTACTCTGGCCTGTGCATGTCATCCGGCAGGATCGGCTGACGGCAACCGTGACAAAGCACATGCGGCCCTTCCTTTAACCCGTGTCCCACACTGACCCGCGCGTCAAAGACAAAGCAGTCGCCTTGCCAGGTGCTTTCTTCCTGCGGTACCTCTTCGAGGTATTTCAAGATCCCTCCCTTGAGGTGGTATACATCCTCCACACCCTGCCCCAGCAGATAGTTTGTCGACTTTTCACAACGGATGCCACCGGTGCAGAACATGGCGATTTTTTTGTTGTGGAACCGGTGCTTGTTCTGCTCCCACCAGGCGGGAAATTCGCCAAAACTCTTGGTCTGCGGATCGACAGCCCCGTCAAAGGTGCCAATCGCCACTTCATAGTCGTTGCGCGTGTCAATCACCGCCACATCGGGCGCGGTGATCAGCGCGTTCCACTGGGCCGGATCGACATAATTGCCAACCCTGCTGGCCGGATCGACATCCGGTTGCCCCATTGTCACGATCTCGCGCTTGATGCGAACTTTCATGCGGGGAAAGGGCGGTATGTCCGATACCGCTTCTTTCCATTCCAAGTCATCGCAGCCGGGCAAAGTGCGCAGATGTGCGATCACCGCATCGATACCGGCACGCGGCCCGGCAATGGTCCCGTTCACACCTTCACACGCGAGCAACAGCGTGCCTTTGACGTCATGCGCCTGACAAAGCGCCAGCAGCGAGGGCTTGAGCGCTTCGGGATCCTGAAACCGGGTAAAGTGATAAAGGGCTGCAATTGTATACATGGCGGTGAAATAGGCCCGGAAGGGTCTGTTCTGCAAGGGGGTGGTGGGCTAAAACCCCACCCTACGCAGCAACCGCAAAGGACAGAACATGCAGGCGCTCATTGTCATTGACGTTCAGAATGATTTCTGCCCGGGCGGCGCGCTTGCCGTGCCCGAAGGAGACGCGATTGTGGCGGGCATCAACTCCCTGATGAAGGATTTCGATGCCGTTGTGCTGACGCAGGACTGGCACCCGGCGGGCCATTCTTCTTTTGCCTCGACCCACGACGGCAAGGAACCCTATGAACTGACGACGATGCCCTACGGTCCACAGGTGCTTTGGCCGGATCATTGTATTCAAGGTAGTCTGGGCGCGAAGTTTCACACCGAATTGCATCAGGATCGGGCCGATCTGATCATCCGCAAAGGGTTCAATCCCGCCATCGACAGCTATTCCGCGTTCTTTGAGAATGATCACAAGACACCAACCGGACTTGTGGGATATCTGCGCACACGGGGCATCACCACACTGACGATGGTGGGCCTCGCGCTTGATTTTTGTGTGAATTTCTCGGCTGTGGATGCGGCAAAGTTGGGCTTTGACGTCGAAGTGCGCGGGGATCTTTGCCGCGCGATTGATTTGGACGGGTCGCTGGCCGCTGCTCTCACAGGGATGGAAACGGCGGGTGTGACATTGCGCTGACGCTCACAGACCCTGCAGGATCGGTTTTCCGCGCGCCAAAACCCCTTTGACCAGTTTCAGGCCCTTGGCCTGCTGTGCCCGGTCGCCAAACCTGTCGTTTGACACGATGGGCAAGCCCTCTGCCTTTGCGAACTTCAGGATGAAAGCATCCGCTTCGGTCTGTGCGGGGCAGACCATCACGCGGTCGCGACGCAGGCCCAAAATTCTGGCGAAGCCCCGTGCGTCAAGAGATGGCTCTTTCAGGTGGTGGCGGGTCGAGGCGTCCAGAAAAACAATCGGGGCAAAGCCCTTTTCCATCAGATGTCGCACGACCACACGCAAGGTATCCAGATCGGCGTCACCATCCCAATAAATCACATTGGTGCCATCAATCACGATATCCTTGGATTTGCCGCGCTTACCTTGCGGCGGTTTTTGTCTGGGTTGCGCTGTCTTTGGCAGAACGCGCACAACCATCAGCGCGGCCAAAAACGCAACACCCGCCGTCGCCCAGACAATCGCGTTGTCCGTGTCAGGTGGGACCGAGCGTGCGGCGTAAAACCCTACGGCTCCCGTTGCCAGCACTGTCACCCAATATATGCGCGACAGGCACCCGACATAGCCCACGAAGGCAAGCAGCAGGACGCTTGCGGTCAATACATATAGCGGTTCCACGTTCTGTGCCTTTCGTGCTGCGGTCAATGTGTAGCAACCAAAGCGGTCATCCGCGGGGCGGTCTGCGAAAACGCTCTTGCCCCTGCCATGCCCCTTTTGCCACAAAGGCACGTCTGCACAAGGAACCTGTCATGGTCGATATCGCTACCCGCGTCTGGAACCACAAATGGAAGATCGACCCCATCGTGCGGTCGCTGATTGATACCGATTTCTACAAACTTCTGATGTGTCAGTCGATCTTTCGCAACAAACCCGACACGCAGGTCACGTTCAGCCTCATCAACCGGTCAAAGCACATTCCACTGGCCAAGCTGATTGACGAAGGTGAGCTGCGCGAACAGCTTGATCACATCCGCTCGTTGTCGCTCAGCCGGGGTGAATCGACGTGGCTGCGCGGGAATACGTTTTACGGCAAACGCCAGATGTTCCGCTCTGATTTCATGGAGTGGTTCGAAGGTCTCCGCCTGCCGCCCTACCACCTTGAGCGCAAGGGCGATCAATACGAGCTGACCTTCGAGGGCAAATGGCACGAGGTCATGCTATGGGAAATCCCCGCGCTGGCGGTCCTGATGGAACTGCGGGGCCGCGCCGTTCTGGATCAAATGGGCAAATTCGAGCTGCAGGTTCTATACGCCCGCGCCATGACGCGCGTTTGGGAAAAGATCGAGGCCCTGCGCGACATCCCCGATCTGTCTATCGCTGATTTCGGCACCCGGCGGCGGCATTCCTATCTGTGGCAGGATTGGTGTGTGCAGGCCATGAGCGAAGGGCTTGGCGGTGCTTTCAGTGGCACCTCAAATTGCCGCATCGCCATGATGCGCGAGCTGGAGGCAATCGGCACCAACGCACATGAACTGCCGATGGTCTATGCGGCACTGGCCGAAGACGATGCTGCGTTGGCGCAGGCCCCCTACGACGTTCTTCAGGACTGGCACGAAGAACACGAAGGCAACCTGCGCATCATCCTGCCCGACACCTACGGCACGCAAGGGTTTTTGGAGAATGCGCCCGATTGGCTTGCGGGCTGGACCGGTATCCGCGTGGACAGTGGCGACCCGGCCACCGCCGCCCAAACCGCCATCGACTGGTGGCACAATCGAGGTGAAGACCCGACCGAAAAGCGGATCATCTTTTCGGACGGTCTGGATGTGGAGAAAATCAAGACGCTGCACAAAAACTTCGCGGAGAAGGTGAATGTCTCTTTCGGTTGGGGCACTCTGCTGACGAATGATTTCCGCAATCTGGTGCCCGATGATGCGCTTGCTCCATTCTCGCTGGTCTGCAAAGCCATTGAGGCAAACGGCGCGCCAACGGTTAAGTTGTCGGACAATCCGAACAAGGCGATGGGGCCGCAGTCTGAGATTGAGCGCTACAAACGTGTCTTTGGTGTTGGCAATCAGGTGGCGGAGGATGTGGTGGTCTGAGCCATCCGCAACCGTCGTTCCCGCCAGATGATGATCATTCCGCCCGCGACGATCAGCAGGGCACCGGGGAACAGTTCTTCCCACGGCGCCTCTCCGTAGAACACCCAACCCAACGCAAATGCGATGGGAATGCCAAAATAGCTGAACGGAGCCAGATCACTCTGATCTGCCATACGGTAGGCTGTGACGAGCATCAACACCGCCGATCCCCCAAAGCCGCCCATTGCCGCAATCCACATAAGGTCGCTGCCGCTGCGCAAGGGCGTGAAGCCGCCAAAAACCGGCACCAGCGCAAGCGCGCCCACAGCGGCCACCCCGGCGGAGTAGATGTTGATCAACGGGGTGGGGACGTCTTCATCCAGCATACGGGCGGTTACCCCTACAAGCGCGTAACAGAAAGCTGCGAAAATCGGTAAAAGCGCACTGACCGAGAACGTGTCGCGACCGGGGCCAACCACGACCACCACGCCGACAAAGCCGATGACAACCGCCGCCCATCGGATCGCCCCAACCTTTTCCCCCAAAAGCGGCACCGCGAGGGCCACAAGAAACAAAGCGTTGGAATACGTGATTGTTGAGGCGGTCGCAAAGCTGAGAAATCCAAGTGACAGATAGAACGACAGTTGCGCAAATGTCAGGATCACACCACGCGTCATCGCCAGCCGCCATTGCCGAATTCGCATTTGACGTCCGCGCCTCTGCCATTCCGCCGCGCGCCATAACATGATGCCTGCAGGGATCAGCCCGAATAGGTTCCGATAGGCTGACAATTCCGCAGCCGTATAATGTGGCGACAGAAATTTGATGATCAGCCCCATCGCATCGAGCAACACAATCGACCCCAGCAAGTAGGTCACCGCCAGTGCAAATTTGGTTTTTGGCATGATCAGCGGCTCCGACGTGCAGGGGATTCGCCCTTTGATGTCGGGGCAGGTGCGTAATTTGCCCCCGAAACACGGATTTGACCAGCCGGTCACTGATGCGATGTGATGATGCAGAGCAAATCCGCCTTGCGAAACCCGATTTGAAGTAAAACCTTTTGATCTCCGAGCATCCGTCCGCGTAAGTTTGACCACGAACCCGAAAGCGCATTCAACATAGGCATGCGCCAACTGCCGGAACGGCCCACTTTCCGATCAGACCAGCGGATCGGTAAAGCTGAAAACCGCTGGAGGGCAACGGACCGTTGGGCCTGACGGCAAGGAGAGACACTATGACGACAAGAACACAAACCCGCAGCGCTGCCCGCATTGTGCCCGCGTTTTTCGTAGCAGCCCTTGGGATCGCATTGATCACGCTGACAGGACATGTTCAGGCCGCGGCCCTGCACGAGGCGGCCCATGATGTCCGCCATGCGACAGGTTTTCCCTGCCACTAAACGCCTGAACAAGCTTAAAGAGTCAGCGGCGGCATTCGGCGAAGTGCCGCGATGAATTTCTCATATTGGCCGAGCTTCAGCGCGACCCGGCCAAAAGATCGGGCCAGTGCCACCAATTCGTTGGAAAAACCTTTATGTATACGCGCCTTCTTGTGTCTGCTCTTTTCGCCGGTGCCGCTACCGGTCTGCTTGTGGCCTTGTTGCAATTCGTTTTCGTACAGCCTGTGCTGCTGCATGCAGAACTTTATGAAAGCGGGACGCTTGTGCATTTCGGCCCCGATAGGGCCACGAAGGCACATCCCGATTTGCCCGGTTTCGAACCTGTGCGCGACGGGCTGAGTGTTGTCTTCACGATGCTGATTTATACAGGCTATGCCCTGATTATGCTGGCCAGCATGTCACTGGCCGAAGAGCGTGGTACAACGATTAACGGGCGGACCGGTATCCTATGGGGGATCGCGGGTTTCGTGGCCTTTCACCTCGCTCCCGGCTTTAGTCTTGCGCCCGAAGTGCCTGGCGTGGCCGCCGCGGATGTAACGCTGCGACAGATCTGGTGGTTTTCCACCGTGACTGTTTCAGCCGTGGCGCTGTGGCTGATCGCCTTTGGAAATGGCTGGATGATGTGGTCTGTGGCGGTCCTGCTACTGCTGGCACCACATTTGATTGGTGCGCCCGAAGCGGACGTCTTTTCCGGTCCCGTCCCCACAGAACTCGGGGCGCTCTTTGCGGCGCGCGCGCTTGGTGTTGGTCTGGCGGCCTGGGTCATGCTTGGGTGTTTTGCCGGGTATTTCTGGCAACGCGAAGCGGCTCAGGCAAACACTGCGGCTCATACCTGAATGCGGGAATGATGAGCCGCGCCCTCGCCCTTTTCCTAATCGGTCTGATCTTCGGTACTGGCATCGGGTTCACGATTGCCGCTGGCAATGGCGTGACATTGGACGGCCACGATCACACCGATCTAACCCACCACCAAGCGGAGGAAGGGTCGACGGATCACATGACAACGCACGCTACCATGTTTGAGGTGCCCGCAGCAGCCGCGCCGAAACTACATATTGAGATCACACCTGATCCAGTCGCAGGTGATAACCTGCACGTGATCACAGAGAACTTCACCTTTTCTCCGCTTGCGGCCGGCAGTGCGCACGTTCCGGGGCAGGGGCATGCCCATGTGTATGTTAATGGGGTCAAGCACGGCCGCGTTTATGGACCTTGGATGCACCTTGATGGCCTTCCCAAAGGGCGGGTTGAGGTGTCTGTTACTCTCAACACCAACGATCACCGCCCTTTGTCCGCAGGCGGCAGCCCGGTGGCTGCAATCCAGACCATAACGGTGGAGTGAAATCATATTGGACCGAACCATATCCCGAACACTTGAGATGCGGACAATTTTCCACCAGATACCAAAAGGCCCGCGCGCTTCAGGACAGACGCGGCGCACGCGTCGTGCACCAAAACCATGATGCATGAAATCGCACCGACCCTAGACAATCATGCCGCTTTCGCCCATCTGATATGCAACGCGCCGCCCCACCTTTCGACCTTTATCCACGACGCAACCCCGGGCGGCACACATCTGGTAGAGTGCATGCAAAGCGAAACCCCGAATGACCGCCGCTGATCCAAGCGCAACTTGCTCCGGTGCCCTGCGCCCCGTGCAATCCGGTGATGGTATCGTCGTGCGCATCCGGCCGTTCAACGGGCGTCTGCGCCGTGCACAGGCGGATGGCATTGCAAGCCTGGCTGCGGCGCACGGCAACGGGATGCTTGATCTGACTTCGGATGGGTGCATTCAGATCAGGGGGGTGAGCGACCAAAGCTATGCCCCGCTGATCCAAGGGCTTGGCCACATGTCCCTGCTGGATGCTGATGGTGATATTGAAGCGCGCCGAAATGTTCTTGTTACCCCTCTGTGGCAAACCGGGGGCGAAACGGAAATGCTTGCCCGTCTGCTGACCGAAGCGATCAGTCAACCGAATGCGCCCGCCACGCCGTGTACGTTTGGGTTTGCCGTTGATACAGGGCGCGCGCCTGTGTTGCAGGCGGCATCGGCTGACATCAGGCTGGAACGGGACGCGGGCGGCGGATTGATCCTCGTGGCGGATGGATCAGACAAGGGAAAATTGGTCACTGCCGAAAACATCATTTCCGAAGCGCTGGCATTGGCACAGTGGTTTTTGGACAACCGCAGCGATCATATGCAAATGGCAGACCTGCTGCGGGATGGTGCGGCCCTGCCTCCCGATCACTTTGTGCCCCGGCAATCGCAAACCTATGTGCCGGAACCGGGATACACGCCGTTGGGCGCGATGGTTGGGCTGGCCTTTGGGCAATTGCCTGTCGAAACTCTGGCCAGCCTTGCCAAACAGGGCGGTCTGCGTCTGACGCCCTGGCGTATGATGCTGGTGGAAAGCGCCCGGGAACTGCCCGATGTGGATGGGTTGATCACGGATCCAACGGATCCTTTGCTGCGCATCACGGCCTGTACCGGAGCACCTGTCTGCGCACGCGGCCTTGCCCAGACCCGTCCCATTGCGCGCGCGCTCGCACCACATCTGAAGCCCGAGCAGACGATGCATGTTTCCGGCTGTGAGCTTGGCTGTGCTCATCCCAAGCCCTCGCCGTTGGCCATCGTCGCAACGCCCGAAGGGTTGGACCTGATCCGCGAGGGCCGTGCAGGTGATCCGCCGGACACATCCGCGCGCAGCGTTCAGGAAGTCATTGAGGCGCTGTAATTTTGGACAGCGATATTACCGTCGGTGTATTTGTTCAAAGAGAGTACAGTAGATTGTCGGCTGTTCCAAAAATGACAAAATGGTAGCTCTGATAGGTTTGGAGGGTCTTTGAGGTTGGTTGTATCTTTGATCCCCGGAACAAGAAAATGCGGTGTAGTCATCCACCGTGCAAAGAGTGTCGCATGAGAGCCTTTGTCTGCCGTAGTTGCAGCGCCGACAACGCTTTTCTGGAGACGGTCCGCAAAGGTCTGCCGGGTATTGCGGTTGAAAGTGTCGATTGTATGTCCGGGTGTACCCGCCCGCAAACGATGGCTTTCAGGGCACCCGGCAAAGTGGCTTATTTGTTTGGCGATCTGACTGCAGCGGACCTGCCGGACCTGCGTGTTTTTGCACGGCACTATGCCGTGTCATCGGATGGGACTTTTGCGGATGCGCGGATTCTGGGGGATTTACGCAACAAAGCGATTGGGCGCATTCCGGGATAGCCCGACGCGTCTGATATCATGGATACCGCAAGTTGTTTTCTGAATGCACTTGATCCTGATTTTGGCAAAGCGGGTGGTCGGCCCGAACGCAACCCGGCGGGCCAAGTGAGTACGCCCCGTGGGTTCAGGTGTCCGGGTCAACCTTGCCCCGCATTGCCTTTACTTCGCCGCGCACCTTCTTGGCTTTGAGCCGCCGCTTTTTGGACCCCAGGGTGGGGCGCGTGGGAATGCGGCGCTTGGGCGGGGTCAGCGCCTTGCGGATCAATTCTGCCAGTCGGTCACGGGCAATGTCGCGGTTGCGGGCCTGACTTCGGGTTTCGTCGCATTGCAGCACCAAAGTACCGTCCTGCGTCCAACGGCGGCCCGCGAGACGTTTCAGACGCGTTTTGACAGGGCCGGGCAGGGAAGGAGACGTTGCGGCCTCAAACCGTAATTCAACAGCCGAGGACACTTTGTTCACATTTTGTCCGCCTGGGCCGGAGGCGCGCACGAATTGTTCGGTGATTTCCCAATCCTGAATGCTGATCTTGTCGTCGATGCGTAACATGGCAGCACAGTTGCATTTGTGCGTGGCAAGGTGAAGGGCCGCAAAGACGCGAAAAGGGCCGCTCCGATGACGGAGCGGCCCAATCGAATGGTTTACAGGAGGGGATCGGTTAGACAGGATGTTCTGAACACCGCGCCCACTCAGGTGGTTTCAACCGCCAAGGGCTGCCTTAGCGGGATACCTCCCAAGCTGTTCCGACACCTCTCTCCAATACCTTTCTTGACACTGGATCACCTCCTTTACATTTGTTGAACTCACCCGAAACGTCGCACAGGTTTTTCAAAACGCAAAGCGGTTTTTGCAGCGATTACCGAAAAAGGCACAGGCCATGCCCGTACCCCAATGTGCGCTGGGGACCTGCCCCAAGCCCGCTGGACATAAGACCAAAAGTGGAGCGCAGGCTCAGGCCGCTTGCATCAAACGCGCCGTGATGAGACGGAAGGGCACAAGCGCCAGTAAAGCGATGCCCAATTTGACCATCCAGTCTGCAACAGCCAGAGAGACCCAAAGCGGGGCCAGCGGACCAGCACCAAGAAGCGGCAACGTCTCAGCGGCCCACGATACGTCCGTGGCCGGGTGGACAAAGGTGAACATGGCGGAAAAGGCGATGGAGAAAAAGATCGCTGTATCCAGCGTGGAGCCGATGAGCGTGCTGGCAAGCGGCGCGCGCCACCATGCGCCCGATTTCAGCGCAGAGAAGACCGAAACATCAATCAGCTGCGCCACAAGGAATGCCACAGCCGAACCGATGGCGATGCGGATGGTGACCAAGGGACCAAACTCTCCCATGATCTGCGTGCCAATCAACGAACAAACAAGCCCGACGACAAAACCCACCAGGACCACCCGGCGTGCCGCTGATGCGCCGTAGACACGGTTCATGACGTCCGTCACAAGAAATGCCAACGGATAGGTGAACGCCCCATAGGTCAGCCATTGACCATAAAGGAACTGAACCAGAATGTTCGAGGCCACGACGATAGCGGCCATAGCAAGAATGCCGGGAAGATGTGCGCGTGTCATATATAAACCGTTTTGTGCAAGGGTGCGGCGACTTGGCCTGCGACAACCGCAGACAGCGCTGCCTTTAGGCGGTCATGCACAGTGTTGCAAGCTATCTTTCGACGGCGAATTCCACAATCTGGGTGGTTTGCAGCGCAAAAAAGTTATCGTCGGAAATCAGGGTCAGGCGGGTGCCTCCCGCACTATCGGTCCAGACAGCCAGCCCCTCGAGATTGTCGAAAGCGGCGGGAAAGCTGGCAAACAGCGTTTCGATCCGCGCCGGAGACACGTCAATATCAGCGCGCCGGATGCGGCTGCGAAACCCGAGCGGGGTCAGCGTGCGTTCCAGAAGGTACAGACGGCCCTGAGCGTCGAAATCCGCACCTACAGGGCGAAAAGGTCCGGACAGTGGCAAACGGGCATGCACACGCCAGACACCGTTTTCAAAGGTGTAAAGCGGCGTGGTTCCCGAAGCATCTGCGGCGGTCTCAACAAGGGCGAAGAGCCTGTCGTCGGGATGTGCGGCAAGTGCTTCAAACCCGCCGTTAACGGCGAAGTCGTCAAAATCTGGATGTCCGGGCAGGTTTGTTGCCCGTCCGGTAAGCGGATCAAGCATTGCGACCCGGTGATCATTCTCAAATGAAGCGAAAAAGGCACCGCCGGGGGCAATTGCCAGCCCTTCTAGGTCGCGTTCCCTTTTCACCAGCGGTCTGCCGTTTGGCCCCACAACGGGCTTTGCATCGGTGATCTTGAGGTTTTGCAGCGCATCGTTTTCACGCTGGGCTTGGACCGAAAGCAGGGTGCCGCGATCAGAGATGACGTATAAAACGTCACCGTTTTCCAGGACTTCGATACCCGAAAACCCACCGAACCAATCAGCATCAACCTGCCATTCAGTCTCGGACAGCAGGCGCAAAACAGGTTCTGCCCGCAATGGCGCGGCAAGCGCCAGTGCAATCACCAGTGCAAAGGGTCTCAGTTGTCCAGCACCGCTTTGCACTGGGCCGGCAGATCGGCCAATACCAGCTCGCGGCGCGGCTGTCGGGGCTTTGCGTTGGGATCAGGCGGCGGCGGGTTGAGGATGTTGCGCTGCCATTCACGCGCATCCGCACATCCATCGCCTGCCGGTGGTGGCGTTTGATTGCGACACCCCTGCGCGCCCTTAGGGCAATTTAGCCGCACATGGAAATGGTAGTGATGGCCATACCAGGGTCTGATCTTGCGCAGCCAGCTCCGGTCGCCCCGGGCGTCTTCGCACATCTGCACCTTGGCACCGGGAAAGACGAATATCCGTGCGACACGCGGGTCCTGTGCCGCGGCCTTGAGAATGTTGTGATGTGCGCGTGTCCAACTGCTGTTGACATAGGCACCGCGGGTTTTGCGCATGGAAATAGAGGAGATATTTTCGCGCTGTTTGCGGGTCAGCGCCAGTGATTTTGGCGGCAGCATCCAAATGTCAGCATCAAGGCCCATCTGGTGACTGCGGTGCCCTGTCAACATTGGCCCACCGCGCGGCTGGCTCATGTCACCGATATAAAGCCCTTCCCACCCCGGCTGGGTTGCCGCGAAAGCTGACAGCTTTTTCACCATGTCGATCGTTTCGGGATGGGCCCAGTTGCGGTTGCGTGACAGGCGCATCGCCTGCCATGTCGGTCCGGTTTCGGGCAATTGCACGCCGCCCGCCATACAACCTTTGGCATAACTGCCAAAAGCAGCGGGTGCTTGGGTGGTGGCAAAGGCCTTGGCACCGAACAGCTTTTTCGCTTGGACATTGCTGAGCGCACCACCGGATGACCCTATCGTTGGAAGGGGCACGGTGCGCGCACCACTGATGTCTCGCCCGCCACCGCTGCACGAGGCAAGGGCAACTACCAGCGCCGTTGCGGCGAGAATGCGTTTAAGGGTCATGGCGCGAAATCTCCGTTTCGTTTCACCCATGCTAGCAGGATCAGCCCCACGATGAACAGCCCCACAACCGGTGTAATTCCCAATCGTTGACTGCCTGTCAGATCGCTGGTGATGGCAATCAGAGCAGGCGCAAGAAAGGACGTTGCCTTGCCCGAGAGCGCGTAAAGGCCGAACGCTTCGGTCATCCGCTCTGGGTTGCCCTGACGTGTCAGCATGTTGCGCGAGGACGCTTGCAGCGCGCCGCCTGCGGCCCCAATCAGCGCACCGGCGATATAGAAAGCGATGTCTGGCGCGGTTGTGTCCGGCCCAAGGTCTACACCCATGATCGAGGTCGGCGTAAGCGAAATGATCAGGATTGCGGTCAGAATCAGCGTGACGCAGCAGAAGATGATCACTGGCATCGGCCCGACACGCCGGTCCACACGCCCACTGATCCAGCAGAACACCGCACCAGAGATCGCAGCCAGAATACCAAAGATCCCGATGTCGATAATCGACCAATTCAAAACCCCAAGCGCATAGATGCCGCCAAATGTGTACATTCCGTTCAATGCATCACGGTAAAACATCGAAGACCCCAGATAGGCCAGAAGCGAGGGGTGGCGCGGCAGATTGCGCAGGGTGCGTGCCAGATCGTTCAGACCTGCGCCGAACTTATATGCCTTGCCGACAAAGGCCGGATCGTCACGGGTATACAGAAAGAACGGCACCATGAAGACCGCGAACCAAATCGCGGTCAGCGGCCCCACGACGCGCGTATCGGCCCCGGTTTGCGGATCAAGCCCGAAAAGCGGCGCAAGCCCGGCCATCGTTCGCCCATTGTCGCCAGCCTGAAACAACGCGATCATCACAACCAGCGCCAGCACCCCGCCAACATATCCAAATGCCCAGCCCGAGCCGGATATGCGCCCCCGTTCACCTGCATCGGGGTGCAATTCGGGCAAATAAGAATTGGTAAAGATTGTCGCAAACTCCATGCCGATCAGCCCGATGCCAAAGAAGAAGAGCGCCCATATCACTGAAAAATCCTGTGGAGCGGTCCACCACAGCGCAGCCGAGCCTATGACATAAAGCGCGGAGAACAGCTTGATCCACGGCATCCGCTTGCCTGTACTGTCTGCAATTGCCCCAAGAATGGGTGCCAGAACCGCGATGCAGATGCCTGTCACCGTAAGACCATAGCCCCAATACGCCTGCGCCTGTGCTTTGGCGGCCTCCACATCCATACCGCCTTCAATCAGGCTGGCGGTTGCCGTTTGTGCGAAATAGGGGCCAAAAATAAAGGTCAGCAAAAGGGTGTTGTAAGGCTGGCTGGCCCAGTCGAAAAAATACCAACCCCAGATGCGCTTGCGCGCTGAAATAGCTGTCATTTGTCCGCCTCCCCGCCGACGTTGAATATGGTAGAGCAGGCAAGCGCCCGCCGCGCAAGCAAAGACTGGGCGCAGGTTGCGCGGCAGGGCCGTCCCTGTTTGTTCCGGGGGTGCAGGCTTCACAATCCGCTTGAACCGGGGGCGGCGATGCGTAAGCTGAAAGGCCGCACCAAACAGCACCAAAGGCCATAAACTGTGATCAGACTCCTCTACTTCAGTACGTCGCGTGCCAATGTCAGCCGAAGCGAAGTGGACTGCATCGTGGCCCAGGCCGCAGAAAAGAATGCGACCTTGGGCATAACGGGTGCGCTTGCCTACAATGGGCGCAATTTCTGTCAGGTGCTTGAGGGGGAAGAGCAAGCCGTTGACGACCTCTTGCAGGTGATCGAACGGGATCCGCGGCACACCGGCTTCAAGGTGATCGACAGCAAAGAAATATCGGAGCGTTATTTCCCGGATTGGTCAATGATGCTTGTACAGGATCTGGATTTTTCGACCGTAATCAACGCGATGCAGGCCTAGTCCTGCATCGGTGGCCAGGGGCGCTTGTCCTCGGCGGCGCACCAGGCTTGCATCCAGTCGGGCATTTCGGGCGAAGCATCATCCCGGCCCATCGCCTGCAACACGCGGGTTGGCGGGATCAGGCCATTCCGGTCGGTTACTGCGGCGCGGAAAAGCACGTGACTGGCGCATTCGCCGTTTTTCTTCCACATGCTTTGTTCGAGATACATGAACCGGTCGTCCCAGCAGGTGGCACGGCTGCGCATTTCAAACCGTTCAAACCCAAAGATGCGCCGACGGAACCGCGTCGTGGAACCGGCCATTGTCAGACCCCAGCGTTCGCGCCGCACCACCTCAAGCAGACCGGCGCGCTGGGCCATTGCCGTGCGTCCGATGTCATATAGTGACATGGCCCGTCCGTTATTCAGCTCCAGAAAAAAATCCAGATCATGCGGCCAGCAGATGTGGTGGCTGACATGGGTTTGTGTCAACGCCTCAAAGCGGGGTTGACGGCTGGCCAGATAGACATCCTTGAGGACACGCACAAACGGAAACATGGGTTTTCTCCTTTGCTCCGTTACTTGACCCGGTCACGATTTGCGTCAACCGCGAACCTTGCGGCACCTTGCGTAATTTCCAACGCGCGCTTAACTGAACGTCAAACGCTTGGAAAAGGCCTGGACATGACCTCAATCTTTCAAATCCTGATGCTGCTGCTGAACATCGTCTATTTCATCGTGATTGCGCATGTCATCATGTCTTGGCTGATCAATTTTCAGGTGCTGAATCTGCGCCAGCCTCTGGTGGCGCAGATATGGGATGGCCTGAACCGCCTGCTTGAACCGATCTATTCCCGGGTGCGCCGGATTTTGCCACAGATGGGCGGGCTTGATCTGGCCCCCTTGGTGGTGCTGATCGGTGTGGCGATTGCGCGCATCGTGCTTATGAACAACGCGGCCTTGTTCTTCTGACGCAGTTCGGGCTTGTTCATCATTTGTTAGTGTGGGAATCTGCATAAAAAGAGCAGATAACTTTACAGGTTTCCCCGATGACAAGCGCTGCCACGCTTCTCTCTGACGTATTCGGCTTTGATGCTTTCCGCCCCGGCCAACAAGAGATCGTGGAGGCTGTGACGGCTGGTGAAAACGTACTGGCCATTATGCCGACTGGCGGCGGTAAATCACTTTGCTTTCAGTTGCCTGCCTTGATGCGTGATGGCGTGACAGTCGTGATTTCGCCGCTTATTGCGTTGATGCGGGATCAGGTGCGCGCCTTGCAGGAAGCGGGCGTTGGCGCCGGTGCGCTGACCTCGGGCAATACCGAAGAAGAAACCGATGCGGTCTGGCGCGGTCTGGAAGAAGGGACGCTCAAGCTTTTGTACATGGCACCCGAAAGGCTGGCGGCGGGGTCCGTCACGGGAATGCTGAAACGGGTCGGAGTGCAATTGATCGCGGTGGACGAGGCGCATTGCGTTAGCCAGTGGGGCCATGATTTTCGCCCCGATTACCTGCGCATCGGCGAGCTGCGCCGCCACCTTGGTGTGCCGCTTGCCGCCTTTACCGCCACGGCTGACACGGAAACGCGCGCCGAGATTGTGCAGAAGCTGTTTGACGGAACGGACCCCACGGCATTTCTGGGCGGGTTTGACCGGCCCAACATCCACCTTGCTTTTGCATCCAAGAACAAACCGCGCGACCAGATCCTGAACTTTGCCGCTGCGCGCAAGGGGCAGTCGGGCATCGTTTATTGCGGCACACGGGCGAAAACCGAAGGCATTGCACGTGCATTGAATGACGCAGGCCAGCGCGCTATCCATTATCACGGCGGGATGGAGGCCGAGGACCGCCGCATCGCGGAACGGCAGTTTCAGCAAGAAGACGGATTGATCGTCTGTGCAACGGTCGCCTTTGGCATGGGCATCGACAAGCCCGACATCCGCTGGGTTGCCCACGCTGATCTCCCCAAGAGCATTGAGGCATATTATCAGGAAATCGGCCGCGCAGGCCGCGATGGTGCGCCTGCTGAAACGCTGACCTTGTTCGGCCCTGATGACATTCGGCTGCGCCGCACCCAGATTGACGAGGGGCTGGCCCCGCCTGAACGCCGCGCCGCAGATCATGGGCGATTGAACGCACTTTTGGGTCTGGCAGAGGCGCTGGAATGCAGGCGGAAGACGTTGCTGTCCTATTTCGATGAGAGCGACGTTACCTGTGGACACTGCGATCTGTGCGACACGCCTGCGGATGTGTTCGATGGCACAACGGCGGTACGCAAAGCGCTGTCAGCAATCCTGCGTACCGAAGAGTGGTTTGGCGCGGGCCACCTGATTGACATTCTGTTGGGAATTGAGACTGACAAGGTCAAGGCGCGGGGCCACACCAGTCTGCCAACTTTTGGTGTTGGCTCTGAATACGACCGCCGCCAGTGGCAGGCTGTGTTTCGGCAAATGATGGGTCACGACCTGATCCGCCCTGATCCCGAACGCCACGGTGCCCTGCGGATGACAGATGCGGCACTGCCAATCCTGCGTGATCAGGCCAAGATCAACCTGCGACGGGATTCGATCAAGACAGCCGGAGCCAGCCGCCGCCCTGCGGTCAAGGCCATGGTGTCGGAAGAAGACGCGCCGTTGCTGTCAGCGTTGAAGGCCAAGCGCCGCGCCTTGGCCGAAGCGGCGCGGGTACCCGCCTATATTATTTTCACAGACCGCACGCTGGTCGAGATGGCAGAGATGCGGCCTCGTGATCTGGACGGGATGGCGCGCATTGGTGGTGTGGGCGCCAAAAAGCTGGACACCTACGGGCTGGCGTTTCTGGAGGTGATCAACGGCGAGGCCGCCGCGATGCATCCAACCCGTCGCAAGCTTGCGGGACGCGGGGCGGGCGATGTCTATGATCAGTTGCTTCAGGTACAGGCCGATCTTGCCCGTGGCAGCGCAGGCACGGACAAACCGCTTAGCTGTTCGGCGTCACTGCTGGCAAAGGTCGCGCAGCTACGTAACGCCGATGATGCAGCGATAGAGCGGATTTTGGGCGAACGTCGCGCGTCCCGCTTTGGCCCAGCCTTCCTGGACATACTGCGCGAGGCGGGCTGAACACCGCCGCCGCCTTGTGCTTGCGCAATGCAGCACTAATTCTGAACGATGGACGCAAAGGGGACGAAGATGCTGGTTGTGATTTCTCCTGCCAAACGGCTCGACTGGGATGCGCGGGATGTGAATGTCACACAGCCTGACTTTCAGGAGGATGCAGTGCGTCTGGTCAAGACAGCGCGCAACCTGACGCTTGGCAATCTAAAGGACCTGATGGGCCTGAGCGATGATCTTGCGCGGTTAAACCGCGATCGCTTTCAGGCATTTGAGACAGACCCAAACCCCGAGCTCACGCGCCCTGCCGCATTGGCTTTTGCGGGCGACACCTACCAAGGTCTCGAAGCGACAAGCCTGGATGCCGATGAATTGGCCTGGGCGCAAGATCACCTGCGCATTCTGTCCGGTCTCTATGGGGTTCTGCGCCCGCTTGACGCGATCCAGCCCTACCGCCTTGAGATGGGCAGCAAGCTGAAGACACGGCGCGGGGGTAACCTTTATGAATACTGGCGGGATGATCTGTCAAAGGCGCTGAACGCGCAGGCCGAGCAGACGGGAAGTTCGGTTCTGGTCAATTGTGCAAGTCAGGAATACTTTGGTGCTGTCGCGCCAAAGACGCTCAAGCTGCGGGTGATCACACCGCAGTTCATGGAGGACAAACGCGATGGCAAGGGGCCAAAGATCGTCAGTTTCTTTGCCAAGAAAGCCCGCGGTGCGATGGCGCGGTTTGTCATTCAGACCAGGCTGACAAATGCCGAAGCCTTGCAGGAATTTGATACCGGCGGCTATGCGTATCAGCACGACCTGTCGACACCGGAAAAACCTGTCTTTATACGCGATTACCCATCTTCCTGAGGGGCTGACAGCGGCAGCATCGAGGGCGCGTGCGCGTTCTTGATCTGCTCAACGATCAGGGCCTTGCGCAGAGGTTTTGTCAGGTAATGGTCAAGACCGGCTGCCAAAATCTCCGCATCGTCGCCTTCCATCGCGTGGGCTGTCAGGGCGACTATGGGCGTATGTCCGTTGCCTTTTTCCAGCGCGCGGATCGCACAAGTCGCCTCGCGGCCGTCCATCTTTGGCATGGAGATGTCCATAAAGATCAGATCGGGCTGAATTTTCTGAAATAGTTCGACAGCCTCTTCGCCGTTGTTGGCAAAGGTCAGGTCGATATTCAGCTTCTTCATCATCTTGCGAAAAACCAACTGGTTGGTCTTGTTGTCCTCTGCTGCAAGAATGCGCATCTTGCGCGCCTTCTGCGCTGTTTCTGGCTCTTGGGGTACTGCAACTGGCAACGGCTCCGGTGGCGGGGCGAAAGTTAGACCGCCTAGGGTCGTGAAAAGCTCATCCCGGCCCGGCGGATTTTGCATCGCGCCCGCGATCCCATCCGGATGTTTGGCCGCCGCCTTGGTTTGATTTGCGCAGAGCAGGATCAGGGGGATTTCACGACCGGTCTGCGCTATCATATCCGATGCGGCGGCCCTGCTGTCTTCGTTTGCTGTGATCAGATCAACGGTATCGTCGCAGGCAGCCGTCGCCGTACTCACAGTGTCCGCGCAGGTGACCCGCATGCCAAGGCGTGACAGTTGGCGTTCTGTGATATTCCGGTTGGTGCCCGGCCGGTCGATGATCAGCACGTGACTTAATCCTTTCGGCGGTCGCCACGTCGGCGGCTTGGCAGTGTCGTTCAGATCAAGCCGCAGTTGAAAGCCAAAGCATGATCCGACCCCTTCTTCCGAGGTGACCCAGATGTCGCCCTGCATCATTTCGACCAGCCGTTTTGTGATCGCAAGGCCCAGACCGGTGCCTTCGAACTGTCGGTTCTTCTCGCTCTGGACTTGATTGAATTCACCAAAGATATGCCCGACCATGTCTTCGGGAATGCCTATGCCCGTGTCCTCAATACTCACATGCAGGTTCAGGCTTTGGTGGGTTTCGTCGGCCACTCCGGTTACCCGGACCAGCACATGCCCTTCGCTCGTGAACTTGATTGCATTGCCGATCAGGTTGGTCAGCACCTGACGAATACGCCCCGCGTCGCCTATCATTTCGGTCGGTAGAAAAAGATCGTAATCCAGCAGGATCGGGACGCCCTTGTCCTGTGCGTTGGACTGCAAAAGCATCAGGACCTCAAGGATCGCACGTTCCAGGTCAAAGGGTGCAGGGTGCAATTCCAGCTTGCGCGCCTCGATCTTGGAGTAGTCCAGCACGTCGTTGATGATGACCAGCAACGCCTCGCCAGAATTTTTAATGGTTTGGACATACAGCTCCTGTTCTTCGTTAAGCGTACCATCCTGCAACAGGTCGGCCATGCCGATGACACCGTTCATTGGCGTGCGGATTTCATGGCTCATGTTCGCCAAAAAGGCGGATTTCGCGCGATTTGCAGTTTCTGCAATGGCGCGGGCTTCTTCAAGCTGACGTTCGTAGATGACGGTTGCGGTGATGTTTAACGCAAGCGATACGATATCGCCTTCCGGGCCCCGCTGGTCGATTAACTTGATATGCTGCTCGTTCCACAATTGGATGACTGTTGGTTCCGGATTGGCAAGCTGAAACCGGTTCAGCATCATCTGGCGCCAGTCGGCCGGGGCCATATCCCCGATATTGACGATCCCCTCATCAGTCAAAACCTGCAGAATGGTAACGTAGTTTACCCCGGGGCAAACCACCTCAAGCCCGTCGAAGATGGCAAGATACGCCCGATTTGCCATGATCATCTCATGATCCGCGTTGAAAAAGGCAAACCCGTCGTTGATGGTTTCAATTGAATGCCACAGCCGCCGCTCTGCAATGGCGATCTTCTGGTTCGCGACTGTAAGGTCGGATTTCACGCGCTGGTTTTCACCACGGATGGTTTCGACCTGCGCGCGGGTCTCTACGATCTCTTCGCTAAGTTGTTGCGCATGGCTGCCCAGTTTGCGGTTTGCGGCAAAAAGCTCGGCCTGTTTCAGCTCAAGCATCCGCTCGGCGGCAAGGCGGCTGCGCCGTTCCTGTGTCAGTTTGTTGGCAAGGCTCATATGCCGCTCCGCTCGGACTTGTCTTGCGGCGCACCCTGACCGACCTGCATGAATATTGCCTTAAATCTGCAGCGTCGGTTCACGGGCTAACCCTTGCCCGGTTGCCGGTCCCGTGGCAGGCTGTTTGCATTTCACAAAGGAGATTTCGGATGTCTGTCTTGCCGCGCCGTGTGATGTTTCTGGTTTGCTCCGCAATAGTATGGATTGGGCTGGCGGTGCAGGCGCTGACGCAGGAGGCTGTGCCGGATCACAGATACCTTACGTCGCGCGACGTGGATTTTTATGGCGCAGACCTGACCAACCTTTTTGACACGACACAGGCCGCCTGCGCGCGTGCCTGTTCGGCGCAGGATGCCTGCGTTGCTTACACATTCAACACCCGCAACAACGCATGTTTCCCTAAATCAGACATCTTTGACCGCTCGGTCTACGAGGGTGCCCTGTCCGCCCGCAAAATCAGGACGCAACCCCAAGTCATCGCAAGTGCAGTTCAACGTCAGGCCGACCTGTCATTCCTTCGGAATGAAGACATGGATACCGCTCGCCGTTTTATCAGCACAAACGCCGCGCGCTTTTCTTTCGATGGCGAAACGCTGGCTGATCTGACAGCCGCGCTGGATGCGGCACGGGCTGCTGGCAACAGCCGTGCGGCCCTGCGTTGGGCAGGCAAGGCGGTCGCACTGTCAGACCGCGCTGATCTTTGGCTGGCCTATGCTGATCTGGCGTTGACGCGTTCGCAGACCGGCGAAAGTGCGGAGCGCCGCCAGTATCGCAACGAGGCATTGGTGGCCGCGACAAATGCCTATCTGCGCGCTTCTGACCCTGCGATGCGTGCAAATATACTTGAAATCATGGCGCGTGCCTTGAAAGCCAACAACCGCGGTCGCGACATGATCCCTGCTTTGCGTTTGGCGCAATCGCTCTCCCCCCGCGAAGAACTGACAGCGGCGCTGGATGACGCCATCGCGACGTACGGCTTTCGCATCACCGATCACCGCGTCGATAACAACGCCGCTGCCCCACGCATCTGTGCGGAATTTTCCGAGCCCTTGGTGCAGGCAGGTGTTGATTACGAACCATTTGTGCGGATCGAGGGGCGCGGACTGGTAACACAGGTCCAAGACAGCCAGTTGTGCATTGACGGTGTCGATCACGGCGTGCGGTACAGCGTGACATTTCGTGCCGGCTTGCCCGGCAGCACCGGAGAGGTGCTGCACAAAGATGTGACGCTGCAGCTGTATGTGCGTGACCGCGATCAGACCGTTCGCTTTCCCGGCCGGGCTTATGTCTTGCCTCGCAGCGCCGATGCGGCACTGCCGGTTGAGACGGTGAACACCGACACCCTTGATTTGCGACTGCGCCGGGTCAGCGACCGCAATCTGGTGCGTGCCATCCGCGAAAGCTATTTCGGGCGTCCGCTGAACGCCTATGAAGATGACCGTTTCGCCCGTGATTTGGCTCAGGAGGTCTGGACCGGTTCAGCGACGGTGCAAAACAGCCTGAACATTGACATGACCACGCGCCTGCCTCTGGGCGAGGCATTGAGCGGTCAACCAGCAGGCATTTACGTGCTCAGCGCTGCCGTGCCCGGGCAGGACCGTTATGAAAATCCGGCTGCGATGCAGTGGTTCGTGCTGTCGGATCTTGGGTTAACTACCATGAGCGGCGTGAACGGCATGGACGTTGCCGTGCGCGCGTTGTCGGATACGTCACCGCAGGAAGGCGTGACCCTAACCCTGATCAGCCGCGCCAACGCGGTGCTGGGCACGGCGGTCACGGGTGCGGATGGATTTGCCCGGTTTCCCGGAGGATTGACCCGGGGCAACGGCGCGGCCGAGCCCGCGCTTTTAATGGCCGAAAGTGCGGCGCAGGATGTTGCCTTTCTGCCGCTGACGGACCCCGCCTTTGACCTGTCTGACCGTGGTGTCGAAGGGCATCCGCCGGCCCCCCCTATAGATACCTTCCTGACCACAGATCGTGGGGCCTACCGCGTGGGTGAGACGATCTATGCCACCGCCCTGACACGCGATGCACAGGCCCTTGCGCTGGAAGGATTGCCGATCACGGCGATCCTCAAGCGCCCCGACGGCGTGGAATACAGCCGACAGCTGAGCACCGATGCGCAGGCAGGGGGTCATGTCTTTTCACTGCCGTTGGGTGGGGATGTCCCGCGCGGGGCATGGCGTGTGGATATCCTGTCCGATCTCGATGCACCCGCCCTTGCCAGCCAGACCGTGCTGGTCGAGGACTTCTTGCCTGAACGTATTGATCTTGATCTGACTTTGCCGGACACACCGCTGCGTCTGGGGCAGACGCCGCCCCTTGCTGTGGACGTTCGATATTTGTTTGGCGCGCCGGGCGCTGATCTGGAGGTTTCCGGCGATTTGCGCTTGCGGGCAACCCGCAGCCTTCCCGGTTGGAACGGATACCTCTTTGGCCGGTATGACACCGCATTCCGTCCGCAGACCCGCTTTATTGGCGAAACGCGGACAAATGACGCGGGGCGTGCTACGCTGGCGCTGCCCTTGTCCCAACTCAATGAAAACCCGCAGGTACCACTTGAGGCCGAGATCATTCTACAGGCTTCCGAAGGGTCGGGACGTCCGGTTGAAAGGCGCGAAATCAGACCGTTGACGCCTGATGTTGCAATGATCGGGATCAGACCACAGTTCGACGGCGAGCTTGCCGAAGGCACCGACGCCCGGTTTGAACTGATTGCAATTGGTCCGGACGGCACCACCACCGACATGCCCGTCCGATGGACCGTCAATCGTGTGCAGACCCGCTATCAATGGTATCAACTTTATGGAAACTGGGAATGGGAACCGGTGACCCGCCGCACCCGCATCGCGACTGGAGACGCTAGATTGGGCGATGCCCCTGTGACGGTCAGCGCGCCAACGCAATGGGGTGGTTATGAGATCATTGTCGAGCATCTGGGCAGGCCCTTCGCTGAATCGTCTGTTGCTTTCTCCTCCGGTTGGGATGATGGAAACGGAACCACAGACACCCCTGATCAGCTTGAGGTGTCCCTCGACGCACCAAGCTACCGCAGTGGCGACACGGCAACCTTGCGTGTGATGGCCGATGCCGCGGGCGTGGCGCTTGTTTCGGTCCTGTCCAACCGCGTGATCAACCGGCAGGTCATGCCGGTAACCGCCGGGGAAAATACGCTGTCGCTTGAGGTGACACCGGAATGGGGGACAGGGGCCTATGTGACCGTGTCGGTCCTGCGCGGCATGGATATTGCCGCCGGACAGAACCCGGCCCGCCAATTGGGATTGGTCCACGCCACGATTGAACCAGAGGCCAAGGCGCTGGATGTCCGGGTTGACGCACCGGATTTGGTGGATGGACAGGCAGGCACGCTGCGCGCTGCCGTTCAGGTGGAAGGCGTCGCAGCGGGTGAAACTGCCTATGTCACCCTTGCCGCTGTTGATGTTGGCATCCTGAACCTGACTGCATTCGCGCCGCCGGATCCGACCGATCATTATTTCGGACAGCGCCGCCTTGGGGTAGAACTGCGTGACATATACGGGCGGCTAATTGACGGATTGAATGGCGCGATGGGCACGGTGCGCTCCGGCGGGGACGCCGCGGCAAGCGCACAGGTACAATCGCCGCCGCCCACCGAAAAACTGATGGCGTTTTTCAGCGGTCCGGTCACCGTCGGCATGGATGGTCGTGCCGAGGTTGAGATCATCAAGCCTGCTTTCAATGGCACGATAAAACTGATGGCAGTGGCATGGACCAAATCTGCGGTGGGAGATGCATCGCGCGATGTCATCGCGCGTGATCCTGTGGTGGTTACCGCCTCGCTGCCGCGCTTTCTGGCACCGGGTGACAAAAGCCGTCTGTTGCTTGAGTTTGTCCACGCCGAAGGCAGCGCGGGCGAGATGGGCTTGCAGGTGTTCACAGATGCGGGCGTGGCGCTGGGCGATGTCCCGACGTCTGTCACATTGTCTGCCAACGGGTCCGCACGCCTTAACATTCCCGCAACCGCCCGCGAAATCGGTGATCATCTGATCACGGTTGTATTGCGCACACCCGAAGGCAAGGAGTTGCGCAAGGTATTGCGCATGCCGGTGCGCGACAATGATCCCGAAGTGGCCGTCACCCGGCAATTCGCGCTTGGGGTCGGAGAGACATTTACTTTTGATCGCAATGTCTTTGCCGGTCTGCGGCCCGGCACCGGCCATGCCACGCTGACCGCCGGACCACTGGCGCGGTTTGATGTGCCGGGCCTGCTGCGTCAGCTGGACCGCTACCCCTATGGCTGTACAGAACAGATCACATCGGGTGCTTTGCCGTTGCTGTACCTCAGCAGTGTCGCGCAGGATGCCGGGTTGGGCGCGCCCGCGCGGATTGACGACAAGATCGAACAGGCCATCGCCCGCGTTTTGGCGCGTCAAACCAGCAGCGGCGCATTTGGTCTTTGGCGTGCGCAAAGCGGTGAATTCTGGCTAGATGCCTATGTCTCCGATTTCCTTTCGCGTGCACGCGCGCAAGGCCACAATGTCCCGGACCTTGCATTTTCGCTGGCGATGGACAATCTGCGTAACCGCGTCAGCTATGCCCCCGATTTTGAAAAGGGTGGTGAAGATATTGCATATGCCCTTCTCGTGCTCGCCCGCGAAGGGGCGGCAAGCATGGGCGATCTGCGCTATTATGCCGACACAAAGGCGCAGGACTTCGGCACGCCGCTTGCGGCTGCTCAACTGGGCGCGGCACTGGCGGCCTACGGAGATCCCCTGCGCGCAGATGCAATGTTTCGCCGTGCCGGAGCCATGCTGGCAGGCCAGACCGAGACCCTGGGCTGGCGTGCGGACTTTGGCACCGCCTTGCGTGATGCGGCGGCAGTACTGAAACTGTCAAATGAGGCGGGCAGCACCGCTGTTGCCTCTGCTGATCTGGTGTCGATGATCCAGCGCGACCAGCGGCGGCTTTCCACACAGGAAGCTGCACAGGTTGTCCTTGTTGCCCACGCGCTTGCAGGGCCTGATGCAGCCGCGGCAGTCCTGGTGGACGGCGAACCAGCCAAAGGCCCGCTGGTCAGAAAACTGAGCGATGCCGAGGCGGGTGCCGCCACCATCGAAAACGTGAGTGCTGCGCCAATGGATGTCACCATGACAGCCTACGGTGTGCCCGAAGTTGCGCCGGATGCAGGCGGTTACGGTTATCAGATCACGCGCACCAGCTATACGATGGAAGGCAAGGCGATGGAGGGACCGGTGCCTTCGGGCACCCGGCTGGTCATGGTGATCGAGGTCACCCCGTTCGAGGATATCGGCGCGCGGCTGATCGTGGATGATCCACTGCCTGCGGGGTTCGAGATCGACAACCCGAATCTGATCCGCAGCGGTGATATTGCAGCGCTGGAGTGGTTACAGACCAAGCCCGCCGAAAATGCCGAATTCCGCAGTGACCGCTTTATCGCCGCTGTTGATCATCGCGAGGCGGAGCCTTTCCGGTTAGCTTATGTGGTGCGTGCGGTCACACCCGGCACCTACCATCATCCCGCTGCCACGCTGAGCGATATGTACCGACCCGAATATCGGGCAAACACAGCGACAGGGACTGTTACGGTCACGCCGTGATGCGCCGTTTTGCCTTTTTCGCACTGGCGGCTGTTCTGTGGTTGGGTGCGGTGTCACGTGACGCGCTGGAAGAGTGGGTCGCCAGTACCGTGCTGCCGCCGGTATTGATCGAAACATCGGTCGAAGTGCGGGACAGGGAAGGCAAGTTGTTGCGCGCCTTTCCGGTAGAGGACGGTCGCGTGCGGCTGGCCTTGCGCGCCGATCAGGTCGATCCAAACTTTATTGACGCGCTGATCGCCTACGAGGACAAGCGCTTTTTCCGCCACTCCGGGGTGGACCCGGCGGCCGCCATCCGTGCGGTGGGTCAGGCGCTGTGGTCCGGCAGGGTTGTGTCGGGCGGATCGACCCTGACGATGCAGGTCGCGCGCCTGCTTGAAAATTCGGGCACCGGGCGCTGGTCAGGCAAGCTGCGCCAGATCAGGGTTGCGTTGGCGCTGGAGCGGGGTTTCGGGAAAAAGGAAATTCTGGAACTGTACCTTGCCCATGCGCCCTACGGTGGCCCTGTTGAAGGGTTGCGCGCAGGATCGCTGGCGTGGTTTGGCAAGGAACCCGCGCGTTTGACGTCCGCAGAAACAGCGCTGTTGGTCGCGTTGCCGCAGGCACCCGAAACACGACGCCCGGACCGGCATCCCGATGCGGCCCGCGCAGCCCGCGCCCGCGTGCTGAACCGCATCGGTGCGCGTGACGTGGTCCATCAGCAGGATGTGCCGCAGCGAATGCGCCCCTTCGTACGGTTGGCCCCACATCTGACGGACCGCGTGCGCCGCGATGCGCCGCTTGCCGCGCGCCATGATCTGACACTCGATGCCGCACTGCAATTGCAGATGGAAAAGCTGGCCGTCCGCGCGGTTCGGGGCAAGCCAAAAGGACTGTCAGCGGCAATTGTGATTACAGAGCATGCCACTGGTGCGGTGCTCGCTTCGGTCGGGTCGCCGGCTTATTCTGATCGCCAACAAACGAAGGGCTTTGTCGATATGACCCGTGCCCTGCGCTCCCCCGGGTCGACGTTGAAACCGTTTATTTATGGATTGGCGTTTGATCAGGGGCTCGCCCATCCGGCCACTTTGATTGCTGACGTTCCAACCGCTTTTGGCCGTTATGCTCCGCAAAACTTCGATGGTCAGTTTCGTGGCGAGGTGACCGTGCGCGAAGCGTTGCAACTTTCGTTGAATATCCCGCCTGTGATGTTGACGCAGGAACTGGGCCCGGCGCGGCTGATGGCCGCGCTGCGTAAGGGAGGTGCGTCGCCGCAGGTGCCGGGAGGTGTGGCAGGTCTGGCCGTTGCCCTAGGTGGTGTGGGGTTGACGCTGAATGATCTGGTTCAGCTTTATGGCGGTTTGGCAGGCGGGGGCCAGGTCATGCCACTGAACTGGGTGAAACATGCCTCACCTGCCACTCCCCGCAGGATCATGTCACGCAGTGCCGCGTGGCAGGTGGCGCATATTCTGGCAAGCGTGCCTGCTCCGGCAGGTTTTGACAGAGGCGCGCGAGATGTGTCCTATAAAACTGGCACATCCTACGGGCACCGGGATGCGTGGGCCATCGGATTTGATGGCACTCATGTCATTGGCGTCTGGCTGGGCCGCCCGGATGGCACACCGGTGCCCGGTGCCTTTGGCGGTGATCTTGCCGCGCCATTGCTTTTCGAGGCGATGGGCAGGCTCAAGGCGCGCCCGGATGCTCTGCCGCCTCCACCGCCGGAAACCCTGCTTTCCAATACCGGCAGCTTGCCCGTACCCTTACAACGCTTTCGCGGGCGCGATGCTGTTTTCATGACGGCCCCTGATGCTCCTGATGTGCAATTTCCACCCGATGGGGCCACGCTGGCCCTGAGCGCGGAAGGCGTTCCGCTGAAACTGCGGGCCGGGGTGCTGCCGCTGACAATCATGATCGACGGCGCGCCGCTGATCACCAATCTTTACCGGCGTGATGCGCTGTTGCCGCTGTCCGAGCCTGGGTTTTCGCGCATTTCGGTTGTGGATGCGCAGGGGCGGTCGGCTTTTGTGAACATCCGTCTGGAATAGCGGCAAGTCATCGCTTGCGAGGTGCTGCATTCTTGCCGCGGGCAGGGGCCTGTTGTATGCCACACCTGTGATGAAACGCCTTGCTGCATTGCTGATCAGTCTGTGTTGCGCTGCCCCGCTTGGCGCGCACCCGCATATCTTTGTCGATACCGGTCTGGATCTGAAATTCGATGGCGCAGGAAGGCTGGTCGAGGTCAAGGTCACCTGGGCCTACGATGAATTTTATTCCTTGCTAATCATGGAAGACCGGGCCCTTGATTCAGACTTTGACGGGGTGTTGACCCCCAAAGAGCAGGCGGACCTAACCGGCTTTGATATGCAGTGGACCCCCGGGTTCAACGGTGACCTTGTGATCACGCAAGGGGGCGTTGATTTAAGTTTGTCCGGACCAATGAAGCCTACTGCGGTTTACAAAGACGCGCGAATTATAACCACACATGTGCGCCGCGTGGACCCCGATCAGACCGCAGGTGTGCGGATTGAAGTCAAACCCTATGATCCCACTTTCTATACCGCCTATGATATCACTTTGCCGGTTCGCATCGAAGGGTCCGATATCTGTGGTCAACGGATCGAGGTCCCGGACCTTGATACCAATCTGCTTTTGTTGCGGGATCAGTTAAATATGCTTGATGTGGAAACCACACCTGAGGATGCGGATCTGCCGGACATTGGCGGTCTTCTGGCCAGCACAGTGGTCATTTCATGCGATATTTCCTGAGCATTGCGGCATGTGCCGTGGCTGTCGGTCTGGTCTGGCTGTGGCTGAGTGGCGGTTTCGATCGGCTGGGCCTGTGGGCCGCAGGCCAGCAGCGCGAGTTTCAGAACGCCATTGCTGGCGCATTGCGTGCCGCGCGCGTGGGCGACGCGGGTGCAGTCCTTGCCTTGCTGGGGGCTTGTTTTGCCTACGGTCTGGCCCACGCAGCAGGACCCGGACACGGTAAGGTGCTGATTGGAGGGTATGGATTTGCCCGTCGCGTGCCGATGTTGCGCCTGTCGCTGATCGCGCTGGCGGCGTCATTGGCGCAGGCGCTGACGGCGGTCGTTGTTGTGTATGCCGGGGTCTTCTTGTTGAACCTTGGCAGGCAGGCAATGGTCGACTGGACCGAAGCTGTGATGGCACCTATCAGCTACGGGGCGATTGCCCTGATTGGCCTTTGGCTTGTCTGGCGAGGGCTGCGGAAATTGCTGCCTTCGCGGGCCGGAGCGCAGGCACATCATCATAATCATGATCACGACCACACTGGCGACACTGCGGTGTGCAGCGCGTGCGGGCACGCTCATGGCCCGACACTCACACAGGTTGAAAATGCAGGCACGCTGCGCGAAGCGATGATCCTGATTGCAGGTATCGCTGTGCGGCCCTGCACTGGCGCGCTTTTTGTACTGATCATCACATGGCAAATGGGCATCGCCGGGCTTGGCATTGCTGGGGCTTTTGCAATGGGAACAGGCACCGCCCTTGTTACCATTTTCGTGGGCATTGCCGCCGGATCACTGCGCGGCGGTATGCTGGCTGGTATCGGTGAATCACCCCAGATGGCGCGTGCCGTGGCCGGGATTGAGATGTTGGCGGGTTTTGTCGTGGTGGTGCTGGCCGGGGGGCTTTTGTTGCGTGCGGTCTGACGCGTAATCCACCCTTACCGGCGTCGACCCTCACGCAGCCATGCAGCAGTGATCAGCACTGTCGAAAGCAGCAAAACCAACCAGCCTGGCAGGATCGCTGTTTGCCGAATGTCGCGGGTTTCGTATGCGCCCCGTGGTGTGATGCCCAGCCATCCCCGGCCCGCCGCTGGACGACCCAAACGGACGTTACGCAAGCGCGGCAAGCCCTCTTCCAGCCGCGCCACACCGCCGCGCAACGCGGTCACGATCGGATCAAGGGCATCGCCACTGGCGATGGTTTCAACAAATTCGCGGGGTGCAGCAGGCCCAAGGCCGATCACTGAAGTCTGATCGCCATTTTCAAGCCGGTAGAGCCCCATTTCCGGTCCCTGATAGGCACCTTCGAAAATACCGGGCGCGGTTTCGCTCAGCGATACCTCGGATGTGCTGCCATCGGGTGCTGTAACGACAACGGGCGGCACGCTTTCGGCCAAAGTCCGCCGGGTGATCCGCATATCCTGCCCCTCGGCTATCGCGGTAAGTGCTTCTTCTTCCAGCTCCGGCTCTTTCATCATCCAGTGTGCAAGACGGCGCAACAGTTCCAGTTGCGGCCCGCCACCTTCGTACCCCCGGCTCCACAGCCATGCGTGGTCAGAGGCCATCAGCGCCACGCGCCCTTCCTCAACCCGGTTAAGCACCAAGAGTGGGCGACCGTCTACGCCTTCCATTACTACGTTGCCCTGCGGATCAGCCACATCGATCTGACGTAACCAGCGGCCCCAGTCACCGCTGCCCGGCAGGTCGGTCGTGACCGGATGGCGTGCACCCAGATCAGTGGTCACCGGGCGAAAGGGTTCCTCAAGGACACGGGCGGTGGGCGTTGCGGGCAAAACGCTGCCCAGCGGCGAACGGTAAAGGCTGTCGGCACTGGCGAAATCCGGACCGGCAGCGACCAAAACCGCACCTCCGCCGCGCACGTATTGCGCCACATTGTCCAGATAAAGCGCGGGCAGAATACCACGGCGCTGGTAGCGGTCAAAAATAATCAGATCAAAATCGTCGATCTTCTCCATGAACAGTTCGCGCGTCGGAAAGGCGATCAATGATAATTCTGTCACCGGCACACCGTCTTGTTTTTCCGGTGGTCTCAGGATGGTAAAGTGCACCAGATCGACAGAGCTGTCTGACTTCAGAAGGTTACGCCAGGTGCGTCCGCCCGGATGCGGCTCGCCGCTGACCAGCAGCACGCTAAGGCGGTCACGCACACCGTTCATCTGGATGAGGGCCGCATTGTTGCGGTCGGTCAGCTCTCCCTCAGCCTCGGGCAGGGAAAACCGGATCACGTTGCGGCCGCCGTGGGGCAGGGTGATCGGCAATTCGAGGTCTTGCCCAATAGGTACGCGGAATGTCTGTGCCGGTTCACCGTCGATGGAGATGTCCAGCGGAGCAAGCGCATCCCCCCCGGGTGCGGCCCCCAGATCATCAATGCGCAGGGTCAGCGTGACAGGCTCTCCGATGATGGCAAAGGCAGGGGCATTGCGCACCGTCAGGCGGCGGTCCCAATCAGTGTCGCGTCCCGTCATCAGCAGGTGCATCGGCGCAGGCAGATCAATCGGCAAATCAGCGTCGTGCACCCGCCCGTCGCTCAGGGCGAGGATGCCTGCAATCCGCGCGCGCGGTTCTTCGGCCAATGCGTCAGTTATTGCGGCCATCACCTGCGTACCGGCATCTCCGGCGCCGTCCGGTACGGTGATCCGACGCAATTCTGTATTTGGCCGTGCGGTGATCTGGGCGGCCAGCGTGTCGGCAGCCTGTGCCGTCTGGTCTGCGCGGTCACTAAGCCTTTGGCTGGCGCTTTGATCCTCAACCAGAAGCACGATGTCAGACAGCGGCGCGCGGTCTTCCTGTTGGTAGGATGGGTTGGCCAGCGCGCCCAGTACCACAGCGGCAGCAAGCCCGCGAAGCGGCCATCCGTTCAGGCCTCGCAAAATGGCAAGGATCAACCCCATCAGCGCAATGATTGCCACCACGATCAACAGCGGCACCGGGATCAGAGGGTCATATACAAGTGTCGCGGTCATTGGCCCAACCTATCCAGCAACGCAGGCACATGCACCTGATCTGATTTATAGTTCCCCGTCAGCACATGCATGATCAGGTTTACACCAAACCGGTTGGCCAGTTCGCGCTGTCTGTCGCCGGAAAAACCGCGTCCGACCGGAAGCAGCGGTGTGCCATCGCTGCGCACGGCCCAGGCTGCGGCCCAGTCGTTGCCGCCAATCACCACCGGTGTCACGCCGTCATTCAGGTTGCGAAACGGCATGCCTTCGATTTGAACGGCATTGGGAGGCGCGGCCTCGACCCAAACATCACGACTGTTGTGCCGCCCCGGAAAATCCTGCAGCAGGTAAAATGTGCGCGTCAGAACATGGTCACTCGGCAGCGGTTCCAGCGGTGGAATGTCCAGAGGTGCGGCAAGCTCTTGCAGCTTGCGCCCGTTCGGGCTTGCCGCGCCAAAACTGGAAATGTCAGCGTCACGGGTATCAAACAGGATCAAACCACCGGAACGCAGATAGTCATTCAGTTTGACGTAAGCTTCGGACGAGGGGCGGGGTTGATCCGGCGTGATGGGCCAGTAGAGGATTGGAAAGAATGCAAGCTCGTCGGTTTCAAGGTTTACCGCAGTGGCTGGTGCGGGTTCGATCGAGGTGCGGAAAAACAGTGTGTCCGAAAGTCCGTTCAGACCGGCAGCGGCAATCTCATCCAGCTGGTTGTTGCCGGTGACGACATGCGCCAGCGAAACTTCGGTGGTCGCGGCAAGCGCGAAAAGGTCATCGTTACTTTGGGCGTCGGCCCCCGAGGCGGGAGCTAGCAGCGGCAGGGCCAACAGCACAACCGCAGTCGCGTTGCTGCGCCGAAGCAGTCGACCCGACAAAGCCAATGACGCAACCACATCGGCCAGAAGCAACAAAATCGACAGGCTCAGCAACCAGCCGGCGATGGGCTGTTCTGGAGCCACGGCCAAGCCGCGCACCGGAACATCCGATGGCCAGCTTGCGGGCGTCAACGTATCATCGGTACGAAACACATTGCGGGCCAGACGGCGTTCGCCGCTGCTGTAGATTCCGGGGCGCATTGCAGGACCGGCGGCAGCAGAGACCAGATCGACACCGTCCACACCGGGCAATGTGCCCGCGTCAGACAGCGTACCGTATCCGTCCATCACGCGCTGCGGGATCCACGTGGTGCCTTCCAGATCTGCCGCCTCAGGAGAGGCTGAAGCAGAGGAAACCGCGAGCCGCTCAAGCATTTCGACAAAGAGACCTGACAGCGGCAGTGTAGACCATTCTGCCGTCGCAGTGACATGAAACAGCACAATTTGCCCCTGTCCCAGAACCTTGCGCGTGACCAGTGGTGTGCCATCGCTGAGAGACGCAATCACACGGTCGGCCAGTGTCGGGTCAGGTTGCGCCACGACCTGCGCGGTCACAACCACGTCGTCGGGTACGCTTAGCCCGAAGAAAGGTGAACTGTCCTTGAAAGTATCAAGGGATTTCGGTTCTCCCCAACTCATTGCACCACCTACACTGCGGCCACCGGCGCGCAGGCGCACCGGCATCAGCGGGTCTTCGTCAAAACGGCTGATGTCGCTTGCAGCTACGCGGGGACCCGCAAACCGGACAAGCATTCCGCCCTGATCAATCCATTCCAATAGCGGAGCGGCCTCGGCCTCTGACAATGTGGCGACATCGGCCAGCATGATCACGTCCGGGTTGGCAGGCAGTACATCGGTGATGGATCCGTCGATCAGGTCTGCAGTAGGGGCAAGTGCCTGTTCGATGTAGTGCAGCGGAGACAGCAGTTGCAGGCTTTCCTGCCCACCATCCGCGCCGATCAGCGCCACTTCGCGTCGTTGCAGCGCATCATCCACCAATGAGGTTGCCCCAGCAGAGCGCTGTCCGGCAATCGTAAAACCGGTAATACGCGCCCGCAATTCTGAGGGAAGTGACAATTCGGTGCTGGCGGTGGTGCTACCCTGTTCAAACGCGGCGGTTGCTGTGGCGAGGATACGGGCGTTCCCTGCCGGATCACGGCCTTCGGCGCGGACGACGACTTCGCGCGGCTGGCCGGGCGTCGCGCGGGCAAGGTTCAGGTTCACAACGCTGTTTTCATAGGCCGCCGGTGCAATGGCCAGTACGTCGGCCGCTGTCTGATAGACTTCGACATTCCCTTGCGCCTGAAGCGCTGCCAGCACGCGGTCGCGCCCGTCATAATCAAGCGCGTCACTGAACCAAAGCGTATCAAATGCATCCAGATCACCCATGATTTCGACCGACCTATTGATATCTTCCGGCGAGGGCTGCCAGGGGGCGGGCGCAAAACCGGCCAGTCGCGTGCGCCAGACGTCTGCCGACTGGAATGCAGGGGCGTCTGGACGTGTCAGCGCAAGGAAACCAACGGGGCGGCCCGCGCGGCTGGCGCGAGTCAATTGGGCGTCAATCGCCTGCGTTTGCTGTGGCCAACGGGTAGCACCGGCCCATGATCCATCCAGTACGATCAGCAAGGGGCCGTCTCCCTCGGCCTGATCGGCTTCTGGATTCAGCACCGGACCAGCCAAGCCCAGAATGATCGCCGCCACCGCCAGCATCCGCAGCAGCAACAGCCACCACGGCGTGCGGTCAGACACAGTATCCTCGTCAGACAGTCCCAGCAAAAGCGCGACCCCGGGAAAGCGGCGGCGAATGGGGGCCGGGGGCACCGCGCGCAGGATCAGCCACAGGATCGGCAATGCCAGCAATGCAAACAGCAACCAAGGAGACGTGAAACCAATGCCGCCCAAAACTGTCATGCTGCCATCCCCGCCCGCGCATCAAGCGCGCCATAAAGCCACAAAAGGGCGGATTGTGCGGGCGCATCGGTATGGTGCAGCCCGTATTGCCAACCTGTCAGCGCGCACAGGCTCTGCAATTCTGCTTTGCGTGCTGCCAGCCGCTCCAGATACCGGCTCTTTAGGTCATTTGCCTTGAGCGTTTCATGGCTGAGCGTGCCGCCGACGCTTTCAAAAATGGTCCGGCCTGTAAATGGAAACACCTCTTCAGACGGGTCCAGCACGTGATAAAGCACACCGCGCACGCCACGATCGGCAGCTTTGGTCAATGCGGTCTGGACACCGTCAAGCGGCCCCATGAAATCAGAAATGAAGACGGCGCGGGCATGGGGGATCATGGCGCGGTGTTCCGGCGGGCTGTAATCCGCCGCGTCATCTAGGCAGAACAGTTCGGCCAGCCGCATGAGTTGTGGATTGCCCCGTCTGGGAGGCAAAGCAGTGCCGGTCAGCCCCACCCGTTCGCCACCGCGCAGCAAAAGCACCGCCAATGCAAGGCCCAAAAGCCGCGCGCGGGCTGCTTTGTGAGGGAGGTTCTTGTCAGAGCTGAACCGCATGGACGCGCCCTGATCAACCCAGAGCATGACGGATTGTGCGATCTGCCATTCGCGTTCCCGGACAAATTCCTGATCACCCCGCGCGGAACGGCGATGGTCGATCATACGGCGGCTGTCACCGATTTGCGCCGGACGATACTGCCAGAAATCATCGCCCATGCCTGCACGCCTGCGCCCGTGTGCGCCCAGAAGGACGGCTCCGGCCAGATGCTCGGCCCGCGCCAGAAGTGCGGGCAGGCGGGATGCCTGATCTTCGGCCTCGGCGCGCAGGGTGGTGGGCGTGCTCACGCGGCAGCCCGTGTTTTGGTCAGGTCTGCGGCGGTCTGGTCGATCAGCCCGTGCAGGCTGTCGCCCCGGGCACGTGCGGCAAAGTTAAGGGCCATGCGGTGCGTCAAAACCGGGCGGGCCATATCGATCACATCTTCTGCCGATGGCGCAAGCCGCCCTTCCAGCAGTGCCCGCGCCCGCACGGCCAGCATGAGGGCCTGCGCCGCACGCGGGCCGGGGCCCCATGCAACGGTCTCGCGCACCTGTGCGCTGGCACTGTCCTCTTCGGGCCGGAAAGCGCGCACCAGATCAAGGATCATCTCGACAACCGACTCGCCCACCGGCATCCGGCGCAGCAAACGCTGTGCGTCCAGCAGTTCTTGTGCGCTGAACACCTGCGTGGATGCGGCATCGGTGTCGCCCGTTGTGGCCAGCAGGATGTCACGCTCTGTGTCGCGGTCAGGGTAGGCAACATCAATCTGCACGAGGAAACGATCAAGCTGCGCTTCGGGCAAAGGATAGGTGCCTTCCTGTTCAATGGGGTTTTGCGTGGCCAGCACATGAAATGGAATGCCCAGTGTGCGATCCTGCCCCGCGACGGTGACAGTTTTTTCCTGCATCGCCTGCAACAGCGCGGATTGTGTGCGTGGAGAGGCGCGGTTGATTTCATCCGCCATCAAAAGCTGGCAAAAAATCGGCCCTTCGACGAAACGAAAGGCGCGGGTGCCGTCGGGGGCTGTATCCAGCACTTCGGAGCCGAGGATATCGGCGGGCATCAGGTCTGGTGTGAATTGAACCCGGTTGCCATCCAGCCCCATCACAGTGCTGAGTGTTTCGACAAGCCGCGTTTTGCCCAGACCCGGCAAACCGATCAACAATCCATGACCGCCGCACAAAAGGGCGGTCAATGTTAGGTCGACTACCCGTTCCTGACCGATGAAACGCTTGGTGATAGAGGCCTTGGCCTCTGCCAACTTGCCACCCAGTGCTTCAATCTTCGCTACCATGTCTGTCGCTTCGGTCATGACATTCTGTTCCTCGGGATTATATGTTCCTTCTAACCTATCTCTTTAAGCGGAAATGGCAAAAGCAATGAGCGGACAAAAAACCGTTACTCCCAGCGCATCCTCCCTTGCGGCATCTGTCAAAGCGGCAAAAACACGCGGAATGCCGCCGCTTGAACAATGGAATCCGCCGTTTTGCGGTGACATTGACATGCAGATCAAGCGCGACGGAACGTGGTTCTACGAGGGCACGCCAATCGGACGGATTGAATTGGTCAAGCTGTTTGCATCCATTCTGTGGCGCGAGGATGACAAGTATTTTCTGGTCACACCGGTGGAGAAGGTTGGAATCACCGTTGAGGACGCGCCATTTGTAGCGGTAGACTTCACAGGATCGGGTACAGGGGTCGATCAGACGCTGGCGTTTGAAACAAACCTTGGCGATACGGCGATTGCAGGGCCGGATCACCCCATCCGCGTCGTGCGTGACCCCGAAACCGGAGAACCCGCGCCCTATGTTCTGATCCGCCGCAATCTTGAGGCGCTGATCGATCGCAAGAGCTTTTACAGACTGGTTGATCTGGGCGTACACCACGAAGGGTGGTTTGGTCTGTGGTCAGGGGGAGCGTTTTTTGGCATCATCCCGTCAAATGAACTGCCCAAAGATGCCTGAATGTCACTGAAATTTGCCGCCAATCTGACCCTGCTCTGGCGAGAGCTTCCTTATCTGGACCGGTTCGAGGCGGCAGCAGACGCCGGATTTGAGGCGGTTGAAGTGCTTTTCCCCTACGATGTGGCCGCCAAGGAAACACTGGGTGCATTGCAGGCCAATGGCCAACGCATGATCCTGATCAACGCGCCGCCGCCCAATTACACGGGTGGGGACCGTGGCTTTGCCGCAGTGCCTGCAGCCGCAGAGCGGTTCCAATACGATATGAAGCGTGTGTTCAGATATGCCGAAGCACTGGGCGTAACCTTTGTTCATGTGATGACAGGTGAAGGCGAAGGGCCAGCGTGCAAACAGACCCTGATAGACAACCTGCGCTGGGCCGCCGGTGCCGCGCCCAAAGGCGTGACCCTGACCTTGGAGCCTTTGAACCCGGTGGCAATGCCCGGATACTTCTTGAATGACTATGATCTGGCCGCAGAGGTTTTGGCGGCGGTAGACGCGTCCAATGTCGGGCTGCAATATGACAGCTATCATGCACAGGTCATTCACGAGGATGCCGTTGCGGTGTATGAAGCACACCGTGATCTGATCCGGCACATTCAGATTGGCGACACGCCAGAGCGGGGCGCGCCCGGCACCGGCGACATAGATTTTGACGCGCTTTTCAATGCTGTCGCGGCGTCGAACTACGCCGGGTGGGTCAGCGCGGAATACCACCCCCACGGACGGACCGAAGACACCCTGCACTGGATGCAGTCATGATCCCCGCCCGGTTCGCACAAATTGCTTTTGGCTTTATTCTGTCCGGGCTGATGTCATTGCTTGTTTCGGGCATCTCGACCCTGCGTGCGGTCGGATTGAACGAGGCTTTCGTTGGGCTATGGCTTAGCAACTGGACCGCAAGCTGGCTTGTCGCATTTCCAGCCGTATTGGTTGTGGCACCGCTGGCGCGCAGATTGGTGGCAAAGCTCGTGCGCGCGGACTAGGGAAAATACACCGGCGCGTCACCGGGTTTCCACTGTGCGTACTTGGGCATAATTCGGGCCAGTCGGTCTGACGCTAAAAAAGCCTCAAGCCAATCGCGCAGCGCGGGCCAGTCCTGTGCATCAAACCAGTCTTTGTCGATCATCGCAAATTGCCTCACGAATGGCAGGATCGCGTAGTCTGCAAGGGTCGCTTTGCCAAAGATGTCCCCGTGTAACTGTGTGTCAAGGTTCTGCAACATGGCGCTTGCGATGCGGCGATGTTCCGTTGCGTCTTCGTCGGGAAAGCGGCTGGCATATTTCGTGCGGTCCAGTGCGGCTTTGAACGGACCGTCAAAGCGCGCGATAAGGTCGTTGCCCAGGTGGGGCATGTCCAGCCAACCGTCCGGATCGTTCTGCGCCAACGCCCAGCGCATGATGTCGAGGCTTTCATCAATGGTCTGATTTTCTGCTACAAGACAAGGCACTGTTGCACTTGGGGAAGCCTCCAGAAACGCCTGTGGCTTGTCACGCAAAACGATCTCGCGCAGCTCTGTCTGCACGCCGGAGACGTCGAGCGCCAGTCGCGCACGCATCGCGTAGGGGCAGCGGCGGAAGGAATACAGGATCGGCTTCATAAGGTTGAAATGGGGCGGGAGGACGGAACGTCCACCTTACGTCAGAGGGGGTGGTGCCGTAAGGCGTCCGTCCCGGACGCCCCGCCTGTCTCAGACGCCGTTCTGCGCGTCCCAGTCTTTCAGGAACCGTTTCGGGGCCATATCGCGCCAGCTTTGCATGAGGCGCGCTTTGGCCCACGCATTCATCAATGCGTCCGGCAGCGACCAGCAGGCAGGCGAATTTGGCGTAGTGCGGATGGATCAGAAAAGTGTCGGGATCGGCCGCTACCAGCATCTCGCGTTCCTCAAAGGTTCCCTTGAAAATTGCGGCATCGACATAGGGCGACCACCACGTCCACAATTTGCCGTGCGCCTTAAGGGTCTCATTCCCCCAGCTTACCGCCACTTCGACCTTCGGCAGGTTCAGCGCAAATGCCGCGTCCTTTACGTCTTCCCATGTCTGCAACGCCGTCAAGGTATTTTCCCCACGCTAGGGGTGGGCAGAATGCCCCCCCTTACGACGCCAAGCAGTAAGGTGGGGCTTCGCCCCGCCCGTTCGTTAATGCGCTTCAGCCCAGTTCGCCCCGATCCCCGCGTCAACCGTCAGCTTCACATCCAACTTCACCACAGGATCATTGGCGTTTTCCATAACTTCGCGTGCCGCGTCGATCAGCTTCTCCTCGCTCCCCTTCTCGACCTCGAACAGCAACTCATCATGTACTTGTAAAAGCATGGTCGCAGGCAGACCGGCAATCGCGTCCGGCATCCGGATCATCGCGCGCCTGATCACATCTGCGGCGGTGCCTTGGATGGGCGCGTTGATCGCGGCACGCGCAGCAAATCCCGCACGCGGACCCTTTGACGCAATCTCGGGTGTGTGGATCTTCCGCCCGAACAAGGTCTGCACAAAGCCGTGTTCCTTGGCGAACTTCTTGGTGTCGTCCATATATGCGCGTATGCCCGGGAACCGCTCAAAATACCGGTCGATAAATCCCTGTGCCTCGGACCTCGGGATACGTAGATTGCGCGCCAGACCAAAGCCAGAAATACCGTAAATCACACCAAAGTTGATCGCTTTGGCCCGCCGCCGCACTTCCGGGGTCATCTCGTCCATCGGCACATCGAACATCTCGGAGGCCGTCATTGCGTGAATATCGTCGCCCCGCGCAAATGCATCTTTGAGCGCCGGAATATCCGCAATATGCGCCAAAATACGCAACTCGATCTGGCTGTAATCCAAAGCTACTAGTGCTTTGCCCTCCTCGGCGACGAAGGCCTCGCGAATGCGGCGTCCTTCTTCGGTCCGGATCGGAATGTTCTGCAGGTTTGGATCGGTTGAGGCGAGCCGCCCGGTGGAAGCGCCGGCAATGGAATATGACGTATGAACCCGGCCTGTATCGGCGTTGATGTGATCCTGAAGCGCATCCGTGTAGGTGGACTTCAGTTTGCTGAGCTGTCGCCAGTCCAGCACGCGGGCGGGTAGCTCATGTTCTGTCGCCAAATCTTCCAGCACATCCGCGCCAGTGGCGTATTTGCCGGTTTTGCCTTTCTTGCCGCCCTCAAGGCCCATTTCGTCGAACAGAATTTCGCCCACCTGCGCAGGCGAACCCACGTTGAATTTGCGGCCTGCCAGTTCGTAAAGCTCATCCTCCAGCCCCGCCATCTTTTGCGCAAACGCGTTTGACATCCGGCTCAGCGTGTCACGGTCCACCTTGATGCCCGACCGCTCCATCTGCGCCAGCACCGGCACCAGTGGACGCTCCAGCGTTTCGTAAACCTTGGTCACCTGCGTGCTGTGAAGTTGTAGCTTGAGGAATTGCCAAAGCCTAAGTGTAATATCTGCATCTTCGGCTGCGTAAGGAGTTGCATCCGCTAGCGGCACTTTGTCGAAGGTAATCATCGACTTGCCAGATCCCAAGAGCGGTTTGATCGGAATAGGCGTGTGGTTCAGATACCGCTCCGACAGCGTGTCCATGCCGTGATTGTGCAGGCCCGCGTGCTGGGCGTAGGACATCAGCATCGTATCGTCGAACGGCGCGACAGTGATACCGATCTGTGCAAAAATCTTGGCGTCGTATTTCATGTTCTGCCCGATCTTCAGGATCGCAGGATCCTCCAACATCGGCGTCAGCATCTTCAGCACGTCTTCGGTCTTCATTTGCCCTGTGGCCAGCTCGTCAGAGCCGAAAAGGTCGTCCGATCCGCTCGCCTTGTGGATAAGCGGGACGTAGCACGCCTTGCCCGGTTCAGTCGCAAGCGAGATGCCCACCAGTTCGGCGGTCATCTCGTTCAGGCCGGTGGTCTCCGTATCGACGGCGACATAGCCGACCTCGTAAATCGCGTCGATCCAGCGCTGCAGGGCGTCGCTGTCGCCGACCTGCTCATATGCTTCCCGGTCAAAGGGCACATCCGCGATCTCGGGCGCGTCCGGTGCGGGCGGCGTATCCTCGATCTGCGGCATTTCGGCATCCAGCGCATCTGCGATCCGCTTGGTCAGCGTCCGAAACTCCATTTCCGCCAGAAAGGACAACAGTTTGTCGGGGTCCGGCTCGCGCACCTCCAGATCGTCCAGCGTGAAGTCCAGCGGAGTATTCTCGTCCAGCAGCACCAGCTTGCGCGATAGCCTGATCTGCTCGGCATGCTCGATCAATGTCTCGCGCCGCTTGGGCTGTTTGATCTCGCCCGCGCGTTCCAGCAGTGCGTCCAGATCGCCGTATTCATTGATCAACAAAGCCGCCGTCTTGATCCCGATCCCCGGCGCGCCCGGCACGTTGTCTACAGAATCGCCCGCCAGCGCCTGCACGTCGACGACACGCTCAGGATAGACGCCGAATTTTTCGAACACTCCCTCCCGGTCGATGCGGTTGTTCTTCATGGCGTCGAACATCTCAACCCCGTCGCCCACCAGCTGCATCAGGTCCTTGTCCGAACTGATGATGGTACAGCGCCCGCCCGCCGCGCGCGCCTGAACGGCCAGCGTTGCGATGATGTCGTCGGCCTCAAAGCCTTCCTTTTCCTCGCAGGCGATATTGAACGCGGCAGTCGCCTCCCGCGTCAGCGGTATCTGCGGGCGCAAATCCTCGGGCATCGCCTCCCGGTTGGCTTTGTACTGATCGTACATATCGTTGCGAAAAGTGTGACTGCCCTTGTCGAAAATCACCGCCACATGGGTGGGCGCATCCGGCCCGGTGTTTCCCTCGACATAGCGTTGCAGCATGTTGCAAAAGCCCGAGACCGCACCGATGGGCAGGCCATCAGATTTGCGCGTCAGCGGCGGCAGCGCGTGATAGGCGCGAAAGATGAATGCGGAACCATCGATTAAGTGCAGGTGATGACCCTTGCCGAATGCCATTTGCGTTCTCCTTTGTCCGCCACCCTCCTTTTGCCACGAAGACCGGAAGGCTGCCAGTCAGGATCAGCGCCAATATCGCAATGGTTTCTACCGGATGCTACAACAAGATGCGGCGCGCCAACGCCCCGGCTTCATCTTTCCAATACAACTCACAGCAACGGCCACCTCAGGCGCGTGGCCTGCGTTTGTCAGCCTCAGACTTTGCCTTCAAAATCCGCGTGCACGAATTTGCAGTCGCAATAGCCACATTCGACAAAGCCGGTGTCCTTGGGAATCTGCAACCAGACGCGAGGATGGCCCAGCGCGCCTTCGCCGCCGTCACAGGCGATACGATAGGTGTTCACAATCCGGGTCTCTGGCGCGGGCTGGCTCATGGGATGTCCTTGGCTGGGGCATTGGTCTGACTGCGTTATGCCCAAAGCCCGTGCGCGCGGCAAGAGGCAGGACGCGCATGCCGCAATGGCCGCCACACAAAGGCGGATATGCGGTTCACGCGGCGGCCTGAAGCCGCTAAAAGGGCACAAAACAAAGATGGAGCAGGCAAGATGAGCGTCCCCAAACCCGTGGTTCTGTGCATTCTGGACGGTTGGGGCCTGAGCACGACACGTAAGGGCAACGCGCCGCTGCTGGCCGACACGCCGAACTTGGACAGGATCATGCAGAAGGGCCCAAAGGCGGAACTGATCACGCACGGGCCGGACGTTGGCCTGCCGCGCGGGCAGATGGGCAATTCCGAAGTGGGCCATACAAACATTGGTGCGGGGCGTGTTGTGGCAATGGACCTTGGCCAGATTGATCTGGCGATTGAGCAAGGCGACTTTGCCCACAACCCGCCGCTGCAGGATTTCATTGAAGCCATGCAAAAAAGTGGTGGCGCGGCGCATTTGATGGGCGTTGTCTCTGACGGCGGTGTGCACGGTCATCTCAATCATATGGTTGCGGCGGTGAAAGCGCTGGATGCATCGGGTGTGCCGGTGGTGATCCACGCGTTGACGGACGGACGCGATGTCGCTCCGCGCTCTGCTGAAGGGTATTTTGAGGCGCTCGCGGCTGCCTTGCCCAAAAATGCACAGATCGGGACGCTCTGCGGTCGCTACTACGCAATGGACCGTGACAACCGTTGGGACCGGGTTGAGAAGGCCACGTGCGCGATACTTCACGGCGACGGCTTGACCGCAGACAGCGCGCAAAGCGCAATCGGTGCAGCCTACGTGCGTGGCGAGGATGATGAGTTCATTCAACCAACGGTCCTGAGCGGCTATGGCGGTGCTAAAAACGGCGACGGCTTCTTTTGCCTGAACTTCCGCGCTGACCGCGCGCGCGAGATCATGGCGGCCTTGGGTGATCCCGACTTTGACGCCTATGACGCCGGTACTCGACCCGATTGGGCGGCGTTGATGGGCATGGCGCAATATTCTGAAGCGCATGCCAGATACATGACCACGATGTACCACAAACCTGACCTGCCCAACACACTTGGGGCTTGGGTGGCAAAACACGGGCGTCGACAGTTCCGTCTGGCCGAGACCGAGAAATATCCCCACGTGACGTTTTTTCTGAACGGGGGAGAGGAAGAACCGGCAATGGGCGAAGACCGCTTTATGCCGAAATCGCCTGATGTTGCCACCTATGATTTGCAGCCAGAGATGTCCTCCGGCGAGGTGACTGATCGTTTCGTTGGTGCCATCGAAGATGGCTATGACCTGATTGTCGTGAACTACGCCAACCCCGACATGGTCGGCCATACCGGCGATCTGGATGCTGCGATCAAGGCCTGCGAGGCCGTCGACAAAGGGCTTGGTCGCGTGCTGAACGCACTTGAGCAAGCAGGTGGTGCTATGATCGTCACTGCTGACCATGGCAATTGCGAGATGATGATCGACCCTGAAACAGGGGGCGCGCATACGGCGCATACGCTTAACCCCGTGCCCGTGATTTTGGTCGGCGGACCGGAAGGGGCAAGGCTGCGGGATGGGCGTCTGGCCGATCTGGCACCGACGTTGCTGGCGCTGATGGGCATGGCTCAACCCGATGAAATGACGGGTGAGACCCTCGTGTTATGAGACTGTTGTGTTCCATTGCCCTTGTTCTTGGTGTGTGGGCAAACACGGGTGCTGCACAATCGGAAGCCGCTGAACAGGCCCGCCTAGCCGCAGATGCGCTGGATGAAGCTTCACAGATGCTGGACCGTGCGGACGGTGCGCGCAACCGGGTGCGCGCGCTGACAGAGACCATTCAGGCGTTCGAGACCGGTCTCGGGGCGATGCGCGCGGGCTTGCGGCAGGCCGCTATCAGCGAAGCTCAGCTGACCCGGAGCCTGCAATCGCGCGAAGATGAAGTTGCTGATTTGTTGGGTGTTCTGCAAAGCATGGGGGGGGCACCCTCTCCGGTGATGCTGTTGCACCCCGACGGTCCGCTTGGAACGGCGCGGGGTGGTATGTTGCTGGCAGAACTGACGCCTGCGCTGAACCGGCGTGCCGATGCGCTGCGCGGTGATCTGGAAAGCGTGCGTATGTTGCGCGGTTTGCAAGCGGATGCGGCAGCGCGGTTGCAGGACGGTCTGACAGAAGTACAGGCCGCGCGGACGGCGCTAAATCAGGCGATGGCGAACCGGACCGATCTGCCCATGCGCTTCACCGCTGACCCCGTGCGCACCGGTATTCTGATCGCGTCAACCGAAACGCTTCAGGGCTTTGCCAGCGGCCTGTCGGAGATCATCACAGAGGAGTTCGCGCCGGCGCCTACCACGCTGAACGGGCAAATTGGCGCGCTGCCCTTGCCAGCACAGGGGCTGATCCTGCGCCGTGCGGGCGAAGCGGACGCCGCAGGCGTGTCCCGCCCAGGAATGATCCTGGCCACCCGTCCGGGTGCAATCGTCACCACGCCCACTGCCGCGACGATCCGTTACACAGGTCCGCTGTTGGATTTTGGGAATGTGGTGATATTGGAGCCACTGGCCAGCACGTTGTTTGTATTTGCGGGGCTTGAGGTCGTGTACGGTGAGGCAGGGCAGGTCATTGCCGAGGGCACACCCGTCGGACTTATGGGCGGCGCATTGCCCGGAACCGGCACATCGGACGGCGCTCTTTTGTCACCCCTTCGTGAAGGGGCTGGCACAGAGCGTTCAGAAACGCTCTATATAGAGGTAAGACAGGACAACACCCCGCAGAACCCGGAAATCTGGTTTCGCACGGATGAGGATGGATGAAAAATATGAAGAAATTTATCATGGCCGCCGTGGGCGGTACGATCATGGGCGTGGTCGCCACGACCCAGATCGCAGCACCCCTGCTGGCGCAGGAAAGCGCCAAGACCGAAAATGTGTACGAGCAACTGGACCTGTTCGGAGACATCTTTGAGCGTATCCGCGCACAGTACGTCGAAGAGACCGATAGCAGTGAGCTGATCGAGGCGGCCATCAACGGCATGCTGACGTCGCTTGATCCGCACTCAAGCTACTTGTCGCCCAAGGATGCCGCGAAGATGCGCGAACAGACGCGCGGTGAATTTGGCGGTCTGGGGATTGAGGTCACGCAGGAAGAGGGCTTTGTCAAAGTCGTCTCGCCCATTGATGGCACACCTGCAGCGGAGGCCGGAATTGAAGCCGGTGATTTCATCACCCACGTGGATGGCGAGAGCCTGCTGGGTCTTGTGCTGGACGAAGCGGTTGAACTCATGCGGGGGCCGGTTGGCTCAGAGATCGTGATCACGGTCGTGCGCGAGGGCGAACAGGAACCGTTTGACGTATCAATCGTGCGCGACACGATCCAGCTGACTGCGGTGCGCGCGCGGACCGAGGGCGATACAGTCGTGTTGCGCCTGACCACCTTTAACGAACAGACATACCCGAAGATGAAAGAAAACCTCGAAAAGCTGGTCGAGGAAGCGGGTGGCTTGGACAACATCAACGGTGTCGTGCTGGACATGCGCAACAACCCCGGTGGCCTGCTGAACCAGGCGATCGCCGTGTCCGATGCCTTCCTTGAAAAGGGCGAAATCGTCAGCACCCGTGGCCGTGAGCTGGCCGATGGCGACCGCGTGAACGCCAAGGCGGGTGATCTGATCAACGGCAAACCGATGGTTGTCCTGATCAACGGTGGCTCTGCTTCCGCATCGGAAATTGTCGCGGGTGCCCTGCAGGATCACCGACGTGCGATTGTTGTCGGGACAAAGAGCTTTGGCAAAGGATCTGTGCAGACTGTCATGCCCCTGCGCGGCAGCGGTGCGATGCGCCTGACAACGGCACGCTATTACACACCGTCGGGCCGTTCCATTCAGGCGCTGGGTGTATCCCCGGACATCGTTGTGGCACAGCCCCCCGCGACACCCGAAAGCGAGGACGAGGATACGGTCGCACGCCCCCTGCGGTCAGAGGCGGATTTGCGTGGCAGCCTGAACAATGACAGCCTGACAGATGATCAGATCAAGCAAATCATGGAAGACCGCGCCAAGGCCGAGAAAGCAGCTGAGCTGCGCGAAGAGGACTATCAGCTGGCATATGCCATTGATATTCTTAAGGGTTTGTCCGCACTGGGAACCTCTGACGAAGAGTGATGCAAAATCTGATGTGACATCAAGGGCAGCGGACAATTGTTTCCGCTGCCCTTTTGCGTTGCGCATCCGCCAAGCGGCGTCGGACGAACCGAAGCCCGTTTTGAACGCGGGCAACCATTGCCACCTGCACGAAATTGCGGAACAGTCCCGGCATGACAATATGCATTCAGACCCAGCCTTTGACCGCCGCGGATTTCGCACCCTATGGCGATGTGATTGTCGCAGACGGGCAGCCCGACAAACGCATCAATCAGGGCAAATGCGGACGGTTTCACGATCTTGCGCAGCTTGAGTTTGCCGACGGGCGTGCCGGTATCAGCATCTTTCAAAGTGAAGCGGCGACCTTACCTTTGACGCTTGACATGATGGAGCGGCATCCGTTGGGCAGTCAGGCCTTTATCCCTATGACGCTTGACCCTTTCCTTGTCGTTGTGGCCGGCGACCGCAACGGCGTGCCCGACGCGCCGCAGGCGTTTGTCACAGAACCGGGGCAGGGGATCAACTTCCACCGCGGGACATGGCATGGGGTATTGACGCCGCTTGCGGACCCCGGCCTTTTTGCCGTGATCGACCGGATCGGAGATGGTTCCAACCTTGAAGAACATTGGTTCACAGAGAGTTATCTGATTAAGTCGTAAAACTTGATCAAGTATTTGAATTAAAAAGAGTTTCGGTTCGGTGGCTTCTGAAGTTCCCGGGCTGACTGCGCTGAACTTACTGAATCCTCACTTTGTATCGAAGGCGTTAAAGCTGTTTCAAGAACCTTTGGCAGACGCAGCTATGTTGAAACGGTTGCGTGCCGACGAAGCCTGTGAGTCACTACCCTTCCTTGGGTGTCCAAATGGCTTTGCTATCTGGGGTTGCGGGCCTCTCATCGACAAGGTTTCTCGCCGATAAGGTGAATCTAAGCCTCTGTTATTTTTGCAAAGAATCATGTATAGTCGCGCGCACGAAACAAATTTTATTTAAAAAAATGTAAAAAGGAATCAATCTATGGCAACCCCAGTAGAATGGCTCAATGAATTCCAGGCAAACACCTTCGTGGCGAACACGCCCAGCATTGAGGACCCGCAGATCATCGGCCTGTCAAACGGTAACTTCCTTGTCGCTTGGGTCGAACTTGGAACAACCGGTATCGGTACGCAGGCGGGTACAGATATCATCGGCGTTATCTATGATTTTGAAGGTAACGTTGTTGAACCCGCCCAGCGTCTGAACGGCTCTTTCAGTGCCGACGATGAGCGGGATTTTGACATCGCGGCCACCAACGACGGTGGTTTCATGATGGTTTATGTCGATGATGACATTTCGAATTCCGCGCAGGAAGCGATCATCTGGCAACGGCATGACGACACAGGTACCGTGACAAACACCTCAACGGTTGCAAGTAACTTTTCTGCGGCCGATGTTCTCTCCAACCCGTCGATTGCTGTGAACAATACCTCGAACACTTCTTTTGTTACGTTCGATGACAGAGCAGGTGGGGACGATGACGTAAGCGCCGTACGGCTGAGCGCCACAGGGACTGTCCTGACACCAGAGTTTGGCGCAGCCCAGAACAGTTCTGACTTTGACGGTGATTCCGACTCCGCGATAAACATCAACGGGGAGCTGGTCACGGTCTACCGGGAAGACGATAGCGGTACAATCGGCATTGAAATGCGGGTTTACAGTTCAAATGGCGTCCTTCAACACTCGACCACTGTTGAAACTTCTGCGGCCACTGATCCACAGGTAACCACACTGCTGAATGGCAATATTGTTGCTACATGGGTGGACGGCACGAATGTGCAGTATCGTGTCTACGATAGCGATCTGGTGCCGGTGTTGGGGCCATTCAACGTGGACAGTGCAGGTGACACTCGCAATGAACCCGAAATCGTCGCCCTGCCCGATGGCGGGTTCGCGATCATTTGGGACAATGATACCGACAACACCATCGAAGCGCGCCGGTTTAATGAAAACGGATCAGTCAGCGGAACGGATACGGTGACTGTGATCGAACCGCAGGCCGGGACAGAACTGACGCCAAGCATCGGTGTGACCGTCGATGGGCGCATCCTGTTTGCGTGGGAAGAGGGCGACAACGTCATCGCGTCGATCTGGGACACACGCGGAAACACGATCGACACTGTCGATTTTGCCGCCCTGCCGGTCAACTTTATCGAAGGCAGCGTGGTCACGACAAACATTACATCCACAACGCTGAATGGTGATGGCGGTGCTGACACCCTGATCGGACAGGACGGAAACGACACGATCATTGGGGATGGCGGCACTGATTCTATCGAAGGCCGCGACGGCAACGATGTGATCGAAGGTGGCTTTGGCACAGACGAGATTTCTGGCGGCGCAGGAAACGACACCTTTATCGTGCGCGACGGTGAATTTGCCGATAATATCTTGGGTGGTTTGGGCACAGATACGCTTGATCTGTCAAACCGGACCGACCACAACCTGATCATCAACCTGCTTGACGGAACCTACGAGAACCAGAACGGCGGGCTGACGATTTCCAGTGTCGAGACGATCATCGGCACAACGCTTGACGATGAAATCACTTCGGATTTCGGTTACCAAACACTGAATGGTGAAGCAGGCAACGACATGTTCTTTCACGGTAACGGGCAGTTCATCGATGATATCGACGGCGGTGCCGGCACGGACACGGTTGACGCAAGCGATGTGACAACCCTGACAGAAGGTATGAACTTCAATCTGATAACCGAACAATGGACCGGCCTTGGCGGTACGCTGGACCTGATCAGCATTGAGGCCGTTGTCGGTACGCAAGCTGATGACACGTTCCGTGGTGACGGTGGCAGTAATTTCAAAGGCCAGGGGGGTGATGACACAATCATCTTCGGCGGTGGTGACGGTCTGCCGGATTACGTTGGTGGTGCCGGTACGGATACCGCCGACTTTACCCTGTTCACAGGGATAGATACTTTTGATTTCTATGTCGATCTGGATATGGGTGGGTATCGGTTCAACCAGACAACGGCCGGCGCCTTCAGCGGGGACCTGCAGGAGTTTGAAAACTACATGGGTGGCGGTGGTGCCGACATCCTGATCGGCAATGCTGCCGACAACGTCTTTGACGGCAACGATGGCAACGACGAAGCCTTTGGTGGCGACGGAAATGACGTCCTGCGCGGCGACGCGGGCACAGATAACCTGCGCGGCGAAGGGGGCAATGACGTGCTTTCGGGCGATGGTGATAACGACGTCCTGAACGGCGGCGACGGCGAAGACGTGCTGTTCGGCGGGAGCGGCAACGACCTGCTGTTTGGCGGCAACGACTTTGACCAGCTGTTCGGCGGTGCCGGTACAGACAGGCTCTTTGGTGGTGCCGCGAATGACATCGCCAACGGTGGTGGCGATAACGACATCATCAACACCGGTTCCGGCAACGATCTGGTATTTGCCCAGTCCGGCAATGACCTGGTCTTTGCTCAGGCTGGCAATGACAACGTGTTTGGTGGCGCTGGCAACGACAAGATCTTTGGCGGTGACGGCAACGATGAGATCAACGGTGGCGCTGGCAACGACGAAATCTTTGGCGGCGGTGACGACGATGAGATCACCGGTGCTGCGGGCAATGACATCATGTCGGGCGGCGGTGGCGTTGATACGTTCTTCTTCTTCGCCGATCAGGGCGATGACCGGATCACTGACTACACCGGTGCTGACAGGCTGGACATCTCATCCTTTGGAGTGACGGACAGCATGGGCTCTGATCAGGACTGGCAAGATGCGGCAACCTCCGTTGTGACCAGCGGCGGTGGCGCGAACGTGACGATCAACTGGAATGGTGGCGGATCGCTGACCATCGAGAACATCGGCATCGCCAGCCTGACGGATGTGGACTTCGTGTTCTAAACAAAAACCGCAGACGACCTAGAATACAGATTGAAGAAGGGCTAGGCACATCGTCTGGCCCTTTTTCTATGCGTGCTGAGGATGTGCGGTGTTTCCGATTATGCCGTACCGCCAAAAAAAAACAAAAAACTTTTGCAGAAATTGAACCTTCCGTCCCCTCCCAACGACGAACCCCCATACGGGGCGTGACACAATAAGGAGAACGGAACGATGCCGAACGTGAATGAAAGCAATATCCTCATCAATGGCACATTTGATGACGGCCTGAACAATTGGAACATCACGGATGTGAATGATGCCAACCCACCTCGTCCCGTCAGTGGGCGGATCAGCTTTAACTCGGGCAACGACCCTGTCTTTGGCGATTCCATTGATCAGGGGTTCAGCACCATCATTGGCAATACCTATAGCGTTACGCTTGATCTGGCGGAAACAGGCGGCAATGTCGGTGATCACGACTTTCGCATCGATATCTTGGATGACACGGGCGCGGTGATCGAGACCCTGTCGGCCACCATTCTGGATGGAGAGCGGGATGTCGTCGGCTTTACGTTTGAGGCAACCTCGACCGCCTCCTCAATCATGATCACCAATACCGGAGCCACCACCTCGATCACTTCCGACGGACAGGTCGACAATGCGCGCGTCATCGACATCACGGATACAGTTGATCTGTCAGGCACCGGAGGCGCTGATCTGATCTTTGGCGGCGTGGGTGATGATACGCTAAGCGGTGGCAGCGGCCGCGACACACTGATTGGCGGTGAGGGCGATGACAGCCTGCTGGGTGGCGGTAATAACGACGTTCTCATCGGTGGGGCCGGGGCCGATACGCTCGATGGCGGTGCTTCGGCTGCCAATACCGTTGACTATAGCGGGTCATCGGCGGGCATTGAGGTGGATGTCGGTAGTGGCTCGGTCGGCAGCGCAGCGATCGGCATCGGTGGTGATGCCGAAGGCGATGTGTTTATCAGCATCGCAAATGTAATTGGGTCCGCGTTTGACGATGTCATCCGTTCGAATGGTAATAAAGTGACGCTGCGCGGTGGTGAGGGCGATGATTTCATCCGGGCGGCGTTCGGCAATAATGACAAACTTTTTGGTGAAGAAGGTAACGATACGCTGGTTGCCGGACGCGGTGGTGACACGCTAGACGGTGGGGCAGGTGATGACCTTTTGTTCGCAAATCGTGGGGTCAACATAGGAGGCGACGGGACAGATACTGTCAGCTTCATAAGCAAATCCAACGCCATCCGGCTGGACCTCACCGATACTGAAAACAGCACCCGCGAAGCCTCTCGCGCCACATTTGAAAGCATTGAAATCTTCGAGATGACCAATCGCGACGACACCGTGATCGGCGACGATGCGGACACCGGTTTTATCGGCGGAGAGGGCGACGACATCATTTCCGCAGGTGCGGGCGATGACACCATCGAAGGCGGCGCGGGCGTCGACAGTCTGGACGGCGGCGATGGCAATGACCTGTTCATCCACCGCGATGGCGAAGAGGTTGACGACATTGATGGTGGCACTGGCGATAATGTATTTGATGCAAGCGCCGTGACGACTGCGGGTGAAGGGCTGAACATCGACCAGCGGGAAGGGACACTGGAAGGGCTGGGCGGCATACGCTCCATTGCCAACGTCGAGACGTTTATTGGCACACAGGCCGATGACACCTTTCGCGGTCTCGAAAGTACCTTTTCAGAGATAGAAAGCACCTTCTTTGGCGAAGGCGGCGACGATACGATCATCTTCCGCAGCGGTGACGGTTTGCCTGACTTCCACGGTGGCAGTGGGACAGACACGGCTGATTTTTCAGACTTCTCCAGCGGCGGACAGACAGACTTCTTTGTTGACCTTGAGGCGGGATTTTACGTTTTCGGTTCAACAACGCCCGGGAGTGCTTCGGGCGACCTTATCGATTTCGAGAACTATAAGGGTTTTGAGGGCACCGATGTGTTCACCGGGAACGCCGCCAACAATGTCTTTGACGGCAACGGCGGCGATGACGAAGCCTCTGGCGGCGCGGGCAACGATATTCTGCGCGGCGATGACGGGTCCGACAATCTGCGCGGTGAGGCTGGGGATGATATCCTGTCCGGCAACGCGGGCAATGACATCCTGAACGGCGGCGACGGCGAAGACGTTCTGTTTGGCGGCAGCGAAAATGATCTCTTGTTTGGCGGTGCCGGGTTTGACCAGCTTTTTGGCGGCGCGGGCACAGACCGGCTGTTTGGCGGGGCAGACAACGATATTGTCAACGCTGGCGGCGACAACGATATCGTCAACACCGGTTCCGGCAACGATCTGGTCTTTGCGCAGAACGGCAATGATCTGGTGTTTACCCAAGGCGGCAATGATAAGGTGTTTGGTGGTGACGGGAACGACAAGATTTTTGGCGGCGACGGCAATGATGAACTGAACGGCGGTGCGGGCAACGACGAAATTTTTGGCGGTAGCGGCGTTGACGAAATCACCGGGGCTGCGGGCAATGACATCATGTCAGGCGGCGGCGGCATTGATACGTTTCTGCTTTTTGCAGATCAGGGCGACGACCGGATCAGTGATTACACCGGGGCTGATCGGCTGGACATTTCTTCCTTTGGCGTGACTGACGGCACGGCCTCTGATCTGGACTGGCTGGATGCGGCCAAGTCCGTTGTGACCAGTGGTGGTGGTGCAAATGTGACGATCAACTGGGATGGCGGCGGGTCGCTGACCATCGAGAACATCGGCATCGCCAGCCTGACGGATGTGGATTTCATATTCTGATCGCAAATATCTGAGGACAGATTGAGTTCATGATCGCCGGGCCGGAGAAAAACCTCTGGTCCGGCTTTTTTTGCGTGACGTCTGGCTGTCTTCAAGTCTGGTTTAAATAGTTTTATGTCTGTATCAAATAATTTAACCAGCTGGGCAGGAGCATGCGATGACCACGACGTACCGCGAGGTGAAAGCGGACATCCTGCGCCAGATCACGGAAGGGCAGCTTCCACCGGGCAGCACCTTGCCCAATGAGGTTGATCTTGCGGAGAGCTATGGCTGCGCAAGGGCTACTGTGAACCGGGCGATGCGAGAGCTTGTCGCGGACGGCTTTATCGAAAGGCGGCGCAAAGCCGGAAGCCGCGTGCGGCAGGCTCCTGTCAGACAGGCCCGCTTCACAATTCCGCTGGTGCGCCAAGAGGTCGAAGACCTTGGTGCCCGCTACCGCTACGCTTTGGTCAGTCGCAGTGTTGCGCCCGCCACGGATGTCCTGCGGGCAAGGATGGGCGTCAAGTCAAGCGCCAGCCTGCTGCATCTGGTCTGCATGCACTACGCTGACGGTGCGCCTTACCAGCACGAAAATCGCTGGATCAATCTTGATGCAACCCCCGATGCGGAGACGGCGGATTTTGATCAGATTGGCCCGAACGAATGGCTTGTCGCTCAGGTGCCGTACACAGATGTGCAGATCAGTTTTCAGGCCATCACGGCGGACGCTACTCTCGCGGCACATCTTGAATGCGACACACAAGATGCGTTGTTTCAGATAGAGCGGACGACGCAACAGGATGCGCAGACAGTTACCCTGGTTCAACTGACCTACCGTCGGGGTCACCGGATGACGACAAGCTACTGATTTCCGGCGCACGCCCTTTTGGGGGCGCGCGCCGCAAGTTCAACCGCAAGCAGCGTCTACAATGATCTCGACTTTCAATTCCGGTCTGGCAAGTTTGGCCTCTCCGCAGGCGCGGGCGGGCGCGTGTCCCTCTGGCACCCAGGCGTTCCAGACTTCATTCAGGCCGTCAAAATCGCTCATATCCGCAAGCCAAATCGTCGCACGCAACATGTGTTCGCGTGATGACCCTGCCTGCGTCAGCAGCGCGTCAACGCGGCGCAAACATTCGGTGGTTTGTTCCTGAATGGTGGCACCTTCGCCAACCTGCCCGGTCAGATAGGCAATCCCATTGTATTTGACGATCTTGGAAGAGCGGACGCCAGTATCGATGCGTTCAATCATTGAAGATTTCCTTCGTTTTTCTTAGCTCAGGCTCTTTACAGAATGCCGGGCAGGTTCAACCCGTTTTCCCGCGCGCAGTCGATGGCATCTTCGTAGCCTGCATCGGCGTGGCGCATGACCCCAGTGGCCGGATCATTCCAAAGCACACGGGCTATGCGCCGGTCGGCGTCCTCGGTCCCGTCACAGCAAATCACCATGCCTGAATGCTGGCTGAACCCCATGCCAACCCCGCCGCCGTGATGCAGCGACACCCACGTGGCCCCTGATGCGGTGTTCAGCAGCGCGTTCAGTAAAGGCCAGTCCGATACTGCGTCCGATCCATCTTTCATCGCTTCCGTTTCGCGATTGGGCGACGCGACAGAACCACTATCGAGGTGGTCGCGACCAATGACGATCGGAGCGGACAATTCGCCATTGCGGACCATTTCATTGAAGGCCAAGCCAAGCTTGTGACGCACCCCTAGACCGACCCAGCAAATCCGCGCGGGCAAGCCTTGGAACGCGATGCGCTCGCGTGCCATGTCCAGCCAGTTGTGCAGATGGCTATCATCGGCAAGGATTTCTTTTACCTTTGCGTCGGTCTTGTAGATATCTTCGGGATCACCCGACAGCGCGGCCCAACGAAACGGCCCGATGCCCCGGCAAAACAAGGGGCGAATGTAGGCAGGTACAAAACCGGGGAAATCAAAGGCGTTGTCCAGCCCTTCTTCCAGTGCCATCTGGCGGATATTATTGCCGTAATCAACGGTCGGTATGCCCTGCGCGTGAAAGTCGACCATTGCGCGGACCTGCACCATCATTGACGCGCGCGCGGCTTTCTCAACCGCCTTGGGGTCGCTCTCGCGCTTTTCGCGCCATTCGGCCATGCCCCAGCCCTGCGGAAGGTATCCGTTGACCGGATCGTGTGCACTGGTCTGGTCGGTTACAATGTCAGGGCGCACACCGCGTCTGATCAGTTCAGGATATACATCCGCTGCGTTGCCCAGAAGACCAACGGATTTTGCCTCACCAGCCGCTGTCCAGCGCTCGATCATCTCCAGCGCGTCATCAAGACTGTCAGTCCGCTCGTCAACGTACCGGGTGCGCAGGCGGAAATCGATGCTGTCGGAGTTGCACTCAACCGCCAGACAGCAGGCACCGGCCATCACGGCGGCAAGGGGCTGTGCGCCACCCATGCCGCCCAGTCCACCTGTCAGTATCCATTTGCCCTTGAGATCACCGCCATAATGCTGGCGGCCTGCCTCAACGAAGGTCTCATAGGTTCCCTGGACGATGCCTTGGGATCCGATGTAAATCCAAGATCCGGCAGTCATCTGGCCGTACATGGCCAACCCTTTTTTATCCAATTCGTTGAAATGATCCCAATTGGCCCAATGGGGCACGAGATTTGAGTTCGCAATCAACACGCGCGGCGCGTCCTTGTGGGTCTGGAATACGCCCACGGGCTTGCCCGACTGCACCAGCAGCGTTTGGTCCTCATCCAGATCACGCAAGCTAGCTACGATGCGGTCAAAATCATCCCACGTGCGTGCCGCACGTCCAATGCCACCGTAAACAACCAGCTCATGCGGGTTCTCTGCGACATCAGGGTGCAGGTTGTTCATCAACATGCGCAGCGGTGCTTCGGTGGTCCATGATTTAGCCGTCATTTCTGTCCCGGTGGCGGGAAAGACGTCACGGGTGTTTTTGCGCGGATTGGTCATGTCAGGTCTCCATTCAGGGCGATATGGGCAAGTTTGCCCAGCAGGCGCGACAGGGGGCGGCGCAGGCGGGCGGCTTTGAGGGTGTCGTAGGTCCAGGGTGCGTTTTCAGCGCTCAGATAGGTTGATTGGGCCAGTTCCATCTGGATGGCATGCACGCCGGTGTCAGGCCTGCCGTAGTGGCGCGTCGTCCAGCCGCCCTTGAACCGTCCATTCAGTACGGTTGAATAACCGTCTTCTGCGCGGCACAGCCCGTAAGCGGCCATTTCAATCACCGGCGCACATGTGGTGCCAAGGTTCGTACCAATGTTGAAGTCGGGCAATGTGCCGTCAAACAGAAATGGGATGCGGCTGCGGATTGAGTGGCAGTCATAGAGGATCGCAACACCGTGCAACGCCTTCACACGCTGAAGTTCTTCTTTGAGCGCTGCGTGGTAGGCCGCGTGATAAGTGCGGCGTCGCGCTTCGATTTCGGCAGCGTCTGGCGCGGTGTCCCAAATCTCATTACCGTCAAAGTCTGTCAGTGGGACAAGCCCGGTGGTGTTCTGACCGGGATAGAGGCTTTCGCCGGATGGATCGCGGTTGGCATCCACAACGTAGCGGTGAAAGGTTGCGCGTACTGTCGTGGCACCATGCAACACACCATCGTAGAGCGTATGAATATGCCAGTCCGTATCGTCCAGCCCGCGTCCCCGCGCATTCAGCTTTGCCTTAATGTCATCGGGGACATAGGTGCCGGTGTGCGGCAGGCCCAGTACGACAGGGCTGTCGCCCTGATGGATCTCCACGGGGGTCATTGGTGCAATTCCGGCATTGCCACACCCGATACCGCCAAGACCTGTCCAGTGCCGATAAGGGACGCGGCTGTTTCCAGATCGGGTGCGAGATAACGGTCGTCGATCACCCGGTCCACGCAGGTGCGCAGGTGTGACACGACAAGGCCCAGCGGAGCAGAGGTTTCAAGCGGTGTGCGAAATTCGACACCCTGCGCGGCGCATAGGAGTTCTACACCCAAAATACGCTCAAGATTGGCAACCATCCGACCCAGCCGCACCGCGCCGTGCGCGGCCATGCTGACGTGGTCTTCCTGATTGGCGGAAGTTGGCGTGCTGTCTGTAACGCAGGGGTTCGCCAAATGCTTGTTCTCGCTCATCAATGCGGCGGTTGTCACTTCGGCAATCATGAAGCCGGAGTTCAGGCCGGGATTTGGCGTCAGGAACGGTGGCAGATCATGGCTTAAGGTCGGATCGACGATCAGGGCAATCCGGCGTTGGGCAATGGCCCCGATTTCGGCAACCGCCAGCGCGATCATGTCAGCGGCAAAACCCACCGGTTCGGCGTGAAAATTTCCGCCAGAGACGATCAGGTCTGCCTCGGTCAGGACCAAGGGGTTATCCGTGGCGGCATTCGCTTCGATCTCAAGTGTGTGTGCGGCCTGCCGCAGGACATCCATCGCGGCACCGGTGACTTGTGGCTGACAGCGGATACAATAGGGGTCCTGCACGCGGGCGTCATCTTCGCGGTGGCTTTCACGTATCTGCGATCCGTCCAGCAGGTCACGCATGGTGGCGGCCGCCTCAATCTGGCCGGCATGGCCGCGCAAGGCGTGAATCTCTGGTTGCAGCGGCGCGGTCGAGCCCATGATGGCATCAGTGGAAAGCGCTGATGTCACCAGTGCCGATTGCATTGCCCGCCACGCACCAAAAAGCCCTGCAAGTCCGAAGGCCGTCGAAAACTGCGTACCGTTGATCAAGGCCAGCCCTTCCTTGGCCCCCAGCGCAACCGGGGAAAGCCCCGCGCGCTTCAGGGCGTCGGCACCCGAAGTTACCTTGCCTTCATACTCGGCTTCGGCCTCTCCCATCATCACGGCGGCCATATGCGCCAGCGGGGCCAGATCACCGGATGCGCCCACCGATCCCTGAACAGGGATCACCGGCGTTACACCGTGCGCAAGCATGTCTTCGATCAGTGTGATCAGGTCCATCCGCACACCTGACGCGCCACGCCCGAGGCTGAGCAGCTTGAGTGCCATCATCAAACGCGCCTGCGCTGTAGGAATCGCTTCGCCGACACCACAACAATGCGACAGGATCAGGTTGCGTTGCAGCGTCGCAGTATCCTTTGCTGCGATCTTGACGCTGGCCAGTTTTCCAAAGCCGGTGTTGACGCCATAGACCGCCGCCTCACCGTTTGCAGCCGCCTCAATCCGGGCCTGTGCCCGCAGGATGCCCGCATGGCAGGACGGATCAAGCCTGACGGCTGTTTGTTCGCGGAAAATGCGCTCAAGATCGGCAAGGGTCACCTGCCCGGGTGTCAGCGTAAGCGTGGTCATGACGTGCCTCCGAAAATGCGGCTGTGCAAGGGATTGAAGCCGATGCGGTAGCTGAGTTCTGCCGGATGGCGGATATCCCAGACCGCGAGATCCGCACGCTGACCCGTAGCGATTGTGCCGCAGTCCTTGAGACCCAGCGCGCGGGCCGCGTTGACGGTCACGCCGCGCAGCGCCTCTTCGGGTGTGATGCGGAACAGGGTGCACCCCATATTCATTGCCAGCAGAAGTGAATTCAACGGCGATGAGCCCGGGTTGATGTCCGTGGCCAGCGCCATTGGCACGCCGTGCGCGCGCAGGGCGTCGATTGGCGGTGCCTGTGTTTCGCGCAGAGTATAAAAGGCACCGGGCAAAATCACGGCAGTGGTGCCCGCCACCGCCAAAGCACGAACGCCGTCTTCGTCCAGATATTCGATATGGTCCGCAGATAAAGCGCCGTATCTTGCGGCAAGTTTGGCCCCGCCAAGGTTTGACAATTGTTCGGCGTGCAATTTGACCGGGAGGCGCAGTTCCTGCGCCACATCAAAGACACGCGCGATTTGATCCGGCTGAAAGGCGATACCTTCGCAAAACCCGTCAACCGCATCGACCAACCCCTCAGCGTGGGCTGCGCGCAGCGCGGGAATGCAGACCTCGTCGATATAGGCGTCTTCACGTCCGCTAAATTCAGGCGGCGTTGCATGCGCGCCGAGAAAGGAGGTGATCACCCGGAAGGGGCGTTTCTGTGCGATCTGACGGGCCGCGCGCAACATGTTCAATTCGGTTTCAAGATCAAGGCCATACCCCGATTTGATCTCAATCGTGGTCAGCCCTTCCGCGATCAGCGTATCAACGCGGGGCAGGGCGTCTTGCAACAGGGTTTCCTGCGATGCCGCGCGGGTGGCCGTGACGGTCGAGATGATGCCGCCTCCGGCGCGGGCAACCTCTTCGTAGCTTGCTCCGTTCAACCGCATCTCAAATTCTACAGCGCGGTTGCCGCCATGAACGATATGGGTGTGACAATCAATCAACCCGGGCGTCACCAGACGCCCGCCAAGCGACCGCTGTTCCCAATGCCCAAAACTATCGGCCATCTCGTTTTGGGGGCCTGTCCAGACGATATGACCATTCTCAACCACAATCGCGGCATTTTTGATCATTCCGTATGGCGCAGCATCACTGCACAGGGTGGCCGCATTCAGATCGGTCAGCACAAATTGTGCGTTCGTCATTTGCTTGGTCTCCCTTCGGTTCGCTCTTTTCTCGTATGGGTTCATGTGTAATATGTCTAGACATAAAAATCGCCAACGCAGGACACTTCTCATGATTTTTGCCCGTCACGCACTTTTGTCATCCGGTTGGGCCAAGGATGTGCGCCTTGTTCTTTCTCATGGCCGGATTGAGCAGATTGTTACGGATACCACGGGCCTGCCGGACGACAGCCGCGTGGACACATTGCTTCCCGCATTGGGCAATCTGCATTCACATACGTTTCAGCGGGCGATGGCCGGGATGACCGAACAGCGCAAAGCGGGACGGGACAGCTTTTGGACATGGCGCACGCTGATGTACCGTTTCATGGACCGGCTGACACCCGAACAGATAGAAGCCATCGCCGCGCTTGTATTTGTCGAGATGCAGGAAGCCGGATACGCCAGCGTTGGCGAATTTCATTATGTACACCACCAGACAGGCGGTGTGGCCTATGACAATCGGGCCGAACTTTCCCTGCGCATTATGGCAGCAGCGCGGGACACCGGCATCGGGCTGACGCATTTGCCGGTCCTCTATACATATGGCGGAGCGGGCAAGGCACCCTTGGCGGACGGTCAGCAGCGGTTTGGAAACGATGTTGACGGGTTTATGGCGCTGGTTGCCAAAGCCCGGAGTGTGATGACAGACCTGCCGGAAGACGCGGTGCTTGGCATCGCACCCCACTCTCTACGGGCCACCTGTCCTGATGATCTTGCCGAAACTCTGGCGGCCCATGCAGACGGGCCGATCCATATGCACATCGCGGAACAACCGAAAGAGGTGGAAGACATCAAGGGCTGGCTGGGCGCGCGCCCCGTGGCATGGGTTCTGGACAATGCGACCGTGGATGCCCGCTGGTGTCTGATCCACGCAACCCACATGACCGACGCAGAAACCCGCGGCTTGGCGGCGTCCGGGGCTGTCGCCGGGTTGTGTCCGATCACGGAAGCCAACCTTGGGGACGGTCCGTTTAACGGCCCGGAATACCTCGCGGCGGGGGGTGCCTTTGGCGTTGGGTCGGATTCGAACGTAAATATCTCGCTGACCGAAGAATTGCGGACGCTGGAGTATTCCCAGCGTCTTCGCGATATGGCGCGGAATGTGATGGTTGTGGGCGAAGGATCGGTCGGTGCCACGCTTTACACAGGTGCCGCGCGGGGAAGCGCGCGCGCCTTGGCCCGTGACGCAGGAGAGATTGCAGAAGGGCGTCTTGCCGATCTGGTCGCCATCGATAGCACGCATCCGGCGCTTTTCGCATTGAGCCGGGATCAGTTACTGGATGGGCTGGTCTTTGCTGCCAAAGACAGCGTCGTGTCCGATGTCTGGTCCGCCGGGCGTCACCGTGTGCGCGAAGGACGTCACATTGCCCGCGACGGAATCGAGGCGCGGTATCGCAAGGCGCTGGGCGGCCTGCTAACCTCGCTTTGATGCGGCCGCTGCGCTATCCGTTTTCGCGCAGAATGGCTCCGGCAAGGTAAAGTGACCCACAGATCAGCACGCGCGCCTGCGGGTTATCTGCGACGATCGCATCGAGAGCAGAAGCAACATCAGTGGCTTCAAAGGCCTGCATGCCAACCGCGCGTGCAGCCTGCGCGGTTTCAGCGGCTGGTAAGGTGGCCGTTTCGCCCGGAATGGAAACTGCATGCAGCGCGTTCGCATGCGCCGCAAGCGGACGCAAATAGCCGGTGATGTCCTTGGTGTTCAGCATGCCACAGATCAGATAGGTCGGGCGTTTCGCACCTGCGCCCAGCACCTGCGCTATCGCCTGTCCCGCCGCAGGGTTATGCCCGCCGTCCAACCACAGCTCTGCGCTTCCGGCGCGTTCGACCAACGGTCCCGACCTAAGGCGCTGCATCCGCGCGGGCCAGTAGGCCTGCGTCACGGCGGCTTCGCATGCGGTTTCGTCACAGTCAAAATGGCGAAGTGCGGCAAGTGCAGCGCCCGCATTCAGCACCTGATGCGGGCCCGGCAGATTTGGGACCGGAAGGTCCAGCAGACCGCGCTCATCCTGAAAAATCAGACGCCCACCTTCAGTGCCGACATGCCAGTGTTGTCCATAAACCATCAGCGGCGCGCCTTGTTTGGCGGCGGTGGCTTCAATCACCTCCAGCGCTGCGTCCTCTTGCGGGCCAACAATACAAGGCACTCCGCGTTTAATAATGCCGGCCTTTTCATCCGCAATCTCTGCCAATGTGTCGCCAAGGAATTGCTGATGGTCGATGGACACAGGGGTGATGATGCTAAGCGCGATCCGGTCGGTTACATTGGTGGCATCAAGCTTGCCGCCAAGGCCGACCTCAAGCAGCGTGTAGTCCGCGGGCACACGGGCAAAGGCCAGCAGTGCGGCGGCGGTCGTGATCTCAAAATAAGTGATCGTTTCCCCGCCATTGGCATCATAGCATTCATCTAGAATGGCCGTCAGCGCGTCTTCTGAAATCAGCTCACCCGCCAGCCTGATGCGTTCGTGAAACCGTGCCAGATGGGGAGATGTATAGGCATGCACGCGCTTGCCCGATGCCTCAAGCCCTGCACGGATCATTGCTTGCGTCGACCCTTTGCCATTTGTTCCGGCAAGGTGAATGACGGGCGGCAACACCTCCTGCGGATTGTCCAGCGCGTCCAGCAGGCGATACATCCGCCCCAGCGTCAGATCCATCAGCTTGGGGTGCAATGCCATCATCCGTTCAAGGATGATGTCCGAGGTGGTTTGGGTCATTTCTGGTCTTCAGGTTCCGATGTGTCGGTGAGCGCATTATCCAGTTCTCCACCCTCTTGTGGCGGAGGCAGATCGCCGCGTACGGCCGGTGGCAGGCCAAGCAGCATACGTGTGATGTTGATCAGTTCGTCGCGCAATTCGGTGCGCGGTGTCACGCGGTCCAGCATCCCGTGATCCAGAAGGTACTCGGCCCGCTGGAACCCATCGGGCAGCTTTTCGCGGATGGTCTGTTCGATCACGCGTGGTCCGGCAAAACAGATAAGCGCGTTCGGCTCTGCAATATGTACGTCGCCGAGCATGGCGTAGCTGGCGGTCACACCGCCTGTGGTCGGGTGCGTAAGCACAACGATATACGGCAGCCCGGCTTCCTTGAGCATCTGCACCGCGACCGTCGTGCGCGGCATCTGCATCAGGGACAGAATACCCTCCTGCATGCGCGCGCCCCCGGCGGCTGAGAACAGGATCAGCGGGCGGCGCAGTTTGACCGCCTGCTCAGCGGCGGCGATGATGGCATTGCCCACATACATCCCCATTGATCCGGCCATGAACGAAAAGTCCTGACACGCGGCAACGATTGGGGTGCGGCCCATCTCGCCGGTGGCCACCAGCATCGCTTCGGCCTCACCGGTTTGCTTTTGGGCCGCACGCAGGCGGTCGGGGTATTTCTTTTGATCACGAAACTGCAGCGGATCAGGTGTCGGGGCAGGGACGCCGATTTCGCTGAAAACGCCGCCATCAAACAGCGATGTAAACCGCGCGCGTGGCGTGATCGGCATGTGATGTCCGCAATTGGTGCAAACATTCAGGTTTTCTGATACCTCGCGGTGAAACAGCATGGTGCCGCAGTCATCGCATTTGGTCCACAAATTATCCGGTGTTTCGCGGCGCGAGAAGATCGAGTTGATCCGCGGACGGACGTAGTTCGAGATCCAGTTCATGCAGGGCCCCTGATGGTTTCTGAGTTGGAGATAATCGTTGGCCCGGGGAAATGCAATCAGCGCAGCATCGGCAGTGTCAGCGTCTGATGGCCAGCCGCGCCGCCAGCCAAAGCACAAACATCATCGCAAAATCTACAGGCATCCACGCACGCAGGGCCTCGGTATCGTCCATCCCGAAGGGCGTGAGATAAAGCGCCAGTCCCGAAAGCTCATCCGGGAGCGAGATGAACATGAAAGCAGATACGTTATTGAGAAAATGCACCGCAATCGCAGGGCCCAGCGACCCTGATCGGGCGGTCAAATCCGCCATCAGAATCCCAAACACCCCGGCCCAGATTGCGATAAGCAGCGCGTTGTCCCCAGCCATGTCGGGCAGGTAGTGACCCAAGGCGAACAGGGTTGATGGCAGGACCATCCAAACCAGCGGGGAGCGAAACCGCGCGGCAAGCTGTTGCTGGACGTAGCCTCGAAACACGATTTCTTCTGCACTGGTCTGAATAGCGATAAAGAAAAGCGACGGGACCAGCAGCCCCAGCCAAGTGCCCAGCGCCATATTCGGCACCAATGCGCTCCCCATGCCCCAGGGAGGCAACGCAAAGACAACGGCAAAGACAATCGCGCCCAATACGCAGACGCGCGCAAAGTCGCGTTGCAAAACCTCTCGTGGCCCCAGCAGCGTCAGAAAGGACCGGTTATGGATGACCCGTGCGCTCAATCCGACGCCAAGGCTCATGAAGGCAAAGCTGAACAGCAGCAGATACATCGCCAGTGGGCTGCGGCCCTGTGCCATGTCCGCCAGCAACTGCGGGTTGCCGCTTTCAAACATGCCATAGAGCAACTGAAAGAAAACCTGATTGAAGATCACATAGGCAAAGACCGCCAGAACCAACCCCGCAGCAAAGCGCCACAGCTCTGATTTGGCGCGGGCGGGCGCGACAAAGCTGTCGTGCGGTGCATAGCTTCCTGCAAGGATCACGACGGGTCATCCCGTGGTTTGGCGAGTGGTGGGGTTGGCGGCCCCATCTCGCGGGGCAATTCAACACCGGCCGCGATCATCAGATCGGCAGCACCCGACAGATAGCCCGAAACGGTGCGGAGCAAGCTTAGAATCACGTCCTTGTCGCTTTCGATGACTGACCGGAACTGTTCTGCGCCGATCCGCAGAAACGTCACCTCCTCGGTTGCGGTCAAGTCAAGCTGGCGCGGCTCGTTCAGGATGATCGCAAGATCCCCGATAAGTCGTCCCGGCTCCACGTTTGATACGTGATGAATGCTGCCGTCATCCTCATCCACGATGCCCAGCTCTGCCTGCCCCGACAGACACAGATAGGCGGCGTCCGGTGGCTCTCCTGCGGAAAATATGCGCTGGCCTTTCTCGGCGGTGTACCACTGGGCGGCAAACGCCAGCAGACGCTGATTGCGGCTGTTGAGCGATGCAAAAAGGTCATTACGCGCAATGATCCGCAGCTTGCGGCGCAGATCATCTGATGCAGGATCCTGTTTGTCGGCGGTGTCAGCCCGTTCAACACCGTCAATCTGGCCGTTTTTGATTTCAACGTGCAGATCAAATGTCTCTACATCGGCGAAACTGTCGCCGATATGGATCTGCGTAGTGTCGGGCAAAAGCGTGCTGAGCCGATTGCGGATCTGCGCCTGAGCGCCGGCATCCTGCCCCGCAAGCGATTGATTGAGCACCAGAACATCGGGCCGTTTGATCGCAGCGCGTCCGAAGGCCGCACGTTGTTGAAAGACGCCGGGCAGGTTGCTGCCGCCGATGGTGGTCGGTACATCAAACAGCGTTTCCGACACCCGCTGCCTCAGTTCGTGTCGTGTCAGGATATCTGCAACCACGTCCTTGACCAGATCACCCTGCAAACCCGCCATGCTGGACACGCGGCCATACAGCAGGTTTTCCAGAATGGTCAGTCGGGGCAGGTAGTTTTCCGGCGCGATCGGCACAAACAGATCTCCGACACGGCTTTGCAGATCACGGGCCTTGCTTTGACGGATTTGAAGGATTTCCTGTTTGAAGCTGTCGGGAAATGCGGGCCCGATTTGTTCGGCGGTCAGTGCAAAGGGAACCGTCAGCAACAGCGCAAATTCCCGCGCCGACAGCGCGGCATCCCCGCGGTCAGCCCGGCGAGTGGCGATATCGACCAATTGTTCATACAGGGATTCTTCCAGCCCAAGTGCCGTGAACAGCGGGTGATCAGTACCGTCCATGCCAAAGGTCTGGTGCAGCGTCTCGACCAGAGTTTGGCTGATCGCAATTGCCTTTTCGCCCAATCCCTGATCCATGACCATCGCCAGAAATCCGCCTTCGGCCACCAGTTCCTCTTGCGAAATAGCGCGGGAAGGGGTCGCGAAAATCAGGTTTCCGCCAAGGGGAACGGCGGGGTTGAACTCTTCGGGATCAAAGCGGAAGACAGCGCCATCCAGCCCTTCCTCAATCAGTTTTTCGTGCACCTCGTCGCGCAGCGAAATGATGTGCCTGGTCAATTCAGGGTGTTTTTCCGGCTCAATCCGCGCGTCCAGCATAGAGGTAAAGATGGCATCCGCTGTGCCAAGCGCCTCGGTGATCTCAAACCAGAACTTGAGCACGTCATCGCGGGTGTTCAGCCCGGCAATTTCGGGATCAAGCCATTCTGCATCCAGACTGTCTGGGCTGTTGCCGCTGCGTCGGGCTTCAATCGTGCGTCGGTCGCTTTTCTTGGGGTCCCAAAGCACGGTTTTGGGGCTGCTCATCAAAGGCATCAAAAGGTTTGTGCCCACATCGCCCTGAAACAGATAAGGTTGCGCCTGCGCATAGCCGATGCGCGCGGCGACCACCGCCTGATGCAGTGTAGAAAGATCATGCCCTGCCATCGTGACCCGTCCGCGCGCCGGATTGATTTCGCGTGTCAAAACCTCTGCCAAGGCTGTGCGCTCGGACTGACTGCCGACTTCCAGCGCGACCTGACTGCCCGCCGGAATATCCAGCGATATGTCGTTCAAGACGAATTCGCCACTGCTGTTGCGCACCGACACATTGCGCAGTGCAATGTCACCGCGCAGATGCGGCATTTCTTCCGGTTCTCCCTCGATCAGGGCTGCGTCGATGGTGCCTGCCGGGGCGAAGCGTTCTGTCACCACGTCCCAGCGCAGCGCCATGTCCTGCGTCTGGTTGTAATAGGCCAGCAGTTCTTTCCACGGGCTGGACAGGTCTTTGTACGCTGCCAGCGCGGCCACCAGCGCACCGACGGTAATTTCGCCCTTGATGGCCAGATACCCGCCCACGGCATAGAAAAAGAACGGTGTCAGCTGTGTGATGAAGTTGTTGAGAAACTTCATGAAGAATTTCTTCTGGTAGATGCGAAACCGCACGTGGAACAATCGGCCAAGCCGGTCGGTGAAACCCGCCAGCCGGTAGCGCCAGCCGCCGTTGGTGCGCAGATCGGTGATGCCCGCCGCCGTTTCACCAATTTCAGCAGCAAAATGACGAACCTCGACGATGCGTTCTTTGTTCAGCAGATTGATTTGGCGCTGCAGCAGCGGGATCAGCCACGCCTGCAAAGGGATCAACGCAACCCCGGCAATGCCAAACCACACTGATTGCAAGAACAGGAACACCACGATGATGATCATTTGCCCGGCCTGAAACACCGGCTGCGCCACTGCATCGCCCATCAGCCCGCCCATTGGCTCGGCTTCTGAGGTGACCATACTGACCAATTCGCCCTGCGAAGTGTTTTGAAAGTAACTGCGGGGAAACCGCATCATTCGGCTGACCAGTTGATACCGAAAGCGGCGCAGCATGCGTTCTGCCAGCACGCCTTTCATCGTGTTCAGCCGCATCTTCAGCAAACCATGCACCAGCACCGCCGCCAGATAGGCAAAACACAGGAGCATCAGGAATTGCACCTGCGTGAAGGACTGCCCCAAAACTTCTATGGTGCTGACTTCGGCCCCGATTGCGTCATTGATGATGCGCTTGGGCAATTCAAGCGTTGCGTACAGAAAGGGAAAGGTGAACAGCGTGAACAGCAGCAGGTAAATCTGGTCACGTTTCGAGTATTTCCAGATGAACGAAAAGATCGAGCGTTCCATGCGGGGACTTTCGGAATGAGCGGGGCCGGCTTAGTCCCTTATACGTCTTATTGCATACCTAGGGCGCGCCCCGGGCCTTTACAACATCGCCACTTTGCCTTGCAGCACCCCGCGTGCGCGACTATTCCGGGTAAAACGACTTCAGGGAGCCACGCAACATGTCCAGCAACCAACGCTTTGATAAAACCAAACTGCCCAGCCGCCACGTGACCGAAGGGCCCGCGCGCGCACCGCACCGGTCCTACTATTACGCGATGGGCATGACGGATGAGGAAATTCATCAACCCTTGGTCGGCGTCGCGACTTGCTGGAACGAGGCGGCACCGTGCAACATCGCGCTGAGCCGTCAGGCACAGGCGGTCAAGGCCGGTGTGAAATCCGAACAGGGCACGCCGCGCGAATTCACCACGATCACCGTCACCGACGGCATTGCGATGGGCCACGAAGGGATGCGATCTTCGCTGGCGAGCCGTGAGGCGATTGCGGATACGGTCGAGCTGACGATGCGCGGGCACTGCTACGACGCGATCGTGGGTCTTGCGGGCTGCGACAAATCCCTGCCGGGTATGATGATGGCGATGCTGCGTCTGAACACGCCGTCCGTGTTCCTTTATGGCGGGTCGATCCTGCCGGGCAAGGCACCCAAGGGGGCGGATGTGCCCCAGTCCTTTGCCGAGCGTGATCTGACGGTTCAGGATATGTTCGAGGCCGTCGGCAACTACCAGTCCGGCACCATGACCGAGGCCGAGCTGGAAATTCTTGAGCGTGTCGCCTGCCCTTCCGCCGGGGCGTGCGGTGGCCAGTTTACCGCCAACACGATGGCCTGTGTGTCTGAAGCAATCGGTCTTGCGCTGCCCAATTCCTCCGGCATGCCCGCGCCCTACAAGGACCGCGACGAATATGGCCATGCATCGGGTGCTGCGGTGATGCACCTGATCGAAAAGAACATTCGCGCGCGTGATATCTGTACGCGAGAAGCATTCGAAAACGCAGCGCGGATCGTGGCCTGCACGGGTGGCTCCACCAACGCGGGTCTCCACCTGCCCGCGATGGCGCATGAGGCGGGGATCGAGTTTTTCCTTGAGGACGTTTGTGAAATCTTCCGCGACACGCCTTATTTCGTCGATATGAAGCCCGGCGGCGCTTACGTCGCCAAGGACCTTTATGAGGCAGGCGGCGTGCCAGTCGTGATGAAAGAGCTGCGCAAGGCGGGGCTGATCCACCTCGATTGCATGACCGCCACGGGCGAAAGCATGGGCGAAGTGCTGGACCGTGTGGAGCGTGAGGCGGACGGCAAAGTGATCCACTCGGTTACGACGCCTTTGTCCACCACGGGTGGTGTTGTCGGCCTCAAGGGCAACCTGGCCCCCGAAGGCGCCATCGTGAAGATTGCGGGCATGGGCGAGGATGACATCGTCTTTACAGGTCCCGCCCTGATCTTTGAATGCGAACAGGACGCGTTTGAGGCGGTACAGAACCGCACATATTCCGAAGGCGACGTTTTTGTGATCCGCAACGAAGGGCCACGCGGTGGCCCTGGCATGCGCGAGATGCTGGCGACCACGGCAGCGCTGTCGGGTCAGGGCATGGGCAAGAAAGTAGCGTTGATCACCGACGGTCGTTTCTCGGGTGCGACGCGCGGCTTTTGCGTAGGCCACGTGGGACCGGAGGCCGCGATGGGTGGCCCCATCGGTTTGCTGCAAAACGGCGATATGATCACAATCAATGCGATTAAAGGATCCATCGACGTTGCCCTGAGCGACGAAGAACTGGCCAAGCGCAAAGCCGAGTGGAAAGGCCCGCGCGAGACGAATTATGCCTCCGGAGCGCTGTGGAAATACGCGCAGCTTGTCGGCCCGACTTATCTGGGTGCCGTCACACATCCGGGTGCCAAGGCGGAAACGCATGACTACATGGATCTGTAGGGCCGTTGGCCTGTGCCTCGCGTCTGGCCTGTTGGCCGGATGCGAGGATGTAACGAGTGCATTTGGTGGAAGTAGTGCTGTTGCCGTGTCGCAGGCCCGCATGGCGTTTGGCGCAGTGACGCTGAAACCGCCTGCCGGATACTGTATTGACGCAAAAAGCCTTAAACAGAACTTTGCGCTGATGGCGCGCTGTGACGCATTGGGCGCACCGTCGGCGGCGGGAAGCGCGCCGCGCGGCATCATCACGGCAAGCTTTGCGCTGGCGGGCGCAACGATTCCGACACCCGGACAGACGGCAGAGGCCCTGACCCTTCAGGATGTCACGGATGCCGCACAGTCAGAGGCAAAGGTGACCTTTCGTGCGCGCGGGGCCACTCCGGCCGAGGGTCTGAGCCCCTCGCACTGGCGCGGTACGGCGCAGGTCGGCACACAGGTCATGAGCCTTGCGTTTTTTGGGCCCGAAGGTGGAGCGGCAACCACTGCGCAGGGGCGCGGCCTGCTGGACGAGGTGATCGCGGAGTCGCGCGCGGGATCTTAGTGTTTACTGTTTCGGATCTGGCAACGCAGTGAGAATTTCCCACGGATTGTTGCCAATTTATTTGAACGAAACCTTTGACGGCGATACAGTCTGCGCAACGCACAAGAACCATCAAGGCGCGCGCAGTCATGTCGAAAATCTCAATGGGCTTTCTGGATGGGAAGGTGTTCTCGCGCAATATCATGCGCTGGGCCCGGGCCGCACGCCGCGCGCCCGACACCGAAATCCCCATTCTGCGCCGCCAGCGCAACCGCGCCCGTGCGCTCAAGATGCATCTGGACCGCCTGATCCACACCGCCGACGAACGGCTGGCGCTGCCCATCGTCGGCTCCACCAGCTTTCCCAAACCGCATAACGCCGATTGGGCGTGGCGACCCGAGCTGTGGCGCGGACCTTTGGCAACGCCCGGTCTTGCTGCGGTGCAGACCAAGTCCATGCTGGGCGAAGAGGTAACGTTGTTTCACGACTGTGCCTTTTCCGAATTGTCCCTGCGCCAGTTGCGCAATCTGCGCGAGGCTGATCTGGCCCCCTACGGTTTGCGCATGGACGTTTTCCAGTTCGACGGATCGTTCCTGTCACTGGTGGTGGATCTGCCGGAGGACGGGATCAAAGGCCTCAAGCGTACGCACCTTCTGCGGATGGACGCGATCGTAGAGCTGGAAAAGCCGCTGGAGATTTTCGCGCGGCTGAACATCAAGCACGGACCGAACACCGAACAGATCGTGCGCGAATTGCCACTGAACGAAGAAAACCACCGGGTTGAATTTGATCTGGCCTACTCAAACCTGAACGAAAAGCGGGTGGAACGTGCGTGGATCGACCTGATCTTTGAGGGGCCACAGATGAATCAGGTCGTGCTGCGTGATCTGACGTTCTCGCGCCGCCCCCGCGCCCACCTTTGACCTCTTAACGGAGCCGCCACATGTCCGCGCTGCAATTGACAAAAACCAAAATGAAAGAAGGCATCTGGCAGGGGATCATCACCGGCATGGGTGAAGACCCGCCTGCCGTCGAGGTGACGCATGACGGTAATGTCATCTCCGACATCCTTTTGACGCATAACCAAAGCGCCGATCACTGGGCGCTGTCCATCCCGATCCCGCCGCAAGCGATTGCTGATGGCATCCAGACGCTGATCATCCGCGATGCCGAAGCAGACGTGAAAATCGGCCATGTCACACTGATTGCCGGGGAAGAGCTGACCGAGGATTTGCGGGTGGAGGTCGATCTGTTGCGCGCGGAGCTGGACATGCTGAAAAGTGCATTCCGGCGACACTGTGTGGAAACCACCTGAGTACATCTGCTGTCAGGTCGCGGCGCTGTCCCGGATGACATGCTGGCGAAAATGACTCAGGTTCTGACAAAAATTCTCGAACGTATCCTCAGGTTAAGCTTCGTGTTGTAGCCTCTGATCACGCCGGTTGTGCTGCTGTGGCACAGATCTGGCAATCGAGGACTAACATTATGAACCAGAGCACCAGCGCTGCCCGCGATCTGACAAACAAGCCGGACCGTCGCGGCATTACCCAATTTCTATTTGTAATCTCGGGTGTCGGGATCATCGTTGGTGGTCTGTGGTCCCTTTATATGGGCAATGCGCCTTACCATCCCGAAGACACAGTCACGAGAAGCGGCGTTTTCCTCGCGTCTGATTGAATCGTCCCACCTTTGACTGGGGGATTTGTTTTCCCACAAAGGTCCGGAAATGCGGCAAGTGTGAGAGGCCCGGTTGGTCCATCGCTAAGGCCAAACGCCCTAAGATGCCCCGCCCGTCTCTGCGCCCCAGCCGTCCGCCTGCATTTCGCGCAGGCGTGACGCGGTACGCTCGAATTCAAACGTACCCTCCCCTTCGAGATAGAGCATTTCGGGCTTGGCCGCTGCGGAACAGATAAGCCGCACGCGCGCCTCATAGAGGGCATCGATCAGGGTCACAAATCGTTTGGCTTCGTTAAAATTCGTGCGGCCCAAAGCGGGAATGTCGTCGATCATCAGCACCCGCACGGCGTCGGCTAATGCAAGGTAATCCGCCGGACCCAGCGGTTTCCCGCAAAGGTCGTGAAACCGCGCGCGGGCCATGCCGTTATGATATCGCGGAAGTTCGACATCCCGGCCCTTCACGCGCAGAACCAGCGGCGTGCCGGGCACACCGGCCAAATCATCCCAAACCGCATCCATTGCCGCGCGCGCTTCTGCGTTGACGGGACTGAAATACACCGGATTGCCCGCGAGCCTATCCTGACGGTAATCCTTGGGGCTGGCCAATTCATGCACCACCATCTTTTCCTTGATCAGCTCAATGAAGGGCAAAAAGAGGTTTCGGTTCAGACCGTCCTTATAGAGCGCATCAGGAATGCGGTTTGAGGTGGTCACCACCACGACACCAGCTGAAAAAAGCGCCTGAAACAACCGCCCGACGATCATGGCATCGGTAATATCGGTGATCTGCATTTCGTCAAAAGCAAGCAGGCGCACAGAGGCGGCGACATCGGCGGCCACCGGCGCAATTGCGTCGTCGACACCCGTTTTTCGCGCCTCATGCATCGCCGCGTGGATTTCCTGCATGAAGGCATGGAAATGCACCCGCCTTGAGGGAATACCGTCCAGATGATTCACGAACATATCCATCAGCATGGATTTCCCGCGGCCCACACCCCCCCACAGATACAAACCCTGTGGCGGTTCCGGTGCCTTGCGAAAAAGCCCCTTCTTCACCGGCACCAAAAGTGCGTCGCGGATGCGGTCAAACTCTGCCAGCACCGCCTCTTGCGCAGGGTCGGCGTGCAATGTGCCGTCGGCAATCAGGCTTTCGTAGGTCTCGCGCAGGGTGGTCATGAGACAGGCTTATCCTATCCGCAGGGCGTTTGAAAAGCGGTGCCATTCATTCGGGTTGCATTGCTCTTCACAAGGCTTGATTTGACGCGGTATCGGTTTTGCGGAAACGTAATCCGGCAAGGCTGAGGGCGCGACGTTGGAACAAAGACAATCAATATATACACCGGTGCTGATCGTCGGCTGTGTGATCATTATGGTCAGCTTTGCGGTACGTGCCTCTTTCGGTGTGTTCCAGATTCCCGTGGCAGATGAATTTGGCTGGGCACGGGCTGAATTTTCGCTTGCGATCGCAATCCAGAACCTTGCCTGGGGCATCGGCCAGCCAATCTTTGGGGCGCTTGCCGAAAAAATCGGGGACAGGCGGGCCATCATCATCGGTGCGATTGTGTATGCGCTGGGTATGGTGCTGACCGCGGGGTCCGTCACTCCTTTTGAACATCAGGCTTATGCTTGGCTGGTTGGTTTTGGCATCGCGGGAACAGGCTTTGGTGTGATCCTTGCCGTCGTAGGCCGCGCGTCCTCGGATGAACACCGATCCATGTCCCTGGCGATTGCAACAGCAGCGGGCAGCGCGGGGCAAGTGTTTGGTGCGCCCGTGGCCGAATGGATGCTGACCTTTCTGACATGGCAATCAACATTCATGGTTTTCGCAGTCGTGATCCTTTCGCTGATTCTGACGCTGCCGCTGATGCGCGCGCCCGCGATGGCCAGCAAGGCAGAGCTGGAGGAAAGTCTGGGGCAGATACTGGTTAAAGCCTTCAAGGACCCGTCATATACGCTGATCTTCCTGGGCTTTTTCTCCTGCGGGTATCAACTGGCATTTATCACTGCGCACTTCCCCGCGTTCGTGACCGAAATGTGTGGGCCCATTCTGGCGGGTGGCGTTTTGCACAACATTGGGATCACGACCACATCGGCGCTGGGTGCTGTTGCGATATCTTTGATCGGTCTTGCAAACATCGCAGGAACGCTTGCCGCAGGATGGGCGGGCAAACGCTATTCCAAGAAGTATCTTCTGGCAGGCATCTATACGGGCCGGACGATTATCGCGGCGGTCTTCATTCTGATGCCGATCACACCGGTTTCTGTCATCTTGTTTTCGGTTGGGATGGGAGCGCTGTGGCTGGCCACGGTGCCGCTGACCTCTGGTCTGGTCGCGCACATCTACGGCCTACGCTATATGGGCACTCTTTACGGGATCATATTCTTCAGCCACCAGATGGGCAGTTTTCTGGGCGTGTGGCTGGGCGGTCAGATGTATGACCTCTACGGCAGCTACACGGCTGTCTGGTGGATTGGCGTTGGTATTGGGGCATTCAGCGCAATTGTACACCTGCCCATCCGCGAACGGCGGCTTGAAGGGCTGGTAACGGCCTAGGTTTTCAGTCCGCCTTGGGGTGTGTCAACCACGCACGCATGATCCGCAGCACCTCGTCCGTGTGGGTGTAGGTCAGTCCGTGCCCGGCACCGTCGATCACCTCTTGACGGGCATCGCGGTTCCACTCTGCAAGCGTGCCGACGCAAGACAGCGGGATCACCTCATCCTTGCGACCCCAGATGGCCAGCACTGGTGTTCCGCGTGCGGCCAGCGCCTTGTGATCTTTCGACAGGTCTTCGGACAGGATGCCGCGCAGGCTGGCCAGAACTGCGGGGCTGAAGCCCTTCACCTCAATTTCGGCCAGTTGAAGATCGTTGATGCGCGGCACGCTGCCGGGTATATGGCGTTCTGCCCGCAGACCTTTGCGCAGCATCGCGGGATAAAGCGCCAGCACCAGCCAGTCGCCCAGCAGCGGCACCCGCTTGATAAATCCGATCAGCCCGCCATTGACCACCCGCATACCCGCGGGGGCCAGCAGAACAAGCTGGTGCACACGGTCGGGATAGGTGGCGGCAAAGGTGGCGGCGATGGCACCGCCCATCGAGTAGCCCACAACCGTCAGATCGTCACCGACCCCTTCACGGGCCAGAAGTTCGTTTAACTGTGTCAGAAAGAAACGCCGGTCCTGTGGCCCTTTGGGGCGTGAGGAATAGCCCCGGCCGTACAGATCATAGGTCAGCACGCGGTATCCGGCCAACGCCAGCGCCCGCGTCATTCCGCGCCAGACAAAGCTGGGCGTTGTCAGCCCGTGAATGCACACCAGAACCGGCCCGTTCTGTGGTCCGGCCCATGCGAAATGTGTCACCCCCTGAGACAGCTCCACAAGCTGTCCGGTGGCAGAACCCCGCGCAGCATCGTCCATCACGCGGCGGCGATGTTCGATCACAAATGGCGCGGCAATCACGACCAAAAGAATGCAAAGCCAGATCATCCTTTCGCCGTCCACCTGTCCAGAATAAAGCGGGATGTCATCAGGTCCAGATGTGCACCACCGCCATTCTTGAAAAGAGTGATCTCATCGGGATCAGTCCGCTGAAAAGCGTCAAGTGAATAATAGTCAGCAATCAAATCATTTCGGGTGATCGTCCCCGCACGCAGCGGGATCTCGATTTCGCCGATATGTCCGATGGTGGTGTCGAAACTGTCGACAAAGATGCGTGCCCGACGCAGGGCGTCGTCGTCCACTTCCCGCATATCGGGGCGATAGGCCCCGATCAGGTCAACGTGTTGGCCCGGGCGCAGCCACGCACCCTTGATCAGCGGATCGGTGGACATGGTCGCTGATGTAATGATATCTGCCTGCGCCACCGCGTCTTGCAGGTCTTCCGCAACGCGCAATCCTGGCAGTTCCTCCGCCATCTTGCGGGCGTTTTCTGCGGTTCGGTTCCAGACCGTAAAGACCGCATCCGGAAATGCCGCGCGATATGCGGCATGAAGCGCACGCCCCTGATTGCCTGCCCCAACAATCAGGATGTTGCGACTGTCCGGGCGCGCAAGCCGCCGTGCCGCCAGAAGGCTGTCACCGGCGGTTTTCCATTTCGTAACAAGATGAAAATCAACGATGGCCGCCAGCCTGCCCGACGCGTCATCGTAGAGATTCAGACCACCGTTCACCATCGGTCGCCCCTGCGCGGTATTGCCCGGGAAAATGGTGGCGGTTTTCACGGCCATGCCAAGGCCGTCAATCCACGCTGCCCGGCTGAGAAGGGTGTCATCCCCGCGGTACAGAAACGTATCCCCAATCTCGGCGCGGGGCAGGTCATGTCCGGCAGCCAGCGCATCTGTCAGCGCGATCCAGTCGAGTATGGCTTCACCGGCATCGAAGGAGATCATCGGTATTGTCATAGCGCGTCTTCCTCTGACAACAGACCCGCGCTGACCAGTCGCTTGGCCCAGCCTTGCGAACCGGTAAAGATGTGGGTTTGCCAGCCACGTGTTTGCGCAGCGGCGATATTTTCGGGCCGATCATCGGTAAACAACAGCGCCTCCGGCAACAGCCCGCTTTCGCGCTCTACTGTTTCATAGATTGCCGCATCCGGTTTGATCGAACCGATATGGCCCGAGATGAAGTCACGGTCAAACGCGCGCAAAAATGGATAGCGGCTGCTGGCCAGTGCATAGGTCTGGATGCCGAAATTGGTAAGCGAAAACACCGGTATGCCGCGTGCCTGCAACGCGGTCATCAGGCGCACGGAATGATCAATCGCGGGTGCGGCCATGTCCAGCCAGCGGTCGTGCCACAGCATGATCTCATCGTGCCAGTGCGGCGTTGCCTGCGCGGTTTCAACAATGACATCGCGAAATGTCTCTCCCCGGTCCACGCGGTCATTCATGCCGTGCAAATCAACGGCGGCAAACATCGCACGGCGGCGGTTGGCCCCGGTGACGCTATCGAAAAACCGTTCGGGCTGCCATTCGATCAGCACATTGCCTATGTCAAAAACCACCGCCTGAGGTTTCATACTGTCCTCTCTGCCGGCGACGGAAATGCAAAGATTTCCGGGCCGAATTTGTCACAAATTCGGGTCAGTTCCGCATTGCTGCGCGCAATTCACGCTCCAGTGCATCCAGAAAACGCGACCGGTCCGCCTTTGTAAAGCTCTTGCCGCCGCCCTGCCGAAACGGATCAGCCGCGCGCAGATCACTCATCAGATCGCGGGTGGCCAACACGTTCCCGATGTTGGCCTGTGTCAACGCTTCGCCATTGTGCTTGATCACACGCGCGCCCGCTTCCACGCATTTGGCCGCCAGTGGAATGTCTCCCGTCACCACCACGTCACCGGGCCCACAGCGTTCGGCAATCCACATGTCTGCCACATCCGGGCCATCGGCCACGATCACCGTTTCGACCAGCGGGTTCTGTGATGGGCGCAGACCCCCATTGGACACGACGTACATGCGCAGCTCGTGACGGGTTGCGACGCGCTCTGCCTCGGCCTTTACCGGGCAGGCGTCCGCGTCGATGTAAAGCGCGCTCACGGTTCAGCCCGCATAGAGCGCTTCGGCATGGAATGCGACGTGGTCTTCCATGAAGGTCGAGACAAAGAAATAGCTGTGATCGTATCCCGGTTGCATGCGGAAAGTGCCATTTTGACGCTTTATGGCAATGGCCGCGCTCAGCGCCTCTGGTTTCAGAAGGTCAAGAAACTGATCTGACGCGCCCTGATCAATCAGTACTGGACCGTCAAAACCTTTTTCTGCCATCAATAGGGTCGCATCGTGTCTGGCCCATGCAGAGGTGTCTTCACCCAAATAGGCACCTAGTTGCTTTTTGCCCCAGTCGCTGGACGTGGGATTGGCAATCGGCGCAAAGGCGGAAACTGAGAGGAAGCGCCCCGGCAGGTTCATCGCCAGTGTCAGCGCGCCATGCCCGCCCATTGAATGGCCGGTGATGCCCTGCCGCTCCATGTCGAGTGGAAAACTATCGCCCAGCAGTGCGGGTAGTTCCTCGGCAATGTAGTCCCACATCTGAAAGTGGGGGGCCCAGGGTTCTTGCGTCGCGTTCACGTAAAAGCCCGCACCTTTGCCCAGATCATAGGCTTCATCATCTGCTACATTGTCACCGCGCGGGGACGTGTCAGGAAAGACCAGCGCGATCCCGTGCTCTGCGGCCCATGCCTGTGCACCGGCCTTGGTCATTGCGTTTTCATGGGTGCAGGTCAGCCCCGAAAGATACCACAGGACAGGCACCGGGCCATCCGTCGCCTCGGCAGGTAAAAACAGGCCAAATGTCATGTCACAGGCACAAACGTCAGAGGCGTGAGAATACACGCCCTGTGTACCGCCAAAGCAGGCATTTTTAGAGATCGTTTTCATGGTCATACTCCTTTTGCCGATGACATATCAGGGTGTGACCCAACCTACCACAAGGCTGACGGTCAGGATGCTGAACGCGGTCGATACAAGGATCGCGGTCGAGACCCGTGCGGGGGCCACACCATAGTGCTGCGCCAGCATAAACACATTGCCCGCCACCGGCAGGGCAGAGACCGCGATGATCACACCCGCCTTGAAGGGATCAACTCCGAACAGAAAAAGTGCCGCAACGCCTACGAACAACGGATGCAGCACCAGCTTGCAAAAGGTCAGCCATCCGGCAACCTGCATTTTGTCGGGCGAGGTCAGCGCCAGAGACGCACCGATGGCAAAAAGAGCGCCCGGCGTGGCAGCGCCGCCAAGAATGGCCAGAAAGTCGTTCATCGGATCGGGGATCGGAATGGACAGTCCGGACCAGACAAAACCAAGCGAAATCGCCACGATCATCGGGTTTTTGACCAGTCCAATGACAATAGCGCGCAGCATGCGCAGGCTTACTTGGCCGTCACGCGCGCCGGTGATCAGAATCACGATCAGACTGGAAAAAACAATCAGATCGATTGCGAGCGCCAGCAGAATCGTTCCGATTGCGTCTGCCCCCAACAGCAGTGTCAGCATGGGTACACCCAGAAACCCGGTGTTGCCGATGACAGCGCATTGCGCCTCTATTGCATTGGTGGGCACGTCCAGCCCGCGTAAAAACCCGATGAGCGAGGCCAGACCGTAGACAAATGCTGTGCCCCATAGATAGGCGATGGCCAGCCGCGTGTCCCAGACATCTGATATCGCCAGATTGGCCGAAAAACGGAACAGCATCGCGGAAAGTGCGAAGTAGAACACGAATTTTGTAAGATACGCCGTCGCTTCCGCGCTGAAAAACCTGGTGCGACCGGCCCAGTAGCCCACGCCGATCACAGCAAAGAAGGGTAGTGTTTTCAGAAAGATCGGCAGCATGGATCAGACCTATCCAGCAATCTGATCCCGCGCAAGGCTATCCCTGGCCGATCAGCACGCCCGCCGCCAACACAAGTGCCCCGCCCAGCACAACCTGCAGCGCTGCGCGGAAAAAAGGCGTCTCCATGTATTTGTTCTGTATCCACGCAATGGCCCAAAGCTCGACAAAGACCACGATGATGGCAATTACCGTCGCGGTCCAGAAATCGGTGATCAGATAGGGAAGGGCGTGGCCCAGCCCACCCAAGGTTGTCATGACGCCCGAGGCGAAGCCGCGTTTGAGGGGTGACCCGCGCCCCGAAAGTTGGCCGTCATCTGAGGCCGCTTCGGTGAACCCCATTGAAATACCTGCGCCCACTGACGCGGCGAGCCCCACCAGAAATGTGGTCCAGGTGTCTTGGGTGGCAAATGCGGTGGCAAAAATGGGAGCCAGCGTCGAAACCGACCCGTCCATCAGCCCTGCAAGGCCGGGCTGCACCCAAGTGAGGATGAACTGTCGGCGTGCCTGATCATCTTCGGTCGCCAGCGTTTGGTCGTCCAGATGTGTGCTGGTTAACTCTTCTGCCGTGCTTTGATGGCCAGCCTCTGCCGCCGCCAGATCGCCCAATAGGTTGCGGGTATCGGCATCCTTGGTGTGCGCTGCGGCGGTTAGATAGAACCGTTCGGCGTCCCGCTCCATTGCGGCGGCCTCCAACCGGATGCGTTCCAGTGGAAGGTTTTGTGTCAGCCAGACGGGACGCCGTGCATAATAGCCTGACACATGTTCCCGCCGGATCAGCGGAATGGTCGGCCCGAACCGACGCTGATGCAGATCAATCAGCCGTTGACGGTGTTCGTCCTCCTCAGCGGCCATGCCGTCAAATATGGCAGCCGTTCCCGGAAATTCAGTACGTAGGCTTTCGGCGTAGCCGCGATAGATCCGGGCGTCGTCCTCTTCGGATGAGATGGCGAGTGCCAGTATTTCCTGTTCTGTCAGGTCTTTGAACCGCTTGCGGGCGAGGGAAAATCGCATGTGTTCTCTCCGTTATTAGAATCATTCTAAGTAAATCGTTAACTACTCACAAGTGACTTCGCGTGATTACCCCTTGGAACTGAACGAAACGGTTTATATCCTGCCACTCTGTCTGATCGGAGAATTCATGACCGCAACGGTGCAAAAGGTTCGCAAGGGCCGCAAATACGATCAGGTGCTCGACGGTGCCCGCGCTGTATTCATGGCAGATGGGTTCGAGGGGGCGAGCGTGGATGACATCGCCCGCGCGGCTGCGGTTTCCAAGGCCACGCTTTACAGCTACTTCCCGGACAAACGCCTGTTGTTTATGGAAGTGGCAAATGCCGAATGCGCCCGTCAGGCGCAGGGTGCGGTAGACAACATTGACCTCGCCGCCCCTCCCGAAGAGGTTCTGCGGCAGGCGGGCCACCATTTTCTGCGCTTTATCACCTCCACCTTTGGGTTGCAGATCTTCCGAATCTGCGTGGCGGAGTCGGACAGGTTTCCCGAAATTGGCCAGCAGTTCTATAACTCCGGCCCCGCAGTGATGCGGACGGAAATGGCGGCTTATTTCAAGGAAGCAGAGGCGCGGGGCGAATTGCGGGTCGATGACCATATTCTGGCCGCTGATCAGTTCGGAGAACTGTGCAAGGCTGACATCTGGGCGCGGCTGATATTTGGCGTCAGCGGTTCGGTCAGCGATGCAGAGATCGACCGTGTGGTTGAAGGGGCCGTCAAGACCTTTTTGGCACGCTATGGAACTGCGAAACTTGAAGGAGAGACAGCATGAAAGCAGCGATCATGACGACAGCACTGGCAGCAATGGTTGCAGGGTGCGGCACCACACAGGCACCAACCCAGCGAACAGCGTCATCCGCAGGGCCTGACACCTGCAATGCCGCCGCATACCAGAACTTGATCGGACAGGATGCCGTTGTTGATCTGTCTCTGCCGGAACCCAAGCGGACTTACCGTCTGGGTGATCCGGTTACGACCGACTTCAATCCAGCACGTTTGAACATCAAACTGGATGATACGGATACCATCGTCGCCATTGATTGCGGCTGATGCCTACGCCTTTGGGCGATTGTCCACGATCCTGACGGCTTTGCCCTCAGACCGTGCCACGCCGCCCACATCCGCCACGTCGACCCGGACACTGATCCCGACAGTCTGCTTGATCTGAGCGGACATCATCTTCGCCGCTTCAGCGCGGGCTGTATCGCTGATGCTGGCATCGGCGCATTCACACAGAACGCGCATCTGATCCATGCGGTCCGGGCGGCTCAGCTCGATCTGGAAATGCGGGGCAAGGCCGGGTGTTGCCATCAGCGCCTCTTCGATCTGGGTCGGAAAGACATTCACGCCGCGCAGGATGATCATATCGTCGCTGCGCCCCGTCACCTTCTCCATCCGACGCATGCTGCGCGCCGTACCGGGCAACAGGCGCGTCAGATCGCGGGTGCGGTAGCGGATAATCGGGAACGCTTCCTTGGTCAGCGAGGTGAAAACCAGCTCGCCCTGCTCACCTTCGGCCACGGGTACACCGGTTTCGGGATTGATAATTTCGGGATAGAAATGATCTTCCCAGATGTGCAACCCGTCCTTGCTTTCGACACACTCCATCGACACGCCCGGCCCCATCACTTCTGACAGCCCGTAAATATCAACGGCATGCATGTCGAATGCCTGCTCAATCTCTCGGCGCATGGCGTTTGTCCAAGGCTCGGCCCCGAAGATGCCGACCTGCAAGGAACTGTCACGCGGGTCCAGACCCTGTGCCGCAAATTCGTCCAGAATGGACAGGGCATAAGAGGGCGTGACCGTGATGCCTTTCGGTTTGAAATCTTCGATCAGGCGCACCTGACGGGGCGTCATCCCACCCGAGATTGGATAGGTCGACAACCCAAGGGCATCAGCCCCAAGATGGATGCCCAAACCACCGGTGAACAGCCCGTAACCGTAGGCGTTATGTAGCATATCACCCGGCTGCAGACCCGCCGCGCGCAGGGATCGCGCAACAACACTGCCCCAGTTCTCCAAATCGGTTTGGGTGTATCCGACGACGGTTGGCTGACCTGTGGTGCCCGAAGAAGCGTGGATACGCGCCACTTTTTCGCGCGGAACGGCGAACATCTTGAAGGGATAATTGTCCCGTAGGTCGGTTTTGACGGTAAACGGAAACTTCGCCAGATCAGAAAGATCTTTCAGATCGTCCGGATGCACGCCGGCAGCATCAAAACTTTTCTTGTAAAAGGGCACGTTGTCATAGGCATGACGCAGCGACCATTTCATCCGCTCCAGTTGCAGGGCGGCAATTTCGTCGCGGCTCGCGATCTCGATGGGATCAAGCGAGCTCTGCTTGGGTGTGAGGTCTTTCATAGGGCGGTGTCTCCTTCGTCGAAATGCTGTCCTTTGACGCTGCGCGACAGGCCTCGGAACAGAGCCACGGTGCGTCCGTCCTCGCCGGTCACGGTCACGTCGTACACGCCGGACCTGCCGCTGCGCGATGTTTCAGTGGCCTGCGCGGTCAACAGTTCGCCTTCCTTGCCGGGGGAAAGGTAGGTGATCTGGTTTTGTTGGGCGACTGTGTTCTGATTGTAGCTGTTGCAGGCAAAGGCAAAGGCGCTGTCGGCCAGCGCAAAAATAAATCCGCCGTGGCAAATCCGGTGCCCGTTCAGCATATCGGGGCGCACGGTCATTGTCATGGTGGCCGCACCGGGCGCAATATCGGTAATCGCCATGCCCAGCCCGGGCGAGGCAGAATCCGCAGCGAACATCAGCTCAGCGCATTTGCGCGCACGGTCCTGTGGGGTCATTCTGATGATCTTTCGTGTTTCATAATTCTGATCCTTTGCATTATTCTGTAACGCTTTCAACAAGTATGATGTCTGCGCTCTTGATTTGGGGACCGAAGAACGCAACTGTGAGCGTATGAACATGACGACACCCCCGCCTCCCGTCCCGTTTGAACGCCCGCCCGAACAGGTCGCCTTTCACCGAACCGAACTGTCGCTGATCCTGTCGCTTTACGGGCGCATGGTGGCCGCAGGCGAATGGCGCGACTATGGCATCTCCTGCCTGCGCGAGGTCGCGGTGTTCTCTGTTTTCCGGCGCACCGCAGAGATACCGCTCTACCGCATCGAAAAACGTCCTAAACTGCGCAACAAGCAGGGAATGTACGCGGTTGTCGGCACAGGCGGGCAAGTGCTGCGCCGGGGGCACGACCTTAAGGCTGTGTTGCGGGTGCTGGAACGCAAGCTGATCCGCGCGGTTGAATAACACGGGGGAGATGCTGGCTGAGATCGCAGACCAAACACAAGACCTAGACGCGCAGGCGCGTTGTGATGTGGTTTCGGTGTTATGATCTGCTTTACCAGCATGACCTGCCCTTGATCAGCGTAGGGACTGTATGATCCTACGGTGTGCCGTAGGGCGTCCGTCACCCTGTTGTTCGATCCGCTTCAGGGCGACCTCAATCGGTTCCAGAACGGTCGCCATATGGGCGGCGTTTGCGTGGATCAGGGTTTGGGCATCGCAGACAAGCGCCACATGGCCCTTCCAGAACAAAAGGTCATTGCGCTGGTAACCTCCCGTAGCCTCCACACCCAGTGTCTCCTGCATGTCGCTGTCACCGGGGCAGGGGATGGCGCAGCCCAAAAGGGCTGCCTGTACCAACCCTGAGCAATCAATCCCCCAGCGGCTATTCCCACCCCACAGATAAGGTGTGCCTAGATAAAGCGCTGCCACCTCGGCGGGATCAGACTGCGGTTTGCCAAGTGCGGCGAGGTGGATCAATGGAATGTATCCGGCGGAGGTCGCCGCAAATTTTTCAGTGCGTTCGGTGACACGCACCCGGCTTGCGTGGCTGAGACTGAACCGATCCTGTGATTTGAAATCCGGTTGGGCATACACATGTGTCGCCGGTACGGACACCGCATGTGTCGCCTCTTGCGAGGGGCCTAGTGCACCGCTTTGCATGTGACCGCAGTAACCATCCTTGGTGGCCTGAACGTATGACCAGCCATTTGCATCGTGCAATACCGTGACGACATCTCCGTAGATCACCTGCCGGTCACGCGCACCATCAGGCGTTCTGCACAGATCAGCGACGGGCTGGGTAACCCGTGCCGGGCTGTGGCTTGACACCAAAGTTGGGTTCGGCGTGGTGCGTGGGTCGCTCACAGTTTGAGCAGGGGCGCAAGCGCTGCATGCAGGGCGCGGGTCGCTTGACCGACGCCACCTTTGGGTCGGGCCGGCGCATCACTGGGTTGCCATCCATAGATGTCGAAATGCGCATAGGGGCTGTCCGTCACAAAGCGACGCAGGAACAGCGCGGCGGTGATGCATCCGGCAAAACCACCTTTGGGGGCGTTATCCAGATCAGCGATGCCCGGTTCGATCATCGTCTCGTAGGCATCGTGAAACGGCAGTCGCCATACCGGATCGGCCCCGGCCTGCGCAGCAGCCTCAAGCGCCGTCACAAAGTCCGGGTCATCGCTGAAATATGGGGCGAGATCAGGGCCGACTGCAACACGGGCAGCACCCGTCAATGTCGCCATCGAGATAATCTGGTCGGGCTTTTCTTCATCCGCATAGGCCAGCGCATCGGCCAGAACCAGACGCCCTTCGGCGTCGGTGTTGTTGATCTCTACCGTGAGACCCTTGCGCGAGGTCAGAATGTCCTGAGGACGGAAAGCATTGCCCGAAACGGCGTTTTCCACTGCCGGGATCAGCACACGCAGCTGTAGCTTGAGCCCCGTTGCCATGATCATATGGGCCAGGCCAAGCACGGCAGCGGCACCGCCCATGTCCTTTTTCATCAAACCCATTGATCCGCCGGGTTTGAGATTTAGGCCGCCCGTGTCGAAACAAACACCCTTGCCAACAAGCGTCAGTGTCGGGCCGTCCTTACCCCAGTGCATGTCAATCAGGCGCGGTTCACGGTCCGCCGCGCGCCCTACCGTGTGTATCATCGGGAAATTCTGGTCCAGCAGATCATCGCCGGTGATGACTTCAATCCGTGCGCCGTGCTTTTCGGCCAATGCCCGCGCCGCCTGTTCCAGATCGGGCGGCCCCATATCCGACGCAGGCGTGTTGATCAGGTCGCGCGTCAAAGTTTCGCCTGCTGCCAACGCTTCGATGTACTGGGCATCAATGCTGGCGGGGGCCTTGAGTTCAGCCAGCAGCGGCGATTGCTTGCGGTAGCGGCTGAACCGATATCCCGCCAGTAACCAACCCAGAGCTTCAGTCGCCTGATCCTCCTTGGGCAGGCCCGATGCGATCTCATAAACGCCTTTCGGCAGCTTTCCGACTCCGCCCGCAAGGTGGAAACGGCTTCGCTTGCGTGCTTTGGCGGTGCCATAGCCCATCACGGCAAGTGCGACAGACCCGTCTGATGCGGCAACTGTCGTGGCCTGACCAAGCGCACCGGTAAAGCCCTGCGCGGTCAGCCAATGCCGTGCGGCGTCAGGTTGCCCATCCAGCCAATTCTCCAGCTGATCCTCGGCAATCACGTGCAGCGGGATGGCATCGGCGTCGGCGGCAGCAAAAGTTGGGGACATGTGGGCACCTGTGGTTTGTCATCTTTGGATGGCAGCCTAGGACACAGACCGGCAAATGACACCCCAATGCCAAATGATTTTGTGCAAATTTGGTGATTCATCGGGAAGAGGTCCGATGTGGCCCTGCCCGGTCAAACGGGGAGGTCCTGAATATTCCATACCGCTGTGAGCGATCGTTCACCGATGCGCAGCAATCTTGACAGGGTTGCGGCAACGGCCACCTGATCTCCCCTGTCGATGCACAGTGTGACATCGCTTGCCACGTGACTTAACGCCTGCATTCCGATCTGATCGGCAATCGCAATGAGAGACCGCGTGTTCTTGCGCAGATCCGACCAGCATTGCTCACTAAACAGAGTTTCTGTGTGCGACAGACGAAGCGCCAGTTCCTCCAGCGCACGGCAGACCACGTCTTCGGCGTTGGCCTCTCCCAGCTGGGAATAGAGCGCGCCAAGACGATCTTGATCCACGTTCACTCGTTCGACCGGTTTGATTTGCAGAACCTGCATTGATGTTCACCCTTCCATCAGCCCCCACGGCTGACGGGCAAACTGACCCCAGAAGATGATGAAATGGTTGAGGCGGTTGTGCCTTTTCTCTCGAAACCACGGAAAATTTGCGATACCCCTGCGCGACAGAAACAAAGGATACGGCAAAAGATGTATAGGGTACGGCCCCTGCCAAATTATCTGGTGCAGCGCTATCACGGTTGGAAGGCGACCGGATATGCGGACAACAAGTCATTTTACAAGCGGTTGGCCAACGATGGTCAACATCCCCGTGCAATGGTAATAGCCTGCTGCGACAGCCGGGTGAACGTGATCCCGATGTTTGGGGCCGATCAGGGGGAATTGTTCATTCACCGCAACATTGCCAACCTGGTGCCACCGTTTCAGCCCGACGGTGATCATCACGGTACCTCTGCGGCAGTGGAATACGCGGTGCGGGTGCTGAAAGTGAGCAACCTGATGGTCATGGGCCATTCTGGCTGTGGTGGCATCAAGGGATGCATCGACATGTGCAAGGGCGCGGCACCCGAGCTAGAGGAAAAGGGCAGCTTTGTGGGGCGTTGGATGGATATCCTGCGGCCGCGTTTTGAACGTGTGGCTGACATCTCTGATGCCGAAGCCCAGCAGCACGCGATGGAGAAAGAAGCGATTGTGACCTCGCTTGAAAACCTCATGACCTTCCCTTGGATCGAGGAGGCGGTCACCGCTGGCACGCTGACCCTTCATGGTCTGTGGAATGACATTGGTGAAGGCGGGCTTGAACACTACAACCCGCAGGACAACAGCTTTCACCCTGTGTAAGGAACCCTGATGGATCAACTGCTTGGCCTCGCGGCGGAAAACCTGATTTCGCCGATCATCCTGTCTTTTGCGCTCGGCGTGGCCGCATCACTTGCCCGGTCCGATCTGAGTATTCCAGAGGCTGTGGCCAAAGGTATGTCGATCTACCTGTTGTTTGCCATCGGCTTCAAAGGCGGGGTCAGCGTTGCGGATCACGGGATCGACGGGAGGCTAGGGCTGGCTTTGCTGGCTGGTATCACTCTTTCTTTTGTGCTTCCGCTGATCGCCTTTGCGCTGCTGCGGGTCATGACCCGGATTGATACGCTGGATGCAGCGGCCGTGGCGGCGCATTATGGCTCAATCTCAATCGTGACCTTCGTTGCCGCGACTTCGGTGCTTGAAAGTCAGGGATTGGCGGCCGAAGGCTATATGGTTGCGGTCGCCGCAGCGATGGAAGCGCCCGCTATCCTGTCGGCGCTTTGGCTTGTGGCGCGCGGTGGCGATGGCGCCCGCAAGATGGAGCCGAACCTTTTGCGTGAGATTATGTTGAACGGGTCGATTGTGCTGCTTGTCGGGTCATTCTTTATTGGATGGGCCACGGGCAAAGAAGGGCTGGCGGATATCGCGCCCTTTATCGTTAGCCCTTTCCAAGGGGTTTTGTGCCTGTTCCTGCTGGACATGGGGCTGGTCGCGGGCCGGGGCTTGCGCGAAGGTGGCCGGATCATGCGACCGGGTGTTCTGGCTTTTGGTGTGATCATGCCATTGATCGGGTCGGTCTGTGGTCTGGGCTTTGGTATGGCGCTTGGGTTGTCGACAGGTGGTGTCGCGCTGATGATGGTGTTGTCGGCCTCTGCGTCCTATATCGCCGTGCCTGCCGCGATGCGTGTAGCCCTGCCCGAGGCAAACCCGTCGCTCTATCTCACGCTGTCCTTGGGCGTAACATTTCCGTTTAACCTGACGCTTGGCATTCCGTTGTACCTGGCGTTGGCACAGACAGTGAATGGAGGCTGATCGAATGCAAACGCATCAAGCGAAACGTGTGGAAATTACCATAGAGGCGGTCATGGAATCGCGCCTGACCGATGCGCTGAAAAAATCCGGGGTGACCGGTTATACTGTGCTGCCGGTGCTGGGCGGGTCTGGCCGCTCGGGTGCCTGGAGCCGCGCGGGCCAGATCAGTCGCGCGTCAGGTATGGTGCAGGTGGTTTGTATCATTCGGCCCGACAGGTTGGATGACCTGCTGGAAGGAGCCTTTGCTGTAGTTGAACGGCATATCGGCGTTGTTACGGTCACCGATTGCGTTGTTCTGCGCGCGGAGCGGTTTTAACGCAGCATTAACCGATTCGCAGTCAGCCTGATGGCATGACACATGAAACCGTTACTCTGAAATTGCCTCGAAAACTATTGACCGATGCAGGTTCGGTTGCCGCAGCACAGGACGTTACCATTGGCCATCTTGTGCGCCAGTTACTGGCAAAAGAAGTGAGCCGCCGCCTAAATCCGGCGGGCGCTTACCCTGCGGATGACGCGCTGCTTGCTGCCCTTAAGACGCTTCTTGCCTGGGATATGGCAGAGGCGGAAGGGTGGGGCGATTTGGCCGCGCGGCTGTCCGCTCACGGGTACGAACTGCGCCCAGCCGGTGACGGGGTTTGCCTGTACAAATCATCCTGCGGGACGCGGGTGGGTAAGTCATCTGATCTGGGTTTTCCCTATCACACACTTGCCAAGCGTTTCGGCGGCCCAATGACCGACCATCCACAATCCACGTCAGAGCATCGCAAGACTGATCCACCCGCGCCGCGCCCCTTGCCTTCAACCGTGAAGGGGCGCTTGCAACGCAGTCTTGAGCCGGTGTTCAAGACCAGCCACGACTGGCCTACGCTGACAGTACGGCTGCGCAAGCGGGGGTTTGAGCTGCGGCCACAGGGCACTGGCTGTGCCATCTATACGATGGAGACCGGCAGGCATGTCTGCAACACCGCGACTGTAGGTTATCGGTATCGGGCGCTGGTCAAGAAGATGGGTAGTCCGATGCCAGGGCATCCCCACGGTGCCAAATGGATCAAAGGAGAACCGGTTGAGGAATCCGCTGACTTTGATGTGATCGAAAGGCCATTTCCGCGTGGGCGTGTGGGGTGAACTGTATCTTGATAACGCTGACGAATAGCGTGGGAAAACCGTTCTCAGCTTGTCTGTGGCCCCTCATTGCGCAGCGCCTCAAGGCGGGCAAAGAGATCTGTAGCGGTGCGAAAGGTGACCTGCCCCTTTTCATCCGCTGTCAGGTCCGCCGGAACAACAGCGTGGGAGTAGGGGTCGTCTTTGAAAATCGGATAATCTGATCCCAGCATGATCCGGTCCGCGCCGAATAGCTTTACTGCCGCTTCCAGAGCGCGGGGGCCACGAGACGCGCAATCGTACCAAAGATGGCGCAGACGCTCGGTTGGGAAAGGCGCATCCGGGTTGCGATGTCGCGCGATTCTTTCGATACGTTCAATGATGAACGGCAGTGTCCCACCCAGATTAACGATTTGAAAACTGACCCTTGGATAGTGATCAAGGATGTCGGACAGAACCACGGTCAAAGCCACCTGCGACGCGCTTGATTGCAGATCAACAGCAGACAGACGGTATTGCATGTGATCTTTGGGCCGTTCGGGCGGTTCCTCGCCCACGCGCAGGCCGGGGTGCAGCATGATGTGGCAACCGAATTCATCCGCCGCTGCAAGCAAGGGCCGCACGGCCTCAATGTCCTGAATGTTGTTGAAGTAGTTTGATGGCAGGATGATCCCCGGCAACCCAAGATCACCGCGAATGCGGCGAACTTCAGCGCAGGCCATGTCAATATCGTCCAGAGGGACACCCGCCAGACCGATGAGCGTACCGTGAGTGCGTGCGGATAGCACCGCAAGGTGGTCATTGTAAGCGAAGATGGCACCGGCGACCTCACTTGCCGGCAAAAGATCAATACCCAAGGCACCGGGAAAGGTTCACAAGCGATGCGTCAAGCCTGTTGCCTTCATCTGGGCCAGACCCACGCGATGATCGTGATAGGCATCTGTAAACGGAAACTCGCCGTTCATCGCCACCATTACTGTCACCCCATCCGGGCGTTGGCGCAGGTAGGGGCGTGTTCGGCGCGCCTCAAGCATCTCCACCAGTCCACCGCCATAGTAATGCGAATGCATGTCGATGCGGCGTGGGTCTTTTGGCGTGATGGGGTCCATAATGGGGGTGCCTGAATGAAAAAACCGCGACGTCTGGTCCTCAGCGCCGCGGTCAGTGTTTTCAGCTGTTTTTACCGGTCAGATCTGTCAGAGACCCCATTTCGCCGCGGTTGTTTCAAAGAAACCTTGCGTTTTCTTCAGCTCGATCCAGCTGTTGACGTAGTTGATCCAAACTTGATCAGCCTGCGGCATCAACATGGCAATCGGGGTAGGCGTGCGGGCTTCTGCCACGTCGATCGCGCTTAGGTTCGGGAACTTTTCCAACAGGGTGGACCCTTCGATGTTCGAGGTAATGAACACATCTGCCCGGCCTGACAGAACTTCCTGAAACCCGCGCGCAGGTGCTTCGACCACAACAATCTCGGCGTTGGGGAACCACTCGCGCACGCTTTTTTCAAACGTGGTGCCAAGTGTCGTTGCAACCTTGGTTTCGGCCACATTGATCGAATCCCATCCGTCAAAACGGTCTGCCTTATCGCTTGTCGTGAATGGCAGGATTTCGACGGAAATATAGCTGGATGAATAGCCTGCCGCTTTCAGGCGAGGCGGGCTGATCGAGGCGGAGCCGGTGATATGGTAATTACCTGCAACAACACCATTAACCAGCGTTTTCCAGTCGGTCGGCACGAATTCAAGCTCTACACCAAGATCGGCAGCCAGTTGTGTCATGACGTCCACATCATAGCCCTTGTAGGCGTTCGTTGCCGGATCGCGCACAGACATCGGGTTCCAGTCGCCAGTTGTGCCAACCTTCAGAACACCGTTGCTCAGGATATCGTTCAGCGCCGATTGCGCGCTGACCGGTCCGGCGACAAGCGCCATCACAAAGGCCATCATCAGGCCTAGCTTCTTTATTACTTGCATTGTTTTCTCCAGTTGCGGACCGCCTGGAGATATCCTTGGGCGGGGCCGTTTATGTATGGCAATTGTTTGAGGTTCCAGTGTTAATGGCTTGCGTGAAAATATCAAGGATCGGCCCATGTCCGTTCACGGCAACGCGATTGAAATATCTGACCTTAACAAATGGTACGGGCCTTTTCATGCGCTCAAGGACATTGACCTGACTGTTGCGCACGGAGAGCGGATTGTGGTTTGCGGTCCTTCGGGTTCTGGAAAATCGACCCTGATCCGGTGCGTCAATTCGCTTGAGCAACACGACAGCGGCACCATCGTGGTCGACGGAATTGCGATGACCGATGCCAGATCGGTAGAGAGCATCCGGTCTGAAGTTGGCATGGTTTTTCAACAGTTCAACCTGTTTCCGCACCTGACGATCATGCAAAACCTGACTTTGGGACCGATCAAGGCGCGGGGCCTTTCGCGCAAAGAAGCGGAAGAGCGCGCGATGCGCTATCTTGAACGCGTCCGCATCCCCGATCAGGCCCACAAAAAGCCCAGCGAACTGTCGGGTGGCCAGCAGCAGCGCGTTGCGATTGCGCGTTCGTTGTGCATGGAGCCGAAAATCATGTTGTTTGACGAACCTACCTCGGCGCTGGACCCTGAGATGATATCAGAAGTTCTGGACGTGATTGTCGATCTGGCACAGGACGGTATGACCATGATTTGCGTCACGCACGAGATGGGTTTTGCCCGTCGTGCGGCGGACAGAATGATCTTTATGGACCACGGCGAAGTGATCGAGACCGGACCGCCGGATGTGTTCTTTGACGCGCCCAAGTCCGAGCGGTGCCGCCAGTTTCTCAGCCAAATTTTGCAGCATTGAGATGGGTATGAACCGCAAGACTACCATCGCCCTTGCTGCCCTTGTTGTCCTGACAGGTTGCGCCGCAGCACCCGGTACATGGGGCTGGTATGTGATCGATCCGACCACACAGTCGGGCTATAACAATATACGCTTTCTGCTCAACGGCTTCGGCGCGACGATCCTGCTGTCGGTCATTGCAGCGGTGATGTCGATGGTGATCGGGATGGTGGTGGCGTTGCCGGGGATGTCAGCGAATCGTTGGGTCCGTTTGCCTTCGCGTATCTACATCGAATTCGTCCGCGCCATCCCGCTTTTGCCGATGTTGTTCTGGGTCTTCTACGGTTTGCCCGTGGTTTTGAAATCGATGGGTATCAATGTCAGCATTGATGCTTTTTGGGGGGCGATCATCACGCTTGCCATTTCCGACAGCGCATTCACGGCTGAAATCTATCGCTCCGGTATCCAGTCGATCAACAAAGGACAGACAGAGGCGGCCAAGACTGTGGGCTTAAATTATGCCCAGACGATGCGCTACGTAATCCTGCCGCAAGCGATCAAGCGCATCCTGCCGCCACTTGCCAATCAGTTCATCTACATCGTCAAAATGTCGGCCTTTGCCTCTGTGATCGGGATGCAGGAATTGACGCGGCGCGCAAACGAGCTTGTGGTGACAGAATATCGTCCGCTTGAGATCTACACTCTGCTGATCCTTGAGTACCTTGTTCTTGTGCTCATCATCAGCTTTTTCGTGCGCTGGCTTGAGCGAAAGATGGGGGCGGATGAAAGCCGCTGATCACGTAACAAAGGCAAGATAATCCGCCGCGACTTCTTGAGCAGCGATGTGCAGCAGGTGTTTCCCGTGATCAGGCCGTGCCAGTGCGGAATGAGAGCCGACCCGCCCATCGGGGAAAGCGCGGCGGTGCTGATCGGGCGGGCCGTGCCTGTCACCCGCATGAGCCTGCATGAATGCGGCGGAGAGCTTTTGAGGTGGTGCCAGTCCTTCGATCGTGACTTCCCGGTGTGTGTGTTGGGTGATCGACACCTCCGATGGCGTGGCATGCATGCCTTCCCAGTCGCCGTACCATGATTTTCGCAAAGCATTCACACCGTCGAAATCCCACCAGCTGCGCAGCATTATGTCGGCGTTAATACTTTCAGCGACCTGCCGCAAAGGGGCAAGGTTCGCGCCGTGACCATTCAGAATATAGATGCGGTCAAATCCATGCTGCGCGAGCGATTGCAGGACCTCACGCGCCATTGCGGCATAGACCGGCGTGCTGAGCGATACGGTGCCGGGAAAGCCCATGTTGAACGGGGCCGGGCCATAGGCCAGTTCGGGCGCGGTAAGGGCACCGCACTGCGCTGCTGCAGCCCATGCGATTTCGCGCGCGCAGATGGCATCCGTGCCGATCAACCCTATCGGACCGTGCTGCTCGATTGAACCGGTGGGCAGAATGATCCCACGACTTTCTTCAAGATACGCTTCAACTTCGGACCATGTCATGTTTTCAAGTTTCATGGCTTTGGCTATCCCGCAGACCCATCACAAAGGAAGAGAAAAGATGAGCTGGACCGCATTCCTGAACGAAACCAACGAGCGTATTGGTGCGCTGCAAAAACAAACCCCAAAGACATTCGAGGGGTTTGGCAAAATGGGGCAGGCGGCCAAGACACCCGGCGCGCTGGACGAAAAGACCAAGGAGCTGATTGCGCTGGGCATCGCAGTATCGACGCGGTGCGACAGCTGCATCGCTTTCCACGTCAAATCGTTGGTGCGGCTTCACACCAGCCGTGAAGAATTGTGCGAGGCACTGGCCATGATAGGTTATATGGGCGGCGGGCCTTCAATCGCCTACAGCGCAAAAGCCCTCGAAGCGTTCGACGAATTCTCGGGCGCTGAGTAGGAAACAGGGCATCCCCATCGACCACGACGGTGCCCCGCAATTGGGGGCACCGTCATTTGATTTAGATGTTCAGTTGCGGCCAAAGGGGTTGCGCAACCGGTCAGCGAGGTTTTCCAAACCGTCTGCGGCGTCATCCAGAACATCCGCTGCGCCGTCCAAGGCTTCTTCTGCCGCGTTCTCAGCAGCGTCGCGCGCATTGTCCAGCGCATCTTCTGCACCTTCAAGGATGTCCTCGGCGGCACTTTCGGCCACCTCCTGCGCCTCGCGGGCAGCGTCCTGTGCAGCTTCGGCCATTTCTTCGGCTTTGTCTTTGGCGCTTTCGACCGCATCTTCGGCAGCTTCCTGAATGTCGTCTATGGCATCCTCAGCCGCTTCGCGGACTTCGCGTGCAGTTTCCTCTACTGCGCCCTGCGCCCGTCGGGCCGCACGCTGGGCGTCGCGGGCCATTTCTTCGGCGGTCTCCTGCGCGGCCCGCGCCTGACGCAGCGCGTCTTCTGCGGCACGTTCGGCCCGGGCGCGCACATCCTCAGCGGCGTCACCAACAGCGTCGCGAACCCCTTGCGCGGCGCGGGCCGCGTCCTCGACCGCTTCTTGGGCTGCGCGGGCCTTCTCGCGTGCTTCTTCGACGGCGTTCTCTGCCATGTTCTCAGCTGCGCGGCGGGCGTCCCGTGCCATTTGTTCAGCGGTTTCGCGGGCAGCTTCGGCCCTTTCAAGCGCTTCATTCACGGCACGTTCGGCAGCCGCCGCAGCGGCGCCTGCAATGGCCTCGGCGGCATCTTGAACGCTACCGGCGGCGTCCTCAAGCGCGCGCATTGTGTCACGGGCCAGTTCCTCTGCGGTGTCGCGTGCGGTCTCGGCCCGGCGCAATGCCTCTTGCGCGGCGCGGTCTGCCCGGCGACGAACCTCTTCGGTGGCATCCTGTGCCGCATCCCGTACTGCCTCTGCGGCGCGTTGGGCGTCCTCGGCGGCGGCGCGGGCGTTTCGGGCCAACTCCTGCACCTCGTCCGCTACGTTCTCCGCGGCATTCTCGGCGGCCTCACGCGCAGCGCGCGCCATTTCCTCTGCCGTCTCGCGGGCAGCTTCGGCGCGCTGCAACGCTTCTTCAACAGCGCGTTCGGCGGCCTGCGCGGCTTCTGATGCCACACCTTCTACGGCATCCTGAACCTCACCCGCGGCGTCACGGATGGTGCGTTCGGCGTCGCGCGCCATTTCTTCGGCGGTGTCACGCGCCGTATTTGCGCGGTCCTCAAGCACCTGCAAGGCGCGTTCTGCCCGGGCGCGCACATCGTCGGCGACATTCTCCGCCGCCTCGCGGGCTGCCTGCGCCGCGCGTGCCACGTCCTGAACTGCCTGTCGCGCTGCCTCGACACGGTCGCGCACTTCGTCAATTAGAACCTCGCCTGCGTTCTCAGCCGCTTCACGCGCGGCCTCTGCGGCCTGCTCTGCCAGATCGCGTGCACGCTCTGCCCGCTCGATCGCACGGTTTAGCCGGTCTTCGGCTGTGCGCTGCGCGTCTTCTGCGGCATCCATGAGGTCATCGGCCATGCCGCCCACCAGATCACCAAGACCCTCACCGGCTTCCAGAATTTCCTCGACAGTGCCATCGACGATATCGCCCGCACCCGCCATCAGATCATCTATCGCATCGCCGGCGTCGTCGTTCCATTCTTCAAGCTGGCGGGCGATTTGATCATCCAGCCGCGCCAGCTTGTCTAGTTCGCCCTCTATCAGGTCGCGCACATCGCTGGGGAAGGCCCGTGCACGGCGCAGATATTCCTCCGCTTCGGCGCGTTTGCGTTCGGAATAGCCTTCGGGATCGTTGACGAACTCGTTGATCTCCTGCGCCAGATCGTAAGCACGCAAGGCGGTATCCAAGAGCGGGAAGGTTGCACGCGCGTGATCCGCAATCATTCTGTAGAGATCATCGTAGGCCGTGATCTTGACTTCGTTCTTGCGCACTTCGACCGTGATCATGCGCGGATAGGAGCGCAGCGTCAGTTTGCGACCAATGCTGATCGCCGTCTCGCGGTTGATGCTGCCACTGGCACCGACAACAAGGCTCTGTGCGCCACTCATGGTGAAAACCGCTGGCAGGTTGAAATCAAGCGTCATGCCAGCAAGGGAATTGCCACGCAGGGCGCTTTCCAGCATGTCCAGTGCCAGTGATGCTGTCACTTTCTCGGTACGGGAAACCTTAAGCTCGACCTCGACACCCAGACCGGCCCAGTCATCACCGCGTGCCGCCCCAAGGCCCACCATCATCGAGCCGCTGGTCGACACCTCAAGATCAACCCTCAGCGAGCCACCCTCTTTCTTGAGCTGAAAATCACAGGACAGGGGTTTCAGCTCGCCCTTGCAGAGGATCGCATAGGGGCTGACGGCAATCGTTATGCCGGGGATCGCAGGAATTTCCACCGCTGCGGTTTCGACCTGCCCCTGATTGTTAAACTTGATCTTGAGGGTGCCGCCCACGCCCCCAACTGTGATGCCAAGGCTGATCTCCTGTCCCATGAGAAACGGGAATTCAACAAACGACAGCACATCGCCGTTGGGATCGGTGATGTCGACAATTGTTTCGGGGCCGGGCAGATTGTCCAGTTGTTCCGCGATCAAATCTTCCATGACCTGCGGGTCATTCGGGTTCTCTTCAATCGCCTGCGGGGTATTCGCGCCATCAGGCTGCAGGCCGATGCCGGGAACGGGTTCGGGCGCGGGCAAATCCTCAAGGGTGTCAGCACCCTGCGTGCCGGTCATGGAAGGCGAACCATCTGCACCCGTCGTGGTATTGCCGCCATCGTCAACGCTGCCACCGGTCAATGCTGTAATCGTCTCGCACCCCGGTTCGACAAGGCTATCGTTCCAGCCAAATGTGCGCTGCTGATAGGATTTGATCGCCGCAATTGTTTTGGGGCCGCAAAGGCCGTCCACCGTCAGGCTTGCGCCACTGTCGTTCAGCAATTGCTGCACGATCATAACGTCGTCAGAGGTGTTCCTGCCGCCTTTGCCTACAGGTGCCGAAATAGAGGTGCTGCTGACTGCAGCCTCTTCTGTGCCGTCGCCTGCGGCATTACCTGTACCGCCACCGGTCAACGCTGTAATCGTTTCGCGCCCCGGTTCGACAAGGCTGTCGTTCCAACCGAATGTGCGCTGCTGATAGGATTTGATCGCCGCAATTGTTTTCGGGCCGCACAGACCGTCCACCGTCAGGCTTGCACTGCTATCGTTCAGCAATTGCTGAACAGTCATGACATCATCTGAGTCGTTTCTGCCGCCTTTTCCAACTGGTGCCGATATGGACCGACCACCACCTGATGCGCCATCGCTGGCCTGCGCGGCGAGCGCTTGCAACTGCTGTAGTTTCTGGTCAATGCGGTCAAGAATGGTTTGCTCTTCGGGTAAGATCCCCCCGTTGGGGAAGAGCGTATTCATCAATTCATCACGTCTTTTGACGCAGGTGTCCAGACGTGCTGCAAGAGCTTCCATCGTCGCGGAATCAGGCGGTGCCATGTGAGTTATCCTCTCAAGAAAATGAGCGCTTTCGCGTTGGAAAAATGAAGTTCTTCAATAAATGAGGGTATCGTAGTCAGAAAACGGGATGCAGAGCAACAATTTTGACGGGTTGATGGACCATCTGCCGTACTGAATCGTATGGTTTTGGTGTGAAGGTTAGCGCTGCTGGATCGGGTCTGAAAGACGCGTTTTCCCGCCTTCGCAGCGCCAAAAATTGTAAGCTTTAATGCCTGCTTTTTCGCAAATCTGCCGGAACGCAGGGTATTTCAGCGTCTGCGTTTGATAAACGACGTAGACGGCCAAGTTGTCTGATTAGTCGCGCCAGTCAAAAGGAATGAGTCAGATTGATTTGAAGGGCTTGATGGAAGTTGTTTTGTTGGTACGCATTCCAAAACCTTGATGGCTTGCGCTTTTCTTCAGAAAAGCCAGATACCATCATCAATCAGAGGAGCGACATTTGCTTTGTTCTCCGTGCTTTCGGAGAACGAAGCAAGGATCTGTTCACGCGCCGCGCCGTTTTGCGCCTCATTCAACCAGTAGGCATAGCCTTCTTCATCGGGGAGACGGCCAAGGACGTTCTGATACAAAAGCTCAACGAAATCTGCGTCAGCCAGCTTTGTAATCTCTCCGTAGTTTGCCTTGAATTCTGCCGAGGCGAGAAAGCTCTTGGCAACCTGTGTGAGGCTTGAGATGCCAGCGTCCAGTTCCTGTATCCAATACTCAAGCCCTTCCTGATCCGGCGTTCGGTCAAAGCTGGCTTGATACAGGCGATAGGCCTGACCGCTGTTGCCGTCGATATCAAGGGCAAGGGTCGCGTCAAAAAACTCGACCCGCTCCAGATTGGACAGGGTGATTGCGTTTGCATATCCGGGCGCGTTTTGAAGCACAGGTTTGCCAAAACTATCAAATTCAATGGAAACGTCGCTGCTGAGTGCGTCGACAATCAATTTGTCCACGCCTGCGCCGCCATCAATGTATACAACGCTTTCGGTGAGCTGAATGATGTCATCTTCCGCGCCACCCAGAAAATAATGTTTGTCAGGGACAGAAGGCCCCTCCGGCGCAATCGGGGTCTGGCCGCTTGGCTGTGGATCAGTCGGTACAGATAGCGGCGCAAGCGATACCGTAAGCTCCACAACCTCAAACGGTTTGAGGTCAAGTGTTATGTCGCGCGCATCGGTGAACACCAGATCTGTCAAAATAACATCGGCGTCATGTTCGTTGTAGAAGTACGCTTCGCCGTCGATCTCTATACTGTTGGCGGCAACCCCGCGTTCCCACTGAAGACCGTTTGCCGTACCTGTGTCTTGCGCAATTTTTACCGCTGTGACCGGCCCTATATCCCCCAGCTTGCTGGCCAAGTCGAACGTGACGGATGTTTTTTCCAACACGCGGGACGACACATAAAGAACGAGCTCTTCCTGTGACGCATAGCTTGAGACGGAAATACCGGGCACACCGTTCGAGAAGGATGTCGATACCAGTTCTTTTCCAACCAAAGCATCGGCCATCAGGTCAAAGACAGCACCATGTGCGGAGTTGAGCAGACGACCCGCATCATCCAGACGCACACCTTCGTCCGTGTCTAATGTCAGTGCCGTGCGCGAATGATAGTCAAAGGCCCAGATGTGTGCGCCATCCACGCCCAGTTGGATCATGTTTTCAAATTGTTTGACCAGACTGGATCCCGCGACCATCCCGTGTTGCGCGGCGGCGGCTGTCTTGACGTTCCATTCAGTGATGTGCAGGTCGATGTCCTTGCCCAGCGTGTCGGCCCATATTGCATAGTCCTTGTCGATGTTCTTGACCTCAGTATCGAGCGTGCCGAAAGCGTAGTCGGATTTGTTGTAGTAATAATGCTCTGTCACACCGTCGATAACACTCAGCGCAGTATCACTTAGCTGTTCGATGATCTGTTTGTTGGCTGCGGTATTGCGGGCGATGAAATCTGCAACACCGGGCGTTGCGGGAAATTCCGAACCGGCATTCCCCGCCGTTGCCATCTGGATCAGCAGGTCGGGCTGATCCGCCGGTTCAACACCAGCGGTGGTCATACCGCGCGCCGCCGCCTCCAGCGCAAGTGATGCCTTTGTCCCATAGGCAGTCTCACCCATTTCCCAGTGCTCGTTGCCGATCTGGAACGCGGCGATCAGATCACCGTATTCCTGCATCACTTTTGTGACAAAGTTCTCAATCTTGGGGGCAAAATCCACATAGGCGGCTGTATCAAGGTGTTTTGTGGGAATGATCAATGTCGTGCGGACAGGATTGCCTGCCTCGTTCTCTGCGCGGCACCATTCCAGAAATGTCACCAACTCTGTGCGCAGCGCATCGCCGTTCATGTCGACGATATTGATCGCGCTCACCCCGTCCACCGGCGTGGCACCCGCCGCGTTGGCTTTTTGCGGGTCCAGATCCGCCTGTCCCCCACCAAAGCGAATGTTCTGGACACCAAGCGCCGCCGCTGCGTCAGCATAAGCATCGGTCGGTGCCCCGCTGTCGGTTTGTTCGAATACGACATTTGCACCGAACATGTCCGCAGAAACGAACTGACCGGACTTGAAAAGACCTGACAGGGTCATGGACGCCATTGGTTGCATTCCTCAACTCACAATCCCAAAGAACCTGCCAACTTCACCCCATGCGGTTCGCATGTTCACAAAGTTGCCAGATTTCGCCTTATTCATTCAAGGAAATCGTTGAAATTGCGTGAAATATGGCGGTTTGAGCAAAATTGAACACATTTCATCCAAACAATGGGAATGCAGATTGGGCTTTGTCGGAAAGGTCGCAACAATATTGACTCAATTTTGCCCTAATTGAACAGCGCGCGCGACTCAAAAGTGTGCGGCGGCAAACCCCAAAGATCAGCCTGTGAAGCTGCCCCAAAGCCAGACGATTGCCACATATGTCAGATGATGGGCCAACTGATCCGTCCCGAAGGCGCGCCAGTAGGCGGCATCGGCTGGCGTATACTGGCGCGCCTCAGCGTGACGACCCTTGAGCCAGTCGATGTGAAAATGAACACCCCATTCAATCAGTGCGATAACTGACGAGAAAACAAGCGGCGCCCCGATGATCATCAATGAAAGGAACGTCAGGATTGCATGCAGCAAAGCATGCTCTGCCCGACCCAGATGAAGATACACCCCGCGCCGCGACAGCATGCGGGGCGTTTGCAGGAAATAGTCCGCAAAAAGATGCTTGATCTGAAGCAGAACCATCAGCAACAAGCCTGTCTGCAGTGCCGTATCCACGTCATTGTCTCCTTTGATCTGACACTAATGAATAATGCCAAGGCCGCAAATCATTTGATTCCCATGCATCCGTGTTGGTAAGTCTTCGAACAGATTTTTGCCGCAGAACATTGGATCCGTGTCATAGAACGCACGATTTTCGCTTTTATCTGGAAGTATTCAAAGCGTGATCAACTGGTCTTGCTGGCGGTAACGCTGACGCTTTTTCCTCTTTTATATCTGACACTTGAGCTGCCCAAACGGATCATCAATGATGCGATTGGCGCAGGTTCGCAGACGGTGAACTTTTTTGGCTATGACGTAGGCCAGATCACCTTTCTGATGATCCTGTGCGGTGCATTTCTGTTGTCGGTCCTTGCGCATGGCATCATGAAAATGCGCATAAACACGATGAAAGGGGTGCTGGCCGAGCGTTTGCTGCGGCGCCTGCGTTATACGCTGATTGCCCGCATCCTGCGCTTTCCCGCGCCCTATTTTGAACGCACCAGCCAGGGCGAGCTTGTGTCGATGGTGACGTCCGAATCCGAACCGATGGGTGGTCTGATGGGGGATGCCGTCGCCCAACCGGTCTTGCAGGCGGGTCAGATGCTGACCATCTTGTTTTTCCTTTTCCTGCAAAGCTTTGCATTTGGCATTGCAGCCTGCGCGCTGATCCCATTGCAGGCATGGCTGATCCCCAAACTGCAAAAACAGATCAACCTGCTGAACAAGAAACGGGTGATCCAAATCCGTGCCCTCGCGGCCGAGATCGGAGAGGGAGCGGCCGGAGCGGGCACGCTGCGCACCAATGGTGGCTGGCGGTATCGGCTTGCGCTGTTTTCGGAACGTCTGGGGCGGCTCTATGCGATCCGGTTCGAGATTTTTCAGAAGAAATTCTTCATGAAATTCCTCAATAACTTCATCGGGCAGCTGACCCCTTTTTTCTTTTACGCCATCGGCGGATATCTCGCGATCAAAGGTGAAATTACCGTCGGCGCACTCGTGGCCGCGCTGGCGGCGTACAAGGACTTGTCCAGCCCCTGGAAAGAGCTGTTGGCTTACTACAACCAGTCGCAGGACATGTCGCTGCGGTGGGAAACAATCATGGAAAGGTTTGCCCCTGCAGGCATGATCGACACAAAACTGTTCGATAACGATCCCGGCGACCTGCCGCGTTTGACGGGTGACATCGTACTGGACGGAATCAGCGTTGCGGATGCCGATGGTAACATGGTCCTCGAAGACATTGACGTGACGTTCCAGTCGGGCAAATCCATTGCCATAACCGCGCCCAGTGACGAAGATCGCCGCGCGCTGGCTGAAGTGCTTTTGCGCGAGGTTGTGCCATCTTCGGGGACAGTTCGGATCGCTGGACATGTGTTGGCAGAGCTTCATCAGTCCGCAATTGCCAAACGGATCGGGCATGCCACGTCGCGCCCGGTGATGTTTGTCGGCAGTTTTGGCGAAAACATCAGTCTGCCGCTGCGGTTGCGCCCTGCTGGCGGGTCCGATCAATCCGAGGAAAGCCTTGAAAGCGCACGCGCCGGAAACAGCACGGATACGTCACAAGTAGATTGGATTGATCTGGAAGAGACCGAGAGCGGTGGACCGGACACACTGCGTGACTGGTGGCTGGACCTGATCAAAGGAATGGAACTGGACCGTGCCCTGTTTGCGCGAGGAATGGACCAGCGTTTTGACCCCACAGCGCACCCTGCGTTGGCCAAGGCGCTTGTTTCGTTGCGACCGACCGTAGCGGAAAAGCTGCGCGCGGCGGACCTTGATACCTATCTGCACCGGTTTGACATCGCGGCTTTCAACCCTGCCTTGCCGGTTGCCGAAAACCTGATTTTTGCCACACCGCGCCAGCGGGTGACGGCTGAAATCCTGCAGGAACAGACCGCTTTCATGGCGTTGCTCAAGGAACTGGGGCTGGAGGCTGACCTGCTGCAACTGGCCGTAGATACGGTTGATGTGCTGCGCCAGACATTCGGCGTGGACGGGACGGACCATCCGTTGTTCCGCAAATTGGGCCTTGATGCTGCAACCTTTGAGGCGGCAGTGGATCTGCGTGCAAAGCAACGCGAGGGGGCGGAACTGAGTGTGGCGGACAAGGCATCGCTTCTGGCGGTCACCTTCGCAATCTCGGCGGAAAAGCTGGGGTCGGCCTTGCCCGATCAGATTATCGCACGCGTGCTGGACATGCGCCAGAACCACAGCGCAGCGCTTCAGGCAAGCCTGTCTGATCTGTTCAGCCCGATTTCGCCGGACGCCCCGGTTGCGGGTCTGACCGTTCTGGAAAACGCGCTGTTCGGCAAAATCGCGGAAACAGCCGGTCCGCAGGGTGAAGCCTTGCGCCGCATCGCCATCGACGCGCTCTACGAGGCTGAACTTGAAGGACTCGTTTTGGGTCTGATCTTTGACGTGCCCCTGACGCTGGGCGGCACGAACCTGCCCGCCCTTTTGACTGAAACGCTTGCCATCAGCCGGGCAACGATCAAACGGCCTCATGTGCTGATCCTTGACAATGTCCTGTCAAGTTTTGACGCGGCCACACGGGCCGGGCTGCACACTCGTCTGCGTGGTTTGTTGCCGGAAACAACGATCATCTGCCTTCAACCGGGGTTTGACAATGCCGAAGGGTTTGATGCGCAGTACGTGCTACAGCAGGGCCGGATGTCGACCGTCGCGGGCGCTACCGCGGCAGAGGAGGACGATACAGTGAGCGCTGATCTGGCCCGCAAGTTGCGGGCATTGGAGGGAACCGATCTGTTTTCGGGGCTGGAACGCAAGCAACTGCGGCTTCTGGCTTTTGGCGCACGCTGGTTCACGGCACCATCGGGCACATATGTGTTTCACAAAGACGATGATCCTTCCAGCGGTGCCTATTTGCTGGTCGAAGGTCAGGCCGATTTGCTTTTGCCGGTCGAGGGCAAGGACGATCAGCTGATCGCTACTGTCGGCCCGGGGCAACTGGTCGGCGAACTGGGGCTTATCCGAAATGAACCCCGGGCCCTGGACATGCGCGCCAAAGGAGAGCTGACCTGCCTGCGTATTGGCGCAGAAGAGTTTCTGGATGTGGTCGGCAGTGATGCACAGACCGCCTATAAACTGCTGCAGGTGGTTGCAGGCTACGTTTCGAACTGATCAGTGGTGGCCCGTAAACTGGGCCAGCGTGATCCCCGCCGCTTCAAGGTTGCGTCGGACGGAGCCCGCAATCTGCACCGCTTCGGCGGTATCCCCGTGCAGGCAGATTGTGTCGATGCGTGTTTCAATTTGTTTGCCACTTTCGGTGATGATGGCACCCGCCTGTACCATTTCGACCATTCGTTTGCCTGCCAATTCGGCATCGTGGATCACCGCACCGGGCTTTGATCGGTCCACAAGCGTTGCATCATCATTGTAGGCGCGGTCCGCAAAAATTTCCCCAGCCCATTTGCAGCCCAACCTTTCCACAGCGCGCTGATGCGCTGTAGCAGCCAGCACCATGATGATCAGATCAGGATCAACGCTCAGCGCCGCTTCGTACAGATCATATGCCATCTGTTCGTCCTCGGAGGACATATTCGACATGGCACCGTGCAGTTTCAGGTGCCGCACCTGCGCCCCGCAACTGCGCGCCATGCCCACGGCGGCCGCCACCTGATAGCGCACCTGATTTTGCAACGTACCGCGCGGGACGTTCATGCGGTTGCGGCCAAACCCGGCGATATCCATAAAGCCCGGATGCGCCCCGATGCCCACGCCGTTCTGGTGCGCCAGCCGGTAGGTTGCGGCCATTACATCTGCATCCCCCGCATGACCCCCGCAGGCGATATTTGCCGACGTGACAATGTTCAGCAGCGCAGCATCATCGCCCATCGTCCAAGGGCCAAAACTTTCGCCCATATCGGCGTTCAGATCTACGGTTGTCATGGTTCAGGGCTCCTGGGTGAAAGGGTCGGCTTCGGCCGAGACGACCCCGCCGATCAGTTGATAGGACAGCAGGTCGCGGATGGTCGCGGGGTCGCGAATGAGCGGTGTGACCTGCTTGGGCAGGGCTTTCATCTCGGCCAGATAGCGGGCTTGCGCCGCGATCGCGTCAGTCATTTCGACCATTTCGAACGTCAGGGCTGTGCCCGTCTGCGCCTGCGCGACAAGCGGCAGATCGCACGGCAGGACTGAACCGATCCGGGGGTAGCCACCGGTTGTCTGGCATTCGTACATCAGCACATAAGGCGCACCGTCTCCGGCGATCTGGATGTCACCGGGCACCACCACTTCGGATACGATACTGAGTTGTCCGGCGGTCGAGAACCCCTCGCCATCGAAATCCATGCGCACGCCCATGCGGTTGGCGCGGGCGTCACGGCGAAACGGCGTTGTCGTGAAGCGGTGCAACGTCTCTTTGTCAAAATCCGCAGTTTGCATTGAGGCAACAACACGAATTTTGCCCCCGCCGAAACGGTCAGAAACAGGCAGGGTCATTGCTGTCGCGTGGCCCTTATCCTTGCCAACCAGCAACACATCGCCACTGCTCAGCAATCCGCCGATCCCGCCAGCAAGGTGGCTGCCGCGCGCGCCCATTACCATTGGCACGTCAAAGCCGCCGCCCACATGCAAATACCCGTAGCTGCCGTTGCGCGCACCGCCGATGGTCAGGGTCGCGCCTGCAGGCAACAGGTGGCTGGCGTTCCAGACGATAGCCTCGCCGTCTATCGTGGCGGCCATGCTGGCGCCTGTCAGGGCAATGCGCATATCGGCACTGGCTATAAATGTCCCGCCACTTCCGGCCATTTCGATTGCAGCGAGCCCTGCGTCTTGTCCCAACAAAGCGCTGCCTTCGATCAGCGCGGTACGGTCCGCAGCACCACCAACAGTCAAGCCTTCGGCGCGGTATCCCGGGCGGCCTTGATCTTGCAGGCTCATGGCGGGGCCGGCCGTTGTAATTGTCAGATGTACGGTCATTTCAGCGCCTCACGCGTCGCACCGCCAAGGCCGGACGTGTCCTCGGATTTGATCCGCTCAAGCTCGGCTGGTGTGATAGCGGGGAAGGTCAGCTCATCACCGGGGGCAAGGGTAAACGGCTGCTTTGCGTCCGGGCGGAATGTCGAAAACGCGGTTTGCCCGATGTGCCGCCAGCCTGTCGGGGCGGCATTGGTAAAGATGATCAATTGGCGGATCGCGATGACCAGCGCACCCGGGGGCACGGATTTGGTCAGCCCTTGCTGGCGCGGGATGTTCCATGTCTTCGAAAGCTCGCCCATATAGGGTTGTCCGGGCGCGAAACCAATAGTCAGGACGCGCACGCGAGAGGCTGAGATTTCCTTGATCGCTGTATCCGGGTCCACGCCCGCGACGTCTGCGGCTTCCTCCAGCTGTGGGGCAAGATCGGTGCCGTAGACCGTTGGCACATGCCAAAGGGTGCGGCCCGTGGGCAGGTCAGCGGCAAACCAGTCGCGGCTGAGCAAAAGTTCCTGCAGCCTCTCTTTCATTGCATCCGGCGGTGTCGTGGCCAGATCCACTTCCAGAAAAGTAGAGACAAGGGAGGTACTGGTCTCGGCCACCTCTGCCCAGTTCTGTTCGTCCACCGCCGCACGAAAGGCGAGAGCGGCGCGGTTGGCAGGCTCGCTCATCGCGCTGGCGAAAGTGACCAGCAGCCCGGATAGGCCCACGGTGCGGATTTTGGGCCAGTCAGTCATGGCTTAGTGCCCAGCGGTAAAGACGCGGCAACAGCATCGGTGTGAGGTACATGGGAAGTTGCCAGCACCCGATAAAGATCATCAGCGGCCCGAGCACTTCGGCGGGCAGAGACACCAGAAAAAGCGCGATATTGCGGTTGCCCGCACCGATGGCCAGTGGACCTGCGACTTCGCGCAATGGGCTGCGGCGGAGGACCAGCAGGGTGAACAGTTGCAACAGATAGCTGATCGAAAAGGCCAGCAGCGCCCAGCGGGCGACCAGCATCGGATCGCTGCGCAGGGCGGGATTGAGGGCGGCCATGAGGCCGACCACAATAAAGGAAAACGCCAATACTGACAGCCCATCGAGCGCTTTGATCTGCCCCTCCGTCGGGCGGGGGAAAAGCACGTTGCGCAAGGAAAAGCCGATAACGGTGGCGATGACGATGATCAACAAAAGCTTGACCGCCGCGATGATAATCACCGCAGGCGCACCCAGTTGTGGCAGGCACCACAGGATCGGCAGGACCGTCAACGGAAAGGCCGCCGTACCCAGCACCAGCATCTGCATCATGCGCCCCCCGTCCAGCCGCAGCATCAGCGCCAGATTGACACTGCCGGTGATGGCTGGCGCGGAGGAGGCCAGTACAATTGCAAGGGCGGCGGGTGTCTGGTGCAGGCCAACCAAGGCAAGCAAGCCCAGCAACACCAAAGGCACCACCATTTGCAAAGCCAGCACCGCGCCGATCCCCCAGCGCAGATCGCCCACCGCCCCAAGCGCTGCACGGTGCCCGATGCGCAGCGCCGTGACCGTAAGCAGGATCGCGACCATGTGAGGCAACCACGGCACCATCGCGGCGGCCAGACCGGGCAGGGCCAGCCCGGCGATCAGACCAAGGATCAGACAGGCCCGTGCGTGGGTCGAGGCCAGCCAAAGGATGCGGTGCATTTCTCACGTTCCTAAGACGGCGCATTGCGCATGTTGTCAGGCAGCCATGTGGCAAGCTCTGGAAACCAGATCAGGACAAAGACCATCAGAACCATGATGCCGAACATCGGCAACGCAGCCTTGGTGATGTATCCCATTTCGTGGTTCGTCATACCTTGAAGCACAAAGAGGTTGAACCCGATGGGCGGGGTGATCTGCGCCATTTCAATGACCACCACGACAAAGATACCAAACCAGATCAGATCAATTCCCGCGCCGCGCACCATCGGTTCGACAACCGCCATCGTCAGCACGATGGCCGAAATACCATCAAGGAACATGCCGAGGATGATGTAGAACACCAAAAGCGCCATCAGCAGTTGAAAGCGGGTCAGCTCCATTGCGGCGATACCATCAGCGAGTGAACGAGGCAGACCGGTGAAACCCATAGACAGTTTCAGGAACGCAGCACCCGCCAGAATAAGCGCGATCATGGCAGAGGTGCGCGTGGCCCCCATCAGGCTGGCGCGAAAGCTGTCCCATGTCAGCGAGCGCTGTACCAGCGCCAGCACCAGCGCGCCGATGACGCCGATGGCGGCCGCCTCAGTCGCCGTGGCAAGGCCCGCGTACATCGAGCCGATGACCACAGAGATCAAGGCGAAAACCGGGATAAGGAAGCGCGAGTTCGCCAGCTTTTCCCTGAACGACATGCCGCGTTCGGTCACGGGGTTCCAGTCTTTGGATGTGAAGCTGATCAGTGCCACGTAACCCATGAACATCCCGGCCAGTACCAGACCCGGAAAGACACCGGCAAAAAATAGCTTGGTAATACTCTCATTCACGGTCACGCCATAGACGATCAACGCCAATGACGGGGGGATCATCAGCCCAAGCGTCGCGGCCCCGGCCAGCGTGCCGATGACCATCTTCTCGGGATATTTGCGCGCCCGCAATTCGGGGATCGCCATCTTGCCCACCGTGGTCAGCGTCGCGGCAGAAGACCCTGAAACAGCGGCGAAGACGGTGCACGAGACGATATTGGTGTGCACCAGACCGCCGGGCAGGCGGGCGAGCCAGGGGGAGAGCCCCTTGAACATGTCCTCGGATAATCGTGTGCGATAGAGAATTTCACCCATCCAGATAAAAAGCGGCAGGGCAGTGAGGGTCCACGATGAAGAAGACGCCCAGATCGTTGTGATCATTGTGTCGCCCACGGGACGTGTCGTGAAAAGCTCCATCCCGACCCAAGCAACACCCATCAGGGCAAGGCCGACCCAGACACCGGTGCCCAGAAGCAGGAACAGCACAAAGAGAAACAGAATAATCGCGTAAAGTTCGGTCATCGTTTTATTCCCCGTGCGCCTGATCAATGGAATCGCGGACGATCCGGTGGTCGCCCTTAAGCAATACGTGGATCAGGTTGTCGGTCAGCGCGAGGGCCAGCAAACCGCCGCCCAGGACCATCACGGATTGCGGGATCCACATGAGCGTTGCGTCCTGCCCCTGACTGATCTCGTTGAATTTCCACGACCAAAAGACGAACCAATAGGCATAGTAGGTAAAGTACCATGCAATCGCGGCTGCCAGCGTAAAACACCAGATCTCCAGCAGGCGCTTGGGCAAAGGGGCCACCGCATTCAGGAGGATCGAAACGCGAATATGCGCTCCGCGGTTCAGCGCATTGGCAAATGCCAGAAAACTGGCAGCGGCCATCGCGTATCCTGCATAATCGGGCGCACCGGGAAAGACTTCGCCGGTCCAACGCGCGATCATTTGCACCACGATCAGCATGAGGATGGCAATCAGGCAGAGCGCCGCCATAATGCCGGATAGCAAATAGAGAAAATCCAGCGTTTTTCTGATAAAGGTCATGTCCGGGTTCCTGAATAGACAAGGCTGGGCATGGAGACCTCAAAGCCGGTTGGAGTACGAAACGGTTCCATGTCCGCGTTGATGCGCGCGCGCAGGCGGGCCTGCGCCTGTTGCGGCTGCGCCGTGACAATCAGCGGTACACGCACGCCAAAGCGCATGAAGAAGTCAAAAAAGTCATTGCCTATGGCGATCAGGGTTGTGTCCAGCCTGCGCACCTTCAGCTCGGCAAAGCCGGCATCCGCCAAAAGTGCGCGCGCGCCTGCTTCGCTTGATAGGGCATAGGCGTCGGGTGCCGGATCCGCGAGGGTCATGTCGGCCTCGTCCTTCAGCGCTGCAAACAGCCTTGCATACAGCGGAGAATCGTCCGGGGCGGTCCATTGGCTGAAAGCGAAACGCCCGCCACGCCGCAGCACGCGCGCGGCTTCGGTCATGGTTCTTGCCGGATCGGCCATGTGGAAAAGACCCATGTTGCAGCCGACAGCATCAAAATTGTTGGCTTCGAATGGCAGATCCTCTGCGTCCGCGACAGCAAACTCAAGATCGGGAAAGCGCTTCCGCGCGACTTCGATCATGCCCGGTGCATAGTCGATCCCACGTGCATTGACGTCCAGCGCTGCCGCCGCCCCGGCGACATGGCCGGGACCGCAAGCCATATCAAGCAAGTCCATCCCCGGGCGAAGGGCCAGCGCGTCCAGCAAAGCCGGAATGATCTGGATTGTGGCAAGCGCTGTATGTTGCGCGTAGGCGTCGGCACGAGCGTGCCAGCCGTCCTGCTCTGCTTTGGTGAATGCGGCATATTTCATAATAAGGGTGGTCGGAGCCGCATCACGCGGCTCCGCTCCTGTTTAGGGGAATTATTCCATTGCCTTGAACGCATCGACAATGGCTTTGCCATCTTCGCCTGCGGCTTCAAGCCATTCCGCGGTCATCGTCTCGCCGATTTCGCGCAGACCTGACATCAGTTCATCGCCCGCAGGGCCAACCGTCATGCCGCCTTCGGCCAGACCGTCCATTGTGAACTGGGTATAGGCTTTGGACGCTTCCAGACCACGATCAGCGGCTTCCCCCGCGCAAGAGGTGATGATGCCCTGATGCGCTTCGGATGTGCCTTCCCAGACGTCCTTATTCACCATGACATAGTTATAGGGGAGCCATGCGTCGACCTCGTAAAAGTGGCTCAGGCTTTCCCAGACCTTGCGGTCATAGCCGGTTGCGCCCGAGGAGATCATGGATTCCGCGACACCCGTCGCGAAGGCCTGGCTGATTTCAGCGGCTTCGATGGTCACCGGCAGCATGCCTGTCAGCTCGGCAAGGCGGCTGGTCGCGTTGTTGTAGGACCGGAACTTGAGGCCTGCCATATCCGCGACGCTGTTCACTTCTTTATTGAAGTACAGGCCCTGCGGTGGCCACGGCACAGCGTAAAGCATCACCAGATTCTGTTCTTCAAGCAATGCGTCCATCTTTGGCTTTGCGGCCTCGAACAGTTTTGCGCTGGCCTCGAAAGAGGGTGCAAGGAAAGGCACGGAATCAAATCCGAAGACCGCGTTTTCGTTCTGGTGACCGGACATCAACCGCTCTCCGATCTGGACCTGACCGGTCTGGATCGCGCGTTTGATGTCGGCACCTGCAAAAAGAGCGCCGCCTGGATGTGTCGTGATTTCAATTTCGCCCTGCGTGCCCTTGGTGACACAGGCTGCAAATTCAGCGCCATTCTCAGAATGGAAGTTGGAAGCCGAATAGGCCATCGGCATGTCCCACTTTTCCGCCGCCATCGCGGGCATCGCCGCTGTCAGAGCCACGGCGGCGGTTGCCACGCCTGCCATCAGTTTCGTTCTAAGTGTCATTTTGGTTTTCTCCCATTGGTTTGGTTTTTCGCCTTATGCAAAGCGTTGTGGATGGTATGGGGCCAGATCGGTGTTGGCCTGCGCCCCTGTGATCAATCCGGCGACCAGTCGGCCCGTTTTCGGTCCGCCCGTCAACCCGATGTGATGATGCCCGAAGGCGGTAAAGACCCCGGATTTTCCAATCTGCCCGATCAGGGGCAGGCTGTCGCTGGGCGCGGGTCTGTGCCCCAGCCATTCGATTTCGTCAGTGTATTCAAGTTTCGGAAAAGCCGCTTGTGCCTGACGGCGCAGCAATTTCAGCGGTGCTGCAGAGGCATCTGCCTCCAGCCCGCCAAATTCGACAATTCCGGCACATCTGACGCCCTGATCCATTGGCGTAGCGACGAATTTGCCACTGGCCAACATGATGGGGCGCGCCGGACCACCCATCGCATCCGTGAACACGATATGATAACCACGCTCGGTCTCCAGCGGGACGTTGAGGCCCAGTTTTGCCATCATCGGCTTTGACCAAACACCAGTCGCAAGCACGACCTCGGTGCAGGAAACGGTGCCTTGGGTGGTCTGAACAGCGTGGATTTGACCGCCGGAGAGATCAAAATCTTTGACCTCGGCCTTGAGGACGGTGCCGCCCATTTCCTTGAACGCGCGGGCCAGCGCCTGCACATAGCCACCGGGGCTACGGATAAATCCATGATGCCGGAGGACCGCTAGGAAAGAGACATCCTCACTGAGCGCAGGTTCATAAGCCTGTACATCGGGGCCTTCGATCAGTTCCGGCGTAAAGCCTGCATCGCGGCGGATATCCCAACCGTAACGCTCTGCCTCAAATGCTGCACGGTTCCTGTAGGCATAACAATAATCGCTGTCTGTCACCCAGTCTCCGAGGCCCAGATCATGACAGAGGCTTTTGTGCTGATCGACCGTGTCACTAACGATAGGGATCAAACCTTTGGCAATGCGCCGGGTGTCTGCATCATTGGCATGTGACAGGTAACGTCGCAGCCAGGGCAAGAGCCGCGGCAGATATCCCCAGCGCAGGAACAGTGGAAAATCGGGGTTCATCAGCATTTTCGGAGCCTTGCTGATCAGACCGGGCCCGGTGACGGGGACCATTGAACAAGCGGCCAGAACGCCCGCATTGCCGTGGGATGTGCCTGTGCCCGGCGCATTTTTGTCAATCAGCGTGACCTGCACGCCTGCCCGGCGCAGCCAGATTGCCGTTGAAACCCCGACAATTCCGGCCCCGATGACCGCAACATGCCGGGTCATAGCCATGCATAGAATATCGTCAGCATCGACATATTCGATTCTCCCCAAGCTCATAATGTCACGGAAAATGAAAACATCAACGATTTGTTTATAAATTGTCATTGTACGCCGAATGGGTTGTCCTGTGGACTTTGGCGCGGCAATGATCCCGCTAAACGACGCAAGGATGTTTGTTTATGCCGGTCACTGCTGATCCTCCTTTGGGTATCCTGATGCTGGACAGTCGCTTTCCCCGTATCCACGGTGATGTTGGAAATGCGCAGACATGGCCGTTTGCGGTTCAATACGGGATTGTTGAGGGCGCCACGCCTGATGCGATCATTTGCGATGATGTCGAGCCGTTTGTGCAGGCGTTCATCAACAGAGGGCTATCGCTGGTGGCTGATGGATGCGTTGGCATTGCCACAACATGCGGTTTTTTGTCCCTCATTCGCCCGCGCCTTGCTGCCGCGCTGGGCGTGCCCGTGGCCGCATCCGCGCTTGAGCAGGCGGGACAGATCCTGCCGATGCTGAGGCCGGGGCAGTCGCTAGGCGTTTTGACCATTTCAAGCGGCAATCTGTCAGCCGCGCATCTACAGGTGGCGGGTGTTCCGACGGACACGCCGGTTGCGGGGATGGACGGCACGGCCTTTGCGACTTCGATACTTGAAAACCGGCTGACGCTGGATGTCGAGGCCGCGCGCCGTGATATGGTCGCCCGGGCCCTTGCGCTGACAGATGCAAATCCGAACATCGGGGCGCTTATCCTGGAATGCACCAACATGGTGCCATACGCGGCCGACATCGCGGCGGTGACGGGGCGTCCGGTCTATTCGATCTACACCTACCTGCGGTGGTTTTATGCGGGACTGTCGCCCCAAACCTTTGCGCCCTAGACGCGCGCGTCTTCCAGTATCAGATCGCTTGCCTTTTCCCCGATCATGATCGCCGGAGCGTTTGTGTTGCCCGATACAATTTCAGGCATGATCGAACAATCCGCGACCCGCAAACCGGCAATACCATGCACCCGCAGCCGCGCATCCACGACGGCACCCGCGTCATTGCCCATCTTGCAGGTGCCTGTGGGGTGATAAATAGAGGCGGTGTTGTTGCGCGCCCAATCCAGCGTTGCCGCATGGTCATTGATGTCCAGATCAGCGTGCGGCCGAAATTCCTGCGATATTTTTGAGGTAAGCGGCGCGTGACGCGCGATGCGCCGGGCGATATTCACACCTTCTACGACCGTATCACAGTCGGTCTTGGTCGACAGGTAGTTCGGAATGATCTTGGGATAGCTGCGCGGGGCTGCATCGGCCAGCCTGATCTCTCCTTTGCTTTCGGGCCGCAACTGGCAGACCGACATCGTAAAGGCCGAGAACCGGTCAGCCCCTTTTCCGGGGTTTTCCGCCGAAAGAGGCTGCACATGAAACTGAATGTCCGGCGTTTCCAGATCATCGCGGGTTTTCAAAAATCCGGTTGCCAGACTGGCGGCCATTGTCATCGGTCCCGCACGGAAAAGCGCGAATTTGAGCCCGATCTTCGCCTGACCCCACAATGATGAAACCTCATCGTTCAGTGTGGGTTCGTTGCACTTATAGACAAGCCGCGCCTGCAGGTGGTCCTGCAGGTTTTTTCCCACACCCTGCAGGTCTTGCACCACGTCGATGCCGTGTTTGGACAATTGTGCGCCTTCCCCGATGCCCGACAACATCAAAATCTGGGGAGAGTTGATTGCGCCACCTGATAATACCACTTCGCGCCGGGCGGTGACCGAATGCTGCTTGCCGCCTCGGTCCGAATAAACGACGCCGGTGGCGCGCTTGCTTTCGATCAAGATCTTGTCGACCCGTGCGTGCGTAACAATCCGAAGGTTCGGGCGGTTCTTGACCGGCTTCAGATAGGCCACAGCCGCACTGCACCGCCAGCCGTTGCGCGAAGTCAGCTGAAAAAAGCCAACGCCTTCCTGATCCTTGCCGTTGTAGTCGGGGTTGAACTTGTACCCTGCGGCCTGTGCTGCTGCGACCCATGCGTCGGTGATCGGGCGCTGGATACGCATGTTACTGACCGACAGCGGCCCCTGATCACCGTGATATTCATCTGCGCCGCGCTCGTTACGCTCTGCGCGCTTGAAAAGCGGCAGCACGTCGTCCCAGCCCCAACCGGTGTTTCCCATTTGCCGCCAGCGGTCATAATCCTGCGGTTGTCCCCGCACGTATAGCAGTCCGTTCAATGAGGACGATCCCCCCAGAACTTTGCCGCGCGGCCATTCAATAGACCGGCCATTCAGTCCCGGATCAGGCTCTGTCTTGTAGCACCAATCAACGGACGGATTGTGGATAGTTTTGAAGTAGCCGACCGGAATGTGAATCCAGGGGTTCAGATCGCGTCCACCCGCTTCCAGCAAAATAACTTTGTTCTTTGGATCAGCGCTAAGCCGGTTGGCAAGGACACAGCCTGCCGAACCTGCTCCGACAATGATAAAATCTGCGTCCATTTCTGAATCCTCTCCGCGATTGAAGAAAATTCTATACAGGTGGGACTTTTGTAGCTAGTGTTTTTTGAAACAAAAAGTCTCATTAATGACGAATACTTCAAACGGGAGGAACCAAAATGAAGGTAAGTGATAAACTCAGCGGGATTACACGTCGTGATCTGTTCCGGGTGGCGGGACAGTACGGCATGTCATCCACCCTGCTTGCGGCAGGCAGCTTTGGCGGTGTGATGAGCCTTGCCAATCTGGCGACAGCGGCGGAATCGTCCTACGAAAAACGCTTTGCGAAAGAGCCGAAGTTCACTTTCAAGTTTGGTGCGGCTGGCTTTAACCAGCGTAACCTGTTGATTGAACGCGCAGGCTGTCTTGAATTCGCCCGCGATCTGGAAAGCCGCACAGACGGTGAAATCCGGGTTGAGTTCATTGGTGATAACCAGATTTGCGGTCAGACATCCTGTGTTGAAAAGGCCCAGCAGGGCATCGTCGACATCTATGCTGCCTCTACCCAGAACTCTGCCGGCGGTGCGCCGTATCTGAACGTGCTGGACTATGCCTACATGTTCCGCAGCCGCGCGGATCAATATTACTTCCTTTATTCTCCCGAATCGCAGGCACTGCTGCGCGAACCATATGAGAAGCGTCACGGGTTGAAATTCCTGTTCAGCCACTGTGAACTGCGCGGCATCCAGATGGGTCTGAAGTGGAAGGACGCGCCGACGATCACCAAGCTTGAAGAGATGTTCGGCACGAAAAACCGTGTGACGGGCACGCAGCTGGGTCGCATTGCGATGAACGCGCTCAACCTGAACCCGGTGCCGGTTGCATGGGAAGAAACACTTGATGGTCTCAAGCAGGGTCTGATTGACGGGGCAGAGACTTGGGCGTCTGCCGTCGCCTACGCAAACATGTCGCCGGTTGTGTCCCAGTCCGTTGATCTGAAGTTCTTCTGCGGAACAGAGCACACCGCGATGTCCGCATCGGCCTTTGACAGCCTTGGTGGCGAATTGCAGGACGCGGTGATGGAATCGGCCTATCTGGCGCAGGTTCATGTGCAGGCCGCGAACGAGGCGGCACTGGTCAACACAGTAGGTGCTTCGAACCCTCAGCACCCTGACACGATCTTTGCACAGAACGACGTGCGCGTTGCCGATTTGGGTGATGACCAGATCAAGATGGCCGAGGAAATGTGTTCGCCCGAATTCCAGCCCCAGCTTTGGGAAGACTGGCGCGAGCGGCTGAACAACTGGTCAGGTGGCCGTGATACCTATCAGGAAATTTATGACACCGTGCGCCAAAACACGCATACTCTGGCCGAAAACGTAGAGCCGCGCCGGTGGTGGAAAGCCTGATCCTTTAGGGTCAATGTGAAAACAGGGCCGGCTTTCTCAAGAGGCCGGCCCTTTTTGACCCCGCCGTCGGGAGGGCAGCGGGCGTCAGGCAGCAAGGGGGGAGACAACCGATGTCGATCTGGGCCGAAGCAGCAGCGATTTTTCCTGCGATTTTTTCGGGCGATTCATTTGAGATGCAGCAGGCGTTCTACAAGGACGGCATGTGGGTCTTTTCGTTCTTTGTCACCCTTTTGGGTGGCATTCTGGCCAACGAGTTTTTCAAGCGCATCCCCTTTATGGACCGTCACCTTGAACGCGGGATCGCCGTTGTCACCTACCTGATGATTGCGGCAATCATCTTTTGGGGTGTGGTTGACAGGTTCGTATTCTCCCACCAGTGGGCCGGGTCTACCACGGTGCCACCCTTTCTTTTCATGATCATGGCGTGGTTCGGGTGTTCTTATAACGTGCGGTTGCGCACGCACCTTAGCTTTAGTGAATTCCGGTCCAAAATGTCGCGCGGTGGCCAGATGGCGGCCCTGACGATGGACACCGTTCTGTGGTTCGGGTTTTGCTGGATCGCAATTGCCACGTCGCTGAAGTTCACGGCCTATTCCGCCAGCAATTTTCAGTTGGTCGACGGCGTAGATGACACAATGAAATGGTGGTTCTACATCACCGTGCCGATCGCCTTTACACTGATGGCCGGTCGGGTTGTGGGCAACTGGCGCGACGACTGGGCCAACTACAAATCAGGCGACACAATTATCAAGCAAGCTGTCATCGGGGGGGATGTCTGATGTCTGACGGTACATGGGTCACATTAATCTCCATCGGTGTGACGATCTTCTTCATGCTTGGCACGCCCGTGCTGCTGGTTATCTTTTACTGGGTCATCGGATGCAGCTTTGTCATCGGTTTGCCGCTGGTGAATACCGGCAATGAGTTGTTGAATGTCTTCAACAAGGGGTTTGCGTTGCTGGCGATGCCGCTTTTTATTTTGACCGGTGATCTGATCAACCAGTCAGGTATCGCAAGGCGGTTGTCCGATTTCGCCTACTCCTGTCTGGGTTGGTTGCGCGGTGGTCTTGCGATGGCATCTATCGCGGCCTGCGGATTGTTCGCCGCCATTTCGGGTTCCAATTCGGCCACTACGGCAACCATCGGATCCATGCTGCACCCTGAAATGGTCAAGGGCAATTATGACGAGCGTTTCTCTGCCGCGACAGCGGCGGCGGGCGGTACGGTAGGTATCATCATTCCGCCGTCGATCATCTTTATCGTCTACGGTTTCCTGATGAACCTCCCGATTTCCGAGCTGTTTATTGCAGGCATCGTGCCCGGCAGTCTGATGGTGCTGGGCATGATGACAGCGGCCTTCATCATATGCACGCTGAACGGCTGGGGCATTCTGATCGGCCTCAGCCCCTGGCGCGTGATCAAAACCGCCGTAGGTGCGTGGTTGGGCTTTTTCGCAATCGGTCTTGTGCTGTGGGGCATCTACACCGGTAAGTTCTCTCCGACAGAGGCTGCAGGGGTCACGGTCGGCTTTTGCATCATAGTTGGGCTGATCAGTTATCCGCTGAACAAAATGATGGGAAGCGGGCCAAACACACACGTGAATGACAAAAGCCTTCTGTCGATGTTCGTGGTTGAAGGCTTCACCCTGCCCAGTCTGCCTGCCGTGGTGTCCCGGTCCGCACAAATTACCGGCATTCTGGTGCCGCTGATCGCAGTTTCCGTGGCGATGCAGCAGGTCTTGTCATCACTTGGTGCTAAAGAGACCATTGGCGATTTTGTGACCGGGATGGGCGGATATTACGCGGTTCTGTTCACATCTATGGCGATTGTGTTTGTCACCGGGATGATCCTTGAATCCCTGCCTGTGACGATCATTTTGGCCCCGATCCTTGCGCCGATTGCAGTTTCGGTAGGGATTGACCCGATCCACTTTGCCGTGATCTTCCTTGTGGGGGCGTCAATCGGCTTTATCACGCCGCCCTACGGGTTGAACCTATATGTGGCGTCGGGGGTGACCGGTGTGCCCTACTTCAGGCTCTTGCGTTACGCGACGCTCTACCTTGTCTCGCTGATCTTTGTCTGGTTCTGTGTGGCGCTCATGCCGTCACTGTCGCGCACGCTTCTGCCCGGCGGCGGTCTGTTCGAATTTCTTTCGGGGCTTGGCGGCGGAGGCTAAGTTGGGATAACCCTTGACCGCCCAAGCAATGAGCTGAAAGCCCGATCATATGCCCGACGCGAGTACTTCTGACAAAGCCATCCCGACCAACCTGCGTTTGCTGCTGCTGTTGGAAGAGATTGCCCGTGTCGGGGTTCCGCTGACACCAACAGCCGCAAATGAGGTTTTGGGCCTGCCGAAGCCAACCGTGCACCGCTTGTTTCACAGGCTGGAGGAAGAGGGCTTCTTGCAGCGCGATATTGATGGGCGGTCTTATTCTCCGGGTCAGCGTCTGCGCAAATTGTCCGTGAACGTCCTGTCATCGGCGCGTCTGCGCACCGTGCGGCAGGCGGTGCTGAATGCCCTGACGGACGAAGTGGGCGAAACCTGTAATCTGGCCACACCGGACCGGGACGGCATGATATATATCGACCGTGTCGAAACCAAATGGCCCCTGCGCATCCAGCTGCCTGTCGGCACCACGGTGCCGTTTCATTGCACCGCTAGCGGCAAAATGTACCTGTCATCCCTGCCACCCCGTCATTTGGCCAAATACCTGTCAAACGCCATTCTTGATGCTCACACCAGCCATACGCTGACGGACCCCGACGCCCTGACACAAGAGATCGAGGGCATCCGGCAGAACGATTATTCGACCGACGATCAGGAATTCATGGACGGAATGGTGGCTGTCGCGGTCCCGATCCGCGACGATCTGGGACGGCTGATGTCAACGCTGTCTGTGCATGCGCCGGTGCAGCGTATTTCGCTTGAGGGGATCAGGGGCCAACTGGACCGGTTGCGACGTGCGGCAAGCGATCTGTCAGAGATGATGCTGCGCTGAACCGCGCAACCAGCCATTCTCAAAGCTGATCCTATCGACACCTGCCAGTCGTCTGATGCGCTCCAGCTCCGCCTCAAACGCGGCATGCCGGGCCTTGCCCCAAGCGATGCGACCCTCGGTCCACAGCGCACGCACCCGCAGCACATCCTCATCGCGAAAAGCTTTCATATCGACACGCGCGACAAGTCGGTCGCCCTGCAAAACCGGGAAAACGTAATAGCCGAACCTGCGTTGCGGTTCCGGTACGAAAACCTCGATCCGGTAGTCAAAGCCAAATAGCCGGGCGGCGCGCTTCCGGTCGCGCAAGGCAGGATCAAACGGGCTGAGCACCCGCAGACGCCCTGTTGGCGGCAGTTCAAGTGCGGGATCATTTTCCAGACCGGGTCGGGCAAAAGCCGGTTTTACACTGCCGTCCGCGCCGGTAATCTCGACGGTCTCCAGTCGCCCGGCGGCCAGTTCGGCCTTGCACCAGATTTGCGCCTCTTTCGGTGACACATGAGCCCAGAACGCGGCAATCTCTCCGTGGGTGGCAAAGCCGAGGCGCTTGAGCGCTTGATCACAGCACCAATCTATTGTCGTTTGCGCGTCTGGCATAAGTCTGTCGTCGCACAGGTTTTTTTCAAGCACACGTTCGGTCAAATCATAGCGCTTCTGAAATCCTTCGCGGCCGACAACGCACAAGGCCCCGCTGCGCCAAAGGTACTCCAATGCTGTCTTTGACGGGTGCCAGTCCCACCAGCCACCTGATCCGCGTGCTTCATCCTTGCCTACATCAGAAGATGAAACAGGCCCCTCCGTCTTGATCTGATCAATGACTTTCTGGAATTGCGCCTCAAAGCCTTCGCGTCTGTCCTTTGACCACCGCGCTTTCAGACGCGCAGCATCGCGTTGGCGGCGCAGGTGCCAGTGCGGATAGAATGCCATAGGAATGACTGCCGCGTCATGCGTCCAGTGCTCAAACAGTGCCCGGTCTTTTTCGTAGAGCTTTTTGAGCGCCTTGGGCCTGTAGCGTGGGCGTCGCGAAAACAGGATCAGATCATGCGCGCGCGCGACAGTGTTGATGCTGTCCAGCTGCACAAATCCAAGGCTGTTAATGAGCTGCAGAAGGTCCTTGCCGTCAGCAGCGCCCTGAGGGGCTTCCGATAATCGGTGCCGGTCCAGAAATATCCGCCGCGCGTCTGCATTGCCAAGCGTAAGCATCCTAACGGCGGCGACGGCGCAGGGTGTCTCCAAAAGACAGGGTTGGGGTCAGCGTGACCTGCTCTGCAACGCTGGGATCGGGATCATCGGTGGTCTGGTTCAGGATGATCCGTGCCGCCGCTTGCCCGATCTCGATCCGGCAGGCATCCATCGTGGCCAGCTGACGCGGCAAACCCTGCAACAGCTCAACACCGTTGAAGCCCGCAAGTCCGATTTCCCCGGGAATGTCGATGCCCTGATCGATCAGATAAAGCAGCCCACCGGCCCCGATCATATCGTTCGAATAATACAGGAAATCCAGATCCGGTGACCGCTCAAGCATTTCCTGCGTCATTTCACGCCCCTTCGCGAGCGCGGATCCGCCAGAGTAGAAATCACGGTCCTCAATCTCGACCCCGGCCTTGGCCAGTGCTTCGGTAAACCCTTCGAACCGTTTGCGCGCGCGGTGATCCAGCGGCATCTTTGTGCCCATAAATCCGATATGCTCGTACCCTTCCTTAAGGATCGCCTGCGCCATCTCGCGCCCCGCGCGACGGTGCGAGATGCCGACCATCGCATCCACCGGCTTGCCATCGGTGTCCATGATTTCGACCACCGGGATGCCCGCACTGTTCAGCATCGCACGGGTGGCGTCCGAATGCTCAAGCCCCGCGATGATCACACCGGAAGGACGCCACGACAGCATCTCGTAAAGCACACGCTCTTCTTTCTCGGGCAGATAATCTGTCACGCCCACAACCGGTTGCAGGGGCGTATCCTCCAGCACCTGGTTAATTCCATTCAGCACCTCGGGAAAAACCATATTGCTGAGCGAAGGGATGATCACCGCCACCAGGTTGACCCGCTGAGACGCCAGCGATCCCGCGATCTGATTGGGCACATAACCCAGCGCCTTGGCCGCCGCGCGGACCTTGTCCCGGGTGGCATCAGACACGTCGCCCCGATTGCGCAAAACGCGGCTGACGGTCATTTCTGACACCCCGCAGGCATCTGAGACATCGCGCAGGGTGAGCGGGCGTTTATCGGCAGTGGTCAAGAGGGCAACCTTTTGTTGTTCTGCAACAGTTAGCGCAAACCCATGTCGTCGATCAAGCGTAAGGGCAAATGATGACAACCGGCATTTCCTGCGCTAAACCGACGATCTTAAGGCCCCGTGGCTCAACTGGATAGAGCAGCCCCCTCCTAAGGGGCAGGTTGCAGGTTCGAATCCTGCCGGGGTCGCCAAAACTGACTGAAACGCTGAGCGCGTGTGAAATGCCTCATCGGTTGCGCATTCGTAGGCTTCCCTGCAACTTGGATCTGATGCAGCCCAAACGCTTAACAAACTAATAGGTTTGCACCATGCGGCCAAACGACAACGCGAAGAGACGCGCCCGAAAGATTGGGTCAGCCTACTGCGCGACCGCGCTCGTTTTCCGCGTAATTCAGCAGCGCAGCTTCGCATCCATCGGACCAGATTGCCGCGAGACTGTTCGAAAAAGCCTCAGAAAATGCAGACGCTTCGAGAAGGTCACCGTAAATACTTGTCTGTTCCAGCCACGCCATCGGGCGCTCTTTTGCTGCCAGCGCGACAGTGTTCAACTGATCCCACAGCGGGTCGTTCGCTTTGATGGCGGAGCCGTCCTCGCGGGTGCCTGCGCACATGCGCGCCCACAGGGCCTCGACAAGTGCCAGACCCTCTACGGACCGCCCTGCGGTCAGCTGATCGCGCAGGATGGGCAACACGAAGCCGGGGTGGCGGGCTGATCCGTCAAAGGCCACCCGGCGGGTTGTGTCGACGATTTTCGGGTTTGAAAAACGAGCTTCGATCAGGTCGATGTATTCTGCAGGGGTCTTATTCGGCACCGGTGCGACGGTTGGCGCGATTTCCGTGCGTTGGACCTTTCCGAAAAACGCCAGGATGGCGGGATGGGCCATGCAGTCGGAGATAGTCTCAATACCAAGGACTTCGCCAACATTTGCAACGATCTGATGGCCTGCGTTCAGAATGCGGATTTTCATTGTTTCAAAGGCATGCACATCGTCTGAAAACGTTGCCCCAACCGCGGCCCAATCAGGGCGTCCGGCGCAGAATGCATCTTCGATTACCCATTGGCGGAAGGATTCGTGGGTGACCACGGCGGTGTCTTTGATCCCAAAGCCTGCGGCAAGCGCCAGCTCACCCGGGCCGGTGGCAGGCGCGATGCAATCCACCATAGAGTTGGGGAAAGTCGCATTTGCGTCAATCCAGTCTGCTAGATCTGGATCTGACATCCGCGCCAGTGAAACAACGGTCTGGCGCAGGATGTCGCCATTTCCTTGAAGGTTGTCGCAGCTTTGGCAGGTGAATGGCAACTGACCGGCATCGCGGCGCAGGCGCAGCGCGGCCACGATAGCCCCGAAAGCAGTGCGGGGCGCCTTGGTGTTGGCAGCGTCATGTACGAGATCCGCGTGACCACCATCGAACCCTTTTGTGACCGGATCAATGTAGTAGCCGCTTTCGGTGACGGTCATGGACACGATGTGAATGGCCGGATCCGCCATCTGGCGGATCAGTGGTGCATTGCCTTCTTCGATCGGCAGATAGTCGATCATGGATCCCACGACTTCAGCCGAGACATTAGTGGGATCAAGTTCGATCAATGTGGTCAGACAATCCTGTTTCAGCAGTTTTTCTCGCATGGCGGCATCGTATGGCCGAACACCCGCGCCAATGATGGCCCAGTCATGTGCCTGATTGGCCTGCATCAGGCGATGCAGATACCATGCCTGATGTGCCCGGTGAAAATTACCCACACCGATGTGAACGATGCCCGGCGTCAGGGCAGACCGGTCATAATGGGGACGCGCAACGCTCAATTGATCAAGGGTCGCATTTGAGAGGGAGATCAGCTCATCCATTGTCCACCATCCACATTGTAGGTTTGCGCGACGACATAATCTGCTGCATCGCTGGCCAGAAAAACGGCCATGCCGGTAAGATCTTGGGCTGTCCCCATGCGCCCGTAAGGAACGGCGGCGCCGACTTCACGCTTTTTCTGGCCGGGCGCTTTGTTCTCGTATTTGGCAAAGAAGGCGTCGACCCCGTCCCAATGTTCGCCGTCCACAACGCCGGGAGATATTGCGTTGACGTTGATGCCGTGTGCGATCAGGTTCAGCCCCGCTGACTGCGTGAGGCTGATGACGGCAGCCTTTGTCGCACAATAAACCGCCACCAGCGGTTCGCCCCTGCGTCCCGCTTGGGACGCCATGTTGATGATCTTGCCGCCTTTGCCGCGTTTGATCATTCGGTCTGCCACTGCCTGCATCGTAAACAACGTGCCTTTGACGTTGACGTCAAAGCAGCTCGTGTAGTCGTCTTCGGTGATATCCACGAGAGGTGCTGCAGTGAAGAGGGCGGCGTTGTTGATCAGGATGTCGATGTCCCCGAAGCCTTTGTCATCTGCAACGCCCAGAGCGTTGTTGATGCTGGCAAGGTTTGTGACGTCCATCTGCACAGCAAGCGCATTGTTTTGGTCCAGTTCCGTTGCTGTATTCGACGCGCGCGCGGCGTCAATGTCCGCGATCACAACGCGTGCCCCCTCGCGTAGATAGGCTTGGGCAAAGGCCCGCCCGATCCCTCGGGCGGCACCTGTGATCAGGGCAGTTTTTCCGACCAGTTGCATTAATCGACCCGCAAGCCTTGCGCGTCAAACTTGTGCAGTTTGTCAAGCTGCGGCGTAAGATAGATTTCGTCCCCGTGTTTGGCCTGTATGTCGCCCGTGATGCGGACCGTGACCATGTCACCGGGTCCCGTGTCCAGCCCGGTGTTGTGGACGTGGATAAACGTGTCGGAGCCTAGATGTTCCGCCACGCCGACAGTGCCTTTCCACAGACCCTCAGACATACTGACGTCGGTATGCTCTGGCCGGATGCCGATCGTGGCGACACCGTGCTTTTGCGCCTCTGCACCCTTGATCAGGTTCATCTTGGGCGAGCCGATAAAGCCCGCAACAGATTCGTTGCGCGGATTGTGATAGAGATCAAGCGGTGAGCCGACCTGCTCGATGAACCCAGCGCGCAACACGACGATTTTGTCGGCCATTGTCATGGCTTCGACCTGATCGTGTGTCACGTAGATCATCGTGGTTGCCAGACGCTTGTGCAATTCGCTGATTTCGAGCCGCATGCCGACGCGCAGGGCGGCGTCGAGGTTTGACAGGGGTTCATCGAACAAAAACGCGGAGGGTTCACGAACAATCGCACGGCCGATGGCCACACGCTGACGCTGTCCTCCTGACAGCTGGCCCGGACGACGGTCCAGATAGTCGGTCAGGTTCAGCGCCTTGGCGGCGGCCTCAATCCGGCGCTTTTGCTCTGCTTCGTCGATGCCCGCCATTTTCATCGGGAACGCGATGTTCTTGCGTACCGACATGTGCGGATAAAGCGCGTAGGACTGAAACACCATCGCCAGACCCCGCTTGGCCGGGGGTACGTTTGTGGCGTCCATGCCGTCGATGTCGATGTGACCCGACGTAATGTCCTCAAGCCCCGCGATCAGACGCAACAGCGTGGATTTACCGCAGCCGGATGGTCCGACAAATACGGTGAACTCTCCGTCTTCGATTGTCAGATCAAGCGGTGGAATGACCTGCACTTCGCCAAAGCTCTTGGTGACTTGGTTAAGTTTGATTTGTCCCATTGGTCAGGTTCCTTATTTCACAGCGCCAAAGGTCAGGCCGCTCACGAGTTGTTTCTGGCTGAACCAGCCGAGAATGAGGATCGGTGCAATGGCCATTGTGGAGGCCGCACTGAGCTTGGCGAAAAACAGACCTTCGGGGCTGGAATAGCTTGCAATGAAGGCTGTCAGGGGGGCGGCATTTGCCGCTGTCAGATTGAGCGTCCAGAAGGCTTCGTTCCATGCGAGAATAAAGTTCAGCAGCAGGGTCGATGCGATGCCGGGAATTGCCATCGGGGTCAGCACATAGAGGATCTCTTCCTTCAGCGATGCACCGTCCATCCGAGCCGCCTCAAGAATCTCGCCGGGGATTTCCTTGAAGTAGGTGTAGAGCATCCACACGATGATCGGCAGGTTCATCAACATCAGGATGATGACAAGCGCCACGCGGCTGTCGAGAATGCCCAATTGTATGCAGATCAGGTAAATCGGGTACAGCACACCAACCGCCGGCAACATCTTGGTCGACAACATCCACAGGAGGATATCCTTGGTCCTTTTTGACGGGACAAATGCCATCGACCATGCCGCAGGCACCGCGATGATGATGCCAAGGATGGTGGAGCCACCGGCGATGATGATCGAGTTCCACAGGAACTTGGCGTAGTTCGAGCGTTCCATCACTGCCGTGTAGTTCTCCAGTGTCCAGTCAAAAGCAAGGAACACTGGCGGGTCTGCAATCGCGGTCGCTTCGGTCTTGAAGCTGGTCAGAATCGTCCAGAGGATTGGAAAGAAAATCAGCAAACCGACGGCCCAAGCGGCGGCCGTATTGATGATCTTGCGGTTGTTGGTTACTGCGCGGGCCATATTATGTCCTCCTCACGCGTCAAGATTTTTGCCAACGATGCGCATCAGGAAGATGGCAACGATATTGGCAAGAATGATTGCGTAGACACCACCCGCAGAGCCAAGCCCGACGTTCTGGCTTTCAAGCACGCGCTGGAAGATCAGATAGGTGAGCGTTCGGGTGCCAAACGCACCGCCCGTGGTGACAAAAATCTCCGCAAAGATCGCCAGCAGGAATATGGTCTGGATCAGCAATACGATGGTGATGGCACGGCTTAGGTGCGGCAGGGTGATATAGGCGAACCGCTTGAGGGGCGGGGCACCGTCCATTTCGGCGGCTTCCAGCTGTTCGCTGTCCAGAGACTGGATCGCCGTCAGCAGGATCAGTGTCGCGAAAGGCAGCCATTGCCATGAAACGATCAAGACAATGGACGGCAGCGAGGCTTCGGACAGCCATGACACCGGATCTGCGCCAAAGAACCGCCAAAGATGCGCAAAAAGCCCGTTGGTCGGATCCATGAACATGTTTTTCCAGACCAGCGCCGAAACTGTGGGCATCACGAAGAACGGGGCAATCACTAGGATGCGCACAACGCCCTGTCCCCACATCGGCTGGTTCAGAAGGATCGCCAGAAGCACACCAAAGAAGATCGTGATGGCCAGCACACCGCCAACGACGATCAAAGTGGCCGATACAGAAGGCCAGAACGCACTCGAACTTACGAACCGAACGTAGTTCTCAAAGCCGACCCAACCCAGATCACCGCCGCGCATGGGTAGATATTTCTTGAAAGAGAACAGCAGTGTCATGATCAGGGGCACGAGCATCCACCCCAGTAGCAGGATGACCGCCGGGGCCATCATGATGCGGGCCGCTGATCGGGAGTGTTGGGTTGCCATCGGGCATACCTCCTGTGTTGATCGCCGTAAGCAATCTGAAACGGAGTTGCGATTTAGGGAATAGTAGAGTGTCCCCGGGGGCAATTCATCCGCAGATAAATTGCCCCCGGGGGAGATGGTCGCTTAGCGGTAGCCAGCGGCTTCCATTGCGTCGTTGGTCAGGGCCTGTGCCTTCTCAAGCGCCTCGTCGATGGACTGCTGTCCAGCGTAGACGGCTGAGAATTCCTGGCTCACTTCGGTTGCAATGCCCGCAAACTCAGGGATCGCTGCGAACTGAATGCCCACGTATGGAACAGGGTCCACAGTTGGGTTGTTCGGATCAGCCGACAGGATGGAGTCCAGTGTCATCTGAGCGAAAGGCACTTCCTTGTAGTTCGGGTTCTCATAAAGAGATGTCCGCGCACCGGGAGGCACGTTTGCCCAGCCTTCGTTCTCGGCAACCAGCTCGATGTAGCTCTTGGAGGTGGACCACTCGATGAACTCTTTGGCCGCTGCTTCTTTCTGAGTGCCCGCAGGGATTGCCAGCGCCCATGCCCAAAGCCAGTTGGAACGCTTGCCCAAACCGTTGTCGGGGGCCAGCGCAAAGCCGACGCTGTCAGCCACTTCGCTGTCGTTGGGGTTTGTCACGAAGGACGCCGCAACCGTTGCGTCAATCCACATGCCGCACTTGCCTTGCTGGAACAGGTTCAGGTTTTCGTTGAAACCATTTGTTGCGTAACCTGTCGGGCCGCTTTCGTTCATCATGCCGACGTAGAATTCCAGCGTGTCTTTCCACGGCTGTGTGTCGAACTGTGCGTTCCACTCTTCGTCGAACCAGCGTGCGCCAAAGGAGTTGGACATCGCCGTGATGAAGGCACCGCCTTCGCCCCAACCGGCCTTGCCGCGCAGGCAGATGCCGTTGATGTCGTTGTCACGGTCTGTCATGGCTGCAGCCGCTTCGCGGATGAAGGTCCATGTGGGTGCCTCTGGCATTTCCATGCCCGCTTTTTCCATCAGGTCCGTACGGTACATGATCATGGAGCTTTCACCGTAGAACGGTGCCGCGTACATGGTGCCTTCGTAGGACAGGCCACCCTTCATCGCGGGCAGGATATCGTCGGCGTCGTATTCAGCAGACAGATCGTCCAGCGGAACCAGCCACTCGTTGGCCGCCCAGATGGGTGCTTCGTACATGCCGATTGTCATGATGTCGAAAGAACCGCCCTTGGCTGCGATGTCTGTTGTGACCCGCTGGCGCAGCACGTTTTCTTCCAGTGTGACCCACTCAACGGTGTGGCCCGTCTTGTCGGTGAAGTCCTGTGTCAGACCCTGCATGCGGATCATGTCGCCATTGTTCACAGTGGCAATTACCAGGTTCTCAGCAAACGCGCCCCCAGCGGTGACAAGCGCCATCGCCGTCGCTGCATAGAGTGTTTTTGTAAATGACATCCCAATTTTCCTCCTCGTTGGGTGATGCTGGCAAGGCTACAAGGAGTCGTGACGCGTAGTCAATAAAAATTTAGCGCGCGTAAATATTGAATCGCTTCAGAGCGTTTCCAAGGGGTTAGGCCGAACCTCTCATAATCAAACGCCCGTGAAAGGTCGTTTCGGTCCGGTTTGAAGGGCGATCATCGTTCTCAAGCATTCCGAACAGTTCGCTCACCGCTCGATTCGCAATTGCCTCATAATCCTGCGCGATGGTGGTCAGAGGCGGGCAGGTGAAGCGGGAGAACGGGTGGTCATCGTGACCGGCGATCCGCAGATCGCATCCTGCACCATGCCCCACACGCAGCCCCATGCTATAGGCCGCTGACAGCATTCCAATGGCCAATCGGTCATTGCTGCACAGGATGGTGTTGGTGCTGAAAGACTGCGCAGCCAAGAACCGCCCGCCTTCGGTACTTCCGATCTCCTCAAAGTCCCAACCGGCACCTTCCGCCTGAAAGATACGGGTTTCCTGACCATGTCGCTCCATGCTTTCGATATACGCCTGGCGTCGTTTGTTCGCATTCGGATTGCTGGGGTTCTTCATCTCGAAGAAACAGGGCGGTTCTCCGCTTCTGCACAGGTATTCTACCATTAGATCAACGCTTTGCGCATTGTCCGTTCCTACGAAAGCCTGACCCACATCAAGGATGTTCGCATCAAAAAGCACCATCGGAAAATCGTCATCGAATGATCGTACCGCGGCTTCGTCGGACATCCGGCCGAAAGGGGCTAGCAAGACACCCGCTGGCTTGAGGGCCCGCAACGAATTGAGGTTCTCCCGTTCCATTTCAGGGCTGCCGTGTGAGCTGAGCAGGATAGGACTGTATCCCGCTTCGATACAGGCCAGCTCAACCCGCCTCCCGATTTCGGAAAAGAAGGGGTCCGCAAGATTTGGCACGACAACCCCGATGTTTTTGGTCGTCCGCCTGTTCTGGTTCATGGCGAACACATTGGGTTGATAGTCGTGCTTCTTAAGCGCGGCCTCGATCTTTGCCCGGGTGGTTATGCGCACGCTGTCAGGGTTGTTGAAGTACTTGGAAACAGTCGGCCGGGAGATGCCGCTGATTGCAGCGAATTCTTCCATGTTGCGAATTTTCGACTGACCCATTCTTGCACCTGCATTTTACAAAAATTACGCGCGCTAATTTAGGTAAGTTATGAAATCCTCCCGCGAAGCGTCAAGAACAATAGTGCATGGGGGCGTGATTGCCGGTCTAAACCAAAGGAATGCCCAAAGATTGCGCAGCCGGGCGCATAGGCATTTCGACCATGCCTGAGGTTTGGCGGAGAAACGCACTTGCGCCGCACACGGCTCCTGCGGTCCGGGCCCGAAGCGTGGAAGGGTTTAGCACAACCCCCACAAAGGCGGTCAGATTTCGTCTGCCCAAGGAGGGTTCGCACCTGCCCGTGCGACTGTCACGGCAGCAACACGCGCGCCGTGTTCAAGTGCCTGCGTGAGCGTCTCTGGTGAAAGGGTCTGCAGCTTCGCTTTTTGCAACGCGCCCAGTTCGTAAAGTTTGGCAAGGAGGCCCGCATTGAATGTGTCACCCGCCCCAACTGTGTCCACGATCTCAACCCGGCGCGCGGGAACGGTGACGTTGCTGCCATCACTCAGAAAGCCCGTCGCGCCTTCGCTGCCTCGTGTCAGGATCACGATGCGCGGCCCGCGCCCCAGAACAACGTCCACTTTTTCCTTCAGTGAAAGCGGTGCAGGGACCATCCAGTTTAGATCCTCATCCGAAACTTTCAAAATGTCGGTCAAAGCCATCATGCTGTCCAGTCGGCTACGATAGGCGTCGATATCCTCAATGAACTGTGGTCGAATGTTGGGGTCCATCATCACGGCGCGCGTTGCGCCTTCGCGCTTCAGCAGGGCTGCATATGTGCTCGCACCGGGTTCACAGGCCAGACTGATTCCCCCAAAATAAAGCGATGAAATCTCTGCGGAGATTTCTGGCAGGTCGCCTGTGCGCAGCATGCGTCCAGCGGAATTTTCATCGTAGAAAGAATATGTCGCATGACCGTCCTGCAAGCGGACAAAGGCCAGCGTCGTTGGGCGTGTGGATTTGATGACGCGGGATGTGTCAACGTGGCTTGCCTGCAGCGCATCGGCAAGCTGTTGTCCGAACATATCGGTCGACAATCCTGTCAACATCCCGGCCTGCACCCCCAGTCGTCCTAATGCGATGGACGTATTGAAAACAGCGCCACCGGGATAGGGGACAAACCCGTCGCTGCCCGATGTGGTTGGCGTTGGGATCATGTCGATAAGCGCTTCTCCGCAACATAGGATCATTTCGCAGGACCTTTCTGAAAAGAGTTTCTTTCTACAAGAAAGCGTTTGGACAGCGGCAAACTGGCAGCGCCAAGAGCGCGCGCGTCTGACCCAATTGAGCCTTCGGAAACTTCCGGTTTTTGCACGCCGGCAACTGCAATCTGATCAACCTCGGACTCTATGCGCCGAACCAGTTCCTTGCGCAGATGTTGGGGCATCCATCCGTCAATCAGGACGTGCCCTGCATTGATCAGACAAACCGAAGAGACGATCGCCTGCGCGATGCCATGCGCGGCATTGGTGAGCCACAGATCAAGCACATCTTTCGGCACATTCCACTTTTCTGGTGTGTCCCAGACCATCGCGGAATGATTCCCGCTTTTCGCCAGATCGCCTTCCAGTGTGGCCAGGGACGCAACGTCGACAAGTTGGCGCATGGTGCCGTCCGCCGTCTGTACCATCATTGATCCCAGCGCGGCTGCATTGCCTGTACGTCCGGTATAGAGACTATCCTCCAGAACCAGACCGCCGCCGATGAAAAACCCAACAAAGACATAAAGGAAATCGCGCGGTTTGTCCTGAGCCCCAAACACAAGTTCAGCACCACAGGCGGCAGAGGCATCATTGCAGACGAAAATGGGGAAGTCCCATGCAACGCCAATGTCCGCGGCGATATCGCGGTCTTTCCATGCGTGCATCTGTGCAGTGGGAACATCCATCGCACCGGCCCACTCCCAAAGCTGGAAGGGTAGGGCGATGCCTAGCCCTGCAACCCTTGACCTGTGTTCGGGGGACAATTTGCCAAGGATTTCGCCAATGGCATCGTTGGCGAAAGCGACGGTATTGTCTGGCGTCGGGTAGGTGTGACCAGCCCGAACACGGTGCTGCACCTTGCCCAGAAAATCCGTCAGCACCAGATCAAGGCTGCGCCTGCCGACCTTCAGCCCCAAAAAGAACGCACCGTTCTGTGCAAGGCTCATCGGCACGGAGGGTTGTCCGATCTTGCCACGTACGGGTTTACCACGCACAAGCAGCCCGTCGGCTTCGAGCGCACGGATGATCACGGAAGCGGTTTGCGCCGAAAGCCCGGTCCTGCGGGCAATCTCTGCCTTGGCCATTTCGCCCGCCCGCCGGATCAAGGAAAGAACCAGCCGCTCATTATAGGCGCGCATGCCACTTTGGTTCGATCCCCGTCTGGCGATCTCCGTTGCTTGGGTCTGTGCTGCGATCATTGGGCGCTGTTGCATGCCATTCTTCGGCGGTTGTTCTGAAATGCCGGGTAACTGACCAAGTTTGAGGACGCAGTCAATAAATAATTAAGAATGATTTAATATTTGGTCGAGCGGGGTAGAGCCAGCCAAAGAAGGAAAGACGCGGTCGATTTGTTTTGACCTTCGATGGGGTAGACTGTTTTTTTGGGCCCAGAAAGCAAAACGCAACAGCAGCGGATATGAGCCCGCAGAGGGGGTATGTATGTCAGCGGTCAAACCGCCGCAGGACCATGCGTCACTGGGGACAATCATCGATGCCATCCGCGAACAAGACAGGGGGCAGGGTCGCGTATTGGTAGGTATTGCCGGGCCTCCGGGTGGCGGGAAATCTACGCTGGCAACTAAAATCGCAACGCGCCTTGGCCCGGATGCGGCAGTATTGCCGATGGATGGATATCACCTCGACAATGCCACGCTTGTCGAAATGGGATTGCTGGACCGCAAGGGCGCGCCGGACACCTTTGACAGCGCCGACTTTGTGCAGCTTGTGCAATCCCTTCGGCACAAGGACAATGTGTCATACGCGACATTCGACCGCGATCAGGATCGTACTGTTCCTGAAGGCGGCAAGATCCAAAGCAACACGCGGATCGTCCTGATCGAAGGAAATTATCTGCTGCTGCAAAGCCCGCCGTGGTCTGAGCTGAGGTCCCTTTTCGATCTGTCAGTGTTTCTGGATGTACCCAAGGAGACCTTGAAATCACGTCTGGTACGCCGGTGGCACGCGCATGGTCTCACGGCGTCAGAAGCGGAAGCTCGCGCTGAACAGAATGATATGAAAAACGTCGAAACCGTGCAGACCGGGTCGGCCCATGCTGATTTCTACACGGGCGAAAACGCCTGATAATTGATCACCAAAACGCAACTCCAGCGCTTTTTGCACCGGTGGTAACGGCCTGAAAAAGGGGTCGGTTCAGTGCGGGCAAAATTTCACACCTTGAACAAGTGTCTTGACTCAATCCAGTTTCTGTCTGATTTCTTTACTGGGTAGTAAAGAAAGTTCATCCATGCTTCAGGAACGGATTGAGGGCAAATGGCTGGCGTCCTTCAGGCGTGTTTTTGCGCTTAACGGCATCGGCAAAGGCACCACTGTTGCGCTGATTTCCGAAACACAATCGCGTCCGGTGCTGGTGCATCTGGCGGAACTGGCGCTTTATGATCTGGGCGCGGATTTTTGCATGCTCAAGATGGCGACCCCGCCCCAGACGGCCCCTGTGCCGGTCAAGGGCACGGGCACGTCGCTGGCCATTCAGGGCAACCGTGCAGTTGTCGAAGCGATGAAACAATGCGAGATTGTCGTGGATTGCACGGTCGAGGGGATGATCCATTCTCCCGAGTGGCCGGAGATTGAGGCAAGCGGCGCGCGCATTCTGGTTGTGACCAATGAGCACCCGGAAATTCTGGAGCGTACCGAACCCTTTGCCGAACTGGGGCCCAAAGTTGATCTGGGAACGCAGATGCTGCGTGATGCTGCTCAGATGCACGTCACCTCTGCGGCGGGGACAGACCTTTTGGTTGATCTGAAAGATGCGCCCTGTGGCGGCACGCCGGGTTTTGGCACCGACCCGGGACATGTAGCGCACTGGCCGGGCGGGCTGTGCCTTGCCTTTCCTGGTGTAAATGCGGTGAACGGCAGGATCGTCATGGATGTGGGCGATATGAACCTGACGTTCAAAACCTACCTGACCAGCCGGATTGATTTCACAATCCAGAACGATTTTGTAACTCAGATCAAAGGCAACGGTATCGATGCGGAACACTTTCGCGATTACATGGCCGCGTGGGAAGACCGCGATGCCTACGGGCTGAGCCATGTCGGCTGGGGCATGAACCCCCGCGCCCGTTGGGTCAGCGGCGCCCTTTATGACAAACGCGACATGCAGGGCGTTGAGTTTCGCGCGTGGGCCGGGAATTTTCTCTGGTCCACCGGTGCCAACCAATATGCAGGCCGTTTCACCGAAGGGCATTTCGATTTGCCGATGCGTAATTGCACCATCGCACTGGACGGCAATGTCGTCGTGAAAGACGGCGTCCTGCAAGGAAATCTGGCGCTCTGATGCGCCGATGGGAGAGAACATGAGCACACCAGCAGATTATTATGACCTGACCCGCATTCGCCCCCAGGTGCTGGCGGTTTTGAACCGGATCAACGAACTGGGCCCGAAATTCACCGAACGCGCGGTTGCGATCGACCTTGATGCAAGCTTTCCCGTCGAAAACTACAAAGACCTTGCTGCCGAAGGGTTCATGACGCTGACAGTGCCCGAGGAATACGGCGGCAAGGGGTTCTCGCTTGGCGAATACGCAATGGTCGGGGCCGAGATTGGTAAATTCTGCGGTGCGACTGCGCTGACTTTCAATATGCACAACTCCACAATGATGTGGGCACGGTTCATGTACGAAATGCCTCATCTGACAGACGCAGAACGTGCGGCATTCGCCCCCTTGCGGGAACGCCAGTTCCGCCGCGCCGTCAAAGAACAGGGGCTTTATTCCCAACCGATTTCAGAGGCCGGTCAGAACTGGACTTCCAAACCGGCGCAGACCGAATGCCGCAAGGTTGACGGCGGTTGGGTGATCAATGGGTTCAAGAAATTCGCCTCGCTTGCCGGGTATTGTGATTACTATTCGATTGTCTGCACCGAAGTGTTTGAAGGACAGGAGCCGCGCCACGAAGACACGATGAATTTCATCGTACACAAGGATGCTAAAGGTCTTGAGGTAAAAGGCGAATGGGATCCATTGGGCATGCGCGGCACCAACTCGCGCGATCTCATTCTCAAGGATGTTTTCGTAAGCGAGGAAGACCTGATGATGCCGCCCGGCATCTTTATCAAGACGCTGCCAAATTTTCCGCATGTCATGGCCACCCTGTCACCCACCTATATGGGTGTGGCGCAATCGGCCTACGATTTCACGGTGGCCTACCTACGCGGCAAGGTGCCCGGCCAACCCCCGATCGACCGCCGGATGTTCACGACAAAACGTCTCGCCGTTTCAAAAATGTATGCACGTTTGGCCCCGGTCCGCGCGCTGTGGTGGCAGATGTTCATGGAAGCTGATGCCTTTCCCTCACAGGCGCAGGTGTTGCGCATGTATGCGGCACAATACAACGTGATGGAGGCAGCACAGGAACTGGCAGCACTGGCGATCAGAACCTGCGGCGGGCAGGCGATGTTGAAATCCATGCCGTTGGAACGCATCTATCGCGACAGCCGCTGTGGCGCGCTGATGCTGCCCTACACGTCCGAAATCATGGAAGACTACATGTCCGTCCTGACGCTTTATGATCTGGATGAACTGGACGGCGCGCCCGGTGACGAACACGGTGCCCGGACCAGCCTTTGGCGCGGACCCGAAGCGCCGCCGATGGCGGCGGAGTAGCATCCTTGCCCCGTCACAAGGTCCAGAGCCACGCAAAAACCGCGGCATCTGCAAAGGATGTCTGGAGCGCCGTGCGCGATTTTTGCGCGCCGTGGCATCCTTCAATTGCGTCGATGAGTGCGGAGCGTGCGGAAGGTGGCGGATTGATCCGTCGTTTTCAGGTCAAGGACGATGACACGACATACCGCGAACGGCTGACCTACTTCAGCGACAGCGACCGCGCGATGGCATACACCCACGTTGAAGGGATCAAAGGCGTTCAAAACTATGACGCGCGATTGACTGTGACACCCTCAAACGATGGGGCAGTTGTCATGATGACAGCAGATTTTTCTGCTCCGGCACCGCGCGCCCAAGAAATCGCAGATGGAACGCAGATGGTGTTTGATACGGGCACGGCCGCGCTTGCCAAACTTGATCCGTGTTTTCGGGTTGAGCCGCCCGCAAAAGACCAAGAAAACCAGCACAGTTCTGAAGACCACCGGATCGACAATGTACCGACACTCGGCTTTACCATCGGTGGAAAGGACAGCGATATCCTGTGTCTGTTCCTGCATGGCATCGGCGGCAACCGGTCAAACTGGGACAGCCAGATGCAGGCTCTGGCACCCCATTGCCGCGTGGCGTCGCTTGATCTGCGCGGATACGGCGACAGCACCTTGGGGGCGGCACAATCTACTATTGACGACTATTGCGACGATGTTCTGCATATCCTCGACCATGCCGGTGCAAAAAAGCTGATCCTATGCGGTTTGTCCTACGGCGCATGGATTGCCACATCTTTTGCCATGCGCCACGGTGACAAATTAGCCGCGCTGGTCCTTTCCGGTGGGTGCACCGGCATGTCCGAGGCCGGAGCGGACGAACGCGATGCTTTCAGGTTAAGCCGTGAGACACCGATGAATGCGGGCCAGACCCCCGCCGATTTCGCCCCGTCCGTTGTTAACATCATCGCAGGCCCCCAGGCATCATCCGACGTGCGCAACCTCTTACATGCCTCAATGGCAGCAATACCGGCGACAACCTACGCCGATGCCCTGCGGTGCTTCACCAACCCGCTTGAGAAATTCGACTTTGCGAAACTGACAATGCCGGTGCTTTTGATGACCGGCGCGCACGACAGGTTGGCCCCACCTGCCGAGATCAAAAGCGTTGCTGAGCGCATATGGGACGCATCGCCCCGCCCGGATGTCCGGTTTGAGGTGATCGCGGACGCGGGTCATGTCTGTAACGTGGAAAAGCCTGAGGTCTACAATGCGATACTGACGGAATTCATCGGACGCATCCTGCCATGAGGCAGTTGCCCCGCCGTGAACAGAACCGGCTGGAAAAGCAGCAGCGCATTCTTGGTGCCGCGCTCAAGGTATTTTCCCAAGCGGGGTATTCCGGTGCATCAATGGATATGATCGCCGCAGAGGCCGGACTGACAAAGCCGACGCTCTATCACCATTTCGCCAGCAAAACGGATCTGTTTGAGGCGATGATGTCGGCCCAACGGGATTTGATTCTGCTTTCGTTCGAAACGGCCCCGGAAAGTGATCTGGTGGATCACCTTCATGAATTTGCGTGGAACTATGCGGATACTGTCATGCAGCCTGAGTTCCTTGCGCTGGCCCGACTGACAATTGGTGAAGCACACCGGTTCCCGGATGTTAGCCGTGCCTATCAGGCAAGCGGCCCGGAGAAGGTTCTGGCGGGCCTGATGGATTTGATGCAGGCTCAGCGCGCGCTTGGCCGCCTGTCTTTCGAAGATGCGGAACTTGTGGCGCAGGATTTCTGGGGGCTGATCCTGTCTGCGCCGCGAAATCGCGCGCTACACGAACCGGATGCGGATATCAGTCAGGCCACGCTTGCCCGCTATATCGAAAACGGCATCCGCACTTTTTTGCGAGCCTATTCCACAGATCCGGCCACTGACCTTAGCAGGCTGGATGCGGTGATCTTGGCCCGACAAGCGGACCAGCAAGCTGACTGACCTTACCCCAGTCAACAAAGTCCGACCCCGCCGGGGACCAAATAACGTGCGCTGTATCCAAAAAGCCAAACGGTTCTGCCCGGAAAAAACAAGTTATATGATATTGCATATAACTTGACTCTACGGGAAACACGATGCCACAGTCCGGTTCAGCAAAATAACCGCACGCCAGTTGCGGACAGACGTTTAGGGAGAACATCATGAAACATTTTCTACGCTTCGCCGCAGCGGCGGCTTTGACCGTTGGAACCACCATCGGTGCGATGGCCGCAGATACAACGCTGCGCATTTCCACGTGGTTGCCGCCGACACACGGCATCAACACCGAAATCTTCGGCGGTCTCATTTCCATGATGGAAGAAGCAACCGACGGTGCTGTGTCGGGCGAGCTGGTCTTTGGTCTGGCACCGCCTCCGGCGCAGATGGACCTTGTTCTTGATGGTGCCGCTGACTTTGCAATTATTTTTCATGGCTATCAGCCCGGCCGCTTTGTCGGCACAAAACTGATCGAGCTTCCCGGGTACGAGGGCAGTGCAGAAGCAGCGTCTGTCGCGTACTGGCGGGTACACGAGGCGCATCTTGCCGCACTGAACGAACATCGTGGGGTCAAGGTTGTCTCGCTCAACACACACGGTCCGGGGCAAATTCATGCCAGAAATGACATCGCATCGCTTGATGATCTGAACGGTCTGAAGACCCGTATCGGTGGCGGCGTCGCCGGTGACGTCGGGGCCGCGCTGGGCCTCGTTGGGATCAACGTGCCAGCGCCAAAGGTTTATGAAACGCTGGAAAGCGGTGCAGCGGACGCTGTTGCAATGAACGTGGGCGAACGTGTCGGCTTCAAGTTGAACGAAGTGGCCAAGACACTGTATGACATGCCCGGCGGCCTGTACCGTGGGTCTTTTGCGATCATCATGAGTCAGGAAACCTTTGATGATCTGCCTGCGGACGTGCAGACAGCGCTGGACAATGATGTCTTTGGTGAACCCGCCAGCCGCATGGCCGGTGCCGCATGGGACAAGTCCGACATGATCGCCTATGATGCGACCAAGAACGCGGAAGGTGCCAAAATCGTCAACGCGTCGGAAGAAGATCAGGAACGGTTTGCCGACATTGCACAGGAGGTCACAACCAAGGTACTGGCCGAGCTTGAGGCAGCGGGTGTGGATGCACAGGCAGCCTATGATATGGTCAAATCCGAAATGGCGGCCAACTGAGACAACAGTCGGGGCAGCTCCAGAAGATGGACCGCCCCGACAGAACAAACACAGCCGCTATGTCGCGTATCCTCTCCTCCTTCGCTTGGCTGCCGGGCATTCTGGCCGCCTTTGCCTTGTTTGTGCTGATGGTCCTGACCTTTGCCGACGTGGTTCTGCGCTCTGTCTTTAACGCACCAATCGAAGTGGCAGCTGATCTGACGCGTCTCCTGATGGCGATTATGGTCTTTTCCGTGTTGCCCACGCTTTCGGGGCGCGGCGGGCATATCAGCGTCGATCTGCTGGACAGCCCCTTTGCGCGCTGGGGGCTGGCGCGCTGGCGCGATGCGCTGGCCAACCTCTTTTGCGGCATTATCCTGATCTGGCCTGCACTGCGCGTCTTTGATCTGGCAGAACGCAGCAGGTCTTATGGGGATGTCATGGAATATCTGGGCCTGTCGCTGCATTATATCGGATGGTTCATCGGAGCCATGACCGCGATCACTGCCGCCGCGCTGATCCTGCGCGGGTTGGCGTTTGTATTTGCCCCTCACCGCGTCAGGACAAACTGAGATGACCGAAAGTCTACTGGGCTTTGCCGCCGTTCTGGTCCTTGTCCTTTTGCGCATTCCGATTGCCTTTGCGATGGGCTTTGTCGGCATGGTCGGCTTCATGTTTGAGACGAACTTTCGTGCGTCGATTTCAATGGTGGCGCGTCTGATCATTGATACCTCGCAAGACTACGGGCTGTCCGTCGTTCCGCTTTTCATCCTGATGGGTCTTTTCGTGAACAAGGGTGGCATCAGCCGCGAGCTATATGCCGCGTCCAACGCCTTTCTGGGCCATCTGCGCGGGGGGTTGGCGATGGCAACCATCGTCGCCTGTGGCGGGTTCGCTGCAATTTCGGGGTCATCACTGGCAACGGCGGCCACGATGGCCAAGGTGGCAATGCCTGAAATGCGCCGCTTCGGCTATTCTGATGAACTGTCCACAGCGTCCATCGCAGCGGGCGGAACGCTGGGCATCCTCATTCCGCCTTCTGTGATCCTTGTGATTTACGGCTTGCTGACAGAAACCTCTATCGGCAAGCTGTTCGTGGCGGGCATTGTCCCCGGTGCGATGGGCATTCTGCTGTATCTGGTTGCGGTGCGCTACGTCGTCTGGCGTCGTCCTGATGCCGGGCCTGCGGGGCCAAGAACATCACGTGTGGGCCGCATCTCTGCGCTGCGCGACGTGTGGGCCGTTCTGCTTCTGTTTTTTCTGGTCATTGGCGGTCTTTATGGCCTTTTTGATTTCGCACCCCTGAACCTGAGCTTTTCCCCGACCGAAGCCGCCGGCATGGGCGCGATGGGGGCCTTCCTGATCGCGCTTGCTCGGCGACGGCTCAGCTTGCGCGACACGTTGGAAGTGCTGCAGGAAACCGCAATGACAGCGGCGAGCCTCTTTGCTGTGCTGATCGGCGCTTGGATATTCTCAAATTTCGTTAATGTTGCGGGCCTGCCCGGCGCGCTGAGCGATTTGGTAACGGCCTACGATCTGAAGCCTTGGCAGGTCATGGCATGCATCCTGCTGATCTACATCGCGCTGGGCTGTATCTTTGAAAGCCTGTCGATGCTGCTGCTCACGGTTCCGATCTTTTTTCCGCTTGTGACCGGGCTGGGCTACGATCCGATCTGGTTTGGCATCATCGTGGTTGTTGTCACCGAAATCAGCTTGATCACGCCGCCTGTGGGTCTGAATGTTTTTGTGCTGAAGGGGGTCGTCGGGGATGTGAAAACCGGGACGATCTTCCGGGGCGTCACACCTTTCTGGATTGTCGATATCTTGCGGCTGGCCCTGCTGCTGGCAGTCCCGGCGCTGGCGCTCTACCTGCCCAGTCAGATGTAGCCGCGCCCTGACAGCTGGATCACAATTGCACGCTAAACCGGGTCAGTACCATTTTGCCACGGGCGGCAGGCTCATCAACACGGCTTCCGGGTCGTGCCCGGTTTCCAGCCCAAACTTTGTGCCCCGGTCATAGACCAGATTATACTCAGCATAGAGCCCGCGATGGCGCAGCTGAGTTTCCTTGTCCGCGTCATCCCACGCAGTGTCGCGCCGTTTGTCGACCAGCGGTACAAAGGCAGGCAGGAACGCCGCGCCAACGTCCTTGGTCAGTTGAAAATCGGCAGCCCAGTCGCCGGTATTGCGGTCATCGTAGAAAATGCCGCCCACACCACGCGCGCGTTTGCGGTGGGGGATGTAAAAATATGTGTCCGCCCATGCCTTCAGCTCATCGTAAAGACCAGCTTCATGCGGATCGCAGGCGGCCTTCATCTCGCCGTGGAAATGTGCCGTGTCTTCGTCGTATTCGATACAGGGGTTCAGATCTGCACCGCCACCGAACCACCAAGCATGCGGGGTCCAGAACATGCGGGTGTTCATGTGGACCGCAGGCGCATGGGGGTTTTGCATATGCGCAACAAGCGAGATACCCGAGGCCCAGAAACGCGGATCGTCCTGCATTCCCGGAATGCCCTTGCGCGCGGCCATTGCGGCCTGTGCCCGTTCGCCCAGGGTGCCGTACACGGTCGAGATGTTGACGCCCACTTTCTCAAAAACGCGCCCGCCACGCATCACGCTCATCTCACCTCCGCCTGCGTCTGATCCATCATCAGAGGTGCGTGAAGTCTTGCGCACTTCGACCCGGCCCGCATCGCCCGCACCCGCGTGACGGTCTTCCAAGGCATGAAACGCGCTGACGATGTCATCGCGCAACTGCCTGAACCAATTGGAGGCTTGCTGTTTCTCGGTCTCGAAGGTGTCGGTCATTGCGGCTTTGTCTCTTGGTGCTACACCTGCGGTTTTAGACTGCGGATGTGTCAATTAAAAGTGACAATTCCAGCCGTGGCCGGTCCTTGCCTCACTCCGCTGCCGGGCCTATGAGATTCCCAGCGCCCACTAAGCTCATTCCGGGGTGATGGCGCAGCGACAGGCAAAGGGGCCATTGGTGGATATTCTCGAACAGCTTGAAGACCGAAGCGCGACCGTCGGGGTGATTGGTTTGGGGTACGTGGGCCTTCCGCTTGCGATCACGGCGGCCAGCGCTGGCTACGCGGTGATTGGTTTTGACATCGACGAAACCAAGATGAAGCGCCTTAATGCAGGGGAAAGCTATATTGAGGCGGTGTCGACCGACGAACTGGCGGCCACCGCAGACCGCTGTAGCTGGACAACGGATTTCACCCGCATTGCGGACTGCGATGTGGTCGTGATCTGTGTGCCAACCCCCTTGAACGCTCACCGCGAACCCGATCTGTCTTTCGTAGAAACCACCACGGTTCAGGTCGCACGTCACATTTCGCCCCAGACCCTTGTTGTGCTGGAATCGACCACTTGGCCGGGTACCACGCAAGAGGTGCTCAAACCTCTGCTGGCGGAAAGCGGCCTTGCAATGGGCCAAGACATCTTTGTCGGCTATTCGCCTGAGCGCGAAGATCCGGGCAATGCGTCCTATCGGACCAAAACGATCCCAAAAGTGATTGCGGGGGACGGCGCCCGGGCGCAAAAGTTGATGGAGGCGTTCTATGGTGCCGTTGTAGAAACCATCGTTTCCGTGCCGTCTCCGACCATCGCAGAGGCGGTCAAAATCACCGAAAACATTTTTCGTTCTGTGAATATCGCGCTCGTGAACGAGCTCAAGCTGATCTACGACGAAATGGGCATTGATGTCTGGGAAGTCATCGAAGGTGCGGCTACCAAGCCTTTCGGCTATATGCCGTTCTACCCCGGCCCGGGGCTGGGCGGTCACTGCATTCCGATTGATCCTTATTATCTGACGTGGCGCGCCCGCCAATATGATGTGCCCACCCGGTTCATCGAACTGGCCGGGGAGATCAACACGAACATGCCGCATCATATTGTGCACCGAACCCGGGAAGTGCTGGACCATGCCACCGGCAAAGGTTTGAATGGTGCGCGTCTGTTGCTGGTGGGGGTCGCATACAAGAAAAACGTGTCCGACATGCGCGAAAGCCCTGCGATGCGCCTGATGCAACTGTTCGAAGACGCGGGCGCGACGGTTGACTTCATTGATCCGCATGTGCCGCAGATCCCCCCGATGCGGGAATACGGCATGTTCACAGGGCGCACGGCGTTGGACCCGGGCACCCTCACGCGCGAAAGCTTTGACATCGTCGTGATTGCGACGGATCACGACAGCATCGACTACCCCGCGCTGATTGAACTTGAAGCACCCATTATCGACACCCGTAACGCGATAGCGTCACGCGGGCTGTCGATGGACCGGGTGACCAAAGCCTGACAGAAGCTTCAGGATCAGAAGTTGTAGACCGTCTGGATCGACAGCATACCAAGAAACTCACCGCTCCACTGGCGGGATTTGACAATGCCGCCGCGTGCGTTTGACACCCAATAGGTGTTGGTAAAGCTCTGGTCTGCACCGCTGCACCGTTCCACCATCCGACGGGTTGCGGTTGCCCCGATGTCCAGTGTGATCGTTTCCGTTCCCTGATTTTCAATAGTGCAGGTGTAGGTCCGGGGTTCGGCAATGTCATTTCCGGTCAGGAATGTGTGCACCCGCTGCACCTGCTGGCTGCGCCCTGTAAGGATCGCATTGGCAGAGGCGGCAACATTCGATGCCAGCATGCCAGCGCCGACACCGCGGGTGCCATGCAACACACCGCGATCAAAAATCAGGGCTACACCGTCTGTGCCAAGCCAGCTTTCGATGGTGCCGTTTTTGCTCTCACGCAGAAAGCCGCCACGCAATTCCAGCTTTTCGATGGAAACATCCAGCGCAGGCCCCCGCTTGGCCGCCAGCAGCGGCTTAAAACGCGGAAATGGTCCGGCACCGGTACTGGTTGAAGGTTCATCCAGAAGCACACCCAGCGCGCGTTCCTGCAGTTGCGCATCGCTACAGGCCGCAAGCGACAGGGCCAGAGCGGACAATATCCCAAAGTGCCATTTCATCGCAGATACCGTCCCCATCCTTCGCGCAATTCGATACCGCGCAGGTCACGCACCTGACGGTGCAGGCGATTGTCCACATTCAGACGCGCGCCGCCGTCCCGCTGTACCGGGCGGATTGTCTGTTTTAGCACAGTTTTGCTGGGTTTGCCGGTCAGGAAGCTAAGCGGCACTTCAAAGCGGATGCCCTTGTCGAACGATCCTTCGCCAAAGTCGTCTGCCGACACATCCGTGAGTGTGAAGAAGCCGCCAACCCGGAACCCGTTGTTGAATTCGCGGTCAAGTGACACGGTCGCGCCCCAGTCTCCGGCCAGATAACGGCCCGCATCGACCTGTCCAAGAAAACCATTTCCAAAGTCATAGTAGACAGAGGCGTGACCTGTGACGACATCATAATCCTGAAACCCAAAGAGCATGTCGAAATCACGCTGCTTGGCATAGTTGACCTCCGCACCGATAGCGAGGCGGCTGCCCACGGGATACCACAGGAGTTCGGCGGAAACGCCACCGAACATCCGCTCAAGATAACCGGCCGTCACCCGGCCGAACAGGTCCTTGCCGGGGCGGAACTGGTATTCCGCCGTCAGCTTGTTGATCTCAAGCTCGGATTCCTGTGCATAGCGCACCGCATTTGTGCGCACCGGTTCAATACGCGAATCCGTCACGCGCTCGGAATCCTCAATGTTGCCAAAGAACGGATAGCGGAATTGCCCGGCAAAGGTCAGGCCAGGGGCAGGGCGGAAGGATGCCTTGAATTGCGCACCGACATCGGCCCGCACCGGGCTGTCCGGGTCAAAGAAGGAAAAGGCGACATAGGGCGAAAGTCCGTAGTCAAACACGGGATAGGCACCGGGCAATTCACCGCCTCGGCCAGCGCCTGCCGCATCCTGAATGCTGGCCCGCGCCAGCGATTGCGCCGCGCCGTTTGCCGCATACTGGAACGTCTCCAGATCGGAACGCTTTGTGACGATGCTGCTTACCGGCACACCGTTCTCCTGCAAAACAACGGTAAATTCCTCTACATCCGGTGGCAGGGTCGTTGCCATCGCACGGGCTGCGCGCCCGGCGGCCTGCGCTCCTGCGCCAAAGCGCGTGTTCTCCAGCCGCACGGTGGCGCGGGTTGAAGACAATTCAAAGCTTTGCAGCGTCAGACCGTCCTCGGCCAGCCGCGATTTAAGGACACGCTGAACCGCAACTTTGCCGCCCCCGCGCGCCGAGTTGTTCCAGTCTGCCGCCGCCAGCGCGTTGCGCGCCCCCACGGGGCGCGGCGCTGTCTCGCGCCCGCCCGGCACCGCACGTTTTGCCGGATCCAGCACATAGCTCAACTGCGCCCCAATCTCGCTGCCGCCCAGAACAAACGCTTTAAGGTCCACACCGTTCTTGAATCGATATTCAAACCCGACGTTCACGGGCGATGACAGGTCAATCTGGTTTGTCAGCGTCTCACGGTCGTAGGTGTCGGTGGAGTATTCGGCAAAAAGCGTCGCGCGGTCGCTGACTTTATACTTTACGCCACCAAAGATTGCCGCAGGACCGCGAAACCAGTCTCCTGCTTCGACCTGGCCACCGGGGCCGGAAAATCCGGTCGGTCGTGTTTCGAACCGTTCGTCGATGATGCCGAGCGGGTTGGTAAATGTGTCGCGCCCTGCAAAACGGCCCCAGCCGATGCCGCCTGTAACTTCCCAGCGTGACCCAAGGGATTTGGTGGCAACAAGGTATTCACCGCTGAACCTGCCTGTGCCCAGAAAATCTCGCAGCCCAAGCGCCACGGCGGGGCGCACATCGCCCTCATCCAGAAGTTGAAAGGATATGTCAAAGCTGCGGTCAAACGTGGCACTGCCATCGGAGCGCTGCCCGTCGATCCGGGCATAGCGAAAGCTGCCAGAGATGCGTGGCAGGATCTGGAAAGTGATCGTGTTCCGCAGGGTAGGACCGACAAGACTTGCGGTGAAGGCAAGTTCACCGTCACGCAGGCTGCGCGCGGTGGGCAATTCGATCAGACCGGGGGTGCCATATGTCGACAGCGACGGCCCTGTCGATTGGGCCAGAGCACCTGTCGCACCCACGCCGGATGCGATGACCAACAAAGCTGCGGAAAGTCCTTTGACCCGAGACGGCATCATAATTCACAATCTTCAATCAGGGTGCCGCGGGAAACGGGGCACCGGGTGGCTTGGCAGGCAGCATAGGGTTCGGTGCCGGGAATTGAACAGAGAAATCCCAGCCTTTGGCCGTTCTAGAAAGGATGCGTTTGTTATGCAACAGCGGGGCAGGCGCGGGGTGCTGCTCAAGCTCTTGAAAGCGTGGGTGATTCTCTCATTTTGAAGCAACTTTGGCAGATTTCCGCCCAGCAAAATGCGCTGATTCAGGCGATTTGCGCCTGAATCCCTCTGGAATCCGCCGGGTTTGCGACGGCGCGTTGTACTTGGGTGGTAATCTTCGTTAAGTTATTGCGGTGTCTTTGGCGCGGCAACGTGGCCCAAGACGTTTTGGAAAAATGTATTTATGTACGACTACCTCATCGCATTGCCCCGCGCGGTCAAACAGCGAATTCTGCTGGCAATCGACTGCATGCTGGTGCCGATCAGTCTTTACGTGGCGTTTGCCCTGCGCTTTGGTCACTGGGCCCCCGTTGAACCGCTATCACTTGCGCTGCCGCTCTTTATTGTCCTGACGCTCTGCGCGCTTCCGCTCTTTGCCTACCTGCGCATCAACCGGATTAAGCTGAGCGCGTTTGAGGTGCAGGACATCAGCCGCGGCGCTGTTGCTGCGGCCTGTCTGACGGTGGTGGCCGGTTTCATCAGTCTATTCATGTCATTCCCGGGTATGCAATCAGTACCGCTGATCTTTGGACCGATATTCCTGATGATCCACATGTCGTCACGGATGACCGCCCGGTCATGGTTGCTTTATCTGTCTGAGAAAAGCGGAACACGCATGCCGGTGGCCATCTACGGCGCGGGATCCATCGGTGTGCAGCTTCTTGCATCACTGCGCAAGGACTTTGATCTGCGCCCGGTGGCCTTTATTGATGACAACCCCACCCTGCAGCACATGACGGTGTCAGGGCTTCCGGTCTGCTCACGCAAGCAGCTGGAACAGATGGTGGAAGCAAAGCGCGTGCACCGTGTGATCCTTGCGGTGCCATCAGCGTCAGAACTGGTCAGGCGCCAACTGATCAAGGAACTGTCCGCGCTGGGCTGCGAGGTTTATACGCTGCCGTCCTACAACGAACTGGTTGATTGCAACACGATTTCCTACGCGTTGCAGCCGGTGACGGCGAACATGCTGCTGGGCCGTGATATGGTGAATCTGGAAACACCGGAAATCGCGCGCACCTACACCGGGCGCAGCATTCTGGTGACCGGCGCAGGCGGGTCAATCGGATCAGAACTCTGCCGTCAGATTCTAGGCTGCAAGCCACACCGGCTGGTGATGTATGATCACAGCGAATACGCGCTTTATACCGTGGATACCGAACTGCGCCGCCTGGCCGAGGAAATGGACGTTGAGCTTGTGACGCGGCTCGGCTCGGTATGTGACCGGGGTGCGGTGACCCGCGTGATCGAGGAAACAAGCGTTGACATTATCTTGCATGCGGCCGCCTACAAGCATGTGCCACTGGTCGAAGCGAATGAGATCGTCGGCGTCGTGAACAACGTGATTGGCACCCGGATCGTTGCCGAAGCCGCAGAGGCCGCCGGGGTCGAACGGTTTATTCTCGTGTCTACGGACAAGGCCGTCCGCCCCACCAACGTCATGGGGGCCAGCAAGCGGCTGGCAGAGATGGTCGTGCAGGACATGCAGACCCGGTCGGCCAGCACGAAATACGCAATGGTCCGGTTCGGCAATGTGCTGGGATCATCCGGCTCCGTCATTCCCCTGTTTCAAAAGCAGATTGCAGCGGGCGGGCCGGTCACGCTGACCCATGACAAGATCAACCGCTACTTCATGACCATCTCGGAAGCTGCCCGTCTTGTTCTGCTTGCCGGTGCTTATTCGACGGGCGGGGATGTCTTCGTGCTTGATATGGGCAAGGCGGTGAACATCATCGATCTGGCGCGCCGCATGATCGAGCTTTCGGGGCTGAGGGTGCGCGATGAACAGAACCCCGAAGGTGACATTGAGATCGAAATCGTTGGCCTGCGCCCCGGTGAGAAGCTCTTTGAGGAACTGCTTATCGGTGACAATGCTTTGCCGACGCCGCATGACAAGATCCTGCGCGCGCAGGAATCCGTGCCCTCGCAGATCGAAATGGCGCGTATTCTGCGCAATCTGGATACGGCAACAAATGCGAACGATGAAGCTGCGGTGCGCAAGCTGCTGCGCGACTACGTCGGCGCCTCTGGCCTCAAGGACCGTTCTTTCGGCAATGTTGGCTGATGCGTGACGTGACCGTCCGTGTCACGCGGTGTACCCTTTAAATTATTCACCAATCGAAAGTTCCCTGCATGGCACGTCTGGCTGTTGTTGTTCTCTGCATCGGAGCACTGATCGTGCTATTGCCAGTCTGGATCATTCTGTTGGGCCTTGTGTACCTCGAAGACCGTGCTTTTCCGATTTTCACGCAGGAACGTGTTGGCAAACACCAACGGCGCTTTGACTGCTACAAAATTCGCACCATGCGTGCCGGCACTGGGGATATGGCGTCGCATGACGCATCCACAGATCAGATCACGCGCATCGGCAGGTTTCTGCGCCGATCGGGACTGGATGAACTGCCACAGATTGTGAACGTGCTGAAAGGGGATATGAGCTTTGTCGGGCCGCGTCCCTGCCTGCCGGTCCAGACCCAGTTGATCAAGGCGCGGGCGGACCACGGCGTTTATGATATTCTGCCGGGGGTCACGGGCCTTGCCCAGATACAGGGGGTCGATATGTCCGATCCGCAAAGGCTGGCCCGGATTGACGGTGAATATGTGCGCATCAAGTCGCTTGGCACCGACCTGCGGATTATCTGGGCCACGGTGCGCGGCAAGGGGTCCGGTGACGCAATCAAACCGCGGGTCTAGGATGGCCCAAAGCGACCGCGCCGGGCCTGCAAAAAAGGCGGAGGATAGAATTTCGGAACAGGCCAAAACCATTCTGGTAACAGGTGCCGATGGATTTGTTGGCCGTCATCTCTGCGCGGCACTTGGTGCGGCAGGTCACCGGGTGCGCCGGGTGGTGCGCCGCACGCCGGATCGCCCCGATGACTGGTGCGTGAATGATCTGGCGACCGATGACATCCCCGATGCCGCCTGTGCTGGGGTGGATGTCCTGATCCACCTTGCGGCGAACATGAAGGGGCACAGCGGCGATCCCACGGGCACCGAAACTGCACAGATGGCGGGCCGCGTCGCCGCCAGTGCCGCGCGCCACCGGGTCGAACGGTCGGTCCTGCTCAGTTCCGTTGCCGTGCGGCTGATGGCCCACGACGAAAGCACCGCGCGCGCGTACTCAATTGAAAAGCGCGAGGCGGAAAATGCGTTTTCCGCTGCCCTCGGGGACGCCAACAGGCGGATTATTCTGCGCCCGCCTGTCATTTACGGCGACGGGGCGCAGGGCAGTTTTGGTCTCTTGCTCAAGCTGATCCGGCGCGGCATTCCCTTGCCAGTGCGCGACGGAACGTCGCCGCGATGCTATCTCTCGGTGTCAAATCTGTGCGCATTAATGGAGGCACTTGTCGGGGCCACCGACGCGCAATGGGACGCAGCGAACGGTGCCGCATTTGAGCCGCATGACGGTCCGGCAGTATCGACCCGCGAATTGGCGCTGATGATGGCAGGCACTCTTGGGCGCACACCGCGCCTGTTCTCTGTGCCGCGTCCGTTTCTTGATCTGGCGGCGCGTGCGACCGGCAAAACCGATCAGGTGAACGCGATTTTCGAACCTTTGATTTGCGCTGAACCAGATGCCCTGCAAAACGCATTTGGCTGGCAGCCGCACGAACACATGCCGCACAGCCTGCGATTTCTGCGCGACTGAGGGAAAAGAAGTTCAGTCCGGTCCCGCCGAAGACCCAAACAGGGCGCTTTTAAGCCGGCAGATTATTGCCTGATCCGGCAGCTTTCGGGCGGTATCCCGCGTAGATGCGCCAAATTTGCCAATTCCACACGTTTAAAGGGCAGATGCACCACATCTGGCATAATATTTGACGATTGCCCCATTTATGGTTGCTTGTCCGTAACCGCGCAGAATACTTAGGCCGAGGTCGATCCGGCGAGAAGAAGACATACCCATGTTCAAACCGTTTTACTGTTCAGCTTTGGTGATATTGAGCCTGACGTTGTCAGCCTGCACGCTGCCCCGTGGTGCCGCATTGCAGTCCGAAATCGTGAAGTCGTCAGAGAAAGAAGAAGCGGAACTGGCGGTTTATCCGGTGACCAAGGATTTGCTGCCGCGCTATGGTAAGTGGCCGCGCACAGGCAACGTCACGCACTACAGCTGGATCGGCAAACGTCGTGGGCCAATTGGCCGCGTGATCCTGCCGGGTGATTCGGTTTCGATGTCTGTCTGGGACAGCGACGAAAACTCCCTTCTGACATCGCGTGAGCAACGGGTCGCGCAATTGCAGGTCGCGCGGGTGTCCACCCGGGGCAGCATCTTTCTGCCCTACGTTGGTTCCATCAACATCTCTGGCATGACCGAGGCGAACGCGCGCGAGAAAATTCAGGAAGCCTTCACGCAGGTGTCGCCCTCCGCACAGGTTCAATTGAGCGCGGAGCCGGGCACCCGCCATTCAGTTGATGTGGTGTCCGGTGTGAACAACCCCGGTTCTTTTCCCATCATTGAGCGCGACATGACCGTGCTCAGCGCCCTGACGTTGGGCGGGGGCGCGCGGGACACATTCACAAACCCTCAAATTCGTTTGCTGCGCGGGAACAAGACCTACGCAATATCGCTGGATAAGCTGCTGAAAACGCCGTCGCTCGACACTACTCTGGCCAGTGGCGACAAGATCGTCGTTGCAGAGGACGAAAGCTATTTTCTGGCGCTTGGAGCCTCTGGCAAAGAGGAAATTGTGACCTTTCCCAGTGCCAGCCTGACCGCGCTTGAGGCGGTAACCCTGATGGGCGGGTTGTCCGACACCCGCGCCAATATCAAAGGTATTCTGGTACTTCGGGAATACCACGCGCGTGCGGTGCGCACCGATGGCGTTGCCGGCCCCGCAAATGAGCGTGTCGTCTTTACAATGGATCTGTCCACCGCTGACGGCCTGTTCAGCGCGCGCAAATTCCACATCAATCCCAAAGATGTTGTCTATGCGACCGAAAGCCCGGTCTCCAGCGTGCGCACGGTCTTTGGCCTTGTCGGCTCCGTCTTTGGCATCGTGAATTCGGTATCAAGCAACTGATCCACCTCACCGCGATCCTGTTTGTGCAATGTTCGGTCCGTCGCCCTGCGGGCTTGACTTTGCGCTGTGCGATCCGGTGTAACTGAGACATGACATCCCCCGCGCAATCCCTTGATCCAAACCTCAAGCCGCCGCGTTTTCTGACGATACGTTCGGTGATGGCGCTGATGCTGCGCGAAATGGGATCAACCTATGGTCAGTCACCGGGCGGCTATTTCTGGGCCATCGCCCAACCTATTGGCGTGATTGCAATTCTGGCTCTGGCCTTCAGCTTTCTGTTTCGCAGCCCGTCCTTGGGAACAAGTTTCATCCTGTTTTACAGCACTGGCTATCTGCCCTTTGATCTGTATAACCAAATGCAGGGTAAAATATCGACGGCGCTGATCTATTCCCGCGCGATGTTGGCCTATCCTCGGGTCACATGGCTGGACATTTTCATCGCGCGGTTCCTGCTAAATACAATCACCCTGCTGACGGTGTTCTGCGTTGTGATGACGGTGATCATGCTGATCGTCGATACCCCGACCATCATCACGATCGAGCCGATCCTGCTTGGGCTGTCGATGGCGGCCTGCCTTGGTTTTGGGGTGGGGCTGATGAACTGTCTTCTGGGCGGATTATTCCCGATATGGGATATCCTTTGGAAAATCGCCATGCGGCCGATGTTCATCGCGTCGGGCGTATTGTTCACCTTCGAGGACATGTCGCGGGTGTTACAGGACATCTTGTGGTGGAACCCGGTTTTTCACGTGACCGGTCTTGTGCGCAAAGGCTTCTATGTGACCTACCACGGCAGCTATATCTCGCTGCTCTACGGGTTCGGGCTGTCCTTGCTGCTGACGGCGGCGGGGCTGTTGTTTTTGCGCAAGTACTACCGCCGTGTGCTTGAGAATTAGGCATGCATCATCCTTCGCTTGCGGGCGAAAGCCGGGCCACGCGTCTGGTAGTTACAGCCCGCGCGGGTTAGATAAACACAGAACGGCGTGAGCGTTCGGAGAAAGAGCGATACAGGTATGGACGACAAGACCACGTCTCCCGGTGCCAAGCCAGCGGCACCCACCACCGATAAAAAGGCCAACCCAGCCAAGCCCACAGCGGGCGGTGGTGCCGGGCCTAACGCATCCAAGCCTGCCGATACCGCTGCCAAGCCGGCACCTGCCGCCCCTGCGGCGAAACCGGCTGCAGCGGCAAAAGCGGCTGCGCCGGGTGCAAATCCGGCGAAAGGTGCTGGGGCAGCCAAGCCCGCACAGGCGCAAGCCGCTGCCCAGAAGCCTGCCGCACCAAAGCCAAACGCGGCCCCGAAACAGAAACCAGCGGAAACAAAGGTTGTTGTCCGTCCGCTTGCGACACCAGCCAGAACACGCCGCCGTCATTGGGGGCTTTTGTTTTCCTTCCTGCTGTTTGTGACGCTGCCCGTCGGCGCAGCCACGTGGTATCTTTATGAACGCGCGGTCGATCAATACGCCTCGACCGTGGCCTTCACCGTCCGAAGCGAAGAAATATCGAGTGCCGCTGACATTCTGGGGGGGCTTGGCGGAACGCTCAGCAGCGGTGGGTCAAGCGACGCGGACATCCTCTACGAATTCATTCGAAGTCAGGAAATGGTATCAACCATTGACGCACAGCTTGATCTGCGCGCGCTTTATTCCAAACACCGCGACGTTGATCCGCTCATGACCTTCGACCCCGCAGGCACAATTGAGGATCTGCTGATCTTCTGGCGGCGGATGGTGCGCACATCCTATGATACGGGCACCGGCCTGATGGAATTGCGCGTGCTGGCCTTCAGTCCCGAGGAAGCCCGCACCATTGCTATCGCGATTTTTGACGAAAGTGCGCGGATGATCAACGATCTGTCTTCCATCGCCCGCGAGGATGCGACCCGCTATGCCCGCGAAGATCTTGAGCTGGCCGAAACAAAGGTGAAATCCGCACGTGAGGAATTGACAGAATTCCGAGTGGCCACCCAGATCGTTGATCCTTCGGCGGACATTCAGGGCCAGATGGGTCTTTTGAACACGCTGCAGGCCCAGCTGGCCGAGGCGCTGATCGAGCTTGATCTTTTGACCAGCACGGTGCGCGATGGCGACCCCCGGTTGGAACAGGCGCAACTGCGCATTCAGGTCATCGAGGACCGGCTTGCGGATGAGCGGCGCAAGTTCGGTGTCGGTGGTCCCGGCGATACAAGCTATGCCAAGACCATTGCAGAGTTCGAACGCCTGACCGTCGAACGGGAATTTGCCGAACAGGCTTATGCGGTGACCCTGTCAAACTTCAACGGGGCCAGCGCCGAGGCAAACCGCAAAAGCCGCTATCTTGCCGCCTACATTCGCCCAACACTGGCGCAAAAGGCTGAATTTCCACAGCGTATTCTGATCATCGCGGTGGTTGGTCTTTTCAGCTTTCTTTTGTGGGCCATCGCGGCATTGGTCTATTACTCGCTGCACGACAGACGCTAGGCGGGGCCAGCTGACCCGTGATTAGATTGTCAAACCTGTGCAAATCCTTCCACACGCGCGGTGGTACAAAGGTTGTTGCCGATAACATCAACGTCATCCTGCCAAGCGGTGTGGCGGTTGCCCTTCTGGGCCGCAATGGGGCGGGTAAATCCACGCTGATGGGCATGATCGGAGGCACCGTGAAACCCGATTCCGGCGAAATTGGCATTCGCGGCACTGTGTCCTGGCCGGTGGGATTTGCCGGTGGCTTTCACCGCGATCTGACGGGCGCACAAAACACCCGGTTTGTGGCGCGTATCTATGGGGTCGATACCGAAAGCCTGATCAGCTTTGTACAGGACTTTGCCGAGCTTGGCCCCCATTTCCATGCGCCCGTGCGCAGTTATTCATCCGGGATGAAAGCGCGGCTGGCTTTTGGCGTGTCCATCGGTATCCCTTTCGATACCTATCTTGTGGATGAGGTGACCGCGGTGGGGGATGCCAACTTCAAGATGAAAAGCCGTGTCGTGTTCAAGGAGCGGATGAAAAACGCCGGCGCTCTCGTGGTGTCCCATTCGATGCCGCAGATACGCCAACTGTGTGATGCCGGTGCGGTGTTGGAAGACGGATACCTCACGTATTACGACGATTTGGAAGAAGCGATTGATCACCACCACCAGAACATGGGCGCAAACGAAGAAGACTAGGTTTGATTGTCTGGCCCGCCCAAGATCAGGGCACGCGCTCTAGCGAAAAATCCGTTGCGCCAGATGTCTGCTGAGGTAGTGAATGCTTGACCAAACCGACAAGCCGATCACGTCGCGGTACATACGCCAAGTGTCATAGGTTGCCGCGAATTTGTTCGCCGATAACGTGCCGGACGCCAGCCGCAGGACAGCAAGAGGCGCGCTGACCCCACAGGCAGCGCCGTGCTTTTTCAGGATCATAAGCCACAGGGCATAGTCATGCCGCCTGCGCAGATCGGGCATGGGCAGTTTGCCGCATACTTCGGTATCGTAGATCGCCGTGAGACACCCGATGATATTCCCGGCCAAAAGCTGCTCATAGCTCACGCTCTGCGGGACGTTGACAACCTTGTCGGGCCGCCCTGCACGGCGGGTGATGAACCCTGCATAACACAGCGGTGCACCTGTCTGGCGCAGCAGGGACAACTGACGCTCTAGCTTGACCGCCAACCAGTTGTCATCGGCATCCAGAAACGCGACATAGCGGCCGCACGCACGTCGCAGCCCGGCATTCCGCGCGGCGGCAGCACCGCGCGGACCGTCATTGTCCAAAATCCGGATGCGCGCATCAGACCCGGCTTGCTGGCGCGCGCGCTCGACGGTGTCGTCATTGGATGCGTCGTTAATCACGATCAGCTCCCAGTCGGAGAACGTCTGGTCTTGAACGGAACGCATCGCGGCGGCGATGGTATCGGCGGCATCATGCGCGGGCATAAGGATAGAAACGGTGACCATGCGATCGGCCTGACTGGGCTGCGGTGCTCTGGGGTTGACCAGTAAGTGTTTGCCGGGTTAGGCGCAACAGACGTGGTTTTGGATAGAATACGACTATGATCAGTTCCGCCGGTCAGGCGACCCAGAACCAAAGTCCCCCGGAGGTTGCCGAAGAGCTTCATCTTTGCAACAATTATCGCCACCTTCTGTTTGCACTGGCCGACATTCTCGGGCGCGGCGCACGTGCCCGTATCATCTATCTTGAGGATGAGGCACCGCTGTCGGATGCATTCAAACAGCGGTTGCAGGACGGATATCCCGGCATCCGCATGCTCTATTCCACGGACGCGGCGCAGATTGCAGGATTTGACGGTTTGCGATGGTCCGGGCCGCTTCGGCGCAACCTTGGCTTTGATCTTGCGCGCGGCTTCCGTTTTGCAACACGCTGGCCACTTCCGCTTCTGGAGGGCGCGCGCTTTGCCATCGGTTATTTCTATCATTCGGGCCTTTTCACCGCGAAACCCGCATCCGCAAGTTGCGATAGGGTCGTGCTGCGCGAATCCGGCCTGAACAATTACACAACGCTGACCGTGCCATTGCCCAAGGCGCTGTTGCGCGCGGCCTGCGGCCTGCCGCCTTTCAGACAGGTCTGGGGGGACGAACGCTGGGTCGACGCCATCGAGGTCACGCATCCCGAGCAATTGCCCCACGCCGTCAGAGCCAAAGGCACATCCCTGACGTTCGCGCGACTGCTGGCGCGGCTTGACCCGCAAAAGGCCACGACGCTAGCGCACCTGTTTGTGCCGACGCCCCCCGTGCTTGAACCCTCAGAGGCCCCCCGCGCCGTTCTTCTGACACAACCGCTGGATGCTATCGGTTTGTGCACCACCGATGAAAAGCACGGGATTTATCGCCAGATCGTCACTGAACTCCACCGTTTGGGGTATGACGTCCATCTCAAGCATCATCCGACCGAAACACCCTATCCGCTCGCGGGATGCGGAACGCTTGCCTCCAAGTTCCCGATCGAGCTGTGGACGATTCTGGGACTACCACGCTTTGACGTCGCGGTTGCCTTGTGCTCTGCGTCCTTGATCGAAGGGGAAACGCTTGTCGCGGAACGGGTGATACAATTGCTAAGCCCGCGCGATTTCAACCACGATGGGCTTGAAGGCTGGCAAGCTGCCTTGCCCGAAGGATTTGCCACACTTACGCCGTAGGCTTGGAAGGACCTTCCGCCGCGGTGCGCCGGATCAGGCTTTCCCATGATGACGCAAATGCCTCGGGGCTGAAACGATGCAGAATCTCACGCGCCGCCCGGCCTTTTGCGCGCATGTCATCGGTGTTCTTCAAAGTCTTTCGCAGCGCTGCTGCAAGTGCCTCAACCGGTGCATTGCCCGGGTCGATCAGCCAGCCGTCTTTCTGATCAGTGATCAATTGGTTGATGCCGGGGCAATCCGAAAACCCCAACGCAGGCGTGCCATGCGCCATCGCTTCGGCCACCGCCAGACCGAAACCTTCGAACGCTGATGGATGACAAAGCAGCGAAGCACGGTCATAGACCGGCCCCAGATCGGGCAGGGTGCCGTGCAGCATGATGCGGTCTTGCAAGCCGTGAGACAGTATTCCGGCGCTCAATGCGTCCTTCTCCGGTCCGTCGCCATAGATCGAAACCTGCCAATCGGGAAACTCAGGGGCAATTCTGGCCCAAGCATCGATCAGCAGCGCATGTCTTTTAATCGCCGTCAGCCGCCCGACCGACAGCACCTGCTTTGCCCGTTCGGGCTGAGGCACGGGTTCCGGTGATAACCGACTGATCGGATTGGGCAGAACCACGGCACGCTGGCGTTCTTCGGGTGTGAACCAGTCCAGAAAAGTATCCTGCAACACGGTGATCGCACTGGCCTGCGCAAGAGCGTTCCGGGCGCGTCGGCGGTAGACCGTGTTCTGATCCCAGCGCGGGCTTTGCAGGCCAAAGTCCTGTTCGAGAACATTGTGGGTCGATGCGATAACCGGCACCCCAAGGGCGCGTCCGGCCCGTGTTGCCGCAAGAATGGCAGGCGGCAGAAAACCCACGATCACATCGGGGCGTTTGTGACGCAGTGCCGTCGTCAACCGATGGGCAAAAACGCCGTGGGTGGCTGTGTATTTCAGCTGTGCCACCAGCCCTTTGTTGGGCAGACGCGCAAGGATGCCTGGCGTCCGGTCCCCCTTGGTACTGTCCCCGGCAGGTGTTTTTGACCTGAGCGCAGTCGGCATCAGGTTGGTGATGCGTAACCCGTCGCTGACAAACCGGGGTGTCCCGTTGGTCCGGTCAAAAACCAGAACCTCCACGATCATGTTTCGGCTTGCCATTGCGGCGGCGGCCTGCAGGAAAACCCGTTCGGCACCGCCGGTCAGATTGAACAGCTTTTGGATGACAAAACAAACCCGAAGCGGCGCTTCGTTCATTGCGGGCGCATGTCCTGCGCGCCACATGCCTTGTCATCCAACAGCATCAAAGGTCGTAACCCAGCGCCTCAATCTGCTTTTTGCATCTTTCGGTGACTGTACCGATCAGCTTTTGATCCGCATAGTTCCGCCACCGCGTGATGCCTGCATCTGACAAGGTGCCTTTTTCGACATCCGCGAAAGAACTGTTGTTGGTGTCGATCCCCGTACCGGCCTCAAGTTCCACATCCAGATAGTCGGACAGCGATTTCACGGCTTTTTCGTGATCAAGGATGAAATCCTCGTATCTGATTACGTGAATGCGGGGATTCTTGCTGATGATGTCATAGCCTTTGAGCCAGCGCGCGATGCCATCGTCCACATCACTTTTAACACCAAAGGTCGGATCCTTGCCGATCTTCTCCACCAGCGATGATACCACAGCGCGCGGATCGCGGATCAGAACAATCGCCTTCTTTTCGCGGTTCGACATTGCTGCGGCGAATTCCTCACCGCGTGTTTCCTTGTTGCCCGCGTAAATCACCGAGGGCCGGTTCGTGATCGGCACCGAATGTTCGAGGATCACTTCGAAAAAATCAATGTGCGTGCGGAACGTCGGCAGATCAATGATATCGCCGGGGAACACATGCGGTGTGCTTTCCCACGACCGAATTTTGCGAATATAGCCAACAAAGGGGGCAAGGCGCTTCATCGCGACTGCGCGGCCTTCCTCGCCTCTGTTCTTGGCAGCCCAAAGCGTCACATTGATGAACGATTCAAACAGCTTGACGCGATCAATGACATTCAGGGGCTGATCAAAATCAACGCTCTTGCCTTTGAAAGCCTGCCCGGATGCCGTCAGAATGCGCGCCTGATCAACGAGGATCTTGAAACCCTTCTTCCGCCCAAGAAACGTCGAAACAAGGGATGTTCCGCTGCGCATTTGGCCGGACATGTATAGCGTCTTCATTTTATCTCCATTTCGGTCTGCGCAACGATAACGTGCTGCGACATGTCAGATCAACTTTTCCTGCATGGTGCCTGCCTTGCCAAGGAGACGACCTGCGTTACTTCTATTCTGACCAGGAATGCTGTGGTGCAACGGTCGGGCCATGCCTGCTGGCTGGTTCGGCCCATGCCGTCGATCACTTTCATCGCCTTTTGGCATCGTACACCCTGCAACTGGTCAAACTGTCTGCAGGCGCACTGCTGCAAAGGCAATTTTCGTCCCTATATCGAATTCAGGTGCCGGCCTCAAGAAAACTCGTACCGGTGCGGATCGCCTCAAAGAACTTCATCTGCTTTGCATGCGCATCCAGAGAGATCAGACGGTCAGCGTCTGCCCCTGTCAGAAATGCCTGCGTCTGGCGCAGCAATCCCGGCTTGAAGGCCAGATCATCAGCATCATCCAGCGCCACATCCTGTTCTGCAAAGCTTTCGTGCGTCTGGATGCGCAGTTTTTCAATGGGTTGCAGGATGATGCGGCGTTCTCGCGTCAACACCTCCATGCCCCAGCGGCCCGGGGATATCCAGTTTGCGTGCCATGCCACCGTTGCGCCGTCTGCGCGGTGTCCAAATCCTGTGAACACCCCAGCCTGCGGGTGCCAGTCTACGCCGTCCTGTCCGGCAATCCTGGCCTGCAGCGCGGCGGGTGGGCCAAAAAAGTGAAACGCCAGATCAACCATGTGAGTCGAATTGCCGTAGAACCATGTGCTGAGTTCGCGGGGGTCTTTGCCCAATGCCCCAATGCGCCGCGTCGGTTCGGAGAAGTCAAAGCGCAGGCTGATCAATCCACCATCTTCGCGGATCATCCGGTCGGCTTCGATGACCGATGCAAGAAAGCGCCGATTGTAAGCGACATAGACTTCCGCATTTGCCTTGTGTGCCGCGGCTTGCAAGACGGCCATTTCTTCCAGATCAAGCGCCGCCGGTTTTTCGACCAGCAGCCGCTTTACGCCATGTTCGATCAGGATGCGCGTGGTGTCTGCCAGCGCGTGCGCGTTGACGGTCACAATCGCTGTCGCACCGGGTTCGATGTCCTTCAACTGATCTTCAAGCGCACCGGTGCCCGCAGCAATGCCGGTTTCCGCTTCAAATTTTGCGGCAGATGCCGCACCGCGGCCCAGCACCTTCGGCGTCAGGTCCATCGACTTGAGCACCGCAGCATAGGCCAATGCCATCCCGCCCGCGCCGACCAGCAAAAGATTGGAATTGTCTGTCATTATCATCGTCCACAAATCAGCGTTAACTTACCGGGCACACCGTATCGTTCCTGACGGGCAAGTCCAAGTGACGGCACATCGCCTCAAGGTACAGACGGTGTTGCCGTACCGACGCCGCATAGGGGGTCAGCCCCGGATCGGCATGGCGCAGCGCATCGTCATAAAGATACGGCATCCCCGAGACGTATTTGACCTCGAACGGGCTGCTTGTGCCGTCTTCGGTCTGCATGCCCGCCAGTTCATCAATCGTGATTTCCCGACCCTCATGGGCCAGCGTAATCGAAATGGACATCGCGTCGGTATCCGCGCAGGTCACGCTCAGCCGCGCGCCATTCTCCAGTTCTGCGGTGAGTGTCCCGAAAATTTCCACAAACCCCGCGCGTTTGCTTTCGATGGCACCGGCATCCAGACCGGACAGATCAAGTGATTGCAGCGAGGCACCGTTCAGAAATTCAGCCAGATCCAGAAAGTGAATGGCATTGGACGCAAGCCCGAACGCGCCACCCGTGACCGTGATATGCGTGGGACCCTTGCCCGCAAAGGCCCCGGCCAGCGCGCGGTAGCTTTCAAACCCGCGTCTGCCGCAGTTCACGAAGGCGGGCGTGTTGTCTTGCCCCAGCAGATCGCCCACTTCGTCCAGAGCGCCGGTGGTCTGAAACAGGATCTTCTCAAACAGAACACACCCAAGGTCATGTTTGTTGTTGATGTTCTCAAAGGCCGCCTGCCGCGTGTCGGCGCTGGTGGCGATGACAACCAGATCAAAGCGTTCGCGGACCTCTGGCGGCGCGGTCAGCAGGCGGTAATTCTCTGCACCGCCAGACGCTTCTGACTGAATGAAATCAGTGATCCGTCCATGCCCCGCCTCAAACGGTTCGACAATGGTGATTTTTGCCGGTGTCTCGATGCTGGCCAGTGCCTGAAGGTGGCGAAAGCCGATGTTGCCGCAGCCGCACAAAAGTACGTTCTTTGCCATTGCATCTGCGTGTTGCTCAGTCATTGCCTGCGTCCTTTTCCCGTGCTTCGCCCATCAGCAATTCCACAAGTTTGAAATCAATTTCATTATCGATATCCACCGACCGTTCGTGCGGCATCTCATAAAGCCGCGTGCGCCCGGACCACAGACCGGATTCAAGCGTGTTGCGGTGCCAGACATAGACCGAGCCATTCATCGAATAGACAGCCGGTGCCACCTGCCGTGACAAAACCTCGCCCTCCAACTGTCGCACAAGGCGGATATTGCCGTCTTCCTTGGCCTCGACCATGTTGAAATAAGGGTTTTTGTCCGCTGGATAGCCGGTGATGACCACGTCGGTATCCGCATCCAGCATCGAAACGGCGTTCGATATATCGTCGATCTCGCGCAGTGGAGACGTCGGATCAAGGTCAACCACCCGTCCGATGTCCACACCCGACGCTTCGACGTGGTTGATCAGATGAACGATCACCGCCAGCTTGCCCGCCTCCGAAGTGGCCAGTTCAGCCGGGCGTTTGAACGGCACGATTGCGCCGCAGTCGCGCGCGATCTGTGCGATTTCATCATCATCGGTCGAGACATAGATCGCGTCGATGAAATTGCAGGCCTGCGCCTGCGCGATAGTGTGGGCGATCAGCGGTTTACCCCAAAGCGGGCGGACGTTCTTGCGTGGCACGCCCTTTGATCCGCCACGCGCGCAAATTGTGCAGATTGTTTTCATCGGTCAGAACTTTCGTTTCAGGGTTCGGGTGTCTGTCAGACCGCAGACAACGGCAAAGGAAAAGGAAGCAGGACAGACAAATGCCGAAAGCCCGCGATGCGCTTGCCCGGACGGGTAGAGCGGCCCTGCCAGCGGGAGTGAGGACAGGCTCATCACAAGACCTTGCCGGGGTTGCCAAGACAGGTGGCACCCGCAGGCACATCGTTCAGCACCACGCAGCCCGCACCGATAATCGCACCGTCCCCGATGTGCAGCCCCTGCCGCACCACGCTGCCTGCGCCGATCAGCACATCGCGCCCCACGGTGACACCGCCGGTCAACCGGGCACCTGTTGCCACGTGGGTATTCGCGCCAACCGTGTTATGATGTTCAACCACTGCGCCGGTATTCACGATCACACCTTCACCAAGGGTCGCGCGTGTGCCGATGGTGGCGTGTGCCGCAGCAAAGCACCCCGGTGCCAGTTCGGCAGAAGGGGCAACAGATGCACCGGGATGCAAAACCACCGCCAGGCAGGCCGGATCAAGCGTTTCAAGCAGGGACGCCCGCCGTGTAGCCGTCTGTGCACTCACAAATCCCAGCCCAAGTGCGCAGGACATGCCTTGAGCCAAAAGCCCCGGCAGTGAACCATCATCGCCCAGCCACGGGCCGATCAGCGGATCGTCTGCGGCTTGGGGTGCCACATGACCCGCAATCTGCCATCCCCCCAATGCGGCGGCTTCGGCCAGAACACAGGCGTGCCCGCCCGATCCGATGATCACAAGCGCGTTTTCAGGCATGAATGTCTTCTGCAACCAGCGGTGTGTCGCCCGCTACATCACGGGTCAAAACGCAGCCGATCACCACGGGCAACAGGCGCGGGGCCAGCCCGGTGCCGGGGCGCACAATCTTGATGTCATCGGCAGTGATCACCGTGCCCTTGGCCATATCGTGCCGTGTCGTGATCGAACGTCGCCCCACCAGCGCAGTCTTTTTCTCTGCTTCGGTCGGGCCTTTGCGGCCGTCACCTATTGCCGCTTCAATCCGCCGGATGCCCGTTACGAATTCAGCAAAGTCATCGGGTTCCATTGATGCCTTGTGATCAGGGCCGGGCAGGGATTGATCCAGCGTGATGTGCTTTTCGATAATGCGCGCACCGCGCGCGACCGCCGCCCATGAAATCGCGGCACCCAGCGTGTGGTCCGACCAGCCGACGGGCACACCAAAGGCCTGTGCCATCGTGTCCATCGCCGCCAGATTGCAGTCTTCGGGGGCTGCGGGATAGTTCGAGACGCAGTGCAAAAGCGAAACGTCCGTACCACCGCCCTCGTGAATTGCTGCAATCGCTTCCTCAACCTCACCGATGGTGCCCATGCCGCTGGACAGAATGATCGGTTTGCTCTGCCGCGCCATATGCGTCAGCAGGCCCAGATGCGTCAGATCACCCGAGCTGACCTTGTAGGCATCAACGCCGATGCGCGCCAGAAGATCGACGGCATCCAGACTGAAGGGCGTCGACAGAAACTCGATCCCTTTTTTATGGCAATAGGCGTGCAGCTTGCCAAATTCGTCCTCCGACAGCTCCAGCGCCTTGAGCATCGAAAACTGGCTGTCATCGTTCTGGGTGTTCGCGCTTTGATAAGCCGCCTTTGCAGCGCTGGTGGTGACCAGATCTTCGGCCCGGAACGTCTGAAATTTGACCGCATCCGCCTTACAGGCCGCTGCCGCGTCAATCATCTGGCACGCCAGATCAAACGACCCGTTATGGTTCACCCCAATCTCTGCGATGATATAGCAATTGTCGCGCATGATGGGCGTTCCTAAACGCGGGCGTCCAGCGATTTGGCGCTGGCACGGTGACTTTTGGCAAACGCCGGTTCAACTGCGGCGATGGCATCCTTCAGCACTGTTTCCGTCAGCGGGTTGTCCCGCCGATCTGACAGAAAACCGCGCAATTGGTCGATGAACGCGGGAAAAACGGATGGATCAGCGGGCGGAAGGTATCCGACATGATCCAAAGCCGCAAAATCGCCTCGTGTCACATCCTCGCCCGCGCCAACGAATTCCTCGTAAGGTTTCTCTCCTGCCGTATCCAGCGGCGTCAGCAGCACCGGCCACTCCCCGCGTTTGGCACAGTCCGCCACAGCTGCGCGCGCTTCGTCCTCGTCGTGGGTAAACCACGGCTTCAAGCCCTGCGCATCCAGATACCATGTTGCGACGTCCTGCAGCAGAACAAGGTGTTCTGCGGGGTCGAGCGCGGGCACGATCACGCTGCGGTCCGGTCCCAGAAAAGCGGCCAGCGTACACAGGTGACCCGATTCACCCAGCGATACGAAAAACCGGCGACACCCTTCGGGGCAGGCCATCGGCTGTCCTGCTGCCTGCCGCATTTGCCAGCTTTGCAGCAATGACCCGTTGGACATGGCCACATTCGCAAACCGCGCCGATGTAATCTGCGTGCGCGATGTCCAGGCCAGGTTCGGCGCAAACAGGGCATGTTCCATCAACCGCTTGGTCGCACCCATCATAGAACTGGGATTTGCCGCCTTGTCGGTTGAAACGCAGAACAACCGCTTGGGTGCGCCAAGCCTGTCCAGACCCTCCGCCAGATCAATCAGCTTGAGCACATTTGTTTCGAGCATGGCAAGGATCGAATAGGGGTCTTTTTCGGACCTAACATGCTTGAGCGCGGCAAAGTTCAGCACATAGTCATAGGGCTGGTCCTGCGCGGCCAGCCATTGCCGGAAGGGCGCACCGCCATAATCGAACGGCAGGGTCAACAGCTCGTCTGTCAGCACAGGTTCTGGCGCGGACCGCAGCGCGCGGATCACTTCTGCCAGCCCGTTTTCGTTGTGATCAATCACATGCACAACCGACGGCGCATAGCGCATCACGGTGCGCAAGGTCTGAAACCCGATGGACCCGGCACCGCCGATAACCAGAATACGCGCGCCTTTGATCATGTCCGACAGCGTATCGCTGTGGGTCTGCAGATCAGTGGTGAAAAAGCTCTGGGTGCGCCCGACAATACGGGCGTCCAGCGTCGGAAGATCATACGGGTTCACGTCTTGGATCCTTTGAAGATGTTGCGGGCGCGCTCAAGCTCTTTGATGTCACCAATGTCGATCCAGCGCCCTTTGTGCATATAGGTGCCGCCTTTCATCCCACGCTCAAGCATGTCGCTGAAAAGCGTCGGCAGGTCATAGAATTTGTCCTGTGGCACGACGCCCAGAACAGATTTCGACAACATGTAACAGCCCGCGTTGATGCGGTAATGGGTGGTGGGCTTTTCCTCGGCACCGACAAACGCCTCATCTGCCGATGTTTTCACAACGCCGTAAGGCACGGTATAGCTGAAATCGCGCACAACCATCGTAGCGTCCCACTGGTTGCTTTGGTGTTGTTCGCGCAGGGCGTCCACGTCGATGTCGTTCAGAATATCGCCATTGAGGCACAAAAACGGCTCTGACAATTCCGCTGGATCAACCAGTCCCAGTGCCCCACCAGTGCCCATGCGCGAGGTTTCATGCACATAGGAAATCGACACGTCCAGCGATGACCCGTCCCCGTAGTGATCAACGATCATCTCAGAGAGATAGTTGGTGGACAGCACGAACCGCCCCACGCCCTGATCGCGCAGGTTTTCGATGATATGGGTCAGAATTGGCTTGTCACCCAGCGGCAAGAGCGGCTTGGGGCAATTGTCGGTCAGCGGCGCAAGCCTGCTGCCCAGACCGCCTGCCATGATCACGGCGGTCAGTTCCTGCGTGCTGGCCGTGACCCACAAAACGTAAAGCGAGCTGAGCTGTCCGTCCTTCACCACCGGCAGATATTCGATCCCGCGCCGCAGCATCAGCGCGCGCGCCTCGGTCTGCGACATGGAATGGTCCAGCGTGGCGGGCGTGCGGTTTGTTGCCTGTCCCACATCGTCTTCCATCTGGCCACCGTCGGACAGAAAACGCCGGATGTCGCCATCGGCAACCACACCGGCAAATGTATTGTCATCAGCAGCCAGAACCGGGATCAGACGCAGCCCTGCCTTGCTCATGATCTTCATCGCTTCAAGAACGCTTTGCCCATCGTGGACACAAATCTGGTCCAGCGCACTGCCGTTTCGGTTCTCCAGCCTCATGACGCTTCCTTGTGGCGGTTCCAGAATGCCTGCGCGGCAGTCTTCACGGTTTCAAGCTCAGCTTCGGTCAGATGCGTTGAACAGGGCAGTGGGAAAACGCGTCGCCAGACGTCATCGGTGACCGGCATCGGCTCGCAAAGGGCGTCCGCATAGGGTTTTTGCAGATGCAGCGGCTTCCAGAAGGGGCGCAGATCAACACCGGCCTCTTTCATATGGTTTTGAAAGGCAATCTCGATCCCGTCGGCGGTGCCGGTGTACCAAAAGCCCGAAAACCAATGCCCGTTGCGCCCGTTTTGCGGTTCGGGGAAGGGCGACAGAACATCATACCCGTCGGCCAGCGCCGCATAGGCATCGCGGATGCGCTGCTTGCTTTGCAGAAAACTGTCCAGCCGCTCCAGCTGGGCAAAGCCCACCGCCGCCTGAATGTTGGTCATGCGAAAATTATAGGCCACCACATCATGATCATAGTTGGGTCCGACCCGCCCGGTCGAGCTAAGGTGTTTGATACGGGCGATCAGCGCGTTGTCGGCGGCTGCCACAGCCCCGCCGCCACCGCTTGTGATGGTCTTGTTGCCATTGAACGAATAGCACACGGCATCAACGCCTGTCTGGCCCAGCGGCGTATCCGTTCCGGCCATTGTGCCGATGGCTGCGGCCGCGTCCACGACGATCTTCAGGTTGAAGTCCCGGGCCAGCGCGACCAGCTCGGGGAAATCGGGCACCGCCCCCATGATCATCACAGGCATCAGCGCCCGCAGGATCTTGCCGCTTTCGCGGTGCAGGCGGCCTTCGGGGTGTGGATCGGTTTGTGCTTCGATGGCGGCACGCGCGGCGGCGGCATCAAAAATCCAGTCGTCCCGGGAAACATCGACCAGCCAGACATCCGCGCGCGCGTGCCGGATGGCATTGGCGCTGGCGATGAACGTGAGCGCGGGCACCATCACAAGGTCCCCTTCACCGATCCCAAGCCCTTCCAGCGCGAGGTGAATGGCGGTGGTCCCGCTGCACAGGACCGCGGCGGTCTGTGTCCCGCTCAGCGCTGCAATGGCGTCTTCGAACTTTCCGACAAACGGACCCACAGTCGACACAAAGGTGGAGGTGATACACTCCTGAAGGTAATCGGCTTCGTTTCCATTCAAATTCGGGACGGCAAGAGGGATCATGGGACTTCAAACAGCTTTCAAAAAATGCACATACGGCGGCTTTGGCCTTCCGCATAATACCGAGATGCAACGAATTCACGATCCGGTGCAACTAGGAATTAGCATGTTGCCAAGATGGACTTTCCCGCTGGTTCGGCTAAAAGCACGTGGCCATCGGCCTGTATCGGACAAGAGGAGAGTACCCGCGTGACCAAGGGATATGACATCCGCGCATGGCAACCCGGGGACGAGCAAGCGATCCTCGATTTGTTTCAGGCAAGCTTTGGCCGCACGCTTTCCCGTGAGTTTTGGGACTGGCGGTTTCTGGGGCATCCGGCGGGCGAACCTCTTGTTATGCTGGCTTGGCAGGGTGACAGGCTCGCCGCGCACTATGGTGCAAGCCAGGCACCACTTTGGGTCGAAGGCCAAAGGGTACCCGCTGCGTTGTCCATGACGACAATGACCCATCCCGATGATCGCGGTCTTGGTCTGGTCGAGGCCGTGGGCGAGGCACTTTATGAAAGTCTGGCGGCGCAGGGCTATGGCGCGGTCTGGGGTTTTCCCAACGCAATGATCAATGCCACACGTCGGCGAAAACTGGCTTGGGTGCCCGTTGATGATGTGGTCACGATGACGGTGGACGTGGCCAGGGCCCGCGGTGCCCTTGCCGATTCGGCCATTCGTGTTGAAAAGGTGGACCGGATTGATGAAAGATTTGCGGCGCTGCAAAAGGTACTGTCGCGCGCTGACGGGATCGAGGGGATCCGCGACCTTGCCACGCTGCAATGGCGTGTCGATGACAATCCGGTCAATACCTACACGCGTTACATTACTCCAGATGGCGACGGGATCGGCGGCTATGCGATCACCAAGACGTTTGGGGATCAGGCGGTGGATGTTGTGGATCTGCGTGCCGTGGACGACGCACATGTAACGGCCCTCCTGGGGGCGGTGCTAAGTGACGCAAAGTCAGCTTCGATCAGCCAGCTCAACAGCTGGTGTCTGCGGATGGACCCGGCGCGGACTGCCGTTGAAAGGTTTGGCTTTCATGCGGCCGCACCGGTGACGTATTTTGCTGGCCGAACCTTTGATGGGTCGGTAAGAGGCTTTTCTGACGCCCGGTGCTGGCGTCTGAACATGCTTGATTCTGACCTGTATTGAAGGGTTGCCATGACACGCACTGTCCATTTCCTGACCGGCATCCGGTCTGAATACGATATTCTTGCGCCGGTGATCGCGGCGGTCAACGAGCAAAGCGGTCTGGAAGCGGGTGTTATTGTCACCGGCGGACACCTGAGCACCCGCATGGGCAATTCGGTCAGCCAGATCGAAGCGGATGGCTTTCGCATTGCGGCCCGCATCGATTCCCTTTTGGCATCCGACGGTCTGTCGGGCCGGGTCAAAGGGGCGGCACTGCAGCTTGCGGGGATGACAGACCTTTTTGCACAGGAACGCCCCGATTTTCTGGTGGTCATGGGCGACCGCGAGGAATCGATGACCGGTGCGGTGGCAGGGCTTTATCACCACATTCCGGTGGTTCACATCGGCGGCGGCGACCATGCCGAGGACGGCAATGTCGACAACCCGATCCGCCACGCGGTATCCAAACTGGCCAATCTTCACATGGCGACAACACCGCTGAGCGGTGCGCGCCTGCGTGCGCTGGGCGAGGAAGACTGGCGCATCAACGTGGTTGGCGCATCCGGTCTGGACCGGCTGGTCAGCACGCCGCACATGGACCGTGCCGCGGTGAACGAGGCGCTTGAGCTTGATTGGGGGGATGCGCCGTATGTCGTGTTTCTCTACCACCCGACAATCACGGATTTCGAAGGTGCGCGCGCGCATATGAAGGTGATCTCGGGCGTTCTGGAAAACAGTGGCCTGAACGTGGTCGCGCTGATGCCCAACACCGATCCGGGCAATGACGCGGTGGTGGCGGAACTGACCGCGCTGTCTGCGCGCTCTGACAAGGTGAGATTGTTCACCTTTCTGGAACGGCAGGTTTTTGTGAACATGCTGCGCCACGCGCACGCTATGGTGGGCAATTCCTCCTCCGGTATTCTTGAGGCACCGACCCTTGGTCTGCCGACGGTCAACATCGGTAAACGGCAGCGCGGGCGTGAGCACGCGAACAACGTCATCTTTACGGATTACGACCCCCAAGAGATCACCGATGCCTTGAGCCGTGCCACCACGGATGCCGCGTTCCGCGCCGAGGTCGCCAAATGCGAAACGCCCTATGGTGACGGCACCGCCAGCAAGCGCATCGCCGAGGTGCTGGCCCGGACCGAGCTGAACGCAGAGCTGATGCACAAACGATTTATCATGAAGACGGAGAACTGAGCGGTGTTTGACAGCGGCCAAAACGGACCAATTCTGGTCATTGCACCCCATCCCGACGATGAAACGCTTGGCGCGGGCGGCACCCTGCTGCGTGCGATTGCCTCCGGTCGCCCGGTTCACTGGCTGATCGTAACCCGAATGCGCGCCGAAGACGGCTGGCCCGAAGACAAGATGGCCCGCCGCGAGGCCGAAATCAAAGCAGTTGCCGATGCGTTTGGCTTTGCCGGTGTTCATATTCTGCCCTATCCGGCGGCGCGGCTTGATACCTTGCCGATGGGTGATCTGGTGGCCGCCATCGGTGCCGTGGTCAAACAAACGCAACCCGAAATCATCATGTTGCCCCACCGCGGCGATGCCCACAGTGATCATGCTGCGGTGCATGATGCCGGTGCGGCCTGCGCAAAGTGGTTTCGCTATCCGTCCGTGCGTTGGACGCTGGTTTATGAGACGCTCTCAGAAACCGATGCCGCCGTGCAGAACGGAGAAGATTTCAAGCCCGACGTCTTTGTCGATATTACCGACCATCTTGACGAAAAGCTGCGGATTACTGAACTTTTTGGCGACGAGATTCAGCCATTCCCCTTCCCGCGCAGTCTTCGGGCTTTGCGGGCATTGGCCGAAACTCGTGGCGTGGCCTGTGGCGCAGAGGCCGCCGAATGCTTTATGCTGCTGCGGGCACGATTGTAAGTAACTGGAATTGATCCGGATAGATTGGTCTTATTGATGTCTTTACCTGCCAAAGCGCGCGTTATGCTGAACCGGGCACGTATGCTGCCCAAGGCGTTTGCTCAGGCCGATGCAGGCACCGTCAAACGCAGGCTTGTTGCCCCGGCCCGACGCCGCGCGCGCAATTTGCTGGTCAAGTCATTCCGCCATACATTGAACATGACAGACCGCGTTCTTGGGGCAGAGGCCGGGAATGCGATGTTCTGGCGCGTGCGTGACGGGCACAACTGGTCAAACGTGAACGCGCGCCTGATGCAATTGTACGAAAGCCAGCCCGCCGCGATCCCGAATTTCACGCGCCATTGCTATGAAAATGCGACAAACCCCGAGGTGGTGATCAATCTTGCGCGGTCCGCTCTGACAAAAGAGACAATGCGCGACTGTCTGAACGCTGAAACACTGGATGGGGCATCAGACGTGCGACAGCGCATGGCCCGCAGCCAGATGACCTGCGCAGGCTTTATCTCGGCGGCGACGCTCTTGCTTTCAGATCAGAAATCCGCAGAATTTGCGCTGAAGGCCAAGGCGTTCAGCCCTGAGTTTTCCGCCCTTTTCCGTCGCATGATGGACAGCAGCGGCGCACCGATCACAGCCAGCGCGCGGCTCGACGCGCGCCGCAGATTGATCAGCAGTGGCTTCAAGACCCCCAAGAAAAAGCGCTTGATCATCGTGCAGTCCGAAAAAAGCCTGCCAACGCTGCCTTTGCTCTTTTCAGGGGCCGAAAACGTCACGGTGTTTGCTCTTGATGATCTTTACGGGCGTGCCAACTTTTCCGACCGGCTGGCGCATTCCGGTCCTTGTCATGTGGATGTTGAACACTGCCGCACCCGGATCACCCGGTTCAGCGCGGCCTATCACAAGGTGCACGAAGACACCCGCGCCGCCGCTGTCCGCTTGACCGGCGCGCTGGCCGAAGCGGGCGGGACGGACCTGACGGTGGATGATCCATCCGGGTTGTCACTGGCGCTGGCGGATCAGATGTTTTTCCCGACACTGCAGTTTGCAGCGATGCAGCGGCTGATCGATTCAGACGAGTTTGACCATGTGGTGATCGCGCTGAACGGTGCAAAAGGGATTGACCCCCGGATCAACAAGAAATTCGTGCGTCTGGTGTCCGGCGTCAAGCGCCTCGCGCAGGACCCGCGCGTGGAACTGGTGTGCCTGTCGCCCAGTCAGCAAGCACTGACGGCTTTGGATTCGTTTGTGAAAGTCCTGTCTGCGGGCCTGCCGGCCGCCCCGGCGCCGGGGGGCGAAAACAAGCCTCTGGCACCGGCAGCAGAAGCTTTCAGAAAGCGCTCTGCCACCATCGCGCAGGGTTTTGAGGGCTGGCCAAAGACCGATCTGCCGCGTGTCCTGCTCGCGACATCGCAGGTCGCGGCCTATAACAAGTCGTCCAAGGCCTACAGTCAGGCCCTCGCGGACGTCGGTAACCTGCGGGTGGCGTTCTTGGGCGGCAACCTGCTGTCGTTCACGGAAAACATGGACGACCGCATCACGCCTGACATGATCCGACTGTTCCCCCAAAGGCCAGACAAGGGATATTCCCTTTTGCTGTTGTGGCTGATCGACTTTTTGCGCGACCAGCTTGGAACAATATCAACGGATTATGTGGCGCATGTCCTGTCAGGCAGCCTGCCGGATGTCGCACGCAACGGGATATTGTCCTACATGGCCCATTCGCAACTGTGCGACGCATGGTTTGCGCGTCTGGACCGGGCGGGCGAACTGCCCAAATCCGTGGTCCTGACGCCTTTCCGCAGCGTGCGCGTTGCGGCATTCGCGGCGGTGGCGCGACGCTATGGCGTGCCCAGCATTGCCATCGAACCACACGGGCTGAACGCGGATTATTGCCGCTACTGCAAGGTATCTGCGGATTACTACGGTGTTATCTCGCACTTCTTTGCGGATGCGGCGGTTGATGGCTTTGGGATGACGCTGGATCGCTGTCCCATCGTCGGCTCTCCGCGCCTGCAAGGCCCCAAGGATTATGACGTGCCCGCCGTCACCGCCGAGGTGCGCCAGCGTCTGAAAGACGAAGACAAGATCGACATCACCGGTGACCGCCCGGTGTTCTCCTACTTTACCCAACCATCCGACTGGAACCAGATCTCCGAGGTCTGGCGCATCATCCTCAAGGCAACCGAAGGCATAGATTGCGTTCTGGTGCTCAAGACTCACCCCGAGGAAACCAACAGCCGGGTGAACGCCTACCTTGCCATCGCGGAAGAACTGAACGCGATGAACCGGGTGCGTCTGGTCGAGACGGATGCCGTGTCGCTGATCGAAGCGTCCGATTTGGTGCTGTCAGGCTACAGCGCCACGGTGGTCGAGGCCGCGTTGTACCGCCGTCCGGTTTTCTGCGTGACCAACGGACGCGTGGAATATCCGCTTGGCCAGCACGAAGTGATTGGCGGGCCGCTGTTCCGGTCCACGACGGCCCTGCGCAAGGCGATCAAATCCTTCCTCAAGGACGCAACACCCTACCAGTCTACAGCCGCTGATTTCCTTGAACGCGAACCGCAGTTTCTGGACGGGTTCGAAGAGCATCTCAAGGCACTTGTGACCAAGGTGATGGACTTGCCGCCGGAACAATCCCTGCGCTCAGAGGAAGAACTGCCCGCATCGCTGTTCCTTGACGGGCCGCATACAGTCTACAAGATCTGATCCTGCGGATGCGCCGACATTCGCAGGCGCACCCGTTCCTCAATAAAGTCCGGCGGATTTTGCCCGAAGCGACACCAGCGCCAGCACGGTATCAATGGTGGGCGTGGGCGTATCTGTCAGCCGGCCCAATTCCTGCACAGCGCTGACCAGCGCGTCAATCTCCATCGGGCGCCCTGCATCCAGATCCTGCCACATCGACGTGCGATGTGCGCCCACGGCGGCCCCACCGTCAATGCGGCGCTCTACATCGATGGGGAATTTGACGCCCAGTTTTTCAGCGATCGCTTGTGCCTCTGTCATCATGCCACGTGCCACGGCACGGGTGCCGGGATCAGTGCAAAGCACATCAAGAGTGGCGTGGGTCAGGGCCGAGATCGGGTTGAACGACAGGTTCCCCCACAGCTTGACCCATATTTCGTCACGGATACGCGGGCGCACGGGCGCGCGCAGGCCCGCCGCTGCCAGCGTTTTGGACAACGCCAAGGCCCGTTCGGACTTTGATCCGTCCGGTTCCCCCAGCGAAAACCGATTGCCCTCGATGTGCCGGATTACGCCGGGTTCCACGACTTCCGCTGCCGGATAAACGACACAGCCCAACACGCGGTCGGGGCCAAAGCCATCCCATTGCGCATCGCCGGGGTCGACCGTGGCGATGCGCGTGCCCTCCATCGGGCCGTCCAGTTTGTGAAAATACCACCACGGGACGCCATTCACGCCACTGACAATGGTTGTCTCCGGCCCAATCAACGGCTGCATTTTGTCCACCACGGGCGGCACCGAATGCGCCTTGAGCGTAACGACCACATAATCCTGCGGGCCAAGATCAGCGGCGTTGTCGGTCGCGGTTACCGGCACGGTGCTGCGCTCGCCGTCTTCCTCGATCAGGGTCAGGCCATTGGCCTGCATCGCGGCAAGATGTGGGCCGCGCGCCACCACACTGACATTGGCACCCGCCTGTACCAGCTTCACCGCCATATAACCGCCGATGGCCCCGGCTCCGAATATGCAGATTTTCATGGTTTTCCGCGCCTCCCTAAGGTGTCAGACCCAGCTTTTCGGCCATGCCGATCCGCTGGATTTTGCCAGTGGCCCCTTTCGGGATTTCTTCCAGCACAACAACGGAACGCGGCACCTTGAAATCCGCCAGATGTTCGGCGGTAAACGCACGGATGGCACGTTCATCCAGCGTCGACCCTTCGCGCAGCACCACGGCTGCCGCGATATCCTCGCCCAGCTTGTCGTGCGGTACGGCAAAACACACGACCTGCGCAATTTCGGGGTGGCCCAGCATCACGGCATCCACCTCCAGCGGGCTGATCTTTTCACCGCCACGGTTGATAATCTCTTTCAGCCGCCCCGTCAGGTTCAGATACCCCTCGTCGTCAAAGGCTCCCTGATCGCCGGTGCGGAACCATCGTTTGTCCTCTGCGGAGAAAAAACCATCCTCGTTTGCCTTGGGGTTACTCTCGTATCCGGGGGTGACGTTCGGTCCGCTGATTACAATCTCGCCCGTGGCGCTGTGATCCAGAAGCCGGTCCTCGGTCTCATGTGCGATCCGCACCTCCGGCCCTGCGGCAACGCCGACAGATCCGGGCTTTTGCGCGCGCGGCGGCAGCGGGTTACAACACATCTGATGCGTGGCTTCTGTCATGCCATAAGCCTCAACCACCGGGGCCCCGAACGTCTCGACCAGTGCTTCCATCACAGGTGCGGGCAAGGACGCCGAAGAGGACCGCAAAAACCGCAGGTTGGCCGCGTCAATCACATCCTTGTTGCGCCCGGCGCGGGCAAGGATCGCCTGATGCATCGTCGGCACGGCGGTGTACCAACTGGGCCGAACCGTATCCAGTTGCCCAAAGAACCGCAGCGCGTTGAACCCCGGCGCACATGAAATCTGCGCCCCCGCCGCCAAAGAGGCCGAGACCGCGGCAATCAACCCGTGAATGTGGAAAAGCGGCATTACGTTCAGACAGCGGTCCTCTGGCGTCAGTGCAAGGGAGGTCAGGATGTTCTGCGCTGACGCATAGACGTTTGATTGCAGCAGCGGCACGATCTTGGGCCGTGATGTGGTGCCGGAGGTGTGCAGGATCAGCGCCACGTCGGACGCTTCCGGGGCCGCAGTATCACAAGACCCCGCCGTGCCTTCGGCGCTCAGCGTAAAGGCACCTGCCGCATCGCCTTCCTGCGTGGAAAGGCGCAGCACAACCAGCCCGAATTTCGCGGCGGCGGGCAGGGCGGGCCCATCGTAGTCCGCCGCAACCACCAGCGCCTTTGCCTGCAAATCCTCAAGGTAGAATTCGTATTCCTCTTCGCGGTAGGCCGGGTTCAGCGGGGCGGTGGTGGCGACCTGCGCGATGGTGACAAAAGCGGTTGCCATCTCTGGCCCGTTCGGCAGCACAATCGCCACCCTGTCGCCGCGCCCGATGCCGACGCTGTGCAGGCTCTCGCGCACCGTCTGCGTCAACGCGCGCAGCGCGTCAAAGCTCAACCATTCACGTTCGGGCGCGCCGATGGCTGGTGCCGGGCCGGGATGATCGGCGATCAGGGCTGAAACCGTGTGGGTCATGGAAATCTCCGTTTCTCGCAAAGGGCCGCTTTGCGCCATAAAATGAATTCAGGCTCGCAAATTGCAAGCAACGGGCCGGGTCATTGCGTCCCCCGCAACATCCCTTCGACCAGCGTTTGCACGCGCAGCGCCTCTCGCGGTGTGGCCAGCCGGTGGGGTTGGCCTGCCACGCACAGGGACAGATCATCAAGCTGTGCCTTCAGGCTGACGGCGCGCGGATCGTCCGGTCTGTCGCGCGTTTCGGTAAAGGCACCGCCGTCCGACACCGCATCAATATAGAACTCCGACACCCGCCTGCTTGTGCGCGTTCCCTTGATTGTCAGCTCTTGCCGGTCCGGCTGTGCGCCGCCAACACTGGCCATGACGGTAACGGGGATGCCATCTGCCGTTTCAAGTCGTGCCAGCATATGCGTCTCGCACAAAAGCGGATCATCAGGATATGAGGGGTGCGCGTGAACAAGGTGCAGCGGGCCCAGAACACGCTCCGCGAAAAACAGAAAATGCGAGAGAACCTCGCGGGTCATACCGCCTTCAGCACGATAGCGCAGCCAATCCGCCGCCTGTTGCCAGGCGCGTGGCCATGTGGCGTAGGTCACAACGATGTCACAGCCTACAATCTGTCCCAGCGCCCCGTCGCGCTGTGCGGCTGAGATGTCGTATAGCGCGGCACCTGCCGCCTGGGTAAAGTTCACCGCTGCCGGAACACCCGCCGCCTCCAGCCGCGCCACGAGGTCCTGACTCTGCGCGATATCGACGCCAAGCGGCTTTTCCAGAAACACCGCCTTGCCCGCGGCGGCGGCCGCCAGCGCATAGGCTTTGCGCGGTTCGGGTGGACAGGCAAGATAAACCAGATCGGCAGCCGCTATCGCGTCTTCTGCCGATGCGCTGATCTGTACATCGGGTGTCACGCGCGCCGCCTGCGCACAGGCATCGGCATCAGGATCCCACATGGCAACAGGACTTAAGGCATCATGCAGCTCCATATGCTCGAGCATGCGCCGCCCCATGATGCCCAGACCGATCACTGCCACTTTTGTTGTCACGTCTCTGTCTCCTGCGTGCCGGACCCCGGTTGCACCAGATCGCGTGCCATCATCATGTGGATGCCCTTGTTGCCATTGACCGTTTGCGTCACCCGCAGATCGCCCGCGAGCGAACACAGCATATAGGCGTTCTCGCGGCTGATCCCGGTGCGGGCGACAATCCATCTGATCATGTCGCGCAATGCCATTTCCACGCAGCGGTCAAGGTCGGGGTGCATTCCCATCGTGATCAGATGGGTTGGCGTTTCGGCGCGGGGATAGCTGAAATCAAGGTCCTTGCGTACGGTCAGCCGAAAAGTGCCTTCAAGCGCTGTCTCAATTGCGGTGATGCAAACCTCTCCGTCGCCCTGCGCGCCGTGGCCGTCACCACAACTGAACATGGCGCCCGCCACAAAGACCGGTAGAAAAAGGGTGGTACCCGCAACCAACTCCTTGTTGTCGATGTTGCCACCGTGCGCGCGCGGCTGGATGGTTGAAATACGCCCCCAATCCGGCGGCGGGGCCACCCCCATAACGCCGAAAAACGGGTTCAGCGGCAGTTTCAGACCCCAGGGCAGTGTTGCCGTCAGGGTGTCGCGGTCCAGTGGGATCGGGGTGAAGTGAGATTTGGGAAAGTCGTCGGGCAGGGTACCGCCGAGGGGCCGGATGACGTTCCATCCCCAGTCCTGCCGCAGTTTGACGTCCTCGATGCTGACCTCAAGCACATCGCCGGGTTCCGCCCCCCGCACCGCAACAGGCCCCGTCAGGATATGCCCCGGAACAGACCGGTCAGACCGGGCGTGAATATCATGAATCTCGGGTGGTACGTAAAACCCTGTCGTGTCGGGGGGCATGACCTCGGGCCCGCCGGACAGGGTTTCGATGCGGACCGTGTCGCCGCTGGCGATCTCGACCGCTGCGGGCAGGCTGGCATCAAAATACCCCCATGCGCAGGTCTCGACGCTTGAGCGTAACAGATGCGTCATCTCAGAACCCAACCGCCGCACCGTCCTTGCGCGGATCGGAGCCGCCGGCAAAACCGCCACCGGGCAACCGGTGGATCAGCTGCGCCCCGCCAAAGCCAAATGCCGTGTCCGGTTCTTCCATCTCAAGCTGGTGCCCCAATCCGGCCAGCGTCTCAAGCGTGGTCGCGGGCAGCGTTGTCTCGCAGGCCACGCCCAGCCCCTGGGTCACACGCCAGCGCGGCGCGTCTGCCGCCATCTGCGGGTCCTGTCCCCACAACTGGGTGCGCAGCACCATCTGCACATGGCCCTGCGCCTGCATCGGCCCGCCCATCACACCAAAGCTCATGATCGGATCGGTCTTGCCCATCAGGAAACCCGGTATGATCGTGTGAAAAGGTCTTTTGCCCGGGCCAACAACATTGGCGCTGGCCGGATCAAGCGAAAACCCCCAGCCCCGGTTTTGCAGATGAATGCCCGTGTCCGGCACGGCAACACCGGACCCGAACCCGGCGTAGTTGGACTGAATGAACGACACCATCATGCCCGACGCGTCCGCCGCCGTCAGATAGACAGTGCCGCCGCGCTTGGGCGCGCCCGCGCCAAAATCCTGCGCGCGGGTCGGGTCAATCAGCTTGGCGCGCGCGGCAAGATAGCTGTCATCCAGCATGTCCTGCACTGTTACCTCCGTCATATGATCAATGTCACCGACGTGGTGTTCGGCATCCGACAGCGCCAGCTTCATCGCCTCGATTTGCAGGTGCATTGCGTGGGGGTCATCCGCGTCCAGATCACGGATGTTGGTATGGTTGAGGATACCAAGCCCGATCAGCGCCGCGATCCCTTGCCCGTTGGGCGGTATTTCGTGCAGCGCGACATCATCGAACCCGGCAGAGATCGTGCCGCACCAATCGGCGCTGTGGCTGGCCAGATCCTCGCGTGTCATCACACCGCCGTGGGCCTGCGAAAAGGCGATCATCGCCTCCGCCAGCTCACCTTTATAAAACGCTGTGCCCTTGGTCTGCGCGATCAGGCGCAGGGTTCGGCCAAGAGGTTTGTTGACAAAGCGCTCTCCGGCACCGGGGGCCTTGCCACCCGGCAGAAAGGTCTGGGCAAACCCCGGCTGATCTTTCATCATGTCACCGCCGCGCGCCCAAAGCTGCGCGATCTTGGGTGATACAAGGAAACCCTGTTCAGCATAGCGGATGGCGGGGACAAACAGATCGGCAAAAGGCAGTTTGCCAAAACGCGTCGACACCGCGACCCATGCAGATACCGCGCCCGGCACTGTCACACTGTCCCAGCCATGCATGGGCATCCTGTCGCGCCCGGCAAATTTATCAAGCGACCAGGCCGCAGGGGCGCGGCCCGAGGCATTCAGCCCATGCAGTTCCTTGCCGTCCCAAAGAATTGCAAAGGCGTCTGACCCGACGCCGTTGCCGGTGGGTTCCAGTACGGTCAGGGCAATCGCAGTGGCGATGGCGGCATCCGCCGCATTGCCTCCCTGGGCCAGCATGGCCAGCCCCGCCTGCGCGGCAAGCGGTTGGGACGTGGCGACCATATTGTCGGCCAGCACGGCGGAACGGCGGGAAGGATAGGCATGTGTAGCGCGCAGATGCATCGGGTGACCTTTGTTGATCCGGTTTCACAGGTCAGAGACCTTTGCCGGATCATTGCGGATTTAAGGCGCGGCCACCAGTGGCTTGTGCGGGATGGACCCCGACACGCGTGTCACACGGCCAGTGTCGCTTTGACGGCGCGCTGCCAGCGGGCATAGTGGGCGTCCCGTGTTTGTGCGTCCATATCGGGGGTAAAAGTGCTGTCCACCGCCCAGCTTTTGGCAAAGTTGGCCATATCCGGATAGACCCCGGCGCGGCTTCCGGCGAGCCACGCCGCCCCCATTGCCGTTGTTTCCAGCACCTGCGGGCGATCAACCGGCGCGTCGATGATATCGGACAGAAATTGCATGGCGCGGTCGTTGGCGCTCATCCCGCCGTCCACGCGCAGGGTCGCCCCGGTCCCGGTCTCGCTGTGCTGCCAGTCCGCGTGCATCGCATCCAGCAAATCGCGCGTCTGAAAGCCAACGCTTTCCAGCGCCGCGCGGGCCATTTCCGCCGGACCGGAGTTGCGCGTCAGCCCGTAGACCGCACCGCGACACTCTGCATTCCAATAAGGCGCCCCAAGTCCGGTGAACGCGGGAACGATGATCACGTCCTGCTGTGGATCGGCCTGATCCGACAGGCCCTGAGTATCGGCGGCCTGCGCAATAATGCCCAGCCCATCGCGCAGCCATTGCACAACGGCTCCGGCAACAAAGATTGACCCTTCCAGCGCATAGGTCGGTTTGCCGTCGAGCTGATAGGCGATTGTGGTCAGCAGCCGGTTCTGTGAAGTGACCGGTGTTTCGCCCGTGTTCAAAAGTGCAAAACACCCTGTGCCATAGGTCGATTTCATCATGCCGGGTTCAAAACAGGCCTGCCCGATGGTGGCGGCCTGCTGATCGCCTGCCACCCCCATGATGGGCAGCGCAGCACCCAGATGCTCGGCCGATGTGGTGCCGAAATCAGCGGCGCAATTCTTGACCTCGGGCAGCATCTGCATGGGGATGTCGAACAGATCGCAGATCGACGTGCTCCACTGGCCCTTGTGGATGTCATACAGCAGCGTGCGCGCGGCGTTGGTGGCGTCGGTCACATGGGCGGCCCCGTTCGTGAGCTTCCAGATCAGAAAGCTGTCCACAGTGCCAAAGCGCAATTCGCCCTTGGCGGCACGGTCCCGCGCGCCGTCCACATTGTCGAGTATCCACTTCAGTTTTGTCCCGGAAAAATAGGGATCGGCCAGCAACCCGGTTTTTTCAGTGATCATCCTGTCATGCCCCGCCTCGCGCAGGCTGCGGCAATACTCAGCCGTGCGGCGGTCTTGCCAGACAATCGCGTTGTGGATCGCCTCGCCGGTTTTGGCGTCCCAGACCACGGTTGTCTCGCGCTGGTTGGTGATGCCGATGGCGGTGATGTCGCCGGCACCCAGCCCGGCCTTCGCAATCGCATCGCGGCAGGTCTGCAGGGTCGTGTCCCACAGATCGTTTGGATCATGCTCCACCCAGCCGCTTTGCGGGAAATGCTGCGGGAACTCCTGCTGCGCCGTGGCGGTGACCTTGATATCCGCGTCAAACACCAGCGCGCGGGAGGATGTGGTGCCTTGGTCGATGGCAAGAATATGGGTCATGTTCGGCCTCCGCGTGGGTCTGGTTCTGGCGCAGTGTCAGACGGCACGCATCCAGTCGTCAAGCGCCTGTGCTGCGTCCGGGTCAAGCCGCAAACCCAGCTTGCTGCGCCGCCACAGCACGTCCTGCGCCGTGCGGGCGTATTCACGGGTCATCAGCCAGCGCACCTCGGCCTCTGTCAGGGTTGCGCCAAAGTCGCGGCCCAGGTCCGCCGCCGTGCTGGCCCCCTCCAACACCAGCTTGGCTTCGGTCCCGTAAGCGCGGACCAGACGTCTGGCCCAGCGGTCGTCGAGAAACGAAAACGCCCCGCGCAGATCGGTAATCTGCTGTTCCACTCCGTCCACCGGGAAATCGCCCCCCGGAAGGGGTTGTTCTGCGGTCCAGTGGCCGGACATGCCTTTGAAAAAGGGCGCGACCTTGTCCATCACGTCTTCGGCCAGTTTGCGGTAGGTCGTGATTTTGCCGCCAAAGATGTTCAGGATTGGCGCACCGCCCTGTGCCTCGACCTTGAGCGTGTAGTCCCGCGTTGCCGCAGCGGCAGAGCTGGCACCATCATCGTAAAGCGGACGCACGCCGGAGTAGGTCCAGACGACATCCTCATCGCTCAGCTCTTGGCTGAAATAACCGTTGGCGAAGTTCAGCAGATAGGTCTGTTCCTCTGGTGTGCAAACGGGCTTGGTGTCGGGGTCCTCATGATCTGCATCGGTTGTGCCGATCAGGGTAAAGTCTGTCTCATAGGGGATCGCAAAAATGATCCGCCCGTCCGTGCCTTGGAAAAAGTAACATTTGTCGTGGTCATACAGCCGCTTGGTCACGATGTGACTGCCGCGCACCAGCCGCACCCCTTCGGTGGAATTGACGCGCACCTTGCCTTGAATGATATCGCCCACCCAGGGGCCGCCGGCGTTGATAAGCATCCGTGCGTGATGCACCGTGGTCTCACCATCCGCTTCGGTGGTGATCTCCCACATGTTGTCCTGACGCGCGGCGGAAATGACTTTGGTACGGGTCATGATCCTGGCCCCATGCTCCTGTGCATCCCGGGCGTTCAGAACCACCAGACGCGAATCCTCGACCCAGCAGTCGGAGTATTCGAACGCCTTTTCAAACCGGTCTTCCAGTGGCGCACCCTCGGGCGTGCCTTTCAGCGATATCGTTTTGGCCCCCGGCAGGATTTTGCGGCCCCCAAGGTTGTCATAGAGAAACAGACCAAACCGGATCAGCCACGCAGGGCGCCGCCCGCGGGTCCACGGCATGACCAGATTCAGGATGCGCGAGGTCGGTGTGCCGCCTTCGAACCGCATGTCCTTGTGATAGGGCAGCACGAAACGCATGGGCCACGAGATATGTGGCATCGCCTTGAGCAGTGTCTCGCGCTCTTCCAGCGCGTGCCGCACCAGCCTGATCTCGAAATACTCCAGATAGCGCAGCCCGCCGTGGAAAAGCTTGGTTGACGCTGAGGAGGTGGCCGACGCCAGATCGTTCATCTCGGCCAGTGCGACAGACATGCCGCGCCCCGCCGCATCGCGGGCAATGCCACAGCCATTGATTCCACCGCCGATGATGAAAAGATCGTAAGGGGTTTTGTCCGTCACGCGCGATATTCCTCGAAACAAGGTATACGGGTGACCTAGCGCAAGCGGCCCCTTGGTTCAAACCGGACCTGAGGGCTGCTTGCTGTAAATAAAGTTTGGCGCGTTACAGGCTGGCGTCAAGTGCCGCGAGGATCGCGTCGCCCATATCTGTCGTGCTAATCGGTGTCCCGCCTTCGGGGCCCATCAGATCTGCGGTGCGCGCGCCATCGGCTAGCACTTTTTCCACGGCCTTCTCCAGTCGTGTCGCCTCGTCCCCTTCGTCAAAGGAATAGCGCAGCGCCATCGCAAAGCTGAGGATACAGGCAATCGGATTTGCCTTGCCCTGACCGGTGATGTCGGGGGCAGAACCGTGCACAGGCTCATAAAGCGCCTTGGGCCGGCCATCGGCGTTTGGCGCACCAAGCGAGGCAGAGGGCAACATGCCAAGCGAGCCGGTCAGCATCGCAGCGCAATCGGACAGAATGTCGCCAAACAGGTTGTCCGTCAGGATCACGTCAAACTGCTTGGGCGCGCGGACCAGTTGCATCGCGCCGTTGTCGGCGTACATGTGGCTCAGTTCAACATCCGGGTAATCTGCGTCATGCACCCGCTGCACGACCTCGCGCCACAGGATGCCGCTTTCCATCACGTTGGCCTTTTCCATCGAACACACCTTGTTGCCGCGACGCCGCGCCAGCTCGAAAGCGGAGCGCGCAACGCGGTCAATCTCGGATTCCGTATAACGCTGGGTGTTGATGCCAACCCGCTCGTTACCTTCCTCAAAGATGCCGCGTGGTTCACCGAAATAAACACCGGAGGTCAGTTCGCGCACGATCATGATGTCCAGACCCGCAATCAGGTCTTTCTTGAGCGAGGAGAAATCCGCAAGCGCGTCAAAGCACTGCGCCGGGCGCAGGTTGGAGAAGAGGTCCATCTCCTTGCGCAGACGCAGCAGCCCGCGCTCGGGCTTTACGCTGAAATCCAGATCGTCGTATTTTGGGCCGCCCACGGCACCCAGCAGAACCGCGTCCGCTTCAAGCGCCTTGGCCATCGTATCGTCATGCAGCGGTGTGCCGTGTGCGTCATAGGCGGCACCGCCGACCAGATCGTTTTCAACATCAAACTTGAGGTCACGCTTTTCGCCGTACCAGTCGATGATGCGGGTCACTTGGCCCATGACTTCGGGGCCGATGCCGTCACCGGCAAGAATAAGCAGGGATGGGTTTGCCATGAGACGCTCCTTGGGAAAAACTGTTTGTCGCGGCCTAGCCTGCCGGGTGCGGCGGGTCAAGAACGGCTAGCGCGCGAGGTCCACCCAGACCAGCGCATGGCGGCTGGCATCGGGGTTTGCGGGCATGATCCGGGCGTTGCGCACCGTCCAGTCCGCAGAAGGCAGCACATAATCGGTGCGCAGAGGACCGGTCTGGCTGAAGCTGACAGTGGCCTGTCCGGGCAGGGGGTCCTGAAGATCCGGGCGGGCCAGCAGCTTGCGCATGCCCTCGCCCCGTCCGTCCCCGCGCGCGGGATCCAGATTGGCATCACCCAGAATGACAAATCGTGACGCAGGCACCGTGCCCAGCCTGCCGTCCAGCAGGTGATACCAAAGCATCGTTTCATCGTGGTTGCGTCTGCCATTGCGATCCTCGGGTCCGTCAAAGACAGGGGGCGTGGCGTGGTAGACCATAAGGGTCACGGTGCCCAAAGCGGGATGGGCGACAGGGACCACCCAATGCCCGTGTGAGGACAGACGCTGAACCGCCAGCGCCGCTGCGCTGGGAAAGGCGCTGCCGTCTTTTTCGGGCAGCAGTGCCTGCGGAAGATCACGCCACAACAGGGTGGCATAATCCACCGCCTCCTCGTGCAGCAACGGATAGCGCGACAGGATCGCCATGCTGCCCTGACCGAAAAAGCGCCCGTAGCCCTGTGCATCGCCCGGCCCGCCGGTCTTGCCGTCGCCGTCCAGATCAAGCGGTGTCATCAACCCGGCGTTGGGCGGTGCCGTAAAAATATGCGGGAGGCTGTGGCCCCGGGCCGCCAGCGCGTCGGCAAATGCGCGCACGGCAAGATTGCCAAGGTCATGGTCAATGCCCTGCAGCGCGATGATGTCGGGGGCGGCCTGTGTGATCTGTTCCAGCACGGCGGTGACCTGCGGGTCGGTGCCGGACAGGATATCGCGCAGCAACAGACCCGGCCCCTTGCGTGACAGCTCCGTGTTATAGGTGGCAACGCGCAGGGTGTCGGCTTGCGCGGAAAGCGCGGTCAGCGCCGTCGACAGGAGCAGGTAAAACGCGCTCAGGCGGCTTGCAAACCATCCTCTGCGTCGGCCTGCGCGCTGGCATAGCTGCGGCGGCGCTTGTCCTCGATCATCTCGGCCACGCGGGCCATTGCGACGCCGCGCATGACCATGCTTGCAGGAAGAAACGCCCATGCGACAAGTATCCAGATCAGGGTTTGCGGGTTCTGCAGTGTGATCGGGTCTACCAGACTGGACGCTGCCTTGACCACTGCGGGGATGAGGAACGGCAAAAGAAACCCAAGCGCGATGTTGACCCGGGCGTCCCGTTGCAGCCGGTGCAGAACATCGCCCCCGGCGGTGGGATCAAAAAGCGGTAGATTGACCCAGACGTTAAATGCGCCGCGCCGGGCCGGCCAGCCCAGCCCCCGCACCAGAAAAACAAAGGCCAGAACCGCAATAATAGACGCGACATATGCAATGCCTGCGCCCATACGGATCATGCTGACAAGCCGGGGATCAGCGTCAACGGGCAGCATGATGATGACCAGCCGGACCGGCGAATAAGGGAAGTCGACCGTGTTGCCGATGATCGTGCCGAGCGAGGTGAAGGCGTTGGTCAGCAGGGAGGGTTCGGTATAGCCGCGCACCACAAGGCTGAGGATCATGACCGTCAGCGCGACGGTACAGAAGCGCAGGCGGTTGAAAGGCGGGGCATCGCGAAATTCGACGATGCTGGGGAAATTCGAGTTGTATTCAACAAAGGTCAGAAAGGCGGCAAGCATCGCGGCCAGAACGGTGATCTGCGATGTATCGCTGGCCACGCCCGGCACCAAAAGCGCGGGTGTTGCGATGAGTAGAGCCATCATCAGGCCACGCGTCGCCGCGCCTGTCATCCGTCCTATCACTACTGTACCTTCCCAAACTGGCCAGACGCGATACGGTGCCGCGTGCTTGTTCCAACTTGTTGCCCCCAAAGGTTGCAGGGGCCTGCCTCATTCTTGCCTAATTTGTGCCTTGTTTCGCCTTAGTGCTCAAGACGCTGGTGGGCGATAGGTTAAAGAGAAGTTAAATTGAGCGGGAGGGTGGTGCGTTCTTGCATCATTTCCGTAGGGTAAGGCAGGTGCCGATCCAGATGTTGTGGGCGCGCTGACAGCGCCCACAAGCTTCTCGTTATGCGTGTATTCAATACCGCAGTGAGGTTAACAAATCCTCAGACCCAAGGGCGGCTCTGGCTGGCCTGTGCCTCGAACGTGTCGATGGAGGCGGCCTTTTCCATTGTCAGGCCGATGTCGTCCAGACCGTTCATCAGGCAGTGCTTTTTGAAGGCATCCACTTCGAAGGAAAAGACCTCGCCGTCGGAGGACGTCACGGTCTGTGCCTCAAGATCAATGGTCATCCGCGCGTTGGCGCCTTTTTCGGCGTCCTTCATCAGCACGTCCACTTGTTCCTGCGGCAGGGCGATGGGCAAGATACCGTTTTTAAAGCAGTTATTGTAAAAGATATCCGCATAGCTGGGCGCGATCACGCAGCGGATGCCGAAATCCTTGATCGCCCAAGGGGCGTGTTCACGGCTGGAGCCACAACCGAAATTGTCGCCCGCAACCAGCACTTCAGCCTCGCGATACTGCGGTTTGTTCAGCACGAAATCGGGGATTTCATTGCCGTCATCGTCATAGCGCATTTCGTCAAAGAGGTTCACGCCAAGGCCTGACCGCTTGATCGTTTTGAGGAATTGCTTGGGGATGATCATATCGGTGTCGATGTTGATCAGCGGCATGGGCGCCGCGATCCCGGTGAGTGTTTCGAACTTGTCCATGCTAAGGGACTCCTAATTTTGGGCCACAAGATGTGGTAGGTCTGGTTAGGATGCGCGGGGGGTGTCTTGCGTACACCTGCCGTACACCCCCTGTGCACCGCTGCAAGGCAGCATTGGCGCGCGCCCTCATCCAGCTTTGGGCTGTCTTCGATGTTCTGAAAACAGCCCGTAAAAGTGGATGAGGTGGTGGGTCACATCATTTCGCGCACGTCCGTCAGCTTGCCTGTTACCGCTGCTGCCGCTGCCATTGCAGGCGACATCAGGTGCGTGCGTCCGCCGCGGCCCTGACGGCCCTCGAAATTGCGGTTGGAGGTCGCGGCACAGCGTTCACCCGGTTGCAGTTGGTCGGGGTTCATCGCCAGACACATGGAGCACCCCGCAAGGCGCCATTCGAAACCGGCCTCTTTGAAGATGTCAGCGAGGCCTTCTTCCTCGGCCTGCGCACGGACGAGGCCGGAGCCGGGGACGACCATTGCACGTTTGACGGCGATTTTCTTGCCCTTGAGGATCTCTGCGGCGGCGCGCAGGTCTTCGATACGGCCGTTGGTGCAGGAGCCGATGAAGACGGTGTCAATCTCGACCTCGTTCAGCGGGGTGCCCGCCGTCAGGCCCATGTAGTCAAGTGAGCGCTGGGCCGCGCCGACCTTGCCGCCCTCAAAATCCTCTGCCGCCGGAACGCTGGCGGTGATTGGCAGCACGTCCTCGGGTGAGGTGCCCCATGTGACGACCGGCGCGATGTCTTCGCCTTTGATCGTAAGCACCTTGTCCCATGCGGCGTCGTCGTCGGAGTAGAGGGTTTTCCACCAGTCCATCGCCGCTTCCCACTGGGCCCCTTTAGGTGCGTGGGGGCGACCCATGCAGTATTCAAAGGTCTTTTCGTCCGGTGCAATCAGGCCCGCGCGTGCGCCGCCCTCAATCGCCATGTTACAGACGGTCATGCGGCCTTCCATGCTCAGGTCACGAATGGCCTCGCCGCAGTATTCGATCACATAGCCGGTGCCGCCTGCGGTGCCGGTGGCGCCGATGACGGAAAGCGTGATGTCCTTGGCCGTGACACCGGGGCGCAGTTTGCCGGTGATCTCAACCTTCATGTTCTTGGATTTCTTCTGGATCAGCGTTTGGGTGGCCAAAACGTGCTCAACCTCGGATGTGCCGATGCCGTGGGCCAGCGCGCCGAAGGCACCGTGGGTCGCGGTGTGGCTGTCGCCGCACACAACTGTCATGCCCGGCAGGGTCCAGCCCTGTTCGGGGCCGACGATGTGCACGATGCCCTGACGGACGTCGGACACGGGGTAGTAGTGGATGCCGAAATCCTTGGCATTCCTGTCGAGTGCTTCGACCTGAATGCGGCTGTCTTCGGTCATGGTCGCGGCATTGGCGCGGTCCAGGGTGGTGGGGACGTTGTGGTCCGGCACGGCAATCGTCTTGTCCGGTGCGCGGACGGTGCGGTTTGTCATGCGCAGCCCTTCAAAGGCCTGCGGGCTGGTCACTTCGTGTACCAGATGGCGGTCGATGTAGAGCAGGCAGGTGCCGTCGTCGGCTTCGTGTGCGACGTGGGCATCCCAGATTTTATCGTAAAGCGTCTTGGGGGACATAGGTCCTCTCCCGTGTTGTTGGATGATGGTTCGGAACGACAAAGATCCGCCCGAAGGCGGCGGGCGTTATAGGCGGGCCAGCACGCTATGCGTGGCGCCGAAAAAGCGTTCGCGCAGGCGGATACGGTCACTTGAGTCGAAAACCTGTTTCATAAGGTTTCAGATACCCGTTGATGCCCTTTGCCGCAAGGGTGCGAGGGTTGCGGCAGGGTATCAATCGTGACACGATTCCCAAAACAGGAGAGACCATGGAAGACGCCATCGACCCTTTTGCGGAATTTCTGGGCACGCTGGAAGGGCTCTGGGTTACTGTGCTTGCGTTCATACAAGGCGTCGCACAGCCCGGATGGCGGCAAAATCAGGTTCTGATCGTGCTGGGGCTGGCCGTTGTGGCCTATCTTTTGCACGGAAAATCCGGTGATTTGTTGCAGCATTGGGTCCGTTCACGCGAGGGATGGGCCAAGTGGCAGTTGCGTTTCATCGTACAGCTTAAAAGACGTGTCGGCCTGATCTGGTTCGCGGTGCTGGCCGGCGGTGTCTATCTGGTGATGCAGCAGATCACCTGGCCGTCGCGGTCCTATCTGGTGGGGCTGGCGGCGACGCTGGCGGCGGTTCTTGTGGGGATCGCCTTTGCCGCGCAGCTGGTGCGCAACCGGCCGCTCAGGCGGATTGTGACGTGGTCCTTGTGGGTCTACGCGACGCTGTATTTGCTGAATGTGTCCGACGATGTGGCCGCATTCATGGACCGCGTCGCGCTGGAGCTGGGCGATTTCCGCCTGTCGTTGCTGACGCTGATCACCGCGCTGGTGGTGATTGGGGTGTTGCTGACGCTGGCGCGGATTGTCAGTCAGGCGACGGCCAGCACGATCCGGCGCAACGATGACATCAGCCCGTCCATGCAGGTGCTGGCGGTCAAGGGTGTGCAGCTGGCGTTCTACGGAATCGCGTTTTATCTGGGCGTCAAGGCGGTGGGGATTGACCTGACGGGCCTTGCGGTGCTGTCGGGTGCGATTGGTGTGGGCCTTGGTTTTGGTTTGCAGAAGGTCGTGTCGAACCTTGTGTCGGGTGTGATTATCCTGCTCGACAAGTCGATCAAGCCGGGCGACGTGATATCGTTGGGCGATACGTTCGGGTGGATCCAGACGCTGGGTGCGCGGTACGCATCGGTGGTGACGCGGGACGGGCGGGAATATCTGATCCCGAACGAGGACCTGATTACCGGGCAGGTGGTGAACTGGTCACATTCCAACGATTTTGTGCGGCTGGATATCTATTTCGGCACGGCCTACGGCGATGATCCGCATGTGGTGCGCAAGCTGGCGATCGAGGCGGCCAAGGGAGTGGAGCGGGTGCTGAGTTTTAAGCCGCCGGTCTGTCATATCGTGGGGTTTGGCGACAGCAGTGTGGATTACATCCTGCGGTTCTGGATCAAGGACCCGACGGGCGGGCTGACCAACATTCGGGGCAATGTCTATCTGGCGCTGTGGGACACGTTTCAGGCGCATGACATTTCGATCCCGTTCCCGCAGCGCGAGGTGCTGATGCTGGAAGAGAGCAAGCTGCGTGTGGACAAGCCTACGGGCCCCTAGTGCGGTTGCCCCGCGCGGCGGTGGCGCTATCTGCGGTCCTTGAAACAAGCGATGGCGGACGTGATGAGCAGCACAGGCGGTGTGATCCTGATCCTTGGGAGTGGCCCCGGTGTGACGCTTGCCGCGCAATGGCCCCGGGCATGGTTTGACACCATTGTCGTGATGAACAACGCCTGGCGGGTGCGCCCGGACTGGGACGCGCTGGTGTTTCCCGAAGACTTTCCGCCCGACCGGATGCCGGACAATGTTCTGCCCGATCAGCGGCTGGTGCAGGCGGATGCATTTGTGCCCGCGCAAAACCGGTTTGGAGGGTTCATCCATGCCGGTGCGACAATGGCCTATACGACGGCCTATTGGGCGCTGGATGCGCTGCGGCCCCGGGTCATGGCCTTTATGGGCTGCGACATGGTCTATCCGGCGACGGGGCAGACACATTTTTACGGCTCGGGCACCGCAGACCCATTGCGTGATGACGTGACGCTGCGCGATCTGGGGGCGAAATCGGCACGGTTGGCGATGATCGCCGCGACGCAGGGGTGTGCTTGTGTGAACCTGTCTGCCGACCCTTCGGCGCTGTTGTTTCCTAGGGCGCAGGCGGACGGGTTGCTGCGCGATGTTTCGGTAATGGATCTTGATGCTGAGCGGTACGCGGCGCTGCGGGCGCGTGAGGAGGCGACGGGATATGTGACGCCGGACGGGCGCTATGTTAATGACCCCGGCGCGCTGGATATGGACAGGCTGGCGGATATCGACGCAGGCTGGCGCGACCTTCTGGCGCGGGGGATGACAGGTGGGCAAGGAACCTGAGGCTGGGTTGTGGGGTTGGGCATCCAAAGGAGATACCCATGACCGATACAATCGTACTGCAGGACGTGACGCGCCTGACCCATGACACCCACCGCTATGTTTTCAACAAGCCCGAGGGGCTGTCGTTTGAGCCGGGGCAGGCGGTCGAGCTGGCCATTGACGCCGACGGATGGCGCGATGAGGCGCGGCCCTTTACCTTTACCTCGCAACCGGACGCGCGTGATCTGGAATTTGTGATCAAAAGCTATCCCGATCATGATGGCGTGACCGAACAGCTGCCCGAACTGAAAGCGGGTGCCACCGCCAAGATCGACGCGCCATTCGGCGCAATTCGCGACCACGGGCCGGGCGTCTTTCTGGCCGCCGGAGCCGGGATCACGCCATTCATCCCGATCCTGCGCAAGCACGACCGCGAGGGCATGATGGACAACTGCAAGCTGATCTTTTCAAACAAGACCGAAGCCGACATTATCATGCGCGGCGAATGGGAAGCGATGCAGGGGCTTGAGACGGTGTTTACCGTCACGGATGAGAAGGCCGACGGGCTGGAACACGGGCAGGTCGACAAGGCATTTTTGCAAAAGCATGTGGATGATTTCAGTCGCACATTTTATCTGTGCGGGCCGCAGGCGTTTGTCGATGATGTGCGGGATGCGCTGACTGCGCTGGGGGCCGCGAAGGACAAAATCATCACCGAAGAGGGGTGGTGATGTCACAGGACACCGCGATCTGATATCGCTGTCATTGAAATGTCACGCTGGGGTTGTTATTCTGACTTCGACCCCAGCGCCGGGGGATTGGCGGCGCGGCTTTAGGAGGACAATGTCCTGGCACTTCAAACGAACGCATCAGCAGATGCGACCACGGGAGCGGCGCTGATGGCGCGGACTTCTGACACCACCAAAAGTGATGCGCTTTTGGCACGTATTCTCAAAACTCTCGACGAAGACAAGGCCGAAGACATCGTGCAGATTGACCTGCGCGGCAAGACCGAGATCGGCGATCACATGGTGATCTGTTCGGGCCGTTCCACGCGGCAGGTGTCCGCGATTTCGGAAAAGCTGGCGCAGATGGTCAAGGACGAGTTTGGCCATACGCCCAAGGTTGAGGGCAAGGATATTGGCGACTGGGTGCTGATCGACACGGGCGATGTGATTGTGCATGTCTTCCGGCCCGAAGTGCGCGAGTTCTATCAGCTGGAGAAAATGTGGATGGAAAGCGGCGAAGCCGCGGCACCACAGGGCTGATTGCCGTGCGGAGCTGATCCATGCGGGTGCATATCTGCGCCGTGGGGCGGCTGCGCAAAGGTCCTGAGAAGGACCTGATTGATGATTATCTGACACGGTTTGACAGAACCGGGCGGGGCATGGGCCTTGGCCCGGCGTCTGTGATTGAGGTGGAGGACAAGAAGGGTGGCGGCATGGTTGCGGAGGCGGCGCTGTTGGCGCGGGCCCTTCCTGCCGGTGCGTTGATCTGTGTGCTGGACGAACGCGGACGGGTCGAGACGTCGCCGGCGTTTGCCGCGCGGCTGGGCAACTGGCGTGACACGGGGCGGAGCGATGTGGCGTTTGTGATTGGCGGGGCCGATGGCATTGACCCGGAACTGCGCGCGAAAGCCGATCATGCGCTGTCATTTGGCAAGATGGTCTGGCCGCATATGCTGGTGCGGGTGATGCTGAGTGAACAGCTGTACCGGGCCGCGACGATCTTGTCGGGCGGGCCGTATCACCGCGAATGACGCAGGACTTGCCCCCGAACCCGGCGGCGGCGGTTGCCTATCCGCTGTCAGAGCTGAGCCGCACGCGGTTGTGGCGCAACAGTGTCCTGTCGATGCTGGGTGCGGGGTGTACCGGATCGCTGATTGTGGCGACGCAGAATGCGTGGCTGTTGCTGGCGCTGGGCGTGTTTCTGGGATTGTTTGTTTACCGCCGCATGTTGATGCGCCGCGCCGATCCGCATGTGGTGGTGACCGGTGATGCGGTGGAAATCCGCTGGCTGCGTACGCATACGATCCCGCTGGCAGAGGTCACGGCGGTTGGCCATGCCTCTGATCAGGTGATCGTGTTGAGCCAACGCAAAGGCGATGCGGGCAGGATGATCCATCACCGGTTGGTCCGCTGGCGGTTTGAAGACGGGGGCAATGATCTGGTGGCGCGCTTGCGGGATCATTGCGGGCTGGCCGATTAGGACCGTCCCGCAACGCGGTCAGCTTAGCGCAGTTTGACCATTTTGATGTCAGGACTCCAGCCGGTGACATTGTCACGCGCCTGAATGCCCACTTCGTTCAGATCACCGGGGATGCGCACGTTTGACAGGGACCGGGTAAAGGGCTGTTCGGCCACATGGGGATGCGCGAGGTTGCGCAGACCCAGTTCGGTGCCGTTGGCATCGACCACCCGCCATGCGTCGGCGTAGTGATCCCAACCGGTGTCACCGTGGGCGATGGTTACGTCAAAGCGCCAGAAACCATCCGTTTGCCGCGCGACGACATCCCGTATTTCGGGTGGGTCCGCAGCAGCGGGCAGGGCAGAGATCAGCAGCGCAACAAGGCAAGGTCTAAGCATATGTCACCTTTGGGATCCGGTGCGGCATTGGGCAGGATTATCAGGCTTTTCGTGCACCGATGGGTGCGGAAAAGGTCAATGCGGCAGCAGAACAATACAATCAATCGTCTATGGTATATAAACTACTGTACTCTTTTTCCAAGAGGATGCTGCGCGACTGCGATGCAAATTCCCGTCGCCAGATGACAATCAGTGTCAAAAATGCACCACACATCAGCAGGAGGGCACCGCCCAGCCAGCACAGGCTGGCCAGTGCGAAATACACGGCGCGCAGCCCGCGGTTGAAGCTGCGCGCGGCGGTGATGTTCACCTCGCCTGCTTTGTGCGCGATCAGCGGCGCGCGGGGATGTTTTGGGTCATTCGGAACAGCGGCCATCAGCACGGAGCAATAGCCGAAAAGGCGGTTTGACCAGACGAATTTCAAAAACGCATTGGTCAGGAAGAACACCACCAGCAACAGCTTGATTTCCCAGACGACAGGCGGATGCGCCATGAGCGTGATGTCCTGTGCGACGTTTGTCAGGCTGTCCGCGTTCCCGATCAGCGCCATCACGCCGCCAATGGCGATCATGGAGGTTGAGGCAAAGAACGCGGTGCCCTGACGCAGGGTTGCGATGGTCTGGGCGTCAAAGATGCGCGGTTCGCGGGTGATCATCTGGACCATCCACGCGCGGCGGTAATCGGCCATGATGCGTGACACCGACGGTTTGGTGGCATGGCTTTGCTCGACCCGCCAGCCGATCAGCAGCCAGAAGGCAAAAAGCGCGCCGACAGCGACGGCATCCAGTGCGGAAAAGAGGGCAAGTCGATCTGTCCAGTTCATGGTATCGTCATAGGGTCATGAGATGCTACTTGCCAGCGGCTATAATTGGTAATATTAGTTTACCAATACCGCGCCCTGCGCTGCACCCGAGGAGACTGCGATGGAAATGCCAATCCCCGATGCCGATGTTCTTGCCCGCAAGGCCCGCGTGGTGGCGCGGTTGCAATCGGTGCTGCCCCCTGATGCGGTGATCCACGAAGAGCGCGAGACCAAGGCTTATGAGTGTGACGCGCTGACGGCGTATAAATGTCCGCCGATGGTGGCGGTGCTGCCGTCCTCGACCCGCGAGGTGTCGGACGTGCTGCGCATTTGTCATCAGGAAGGTGTGCCGGTGGTGCCGCGCGGGTCGGGCACATCGCTTGCCGGTGGGGCGCTGCCGACGGCGGATTGTGTGATTCTGGGTGTGGCGCGCATGAATGACGTGATTGAGACGGATTATGACAATAGGCTTATCCGCGTGCAGACGGGGCGCACGAATTTGAGCGTGACGGGCGCGGTCGAGACGGACGGGTTTTTCTATGCGCCCGACCCGTCCTCGCAGCTGGCCTGTGCGATTGCGGGCAATATCGCGATGAATTCAGGCGGGGCGCATTGTTTGAAATACGGTGTCACCACGAACAACCTGATGGGCGTCACGATGGTGATGATGGACGGTGAGGTGGTCGAGATTGGCGGCGGACATATGGACGCGGGCGGTCTGGACCTGCTGGGGCTGATCTGTGGATCGGAAGGGCAGTTGGGCGTGGTGACGGAAGCGACGCTGCGCATTCTGCCCAAACCGGAAGGCGCGCGGCCCGTGCTGATGGGGTTTGACGACAACGAGGTCGCGGGGGCCTGTGTGAGCGACATTATCAAGGCGGGTGTGTTGCCGGTCGCGATCGAGTTTATGGACCGCCCCTGCATCGAGGCGACAGAAGCCTTTGCCAAGGCGGGCTATCCGATGTGCGAGGCCTTGCTGATTGTCGAGGTTGAAGGATCGGATGCGGAAATCGACCACCAGCTGAGCCTGATCATGGAGATCGCGCGGCGGCATAACCCGGTGGAATTGCGCGAGAGCACGTCAGCCGAGGAATCGGCGGCGATCTGGCTGGGGCGCAAGTCGGCCTTTGGCGCGATGGGGCAGATCAACGATTATATGTGTCTGGACGGGACGATCCCGGTGTCGTCGCTGCCGCACGTTTTGCGGCGGATTGGCGAGATGTCAGAGGAATACGGGCTGAAGGTGGGCAATGTGTTTCACGCGGGCGACGGGAATATGCACCCGCTGATCTTGTTTGATGCGAACAAGCCCGGTGATCTGGAATTGTGTGAGGCCTTTGGTGCGGAGATTTTGAAGCTGTGTGTCGAGGTGGGCGGATGCCTGACGGGCGAGCATGGTGTGGGGATCGAGAAGCGCGATCTGATGCATGTGCAATATGCGGCCGCTGATCTGGAAGCGCAGATGGCGGTAAAGGATGTGTTCGATCCGGCGTGGTTGTTGAACCCGGCCAAGGTGTTTCCGTTGGATGCGTCGAGCCCGCGCCGTTCTGAAGCGCTTGCTGCGGCGTAGTGTTTGCCAGGAGGCTCTGCCTCCAGACCTCCGGAATTGTAGTGGAAAGATGAAGCGGTGATTGGATCGGAAGAAGAACTGGCGGCTGTGGTTGCGGATGCAGACGGGCCGCTGTCGGTGCGTGGCGGCGGGACGCGGGGCTTTGCGGGCGCGGGTGAGGTGCTGTCGGTGGCGGGGCTGTCGGGGATCACGCTGTATGAGCCCGGGGCGCTTACGATGGTGGCGCAGGCGGGCACGCCGGTGGCGGAGATCGAAGCGGCGCTGGCGAAGGAAAACCAGCGACTGGCGTTTGAACCGATGGATCATCGGGGCGTTGTTGGATCGACGGGCACACCGACGATTGGCGGGGTCTTTGCGGCGAACGTCAGCGGGCCACGGCGGATTTCGGTTGGCGCGGCGCGGGATTTTCTGCTGGGGGTGCGCTTTGTCGATGGGCAGGGCAGCATCGTCAAGAACGGCGGGCGGGTGATGAAGAATGTCACCGGCTATGATCTGGTCAAGCTGATGGCGGGATCCTTCGGGACATTGGGCGTGTTAAGCGAGGTGTCCTTTAAGGTCTTGCCGCGGCCCGAAACGCAGGGCGCGCTGGTGTTGCACGGGCTGGACGACGCAGCGGCGGTGGCCGCGATGAGCCGCGCGATGGGCAGCCCGTTCGAGGTGAGCGGCGCGGGCTATGACCCGGAAACGCGTCGGGCCGTGCTGCGGCTGGAAGGGTTCGAGGACAGCGTGTCCTACCGCCTTGCGCAGGTGCAGGATGTATTGAGATCGCAGGTTTCCGAGATGTCCGTGATGACGGCGGAAGACAGCACAGCCTATTGGGACGGCGCGCGCGATGTGGCGGCGTTTCACGGGGCGGAAGGGGATGTCTGGCGGGTGTCTTGCAAACCGTCCGATGCGCCCGGGCTGGCGCAGGCGGCGGGTGCGGAGGCGCATCTCTATGATTGGGCAGGCGGATTGATCTGGCTGCGCATGGCGGCGGGATGTGACCTGCGCGCGCGGCTGGGGGTGTTCGACGGGCATGCCACGCTGATCCGTGCGGATGAGGCAACGCGGGCGCGGCTGGGTGTGTTCCAGCCCGAGGCACCGGGAGTGGCAAAGCTGACGGCAGGGCTGCGCAAGCGGTTCGATCCACGCGGGATTTTCAACACGGGTTTGATGGACGCCGCTGCATGATTTTGGCGGCGCTTTTCGTGGTGTTTTTTGTGGGCGGGCCGTTGGCCTTTCGGAGCCTGACACAAGGCGGAACAACGCCCGCACGGCAGCGCGCGCTGGCCATTGGAACGGCGCTTGTTGCCTGTTCCGGGTTGGTGATGCGCTACGGATTTGCGGACCTGTGGGGGCGCAACGCGGTCTTTACGGTGATCAGTATCGCGCTGATCTGGTTCGCGTGGATTGGTGTGTTGGCCTATGGCGCGCGGGCGCTGCGGCAGGTGGATGGCGGGCTGCGGATGCGGCGCTGGACGGGTGTTATTGGTGCAGCGGGCACCACGATGCCGTGGTTCGGGCTGGCGTCCGCGAATTTGGTACAGGGGTAGAGCATGCAGACGACGTTTACCGAAGCGCAGATGCGCGATCCGGCGATCCAGCGCAGCAACGAGATTTTGCGGTCTTGCGTGCATTGCGGGTTCTGCACGGCGACCTGTCCGACTTATCAGGTGTTGGGCGATGAGTTGGACAGTCCGCGCGGGCGGATCTATCTGATCAAGGACATGCTGGAGAACGAGCGGGTGCCGGATGAGAAGACGGTCAAGCATATTGATCGCTGTCTGTCCTGTCTGGCATGTATGACGACCTGTCCGTCGGGGGTGCATTACATGCATCTGGTGGATCACGCGCGCGAATACATCGACCAGAAGTACAAGCGGCCCTTTACGGACCGTGCCTTGCGCTGGGTGCTGGCGCGGATTTTGCCCTATCCGATGCGGTTTCGGGTGGCGCTGCTGGGGGCCAAGCTGGGCCGGCCCTTTGCGCGGCTGATGCCGGATGCGCGGCTGCGCGCGATGCTGGAGATGGCGCCCAAGGTGATCCCGCCGGTGAGCCGGAACGATGATCCGCAGACGTTTGAGGCCAAAGCCCCGCGCAAGAAGCGGGTGGCGCTGATGACGGGCTGTGCGCAGAAGGCGCTGAACACCGATATTAACGACGCGACGATCCGGTTACTGACGCGATTGGGCTGCGAGGTGGTGGTGGCCGAGGGCGCGGGATGTTGCGGGGCGCTGACGCATCACATGGGCAAGACATCGCAGAGCCATGCAACGGCGGCGAAGAACATCAAGGCGTGGTGTGCCGAAATGGACGGCGACGGGCTGGACGCGATTGTGATCAACACCAGTGGTTGCGGCACGACGGTGAAGGACTACGGGCATATGTTTCGCAATGATCCGCTGGCAGCGGATGCGGCGCGGGTGTCAGAGATTGCGAAGGACGTGTCCGAGGTGCTGATGGATCTGGCAAAGGACGCGCCGGCGGAAGAGGCACCGCGCCCTGCGAAGGATATGATTGCCGGGACCGATCAGGTGACGCGGAGTGATCCGGTGCCCGAGGGGATGGTGGTTGCCTATCACGCGGCCTGTTCCTTGCAGCACGGGCAGCAGATCAAGACCTATCCAAAGGATTTGTTGAAAAAGGCGGGGTTCACTGTGGTTGAGCCGGCGGATTCGCATTTGTGCTGCGGGTCGGCTGGGACGTACAACCTGATGCAGCCCGAGATTTCCGGGCAGTTGAAAGAGCGCAAGGTGCGCACGCTGGAGGCCAAGAACCCCGACGTGATCGCGGCGGGCAATATCGGGTGCATGATGCAGATCGGATCAGCGGCTTCGGTGCCGATTGTGCATACGGTTGAATTGCTGGATTGGGCATCGGGTGGGCCGAAGCCGCCGGCGCTGAGCGGCGAAAACCTGCCTGACCCTGCGATACCCCGGTTGCGTTAGCGCTTTTGCCCTAATTTTGCCGCAAGTCGTCGGTATCCAGCAAATTCTAACGATTTTGGGGATATTTGTGCTGCGGCGGATCATTCTTTCATTGGTCACGACGGTGATCGCCTCGGCGGCTCTTGCACAGGATGCGGGACTCAAGCGGCTTGATTCAGGCGTGGATGCCCGCGCCTGGGAAGCTGTGGGACGGCTGGACATTGGCGGGAACGGATTTTGCACCGGGGCGCTGATTGCGCCACGGCTGGTGCTGACGGCGGCGCATTGTCTGTATGACCGCGACACGAAACAGCGGATTGACCATAGCGGCGTGCAGTTTCTGGCCGGTTGGCGCAACGGGCGCGCCGGGGCCTACCGAGATATTCGCCGGGCGGTGGTGCACCCCGATTTTGTCTATGACGGTGATGTATCGTCGGACAGGGTGCGCAATGATCTGGCCTTGCTGGAGTTACAGCGGCCCATTCGCAACACGACCATCAAGCCATTCGTAACCGCCGCACGTCCGCGTCCGGGGGATTCTGTGGGCGTGGTGAGTTACGCCAAGGACCGGTCCGAGGCGCCATCTTTGCAGGAAGTCTGCAAGGTGCTGGCGCAGCAGGAAGGCGTGCTTGTGACCTCTTGTTCGGTTGATTTCGGATCAAGCGGTGCGCCGATCTTTAGCTTTGAGGGCGGTGAGGCGCAAATTGTGTCGGTGGTGTCGGCCAAGGCCGAAGTGGACGGCAAGCGGGTATCGCTGGGCACGTCGCTGGGCGCGACGCTGGCGATTTTGCAGGCGGAGCTGGTGGCTGGCAAAGGCGTGTTTCAGGACGCAGGGCCACGGCGGAAACGTGTCTTGGTGGGGCAGACCAATTCGGATACGGGGGCAAAGTTTGTAAAGCCATGAAGAGATTTGTCATGATTGCAGCGGCGCTGGTGACCGCCCTGACCACCACGGCACAGGCGCAATCGACGCGGTTGCGCGCGCTGGATACGGAGAACGACGCGCTGGCGTGGCAGGCGGTGGGCCGTCTGGACATCGGGCGCGAGGGATATTGCACCGGCACGCTGATTGCGCCTGATCTGGTGTTGACCGCGGCGCATTGTGTTTACCGCAAGGCCACGGGCGCGCGGGTGGCCCCGGAGGACCTGACGTTTCGTGCCGGATTGACCCACGGCGAGGCTGCGGCGGTGCGCAAGGTGGCGCAGATTGAAGCGCACGCCGGATACACGCCCGGACAGGGGCATAACTTGCAGAACGTGCGGCATGATCTGGCGCTGGTGCGGCTGGCCGAGCCGATCCCGACGCATGAGTTAAGCCCTTTTGCGGTGTTTTCTGGCCGGATGCCGCAAGGCGCGGTCAGCGTTGTGTCTTATGGCAAGGGCCGGTCGGACAAGCTGTCGCGGCAGAACCAGTGTCAGGTGCTGGGCATGCGCAACCAGTTGATCGCGCTGGATTGTGATGTGACTTTCGGGTCGAGCGGGGCACCGGTGTTTACCCATCTCAACGGGCGCGGGCAGATTGCATCGGTCATCTCTGGCGGGAACGCAGAGGTTGCGCTGGGCATGGCGCTGCCGCCGCTGATCAATGATCTGAAGCGCCAGATGCGGGCCAACAAGCCGCAACCAAAGGCCACGGTGCGGCGTTTGGGCGTTGGCGCTAACAAATCGTCCACCGGTGCGAAATTTGTGACGGCAAAAGGGTCTTGAAACGCCGCTGACCCCTCCCCACATGAGTGATGTTGAAGCGCCTAGAGAGGGCTTTGGCACCTGAAAAACGGGCCTGTCCGATTGTGGAAGGTCCATACATTCAATCGCTCAAAGATGAGGATGACACATGCGTACTTTTGATTTTGCACCGCTTTACCGTTCCAGCGTTGGTTTCGACCAGATCGCCAATATGATGGACCGGGTTCTGAGCAACGATGGTGCGACCCAGAGCTATCCACCCTACAACATCGAAAAGCTGGACGATGATGCCTATCGCATCTCGATCGCGGTTGCCGGTTTCTCTGACTCGGATCTGTCCGTGGAAGTCCGTGACAAGGCGCTGATCGTTTCTGCCAACAAGGCGGACGAGGATGAAGGCAAAACCTATCTGCACCGCGGTATCGCCACACGCGCGTTCGAGCGGCGCTTTCATCTGGCCGACCACGTGCAGGTGATTGGTGCGGCGCATACTGACGGTATGCTGCACATCGAGCTGGAGCGGCAGGTGCCCGAGGCCCTGAAACCGCGCACGATCCAGATCGCCTCTGACGCGGCGGCGACCCACAAGGATGTTGTGGATGCGAAATCCGTCAATTGAGGCCACCCCCGGCTTCTTGACGGACTGACGGTCTGAACCTTCCCCCAAGACAGACCTCGAAAAGCCCGGCGCAGTGCGCCGGGCTTTTTTCGTTGGCTCACGATTGTGTGAATTGGCCGATGCATGGGTGAGTGCGGGCGAAAGATTGGCATAGGCTGAGGGATGGGGGGATATTGCGAATGCAAAAGTATCTGGCGGTATTGATTGCGCTGATGAGCGCCGTGCAGAGCGCGGGTGCTGTGGTGCTGGACGGAGAGATTCTGCGCCAGACCGGCAATGGAACATTTGTGAAGCTGGACCCGAAGGATATCAACGCGGTGGGCGAGGACAATTTCAACACCGATCATCTTTACGCCTTTGACGAAGATCAGAACATCACGCTGGAGCGGGCCATCCGGGTGGATATTGGCGCCGAAGTCGGGATCATCCCCGGCGGAATGACCGTGGCGAGCCATTATGTGTTTTTTGACAGTCTTAGCGGGACGCACCACGGTTATGTCTATTTCGACGCGCCGATCCTTGGGGTGGCGGCCTATCAGGACACGATGGCGGCAACAGACTTTCTGGCGAATAACGAGGTGGTGTACCTGTCTACGGAACTGCGCGGACTGGAAGAGGGGGATCAGGTGTGGATTGATGCTGAGGACCCGCACAAGCTTTGGGTTTATTGGGCGGGATCATCACCGGGGGATTACATTCGGGTGTTTACCGAATGGTCGCCCGGCGGCCACATGATGTAGGCGGTGCGCGCATTTTGGCAGCTGGACGGCGGGATGGGGGATTTGACACAAGCACCGGGTTTGGATGATATAAACGGGTTATTGAGACCACGATTTATTTTGACAGGTGGCCCTGCGCCGCACGCCGCCCCCCGGTTATAGCAGTATTTTCTGTCTTTGATGCCGGAGGACCCGGTATTTTCAAGGAGTGACAGAAAATGGCTGATGTGCCGAATGTGCAGAAAATCCGGGATGCAGAAGCCCGGATTGAAGAATTTACCCTGAACGAAGCGGAATTGCGCAGGACCTTTACGGCCAGCGACGGGCTGGACGCGGCGGAAGAAGAGGTGCTTGACCGGATCAAGGCCAGCATCGCGCAGCTGAAGGTCAATGTGGCGCGGTTCCGCAAGGAGATGGAAAAGAACAAGGCCATCTGGGACAAGCAGGCCAAACGGTGGGCAACCTATCAGGCGCGGGCGGGCAAGCTGATGGAGTTTGATCACCCCTGGGCGGAAAGTGCGGTCCGGCTTGAGGCGGATATTGCGGAAGCGGCGCTGAGCGAACGCTGGGCGGACGCGACGATGGTGCTGAGTACGGCCCGCAAGGAGATGAAGCCGCACTGGGTTGACTACGAAATACAATACCCGCCGTCGCTGATCTTTCCTCAGTTGATCAAGGATTTCAAAAAGCGTCGGGATGCGGCGGATGCAGCCGAGGGTCTGACGGACGCGCAGGCGCTGGTGATCCTGCGCCTTGCCGAACGGGAATATGATGCGGAAAAGGCGGCGGAAGCCTGCGATTTTGTCCGGGCCTATGATCTGACCGCAGAGATCACCGAAGAATTGCGCGTGGTGGAGACGGCGCTGGGGACGGCTCCGGCTGCCAATCTGTCCGGGCGGAACTGGTTCAACGCAAATGAGGCGAAATACCCCAACTCCTCCAAGATCGGTGATCTGGAAAGCAGTTTTCAGTCGGATGTGACCGCGTTCAAGAAGGCGCTGGAGGACGCGGGGGTTAAGGTAAAGATCAACTGTACGTTGCGCGACACCAAGCGGGCCGCGATCATGCATTACGCGTGGGTTGTGGGCCACAAGGAGACCAAACCGGCGGATGTTCCCGAAATTGCGGGGGTCGATATCAACTTTGATCACGGGGCGGAGGAGTTGTCCGTATGCAAGGCGCTTGAGATGGTGCGGTGTTTCAACATCGTGCACAAGCCGAGCCTGACGTCGAACCACACGCGCGGCACCGCGATTGACTGGACACTGACATGGTCGGGCGATTTGACCATCAAGAACAAGGCGGGAGAGGATGTTGAGATTACATCGACGCCGAAGACCGGTCAGAACAAGGATCTTCATGACATTGGCGATGGCTATGGTGTGAAGAAATTGCTGAAAGACCCGCCGCATTGGTCCTACAACGGAAAGTAAAGCGGGGTGCGCGGCGCGGCCCTTGCATGAAGGGCCGCGCGCGTGACGATTACTGTGCAGAGAGGCTTTGTGCCAGCCGCATCAGCGTGATGGCCTCGGCCCGGTAGCCGAAAGGATCGCTGCCCTTGGTCTCGGTCGCCAGCGCGATGGCGTCCGCAAAGCTCCAGTTGCCAAGGTAGGAACTGCCGCGCAGGAGCTGGCCGAAACCCGCGATGGCAGAGGCAAAACCGGCGGTGTCGGTGATGTCTGCGCTGACAGGTGTTTCGATCAGCGTGCTGTCGGCGGCACCGGGGGCCTTGTAGCGCATCCGGAGGAAGGCAAGCTCATCGCTGGTTCTGTCGCTTGCGGTTGTGCCGGTGCTATAGCGCAGATCGTCGTTCAGGATTGCGGGGGAACCTGTGGGCGTGACCTCATAGATCGCGGTTACCTGATGGCCCGCGCCGATATCGCCTGCATCGACCTTGTCATTGTTGAAATCCTCGCGCTTGAGGGCGCGGGTTTCATACCCGATCAGACGGTATTCAGCGACGGTGGCGGGGTTGAATTCGACCTGAATTTTCACGTCGTCCGCGATGGGAAAAAGCGCGCCGGAAAGCTGATCCACCAGTACTTTTTGCGCCTCTGACAGGGTGTCGATATAGGCGGCCTGTCCGTTGCCGTTCTGAGCCAGTGCCTGCATCGTGGCATCGTCAAGGTTGCCACGGCCAAAGCCCAGCACGCTGAGGTACGTGCCGCTGTCGCGTTTGTCAGCGATGTAGTCTTTGAGCGCCTGCGGGTCTGACAGGCCGACGTTGAAATCACCATCGGTCGCAAGGATCACGCGGCTTACTTCGCCCTCATCCGCCATTGCGGCGGCGGTGGCATAGGCCTGTTGCAGCCCGGCCTGCCCGGCCGTGGCACCCCCCGCGCCTAGAGCGTCAAGCGCGGACAGGATCGTGCCACGTTCGGATGCGGGCGTGGGGGCCAGCACCTGACCGGCGGAGCCTGCGTAGGTGACAATTGACACTTCGTCCTGCGGGCGCAATTGGCCCAGCATCAGCCGGAAGCTTTGTTTGAGAAGCGGCAGTTTGTTGGGCTGGTTCATGGACCCGGACGTGTCGATCAGGAACACAAGGTTCAGCGGCGGGCGATCGGCCAGTTCAGGCAGTGCGCCCTGAATGCCGATGTGCAGCAGTTGTGTATCGGGGTTCCAGGGGGTTTGCGCAAGCGTGACCGATGGTTGGAAGGCGGCACCGTCCGTCGGCGCGGGATAGTCATAGGGGAAATAGTTGATCATTTCCTCGACCCGCACGGCATCTTGCGGGGGCATCTGACCGTTTGTCAGCGCGTTGCGCACGAAAGCGTAGGATGCGGTATCGACGTCGATGGAGAAGGTCGAAACAGGTGTTTCGGTGGTGACATGCACCGGATTGCTGTCCGCGTTGGCAAAGCTTTCGGCGTTGGGTTGCAATTGTTCCAGGGGCGCGTCCGGTACAACCATTGAGGCCGACGGCGCCGGCGTGCCTGCGGTGACGGCGACATCGCCGCTGACCATTTCCATCTGCACGGCTGGTGCGGCCTCAAGCGCTTGCGGCACGGATTTGCGCGACACCGGCGCCTGTTCGGCCACATCGCTGAGCGCGGCGGGTTCAAAGGCAACTTCCGCGCCACGGGGCAGGATGTCATCGCCCAGAGGGGACAGAAAGACCAGACCAACGGCAACGATGGCGGTGGAGGCGGTGAGGCCGGCGCGGGAGGTGAGGGTGTTCAGCATGTTACGTACTCCTGATGTGAGGCCCTTTTGCGGGCGATCAGAAGTAAGACGCGGCCCATCCCGCGATCCTTGGAGATCGGCGAAATTTTTCTGCGCCAGCGCGATATTTTCCGCACGGCGGGCAGGGTCAGGGGCCGGGGTGGCCTGATCCAGCAACTTTTTGAGATCATTCAGATCATCGGTCATGCCGTGTCCTCCTTGCGCAGGGCGCTCAGGTGTTTTTTGGCTTGTGAGATGCGCCAGCTGATCGTGCCTTCGGAGACACCGAGGATATCACCGGCCTGTGCATGGGTTACGTCATCAAGGACCAGCGCCAGCGTGTCGCGCAGATCGGAGGGCAAGGCGCGCATGGCCTGTTCCAGCCAGTCGCGCGCCTCTTCGGTGTCTTCATTGGCGGCCCTTCGGTTTATTTCCCATGCGCCCCAACCGGACGCCGCTTTGGCATGGGTGGCCGCGCGGCGGCGGCGGTCATGCGCGGCGTTCACGCAAAGGCGGTAGAGCCATGTGGTAAAGCTGGCCTCTGCACGAAAGCCGCGCAATTTTGCGGGCAGGGCTGCGCAGATGTCCTGCGTCAGGTCCTCGGCCTCGGCCCGACTGCCGGTCAGGCGAAAACACAGCCGGAACAGACGGTCGTACTGCCGTTCGATCAGGGTTGCGAAAGCAACAGCGTCCCCTTGGGCGGCGGCAAGCGCCAGCGTGTCATCATCTGTTTTCATCAGCATCACAAGAGTATGACGCAGGCCGTGGGTCAATCCTTGGCGCTGCACCGAAATTTTCTTTCTGAACGGCTTGGCAACTTATTGCTGCGATGGTGCGCGCTGTCCCGGACCGGAGGTTCCATGTCTGTTTTGCTGCGCTTTGCTGTTTTGGTCTTTGTCCTGCCATCCACTGTCCTTTGGGCGGAGGCAGGCGGATTGTCTGGGGGTGATGCCCTGAATCCCGGACGGGGGAGCCTTTTTCTGGCGGCGCGGTCGCCTGCGCGGGGCAATTCACCGGCGTTATTCATAGGGCGGGATCACCGGGGCCTGTTTTCGGACCGCCCCGCGCATCAGCCTGCCTTTGCCGATGCGGATGCCGGTGTTGCGGCGCTGCGCGGATCGGATGTGCAGGTGATCCGCGCCCTGATCGAAGAGGCGGAATCGCGGCGGGACGGCTATGATGCCGTGCAGTTTGGTGCGCGGATCAAGCCGCCCAAGGCACCCACACGGATGACGCTGGGCGAGATTTATGCGTGGATCAAGGCGACGCCGGGCCAGCCCCATGCCATCGGGCGGTACCAGTTTGTGCCGGACACGCTGCGCCGGGTGGCCAAGCGGGCGGGCGTGGCCCCAAGCGCACGGTTCAGCGCGGCGGTGCAGGACAGGCTGGCGGATGTACTGCTGGCGGAGGCCGGGCTGCACAGGTTCCGAAGCGGCGCGTTGAGCCGTGGAGCATTTATGAACAACTTGGCAAAGATCTGGGCGGGTCTGCCCAATGATACGGGCAAATCGCATTACCACGGATATGCCGGTAACAAGGCAACCATCAGCCGGGCGCGCTTTGACGCGGTGATGGCCCGGATCGCGCCGAAGCGGGGATAACCGGAGGAGAAAGGGCCGGGCGGCACCACGGGGATGCCGCCCGGATGTGGGATCAGACGCTGAGGCAGACGTATTTCATCTCGAGGTAATCCTCGATGCCGTGGTGCGATCCTTCGCGGCCAAGGCCCGATTGCTTGACGCCGCCAAAGGGGGCGACCTCGGTCGAGATGATGCCGGTGTTCACGCCGACGATGCCGTATTCCAGCGCTTCGGCCACCTTGTACACGCGGGAAAGGTCCTTGGCGTAGAAGTAGGAGGCAAGGCCGAAGATGGTGTCGTTGGCCATTTCGATGACTTCGTCTTCGTTGTCGAATTTGAAGAGCGGCGCGAGGGGGCCAAAGGTTTCTTCCTTGGATACGGCCATGTCCTGCGTCACGCCCGTCATGATGGTGGGGGCGAGGAAGTTGCCGTCCATCTTCTCTTCGGCAGAACCGAGGATGATGGTGGCGCCTTTGCTGGTCGCGTCCTCGATGTGCTCTTTGACCTTTTCGGAGGCGTCGCCGTTGATCAGCGGGCCAAGGTCCACGCCGTCTTCGAACCCGTCACCGACCTTCATTTCGCTGACGCGCTTTTTCAGTTTTTCCGCGAATTCGTCATAGACGCCCGCCTGCACATAGAGGCGGTTGGCGCATACGCAGGTCTGGCCGTTGTTGCGGAATTTGCACATGATGGCACCTTCGACCGCGGCGTCGATGTCGGCGTCGTCAAAGACGATGAAGGGCGCGTTGCCGCCCAGTTCCATCGAGCATTTCATGACCTGGTCGGCGGCTTGCTTGAGCAGGATGCGGCCCACTTCGGTGGAGCCTGTGAAGGTCAGTTTGCGCACGGCGGGGTTTTCGCAAAATTCCTTGCCCACGGCAGAGGACGACGCGGATGGCACCACGTTGAACACGCCCGCGGGGATGCCCGCGCGTTCGGCCAGCACGCCCATGACGATCGCGGAAAGCGGTGTTTCGGCGGCGGGGCGCGCGACGAAGGAACACCCGGCGGCGAGTGCCGGGGCGGCCTTGCGGGTGATCATCGCGTTGGGGAAGTTCCACGGTGTGATGGAGGCGGCAACACCGATAGGTTGCTTGAGCACCATGATGCGCTTGTCGCGCTGGTGGCCGGGGATCATCTCGCCGTAGACGCGCTTGGCCTCTTCGCCGAAGAATTCGATGAACGACGCACCGTAGCCGATTTCGCCTTTGGCTTCGGCCAGTGGTTTGCCCTGTTCTGCGGTCAGGATGGCACCCAGATCGTCCTGATTCTCCATCATCAGGTCGAACCATTTGCGCATGATGCCCGCACGTTCCTTGCCGGTCCAGCTGGCCCATTCCTTTTGCGCCGCTTCGGCCTGTGCGATGGCACCGGCAACCTGTGCGCGGCTCAGGTTCGCGACCTGCGCGATCACGTCGCCGCGTGCGGGGTTCTTGACGTCAAAGGTGCCGTCATCGCCATCGACCCACTTGCCGCCAATGTAGGCGCGGGTTTCCAGCAGGGAGGGGTCTTTGAGGAGAGATTTGAGATCAGTCGTCTTGGCCATCGTGCAAGGTTCCTTTCGAGATATATCTGTGGCACCCAAAGCAACATTGGCTATGTTTGTCCAGTTCCCACCCATCGGTATACCGAAAGGCAGGAAAATATGACCTGTTTCACGGCGCAGAGCGCGGCATGAGCGAGAACGCGCAGGGTATGGCGCGCAATGTGGCGGTTTATCCGTGGTTTCGGTTCGCGCAATCGCTGCTGTTCTGGCAGGCGATCTGGTTTTTGTATTTTCAGGAATCGGTGTCGCCCGCCGCCGCTATCGCGCTTTATGCGGTTTACGATATTTCGGTGACCCTGCTTGAGGTGCCTTTGGGCGTGCTGTCGGACCGGATGGGGCGCAGGCGGACGCTTGTGATCGGGGCGGTTTGTGCCGCTGCGGGATCTGCCTTGCTGGCGCTGGGCGATAGTTTTGCGGTCTTTGCGCTGGGGCAGATGTTCATTGGGGCGGGGGCGGCGTTTGCGTCGGGTACGGACAGCGCGACTTTGTACGAATCGCTGGCGGCGTCGGGCCGGTCGGATGAGGTCGAGGCGCAGGAAACCCGCGCGCTGCAATTCTCGCTTTGGGGGTTTGCGATGTCTGCGCTGGCGGGGGGCTTTGTTGCGCTGTGGTCATTTGAGGCGACCTTCTGGGGCGCTGCTGTTGCGGGCCTCGCGGCTTGCGCGCTGGCCTTGCGCCTGACCGAACCGCCCAGACGGTTGAACAGCGAACAGCCGCTGGCCCAATTGCCTGCGATGAAATCGGCACTGGGCCAGCCGGTGTTGCGGTGGATCTTTGTGCTGACGGTGGTGATGTACGGGTTCAGCCATCTGCCTTTTGTCTTTGGTCAGCCGTTTATTGACACCGCGCTGACCCAGATCGGGATGGGGGATGAGACGCCGGTGATCAGCGGTGCGGTGACGGCGATCATGATGGGATTGTCTGCGGTGGCCTCGGTTTTTGCGCTGCGGCTGAAAAGGCGGATCGGGCTGATGGCGATTTTGATGCTGGCCTTTGGTTTGCAGATCGGGTTGGTTGCGGTGCTGGCGCTGACGCAAAGCTGGCTGGCGATTGCGGTGCTGTTTTTGCGCATCGTGCCCGACGCGCTGTCACATCCGTTCAAGATGGCGCGTATCCAGCCGCTTTTGCGCGATGAGGTGCGCGCGACCTATGTGTCGGTGCAGAACCTTGTGGGCAAGTTGGTGTTTTCGGTGTCCCTGCTGATGGCGGCGGGGGCGGCATCGGATGTGGCGGCGTTGCCCTATGCGGATATTCGTATGATTTTGGGATGGTACGTGGCCGCAGGTATCGCGCTGTGGGTCGGTCTGGCCTTGAGCGCGCGGCGCGCGGGCGTTGCCGCTTGAGCCTTTTCATCGGGCGAGCGATTTGCGACAGTTGACCCAGAGAAGGGATGTAAATACGTGTTACATTCCCTATATTGACATAAACAGTTTGAAAAACAGGGGAATGGCGTGGCGAATTTGGATGCACAGGTACGGGAATCCCGCGAACAGGTTGCGGCGGCGCAAAGCAAGATTTCAGAGCTGACCAGCCGGATCGAGACAGCGCGCGCCAAGCTCAAGGCCGGCGATGATGCGATGATCGACATCGAAAACGCCTCGCTTGAGGATGTGCACGCCCATACCGAGGTGATGAACGCCAATATCGCGGAACTGATCATGGGGCTGGACGATGTGACCGCCGGGTTCAGCCGCGATTTCGACGAGATGCGCAACAAGACGGGCTGGGAAAGCGTGGTCGGTATTTTCAGCCGCGCCAAGTCCGACAGCATGCGGCAGGAGCGTGTGCGCTCTGCGTCGATTGACGACAAGTTGCAGGACCTGATTGCGAAGTCCGACACCATCGTGAGCCTGCTGGAAGGGCAGTTGGCGATGCTGGAAGAGCAGAAGGTGAAGGTTGAGGGCAACCTGACCGAAACGCTGGACGAGCGTGAAATGACCGTGGGCGAGCTGGAAACGATCCGCAGTGATATTCAGGGGATGGACCCGGAGATTATCAAGCTGGAGAACGCGATTGCGTCCGAGACGGATGCGGCGAAGCGCACCAAGCTGGAGACCGAACTGGCCGAGGCGAACACGCGGTATAATGCGCTGGTGCAGGAGGAGCAGGTCAAGCTGGCCAAGAGCCAGACGCTGGAGCGGTATATCGAGAAGGGCAAGACCTGGATCGACAGTTTGCAGAACCAGGCGGCGACGCAGATGGTGCTGATCAACAAGTTGCAGACGGACACCAAGCAGCGGGTTGTTCTTTATGATGCGCTGACTAAATCACTCAAGACAGCGCAGCAGCAGGACGTGGCCCACCGCATCAATGAGATCGGTGTGAAGACGGACCAGGAGGCGCAGTCGGCTATGGCGGGTATCGGTTCCGCTACCAACGCGCGCATGGCGGAAATGATGGAGAAACACGAGGATCACATGGTATTCGCGCGCGAGGTGCTGGAGGCGAAAGCGAAGGCGGACGAGCGGTTTGCGCGGCGGTTTCAGGCGATCATCGAGAAACATGACAGCAATCAATACGGAGCTTAAATGCGACTACTTGAGACACACCGCGTTCCCCTGATCACGTCCCTTTGGATGATTTTTGTGCCACTGGTTTTTGCGTTCATTGCGGGCGCCGGTGCGGGGACGGTTTTTGATCCGCTGGCGACTTTTGCCGGAACGGTCTGGTCGATTTTTGGCGGGGCGAGTGTGATCTTTGGTGTGGTGTTGTTGCTGTGGGTGCTGTGGTCCGCGTGGCGCGGCGATGAAGTGAATGGATAAGCGCCGCCCATCGGGTCCGTTGCCGGACCCCTGCGCCGCTTTGGAGGCGCATGAGTAATCTGACCCGCGACCACGTCGGGCTGTCCGACACCTATGCCTCGCGCCGGTATTTCCGCAAGTTCGAAGGGATCATGCAGCATATGCTGCGCGTGGCCGGGGTGATGCGGGCCGAGGGGCAGTTGGACGACGACGAAGTCGAGATCCTCACGCGGTATGCCGTCAAGCTGACCCATACGTTCAAGGCGCTGGGGCTGAAATATCTGTTGGCAGGCCGCGAGACGGGGCGGTTTTTCGGCTCGCTTACGATGGACGCGCGCGACAGCGGGTTTCCGGTGGCCGAAGAGATCATGACGATGGCCAATGACGCGCAGCAGGCGGTTGCGCATTTGGAAAATATGGCCGGTGTCGAGGCGTTGAAAGACCAGATGGTGCAGACCATGCTGGGCGAACGGAAAGTGCCGACCAAACTGCAATTCACCCTATCACAAAGGCTGTATTACGAAGAACTGGCGAAGGGTGACTTGTTCTGGGTGCAGAACGATCCGCAATCGCAGTGGATTGGCAACCTTGCTCAGGGGCGGCGGCGGTTCCGGCTGCATTGGGCAAGCTATGACAGTCAGGTGAACCTGCCGGTGATCTATCTGATGGAGGTGGAGGACAGCGGCAGCATCGGGTTGCCCAAGGACCAGCGGCGCTGGCCCGAGGTGCAGGCGCATCTGAGTGCGCAGGCGCTGGGCGGGTTGAAATTGCTGACGATTGCCAAGGGGTTTGACGAGGATTTTGACGACCTGCATCCCAAGCGGCTGCGGCGGTTCCATCTGGGGCCGATGTATTCGCACGCCTATACGCGGCAGGCGGGGCCGCTGCGCGAGGTGCTGGCGGAGGCCAAAGCGCCCGACGGGCAGGATTGGGCGCTGGTCTGGACCGAGGAAGAATTGGTCAGCGACAGGGTGATCGAGCAGAAAGCGGGATGGTTTTCCACCGTGGAGCGGGAAGTGTTTGCGCTTGATCCCTTTGCCGCCGCGCAGGGAGAGGATTTGGGGGCAACGCGTCAGGAGCGCAGCATCATTTTGCCGCAGCGTCCCTTTCAGGTGTTAGAAGAAAAGCGGCCCGCCGGGTTCGCGTCTGTGCGGAAGTTCGTGGTCAGCCCGCAGGGGCGGGTATTGCAGTACTAGGGGCGGCCGGGCTGCCTGATCATTACGTTTGCGCGTGCCGTGAGTGACGTGCAGGAGTTGTATTGGAAAGATGAAGAACGGGGTGTGCCATGAGCCAGACGTCTGACGCGATGGAGTTGCGGGAAGAGGATATAGCGGCCCATGTGGCAGTGGCGCAGGCGCTGCTGGAGGGGTTCGATCACGCGCCCCGGATCGGTCAGGCGGTGGGGGCCGCGCCGGTGGAGCGGTCTTCGGGCGTGGGCACGCGGCGGCGGTTTCGCAGCACCACGCCGGGGTTGGTGACGCAGCGGCGGGTCGCCTCGGGTGCTGTGGCGCTGATCGACCGGATCGAGGGGGTGGACGAGGATGCGCTGACCACCGCGATGCAGGCGACGGTGCTGCACGGGCTGCGGCGCGCGATTGCGATTGCGCTGGCCGTGGCCGAGAATTTCGGGGAGCAGACGGGCCTTGGCGATCTGAAGCGGGCGAACCTTGAGGGGTCTTTGCCAGCGGCACGCAAGGCGGAGTTCGGCGAGCTGCTGGCGGCGGAGGCGTTGGTGACGCTGTATGTCTTCGGCAACGCGGCGGCCTCTCTTTTGTCGGCGCATCTGCCGGAGGTGGCGGTTGAAGTGGGCGATGTGGAAGAGGTGTTGCTGGACAACGGGCAGACGGCCCTGCACGGCGCGCTGTGGGAGTTGGATCAGGATATTGCCGCGCACGCGTCCGATGACGCGCATGTTGTGGCGACGGTCGCGGCTTTTGCCGAACAGCTGATGGAGAAGGTCGCGTTGCGGGCGCAGACGGCCCCGCGGCTGGAGGCGTTTCAGGCGGCAAGCTGGCGGGTGGAGGCGGATGATTTCACGGTGTCGGGGTTCACGCCTGCGGCCAAGGCAAAATCAACCACGCTGACCATGACGTTCAAGAAACCCAACGAGGTCGTGGGCAACCACATCGCCAAATATCAGGCGATGAAGCTGGCCAAGATGCTGATGGCCTATGACTTTGACCGGCGGTTGAACCCCTTTGCGGAACTGGGCGGGTTTATCTTTACCTTCATGGGGGATGGGGCACCCGGGACGGGGAAAACCACGCTCATTCAGATGATGGCGGGGTTGATTTCGGAGTATTGTGCGAATGCGGATTACCCGTTTCGCTATCAGAACCTGAGCACGGATAATATCGACAGTTATCAGGGTAAATCGGGGCAGAACGCCAAGGCGTTTATCAATAATGTGATTGATCCGTCTGTGATCGGCTTTGGGACGATTGACGATATTGACCAGTTGGCGGGCAAGCGGGGCGACCGGCAGTCAAGCGCGGGGCAGTTGGAGATTACCGCCGTGCTGATGGAAAGCTTTGCAGGTGCCAATACGGTGGTGCGGGGGAATTGCACCTTCGGGATGTTTTCGAACTATCCGGAGAATGTGGACGATGCCCTGCGGCAGCGGGCGGGGGCAAGGTTCCTTGTGGACGGTCCGCAGACGCGGGAAGATTACGTTGATATCCTTTATCTGTTGATGGGCAAGAACCACGATATTCCGCTAGGCGAACATCAGGTGTTCGAGGCGCAGGCGATCAAGAAGGCGGTCGCGGCGTCGTTTGAATCCCACTCTAAACCGCATGAGGAAGGGTTGTTGCGGGTTTATGAGGCGGTGCGGGGCGAGATCGGGGAGTTGGACACGATCAACAAGCTGGGCACCTACCTGAAAGGGATACAGGAGGCGGACCCGCGCTTTACCGGGCGGGCGATCAAGAACATCACGGATGCGGTGAAGGTGCGGGCGATGGATTTCGAACTGCCCGATGAATGGATGGAAGAGCCGGAGTTGTTCCTGTTCAAAGGCTATGACGAGAAGAAGGCGATGATCGAGGAGATGCGCCAGCCGATCACGGTGGAGATGGTGGTGCAGGAGATCAACCGCTACGCAGATAGCGAGTTCCGCTATGCGGATAAGTCGGATGAGGTGGCGATTGAGAATGCGGTGCGGGATATGCAGCGGATGGAAGCGGCGAAGCGGCGGTATTTGGGTGAGCAGCTTAAGTGACAGATGGAAGCGAAGAATTATCGGCGCTCAAGAACCCAATTTCATGGGCAGTAGTACTTAGTATTGGATTTCTCTTACTTCTTGCTGTTCTAGGGAATGTTCCAACCTGTAATATTGAGTTGTTTCCAAATGGGGCTTGCCCCCCCAAGTGGCAGCACATCGTTTACGCGCGCATCAACGAGGTAGGGGACACACTTGCTGGGTTAGCAGGAGTGCTGGCATTTATTTGGCTTGTAGCGACAGTCCTGTTACAGGCTCATGAACTTCGCGAGCAAAGAAAGGCGCTTTTGCAGCAAAAGGACGAGACTGCCGCGATGGCGCAAGCCATATCCAAGCAGACGAACTTCTTGAAAGATGAAAGCAGAGAGAGAAAGGAGATTGCCAAACGAGATGAAATGGAGGCGTTGCTTCGCTCCGCAATTTGGCTAATTCAATCCAGCGAGAGCCAAAGCAATTTCGTCGAATGGCTCATTAGCTCTGTCCAAACGCAATTTGGAGGCGGTCAACTCACCTCATCAAATAACTATGAATTCGCTGACACGATCGACAGTTGGATAATTGTTTTGGATGGTGCTCTCGACAGACGGTTCTCCGGGAGGGATGCTGTATTTGAAGGTAGAGTAGAATTCGATCAGGTCATGTTTGAAGGTGAATTGGACTTTGGTCGACTGCCCGAAGCTACTGAGCTATTGCAGCAGGCATTAGATTTGCGGCCATATCTTAGCACAAGCCAAAAGATCCGTTTAGATGGAATGGGTGTTCAGAGAGTGGTCGACCGACTTAGAGAGATCCTCAGCACACCAGAAGACTGGCACTATGTTTTAGGAGGCACTGCATGAACCGCCTCATCAAACACGGCCTCATGTTCGGCAACCTCTTCCACGTCGCATCCCCCGCGCTGGTGGAACGCTATAACCGTGCGCTCGAACATCTAACCGGGAAACGCACCGAACTCACCGATTTCCACATCGACATCTCCGGCTATTCCCCCGAGGTGGGCGACGAACTCAACGATCACCTCTATCTCAACCACCAAGGGGTGAACCGGCAGTTTATTCTGCTGAGCATGGAGCAGCAGACCGCGCCTTTGCTGCACATGAAATTCTCCACCTCGCGGGATATTCTGAAAGACTTCATCGCCGCCAACGAGGCGCAGCTTTTTGCGCTGACGGCCAGGGACGCGGTGGCGGGAGAGTTGGTTAATTCTGTTTACGATGTCTCCACCCCGGCGCGGCTGTTTGATTATCGGCGGGTCGAGATCGAGGCGGATACGACCGCTGGCACCGTGCGGGATGCAGAGCGGCTGGGCGGGATGGTTGAGCGGTTCAAGACCGAGCCGGATGGCTGGTTTGACGATGTGCTGATCGCGCGGATGATCGAGCTTGCGGGCAAAACGGGGGATGTGGTGCGCAACCCGGTCCGGCTGCGGCAGATGGCGTTTGACCAGCGCAATTTCTGGACGGCGCATTTTGGCGGGATGTACCTGTTTCAGGATGTGGAGCACCCCGCAGTGATCGCGCCTGCCGGAAAGGATCATCTGGGGGAATTGCCGCTGGAATTTGTCTTTGACGCGCGCGAGCCGAACCGGATTGCGCAGTTTCTGACGCTAAACGGGCTGGCGGAACCGATATTCGAAGGGCCGAAGGACTGGGCGGCGGCGATCCTACAACAGAAGATGGATTTCATTTTGGTCGATGCGGTGGCCGATCAGGGGGGCGACCTGAGCGGGGCAAGCAGGGCGGATATGCGCAGGCTGGCGCGGCGGCACGCCAGCGCGTTGCCCGAGGAATGGCATGCGCTGAACGCGCTGATCAACTGGATCGAAACGGGGAGCAAATGGCCGCTGATCACGTCGGACGATCCGGCGTATTTCTATACGCTGCGGGCCAGCAATACGCCCGATGCGGCGCTGGTGAACATGCTGTTGGCGGAACTGGCCCCCAAGGACGCGCGGCAGATGTTTATCTGTCACAAGGAGTTGTTCTATAAAACCTACGCCGCTTGGCCCGAGGCCAAGAAGGCCTACGTTGTGGATTTCCTTGTGGCCGAGTATCAGGTGGACAAGGCGGGCGCGCGCGATACGCTGTTTGGTCATGACGCTCCGATGGAAGAGCCCGCGCGCAAACCCGTGCCGGATATGAGTGCACGGGTGGGGCCGTGGGGCGCTGTGAGGAGGCGGAGATGATCGGGTTTATTCGACTGTTTGTGATGCTGCTGGTGGCGCTGACGGTTGTTTATGTCTCTTTGTCGCTTTACAGCCGCGCGGTGCGGCGGTCGAAGCTGAAGAAGAAGTGGCACGACGGCAAGCAGTTGGTGGACCGAGATACCTTTGTGCAGCGGGGGCTGGAGCGGTATGACGGGTCGATCCGGCGCAAGCTGATCCTGCTGGTCTATGTGGTGCCTGTGGTGGTGATCGCGCTGATCATCTATCTGACGAATTTTACCTGAGAGGGTGTGGCGATGTTGACGATGATCAAATGGGTGTTCTGGGGCACGATCTGGGTGCTGGTGATTTCGGTGTTTCACTACACGCTGCCGCAGGTGGACATCGTGCGGGTGACGGATACCTACGAAAAGCGGATTGATCCGGGTGAGAATTCGCTGTTCTGGGCGCAGGCGGATGTGGGTACGGACGGGACGCTGACGAACCGCGATGTGTTCTTTATCCAGACGCGGCGCGCCAAGGGCGACGTGATGGTCTACCGCAACGAGGATACCGGCTGGGGCTGGCCGCCGTATTTCAAGTTCGACACATCGAACTTGCAGGCAGAGGCGGCGGACGCCAAATCGACCGCGGATTCCGCGCAGTATTACGCGATCAAGCACTACGGCTGGCGCAATGAATTCTTCACGATCTTTCCCAACGCCATTTCGATCCGCCCTGTCGCAGGGCCGGACGCGTCCAAGGGCATCCCGTTTCTGAACATCTTTATCATCACGCTGTTCGCGGCGATCGCCTGGGCGATCTACGTGCGCTGGCGGCGGTTCCGCATGGCGCGGATTGACCCGACGTTGGAGGCGATCGAGGACGATATGGCAGAGCGGACAGGGGCGGTGTCGCGCTGGCTGGGGACGTGGAAGAAGAAAGCCTGAGGGGTCAGGTTTTTGCCCCTCTGGTTCCTTCGGTGTCTGGGAACCGGTGCAGGTGTGTATTTGGGTAAAAAGGAGCGGACCATCCGCTTTTTTCCCGCGCGATCAGTCTGAGAACAGGTAGTCGGTCTGTGCGATGTCCAGCGCCTTTTCGTGGGGGATCGCCAGAAACTGGGCGAGGGCCGTGGCGTTCTTGTCCGCATCCGCGTTTTCGCGCATCCGGGTCAGATGTTCGAACTGTGCATCGCGGATGCGGTCACTTTCAAAGATCATGTCGTTGCGGATTGTGGGCAGCAGGCGTTCCAGCGTGTCGGTTGAGGTCTGATCCCCCGCAAGGCCCACACGCATGGCGTGGCCGGTCAGGTAGTCTTCGGTAAACTGGCACTCAATCTCCATGATCCGGGTGACGGAGCGGTCGGCGGCAAAGTCATTCAGCAGATCAAGGTTTGCCGGGTCCATGCAGATGATGAGCTTGTCCGTCTCAAAATAGTCAAACAGCATGCGCATCAGTGCACGGCGGTGGCGGTGGCGTTTTTCCAGCGTGTTCTGGATGCCGCCCAGATCGGGTAGCGGCGTGTCTTCCTCGTTAAAGAGGTATTCGATGGCGGGCACGTTTGTGACCTGACGGATGCGTTCAAGCACACGCTTGGCCACGTGCCATTTCTTGCACACAACGATCAGCAGTTCGCGTTCGCGGCCCAGGGTGGATTCCGTTTCCCAGAACCTTGTGGCAAAGCGGCGGCCAATGCGGCCCCGGCCCGACAGGAAGTGGAAGAGACTGCGTCCTTCGTTGCTGATCTGAAAATGTACGCCTTGTGCCACGTAGAGCAGGCCAAGGCGGCGTTTGAGGTCCGCAGCCTCCGGGCTGATCTTGCGGGCAAAGAGGTAATCCTGTGACAGGAGCAATTCGTAGTGGTCGTTGTAAAAGGTTACCGGCATTCCGTAGTCGGTGAACATCAGGAACGTCAGCGTTCGGGAGCGGATTTCCTCTTCCGGCACCAGATGGCGCACGAGTGTCTGGAAGAAGGTTTCATCCGGAATCCATGTGGTGCGGAAGAACCGGACCACGTCGCGGCGTTTGCGCACGAATTTCAGCAGCCATTCGATGGTGCGGCGGCGCAGGCACCACCACTGCGAGCCGATCATGATTTGCAGGTCGTCTGGGATGGTGCGTTCCAGCTTGAGGCGTTTTTGTGCTTCGAACAGAAAGTAGAACAGTTTCTTGTGTTCACGTTCGTTCACGAAGTGGCGGTAGATCAGGCGCTCTTCTTTCCAGCCGGTCTTGATCCAGTCGCTTTCGAAATAGTCAAAGCTTTCGATAAAATCGGCATCGTTGTCGTCAAGGAAGCGGTGGGTGTATTCGGCGGATTTGATCGCCATGCAGTCGCCCGACAGCATGTAGAAGTGCGTGGCACGGGGAAAGGCATCGACGGCGGATTGGACGGCGTTCAGCGTGGCCTGCACCAACGACCATTCGCCCCAGCCGCATTTGATGCGTTTCTTGGCAAAGGTCACATTGGGATTGTCCGCCAGCGCCTCCTTGATCTGTTTGAAATGTTCCGCCTTGGCTGATTTGTCAAAGTGGATCGACATGTAGTCGCCCACAGCCGTCAGCCGCTCTGCCTGTCGGATGACGGCGTCCGGGTCCTTGTGACAGAGCAGGATATAGGCGATTTTAGCCATTTTGGAGACGATCCGGCCTTTTGACTTTGATTGTTTCGTTGATAAAGGTGAAGACAGATTGAATAAACACCATTAATTTGCTTTTTTGAGGCAAGAGTGAACTGTTGCGCAAAACAGTCATGAGAGCAGAGGGCGTGCAGTATGGGGTTTCCAGGGACCTGGATGACAGAGAGCGAGAGCGTGGTGTACCGCGTGGTGCCGAAATGCGCCTGCTCGACCATCGGGCAGATCATGTTCTATTCCGATCATGGCACATTCTTTGACGGTGACATTCACGATGCGCAGTCGGGGATGCACAAATGGGCGCTTGAGCAATCGCAGGCGCCGATCACGGCGAATGTGACCAACCACACCTCTTACGCGTTCACCTGCGTGCGCAACCCCTACACGCGCATCCTGTCGTCGTTCTTTGACAAGATTTGCGGCATCCAGCGCAACGGCAAGCGGTATCGTGGCAATCTGGTGCCGCTCTTGATCCAGAAATACGGGATTGATGTGGGGGGCGAAGACGGCAAACAGGAGTTTGACCAGATCGCCAGCTTCCGCCGCTTTTTGCTGTTCGCGCGCGATACCATCCGCTGGCGCAGGCCGATGGACCCGGACATTCACTGGTCCGCGATGTCAGGGCATATCAGCACATTCATCGCCAACGGCGGCAGCTATGACAAGATCGTCTGGACCGAGAAGTTCAACGAAGGCATGCAGGATGTGCTGGATGCGGTAAAAACGCCAAATGCGGTGACTTTGTCAGAAATTCCGCGGTTCAACGAGAGCGAGGGGCATGGCCCCAAGCGGGCGCATCCGGTGGAGGATTATTTCGACGATCTTTCGATGCATCTGATCCGCGAAATTTATAAGCGCGACTTTGATCTGTTCAAATACGATTTCGACAACCCGGCGAACAAGATGCCGATTGGCGAGATTGATCTGGAAGAAGTGCATAAAAAGCTGGGGGATTGACCCTGTGGGACGCGATCACTCCTGTCCCGATGCGACATCGAAATCGGTGAAAGTGTACCACAGGTTTTCCGGCGCGCTTTGAAGAATGCCCAGACATGCAGGTGCGGCCCTGGCACGGTCCATAAGCTTTTGTGCGCGTTCTTTCGGGCCAAATACACTTTCGCGGCAAACCGGGGCACTTGCCGGATAGCTTTCACAGATGAATGCCTTGAGCTTGCGTGCGCGCACCTAGGGGCACAGCAGTTTGTCCGGCAGGTTGGTCTCGGTATAGAGCGCCTGCCAGTCCGGGAGTTGCGCAAGGTCCTGTTCTGACATCGCCTCAATCTCCTGAATGCGTTTAAAGTTTGATTCCAGCAGGGCGATGTAGTGCTTGAGCGCCTGTGCCGGGTCGGTTGACAGCGCAATCGCGTTTTCGCGCGCTGCCCGGTCGTCGAACAGCGACCTTGGCATGTTGCTGCGGCTGAGGGAACGCGCGTAGTCCTGCCAATGCTGCGGATAGTAGGGCGATGCGATGAGCCGTTGTTGGATGAAATACGCGCGCTCCGTGTCGGAAGCCTTGCGCTGTGCGCGCCGTTCCTGATCGCTGAGGGCTTTGCGATCGGGCCTGTAGGTGACGTTGCCGTCCTCCCCTATGGTCAGTTCCATCGGAGGGGCATGTGCGACCCCATCCACAAGGTCGATCAGCCCAAGGTTCAGCGGATCATGCGCAAGGTATTCCTGCGCGAGCGTCAGCCGTTGCTGTCTGAAGGTCTGCGTGAAATGCACCAGATGTTCGCGACCCAGAACAAGCCCGTGGGCGTGGCGCACCTTGTTTTGGAAAACATCCGCGATGTAGGCCAGATAGACCAGTTCAAACTGATTGACCGGATGGGTGAGCAACAGGCGTTCAGCCCAGTCGATCTGTTCGGGTGTCCAGCGCGTGAAGTTTGTCCAGGTGACGAAATGTGCAACACGGGTGCCGGTGAGATAGGGATCGCTGTCGTCCCACAGGTGCGCGTATGCGTAATCAAGCATCGCGGGATGGCCGAACATCAGTGCCAGACGCATCATGCAGCGATGCCGGATCATCCCCGCATCCCGTTTGGAAAAAGCCGCGCTGACGGAGGTGCAAAAGTTACGCTGCATCGGGACGGAGGTGGCGCGCAACTCATGCAGGGCACGCTCTACCGATCCCCAGTTGGGGTCGCGCGCAAGCACGTTGTTCATGACCTCAAGCGGCGTGGGCGCAGACATGTCCTGCGCATAGCCACGGATCAGCGCATCGGCGGCAGGCATCAGATCGGGATCACTGGCGTAGGCGGCGAGGGCGAGTTCGGTGAAATCCGCCTTGATCGCCGCCACGACCTGCCGTGCGTAATCATTTTCTGCTTTCGCGATTTGGTTTGCCCCGTTCCAAAGGCTCCACGCGCGGGCAATCTGCGCCTTGGGATTTGTGGGACTGGCGTTAAACCAGTCTTCGACAAAAGAGATCATCGCGGGATCGGACCGGGAAATCGCGATGAACAGATCGCGGATGTCATCGGCACTTCGGGCGCCCTCAAGGTATTCGGTCTGTGCGCGGTCCAGCCCGGCCTCGACCGCCTTCATGTCATCAGCGTCAACCGCCGTGCGCAGGTCGTCGACCGTGAACGCCTGCACACCAGCGGGCAGGATCATCAGGATCAGGGACAGCAGAAACGCCGGTTTTCTCATGGGGTTGCTCCAACCGTTTAGGTAAAACTGCCACGTGCCTGTGGCGTAAATGCGAAGGGAGGTTGACCATTTGCGGGCCTGCGCGACGCACACCTGCGGTCGCGGTCTTGCGCCGGGGCAGACGCCGCTCTACATCCCTGTCATGGCACAGGTAAAATCATCCTCTAAATCAGACCCGAACTATAAGGTCATCGCGGAGAACCGGCGCGCGCGGTTTGATTACGCGATCGAGGAAGATATTGAATGTGGTATCATGCTGGAAGGGTCCGAGGTGAAGTCGCTGCGCAATGGCGGGGCGAATATTGCCGAAAGCTATGCGGCGGTTGAGGATGGGGAGCTGTGGCTCATCAACTCCTACATCGCGCCCTATAAGCAGGCCAAGACGTTCGGGCATGAGGAACGCCGGCGCCGTAAACTGTTGGTCAGCCGCAAGCAGTTGGCTGATCTATGGTCCGCGACCCAACGCAAGGGGATGACGCTGGTGCCGCTGGTGATGTATTTCAATCATCGCGGCATGGCCAAGGTCAAAATCGGCGTCGCCAAGGGCAAGCAGAACCATGACAAGCGGGAAACCTCGGCCAAGCGTGACTGGGCGCGGCAGAAGTCACGGTTGCTGAAGGATCATGGCTGACCCGCTGCATCTGATCGGTTTCAAACATTCCGTTTATACATGGGTTGTGCGGCTGGCGCTGGCCGAGATGGGAATGACGGCGGAGTATACCGAGGCCAATCCCTTTGCCGATCCGCCTGATCCTGTTTTGCAGGAATTCACGCCGCTGCGCCGGGTGCCCGTGTTGCGACAGGGCGCGATGGTGCTGACGGAAACGGCGGCCATCCTGCGGTTTCTGGACGGGCAGGGGGATGCGCAATCAATGCAGCCGAAAGACAGGATCGCGCAGGCACGCATGACGCAGATTATCGGGCTGGTGGATGCGGATATCTATCCGCACCTGATCCGAAAGGTGTTTTCCCACGGGTTCTATCGTCCGCTGATCGAGGGAGCCAAAGCAGAGGCGGGCGAAGTGGCGGCGGGCCTCCTTGCCGCTACCCCGGCGCTGGGTTTGCTGGAGAGCATTGCGCAAGAAGGTCATCAACTTGGCCGTGGTCCGCGCAGTCTGGCCGACCTGCACCTAGCGCCGATGTTGTCCTATGCCTGCCGGGTGCCGCAGTTGGCCGACACCTTGCCGCGTTATCCCGCACTTTTCCGCTGGTGGCAGGAAGCAGCGACATGGGAGGGGCTACGCGCCACCGATCCTCTTGCCAGTCTGACCGCGCGGCGGTAGGCAAGAAAGCAATCTGTAAGCAAAGGATGGCCCATGTCTGACGACCCCAAAACACTCGTTTCAACAGCGTGGCTGGCCAAACACCTTAAGGACCCCGATCTGCGCCTGCTGGACGCGTCGTGGTATCTGCCTGATGCGGGCCGCGATGCGCGGGCTGAATACGAGGAAGCGCACATTCCCGGTGCGCGGTTTTTTGACATTGATGATGTGTCAGATGCGCGGTCCGACTTGCCGCACATGGCCCCGCCGGTGGAAAAGTTCATGTCGCGGATGCGGGCGATTGGCGTGGGTGACGGGCATCAGGTGGTGGTTTATGACGGGGCGGGCATGCTGTCCGCGCCGCGCGTCTGGTGGCTGTTCAAGCTGATGGGGCAGGAAGATGTCGCGGTGCTGGACGGTGGGCTGCCGAAATGGGTCGCCGAAGGACATCCGACCGAGGACATGCCGCCGATCCCGCGCGACCGTCATATGACGGTGCGGGTGCAGAACCAGCTTGTGCGCGACGTCACGCAAGTGGCCCATGCCTCAAAACTGGGGGAGCCGCAGGTGGTGGATGCCCGCGCGCCCGCACGGTTTCGCGGTGACGCACCGGAGCCGCGTGAGGGGCTGCGCGCGGGCCACATTCCCAAATCGCGCAACGTACACTACGAGACGCTGTTGAACGACGACAAGACCATGAAATCACCCGATGAAACCCGCGCCATATTCGAGGCGGCAGGCGTTGATCTGGACAAGCCGGTGATCACGTCCTGCGGGTCCGGTATTACCGCGGCAATCCTTGCGCTGGCCTTGCAGCGGATGGGTCACGATGACTGGTCACTTTATGATGGATCCTGGGCGGAATGGGGCATGTTCCCCACCGTGCCAGTCGCTACCGGAGACGCCTGATGTTTGAGACACTCAAAGAACAACCCGCAGACAAGATCCTTGCGCTGGTGCAGATGTACCGCGACGACCCGCGCGACACCAAGGTTGATCTGGGCGTCGGTGTCTACAAGGATGCGACGGGCCTGACGCCGGTTATGCGGGCGGTCAAGGCCGCAGAGCAGCGGATTTGGGAAGCGCAGGACACCAAGGTCTATACCGGCCTGACCGGTGATCCTGCCTTTGCCGATGCGATGGTTGGGCTGGTGCTGGGCGATGCGGTATCGCGCGGCACGGTTGCGGCGGCGGCCACGCCGGGCGGGACCGGTGCGGTGCGGCAGGCGTTCGAGATGATCAAGATGGCGAAACCGGATGCGCGGGTTTTTGTGTCCGATCCGACATGGCCCAACCACCTGTCGATCCTCAAGTATCTTGAAATGGACATGGTGCCCTATCGTTATTTCGATGATGAGACGCGCGGGGTTGATTTTGACGGGATGCTGGCGGACCTCAAAGGGGCGCAGGCGGGCGATGTGGTGTTGCTGCATGGGTGCTGTCACAACCCGACGGGGGCGAACCTGAATGCCACGCAATGGGATGCGGTGATCGAAGTTCTGCAAGAGACCGGTGCCACGCCGATGATCGACATTGCCTATCAGGGATTTGGTGATGGTCTGGATGCGGATGCCGCCGCCACGCGCAAGATCGCGGCATCGGTGCCGGAATGCCTGATTGCCGCTAGCTGTTCCAAGAATTTTGGCATCTACCGCGAGCGGACGGGCCTGTTGATGGCGGTTGCTGCGGACCCTGCGGCGCATAAGCTCAATCAGGGCACGCTGGCCTATCTGAACCGCCAGAACTTCAGCTTTCCGCCAGATCATGGCGCGCGCATCGTGTCGACCATTCTGGAAGATGACACGCTGCGGGGCGACTGGATGGCGGAACTGGAAGAGGTGCGTCTGGGTATGCTGGGCCTGCGGGAGCAATTGGCGGGTGAATTGCAGCGGCTGTCAGGGTCCGACCGGTTTGGTTTTCTGGCAGAGCATAGGGGTATGTTTTCCCGGCTGGGCACAACGCCCCAGAAGGTCGAAGAGCTGCGCGAGAAGCATGGCATCTATATGGTGGGTGACAGCCGGATGAACATTGCCGGGCTGAACACCCAGAGCGTGCCTATATTGGCTGCGGCGATCATCGACGTTGGTATCTAGGAAGGCGGGGTGGACAGGATGTCCACCTTACGGATGTTGTGGACCTGTCACCGGAAAAGGCACTCCGCCGGGATCCTGCGCGCGCTGCACGGGGCGTGTTTGAGAATGTTTGGCGCGTCTCCTGAAACATAGGTTCAACCCTTCAGGTGGACACCCGATCACCCGCCGCACGAAAAAGCCCGGACCGAATGGCCCGGGCTTTCTGGTTTTTTTGGGATGTCTTTGACCTTAGCCCTTGGAGAACTCTGGATAGGCTTCCATGCCGAGTTCGGTTGTGTCCAGACCGCTGATCTCGGCTTCTTCGCTGACACGGATGCCAAGCGTCGCCTTGAGGATAAACCAGACCACGCCGGATGCGACCACGGTGAAGATACCCACCACAAGGATTGAGTAAAGCTGTGTGCCAAGGTTTGCATCGGGGTTTGTCAGGACCACGGCAATCGTACCCCAGATGCCCGCCAGCAGGTGAACCGGGATTGCACCGACCACATCGTCGATCTTGAACTTGTCCAGCATTGGGACAGCGAAGACCACGATCACACCACCGATACCACCGATCAGCGTTGCCATGCCAAGGCTTGGCGTCAGAGGCTCGGCTGTGATGGAAACCAGACCGGCAAGCGCGCCGTTCAGGATCATCGTCAGGTCAGGCTTCTTGTAGAGGATCTGCGTCAGGATCAGCGCCACGACGGCACCACCGGCAGCGGCAGCGTTGGTGTTGGCAAAGATGCGGGACACGTCAGCGATATCCCCGACAGAACCCATCGCGAGCTGCGAGCCGCCGTTGAAGCCGAACCAGCCGAGCCACAGGATGAACATACCCAGTGTCGCCAGCGCGAGGTTGGAACCGGGCATCGGGTTGACGCGGCCATCCTTGTACTTGCCGATGCGTGGCCCGAGGATGATGGCACCTGTCAGCGCTGCCCAGCCACCGACGGAATGGACGACGGTAGAGCCCGCGAAATCAAGGAAGCCCATTTCGTCCAGAAAACCGCCGCCCCATTTCCAGGAAGCCTGAATGGGATAGATGATGCCGGTCAGGATGATAACGAAGATCAGGAAGGGCCACAGCTTGATCCGTTCCGCCAGTGCGCCGGACACGATCGAGGCAGTCGCCGCACAGAACATCAACTGGAAGAAAAAGTCGGACCCGGTCGAGGCATATTCGCCGTCGTCCGCACCTGCCAGATCAATGCCCACGGCTTCAAGCACGCCGGGACCAAAGACGCCTGACAGCACCCCTTCGGCGGACCAGTTGCCCAGCGGGTACATCAGGTTATAGCCAAAAGCCCAGTAGGCGATGGTCGCCAGCGAGAACAGGGCGACGTTCTTGGTCATTTGCATGGTCACATTCTTGGAGCGGACCAGACCGCCTTCGAGCATGCAGAACCCTGCAGCCATGAAAAAGACCAGAAAGCCACCGATCAAAAACAGCAGCGTGTTCATGATCCAGACCATTTCGGCGGTGACCGCGGCGGCATCCTGTGCCAGCGCGGCAGACGGCAGGACCACGGCGCCCGCTGTCAAAAGGAGTTTATGTGTTCGTGTCATGTGTTCATTTCCCTCGTAAAACTTTTGCCTAGATGGCGTCTTCGCCGGTTTCGCCCGTGCGGACACGCACGGCCTGTTCCACGTCGAGGACGAAGATTTTGCCGTCGCCAATCTTGCCGGTCTGGGCAGTGCGCGAGATCACTTCGACCATCTGGTCGGCAACCGAGTCCGCCACGACAAGCTCCAGCTTGACCTTGGGCACAAAGTTCACGACGTATTCCGCGCCACGGTAGATTTCGGTATGGCCTGACTGTGCGCCAAACCCCTTGATTTCGGTAACCATCAGCCCGCGCACGCCCGCTTCGGTCAGTGCTTCGCGCACTTCCTCAAGCTTGAATGGTTTGATTGTTGCAATGATGAGTTTCACCTTCGGTCCTTCCGGTTGGCAGGGTTTCCTGCGTTATGCCCCCGCAGCAACTTGCATTTCCGGGGCGTTTGGAAGGGTTGGAGGCGGGAAAGTCCGTGCTTACGCAAAGTGAGTGCGCAAAAAATATGCAAAACATAATTTGTGCCTATAAATTGATCAGCAATCTGATGCCGCAGATGCAAAGCAGGTGCTAAACAATCGCGGAAAAGACGGATAGACTGCACAAAAAGAGGTCCCGAGCGGGCAGTGTTATGAGTGATTCACCTAAGCGCAGGCGGCCTTTGGTCGCCGACAAGCGATATTCGGGCAAACCCAAGCCCGCAGCCAAGAAACCTGCGAAAAAGCCAGCCAAAACGGCAGGTGCGCCGCGCCGCAAAACACCGGCGGCCAAGCGGCCCCGGCGGGGAGGCGTTACAGGCTTTCTGGGTAGGGTCTTTGGCTGGATCCTGCGCCTGATCTGGAAGATCACATGGCGGATCACCGCAGTTGTCGTGCTGGTGCTGGCTTTGGCTGTTGGCTATCTCTATACGACGTTGCCGCCGCTTGAGGCGTTGCTGGACGGGCGCGCCAAAGGGTCGGTCACGCTTTTGGATCGCAACGGAGAGGTCTTTGCCTGGCGCGGTGATCAATTTGGCGGTGTCGTAACCGCAGATTCCGTATCGCCGCACCTGAAGAATGCGGTGATCGCAACCGAAGACAAGCGGTTCTATCGTCATTTCGGTATCAGCCCGCGCGGCATTGCATCGGCGGTGCGCATCAACCTGAGCGAGGGGCGCGGCCCGCTGTCAGGGCATGGCGGTTCAACCATCACACAGCAGGTGGCCAAGCTGATCTGTTTGGGCGAACCCTATGACCCCAGCGCGGGGATTACCGAAAAGGAATACGAGGCGAACTGCCGCCGCACGTCGATTCAGCGCAAGGCCAAGGAAGCGTTGTTTTCGATGGCGATGGAGGCGAAGTATTCCAAGGATGATATTCTGTCGATCTATCTTAACCGTGCCTACATGGGTGGCGGTGCCTTTGGTGCGGAAGCTGCAGCGCAGCGATTTTTCGGCAAACCCGCCGCTGCCGTTGGTCCTGCCGAGGGTGCGATGCTGGCGGGTCTTCTGACGGCGCCCACCACTTTGTCACCGACCAACAATCTGGACCGGTCGCAGAACCGCGCGGCGACCGTGATCCGCCTGATGCAGGAGCAGGGATATCTGAGCGCCCGCGAGGCACAGGCCGCACAGGCCAACCCGGCGGTGCTGTCACAGGCGGCAGAAGCGCGTGCGGGTGGCTATTTTGCCGATTGGGTGATGTCGACCGGACCGGAGTTTTTTACCCGCAACACCACCGAGGACGTGCGGATCAAGACCACGCTGGACCAGCGGATGCAGCGCGCCGCCGAAGAGGGCCTGAGATGGGTGTTCGACAACAAGGTGCGCGAAGGATCAAAAGCGCAGGCAGCGATTGTTGTGATGTCCGCCGACGGGGCTGTGCGGGCAATGGTGGGCGGGCGCAAGACCAAGGTTGCCGGTGCCTTTAACCGCGCCACGCAGGCGCTGCGCCAGACAGGATCGGCGTTCAAGCCTTTCGTATATGCGGCGGCGCTTGATCTGGGTTATTCGCCCAATGATCTGATTGACGATTCTCCGTATTGTCTGAACATTCCCGGTTCGGGTCAGTGGTGCCCGAAGAACTACACCGAGACATTCAAGGGGCAGGTGACGCTGACCCAGTCACTGATGGAATCGCTGAACATCCCGGCGGTCAAGATCTCCGAAAGTGTGGGCCGTGAACTGGTCAGTCAGGTTGCCGCGCAGTTTGGCATCCAAAGTGATCTGGCCGCCGGACCGGCACTGGCGCTGGGGGCCTCTGAAAGCACGCTGATCGAGATGACGGGAGCCTATGCCGGTATCCTGAACGGCGGATCGTCTGTAACGCCCTATGGCCTTGTTGAATTGACGCTGCTGGGGGACGATGAGCCGCTGATGGGCAGCGGCGGTGGTATCGGAGAGCGGGTGATACAGGAAGATGCCGCACGGCAGCTGGTTTATATGATGGAAAAGGTCATCTCTTCGGGGACTGGCAAGCGCGGGCAGTTCGGCGGGCGGGAACTGGCGGGCAAGACCGGGACGACATCTGCGGCCAAGGATGCGTGGTTCATCGGATTTTCCGCGGATTATGTTGCCGGTGTCTGGATGGGCTATGATGACAACACGCCATTGCGCGGCGTGACCGGCGGGGGTCTGCCCACCGACATCTGGCGCGAAACCATGAGCCGTGTGCACGATGGCCTGCCGGTCAAACCGTTGCCGATGCAGGCTCCGTCAGGTGTCAGCGGTTTGGGCGACACTAGCACCACCACGTCGACGCCGGCACCGGCGCCGCAGCCACAGGGATCTATCATTGATCAGGTGCTGCGCGATATTTTTGGATCGTCCGGCGATGGCAGTTCGGCACCGTCACCGCAGGGTGGTGACAGATAACATCATATTCCGACCGGTGATCGCGGGGCTTACAAGGTTTCATTATGTGCTGTCCGTTGCCCGTGCCATTCTGCAAAGAACAAAGGCAGGAGGCACAGCATGATACCGATCCGGGTTTCATCATTTTCCCAAGGGGATCATGGCGGCAACCCCGCAGGCGTGGTCATTGCCGACGCGCTTCCTGACCCAGACCAGATGCAAAAGATCGCAGCCGATCTGGGCTATTCTGAAACCGCTTTTGCCTGCCCGGCGCAGAGTGGCTGGACCGTTCGTTATTATGCCCCTGTGGGCGAGGTTGCGTTTTGCGGGCATGCCACAATCGCGCTGGGTGCCGTGCTGGGCGCGCAAAACGGGGCGGGACGGTTTGATCTGTTCCTGCGCGACGGCCCGATCAGCGTCGAGGCGGATGAGGCAGACGGTCAGTGGCAGGCCACCTTGCAATCACCGGCGACATGGTCACGCGCGATGGCGCCTGACTTTTGTGCGGACCTACTGGACCTGTTTGGGCTGGCGCAGGGTGATCTTGATCGGGCGCTGCCGCCGACGCTGGCCTTTGCCGGTGTCCATCATGGCATTCTTGCACTGAAAGAACGCGCGAACCTTGCGGCAATGTCCTATCCGTTTGAACCGATGCGTGATCTGATGGCGGCGCATGATCTGGTGACGGTCAGCCTGCTGCACGTCACCGGCCCGCGCCGGTTCGTATCCCGCAATGCATTCGCCAGTGGCGGGGTGGTCGAGGACCCGGCAACCGGTGCGGCGGCGGCGGCATTGGGTGGCGCGCTGGTCGATCTGGATTGGGACGGATTGGGCAAGGGTGGTGATTTTGTGATCCGGCAAGGCGAGGTTATGGGCATGCCTTCGGCGCTTCGGGTCGAGGTGACGGGCACGCCGGGGGCGTCCGTCCGGGTCAGTGGCACGGTGCGCTGGATCTGAGCCTTGGCAAGGCAATCTTAAACAAGACCTGCTTTATGGCGGGTTCCGGCGGCAGATATGCTTGTGCGTATGTTCTGCCGGATCCCGTGACGGAAGGTGGGCCATGCCAGCGGACAAGATCAAACGCGGATTGCAGGAACTGCGCCATGTGCGCAGGCAGAATCGTGCCCTGTTCTGGATTGTCGGGGTGTTCAGCCTGTTTGCAAACCTGCTGATCCTGGCGGGCCCTATGTACATGCTGCAGGTCTATGACAGGGTTCTGGCCTCCGGCTCGGTGCAGACACTGGTGGCGCTGTCGGTGCTGCTGGTTTTTTTGTACGGCGTGATGGTGGTGTTGGATTTTGTGCGCAGCAGGATCATGGCGGGTGTTGCGATGCGGTTCACCCAGACGCTTGAGCCGCGTGTGTTTGACGCGGTGATGCGCAAATCAGCGGTGCTGCCCGATGCGGGGACGGCCAGCGGGCTGAATGATCTTGAAACCGTGCGGCGGTTGATTGGCGGGCCGTTGGTGACGGCGATGTTTGATCTGCCCTGGACTCCGGTTTTCTTTGCGGTAATTTTTGTCTTCCATCCGATTTTGGGGCTGATGGCGCTGGGCGGGGCGGGTGCGCTGGTGATGTTGACGCTGGGCAACCAACTTTTGACCCACAGCAGCCAGAACGCCGCACAGCTGCATGCACTGACAGCGACGAGCACGGCAGATCAGCTGCGCAACGAAGCCGAGACGGTGCGTGCGCTTGGCATGAGACAGGCGGCCTTTGCCCGCTGGAACGCCGCGCGGCAGGCGGCACTGGCGGCGGATGTCACGGCCAGCAATACCGGGACTGGCTTTTCCACCGTGGGCAAGACCGCGCGGTTACTGTTGCAGTCGGCCATGCTGGGTGTGGGGGCATGGCTGGTGCTGGGTGGACAGATGACGCCGGGTGGCATGATCGCGGGATCGGTTCTGCTGGGCCGTGCGCTGGCCCCGGTAGAGGCGATGCTGAATCAGTGGCCGATGGCGCAACAGGCGGCGCAAAGCTGGGCAAGGCTGGCTGCCTTGCTGGGAGAAGTGCAACCGGCATCGCCGCGCACGGAACTGCCTGCGCCGGACGCCCGGCTGGTGGTGCAGGGCCTTACCGTGGTGCCGCCCGCCGAACGGATTGCAACGCTGAAGGCGGTGGGGTTCACTGTCGCTGCGGGGCAGGCGGTTGGGGTGATCGGGCCGTCGGGATCGGGCAAATCGTCCCTGGCACGGGCATTGGTGGGCGTCTGGCCGCCCGCAGGTGGCTCTGTGCGTCTGGGCGGTGCCGCGCTTGATCAATACGATCCCGAAGTTTTGGGCCAGCACATCGGCTATCTGCCCCAGCGCGTGTTCCTGTTTGACGGAACGATCGCACAGAATATTGCCCGCCTGATCCAGCATCCCGATGATGAGCGGGTGGTCGAGGCCGCCGCGATGGCCGGCGCGCATGAAATGATTCTTGCCCTGCCGGACGGCTATGACACGCCAATCCGTGCGGGTCAGATGCGCCTGTCCGGAGGGCAGCTTCAGCGTATCGGACTGGCGCGCGCGCTCTACGGTGATCCGGCGCTTGTGGTGCTGGATGAACCCAATTCCAACCTCGACAACGAAGGGTCCGATGCGCTGAACACCGCGATCCGCCATATCAAAGCGCGCGGGCGGTCGGTGCTGATCATGGCGCATCGCCCGGCGGCGATTGCGGAATGCGAAATGTTGCTGGTGCTGGATGCGGGCAGCCGCGTTGCGTTTGGCCCCAAGCAGGAGGTGATGGCGGGCATGGTCAAGAACGCCCGTACCCTTGATAAGGCCCCTGCCCGCGCCGGAGGCATGCGATGACCAGCGGGGCCGCACCCGGACCGTCGGTGGGCCGCTATGTCCTGAGCGGTGTGCTGGCAATTTTGGTGCTGATGCTGGGATTTGGTGTCTGGGCAACGCAGGCCAGACTGTCGGGTGCGATTATTGCCAATGGCCGGGTGCAGCCGGGCCAGACCTCACTGGAGGTACAGCACCCGGTGGGCGGACGCATTGCGGATGTGCTGGTGGCCGAAGGGGACCGGGTCACCGCAGGTGACGTGCTGGCGCGGCTGGACACGCAACGACAACGCACGGCGCTGGTCTTTGCGCGCGGGCAATTGTTTGATCTGGCGGCGCGTCAGGATCGTTTGCGGGCGGAGTATACGGATGCCACCGAGGTTGTCTTTGCCCCGGAGGTGCTGGGCAGGGAACAGGAGGATCCGTCGCTGACTGCCGTGCTTGAGGGGCAGCGCAGTCTGTTTGCTGCGAACCGGGACACTGTGCGCGAACAGATCCGCAAGGCCCGTCAGGCGCGCCGCCAGATCGCCGCCCAGCTTGACGGGATTGCCGCGCAGCGGGTGGCGCTGGGCCGCCAGCATGCGCTGGTCGCGACGCTGCTGGAAAAACAACGGGCGCTTCTCTCGCGTGGGTTGCTTCCTGCCGTAGCCGCGCTTGAGACCGAACGGGAAGCATCGCGCCTGGAGGGGGAGCTTGCGGTGTTGGTATCACGACGCGCCGAGGCTACAGAGCGAATGGCGGCGACGGAGACGGAACTGGCGGAGCGTCAGGCGGCGCGCCGTGAACGCGCGCTGATTCAGGCGCGTGAGCTGGATGAGCAGATCCGCAAATACCGCAGCGAGGTGACCGCCTTGCAGGCCGAGGTCGCGGCGGCAGAGTTGCGCGCGCCCACGGGCGGCATCGTTCACCGGATGCGGGTCAGCGCCCCGCATGAGGTGCTGCGCGCGGCGGAACCGTTGATGCAGATTGTCCCGCAGGACCCTGACCGGCTGATCACAACCGAAGTGCAGCCCAGCGACATTGACGCGGTACGCCCCGGACAGGCGGTTGTGTTGCGCCTGGCCGTGCTGGACCACCGCATCGCGCCCGAGGTCGCCGGGCATGTCACCCGCATTTCACCCGATGCCATCACCGATGAGCGGCGCGGCACACGGCATTACGTGGTGACCGTCAAACCGGACGAGGGCGCGCTTGAGCAATTGCCGCCGGGCGCTGTGCTGCTGCCCGGGATGCCGGTCGAAGTTTTTATTCAGACCGGGGCGCATTCCCCGCTTGAGTTTCTGACCCGACCCTTCGTTGATTATTTTGCCCATGCGATGCGTGAAGGGTGAAGGGGGTCTTTCCGTGGCGGATCAAGACCGGTAAACAGCCGCAAAGAAATTTTGCACAAAGGACGGAACGCCATGAGCATCTCAGATCGGTTGTCAGACATGGGCATCACCCTGCCGGACGCGCCAGCACCGGCGGCCAACTATGTGCCGTTTGTGCAGACCGGCAACACGCTTTATGTGTCGGGCCAGATTTCCAGCGGGCCGGACGGGCTGATCACCGGAAAGCTGGGCGATGATCTGGATGTGGAAGCGGGGGCCGCAGCGGCAAAACACTGTGCGATCAGCCTGTTGGCGCAGGTGAAGGCGGCATGCAATGGCGATATTGAGCGGTTGGTGCGGGTGGTCAAGCTGACCGGTTTTGTGAACTCTACCGCAGATTTCACCGATCAGCCCAAGGTCATCAACGGTTGCTCCGATTTTCTGGTAGAGGCACTGGATGACCGCGGCTATCACGCGCGATCCGCTGTCTCCGCCGCCTCTCTGCCCTTGGGTGTTGCAGTCGAGATCGAAGGTATTTTCGAGATCAAATGATGCTGCCGCGCGGGTTTTATAACAGGCCGCTGGCGCATCGGGCGTTGCACGACGTGTCAGACGGCAGACCCGAAAACAGCCGCGCAGCGATCCGGGCCGCCATCGCGGCAGGCTATGGCATTGAGATTGACGTACAGTTGAGCGCGGATGGCACCGCGATGGTGTTTCACGACTACGGGCTTGAAAGGTTGACCGGCAAAACCGGTGCGGTGCGCCTGCGCCCCGCGGCCGAACTTGCGCAGGTGCAGCTTCTGGGGGGAGACGAGGGCATTCCCGACCTCGAGGAAGTGCTGGATATCGTCGCGGGGCAGGTGCCGCTGGTGATTGAGTTGAAAGATCAAGACGGCGCGATGGGCACTGATCTGGGCCCGCTGGAGCATGCGGTGGCCGGTGCGATCAAGGGGTATGAGGGGCCGCTTGCCCTGATGTCCTTTAACCCGCACGCGGTTGCAATGATGGCGACGCTGGCCCCGGATGTGCCGCGCGGCATTGTGACAAGCGCCTATGATCCTGCCGATTGGCCACTGCCTGCTGCTGTCTGCGACCGCCTTCGCGATATTCCTGATTTTGACCGTGTCGGTGCCTGTTTCATCAGCCACGAAGTTCATGACCTGTCGCGGCCCCGCGTGGCCCAATTGAAGGATCAGGGCGCGATGATCTGCTGCTGGACCGTGCGCAGCGCCGCGCAGGAAGCGCAGGCACGGCGGATCGCGGATAATATCACCTTTGAACACTACCTTGCGGCAACGCCCGCTTGATCCTGCGTCCGCGCGGCACACCTTAGGGGCAGCGACGGCAGGTAATTTATGAACACGCAGAACATTGAAATCAGGCTGATGGGCGATATTGCCGAAATCGGTCAGGCCGAATGGGATGCCTGCGCCTGTCCCGAAGCGGTGGATGGCGCGCGGCCCAATGATCCGTTTACAACCTATCGCTTTTTGTCAGCGCTGGAGGAAAGCGGCAGTGTGGGGCCGGGCACCGGATGGCAGCAGCAGCATCTGGCCGCCTATGTCGATGACCAGTTAATTGGCGTGGCACCGCTTTATGCCAAGACGCATTCGCAGGGCGAATATATCTTTGATCACAATTGGGCGCACGCATTGGAACGGGCGGGCGGGCAGTATTATCCGAAACTTCAGATTGCTGTGCCGCATACGCCGGCCACCGGACGGCGGTTTCTGACCCGCCCGGGTTTCGAGGATCTGGGCAGACAGGCGTTGATCCGGGGGGCGGTACAGGTCACCGACCAGAACGCGCTGTCGTCAGTACACGCCACGTTCTGTACCGAGGACGAGGCGCGGTTTGCCGAAGAGATGGGCCTGATGGTGCGCAAGTCGCAGCAGTTTCACTGGCGCAACAACGGCTATGCCGATTTTGGCGGTTTTCTGGCCAGTCTTAACAGCCGCAAGCGCAAGAACATCCGCAAGGAACGGGCGCAGGCTCAGGGTTTTGGCGGCACGATCCACACCTTTACCGGTGATGGCATAGAGCCAGAGCATTGGGATGCCTTCTGGCGGTTCTATCAGGACACAGGCGCGCGCAAATGGGGGTCACCCTACCTCACGCGGCAGTTTTTTGATATTGCGCAGGACAGTTTGCGCAACGACATGGCGCTGGTGCTGGCGGAACGCGAAGGCCGGTGGGTGGCGGGGGCGTTGAACTTTATCGGTGCGGATGCGTTGTACGGCAGATATTGGGGCTGCACCGAGCATCACCCCTGCCTGCATTTCGAACTGTGCTATTATCAGGCGATTGATTTTGCGATTGCACATCGTCTTGGCACGGTAGAGGCAGGCGCACAGGGGGAGCATAAGCTGGCGCGCGGATACCTGCCGCATGCGACGTGGTCCGTTCACTGGATGCGGGACGAGGGGTTCGGGCGTGCGGTGGGCGACTATTTGCGCGCAGAACGCGAAGCTGTAGACGAAGAGATCGAGATTTTGACAGAATATGGTCCGTTCAAACAAGAACGGATCGAGGAGCAGGAATGACTGAAAAACTAAGTGATGAAACCCGTGATACGGTGCTGAAACCTTTGTTCGATACGGGCTGGAGCATGGCCGAGGGCCGGGACGCGATACAAAAGACGTTCGTTTTCACGGATTTCGTTGAGGCGTTTGGCTGGATGACGCAGGCGGCGATCTGGGCGGAAAAGTGGAACCACCACCCCGAATGGGACAACGTCTATAAGACGGTGAACGTGACGCTGACGACCCATGATGTAGACGGGCTTAGCACGCTGGACGCGAAGCTCGCCCGCAAAATGGATGGATTGGCAGGGACACCGCAGGGCTGATGTTTAAAGATATTCTTACGATGGAAATCTGGCAGGGCAAAACTGTCGGTGATCTTCTTACGCTTGAGTTTCTGGCAAGCGCGGCCGGGTCCGTTTTGGCGGCGATTGCGATTTTGCTATTGGGCTGGGTTGTTTCAAAGTGGCTTCAGGCCCGCGTGCGCAACCTTGGCCGCAGAAACAAGCATCTGGACGACATGCTGTTCGACTTTCTGTCGTCGATCGTGCGGTATGTGGTGCTGGGTTTCACGGTTCTTTTTGTGCTCAACACCTTTGGTGTGCAAACCACATCGGTCATCGCCGTTATCGGTGCGGCAGGTCTGGCCATTGGTCTGGCATTGCAGGGCACACTGTCGAACGTCGCAGCAGGTGTGATGCTGATCCTGTTTCGGCCTATACGGACCGGCGATTTCGTTGAAGTTGCGGGTCAGATGGGCACGGTAAAGGAGGTCACGCTGAACTTTACGGAACTGGCGGATCTGAGCAACGTGCAGGTGATTGTGCCCAATTCGGAAGTCTGGGGAAACATCATTACCAACTATTCCACCAATGACCGGCGGCGGGCGGAATGGACGTTTGGTGTGGGCTATGGTGCCAATCTGGCGGATGCCGAGCGGATTATTCATAATACGATCATGGCCGATGCACGCGCGCAGTCTGAGCCCGAACCGTTCATCCAGGTGACCAATCTGGGCGGCAGCTCTGTTGATTTTCTGGTGCGGGTCTGGTGCAACGCCGGCGATTATTTCAGCTTTAAGGCGGATATGACCCGCAAGGTGAAAGAGGCGCTGGATGCGGGTGGCGTGGACATTCCGTTCCCCACGCGCACCGTGATCAATGTGTCGGAAACCGCCGACGCCTGAACAATCTGGCGGGGGCTGTCCGCCCCCGCCGATCTTTACATGCTGGCCAGCAGGCCCTCTCCGCCGGATACGTCACAGACGCCGGGGTTCTCTTCTTCCTGCAGCAGCGTGACCTTGCCATCATCAACCAGCATCGCATACCGCTTGGACCGTGCGATCAGCCCGGCGGGCGGTGCGTCAAAGTCCATGCCGATGGCTTTGGTGAACTCCGAAGAGGAATCGGCCAGCATGGTAATGCCAGCTTCGGTTGCGCCTGTCGCTTCCCCCCATGCTTTCATGACAAATGGGTCGTTGCACGATATGCAGATAATCTCATCCACGCCCTTGGCGTCAAATTGATCCTTGGTGCGCACAAAGCTGGGCACATGAGCGGAATGGCACGTAGGTGTGAACGCGCCAGGAACGGCAAAGACCACCACTTTGCGCCCCTTCACCTTGTCGGCCATGTTCACAGGCGCTGGCCCGTCTGCCCCCATTTCAACCAGAGTTGCGTCGGGCAGTGTATCGCCTTGGGTAATTGTCATCTGTTATCGCCTTTCATGTGATTGCCTATTCCGCAGATCAGCATATAGGTTTTGCGCCTGAGAGCGACCACTCATTCGGAGAGAAAACATGGGGCATATCATCGTGATCGGTGCGGGGCAGGCGGGGGCATCCTGCGTGGCCAGACTGCGCAACGGCGGTTTTGATGGACAGGTCACATTGATCGGCGCGGAACCGGTGCCCCCTTACCAGCGTCCTCCGCTGAGCAAAGCGTATCTTTTGGGCGATATGGCGCTGGAGCGGTTGTTTCTGCGCCCCGAAAGTTTCTACGCCGAGAACAACATTGATTTGCGCATGAATGCGCGGGTCGATGCGATTGATACGCATGCGCAGACCGTGTCAGTGGGCGGCGAGATGCTGCACTACGATGATCTGGTGCTGACTACGGGATCAGAGCCGAACCATTTGCCAGCCGCCATTGGCGGCGCGCTTGACGGTGTGCATGTTGTCCGTGATCTGGCTGATGTCGATGCATTGGCCCCGCGCTGCATTTCCGGTGCGCGGGTGTTGATCGTGGGCGGAGGTTACATCGGGCTTGAGGCCGCATCGGTTGCCGCCAAGCTGGGTTTGCAGGTGACCCTTGTTGAGATGTCAGACCGGATTCTGCAGCGGGTCGCCGCCCCGGAAACAAGCGATTTCTTTCGCGAACTGCACCGCGCGCATGGCGTGGATATCCGCGAGGGCGTGGGGCTTGAGGCGCTGAAGGGAGATGGGGCCGTGACCGGTGCCCGCCTGACCGATGGATCAGAGCTTGACGTTGATTTTGTGATTGTCGGGGTTGGCATTCGTCCCGCGACTGCGTTGGCAGAGGCTGCGGGACTTGCGCTGGACAACGGGATCGCCGTGGATGCGCGGGGGGCAACCTCAGCCGCGCATGTCTGGGCGGCGGGCGATTGCACGTCTTTTCCGTATCGGGACACGCGCATCCGGCTTGAATCGGTGCCCAATGCGATTGATCAGGCAGAATGTGTGGCCGACAACATCATGGGCGCGGACAAAGCCTATGTCGCAAAGCCGTGGTTCTGGTCGGACCAATACGATGTGAAACTACAGATTGCCGGGCTGAACACCGGGTATGACCGTGTCGTGACGCGCCGGGCGGATGCGGAAAGCGTGGGCTTTTGGTATTACCGGGGTGACACGTTGCTGGCCGTGGATGCGATGAACGATCCGCGCGGCTACATGGTTGGCAAGCGGCTGATTGAGGCGGGTAAATCACCGGCGGCAGAGCTGATTGCGAACCCCGACACGGATCTCAAGGCGCTGCTGAAAGCGTGAGGATCATCGCAGGCAGATTTCGGGGCACTGCCCTTGCGGCGGTTGGCAAGGGGGATGCGGGCGCGCATTTGCGGCCCACATCCGACCGGGTACGCGAGAGCCTGTTTTCGATGCTGACCCATCACGATGTGGTGATTGGCGCGCGGGTACTTGATTTGTTTGCGGGGACCGGCGCACTGGGCCTGGAAGCGCTGTCGCGCGGAGCTGATCACGTGTCCTTTGTGGAAAACGGGCGTGTCGGCCAGCGGCTGATCGCGGACAATATCGCCAAACTGCGGGTTGCGTCAGAGATCGCCGTGCTGCGCAGCGATGCAACGCGTCTGGGTGCCTGTTCCGCACTGCCCTATGATCTGGTGTTTCTGGATCCGCCTTATGGCAAGGGCATGGGCGAGCGTGCCTTGAACGCCGCGCGGCAGGGTGGCTGGCTGTGCCCCGGTGCCATGATCGTCTGGGAGGAAAACGCGGCGCAGAACGCGCCCGCAGGCTTTGCCCGTCTGGACGCGCGCAAATACGGCGACACCCATGTCACCCTGCTGGAATTTACGCCAGATCCCTGATGGCAGCCCCCAGCCGTTGCATCCCTTCGGAAATTTGTTCGTCATTGGCCAGCGAAAAGCTGAGCCTGAGGGTATTGGCGTTGGAGCGGTCGGCATAAAACGCCTGACCCGGTACAAAGGCCAGCTTCTGCGTCTCAAGCGCGTGCCGCAGCAGGGTGCCGCCATCCATTGATTTGGGCAGTGTCAGCCAGACAAACATGCCGCCTTCGGGGTGTGTCCATCGCACACCATCGGGCATATGCGTCGCAAGTGCGGCCAGCATGGTATCGCGGCGCGCGGCATAGGTGCGGCGCAGGGTGGCGGTGTGATCGTGGAACACCGCGCGGGCAACATGGTTGACGGCCATCTGGTTCAGCGTCGCGGAATGCAGGTCAGCGGCCTGTTTCATCAGCACAAGCTGGCTGATCACCTCTTGTGCGCCACATACCCAGCCCACGCGCAGACCGGGGGCCAGGGTTTTGGAAAAGCTGCCGCAATAGAGCGTGCGACAGGTGTCGATACTGCCTTTGCGCGCAATCTCAAGCGCCAGCATGGGCGGGATCGGGTCGCCGTCATACCGCAGTGCCTGATAGGCGGAATCCTCGATCACCGCGATGTCGAGTGTATCGGCCAAATCAAGGATGCTTTCCCGGGCGGTCCGGTCCAGCGTTTCACCGGTCGGATTGGCGAAATCAACGGAAGCATAGGCAAATTTGACGCGCCCGCCCGCGCTTTGGGCGGTTTCGGCGTAATCGCTGGCAGACCGGTTGCCGCCCGGGATCAGGCGGTCATAGGTCGGTTCGTAGGCGTTGAAAGCACCAAGGGCGCCCATGTAGGTGGGCCATGTAACCAGCGCCGTGTCGCGCGGTGACAGCATAAGCTTGCCCAGATAATCCAGTGCCTGCTGCGAGCCGGAGGTTATCAGCACATTGTCGCGGGTACAGGGGATGCCAAGCGATGCCATTTCATCCACGATCCAGTCGCGAAGCGGGGTATACCCTTCGGACACGGAGTATTGCAGGGCCGCGTCGCTGTTGGCCGGGGCAAGCGCATCTGTCATGGCGTCCTGAAATGCCTGCACGGGAAACAACGCGGGATCGGGAATCCCGCCGGCAAAGGAGATGATGTCGGGCTGATCCAGCAACTTGAGCAGTTCGCGAATTTCGCTGGCCTTCATGCGGCCCATGCGGGTGGCAAAGATATCGTGCCAATTCATGTCAGGTGTCCTTCCCTATTTCGGGCAAGACAGCATAGACAGAAATATATGGCAACAATTATTACCTATTCCGGCAACAAAATATCGAATGCATCAGAGTGGCCAGTTTTCGATCCGCTGTTCCTTTTTCGCAAAAAGCGCAAAGACAGGGCCAAGTAACCCGACCATCCTGCCGGTGAACCCGGGCTTGCCCGTTTCGGCCAAAGCCTTGAGGTTTGAGGCGATGAACTTTTGTGCGCCGAGCATTTCCTTGTGCAGTTTGCTGCCCGCGATGGCTTCGGTGATGATCAGATCAAATTCCGTTCCACCGTCCTTTTCGCGCAATTCGTAGGTAACGACGCAAGGAGGTTCGTCAATATTGGTCATCTGAAAGGTATGGGCATACCGGTGCGGCGGATCAAAGGTAATGACCTCACCGACGACCATCGCGACCTTGCCGTTTGGATTTGCCATACGCATTTTTGCCCCTTCTTTCAGGCCGTCTTTGGTCTGGCAGACAGCGCCAAAGAAGAACGGCAGGGGTGTGTCCGTGGCCACAAGCGTCGACCAGACTGTTTCGATCGGGGCGTTGATAAAGGTGCGGCTGATGGATTTGGGGGCGTGGTCGGTCATGGCTACTTGCTTTCGTTCTTGGCTGCGGTGGCTTCGGCAATACTTTTGATCAGGCTCATGCGGTCCAGCCAATGGGCCGAAAACCCGTCAATCCAGCGTTCGTAAATCAGTTGCAGGGGCATCGCGTTGAGATAGAGCAGCCGCATCCGGCCCTCTTTCTTGCTGGTGATCAGCCCGGCATCGGTCAGCACTTGCAAGTGGTTCATCACCGCAATGCGCGAGACATCAAAATTCTGCGCCAATGCCCCGACGGTCAGGCCGGGCGTCGCGCGCACAAGGTCCAAAATCTCGCGCCGGGTGGTGTGAGCAAGGGCAGCAAAGACCTGATCCATGTCGTCATTAGTAAACATGTAATTACATTATTACATATACTGCGTTAGTCAAGAATGGGCTTGGCCCTTTGGCACAGCGCAAAATATGTGTAATCTGGCAGGCATGACGGATGCTGCATTCTTTGGTAAAATCACGCCGCTGGTTCGACGTACATCCGTGCCCGATGTACGTCCCGCACCGCAGCCGTTGACGCCGCCGGTCTTCATCCACGACTGCGTCACCCCGCTGGGCGGAGAAACGCTTTTGTCTTTATTGATGAAGCGCCTCGCGAAAGAAGCGGAGGATGGCGATCACCCTTCGTAGGTGGGGTGAAATCTGCCCGCAGGCGACAGGGTGAAAATCTCGCACCCGTCTTCGGTGACGCCGACGGAATGTTCAAACTGCGCCGATAGCGATTTGTCACGGGTCACCGCTGTCCAGTCATCTGACAGCGTCTTGGTTTCGGCCCGGCCAAGGTTCACCATCGGTTCAATGGTAAAGAACATCCCCGGTTCCAGCACCGCACCCGTTCCCGGTTTGCCGTAGTGCAGCACGTTGGGCGGCGCGTGAAACACGCGGCCCAGCCCGTGCCCGCAAAAGTCCGTTACCACGGACATACGGTGCCCTTCGACATAGCTTTGGATCGCGTGGCCAATATCCCCAAAAGTATTTCCGGGTTTCACCGCTGCAATCCCGCGCATGAGCGATTCGTGTGTGACGTCGATCAGCCGTTCGGATTTGCGCGACAGCTTGCCTGCAACATACATCCGCGATGTATCACCAAACCAGCCGTCGACGATGACCGTGACGTCGATGTTCAGGATGTCGCCATCTTTCAGCTTTTTGTCGCCAGGGATGCCGTGGCAAACGACGTGGTTGATCGAAATGCAACTGGCGTGTTTGTAGCCTTTATAGCCAATGGTCGCTGACTTCGCGCCCGCCGCATTCACCTTTTCCTCGATGATGCGGTCCAGCTCGCCGGTGGTCTGGCCGACCACCACATGCTCTGCAATCTCGTCCAGAATGGTCGCGGCAAGCTTTCCGGCGGCGTGCATGCCGTGAAAATCGCTGGGGTCGTAGATGCGGATGCCATCCTTGGTCTGACGGCCTCGGTGCTGATCGTTCACCGCGTTCTCCATTGGTTATTGTCCTTGCGTTCTACCGTGTGGGGCGGCCAAGGGCCAGAGGGGCGGCGATTGTGACACCTTCCACAGTGATATGGGTTCCGATGCACAGGGTTTCCACCCCTGCCTGTGTCGCAGCGGTGTGTGCGGCGGCGTAAGTTGGGTCAATATCATCGGCCATCGCCACATGCGTGCAATCCGTGCGCTGCACCAGATAAAGCAGAATGGCGCGGTGACCTTCGCGCGCGACCTCGGCCAGTTCGCCCAGATGCTTGGCACCGCGCGCGGTCACGCTGTCGGGGAATTCGGCCAGACCCGCCTGCCGCGACAGGGTCACCGATTTCACCTCAACATAGGCATCGGGCAGGCCATCCGCGCTGAGCAAAAAGTCGATGCGGGACTTGGTGCCGTATTTTACCTCCGGTCTGACGGTGGTGTAGGGGGCGAGTGCCGCAATCTCGCCCGCCTCCAGCGCGGCACGCACCGCCTTGTTGGGCAGTGATGTGTCAACGCCGGTAAAGTGTCCGTTCTCGTGATCGACCAGCCGCCAGCCGAATTTCAGCTTTTTCTTTGGGTCATCATTGGGCTCAAGCCAGATTTTCGTACCCGGTGCCGCCAACCCCATCATTGAGCCGGGATTGGCGCAATGGGCCGTCACCTCGCGGCCATCCTCAAGCGTGCAATCGGCCAGAAAGCGTTTGTAGCGGCGGATCAGGCGGGCGGGGACAAGTTCGGTTTGAAAGCGCATGGGGCGCGGCCTATACCCTAAGCAACACCCGCTCAAGGAGAAGCACATGCCAAACCCCACCGCCGCCATGATTGTGATCGGCGACGAAATCCTGTCGGGCCGCACGCGCGACAGCAACATGCACCATCTGGCGGGTCAGCTGACCGAAGCCGGCATTGACCTGAAAGAGGTGCGCGTGATCGGGGATGAGCTTGGCACGATCATCGCCGCCGTGCAGGAGATGAGCCGCGTGCATGATTATGTGTTTACGTCCGGCGGCATTGGCCCGACGCACGATGATATTACGGCCGATTGCATCGCGGCGGCCTTTGATACGCCAATCGACGTGCGTGAGGATGCGCGCGCAATTCTGGCAGAGCATTATGAAAAGGCCGGCACCGATTTGAACGCTGCCCGGTTGCGCATGGCGCGCATTCCTGATGGGGCCAGCCTGATTGACAATCCGGTTTCCGCGGCCCCGGGTTTTGTGCTGGAGAATGTGCATGTCATGGCCGGTGTGCCGGCGGTTTTTCACGCGATGGTCGCCTCTGTCCTGCCGACGCTGACGGGCGGTGCCCCCCTGATCAGCAAGACGTTGCGGATTGAGCGCGGCGAGGGTGATATTGCGGGACCGCTGGGAGAGTTGGCAGAGGCTTATCCGCTGCTGTCGATGGGGTCTTACCCGTTTCAGAAAGACGGCAAGTACGGCGCGCATATCGTGATCCGGGGCAATGATGTCGATCAGATTGACGATGCGCTCAGCCAGCTTGAGGCGGCCTTTTCGTGACGCCAACCGCACATCAGCTTTATGACGTTTGCGACGGCACATGGCCCGCCGCGCGGCAATTCCGCGCCGGGGCGTGGACGCTGCGCGAAGGGCAGGGCGGGGGCAAGCGCGTGTCAGCGGCAACGGCGCTGGGTGAAGTGACCGCAGCGGATGTGGCACAGGCCGAAACGGCAATGGCCGGGATTGGTCAGGAGCCGTTGTTCATGATCCGTGAGGGTGAAGCGGCTTTGGACGGGCTGCTTGAAAGCCAAGGGTATCAGATCATTGATCCGGTCATCCTTTACACCTTGCCGATCGCGCAGCTGACAGATGTGCCGATCCCGCGCGTCACCGCGTTTACCCTTTGGGAACCGCTGGCGATCATGCGCGAGGTCTGGGCGCAGGGTGGCATTGGCCCCGCGCGCATCGCCGTGATGGAGCGCGCGGCGCGCAAGACCGCAATTCTGTCGCGCTGGAATGAAAAACCGGGCGGCGTTGCCTTTGCCGCTGTGCATGATGGCGTGTGCATGGTTCACGCGGTCGAGGTAGTTCCACATCAGCGCAGGCAGGGCGTAGCGCAGTGGATGATGCGAGCGGCGGCGTTCTGGGGTCAGGCGCAGGGGGCAGAGCACCTGTCAGTTCTCTGTGTTGCGCAGAATACGGCGGCAAACGCGCTTTACCGCGCGCTGGGCTTTGCCGAGGCGGGGCGTTACCATTACCGCCACCGACCGAAGTAAGGAACCCTGATGTCAGACGATATGCCCACCGCCCTGAACCTGCCAATGATGGATCCGCTGCCGGAAGCGACACAGAAGTATTTTGATATCTGTCAGGACAAGCTGGGCATGGTTCCCAACGTGCTGCGGGCCTATGCCTTTGATGTGGAAAAGTTGAACAGCTTTACGGCGCTTTACAACGATCTGATGCTGGGTGACAGCGCGCTGAGCAAGCTGGAGCGCGAGATGATTGCGGTCGCGGTGTCAGCGGTCAACAAATGTTACTACTGCCTTGTTGCCCACGGCGCTGCGGTGCGCGCATTGTCGGGTGATCCGACTTTGGGCGAGGCGCTGGTGATGAACTACAAAGTGGCCCGCATCACCGACAAACAGCGCGCGATGCTGGATTTCGCCGTTCAGCTGACCCGCGAAAGCGCGAGCGTCGAGGAGAAAGACCGTCAGGTGTTGCGCGATGCGGGTTTTAGTGATCGCGACATCTGGGACATCACCAGCGTTGCCGCGTTTTTCAACATGACCAACCGTGTGGCCAGCGCCACCGACATGCGCCCCAACCCTGAATACCACGCGCAGGCAAGATGATCCGCGCGGCGCTGGCGGCCTTATGGATAGGGGCGGGACCGGCGCTGGCGCTGGACTTAACGCTGCCGTCAACGGCGCGCCAGACTGCAGAACGCAACACGGCCCCGGACATCTACGAAGCCCCGATTGGCGCATATCGTGATGGTATGCTGCCGGTTGTCGCGGTTGAGGGTGAGGTGCGGCGCAGTGCATGGAAGCTTTCGTCGCCCGGATTGACACCTTTTCAGGTGATGCGTCCGCTGAGGGCTCAACTTGTCGATGCGGGTTTTGAGATTGCGCTGGAGTGTCGCGCACGCGCCTGTGGCGGGTTCGATTTCCGGTTCGCCACTGAAACGCTGCCGGGGCCTGATATGTACGTTAACATCCGTGCGTTTCAGTTTGTGACCGGGGTGCGGGAGCGTGATGGAAAGGTTGCCGAGGTTGTGACCCTGCTGGCCAGCACGGCGGACACCTCTGCCTATGTGCAGATTATTCAGGCTGGCAATCCGGACGATCCGGCAGCATCGGTCAGCACCACGGGCAACGTGCCGCTGAACGTTCCCGTCACAGAGGCGGGCGATTTCATCGCGCAACTGGTGGCGCGGGGGCATGCGGTATTGCCCAATCTGGATTTTGAAACCGGCAGCACCGATCTGGGCGCAGGGCCGTTTCAGGCCCTTGCCGATTTGGCCCAGTTCTTGAGTGCGGAACCGGGTCTGCGCGTTGCGGTGGTGGGGCACACAGATACCGTTGGCGGATTGCAGACCAATATCGCCATTTCGCGCGCGCGGGCGCGGTCAGTGCGCCAGCGGTTGATTGGGTCCTACAATATCGACGGGGCAAGGCTGGACGCTGAAGGCATGGGATATCTGGCACCCTACGCCAGCAATCTGACGCCCGAAGGACGCGAGCAGAACCGCCGCGTCGAGATCGTGCTGCTGTCTTCAGAGTAGCGAAATACTGGACCGGGCCGACGTGGTTTGGCGCGCAAGGTTTTCGGAAGCCCTGATGTGCCAGTCCAGCCCGGTTTGTCCGGCCGCCTGTGCGGCCTGAAGGTTGCGCGTGGCCTTGCGGGCCTGCGCGGCGGTCAGATCAAGCGATTGCGCAAGAGCGGCGCGGTCTTGCTTGATCCGGTTTATCCGTTTGTCATGGGTGTCGGCGCTGATCCGGTTGGCCGCAAAGGCCAGCGCGAGTTCCGTCAGTTCCGCGTCCTGTGCCGCCAGCACTGCGGGCAGGTCCTGCGACAGTTCTGACAGTGTGTCGTCTGCCTTGCGCAGATTGGTCACCAGCGCGTTGGGGGACACAAGCGCAACCCGACGGGCAACTGCCCGCTGTCCGGATTTCCGGCCAATGGCCGCTCCGCCCACAGCACCAATCGCCGCACCGCCCAAACATTGCGCGGCACCACTGGACGACATCACCCCAAGCCCGCAGCCGATCGCGGCACCCACCGCTGCGCCGCGCAGCGCACTGGCATGCACAATCCGCGCAGCTTGCGCGTCAAGCGCCTGTGCCTGTTCTGCCAGACTGTCCGATTGGAGGGAGGTGCTGGCGAAACCCAACGGTGTTAAGTCCAGTCGGGTGGGATCAGAGGCGGAGGTTCTGGTCTGTGCACAGGCGGATAAGGACAGAGCGATAAGAGAAATGGCGATGCTGCGGCTGATATTCATGGGGCGAACTGCTTTTTCCAGTGTTGTTGCCAAACAGGATACGCAGCGTTTTTGGCAGCAATGAGGCATTGTCGCGGTTTTTGCGAAAATAAGCGGTATGCCGGGGGATCGTTTCACCCCAAGGCTGTCGCAGTGATTGGCAGCAAAACGAAAAAGCTCCCGACGCCGCTTGGACACCGGGAGTTGAGTGAACACCGAGGAAGGTGGTTCGTGTTACCAGTCGCTTGGGCCTTTTTCGGCAAAGGCATGGACCAGAAAATCTATGAAGGCGCGGACCTTGGGCTGGGTAAAGCGGCCCGGCGGGTAGACGGCGTAGATGCCTTGTGTCTCAAGCGGCAGATCGGGGATTGCATCTACGACCAGACCCTTTTCCATCGCTTCGGAATAAAGGAAACTAGGCAGATAGGCGATGCCAAGCCCCGAGACAGCGGCATTCAGTAGGCTTTGCCCGTCGTTCACCGACAGCCACCCTGCCGTGCGCACCTGCCGTTTTTCGCCCGACGGCGCGGTCAGCTTCCAGACGTTGCCGCTGGATTGGTTGGAATAGTGTAAAAGCTTGTGATCGTTCAGATCGTCAATTTTTTCGGGGCGCCCGTATTCTTCGAAATACTTGGGGCTGGCGATCATGCGTTTGGTGGTTTCCGTCAGTTTGCGGGCGCGCAGGGTGCTGTCTTCCAGCTCTCCAATACGCACGGCCATGTCAAACCCTTCCGAGATCAGTTCGACGTAGCGGTTGTTCAGGACCATGTTCACCGTGATGTCGGGGAAGTCGGACAGAAATTCCGACAGGACCGGCGACAGGTGGTTCACGCCGAAATCCGTGGCGACCGAGATGCGCAGAAGGCCCGATGGTGCAGATTGCATGGATGTGACCAGTGCGTCGGCTTCGCCTGCGTCATTCAGAACGCGGCGGGCGCGGTCATAGTAGGCCAGACCGATTTCCGTGGGCGACACACGCCGCGTTGTCCGGTTCAGCAACCGTGCGCCCAGACGCGCCTCAAGCGAGGAGACGTGTTTTGAGACGGCGGATTTGGAAATCCCCATCTTCTTTGCGGCATCGGTAAAGCCTCCTTGGTCCACCACGGTGGCGAAAGCTTCCATCTCGGTAAGGCGGTCCATACCCGCTCCTTCACATCACTTGTTTCGATGGACGGTATGCGGGCCAATCTGGGCAGGAACGGGGCAGGGGTGGGACAGTTGCGTGGTAATTGCGCGGATCGTTGATGGCGCGGAAACAGGTGAACGCTGTGTTTCCAAAGGGGCGCGCGTGTGCCGCCCCTTTTGTTGTCAGTGCTTTGACGCTGTCGCCGCTGTTACAGTGCGGCTGCCAGACGGGTGCCCTGATCAATCGCGCGTTTCGCGTCGAGTTCTGCGGCAACGTCCGCACCGCCGATCACGTGGCAGGTCTTGCCCTTGGCCTCCAGTGCGTCGGCAAGGCTGCGGTCGGAAAGCTGCCCGGCACACAGCACAATCGTGTCCGCCTCGATCAGCGTCGGGTTCTCGCGCGCTTCACCAAAGGTGATGTGCAGCCCGTCGGCGTCGATTTTTTCATAGTTCACGCCCGCGATCATCTTGACCTCTTTCATGGTCAGCGATGCGCGGTGAATCCAGCCCGTTGTCTTGCCCAGACCTTTGCCCACCTTGGACGTCTTGCGCTGCAACATCGTCACCTCGCGCGCGGCTTTGTGCGGTTGGGGCCCTTCGGGTGCCAGACCCGCGCGGTGGTCTTCGGGGTCGGCAACGCCCCATTCCTTCATCCATTCGGGCAGGTTCAGCGTGGTGCTGTCGCCGTCGTGGACCAGATGTTCGGACACATCAAAGCCGATGCCGCCCGCGCCGATCACGGCAACGCGCTGGCCCACATCTGCGCTGCCGTTCAGCACGTCGATATAGCTGACGACGTTGCCTTCGTTCTGGCCGGGGATTTGCGGATCGCGGGGGATGACGCCGGTGGCGATGATGACTTCGTCATAATCGTTCAGATCGTTGGCGCTGACTTCGGTGTTCAGTTTCACCGTGACGCCCATTTCATCGACCATCGTGCGATACCAGTCGACAAAGCCAAAGAATTCCTCTTTGCCCGCCACCTGCTTGGCAAGGTTGAGCTGCCCGCCAATCTCTGAAGCGCGGTCAAAGACGGTGACCTTGTGACCGCGTTCTGCGGCAGCAAGGGCCGCGGACAGACCGGCGGGGCCCGCGCCAACGACGGCGATGGTTTTGGGGGTTTCTACCGGTTCCAGTTTCAGTTCTGTCTCGTAACAGGCGCGCGGGTTGACGAGACAGGAGGAAATCTTGCCGCCGAAAGTATGGTCAAGGCAGGCCTGATTGCAGGCGATGCAGGGCGCGATTGTCTTGGCTGTGCCGTCCATCGCCTTTTTCACGAAATCAGGATCGGCCAGCATGGGCCGCGCAAGGCTGACCATATCGGCGCAACCGTCGGCCAGCACTTCCTCGGCCACTTCGGGCGTGTTGATGCGGTTGGAGGTGATCAGCGGGATGGACACCTGACCCATCAGCTTTTTCGTGACCCACGCAAAAGCCGCGCGGGGGACGGACGTGGCGATGGTCGGGATACGCGCCTCGTGCCAGCCGATGCCGGTGTTGATGATCGTCGCCCCTGCCTTCTCGATCTCCTTGGCCAGTTTGGCGACTTCCTCGTAAGTCGATCCGTTGGGCACCAGATCAATCATCGACAGACGGTAGATGATGATGAAATCCTCGCCCACAGTTTCGCGCACGCGTTTCACAATCTCGATCGGCAGCCGCATCCGGTTCTCATAAGAGCCGCCCCAGCGGTCGGTCCGCTTGTTGGTGTGGGTGACAAGGAATTGGTTGATGAAATACCCTTCGGACCCCATCACCTCGACCCCGTCGTATCCCGCCTCTTTGGCGCGGCCCGCGCAGGCCGCGATATCGGCGATCTGCTTTTCGATGCCGTCTTCGTCCAGCTCCTTGGGGGCGAACATGGAGATGGGGGATTTGATGGCCGAGGGGGCCACACAGTCAGGCGTAAAGGCATAGCGGCCCGCGTGCAGGATCTGCATCGCGATCTTGCCGCCTGCCTCGTGGACGCGGCTTGTGATTACGCTGTGGTTCTTCACATCCTCGTCCGACACCATCATCGCGGCGCCGTGGGCGACCGATCCTTCGGGGTTCGGACCGATGCCGCCCGTGACCATCAGCCCGACTTCGCCGCGTGCGCGGGTGGCGTAAAATTCCGCGACACGGTTCCAGTCCTTGGTCTCTTCCAGCCCGGTGTGCATGGACCCCATCAGCACGCGGTTTTTCAGCGTGGTGAAGCCAAGATCGAGAGGGGCAAGCATATTTGGATAGCTGGACATGGGCGGATGCCTTTCTGGCTGTGGAAACATTTGCAGCGGACAACACCGCAGAACGACGCTCGAGTCACGCGCAACGCGGCGTCATCCACTTGCTATTGGATATCAGCGCGCGATGGGACACAAGGGAGCAACCAGATAAGGAGCCTGCCCGACATGACGCCAGAAGAGATTAGTAAACTGCCATACCGCCCCTGTGCGGGTGTGATGCTGGTCAACGCCGATGGCCGGGTCTTTGTGGGGCAGCGCATGGACCGGTATACCGAAGCCTGGCAAATGCCGCAGGGCGGGGTTGAGAAAGACGAAGCCCCGCGCGATGCCGCACTGCGCGAGTTGGAAGAAGAGACCGGCGTGCCGTCATCGCTGGTGACGGTGGTGGCCGAGACTGCCGGTTGGGTGCCCTATGATCTGCCGCATGATTTGGTGCCAAAACTCTGGAAAGGCAAATATCGCGGGCAGGAACAGAAATGGTTTCTGCTGCGGTTCCACGGCAGTGATGCGGATGTGAATATAAAAACCGCTCATCAGGAATTCCGGGCGTGGAAATGGATGGCAATGGAAGACCTGCTGGACAGCATCGTGCCGTTCAAACGCAGCGTCTATGAGGTAGTGCTGGCCGAATTCGAGGCGCACCTGTGATCCGCGCGCTGGCCTGTGCAATCGCTCTGACCGCGCCCGTTCCGGCGCTGGCGCTGTCCTGCCTTGCCCCGTCGGTGGAGCGCAGCTATGCACAGTATGATGCCGCCCCGGAACAATATCTGATCGTGCATGGGCGGCTGACACTGGATGCTGCGGATCTGCCTGAAGGGATGACACAGGACCCGCCCCCCGAACGACTGGTGCCGGTGCCCGCGCGGCTCAAGGGCACCTCAATGACCGCCACCGGGTTTGAGCGCCCCTATGATCAGGCCGTTACGCTTGAGGTATCCTGTCTTGGTCCGTGGTGTGGCAGTGTCGGAAACGGGCAGGATGTGCTGGCCTTCGTGCGCAAGGACGTGGACGGCTACGCCATTGATGTCGGCCCCTGCGGCGGTGCGGTATTTGTAACACCCAAACCGGCACAGCTTCGGCGGGTGCTGGCGTGTTTTGCCCAGAAGGATTGCAGCGTTAGCGAATGATCGGCACGTGGGGGCCTTTTGACGGCGGCAGAAGGCCGACAAGCCGGGGATCATCGTCAATCTCGACCTGACGTTTGTAGGGTTTGAACCCGCTGCGCATGTAGAAATTCAGCGCCTGCTGGCTGTCGATGGTGCACGTGTGTACATGCAGGCGGGTGATCGGCGCGGCCCATGCCAGCCGGATCGCCTCGTTCATCAAAAACCGGCCCGCGCCCGTCCCGATCAGCGCTTCCGTGAGCCCGAAATAGGCAAGCTCGCATTCGCCCTCCTGCCTGAAATCAAGCTCAAGCAATGCCTCGTCCCGACCGTCCTTGCGTAAAGTGTGGAGGGTGACGCCCGGATCCTGCAAAATGTCGTTCAGTCCGTCATTATCCAGCGACCGGCGCCCGTACCACAGCCACGGGCTGCCGACGCGGTCAAAGATGTCCCTGTACCAATCCGGATCAGGCGATACCGCGCGAAAGGAAATCCCTTGGGGTAGCGTGACATCACGCGGGGTGGCCGGGGCAAGCATCTCAAGATGGGTCACCACCATCGCGATCTTGCCCGCAGGCACGTCATGCAAGCCGTCAGCGATCATGGTCAGACCAATCCTTCGGCCTTGAACGCGGCCAGCATATCCTTTTGCGGGCGGGGGCCGATGTGGCTGATGACTTCACCCGCGCAGAGGTTGCCCATACGGCCGCAAGTCTCAAGATCGGCGCCGGTGGACAAACCAAATAGGAAGCCTGCCGCAAATTGATCGCCTGCGCCTGTTGCATCCACTGGTGTTACGGGGGTGACCGGCACATCAGCGCGCGTGCCTTCGCGAATCAGGGTCACACCGTCGCCCGAACGGGTGCAGACAACAATCGGGCAGATGTCGGCGGTTTTGGACAGGGCTGTTTCCAGATCGTCGGTTTGGAACAGCGACAGAAGTTCGGCCTCGTTACCGATGACATAGTCGAGGTCGTTCTTGATGAGCGATAGAAAGTCATCGCGGTGGCGTTCGACGCAGAAGGGATCGGAAATCGCGATGCCCGCCATACCGCCGCCCGCCTTGGTCGCGCGCGCCGCCTCGCGGAAGGCGGACTTGCCCGCGCCCTGATCAAAGAGATACCCTTCGAGGAACATGATCCTGGCGTTGCCCGCGACATCGGTTGACACATCGTCAGACGAAAGCCCGGTGGAGATACCCAGATAGGTGTTCATCGACCGCTCGCCGTCCGGCGTGACAAAGATCATGCTCCGCGAGGTCGGCATGTCGCCGCCCGCCACGGGTGGGTTTACGAAATCAATGCCGTGATCGTCCATCGCACTGGCGTAGAACTTGCCCAAAGCGTCATCCAGCACGCGCCCGATAAAGGCCGTCTGCAACCCCAGCGCACCCGCACCCGCAATCGTGTTGGCGACCGATCCACCGGGCGTCTGCACACGGTCGTTCATTGCGGCATAAAGCACCTCACCGCGCTCTTGTTCGATCAGCTGCATGATGCCTTTTTCGATGCCCATATGGGCCAGAAAGCTGTCGTCGGTCTGGGCGATGACATCCACAACGGCGTTGCCGATGCCAACAAGGTCATAGGTCTTCATCGTGTTCATTTTCCTTTGGGAAGCTCGGTCTTGTCCTCGAACGGGCAGAGGTCTTTGATGATGCATGTGGGGCACATGGGTTTGCGCGCCTTGCAGTGATAGCGGCCGTGCAGGATTAGCCAGTGATGCGCGTGCAGCTGGAAATCCGCCGGGATGTTGTCTTCGATGGCGCGTTCTACCGCGTCCACGGTTTTGCCGGGTGCAATGCCGGTGCGGTTGCCGACGCGGAAGATATGCGTGTCAACGGCCTGGGCCGGTTGCTGCCACCACATGTTCAGCACCACGTTCGCGGTCTTGCGGCCCACGCCGGGCAGGCTTTGCAGGGCGGCGCGTGAATTTGGCACCTCGCCGCCGTAGTCATCGACGAGGATCTGGCTCAGCTTCATCACGTTCTTGGCCTTTTGACGGAAAAGGCCGATTGTCTTGATGTGTTCGGTCAGCCCCTCAAGTCCCAGATCAAGCATCTTTTGCGGCGTATCCGCGATCTGGAACAGCGCGCGCGTTGCCTTGTTCACGCCCGCATCCGTCGCCTGCGCCGATAGGGCAACAGCCACAACAAGCGTGTAAACATTGACATGCTCCAGCTCCCCTTTGGGTTCGGGGTCTGCCGCGTGAAAGCGGGCGAATATCTGCCTGATCGTATGATAGTCGAGCTGTTTTGCCATCTCAGCGGTATGCGCGAACTGATCCGCAGGGGCAAGCGGTTGCGCATGTTTCGGGTCGCGGGGCCGGTGCGATATGCCTAGATTGGGGGCATGAACCAGACCCTATCCATTCCCGCCTTCGACGATGGCTATCATTACAAAGTCATGCGCCGCGCCATTGATCTTCTGGACAGTGCGGAGGACCCGCTGACCCTGGATCAGATCGCATCCGAAATGGGCATGTCGCCCGCGCATTTCCAGCGCCTGTTTTCACGTTGGGTGGGCGTATCGCCCAAGCGCTATCAGCAATACCTGATGCTGGGGCAGGCCAAGGACATGCTGCGCGAACGTGCAACCACGCTTGAGGCCGCGCATGAAGTGGGGCTTTCGGGCACGGGCCGCCTGCACGATCTGTTTCTGCGGTGGGAAGCAATGAGCCCCGGCGAGTTCGCGCGGCACGGCGAGGGGCTGCAAATCTATTGGGGGTGGTTTGACAGCCCCTTCGGCCTTGCGCTTGTCATGGGGACGGAAAAAGGCATCTGCGGTCTGGCACTGGCCGCTGAGATGGGAGAGGAGGCCGCGATGGAGGACCTCACGTCGCGCTGGCCCAAAGCGGAGTTTATCGAGGACCCGATGATGCTGCGCCCTTGGGTGCTGACGGCATTCGGGGCCGAGGATGGCGCGCTTGATCGTGCGCCGCTTTATCTGATCGGCGCACCCTTCCAGATCAAGGTCTGGGAAGCCTTGCTGCGGGTGCCAACAGGGCAGGTCACGACCTATTCCGACATCGCCAGCGCCATCGGCAACCCCAAAGCGGTGCGTGCGGTTGGCACGGCTGTGGGGCGCAATCCGGTGTCCTGGCTTATTCCCTGTCACCGTGCCCTGCGCAAATCTGGTGCTTTGGGCGGTTATCACTGGGGCTTGCCCGTCAAACGCGCCATGCTTGCCTTTGAGGCGGCGCGCACCGAAAATTGATGCGCGGGATACTGCCGATGCGTTATTCCCCGTGATTCCCTTGGGACGCGCAGCTATATAAGCTGGGTAGACCAAGCGTCCCGCCCGAACGGGGCCATCACATCGAAGGCAGTAGACATGATTTCTTCCAAATTTTCCGTGGCCGCACTGGTGGCAGGTGCCCTTGCATTGGGCGCATGTACGCAACAGGGCGGCGGTATTCTGGCCCAGCCGGGTGATCCGAACCAGCGCACCAAGAACGGCGCATTGATCGGTGCGGCATCCGGTGCGCTGATCGGCGCGCTGGCCAAGGACGACAACCGTGGTGACGGTGCATTGGTCGGTGCTGTTGTCGGTGGCGCGCTGGGCGCGGGCATCGGCTATAATCTCGACAAACAGGAAGCAGAGCTGCGTCAGCAATTGGGCAGCAACATCGCGATCAACAACACCGGTGACCGGCTGATCGTGACCTTGCCCAACAACCTGCTGTTTGCCACTGACAGCACGGCGGTGTCGCCTACCTTGCAGGGCGATCTGCGCGCGCTGGCACAGAACGTCCAGCTTTACGCCAACTCCACATTGCAAATCATCGGTCACACCGACAGCGACGGTGATGCTGCCTACAACCAGACATTGTCCGAAGGCCGCGCGCGGTCCGTGGGCAATATTCTGGTCGCCAATGGCGTGCCGCAGGGCCGTATCCAGACATTCGGGCGCGGTGAGAACCAGCCGGTGGCCAGCAACCTGACCCCCGAAGGCAAGGCGCAAAACCGCCGGGTCGAGATTGTGATCCTGCCCAACCCGGCCTGATCCGTCCTCTTCGACACTTTGCAAAAACGCACAGAGCCCCCGCAAATTGCGGGGGTTTCTTGCTTTTTGGCGCAATCGTACAAGATATAGAGCAACGTATTCAGACCGGAGTTTTCCCCAATGGCCACCCCCAAACTAATAGGCATCTCAGGCTCTTTGAGAGCCGATGCAACAAACACCAAGCTGCTGGCAGAGGCCGCGCGCCTGTTCGGGGCGTGTGACTATACGCTCGCTGATATCAACTTCCCGCTTTACAACGGCGATGATGAGGCCGCGACGGGCGTGCCTGCCGCCGTGCAACAGGTTGCCGACCTGATCGGCGGTGCCGACGCGGTGATCATCTCTACCCCTGAATACAACAAGGGTCCGTCAGGTGCGCTGAAGAACGCGCTGGACTGGATCAGCCGCGCTGAGGGCAGCCCGTGGAATGACAAGCCTGTCGCCGTGATGTCAGCCGCCGCAGGCCGTGCAGGCGGTGAACGTGCCCAGATGATCTTGCGCGGGTTCATGGTCCCGTTTCGCCCGCGAATCCTGCAGGGGCCGGAAATTCATCTTGCAGGCAGCGGTGAAGCGTTTGACGACAATGGCCATCTGAAGGGCGAAATCTACGTCAAGGAACTGACCGCGCTCATGCAAGCGCTGCGCGGCATGATCTAACGCGGTGTCGCGACCTCGATCAGATTGCCATCGGGGTCGCGGATATAGATCGAAAGGATTGGCCCGGTTGCCCCCGTGCGGGGCACCGGGCCTTCCTCTGTGTCAACGCCCGATGCGCGCAGATGTGCCAGCCAGTCGAGCATCGGTGTATCCGTCAGAAAACACAAATCTGCACTGCCGGGTGTCGGATGTGCGGCCTTCGGCTCAAACTCTGATCCCTTTTGGTGCAGATTGATTTTGCACTGTCCAAACATCAGTGCTTGGCGAACCTCCCCCGTGGCGGTTTCGAACCGCTCTGCCCGCATGCCCAGAATTTTTTCGTAGAATGTGATGGTGGCCGGGATGCTGGCCACCGTCAGGACCAGATGGTCCAATGCGCGGACTTGCAGCATGACACGACGCTCCGATAGGTTTCAGCCATGAAAAATGCACAGATACCCCGGACAAGTCAAAGCGATGTCATGGATCCTGCGCGGGCGTCTGCCCTGCACATTGCGTTGGGCAAGGACGGGTCGTTCGCGAATGGCGATGCCCTGCCGCCGTTTTATCACCAGCTATATTTCTGGGAGCCGCAGCCCCCCGGCGCGCTGGGCCGTGACGGGCATCCGAAAGTGGGCGGGCTGATCCCCGATATGGGCCTGCCCCGCCGCATGTGGGCTGCCGGAAGGCTGGCGTTTTTCGCGCCCCTGCGTGCGGCGGTGCCCGCCGTTAGAACGACCACGTGCGAGACGTCAGAATGCAAAACAGGACGCAGCGGGCCACTTGGGTTTGTGACCCTGCGCCACGAGGTGCATCAGGCGGGCACCCATTGTCTGACCGAATGGCAGGAACTGGTCTATCGTGCAGATCCGTCGCCGGGTGCGGCCAAACCTGCGGCCCCCGAGGCACGGCAGGATGAAACGCTGTGCGAAACGGTGCGGTTTTCCTCAACGCTGCTGTTTCGCTATTCCGCGCTGACGTTCAATGGCCACCGCATTCACTATGATCTGGACTATGCCCGCGATGTCGAAGGATACGCGGGGCTGGTGGTACACGGCCCTTTGCTGGCGCAACACCTGATGTTGATGGCCGAAACACACCTTGGACCGCTGCGGGCCTTTCGCTTTCGTGCCACCGCGCCGCTGATGCATTTCGAAGCGGCAGAGCTGTGTTTGAAAGACAACGACCTTTGGGTGCGTGGACCGGACGGACGGCAGTGCATGACCGCGACGGCAGAGGTGGGCTAGAGGTTGTCCTCCACCCGAAAGCCGGTTGGGATGGTGTCGCGGTTCTCCAATATCAGATCGGCCAACACCTCTGCCACTTTGGGAGCCATGCCAAAGCCAATCTTGAACCCGCCATTGGCAACGAACTGCCCGGGCTTGCCGGGCAATGCGCCCAGCATTGGCGCGCGGCTGCGCGACCGGGGACGCACCCCGGCCCAGCGGTTAATCACCGGGGCATCGCGCAGGGCAGGCACCGCCGCGCGTGCCTTTTCAATCACCACGTCAAGTTGCGCGTCCGTGCCATCAGCGGTGTCGTATTCCCGTTCCGAGGTTGATCCGACAGCCACTGTGCCATCCAGATGCGGGATCACATGCACACCGCCCGCAAAAAGCTGTGGCTGACCGCTGGCATCATGGTTCAGTAACGCGGCCTGTCCTTTCACGCCATTGCCGACACTGCGACCGTGCCGGGCGGTCATATCCTGCAACCCTGTCACGCCCGTGGCCCACAGGGTCGGCCCCGCCGCCTGCGCCTCTGCCTGCGCGACAATCGGCACGTTGCGGCTGGTCAAAGCGCGGACAAGGGCGGCGCAGGCCTTGCGGGGATGGACAAGAGCGCTGAGCGTATCTCGGATCAGGTGGCCGCTTGGCGACTGGGGTGCCCAGAGGGTTTCTTTGGCGTTTAGCACTTCCCACAGGGCATGATCGCGCCACAGATCGGTGGATGTCTCTGCCCGTTGGTGCGCCAAAGCAAGGGCTGGTGCATCTGCGATGGGTTGCAGCCGCCCGGTGCGGGCATAACCTGGATCGCCACCACCTGCCAATTGCACCGCGCGCCAGAAGTCTTCCGCCATCAGCAGGCTTTCAAGCTGGAAGGCCTTTTTGGCGTTCCAGTTTTCCGGCACATGCGGGGCCAGCGCGCCGACGATCCCGCCGCTGCTGCCGCTGGCGGGGCCGTTCGGGTCCACCACCTGCACCCGCGCGCCGCGCTGCGTGCAAATCCACGCCACCGAAAGACCAAAGATGCCCGCGCCGCGCACTGTCAGATCGTAGCTTGCCAAGTCCTGCTCCTTCGCGCACATCTGGCGCGTCACTCTCTTACGTGGAACCTTGATGCAGAACCAGTCGGATCAGATCATTTGGCGCGACGGCGATGTGCCGGTGTCGACCCGGTTCGACGATCCTTTTTTCAGCCTTGAGAATGGTGTCGCCGAAACTGAGCATGTGTTTTTGGCGGGCAACGATCTGCCCGCGCGGTTCGGGGCGGACTTCCACATCGCTGAACTGGGGTTCGGCACCGGGCTGAACCTGCTGGTGGTCTGGGACGCATGGATACGGTCGGGCCAGCAAGGCGTGCTGAAATTCACCAGTTTTGAAGCTTATCCAATGGCGGCGGATGACATGGCGCGTGCGCACAGCGCCTTTCCCGAATTTGACGGACGCCGCGATGCTTTGGCCGACGCATGGCGCGCGCAGGGGGGCACGCTGGACCTGCCCGGCCTGTGCGCCCGTGTGATCAAAGGGGATGCGCGCAGCACGCTGCCGGACTGGACCGGCAAGGCTGACGCCTGGTTTCTGGATGGATTTTCGCCCGCCAAAAACCCCGAATTGTGGGACGCGACGCTGATGCAGCAGGTCGCGCTGCATACCAAGCCCGGCGGCACGGCATCGACCTATACCGCCTCTGGTTATGTTCGCAGGGGGCTGGCGGCGGCAGGGTTTGAGGTGTCGCGCGTTGCGGGCTATGGCCGCAAGCGGCATATGACCCGCGCCGTCAAACTGCCGTGAGCCAAAGCAACAATATCCCTCTTGGCATCGCGCTGATGGTGCTGACGACCTTTGTGATGGCGGTGCAGGACGGCATCTCGCGCCATCTGGCGGGGGAATACAATGTGCTGATGGTGGTGATGATCCGCTATTGGTTCTTTGCGGCGGTCGTGATTGCCATCGCGCGCCGCAACGGGGGCATTGCGCAAACCGCCCGGACCGCGCAGCCGGTGTTGCAAGTGCTCCGTGGTTTGTTGATCGCGGCAGAGATCTGCGTGCTGGTGGCCGCCTTCACCATACTGGGGCTGGTCGAAAGCCATGCGGTGTTTGCCTGCTATCCTCTGCTGGTTGCGGCCCTGTCCGGCCCGGTGCTGGGCGAGGTGGTGGGTTGGCGGCGGTGGATGGCGATCGGCGCGGGGTTTGTCGGCATGATGGTGATCTTGCAACCGGGATTGGGCGTGTTCGATCCGGCGGCGGTGCTGCCCCTTCTGTCTGCCGTGCTTTTTGCGGTCTACGTTCTGCTGAACCGCTATGTCGCGCGGCGCGACAGCACGGCAACCAGTTTTTTCTGGACGGGCACCACGGGTGCGGTGGCCATGACTGCAGTTGGGCTGTGGTACTGGGAGCCGATGGGCAGCACCGACTGGCTGTTCATGGGGTGCCTGTGTGTCACCGGGATGGTGGGTCACTGGTTGCTGATCCGCTGCTATGAGGTGGCAGAGGCCAGCGCGATCCAGCCTTTTGCCTATCTGCAACTGGTCTTTGCCACCCTGATCGGGATCACGGTCTTTGGTGAAACCCTGCGCAGCAATGTTGCCATCGGAACAGCGCTTGTGGTGATGGCTGGCCTATTCACCCTGTGGCGCGAAGGGCGCCAGCGTGTTGCCGATTAATTCCTCGCTGAAGGGGATCGGCAGAGGGTCCTTGCCCAGCCGTGCGCGGTAGACCGGCAAGCTTTCGGTGACGCGCATGATATAGTTCTGCGTTTCGCGGAACGGCACCATCTCGACCCAATCCACAACGTCAATGTCGCCCTTGCGCGGATCGCCGTAGGTATTCATCCAGCGTGGGGGACGGGCAGGGCCGGCATTGTAGGCGGCTGATACCATCACCACATTGCCACCGAACCGCCCGGCCATCTGCGACAGGTATTCGGCCCCAAGCCGTGCGTTGTAATCCGCATCCGCCGTCAGGCGGTCCGTGGTGTGCAGGGCCGACAGGCCAAGATCACGCGCCACATCGCGGGCGGTGGCGGGCATTACCTGCATCAGACCGCGCGCGCCCGCGCCACTTTGCACCACGGGGTCAAATTCACTTTCGCGTCGCGCGATGGCCAGCGTCATCTCGGCGACCATCGGCAGATCCATTTCGACGAGGGAATGCAGCGGATAATAGGGGGCCGCAATGGTCAGCCCGCGCCGCGCCGCCCGCTTGCCAATCATCACGGCCAGATGCGGCTGGTCCGCGTCAATGGCCGCCTGCCCCAAAAGGGCGATGTCCTCTGCCACCAGTTGTTCCGTCAGATGGGTCCAGAACCGCTCGGCCACACTCACCTCGCCGGACGCCTGCAGCAACAGTCCTGCCTCAAACAGCGGATCACCCGCCAGCGGGGATGTGCGCCAGTCCTGTGCGGGCGGGGCACCCGCAAGCGAGGCGTCGAAAGGCAGGCCCGCCCGTTCCGCCGCCAGCAAACCGTAGAATGACGTCTGGTATTCGGCCCCCATAGCATAGGCCTTTGCGGCTTCATCGTTCAGGCCCATCGCCTCCAGCGCGCGGCCCTGCCAATACCCGGCCCGCCCCTGTGAAATGGGCGATTCCACCACCCTGTCGTGGTTCAGGAAGTGCTGGTACGCGGCCTGTGGGTTGTCCAGAAACCGCAGGGCAATATAGCCCGAAAGCCATTCCAGATCGGCATAGTCGGACCCATCGGTCAGGAAGTGTTGCGAGGCCATGCGGTAGGCGCGCGCGCGATCGCCCGAGCGCATCTCGCCCCGGGCAAGCGCACGGCGGCGGTTCGACCATGCTTCGGGGCGTCCCAGCGCTTCGGCGCTGGTCGAACGCTCCAGCAGCAGGTCCTTTGCGTCGTTGACCAGCCCTTCGCGGATACGCCATTCAAAGCGGTCGGCGGCCAGCCCGGCATCACCCGTCTTGCTGTCTGGCAGCGCGCCGATCAGCGCATTCACATTGCCTGCCCGCTGTTGCAACGCGATGCGGGTTTCGGCCAGCGCAATGTCTTCCTTGCCCACCAGATCAAACATCTGCCGTGCCTCGGCATGTTCGCGCGCCCACAGCATCGCCTCAAGCCGTGCGGTGTGATGCGGCTTCACAAGCGCCTCATGTTCGGCCAGAAACAGCGCCTGTGATGTGGCATTCATCGGCATTGTGCGCCAGGCCAGTACGATACGCGCCTCTGCCTCGCCTTTTTCGCCCGCGCGCGTCAGGGCGGCGGCATGGGCCAGCACGCCGCGCGGGGTCTGGGGGTCTTCTTCCGTGAAAAAGCCAAGGATCGCCGCGTCATCCTGCCGGATCACGTCCGGCTCGACCCGTTTGCGCAAAAAGCGTTCACCGGGCCAGTCCGGCCGCCGCTCCAAAAAGGCGCGGGCCTGCGCGTAGGTGCCGCGCCCAGCGCGCAGGGCGTGCCATTCGATCACATCCGCAGCAACCTGTCCGTCGCGGGCCGCAAGCTGGCGCGCCGCGTCCCAATTGCCCATCCGCATCGCCTCCATCGCCCAGCCCAGCGGGCGCGGACGTTCGGCCAGCGCGCCGAAAGAGGTGATGAAAAGCAGGGCAAGAGCCGCGAGAATCCGTGTCATCACTTGCAATTCCTGTGAGCAAAGGGCTAGAGCCTTGCAACATATCGCAAGGGGCTGCGCAATCAAATCACGTTGCCGTCCCCGACTGTCCCCAGTCAGGCGTTTTGCCTGCCAGCACAACAAAGGAGCGTGCACATGTTCAAAGGCTCACTGCCTGCCCTCGTCACGCCGTTTCGGAACGGCGAGCTGGATCTGGAGACGCTGAAAAAACTTGTCGATTGGCATGTGGATCAGGGTTCAAGCGGCCTGGTGCCTGTGGGTACCACCGGCGAATCGCCCACTTTGACGCACCGCGAGCATGAAACCGTAGTGGAAGAAGTGGTAAAGGCCGCTGCTGGCCGCATTCCGGTGATTGCCGGTGCGGGTTCGAACAACACGGTCGAGGCGATCCGCCTGGCGCAGCACGCCGAGAAAGTCGGGGCCGACGCGGTTCTGGTTGTGACGCCCTACTACAACAAGCCCACGCAGCGCGGGCTGATTGCGCATTTCACCGCCATTCACGATGCCTGCGGGCTGCCGATCATCATCTATAACATTCCGCCGCGTTCAGTGATCGACATGACGCCGGATACGATGGGCGAACTGGCGAAACTGCCGCGCATTGTTGGCGTCAAGGACGCCACCGGTGATCTGGCGCGTGTGTCCATGCAACGCATCACCTGCGGCACCGACTTCTGCCAGTTGTCAGGTGAAGACCCCACCGCACATGGCTTCAACGCGCAGGGCGGGGTGGGCTGTATTTCCGTGACCGCCAATGTGGCCCCGAAACTGTCTGCCGAATTGCAGGCGGCCTGTGCCGCAGGCGATTTCGCCGCCGCTTTGGCTATGCAGGACAAACTGATGCCGCTGCACAAGGCGATCTTTACCGAGCCGGGACTGGTGGGCGTGAAATACGCGATGTCACGGCTGAACCTGTGCTCGGATGAGGTGCGCCTGCCGTTGACAGGTCTTACCGATGACACCAAGGCGCTGATTGAGGCGGGTATGAAACACGCAGGCCTGCTCTAAAGGCGGTATTCCATCAACGGCAGGGTCCGTCCGGGGATCGACCCCGACGGGCTTTGGCCTGTCACCCGCCACCCCATCGCCCGATAAAAGGACACTGCGGCCGGATCTGCATCCAGCCGCAGATATATCATGCCCTGAGCGCGGGCCTCTTTGCGCAGATGATCCCACAACAGTCGGCCCACGCCCCGCCGTTTGTGCGCCGGATCAACGAAGAATGCAGATATGTTTCCGACTGTCCCACTGCACGACAGGGTCGCGCAGCCCATCAGGTCATGGCCTTTGGCAACCCATATGTTGCCTGCGGCGATGTCCTCCGGGCGCACCCGCAATTCGGCTGCGCAGGCCCGCATGAAGGCATCGTCATAGCCGTTTGATTGCTTTGACGCGTAGATCAGGGCGGTCAGCGCCTCTGCTTCTTCCGGGCGGGCCCGTCTGAACCCGGGCGTCACCTAGCGTTTGCCGTAGTACAGCCCGACCACATGCTCGGCTTCGGCAAAGAACAGCCAGCGCGCGATCAGCACACCGGCCACGTGGGCCAGAACAGCAACCACGGCAATGATGTGGTGAAACGGCAAAAGCAACAGCACAACCGGCAGCACGGCCATCAGCCCAATTGAGATCAACCGCAGTTTGGCACTGTGCTTGCGCCCGATGACATGCACAAATTCGCGCAACAGATAGTTGGTTCCGGTGTGCGGCGGTTCGAATGCGCGCACGGTGCCGATGTCGCCCAGACGCGTGGCGCTGGCCATATCCGTGCCGCTGGCCGCAAGACGTTTGTCGCCCAAGAGCCAAGTCACTGCCTGAATGATCCCTGCGATCAGGATCAAGACCATCGCTTCGCTGACCTGCCCGGCCAAAAGCGCTCCGCCGGCCAGCGACAGGGACAGGAAATTGGCGGGGGTCAGCGGCATGTTCCAGCGTGGCACGGTCTTGAGCTGGCCGTAGATCATGGATGTCGTAAAGACGGTGCCAATGGAAAAAAGCGCCCCAAGCAGGCCAAGGATGGTCCAGCGGGTATCCAGAAACACCAGCCCCAGCCCGTAGAAGCCCGTCAGCACCAGCGCCGCCACGGCGCACCATGCCTCACGGCTCAGCCAGCTTGAGCGCCATTGCGTGAAGGCCTTGAGTGCGCGTTCAGGATGGCCAAGGTGGAAGGTCGAAGAGATAAGACCGCCGACCGCCAGAAGATAGGCGATGGCAAAGAATGCAAAAGCGCTCCAGCCGGTTACGGCCGGAATGCCAAGGCCAAGCCAGACCAGAAGGCCAAAGCCAAGGCCGGAAAAGACCGAGAAGAAGATGACAGAAGGTGCCGGATGCATCAGATTTTCTCCAGAGCTTTGTCGAGCCAGCCAAGAAAGCCCTTTGGTTCTTCGACAACAGGTTCAAGGAACGGGGCCAGCACGTCGAATTCCGGCAGCGCGTCCTTGGGGCGGGGCGGCAGGTATTTGTTGACGGGCTTGGTGCCCTGTTCGGGCATCAGGTCCACACCGCCGCGTTCTGCGACCAATTTGCTGACGGCGCTGTCGGGATCACCCAGATCGCCAAAGTGGCGCGCGCCCGCAGGACAGGTGCGCACGCAGGAGGGGACGCGGTCCACTTCGGGCAGGTTATCGTTGTAGATGCGGTCCACGCAGAGGGTGCATTTCTTCATCACCTTCTCTTCGGCGTCCATCTCGCGGGCACCGTAAGGGCAGGCCCACGCGCAAAGACCGCAACCGATGCAGTCGCTTTCGTTGACCAGCACGATGCCGTCCTCGACCCGTTTGTAGCTGGCACCTGTGGGGCAGACGGTCACACAAGGCGCGTCCTCGCAATGCAGGCAGGACTTGGGGAAGTGGATCAGCTGTGCCTCACCCTGCGCGGGTTGTACCTCGTAGCTGTGCACGCGGTTCAGGAAGGTGCCCGACGGGTTCGCGCCGTAGGGGTCCTGATCCGACAGGGGCGCGCCGTAGTTTTCGGTGTTCCAGCCTTTGCAGGAAATCACGCAGGCATGACAGCCGACACAGGTATCAAGGTCGATGACAAGGCCGAGTTTCTTGTCGGTGGCGTTTGGAAGGGTCGTCATGCGCCGCGCTCCTCTTCTGTGAAAGACTGGGGGCCAGCCCCCAGACCCCCGGAATTGTAGTGGAAAGATGAAGCTGGGATCATTTGCCGACCTTCCATGCCAGATGGTCCGGTCCCTGACCCACAGGTGATTTGATCGGGGGGTATTCGGGTCGCGATTCTTTGGGGGCCACGGCCTTTTCGATTTTCACCTTGAGGTCGAACCATGCCGCCTGCCCTGTGATCGGATCGGAGTTGGCCCAGCGCATGCCGTCCTTCTTGGGCGGCAGTAGTTCGTGAATGAGGTGGTTCAGCAGGAAACCTTTGGTGGCTTCGGGCGCGTCCTTGTCCAGCGCCCAAGCGCCTTTGCGTTTGCCGATGGCGTTCCATGTCCAGACGGTATTTTCGTTCAGCGCCGCCATTTCCATGACCGGCACGGTGATTTCACCGTGCGGAGAGGACACGCGCGCCCAATCGCCATCGGTCAGCTCGTGTTCGCGCATCAGTTTCGTCGGCAGATAGAGCGGGTTGCGCCCGTGCAATTGGCGCAACCATGCGTTCTGGCTGCCCCATGAGTGGTACATCGCCATCGGGCGCTGTGTCAGGGCGTTGACAGTATAGCCTTCGTTGCCTTCCTGATCGGTCTCGTACCAGATCGGCAGGGGCGACATCGTGTCCTTGATCCGCTGGCGCAGATGCTCGGGCGGTTGGCGCATCCCGTGCCCTTCGGCGGCAAGCTGGAACTTGCGCATCGGCTCTACATAAAGCGAGAAGAGGTAGGGTTGCGGGCTGTCATAGAGGCCCATGCCAACGGCCCAGTCCTGATAGGCCTTGTTCCACGGTTTGTAGTAATTTGCCCCGTCCGGGATGTGCTCGACAAAGAAACCGCCGTTTTCGATGTAATTGTCGATTTGTGCGGCGTTCACGCCCCCGCGCCCCGATTGCAATTCATTTTCACCCATGCGCCAGCCCGCCAGAGGGCCGATGCCCGGACGGCGTTCGTGGTTGATGATGTAGTCAGCGTAATCGGCGTATTTCTGGCTGCCGTCGTCGTTCACGAAACCGGGTAGGCCCAGTTTTGCGCCCAGATCGCAAAGCGCGGACTGGAAGCCTTTGACATTGCGGTCAGGTTCGACCACCGGCCAGCGGATCGCATCCGCCGCCGCGTCCGCCTCGCAAATGGGACGGTCCAGCAGCGAGATACAATCGTGGCGTTCAAGATAGGTGGTGTCGGGCAGGATCAGATCGGCGTAGGCGACCATTTCGGAGCTGTAGGCATCCGAGTAGATGATGCGCGGGATCACATAATCGCCGTTCTCGTCCTTGTCGGTCAGCATTTCCATCACGCCGCCGGTGTTCATCGAGGAATTCCACGACATGTTCGCCATATACATGAACAGCGTGTCGATCTTGTAGGGATCGCCCGCGTGCGCGTTGGAAATCACCATGTGCATCAAGCCGTGGCTGGACATCGGGTTTTCCCAGGTGAACGCCTTGTCGATGCGCGCGGGCGTACCGTCATCCTTGAGCGCCAGATCGTCCGGGCCGTGGACAAAGCCCAAGTGCGGCCCGTTCAGGGGTGCGCCCGGCGTCATGCCGACGTGCGGTTTGGGGTGCGCGGTGGCGGGCTTGGGATAGGGTGGTTTGAAGCGGAAGCCGCCGGGTACTTCGACGGTGCCGAGGATGATCTGCAAGACATGCAGCGCGCGGCAGGTCTGGAACCCGTTGGCGTGGGCGGAGATCCCGCGCATCGCGTGAAAGGACACCGGGCGGCCCGTCATCTTGGTATGTTTTTCACCGCGGAAGTCGGTCCAGGCATGGTTCAGCTCAATCGCCTCGTCAAAGGCGACACGGGCCAGTTCGGCGGCAATCGCGCGGATCCGGTCGGCAGGAATGCCACAGCGGTCCGCCACGGCTTCGGGCGCGTATTCATCGCTCAGATACATATCCGCCATCTGGTGAAAGACGGGCCGGTGGGTCACGCCCTTGGCGCGGTGGGTTGCGGACAGGTCGGGCCGCACGCCGGGCTGGTCAAACGGCGTCAGCTTGCCCGTCTCGCGATCGATGACCAGTTGTTTGCCGTTCTCATCCCGCAGGTAGAGGCCGAAATCGGGTGATTTCTCATCACAGTTCAGCAGGACGGGCGCGTCGGTGTATTGCGCAAGGTAATTCAGGTCGATCTTGCCTGCCTTCATCAGGCAATGCACCATCGCCAGAATGAACAAACCATCCGTGCCCGGTGTGATGCCGACCCAGTCGTCCGCCACCGCATTATAACCGGTGCGGATCGGGTTCACGCCGATCACCCGCGCGCCGCGCCCTTTGATCTTGCCGATACCCATTTTGATGGGGTTGCTGTCGTGGTCTTCGGCCACGCCGAACAGCATGAAAAGCTTGGTATGGTCCCAATCGGGCTGGCCGAACTCCCAAAAGGCGCCGCCCATCGTGTAGATGCCCGCCGCCGCCATGTTCACCGAACAGAACCCGCCGTGTGCCGCATAGTTCGGCGTGCCAAAGGCCTGCGCCCAGAAGGACGTGAAAGACTGCGACTGGTCGCGCCCGGTAAAGAACGCCAGCTTTTCGGGGTTTTCGCGGCGGATCGGCTCAAGCCAGTCGGCGGCGATCTGATAGGCCTCGTCCCAGCTGATTTCCTCGAATTCGCCCGACCCGCGCGGGCCTGTGCGCTTGAGCGGCGACTTCAGGCGCGAAGGTGCGTTGTGCTGCATGATGCCCGCCGACCCTTTGGCACACAGTACGCCCTGATTGACCGGATGATCGCGGTTGCCTTCGATATAGGCGACTTTTCCGTCCTTGAGATGCACGTCGATCCCGCAGCGGCAGGCGCACATGTAACAGGTCGTTTTGCGAATCTCGTCCGATACCTTGGGGCTCAGGTCGATCACAGGTTGGTTCATCGGGTCGGTCCTTTCAGATCAGATCAGGCTGCGCAGCAATGACAGTGCCGCCAGCCCGATCAACAGACACAGGCAGAAGGGTTTGTAATAAGGTTCCCACCGGGGATTGAAGAGCTTGGTGCCCAGCCAGACGCCCAGCAGCGTCATGGGGGCGAGGATCAGCCCGCTGGCCAGTGCCGCCAGCGTCATAACACCGAAGATCAGCTGGTAGATCAATGCGCCAAATGAGCCGATGAAAAGGTAGAGCACCAATGTGCCCCGCATGGAACGTGCGGTGTCGTTCTGGCTGAGCACGTAAAGCGCCACAACCATGCCGCCCACATTGGCGATCCCTGACACAACCCCCGCGACAAAGCCTGCGATGGTGGCCCCGGCGCTGCTGGCCAGTGCGGGGATGTTCACCTTGAGCAGTTGCAGCGCAGCGAGTGTGAGTATGATGAGAAGTGCGATTTGCGCCGAAGCGGTCGCGCTGATGCTGACGGTCAGCCACAGACCCAGCGGCCAGCCGATCCAGTTGCCCAGCACCAGACGGACCGTGCGCCGCCTGTCGGCATCTGCCCAGCCGCCACGGGCCATCAAAAGGCTGGCCGTCATTTCCTGAAACCACAGGATCGGGATCAGCAGGACAGGGGCGATGAAACTGGCGGCGGAGGCCATGACGATTGCCGAAAGCGCAAACCCCGAGAACCCGCGCACCAGACCGGCAGCAAAGACGATTGCGATCAGCAGCAGCGTCTGCGTCGGCGTGAGCGCAAGGGAGGACCACAGTTCAGCCATCCCCTGCCGCCTGAAGCACCGTGACGGCGATCATGTTGGTGACATCTTCGGCGGTGCAGCCGCGCGACAGATCGTTTGCGGGTCTGGCAAGGCCCTGCAACACAGGGCCAATCGCATCGCAGCCGCCGATGCGCTGGGCGATCTTGTAACCGATGTTGCCTGCATCCAGGTTCGGGAAAATCATCACATTGGCGTGGCCCGCTACGGCCGAATGCGGCGCCTTTGATACGCCCACGTCCGGCACAAAAGCGGCATCGAATTGCAGCTCTCCGTCGGCGTCCAGACCGGCGTGGTTTTCCTTCAGAAGCGCAACAGCGTCAGATACTTTGGTCACATTGGGGTGTCGCGCGCTGCCCATTGTGGAAAAGCTCAGAAGCGCAACTTTGGGCGTTTCTTCAAGCAGTTGCCGATGCGAGGCGGCGGATGCGACAGCAATTGCGGCGAGTTCTTCGGCGTTTGGATCAATGACCAGACCGCAATCCCCGAACGTCATGGCGCTGCGTCCCGAGGGATGGTTTTCGGGCAGGGCCATCAGGAAAAAGCTGGAAACAAGCGGCGCATCCTTGGCCTTGCCGATGACTTGCAAGGCGGCGCGCACGGTGTCGGAGGTAGTAGCCACAGCGCCGCCCACGGTGCCGTCGGCATCGCCATTACGCACCATCATGGCGGCAAACACCAACGGATCACGCGCCTGTTCGGCGGCGTAATCTTCGCGGATGTTCTTGTGTTTGCGCAGATCATAGTAGGCGCGGGCGACCTCCTGCGTCATGGCAGACGTCGCCGGATCCTCGATGGCAATCTGGTCTTGTTCGGTTTTGCCCGCCTCGGCCAAAAGCGCGGTGACGGTGGCGTGCGGACCGATCAGCGTGATCCGCGCGATGCCTGAACGCACCGCTTCAAGCGCGCCGGCCACGATCCGGGGATCGTGGCCTTCGCTAAGGACTATGTGGGCAGGCCGGGACGCTGCGCGGGCGCGTAACTCTTGCAGCACTGTCATGGCCTGTCCTTCTTTTAGGTGTTTGCCTGCGGACGCATATCATCGCGGTTGATGCCCGCAACAGACACCGGCTTTTTCATCGCGTCGCGGCGGAAAGGTTCACCCAGTTCCTGATTGAGGACAACCTCGATGAAGGTGGTCACGCCATCTTTCATCTGCTCTTTCACGGCGGTGTTCAGCGCGTCGGTCAGCTCTTCCATGCCGGTGACCTGCACGCCTTTCAGCCCGCAACCCTTTGCAATCTCTGCATAGTTCACGCCTTCGTTCAGCTCTGTGCCGACAAAGTTATCCTGGAACCACAGGGTCGTGTTACGCTTTTCCGCGCCCCACTGGTAGTTGCGGAAGATCACCATCGTGATCGCGGGCCAGTCGCCGCGCCCGCAGGCAGTCATTTCGTTCATCGAGATGCCGAAAGCACCGTCACCGGCAAAGCCGACCACCGGCACATCGGGGCAGCCGATCTTGGCGCCAAGGATCGCGGGCAGGCCGTAGCCGCAGGGGCCAAAGAGACCGGGTGCCAGATATTTGCGGCCTTTTTCGAAGGACGGGTAGGCGTTGCCGATGGCGCAGTTGTTGCCGATGTCGGAGGAAATGATCGCATCCTTTGGCAGTGCCGACATGATCGCGCGCCATGCCTGACGGGGCGACATGTGATCGGGCTTGGCTTTGCGCGCACGCTCGTTCCAGTCGATGCCTTCGTCCTCATCGTCCTCGTGATCCATCGACGACAATTCCTGCGCCCAGCGGGATTTTGTCAGACCAATCAGGTCTTTACGCTCCTGACGGCCCTTGTCACCGGCACCGGCAGAGAGGTTCTCAAGCAGTTGCTCTGCCACACGCTTGGCGTCGCCCTGAATGGCCACGTCGACCTTTTTGGTCAGGCCGATCCGATCAGAGTTGATGTCCACCTGAATGATCTTGGCGTTCGTGGGCCAGTAGTTGATGCCGTAACCGGGCAGCGTTGAGAACGGGTTCAGACGGTTGCCAAGGGCCAGAACGACGTCGGCCTTCTGAATGATCTCCATCGCGGCTTTGGAGCCGTTGTAGCCCAGCGGACCAACGGCCAGCGGGTGCGAACCGGGGAAGGCGTCGTTGTGCTGGTAGTTACAGGCGACGGGTGCATCCAGTGCTTCGGCCAGTTTGGCAGAGGCGTCGATGCCGCCTGACAGGACCACGCCCGCGCCGTTCAGGATGACGGGGAATTCCGCCTCGGACAGCAGCTTGGCCGCGTCCTTGACCGCTTGCTCGCCGCCCTGCGGGCGTTCCAGCCGGATGATCTGGGGCAATTCGATGTCGATCACCTGTGTCCAGAAATCGCGCGGCACGTTGATCTGTGCAGGTGCAGACCCGCGCCATGCTTTTTCGATCACGCGGTTCAGGACTTCGGCCATGCGAGACGGATCGCGGACTTCTTCCTGATAGCAGACCATGTCTTCGAACAGTTTCATCTGTTCGATTTCCTGAAAACCACCCTGACCGATTGTCTTGTTCGCGGCCTGCGGGGTGACCAGCAGCAGCGGTGTGTGGTTCCAGTATGCCGTCTTGATCGGCGTGACAAAGTTGGTGATGCCGGGGCCGTTCTGGGCAATCGCCATCGACATCTTGCCGGACGCGCGGGTGTAGCCGTCAGCGATCATGCCGCCGGAGGTTTCATGCGCGCAGTCCCAGAATTTGATCCCTGCGGCGGGAAACAGATCGGAGATGGGCATCATGGCCGAGCCAATGATCCCGAACGCGTTGTCGATGCCGTGCATTTGGAGGACTTTGACGAAAGCCTCTTCGGTGGTCATTTTCATATCATGTCTTCCTTAAGATCTGGTTACGCCGATTCTGGGGGAAAATAATCGGTCGTTTGGTGTGGGGTTAGGGCCAAAGGTCTTGCGCGGTTAGGTCCAGTTCACGTCAATTTTGCAATTTCCGATGCGATGAGTTCAACCCCTGCTGCGATCCGGGCGGAGGGAATCGATGAATAGGCGAGCCGGTAGTAGTTGCCGGGCTGGTGTGCGCCCGCGAAGAACGGGCGGCCCGGTTCGATCAGAACCCCCTGTGCCTGAAGCCTGCGCGCCAGATCATCGGTGTTCACATCCTGCGGCGCGCGCATCCAGAAGGATGACCCACCGTAGTCGCCCCGGCCCGAAATGGCGAGACCCTGAGCCGCTATCGCGTCCTCCATCACGCGGCGGCGGTCCTGCAGCGCGGTACCCATGCGCCGGATCAGCGCGTCATAGTGGCCAAGCGACAGAAAATAGGCCGCCGTGCGCTGGATATGACCCGGCGGGTGGCGCAGCACCGTGGCCCGCAGGGCGCGGGCCTCGCGGATGAAGGGTTCGGACCCCACCAGATAGCCAAGGCGCAGGCCGGGAAAGAGCGATTTGGAGAAGCTGCCCACGTAGATCACCCGCCCGTCGGTATCCAGAGATTTCAAAGCGGGCGACGGAGATTTGAGGAACGACATCTCGAATTCATAGTCGTCCTCAACGATCAGCGCGTCCATCTCACGGGCGCGGTCCAGCAGGGCGCGGCGGCGGTTCATCGGCATGGTTGCGTTGGTCGGGCACTGGTGACTGGGGGTGGTAAAGATCACGTCCGTCTGGGGCGGGATCGCGTCCGGCGGAAGGCCGTCCGCGTCAACACGCACAGGCGTTACGTGGCACCGCGATTGCGACAGGATATCGCGAAGTGCGGGATAACACGGGTCTTCAAGGGTGGCATTGCGGCGTTGGGTCAGCAGCACCTGCGTGGCGAGCCACAGCGCGTTTTGCGCGCCCAGCGTGATCAAAATCTGACCGGGCCGCGCGGTGATGCCGCGCCGGGGCAGGGTGTGGCGCGCGATGAATTCGATCAGCTGCGGATCGTCCTGATCAAAGTAATCCGTGGTCAGCGAGGTAAAGTCGCGCTGGCCCAGAGCCTGCAACGCACAGAGCCGCCAGTTGGCATGATCAAACAGCGTTGGATCGGCCTGCCCGTAGACAAAAGGATAGCGGTATTTTGCCCAGTCCAGTGGTTTGCGCAGCGTGTCGCCGCCGCTGAATTTCTGCCCGATGGCGCGCGACCAGTCTATCGCGTCCGTCTGTTCTGTGGCGGACGTAAAGGTGGGCGGGGCGGGCGCATTTTCGGATACGAAATAGCCCGAACGGCCCTTGGAGATCAGGTAATCATTGGCCAGAAGTTCGGTATAGGCGATTGTGACGGTGATCCGGCTGACCCCCAGATGGATGGCCAGTTTGCGCGTCGAAGGCAGCTTTTCGCCCTGCTGAAAACGCCCCGACAGGATGCCTTGCGCGATCATTTGCTGGATCTGCTGTTGCAGCGTGCCCTGCGCCTCTGGCGGGAGAAAGAATGTTTCGACGGGAAGGGCCATGAGGCACCTTAAATTGGACTTAATCGGTTTTCAATCTGGTATTATGAGTGGCCGAAAATAGCAATGCTGCAAATAGAGTTTGGCATAGCGGGGCGCTTTAGTAAATCGAAAATTGAGACCTTTGGTATCATTAAGAGAGAGTTTCCATCGAGTCACCTTTGGTACACCTCGCGTGCACCCCCCATGCACCGTGCGGTGCATTGGCGGATTGTTCAGCGGAGGCGGTGCAAATTCGGAACATTCAAGCCAAAGGAGACCGGTGTGAACAAACGAGATGCCCACACGCAGATGATGTACGAACTGGAAGACCTGCAGTCCCATATGCGCGCGGAATGGCTAACTGACAGTCTGCCGCAGGATTGGGACGGGCTGGAGCACGGCTCGCCCAGTCCGCGGGCCAAGACGCGGGTCACAATCCGTATCGACAGTGACATGCTGCGGTGGTTTCGGCGGATGGGGCCGGGGTACGGGCCGCGCATGAACCAGATTCTGCGGATCTACTGGCTGGCGCTGCTGGGCGGCGGGATCAAGGGATATCCCGATGACAACAACGTGCCGCGTTTGCTGAACCGGGCCCACCGGGAAGCGCGCGAACGGTATTCCGAATAAATCGACCGTCCGGAACAGACGGTTCGGGAGGCAGGGATAGAGCGCAGGGGGCGAGCAGACCCCCTGCGCGTTAGGTCAACCGACGACGTTGAAGCCGGGACCGTAGGGATAGCCGGTGATGTTGTCGTTGCCGTCCTCGGTGATCACCAGAATATCGTGTTCGCGGTAGCCGCCCGCGCCCGGTGTGCCTTCGGGGATTGTCAGCATCGGCTCCATCGAGATGACCATGCCCGGCTCAAGCACCGTGTCGATGTCTTCGCGCAGTTCCAGCCCGGCCTCGCGCCCGTAGTAGTGCGACAGGATGCCGAAGGAATGGCCGTAGCCGAATGTGCGGTACTGCAGCAGGTCACGCTCTGCAAAGAACGCGTTGATCTGATGTGTGACCTCGGCACAGGAGGCACCGGGCTTGAGCAGGCTGATGCCCAGTTCGTGCGCGGCGACATTGGCTTCCCACACTTTGAGGCTGGCGTCGTCAACGGTTTCGACAAACATCGTGCGTTCCAGCGCGGTGTAATAGCCAGAGATCATCGGGAAGGTGTTCAGGCTGAGGATGTCGCCCGATTGCAGTTTGCGCGAAGTCACCGGGTTATGCGCACCGTCGGTGTTGATGCCCGACTGGAACCAGACCCATGTGTCGCGGTATTCGGCATCGGGGAACAGACGTGCGATTTCCAGCTCCATCGCGTCGCGACCTGCCATTGCCACGTCGATCTCGCGGGTGCCCGCTTTGACGGCGTCCTTGATGGCATAGCCGCCCACATCTGCCACACCGGCACAGGCGCGGATCAGGTCAATCTCGGCTGCGGATTTATGCATCCGCTGGCGCATTGTGGTGGCGGCCATGTCGACGGTGGATTTGGGTGACAGGAAGCTGTCCATCAGGTCGCGCTGGGCCAGCGTCAGGTGGTCGCCTTCAAAGCCGATGGTCTTGCCTGCGCCTGTCACGGACAGGATCGCACGCCAGTAGTTGTTCCGCTGCCAGTCGGTATAGGTGATGTTGTCACCGTGGCTGCGCCGCCACGGCTGGGCCGCGTCGATGCCCGCGCTGATGGTCACGTCCTCTGTCGGGGTGACGACGACGGCATAGGGGCGGCCAAAGGCGCAATACAGAAAGCCAGAGTAATAGGCGACGTTGTGCATGGAGGTGAAGACGCAGGCATCAACCCCGGCGGCCTGCATGTCGGCGCGCAGGCGGGTCAGGCGGTTTTCGTATTCGGAGGCGGCAAAGGGGAGTGTCTTTTCCCCCTGGTGAAAGCGGTAGTACTCTGGACGATCCATAACAATGGCTCCTTCATCGGTATGCCGCGTGGCGGGATGAAGGGTGTGGGCCCCCCTTGACCGCGCTAGCAGCAAAGAAAAGTCCCGGCGTTCAGGAATGTAAGCGGGGGTGCATTTGCATGCTGGCGACGCCATCGCCGACCCGTGGGGTCATTTGCCCCAAGAGCGGTCTGTCTGGCAAGCGTTTTGAACGTCTTGAGTACGAAAAAACGCCCCCGCCGAGAGGCAGGGGCGATGTGCGTTCTGAGGTGTGTGCGTGCCTTAGGGGCAGGCGGCGTTGTAGCGCGTGCCATCCGGGCGCTGATAGATACAATCGCCGGTTTGAGTGCGACCGATGTAGCTGCCTGCGGCGGCACCGGCGGCCCCGCCGACAAGCGCGCCGACGACCTTGTCATCATCGCCCGACACGGCAGCACCTGCGGCGGCACCGACTGCTGCACCGGCCAGCGTGCTGGTTTGTGGATCGTTGCACGCGGCCAGCGCGGCAACCATAGGAAGGGCGAGAAACAGCTTCTTCATCTTTATCTCCTGATATTGGATGCAGTGCCAACGTGCAGCGGGCAGGAGTGTTCCGAAGAAAATCTGATTGTGGCGGGGTGTTGCCGATGCGTTGCGACGCGGGCAGAAAAAAACCGCCGGGGAGACCGGCGGTTTTTCCTGTGATGTGCAAGGTTCGGAGGATCAGCCGAAAACGCGGCCCAGTGCCCCATCTACGGAGGCGACGATCTGGTTGATGTCGTCCTTGGTGGCGATCAGCGCGGGCGAGAAGCACAGCGTGTTGTTCTTGCCCGGCAGGGAGCGGTTGGTCGCCCCGATGATGGTGCCCTGCGCCATGCAGTCACCAACAACCTGACCCACCAGCGCCTCTGCCACGGGATCGCGTGTTTCGCGGTCGGCGACCAGTTCTACACCCAGGAACAGGCCCTTGCCGCGCACCTGACCGATGCAGGCGTGCTTGTCCGCCAGCGCGTTCAACTGGTCGAGCATGTAGTGGCCCATGTCGGTGGTGTTTTGCAGCAGGTTCTCTTCTTCGATGATGCGCATGTTTTCGATGCCTGCGGCGGGACCGGCGGTGCAGCCCCCGAAGGTGGAGATGTCGCGGAAGTAGCTCATGTGATCGGCGACGTCGTCTTTGAACATGTCAAAGACTTCTTCGGTGGTCACAAGGCAGGAGATCGCGGCGTAGCCGGAGGCGACACCCTTGGCCATTGTCACCATGTCGGGCTTGATGCCGTATTGCTGATAGCCGAACCATGTGCCGGTGCGGCCCACGCCGCAGACGACCTCGTCGATGTGCAGCAGGATGTCGTACTTTTTGCAGATTTCCTGCACGCGGTCCCAGTAGCCGTCGGGGGGGGTGATCACACCGCCGCCAGCGGTGACGGGCTCAAGGCACAGCGCGCCAACGGTGTCGGGGCCTTCGCGCAGGATGACCGCTTCGATCTGGTCGGCGGCCCAGACGCCGTAGTTCTCGACTGGTGCGCCGTCCTGCTCGTGCTTGCGGTACTCAAGGCAGTGCGGCACGCGGATGAAACCGTCGGGGAAGGGGCCGTACTGCGCGTTGCGTTCGTCCTGCCCGCCTGCGGCCATCGTGCCGATGGTGCCGCCGTGGTAGTCGCGGTCGCGGTAGAGGATCTTGTGCTTCTTGCCGCCGTAGCGCTTGTGCGCGATCTGACGGACCATTTTGAAGCCCTTTTCATTCGCCTCTGACCCGGAGGAGGCATAGTAGACGCGGGACATGCCGGGCATCTTGTCGATCAGCATCTCGGCGAAGTTTGACCCGGGGATGGAACCGGCGGAACCCGCAAAGAAGTTCAGTTTGACCAGCTGGTCACGCACGGCATCGGCGATCCGCTCGCGGCCATAGCCCACGTTGACCGTCCAGACGCCACCGGACACGGCGTCGATGTGTTCTTTGCCCTTTTGGTCCCAGACGCGCATGCCGCGGCCCTCGACGATGATGCGGGGATCAACGGTTTCGTATTGTTTGTGCTGGCTGAGGTGGTGCCAGATGTGCGCGCGGTCTGCTTCGACGACGCGAGAGATGTCATTTTCGTTGAAGTTGCCGTCCATAGTCAGACCTTTCAAATTTGAGGTGGTGCGCGAAATCAGGGACCTTGGCCCCTGCGATATCCATTCATTGCTGAAATTGGAGGGAATCAAGTAGGGCCAGTGCTGTGGTAATCGTAGCGCCAGATGCGGGGCCTGTCTAACGGTGTGACGGTTTTGGTTCGATCCTGATAGCTTGCGACGGGAAGGTTCAGTGTTCAGAATGATCTCGGATGATTTAAGCACTGTTTTTGAACCAAATGAGATTGGGGTGAGCCAATTGGAAGCAGAACGTGAGGAAGACCAGAGCAATCTGTCTTATTTTAAGCAATCAAAGGCGATCGAAGCGTTGCTGATTGGATCGGGCGCTGACCAGTTTCGAGAGTTTGAGAAGAATTTTTCGGGTTTCTGTGCATTCGAAGCAATAGGCATGGTGCGCCAAGAGATACGACACGCCCATTTTCTCAGTTTCATTCTTGACCCTAATCGGCCACATCCATTTCAGGACAACCTGTTGAAAAGTTTTCTGCATGAAGTGGTTGAACAGGCCCAGGATGATCAGCTCAATATTCGGCCGTTGACAGTTCATTGCGCGGACCTCAGCGGCGCTCTTGTGTATCGCGAGCGTTCAAACATCGATTTCATGATTGAAATCCCATCATCCGCATTCGGCGGGGCCTCCAAAGGTTTGGTGGTCACCGTTGAATTGAAGGTGGACGCGGCGGAAAGTGATCATCAACTGGGCAATTACTATGAGCAAGTCGTGGCAGATTATCGGGCCGAGGAGTGGGAACGTGCCTTTGTTTTCCTCACACTGAATGCAACGGCTCCGACGGAGGCAAATCTAGAGAATTGGATACCCGTGAGTATTGTCGATGTCATCAGGCGTTTGGATACTGAGGTGCACGTACGGAAGTATACGGGACAGGCAGCGGAACTATTCAGAAGCTATTCGGCGATGATCAGGAGGCATTTGGTGGACGACGAAAAAATGGCGCAATTGGCCAAAAGCATTTGGGGCAAACATAAAGAAGCACTGGAAGTGCTCTATGAGTATCGGCCTGATTTGCAGGGAGAGATTATCGAGTGGATAAAGGACAACTCGGACGAGTTCATACAGAATGTGAAGGCTGAGACGGGTTTTACGTTGGTTCCGGACACTTCCACTTCAAGGCTGCTGCGCTATTGCGTATCAGACTGGTCGGAGCTCAATGGGTTCCAAAACGGTGATAAAAGCTGGGTCGAGAGCGGTTCGCTGATGGTTCTTGAACTTGCCGACTGGAAAAATGGGCGGCTACGCTTTTCCTTTGTCATGGGTCCTGGTGATCAAGACGTCAGAGAGCGAATTTACGAGGGCGTTCTCAAAAAGGTCGATGCGAGGGATATTCAAATCGGGCGGCGGACGAAGGCCCTAAAAGATTGGAAAATTCTGAGCGCGACAGATGCGCAAACAACCAATGAGTACGCGAGGGCCGAAGGCGACGAAGTAAGTGCTGACGTTCTGGGACGCAAAGCCGCAGAGAGAATGGCATGGTTTCTTGAAGGTCATTTGAAGCACTATGATGAAGTCCTCAAAAAAGTCCTGAAAGACTAGCTCTGAAGTGCGGCTGGATCGGGCATCAGTCCAGATTCTTGTAGCCCAGCGCATCTGGACTCATCAATGTTGGCGAATTGGCGGTTTGCTTTGGGTGGGTCTGGCCGTTCAGTCGCGATGGGAGGCACAGTCGTGCTGTTTTTTGGATGAAATGAGTCGTCTGATCGTTACCGAACGGATTTGATTGCTCTTACACTGAAGAACGGACATGGTGTTGCCGGACGTCCGGTGTGGTGGAGGAACTGGAACCAGTGGTTTCATTTTTGCGCGACGCGGGCAGCCCCAAAATACCGCTCCAAAAAAAGGGGTGGCGTAATGATCAGTAGGGAGAAAACAATGATCAAGAAGACAACAGGCGGCTTTGTCGCCGCAGCCGTGATGGCGATGACCGGTCAGGCCGCTTTTGCGGATGGCCACGGTGAAATCACCGTCGGTTACTTCCTTGAATGGCCCATGCCATTCCTTGCCGCAAAGGCGGATGGCTCATACGACGAAGCGCTGGGCATGAAAGTGAACTGGGTGTCCTTCGAGACCGGCACGGCGATGTCCGCCGCGATGGCATCGGGTGACGTTCAGATTTCCGTAAGCCAGGGTGTGCCGCCTTTCGTTGTGGCAACATCAGGCGGTCAGGATCTTCAGATCGTTGACGTTGCGGTCAGCTATTCCGAGAACGACAACTGCGTTGTGAAGGCCGATCTGGAGATCGACAAGGATTCTGCCGGTGAGCTGGCGGGCAAGAAGGTTGCAGTGCCTCTGGGTACGGCTGCGCACTACGGCTTCCTGCGCCAGATGGACCACTTTGGCGTGGATGTTTCCAGCCTGTCCATCGTGGACATGGCCCCACCAGAGGGTGCGGCAGCGCTGAGCCAGGGTGCGGTTGATTTTGCCTGCGGTTGGGGCGGTGGCCTTGCGCGGATGAAGGAATACGGCAACATCCTGTTGACCGGTGCCGAAAAGCAGGAACTGGGCATTCTGGTGTTTGACGTGACATCCGCGCCTGCGTCCTTCATCGCCGAGAACGGCGACGTGATGGCGAAGTTCGTGAAGGTGACGGCAGATGCCAACGCAGAGTGGGCGGCCAACCAGAGCGACGAGATGCTGGAAGTGATTGCCAAGGAATCCGGTATGGACGTCGAGGCGACGAAGGCGTCCATCTCTACCTTCGAATTTCCGACCATTGACGAGCAGCTGTCCAGCGCATGGTTCGGCGGCAACGCGGCGCCCTTCATGAAGGGTGTGGCGGACGTGTTCGTTGAAGCGGGTTCCATCGATTCCGCGCTCGACAGCTATGAGGGCACCGTGAACACCGGTCCTCTTGAAGCTGCGAAAGGCATGTAAAACGACATTGGTGCGGCCTTTCGGGGCCGCACCATTTTTATGGACCACCAGAATTTTGAGGCGGGGAAAACCCTGCCCTTGGCGCGACAGCCAGCGCCGGAAAGCCAGGGAACATGACCGGATTATCCATCGACAAACTCTCCATGCGGTTTGATCTGCCCGACGGTGGGCATGTGCAGGCGCTGCAGGATGTATCGCTTGACCTCAAGGCGGGCGAATTGCTGTCTGTGCTGGGGCCATCGGGCTGTGGCAAGACAACGCTTTTGAACATTGTCGCCGGGTTTCTGGCCCCGACAAGCGGTGTGATGACCCTGAACGGGCATCAGATTACCGGGCCGGATGCGGAACGCGGGATGGTGTTTCAGCAAGGCGCGCTGTTCGAATGGATGTCCGTGCGCGAGAATGTGGGCTTTGGCCCGTCGATGAAGGGTATGCCCAAGAACAACAAGAAAGAGATCGTGGATCACCTGCTGGATGTGGTGGGATTGCAGGATTTCAAAGAGAAAGCCGTTTATGAATTGTCCGGCGGGATGCAGCAGCGTGTGGCTTTGGCCCGCTGTCTGGCCAATGACCCGGATGTGATTTTGATGGACGAGCCGCTGGGAGCCTTGGACGCGCTGACGCGCGAGAAGATGCAATCGCTGGTTCTGAAGCTGTGGAAAGAGACCGGCAAGACGATCATCCTGATCACCCACTCAGTCGAGGAAGCGCTGCTTCTGGGTGAGCGGTTGATCGTGATGGCCCCGCGCCCGGGGCGTATTCACAAGGAATACCGCCTGCCGTTTGCCGAAGCGGGCGTGAACGCGGATTTGCGCGAAGTGAAAAAGCACCCCGAGTTCGGGCCGCGACGTGAGGAAATCCTCAACATGATCTGGGACATGGAAGAAGAGATTATGGGCACCAAGGAGGATGCGGCATGATCCCTCTGCTGATGTATATCGCGATTTTTGTGGTCGCGTTTTTCCTTGTCACCAAGGTGGTTCAGGGCGCCGGTGTGCGGGATTACACGTCGCTCAAGACCGTGACATTCGGGGATGAGAGTGCGGTGCGGCCCAACAGGGCGGCGGGTATCATTTCGATCCTGACGATTTTCCTGATGTGGGGTGTGTTTACCGGATCATCGCTGTTGCCGAAGTTCCTGCATGCGCCGGGGCCGTTTGTGGGGGACACGACGTTTACCTACACGGCACAGGTCGAAGGGCAGGCACCGGATGACGCCACCGTGACCGTGCGCGTGTTCCCGCGTGAGACGCCAGAGGACGCGCCCGAGGTCGATCCCGGCGATGGCTTTGCCAAGAACGATGCGGTCGCAATCGCGCAGTGGCGCACGGGGCTTATTCGGGTTGATGCCAATGACGACCTGAAGAAAGCCGACGGGGCGCGGGTGATTGCCATCAACGGGCAAAAGATCGCGCCGGGAGAGACGGTGCAGACAGAAAACGGATCGGTGACCCTGTCGGACAAGGGCACGCCGAATTTCGAGCCGACAAAGGGCTGGCAGATGGAGCCGCTGTATCTGCCGGCACCCGAGGAAGTCTGGACCCGGACCTTGCAGATTGCATCGGAAGGGTTCCGCAATTTCACGCTGCTGGAGCATCTGGGATATTCACTGTTCCGCGTTGTTCTGGGCTTTTTGCTGGGTGCTGTTGTGGGCATTCCGCTGGGCTATGCGATGGGGCTGAGCAACTGGTTCCGCGGATGGTTTGATCCGATTGTGGAATTCATGCGTCCGGTGCCGCCGCTGGCGCTGATCCCGCTAGTGATCATCTGGGCCGGTATCGGGGAGGCGGGCAAGATTATCCTGCTGTTCCTTGCCGCACTCTGGATCATGGCGATTGCGGCACGTTCGGGCGTGTCGGGCGTGAAGATTTCCAAGGTGCATGCGGCCTATTCGCTGGGGGCAAGCAAGTGGCAGATTATGCGCTATGTGATCATTCCAAACTCGCTTCCGGAGATTTTCACCGGTGCGCGGGTCGCGATGGGGGTTTGTTGGGGCACGGTTGTGGCTGCCGAACTGGTCGCGGCGGAGCAGGGTGCCGGTATGATGATTATGACGGCGTCGAAGTTCCAGAACACGGATATCGTGATCATGGGGATTATCCTGATCGGGGTCATCGGGTTCGGGATTGATATGCTGATGCGGGCGGCGGAGCGGTTTTTGGTGCCTTGGAAGGGCAAAGGCTGATCCGGCTAAACCCCGAGGGATCGTAAAAGCGCGGCCCAAATCTCTTTGAAGAGATTTGCGGCCTTATGTATCAAACGCACCAAGAGTGCGGAACCCCAACAAAAGCGGGGTTGAGAGATGATTAAGGCGCTTCTACTTCTCACCGCTCTTTGTCCCGCCGGACCTTCCCATGCCGGTATTCAAGAATTTGACGGCTTCTGCCGGAAAAACGCCGTCCATGTTTTTGAGATCGTAAGTTTTCCCAGCTTTTGCGCCATGCGGGGGGCGAGATATCCGCATGGCGACAGCCTCAATTTCTTGGTCAAAAACGTCCTTAGCAGTCACTACGGCAGTTGCATTGATAATTTCAGCACCCGCCAAGTCGGCTGCCCCCGCTTTCACCTGCAGAGGGTTTGTCTCGCGCGTTTCTGTGGAGTTTGCTGGGACGTCCGGCATTGGAATCTCCAAAACGCCTTGAAGGGCATGCTTGGCCTCAATTCGAATTTTTGCGCTGACACCAATTGCAGGCGATTGACCAGAGTTAGTGACTTCAATGCTGGCTCCAATTTTTCCTTTCTTAGAGCCGACCGTTACAGAAAGGGCTCTGATTTGGAGATAGGCCCTGACCTGCTTTTCGCCAACATCACGAGTGGCGTCGACGGCACCTTCGGCAGCAGCGGCAGACCTTTTGGCTTCTATCAGCATGTCAGCTGTAGCGTCGGCGGCCCGCCTAGTATGATGCAAAGTTCTCCAGATCAAAACCAAACCGCCAAACGTAAAGAGGGCGCTAAGTATGGACGCGATAGCCATGTCCATAGCCCACGCAGCCATCTCAGTTTGCGCAGCGAGGTCTTTGGCAGCCTGTTCGGCTATTCTCTTGCTCTCTTCTTCACTTTCTTCGCGTATCAAGTCGCGGATCGCGGCCTCGATGCGGTCGAGAGCGGGTGCAAAGCTAGGGGGCTCTGGTTCGGCTTGTTGACTTGCGCTGGTATTGGCGGCGCTTTCGCTGCCTTGTACACCTTCCTGTGAGATCGCGCCTTGAGGCGCAAAGGTTATTCCAAGTGCAACTGCGTACACCCAAGTGCGGATAGACATTGAAGTAAGAACCCAGCCGTAAATTTTCCCCGGCTTACTTTATTGCGCAGGTTGCGCTCATTGTCTTCGATTCCTTTTGAGGCGAGTAGATCGACAAGCTGGGCGTATGTGGTGCCGCTCCGCGCCATTTCTGCCCTCAAGATCCCCTTCGCTTTTTCTTCCCAGTCTGTTCTCTCAGGCACAATCATCTCCTAACGTGCAAAAATCATTAAATATGATGCTATAGCACTTGAAGGCATGATGCAATGTCACTATATTCGATGCACAAGCACAGGATATAATGACAATGGCGCAGCACTTTCTTCTTTCAGCAGCTTCCCGCACAACAAGCCTTCGTGCGATCTACAAGGCTGGCGAAGAAGCGGCCTATGATACGTTCTGCCAGATGCGCTGGCCTGAGACTGACGGCGAAGCGGTTTGCCCATGCTGTGGCTTTGATGAAGCCTACAAGATCACCACGCGCCGCAAGTTCAAGTGCAAGGCATGTCACCACCAGTTCAGCGTGACCAGCGGCACAATCTTCGCATCGCGCAAGATGGACTTTGTGGACCTTCTGGCCGCGATCTGCATCATTGTGAACGCCTCCAAGGGCGTGAGCATGGTTCAACTGAGCCGCGATCTGGATTGCCAGTACAAGACTGCCTTTGTGTTGGCCCACAAGCTGCGTGAGGCGATGGCACAGGAAGTCCACACGGGCGAAGTCTTGGAGGGCCACGTTGAGATTGATGGCGCGTACTTCGGCGGTCACATCCGCCCAGAGAACGCCAAGGCAGACCGCAAAGACCGCCGCTTGAAGCAACACCAGACAGGCAAGCGCCGTGTTGTTATCACCATGCGTGAGCGTCAGGGCCGCACCCTGCCATTCGTGCGCATGTCCGAAGGTGAAGGCGTGGCACTGGCAAACGAGAACGTAAGCCGCATGGCTACAATGTCAGCAGATGAGGCGTCACATTGGGATGAATTGCACCTTGGGCACCACGTTGATCGCGTGAACCATTCCGAGATTTACAGCGACAACGGCAAACACACCAACATGGTTGAAAGTTTCTTTAGCCGCCTGCGCCGCATGGTGCAGGGCCAGCACCACCACGTTTCACCGCAATACCTTTACCAGTACGCGAACCACGCCGCATGGTTGGAAGACAACCGCCGCACCGACAACGGCACATTGGCGAAGATCGTTGTGTCTAACGCGATGGAAGCGCCCGTGTCGCGCAACTGGAAGGGTTACTGGCAGCGGGCGGCTTGATCTCAGATCAAGTCTACTATTGATCTGAGATCAAGTTAGGGATATCTTTATGAATGAGCATAATAAAGGATAAGAGCATGACTGCCATCAGAGCCTTCGAAACTGAATTTCTTCGTGAATTTGCGGTTACTTACGTGAGCCGCATAAGTTTTGACGGTGGCGAAATAGAAGACTTGCAAAAACTTCGGGATGCTGGCCTCATAGTTGGTCTGCCGGAAATTCTTTATGTGTTCAAAAACGGGTCTGTTGTCTCATCTGAAAAAGAGGACGCAGACGGGTGTTTCTGGCTGGTAGAAGGCGAGACATGCCATGGCGACAATCTGGCCGTAGCCATAAATGTATGGTGCGACCACTATAGGGTTCGCGTTTTGCGCGTATCTCTTTTGGGAGAAAGAAATGCTTGATAGTTCCTTTGACGAATTTGGCATGAAAACCGTCGAGTGCTTTGATGCAACGAGCCTTCTTGGCGCGCCATTTTCGGTATTTTTGCATGGCTCAGTAGAGCAAAAATTCGACGCTGACGGGAATGTTCTTGAAACTGTGGTTCCCGACCCTGATGGGCTGGTTAAAGCGGTCGCAATGCTACGGTCTCTTCACAGTGACAAGCTGACACATGACGATCTAAAGTTCATGAGGTCTGCAATCGAGATCAAGGCATCTGCTTTGGCTAAAATTCTTGGTATATCTCCTGAGCATATGTCTCGGCTTGAGTCTGGTGATAAGGTTTTGCAGCCCCAGACTGAAACAGTTGTGCGTATGTTTACCTTTGCAAAGTCTGTGGTCGCAACAAAATCAAAAGAGGCTTCTGTTTCGGACATGATAGAGGATTTTGCGTCTATTTTTGAGGGGATTGCACCATGCAAGCCTGTTGGCGCGCCAAAATTGGAGTTCCACTTGAGCCTTGCCCCGTGTGCAGATGGCGCAAGCGAAGATGGCCTTTGGGATGTTGACGCGCCGCGCGTTGCGTAAAACAAGCTGGCCCTACGGGGCCAGCCCCCACAATTGCCCCTCACGCTTGACCAAGCCTTTCACTCTCATCTTATCAAGCGTACTGCGGACCCGAAGCGTTGTTTCGCCAATCGTCCAGTCAGGCTTGTGCGGCTGGATACGAGCGGCCAAGTCCTCGCTGGTCATAGCGCCACCGCGCAGCACGTCCATGATCGCCATGCGCATCTGACCGCGCTTGAAGGCAGTCTTGCACCTGTGACGCTTGCTGGCGGGTGTTGCATCGCGCAGAGCTAAAATCTGCGCGGCCAGATTACCTTGCTTACCGCCCGCCCTGTAGATCGCTACCAGCGCGTTGTTTATCGTTTTGTCCTGCATACCCCGTATGATGATTCACATCGGCGCAGGATTCAGCTAGATTGTTGGTGCGTTTGATACATAAGGCCGGAGATTTGACCAGAGTTTTCGAAAACTCTGGGGTGCAAGACAGAGAACGCCGGGGGTCAGCCCCGGCGTTTCCTTTTAAGGAAACGAGGCGGACTTTTTTAAAAGTCCGGTTCGGTGGCAGTCCCAGACCTAGTACAGTCTCTGCTTTTCGTCGTTGGTGTGATCTTCATCGACTTCTGCGAGGGTCTGCCTGCGGTCGACCGTTTCGATCACCCATTCTGCCAAAGTCGGTGCAGTCTTGCGGGCGGGCCAATGATCCGGGTGCCACAACCGCGCACGGATCATGGATTTCGAGCAGTGCATGAAGGCTTCCTCGACCTCCACCACGAGGGCCAACAGGGGTTCGCGGCCGTTGATCGCGTGCCGTTTGCTGATCTGCCGGTCCTTGACGATCCGCGCCTTGCCGGCCACGCGCAGGGTGTCGCCGTGGCCCGGAACAATGAACAGGATCGCAATGTTCGGATCTTCAAGGATGTTCTGAAACCCGTCTACACGGTGATTGCCCAGACGGTCGGGAATGATCAGCGTCTTGTCGTCATACACTTCGACAAAACCCGCCGGATCCCCCTTGGGAGAAACGTCAATCAGGCCGGTCTTGGACTTTGTTGCGATGATAATGAAGGGGGCGGCGTCAATGAATTGCCGCGCAACCGGGTTGAGCCGGTCTGTGACCTTGAGAAAGGTATTTGTGAACCCTTCGGTGGGCAGCAGGTCGCGCAGGCGGGTGATATCGGTGATTTCTTCGTCGACGTGCAGCATGACCATCCCCCGTTTCGCGCTGATGTCCGGTGCGGCTCAGCGTGAGAGGAAGCGTAGCACAGGGATCAGGTTTGCCAAAACGTCGCAGGTGGCGGCGTGCCTGAGGGGTGTCTTTGCGCAGGCAGGCCGACAGCCTAACTGTTGGCTTAGGGTTTGCCGCGGCGCGGTGTGGCAGTGCCGCCCTTGTTTTTGGGTTTGCCGCCCTGTTTGCCGATCTTGTTGGGTGGTGTGAAGCGTTTGGACGGGTCCGCTGCGCGTTTGTAGGTCTTGGCCCCGCCCGCCGCTTCCTCGCGTGGTTTGAAGGGCTTGCCGCCTTTGGACTTATCGCCCTTGGGTTTGTCGAACTTTGGCTTGTCTTCTTTGGGCCTGCGCGGCGCATCCGTTTTGGGGCCGTCCTTTTTCCACACGGCTTTGGCCTTGGCCTTGGGCTTGCCGCCCGGTTCGCCGGATGATTTCGGCTTGGGCTTTGCGCCCGGTTTCATCGGGGTGCGTTCGGTCTTGTGCGACTTTGGCGGGCGCTCGCCTTTGGGTTTGTCGGCGTGCTTGTGCTTGGGCTTGTCGAACTTCGGCTTTTCGCTGCGCACTTCGGACGGCTCCGCACGGACGGGGCGCGGTTTGCGCGGGGGGGAGGGCGCATCGGAATCGTAGCGCGGTTTGCGTGGTGGTTTGGGGCCGCGATCGGGCTTGGGGCCCCGGTTGGGGTTGGTTTTGGGCAGGTTCGGCGGCTGGTCCAGTTTGGTGACGACGGCACCGTCCTCGACCTTCATGTCGGGGCCGAGGGCTTGCATGAATTTCTGGGCGGTGGCCTCAAGGATTTCGACAAAGCTGTGGTCCTGCTGGATGCGGATGGCGCCGATGTCGTCCTTGGTGATGTCGCCCAGACGGCAGAGCATGGGCAAAAGGGTGCGCGGCTCTGCGCCCGACGCGCGGCCGGTGGAGACGGAGAACCACACGGACGGGCCAAAACTGGGGCGCGGGCGGTCGTCCTTGGTGCCGGGGTCGGTCAAGTCTTCGGGTGCTGACGCGCGGGCGCGGTAGAGGTTCACAAACGCGGTGGCCAGTTGTTCGGGGCTGAACTTTTCGGTCAGCGAGGTGACGAAATCGGCGGCGTCTTCGGGGGCGGGGTTGGACCATGCGGGATCGGACAGAAGGCGTTCTTCATCCGCTGCGTTGACCTCTTCGGCGGAGGGGGCGGGGCCCCATGTGGCCGAGAGTTTGGCCCAGCCCAGCAGGCGGTTGGCCTTGGTCTTCATCTTGGGGGGGACGATCAGGGCGGAGACCCCCTTGCGGCCCGCGCGGCCCGTGCGGCCGGAGCGGTGCAGCAGCGTGTCGGCGTTTGACGGCAGGTCGGCGTGGATCACCAGTTCGAGGTTGGGCAGGTCGATGCCGCGTGCGGCCACATCGGTGGCCACGCAGACACGGGCGCGGCCATCGCGCAGGGCTTGCAGGGCGTTGGTGCGCTCGGACTGGGTCAGCTCGCCCGAGAGCGCCACGACGGAGAAACCCCGGTTGGTGAACTTGGTGGTCAGGCGCGCCACGGCGGCGCGGGTGTTACAGAAGACGATGGCGTTCTTCGCCTCGTAAAAGCGCAGGATGTTGATGATGGCGTTTTCGGTGTCGCGCGGATGCACGTTCATGGCGCGGTATTCGATGTCGGCGTGCTGCTTGGCCTCGCCCACGGTGGCGATGCGCTGGGCGTCGCGCTGGTAGGATTTGGCAAGCTTGGCAATCGCGGCGGGCACGGTGGCGGAAAAGAGCAGCGTGCGGCGGTCTTCGGGGGCCTCATTGAGGATGAATTCAAGCTCTTCGCGGAAGCCCATGTCCAGCATCTCGTCCGCCTCATCAAGGATGACGGCGCGCAGCTCGCTCAGGTCGATGTTGCTGCGTTTGATGTGATCGCAGAGGCGCCCCGGTGTGGCGACGACGATATGTGCGCCGCGGTCCAGTGCGCGGCGTTCGGTGCGCTGGTCCATGCCGCCGACGCAGGTGGTGACCACCGCGCCGGCCTTGGCGTAAAGCCAGCTGAGTTCGCGCGCGACCTGCATGGCCAGTTCGCGGGTAGGGGCGATGACCAGCGCGAGGGGGGAAGACGCGGGGCCGAAATGCGTGTCCTCGCCCAGCAGTGTGGGGGCGATGGCAATGCCGAAGGCCACGGTTTTGCCTGAACCTGTCTGGGCGGAGACCAGCAGGTCCTGTTCCGTCAGGGCCGGATCGGTCACGGCCTCCTGCACGGCGGTCAGTGTTTCATAGCCTTGAGCGGCAAGCGCATCTGCGATTGTCTGGATCACGTGTGTCGTCCTGTTCTGAGGGGGCCTGACGTCAGTGCAGGCAGCCTCAGGCAAAGGCCGAGGCATTGGTTGCGCTGGCTTTATGGGGTTCACCGGCGAATGTACATGATTTTGTTGGGCGGGCGTTTTGGCGCGATACGCGTTATGGTATTTGCTTGGTGGATTATTTCCACCAACTGGTGTAGGCAAATGTAGCGGGCTTGGAGTATGCGTATGAGTGGCGGTCTGGAAGACACCTTTAGGGGATCACACCCGGTGATCCGGCATCCCAGCGCGCTTTCAATCGAAGATGTGATCACTTTTCGGATGCACAGGTTTGTCGCGATTGCAGAACGCGCGGGGCAGCATTGGTCCGAACGGCTGTTTGATCTGAGCCTGAACGAATGGCGCTTGCTGGCACTGGTCAAGGCGCGCGCGCCCTGTCGGGCGGGGGACATGGCGGACCTGTTGCTGATGGACAAAAGCCAGACCAGCAGGGTGATCAAGTCCTTGTTGAAAAAGGGTCTGATCCTGAACATGCCTGACCCGAAGGACGGGCGGGCGGTTGCGCTTGAGATAACGCAGGCGGGTCAGGAGCTTTATGTGCGGGTCTTTGAAGAGGTGCTTCAGGGCAATGAACGCGTTCTGTCGCCGCTCAGCAAGGAAGAAGTGCAGTTGTTCAACGGGATGTTGGAAAAGCTGATCAGCCATTCCGAAGATTTGCTGGAGAAACGTCTGGGCCGGCCCCTCACGCGTTAGGTGTGACGGGTACTGCGGACGGCGCGCGCGCTGCTTTTGCGGTGATATTTCAGACAAGCAGTGCTGGAAATATTCGGCGGGTCGGGCTATCTTCACAAAAAGAACAAAACATGAACAATGAAGGGATGCACAATGACCGATTCTCTTGCTGGCGATTCTTCCGGCGCTGTTTTTGGCGGGCCGGACAATTTTGCCGGGGGCAAGGTGATTTCCCTGGCGACCAAGCGGCTGTTGCAGGACGTACCGCGCCCCGATGCGGGCGATGCGGTGCTGCGCGACGTGGTGTCGGGTGCGCCTTTCGACGGGGCGGTCACGGGGTTTGTGCTGTCCTGCCTGCCCGACAGCGAGGCCCCGGTGCTGTGGGTCAGCGACCGGATGGCGCGGCGCGAGAACGGGCGGCTGTATGGCCCCGCGCTGGCGCAGTTCGGCTTCCGGGGGCAGGTGTTGCGGGTGGAGGTGAGCCACCCGCGCGACGTGCTGTGGGCGATGGAAGAGGGGGCCGCCTGTGCGGGGCTCTCGGCGGTGGTGGGCGAGATACACGGCGCGCCCGAAGTGCTGAGCTTTACTGCGACCAAGCGGCTGGCGCTGCGGTCGGAACAGGCGGGGGTGCCGGTGTGGTTGATCCGGTCGGGCGATCACGGGGCCTTGAGTGCGGCGCGCGAGCGCTGGCGCATATCCTCGTTGGCGTCCGACACGCATCCGTGGAATGCGGCAGCGCCCGGCGCACCGGTGTGGGAGGCGGAACTGTTTCGCGCGCGGGGCCGTGCGCCCGGAACGTGGGAGGCGCGCCATGAGCCCGCAACCGGAGGGCGCGCGCATCGTCTCGGTCTGCTTTCCCGATCTGGCGATGGACAGGTGGCGCAGGATCGTGAGCCAGCAGCGGACCTTGCCCGGTGACGATGTGCCGGTGGTGCTGTCCGTGCAGGGCACGCATGGACCGATCGTTCATGCCATGAGCGCGGAGGCCGCGCGGCGCGACGTGGTGCCGGGGGCGCGGGTGGTCGATGTGCAGGCGATCCATCCCGATCTGCACGTGGAACAGGCCGATACCCAGGGGGATCGCGCGCTGCTTGAGCGGGTGGTGATGTGGGCGCGGCGCTGGTGCCCCTGGACGGTGCGCGACCGCGAGGACGGGATTTTGATGGACATCACCGGGGCGGCGCATCTTTTCGGTGGCGAGGCGCGGATGCTGCGTGACATCGGGCAACGGTTCAGGATGCAGGGGCTGAGTGCGCGGCTGGCGGTGGCGCCTACGCGGGGTGCGGCGCAGATGCTGGCGCGCTACGGTGGTGGCGGTGTGATTTGCGAGGCGGATGATGTGGAGGTGGCGCTGGCCCCGCTGCCAGTGGAGGCGCTGCGCATAGACAGGGATACGGTGCGTCTGTTGCAGCGGCTGGGGTTGAAGACGGTAGGCCGGTTGATGGAGGTGCCGCGCGTGGCGCTGATGCGGCGGTTTGACAGGATGGCGGCGGAGGTCAATCCGCTGGTGCTGCTGGACCGTGCGCTGGGGCGGGCCGGTGATCCGCTGAACGCGCCCGAGGACGCGGTGCGCTGGCTGGCGCGGGTGCGCTTGCCCGAGCCGGTGATCGACCCCGAGCCGCATCTGGAGGCGCTGGCGGCGGATCTGTGTCGCCAGTTGGCCAGGGCGGAACAGGGCGCGCGGCGGTTGCGGCTGACGATTTACCGGGTGGACGGGGAATGGCGGAGCCGCGATGTGGCGCTGGCGTCATCGAGCCGGGAGGCGGCGCATCTGGTGCGGTTGATGGCGGGCAAGCTGGAGGGGATCGACCCCGGTTTTGGCTTTGATCTGCTGACGCTGGAGGCATTGGCGGTGGAGCCTTTGGCGCTGCATCAGGATCATCTGGACGGAAGCCGTGATGCGGGAAAGGATGTGGCGGCGCTGCTGGACCGGCTGACGGCGAAGCTGGGACCGGAGAAGGTGACGTGGTCAGCGTGGTGCGAAAGCCATGTGCCGGAGCGGGTCGAGGGGCGTGTGGCGGCACTGGCGGGGGATGCGCGGGCGGCCCCTGCGCTGGTGAAGGAGCGGCCCCTGCGCCTGCTGGAGCCAGCGGAGGAGATTGCGGTTTTATATGCGGTGCCCGAAGGCCCGCCCGCGCGGTTTCGCTGGCGGCGAGTGGCGTATCTGACGGCGCGGTTTGAAGGACCGGAGCGGATTGCGCCTGAGTGGTGGCGGGACCGTCCGGGCACGCGGTTGCGCGATTATTACAAGGTCGAGGCGGGGGACGGGCGGCGGTTCTGGCTGTTTCGCGAGGGTGTGTTGGGGGACGGGCGCGGCAGTGATCCGCGCTGGTTCATGCAGGGGATTTTCGCGTGACGGTCGGTTCGACGCGCGTGCTGAGGCACGACTGGGGCTCCGACCGTTTGTATCTCAATCGCTCCACTGGAGCGATTGCCGCTTTGCGGACCGATGCAAACCCCGCCGTTCCGTTCATGCTGTGTCTGGACCATTTCTCCTTGGGCGCGGAACAAGGCCCTTGTGGCCGCCGCGCCCATCGCCGGTCCACCCCAAGGGGCCGGCGATTGGTCCGATGCAGGTGCATCGCTTATGGGACACGCCAAGGCAGGACGATAAATCGCCATAGAACGCATGTCGTATCGCCGCCCCGTGGACCGGCGACGGGCGCAGCGCATGTTTTTTCGTGATTTCAGATGCCGCAACAGGAAGGACATAAGCGCCGCACCCTCGGGGAAGAAGATGACCCGTTTCAGCATCACCCGCCCAGCCCGTTTGTGGAACTGGGGCTGGCGAGTTGTTTTTCCTTCCTGCGCGCGGCGTCGGATGCGGTGGACCTGACGGCGACGGCCAACCAGTTGGGCTTTGACGCGGTGGGTGTGGCGGATTGGAACACGCTGGCCGGTGTGGTGCGAATGCATACGGAGGCCAGGACGGCCAAGGTGCGGCCCCTTATTGGTGCGCGTCTGGTGCTGTTGTGCGGGACGGAGCTGCTGGCTTATCCGACGGACCGCGCGGCCTATGCCCGGCTGTCGACATTGCTGAGCAAGGGCAAGATGGCGGATGTGGATGGCGGCTGGCAACAGAAGGGGGAGACGCATCTGACGCTGGAGATGCTGGCGGCCCACAGCGAGGGTGTGCAGCTGATCGTGATGCCGCCCGAACGGCTGGAGGTGTTCCAGGCGGGGCTGGCGCGGCTGGTGCGGGCCTTGCCCACGCTGCGGCATGTCGGGGCGGCGTATCTTTACCGCGGCGATGATGTGGCGCGGATTGCGCGGCTGGATACCATCGCGCGGGCGCACGGGCTGGGGATACTGGCAACGAATGATGTGCTCTATCACGCGGCGAACCGGCGGCCCTTGCAGGATGTGATGACCTGTATCCGCGAGGGGGTGACCATCGACACGGCGGGCTTTTTGCTGGAGGCGAATGCGGAGCGGCATCTGAAATCCGCCGCTGAGATGTGCCGGTTGTTCAGCGCATGGCCGCACGCCATTCACGCGACGCGCAAGGTGGCGGATGCCTGTCAATTTTCGCTGGATGATCTGAAATACGAATACCCGCACGAGATTGAAGTGGAGGGGCGCACCGCACAGGAGGAGCTGGAGCGGCTGACGTGGCTGGGGGCGCAGTGGCGCTATCCGCAGGGGCCGTCGGCGCAGACGAAGGCGACGATTGAAAAGGAGTTTGCACTGATCCGGTCCAAGGGGATCGCGCGGTATTTTCTGACCATCAACGACATCGTGCGTTTTGCGCGACAGGAGGCGAAACCGCCGATCCTGTGTCAGGGGCGCGGGTCGGCGGCGAATTCGGCGGTGTGTTTCTGTCTGGGGATCACAAGTGTGGACCCCGAAGAGCATGACGTGTTGTTCGAGCGGTTTCTGAGCGAGGAGCGGGACGAGCCGCCCGACATTGACGTAGATTTCGAGCATGAGCGGCGCGAGGAAGTCATCCAGTATATGTACGAAAAGTACGGGCGGGATCGCGCGGGGTTGTGCGCGACGGTCATTCATTACCGGCCCCGGTCGGCCATCCGCGAGGTGGGCAAGGCGATGGGGCTGTCCGAGGATGTGACCAGCAAGCTCGCGGGCACCGTCTGGGGCAGTTTCGAAGGGCAGATGGGGGATGAGCGGGTCAAGGATGCGGGCATGGATTTGAGTGATCCGTACCTGCGCCGCGTGATCCTGCTGGCGCGGCAGATGACGGGGATGCCGCGGCATCTGTCGCAACATGTGGGCGGGTTTATCCTGACCGAACGGCCCCTGACCGAGATGGTGCCGATTGGGAATGGCGCGATGCCGGAGCGGTCTTTTATCGAGTGGGACAAGGACGATATCGACGCGCTGGGTATCTTCAAGGTGGATATTCTGGCGCTGGGAATGCTGACCTGCATTGCCAAGTGTTTCGACCTGCTGCGTGCGCATTACGGGCAGGACTATGATCTGGCGACGGTCCCGAACGAGGATGCGGATACCTACGATATGCTGTGCGCGGGGGATTCGCTGGGCGTATTTCAGGTGGAAAGCCGTGCGCAGATGGCGATGCTGCCCAAGCTGCGGCCGCGCACGTTTTATGATCTGGTGATCGAGGTGGCGATTGTGCGGCCCGGACCCATTCAAGGTGATATGGTGCATCCGTTCCTGCGGCGGCGGCAGGGGATGGAAGGCGTCAGTTATCCCGCGCCGGGGCCGGAATATCCGCAAGATGAGTTGCTGAAAATTCTGGGGCGCACCTTGGGCGTGCCGATTTTTCAGGAACAGGCGATGAAGATCGCCATTGATGCCGCGCGCTTTTCCCCGCTGGAGGCCAACCAGCTGCGCAAGGCGATGGCGACGTTCCGGTCACGCGGGCAGATCGAGACATTGCAGGCCAAGATGGTGGGCCGCATGACGCAGCGCGGCTATGACCCCGAATTCGCGCAGCGGTGTTTTGACCAGATCAAGGGGTTCGGGGAATACGGCTTTCCCGAGAGCCATGCCGCGAGTTTTGCCAAGCTGGTCTATGTGTCGAGCTGGATGAAGTGTCATCATCCGGCGGCCTTTGCCTGTGCCTTGCTGAATTCGCAGCCGATGGGGTTTTACGCGCCTGCGCAGATCGTGCGGGACGCCAAGGAACACGGGGTCGAGGTGCGCGGGGTGGATGTGGATTTTTCCGATTGGGATTGCACGCTTGAGCCTTGTGCGGAGGGATTTGCGCTGCGGCTGGGGTTCCGGCAGGTGGACGGCATGCGCGAGGAGGCGGGGCGGCGGATCATGGACGCGCGGGTGGAGCCCTATGCGGATGTGGCGGATTTGAAATCGCGCGCGCGGCTGGACCGGGGCACGGTGCGGCGCCTTGCGGCGGCGGATGCGATGCGGAACATGGGCATCGACCGGCGGCAGGCGCTGTGGCAGGCGCAGGGGCTGAAGGACGCGCCCGCCCTGCCGATCTTCGAGTATATGGATGCGGTGGACGAGGGGGCCGAGCCGGTGGTGGGCCTGCCCCAGATGCCGCAGGCGGAGCATGTGGTGGCCGATTACCAGACGCTGCGGTTGTCGCTGAAGGCGCATCCGATGAGTTTTTTCCGCAGCAGCCTGCGCAAGAAGGGGTTCCGTTGCACCGATGAACTGCCCGGCATGCGGCACGGGCAGCGGGTGTCGCTGGCCGGATTGGTGCTGGTGCGGCAGAAGCCCGGCAGTGCCAAGGGGGTGTGTTTCATCACGCTGGAGGACGAAGGCGGCGTGGCGAACCTTGTGATCTGGCCCAAGCTGTTCGAGCAATGGCGCGCGATCATCATGGGGGCGCGGTTGCTGGTGGTGCATGGCCGCGTACAAAGCGACGGGCGGGTCATTCACGTTGTCGCGGACAGGTTGGAGAACCGGACGGACAGGCTTGATACACTGGCGGACGAGCGGGTGCCGCAGACAACGGTGCGGGGCGATCATCCGACGCATCCCATCGCGGGGCAGGTCGGCGGGCGCAAACATCCGCGCGATGTGCGGGTGATCCCCAAGTCGCGGGATTTTCATTAGCGGTGCGTTTGTGGTGCTGTTAGGAGAAAGGAGCGGGCAGGCCCGCACGCGATTTTATGATTTTTCCTTTGGGAAAAATTGTAGGGGGCGCTGCCTCAGACCCGGCAGGCTTTAAGGCCAGAAGAGAAGAAAACAGATGTTGAATGTTGTGCCCTATACGCGGGATCTGGTGTTTGTCGGGGGCGGGCATGCGCATGCTTTGGTGTTGCGTGCCTGGGGGATGGACCCGCTGCCCGGCGCGCGGCTGACGGTGATCAATCCGGGGCCGACAGCGCCCTATACGGGGATGTTGCCGGGGCATGTGGCGGGGCATTACGGGCGCGATGATCTGGAGATTGATCTGGTAAAGCTGTGCCGTTTCGCGGGCGCGCGTTTGATCCTGGACAAGGCGGTGGGCATCGACCGGGTGCGGCGGGAAATCGCGTTGGAGAAGCGTGGTGTGGTTGGTTATGATGTCGCTTCCGTCGATGTAGGCATCACGGCGCGGATGGATTTACCGGGATTTGCGGAACACGCCATCGGGGCCAAGCCGCTGGATGTCTACGCCGAGAGGTGGCGCGGATTTCTGCGACGGGCGGCGGCGGGGGAGGTGACCCCGAGTGTTGCCGTGATCGGTGGCGGGGTTGCGGGATGCGAGCTGGCGATGGCGATGGCGTTTGCGTTGCGCGAGGCCGGACAGCAGCCGCATGTGACAGTGATCGAGGCGGGGCCGGAGATTTCGGGCGTGGGCGCGCGCGCGCGGCAGCGGATGCTGGTGGCGATGCGAGAGCTGGGCGTTGCCCTGCGGCTGGATGCGCGGGTTGCGCGGATCGAGGCGGGACAGGTTCTGATCGCGGGGCAGGATCCGGTTAAGGCGGCACTGACCGTGGGGGCGGCAGGGGCCTTTCCTCACGACTGGATCGCGCGCATGGATTTGCCGCAGCAGGACGGATTTATCGAGATCGGGCGTGATCTGGGCGTGATCGGGGATGAAAGCCTGTTTGCGGTGGGCGATTGCGCGGTGATGTCTGCGGACCCAAGGCCGAAGGCGGGTGTGTTTGCCGTGAGGGCCGCACCGGTTCTGCATCACAATCTGCGGGCGGCTTTGGGCGTGGGACGGCGCAAGCAGTGGAAGCCGCAGCGGGACTACCTCAAGCTGATCTCGCTCGGGCGGCAATCGGCGCTGGCGGAGAAATTCGGCGTGACGCTGGCGGGACCGTTCATGTGGCGCTGGAAGGACCGGATTGACCGGGCTTTCATGGACAGGTTGAGCGATTTGCCGGTGATGGCGCGGCCCGCCGTGCCGCAGGCTGCCGCCGGAGTGCAGGAATTGCTGAAAGCACGGCCCCTGTGCGGTGGCTGCGGGGCCAAGGTGGGGGGCGGTGTTCTGTCGGGCGCGCTGGAGGGGATCGCGCCGGTTGAGGGTGACGTGGTGACCGGCGCGGGGGATGACGCGGCGGTGTTGCGTCAGCCGGGCGGCGGGTTTCAGGTGATAAGTACGGATCATCTGCGCGCGGTGGTGGAGGACCCGGCGATGATGAGCCGGATCGCGGCGGTGCATGCGCTGGGCGATGTCTGGGCGATGGGGGCCACCCCGCAGGTCGCGCTGGCGCAGATCGTGGTGCCGCAGATGACGGCGGCGTTGCAGGCGCGGACGCTGCGCGAGATCACACAGGCCGCGCAAGCCGTGATGCAGGTGGCGGGTGCGCAGCTGGTGGGCGGGCACACGACGATGGGGGCGGAGCTGACCATCGGTTTTACGGTGACGGGCACGCGGGGCGCGATGCCGCTGACCGTGTCAGGCGCAAGGTCGGGGGATGCCCTGATCCTGACGCGGGCCATCGGATCGGGTGTGATCATGGCGGCGGATATGCAGGGACAAGCGGATGGGCGCGATGTGGCGGCGGCGCTGGATGTGATGTGCCAGCCGCAGCACCGTGAGGCGGCTGTATTGGGCGATGTGGCCCACGCGATGACCGATGTGACGGGCTTTGGGCTGGCGGGCCACGTGCGCGCGATGGCGCGGGCCTCAGGGCTGGATGCGGTGCTGCGGGGGGCGGATATTCCGGTCTATCCGAGTGCACAGGCCTTGGCGGCGGATGGCGTGTCTTCTACCTTGATGCCGACGAACAGGGCCGATGCGATGGTGCAGGGGGCGGATGATCCGTTGCTCTATGACCCGCAAACGGCAGGGGGATTGCTGGCTGCGGTGCCGCGGGAAGCGGTTGCCGCGACGCTCGCTGCGCTGGAGGCGCAGGGGTGTCGTGGTTATGTGATCGGGTCGTTTGCGCAGGGTGATGGGGCGGTCACGCTGCGGTGACCTCTTGCGTGAGGGTTGCGGCGGTTTTCGCCAGCGTGTCCTCCGTCAGATCCGGCATTTCGATCCGCCTCGAGGCCGGTTGCTGGCGGGCGGCGGATTTTGCGTAGCGGGGATCGTAGTGCTGTGCGATCAGACCTTGCGCGAGTGTCTGCCAGTCACCCGATGCGGCCTGTGCGTGCCATGCGGCAATCTGATCTGCGGCGTGGTAGGGGCGCAACTGGTCGATGAGCGTTGTCAGATAGGCGGCATCCTGGGTGAGATCGGCGTAGGCACGGCAGAGGAAGGCACCGCGTGCGGCAAGCGGGGCGTGGATGTGGATACGCTCGGCCTCTCCCATGCGGGACCACAGCGACGGCGGGATCATGCGTGCACCGATCTTGCTGCTTTCGGCCTCTACAAAGGTGGTTTTTGTGGGGTCCAGCGCACGTAATGCGGACGCGATGCGGCTTTCGAACATCTTTTGCGCGGGCTGTTCTGTGCGGGTGCTGCCAAAGAGCGACCCGCGATGGTTGGCGAGCCCTTCGAGGTCAAGCGTCTGGGCACCTGCGGCGGCGAGGTGGTGCAGAAGGGCCGTTTTGGCGGTGCCGGTCCCCCCTTCGATCAGGGTGATGCGGTGGGTCAGGGGCGTGTCGTACAGCATCTGCACGACCGCGCGGCGGTAGCTTTGGTAGCCGCCCCTGAGCAGATGCACGCGCCAGCCGACCTGATCGAGGATGGTGGCGAAGGCACCGGACCGCTGCCCGCCGCGCCAGCAGTAGACCAGCGGCTGCCAGCCGCCGTCCTTGTCGCGGAGCGTTGTTTGCAGATGGTGTGCCGTGTTCTGGGCGACGAGCGCGCCGCCTATTTTGCGGGCGTTGAAGGGGCTGTCCTGGGTATAGATTGTGCCGACTTGAGCGCGCTGGGCGTTGTCGAGGACGGGCAGATTGATGGCACCGGGCACGTGATCCTCGGCGTATTCCGCAGGCGCGCGCACGTCGATGATCGTATCCACGTCAAGCGCGTCGAGGTCAGCCAGATCGGTCAGGGTGAAGGGTGTCATGGCGTGCCTTTGCGGGTTGGCACATATCTATCGGGATTGGGCGCAAGGTCCAGTCGGGAATGGAAATGCCGTGATTTGAGAAGGCGCATGTTTCGGGTCGAGTGAAGGGGCAGGCGGGCGTAGGCAGAGGCAGAAACAAGGAAATTGCCCATGCCCACTGTTCAAAGACTGAGCCGCACTGCCTATGGCATGCACTTTGCCGACCAGATCGCGCTGGTCTGTGTGCCGCTGATTGCGGCGCTGGTTTTCGATGCGTCCGCTGCGGTGATCGGGGTGCTGGTTGCCTGTCAGTCGATGGCGCATCTGTTGGGGTCGATCCCGTTTGGCATGCTGGTGGACCGCGCGCAGCAGCGGACGCTGGTGATTGTGGCGGCTTGTGTATCGCTTGTGGGGTTTGGGGGTGCGGGGCTGGCGGTTTTGGCGAAGACGCTGATCGGGTTCGGATTTGCCGTGACCTTTGCCGGATTTGGCGTGGTTCTGTTTACGCTGACCGCGCTTTCGATCCTGCCCAAGGCGGTCGCCGCACCCGATCTGGCCGGAGCCAATGCGCGGATCGAGCTGCCGCGCGCGATCTGTTCGTTTGCGGTGCCGCTGGGCGTGGGTTTGGTGATTTCGGGCGCATCGGCGGTCTGGGTTTTTCCGGTTGCGGCAGCTGGGGCGTTTGGCGCGGTTCTGGTCACGTTCGGTTTGCCACGGTTTGAGGTGACGGTGCCGGACGGGCGACAATCGGCGCTGGGGCGGATAGTGGAGGGCGGGCGTTTTGTGGTGCGGCACAACTTGCTGCGCGCCATATCGATTTGCGCGATTTTCTGGAATGCCGCGTTTTCCGCGCTGCTGGTGACGATGGTGCCATTGATCCGCCAGTGGGACGGGCTGGACGCAGGTGTGTTCGGGATCGCGCTTGCGGCCTTTGGGCTGGGGGCGATTGGCGGAACCTGGGCCAGCCGCCGCTTTGCGGGGCGGATCGTGCCGAAGGTGGCGCTTGTGTTCGGACCGGCAAGTTCGCTTGTTGCGGCCCTGATGCTTTTGATTGGGGGTGGTGTTGGCGGGGTGCCGTTGATCTGTCTGGCGTTCTTTTTGCTGGGGTTCGGGCCGTCTATCTGGCTGATTGCGCAGAATTCCGTGCGCCAGATGGTATCCCCGCCCGCGATGCTGGGGCGGGTGAATGCGGTGATCCAGACAACGATTTACGGTGTGCGCCCGCTGGCCGCGCTGGTGGCGGGCGCGGTCGTGGGGGCTACATCACCGCAGACGGGGCTGCTGATGGTAGTGGGTGGTTTTGCGCTTTCTTTTGGTGCGGCGGGGTGGAGCGGGCTGCGCCGGATCACCTCTTATGCGGAGTTGCGTGTGGGGGCAGAGGTGTGAGGCATCCGTCGCTCAAGACCGCATTCGCGAGAAATCGGGGTCATAGGGGCTGGATGGGATGACCGTTGCCCCGACCAGTGTACCGCACAGGTCAAGCTGCATTTCGGTGCCGGGGGCGGAAAGTTCCGGCAGTACGAACGCGTAGGCGAGGTTCATGCCGACCCGGTGGCCCCAATCGCCGGAGGTGATCGTGCCTACCACTTCACCGTCCTGCATCAGCGAGCCGCCACCGTGGGCGGGTGTGGTCGCGCTGTCGATGCGAAGGCTGACCAGCTTGCGCTGTGGGACGTTTTCCATGCGGGCAAGCAGGGCATCGCGGCCGATGAAATCGCCTTTGTCCGGTTTGACGAAACGGTCCAGCCCCGTCTCGAACGGATCGAATTCGGTCAGCAGATCGGCTTTCCAGTGCAGGAACCCTTTTTCCATGCGCATGGAATCGACCGCGCGGGCACCGAAGAGTTTGAGGCCGTGGGCGGCACCGGCGGCGCGCAAGGCGAGATAGGCGGCGTAGAGCGAGGCGTTGGGGACGTGGATCTCAAAGGCCAGTTCACCCGAAAAGCTGACACCCATGACGTTGGCCGGGGCAAAGCCGATAAACGCTTCGCGCACGGAGAGCCACGGGAAGGCCTGTTTTGACCAATCACCGCGCGCGCAGGACGACAGGACATCGCGCGCCTTGGGGCCAGCGAGAACGAGGATCGTCTGGTCGTTGGTCAGGCTGCGGATTTGCACGTCTTCGTCCGGGTTCAGGTGCTGCGTCAGCCAGTCCATGTCGTGATATTCGCTGGCGGCGGCGGAGCCGTACCAGACCCGCGCGGGCCCACGGTCAGAGGCGGGGATGTTGGCGATTGTTGCCTCCCCCTTGATCATGCCGTGGTGGTTGAGCAGGTAGCCAAGGCCGACGCGCCCGTCCTTTTTGGTGACAGCGCCGCAGAACATGCGGTCGAGAAAGCGGTGGCGGTCGTTGCCCGTGATCTCGAACCGGTTGAAGCCGTTCACTTCGCACAGGCCGACGTTTTCCTGCACGTTGCGGACTTCGGCAGCGACCACGTCAAAGGCTTCGTCGAAATCGAAGGTCAGGCTGGGGTGAAAGTCTGGCGCGGGTTTGATGTAATCGACACGTTCCCAGCCGTTGACCACGGTGAATTCGGCCCCCTCTGCCGCCATGATCGGTGTCAGCGGGGTTGTTTTGGCGTTGCGTCCGGCGGGGCGGTGTTCGTGGGGGAAGTGGAAGCGGAATTCGTTTTGGTAATCTTCGATGGCTTTGAGGGCGGTCAGTTCGACCGTTGCGTGGCCGGTAAAGCGGCGGGGGTCGATGACCCATGTGTCATACTGCGCCTCGCCGTGCACGATCTGTTGGGCCAGAAGCCAACCGTGCCCGCCGCCTTCGCCCACGCCCGCGCGCAGGCCGATGATGCAGAATGTGTTGCGCTTGCCCGGAATGGGGCCGACCAGAGGCGCGCCGTCGATGGTGTAGGTGATGGGGCCGTTGACCACGCGTTTGATGCCCACTTCGGTCAGCGCGGGCATGCGTTCAAACGCACCTTCCAGCACATCCATCACGCGGTCCAGATCATCGGGGCAGAGGTCATTGGCAAAGCTGGGGCTGATGCCGTCAAGGCCCCATGTCTTGCAGTCCTGTTCGTAAAAACCGACCAGCAGGCCGTTCTTTTCCTGACGCGAATAATAGTCAGAGATCGGGCAGCGCAGGAGCGGCATGCGGTGGCCCGCCTCGATGATAGCGGGGATGTCTTCGGTGACGAAATACTGGTGTTCCATCGAGGCAACGGGATGCTGCACGCCCATCATCGCGCCCACTTCGTTCACGCGGTAGCCGCAGGCGTTCACGACGATATCGGCGTCGATGGTGCCCTTGTCCGTCTGGACCGTCCACGTGTCATCGCGGTGCTGGGTCAGGGCGGTGACATTGGTATGACGGTAGACTTCTGCCCCGGCCTTGCGCGCGTGAAAGGCCAGCGCCTGACAGAGTTGGGCGGGGTCAATATCGCCGTCTTCGCCGTCCCAAAGGCCGCCCAAGAGATTGTCGGTTGAGATCAGGGGATGGCGGCGGGCGCATTCTTCGGCGTCGATGACTTCGAATTCGACGCCCATGCCGCGCGCCATTGAGGCGAAGTGCCGGTAGCCCTGCATCTGCGCTTCGGTGTTTGCCAGTCGGATGCCGCCGTCGCCGTGGTGATAGCCCACGGGGTATTCCGGGTCATCGCGCAGTTTTTTGTAGAGGTTGATGGAGTGCGATTTAAGGCCCACCATCGTCTGGTTCATGCCGAAATTCGTGACCTGTGCTGCGGAGTGCCATGTGGTGCCGGAGGTCAGTTCATCGCGTTCGATCAGCACCACGTCTGACCAGCCTTCCTGCGTGAGGTGGTAGAGTGTGGAGCATCCGGCGATGCCGCCGCCGATGACAACGACTTTGGTGCGCGATTTCATAAGGGGTCCTCCGGGCAAGTACCTCCATCTGAGAGCCGCAATGGCGGGTCAGATGCAAGGTAAGGATGCGTATTCCGAAAATATCGTAATTAATATTCGAATTTATCTTTATTTATCGCATAGCGTTTTCTTCTGCAGTCAGAAAGAACGTGTCTTGCAGCCAAGGAAGGCTTTCGTGCAGGGCCGATATGACCTGATTTTGCAGGCTGTTTCTGATTTTGAAGGTCACCAGATTGGTGACTGCATCCGTGCAATCCGGGCCGGGGATCAGGGACAAAGTGCGGCCAGCCCCTTTGCCGGGCAGCGCAAGCATGCGCAGTCTGGGCTGGAACCGCCGGGCGCGGGCGAACAGAAGGGGTGTTGTGATTGTCCATCCGGCCCCTGCCGCGACCATCGCCATCAGGGTCTGGTTGTTTCCACATTCGAATGCATAGGGCAGTTCAACGCCCAGCCGCCGCAACTGGGCTTCGATCTGACGTGCGATCATCAGATCCTTGGCGAATTGCAGGAACGGCAGCTTTGCCTGCCCCGCGATGATTTCGGGCAGGGGCGCATCGGTGGCCAGCGGCAGGACAGCGACAAAGGGGTCACGCAAAAGAGGGCGGTGCGGCAGATCACTGAGTGCGTCGGGGGGTGCGGCGACGACCCCCAGATCCAGCTCGCGCTGGCGCAGCATGCGAATGATCTCGTGGCTTGTGCCGGTCCGGTAAAGGAAATCACAGGTGGGCAATTGGCGGGACAGGTAGACGGCAAGGTCGGGTGTGACATCGCTGTCCAGATCCTCGATCGTGCCGATGCGCAGATAGGTGGCGTCCATCACGTTCCCGGCAGAAATTTCGGCGGTTGCGGTGCGGAGGGTTTCCATCGCCTGCGCGACATGGCGCAGGAACTTGTGTCCTTTCGGCGTCAGAACCATCGGCCTGCGGGCGTGGTCAAACAGGATGGCCCCCAGATGATCCTCAAGGTTGCGCAGATGATGGGACACGGTGCTGACGGAAAGCCCGGATTCGTCTGCGGTGGCTTGGAGGGAGTTGGTTTGGGCGAAGATCTGGAACAGGTGCAGCCCTTTGAGGGTGAGGTCGCTTTTGGCAGAAGGTGTTGGCATGGGGCATCCGTCCGGTCCGGGAAGGGGTGGGCGAAACATCGGGGATTTTAGGAGGGGATGCTACTGGAAAGGGGCTTGGAGGGTATTGGAAGGACGCGCGGCGGCTGCGCGTCAGTCAGCGCTTGTGGCGCGATGTCTGTTGCTATCTGTTCCGGGGTGGCTGGCCGTCTCGTGACCTTTGCTGTGCGAAGGCACCATTGCGCCTGTGCCTTTTTGCTTTGCAAAAAGGTTTGGTGGAGCATAGCGGGATCGAACCGCTGACCTCCTGCATGCCATGCAGGCGCTCTCCCAGCTGAGCTAATGCCCCATGAGGCTGAACCTCGGGTCGTGGCGCGTGATTAGTGGCAAGCGGGGGCGGGATCAAGGGAAAAATGGGCCCCGCCGCCGCGCAGGTGTTTAACTGTCGTCCTCGGGCGTGGCGACATCAGCGATATCATCCAGCGGGACCGTGTCATCATCGTCGTCGTCGTCATCCAGAATGTCATCATCCAGTTCGACGTCTACGTCATCATCATCCAGCAGATCATCGTCATCTGCGGCCTCCGCTTCTTTGGCCTTGGCTGTCACCGCATCTTCGGCATCCGCCGCGATCATGCGCGACTTGGAGGCGTCAACGGTCAGCACTTCGCCCGTGTAGGGGCTGACGATGGGATCTTTGTTCAAATCGTAGAACCGCTTGCCCGTGGTCGGGCAAAGGCGTTTGGTTCCCCATTCTTCCTTGGGCATGAAACACCCTTTCTCGTGGTAAATTGCGTTTGCGTGTAGATGATATCTAGTTGAGTCTGGGCAAGTGCCATATGAACGGGGGATAGTCAAAGGCTTTAGCCCCCTTACCCCCGACGAGACCTGTATCCCGTGACCGAAACCGTTCTGCCCGGTGATCCCCCCATTCCGCTGATCCTGCGCCGGTCGACCCGCGCGCGGCGCATAACCTTGCGTATTTCACAGCTGGACGGGCGTGTTACGCTGACCATGCCCAAACGGTTGGCCGAGCGTGAGGCGCTGGCATTCGCGCGCGAGAAGGAGCCGTGGATTCGCAAACATCTGGAGGCGCGCGGCGATGATGTGCCCGTTGCGCTGGGCCAGAGCATTCCACTGGGCGGGCGGATGGTGCGAATCGAGCGCGGGGCGGGCCGGTCGGTGCAGATGGGCGCGGACGCGGTGGCGGTGCCGGGGCCGGAGGCCCGAGTGGGCGCGCGGCTGGGGGCCTGGCTTAAGGAACTGGCGCGGGACCGGTTGGCGGGCGCTTGCGATGATTATGCCGCGCGGTTGGGCCGCCCGTACAGCCGGATCACCTTGCGCGACACCAGATCACGCTGGGGATCGTGTACCAGCGACGGGGCGCTGATGTTTTCCTGGCGGCTGATCATGGCACCGCCCGAGGTGCTGGATTATGTCGCCGCTCATGAGGTCGCGCATTTGGCAGAGATGAACCATTCGCCCGCCTTCTGGGCCGGGGTTGAGCGTATCTATGGGCCCTACAAGGACGCCCGCGGCTGGCTGCGCAAAGAGGGCAACGCGCTGCACCGTTACAAGTTCTAGGAAACCGCAGGTGCCCGGGCGGCGTTCGGTATTCGGACACCGGTAAAAGGAGCACCGCAAATGGCATCCTCGAAATCACACGACGAAATCTGGAACGAATGGCGCGATCTGGTCAACATGGCACCGCAGGAACTGGAAGACTGGCTTGAGACCGACGAATCGAAGTCGGTCGGAGACACCGACAGCGGAGAGTCGACAGGCCACAAATCGGGGCGCCGCATTGTCACGATCAAGCGCACCAACAAGGACGATCTGAGCGACGATCAATGGGACCACATGGCCACCGTGGTCGGCTATATCAAACGGCATCTGTCACAGGGTGGGCCGAAAGACAATGTGGAGAATTCTGACTGGCGCTATTCGCTGATGAACTGGGGGCACGATCCGCTCAAGGAGGAATGACTTGACGGGTTGGACGGGTGTGATCACAAAAGGGCATGACCCTTACCGCTCGTCCTTCTGATGCCACCTCTGTTGCCCATGACCGTGTGTTTCGCCATTTGCGCAGCCGCATCATGCACGGGGACCTGCCGCCCGGGCAGGCGCTGACGCTGCGCGGGATCGGATCGGAATATGACGTGTCGATGACGCCCGCGCGCGAATCCGTGCGCCGTCTGGTGGCGGAAGGGGCGTTGAGCATGTCCAGTTCGGGCCGTATTGCCACACCGGAGCTGAGCAATGAACGCATCGAAGAACTGGCGGCCCTGAGGGCGCTTTTGGAGGTTGAGCTGGCCAGCCGCGCCCTGCCGCGTGCGCATATGGCGCTGATTGACCGGATGCAGAAGATCAACGGTGCCATCGCTGATGCGGTCAACCGGGGCGACGCGGTGGCTTATATCCGCACCAATCTTGAGTTTCACCGCACCCTTTATCTGCGCGCGCAGGCACCGGCGATGCTGGCGATGGCGGAAACCGTCTGGTTGCAGATGGGTCCGACGATGCGGGCGCTTTACGGACGGTTGCGGCGCACGGAGCCGCCGCAGTTTCACCGGCTGATCATTGCGGCGCTGAAGGCCGGTGATGAACCGGGGCTGAGGCTGGCGGTGCGGTCGGACGTCACACAGGGGCTGCGGATGCTGGCGGGTTGACGCAGGTGCAGCGCCGGTGCAGTGTCCCACCATGTTGATGATCATGCATATCACCTATTACCGCCGCGCCATTTGATCGCGGACTTTTCCCTGTTGAAATACTGATGAAAGCCGCCACCTGCGCGGCTTTTTACGTTTGTGGTGGCGGGTAAGGAGCCCCCGGATGACACAGACCACACTGCGACCGCTGAAGCCAGAAGACCTGCCGGACCTGCTGGAGATGATTGAGGCGCTTGCCGCCCACCACGGTGATCAGCCCCTGACGACGCGTCAGGATCTTGAGCGTGACTGCCTTGGACCGGCACCCTGGCTGCACGTTTTGATAGCCGAACGGGAAGGGGTCATCGTGGGCTACACGGCCCTTTGTCCGCTGGCGCAGCTGCAATTCGGGGTGCGCGGCATGGACATGCATCACCTCTTCGTGCGGCCCGGTGCGCGGGGCACCGGTGTCGGGCGCAGCCTGATCGACGGCGCGCTGCGCCTGTCAAAGGACATGGGCTGCCGTTATGTTGCGGTTGGTACGCACCCTGACAATACGGTTGCTGCTGCCGTCTACCGCGCCATCGGTTTTCAGGATCGCCCGCCGCCGGGGCCGCGTTTCAGCATCAGGATCTAGGTTAGGCCGCCAGACCCTTGTCACCCATGTTCAGGTACTTGCGCCGGCGGTCCGCCACCAGCGTCTTGCCGTCCTTGCCATCAAGGTCCGCCAGCATGTCCGCAATCGCGCCGCGCACCGCCTCAATCGCGGTATCGGGGTCGCGATGCGCGCCGCCCTTGGGCTCTGGGATGATCCGGTCAGTTACGCCAAGCTTCAACAGCTCTTCCGCGGTCAGGCGCATCGCCTCTGCCGCCTCGCGCATTTTTTCGGAGTCTTTCCACAGGATTGACGCACAACCCTCGGGCGTGATCACCGAATAGACCGAATGTTCCATCATCGCTACGCGGTTGGCGGTGGCAAAAGCCACGGCCCCGCCCGATCCGCCTTCACCGATGATGACACTGACCAGCGGCACGCCGATTTGCAGGCATTTTTCGGTCGAGCGGGCGATGGCCTCGGACTGGCCGCGTTCTTCGGCACCTTTGCCGGGGTAGGCGCCGGGGGTGTCGACCAGCGTGATCACGGGCAGGCCAAATTTATGGGCCAGTTCCATCAGGCGCACGGCCTTGCGGTAACCTTCGGGGCGGGCCATGCCAAAGTTGCGTTCGATCCGGGATTTGGTGTCGTTGCCCTTTTCGTGGCCGATCACGACGACCGGCTGGTCGTTGAACCGTGCCAGTCCGCCCATGACGGCCAGATCATCGGCAAAGTTTCTGTCGCCCGCCAGCGGCGTGTATTCGGTAAAGAGCGCATCAATGTAATCTTTGCAGTGGGGCCGCTGCGGATGGCGCGCAACCTGACATTTCCGCCACGGCGTGAGCGATGCATAGAGCTCATCCAGCAGCTTGGCGGCTTTTTCGTCCAGCGCTGCCGCCTCATCCGTGATGTCCATTTCCTCGTTCGCCCGGGCCAGCGCGCGCAGCTCTTCTGCCTTGCCTTCAATCTCGGCCAGAGGTTTTTCAAAATCGAGGTACTGGGTCATGCAATGCTCCGCTTTCTGCAACACCCTTTATGGCGTTTGCCGCGGTGCTTTGCAATCGGTCAGCCCATTTGCAAAAGGGGATAGAGCGAGGCGATGAGCAGTGCGGCCATCGTCCAGTTGAAGCTGCGCAGATAGGCGGGGCGGGTGAGAAAACGGGCCATCTGCTGACCCATCACCGTCCAGATCGTGACGGACGGAAGATTGACGGCGGCAAAGAACGCGGCTGCGATCCACAGCATCGCAGACCCGTTATCGGCCACATAGACGGTGATTGCAGTCAGTGCCATTGCCCATGCCTTGGGGTTGACCCACTGAAAGGCGGCGGCCTGCAAAAACGTCATGGGGCGGCTGCCGTCTGCGGTGCGCTCGCGGATGGGGGCGGCATTGGCGATTTTCCAGGCCAGAAACATCAGGTAGACCACGCTGACGATCTTTAGCCCGGTGTAGATCACCGGATACCGGTCAAAAAGCTGCACCAGCCCCAGACCCGTCAGGACCATCATCACCATAAAGCCGGTCGAGATACCCAGCATATGCGGGATCGTGCGTCTGAAACCGTAGTTCGCGCCGGAGGCCATCAGCATCAGGTTGTTGGGCCCCGGTGTAACGGAGCTGACAAAGGCAAAAAGCGCGAGCGGGGGGAGGATTTCAAGGTTCATGCGCAATGTTTGACATATCAGCCGCGCTTGAAGATTGTGAAGCTGCAAGGATCGACGAAATTTTCACAACATCGAGGCGCAATGGACCGTATTTCCGAGCAAATATTGCAAGAGCTATCCCGTGACGGGCGGATCAGCAACATCGAACTGGCTGATCGCGTGGGCCTGTCGCCGTCGGCCTGTCTGCGCCGGGTGCAGGAACTGGAGCGGCGGGGCGTGATTACGGGCTATCGCGCGGTGCTGGACCGCGCTGCGATGGGATCGGGCTTTGTGGCGTATGTGGGGGTGGGGCTCAAGGATCATTCCAAGGGCAGTCAGGAAGCCTTTGAGCGGGCGATCAGCCGCGCGGCGGAGGTGCGGGAGTGTCACAACATCACCGGCACCATTGAATACCTGCTGCGCGTGGAATGTGCGGATTTGAAATCGTACAAGGAATTTCACACTGACATGCTGGGCGCGCTGCCGCAGGTGAATGCGATTACGTCCTATGTGGTGATGGGGTCCCCGAAAGACGAGCGGGCGTAGCGCGCGGTTGGAAAGGTTTTCACCCAAGGTGTGCCCGCCAAGCGCCTACGTCGGCCCGCTGCGCAGAAAAAAGCGGGGGCAAAGCCCCCGCCGGTCGGAACGCGCAAGCGATCCGAATTCAGCCCGCAATCATCTCGGACTGGCGCACGATCACTTCGGCCTGTTTGATGCTGGCGATGTCCACCAGACGCCCCTTGTAGACGGTGGCACCTTCGCCCTTGGCCTTTGCCTCTTCCATTGCGGCAAGGATTTCGCGCGCCTCGCTTACCGCTTCTTCAGAGGGGGTGAACACTTCATTGGCAATCGCGATCTGCTTGGGGTGGATCGCCCATTTGCCGACCATCCCCAGCGTGGCGGAGCGGCGGGCCTGCGCGCGGAAACCCTCATCATCGGAGAAATCACCGAACGGACCGTCAACGGGCAGAACCCCGTGCGTGCGGCAGGCCGCGACGATGGCCGATTGCGCCCAGTGCCACGGATCGGACCAGTAATTCGCGCCCTCGTGGTGCATGTAGTAGTTCGCCTGCGTGCCGCCGATGCCGGTGGTCTGCATGCCCATTGATGCCGCGAAATCTGCGGCACCCAGGCTCATTGCTTCCAGCCGGGGTGAGGATGCGGCGATCTCTTCCACATGGGCGATGCCAGCGGCGGATTCGATGATGACCTCGAACGCGATCTTCTTGTTGCGGCCTTTGGCGGCTTCGATAGAGGTGACCAAAGCATCCACGGCATAGACGTCGGCCGCGTTGCCCACTTTGGGGATCATGATCTGATCAAGACGTTCGCCGGAGTGTTCCAGCAAATCGACAACGTCTTTGTACCAATAGGGGCTATCCAGCCCGTTGATGCGCACCGACAGCGTCTTGGTGCCCCAATCCACGTCGCCGATGGCTTCGATCACATTGGCGCGGGCGCTGTCCTTGTCCGAGGGGGCCACGGAATCTTCGAGGTCGAGATTGATCACATCCGCAGCGGAGCTTGCCATCTTTTCAAAAATTGCGGGGCGCGAGCCGGGGCCAAAAAGCTGGCAGCGGTTCGGGCGGGCGGGAGCGGCGGGTTGAATCTTGAACGACATGTCGGACCTCGGGCTGAAACATTGTTGCGTAAACTGTCTGGCTTGCTGCTAGGAAATTGCGCGGCGGGGTGCAAGGGCATTTTGCACCTGCAGCATATGGGCGCTTCGGCAAAATACCTTTCTTGCGCCCCAAATTGGTCCGCGTCTTGTGGTCAGAACGCGGCATGATTGCACATCTTCTTTTCTATGCCGTTCTTGTTCTTGTGCCGATTTTGCTGTTCTTCACCTGTTTTTTCGTCCTGCCGGCACTTTATACCCTGCTTTGGGTGCGGACTTTTGACAGGCTTGGCGGCAAGCGGGCCTTGTTGCTTTTTGCTGATATGTCAGTGGTTTTCATCCTTGCGTGGATGATCAAACCGCCCAAGGTTTACTACAAGCCTGCCGGAGCGACTGCGGATCTTCTGGACCGGGTCGGTGCCAATATCAGGGATATTCAAAACGGGCTGACGCCTGAACCGATCCCGCAGGTGCTGGATTGGTGGCGCATGTTCTGGGCATTGATTGCGGAGCCGCCCTGGGCGCTTTACATCGCCGTGTTCGGTGGTGTCTGGGTGCTGAGAAAAGCCTCTGCTGTGCCTCAGCTTCGCAAGGATTGAGCGTCGTATCGTTTATTTGCGCAAGATATTTGCAGTGAACCGTGCTTGTGCGTTCATAAAGCAATGAGGTTGTGCGCCCGATCGCGCAGTTTGACGCCATATTGATTCCAAGGGGGCCGTCATGATTGAAACACCATATCTGCTTTTTCTGGGCGACGCGCCCGACCAACTTGCCGCCAAAGTGGCGCAGGGCATCAAGGACTGGCGGCCCGAGAATGCCGTAGGGCAGTTGCGCCTTGAGGGCTGCGGTGCCGATGTGGGTCTGACGGACATGACGTTGGAAGAAGCCAAGGCGGCCGGTGCCAGAACGCTGGTGATTGGTGTGGCCAATCGCGGCGGTGTGATCTCTCAGGCGTGGAAAGACGTCCTGATCGAGGCGCTTGGCATGGGGTTTGATCTGGCTTCTGGCCTGCACAACCTGCTGACCAACGAAGGCGATCTGGTGGCAGCCTCGCAGGTCAGTGGCGGAACGCTGCACGACGTGCGGGTGCCGAACGTGCAATACCCCATCGCTGACGGCAAAAAGCGCAGTGGCAAGCGGGTGCTGGCCGTGGGCACCGATTGTTCGGTTGGCAAAATGTATACCGCGCTGGCGCTGGACAATGCGATGCGTGCCCGTGGCATGAAAAGCACGTTCCGCGCGACGGGTCAGACGGGTATTCTGATCACCGGATCGGGTGTGCCGCTGGATGCGGTGATTGCGGATTTTATGGCCGGTGCGGTCGAATATCTGACGCCCGACAACGACGACGATCACTGGGATATCATCGAGGGGCAGGGCAGCCTGTTTCACGTCAGCTATTCCGGGGTGACGATGGCGTTGATACACGGCGGGCAGCCTGACGCGCTGATCATCTGTCACGAGCCGACGCGCACGTCGATGCGCGGTCTGCCCGATTACACGCCGCCCAGCATGGAAGCGGTGCGCGACATGGCGCTGGCGCTGGCCAAGGTGGCAAACCCCGCCTGTCAGGTTGTCGGCATATCGGTCAACACCCAGCACATGAGCGAAGCAGAGGCCGAAGCGTATCTTGCCAAGGTCGAAGGGGAGATGGGTCTGCCTGCGGTTGATCCGTTTCGCCAGGGTGCCGAGCGTCTGGCCGAGGCGATTGCCAATCTTTGACGCCTGCGCGGGATAAGCGCGCGGACGGAACAAAAGGCCAATAAAAGGAGCGGCTATGCGCATTGAAGTGACGCCGGATGTGTTTCGGCTGGCGCAGGTTTTCACCATCTCGCGCGGGTCGCGTACGGAAGCGAAGGTTCTGACCGTGCGGATCACGCAGGATGGCGTTGCGGGCTGGGGCGAATGTGTGCCCTACGCCCGCTACGATGAAACGCTGGCCTCTGTCACCGCGCAGATTGAGGCGCTGGGCGGTGATCTGACCCGCGATGCGCTTTATGATCTGTTGCCAGCCGGTGCGGCGCGCAATGCGGTGGATTGCGCGCTGTGGGATCTGGAGGCCAAGCAAAGCGGCAAACGGGTCTGGGATCTGGCCGGGTTGACCGCGCCGGGGCCAGAGATCACGGCCTATACCCTGTCGCTGGCTGAACCTGCTGAAATGCAGGCGCAGGCGGCCAAGAATGCGCACCGTCCACTTTTGAAGATCAAGCTGGGCACGCCCGATGACATGCCCCGGCTGGAGGCCGTGCGCGCGGGCGCGCCTGCCTCTACCATCATTGTGGATGCCAACGAGGGGTGGTCGGCGGCGGTCTACGCTGATCTGGCCCCGCATCTGGTACGTCTTGGCGTGGCGTTGGTCGAACAGCCCTTGCCCGCGGGCGAGGATGATGCGCTGATTGGGATGGAGCGGCCTGTGCCGGTCTGTGCAGACGAAAGCGCACATGACTGCGCGAGCTTGCCTGCATTGCGCGGCAAATACGATGTGGTCAACATCAAGCTGGACAAGACCGGTGGTCTGACCGAGGCGCTGCGCCTGCGGTCTGCGGCGCTGGCCGAAGGCTATGACGTGATGGTCGGCTGTATGGTGGGATCGTCCCTGGCGATGGCACCTGCGACATTGGTGGCACAGGGCGCGAAGGTTGTTGATCTGGACGGCCCGCTTTTGTTAGGCGAGGACCGGGAAAATGCGTTGAAATTCGACGGGGACGGGGTGCACCCGCCTGTCGCGGCACTATGGGGATAAGAGCGATGCGGACTGTTTATGTGAACGGCGACTACCTGCCCGAGAACGAAGCGAATATCTCGATCTTTGATCGGGGTTTCCTGATGGCCGATGGCGTCTACGAAGTGACATCGGTGCTGGATGGCAAGCTGATTGATTTCGATGGTCACGCTGTGCGGCTGTCGCGGTCCCTGAATGAGCTGGAAATGCGCAATCCAATCAGCAAGGAAGACCTGCTGGAAGTTCACCGCGAACTGGTGCGCGTGAACGAGATCAACGAAGGGCTGATCTATCTTCAGATCACGCGTGGGTCTGACGGCGACCGGGATTTCGCTTTCCCTGATCCCGAAACGACCGAACCGACCATCGTGATGTTCACCCAGAACAAGCCGGGTCTGGCCGATAGCCCGGCAGCCAAAAAGGGTGCCAAGGTGATTTCCATCGAGGACATCCGCTGGGGCCGTCGTGACATCAAGACGGTGCAATTACTGTATCCGAGCATGGGCAAGATGATGGCCAAGAAGGCGGGCTGTGACGATGCCTGGATGATTGAAGAAGGGTATGTCACTGAAGGCACGTCGAACAACGCCTATATCGTGAAGGGCAACAAGATCATCACCCGTGCGCTGAGCAATGAAATCCTGCACGGTATCACCCGCGCGGCGGTGCTGCGGTTCGCCAAGGAAGCGCAGATGGAAGTGGAAGAGCGCAATTTCACCATCGACGAAGCCAAAGAGGCGGATGAGGCATTCACCACCTCTGCGTCGGCCTTTGTGATGCCGGTGGTCGAGATTGACGGCGTGGCGCTGGGCGATGGCACACCGGGCCGCGTGGCCCCGCGTCTGCGTGAGATCTATCTTGACGAGATGCGTAAGGTTGCGGTCTGAGCCGATGGGTCAGCCTGCCTGTGCCATCAGCTCGGGCAGGGTGGTCACGTAGGTGTTGATAAAGGGAATGTCGCTGGCGATCAGGCCGGTGAGCGTTGCGACCTGCTGACCGTCGACAAGCGCGTGCATCAGTCCTGTCGCATCGTCAAAGGCAAAGGTGACCGTGGGATCGGCGGGCGGTTCATCCACGAAGACCACGCTGAAAAGATCATCGCGCAGATCAAAGTCGGTCAGCACAGCCGGCGCGCCGGGGTCTGTTGAGGGTGTGGCGATCACAAAGATATCGTCGCCCTCGCCGCCGGTCAGGATGTCGCCGTCATCGCCCACCAGCGTGTCATTCCCGTAGCCTGCGTGAACGATGTCGGGCGTGGCATCGTCCGCATCGGTTGTCATGATCAGATCATGGCCAAGATCACCAAAAATCCTGTTGCTGCCCTGCTGGTCCACAATGCGGTCCGCCCCGGCACCGCCGCGGATGAAATCATCGCCCGCGTCTTCGTTTTCGGTGTTTGCATCGTGAATCACATCGTCGCCGTCACCCAGAAAGATACGGTCGTCGCCCGCGCCGCCAAGGGCCACGTCCTGTCCCGTGCCGCCGAATAGCCGGTCATTTCCGTCCTGACCAAGCAGGGTATCGTCCCCGTCCGCACCGTCCAGCAGGTCCGTGCCTGCCCCGCCTGCCATCAGGTTATCAAGCGCGTTTCCCGTCACATGTTCCCGGTCGTCCGTACCGGTAAATTCGATCTGATCCTCCCCCATCGTGATGCGGGTCGGCGGCGTTTCCTCGGTTTCGTCGTCTTGGGACAGAAATTCCATCGCCAGCCCAAGGCCCAGCAGTGCGGGGAGGATGATCAATTCAATCACGGGTTTGATGCCTTAACTTTTGGTTAACAATCCGGTTTCTGACAGAGGATTGTGGCAGGTCCGTACATAAGTCTGGGCAATTTCATGATGTTTGTGGTCCGCCCCGGTCAGGCATTACGGGGTGCCGACCGCGCTCTGGATGCGGGGGATGTCAGCTGCCGTCAGGCCGTGCAACTGCGCCACCTCCTGTCCGTCGACGAAGGCCCGGACCATCCCCGCGCTGTCATCGGCGGAATAGGTAACATCAGGCTCCACGTCCGGTGCATCAAGATAGATGATGCCGAAAACGTCTTCGTCCACGTTGAAATCCTGAACGGTGACAACGTCCCCTGAGCCGTCGGTTTTGGCGCCGACCACAAAGATATCGGAGCCCCAACCGCCCAGCATGGTATCGCCGTCATCGGCCAGAAGCGCGTCGTCGCCCGCGCCGCCATCCAGCCGGTCGCTGCTGCCAAATTCGCGCGGATCCTTGTAGGGGTCATCGCTGGAAAATCCGTCAAAGGCGATCAGAAGGTCATCGCCGCTGTCACCGATTAGGGTATTTTCTCCCTTGGTGTCAGCGATGACATCATCGCCTGCGCCGCCGTGAATGATGTCATTGCCTGCGTCCTGATCAGAATCGATGGCCGGGTCGGAACTGTCGTCGCCGTCGCCCAGATAGATGCGGTCATCGCCACTGCCACCCACTGCGAAGTCATCGCCATCATCCCCGGCAAGCGTATCAGCGCCCGCGCCGCCAAAAAGGCCATCATCCCCGCCACGTCCGGCTAGGTTGTCGTTCCCGTCGTTTCCAAGGATCAGGTTGCCCGAGGCGTCACCAATGTGAAAATCTGCCAGGTCGGTGCCGTTCAGGCTGCCTCCCGTGGCGGATTCGGGGATGATCGGGTCATCGGTGGAGTCGTCTGGCTGGTTGAAATCGTCCTCTTCATCGGAAGACACGTCCATGCTGAGGCCGACGCCGACGAGTGACAAAAGAAGTATGAGCGGAAACATGGGCAATGCCTTTTGGTATGATTGGTCACAGCAAAAGATCAGCCCATTGTGGCGGCAGATGTTAGAAATTGTGGCGCGCGCGGGGTATTCGCGCCGCGCGTGTGCTATTCCTTGCCGACGTTTTGCGCAAATGACGTCTTGAATGCATCCTGCTGGGCACCACTTGCGTCGGTCTGGTAGTTGGCTTTCCATTCCGCCATCGTCATTCCGTAGAAAAGCTCGCGCGCTTCGTCTTTGCCCATTTCGATGCCGCGCTCTGCGGCGGCTTCCTGATACCAGCGGGACAGGCAGTTGCGGCAAAATCCGGCAAGGTTCATCATGTCGATGTTCTGTACATCGGTGCGGTCCTGCATCAGGTGCTGCTGCAACCTGCGGAAGGCGGCGGCCTGAAGTTCGATCTCTGTCTGGCTGGGCGTGGGCATGGGCATCTCCTTTGAGTGATAGCTGGGATGCGGGGGCGTTTGTGTCAAGCGACAGACGTGCGATCCGGGCTGGCGGGCTGCGGGTATTTGTGAAATCTTTGACAGGTGTGGCGGGGTTGGCTACACAGCGGCAAACCCGATGTTATCGCTAACATCGGTAATGCCGATACGAACGCACGGCCTGCTGCGGCTGCCGGACATGCAACAAAGGACATATTTGATGAGACGCCTGCGCAACGTAAAGATCGTGGCAACCCTTGGCCCGGCTTCCGACAGCCCCGAGATGATTGAGGCGCTGCACCGTGCGGGTGCCGATGTGTTCCGGCTGAACATGAGCCACGGCAGTCACGAAGAGATTCGCGCCAAGCACAAGATCATCCGCGATATTGAAGCGCGCCTTGGCAGCACCATCGGCATTCTTGCCGATCTTCAGGGGCCCAAGCTGCGCGTTGGTGTTTTTGCGGGCGACAGTGAGCAATTGGCGGAAGGAGCCGCATTCCGGCTGGACCTTGATCCGGCCGAGGGGGATGCGAGCCGTGTCTGCCTGCCGCACCCGGAAATTTTTGCAGCGCTGAAGCCCGGTGCGCATCTGTTGGTGAACGACGGCAAAATCCGTTTGAAGGTGGTAAGTTGCGGCGACGATTATGCAGATTGCGAAGTCGTGACGGGTGGGGTGATTTCCAACCGCAAGGGCGTGAACGTGCCCGACGTGGTGTTGCCGCTGGCGGCCCTGTCTGAAAAGGACCGCGCGGATCTGGAATTTGTCTGCGAGTTGGGCGTGGACTGGCTTGCGTTGAGTTTTGTGCAGCGGCCAGAGGACGTGACCGAGGCGCGGGAACTTGCGAAAGGGCGCGCGGCGTTGCTGTCGAAGATTGAAAAACCTTCAGCGGTGGACCGGTTTGACGATATTCTGGAAGTAAGTGACGGTATCATGGTTGCGCGCGGTGATCTGGGCGTGGAACTGCCGGTACAGAACGTGCCACCGATCCAGAAACGTCTGGTGCGCAAATGCCGCGCGGCGGCCAAGCCGGTGATCGTTGCAACGCAGATGCTGGAATCCATGATCGAAAGCCCGATGCCCACGCGCGCCGAAGTGAGCGACGTGGCGACGGCGATTTATGAAGGTGCGGATGCTGTGATGCTGAGCGCGGAATCGGCGGCGGGTGACTATCCGATCGAAGCGGTGACAACGATGGACAATGTCGCGTCAGAGGTTGAGCAGGACCCGACCTATACCGAGATCATCGAAGCCTCGCGCAAGGCCGACCGCATGACGGTGGCGGACGGCATCGTTGCCGCCGCGCGCGAGATTGCCGAGACAACGGACATCAAGGCGATCTGCTGTTTCACCCAAAGCGGAACGACTGCATTGCTGACAGCGCGTGAACGTCCGCGCGTGCCGGTGATCGCGCTGACACCGCTGACACGCACGGCACGCCGTCTGGCGCTGAGCTGGGGAACAAATTGCGTGATCACGGGGAATGTGGACCGTTTCAAACAGGCTGTGGTCTCTGCTGTGCAGGCGGCGCGCGAGGAAGGGTTTGCCGAAGCGGAGGATCATATCGTTGTCACTGCGGGCGTGCCCTTTAACGTGCCGGGCAGCACCAATATTTTGCGGGTGGCCCCCTGCGACGAGCGTTTGATTTTTGCCGCTGACCCGGAGTAAGCTGCCCGCAACTTGAGTGGGAGAATGGTTATGGACCCTGATTTGGCCCTGACCCTGGGTATTGTGATTGCGGCATTTTCGGTTCCGTCGATCCTGTCGGCACTGTCTGACAAACGCGCGCCGCGCGCATCGGCTGTGACGATTCTGATCGGTGGCGGGCTGATCCTGCTTGCGATGCAGTCAAAGCCCGGTGGCTATGCACTGAGCCAGGTGCCGGACGTCTTTGTCAGCGTCGCTGCCCGCTACTTGCCCTGATCAGGCTTCAGGCCGCTGCGGGCGTGTCCTGACTGAACAGATTGATCCATCCTGTGCCCCGTCGTTGCCAGACGGAACTGACGTACATTCTTTCGGTGTGGGTTTTGCCGCTGCGGCGGAACACTGCCAGATAGCTGAGCAGCGCGTGGTCCGGGCCAAGCACGATCAGCCGGTTTTCGAGCATGGTGTAGTCTGCGATGGTCGGCCCCTCATCCAACTGGCCTGCGTGATCTGATTTTCCTGCGAAGCCATCGGGATAGACGCCGAGAAAATGGTCACATAGCAAGGCGTCGTCCGCCGCCTTGTCCCCTGTTTTCAGCGCGTCCCACACGCGTTCTTCCTGCGCTGTGATCTGGGCAAGAAGAAGGGCGTGATTGTCTGGTGTCATCGGTTGGGTCCGCGGCTGCTGAGGGCTGTTGCAACGAGGATGCGCGCGCAATCGGCACAGTGCAAGCGAACGGTGCATGCGAAGATGCACAGGCTCTTGCCAAACCCTGCGCATCCTCCTATACGCCCAGCTTCAACCCCGTGTGGCCGGCCAATGTGGCATGCCGAGTCGCATGTAAACCGAACCAAGCATACGGAGACGGAAATGCCTAAGATGAAGACGAAGTCGAGCGCCAAAAAGCGCTTCAAGATCTCGGCGACCGGAAAGGTCATCGCAGCGCAGGCCGGCAAGCAGCACGGCATGATCAAACGGACGAAGAAATTCATCCGCAACGCACGCGGCACGACAACCCTGTCAGAGCCCGATGCAAAGATCATCAAGGGCTTCATGCCCTACGACCGCTGATAAGGAGATCACCAGATGTCACGTACAAAAGGCGGAACAGTCGCCCACGCCCGTCACAAGAAGATCGTCAAAGCCGCCAAAGGTTATTACGGTCGTCGCAAGAACGTCTTTAAGGTCGCCACACAGGCGGTCGATAAGGCCAACCAATACGCCACGCGCGACCGCAAGAATCGCAAGCGGAACTTCCGCGCGCTGTGGATCCAGCGGATCAACGCCGCCGTGCGCAGCCACGACGAGGCGCTGACGTATTCACGGTTCATCAATGGTTTGAATTTGGCCGGGATCGAAGTGGACCGTAAGGTTCTGGCCGATCTGGCCGTGAACGAGCCTGAAGCGTTTGGTGCGATTGTGAAGACAGCACAGGACGCGCTGGCTGCGTAAAACGCACCATCGTTAGTGGATTTGAAAGCCGTCCCTTCGGGGGCGGTTTTTTTCGTTTTTTCCCTTTTTTGCGCGGCGTCATTCATTCGGCACCAGCAAAGTGTTCAACAGTTTATGGGGTGACCGGTTTAAGTTCGCGCCGCGCGGACCGGTCGATATCGAAGGGGACGGCCAGATCAAAACGTGGTGGCGGGCGGGTCGTGCGTAAAACGTCATGGCAAAACAGCGCCACGGGTGACGCCCACATTATGCAGCGTGCAGCGAAAGTGGCTGACGGGGGACGCTGTGTTCAGGGTTCAATCAGGTGATCGGGTGGGATGTTCAGGGGCGTGTTTCTTTGGGCATCAAAGCGATCCAGTGCGGATTTGTGAATATGCGCCTGAGATGGAATTTTGCGATGTTTGCCCTTGCCGAAGAATTCGGGAATGCGCCACCCGAGGGTCATGGAATTTTGCATCACGCCCAGCGGATCGGGTGGCTGATAATGCCCTTCCTTGCCCAGCACCAATTTGTCGATGACAGGTGTTTTGTAGTTCAGCAGGCCGTTGCCCCGACTTTGGTCGATCATCCACATCAGCGGCAGTTTGGCGAGCGCGGATTTCTCCTCGGGATAGCCGCCACCGATGTCGCCATGCACGCCTGAGAACCACACCTCGCGCAGGTCCTGTGGACGGCGGCCATCTTCACTGCCACGGTTGGGGTGAAAAAACTGACAGTCTGGCCAAAGTTGCGGACGGAAATTGCGCCGCTTTTCATCAATGGCCACCGCATGGCGGACCGTCTGAATTGACGGGTTTTCCGCCGTATACGCGTGACTGCGCCATGTGGGCCCGCGCCTGCCCCATTCGACGATGGATGACACCGTATCAAACAGACCCAGAAACCGGATGTAGGGCGTATCTGGGCGCAGGATGTTCTTGTGCAGCCCCAGTTCGTCATCGGCACCGTCCCTGAGTTGTTCACCGATCGCTTTGTAGGCCCGGAATGAATAGTCCAGCAGGTTCAGGTTGCGTGGTTCCATCAGACCAAAGGCGTGGATGAAACCGGCAAGAACACGTGCGGAGTAGGCGCCGCGTGAGAAGCCGAAAATATAAATGTTGTCCTGTACGCCATTGGCGTCGCGCTCAAAATTCTCGACAAGAAAGCGGTAGGCTTCCTTGACGTTTGCATCCAGTCCCCAGCCGGACACCATGCCCCAAAGCTGCACAGACTTGCGGTAGGCTTTGCTCCACGCGTTGTCGGCACCGAATGTGCCGATCCCGGGGTCGTAAAAGACCAGTTGGTTTTCGGATTTTTCCAGCGTGCCGTACAGCCGGACGATGTTGGAACGGTCGGTTTTGATTTCATTCGACGTCCCGTCGAGCAGCAGAACGATGTCTTTGGGCATACTGAGTTCCCCTGATGAATGCGTTTCGCCCCGGTCTTAAAGAACCGTGGCCCAAGAGCGCTGAAAGTGCGGCGGGGTCTTGGGCCTTCAGGACGGCGGCGCAGCGAACAGTTGCTGAATTCTACCAAAGGTTGCTTTTTAGTCCAGCAAACCCGCCACCGGTCAGTCGCGGCGGCGCAGCACGCGGAAATCAACGCGGCGGTCAGAGGCATCGGCATCATCTGATCCCTGCGCCAGTGGCGCGCGGGCGCCGTAGCCGACAGCCTCAAGCGCTGCGGGATCGACGCCAAGGCCCACAAGGATTTCGAGGGTTTCATCCGCGCGGTCCCAGCTTAGGGCAAGGTTGCGCTGATCATCCCCGCTGCCGCCCGCGTGACCGGCCACCATGACCAGCGCGTCCGGGCAGGCGGTGATCAGGTCCGCAATATGCGACAGAAGCGGGGCATTCTGGGCGGAAATCTGTGCTTCGCCCAGATCAAAGGTGATGAACATCCCCTCAAAATGTGCGTCCAGCCTCCCAACGCAGTCGGATGCGGTGACAACTGGGCCGGTGTCCGACTGGACGGTGTCATGCTCCGCAACCGCAAAACTGCCCGGAGCGGGGGGGGGCATCAGATCAGCCAGGATCAGCGCCTTTTCTGGCACTGCGTTCTGGGTATGGGATGTATCATCTGCGGCAAGGGTGACGGCCCCGATGACGGCGGCCCCGATGGCCACAACCGCCAGCACCAGCGTTGACCCTGCGTTTGTGCGCTGCGCTATCATACCAGACCTCTGTCATACCCCGAGATGTTGCGGATTGGCTGTACTCTACTACCTAATCTTGTAGGCGTCCAAGAGTGGTTGCAACTTATCCACCGGAAAGTTCGGTTTCCGAGCCGGTCCGCCGGGGTGCGGCGCACGGGTTGCATTTGTCAGGGGCGGCAAGTAGCACGGGCCAAGCAAATTCGATGGGTGCGTGATGGACGATCTCAAGCAGAAATACCTCAGCCAGATTGCGGATGCCGCAGATGAAGCGGCGCTGGAAGACATCCGGCTGATGGCCGTGGGCAAAAAGGGTGAAGTCGCGCTGAAAATGCGCGAGCTGGGCAAGATGACGCCAGAGGAGCGCCAGACGGTGGGTCCTGCGCTGAATGCGCTGAAGGACGAGATCAATTCGGCGCTGGCGGCCAAGAAGGCAGCGCTGGGCGATGCGGCATTGGACGAGCGGTTGCGCTCTGAATGGCTCGACGTGACCTTGCCGGTGCGGGCACAGCGGGTTGGGTCGATCCACCCCGTTTCACAGGTCACCGAGGAGTTGACCGCGATCTTTGCCGAGATGGGTTTTGCCGTTGCCGAAGGGCCGCGTATTGATACCGATTGGTATAATTTCGACGCTTTGAACATTCCAGGCCATCACCCTGCACGGGCCGAGATGGACACGTTCTACATGCACCGCGCGACAGGCGACAACCGCCCGCCGCATGTGCTGCGCACGCATACCTCGCCTGTACAAATCCGCACGATGGAGAAAGAGGGCGCACCGCTGCGCATCATCTGTCCGGGGGGCGTGTACCGCGCGGATTATGACCAGACGCATACGCCGATGTTCCATCAGGTCGAGGGGCTGGCGATTGATAAAGACATCTCGATGGCGAACCTGAAATGGGTGCTGGAAGAGTTTTTCTCTGCTTTCTTTGAGATTGACGGCATCAAGACGCGGTTTCGTGCGTCCCACTTCCCGTTCACGGAGCCATCCGCCGAGGTTGATATCCAGTGTTCATGGGTCGACGGGCAGTTGAAGATCGGTGAAGGCGACGATTGGATGGAGGTGCTGGGGTCCGGCATGGTGCATCCCAAGGTGTTGCAGGCGGGGGGGATTGACCCGGACGTCTGGCAGGGATTTGCCTTTGGCATGGGGATCGACCGGATTGCGATGCTGAAATACGGGATACCGGATTTGCGGGCGTTCTTTGATTCAGATTTGCGCTGGCTGCGGCATTACGGGTTTGCGGCGCTGGATCAGCCGAATTTGCATGGTGGTTTGTCGCGTTGAGTTGCAATAAGTTATGGGGGTATTTGGACGTTTGCCGAGGTAGATATCTTTGCTCCGAGCATGGTAGCTTCTGCGACAGTTCTGACAATTACCAAGTTACCTGCCCTAGATGCTGCATTAATGCAAACCCATACAAAAAGACTGCGGCTAAAGTGCGAAATAACCCGCTAGATCGGGGCCTTCAGATAATGCGGAACCTTCAAGGAAGGTCTGGTAGATATGCATCGATAATTGCTGGATTGTTTGCCAGCATTGCAGCTCTGGCCGTGATTTCACAAAATGCTGATGGCACGTCTTCATTGCAGAGTTTGAACCAGAACTTTCTGTATGTGTGTGTCGCTGCATTCGCGATTGGCCTGGTCTCACTTGCATTGTTCATAGCTTCAATGGCGCACATGCCGACCTTGGATGCGAAGACTTCTCGGTTCATGGAAAAAACAATTGGCGATTGGGAGGTTCACGTAGGCAGCTACCTGTCTTGGTTTGAGCGACTACATTGGTGGGGAACGGTTGTATTCTGTTTTGCAATTGCCGTATTTATTCTCTGTGGCGGGATTTCTATTTTCGTCCTTGGAGAACCCGCCAACTAATTCACTCAGCACGGATCGAGGCTGCTTGCAGCCGCCGTGCCATCGCCTGCCCGCCCCACCGGGCTGGCGATTTGGTGAGGCTGGGTGGGGCATTGATGGGGTTCATCTTAGACGAGAGATAAAGTGGCAGAGAACCAGTGTTGGATCGCCATCCCGCGGGCAGGCGATGGCACGGCGCGTGGTGATATTTGGCGCAGGCGCGGCGGGGTGAACCCCGTCCTACGGGGTTGTGAGGTGACATTTCGGATGGCTTGGGTATCTGTGGCGGAATGAAATATCTTCTTTTCCTCGCGCTCCTGCTGCTTCCCGCTATGGGACCGTCCAAAGCCTGCCATGGGGCGGCCCCCTGCGCGCTGGATGATCGTTCTTATCACATCAGGCTTCCTGATGACTGGGACGGGGAGACGCTTTTGCCCGTGTTGCTGCATTTTCACGGCTGGGGACGGCAGGGTGATCTGATCGTGAACCACCAGCGGATTTCCGGGCATACGCGGCGGCGGGGCGTCCTGCTGGTTGCCCCGAATGGCAACGGGCGGACGTGGAATTTCTGGCGGGCAGGCAGCGCGGATGTCGCTTTTGCCGCGCGTGTGCTGGAGGATGTCGCGGAACGCTTTCCGGTGGATCCTGCGCAAATCTATGTCAGCGGGTATTCATACGGCGCTGCGATGGCGTGGCGTTACGTGTGTGACAATGGTGCTGAGGTGGCGGCGTTGTTGGCTGTATCGGGGTCCATCGCGCAGGATGAGGACTGTGCCCAAGGCCCGGGCGAAGTGCGTCACGTACACGGGCTTGAGGATACTGTGATGGATTTTCCGGTGGGGCCGGGCGGGGATCAGACCTATCCGGTGCATCTGTGGCGGGATCATTTTGGGTGCGGTGATGCGCGGCACGAGGGGATTTGGCAGGCGGTGGACTGGCTCAAGCTCGACCGTCGTGTGTGGGAGTGTGACGGCGGCAAGGTGACGCTGGATGTGCATGCCGGTGGGCACTTCATCCCGCACGGCTGGATCGGCTGGCAATTGGATCAGCTGATGGGACGTGAGCCGCGCTATCCCTGACGTCGCGCGCGCGGTGCGGTTGGTGCCGGAGTTGTATTGGAAAGATGAAGCGGTGGGACGGTGCGTGATTGAAACCCGCAGCGTTTGAGGATACCGACGCTGCCAACGAGACGCACGAGGGTATTGCCATGAAATTCACGCTGTCGTGGTTGAAAGACCATCTTGAGACCGATGCCACGGTCGAGGAAATCTGCGAGACACTGACCGATCTGGGGCTTGAGGTCGAAGGGGTCGAGGACCGGGGTGCGCGGCTGCGCGATTTTACCATCGGATTTGTGAAATCCGCCGAGAAGCATCCGGATGCGGACCGGCTGCGGGTCTGTCAGGTTGAAACCGATGAAGGCGTCAAACAGATCATTTGTGGCGCGCCGAACGCGCGCGAGGGGATCACCGTCGTGGTCGCAAAGCCGGGCGTATACGTGCCGGGTATTGATACGACCATTGGTGTGGGCAAGATCCGCGGCATCGAAAGCTTTGGCATGATGGCATCAGAGCGTGAGATGGAGTTGTCGGAGGAGCACGACGGGATCATTGAATTGCCATCGGGCACGGTGGGGCAGTCCTTTGCGGATTGGCTGGCCGAGAACGATCCGGCCAAGGTTGACCCGGTTATCGAAATTGCGATCACGCCGAACCGGCCCGATGCCCTGGGCGTGCGCGGCATTGCGCGCGATCTGGCGGCGCGGGGGCTGGGGACGCTGAAGCCCCGTGATACCGATCCGGTCGCGGGGACGTTTGCCTGCCCTGTCAGCGTGACGATTGAGGATGATACGCTGGATCAATGTCCGGTGTTCTATGGTCGCGTGATCCGGGGTGTCAGGAACGGACCTTCCCCCGCGTGGCTGCAATCGGCGCTCAGGGCGATTGGCCTGCGCCCGATTTCGTTTCTTGTCGATGTGACCAACTTTTTCACCTATGACCGCAACCGCCCGCTGCACGTGTTTGATGCGGACAAGGTGGCGGGCAATGCGCTGCGGGTGCACCGCGCCAAGGGTGGCGAAAAGATGATGGCGCTGGATGACAAGGAATATACGTTTGCCGAGGGCATGACGTTGATTTCTGACGCCGAGGGTGTCGAGAGCATTGGTGGCGTGATGGGCGGGCTGGCCTCTGGCTGTACCGAAGAGACCACGAACGTATTCATTGAAGCAGCTTATTTCGACCCGGTGCGCACGGCGTACACGGGGCGTGCCCTGAAGATCAACTCGGACGCGCGTTACCGCTTTGAGCGGGGGATTGACCCTGAATGGACACCCCACGGAATTGAGCATGCCACGCGGATGATCATGGATCATGCGGGCGGCGAGGCGTCGGAGGTTGTTGTGGCGGGTGCGATCCCTGACACATCGCGCGCCTATAAGCTGGACACGGACCGTGTCCAGTCTCTGGTGGGGATGAGCATTCCGGCAGACACGCAGCGTGCCACGCTGGAGGCGCTGGGTTTCACGCTTGAGGGCGATATGGCGCATGTGCCAAGCTGGCGGCCCGATGTGCAGGGGTCTGCCGATCTGGTAGAGGAAGTGGCGCGCATGGCGTCGCTGACCAAGCTGGAAGGCGTGCCTTTGCCGCGTCTGGGCGATGGCGTGCCACGGCCGATCCTGTCGCCACAACAGCGCCGGGTCACTGCCGCCCGGCGGGCGGTTGCGGCCCTTGGGTACAACGAATGTGTAACCTACAGTTTCATTGATCAGGCATCTGCGGCGCTGTTCGGGGGCGGCACGGACGAGACCCGGCTGGAAAACCCGATCAGCGCGGACATGAGCCATATGCGGCCCGCCCTTTTGCCCGGTCTGTTGCAGGCAGCAGCCCGCAATCAGGCGCGGGGCTTTGCCGATATGGCCTTGTTCGAGGTTGGGCCGGCCTTTCACGGGGGAGAGCCGGGCGAGCAGCACAGCCTTGTCACGGGCCTGTTGATTGGGAGAACCGGGCCAAAGGATGTGCATGGTGCCGCGCGGCCCGTGGACGTGTTCGATGTGAAGGCCGATGCCGAGGCGGTGCTGGCCGCGCTGGGGGCACCCGCAAAGGTGCAGATCCTGCGTGGCGCGCAGGACTGGTGGCATCCCGGGCGTCACGGCAAGATTTGTCTGGGACCAAAGAAAGTGCTGGGTATTTACGGTGAGGTGCATCCGCGCATTCTGGCTGCGATGGACGTGAAAGGGCCCGCGATGGCCTTTACCCTGTGGCCCGAAGAGGTGCCGTTGCCGCGCAAGTCGGGTGCGACCCGTCCCGCCTTGCAGATCAGTGATTTGCAAGCGGTGGAGCGTGATTTTGCCTTTGTGGTGGATGCGGATGTTGAGGCTCTGACGCTGGTGAACGCCGCGATGGGTGCCGACAAGGCGCTGATTGACGAGGTTCGGGTGTTTGACGAGTTCATCGGCGGCAGTCTGGGCGAGGGCAAGAAATCGCTCGCGATCACCGTGCGTTTGCAGCCGTCGAACGAGACGCTGAAGGACAAGGACATCGAGGCGGTTGGTGCAAAGGTGGTTGAGAAGGTGACCAAGGCCACGGGTGGCACGCTGCGCGGATAGAGGTGTGATGCATGCACAGGCATTCTGGGACAAGCGCGCGGAAAAATACGCGGCCTCTGCCATTGGGGACGAGGCTGCTTATACGCACACGCTGGATCGGACGCGGGCACATCTTGAAGCGAAGATGCGGGTGCTGGAACTGGGCTGTGGCACGGGCACGACAGCCCTGCATCTGGCCCCGGCCGTAAGAGAATACGTCGGTACGGATGTGTCGTCTGAGATGATCCGTATCGCGCGGGACAAGAGCACAAATGCAGATGGTCTGCGGTTCGATGTTGCGGGTGCTGCTGACGCGCTGGCGCGCAGTGCCGGGGCCGATGCCATCTGTGCCTTTAACCTGCTGCATCTTTTGCCCGATGTGCAGGAGGTGGTGCAAAAGGCCCATGATTTGCTTGATCCCGGCGGGCTGTTCATCTCAAAGACAGCCTGCATTGCCGAGCCGTCGATCGGGCTGCGTCGCTTCGCCTTTGCCGCGCTGGTGCCGGTGATGCGGCTGCTTGGGGTGGCGCCGTTTGTGCATCACCTGACATTTGCGCAGCTTGAGCGGATGATGACGCAGTCGGGCCTTGAAATTATCGAAACGGGCTGTTTTCCGGCGATGAGCCGCTACATTGTTGCTAGAAAACCCGCACAGGAGCGTTGAGCACGATGAAAGTCTATCTATCCGGTGAAATCCATACCGACTGGCGCGAACAGATCATCGAAGGGGCCAAGGGGCTGGATGTGACGTTCAGCAGCCCTGTCACCGATCATGCTGCAAGCGATGACTGCGGCGTCGCGATCCTTGGGGCTGAGGAGGACAAATTCTGGCACGACCGCAAGGGTGCGCAGATGAACGCGATCCGCACCCGCAAGGGGATTGAGGATGCGGATGTGGTCGTGGTGCGGTTTGGTGATCAGTACAAACAGTGGAACGCTGCCTTTGATGCGGGTTATGCGGCCGCACTTGGTAAATCGCTGATCATTCTACACGGGCCGGATCATGCCCATGCGCTGAAAGAGGTGGATGCCGCTGCGCTGGCCGTGGCGCGTGAGCCGGCGCAGGTGGTGCAGATCCTGTGGTATGTGCTGACGGGCAGCCTGCCGGATTAATTCGCAGGCAGGGCCTTGTAGCCTTTGAAGATCAGCAGCAAGCCAATGCCCAGAAGGCCGAAACCGCTGAGCGTATCAATATTGATGCGCGCGCCGATGGTCGAGTTCACCAGATAGGTGGCCAGAAAGGCGTAGCCAAGGATCGACAGCGCATCGAGCGTGATAAAGATCGCGCCGTAGATCAGCGTTTGCGGCAGGATCGCGTGATCGGGTGAGATGAAGCCGGGGAAAAGCGCGACGAAAAAGACAATCGCCTTTGGGTTGGTCACGCAGGCAAAGAACCCCGACAGAAAGGCAGAGCGTCCGGGTGTCAGGCGCCTGGACGATCCGTTGTCCGGGGCGGGCCAGAAGGCCGCGGCGGCAAGATAAAGGATAAACAGGCCGCCCGCGATTTGCAGATAGGGCAGGATGACATCCGCAAGGCTGATCAGTACCTGCAGGCTGGCAACCGCGATGATGATATGCACCGCTGATCCCAGCGCATCGCCTGCCACGCACAACAGCGCGGCCCTGCGCCCGTGGCGGATTGCCTGATTGGAGGCCAGCGCGCAGGACGGACCGGGTGACGCGATAATGATCAGCGTGGCTGTCAGAAAGCTGAGGAACAGGAGCGGGTCCATCGTGGCCTCTTTTGTTGCGTTTTCCCGCATGGTGCCCGGCCCCTTGGGAGGTGACAAGGGCTGCTTTGCAATTGTGCGCCCCTGCGCATAGCCTTGGATCAAAATGGGGAGTGCCGAACATGAAATACGACTATGTGATTGTTGGCGGTGGGTCTGCGGGTTGTGTCATGGCCGCGCGTCTGAGCGAGGACAAGGATGTGTCGGTTTGCCTGATCGAGGCAGGCGGACAGGGGCGCGATATATTCATCCGCGCGCCCGCACTTGTGGCGACAATGATTTCGGGCCGCCCCAAAATCAACAACTACGCGTTTCAGACGGTGCCGCAGGATGGGTTGAACGGGCGCAAAGGGTATCAGCCGCGCGGCAAGGCATTGGGCGGATCGTCTGCGATCAACGCCATGCTCTACGTGCGCGGGGATCAGCGGGATTATGACGAATGGGCCGATCTGGGATGCGAGGGCTGGGACTGGGCATCGGTGCTGCCGTATTTTCAGAAGGCCGAGGGCAATATGCGCGGTGCCGATGATCTGCACGGGGCAGATGGCCCCTTGCAGGTTGCCGATCAGTCAGCGCCACGGACGATAACACAGGCCTTTATTGATGCCGCAGGAGAACAGCAGATACGCCATAATCCCGACTTCAACGGGCCCGAACTGGAAGGGGCGGGGCACTATCAGGTCACGCAGTTTCACAAGGGACCGATGAAGGGGGAGCGGTGCAGTGCCGCCGCCGCCTATCTGCACCGCGATGTGCGTCACCGGTCCAACCTGACGATCCTGACCAAGGCGCAGGCGCAGCGTGTCGTGCTGGGCGAGGGGCGGGCGACCGGGGTGGAGGTGCGCCACAGCGGTCAGCTCAAGAAAATTGAGGCGGGGCGCGAGGTGATCCTGAGTGCGGGTGCCTTTGGGTCGCCGCAACTTTTGATGCTAAGCGGGATCGGCCCGCACGAGGAACTGACCGCGCAGGGCATTCCGGTGCGCCATGACGCGCCTTTTGTGGGCAAGAACCTGCAGGATCATCTGGATTACGTGATGAGTTATCATTCCAAACGGGATGACGTGGTGGGGCTGGGCCCGAAAGGGTTGTGGCAGCTTGCCCGCGACGGCTGGCGTTGGCGCAAAGACGGGACAGGCCCATTTGCAACGCCATTTGCCGAAGGGGGTGCGTTTTTCAAATCTGATCCGTCGCAGGACCGGCCCGATCTGCAACTGCATTTTGTGGTCGGGATTGTGGATGATCATATGCGCAAAATCCATCTGGCGCATGGGTTTTCCTGCCATGTCTGCGTGCTGCGCCCGGAAAGTCGCGGCAGTGTCGGGTTGAATTCGGCGAAAGCCGGGGATGCGCCGCGCATTGATCCGCAATATCTGTCACAACCGGCCGATCTGGAAAAGCTAATGAAAGGCGCGCGGCGGATGGAGCAGATTTTGACCGCACCGCCGCTTGAACCCTGGCGGGGAAAACAGCTTTACCCGCATGACGGCAGTGATGCCGCGCTTGAACGGGATATTCGCAAGCGCGCCGACACGATTTATCATCCGGTTGGCACCTGCAAGATGGGTGTCGACGATGAAGCTGTGGTGGACCTGCAGGCACGGGTGCGCGGTGTGCGGGGATTGCGGGTGGTTGATGCATCTATCATGCCGCGACTGGTGGGGGGCAATACGAATGCGCCCACCATCATGATCGCGGAGAAAATAGCGGATAGCATGCGCGCGGGGTAGATGTGGGGAGTGGCCGGGCGGTGCTGCCCGGCCTTCGCGTGTCAATCGCGCGGCGGTGTTACAAGACCCTTTTTCACTGCCGGACGCGCGGTGAACCGGTCAAGGTAATCCACCAGATTGCTGTGATCGTCCCAGCCCAGAGCCTCTTTGACCCCGTAGAAATCAAGGGCACGGAGCCACGGCGCAATCGCCATATCTGCAATGGAATATTCGCCCGCCACCCAATCCTTGCCTGCCAGTTCAAGGTTCAGCACGGCCAGAAGGCGCTTTGCCTCGTCGATATAGCGCTGTTGGGGGCGCTTATCTTCCCATTCTGAGCCGGCGAATTTGTAAAAGAAACCCAGCTGGCCCAGCATCGGACCAAGCCCGCCCATCTGGAACATCAGCCATTGCGTGACCTGCGCCTTGTCACTTGCCGTGTTGCCCAGGAACTTGCCGGACTTTTCCGCCAGATACAGCAGGATCGCACCGGATTCGAACAATCCGAGGGGCGCGCCATCCGGTCCGTTTGGATCAATGATTGCGGGGATCTTGTTGTTGGGGTTCAGCGACAGGAAGGCGGGGCTTTTGACGTCTGCGTCCGACAGGGTGACCTTGTGCGCCTCATAGGGGATCGCCATTTCCTCAAGCGCGATGGAAACCTTCACCCCGTTCGGTGTGGGAAACGAGTAGAGCTGCAAAACATCCGGGTTCTGCGGTGGCCATTTCTGGGTAATCGGGAATGCTGTGAGGTCGGCCATTTGTTGCTCCTGTGTGTGTCTGCGTTAAAGTTAGGTATTTTTCCCCGCAAAAACAGCCTTAACCATGTGCGTGAATGTGTTAACAAATGTGCAGCGACGAACCGACTGAAGCGAACAGCGGTCGTTCGAGAATGCAAAGGGACAGAAAATGATTCAAGAATTCAAGGATTTCATCGCCAAGGGTAATGTCATGGACATGGCCGTTGGTATCATCATCGGTGCGGCATTTACCGCCATCGTGACATCGCTGGTGGGTGATCTGATCAACCCGATCATCGGTCTGGTGTCGGGCGGTGTCGACTTTACCAACAACTACGTTGTGCTTGGCGGTGAAGTGCCTGCAGGCGCATCGCTGGAGACCGCGCGTGAGGCGGGTGCGTCCATTTTTGCCTACGGTGCGTTTATCATGGCCGTGATCAACTTTCTGATCATCGCTTTCGTGGTTTTCATGCTGGTCAAGATGGTCAACCGCGTCAAAGCGGCAGCGGAGAAGCCCGATGATGCGGCACCTGAAGTTGAAAGTGGCCCTTCCGAGCTGGATGTGCTTTTGGAAATCCGGGACCAGCTGGCAAGCGGCCGCTGAAGCGGAACCACCTTAGAGATACTGAAAAGCCCGCCTTCCGGCGGGCTTTTTTGTTGTGTTGCGCTGTGTTGCCACGTTAGAAAACCCTTGGTTTGCAGTCACCAAGGCGTCGCTGTCCGCAAGGAATGCTAAAACTGCTGTGCACGCTTCATTGAGACATCTCTCTTTTGCCGCGTCCGCAAGTCAGCGACCGGCGGCTTTGCTGCGGCAGATTGAGGAACTTTCATGTCGAAAGAAGCCATTCCGCTGGCTGTGGCGGATATCACCCCTTTTGCACGCAGCCTTTCACGCCAGCTTCATGCGGCGCAGGACCCACCGTCGCATCTGGGCTTGCTGAATATGCTGGCCCGGGCAGCCGGGTTTCGAAACTTTCAACATATGCGTGCGGCCCGAAGCGCGGAAGCGCGGCTGGCCCTGCCAAACGCTCCGGTTGATTTCAAGCGCGTCGAAAAGGCGCTCCAGCAGTTTGATGCGGAGGGGTGTCTGATGCGCTGGCCCTCGAAACGCTACGTGCAGGAATTGTCCCTGTGGGCGCTTTGGGCCGTACTGCCTGCGTCACAGGTGATGCACGAGCGGGAGGTGAACGGGCTGCTGAACAAGGCCCATGCCTTTGACGATGCAGCGATCCTTCGGCGCAGTCTGATCGGTATGAAGCTGGTATCGCGCCAGCCCGACGGCAGCGACTACCGGCGGATTGAACAGGCACCGCCGCCTGAGGCTGTGGCGTTGATCCGCGCAGTATCGCTGCGGCGCGCGCGCTGAGCGATGCAGGGGCCTGCGAACACCGCAGTCCCCTGATGCCGTTTACGCCTTGAGGGCCAGACGGGGCGACAGAACGTCGATGCCCAATGCCTTGCCTACCGCGTGATATGTCAGCTTGCCCGCATGCACGTTCAGTCCGTTCAGCAGATGCTCATCCTCTGTGCAGGCTTCGCGCCAGCCCTTGTTTGCCAGATCCAGCATAAAGGGCATGGTGGCGTTGCCCAATGCGATGGTTGATGTGCGCGCCACGGCACCGGGCATGTTTGCCACGCAATAGTGCATGATCCCGTCCACGTCATAAACCGGATCCTGATGCGTTGTGGCCTTGGAGGTTTCAAAACAACCGCCCTGATCAATTGCCACGTCCACCAGCGCCGCACCGGGCTTCAGCTCGCTCAACTGGGCTTTGGAAATCAGTTTGGGGGCTGCGGCACCGGGGATCAGGACGGCACCGATGATCATGTCCGCCTCGCGGGCCAGCTCGATCGTGTTCTGCGCGGAGGCGTAGCGGGTCTTGAACTGTCCGCCAAAGACATCATCGAGATAGCGCATGCGGCCCAACGAACGATCCAGAACCGTCACATCCGCGCCCATCCCGGCGGCGATGCGGGCTGCATGCGTGCCGACAACGCCGCCACCGATGACCATGACATTTGCAGGGCCCACACCGGGTACGCCGCCCATCAGCACGCCGCGCCCGCCGTTTGCCTTTTGCAACGTCCATGCGCCCACTTGCGGTGCCAGACGGCCCGCAACCTCGGACATCGGTGCCAGCAGAGGCAGGCCGCCGTTGCGGTCGGTCACTGTTTCATAGGCAATCGCGGTGCATCCGCTTTCCATCAGGTCCCGCGTCTGGTCGGGATCGGGGGCAAGGTGCAGGTAGGTGAACAAAAGCTGCCCTTCGCGCAGCATCTTGCGTTCTGCGGCCTGAGGTTCTTTCACTTTGACGATCATGTCGGCGGTGGCAAAGATTTCCTCTGCGGTGTCGATGATGACCGCGCCTGCCGACAGATATTGCGCATCGTCAAAGCCAGCACCAATCCCGGCACCCTTCTGGATGATCACCTCGTGCCCCGCATTGACAGCTTCAAGCGCTGCGCTTGGCGTCATGCCGACGCGGAATTCCTGTGGTTTAATCTCTGTTGGACAGCCGATTTTCATGACGTTCTCCCTGACGTTTTCTTTCTGCCCGCAAAATAGGCAGTGACGCGTGCAAAGCGGTGCGAATTCACTTGGCCTTTGTGAGGCGTTTCGGGATAGTCTTGCGTAATATGATGCAAACACGCAAAGGATGTGTGCAGATGAGCCTAGATGAGATTGATCGGCGCATTCTACGGGCGTTACAGCGCAACGGCAGAATGTCCAACGCGGAGCTTTCTGACGATGTGCACCTGTCCCCGTCGGCCTGTCACCGGCGCGTGCAGCGGATGGAAAAGGAAGGGTACATCAAGGATTATGTGGCCCTTCTGGATGCGCGCAAGCTGAAGGTGCCAACGACAGTATTTGTCGAGATTACCCTGCGCGGGCAGGCCGATGATATTCTGGATGCTTTCGAGAAGTCCGTGGCGCGGATACCCGACGTGCTGGAATGTCATCTGATGGCGGGCACGGCGGATTATCTGCTGAAGGTCGTGGCGGAAAACACCGAGGATTTTGCCCGCATCCACCGGCAATATCTGGCGCGATTGCCGGGGGTGCAGGGGATGCAGTCAAGTTTTGCGTTGCGCACGGTTTTCAAGACAACCGCCCTGCCTGTTGGCTGACGGGGCGCGCAGCCTAGACAGCGGGCGTGCCGCGCAGCACTGCCTCGGCTTCGATCTCAACACGGTAGCCACCGATCAGACCGGCCACCACGACCAGTGTGTTGGCCGGTTTGATCGTCCCGAAGACCCGCCCATGAGCGCGTGAAATGGCCTCTACATCCGCGTCGTCGGTGATGTAGATTCTTGTGCGCACGACATCCTCCGCGTCAGCGCCGAAGGCGGCGAGCGCCGACAGGATTTTGTCGATGATGAACGTGGTCTGCGCGCCTGCGTCTTTTGGGGCGACAATGCGGTCCGCCCCGGCAGTGGCTGTGGTCCCGGACACCAGAATACGCTCTCCTATCTGCTGGGCGCGGGCGTAACCGGCGATGCCTTCCCATTTTGATCCGCTCAGCACCTGCCGCCCGCCGGTGCGGTGGGCCGTTTCCGTCGCATCATGGGGCAGGGGCATGGCATCCAGATGATCGCTTAGATCGCCTGAGGCGGTCAGGAATGGCGGACGGCGGTATTCATCGCCACAATCACCGGGCACGGGCTGTGTCGCTGCGAAGGCGCAATCGAGCCGGGCCTGATCCTCTGTGTCGAGCGCAAAGGAAAAGAGCCGCAGATTGTCTTCTGCGTGTATCCGCTCTCCCAGCCTCGCCCCGACGATGGTGCCCGCAACGCTGTCATGCTCCAGCACCCAGCGGGTTGCGACATTGGCAAGGGATACGCCGTGTTTGCGCGCAATACCGTCCGCCGCGCGCAGGATGCCCTGAAAAGCGTCCCAGCCTCCGGTCACGTCGATAAAGCGTTTGTATTTCATCTTGGACCAATCGGCGATTGCGTCCGGTTCAGCTTGATCCAGCCAACGCTCTGACAGAAAGCCGCCACACAGCGTGCCATAGGCCAGCAGCTTGACCCCTGTTTCGCGACACAGATCGCTGAGGTCTGCGGCGGCGCGCCGGTCCACCAGCGAAAAGGAAACCTGATTGGTCCGGATCGGTATCCCGTCTGACAGGGCAATCCGCAAATGGGCGGCGTCAAAGTTGGTCACGCCAATCTCGGCGATCAGTCCTTCATCGCGCAAGGTGTTTAGCGCGTGCAAGGCGTCAAGCCACGCAGGATGCAGAAAGCTCCACCAATGGAATTGCAACAGATCAACGCGGTCAACGCCCAGACGGGTCAGACGCTCTTTTACGCCGGCGCGGACCACGTCCAGCGTCATCGGACCGGGCGCGGGGCACCATTTGGTAAAGGCAACAGGGCGCGGCTTATCCCCCCGGGACAACAGGCGGCCCGTGATGATTTCGGCGCTGCCGTAATGATCGGCCATATCAAAGGTGTCGAACCCTTGGGCGGCATAGGCGGCCAGCCAATCCGCACCGGTGCCAGGATCAATCGTGTCACCGTTCTTTTCAATGTCAGCGACTTGCCAAAGCCCGGTCAGCACCCGTGAAATGTTCAGGTTTTCCGTCAGATCAAGGCGTTCGGGGGTTTGTGCTTGGGTCATTGATGCATCCCGTCTGGGCTGGGGGTGGGCGAATGACACTTGAGCAGCGCGCCATATCAGATAACCTGATGCAGATAAGACCATGCGCTGGGGGCAGTCCAGCGGAAAGGATGCCGATGAACGCGCAGAGCGATGGGGATGGGTTCTGGCTCTATGACCTGAAGGTCGAGACGGTGCTGGACGGTCGCACGCCGGTCTGTCGCCATGTGGAAGGCGAGAGTTTTCGCGTGGAAGGCGAGGCGCTGGTGTTTGAGCCGGGCGCGCGGGTTTCGATGTATGCACTGAGCGCGGTTCTGCCGTTGCTGCCTGTGAAACAGCGCATGACCGATCCTGCAGACTGGATCAGCACCGACGCCGAAGTGGCTTGCCCTGACCCGCATTGCGGCGGGCGATTTCGCATCACGCGGCTGGAAAAACGGTGGTTTTCGCACGCAGCGACAACCGGATTGCCCGATGCCCGCGGCACCCCCTATTGGCAGGCGGAAAACACATGAGCGTTGAAACACAGGCCCTGCGCCCGGGATACGAGATTTCGCGGGTGATCAAGGGAGGTTGGCAGTTGGCCGGGGACCACGGCCCGGTCGACCGGGCCGATGCAGTGCGCGACATGGAAGCCTTTCTGGACGCGGGCATCACCACTTTTGACTGCGCCGACATTTATGTCGGGGTTGAGGAAATGATCGGACAGTTCATCGCGGATGTCCGCCAGCGGCGCGGGGCCGATGTGGCAAACCGCGTGCGGGTACATACCAAGCTGGTGCCGGATTTGGGATTGCTGGAGAGCATTCAGCCAAAGGATGTTGAAGCGATCATCGACCGGTCGCTGAAACGGTTGCAACTGGAGCAGCTGCATCTGGTGCAGTTCTACTGGTGGGATGTTGCGATGGGTGATCCGCTGGCGGGGCTTGAGGTGCTCAAGCGGTGTCAGGAAAAGGGAAAGATCGCCCAGCTTGGCACGACAAACTGGGACATTGCGGAGACGCAGCCATTTCTGGAAGCCGGGTTCGATCTGGTGTCCACGCAGGTGCAATATTCGATCCTTGATCGCCGGGCCGAGAACGGGCTGGCGGCATGGGCGGGGGACAACAGTATTCAACTGCTGTGTTACGGCACGCTGGCGGGGGGCTTTCTGACCGAGCGTTGGCTGGGTGTGGACGATCCCGGCTTTGCGTTCGAGAACCGCAGCCTGATCAAATACCGTCTGATTATTGATGAATTTGGTCCGTGGTCCGTGTTTCAGGAGCTTTTGCGTTTGCTGAAAGACATCGGGGACAAGCATGGTGTGTCGCTTTCCACCATTGCGACGCGTTGGGTGCTGGACCGGCCGCACGTGGCCGCCGCGATCGTTGGCGCACGGTACGCACGGCATTTGCCCATGACGCTTGAGGTCTTTGACGTGGCGCTTGATGCCGATGACACGGCCGCCCTTGATGCACTGCTGGGCCGCGCCCCGGGACCGCAAGGCAAGGTTTTCGCGCTGGAACGGGACCGCAACGGGCGACACGGGCGGATCATGAAATACAATCTAAACACCAAACCGGATGACAAGGTGTTGGGCAGTGGCTGAGCCGATCCTGTCCACCGAGCGTCTTGGCAAGAGTTTTGGGGTGCTCAAGGCGGTGGACGGCGTATCGCTGAATATCCGCAAGGGGGCGATCACGGGGCTGATCGGACCAAACGGCGCAGGTAAATCGACACTGTTCAACCTGTTGACGGGTGCGTTGCGCCCTGACAGCGGGACGGTGCGCCTGAACGGGCAGGATGTGACAGCTATGGCACCCGACCGGCTGTTTGGCAGGGGTCTTGGGCGCACATTTCAGATACCGCGCCCCTTCGCCCGTATGTCCGTACTGGAGAATGTGATGCTTGCCCCGATTGGGCAGACGGGCGAAACCATCAGCGGACCATTTTTGATGCGCGGGCGGATGCAGCAGGAAGAACAACGCATCCGCGACAAGGCGTTGGAGGTTCTGGATTTTGTGACTTTGGGCGCTTTGGCGGACCATCCGGCAGGACAGATTTCGGGCGGCCAGATGAAGCTGCTGGAACTGGCGCGCGTGCTGATGGGGGATCCTGCCCTTATTTTGCTGGATGAACCGGCAGCGGGCGTGAACCCGGTCCTGACGGCAACGCTGATCGGCAAGATTGAAGAACTGAACCGGCAAGGCACAACATTTGTGATCATCGAACATGACATGGATTTTGTGATGCGCCACTGCGATCCCGTCATCGCCCTTGCGGAAGGGCGCGTGATCTTTGAAGGGACAAGTGACGAGGCATTGCGCAATCCGCATTTGCTGGATGCCTATCTGGGGGCACCTGCGGATGTCTGAGGTGATTTTGCAGGCCAATGGGGTAACCGCAGGCTATGTGCCCGATCTGCCGATCCTGCGCGATGTGTCGCTGGATGTGCGCGCGGCACAAATTACCGTCATCATCGGGCCGAACGGTGCGGGCAAGTCCACCTTTATCAAGACGGTCGCGGGACTGTTGCCCGTGGCGCAGGGGCAGATCACGTTTCAGGGTGATGACATCACCGGAATCCGCACCGATCAGTTGGGCGCGCGCGGAATTTCCTATGTGCCGCAGACCGATAATATCTTTCGGTCTTTGACGATCCGGCAGAACCTTGATCTGGCCCTGCGACATGCCGGGGCGCAGGCGCGGGCGCGTCTGGGCGATTTGCTGGATCAATTCCCCGCGCTGGCAAGCAAGCAGCGTGACAAGGCCGGTACGCTGTCAGGCGGGCAACGGCAGTTTTTGGCCATTGCGATGGCGCTGGCGACCGACCCGAAGTTGATCCTGATGGACGAACCTTCTGCCGGATTGTCGCCCAAAGCCGCCGAAGAGGTGCTGGAACACGCCCGCGCGTTGACGCAGCGGGGCGTTTCGATCCTGCTGGTGGAGCAGAACGTGAAACAGGCGCTTCGGCTGGCCGATCATTGCTACATTCTTGCCGAAGGGCGTAACCAGATTGATGGCCCTGCGGCAGAATTGCAGAATAACGGGGTTGTTGCTGAAATCTATCTTGGCAGCCGCCGGACGGGGGCGGCATGATACAGAACCTGATAGACGGGGTATTGACCGGGTCGTACCTGTCGCTGGGGGCAATCGGGCTGACGCTGGTGATGCACATCCTGCGCTTTGCCAATTTCTCGCATGCGGAGCTGTTGTCGCTGGGTGCCTATTGTGCGCTGGTATGCGATGCGCTGGTGTCTGCGATGGCCCCTTTCCTTGCCGTAAAATTCGCGCCGCTGTCGTTGACGGGCGCGCTCATGATTTCGATCCTCGTCTCAATGGTGCTGACCGGTGTTTCCGCGCTGATGATTGATCGGCTGGTGTTCAAACGGGTGCGCGAAAAAGGGGCAGAGCTTTCGATGGTTTTTGCCAGCTTTGGCATGGCGCTGATCATTCGCAATGTGATCGGCCTAATCTTTGGGCTCAGCCCAGAGCTTTATTCCCGCGACATCGCTTTCGCCATGATGCTGAGCGCTGATCCCCTCATCCTGATTAAGCCTGATCAGGTGTTCGTGCTGATTGCCGCATTGACGCTGATGTTCATCCTGCACCTGATCCTGTCGCGCACGACTTTTGGTTTTTCCCTGCGGGCAGTGGCAGAAAACCCGTCCTTGGCGCAGGTCAATGGTGTGAACCTGAACCGTACAATCATGGCGGTCTGGCTGATCGGCGGTGCGTTGGCCGCAGTGGCGGGCATCTTCTATGGCATCAGTCACCAGCTTATCCCGGTGATGGGACGCGATCTGGTCTTGCCGATTTTTGCGGCCACCATCGTTGGCGGCATCGGCAGTGTTTATGGCGCTGTGTTGGGGGGCTTTATCGTGGGGATTGCGGGCAATCTGGCGCTGGTGATCCTGCCGTCGGGCTACACCCCATCGGTGCCGTTTCTGCTGATTATCATTGTGCTGATGATCCGGCCGCACGGTCTGTTCGGGGAGGCCCGGGCGTGATTGGCGTTATCTCATATCTGGTATTTTTTGCCACAACTGCGTCGATCCTTGCCATCGCGGTACTGGGGCTGAACCTGCAATGGGGAAATACAGGGCTGTTTAACGGCGGTGTTGTCGCGTTTTTCGGGGCGGGGGCTTACGGCACGCTGATCCTGGGCGGGACGGCACAGGCGGGGCATCTGGGTGGCTACGGCATTTTATATCCGCTGGCCCTGCTGGGCGGCATGGTTGCGGCGGGGCTGATGGCGTGGCTCGTTGGGCTGCTGACGCTGCGGTTGCGGCACGACTATCTGGCGATTGCGACCTTTGGTGTGGCGGTGGCCTTTGAGAACCTGATGCGCAATGCGGAATGGCTGGCCGGTGGGGCCAAGGGCGTGCGCGGGTTCGAGCGACCTTTGCGCGAAGCGCTTGGCGATGGGTTTCTGTATAACCTCATTTTCTTTGCCGCAGTGCTGCTGATCCTGATCGGGGTCTACATTTTTCTGGAGCGGCTGGTTGCATCCCCGTTCGGGCGTCTGTTGCGCGCCATCCGAGAGGATGAGGAAGCGGCGCAATCGCTGGGCAAGAACCCCGCGCGTGTCCGTCTGACGGCATTTATCACAGGGTCGGTAATCCTTGGGCTGGCCGGGGGGCTTTACGGCACATTCTATGCATTTGTCAGCCCGCAGGACGTTTTGCCCACGCTCACATTCCAGATATGGGCGATGCTGATCGTCGGCGGGGCCGGGAACAATCGCGGCGCGATCTTTGGGGCATTCGTGATCTGGGGGGCATGGACAGCGTCGGGTTGGGCGCTGTCGCGGTTCGCACCCGTTGACGTGCAGCTTTACACAGGCTCAGTTCAATTCATACTGATCGGATCGGTTATCGTCGGCATGCTGATGTGGCGCCCGCAGGGGTTCTTGCCCGAAAGACTTGTCGTTTCGCAAAGGGGAAAACCCTAATAAGCCACCAACAAGGGAGAAATCTGAAAATGTCTGTTACAAGAACACTGGGGGCCGCACTTGGCCTGAGCATGCTTTCCAGCGCGGCTTTTGCGCAGGAGTGCACCACCAAGATCGGCGCGGTTCTGCCCACTTCCGTTGATTGGGGCCGTCCGATTGCGGAAACGGCGCAATTTGCCGTGGATCAGGTGAACGCGGCAGGCGGCGCGGCGGGGTGCCAGATTGAAATGGTGCTGCGGGATACGCAGGTTGATCCGAAGGTGGGCGTAGACGCGGCCAAGGCGCTGGTTGATCTGGAAGGGGTCGATGTGCTGTTGGGGGCTGTGTCATCAGGCGTATCCATGCCGATCCTCACGTCCGTGACCGTGCCGGGCGGCGTGATGCAGATGTCGTGCTGTTCGTCCTCCACGGCATTCACTGGACTGGCAGAAGAAGGCAAGACAAACGGCCTGTGGTTCCGCACATTTGCCACCACCGGCGTGCAATCGGCAGTCGGTGCCAAGGTCGCGCAGGACAAGGGATATAAATCCATCGCGGTGCTCTATAAAAATGATGACTGGGGGCAGGATATGGCCCGCCTGATTGCCAATGACTTTGCCGCCGTGGGCGTGGAGGTAACGACCTCCATCGCGATCAACGATGCACAGCCCAGCTACCGCGCAGAAGTGACCGAGGCACTGGGCACCCGCCCCGATGCGATTTATCTGGCGCTTTACCCGGCAGAAGGGACCGCCGCCGTGCGCGAGTGGATTTCATTGGGAGGGACGCAGAACATGATCCTTGCCAATGCGCTCAAGTCAGATGAGTTCCGTGACAATGTGGGCATGCAGTATCTGGGCAACGCATTGGGCACGGATACGGCGTCGCCCCGTTCTGACAGCGCTGACGCGTTCCGCGCCGCTTATCAGGAACGGTTCGAGAGCGAGCCAAACGGCCCCGGCCTTGCCAACAGCTATGACGCGACGATGATCGCGCTTCTGGCAATGGAAGCGGCGGGCAAGGATGCCTCGGGTGCGCAGATCGCCGCTGCGGTTGCGCGGGTCACTGACCCCGACGGCACGCCGGTGACGGCAGACACAGCCGGTTTCGCCGCTGCCAAGGATGTGCTGGCCGGAGGCGGCACCGTGATGTTCAAGGGGGCCACGGGCAACGTGCGCTTTGACGCCAACGGCGATGTGTCTGCACCGGCGGTTGTCTGGTCGTTCTCCGAGGAAGGCACGGAAGAAGTGGAATACCTGACGCTGGACGAAGTGGATGGGTTTATTGCGTCACTGAAATAAGGCTGCAGGCTGACTTGTGACATGCCTGGATCAGGAGAGGCCATCCCGAAAGGGGTGGCCTTTTGCGTTGGTTCCGCGGTGGGGGCGGATGTATCATCGGCCTGTGCCGTCCTTGAGCGGTCACAGAGGAGACATTTGCCTTGCCGGTTGACCTGACGGACTATGAAAAAAGCATGCTCGCTGGAGCGGTGGGCACAGACGGTGACCGCATGGCGATGGAAGTGGTCGCGCAAAGCGCGCGCATGCTGGGGGCAAAAGGGCTGGTCGAAATCCAGTCAAGCCATATCGACGGGTGCCTCTATCACGGAGATTCAGGCGCATTGTATTGCGAGAAACTGGTCGAAGGGGGCGCACGGGTACGGGTGCCGGCAACAACGAATGTCGGAGCGCTGAACCTGCTGAACCCTGATCAATGCCGCCTGCCGCCGGATCAGCGCAAAATGGCCTTTCGCCTTATGGTCGCGCATGAGCGGATGGGATGCACCCCAAGCTGGACCTGCGCGCCCTATCAGGCAGGCGCGCGCCCCGCTTTGGGCACGCAAGTGGCTTGGGGCGAATCCAACGCGGTGGCCTTTGCCAATACGGTGCTAGGCGCGCGCACCAACCGCTACGGGGACTTTCTGGACATCGCCTGCGCAATATCAGGCCGCGCCCCCCGTTATGGGTTGCACCGATCCCGCAATCGTCACGCAAAACTGGTTCTGGATGTCACGGGATTGCCGCAGGCGCTTCGTGCGCAGAGCGCGTTCTACCCTGTGCTTGGTGCGATCATAGGACGGTTGGCGGGTGAGACGGTGTGCGCGGTCACCGGGTTGGCACCGGGGGCGGCAGAGGATGACCTTAAGGCGCTCTGCGCCGCGGCGGCCGCGACCGGCGCGGTGGCGCTGCTTCATTTGGTGGGGATCACACCCGAAGCCCCTGATCTTCAAACAGCTCTGGGTGGACAGCCACCGGAAGAAACCATTGTTCTGACCCGCGATATGTTGATCGACGCGCGGGATGGGCTGAGCCTTGCCGCTGACGGGCCAATTGACAGCGTTGCGTTGGGCAGTCCGCATTTCAGTGCGGAGGAATGCCGTGCGGTGCTGGCGTTGGCAGGGGGACACCGCTTTTTGGTGCCGGTATATATCTGTCTGGGGCGGCACACGGTGTCAGCGCTTGAGCAAGACGGCACCGACCGCGCGCTGCGCGAGCTGGGCGTGGTGTTTGTGGCAGACACCTGCGTTGTCGTGACCCCGATCCTGCCCGACACACCGGGTGTGATGATGACGAATTCCGCAAAATTCGCCCATTACGCCACGGGCAACACCGGGCATCTGCCGGTTTTTGGCACCCTGGGTGAATGTGTGGCCAGCGCGCAGGCGGGCCGTGTCGTTCGGGACAAGGCAGTCTGGGCATGACGTGGCAGGCTGAAGTGCTTTTTGAAGGTGCAGCGACGGGCAAGGTGCTGCGTCTTGATGCGCCGATCAGTTTCTGGGGTGGCGTTGATCCGCGCAGTGCCTGCATCACACTGGCGGGGCATCCGCAACGGGGACAGTCGATTGCGGGGCAAGTTCTGGTCATCCCACAACTGATCGGGTCCAGCAGCTCTTCGGCTGTGATGTTGGAATTGTTTTATTGCGGCATGGCCCCAGCGGCGCTGATCCTTGGCGGGCGTGACGCCATCCTGCCGGTGGGGGTTGTTGTTGCGCGGCAGATGGGGCGGCCGACAATCCCCGTTGTTGTCATGCAGTCCCCGCCGTTCGAGACCGGTGACAGGCTTTCGGTCAGCCCGGAAGGACGAATTGAGCGGCTTTGAACGCTAATTATCATCCTTGTTTTGCCGGTTCAGAACTTTTGCAGCGCGAAGCGGCGGCAAGGTGGGTGCCGCTTTGCGCATTTCATGCACGCGGGCCTCTGCATCCGCGATAAGACCGGGAATAAGGGCCGCTTCGGGCAGGTTTTTCCAGTATTTCTTGGGCATCTCCGATTGCATGGCTTTCACCTTGAGCCGGGCCGGATTGAAGATATTGGCGTAATAGGTCCGCCACAATTCTTCGGTCTCATCGCTCAGTTCCATCCGCTCTGTTTTGACCGCTTCAAAACTGACGGTGCCACCGTCAAACCGGGTGCTGACCTCTGGTGTGACAATGATCCAGTCCATGTCTCCGAACCGGCGGGAAAAGAATGGCGCAATCAGTTCTTCGATGCGGTGATCGGGTTCGAACCAGGAGATGAACTGTCGCCGGTTCGCCCCCTGCGGTGTCACCTCGCGGAAGCGGACAAAGGCTTTCATCTTGTGCATGTCGCGGCGGATATGCTTGGCGATCTTTTCGGCGCGGTCCACGTCGGGGTCTGCACGATTGGACAATAAGCCGGGGCGATCATTCAGGCGCACAAGCAGGCGGTAGGCCAGATCAAAGGCACCGGGCGCGCGGCTGGCACAGAGTTGTTTCGCCAGCGCAGGAAAAGCCTTGGGAACTGTGATGTCACGCAGGGGCGGTTCGGACACCGGGGCGGTATCGCCAAAAAGCGAGACTGCGTCGCCCTCCATCTGCCATGTTACAGCGGTATCGCAGACACCCGCACGGGCCAGCCCGCGTGCGCGGTCACGCCATGCGTCAAAGGTGCCAAGTCGGGGCAGGGTGACAACCTGCATCAGATCAGTTGCAATTGTTCGGGCGGGGGTGCAAAGCGCGCGCGCAGGTTTTCGGCGTCGGTCAGGGCGCCGGGCCGCCAGTCGCGTGCAACGATGAACGGCTGCGCCTTGCGCACCTGAGCACCAAGGCGGCGCAGATCAGTCCAGCCAAGCGCCCCACTGCGCCGCGCCGACAGAATGCGGCCAACAGATTTTGTGCCGAACCCGGGGACGCGCAGCAGCATGTCCTTGCCCGCACGGTTGACATCAACGGGGAACACATGGCGGTTGGCCAAGGCCCAGGCGAGCTTGGGATCAACCTCAAGATCCAGCATGCCGTTGCCCTGATCGGGGGCGATTTCATTGGCGTCAAAACCGTAGAACCGCATCAGCCAATCGGCCTGATATAACCGATGTTCGCGTACCATCGGAGGCTTGATCAGCGGCAGTTTCGCCGTGCTGTCGGGGATCGGAGAAAATGCGGAATAATAAACCCGCTTGAGCCGGTAATCCCCATAAAGCCGGGTTGAGCTTTGCAGGATCGTCCGGTCGCTTGCCCCGTCCGCGCCGACGATCAGTTGGGTGGATTGCCCCGCCGGGGCGAATTTAGGGGCCTTGCGTCCGCGATATGTCGGGGTTTTCAATTCCTCTTTGCGGGCCCGTACGTCGCCCATCGCTTGCCGGATACCGTCCGCATCTTTTTCCGGTGCATAGGCCTTGAGCCCTGCGTCAGTGGGCAGTTCGATGTTCATCGACAAACGGTCCGCCAGAAGACCCGCCTGTTCAATCAGTTCGGGTGCGGCATCCGGTATCGTCTTGAGGTGGATATAGCCCCGAAAGTGATGCACCTCGCGCAGCTCCCGCGCGATGCGCACCATATCGGCCATCGTGTCGTCGGGTGACCGGATGATCCCCGAGGACAGAAACAGCCCTTCAATATAGTTGCGGCGATAAAACTCTGTGGTCAGGTGCACCACTTCTTCCACCGAAAACCGCGCGCGGGCCACGTTTGAAGAGACGCGGTTGATGCAATAGGCGCAGTCGTAGATGCAGAAATTTGTCATCAGAATTTTTAAAAGGCTGATGCAGCGTCCGTCAGGAGCGTAGGCATGACAAATGCCTGATCCTTCGGTGCTGCCAAGCCCTTTTCCATCCGCGCTGTGACGCTTGGATGTGCCGGAGGATGCGCAGGAAGCATCGTATTTTGCTGCATCGCTGAGAAGCGCCAGCTTTTCCTGAAGAGTGAGTCTTGCCATGTGTTCTTGATATGTTCTTTTGCGCGGCATCGCAATAGAAAGGCCGGGGGTGCAGCAGGGTGTCACATAATCGGGAACCGGAACCGATCCTGCAGCGTTGTCCGGCATGAGTTCAAAATTTCCCCTCCTCCCCGCAATCGCCGCCGGTCTTTGCCTGTGCGCCACTACCGCTGCGGCTGAGACCGTTGGCAATGTTGATGTGGACTGGCTTGGCAATGACATCGTGATCGAAGCTGTCGCTGACCCCGATGTGGAAGGGGTGACATGCCACCTTGCCTATTTTGAGCGTGGTCTGATTGACCGGCTTCAAAAGGGCAATTGGTTTGAGGATCCGTCAAACTCCTCGATTTCCTGCCGTCAGACAGGTCCGATCAAGATCGGAAAGATTGACCGGAGTGATGAGGGCGAAGATGTCTTTAGTGAGCGGCGGTCGATCGTTTTTAAGACACTGCGCGTGAAGCGCATTTTTGACGAAGCGAACAACACGTTGATCTACATCAGCCACGCCCGTGACGTTCAAAACGGGTCAGCGAAAATGTCGATGTCGACCGTTCCGCTCTATATCCCCACAAACTAGCCCCTTTTTCGCGGAGTTTACCCAGATGAAAGCGTTACTTATCGGCTCAATCAGTGTGCTTGCCGACACATCCGAACTGCAGCGCAAGGCGTTCAATCAGGCATTTGAAGAAGCTGACCTTGGCTGGCACTGGTCCCGTGATGCTTACCGCGAGATGTTGACGGGGTCGGGCGGTGCCGACCGGATTGCGGACTTTGCCAAAGCGCAGGGCACTGCGGTGGACAGCGCCGCGTTGCACGCACGCAAAACCGCTATTTTTCAGGAAGAGTTGCGCAAGGGCATCGTGCCCGTGCGGGCCGAAACCGCAAAACTTCTGGCCGAAGCGCGTCACCTGAAGCTTCCGATTGCTTTTGTCAGCGGCACGGCAAAAGGCAGCATTGACGCGCTGCTTGCCGGTTTCGGCGGTGCCCGGGAGATGGGTTTTGATGTGGTGACGTCGGGCGATGATGCAGAGAGGCCAAAGCCCGATCCGGCCCTTTATCACCTTGCGCTTGACCGTTTGGGTGTCGCTGCAAAAGACGCCCTGGCAGTAGAAGACAATGTCGCCGGGGTCGCAGCTGCAAAAGCTGCTGGGATTGAAACGCTGGTCTATCCCAACGCGAATACCCAAGACCACGATTTTGGAGATACGGCGCATATCACAACTCGCACGGGTGCGCGCGCCGCCTGATTTCCGCCGATCTGTGATGGCCCTTACAAACCCAGCTTTGCGCGGGGTTTTTCATGCCATATAGTCAAAGAAAAATATGGGGATCAGAGCAGATGAACCTGACACGCAGACACACACTTCTTGGCCTTGGGGCGCTGGGTCTTTCGGCATGCGGCGGGGGCGGCGCGCTTGGCCCGGTTACGGCAACTTCGGGCAGCACAACTTTACCCGCCGACCTTCGCCCGGTGCCAAACGCAGCCTATGCCGCATGGGTGGCCAGTTTCCGTGACCGCGCGGCAGGCCAGGGGATTTCAGCAGGGACACTGGCCACCGCGTTTCGTGGCACCGGCTATTTGCCCGGGGTGGTCAAGCGGGACCGCAATCAGACGGAGTTCAAACGCAGCCTTGAAGACTACCTCGCCATTGCCGCGTCGGACGAGAGGGTGGCCAAGGGACGGGCCGCTTTCGCGCGACATCGCAGCACGCTTGCGGCGGTCGAGGCACGCTATGGTGTATCGGCAGAGATTGTCACGGCAATCTGGGGGCTGGAGAGCTTTTTCGGGGACAGGCGCGGTGCTGTCCCAGTGATCTCGGCCACCTCGACATTGGCTTTTGATGGCAGACGCGGCGCGTTTTTCGAAAAGCAGCTTCTGGCGGCGCTCAGAATTCTCCAGAACGGCGATATTGCTGCATCCCGCATGACCGGTTCATGGGCCGGTGCTATGGGGCACACGCAATTCATTCCGACATCGTATCAAGCCTTTGCCGTTGATTTCAACGGCGACGGGCGGCGCGATATCTGGTCGGATGACCCTGCGGATTCGCTTGCATCTACCGCCGCTTACCTGTCGCGGAACGGTTGGACAAAGGGGCGTCGCTGGGGCGGTGAGATCGGCAATGGCGCACCGCAGGGACGGACCCTGCAACCGCAGCCCGGCGGCCCCCGTTTTGCTGTCACCAGCAATTTCAATGTGATCAAGCGCTACAATAATTCTGACAGCTACGCGATTGGCGTTGGTCATCTGGCGGATCGTATTGCGGGCGGTGGCCCCATTCGGGCAAGTTTTCCACCGGACGAATTCGGGCTGACCAAGGACGACCGTGTACGTTTGCAGCAGCGCCTGACAGCGCGCGGCTTTGACACCGGCGGCAGCGATGGGGTGATTGGCCCCAACAGCCGCAAGGCGATCAGCGCGTATCAGTCCAGCATCGGCCAGACGCCCACCGGCGATCCGTCACAGGAATTGCTGCGCGCGCTGGGGTGATCGGCGGGATCTTTATGGTACAGTATTGCTGACTGTCTTCTCCCGGCCTGGATACATTGCCCTAGCGGGTGCAATGCAGCACTCTGTAGGAGTCATTGACGTCAGGACGCCAGATCGTCTTCCAGATATACACGGATGATCTGGTCAAAGTTCTGTTCTGCCTCAAATCCCAGCGATGCCGCCCGATCAGGGGCGAAGTCGCGGGGCCATCCATCTACGATGCTGATGATGGCCGGGTCAGGCACAGGTTTGATCAGGTCAACGGCCTTTTGCCCCGCGACGCGCCGCAGGGCCTCTATCTGTTCAGCGACGGTGCAGCTGAACCCCGGCAAGTTCAGCGCGCGCCGTCCTTCCAGCAAAGCAGTGTCGAGTGTGGCCGCATGCGTCAGAAAGCGCGCCGCTGCACGGGGGCTGGCGTGCCAGTGGCGCACGGTGTCGGGCACCGGCAGGATCGCCTCTTGCCCGTTTAGCGGTTCGCGGATGATGCCGGAAAAGAAACCCGATGCCGCAGCGTTTGGTGCGCCGGGGCGCACGCAGATGGTGGGCAGGCGGAGGGACAGCCCGTCAATGAACCCTTTGCGGCTGAAATCCGTGACCATCAATTCGCAGGCCGCCTTTTGAGCGCCATAGCTGGTCTGCGGGGCAGACAGAAAGTCATCCCCGATCTTGTCGGGAAACGGTCCTCCGAAAACGGCGATGGACGATGTGAAGACAACGCGCGGCGTATAGGCACCGGACGCGGCATCGTGTTCTGCCTTGAGCGCATTGAGCAGATGCCACATCGCCATCATATTCACGTCCCAGCCCAGCGCAAATTCCGCCTCTGCCTGTCCAGAAACAACAGCGGCAAGCGCGTAGATGACATCGGGGCGCGTTGCCGCAAGCGATTGGGCTGTGACAGTGTCCGTGATCGTGCCGGTCAGGGTTTTGGCAGGCACGCCCACTTCGGGAAAAGTCCTGTCGAACAAGGTAAGATCAGCGCCGGGATGGATGTCGGTGTCGATGATGCGCTGGGCCAGTTTCTGGCCGATCATGCCACCACCGCCCAAGATCAGAATTTTGGTCATGTCAGGCCATTCCGTTTTTTCAGTTCAAGGTAAAGCCCCGCATGATCTAGCTCGGCCCCGTCCATTTTCGCACAGAAGTAAGCATAGCGTTCGCGCACATCCTGCGTTGCGGGCAAGTCCAGATCAAGCGCGCCCGCTTCGGCAAGCGCATTGTCCAGATCCTTGAGCTGGAGTTTCGACGGCCCGCCGGGATCAAAATTGCCGTCAGACATGCGCGCGCCGTGCTGTTGCAGGATGGTGCTGTCGGCAAATCCACCTTTCAGCGCCGCCCGCAGTGCGGCTGGGTCAGCGCCGCCTTTTTGCACCAGCAGCGTCGCTTCGGCCACCGCTGCGATGGTCACGGCCACGATGGTCTGATTGGCCAGTTTGCACAGCATGCCCGCGCCCGCAGGTCCTACGTGAACAGGACGGCCCATTGCCTCTAGCACCGGGACGGCGGTTGCAAAGGCATCTTTGGGTCCGCCAACCATGATCGCCAGACTGCCCGCTTCGGCCCCTTTTGTGCCGCCCGATACGGGTGCATCAAGGTGCGCGACGCCGAACCGGCCCAGCGTTTCGGCCTGCGTGCGCGCGTGCTCAGGCTTGGCGCTCGACATGTCGATCCACAGCTGTCCGGCAGTCAGTGCGCCCTGCACAGCATCATCGTCAAGCACAGCGCCTGTCGCATATCCGTCCGACAACATGGTGATTACAAACTCAGCCCCGGCAATGGCTTGCGCGGCTGTGTCGGCCATTTGTGCGCCCGCGTCCACCAGTGGTGCCGCGCGATGGGCAGATCTGTTCCAGACAGTCAGATCATGTCCTGCCGCCAACAGGTTGCGCGCCATCGGTGCCCCCATCAACCCGGTTCCGATGAGTGTGATTTTGCGGGGCGTGGTCATTGTGGGGTTCCTTTTGATCCGACAGGACAGCCGGTTATGGTCAATCCGGCGCGTCTGACATACGCTAACGCCAATGGCGAAAAGGGCCAGTGTGCCCGATGGAAAAAGTGCAAAAAAGGGACAGAACGCCGTGCGTGCTGACGTGGGGCCGCCCTGTTTTGAGGGGGCAAATGATTACATATGAAACAAAGACTTGAAGGAAAACGTGCGCTTGTGACAGCCGCAGCGCAGGGCATCGGGCGCGCCAGTGCCATCGCGATGGCCCGCGAAGGCGCAGATGTTTTTGCCACGGACGTCAACCTTGACGCCCTTGCGTCGATCCGCGACACGAATCCCGAAAAAATCGAAATTTTCGAAATGGACGTCCGCAACGATGACAGCGTGAACGCGGGCACGGCGCGCGCCAATCCTGACATCCTGTTCAACTGTGCCGGTTTTGTGCATCACGGGGCCGCTCTGGATGCCACGGATGAGGAGCTTGAGTTTGCCTTTGATCTGAATGTTCGGTCGATGGTGCGCACCCTGCGCGCCACGCTGCCGGGCATGATTGAACGGGGCGGCGGGTCTGTTATCAATATGTCGTCCGCCGCGGGGTCGGTGATCGGGGCGCCAAACCGCTTTGTCTACGGGATGACCAAGGCGGCCGTTGTGGGTCTGACGAAATCGGTCGCGGTAGACTACATCAAGCAGGGCATCCGCTGTAACTGCATCTGCCCCGGCACGGTCGAAAGTCCCAGTTGGCATGATCGTGTGACAGCACTTGGGGAACAATTGGGCAGCCGTGAAGAGGCGATGGCGCAATTCGTGGCCCGCCAACCTATGGGCCGTGTCGCCTCCGCCGAAGAAATCGCGGCACTGGTGGTCTATTTGGCCAGTGACGAAAGTGCATTCACCACAGGACACCCCCACATCATCGACGGAGGCTGGTCAGGCCAATGACAAAACGCATCACCAAGGACGACTTGCGATCACGCAAATGGTTCATGAATCCCGACAATCTGGAAATGACCGCGCTGTATCTGGAGCGGTATCTGAACTACGGTCTGACGCGCGAAGAGCTGCAATCAGGCAAACCGATCATCGCGATTGCGCAGACGGGCAGTGATCTGTCGCCCTGCAACCGGCACCATATCGAGCTGACCAAACGCGTGCGCGACGGGATCATTGCGGCGGGCGGCACCTGTATTGAGGTGCCGGTGCATCCCATTCAGGAAACCGGCAAACGGCCCACGGCATCACTGGATCGCAATCTTGCCTATCTGTCGCTGGTCGAGACATTGTTCGGCTATCCGCTGGACGGTGTGGTTTTGAACATCGGTTGTGACAAGACGACGCCCGCCCTTCTGATGGCCGCCGCGACCGTGAATATCCCCGCCATCGCGCTGAGCGTTGGTCCGATGCTTAACGGCTGGTGGAAGGGCGAACGCGCGGGTTCCGGCACGGTAATCTGGAAAGCGCGCGAACAGCTTGCGGCAGGTGACATCGACACCGACGAGTTCATGGAAATCGCTGCCGCCTCTGCCCCGTCAGTGGGGTACTGCAACACAATGGGCACGGCCACGACGATGAATTCGCTGGCCGAGGCGCTGGGCATGCAATTGCCGGGTTCTGCCGCGATCCCCGCACCTTACCGCGAGCGTGGGCAGATCAGCTATGAGACCGGCAAGCGGATTGTCGAGATGGTCTGGGAAGATATGCGGCCCACCAACATCATGACGCGGCAGGCTTTCGAGAATGCTATCGTGATCAACTCTGCCATCGGCGGGTCCACGAATGCACCGATCCATCTGAACGCGATTGCGCGGCATCTGGGTGTGCCGCTGGACAACGATGATTGGCAAAAGCACGGGCATCATGTGCCGCTTTTGGTGAATATGCAGCCTGCGGGCAAATATCTGGGCGAAGACTATCAACAGGCGGGCGGCGTGCCTGCGGTTGTGGGCGAATTGATCGCGGGCGGGCTGCTGCCGCACCCCGATGCGATCACCGTGAACGGGGCCAGCATCGGGCGGAACTGCGAATTGCTGCGGTCACGCAATACGGATGTCATCAAGCCCACTAGCGATCCGATGAAAGAGCAAGCGGGATTTTTGAACCTGTCGGGCAACCTGTTCGAAAGTGCGATCATGAAAACTTCTGTGATCTCGCCCGCGTTTCGCAGGACCTATCTGTCCAATCCAAATGATCCGGAGGCGTTTGAGGGCCGTGCGGTTGTTTTTGACGGGCCGGAGGATTTCCATCACCGCATCGATGATCCGGCTGAGAACATCGACGCAAACTGCATTCTGTTCATGCGTGGTGCCGGCCCCAAAGGCTATCCCGGTGCGGCAGAAGTCGTGAACATGCGGCCCCCGTCCTACCTCATCAAACAGGGGGTGGAGGCGCTGCCCTGCATCGGTGACGGGCGCCAATCGGGGACGTCCGGTTCACCCTCGATCCTCAACGCCTCTCCCGAGGCGGCGGACGGCGGCGGCCTTGCGCTTTTGCAGACCGGCGACAGGGTGCGCATTGATCTGGGCAAAGGCACGGTTGATATGCTGGTCCCGCTGGACGAGCTGAACGAACGGGCGCGTGCCCTCGCGGCTAATGGCGGCTATGACATGCCCGCCAGCCAGACACCCTGGCAAGAGATGTTCCGCGCGCGTATCGGACGGCTTGATCATGGCATGACGCTTGAGGGCGCAGACAAATATCAAGACATCGCGCGCGTGTTTATGCCGCGGGACAACCACTAAGAAGGACATGACATGAAACTGATCCGCTACGGGGCACCGGGTGCCGAGAAACCGGGAATGTTGGACAACGCGGGCATGTTGCGCGATTTGTCGGCGCATATTGATGACGTGACGGGCAAGACGCTGGACAACGCTACGCTGGACCGTTTGCGCGCGCTTGATCCGAACGATCTGCCGATTGTCGAGGGGGAGCAGCGTATTGGCGCTTGCGTTGGCAATATTGGAAAGTTCCTGTGTATAGGGCTAAATTATTCTGATCATGCCGCCGAAACCGGGGCCGCCATCCCTGAACACCCGATCCTGTTTTTCAAAGCCAATTCCGCCGTGGTCGGCGCCTATGATGATGTGGTGATGCCGCGCGGGTCGACCCATACGGACTGGGAAATCGAACTGGGCGTCGTGATCGGCACAGAAGCGAAATACGTCAGCGAGGAAGATGCGCTGGCGCATGTTGCGGGGTATTGCATCGTCAATGACGTCTCGGAGCGGCATTTCCAGAACAACCTGACGGGTCAGTGGACCAAGGGAAAGTCCTGCGATACCTACGGGCCGACCGGCCCCTGGCTGGTCACACGCGATGAGGTTGCGAACCCGCAGAACCTTTCGATGGCGCTGGACGTCAACGGCGAACGGCGTCAGACCGGCAATACCTCTACCATGATCTTTTCCGTGGCCGAGATCATCTCGCATTTAAGCCAGCTTTTCACACTGCATCCCGGTGATGTGATCAGCACGGGCACGCCTCCCGGTGTGGCGCTGGGCATGAAGCCCAAGCCTGTGTTCCTGAAGCAAGGCGATGTTATGGACCTCAGGATCGACGGGCTGGGCCATCAGCGCCAGAAGGTCGGCATGGATGCCTGATCTTTTACAGATTGGTCCCATTTCAGAAGAGATGCGCGCCCGGCTTGAGCCTGTTTTTGCGATTCACCAGACCAAGCGTTACACGCCCGATGATATCACCCATGTGATCACCAACGGGAACCTTGGGGTCACACCAAAGATCATGGCGTCGCTTAAGAACCTGAAGATGATTTCAAGCTACGGCGTGGGGTACGAGGCCATTGATGCGGTTGAGGCGGCGCGGCGCGGGATCATTGTGACGCACACACCTGACGTGCTGAACGAAGAGGTCGCAACGACGGCCGTACTGCTGATGCTCGCATGTTATCGCGAAATGCTGCGCGACGATGCCTACGTCAGGACGGGCAAATGGGCGCGGATGGGAAGCGCACCGCTGACCCGGTCCGCGGAAAACCAGACTGTCGGTATCCTTGGCCTTGGGCGGATCGGTCAGGCGATTGCGCACAAGCTGGCACCGTGGCAACCCCGCATAGTCTATCATGCGCGCAACCCAAAGGATGTTGCATACACCTATTTTGACAACCTCACTGCGATGGCCTTTGAGTGTGACGTGCTGATCTGTATCACGCCCGGCGGGTCATCGACCCAAGGGATCGTCAACGCCGAAGTGATGGCCGCCCTTGGCCCGCAAGGGACGCTGATCAATGTCAGCCGGGGATCTGTGGTGGATGAACCTGCCCTGATCAAGGCGCTAAGCAATGGCACCTTGGGTTGGGCTGGCCTTGATGTATTTGCACACGAACCAGACGTCCCACAGGCCCTGCGTGATCTGCCAAATACGGTGCTGTTGCCCCATGTAGGCAGCGCCACGGTTGAGACGCGCGCGGCAATGGGGGCGCTGACGGTCGATAACCTGTTGCAGCACGCAGAAAATGGCACGGTGATCAGCCCTGTGCCCGAATGTGCCGGCCTTTGAGCGGATCTTTGACACCGGATGCTTGAGTTTGCCATTGCGGTCTTTTTCCTTTTGATCACACCGGGGCCGGGGGTTTTGACCACGGCCGGCATCGGGGCTGCCTTTGGCTACCGCGCGGGCCTTGGATTTCTGGCGGGGCTGTGTACAGGCGGCTTTATCAACATGATGATGGTGGTGTCGGGGCTGGCCGCCTTGGTACTGGCCATGCCGTCCTTGCGCGCCGTGTTGCTGATCGCGTCGGTCGCATATCTGTTGTACCTCGCATGGCGTATTGCCAGCGCGGGCGCGCGCATTGGGTTTACCCCCGCCGCCAAGCCGCTTGGGTTCCGCAACGGGCTGTTGCTGCAATTCATCAATCCCAAAGCCTATGTTGTCGGCACGACGCTGTTTTCCGGATTTGCTTTCATGCCGGACGCTCCTCTTTGGGAGGTGATCCTCAAACTGATTATCTTCAATGCGATCTGGGTGCCGGTGCACCTGATCTGGCTGACCGCCGGGACACATCTGGGCAGTCTGAATCTGAGCACCCGGGCCCAAAGGGCGATCAACATCGTAATGGCGCTGTCCATGCTGATTGTCGTGGGCGTGGCCTTGGCATCCGCCCGGTAGATAAACACGAGAAGGCATACCCTGGTCCGGGGCATCACCGCGTGAGATGTGAATTTCAAATCACCGGCACAACCGCCGAGATTACACGTTTTGCGCCGGGATGATTGCGCCACGGTGTTGCACGACCCGTGCTGCCATCTTGTGTCCCGCCAGCAATGACTGCGCTTGTGATCGTCCCGTCAACAAAGCACCCAGATAAGCGCCGTTGAAACTGTCGCCTGCAGCCGTTGTATCAACCACGTTTGACGCGCTGGGATAGGATTGGGTCACTGTTTCACCGATAGAAAGCGGCCCGAGTTTGCCCCGCTTGAGAGCGCCCTTGCCTGTGTGGCGCGCGAAACGGCTGGCGACGGTGCCAGCGGTTTCACCAAAAAGGGCCATCTCATCGTCAATTGACGGCAGGGCGATGTCCGCCCTGTCCCAAAACGCGCGGGTGATGGTTTTCGCTGTCGCGGCATCCTCCCACAGGCGCGGGCGGTAATTGCTGTCATAGATGACCTGCACCGACGCGTTTCTGAGCCAGTCCAGCAGCGCCAGTCGCACGGGATGCGGGAGGATTGCGAGAGAAATGCCCGATATATACAGGGCGTCATATCCGGCAAGGCGATCAAATTTGCCGTCCGCAAACAATTGGCGGGCTGCAGATGCGCTGCGCCAATAGGTGAAACTGCGCTCTGCTTGGATTGTGTTGATGGCGTAAAGCCCGGGCGACGCGCCGGGCAGACGGGTGATGCCAGATGTGCCAATGCCCTGTTCTGCAATGAAATCGAATATCCGGTCCGAAAAGGGGTCATCGCCAAGGCAGGTGACATAGGTCACCTCTACCGAAGGGGCGGACCGGCGCAGATAAACGGCGGTGTTCAGCGTGTCCCCGGCCACCCCGACCAATGCGCGATCGCCGTCCATCGACAGTTCGATCATCGCCTCCCCGATACAGGCCACCCGCGTCATTTCTGTTCTCTTGTCCGCATGGTCCGTCCCGCGCATATCGTCTGCAATTGCAGGGTACACCGCATTTGCGCCCGATCGACAGGCATCGGAAGGGTACAGTGGTCAGGTGACACGCCAGCAAAAAGCATGCTGCCGCCGTCAGCTCAGGGGATGAAACCGCCGTCTGAATCGTCTCCGGTTGCGTCGTGCAGACGCGCCATATCCAGAATGCGGTAATGCCGCTTGTCAATAAATTCGACCACGCCATCGCGTTTCAGCGTCGACAATTGGCGGCTGACAGTCTCAAGCGTTAGACCAAGGTAATCCGCGATTTCGCTGCGCAGGAGCGGCAGGACAAGATTGTTCAGACTGGGCGATGCTTCGTCAATCTGCTGACGCCGGGCCACCATCTCGATAAAGGTGGCGATCTTTTCGGCTGCGGTCTTGCGCCCCAGCAAGACCATCCAGTCACGCGCGGCGTCCAGTTCATCCAGCGCAATCTCTACCATGCGTTGTGCAATATGGGGCACTTCGACCAGTAGCCTTTCAAAGGGTTCACGCTCGAAACAACATAGAGTGATGTCACTTGCTGCGGTGACATCAAATTCGATCTGGCGGCGCTTGGGGTGGCCGATAAAATCGGAAGGAAACAGCAATCCGACCATCTGGTTGCGCCCGTCTTCCAGACTTTTCTCCAGTTTGGCGACACCCTTCACCACCGATGCCACATACTTCAGCTCTTCCCCCCGCCAGAATATCGGGTCGTTGGCAGCGAAGGTGCGGTAGGTCTTGATGCTTTCCAAACGATCAAACTCATCGCTTTCACATCGTGAACAGACGGCACGGTGCTGGATCGGGCAATCCGCACAAAGAATATGGGGCACGTCGATTTTTTGCATGGTTTGATTCAAATCAATCTGGGCTGCGGCGTTTCATGCAATTTACCCTTATGGACAATATGAAACAACTGCGCACCGCGGGCCTTTTCGACACCAACGTGCCCCGCTACACAAGCTATCCTCCGGCAAACCACTTTGGCGCGAAGGACGGCGCGCAGCATCAGGGCGCATGGCTGGCTGCCATCCCGGAAGGCGCTCAGGTCTCGCTATATGTGCATATTCCGTTCTGCAAACGCCTGTGCTGGTTTTGCGCCTGTCGCACGCAGGGCACCAAGAGCCTGCGGCCGGTCGAAGCCTACGTCGAAAACCTGCTGGAAGAACTGCGTCTGGTGCGCGGAAAATTGCGTCGAAATGTCACGCTGAGCCGTCTGCATCTGGGGGGCGGCACGCCGACAATCCTGCGGGCATCCACGATGGCGCGTCTTCTGGATCACATATTCGATGCGTTCGGCACTGCGGACGACTTTGAATTCTCGGTTGAGATTGATCCGACGGAAGCCTCGGACGAATTGCTGCAAACCCTTGCGGAAAAGGGCATGAACCGCGCAAGTATCGGTGTTCAGGATTTTGATCCGCGTGTGCAGGAGGCCATTGGCCGACCACAGAGTTTCGCGCAGACTGCGCATGTTGTGTCAGTATTGCGCGCGTCGGGGGTGACCAGCCTGAATATGGATCTGCTCTATGGTTTGCCGCACCAGACCCGGCGCGGCATGATAGACACATTGCAACAGGTACTGTCGCTGCAACCTGACCGGCTTGCACTATACGGGTATGCGCATGTGCCGTGGATGTCCAAACGACAGGTGATGATTGACGCCGACACGCTGCCCGACGGAGAGGAGCGGTTTGCGTTGTCCCTGCTGGCGCAGGAGGTGCTTGTCGCGGATGGTTTTGAGGTCATCGGAATGGATCATTTCGCCCGTCCAGGCGACGGCCTTGCCCGCGCCCAGAAGAACGGCACGCTGCGGCGCAATTTTCAGGGCTATACCGATGACACAACAGAGGTGCTGATCGGATTGGGGGCTTCGTCGATTTCGCGGTTCCCTCAAGGGTTTGCGCAGAATGCGGCTGCTACATCGGCTTATGTGATGCATATTCTCAACGCTGAACTTGCCGCGCAGCGCGGCTATGTCATGACATTGCAGGACCGTGTGAACGCGCGGATGATCGAGACCCTGATGTGCTATTTCGAGATCGACAGCGCGGCCTTGTCGCGGGAATTTCCGACGGGGGCACAGCACATCGACGCGGGCGTGCAAAAGCTGTTGTCCCGCTTTGGCGCGCATTTTCAGAACCGGGGTGGGCGAATTACTATCAAACCCGCCGCCCGGCCACTTGTCCGCATTTTTGCAAGCGCGCTTGATACTTTTGCAAGCAGTGCGCAGCGGCACAGCAGCGCGATCTGACGGCATCGTATGGGTGCTGCGCGCGCCGGTTTGCGTGTGGCGTTTTGGATAACAGACAGAATGCCAAACGTGCATCCGTTTCACTGTCGGACGGACAAATCACACGCACACGGCATCGCTTGTTGCCCGGGCAAATTGCGGCCAGAGTGGGGGAATGCAGTATCATCTTAATGGTTTCATGCCGGGCAATCCGGAGATCCGGTTCAAACCCGATGCCCCGGTCCCTGACCGCAGCAAGGTTGATGTGGCAATCATCGGGTGCGGTCCTGCGGGCCTTACGCTTGCCGCGCAGCTTGCCGTCGCGGGCGGGATATCAGTGCGGATATTTGATCGCAAAACCGGACCGCTGGAGGTTGGACAGGCCGACGGGATCGCCTGCCGGTCGATGGAGATGTTCGAGGCCTTTGGTTTTGTCGACCGGGTGCGCAAGGAAAGTTATTGGGTAAACGAGACGACGTTTTGGCGACCTGACGGCGAAGGCCGGAGCCTGCGCCGTGTCGACAGGATACAGGATGTCGAAGATGACCTGTCACACCAGCCGCATGTGATCCTGAGCCAGGCGCGCGTGCATGATTTCTATCTGGAACTGATGCGGCACAGTCCTGCCCGGCTGAAACCTGACTATGCCCGTGCGCTGACAGACCTCAGGCGCACTGTTGATCCTGATCACCCGGTCACAGCCGTCTTTGATTGCGTCGATGCGCCGGGTACGCAGGAAACGGTGCAGGCGAAATTCATTGTGGGGTGTGACGGCGCGCGCAGCACGGTGCGTTCCCTGATGGGCCGTCAGTTGAAAGGTGAGGCCGGGCAACGTCTTTGGGGTGTGATGGATGTGCTGGCGGTTTCCGACTTTCCTGACATCCGCCTGAAATGCGCCATTCAGTCGTCCGATGCAGGCAGCCTTCTGATCATCCCGCGCGAGGGTGGCTTTCTGGTTCGGCTTTATATCGAGCTAGACGCGCTTGGCACAAACGAACGTGCTGCCGACCGAAATGTGTCTCCCGAAATGTTGGCTCAGAAAGCCGCCGATATTCTGCATCCCTATAAATTTGAGGTTAAAGACGTTGCGTGGTGGTCTGCCTATGAAATCGGCCAGCGCCTGTGCGATACGTTTGATGATATTACCGGGTCGGGTGAGGCAGACGCAGTGCCGCGCCTGTTCATCGCCGGGGACGCGTGCCACACCCACAGCCCGAAAGCGGGGCAGGGGATGAATGTGTCGATGGCTGATACATTCAATCTGGGATGGAAGCTGGGTCAGGTACTCAGAGGTTGGGCTGATCCGGCGCTATTGCGAACCTATTCCGAAGAGCGTCAGGCAAAGGCCAGCGAGCTGATCGCGTTTGACAAGGAAATGGCGCGCCTGTTCAGCCAGAAGCCAGAGACTGAACAGGAAAAGGCGCAGTTTCAGCAGTATTTCAAAAAGCACGGGCGCTATACCGCCGGGGTTGAGACGACATATGGTCCGTCGCTGATCACCGGGGAAGGGCGGCATCAGCACTTGGCGGTGGGTCTTGAGGTTGGTAAACGCTTTCATTCCGCGCCGGTGATCCGGCTGGCTGATGCAAAACCCATGCAATTGGCCGAAACACTGCTTGCCGACATGCGCTGGCGCCTCATTGCATTTGCGGACCGCACCGATCAGGGGCTGCCGGGTGGTGCCATCGCGGAACTATGTGCGTATCTGCAGAAGGATCAAAAAACTGTGCTGTGCAGGCCCCATGAGGGCGAGGATGCGATGATTGATCTGTGCGCGGTCTTTCAGCAAGGTCACAGAACGCTGGATGTATCTGGGATGCCGGATCTATTGTTGCCACGCAGAGGCCGGTTTGAACTGATCGACTACGAAAAAACGTTTACGGCTGATCTGAAAAACGGTGCAGACATCTTTGATATCCGGGGGATTGATCGTGAAAAAGGCGCGCTGGTTCTGGTGCGGCCCGATCAGTTTATCGCGGACGTGCTGCCCCTTGGTGCCCGGGAAGAAATCACCGCGTTTTTCGCGCGCTTCACGCGGTAGCGCACGATAAAATGCTTGGTTTCCGAAAATCATTGGCGCAAATCGGGCAGAACGGTTTGAACCCAGCGGAAGTTCAGTTTGAATTGATCTGTGTTTGCAAGAGTGGAATTTCAGTCAAAAGAGGTCGGGGCGACCAACATGATCCGCGCAAGAGCTACCAGCGTTAAAGGGTGCACGGACGCTTGGAATTACGCGTGGCCTGACGGATCACGCTGTCATCGGCAGCCATTTGCCCCGTCCGGGCTTCCCGTGAACCGCATCGCCCGCGATGATCGTTTCTCCTCGCGACAGAACCTGCACGGGCCAGCCTTTCACCTGCGTTCCCTCGTAGGGGTTGTATCCGACATTGTCGTGCAGATCGTTGCTGCCATACTGCACTTCCCGCTCCGGGTCCCAGATCGTGATGTCCGCGTCGTACCCGACTGCGATCTCGCCTTTTCCCTTCAGCCCGAAAGCACGCGCGGGGGCGGTTGCGGTGATGTTGACAAAGGCGGCGACGTCCATCCGCCCCTCGCTGACCATCGCGTTGAACATCAGGGGCAGGCGCGTCTCAAGCCCCGGCATCCCATTGGCGATCTGGTTGAAGGGCGCATCCGGGCCGTTGGCGAATTTGCCGGTCGCATCCATACGGTAAGGTGCGTGGTCAGAGGTGACCAGTTGCAAGGTGCCGTCACCAAGAGCATCCCACAGGGCAAGCTGGTCATCGGCGTCGCGTTGCGGTGGCGAACACATAAAGCGCGCAGGATCGTCGCCCAGCAGCACGTCGGCAGTCATGAACAGATAATGCGGACAGGTTTCCGCAGAAACAGTGATGCCGCGCGCGCGCGCCTTGCGGACAATATCGGCACCTTCGCGTGTTGAGACGTGAAAGATCATCACCCGCGCGCCGGTGAAATCGGCAAAGCGGCACATTCGGTCAATCGCCTCGATCTCGGCCTCCCGGGGGTGCGACGCGGCGTGATAACGCGCTGCCGTATTCCCCTGAGCCAAAAGCTGGTCTGTCATATGCCCGATCAATCCGTTGTTTTCGGCGTGGATACAGACCAGCGCGCCGTGCTGTCTGGCCGTGGTCATGATGTCGAGGATTGATTTGTCGTCCTGTCGGACCTTGGCATATGTCGTGAAAATCTTGATCGACCGATGGCCCTGCGCGATCAGGGCAGGGATGTCTGTGCTGAGGTTGCCGTCAGAAGTGTCGGCCACGATCATGTGAAACGCATGATCAATCAGCGCGCCCCTGCGCGCGCGTGTGGCATAATCTTCCACGACCTGTCGCATCTTGTGGCGCGGATGCTGCGCGGCAAAGGAAACAACTGTCGTCGTCCCACCGAACGCAGCAGAGCGCGTTGCGGTCTCAAACGTGTCGGCATTCATCAGACCAGCACCGGAGATTTGTTCGATGTGGCAATGGGTGTCGACCCCGCCGGGCAAAACCAGCTTTCCCCGCGCATCAATTTCGGTGTCTGCACGATCTTCGATAGTGTTTTCGATTGCGGCGATCTTGCCATCTGCAAGGGCGATATCAGCGCGCAGCACTGCGCCATTCGTGACTGTTTTCCCACCTCTGATGATGGTATCGAATGCGCGGCGTGTCATAGATGTGCTGAAGCTCTGTTTTGAAATAGGGTATCCAGAGTGTATACTCTTTGAGAAGATTTAAAAGATGATAGCGAGAACGGCCCGGAAGCGGTTTGCGCAGATCAGGAGAAAGACGCGTGACACAGGCCACCGAAACACTGGGCGCATCCGCATTCAAACGCCTTAAAGCAATGATATTGGATGGTACGCTGGAACCGGGCATGCGGTTGAGCGAAACCAAACTGGCGGATCAGCTTGGTGTGTCCCGGACCCCTGTGCGCGAGGCGATCAAACAACTGACTACCGAAGGAATGGCCACAAGGTCTGCGGGTGGCACACCGGTGGTAAACCGCATATCGCTGAATGACCTGATGGAAATACTGCATGTGCGCAGTCTGTTGGAGTGCGAAGCGGCCCGAAAGGCGGCGTCATCAGGCAAGTTCGACGCTGAATTATTGGTTTTGCGTCAAAAGGTTGATGCCTTTCTTCAAGGCCCGCGCCCCTCAGCGGCAGAGCATTCCGCACTGGATTTGGAATTGCACAATCTGATCGCGCGGATGGCCGGCTCGGGGCTGCTGGCTGATTTGATCGAAGGGCTCAAGATCAAGACATGCATGTATGATCAGGGGTCAATCCCGGACCGCTTTGTGCCCGGTTGTCATGAGCATCTGGCGATCATCGACGCCATTCTGGCACGTGAAGAAGACGCCGCCGCAGAATCCATGCGGCTTCATCTTAAGAATGTGCGAAAATCCATCATTTCGCACATTTACCACCCGTTTTAAGCGCGACGCCCTGCTCTTCAGAGAAATCTGGAGCAGAAAAGTTGACTCGGTATTTTTTGTGTATACCGTTGGGATACGCACCGTATCACCTGAGGGCACACATGACATCTTCATCCGCCAAACGGCCAACGGACGGTTTCGTTCTGGCCATTACGTTTCAGTATTACCGCGACCTGCCAGCGGCCATGAAGTTCTATGAGGACGTGCTGGGCCTGTCTGTCGCGATCGATCAAGGTTGGTCAAAAATCTACAACATTGACGGGCAGGCGCATGTCGGTCTCGTGGATGAGGCGCGCGGCATGCAAAACTGGGCGGCGGCAAAAACAAGCCAGCTGTGTTTACGCGTGCCGGATGTCGATGCCTGGCACGCCTGGGCGGCGTCCTGCGATGTGCAGGGGCTAACCGATCCGCATGACAACGCCGAACTGGGCATCCGCGCTTTTGTGATGAACGACCCCGAAGGATACCAGATCGAGGTGCAGACGGCGCAACCGGGGCACTAAAGCCGCGCAAAAACAACGCCAGAGCCGGCAAACCGGCCCGACATCAATGACAACACGGAGACACACAGATGAGATATTTTCCGAAAGCCGCCCTGCGCGTTGGCGCGCTGAGTGCGACCTTGCTGGCCAGCACTGCCAGTCTGGCGTTCGCGCAGGATAAGTCGATCACCATCGGGCTGACGGCTGACCCAAGCCACCTTTTCCCGCTTGCGGGGGAAGAGCTGTCATCCAATATCATGTATTACCATCTTTACGATCCGCTGGTGCAGCGCAGCCCCGAGCTGGAGTTTGGTCCCGGGCTTGCCGAAAGCTGGGAGACTGTCGATGATACCACATGGCGGTTCAATCTGCGCGAGGGTGTCACCTTTCATAACGGAAATCCGTTTACCGCATCAGATGTCGTCTTTACGATTGATAAGGCCCGTGAATCCATCCGTCCCGGGCTGGTGGCCAACATCGCCTCCGCCACTGCAGTGGATGATCTGACGGTCGAGATCACCACACCGGCCCCCTACGCCGTGTTGCCCAATGATCTGGCTGAACTGCTGATACTGGATGAGGAATACACAACGGCCACTGACGACGCTGATATGGATCTCAAGCCGATGGGCACGGGCCCCTACATGCTTGAGGAATGGATCAAGGAAGAGCGGCTGGTCCTGACCGCGTTTGACAATTACTGGGCCGGTGCGCCCAAGATTGACAGGGTGACCTTCCGCCCCATCACAAATCCTGCCACCCGCACCGCTGCGTTGCTGACGGGTGAGGTGGATGTCATTCAGGATCTTGCGGTGCGTGACGTGGACAGGGTCAAGTCCGAGGACGGCTTTGAGGTGCTGACGCGGCCCAGCCTGCTGAATGTCGTGCTTGCAATGGACACGCGGGAGCAATCCCCGACCATTGAAGGCCCAAACCCGATGACCGACCAGCGGGTGCGCGAAGCGATTGCGCGTGCAATTGATGTTCAGGCGATTAATCAGATCGTGATGAACGGGCTGGCCACACCCAGCACGCAATACGTGCCCGCATCCCACGTTGGTTATGTCGATGGCATGAACTTCCGCGAGATGTATCCGCTTGATATCGAAAAGGCCAAGGCGTTGATGGAAGAGGCGGGTTATCCCGACGGCTTTACCATGACGCTGGATGCAACGAACAACCGGTATGTGAACGATGCCCAAATCGCGCAGGCGCTGGCCTCTATGCTGGCGCGGATCAACATCGATTTGCAGCTGAATATCATGCCAAAGTCGAACTTCTGGGGCTACATCCGCGTCCCGACAGAGCAGTCCAGTTTTATCATGAGTGGCTGGGATGTACCTGCGGGTGACGCGGGCTCGATGTATGGCGCGCTGTTTTATTCCCGCGACAAGAAGGAAGGCTATGGTCAGGTCAACCGTGGATCCTATTCCAACCCGGAACTGGACGCGCTGATTGATCAGGCCGACGCGACACCCAGCATCGAGGAGCGGGACCGCCTTTTGCAGGAAGCCACAAAGATCCTGCTGGCGGATGTGCCGATGATCCCGGTGCATTACGAGCAGGACATCTATGCCGTACGCGAAGGCGTGTCGCTTGAGCCGCGGGTGGACAAGTTCATCTGGGCCTATGACATGGATGTCGAATAAGCGCGCCTGATTGCTCCACCGGCTCCGCCATACGTGCGGTGGGGCCGGTTTTCTGACCTCCAATTCAAGAGTGCCGCTGGCCGATGTTCGGATACCTGCTTAAACGGTTGATACAGATGACGCTCGTTCTGTGGGTGGTTTCGGTCATCGTTTTCATGATGATGAGCTTTACCGGTGATCCGGTCTTTATGATTGTGCCCATCGACGCGACAGAGGCCGAGATTGCTCAGGCGCGGCGCATTCTTGGATTGGACCAGTCGCTGCTGGTGCAATACTGGAAATTCCTTGGCAGTCTGTTGCAGGGTGATTTTGGTCAATCCTATGTCTTCCGCCAACCCGCCATGACCCTGATCCTTGAGCGTATGCCCGCCACCGTGGAGCTGGTTCTGGTGGCGATGGTCTTTGCCATCGCGGTGGCCATCCCGCTGGGCGTCTATGCCGGGGCCAACCCGCAAAGCCGCATGTCGCGGCTTATCATGTCCGGCTCTTTGCTGGGCATCTCATTGCCGGGCTTTTGGGTAGGCATGGTGCTGATTTATCTTTTTTCCGTCCATTGGGGCATCTTCCCGTCCTCGGGACGCGGTGATACCGCCGAGGTGATGGGCCTCCGGTTCAGCGTGCTGACCTGGGACGGCTGGACACATATCATCTTGCCTGCGGTCACGTTGTCACTGGGCACGATGGCGATCATTCTGCGAATTACGCGGGCGGGCATGATGGAGGTCGGCCGGCAGGATTTCATGAAATTTGCCCGTGCCAAAGGCGCGACCAAGAATGATGTGCTGTATAAACATGGGCTCAAGAACGCGCTGATCCCGGTCATCACCATATTTGGCCTTCAGATTGGTGACCTGATCGCCTTTGCCACAATCACGGAAACGATCTTTTCATGGCCGGGGATGGGAAAACTGCTGATCGACAGTATTTACCGCGCTGACCGTCCGGTGATTGTTGTCTACCTCATGCTGGTGGCGCTGATCTTTGTGGTGATCAATTTTCTGGTGGATGTGATCTATACGCTGATCGACCCACGTATCCGGCTCAAGTGAGGATCTGATGGCAATGGCATCCTTTTTCGCGTCGGAGTTCTTTCATAACTACAAGCGCAGTTCGTCTGCGATCATCGGCAGCGCGCTGATGATCAGCTTTGCCTTTGCCGTTCTGGTCGGGCCGTTTCTGGTGGCACAAAATCCCTATGACATCGCATCTCTGAACCTGATGGACAGCTACAAGCCGCCCATGTGGCTACCCGGCGGCGAGGCGCAGTTCCCGCTGGGAACAGACGGGCAGGGGCGCGATGTCTGGGCGTCGATCCTTTATGGCGCGCGCATATCGCTGTTTATCGGTGTGGTTGCGATGGTCGCCTCGTGCTTCATCGGCACGGTGCTGGGTCTGATCGCGGGTTTCTATGGTGGGATCGTCGATTCCGTCATCATGCGCATCGCGGATATCCAACTGTCCTTTCCGTCAATCCTGATCGCGCTTTTCCTGATGTCTGCAGTTGGTACTGGCGTCGACAAGGTGCTGATCGCGCTCACCGCGGTGGGCTGGGTTGTCTACGCGCGCACGGTGCGCGGCTCTACCCTGTCGGAAATTGAAAAGGAATATGTGCAGGCCGCGCGTGTGGCGGGCTTGCCGAACCACAAGATTATCCGCAAGCACGTGCTTCCCAATGTGCTGACACCGCTGATCGTGATTGCGACCATTCAGGTCGGGACCTTTGTTCTGATCGAAGCCTCGCTCAGCTTTCTGGGTGTGGGCGTGCCAATCACCCAGCCGTCGCTGGGTCTGCTGATCAAGAACGGATTTGACGTGCTGTTCAGCGGGCTTTGGTGGACCTCCGTATTTCCGGGGGTGGCGATCATGATGCTGGTGTTCGGGATCAATCTGTTTGGCGACTTTTTGCGCGATGAACTTAACCCGAGGCTCAAATGACCAAGGCCGATGATCACCCACTGCTGAGCGTGCGCAACCTGCGGACCTATTTCCACACATTCTCCGGGACGGTGAAAGCGGTGGACGGCGTGTCCTTCGACATTGGGCAGGGCGAAGTGATGGGCCTTGTCGGGGAAAGTGGCGGCGGCAAATCGGTGGTTGGCTTTTCAATCCTCGGGCTGATCGACAGCCCCGGTCGGATTGAGGACGGTGAAATCCTGCTGAACGGCAAAGACCTTGTCACCGCAGGCGAGGCGGCGTTGCGCGACATCCGCGGGCGCAATGTGTCGATGGTGTTTCAGGACCCGATGACATCGCTGAACCCACTGCACACGGTCGGGCGGCAGATGGATGAGGTCCTGCGCCTGCATACCGATCTGGATGCGCGGGCAAGGCACGTGGCCTGTATTGAGATGCTGGAAAGCGTCGGCATCAGCCGTGCGTCGGAACGGCTGAAATCCTATCCGCACCAGTTTTCTGGCGGCATGCGACAGCGTGTCGTCATTGCGATTGCCTTGCTGGCCCGCCCCGGTCTGATCATCGCGGATGAACCCACAACAGCCCTTGATGTCACGATCCAAAGTCAGATCCTGAAACTGATGCGCCAGCAGATTGCCGAAAAAGGTGCGTCCATGATTTTGATCACCCATGATCTCGCGGTTGTTTCTGAAATGGCCGACCACATCACCGTGCTCTATTGCGGCAAGGTTGTTGAGCGTGGGCTGACCCGTGATCTGATCAGCGCGCCGTCGCACCCCTATACCCGTGGTCTGATTGCCAGCATACCAGATGCCACAGACCGGCAGGACAGGCTGAGCCAGATACCCGGATCGGTGCCCGACATCCGCAATCTGCCGATGGGCTGTAATTTCCGCGAACGCTGTCCGCGTGCACAGGCACTTTGCGCCCAGCAAGAGCCGGAACTGATGCCACAGCACGGCTCTTTGCGGGCGGCCTGCCATTTCCCTCTGGCACCCGGAGATACCGCATGACCACAGGCGAAACCCCGATACTTGAGGTGCGCGACCTTGAAATGCACTTTCCCATTGGGGGCGGTATTCTGGACCGGTTACGGGTCGGGGTCCGGGGTATATCGCTGGATAATCCCGTGGTTCATGCGGTAAACGGCGTCAGTTTCAAAATCGCCCGGGGTGAGATCATGGCGCTGGTCGGGGAATCCGGTTGCGGGAAATCGACTGTCGCCAAGACGATCGCCCGTATCTATCAGCCCACAGGCGGCGAAATACACGTGGAAGGGCAGGACATCGCCGGTATGGGGTTTTCTGATCTGCTGCCGGTGCGCGCCAGAATGCAGATGATCTTTCAGGATCCCTATGCGTCCCTCAATCCCCGCCAGCGGGTGCGTGATATTGTTGCCGAGCCGCTTTTGGAGCAGACCAAAGACGCGCAGGCGCGCAAGGAGGTGCCCCGCCGGATCGAGGAATTGCTGGCACGCGTTGGTCTGAATGCCGAACATGCAGGACGCTATCCGCACCAGTTCTCCGGCGGCCAGCGCCAGCGTATCGGCATCGCGCGGGCACTTTCGGTAACTCCGGGTCTGATCATTGCGGACGAACCGGTGTCGGCGCTGGACGTGTCCATTCAGGCACAAATCCTAAATCTGATGAGCGATCTGCGCGATGAATTTGGGCTGGCCTATCTGTTCATCAGCCATGATCTGTCTGTCGTCAATCACATCGCGGATCAGATTGGTGTCATGTATCTGGGTTTTCTGGTGGAACACGGCCCGCGCGACGCGCTGTTTTCAAAACCGCGCCACCCTTACACCCGTGCCCTGCTGTCCGCTGCGCCCAGTATCAAGGAAAAGCGCGACACCGAAGAAATCGTGCTTAGCGGCGAGGTGCCTTCGGCGCTGGAACTGCCGTCGGGGTGCTGTTTCAGAACACGCTGCCCGTTTGCATGGGACAGATGCGCCACCGAACGTCCTCAGTTGCAGGATGTGGGCGAAGGGCAAACAGTGGCATGCCACCTGATTGACGCGCCAGAGAGGGATACCGCATGACCATCATCGCACAGGCCCGGGTGGGTATAAACGATCCGCACAATTGCACCGATGCGAGTGATGAATTGACCATTCTGCATGCGATCTACGACACCCTCGTGCGCCGTGTTGGGCAGGAATTTGTGCCCCATCTGGCCCGCGCATGGGAGGTATCAGATGATGCGCGGATCTGGACCTTTCATCTGCAAGCGAACGTCATCTTTCACGACGGGACCGTTTGCGATGCAAAAGCCGTGGCTGCAAACCTTGAACGCATGGCCCGCGAGGACAAGGGGTATACGCTTGGGGCGCCTGCTGTCTGGCGGCAATACCTTGGCGGAGCGCGGACAGAGATCCCGGACCCGCTGACGCTTATGCTGAAGCTTGATGCACCTATGGCCGATCTTCTGGATGTGTTGGAACAGGGGTTTATCGTGGCACCCTCGGTCTTTGGGGCGCTGGACGCCAAGGACTACAGGACGCAAATAGGTTCGGGGCCGTTTCGGCTGAGCGAGATCACGGCAGACAGCATTATCGCAACCCGTGTAGACGGCCATTTCGCGGGTGATCCGATGAATGCGCGGGTGGTCTGGTTGCACGTGCCCGACCCGTCAGAGCGTCAGGCATTGCTGGCGCGTGGCGCAGTGCAGGTGGCAAATACTCTCGACTTTGAGGCGTCCCGCACGCTGGGCGGGATGCGGCATCCGTTCCTAGCGCCGGTTGCTGTAATTTTTCTGTTGAACGCGGCTAAGGGGCCGCTTGGTGATGCCCGTGTGCGCCGCGCGCTCAGTCTTGCCATCGACAGGGATGCAGTGGTGCAGAACGTCATGGCGGGTGCGGCATGCCGTCTGGACGCCTTTGTCAGCCCGAACCACTTTGGCGCAGGACGCGGGGGTGCCGTGGTTCAGGACCGGGACGCCGCGCGCGCGCTGCTGGCCGAGGCGGGGTATGAAGAGGGGCTGACCCTTGCCGTGGATTGCCCGACACGCCTGCCGGATGAGGCACAGCGCCTGACGGCGGAACTGGCTGTGCAGCTGGCCGGGGTCGGGATAACCCTTGATGTGCATATTCACCCCGAGCGTGAGGCCTACGCCCATATGGTGCGCCGCAAGGAAATCCGCGACATGTGCGTGTTTGATTCCAGTCCGATGAGCACCTACCGCGTGCTGTACGAAAAAATCGACGCGCGGGTCGCCGGGTCATGGTGGCAAGGCTACAGCAACCCCCGGATAGAAAAGCTGATCGACACGGGGCGCGTGACGGTGGACCGTGCGGCACGTGCTGCGATCTGGCGCGAATGCTATGCCCTGCTGCAGGAAGATCCGGCCTGGCTGACGCTGTACAACCCGCAGCGTGTGATCGGTATCGCGGGAGAACATCCGGATTTTTCCATGCCTGCCGACGGGGTGATAGATGCAGCCCGGCTTCCGCATTTGCCGGAGGGCGCGCCATGAAAGTTGATACGCTGATCACCGGCGCGTACATCGTGACAATGGATGATGACCGCCGCGTCATTGAAAACGGTGCCGTGGCGGTTGCCGATGGCCGGATCATGGCAGTGGGCACGGTAGACGACGTGGGCGCAGAGGTGGAAGACGTCGTCGATATGACGGGCCATGTCATCTTTCCAGGGCTGATTGATGTGCATGCGCACGCCGGGCACGGTCTGGTGAAATCGATTGGCATGCACGCTGGAAATCGCTGGGAAGAAATCTGTGGCGAGGTTTATACGCAAGCTTCGCCGCCTGAGTTCTGGTACGCGGAAGCGCGTCTTGCTGCCTTGGAACGGTTGCGGTTTGGCGTGACGACGGGCGTGTCCCTGCTGGGAGGGGGCGATACCATCATGCGCACCGACGATCCCGCGTATGCCGCCGCTCATTGCCGCGGCGTTGTCGAGGTCGGCACCCGCAGCATCGTCGCCGTTGGCCCCACCCGCGCCCCGCATCCTTTGACTTATGCCGATTGGCCGGATGGCGCACGCAGACCCTTTGACATTTCATTCGACACACAGATGGAGACCACGCGACAGATCGTGCGGGACTGGCACGGTGCGGAACAGGGCCGTATCCGTATTGCTGCGCTTTATCCCGTGCTGCGGGACGAACACGAACGTGATATGGCGGCGGCTGATTATGAAGAAGCCTGCCGACAGGTGCGGATTGTCCGGGCCTACGCGCGTGATGCGGGGCTGGTTTTTACGCAGGACGGCCACTGGCGCGGGTCAATCCGGCGGGCGGACAGGCTGGGGCTTTTGGGGCATGATACGCTGTTGTCTCATTGCATTGACCTGCACGGGGATGAACAGGAACGCATCCGGGAAACGGACACCAAGATCGCGCATAATCCTTCTGCAAACGCGTCTATTGCAGGGCGATGCCCGGCGGTTGAGATGATGGGGAATGGTGTGTGTGTGGCGCTTGGGTCGGATGCGACTGCACCGGATAGGTCGGCGGATATGTTCCGGCATATGCAGCAGGCGATGCATTATCACCGGCGTCACTTTCGCGATGCCGCTGTCCTGCCCATCGGAAAGGTGTTCGAGATGTGCACCATCGGTGCAGCCCGCGCACTGGGCATGCAGGAGGACATCGGATCGCTTGAGGTTGGAAAACGAGCCGATCTTGTCACGCTTGATTTGCGTCGCCCGCACCTCTACCCGCCCAACATGCCGCTGCACCGGCTTGTCTGTTTCGCAAATGGTAATGACGTCTCGAACGTGATGATCGACGGCGATTGGGTTTTGCGCGACGGCGTTGCGACGCGAGTGAACGAAAGCGCGGTGTTGCAGGATGCAGCGGAAGAGGCTGCGATCATGGTCAAGCGGATCGGGGGCAGCCAGGACCTTGCGCTGCCCGATGATTTCTGGGGGAATGCCACGCTATGACGATCTATATCATCAACCCGAACAGCAGCACCCATGTGACCAATGGCATTGACCGCGCTGTCGATCCCATGCGTGCCGCATCCCCGGTCCCGATCGAGGCCCGTACTCTTGCCGAAGGTCCGCCCGGCATCGAAACGCAGGCCCATGTCGACGGTGTTGTGGGCCCGCTTCTGGCCCATGCCGCCGCGCTTGAAGATGCGGCAAGTGCTTTTGTCATCGCCTGCTATTCCGATCCGGGTCTTGCCGCCCTACGCGAGCAGTCGGCAAAGCCCGTTATCGGCATCGCGGAGGCATCAATTCTGACAGCCCTGACAATGGGTCAACGCTTTGGCATCATTTCAATTCTGTCCAAGAGCATACCACGTCACATGCGCTATGTCGGCGCGATGGGGGTGATGGACAGGCTTGCCGCCGACATGCCGCTGGAACTTGGTGTGGCGGAGCTTGCCGATGAAACGCGAACATTCGAGAGGCTCAAGACCGTTGGTGCGCGCCTGCGCCAAGAGGCGATGGCAGACGTTCTGATCCTTGGATGTGCGGGCATGACGGCCTTTCGCACTGCGTTGGAAGACCATCTGGATTTGCCCGTTATCGAACCCTGTCAGGCGGCCTCTGCGATGGCCATCGGGCGGGTTGCCCTGAGCACTGCGCACAAGGAGACGCCATGACACTGCTGACAGCCGACGCCAAGGGGGTCTATGTGATCGCCGTGACACCGTTTGACCCAGACGGGCGCATAGACATGGCAAGCTGTGACACGATGGTCGATTTCTATATCGACGCGGGGGCGACCGGGCTGACCGTGCTGGGCATGATGGGAGAAGCCCCAAAGCTGACGGTAGACGAATCCCGGGATGTGGTTGCACGCATACTTGCCCGGGTGGACGGACGTGTCCCTGTCGTTGTCGGCGTTTCCGCACCCGGTTTCGCCCAGATTGACGCACTGACCCGCATGGTCATGGACCTTGGCGCGGCGGGTGTGATGGTGGCCCCGCCGGGGGGGCTGCGCACGGATGACCAGATCACTATTTATTACCATCAGGTGGCGGAACTTCTCGGCGACGTTCCTTTTGTTTTGCAGGATTTCCCACTGGCGACAGGCGTTCAGATATCGCCCAAAGTCATTGCGCGCATTTTCAATGACGTGCCGACCTGCGTGTGCCTCAAACACGAAGATTGGCCAGGACTTGAGAAAATCAGCGCGCTCAGGGTCGATGGCGTAATCGACCGCCGCATTTCGATCCTCTGTGGCAACGGCGGATTGTTCCTGCCAGAGGAAATGGCGCGCGGGGCGGACGGTGCCATGACCGGCTTTGCCTATCCCGAAATGATGGTCGCTGTGGTGCGTGAAATGGCACAAGGCAATATGACCCGCGCGCAGGATATCTTTGATGCCTACCTGCCGCTTGCCCGCTTTGAACAGCAGCCGGGGCTGGGCTTGGCAATCCGCAAATATACCCTCGCCCGGCGGGGCATCATTTCGCATGACTCCCTGCGCAAGCCCGGTGCGGCGCTGTCCGCCGCGACACGGGCGGAAGTGGATCGTTTGATTGCAAGACAGGAACAAAGATTGAAGGAGCTGACATAATGGACCTTGAACTTGCGGGGAAACGCGCGCTTGTGCTGGGGGCCAGTCGGGGCCTTGGCAAGGCGATTGCCCAGTCGCTTGCCAGCGAAGGCGCAACGGTATTTGCCGCCGCGCGCAGTGTCGACAAGATCAGCGATTGGGTCACTGACCATGAAACCGTCCACCCTATAGCGCTGGATCTGGCAAAAATTGAAGATGTTGATGCCCTTGCCGCACGCCTTCTGGAAGACGGCGGCGTCGACATCGTTGTCAACAACAGCGGTGGCCCCCCGCCCGGCAGCGCGCAAGCTGCAGATCGGGGCGCGTGGATCAGCCATTTCGAAGCGATGGCGGCCAATCTGTTTCACCTCAACTCAAGGCTGTTGCCCGCGATGCAGCAACGGGGATGGGGTCGCATCATTTCAATCACATCATCCGGGGTGGAACAGCCGATCCCGAACCTTGCGTTGTCAAACGGCATCCGCTCCGCTGTGGTGGGATGGTCCAAGTCGCTGGCCAATGAGGTGGCGGGTGATGGGATCACCGTCAACGTTGTCATGCCCGGCCGTATTCACACCGAAAGAGTGGATGAGCTGGACGCCGCAGCGGCCAAACGGACCGACACCGACGTGGCAGAGGTTTCCGCAAAGTCTCGCGCGGCAATCCCGGCGGGGCGCTATGGCAAACCCCAGGAATTTGCGGATGTCGTGACCTTTCTGGCCTCGGCGCGTGCGGGCTATGTCACGGGGTCGAAAATCCGCATCGACGGCGGCGCGATCAAATCAGTCTGAGCCGCCCGGTGATCAGTAGTCGTCTCCGGCGTACTGGTTTGGCTGTCCCGCCGCAGCAGGGTCCGCGATAAAGTCGGCCCAGTCGGCACCGGGCTTCCAGACGCTGTGCATGTTTGCGCGCGCCGCCGCTTTGGACAGGCCCAAGCCATCTTTCGCATAGCGGTAGAAAAAGGCGCTGACCCGTGCGTTGTAGATGCAATGCACATGTATCTTTTCGCCAGCCAGCGCAGTCAGCACGCCAGCAAACTCGGCATAGTTATGGTCAGTCGGGCGGTCAAAAACGACCGGCAGATAATGATAGGTCATGCCAAGGGCAGCCACACTGCCCGCTTCATCGGACAAGGCCCCGTCGTTATCATGGGGGCCAAGATTGATGATATCCGTGGTGCCAAGCCGCGCCAGCTCTGCAAGCTGCGCTTCGGTGGGCTGTCCCGAGGTTGAAATGAGCGGCGTCAAAGCCCGCCAGTTCAGAATCTCCGTAACGTCTGTCATTGCGAGACTTCTTTCCGGTCCTGCACGTCTGCGCAGGCGTCATGTGCCTTGAGGAACCGGTCGGTAGATGCCGGATGTTTGCGCAGGTGTGCCGGGGGGCGGATGGGTCGTGTCACCAGATTGCCCCCACAATTGGGGCAGATATGGTCAAAACGATGCTCCGCGCAGGCGGCGCAAAAGGTGCATTCGTAAGTGCAGATGCGCGCCTGTGCTGTCTCCGGGGGCAGGTCTTTATCGCAACATTCGCAATTGGGTTTCAGGATCAGCATCATCGGGCTCCTTTGCAGTTGAAGATAGACTACAGCATCAGGATTTGGCAGAAATGCCAATATGACATCAAAATCTGCCAAATCGAAAACCTGCGATCCCGCCCGGCGACAGGTAATTTTTGTGGTCTACCCCGACATCGTGCTGCTTGATCTCTCGGGGCCGCTTCAGGTCTTTTCGCACGCCATTGATCCCGCGACGGGGCAACAGGGTTTTGAGTGCCAAGTTGTCTCGGTGCAGGGTGGGGCGGTTCCGACAAATACGGTTCTATCCATCCCGAGCTGCGCCGTTTCGGACATATCGGGTCTGTCCGGTCATACGGTCATCGTTGTTGGCGGCGATGGGGCTGTGCCGGGGATGCGCGACCGTGCTTTGATCAACACTGTTTCAAAGTTGGCGCAGGGCGCCGCGCGGGTCTGCTCTGTCTGTTCGGGTGCGTTGGTGCTGGCGGCGGCGGGCCTGCTGGATGGTCGCCGCGCGGTCACCCATTGGGAGGACTGCGCCCGACTTGCCAATGGCTTTCCAAAGGTCGAGGTTGAGATGGACCCGATCTTTATCAAGGACGCGGCGGTCTGGACGTCGGCGGGCATCACCGCAGGTATCGACATGGCTTTGGCCATCGTGGCCGAGGATCTGGGCCGCGCGGCCAGCTTTCGGGTGGCGCGGTCGATGGTAGTGCAGATGGTGCGGTCGGGCGGGCAATCACAATTTAGCCCGGTTCTGGGCCGTCAACAGCGCGACGGCGCTGGCCAGTTTGACGCGCTACACACCTGGATCGCTGAGAATCCGGGTGCTTCCCTTTCTGTCCAGCGTCTGGCCGCCCGAACGAACATGAGCGCGCGAAATTTTGCACGGGTCTACGCAAAGGAGATGGGGATCACTCCGGCCAAGGCTGTAGAAGCGATCCGCGTTGAGAAAGCGCAGGCGCTATTGGCGGGGACAGGTCAGGGCATCAAGAAAATCGCGACGGTCTGCGGATTTGGAAGCGAAGAACGCATGCGGCGCGCCTTTGTGCGGTTGCTGAACGTATCGCCCACTACCTACCGTCAGAATTTCAGGGGCACGTCGGGGCAAGCTGGACTTGAATGAGTCAGGAACGCCACTTCCCGTCGCCCGCAACGCTTTGAAGTCTGCCCGGTCAAAGCCCCGCCAGCGTTTTGACCTGTTCAAGAACCTCGGTCGCCCCATCCCCGGATTTGAGAGAGGCAAAGATCACCGGCAGGCCCCCCCGCATCCGTGCCGCGTCCCGCTGCATCACGTCCAGCGATGCGCCCACGTGGGGGGCAAGATCAGTTTTGTTGATCACCAGTATGTCCGATTTGGTGATCGCTGGGCCGCCCTTGCGCGGAATTTCCTCGCCTGCGGCAACGTCGATGACATAGATCGTCAGATCAGCCAGTTCCGGGCTGAAAGTCGCGGACAGGTTGTCGCCGCCGGATTCGATCAGGACCACCTCCATCTCCGGGTGGCGCGCCCGCATTTCGGCCACCGCGGCCAGATTGATCGAGGCGTCTTCGCGGATCGCGGTGTGAGGGCAGCCCCCTGTTTCAACGCCAATCACACGGTCTTGCGGTAGGATTTGCATGCGCATCAACGCTTCGGCGTCTTCCTGTGTGTAAATGTCATTGGTGATCACTCCGATAGAAAGGTCGTCTTTCATCCGTTCTGCCAGCCGCGCGGTCAGGGTTGTCTTGCCTGCCCCTACGGGCCCACCGATGCCAACGCGCAAAGGGCCATTGAGTTTGGTCATGATTGAAAAAGCCTGTGTTCGAGGGTTTCATGAGACATCGCTGAGACATCCGACAAAAAAGCATTGCTGTGGATGTCCTCCATGCTTGCCGTTCTGGTGCTGTTGCAAAGGTCTTGGCAAGCAATCTGAAGATTGGCGATGACCCGCTGGCCTGCAGTTTGTCCAATGGGCGACAGCCGCAGGGCGGCCATCACAAGGTTCGTAACGAAGCTGTGCAGGAACAGCGCGACCGTGGCGTCGGGATCAAGGCCGGTCAGCCGCGCGGCGCGGCCCACCGCAACGGGTAAAAGCAGTTTGGGAAGATCGTGTTTCCAGACCGCGTTTACCGTCGTGACAAAGGACACGCCCTGCCTGTCGCTTTCCCGCAGCCGCTCTGCGCTGATTGCGAACGCTCGTGCCATTGTGTCAATCGTGGTGGGGTCATCGCTGGCAAAAGCCAGTCTGAGCCAGATTGCATCGGTACGTCCCGATCCGTCTGTAAGGCAATCCTCCAACCATCTTTCCAGCGTCGGTGCATCCGTGATCCAGCCCTCATGGACTGCCGTTTCAATCCCGTGGGAATAGGCAAAAGCACCCACGGGAAAGGCGGGCGATAGCCACTGCGTGAGTGTCAGCAGATGTGTGTCAGTGGCTGTTGGCGTGGGCATGCGCGCTGTTTCCGTGATCGTGGCTGTGCGTGCGACCGTGGCCATAGGCACCACCCTCGGGGGTAAATGGCTCGCTTACCTTGCTGAGCGCTGCGCCGAGATGTTCAAGCATATGGGCGATGACCGGGTCCTGCTGGATCAACAGGCGTCCCTGCTCAATCTGGCAAGGCGTGTGCCGGTTCCCGATGTGCCAGGCAAGCCGTAGCAGATCAGCGCCGGTGACTGCCAGCAGCGGTTCGGGCGCGGCGGTTATGGCAATCAGGCGGCCATCCTCCAGCGCCAGAGCGTCGCCGTGATTTAGCGAAACGGTATGTTCAAAATCCGCAACAAAGGCCCAGCCTTCGGTAGTGGTCAGCCGTTTGCGGCGGAAAAAGCGCGCGTCGTAGCCAAGCGCACAGGTGGCGGCGGGTGTGGTCCAGGTTCCAGGGGGAAGGATGGTTTGCGCGACGAGAAGGGTGGTCATTGGTCTGGCCTTGTCCTTTTTGGGGTTGTTCCGGCACCGTGCGGGGTGTGTTGCATATTCGCCTGTAAGGGTTGGATCAGGCCGCCTAAAACAGGAAGTACCGCTGCGCCATTGGCAGCTCTGCGGCGGGCTGGCAGGTGAGCAGTTCGCCATCTGCCCGCACCTCGTAGGTTTCCGGGTTAACCTCGACTTCCGGTGTGGCATCATTGAGCACCAAGTCCTTTTTGCCGATATCCCGCGTGTTCTCCACCGCCAGCGTTTTCTTGGCCAACCCCAGCCGCGCACCAATGCCCCCGGCTTGCGCGGCACCAGAAACAAAGGTCACCGCGTTCGCTTCAACTGCGCGACCAAAGGCACCGAACATGGGCCGTGTATAGACCGGCTGCGGCGTAGGAATGGAGGCATTGGGATCACCCATCTGTGCACAAACAATACTGCCCCCCATCAAGACCATCTCTGGCTTTACGCCAAAGAACGCCGGGTGCCAAAGGACCAGATCAGCGCGTTTCCCTTCTTCGATCGTGCCGATATGCGCCGAAAGGCCGTGGGCAATCGCGGGGTTGATCGTGTATTTTGCGATGTAACGGCGCACCCGCAGGTTGTCGTTATCACCGGTTTCCCCGGGCAGCGCACCGCGCTGCTTTTTCATTTTGTCAGCGGTTTGCCACGTGCGGATGATCACCTCGCCCACGCGGCCCATCGCCTGACTGTCCGATGCGATGATGCTGAAGGCACCCATGTCATGCAGGATGTCCTCAGCGGCAATCGTTTCGCGGCGGATGCGGCTTTCGGCAAAGGCGACGTCTTCTGGAATGGATTTGTCGAGGTGATGACAGACCATCAGCATATCGAGGTGTTCATCCACCGTGTTGACCGTGAAGGGCCGCGTTGGATTGGTGGAGGACGGCAGAACATGTGCTTCGCCGCAGATTTTGATGATGTCCGGCGCGTGACCGCCGCCTGCACCTTCGGTGTGGAATGCGTGGATGGTGCGGCCCTTGATGGCGGCAAGGGTGTTTTCGACAAAGCCGCTTTCATTCAGCGTGTCTGTGTGGATCATGACCTGCACGTCCATTGCATCGGCCACGGAAAGACAGCAATCAATGGCGCCGGGCGTGGTGCCCCAATCCTCGTGCAGTTTCAGTGCGCAGGCTCCGGCCAGCACCTGTTCTTCCAGCGCCGCAGGCAGCGACGCATTGCCTTTGCCTGCAAAGGCCAGGTTCATCGGAAAAGCATCCGCTGATTGCAGCATGCGCCCGATGTGCCACGGCCCCGGTGTGCAGGTGGTGGCAAGCGTGCCATGTGCAGGGCCGGTGCCGCCGCCCAGCATCGTGGTAAGGCCCGAATGCAGCGCGTCTTCGATCTGTTGTGGGCAGATGAAATGAATGTGGCTGTCGAACCCCCCTGCCGTCAGAATCCGCCCTTCGCCTGCAATGGCCTCGGTGCCGGGACCAACGATGATGTCGACCCCGGGTTGCGTGTCCGGATTGCCTGCCTTGCCAATCTTGTAAATACGTCCGTCCAAAAGGCCGACATCAGCCTTGTAGATGCCCGTAGCATCCACAATCAGGGCGTTGGTGATGACCGTATCGACGGCGCCTTCGGCACGGGTCACCTGCGATTGTCCCATGCCGTCGCGGATCACCTTGCCGCCGCCAAATTTCACTTCCTCGCCATAGCCGCCCGCATGTTCGGCGGTCAAATCACGCTCAACCTCGATAATCAGATCGGTATCCGCAAGACGCACCTTGTCACCGGTGGTTGGGCCGAACATCGCGGCATAATCTGCGCGGGAAATGGAGGACGGCATCAAAGATCTCCCATCACGTGCTGGTTGAAGCCAAAGATGCGGCGCGCGCCGCTGACGGGGATTAGATGTACCTCGCGCCGTTGGCCGGGCTCAAACCGAACGGCGGTCCCGGCGGCGATGTCAAGCCGTCTGCCGCGTGCCGCATCGCGGTCGAAATCAAGTGCGGGATTTGCCTCTGCAAAATGATAATGCGAGCCGATCTGTATGGGGCGGTCGCCCGTGTTGGCCACCATAAGCGTGATCGCATCAGCGTTGGCGTTCAGCTCGATCATACCATCGGTGATGATGTATTCTCCGGGGATCATATGCGGCTCCTAGCGGATCGGATTGTGAACGGTGACCAGCTTGGTTCCGTCGGGAAATGTGGCTTCTACCTGCACGTCGTGGATCATCTCTGGGATACCCTGCATGCATTGATCAACGGTAAGGACCTCTGCACCTGCCTCCATCATATCCGCAACGGACCGCCCGTCGCGTGCGCCTTCGACGACTGTATCGGTGATCAGCGCAATCGCTTCGGGATAGTTCAGCTTCACCCCCCGGGCGAGCCGTTTACGGGCGACTTCGGCGGCCATCGCCACCAGCAGTTTGTCTTTTTCACGCGGAGAGAGTTGCATGGGTCAAAGGCTCCAGGATCGTGGGAGGGTGGTATCGGTCAAGCGGTGCAGCAGGGGCACCAAGGTCTGGCGCATCAAAAAGGAATCCTGTGCTAGGACACGTATTGTCAGCACATCGGGGGTGACCAGACTGGCACCGCCCGTGGCGGGCAGGGTGTCGCGGATTTTTGGCAAAAGCGCTTGTGCGCGGGGACCCACGTAAAGCACGCTGGCAAGCGCCGTCATGCCTGCAGCGATGGCTGGGCGTTCCAGTTGCTGGCTGATAGCCCCCTTCAGCGCGATCTTGTCCCAGTAAACGACAGTGCCGTTCTGCCTAAGCGTGATCCGGTCGTTTAACTGGCCTTTGATGCGCGTTTCGCCCATTGCGCGGCGGCCAAAAACGACGGCTTCGACAGCCACCAGTTCGGCCCCTTCGGCCATCTCTATGTCAAGCTGCCGATCAAGGTTTATACCGTCAAAAGCAATCAGTTCCTGCGGCAGCCAGTGCAGGCTGGCGTCTGTTTCGACTGTCAGTTGTGTGCGCACCTGTGCTGGACCGGAGTGGCTGCGATAGCCCCGTTCTGCGGCCTGCGTGCTCAGGACAAGATTGCTGTGCGCACCGGCGGTGAAACTGGCGCTGAATTTGTCCCCGCCAGTCAAGCCACCCGAGGTATTCAGAAAAATGCCTTCCAGCGCATCGGTTCTGCGGGGAAAGGTCACTTTTGACGCGCCGGATGTCCGAAACCGGTCGATGTGGCTGCGGCCTGCACGGCTTTTGGACGACAGTGCGATCGTTCCGACGGCGCGCGGCACATCGCTTGCGTCCTGTGATGCCGGTTGCGCCTGCGCCATTTCGTTGTGCCTCACGTCCCTTAGCTTGATTTGGATCATGAGGCCGGGTTTTGGTCCAGCTTGCGGGCAAGGCGCGAAGCCGCAGTGCCGCAAGCTGCCTGTTTCGAGGGCGGATTGTGCGGGTGATGCACGAAAATGCGGCACAGTCTGAAAAGCTGGCTGATTTGGTCCATTACGAAATTTCTGGACATATGTGTCCAGAGATGCAGAGGTTCTGGACATGTCTGTCTAGGAGGGTCAATCCATGAAATCCAATTACCGTGCTGTCGTGATCGGAGGCGGCGTTGTTGGTACGTCCGTTCTGTACCATCTGGCAAAATTCGGTTGGAAAGACGTCCTGCTGATCGAACGCAGCGTGCTGACCGCCGGATCAAGCTGGCACGCGGCGGGCGGCATTCACGCGTTGAACGCAGACCCCAATATCGCCGCGCTTCAAGCCTATACAATTGATCTGTTGCCCGAGATCGAGCGGGAATCCGGGCAGTCGATTGGTCTGCACATGACCGGAGGCATGACCTTGGCCGGAACGCCGGACCGGTGGGAATGGCTGCAATCGGCTTACCGCACGTTTCAGTCAATCGGGATTGATGACTGCCGCCTGATCACGCCCGAAGAAGCGGGCGACTTGTGCCCGATCATGTCCACCGATGGCATTCTTGGCGGCATGTGGGCTGACCGTGAAGGATATGTCGACACCACCGGCACCGTGCATGCCTACGCCGGTGCCGCCAAGAAACACGGTGCGGAGATTGTTGAAAACAACCGTGTACTGGAATTGAACCAGACTGCGAGCGGCTGGGAAGTCGTAACCGAGAAGGGCACAGTTCACACCGAACATGTGATCAACGCCGCGGGTCTGTGGGCAAAGCAGGTCGGGCGTATGGCTGGCGTTGAATTGCCAGTGTCGCCATTGAACCACCACTACCTGATCTCGGACACCATCCCGGAACTTGAGAAGATCGATTTCGAAGTGCCGATGACCGTCGATCTGGAGGGGTTCACCTATATGCGGCAGGACCAGAAGGGCATCCTTTTGGGCATTTACGAGGTCGATCACGAACACTGGATGGTGGACGGCGCACCGTGGGAATATGGGTTTGAACTGCAGCAGGAAGACACCGACCGGATCGAGAAAGAGCTGATCCTTGGCTTTGAACGCTATCCTGCGTTGCAAAACGTCGGCGTCAAAACATGGGTCAACGGCGCGTTCACATTCTCACCCGATGGCAATCCACTTGTCGGGCCGGTGCAGGGCAAACCGGGGTATTGGTGCGCCTGTGCCGTGATGGCGGGTTTCCTTCAGGGTGGCGGCGTGGGCAAATCGCTGGCCGAATGGATGATCCACGGAGAGCCCGAGGCCGATGTGTTTGGCATGGATGTGTCGCGCTACGGTGATTTTGCGCAGAACAAGCGGTTTATCAAGGAAACCACCGGCCAGTTCTACTCCCGCCGGTTCATTATGACCTATCCCAATGAACAACTGCCCGCCGGGCGACCGCTGAAAATGGCCCCTGCCTACTCTGACATGACGGCGGCGGGATGCCGTTGGGGCGTTTCCTATGGTCTTGAGGTCCCGCTGTACTTTGCCCCCGACGGGTTTGAGGAAAAACCCTCCCTGCGCCGGTCAAATGCTTTTGACATCGTCGCGGAGGAATGCCGGGCGGTGCGCGAAGCGGTTGGCCTTCTCGACATCTCCGGCTTTTCGCGGTTCGAGGTGACGGGGGAGGGCGCAGAGACCTGGCTGGATCATGTCATGGCGTCCCGATTGCCCGCCCCGGGCCGCGCGCGGCTTGCCCCAATGTTGTCAGAGGAGGGCAAGCTCAAAGGTGACCTGACCATCTTCAACTGGGGGGATGGCACATGGTGGATCATGGGGTCTTACTATCTGCGTGACTGGCACAAAAGATGGTTCGCCGCTCATATGATGGAGGGCGTGGCCCTGCGCGACGTTTCTGATGACATGGTTGGTTTTGCGCTTGCAGGTCCCAACAGCACCAAAGTGCTGGAACGGCTGACGGACGGACCTGTCGATCTGCCGTTCATGGGATGCGGCACGCTTGATGTGGGGCTCTTGCGCGCCCGGGTGGGGCGATTGTCTGTCACCGGCGAACTGGGCTACGAAATCCACTGCACGGCGGCAGAACACATCGGCCTGCGTCAAATGCTTTTGGACGCCGGGGCCGATCTGGAGATCAGGGAAGTTGGCTTTAACGCGCTGCTGTCGCTGCGGTTGGAAAAGAGCTTTGGCATCTGGAACGCGGAATTCACACAAGGCTATACGCCGGGTGAGACCGGGATGGACCGCTGGATTGATTGGTCAAAGGATGGCTTTGTCGGTCATGCCGCCGCCTTGGCAGAGCGGGACGGCAATGGCCCGATCCGCCATCTGGTCACCCTTGAGGTGGAGGCCGACGGGGCGGATGCCAGCGGATACGAACCGGTCTGGAACGGCGACAGCCGCGTGGGTTTTGTCACCTCAGGCGGGTACGGCCACACTACCGAGAAATCCTATGCGATGGCTTTGGTCGACAGGGCAGTGGCGGCAGAAGGCACGGGCCTGTCGGTGCATGTTGTCGGGGTCGAGCGGGCGGCAAAGGTCATTGCGCCCTCGCCCTATGATCCCGCTGGCAAGGCCATGCGGGCCTAATGGCCCGCCGTGGTCGCGACAAGGCGCCAGTTGTCCGCGATGTGAACTACCGGCAACTGCGCAATCCCTTCCCCCCGATGGATGTGTTCTCGGCGGATGAAATCGCGTCGATGCACGAGACGGCGCTGCATACGCTGGAAGAACTGGGGCTGAAGGTCCTCTTGCCCGAAGCCGTCGCCATCTTTGCAAAGGCAGGCGCGCGCGTTGACGGTGATATGGTTTATATCGGGCGTGATCTGGTTCAGGCGGCTCTTGCCTCGGCACCCAAATCCATCACCTGTCGTGCGGGGGGGCGTCACCGGGACTTTGTGCTTGAATTGGGGGCGTTGACTTTCCAGCCCGGCGCAGGCGCGCCACACGCCACGGATCGCAAACGTGGCAGGCGCCCCGGCAGTGCCCAGGATTTTGAAGAACTGGTGCGCCTGACCCAGCATTTCGACGTTTTCCAGATGGTTGCGCCGCTGATAGAGCCGCAGGATGTGCCCACCCACTTGCGGCACTATTTCACGGTCGAGACGCAGATGGTGCATTCAGACAAGTTTCCCTTCATCTTTTCGCGTGGCACGCCGCAGGTGACGGAAAGTTTTGAAATGTTGTCGAATTTCCGTGGACTGTCCGCAGATGGGTTCGAGGCAACACCACACGCCTACACGATCATCAACACGAACAGCCCGCGCACCCTTGATATCCCGATGGCGCAGGGTTTGATTGATTTTGCAAGACATGGGCAATTGTCCATCGTCACGCCCTTTACCCTGATGGGGGCAATGGCCCCGATCACGGTCGCCGGAGCAGTCACGCTCAGCCACCTTGAAGCACTGGCCGCGATCACGTTGACCCAGCTTGTGCGCCCGGGCGCGCCCGTGTGTTACGGCACTTTCACCAGCAATGTGGATATGAAATCAGGCGCGCCCGCTTTTGGCACGCCCGCGCATTTTCAGGCCTCGCTTGCGGCGGGACAGATGGCGCGGTTTACCGGTCTGCCGTGGCGGTCTGCGGCGGGTTCGGCATCCAATACAAACGATGTACAGGCGGCCAATGAAAATCAGATGGGGCTTTGGGGATGCCTGATGGCCGGTGCCACGGTGATCATTCATTCGGCGGGATGGCTGGAAGGGGGACTAAGCGTGTCCTACGAAAAGCTGATCACGGATGCCGAAGTGCTGAACATGGTCGCGGAATTGTGCCGGGGCACCAAGGCTGGCCCGGAAGAGATCGGCTTTGACGCGCTGCGCGAGGTCGATCCCAGCGGTCATTTCTTTGCGACAACCCAGACGATGGCACGATACAACACCGAGTTTTATGAACCGATTGTTCACGACTACAGCAATTTCGGCACCTGGACGGAACGCGGCGCGCAGGATGCCAACATGCGCGCCACCGAGGTCTGGGAGCAGATCCTGACCAGCGCAGACGGCCCGTCGGTAGATGGCGACAGGCACGCGCAGCTTAAAGACTACATCGCCCGGCGCACTGCCGTTGGTGGTGCCCCACCGGAGAGTTGAATGGCTGACGGTCATATCAAGGTAACGCGCGAAGACTGGTTGGCGGCTGCGCGGGCCGCGCTGATTCAGGATGGGATTGATACTGTCAAAGTCATGGCCCTTGCCGCGCGGCTGGATGTCTCACGCTCAAGTTTCTACTGGTACTTCACAAACCGCGACAGCCTTTTGGTCGCGCTGCTTGAGCACTGGGAAGAGCGCAACACGCGTTCCATTGTGGATCAATGTGGGATGGAGGCCGCGTGCATCAATGCTGCGGCGTGCAATTTTTTCCGGTGCTTTATCGACCCCTCACTGTTCGACCGGGGGTTGGAATTTGCCGTGCGTTCGTGGGCGCGGCAGGACAGTGCGGTGCGCAAAAGGATCGATGCAGCGGATGCAACGCGCCTGCAAGCGCTGGAGGCGATGTTCATCCGTCACGGGTTTGACCGTCCCGAGGCCGAATGGCGCGCGCGCATGATCTATTTCATGCAATTGGGGTATCACGCGCTTGAAGTGCAGGAAACGATGGATGTCCGCATGTCGCGGCTTTCGGGCTACCTGCTTGGGTTTACCGGCAAAACGCCCGCCCCGTCGGTGCTGGAGGCGTTTTCAGAATTCGCGATGCGCCACCAGACTGAAAACAAAGAGCAGCAGTAAGGTCACGGTTTGCGCAGAGACTTCAGCACGCCCCGCGATCTGGTTAGATCAAGGATCGGATTTCCCAATCGCCAGATACACCGCACTATCACCGAATTGCCGAAAGGGTTGACTCGTTTCAAAATCCGAGCAAAAAATTCCTTAGTACGGTTTTCCGATTGGTCAACCGTCGCGCCCGGGGAATTTTGTTTCGGTTCATTATTTCGGTACGGTCCTCAACAATGGTTGAGACTTGGTTAACAGGTTTTTTGCATCGCCTGATCAAGACCACGCAACGCTCCCTGAACATTACAGGCAGTTATCACTTTTGATCACTGCCTCTTCTATTTGGGGGTTTAGGTATGCTTTTTAACGATCCGCTTTTCAGCTTTCAGTGGCATCTTCACAATACATCGCCCGGTGGCAAGGATCTGAATGTCCTGCAGGTGATGGATGAATATTCGGGGAATGGCATCGTTGTCTTCATCTCCGATGATGGTGTTGACTACCGCCACGCGGATCTTTTCCCGAATTACAACACCGCCATTGATCAAGACCCAAACAATGGTGACAGCGACGCAATTGGCGATCCGATGGCATCTCATGGCACGGCTGTTGCGGGGATCATCGGGGCCGACGCTGACAACGGTGTCGGTGTGGTTGGCATCGCCCATGAGGCGACGCTGGTGGGCTGGGAGACCTACAATCTGATCTCGACGCGGTTTGTGAACGATGCGGCAAACGGTCTGCGGTACGCGGCGGATAATGGCGGCGATATTGTGAACATGAGCCAGGGCGTCGCCAACACGCCGACCACGGCCTTTGGCGCGGGTGGCATCGCGTTCTCGGCTTATCAGAATATGTATAACTCTATCGATTACGCTGTCGATACAGGCCGGGGCGGGCTGGGCCTGATCGTGGTCAAGGCGGGCGGCAACAGCCGGTCAACCTTCTACGATATGAACGCATCGGGCTGGACACAGAACGACCAGCAGGTTGTGGTGGCCGCCGTAGACCAAAACGGTTTTGTGTCTGACTATTCCACGTACGGGTCGGTTAATCTGGTCTCGGCATTCGGGACACCGGCGGAAGTTGTCACCACTGACCGCATCGGGGCCGAGGGTTGGACGCCAACGGACTACCGCGATGATTTCAATGGAACATCGGCGGCGGCACCGATGGTGTCGGGCATTGTGGCGTTGATGCTTGAAGCGAATCCAAACCTTGGCTGGCGCGACGTACACGAAATTCTTGCCGCATCGGCGCGGCATACCGGCAGTGCAATAAACGCCTCCGCCCCCGGCGGAGACGAGATATTCTTTTGGGGTGTGAACAACGCCGACAGCTGGAATGGCGGCGGCATGCATTATTCCAATGACTACGGCTTTGGCCTTGTCGATGGGTTTGCTGCGGTACGGATGGCGGAAACCTGGCTTGAGATGAACCCGGCGGCCACTTCAAACAACGAAGTCGGCACATTTGAGGATGATTTCACTGGCAGTGCGGTTCTTTTGCCCGATGGCAATCCAAACGGCCTGACGTTCCAGATCACCGAGACACAGAACATCGAGATTGACCGGCTGGTCCTGAACCTTGGGCTGAGTTCAGGCAACATGCCGGATTTGCTGGTCAACCTCACGTCGCCTTCGGGCACGACAAACACACTTGTCTACAACGCCGGGCAGGGCACCGGGATCAACAACGGCGCATGGGGCTTCAACAGCCAGATGTTCCGCGGCGAAATGAGCGCGGGCACATGGACCGTCCAGATTTCCGACATCTACGGCAATGGCAGCAGGATCGCGATTTCCGATATCAATTTGTTGACCGCCGGAGCCGTTGCCAACAACGATGACGAATACATTTTTACCGATGATTTTTCGATGATGGCGTTCCTCAACAGCGGCAGACAGACAATCGTGGACAGCGACGGCGGATCGGACTGGGTGAACACTGCCGGGGTCGGCAGCGCCTCAACCATTGATCTGCGGGGTGGGACGGCAAGCTCAACCATTGATGGCACCGGCGTGAACATCCGCAACGTCGAAAACGCCATCGGGGGTGATTTCGCGGATACGATCACGGGCACCAGCGTCGCCAACAAACTGCTTGGGTCGCGGGGCAGCGATGTGCTGGATGGACGCGCGGGCAATGATGTGCTGGATGGCGGCACAGGCAATGACATTCTGATCGGGGGCGACGACAACGACATCGTCAAAGGTGAGGGTGGCAATGATCTGGCCTTTGGCGGCGATGGCAATGACCTGATTTTCGGGGGATCCGGCGTCGATAAATTGTATGGCGGTGCAGGGTTCGACAAGATTTTTGGTGGTAACCAGAACGATATCGCCAACGGCGGCGCGGACAATGACATCATCAACACCGGCAGCGGCAACGACCTTGTGTTCTCGCAAAGCGGTAATGATCTGGTGTTTCTGCAAACGGGCAACGACAAGGCCTTTGCCGGAGACGGCAACGACAAGGTTTTTGGCGGCGATGGCAATGACGAGATCAATCTGGGCGCGGGCAACGACGAGGTGTTCGGCGGCAGCGGCATTGACCTGATTACCGGCGCTGCGGGTAATGACATCCTGTCCGGCGGTGGCCAGAAGGACACCTTTGTGTTTGCCGCCAATCAGGGTCTGGACCGCATCACCGACTTCACCGGCATCGACCGGATTGATATCTCGGCCTTTGGCGTCAGCAACACCGGCGCATCAAATCAGGACTGGCGCGATGCGACCTCCTCGGTTGTTACCAGCGGCGGCGGCAGCAATGTCAGCATCGCATGGGATGGCGGTGGTACGCTGATCGTTGAGAACATTGGTATCGCCGCCCTGACCGATGCGGTCTTTGTGTTCTGATCCGACTGGTTCAAGGCCGCCTCAATTCGCGTGTTCCTCTCAAGGACTTGGTCGGCGCTGAAATGCGCGACCGCGCCGGCGGAGCCGTGTCTCGCGGCAGGGTTGCGCAATATGTGTTCATACCACCTAAGGTATTGAGGGGACATCGGAAAATAGACATGGCTGCATCCCGCACGCTGTTTTGGGCATCAGTAGGCGCACGGCCTGCGGTTGCGATGCAAATATGTACTCAAATTTGTCATAAATCTTAGATAGGCCACCCAAACGCCACGCGTCGGCCCATTTTGCTGCGCACATACCCTGCCTAAGGCCGCCGGTTCGAGCGGTAGCGTGTAAAGAGGGTAGTGGGTATGGCGATCATCAATGGTGATGGCAGCGACAATGTTCTGAACGGCACGGGCAGCGCCGATGATATCACAGGCGGTGCTGGCAATGACACAATCAACGCAGGTGATGGGAACGATCTGGTGGACGGCGGCTCAGCGGCGCTGAGCAACACCAGCCTGTTTCTGGACTGGACCAATCAGGGTGTTGACGGCGACAGCATCGCCACCGGCTTCACGCAGGACACTGGCGGCATCAATGTCGGTGTCAGTTTTGCCAACGGCGGCGTTGGTACGTCTGCCACGGTCGAGCAGAACGCCACCTTCGTTGATACAGGCGAACCCTTCGATACAAATTCCGGTCTTGGATTGCGTGGTAACGGCAACGGCACGGCCTGGACAACAGACCTGAACTTCTCTGCTGTCGGCGGGTCAGGGCTGGCCGACACCGTCGAAAACGTCTCGTTCCGTTTGCAGGATATTGATCAGGGTGGTTGGCAGGATGTGCTGACCGTCAATGCCTACGACGCTGACGGCAATCCGATTGCCGTAAACCTGACCCCCGCCGGGGATGACACCGTCAGCGGAAACACTGTGACCGCCGGGCCTACGGCCACCGGGGCGACGGACCCGCAAGGCTCTGTGCTTGTCTCCGTCGCGGGGCCCGTCGCGCGGATCGAGGTAATTTATGACAACGCCGGTACGGGCGGTCAGCTTCTCTATGTGACCGATGTGCATTTCGAGGCGGTGCCAACCGACAATGACAGCATTTTTGGCGAAGCGGGCAATGACACGCTGTTCGGCGGCTTCGGCAACGATTTCATCGACGGCGGCACAAACAACGATTCCATTGATGGCGGGTCTGGCAATGACACGCTGATCGGGGGCACGGGCAATGACACGCTCTTTGGCGGCGCTGGCAGCGATAGCCTTGCAGCCGGATCGGGGGCTGATGTGCTGGAAGGTGGGGAAGGCAACGATACCCTGTCCGGCGACGGCGGTGCCGACAGTCTTTCGGGTGGGGCCGGTGATGACAGCCTGTTGGGCGGCAGCGGCTTTGACACGCTGAGCGGTGGTGCCGGAGCGGACACGCTTGATGGGCAGGCGGGCAACGATACTTTCCTTGCGGGAAGCGGCGATGTGGTCATCGGCGGCGAAACCGGCACCGACACGAACGATACATTGATCGTGAACGATGTGGCCTCGGTCTCATTTGATCCGACCAACAGCGAAAATGGCACAGTCTTTTTCAACGATGGCACGACCGCCACCTTTACCGGGATTGAAACCCTGACGGTCAACGGCGGCCCGGACGGGATCGTTTCCGGCACCCAGGGCGGCGACGTCATTGACGCAAATTTCACTGACGCAAACCTTGAAAGGGTCGACAATAATGACGGCACGCTGGGCACCACTGGTGATCAGGACAATATTCAGGCCGGCACTGGCGATGACACGGTTTTTGCCGGGCAGGGAAATGACACGGTATCAGGTGGCCCCGCCACACTGACGTCCGGTGCCGAAAACCTCAGCTGGATTGCACAGGGCAACGGCACTGATGTGTCGGGTGGCTTTACCCAGGACACAGGCATCGCCAACATAACGGTAAGCGTCACCAATGACGGCGCGCTTAATCAGTCAGACATCAGCAGCGCCACCCAATATGTCGATACCGTTGCGGGCGAACCCTTTGCGGCGCAATCGGCGCTTGTTCTGGGGGGCAACGGTGGTCCTGACGTGGCAACCGTCAGCTTTGCCTCGGACGTGGCGCTGGAAGCGGTCAGTTTCCGGATCAACGACATCGACAGTGACACATGGCAGGACATCGTCACGGTCAACGCCTTTGACGCGGATGGCAACCCCGTAGCGGTCACTCTGACACCCTCTGGCAATGACACGGTGTCAGGTCAGACCGTGACGGGCGGCCCCGGCAACGAATCCGAGGCCGACGCGGCCGGATCGGTGCTTGTTGAAATTGCGGGCCCCGTTGCACGATTTGAGATCGTCTACGAGAACGGCTCGACCGGCGGTCAGGTCACCTATGTCTCTGACGTTCACTTTACTGCATTCGAAACGGACGATGATCTGATCCACGGTGATCAGGGCGACGATCTGTTGCAAGGCGGCGCGGGCGAAGATGTGATCTTTGGCGATCAGCTTGCGCTTGATCCTGCCGATTTTGCCTCGGGCACAGCAGGCACGCCAACGAACGTCACTTTCGACAACCAATCGCCCTACGCCGTTGAACTGGCGCGGATTGATGATACCGGTGCGGTTGTCTCGGTCATCACGATCCCTGCGGGGTCCGACTTTACTGCCGCTTCCACCAGCCAGACCAATTGGGTGCTGCGTGACCCAGAGACCGGTGATATCCTTGAAATCTACGAGGCGCCCGCAGACGGATCGACACAGGTATTCAGCAGTGCAGGCGCTGACACCCTGACAGGGGGCAGTGGCAATGACACCCTCTCGGGTGACTGGGGGAACGACAGCCTTGCCGGGGATGACGGCAACGACAGCATCAGCGGTGGCAGCGGGTCTGACACGATCACCGGTGGCACTGGTGAGGACACGCTGGCGGGTGGATCGGGCGCGGACAGTATTGCAGGCGGCACCGGTGCTGATAGCATCACTGGCGGTGATGGTGCGGATAGCATCGAAGGCGGTGCAGGCAACGATACGCTTTCGGGCGACGCAGGTGCCGATACAATTGACGCAGGGGACGGTGACGACAGCGTAGAAGGCGGCGCGGGCGGCGATTCACTCAATGGAGGTGACGGCAGTGATACCGTCAGCGGCGGTGACGGCCTTGATATTATCGAAGGCGGCAGCGGCAATGACGTGCTGGACGGTGGGGCCGAAAACGACACCATCCGCGGTGAGGACGGAAATGACCTGCTTCTTGGCGGCGCGGGCGACGATTCTCTTGATGGTGGCGCGGATAACGACACGCTGGAAGGAGGGGCGGGCAACGACACGCTTGTGGGTGGTGCCGGAAACGACAGCCTTTCCGGGGGCGACGGCATTGACAGCCTGATCGGCGGCACGGGGGCGGACACGCTTGCCGGGGACGCCGGAAACGACATCATTTTTGCCAACGGCGATCCGTCAGGCGGCGCATCCGGTGCCTCTGATCCTGCCTTTGGCGATGTGATTGCGGGTGGCACGGGCAGTGACACGATCTTTGCCAATGGCTCTGACACCATCGACGGTGGAGAGGACGGCGACGACAGCGATATTGACGTGCTCAACGTCTCGAACGTCGCCGCAATCCAGTATCAGGACGCGGGCGGGGCCGATGTGGCCTTTGTCACCGAACAGGGCATCGTGACTTTTACAGATGGCTCTACCCTGTCATTTTCGAACATCGAAACCGTCAACAACCTTGATTTCGACGGCTATGTCGAAGGCACGGATGGCGATGATCTGATTGATGGCTCCTATACCGGTGACCCCGATGACGACCGCGTCGACAATGGCGATGCGGTGTTGCCGGGAGAGGCAGGACAGGATGACATCATTCTGGCCGGTGACGGGAATGACACGGTCTTCGGTGGGGCTGGCAACGACGAAATCTATGGTGATACCGCAGCCCTGCCGTCCACCCCTGGCGGCGCGGGGGGATCGGGTGAAAACCCTTGGGTTTTTGAATACTACGACCTTGATCCAACGGGTGCGCCTGCCAGCCTTGCGGATGCGGGGTTCACGGCAAACGGTGGGCGTGACAACACCGCGACGCCCACAACCACGGGTGTGTCCAGTTCGATCACCCCGACGGATTATGACACTGCTGACGACTTTGCGCTGAAATTCAGCACCGAACTGACCGTGACCAGCGGCGGCACCTATACGTTCACGACATCCTCTGACGATGGATCAAAACTGTTCATCAACGGGGTCGAGGTTGTTGACAACGACGGCCTGCACGCCACCCAGACGGCCAGCGGAACAATCACATTGCCCCCCGGCGCGCATTTGATTGAAATCATCTATTTTGAGAACGATGGCGGCAACACGCTCAGCGGTACGATTTCGGGGCCTGATACGGGCGGATCTGCCGTCGATCTGGCGAGTTATCCGCCGCTGCTGCAACCGGGCCTTAACAATGGGTCCGGGGATGATGTGATCGATGCAGGCGCAGGCGATGACATCGTCTTTGGCGAAGGCGGCGACGATTCCATCTTGGGCGGCACGGGCAATGACACGATTGATGGCGGTTCGGGCGCAGACACCATTCAGGGTGGCGATGGGGCCGATATCATCAACGGTGGTGATGATGCCGACACCATTTTCATTCGCGCGGGCGATACCGTGGATGGCGGTGAGGGTGGCAATGACAATGACACCATCATATTGGGCGACTTCGGTGCAACAATCGCCTATGACGGTGCCAATCCCGAAAACGGCGTTATCACGTTTTCCGACGGATCGACCGCATCGTTTTCCAATATCGAAAATGTGGTGCCGTGCTTTACCCCCGGCAGCATGGTCGACACACCACATGGGCGCGTGGCGGTTGAAGATTTGCGCATCGGTGATCTGGTAAACACCCGCGATCACGGTGCACAGGAGGTACGCTGGATCGGGAAAAAATTCCTGAATGCGGGCAGGCTGGACCGCGCGCCGCATCTTCAACCGATCCTGATCCGTGCAGACAGCATTGCACCCGGCGTGCCCGACCGCGACATGCGGGTATCCCCGCAGCACCGGATGCTGGTCGAAAACACCGCCACGCAGCTTTGGCTGGGTGAGGATGAAGTATTGGTCAAGGCGCAACATATGACGCACAGACCCGGAATTGATCAGGTGCAGGCGGAGGAAGGGGTGACCTATATCCACGTCATGTTTGACCGTCACGAGGTTTTGCTGGTCGACAATGCCTGGACAGAGAGTTTTCAGCCCGGTGATATGATCACCGCACAGGACGCCGATCAGGTGTTTGATGAGCTTCTGGAACTGTTTCCTGAACTGGGAACCCTGACCGGTCGCGCGGCTTTTTGCGCCGCAAGGCTATCCGCCAAACAGCACGAAGCACGGTTGATCGTATAGGCGCGGATCGTGATGTTATGTGGCTGTCTCTGCCCGCCGGGCAGGGGCATCCGGCAACACTCAGGGCCTTGCCTCGCGCTTGCGCTGCTGCCTGAAAATGTGCCTATTGAAACGGATGCCTGACCGGTGCCGCGCAGCAAGTTCGCAGCGCGGCTCACGTCAGAACAGCCAAGGGCAGGAGAACAGACCGACATGACAACAGCCACGGCCCCCGCACGCGGCTTTACCAACGCAGAATTCCGCGCGCGCACGCAAAAGGCGCAGTTGCTCATGGCCAAGGCGGGCCTTGCCGGTATTTTGCTGATGGGCGAGCATGACGTACGATATTTCACAGGCTTCCATACGCTTTTCTGGCAAAGCCCGACGCGGCCCTGGTTCGTCTTTGTCCCGGCCCAAGGCAAACCCATCGCCGTGATCCCGCAGATCGGTGCCGATATGATGGCGCGCACGTGGATCGACGACATCCGTTGCTGGAGCGCGCCCGCGCCGCAGGACGATGGCATCAGCCTGCTGGCAGACCTTCTTGCCCCACTCGCGCGAACAAATGAACGCATCGGCGTCATGAAAGGACACGAAACACACCTGCGGATGCCCCTTGCGGATTGGGAACGCCTGCTGGCCGCGCTGCCGGGGCTGGAAGTGGCTGACGCGACCGGACTTGTGCAGGGATTGCGAATGGTCAAATCGCCGGCAGAGATTGAAAAGCTGCGGCATATTTGCGGGATCGGGTCGGCCACTTTCGCGGGTCTGCCCGATTTGATCAGCGAAGGCATGCCGTTGGAGGAGGCCTTTCGCGCTTTCCGCTGTGCTGCAATCGCAGGGGGTGCGGATGATGTGCCTTATCTGGTGGGTGCCGCTGATCAGGGTGGATATGCCGATGTGATCTCTCCTCCGTCGCGCAGGCCCCTGCATAAGGGGGATATCCTGATGCTGGATACCGGATGCACGTGGGATGGATATTTCTGCGACTTTGATCGCAATTGGGCCATCGGTCCGCCGGATGACACCGCAAGGCGCGCATATGATGTGCTGTGGCGCGCCACGCAGGCCGGGATCGAGGCCGCAAAGCCCGGAAACACCTGCCGTGACCTGTTTCTGGCCATGTCAGAAGTCATTGCAGAGATGGACGGGTCCGGCGGCGATATCGGGCGGCTGGGTCACGGTCTGGGCATGCAATTGACAGAACAACCCTCGCACGCGGCATTTGACCGGACAGAGATCACCGAAAACATGGTGCTGACAATCGAGCCATCGCTCAGTTACGGCGATGGGTTGATGATGGTCCACGAAGAGAACATCGTTGTCGGGGCGCAGAAGGCACGGTTGCTGACAACGCGCGCGCCAGAGGTTTTGCCGGTGGTAACCTGACGCAGCACCGCATGCTGCCGCACGCGTCAGCTTCCGCAGATGCCCGTGGCCTGCATCAGCCCGCTGCCAAAAGTGTTGTCAGCGCCCGATTGCCCAAGGTCGCGTGTATTTCCGACAAGACGTTGCCTGATCTGCCGGGGGCCCCGTGCGGACAAAATTGCAGGGTCCGCCGCAATACGTGCGGTGACAAAAGGGGCGGCGATGGACGTGCCTGTCACAAACCGGGTTCCGCGCGCGGACCGGGCGGGCACGTCGACACCGGGCGCTGCAATATCGACATAGGGGCCCTGACCGGCGTTGCGGTAGATGTCGCCGTTTGCATCCACCGCCGTGACTGCGATCACTGATTCAAAGGCGGCTGGATAACGGGCGGGTGCATAAGGCCCTGAATTGCCCACTGCGGCAACAATGATCATGCCGCGGTCAGTCGCGCGGGACACGGCCAGCGCAAGCAGCTTGTTGAACGGCCCGGCCAGTGAGACGTTTACGACTTTCACATCTTCTTCTGTCAGCCAGTCCAGGGCTTTCACAATCTGGTCGGCACCGGCGGCGCTTCCGGCGTCTGGGGTTTGTTCAATAACACCAGCGCTGTAGATGGTTGTGCCGCGCATCCGGGTCGGATCTGTGAGAACGCTGGCGATTTCGGTGCCGTGCCGGGTAGAGCGTGGCGGGCCAGCGGTAAAGCGCTTTTGCACCATCTGGCTTTGCAAAAGACCCGCTGCCCCCACGTCGACTTCAGTGTCAATCAAGCCAATCGGCACGGAGGCACGGCAGCCTGACTGGGGCCAATTCAAAAGCCCGTTTGCATAGGATGGTGCGGCGTTGCTGACGTTAAGCTGTTGGCGCCGGTAGGCATGGTTTACCCCAACGGTTGAGCCTGCAACAGCTGTCTCAAGCGCGGCAATCGCTTCCTTTCCGGTTGTGCCTGCGGGCATCTCGAATGACAGCATGATAAGGCCCAACGCCCCGAGCTTTGTCGTTTCGCGCAAGACATATCCGTTTGCCTTTGCATAGCGCGCCATCCGCTCGCGCGCCCTGTCACCCTCCACCAATGCGACAATCTCGCGTTCATCAACAAAGGCACCCTGCGCGCTGCCCGGTTGGTCAACCTCCCCCCGGTCGTAGGCTGCACAGCCCGCGATGGTCAGGCAAAGCACCGTCACGGCTGCCCTGAAAGGATTTCGTGTCAACATGGTGAAAGCCCCCCGATGGTAAGTGTATTTGCGGACCGGTGCCGCCGGTATTTCAAACTATAGTCGTTCCACAGCGATGACGGTTCATTCTTTTTCGAATTTATTTCGTGAACCTTTTGGGGGTGCGGTACGTCAAATAGTCATCGGAAGTCAGCCAGAAATAGGGATTGCGGCCTCTGCACACGGCAGTTAGCTAATTCCCGCAGCGGGCCGGTTCGGCCTGATTGGAGCGCGTATGGAAACCGAAGACCAGATCCTGATGTACATTCAGGACCGCCTTTCGAAGGAAGACAGGCAGGCGTTTGAAGCACGGATGGCCTCGGACCGCAGCCTGGCGGCGGAGGTTGCCGTAGTGAAATCCGCGCGGGCAGAGTTTGCGAGCATGCGCGCAAGTGGTGCTGATGTGCAGGCGGGATGGGCGGACCTTGAACGGCGCATCGAGGCGGATCAGGTTGCGGTGCCGCCTGCGGCCAATGTCAACGGACCTATCCGGTTGGGCCTGCTGCAAGTTGCGGCGGTGGCAGCCCTTGCTGTGATGGTGTGGCAATTTGTGGCTGTTCCGCAAATGGGTAATGGCCCCGACATGTTCGAAACCGTATCCGAGCAAGGAGACGGTTTCGTGCTGCAAGTGGTGTTCCAGCCCGACGCCACCCTTGCGGATACGACAGAGTTCCTAAGCCGTTTTCAGGGCACTATATCCGACGGCCCAGGCGCGACCGGCGTGTATCGTCTGCGGTTTGAGGGGCCCGAACTGCTAGAAAGTGCCTTGACCGCTGCCAGTGAGAACCGCGCTCTGTTCCAGTTCGTTGCCGCTGAATAGGGCGTTACGCGCGCCCCAGACAGCGGGACAAAAGGCGTTTGGCGTGAAAGATGCGGGTCTTGACCGTGCCGACGGGAATGTCCTCCAGATCAGAGATTTCCTCGTACGTAAGGTCTTCGTAGAATGCCAGCCGCAGCGCGCTGCGATGGGCCGGCTTCAGCTTTTCCAGACAGGCGCGCACACGCCCGGCCTCATTTGCGGCGACAAGCAGTGCTTCGGGGTCGGGTGCCGGGTCTGCGGTGTCTGGCACATTATCGACAAAGCTGAGGCGGGTGTTCTTGCGCTGGCGGTTGATCAACGTGTTGCGGCCAATAGCATAAATCCATGTTTTGACCGCTGACTTTCGCCCGAATGTCCCGGCTGACCGCCAGACCTGCAACATCGTTTCCTGAGCCGTGTCATGCGCCAGCGCGGTATCGGCACCCCGTCCGCAGAGAAAGGCAAACAGCCCTTCGTAGTGGCGTTCATAAAGCTGGCGCATCGCCGCACGGTCCTGTGCCGCGACGCGTTCAATCAATGTCTGATCGTTGTTGACCGTTGTCATCATCACTTTCGTCAGACCTGTCATCGGCACAATACTGACTTCGCCGGGGGCCGCCATCCCGCAGCAACACCCTGGCAAATCACGGCCTGCCCCTTCGCCCGCTGGGGATGATAAATATCTGATCCTGCCTTGCACGCAAGATGCCCCGCGCGCAGTGGGCCGCATGGGACCGTATCGGGCAATCACCCGATAGGCGCAGAGGCCCTTTTGGACTAGGCTTCAAGCAGGAGCGCGCAGCACCGCGCGTCAGTCGATTGATACCAGTTCCAATTTGATTGATTTCACAAGGAGCGTCGCCGAGGAATGCACACCGAGTTTTCTCATCAGATTTGTCCGGTGCGTGTTGACCGTTTTGGCGCTGATGCCCAGATCTTCGGCCAGCGTGGCGTTGGACATGCCGCGTGCAATCCCCTGCAGCACCTGCAATTCCCGGTTGGTCAGTTCGGGAACCTCATCCGAACCGCCCATCACGTCGATGACCGACGGCGACAGCACAATCTGGCCTTTCAGGATGCGCCCGACATAGTCGCAGATGCTGGCAGGAAGGTCTGACTTGAGGAATATGCCCCGCACCCCCGCATCAATCAGGCTGGAAAACAGGTTGGCCGAAGGATGGCCGGTCAATACCGCGAAGCGCGTGTCGGGGGACCAGCGCTGGGCCTCAAGGAACACCTCAACCCCGTTGGCACCGGGCATGTTGATGTCGAGGATCGCAAGATCAGGGACCTGCGCCTTGATCGCAGAGATGGCCTCGATCCCGTCACCTGCGATGGCCGAGACTTCATACCCATGCATCCGCAATTCCACACTCAGACCAGAGGCGATCAGACGATGATCATCCGCGATAACAATCCGGTAGGGTCTGCTGCGCTGCATGTTTTCTGTCGGTTCCTTGCGTCGCTTTTTGTCCTCAGCATGCGTGTTCTGCCCATAATCGCAATGTTTTTTCTGTTTGCGACGTCCCCCGCGCTGGCGCAATCACCGGTCCTGACGCTTGATGGTCCCCGTGCTCCTGAAACCCTGCAAGGGCATATTGACAGCTTTCTTGACCCATCCGGTGCGATGCAAACCGCAGAGATTCTGGCGCTCCCGGAGGATGCATTTTCGCCCGTGATCACCGCTGCGCCGGATTTTGGATATACCGACAGCACGATCTGGCTGCGGATCGCCGTGCGCAATGTGACCAGTGATGTCGTATCCTGGCGGCTGCACTTTCGTGAGAATTTCAAACAACTTCTTGCTGTGCATGTGGTGGACGCGCGGGGTGTCAGCAAAACCACCTATGACGTTGGACCGGGGGATCCGTTCCACAAGCGCCCCATCGCCTATCCCGAGATGGTTGCCCCGCTGCAATTGCGCCCGGACGAGACGGCAACGATCTTGATTGAATACTGGTCCGAAGGCTCTTCGCATCTGGCGTTTGGATTCGAGACCGAGACCAGTTTTGCTGCAAGCGCCGCATCGCGGTCAGCCAAGAATTTCCTCTACTACGGTATGATGATCATCCCGCTTTTGCTGGCGGCGCTGGCGCTGGTCATCTATCGCCACCCGGTCTTTGCCGCTTATATCGGCAGCTGGCTTGCTGCGCTGTTGTTCGTGATGCATTCAGATGGTGTCACGTTTCAGTATTTCTGGCCCAATGCGCCGGATTGGAACAGTTTCGCGTCCATTCCGCTTGGCGCGGGTGTGATCATCCTGTCACCCAACTTTGCCCGGGTTTTTCTGAACACAAAGGTCAATCATCCCATCATCGACAAGCTGCTCTGGGCTGTCATGGGGCTTGCGTCTGCGATGGTGGTTTCATCGGCGTTTCTGGACAACCAGACACTCAAGAAGCTGCTGGTCCTGTTGTCGCTTGTATCCGTCGGGATGTGTGCGTTTTCCGGCTTTGTCGCGGCGCTCACCCGCTTCAAGGAAGTCAGATTTTTCGTGCTTGCCTGGCTGGGCTTTCTTTTTGCTGCCTCGATCATGAGCCTGCGGCACTGGCTGGGCATCGAAATCTCGCAGGATTTTCAGAATGATGTCATTCGTTCGGTGATGGTGGTGGACGCCACTTTGATGGGGCTGTCGATTGCAGATCGCTACAATCAGTTGCGATTGTCCCGTCAGGCGGCGATAGCCCGACGCTACGAGGAGGAGAACCGCAACCTCAAGCTGCTGGCGCGTCTGTCTGATCTGGAACGGCGTTTTGCACAGGAAAGCGAACAACTCAAATCGCGCGATGTGGCCAGTGCCAACACCCTGCACGACCTGCAGCAACCGCTTGCGGCCCTGCGCCTGAACGTCAGGGCCTTGTCGGGCCCCGCAGAACAATCGCCCTCTGCCGTCGCGGATATGGAGGCATCTTTCACCTATATCGAAGGGCTTATGAATGCGGCCAGCCGCCAGCGCGAAAATGAGGTCACGCTCAACGCATCGGCCCCCGAATTGGCGGAACAGGAGCGGGGCGCGACATACGGATTGCGCAAGGTAACTGACGGCGTTGTCCAGATGTTCCTGCCGGATGCTGCCGCCAGGGGGTTGGAATTGTGTTATGTTCCGTCCCACCATGACACAAAGGTTCAGCCGATGCAGGCGATGCGCATCCTGTCGAACCTTTTGTCGAACGCGATCAAATATACGGACACCGGACGCATTCTTTTCTGTGTCCGCAAAAGGGGAGAGACCCTGCGCGTCGAAATTCACGACACTGGCAAGGGTCTGACGCGGGCCGAATTTTTAAAGGCCAAAGAGCGCAGCACCCGTCTTTTTGAAACAGCCGAGGGCAAACACGGTGAGGGGCTTGGCCTTGCCATCGTGGACGAGCTTGCCCGCGCGACGGGATATGAGGTTGATCTGTTGTGCGAACGGGCCAGTGGATTAAGCCTTGGCGTGTCCTTCCCGATTGCTCAGGACTGACCGGCCCCGCTCGCCAAGCGGATCATCCAACGCGAAAAATAGGGTAATCGCCCGATACCGCGCACCTGTGCCGTGCTGCATTCTGAAAGCCTAATTTGAAGTGCGAAGGCAGACTCAGAATGGAAATCGAACAGCACCCGTGCGCCCGTACCACCTATCTGTCAGCGCCTGACTTCGCAGGAAAAGAGGCGCGCCATGCCAAGTGAAGTTCAGACGTTTCAGGATAATATTGATCAGGTCACCAGCGCTCTGTTGAGCACCCGCATCGCGGTTGCCACAGGCATCAATGCGCTTTCCATTGCCGAAGGTGCGCTGAGCGCCCTCAAGAAAATCGACACCAATGCAACGGCGCTGGAAAGCCTTGCCTCGGGTCTGGAAACAGGGCTGGCTCTGGTCTCGCGGTTAAGTGGGCCGCTTGAACCTTTTGCCAAGCTGCTGAAACGCGCCATCGACGTCGTGGAAGACCGCGCCGCCGAAGTTGCCGCCGCCGCCGATGCCGCAAAACCGCCCGACAGCCAGTTCTCGACCATCCTTAATCTGGTCAAAGCCGAGAAGTTCATCCTGGAAACGGAGCTTGCACTGATTGATGCACAGGTGCAGGAGCTTGGGTCAATCACGGCGGGGCTATCGGATGCAGTTGCGGTTGTCGAAAACACTGACGGGATGGATATTCCGACCGCGTTCGACAGCGCCATCGCAGGCGCAAATGCAACCGTCGTGGGTATCAATCTTGGCTATCAGCCGATCATCGACGCCCTAGATACGCTTGCCACGGCGCGCCAGAACGTGGCCAACGCCCTGAACGGCATCATCGAACCCGGTCGCGTTGTGTTGAATGCGCTTTACAAGATCACCAACGCGCTGGACGGTCTGGATTTTCTTAGTGGGCCAATATCGGTCCTTCAAGATGTGCTGTCCCCGATCAAATGGGCACTTGATGCAATTTCCATTGTCTATGACAACACCATCGGTCTGGTGGTCAATCCAATCATCGACGGGCTTGGCATCACGCAGCTGTTTTCCGACATGCTAAGCAGTATCGGCTTGGACCTCGACAATCTGACCGTCGATATCCTGCCATCCATCGACATTTTCCCCGACTTCGGCGATCCGCTTGATGACTTGGTTGCGAACCTTCAGGCTGACGTGATTGACCCACTTATCGGCGCACTTCGCGACTTGCAGGACCAGATTATCGGAACTGATCTGCTTGGCCCTGTAAACAATGTGCCCGGCAACGAGTCATCTTTGGTCATCGGAGATGACGACAACCCGCCCAACGACCCACCGGGAACCGAGGTTGATGCGATGGGCGGCGATGATCTGGTTGCAGGCGGTCTGGGCAACGACACGCTGAGCGGTGGTGCAGGAGATGATTTGTTGATCGGCGGTTGGGGCGATGATGTGATCGACGGCGGCGACGGCTATGACGGCGCGGTATTCTTCGGCAGCTGGATGGACTACCGCTTCGCCTACGGAAACGACGGTGAATTGATCGCCACCCAGAATGATTACACCGGCGGACGGCAGGGCACAGACCGCCTGTTCAATATCGAAAAGGTCATTTTCTCAGACCGCAGCTTTGACATCATGGAGTTCGAAAATTTCTTCTATACCAATTCAACCGCGCAAGTAGCGGACTCAGTAGCGGGAAACGACGACGCGAATTACGTCTTCGGGAACATCGGTCGGGACACGCTTTTTGGGGAGGGCGGTAATGACTACCTGTTCGGCGGACGCGGCAATGCGGACTATTCGGGCGGGCGCAATACGCTGTTTGGGGGGGACGGGGATGACCTTCTCGACGGTGGGACGTTCCTGTGGAACGACTATTTCGGCGGTGATGGCAATGATACGGTCAGTTATGAAACCTACGGGGCCAACGGGAGCGGCAACAGTATCCTGTACCTTGCGCTGACAAATGACATCGCCCGCATACCCTTTTCACCGGAGTTTTATGAGACTTATACAAGCATCGAAAGCCTGACCAACGGCGAAAGCATCAAGAGCTGGATGTGGGGCGACGGCGGCAACAACGTCTTGACCGGGGGCGGCCTGCAGGACCGGATCAACGGCTTTGCGGGCAACGACACGATCATCGCGGGCGAGGGCAAGGACCAGCTCGTCGGGGGCGCGGGCGACGATTATGTTGATGGTGGTGAAGGCCGCAACCTGTTTATCGCGGGGCCGGGCAACGACACCTACATTCATCAGGGAAATGCAGCACACGAGCTTTGGTACGGTGGGATCAGCGAGACGTCTAACTGGAACCAGGAAGCCTATAACTGGCGAAGTGTCGAGAACAGCGAAACGGTTGAGACAAACGACGATTTTGTGCGTTTGCGCGTCATGGGCATTCTAGAAGATGACGTCCCAACTCAAATCCCGGCCCGGGTGATGATAGACGCAGCCGCTGGAGTTGTTGAAAAATACAACGCCGCAGGCGCGTCGATGGGGCTGGATACGCTGATCTCAATTGATACGCTCACCGCAAGTCAGGGCAATGACACCCTGACCGGCGCGACCTTCGCAACAGAGTTGTCTGGCGGGGGTGGCGATGATCTCTTCATTGGCGTCGATCAACCTCCCCAGACAGAAGAGGACCAGCCCGTCTATGGTACGCTGATGGCGGGTGATGCGGGCAACGATACATTCCGTCCGGGGCTTGGCACCACTTCGATCGGGGGTGGGGATGGCAACGACCGGGTGGAGATGACCAAAGACGGATTTGTCGGGTTTGACGGTGGCGCCGGGCGCGATATCGCTGATTTTTCCGGCAGTGAGAGGGCGTGGGATTTTAACCCAGACCTTCCCATCCGGCAGGCGCAGGGATTTACCCCGGGTGATACACGCAACGCGGGCGAGTATGCAGATGTTGACGAAAAGTCGATCCGCAACACGGAAGAAATCATCGGTTCTCGCTTTGACGACGTTCTGAGAACCAGCAATGGCGCATCATGGGGCGGCGCTGTCACGACAGTGCGTGGGCATGATGGCAATGATCGCCTTTACTCTCAGTACTCGGTCCAGAACCTAGATCTGCGACTGCATTTGTTGTTTGGTGACGCAGGAGATGATCAGCTTTACGGCGCACCGGGGACTGTGTCGTTTGGGCTCCCTCTGATCGGAGAAGTCCTGAATGGAGGGGCGGGCAATGACCGGTTTTGGGATGTCCCGGACGGAACGACATCCGCAACGAAACAGGCCGGTGCTTTTGCGGGTGAAGACGGCAACGACAGCTTTTATTTCGCGGCCAGCAATGTCACAGGCGAAGGCCACCTTGTTGACGGCGGTGCCGGTTTTGACACGGTGGACTACAGCCAATACGGCACGTCACTGTCGCTCAACCTTGCGACGTCGGGCTTGATCAGCAACGTCGAGGGTGTCCGCGGTACCGTCTTTGATGACGTGGTTACCGGCGACGATCAGATCAACGCGCTTGTGGGGTTCGAAGGCGACGACAGCCTTGCGGGAGGGGGTGGCGACGACAAGATCCACACCGGCGCGGGTGATGATACGGCCAGCGGCGGCGCGGGCAACGATCTGATATTTGCCGCTGAAGGCAGCAATCATGTCGAGGGCGGTTCCGGCACAGATATGCTCTCCTTTGACGCACAGCAGAGCGGCGAGGAACGCAAGTCGACCCCGGGCTGGACGCCGCAGGAAACACTGGGTCGGGTAGACGCGGACATCAGAACCGGTTCGGCAACCTTTATCGAACCTGACGATGGGCCGTCGTATGTGACAACTTTCGAGCGCATTGAAAACCTGACCGGCGGGTGGCTTTCTGACACGCTCAGGGGCGATTTTGGCGACAACGTCATCAGTGGCGGTGCGCAGCTTGGCGCGGATATGATCGAAGGGCGGCTCGGCAACGATACGCTGGCGGGTGGCGATGGAGATGATACGCTTTATGGCGACAGCACCGATGCGGAAGCAGCGCCATTGCTGGCGCATGTGGAAGCGGTGTCGTTTAACCGGGTGGACGAAACCCAACAGGCTGCGGTGCTGGACGTCTTTGACATGCCCACCGATACCGTCACGGTCGAATTGTTGTTCCGCGCAAACGACGGTGTGATCCCGGCGTCCTACATGTCTTTCTTTTCCTACGCGGCCGGCACTCCCGTAGATCAGGAAGAGTTTCTGATATTTGGCTACACCAATGCGTTTTCGCAAACGCTTGGTATTCGGGTCAACGGGAACAATTTCCTGAGCGACATACCGACCGCATCAATCCTCGACGGTGATGCACACCGTCTCTCCGGCAGCTATGACGGTGCCTCTGGCGCCGTTGCCCTCTACCTTGACGGGGCCGAAATTGCCGGGGGCATCACAAACGCGGGCGGTTTGGCGGCGAACGGTCGTGTGGTGATCGCGCAGGATCAGGATTCGGACGGTCTGTTCCGCGACCGAAAAACCATGAAGGGCGACATTGCTGATGTGCGCGTCTGGGATACGCAGCGCAGCGCCGACGACATCGAAGCACAGGCCTTTGCAAACAGCCTTGATCCGCTGTCGCATCCCGATCTGGTCGCCAATTGGGTGCCGGATGCTGCCCAGCCGACCGTTATTCAGGATGTCATTGCGGGCGCTGATCTGCAGCTTCTGGGGTCACCCGAGATACGCAGCCTTGCCGAAGGCGATGACGTGCTTGACGGCGGTGCAGGCCATGACTTTTTGGCCGGCGGTTCGGGTGATGACCTTCTCCAAGGGGGTGACGGCAATGACAATCTGCGCGGCGGTGCGGGCGCGGACGTGGTGCAGGGCGATGGTGGCAATGACGTGCTGTTGGGTGGCAGCGAAAACGATGTGCTTAGCGGCGGTGCAGGCGAAGATGTCCTGTTTGCCGGGGCAGGGAGCGATCTGGCTTTTGGCGGGGCAGGCTTTGACCGGATCTTCGGAGGTTCCGGGGCGGACCGGCTTTTTGGCGGTGCCGACAATGACATCGTCAACGGGGGCGCCGACAACGACATCATCAACACCGGGTCAGGCAATGATCTGATCTTTGCGCAGAAGGGCAACGATCTGGTGTTTTCCCAGTCGGGCAATGACAACATCTTCGGCGGTGCGGGCAACGACAAGCTGTTCGGCGGGGAGGGCAACGACCAGATTAACGGGGGGGCAGGGCATGATGAGATTTTCGGCGGTGCAGGAAGCGATCAGATCACCGGCGCGGCGGGGGATGACCTGATGGTAGGTGGCGGCGGTGCTGATGTGTTTTATCTAAACGCCGCGCAGGGCGCAGACAGGATCACTGATTATACCGCCATTGATGTGCTGGATATCGCTTCTTTTGGTCTGACCGACAGCGCTGGATCAGATCAGGACTGGCGTGATGCCACGGCGGCGGTGGGCTCCAGCGGCGGCGGCGCAGATGTCACAATCACATGGGCTGCGGGAGGGTCACTGACCATTGAGAACATGGGCGTTGGGGCCCTTTCAGACGCCGACTTTGCATTCTGACAATAGCGGTGATGGATTGATTAGCCTCCACGACGGGTCTTCAACCCGGGTTAACGCAAAAAAGGGAAAGGCCGCATGGCCTCTCCCTTTTTTCGTGAGTGGCATGTGACCTGAGCATCAGATCACACTGTCTTGGTCCCGAACCACCAATGCCCCGCTACGCTTAGCATTCCGGGACGTTGGCGATATGTGGTTCAGCAAAACGCGATCAAGAAACCCTAAAACACAAAGTCCGCATCGGTCAGGCTGGCGATCCCGACGTTCTGGAGCGTCACGGTTCCGCCGCCGTCCCAAGAGATTGTCACGTCCAGACCCCCGCCGCTGGTCACAACTGAACTTGTCGCATCCCGCCAGTCCTGATCGGATACCATCCCATCGGTGACGGCAAAGGCCGAGATGTCGATGAAATCAGCTTCGGTAAAGTCGGTGATCCTGTCATCGCCCTGATTGGACCGGAACACAAAGGTGTCGACAGCACCACCACCGGACAGAACGTCATTGCCGCCCGCGCCTGTGATACGGTCTGCCCCGCCGCCGCCAAAGGCCTGATCGTTGCCATCGCCCAGATTGATCACGTCGTTGCCAAGCCCGCCAAAGATCTTGTCATTGCCGGTGCCACCGAACATATCGTCGTTGCCGCTCTGACCGAACACCAGATCGTTTCCGTCTTGCGCAAAGACCAGATCATTCCCGCTGCCAGCGCTGATGATGTCGTTATCCGCGCCACCATTGGCGATGTCGTTCTCTGTGCCGCCGGAAATCTGGTCAAACCCGTCGCCGCCGAAAAGCTGGTCAAAGCCACCCTCGCCAAGCAGGATATCGTCATCCGCACCGCCGTCGAGGGTGTCTTCGCCGTCGCGTCCTTCCAGCGTATCGTTGCCGCCGCCGCCGCTCAGGTCGTCCGCAAACTCCGTGCCGACCAGTGAATCTGCGCCGTTTGTGCCGGGTTGCACGGTGTTGACCACCACAATCGTAAGCGGTGCGCTGCCGTCCACCGGTCCTCCGACGCTGGCGTCGTCCACCTGTACGGTCACGTCAAGCATCTCGTTCGCAACGGCATTCAGCATGACGCCGTCGCGCAGGAACAATTCGGTGCCCGAAGTCTCGAACAGCAAGGCATCATCACCGCTCAGGCTCAGAACATTTGTGCCGGTGGCATCATCGGTGATGACGATGTCCGCGACCTTGATCCGCGCAGCGGTGTCGGTGTTTTCCGGCAGCCGTGTCGTTGTGTTGTCCAGCGCGACACTTGGTGCCTCGTTTACATCCGTGACGGTGATCGAAATGGGCTGGCTGCCCTCCGTTCCGGGAATTGCCGCATCGTCAAGGATGACGGTCAGGTCCAGCTGCGGGTTGGTTTCAAAGTCCAGCGAACCCCCCGCACGCAGCAACACTTCGTTCGCCACAATCTCGAACAAGGACGCATCGGCACCGGTAAGCGAAAGATCGTTCGTGCCAAGCGCGTCGTCGGTCACCGTGATATCAGCCACTTTCACCGCAGACGCCGTATCGACGTTTTCCGCAAGAGTCGTGGTGACGTTGTTCAGCGCAAGGGTAGGGGCCTCGTTCACGTCTGTGATGCTCAGCGTGAAGGGCGCGCTGTCCTCAATCGCGCCACCGCCGAGTGTGGCATCATCGACGTTCACCGTGACATCGAATTGCGCATCTACCTCGAAATCCAGTGCGACACCGGCGCGTAGGAACAGTTCGGTGCCAACCAGCTGAAAAAGGGCGGCATCCACACCGCTGAGCGACAGGACATTCGTGCCCTGGCCATCATCCGTCACCACAACATCCGCAACCTTGGTTGGCGATGAAGTATCCGCATCCTCCGCAAGGCTGGCCGTGACAGTGATCAGGCTGACCGTCGGAGCCTGATTCGGCGCAAGCGTTGCGGTTGGCAACGTCTGCGATGTCGAGGAAGTCGTCCAGTTTGCTTCGTTCGCGATTGCGGCTCGCAGTTCGGCAAAAGTGTTGCCAACCGGCCCACTGTAGACACCGCTTTCAAATTCAGTGCCTGAACCGCTTGTTCCCGTGCCCAGAGAGACCGCGTTCACACCGTCGGTCAGACCCGTTGGCACAAGCGAGTCGCCCGTGCCGATGGGGCCGACGCTGTTGAACTCACTCGCGTTGAAATGGACGGCTGCCAGATTGGTAATCTCAGTGCCGGCGGCGCTTGCAGTGCCTTGATATGCAGTGATCTGGTCTCCCGCCGAATTCAGGCTGGTCGAGCCGTTGAAATAGCCGTCATTGACGAACTGAACATTGGGCGTGTTAGCCACGGTAGTGTAGTCAATAAATACGACCGTTCCCGCGCTCAGGTCATTGAGCGCGGTCCACTCAAGCGCATTCTCCTCCTGGCGGAACGTGCTGCCGGTCCATCCCGCGTCAGTGAACTTGATAGATGTGCCCGTCACCACGTCTTCAAGCAGGACAAAGGTGAATTGATCCGGCGATATTGAATTGAACCCGGTGAATGCGATGCTGCCAGCGGACAGATCGGTGCCGCCGTTCGGGGCCTGCGCGACCGCATTAATCGCAAAATCAAAGGCCGCTTCATCCGTGTCGTCGCTGTTGATGGTAACGGTCGCGTTCTTGAGGCCAGCGGTCGTGGGGTCAAAGGCAATGACAAGGTTGGCGCTTGTCCCGGGCGAAATGGCGGTTCCAGAGCCGGAAACCACAGAAAAGTCAGCCGCATCCGCACCAGTGATCTGCACGCTTCCGACATTCAGCGTGACATTACCCTGATTAAGGATCGTATAGGTCTGCTGCTGCGCCCCATCGTCAATCTCAATCGGCGTGATTGAGGTGCCGTCAAGATCGTTGGGGCTGACCGCGCCATCGAGAATGGTGGTGCCCAACCCCTGCACCACAATCTCTGGTTCCGGGGTGCCAAAAATAATGCGGCTGGTATCGATGAACTGACCACCTGTTACATCTGTGCCGACCCAATTTGCCTCGTTGTTGATCAGGGCGCGCAGGGCATCGGCGTCTGCCGCAGGCGATCTGGTCCAGACACCGGAGTTGAAATCTGTCGAAGCATCCGCACCAAAAGACAGCGCATTAACACCATCCGTCAGCCCGGTGGGCAATGCACTTTCGCTGCTGCTTGTCGCGCCCGCGTCAAAGACGTTTCCGTCATAATGGATGGAGGCGATGTTGGTGTAGGTCGCCAGAGAAGCACTTGCCGTGCCCTGATAGGCGGTGATCTGGTCACCGCCGCTGGACGGACCGAACCCGGAAGCAGAGAGAAAGAAACCGTTTTCGCTCGTTGCCTGAAAATTGGCACGGCCTTCTTCGGTGTCCGTTCTGTAGGTCACGACCTCGCCGGCCAGATAGTCGCGTGGCGCGACCCATTCCACCGCGCCCTCCGCCGGGGTGCCGGTTGCCGCATCGGCGTTGCGGAATTGTGTCCCGGTCCATCCCGCATCGGTGAATTTGATGACGGTTCCGGCGACCACGTTGGTCAGCAGTGCAAAGGCAAATTCATCACCCACGCTGTTATATCCGACAAAGGCCACATCACCCGCCGCAAGGGTCGTGCCCGTTGTGGGCAACGCGCCAGTGCCTTGAACGGCGAAATCATAGACCGCTTCATCGCTGTCATCGCTGTTGACGATCACAATCGCTTCGCGCAGCCCGGCCGCCGAAGGATCAAACGTGACATTGAAAGTGGCAGAGCTGCTTGGCGCGACTGTAGCGGGCGGGGGGCTCGTGATCACGAAATCAGCCGCATTTGCGCCGCTGATTGTGACCGACCCGATGTTAAGGACAGTGCCGCCGGTATTGGATATTGTGAAAGTCTGCGTGATCGTGCCGCTGGCCACATCTATCGCGCCCAGGTTGGTGCCGTCCTCGGTTGAGGGCGTCAGGTCCCCATCGACAATTTCGGTCGCGACTTGGGACACGCGGATTTCGGCGGGGGTTGCGGGACCGCCGACGGTGAAGCTGCCCGGTGATGAATTGAACGGGATGGCGTCGTTGTCTCCGACCCAGTTCGATTCTGTGTTAATGGCTGTGGACAGAAACGCGGCGCTGCCTGATGTGGGGCCGTTGTAAAACCCGTTGTCAAACTCGTCCGGAATGCTGCGATCAATGAAGTTTATCGCGTTGACGCCGATGGTCAGGCCAGGCGGCAATTCGGTTTCCGACGTATTTCCCGCCACATATCCAGCCGGGCGGTAGATAAAAGCGGTCAGGAAAGAGGGTGACGTGGCAGCCCCTTGATAGGCTAATATGTGGTCGCCTGACGTTGATAGGGACATCAGCGCGTTAAAAGTACCCGAGTCCGCACCGCGCACAACGGTGCCGACACTTGCTGACTGTGTTTCAGCGGAATTGTTGAATTGCAGACGCACGACCGTACCTGCCGAAAGCGCCGTACCCGACGTCCAAGACACAGCCCCTTCGTTGGGATCAAACGCGCCCGAACGCCATTCGTTGTCCGTGAATTTGATCTCGGTCGAGGCATCTACATCAGTGAGAAGAACAAAGGAAAAACCGTCGTCTGATCCTTCAGAGTTATAGCCTATAATCGCGATTTCGCCGGCTGCGAGTGTGGTCATTTTTATGCCCCGTAAATGAAATTTGAAAATGTGAACAAGAAAACGATCAACTCGCTAAGTACAGCGCTGCTGTAGTACACGAAGGACAAAGCACATTCTGTGTCATGGTACAAGAATTACCGCAACTTATTGATTCAGGATGCCGAAAAGGGGAGGATTTGCCTCTTGGCACTAATCCATTTCAGTAATTGGGCATGTATTTCGCGTATAAATTGAATTCAGGCGGCAAAACGGCCGCGCGGCAGGCGGGTTTCGACGGTCAAGAGTTGGGTATTAACGATAATTTGATTCACAATAAGTGGGGCATACCGTGCCTCCCAATGGCCGCGCGGTCGATCCATTGCGGGACCGCGCCAGCATGTCGCTCAAATCTGGCAAGAGACGTTCAAAACTAAAACCCGTATCTGCTGGCCGGTCGTGCTGATATGTTCAGCACCCAATGCGCCGCCGCCGTTCTAATTGGCGGTCACAGGTGCCGTGCCCGCGCCGGTTTCACAACCGTCTAACGGAATATCACCGCCGCAGGCTTGCAGTCCGCAACTGCCTGCAACACAGTGGGGTGACACGTTTCTTTCCCGCTAGGACAGCCTTTGCCGACGCCCCGAACGCTCACTCTTGCCGGTCTTGCCTTACTGGCTGCCGCGGCCATCGCCGCGCTTGTTGTGCTGCCTGCGCGCGATCAGGTATCAGCGACCACTGCCTTCACGGCACCCGAACTGGAACCGATGACCATTGAACAGGCCCGCACAGAGTTTTGGCGCCTGACCCCGGCGCTCTTGCTGGTTGTCTACGACGCCTTTGGTCAGACGGAAGAAGACGCGATTTACGATACCCTTGCCAGCGTCACCCACGGGGATGCGCTGGAATATCTTTACCTTGAACGGATCGGTGCGATGGCCGGGGGTGGGCTGGAACAAGCGGACCAGACCATTCACGAGATCAAACTGCTGAACACTCAGGTAAAAAGCAAAGGCGCGACGCTTGATATTGATGCGTCCTGGCAGGTGATCGGCACCGTGGGCCACGCCGAACATCTGCACGTGCGTGGCAATACCTACAGTGCTGAACTGTCCGTTACCCCTGTCGAAGGGGCCTGGCGGATCACCGACTTTGCCCTTTTGGACGTCAATCGGGACACGGCGGGAGAGACATTTCCCGCGCCGCAGACAAACTGATGGTCACTGTTGAGAACCTCACTTTCCGCTACGGCGGAAGCGGTTTTCGGCTGAATGTCCCGCAGTTTGCGCTGGCCGAAAACGAACGGGTGGCCATTGTTGGCCCCAGTGGCAGCGGCAAGACGACGCTGCTAAATCTGATTGCGGGCATTCTTACGCCCGAAGCGGGCCGCATCGTTGTGGCGGGTACGGATGTTGCAGGTCTGCCCGATGTCCAGCGCCGCCGCTTTAGGGCCAGCACGATTGGCTTTGTGTTTCAGGACTTCGCGCTGCTGGATTATCTCTCCGCCCGGCAGAATATCCTCTATCCCTACCGGATCACACCGGCCCTGACACTTGACGCAGCCGCGCGTGACCGGGCAGAGGCCTTGGCCGCCTCCTGCGGGATCGGTGACAAGCTGGACCGCCATCCCACCGCCCTCAGCCAAGGGGAACAGCAGCGTGTGGCGATCTGCCGGGCGCTGGTGACCCAACCCAAACTTATTCTGTCAGACGAGGCGACGGGCAATCTTGATCCCGACAGCAAGGCGCGCATTCTTGATCTGCTTTTCGCACAAGCCGCCGAGGCAGGGGCCGCTGTGCTGGCTGTCACCCACGACCATGAATTGTTGCCCCGTTTCGAAAGGGTGCTCGACTTTGCCCAGTTCCGCGAAAGTGAAGACGCATGAACGCGCTCTACCTCGCTTTTGCCTATCTGCGTTATCACTGGGGCCGCAGCCTTGTTATGACACTGGTGGCGGCGCTTATCCTTTTTGTGCCGGTCGCGACGCAGATCCTGCTGTCCACAAGCGAGCGCGCGCTGGTGGCGCGCGGGGATGCAACGCCGCTGCTTTTGGGCAGTCGCGGGTCGCAGCTGGATTTAACGATGGCGGCACTCTATTTCTCGGATGAACGCCCCGACCCGGTTGAGATGCGCGAGGTCGAGGCGGTCTGGGACAGCGGGCTTGCCATACCGATCCCGGTGCATACGGCATTTTCGTCAAGCGGGTTTCGTGTTGTCGGCACCACGCTCGACTATTTTGATTTCCGCGCACTGACCTTTGCTGATGGCCGTGGCCTTTCGCTTCTTGGGGATGCCGTCATCGGGGCGGACGTGGCAAAGGCGCTTGGGAAAGGCGTTGGCGATACACTGGTGTCATCACCGGAAAACCTGTTTGACCTGGATGGCGTCTACCCGCTGGATATGCCCATCGTCGGCGTGCTTTCCTCCACAAACTCACCTGACGATCAGGCGATTTTTGTCGATATCAAGACGGCATGGGTCATTCAGGGGATCGGCCACGGCCACGAGGATGTGGTCACGGCCGCCGAAGTCGCTGCAGGCAGCGCGGCGGTGGCGAATGCAGCGGTGGTGCAATACCAACGCATTACCGAAGAAAACATCGACACTTTCCATTTTCATGGCAGTCAGGATGGGTTTCCCGCCTCTGCCGTCATCGTTGTGCCCAATGACACCCGTTCTGCGACCATCCTCAAGGGGCGGTATCTGGACAGCGCAGGCGCCAGCCAATTGATCGAACCGGCTGGCGTTATTCAAGGGTTGGTGGACCGGATATTCCGCATCAAATCGCTGCTTGATGTGGTGACGATGATCATCGCCATCGCGGCGCTGGCCGCCATCGGACTGGCTGTTTTCCTAAGCTACCGGTTGCGCGCGCGCGAAATCGCCACTGCTGTAAAATTAGGCGCAAGGCGCGGAATGGTGCTGCGGCTGTTGTCAGCGGAGACAGTTACATTACTTTTAATTTCAGGAATCATCGCGGGTCTGGGCGCCGCCATCGTCTCGCGTAATGCCGAAAGCTGGGTGGGCTGGCTGCTTGCCCTTGGATCATGACCAACCGGAGGTCTTAATGAAATATACGCTCCTCACTGCATCGTTCGCTGGCCTTCTGGCCGTTACACCCGCACTTGCGCATTACGGGATGATCATTCCCGATGACCCGATGATCAGTCAAGAAGACGGGCGCAGCGTCGCGCTGACAATGTCTTTCTCCCATCCGTTCGAACTGGACGGCATGATGCTGGATACACCGGTGGCGTTTTCTGTCACGCATGAGGGCAACACGACCGACCTGCTGACCAGCCTTGAAGGCGCGACAGTGATGGACGATCAGGGGTATACGCTTGATTATGCGCTCGACCGTCCCGGCACATACATCTTTGCGATGGAGCCGCAGCCTTACTGGGAACCGGCAGAGGACGCATTCATCATCCACTACACAAAAACCTATGTCACAGCCTACGGCGATGATGAGGGGTGGGATACAGAACTGGGTCTGAAAACCGAAATCGTCCCCCTGTCCAAACCTTTCGGCCTTTGGGAACACAACGTCTTTCAGGGGATCGTCAAGATGGACGGCGCGCCCGTGCCTTATGCAGAAGTCGAGGTTGAGTTCTACAATCAAGGGGCAAGTGCCACTGTGCCCGATGATTTGATGATCACGCAAACCGTCAAGGCGGATGCCGACGGCGTCTTTACCTACGCGCCGCCGTCCGATGGCTGGTGGGGCTTTGCGGCACTGAACACCGCTGATTATACTCTGCCGCAGGACGGTGCGGACAAGGCCGTTGAACTGGGTGCCGTGATCTGGGTGCATTTCGAAGAATGGACCGGGCAGTGATCCGCGCTACCGCTTTGGCCTGCCTTCTGGCTGCTGCCCCGTTCGGGGCAGCGGCACACCAGCTGACGGTCTTTGCCTCTGTCGACTGCGAGGCGGTCACGGTCGAGGCAAAGTTTTCCAACGGCAATGCTGTTCAACGGGCGGACGTGCGGGTTCTGGATGGCCAGAATGCCCTGCTGCAGACCCTGCCGATTGGCAAAGACGGCACCTTGGCCGTTCCTTTAGAAAGCGTGGATCACGCCGGCGGGCTTGTGATCGAGGTCGATACCGGCAGCCACGATAATTACTGGATCGTAACCCCGGACGACATTTCAAAAAGTTGCCAAAGCTAAGCATGATGCGCTTTTTCACACCCCTTCTGGCCGCCGGTCTGATGCTGGTCACCGCGACTGTGGCAATGGCACAGGATCGCCCCCGGGTCGTTGCCGTAAACCACGCGTTGCAGTATTTTGCCGAACGCCTTCTTGGCGACGCGGCAGAAGTGGTTTTCCCCGTGCCGCAGGATGTGGACCCGTCATTCTGGCGGCCCTCCATTGCCGACATCAGTATGGTGCAATCCGCGGACCTGATCCTGTTGAACGGGGCCGGGTTTGCGACCTGGATCGACCGGGTTTCGCTGTCACGCTCAAAACTTGTGAACACCTCTGCCGGTATCGAGGACAGGTTCATCGTGACCGAGAGCATTACGCACAGCCACGGCGACGGGGGTGAGCATTCGCACGAAGGCGTGGCATCCTATCTCTGGCTTGATCCGACCCTTGCCATCGCACAGGCCGAGGCGATCGCCACCGCAATCACATCACGCGGCCTTGTGTCCAAGGAGGACGCCGCGGACCGGTTGGCCGATTTGCGCGCTGATTTAGAAGCGCTTGATGCACAGACGCGCGCGGCGCTGGAAGCTGTGCAGAATGTCACCTTTATCGCCACGCATCCCCGCTACGCGTATTTCGCCCGGCGCTATGGTCTTTCGATCACTGCGCTGGAATGGGAAGCAGGTGCCGTGCCAACCGAAACGCAGATGGCCGATCTTCGCGCGATGACCGCAGACATTGGCGCACAAGCCCTGATCTGGGAAGACACACCTCCCCCCGAAGCGTTTGAGATGACGGCGGCGCTTGGGCTTCGCAATATTGTCTTCACCCCCCTTGCCCGCCAGCCTGACGGACGCCCCTTCGCCGAGGTTGTCGAAGAAGCGGTTTCACAGATGGGCAGTATCGCGACGCAATAGGCGCAAAGGCAGGCACCCCGCGCCCTTAGAGCGACACCAAAGGGCCGTTAGCAGCATGTACCTTTTGGTGCGATGAGAAACGGCGGGCCCGTCATCCACTGGCCGGGCCCACCCAAATTCTGTAACTTGCTGGCGTGGCCCGCGTTAAAAGATGAAATCCGCGTCGGTAAGGCTGGCGATACCGATATTCTCGATCACCAGCGTGCCGCCGCCATCCCATGCAATTGTCACGTTGTTGCCGCCGCCGCTGGTCACCACAGATGCAGTGGCATCACGCCAGTCCTGATCTGATCCCGTTCCGTCCGTGACGCCAAACGATGAGATGTCCAGCCTGTCGGCCCCGGTATAATCCGTGAGCGTATCGGCGCCCTGATCTGCGAAGAAGAAGAACGTGTCGCTGTCACCGCCACCCGACAGGATGTCATTACCTGCTGCACCTGTGATCTCGTCCATGCCTGCACCGCCGAAGATCTCATCGTTGCCCGCACCGCCGTTGATCTCGTCGTTGCCATCGCCGCCAAAGACCTTGTCGTTGCCGCCGCCGCCAAAGACGTTGTCATTGCCCGCCTGCGTAAAGACCAGATCGTTGCCGTTTTGCGCGAACACCAGATCATTGCCGGACCCGGTGTTGATGATGTCGTTGTCACCGCCGCCGTTTGCAATATCGTTGGCATCACCGCCAAAGATGCGGTCCGTGCCGTCGCCGCCGAAGATACGGTCAAACCCGGCACCGCCAAACAGCAGGTCATTCCCGGCACCGCCAAACAACACATCCTCGCCGTTTTCACCGTTTACAACGTCATTGCCTGCGCCCCCTGAAAGGACATCCGCGTCATCGCCTCCGCGCAGGTTGTCATTGCCTCCGTCGCCGCGCAGGATATCGGTCCCGGCACCACCCTCGATGGTGTCGTTGCCGCCACCGCCCTCGACGGTGTCTTCACCCTCGTAGGCAAAGATCACATCGTTCCCGATGTCACCTGTGACGGTATCATCGGAAATACTGGCCAGAATAATATCGTTTGCCGCTGTTCCGACAAAATTGTTGCCTGGCCCGCCGACAATGCCACCGCTGAACGTGATGTCATTAAAGTTGATGGTTTCGGTGCCGGTGAATTGAAATACGTCCCCCTGTGCGTTCGAAAGGCTGACCGATCCGTTGAAAGGAGATTCAAACGCGCCCAGTTCAGCGCGGTTCAGAAGGATGTTCAGCGTATCATTTCCACCGTTTCCGTTCAGAATATTCAGACCTTCAGTGCCCGAATAAACATCGTCCCCCCCAAGACCATTCAGAACCCCGCCAGCGGCGTTTCCATTCACAACCAGATTGCCGTCACCTTCGGATGTAATGAACTGGATGTTTGGCGCAGCGCCCGTCAGGTTGAAAGTGGTGGTCGTGCCTGCCGGTGTATCAATGGAGAGCTCATTCAAATCCGTAGAAACCGTCTCTGGCCCCGCTGTGTAGCTGTTGTTTGCGACGATCAGGAAGCCACTTGAAGCGGCAGCGACCGCAGCAGCGATTGTCGTGAACCCACCAACGATATTTGGCGGTGTGCTGTCATCAAAAAGCGTCACCGGGTCCAGCGGTTCCTCAATAGTCACCTGAATGGCTGTACTGACGTTGTTGGTTTCGTCCGTCTCGGCCACGCCGAACAAATCGTCGGCAATCGCCGCGATCCAGTATGTGCCCGCCGTCAGTGTTGGAATGACGGTGCTGATTATCTGGCTTTCGATGTCACCCGGTGCCGTGACATTGTCCGTATCAAGAAAGTCGATAAACGTATCCGACGTGGTCACGTTGGAATCGGTCGAGATATAGACGCCGGTATCGAAAATTCCGGATGCACCTGAACCGATATTTGCGGCATCCCAATTGAACAAGACTGTTTCGCCAGCGGAAAACACTGTCGCTGATGTGCCGAAGTTCTGGATGACAAGGTCCGGCAACCCGGATGTTTCAACCGAACCGATGTCAGTTGCCAAGCCCTCGGTGCGGGCCAGCCCCCGTTGGTCAAGGAGAAGCTCGTCGGGGTTTGCACCGCTATCAATGACCGGGCTTGCCGCGTTCGGCAGATGCGTCGCCGTCGCCCCGCCATTGTCGCCCAGCCCCGCCAAATCCGCGTCAATCGCTGCCGCAGTTGTGCCGACCTGATCGTTGTTCACACCGTTTGTGAAAAGGTTATCGTCATCCGCGCCGATCAGGTTATTGCCCAGACTGTTAAAGGAATTAGTACTTACGCCCTGAAGCCCAACGTCCGGAGACCCCGTGTTGCCCGCCACAATCGTTGAGACAATGTTCGTTTGTGTATTGGCATTATCATCGCTGCTGACGCCCGCACCTCCATTCGCCGCAAAGTTGTTTGTGACCGTCGCGTTGGCGATTTCCGTAAATCCAAGTGTGTTGTAGACGCCGCCACCCTGATCGGTCGCGGAATTCCCGCTTATTGTTGAGTTTGAGATGGAGGTCACAAAACCGCTCAGGTTGGTTTGGGTGTAGATACCGCCCCCATCGTCGCCCGCAACATTCCCGGCGATCGTGCTATTGGTAATCGTCGCATTGGAATTGAGAATGTCGATGCCACCGCCATCAGTGCCTGCCTTGTTGCCTTGAATGGTGGAATTATTGATGGTCAGACTTGCGCCGCCGGCTACGGCAATTCCTCCGCCAATACCGGTTCCCCCACCGGTCACCACGAGGCTTTCGAATGTGACATCGGTGGTCGCGTTTGTAACGGTGAAGACCCGCACATTATCGCTGTCGTTTGTGTTGTTGACGGCGTCTGTCACAATGTCACCCATCGCGTTTGTGACGGTCAAATCGTTCGCCCCGGTGTCACCGGTGATGATAATATCCGCCAGACCCTCTACGTCGTTGTCGATATTGCCGTCTATGGTGAAGGTTCCGTCGCTTATCACAAGCGCGTTGAGCGTTGCATCCAACCGGATGATGCCGCCTGCGAGGGCCGCGTCAAAGGTGATGTTCTGGTCCGTCGTCTCTGCGATGGCAATCGCCTCGCGCAGGGAAAGATCCCCGGCATTGGTATTGCCGTCGTCTTCGTCGATTAGGGTGTCAACCACCAGCGCCGTGCCGGTGATCCCGGCCGCGGCAAAGGCACCGGGCGCGTTGACAAGGCCGTGACCGGACCAGTTGTCATACCCCAAAGCGGTGGGGCCAAGCCCGTCTGCACGGTCCACTATGTCAATCGCACCTGCTTCCAGCGCATCATAGACCTGCGTGGGCGTCAGGGTGCCGTCGGCTTCCAGCAACAAGGCTCCCAGCGCTGCCGCGTGTGGTGCTGCGGCCGAGGTGCCAAAGAAGTTCGGGAACCCGTCGCCTTCCACATCGGAGCCAAAGAACGAATTGTTGGTCCCGTCCGGCGCGGTGATGTCCACCCTTTCGCGGATCTCTGGAGTGCCAAGGCGGTTTCCTGCAGCGTCAAACAGAATAGGCGCGTCGCCCAGCGAGGAGAACCCTTCAAGCTCGGGTGGGGTGGTGCCGAATGCGGGCGTGTCCTGATAAAAGGCCGCCCCGACGCCCTGACCACCTTCGGCGGAGGCATGGCCCACGGATGTGCCGCTGTTGGTGGCGTGTTCAATGCCGACAATCTGGGAGTTGCCCGTGAAATCAACGTACTTGATGACGTTCGGTGCGGGCCCCGAAAACAGGTTGATTGCCAATGCCACGTTCAGGGTGCCACCGGTCGTGTTGACGAAGGGAAGAAACTCAAAAGGGTCAGCGCCGATGTTACTGTCCACGCCAGAGGCGAGAACGGTGTTGGTGTCCGTGTTGATAAGAAAGATATCAACATCGGACGCGGACCCACCCGACCCGGGCGCGCCGGTAATATACGGCTCGTCCCACTGAAGCGAAATGCGGATCGACTGCCCGCTGGCCAGCGTAAAATCCTGCTCAAGGTCCACACCGGCACCGGGGTCGAAATCATGCCATGTGGCCGTGTTCCCAAGCACCGTACCCGTCACCCCGCTAAAATCGGCGCGGTAGGCTGCATTGTCGGAATTGCCTGCCGATGAATAGTACTGCACGCCGCTGGCAAAGGCCGCATCCACCGCCTGCGCGATGATCCCGTCCTGAAAGAACGGTTCAGCGAAATAGAAGATGTCGTCGACCACGACGTCTGAAAATGCCGCAAGTGCATTGATGTTGTTGGCAAAATTAGCCTGCCCGGTGAAAGCCGTCGCAAAAGCAAGGTCCGAGCCGGGGACAATGTCATGGATCAGCTGCGCCATCGCGCGGCCTTCGTCGATTGTGTCTGGATCGGTGAAGTCTTCCAGAATGTTGATCCCTGACGGCAGATCGCCCGAAAGAATGTCATCGTTATAATCTGTTGTCGCGGTGGGCGAGGTATCAAAGCTGTCTGACAGTATGCCGATTGTGATCCCCGTGCCATCCAGACCAAAATCGACCCTGACGTCGTCCGTCTGCATGGAAGCGTCCGCTTGGTTTTCAACGGACCCGACCCGTGACGCGGCATAGGATGCGGATGCAAAGCCAAGGTTCGCAACATCCAGCAGATCGGGGAGACGCCCGATTGGGAAAAGACCCGACACGGCGTTCATGTAGAAACTGCCGTTTTGCATGCCAAGTGCTTCAAGCTTCTGCAGAAGTCCCCTGCCGCTTGCGTCCGAGGCAACCGCGTCAATCACCACATAACCGCGGGCGGCGGGCAGAAACGTATTGGTTGGTTCAAAAGAACCCAGCGGTTGCCCATTGGTGATCGCCCCGTCCCGGAACGCCTTGTACTCAGCGAAGAGGGTCGCAAGATCAACTCCCGCCAGATCGACAAGGTCTTGATCCAGAGGCTCCCCTTCGACCGTTGTTTCCATCGCCAAAGAAGTGCTCAGAATTTTCGCAGACATTTCGATTCCCCTTTTCCCAATTCGGCATAATATAGAATTTATATTTATTTCCTAGGTAATTAACCCACTTCAGACCCGGAGCGATGGGATGCTGCGTACCTTGAATAGATCGCCCTCGGACAGGGGGTGCATGCCCGGCAATTCCGTTGCTTTGAGGAGGGATGGGACCTTGCGTGGAAGGGGTCACGAAACGTGTGCGGCTGGCAATGCGCCTTGAGCCGGAGGGGCAGAGAGGGTCGCGTCACCTCATCCGTGTTTTCAGGGCAAAGGATCCATAAAGATCGACGCGGCGGCGTAGTCAGGCCGCATGTCATGTGGGACGGAAGTGTCTTATTCCTATCAATTGCAGGCGCTTACGCCAACGGTACGGCCCGATGCCGACAGACTGCGTATCCCGCCATTACTGCGCCTTGGTCGCCAGGTGTGTTGACGGGTCAAGTGCGCGTGCAATTGTCGTTTCAAACAAGTCCGCCAGCACCTGTTGCCGGTCTGGCGTCATGTCCGGGTCCAGCAGGATGATGCCGCTGAAGGTGGCGTATTCAAGATACGCAAACTGCTCTGCCGCTGCGGGGTCAAGATCAAAGCGTTCGACGTAAAGTTGGCTGAGAACCTGCAACCGCATGGCATCCGCTTGCCGGATGATCCTGTCCACATCCGCCAGCCGTCGCCCCAGTTCGCGCATCCCCAGTTCAAGCCTGTAGTCGATCTGCATCGCGGCCCGGGTCAGGGCAAGGCTTTGATCCCTGGCAGAGGTTTCGGCATCAAGAACGGCGGCTACATCTTCGGTCTGGGTCTTCATCCAGTGTTGCGCCAGCCCTGTCAGAAAGGTCTCATGGTCTTGAAAATGATGATAAAATGACCCTCGCGTGAGACTGGCCGCCTTGCAAATTGCCTCAAGCTTGACGGCGTCGCAGCCGCGCGCGGAAAGCTCTGCAAGACCAAGGGCGATCCAGTCTTCGCGGCTGAACCTGCGTTTGTTCACTGCACCAGTCCTGCCAGCCCGAGCGCGGCCACGGGCAAAAACAGCCACCCCTGCGGCAAGCGTGCGTGCGCCTCGCCAAGTGCGATGACGATGCCGATACCAACCACAAAGAACCCAAGTGCGAGAACCGTTGCGGCGGTGGCATATGCCGCGACGCCGGTGACGACGGCGGCGGCGAAAAAGGCTGCTATGAAGGCGATGGAGAGGGTTGTGAGGTGCCAGCACAAGTATTGGGTATGCCGGACAACCGAGGCCAGTTCAGTGGCCGCCAGCAGAGGGCGGGCGATCTGCCGTCCGCCGACAAAAGTATGCACGACAATCCAGAGCGCCGCGAGGGCACCGGCGGCAAGAAAGAGTGTATTTTGCACGTGGGAACCTCCTGTCTTTCATTGGGCATACCTTTTTGTATGTAGCTTTGCAAGAAAAACATACCAAAAGGTATTCTTTGCTCAGAACCCGTTTTTGGCGTGAAGCGGGTGTGTGTTTCAGCGCCGGATCAGATAATGCGCCCGCAGAAAATGAGCGAAATGTGGTGGGGCACCTGGGGTGCACCCTGCGTACACCCTGTGTACACCGCCGCGTTGCAGCGTGAGGGCCGGGTCAGGGAGCCAGCAAAATTGGTGAATTTATCTGGAAGATTGGCTGCCAGCCTGGCCAAGCGCGACTTGGTCAGTGCTATTTGTCTAGCGGACGAGTGGGGGGGGGCGGCGTGTCCGGGCGCGTGATCGGCAGCTTTTGTAGCAGGTAGGGGTAAATGCGATGCTCGGGGTGCTTCTTGCTTGTGATTGGCCCCTGGTAGATTGCCTGTGACCCCCTCTCGGGACATCGCTTTGCGATGCCCTGCCGGGCAAGGCACAATCCCAATCAAACGGCGCACACGGTGCCGACCAGCGTGGAAGCCGTTTGTCGGTAGACAGGCGGCGGGCCTGCAACGGGAAGGGCTGATGCCGATCCGGGGGCTGGATCGGACGGTTTCGGTTTTCTCTTGCCCGCAGCGGAAAAATGATGTGCGGGCAGATGAGAACCCCGGCAAAGGGCGGTGACTGTGGCGGGGCTTCTGACGCAAGGGAAAGACTGGCGCCTGATCAGGACGGCGGATAGGTCGCGCCGTCCAGATCCAGCGTTGCAAACAGGCCCAGACCGGCAAAGTCATTTGCATTGCCCGTGATTTCGGCGGTGGTGCCGCCATTTGTGATCAGGACGGTCCAGTCGGTGGTGTCTTCAAAGCTGATGTCGTCAAAGCTATCGGCGCTGATGGCGATCTCTTCGTTTGTGCCTGCGGTATTGCCTTCGATCAGGTTCAGCAGATCATCGCTGTCGATGATCAGGGTGTTTTTCTGACCGTTCGAGACATCGAGCACCTGAAGGTCTTCCAGCGCCGCCGGGGTGATGCCGTCAATGCCGCTGAGGTCTACCAGAATATCCTCGCCTGCGTTGCCAAAGGATTCTGTGTCATCGACCCCGAACTCCAGCAGGTTGGGCAGGTCATAGGTATCGTTAAAGCCGTAGAGCGTGTACTGAATATCGCCGGTTGCGTCGATCACGACGCTGAACGGGCTGGCGGCGTATTGGCCATCCGCTTCGAAGCCGCTGAAGAACAGGTCAGTGACACCTGCCGCCGCCGGAACAAACTCGGCCTGATCCACGCTGAGGACACCGGTGCCGTAGTTGAAACGCAAATAATCGGGCAAAACGCCATCAATTGTGCCGCTGCCGAACTTGTAGCTCATGCCCGTCATCTCATCCGCGTCCCGGAGAAACAGCGGGTTGATCGTGTAGGCGTCGCTTGCGCCGCTGGTAAAGCCGGTGCCGGTGCTGGCAAAGGCTTCGGGGGCCAGATCGGCGTGGGGTGCGGTGCCTTCGATCACATAGCGGATTGTTGCTGTGGAAGTCTGAACGCCGCTGCCCTGAATGGTATATTCAAACTGATCGACCAGAGTTTGCCCCAAGGCCAGATCATTCGCCGCCGCCGAGTAAGTCGGATTGACGAAGAAACTGCTTCCGCTGAGGAAAAGCCCGGCACCCTGTTCGGAGAAGGCCCGTGTCTCGCCGGGGATGAATTCCGAGAACCCGACAACGGTGGGGCCAATGGATTCAGGGTCATCGTCGTTGGCCTGAATGGTGGAGAACAGGACCGTCAGCGTCGAATCCTCATCCACATTGGGCGTGTCTGTCGGGCTGAGGTTATCGTCGTTGGCGACAACGGGTGTGGTGACGCCGGTGATCGTTATGGTGGCGGTGCGGGCCACATTGATTGTGCCGTCCGATATGTCGTAGGCCATGTTCAGCGTCGCACTCTGGACGCTGTTCAGGGCGGTCAGATCAGCCGGGTCAAGTTCAAGGATGCCGCTGGCGTTCGGGCTGACCACTGGCGTGCCGGGGATGTCACTGGACCAGAAATAGGTGAAATTGCGCACCTCAAGGGTGTCACCGATGTCAGGATCGCTGGCGGCGGTCAGCAGGTCAAGAAACTGGATCGGTGCGGTTTCGGCAAAGCTGCCATAGGCTACTGCTGTTTGCGTCAGCACGGGTGCATCGTTCGTGCCGGTGATGTCGAGGTCGAAGGTGCCGTTGGTTGACCCGCCGTTGCCATCGGTCGCGGTATACTCCAGCGAGAACGTCTCGATCACGCCGGCGGCAATCGGGGTGTAGGCGGGATTGGACTGGTCAAAGGTCCAGCTGCCATCGGTGTTGAGCGTCAGGCCGTCCACCGTGTTGGTGGGGGTGTAGGTGATCGTGTCGCCGTCGGGGTCGCTGTCATTGCCCGCAATCGACCCGGTAAGCAGCGGCAGGCCGGAGTATTCAAGGTAGTAGGCGCTGAGGCTGTCGGTGGCGAGCAGGTTGTTCCATGTCCCGTCCCCGAAGGTATGCAGCGCGTCTTCGGCGCCTGCATTGGGCTGGCCGCCGGCGTTCGTGTTCCAGTTGGCATAGCTACCGCCAACCGTCGACCCTGAAGTCGCGCCGGTCCAGAACTGCTGTCCTGTTTCGGGGCCGTCGACCCACCGCCAATCCCCTTCGACCGCTTCGTCCGATCCGCCCAGCCACCCAACGGCGGTTGGTCCCATCAGGGTATTGATAAAGGTCTGTTCTTCTGCGGAGGTGATCGTGGCAAGGTGCCCCCCGCGCGTGGCGGCATCGGCCCGCGCTGACGCCCAGTCGCCGCTGAACGCGACGATCTGATAATAATGCCCGTTGCCACCGGACGCGTCAGTCCATTGCACCCAGCCGCCGCCCGTCGGGCCAGGATCATTGATGAGGGTGATCTCCTCGGTATCCGGGCCAAGCACCGGTGCTGCATTCTCTGACGTCAGATTAAGGCTTAGCGTGCCGGAGGCGCTGCCGCCCTGTGTGTCGGTGGCGGTGTAGGTCACCGTCACTGTCTGGGGCGTTGAGGTGGTGATGCCTGCGTAGGCGGCATTGTTGGCGTCAAACGTCCAGCTGCCGTCCGCGTTCAGGGTAAAGCCCGCCACGCTGCCGTTCTGCACATAGCTTAGCGGTTGGCCGTCGGCATCCGTGTCGTTGAGCGAGACATCGCCGCGCACCAGCGGCACTTTGGAATATTCTACCACGTAGGATGTTGTGGTGGTGTCCGCGACATCCGACCAGCGGCCATCGGAGAGCATGACAAGCGCATCCTCGCCATTGGCGGTGGCGGGATCGGGATCGTTGACGTTCCAGAAAGCGTAGGCGTCGCCCGATACGGTGCCGGTGCGGTCGCCCTGCCAGAATTGTTCACCGTCTTCGGGCCCGGCGGTCCAGCGCCATTCGCCTTCAACGGCAGCATCCGACCCGCCAAGATAGGCAAATTCGCCGCCCGGTTGCAGGCCGCTCACAAAATCCTGTTCAGCCTGATCCGTGATTGTGGCCAGATGCCCGCCAAGCGCCTGAGCGGCCGCGACGGCATCGGCGTAGCTGACATTTGCGCTGACCCATTCATAGAGGTGGCCATTGGCCAGCGACGTGCTCCAGTTCGGATTGACGGGGGCGGTGCCCACGTTGACGACAATGTCGTCGCTTTCGTCCACCACCACGGGCGGGTTGTTGATGCCCGTCACCTCAATTTGCAGACGGCCATCGCTGCTGGCCCCCAGCGCATCTGTCGCGGTGTAATAGGCGTTGATGATCCGTATTTCGCCGTCTTCGAGGTCCTGATAGGCGGCATCGGTGCGGTCAAACGTCCATGACCCGTCGGCTGCCATGCTTAGCCCGTCATAGCTGCCGCTGAGCGCATAGGTGATCGTGTCGCCTTCGGCGTCGCTGTCGTTGGTCGCGACAGAGCCGGTGGCGGGGAGCACGGTGCTGTGTTCCGCGTAATAGCCAAGCACATGGCCCGGACCCAGATCGCCCCAGTTGCCGTTGTTGTAGAAATGCAGGTAGGGATCGGCAGAATCGTTCGGCTCGCTCACGTTCCATGTGGTGTAGCTGCCGTTGACGGGGGTTGAGAAGTTCGAGAACTGCTGGCCTGTCTCGGGCCCTTCGACCCAGCGCCAGTTGCCCGTGTCGCCCGCATCGGACCCGCCCAACCAGCCTGTCTGGAAGCCGCCGGACAGGGTGCCGATAAAGTTGCGTTCCGCCAAGGAGGTCACCGTGGCCAGATGCCCGTTTTGCGCCGCCGCGTTCGCGCGGGCGTCGACCCATTCAAAGCTGCCCGAGACGTATTTGTAGAAATGTCCGTTGCCGCCAGATGCGACGGTCCACTCTGTCCATCCGCCACCCGAGGGTCCGGCATCGGGCAGGGCTGCGGTGACCGAGGCGCTGTCGTCCACGACCGTGGGTGCGTCGTTGTCGCCGGTGATGGTCAGGGTGAAGGCGGCGGTATCGCTTGCCCCGCGTTCGTCCGTGGCGGTGTAGTTGGCGTTGATCACCAGCGTTTCACCGTCCGCAAGATAGGCGTAGGCGTCCGTGTTTGGATCAAAGGTGTAAAAGCCGCTGGCGGTGAAGTTGAGCCCTTCGATGGCCGTGTCCAGCGTGAAGGTCAGCGGGTCACCGCCGTCAAGGTGGATCACGCTCCCGCTGATGGAGCCGCCAACGGTGAGGCCGGATTTTTCCAGTACGTAGCCGCGCGGGTCTGATCCCAGAACGTCGTCCCAGCCGCCTTCGCCAGAGCGTCTGATGGACAGGTAATCGTTGGCCGCCGCATCCAGAAAGGAAGGTTGTCCTTCGGCCCAGCTTTCAAACTGGCCGGGGATGAGGCTGCCGGTCTGATCACCCTGCCAGAATTGCTGTCCGGTTTCCGGGCCATCGACCCAGCGCCATTCCCCCTCAACAGCGGCATCAGAAGCACCAAGCCAACCGTCGATGTCGCCCCCCGCGCCCGAGACCAGTTCAAACACCGTTTGGTTTTCGTCTGCGGTGAAGATCGTGGCAAGGTGTCCGCCTTGCGCCGCGGCAGCGGCCTGTGCGTCGGCCCATGTATAGTAGCCGCGCACGAATTCGTAATAGCCGTTTGTGTCAGCCGAGAACGTCATGCCCGCGCGGCTTTCGAGTGTCACTCCGACGGATGCATCGTTGGCGAAGGGCGCGGTGTTTTCGGGCACGTTGACGGTGATGGTGCCGGTGTCCTGATTGCCTGCGCTGTCCTCTACCGTATAGGTGAAGCTGTCGGGCGATCCGTTGGTCAACAGATCGGGGGTGTAGAGGATGACATCGTCGCTCAGGTCCGCCGTGCCCATGTCGTCGATCACGGCATTGCCGGCGCCCGGCGCGCTGACAGAAACCAGCGTGATGGCGGTGTCATCGTCATCGAGCACCTGCGCCAGCGCGTCGATGCTGAGCGCACCGGCGTCGCCGTCATGGCTGACGGTGAAATCCTGCGCTTCGGGCGGGTTGTTCACGCCCGTGACGGTGACGGTGATGGTCGCGGTGTTTGACGTATCGCCACCACCGCCGGCATCGACCGCCTGTACGGTAAAGCTGATGTCGCGCGTCTGGCCCGCAAGAAGATCATCGAAATCCCCGTTCGGGTCAAACTGCACCCCCAGCCCGTCGATGACAGCCGTGCCGTTGCCCGGCGTCGGGCCGCTGACGATCTGGTAGGTCTTGTTGGTGCCGTCCTGGCCGTCGTCCGCATCGCTGACCAGCCCGGAGAGGTCGATAAACGTCGTGCCGTCCCGTTCGCCTACTGTTGCCGTGCCATCGGCAAAGACAGCCGTGTCGTTTACCCCGGTCACGGTGACGGTGACGATGTTGGTGGCGGTGCCGCCGTTGTTGTCGTCCACCTCGACCGTCAGGTCGATGTTACGGGTGTCCCCGGCCGCAAGGTTCTGAAAGCCTGCGCCGGGATCGAAGGCCAGCGTTGTTTCGGAGATCGTTGCCTCTGGCGGGGGGGCGATCAGCCGGTAGGTGAGATCTGGCCGATCACTGATGTCGGGGTCAGAGGCGAGCGTGGCCAGATCAAGTTCGGCCACGGTGCCATCCTCGGTCGCGGCAAGGGTGCCGGCGGCAAGTGTCGGATTGTCGTTTTCGCCGGTCACTGTCCACGTCAGGGTGCCGACGTTTGACGTTGCCCCGTGCCGGTCCGTGGCCATCACGTCAATCGTTTCAGTCGCCTGTTCGCCAACGGCAAGATCGTCGTAATTTCCGGCGATGTTCAGCCGCACATCGGTTGCGGTGACGGAGAAGTTGGCCGTGCTGGCGTTGCTGAAAAGATAGGACAGCGTGCTGGCATCATCATCGGAATCGGGGTCAATGGCGCGGCCACCGGAGGTAAAGTAGGCCGGTACGTTGATGGTGAACGCCTCATCGGATTCAGCGGCGCCAACCGTGCCAAGATCAGTCAGCAGCACCGGCGCATCGTTGGTGCCGGTCACGGTGACCGTGACTGTGCTGTCGGTGGTGGCAAATTCCTGATCCGAGACACTGACGTTGAGGATGATATCTGTGGTTTCGCCAAGGGCCAGCCCGTCAAACCGATTGCCGGGGTCATAGGTCAGATCAGCGCCGGTGAGGGTGACACCGGGGATGGAGGTGGTGCCAGTGGGCAAATCCAGCGCATAGGTCAGGGTTGACCCGTCGTCCGGGTCAGCCGCCAGCGTGCTCAGGTCCAGCGTGACCGCCGCGCCATCCTCGGTTACTGCCATTGTGCCAGCGGCAAACGTAGGGTCGTCGTTTGTGCCTGTGACGGTCACGGTTACCGTGCTGCGCGCCTCAAGCCCGCCACTGTCGGTGGCAGTGATATCGACGCTCACGTCTGCGGTCTGGCCTGCCGCGAGGTTCTGGAAATCCGTGCCGGGATCAAAGGTCAGGATCCCGTCGTTGACGTCTGCGCCTGTCACGGCCCCGTCAAGCGCATAGATAAGGGTGCTGCCGTTTTCCCCGTTGTCCACATCGTTGCCAAGAGTGGTCAGATCGAGCGTGACCGGCCCGCCGTCCTCTGTCGCGGCGAGGGCACCAGCGGCAAGCGCGGGCGCGTCGTTCTGGCCAATGACGGTAAAGGTGATGAGCCCTTCTTCGGAGAACGCGCCCTGATCATCGCGTGCGCGGTAGCCCACGATGACATCTTCGGTCTGTCCGGCAGCGAGCGTTTCAAATGCGCCGTTGGTGCGGAAGATCACGGTTGTGCCCAGAAACTGCGTGAAACCTTTGGTCGGCACGGTGATGACCGCGTAGGCCAGCGATGCGCCGTTGTCGATGTCCGACCCGGCGCCGTCAATATCAAGAAAGACCGTACCGCTTTCGGTGACCGTATCAAAGAAATCAGGCACTGTTGGCAGATCGTTTGTGCCGGTGACCGTGATGTTCACGGTATTTGAGAACGTCGCGCCCAGCACATCCTCGGCCTGTACGGTGACGGCAAAGTCCTGCGTTTCGCCTGCCGCCAGTGTCTGAAAGCCGGTGCCGGGATCAAAGGACATAATGTTGTCGGTGATCGACAGTCCGGCCAGCGTGGACGTTGTGGAATAGGTCAGGTTTGCGCCGCTGTTGTTTGCATCCGCATCATCTGCCAGCGTCGCAAGATCAAGGATGGCGGCGCCACCATCCTCAACCGCGTCGAGGGTGCCAGCGGCCAGCGTGGGCACGTCGTTGGTGCCGGTGATTGTGACGGTGATGGTTTGTGTGTCCGATGCCCCCTGAGCATCGGTGACGCGGGCGGCGAAGGTTTCGGTCCGGATTTCCCCTGCGTTCAGGATGTCGGCGGCGGATTGGTCAAGCGTGTATTCCCAGACGCCGGTTGTCGCGCCGATGGCAAGGGTGCCGAGCGCGGGGGTGAAGGGGTCAATGCTCCAGTTGGCCGGGGTGCGCGGTGCCTCATCGCTGTCGCTATAGGTCAGCGTGCCGCCAACGGAAGTGGGCGGCGTGGGCGCGGTATCGCCGTTTTCGGTGATGCTGCCCTGTGCTGCGGTGTCGGAAGAGGTGATCACGGGCGCATCGTTTGCGCCGCTCACGCGGATGGTGACGGGCGATGTGGTTTGCCCGCCCGCGCCGTCCGACACGATAATGTTGATCGTGACGTCCTCGGTTTCCTCGGCGGCGAGGCTGTCAAATTCCCCGTTGGGGTCAAACCGCAGGGCGGTGTCCGTGATTGTCGCATTGCCCTTGAACGTGCCGGGCCCGATGGCCCAGCTGAGATCGGTGGCCGGTGTGTCCACATCGGCAGACAGCGCGGAAAGGTCGATAAAACCGATCGCATCCTGACCCAGCACCGGTGTGGTGATCTGTGTCAGCGTGGGCGCGTCGTTGGTGCCGGTGATCGTGACGGTGATGGTCTGGCTGTCGGTGGCCCCGTCGGTGTCTTCCACAGTTGCGGTGAAGGTTTCGGTGACACTCTGCCCGGCCTGCAACGCATCGGCGGCGGATTGATCAAGCGTATATTCCCAGATGCCCGTGGCCGCACCGATGGTGATGGACCCGAAGGCAGTGATGTCCGGTGTGATCCGCCATGACGCGGATGCGCCCACAGGTTCGTCGGCATCCGTGTAGACCAGCGTACCCGAGACCGAGGTGTCGGGGGGCGGCGTGATGTTGCCGTCTTCGGTGATTGTCCCGGTAAAGACACTGCCCGCGAGGTCGATCACCGGTGCATCGTTGCTGCCGGTGACCTGAAGCGTGATGGCTGAAGTCGCAGCGCCCCCGTTGCCGTCCGAGACAGTGACGTTGATCGTGACGTCTTCGGTCTGGTCCAGCATCAGATCGTCGAACGCGCCGTTGGTATCAAAGCTGAGCACACCGTCGGTGATGGAGGCGATGCCGCGCGCCGGGAGACTGGCGATGGTGAAGGTCAGGTCAGACACGGTATCATTTGCGTCCACATCCGCCGCGAAGAGGCGCAGATCAAGCGTTGTTGATCCGTCTTCGGCCACGGTGGTCACACCGGATTGGGTCAGCGTCGGGCTGTCATTGGTGCCGGTGATGGTGATCGCTACAATTTGCGTTGCGGTGCCGCCGTTGGTGTCTGTCACGGTGGCGCGGAACTGTTCGACCACGGTATCGCCTGCGTTCAGCGCATCGGCGGCGGTGTCGTTCAGCGTATAGGTCCAAAGGCCGGAGGCCGGTGCAATGCTGATGGTGCCCAGCGTTGGTGTGGTGATGGGCTGAATGCTCCATTCTGCGGGCTGGAGGGTTTCGTCAGGGTCGTCATAGGTCAGCTGACCGGAGGTCTGCAGGTTCGTGCTTGCTGTGTCGCCGCTTTCGACGACGTCGCCTTCGGCGGCGCTGGCGGGGGAGGTGATGACGGGGGATGCGTTTGATCCGTCGATGGTGATGACCACCGCGATATCATCGCTTGCGCCAAATTCGTCAGTCACCGTGGCGATATAGGTTTCCGTGCGGCTTTCGCCCGACGGCAGGGCGGCAACCGCAGCGGCGTTCACCGCGTAGGTCCATGCGCCCGCCGCGTCGATGGACATGCTGCCGAACGCAGGTGTGGTGCTGGTGTCTGCTGCAATGCTCCAGACGGCGGCGGCCACCACATCGTCCGCATCGTCAAAGTTGATCTGGCCGCTGACACTGTTTGGGCCGCCCGATGTGACGGTGCCATCGGCGTTTGAGGTAGCGATATCTACCACCGGCGCATCGTTGGTGCCGGTGATTGTGATGGTCATCACCTGCGTGTCGGTCGCGCCGAATTCATCGGTGATCGTGGCGATAAACGTATCGGTTGCAGTGTCGCCTTCCCTCAGGCTATCTGCCCGATCTTCATCCAGAAAATAGGACCACGCGCCGGTGTCGGTGGTGATGTTCATCTGCCCGAAGGGGGCGGCACTGCCGGGGGCGACGGACCATGCGCCCTCAAACCCCGGGCGTTCGTCGGCATCGGCATAGGTCAACTGGCCGGTTGCATCGGCAAGGGTGCCGTTGTTCGGCTGGTCCACGCCTGCCTCTGTCACATCGCCCTGCGCTGCTGTAGCGGCAGAGGTGATCTGCGGGGCGGCGTTGGACCCGGTGACGGTGATGGTGAATGTGCTGATGGCAAAGGCACCGCTGCCGTCAGTGACCCGCACATCGACCGTGTCCACGCGGGTGTCGCCCGGCCCCAGATCGTCAAACCCGGTTTCGGTGGAAAAGCTGAGATCGCTGCCCGAAAGGCTGGCCAATCCGAAACGCGGCGCGCTTTCGATGGTGAAGGTCAGGGTGCCGGGGGTATCGGCAAGATCGGGATCAGCGGCGAGGGCTGACAGATCAAAATCCACATTGGCGGTGTCTTTGGTGATTGTGGTGCTGTCCGCGTCGAGCGTGGGCGCGTCGTTGGACCCGGTGATGGTGATGGTGATCACCTGACTGTCCGTCAGACCATCCGCATCGGTGATCGTGGCGGTAAAGAATTCCTGAAGGGTTTCACCTTCATTGAGGCTGTTGGCCGCTGCATCGTCCAGCCCGTAGGTCCAGACGCCGGTGGCGGCGTCGATGTTGATGAACCCCAGCGCTGAGGTATCCGGGGTGAGTGTCCATGTGCCGCTGGTCGGGGTGGCGGCGTCCGGGTCATCGTAGCTGAGCGTGCCGGAGGCGGTTAGCGTGCCGGGTGTTGCCGCACCGCTTTCGGTCACATCGCCTTGTGCCTCCGTCGCGCCGGAGGTGATGACCGGTGCGCTGCTGCTGCCGGTCACGGTGATCGTCACGTCCGATACGCTGCGCAACCCTTGCGCGTCGGTGACGCCGATCCGAACCACGACATCCTGGCTTTGCCCGGCAAGCAGGTCGTCGAAATCGCCGTTGGTGCCAAATGTCAGCAGCCCGCCCGAGACGCTGGCAGTGCCGTTGCCCGCGCCCGGCCCGCTGTCAAGATCATAGGCGAGCGTGGCACCGGTGTCTTCGCCGTCGGGGTCTGTGCCGAAGGTGGCAAGATCGAGGATGAAGCTGGCCTGATCCTTGAGCACGGTGGCGGTTGCCGCAGTCAGTCCCGGCGTGTCGTTGCTGCCGGTGATGGTGATGGTGATGTCCTGCGTGGCGGCTTGGCCGTCGGCATCTGTGATCGTCGCGCGAAAGATGTCCTGTGCTGTCGCGCCTTCGTTCAGTTGATCGGCAGCGGCGTTGTTGAGGGTGTAGATCCATTCACCCGTGGTCGCATCAATGCCCATGCTGCCAAACGCGACGCTGCGCGGCACGACGGACCAGATGCCGCTGGTCGGCGTTGCGGCATCATCGTCGATGTAGCTGAGCGCGCCCTGCACCTGTGCGGTGCCGGGACCAGCGGCGCCTGCTTCGGTCGTGGTTCCCTGAGCCGCGGATGGGCCGGAGGTGATGACCGGGCCGGTGTTGCTGCCGGTTACGGTGATAACGACGGTGCCCGTTGTTGTCGCGCCAAAGCCGTCGGTGGCGGTAATGCCCACCGTGACATCACGGCTTTCGCCGGCGCTGAGGTCATCAAAGTCACCGTTGGTGGCAAAGATCAGATCGCCGCCGCTGAGGGTGGCGCTGCCTTCGCCGGGTGGGCTGGCAATCTGGTAAACCAGCGTGGCACCGCTTTCGCCGTCATCCACGTCAGAGCCGAGCGCGATGAGATCAATTGCGATGCTGGCGGTGCTTTTGGCCAGTGTCGCGCTGCCCGTGGCGAGGACGGGCGCGTCATTTTCTCCGGTAAGCGTGATGGTGATAGTCTGATCGGCGGTGGCCCCGAAGCTGTCGGTCAGGGTTGCGGTATAGGTTTCGGTGACCGGACCACTGGCCGACAGGCTTTGTGCCGCGACGGGATCGAGGGCATAGGTCCACTGGCCCGTCAGGGTGTCGATGTCCATCACGCCGCGGCTTTTGCCATTCGCGGCGATGGACCATGCCGCCTGTTCGCCCGGCAGGGCGTCGGGATCGCTGAAGGTCAGCCGCCCGGTTGCGGTGGCCACGCCACCTTCGGCCACGCTGCCCACCAGATCCTGTGGTCGATTGCTGAACCCTGCCGCGTCGTTTGTGCCCTGAACGGTGATTGTGATCACCTGTGAGGCATGTCCGCCAAACGGATCGGTCACGGTGGCGATAAAGGTTTCGATCACTTCATCGCCCTGACGCAGGCTGTTGGCGGCTTCCTGATCGAGGAAATAGTGCCACTGCCCGGTGACGGAATCGATGGTCATGGTGCCAAGGCTGGCGCTGTCGGGCTCTACCCGCCAGCTGGCCGCGCCACTTTGACCGTCGGTGTCGGTATAGCGCAAAGTGCCGCTGGCGTTCGATCCTGCACCGCTTTCGCTTTGTTCAGAACGGCTGATGCGGGAAAAGCTGGTGGTTTCCTCGGCTGCGTCGAAAACGGGCGCGGCAAAGCTGGCGCTGCGGTCCGCGAAGGTGGTGACAAATCCGTCTTCGACAACCGTTGCTGTCACGTCCTCAATCGAGAAGACGATTGTGGGGGCGTCGTTTGTGCCGGTGATCGCGATGGTGATGGCCTGCTGTGCGGTGGCACCGCCTGCGTCGGTGACCGTTGCGGTAAAGACCTCGACCACCGTTTCGCCGTTGTTGAGCGGGATCGGTTCGTCCGTCGGCAGCTGGTAGGTCCACACACCGGTTGCGGCATCAATGCCGATGGTGCCAAAGGCGGTTTCGTTCAGGGGGGCCGCGGCAATGGTCCATGTGGCCGATGTGGTGCCTTCGTCCACGTCGGTATATGTCAGTTCGCCGGAAACACTGCCGGTGGTGACAACCTGCGGATCGGTGATTTGCGCGGTTCCCGGGCCGGTGGCCAGTGACGCCTGTGTCTGATCGACATTGGCGGTGATGACGGGGCTGTCGTTGGTGCCGGTCACCGTGATGACCAGCGTGCTGACATCGGTTGAGCCCTGGGCGTCCGTGATGGTGGCGACGAATGTTTCGTCGAACGCCTGATCGTCCGTCAGGGCATCCGCTGCGGCCTGATCCAGATCGTAGGTCCAGACGCCGGTGGCCGCGTCAATTCGGATAGTGCCAAAGGCGGTCGCATTTTCAGGCGCGGCGGCAATGCTCCAGACGCCGGGGGTGTCGCCTTCATCCACATCAACATAGCTGAGTGTGCCGGTGGCAGAGCCGCTGCCGGCGGGCGTGTCTGCGCCGTCTTCGCTGATGGTGGCGGCGGCAAGGCGCTGGATGACGCTGGGAGCATCATTGACCGGGTCAACGACCACGGTGATGACGGATTCCTGCACCTGACCGTTCTGGTCCAGACCAGAGACCACAAAGGTGTCCGTGCCTTCGAAATCCGGGTTGGGGGTGTAGGTGAACGAACCGTCGGTCGACAGCACCACCTCGCCGTTCGCGGCGGCCCGTGCGAGCGTGACAGGCACGGCTTCGCCGGTGCGACTGCGGATTGGCAGCGGTGTGGTGAGGGCATTGTCCTCGACAATCTGGACCTGAAGGTCGGAAAATTCGATGCCGCCGCCGGCATTGGCAAAATCAGTTCCCTGTCCCGTGGGACCGGGATCAAGCTGGGCGTCGTCATCGGGGTTTGGCCCGGCTTCGGGGTCAAGGACCGGTTCATCGTTGCCGTCCAGTTCGGGATTGCCGCTGCCCGATTCGCCCGCGTCACCATCCCCGTTGCCGACGTCATCCAGCGGGGCCGGGCGCGGCGGTTGCGCGTCTTCGGGGGCTTCGTCATCGGGGGGCTGTGGGCTGGGGGCGTCATCCTGCGCGTCGCCGTCGCCTTCGGGCAATTCAACAAACGTCTCGCCCTGACGCACCCGCGTTACCGCGGATTCAAAGGCGGCGATGGCCTGACTGAGCAGGGGCGCATCTTCGCCCAGTTCAATGCTTGTCCGCTCCACCTCGATCGGGGGTTCGCCGGTGAAGGGTGGGCGAATGATCCATTTGGTTTCGGTCCCGGTGATCGTGGTGATCAGGTTGCCGTTGAGATCAAAAAGTTCAATCGCGCCAAGCCCGCCGTCGGGATCGGGGTTCAGCGACACGGTGACCGTTGCCACCCCGTTGAAGGTCACGATGTCGATCTTGCCGGTGGTGCCGCGGATGCCCATCGTGGCGGCGGGTGTGGTGATCTCAATTCCGCCAGTTTTGGCCGTCTGCCCCGCGATAAACACAAAGCTGCCTTCGACCAGATTGAAAACACCTGAGTTATCATTGGCTTGAGGGTCGTAGATCAATTCATCCAGAACCATCCGCGAGCCTGAGGCAAGCGTGAAGATCGTCCCGTCCGCGAAGGTCAGGCCAAGTGTGCCGCCGTTTTCCGTGCGCACGACATCACCTTGGAACACCTTTGTTCCGACTTGCAGATCATCGACCTGCCCATCGGTGCGCTGGACAAAGGCAGCGCCCACCAGCGTTTCAACCTGACCGATGGCAGCGGCCAGATTGTCGCCGCCCGCCTGTGCGTATTGGCCGGGAAAGAGCGGCCCGGCCAGACGCGCCACCACGCCACCGGACAAGGTTGCGCCGTCGTGGGACAGCAGGTCAGGCAGGTCATCCGTGACGAAATAATTGTCGAGCCGGACGTGAAGGCCGTCTTCGGTTGTGAGGACCAGATCAAAGTGTTCGCGGCTGAAATCGGCGGTGAAAAGGGCGACTTTCCCGGGCATGATCCAAGGGCCATCGGAGGGTGCGGACAGGTGCAGCGTTTCACCTGTCAATTCATGCGGTGATCGGTCCTGAATAGACACGGCGGACGCTCCGAAAATAAATTAAATGAATTCGATCTCCACTCTCCCTATTTTTGCAAAAAACTCAAGAAATTAACGTGAATTGAAACCTGGTTCACGCGCTGCGGGAATAGTGTGCCCGGTCTTGCGGCATTGCTGCGGTTGCCTCAACAAATCAAATGCGATTAGGCTTTGGTCAGCATGCGACCGGGGGCAGATGAAATACGTTCGTTGGATATGGCGCCGGTTTGACTGGGCCCGCAGTGCGGCCCTTGGTTTGCTGTTTCTGTTGCTGCTTGTGCGCATTTGGGACCATGAACTGGTCCAGACATTCCGGTTTCAGGCGTTCGATTTTTTCCAGCAACTTCAACCCCGTGTGCCCAGGCAATCACCCGTCGTCATCATTGACGTGGATGACAGGAGTTTGGCGGAAATAGGCCAGTGGCCGTGGTCGCGGACGGTGATCGCTGATCTTGTGACAAAGACGTCGCAGGCCGGGGCGGTGGCGATTGCCTTTGATATTATATTTGCCAATCCCGACCGATTATCGCCGGAAAACATCGCTGAAGATCAGGTGCGGCTGCCCGAGGACATTCGCGATGCATTGCGTGCCCTGCCCAGCAACGACACGGTGTTTGCGCAGGCCATTGGCCAGTCGCGGGTGATTGTCGGAGAAACGAGCATTCGCAGCGTGTTTGGCAGGACGGGCGCGCCGGTGGAGGGGCCAAGGGTGGAATACGGGTTTCTGGGCCCCGATCCGACGCCGTTCATGATGCAGTTTCCCGACCTTGTGCGCAATATTCCCGAATTGGATGCCGTGGCCAGCGGGCGGGGGATTTTTACCGTGCGGCCCGACACCGACGGGGTGTACCGCCGGGTTCCTTTGGTGATGTCGGTGCAGGGGCAGATCCGGCTGGGGTTGTCGGTGGAATTGCTGCGCGTTGCCACGGGCGGCGGGGCCTTTGCCATCAAATCGAATGCGGCCGGTATCGACGGTGTGGTGGTGGCGCGTCAGTTGATCTCGACCTACCGGGACGGGACCGTCTGGCCCTATTTCTCGCCCAGTTCACAGGCGCGGTTTATTTCCGCTGCGGATGTGCTGAAGGGGCGTGTTGCACCGGAGCGGTTGGCGGGGCGTCTGGTGCTGGTGGGCACGTCGGCCATCGGGCTGGAGGATTTTCGCGCCACGCCGTTGGATGTGCCTATGCCCGGTGTCGAAATCCATGCGCAGGTGCTGGAGAACGTATTGGACAAGACCATGCTGATCCGTCCCAACTATGCCATCGCGGTTGAGCTGGTTACGATTGTGGTTCTGGGGCTGATCATGATTGTGATCGTGCCGTTTGTCGGTGCGGCCCTGACGCTGGGGGTGACGGCGGTGGTGATGGGCAGCTACATTGTGGCGTCGCTGAATGCTTTCACCAACTACCGGCTGATGCTGGATCCGACCTATCCGACCTTTGCGGTGGCATTGATTGCGGCCTTTATGGCCACGGCAAACTATCTGCGCGAGGAACGTGAGCGGCGGCAGATCAGGGGGGCGTTCGGGCAATATGTCTCGCCCGATCTGGTGAACCAGCTGTCCGAAGACCCGGATCGCCTGATCCTTGGCGGGGAGCGCCGGGCGCTGTCGATTCTGTTCAGCGATGTGCGCGGGTTCACCACCATATCCGAAAGCTATCGCGACAATCCGGCGGGTTTGACCCATCTGATGAACCGGTTTCTGACCGTGCTGTCGGACGCGATCCTGCATCAAGGGGGGACCATCGACAAGTTCATGGGGGATGCCGTGATGGCGTTCTGGAACGCGCCGATAGATCATCCCGATCACATCCGGTCTTCCTGTCGTGCGGCTTTGCAGATGCTGGCGGATGTGGAAACGCTGAACGTCGAACGCGCGGGCGAAGGGGCTGAAACGGATGAGGAGGTGCACCGCATTGATGTGGGCATCGGGATCAATACCGGCGATTGTGTGGTGGGCAACATGGGGTCCGACACGCGGTTTGACTATACCGCCCTTGGCGATGCGGTGAACCTTGCCTCCCGTCTGGAAGGGCAATCCAAGACCTACGGCGTCGGCATCATTCTGGGAGGGGATACGGCAGAGCCGATCAAGGCGGAATTTGCGGTGCTTGAGCTGGACCGCATTCGCGTCAAAGGCAAGACCGAGCCTGCGCATGTTTTCGGGCTGTTTGGCGATGAAACGCTGGCGCGGGTGCCGGAATTTCAAAAGCTTTCTTCGTTGAACGCGCAAATGCTGGATGCCTACCGCGCGCAGGACTGGGAGGGGGCGGAAACACTGCTGCGCAGCATTGAAGAGGCGGCGGTGGCGGCGGACATTCCGCTTGAGACGTATATCGCGCTTTACCGTGTGCGACTGGCCGAGATCAAAGCGGCCCCCGTGGGGCCGGAGTGGGATGGGGTGTTTACGGCGACGTCGAAGTGATTGGGGGCGCCGGTTTTGGTGTTTGGATATGTGGACGAAGGGGTCGGCCCCTGCTTTTGCGCCAAGGTCCGCTTGACGACGTCAAAGTTGCCCCGGCTGATCGCCGTTCTATGCAAGATGGATTGTGGTGGTTATCTTTCCAAAAGGATTGGAGGGAGACGGCATGGCAATCGCACAGATGAATTGGGGGCGTATGCGGTTCCCATTGAATGATCCTCGGATGGTCGAGTTTGCGGAAGCTCTTGGGGATGTCTACAGCATCGCAGAGGGTCACAGCGGTTTTATCTGGCGCATTTCCGACTGCGATGCGGAAGAGCAACTAAGCGCGATGGGTTACGACGAGAGAACTTCGGCAACTGTATCGGTCTGGGATTCAGTTGAAGCGTTGAAACGCTATACATTCGAAACGCGGCACGGAACATTTCTTGGGCGGGCCGGTGAGTGGTTTGAGAAAGTAGCGGGTCCGCAACTTGTTTTATGGAACACCGAACACACGGACCGGCCGACCTTTCGTGAGGCGTTTGCGCGGCTGAAGCACCTTGAGAAACATGGTGATACGTCACGTGCTTATGGCTGGCCTCAATAGAGTGAGCTTCCAGTCAATCGCCTGCTTTGCAAGGCTCAATTTGTGATTGCCTTTTGGTTTTCGAGTTGGGCGACCTGAATTGCACAATGCGACACTGATATATGATGCGGCACCTGCCTCCCGGGCCTCAGCGCTCCCGCAAGGCCTCAGCACTTGCGCGCAAAACCGGCTTACCCAGATAGCTGAGCACGGATTTCTGACCGGTCTGGATGTCCACTGACGCGACCATGCCGGGGATGATTTCCAGCCGGTCGTCATCGGTCCCCAGATGGGCCTTGTCGGTCTCTATTACGATGCGAAAGAACTGTTCGCCTTGGGTGTTTTCGATGGTGTCGGCCCCGATGCGGGTGACCTCGCCCTCAAGCGCGCCGTAGATCAGGTAGTCATAGGCTGTGATCTTGACGCTGGCTGCTTCGCCGGGACGGATGAAGGCCACGTCCTGCGGGCGCACGTCGACTTCGATCAGCAGGCGGTCGTCGATGGGAACGATTTCGACCAAGGGCGCGCCGGGTTGCACGACGGCGCCGATGGTGGCGACATTCACGGTGTTGACGGTGCCGCGTGTGGGGGCACGCACGGCGGTGCGGGTCACACGGTCATTTGCGGCGCGCAGGGATTCGAGCACAACGGCCAGTTCCACCTGCAACCGCGCCAGACGTTCGCGGGCGGAGGAGACATAGGATGCGCGGGCCGCTTCGATCTCGCTTTCGGCTTCGCGGATGCTGGCCGTGATGCGGGGATCGGAGGCTTCGGCGATGACCAGATCGCCGCTGAGTTCCGCGCGGCGGGAGCGCAGGCGCAAGAGTTCGATTTCGGGGATGGCACCGCGTTCGTAGAGCGTTTCGCTGAGCGCGATTTCGGCGTCCAGCGGGGCGAGGGTGAAGCCGATTTTTTCGCGCAGGGCGTCGAGTTCGGCCAATTCTGCGTGGCGTTGCAAAAGCCGGTTGCGCAGCACCGTCATCTCGCGATCCAGTTGCAGGCGGCGGGACAGGAACACCTCTTGCTCTGCCCCTGTGGCCAGCGGGTTGCGTGCGGCCAGACCGTCGGGAAACTGCAAATCTTCGGCCAGCCCGGCCTCTGCTTCCAGCCTTGCCTTTTCGGCCAGAAGGGCGGCTTCCTGTTCCAGCAGTTCGCCCAGTTGGGCGGAAAATCCGGTGTCATCAAGCTGCATCAGCACTTGGCCCGCCTCGACGGTGTCGCCTTCGACCACGTCGATGGACCGCACGATGCCCCCTTCGAAAGACTGCACCACCTGCACCTGCGACGAAGGGATCACACGGCCCAGCCCCCGGGTGACTTCTTCGATCTGGTAGAGGCTTGCCCAGATCAGGAAAGCAGCGACCCCGGCGAGAAGCACAAGCAGCAGTTTCCAGGGGGTGCCCGCACGGTCGATCAGTTCCGCGCCCGAGATGTCGTTGATAAACTCGCTGTCCTGTGAATTGCGGAACATGGCGCTACTCCGCTGCCTTGGCAGCGGCCAGTTGGCGCAGCTTTTTCGCGACGTCGGCGCGGGGGCCATCCAGCACCTTCTGGCCCTTTTCCATCACGATCACCCGGCCTGCGATATCGGCCAGCGACTGGCGGTGGGTGCACAGGATCAGACCCATGCCTTCCTGTGCCAGTTCGGCCAGACGGCTGGTGATGGTGGTTTCCATCTGTTGATCCATCGCGCTGGTGGGTTCATCCAGAAACGCAACACGTGGGTTGCGCAGGACCATGCGCGCGATGGCAAGGCCCTGACGTTGTCCGCCCGACAGGCGGTTGCCCCGTTCGCCGATGAACTGGTTCAACCCTTCGGGGTTTTCCGAGATAAAGACATCCATCCCGGCAAAATAGAGCGCGCGGCGGATTTCATCGTCTGTTGCAGTAGGGTGGCCGATGGTCAGGTTTTCGCGGATTGTACCGGTGAAAAGGTCCGTGTCCTGCGTCAGATAGGCGATCCCGGCGCGCAGTTCTGCCGGATCATACTGCCCGATCTCGTGCCCGTCGATCAGGATGAGGCCGGATTGGGGGGTGATGAGCCCATTACACAGCTTTCCCAGCGTGCTTTTGCCGGACCCGACACGGCCCAGAAGCGCAACGGTCTCGCCCGGTTCAACCGTCAGGCTGACGTTTGACAGAGCGGCGACGGGCGCATCGGGATAGGTAAAGCTGACGTCTTTGAGTTCGATCTTGCCCTGCTGCACGGTCAGGCTGCTGGTGACGACATCGGCGTTTTCGACGGGCAGTTTCATGAAGGCGGAGAGGGAGCGCATGGATTTGAAGGCATGTTGCGCGCGGAACAGGGTTTGCGCGATGTTGCCCAGTGGGGCCAGCACGCGGCCCGCCAGAATATTCGCGGCGATCAGCCTGCCGATGGTTATCTGCCCATCGGCCACCAGAAACACGCCCCAGACAATGATTGCGACACTGACCGCCTGTTGGGCGAGCATCGTGCCGGTGATTGTAAAGTTCGACCAGAACCGCGTGCGCCCGGAGATGAGTGCGGATTGTGCAACGGCCTTTTCCCATTCGCGTTGCATCACCGGTTCCGCGTTTACGCTTTTGACCGTCTCGATCCCCGACAGGGCCTCGACCAGAACGACATGGCGTTTGGTGGCAATGGCCTGTGCCTTTTCAACCGTGCGGCCAATGGGGATTTGCGCAAAGAGCGCCATCAGGATCACGACGGGTACGGCGATCAGGGGCACCCATGCCAGTGGCCCCACAATGGCAAAGAGCACGGCGACAAAGACGCCGATGAACAGCAGGTCGATCAGGGATACAAAGGTGGAAGAGGCAAAGAATTCGCGCACCATCTCAAAGTCGCGGATTGTGTTGGTGATGCCCGCCGCGCCACCGGGACGGTCCAGCAGTTTTGCGTTCATCGCCTGCCGGAAAAGACCAGCGGCGGCTTTGACATCGACGCGTTTGCCGATGGTTTCCAGCATCCCGTTGCGCAGGACGCGCAGGATCAGGTCCAGCCCCATTGCGATGCCGACCCCCAATGCGAGCGTCCAGAGGGTGACATATGCAAGGTTTGGGATCACGCGGTCATAGACGTTCATCACAAACAGCGGCAGTGCGATGCTGAGGATGTTGATCACAAATACGGCAAGGATGATCTGTGCCCAGATGCCCCAGTTTGCCCAGAAGGGTGTCCAGAACCAGTGCTTGTACGGTGCCGTCGCGGCGCGGGCCTGCGGGGACAATAGCCCTTCGGCGCGTTCACCCTGATCGGTGACGAGCATGATGGCCCCGTCGATCCGGCGGCGCAGGTGGGACAGTTTGATCTCCTGCACCATCGGGCCTTGATCAAAGTCCAGTATTTCGGCGGTCTTACGGTCGGCAGAAATGGATTGGATGATCAGCGGCAGGCCGGTTTCCCTGTCGAAAGCCACGCACGGCAGGACGATGGGATCAAGGCGGCGCAGGTCGCGTTGGGTGAGTTTTGAGCGCAGGCCGATGGCGGCAAAGGACCGCGCCAGCATCCCGCGATCTTCGGGCGCGGGGTCACTTGGCAGTCGCGCCAGAACGGAGGCTTGCGAGAACGGCTGTCCCAGCGCGCGGGCGAACCACGCCGCGATGATCAGGCCGGGATGCACATCCTCAGATATCGGCGCATTGGCCGTCATCTGAGTGGTTCAACAACCGTATTGAACACCGCCGCACGCGGGGATCTGAGCGCCTTTTCCTCGTAGTGGGGGGCAAAGATCACGTTGCTTTGGGCCAGCCCAAAGTGTGCTGCAAGCCTGCTTTGGGCGGCCAGCAGGCGGTAGCGGCTGAAGGTCAGGGCGGCATCGGAACTGGCTTTCTGGAAACGCACGTTGAACACCGTGCGCTCTGCTTCCAACAGGTCAATGAGAGAGCGTTTTGCCGCTGTCAGCTCGTCCCGGTATTGGCGCACAATCAGGTTGTTGGCGCGCAGTTGTTTGTCCAGCAGTTTGCTGCGTTCGACATACTTGACGTGGCCGTTCCACGTGCGGGCGGCCAGTTCGCGCACTTCGTCTGCGGCGACGCGGCGCTCAAGTTCGGCTTGGCGGATGCGTTCTTTTGCCCCTGCGTCCCGCGCGGGGCGGCGCCCGTTGTACAGGGTCCAGTTCATTTTGAAGCCGACAAAGGCATCGGAGCGGTTGGAGGAATTGCCATCCCGGTTCACGCCGTGGGTTACACCGGCGTTGAGGGTGACGCGCGGTTTGCGGTCTGCATTCTTGATCCGGGCGTCGAACTTGGCCTCGCTTGCGAGTTTGTCCGCAATCTGGACGCGAAAGCTGTTGCGTACTGCGATGCCTTGCAGGTTGCGCAGGTTTTTGGGCAGGGAGCCGACGCCCGGTACTTTCATTTTGCCCTTTGGCGGGTGGCCGATCACGCGGATATAACGGGCATGTGCATTGGCAAGGGATTGGTCGATGCCGATCTTGGCGTCCCGCGCGGCGGCGATGCGGTCTTCGACCAGAAACCCATCGGAGCGGGGCAGGCGCCCGCCGTTGACCAGATCGCGCACCTGTGCGCCGATTTCTTCGTGTCGTGCGATGTTGGAGGCGGCCAGATGCGACAGGCCGCGCAGGCGGATCACATCGACGTAGGCTTCGACGGCATTCAGGGCCAGCGTTTCGGAGGCATCCATCTGGCGCAGGATGCTTGCATCAAGCCGGGTGGCGTTGCGGTAGACTAGGTTCTCGCGGCGGTGCCCGTCAAAGAGTGTGTATTCAACACCGATGCCGATCTGGCCGGTTTCGCGGAAACGGTTGTTGTCAGCGGAGGACAGGGTTGCGGGGTTGTCGACGATCTGTCCGCCGACCTCACCAAAAAGCGAGACTTCGGGTTGATATTCGCCCTTAAGCTCAAGCATTTCGAACAGGGTTGCGCGCACGTCGGCGTCTGCAGCCTGACCGGCGGGATTGTTGGTGACCGCCGCCCGCACCGCTGCTTTGAGGCTTTCGGCCATCGCGGGGGCAGGAGCCAGAAGCGCCAGCGTCACCGCACAGGTAATGCCCGCGCTTTGGAAATATCTGAATAGAACTTTCATATCGCACTTTCCGGCGTAAAATCGTTCGGTATTGAATTTGCGCTGCGTGTTCCGGGGCCGGTCTGAATAACGATCGGCAAGAACACGCGCACCCATAGGGCGTCAGATTAACCGTGTTTTGCAAAGAAATTCGGCGGGAAACGCCGAATATCGGGAAATTGTGATCTATTTGACTGAATTCAGGTCACGTATCTGACGAAATATCGTAAAACTCCCGAATACCGGGAAATCGGCATGGCGGATTGTCCGGGGCGACTGGCCCGATTCCGGGCGGGGTCAGAGCGGGCCAATGGACCGCTGCGGTGCAGATGGTCCCAACAAAAAGCTAGGAATATTGCCGCAACTTCTTAGGGTGTTGGCATAGCGATATTCTATTTCAGATTCTTTTTTGGAGATATGCCGTGGGTGTGCCATCCATTGATGCAGGTGAATTGAAGGCCCTGATTGCGTTGTCAAAGCGTCGGGCTTTGAACTTTGGTCTTTGTCTGGGCAGCAAGCCCGAAGAGACGGTTTTTGTGATTGACCGCAGGCTGGCACCGGAAAAGCTGGGCCGGGAGGCCAAGAAGATTGCGAAGATGCCAAAGCCCTTCTTTGGCACGCTTCAGACAGAGCAGAAAACCCTGATGTTGACGTGCCTGAGCGACCCGCCAAGCGGTGCGGCCCGAAGAACGCGCGCCTATCTGGCGACAGTGGGCTTGAAGATGAAGGTTGTGTTGCTGGACACGTCGGGGGGCATGTTGGAAGCAACCGAGGACGACGAAGATGACAGCCCCGCGCAGGGCGAAGCGCCTGCGGCAGAAACGGGCGGGGATTTCGTGCTGGCCGACCTGAAAGCCAACAGCGACGCGCTGGCACAGATGATAAAGGCACATCCCGAAAAGAAGGAAGGTTTTGTGAAACTGATCGCGCAGATCAGGGCCAAGGCCACCAGCGGTGATCCGCGCCTTGTTGCTGAAGCCGAAGCATTGCTGGCGCGGCTGAAAGGGGCCTTGACCGCTGGCGCCGCACCGAAGGCCCGCCCGGTGTGGCAGGTGTTTGTGACCGGGTTGACCCCGGCGACGGTGACCCTTGATGTAGGGCCGGATACGCTGTTGCGGGATGTGTTCGAGGCGTATTGCGGGCGGCTTGGCGTCCCGTCGGATGTGGATGCACGGATGGTCTACGCCGGACGCACGCTGGACCTTGCCCAGACGCTTGCAGCGGCCGGGATCGACAACAATACGACCTTGCAGGTGCTTTTGCGGTTGCGTGGCGGTGTTCTTACCCCCGAAATGAAACGGCGCAAGACGGGTCCTGCGGGCAGCGACGATGAGGACGAAGACGAGGGAAGTGACGAGGAGGATGCGGCACTTTTCGAGGTGGATGAGGAAGAAGCCCCCGTTGTGGCGGCGGCACCGAAGTCAAAGAAGCGGAGCCTTGATACCCTGTCAGACGAGGCAAAGCGCGCCAGAGAGGAAGCGGACGACGCGTTTGAAGACGCGTTGTCGGAGGAGGATGATGCAGAGGCGGAAGACGATATTGAGCCTTCCAAATCCAGAATAAAGCCCGCGCCTGCGCTTGCCCTGACGGGCATCGAACAGTTGGACAGGGAAATCGGTGTTCTGAACAAGTTGTCGGGCAGGACCGATAGAACCGGCACGCTGTGCATGAATTTGGTGGAGCGCATTCAGAAAATTGCGCCTGACAAGTGCAGGGAACTGAAGCTTGACGTGGTCATACGTGCGCTTGTCAAAGGACTGGAGTGTGGTTGGCATGATGAACTGGTGGAAGGGTCGCCAGCCCTACTGGCAGCGTCGCTTGTCAATGTGCGTACTGATCGCCGGAAATTCACAACGCCAGAGGGAACACAGGATGAAGTGATTGACCGTATCCTGATTGGCGGGCGTCCGCGTGGCAAACATGCCAGTGGCAAGCAGGGGCAGCATGTGACGTCTTTTGCCACCGCGCGCGAGATCCTTGTGGGGTCATGCTGTGGTCTGACACCTACGGAGGCCAGTGAAAACCTGTCCTGTCTGTTTGCCAATTTGTTGAAATATCCGGCCTTCAGCGAGGACCCTTTTTCCAGGCTGGCCGATCCGTCGCTGGTTGAGACGATAAAATCCTGCGCTGACTTTGCCACTGGCCCGATTGGTACGGCGGCATTGAGCGGGCTTAGCGTGAGTGAAGCGATGGTGTTCTACCTTGAGGTGCGCGAGGCGATGCCGGGCGCATCCCTTGCCGCAACATCCGTTCTGGACACCCAAGGACACGGAGAGCCCAAGGCGCTTGCCCTGATCCGCGACACGGAAAAGGTGCTTGCCGGATTGGGCCCCGAGGCAGACCTGACAGCAAAGCAGTTGTTCATGACCGTCCCGCGCAGGGCGGATGCGCCGAACAAGCCGGGCGTTCTGGATGCTTTGCTGATGCTGGTTGATGGTCCGGCACCGCCACATGACCCGGACAGTGCACGCGATACGAACGCGCTTGCCCGGTTGAAAGCCGAAGACGAGAGCCTGCTGAAGATGCAGATCAAGACCTTTGTCATGAGCCTGTCCGAAGCCTTTACCGACACGCTGTGGCAATCCATCCCGAAAGCGGTGGTTGAGGAGGGTCTGGCAAAAAAATATAAGATTGATGCGTCTTATGCGGACAAGAGCATCATCGAATGGCTGATTCGGTATCTGTGCGACGCCTATGACATTTCGGACGAGAGCTTTGTAACTGATACCCTGAAAACGGCGGAAGGGATGACATCGCTTGAAGTGCCGACAGATGCCACCAACCGCGCTGTTTCGGGCGGGTTCTGTGGGGGCCTGATCGCCCCGCGGGCGGGCGAGCTGGAGATTGATTTCAACGGTCGGCCCGCCGCGTACAAGCCGGGGGGGCAGGAGGGGGACCATACGGTTGCGATGACGTTGCTGAACAAGTCGATGACCCGACTGTTAATTGCAAAAGGCACACCGCCCCAAGGCGATCAGATCCCGACAGCGCAACAGCTGTGTAGCCAGGCAGAGAAAATTCTAAATGCGTTTGCGCCCGAAAAATACATCGCGATTTTCTATCCTGAACTAAAAGAAAAGCCCGAAGAAGCGAAGGACAAGATCATTGCGTTGCGCGATGGTTTCGACACCGCTGCAGCAACAAAAGACCACGAAGACCCGGCGTTTTCGGGGATTCTCAAGCGGTTTATCGGGCCGAAGGCTTCTGCGGGCGATCCGCTGAACGTCGGTATGCTGTATTACGCAGATGAAGTCCGCAAGCTGGTGGAACGCCTGCGCCCCAACGAAGGCGTCAAATGGGGGCTTGGTGAGGAGGTCACGGCGAAGCCTGTTGCGACGTCTGATTTTCTGAGCATGGCCGAGAACCTGCTGGGCTTGATAAATACCCGTCCCACTGCGGTTGTGCCGAGTGGCGCTGCGGGTTCGACCGGTCATGGGGAGCCGTATTACAACGCTGCGCTGAGCGGGTTGCAGGACAATTGTTTTGTGTTGAAAGGCATTCATGTGGACCGGATGAAGCTGCCCGACAGCGTTCCGTCCGCGATGCGGGAGGCCTTGCTGCTGCAAAACGAAACCCTGTCAGAAAGTGATGCGAGGGACATCTTTGGAGAGCATTTTGAGACGTTCCGGAAAAGCTATGTGCAGCATGCGCTGGTGGGCCTGCTTGATCTTGACGCTGTCTGCACTGCGTTGCGGATGAAACCGACCACCCCAAAGGAAGAAGAGGAGGGCGCCGGCGCGTTGATCCCGGACCCAAAGGCATATTTGAGCAAAGTTATCTGGGAATGCAGCACCTTTGCCCAACTGGCCTATCCCGAAAGTTTTGCCCTGATTGGAAGGGAGGCATTCCAAGCGCATCTGGTAGAGTTGTTGCCAAATCCGGAGGATCTGTAGCGGGGTGGTTTCATAGCCTTTGTGGGGGGCAGGGTGCGGCAGGATTGATGGGTTGATCCGCCCAATGGCTGGCTGTGTTTTGTTGAACCTATAGGGACAGCACCAGCGGGCAGTGATCGGACACTTCGGGGTCATGGACCACGTCAAAGCCCTTCACCGCGTCAAGATCGTTGATCAATAGATAATCCGCAAACTGTCCGGGCTTTTTGTAGTGCGTGCTGCGCGTGCCGGTGAACCCGTGGGTTGTGACCAATTCGCAGAAACCGGCCTTTGCCAGAATCCCAAGCGTTTCGCTGTCGGGTTCGACGTTGAAATCACCGCAGATCACGGTGAGGTCCGTTGGATCAGCCATGTGCCGTGACAGATCAAGAAGGCGCTTTGCCTGCTGTGTCCGTTCCGGCGTGTCCATCTTGCCCCTCAGATCGCGCAATCCGTGCATATGCGTGACGCTGATGTATCTGCGCCGCTTGTCCTCATAGACGCGGACGCCATGCGCGCTGCGAGATCGCGGATGCTCCCCAAAGCCGTCGGGTGAATAGGTTTTGTGCACAAAGCCCTGCGTCTGGCCGACGATCGGGACCGACTTGTGTACAAAGGTTGCCAGACCCCATTGGGACGGGACAGATTGGTCCCCGTCCCAGAGAACACCCTGTGCGGCGGGACAAAAGGTGGCAATGTGATCGGGCAGCGCGGCACATACATCGCGAAAGAAATTTGCGCGTTGCGGCAGAATGTGATCGCCGTCGCGGTAGGTGAGCCAATCTTGTTCTGAGGCGGGGCTGTGGACCACTTCTTGCAGGCACAGGATGTCAGGGGCCGCGGATTGGAGATAGGGCAACAGGTCTTTGTGCAGCTTTCCACCCCAGCCATTCAGGCACATGATTTGCATTGTTCGATCCTTGTGGGCCTCAGGCCGACATTTGCCGGGTTCCGGCGGAACTGCAAGGCAAAGCCCCCGTGAGCAGGGCGGCGAGTGAAAACCGGTTGGTAACCACGGGAGCAGATCTGAAAGAATTCACAAAATAGAACGATTAGAATTAAACAATGAATTTTTTAGCTGGGCGTAGAGCTGTTATCCGCCTTTGAAACTGTATCACAGTCAAAGGGGGCCAAAGCCTTGTTTATCGCGTTTCTGCCGCTTCTTGCTATCATCGTTCTGGGTGCACTGGCCGTCATGGCCTTTCGCGGGCCGCAGATGCGCCCGGTGGGTGTTCTGAAAAACGTCGAAGCCGGTGCGCTTGGCGCTTTGGGGCTTGGTGCCCTAAGCGCCGTGATCGTGATGGTTACCGGTCCTCTGAGCAGCCCGTTGATTGGTGTGGCGGGGTTGGGGGTTTCTTTCCGCCTTGATGCGATCAGTGTCGTGATGCTGCTGCTGGTTACTTTTGTGGGGTGGGTCGTCCTGCGGTTTGCCGCAACCTATATGGACGGCGAGCCGCGGCAGGGGCCCTTCACGGGGTGGCTGTGCCTGACGCTGGCGGCTGTTGTGGTTCTGGTGACGTCGGGCAACATTCTGCAGTTTGGCGTGGCATGGATTGTCACAAGCCTGTCGCTGCACAAGCTGCTGTTGCATTACCCTGAGCGCATTGCGGCCCAGCGTGCGGCGCGCAAGAAATGGATCACGGCGCGGCTGGGGGATGCCGCGATGCTGGCCGCGATGGTCCTGATGTTTGTTTCCTACGGGACCGGCGATCTGGCCGCGATACTGGAGGCCGCGCGCGCCGGGCAGGGGATGGCGCTGGCCACATGGAGCGCGGCGTTTCTTGCCATTGCCGCGATCCTGAAATCGGCGCAATTCCCGACGCACGGCTGGCTGACCGAAGTGATGGAAACGCCCACGCCGGTGTCAGCCCTGCTGCATGCGGGGGTGATCAATGCCGGTGGTTTCCTGCTGATCCGGTTCGCGGATGTCATGTTGCTTTCACCCGGTGTGCTGGCAGTGCTGGTGATCATCGGTGGGTTTACAGCGCTTTTTGGCGGATTGGTCATGCTGACACAATCGGCGGTCAAGACGTCGCTGGCGTGGTCCACAGTGGCGCAGATGGGTTTCATGATCCTGCAATGTGGGCTGGCGCTGTTTCCGCTGGCATTGCTGCATATCGTGGCCCATTCGCTGTATAAGGCGCATGCGTTTCTGGCTTCCGGTGGTGCGGTAGAGGGCGTTGCGATGATCCGCAGGCCCGGCCCTGTGGCGATCCCCGATGGTGTCGCGGTCGGGCGCGCGTTTCTGATTGCTTTGGTCATCTATGGCGCGGTCGGCTTTGTCTTTGGGCTTGCGGGCAAGTCACCGCAGGCCATCGCGCTGGGCGCGATCCTGATTTTTGGTGTGGCGTATTTGCTGGCGCAGGGGCTTGCCGACGCTGCCCCACGGATGCTGACGCAGCGCACGGCGCTTTATTCGGTTGCGGCCGCTGTCGGGTATTTTGCCCTGCAGACCGGTGCGGAATGGCTGATGGCGGGCACATTGCCGCCAACCCCGGCCCCCGGTCCGCTGGAATGGGCGTTGATCGTGCTGGCGCTGTTCAGCTTTGGTCTGGTTGCGGTGGCGCAGGCGATGTTTCCTCTCTGGGCGTACCATCCGGCGGCGGCGGGCCTGCGGGTTCATCTGTCCAACGGGCTTTATGCCAATGCCGTTTTTGACAAGCTGCTGCGCGGCTGGTCGACGACGCACCGCTCCTGATATCTGGAAGGGATTGATCCAATGACTTCGACACCCGAGCTTTCACCCGCTGCCATGACAACCGCCAGCGATACCGCCGCACGTGCCATTCCACCGGTTTGGCCGCTGGCTTCATCCGTTGCGGTGAACCCCTATCTGGGTCAGACCAGCGAGACGCTTGCGCAGGTTGGTGCGCGTCTGGGCCGTGTTGGCGGCGTGCCGGTGACGATGCCCCGGTCGCATTTTGCCGCGCTGATCGCAGATGGCACAATTGCCGATGCCGATATTGCGGCGGTGCTTGAGGACTTGGGCGGCCCGCAAGCGCCTGATGTCGCAGAAATCAAACGGGCCGCCGCAACCCCGGCCAGCACTGCCGCGCCGCAACCGACGCTTGCGGATCTTGCGGCAACGGTGTCGGGCATAGATTGGCCCGGCATTCTGGCAGACCGGTTTGGTCATTGGGCAGCCGGGTTTTTCGATCAGGGGCAGGCGCTTTGGGCTGCGCCGCGCAGGCGCGGGGCCTATGACGCCTGGCGGCAGAACGCGACGCACGATCTGACACCGGAGATTGCGGGCCTGAGCGGATTTGCGCAATTCGTAAGCGAAACGCCGGACACGGCGGAAGGTGCCCGCGCCCGGGCCGCCGGCCATCTGGGTCTGACCGAGGATATGCTGGAGACCTATCTGCATCAGTTGCTGTTTTCATTGGGCGGCTGGGCACAGGTCGCGCGGTATCATCTGTGGCAGGCAGAACTGGCCAACAGCACGGACCACACGATCAGCGATTTGCTGACAATCCGCCTTGTGTGGGAGGAGGCGCTCTTTGCGCAGTACAAGGATCAGATCGGGGACAAGTGGGAACGGGTCAAGGCGGCCCATGCGCAGCCTGTTGTCGCGGACCGTGATTTGACGATCAATGCAGTCTTGCAGGAGGCGTGGGAACGTGCGGTGCAGCGTGATCTGGTGGCAACTTTTGCGGCACCCGCCCCGGATTCATCGGGCGAGCGGCCCGCGCTTCAGGCGGCGTTTTGCATAGACGTACGATCCGAAGTGTTTCGCCGTGCGCTGGAGGCCGTGAACCCGGACATTCGCACGCTGGGCTTTGCGGGGTTCTTCGGGCTGACCGCATCGCACAGGAGTTTTGCATCTGACGTGGATGAATTGCGGCTGCCGGTCCTGTTGAACCCCGGTGTCACGTCGTCTTCTGAAGGGGACAATGTGAACGCCGCGCAGACCGCGCGCTTTAAATCCCGGGCGCACCGCGCATGGGGACGTTTCAAGCTTGCTGCTGTGTCCTCCTTTGCCTTTGTCGAGGCGACGGGCCCGATTTATGCGGGTAAACTCGTCAAGGATGCGCTGAATGTTGCACCGAAACCGGCTGCCGACGGCCCGGCACCGCGGCTTGATCCGCCTTTGCCGGTTGAAGCACAGACCGATGCCGCCGAAACCATCCTGCGCGCCATGTCGTTGACGAAGGATTTTGCGCGACTTGTTGTTTTGGCGGGGCACGGGGCCAATGTGGTCAACAACCCGTTTGCCAGCGGCCTGCATTGCGGTGCCTGCGGCGGGTATGCCGGTGACGTCAATGCGCGTTTGCTGGCCGGGCTGTTGAACAGTGCGGAGGTGCGGACGGGACTGGCCGGGCGGGGCATCGCGATCCCGGCAGATACGCTGTTTCTGGGCGCGCTGCATGATACGACGACCGATGCGATCACGCTGTTTTCGGCCGATCACCCGTCGGCTGCGCATGCCGGTGACATCACGCAGGCCAAAGAGTGGTTCGCGCAGGCGGGCATCGTGACACGGTCAGAGCGCGCACTGCGGCTGCCCCGTGCCAACGGCGGTGACGGGATTGCGTTGCGTAGCCGCGACTGGGCCGAAACCCGGCCTGAATGGGCGCTTGCCGGGTGCAAGGCGTTTGTTGCGGCCCCGCGCCGCCGGACGGCGGGCAAGGATTTGTCTGGGCGGGCCTTTCTGCATGACTACGACTGGCAGAATGACAAGGACTTTGGGGTGCTTGAACTGATCATGACCGCGCCGGTGGTTGTGGCAAGCTGGATCAGCCTGCAATACTATGGTTCGACCGTGGCACCGGATGCATTTGGTTCGGGCAACAAGCTTTTGCACAATGTGACTGGAGGCATCGGGGTGATCGAAGGCAACGGAGGCACCCTGCGCGCGGGCCTGCCGTGGCAGTCGGTACATGAAGGCGAGAAGTTCGCGCATGATGCCTTGCGCTTGTCGGTGTGCATTGAGGCCCCCGAAGAGGCGATGACGGACATTCTGCGGCGGCACGACGGTGTGCGGGCGCTGTTTGATAATCGCTGGCTGCACCTTTTCGCGCTGAATGGCGATGGTCATATGGCAAAGCGATACGCCGGAAACCTTGAGTGGAAAGAGGTTGCTGTTCCTGTGGCGGGTTCTGAGCCGATGCGGGCGGCCGGTTGAATGGGGTGCGACAGCTGGTTTGTGCGTTTGTGGCAGCGCGGGGATCAACAGTGCGGCTGCCATGAGGACAGGCATTTGAGGCGGTGCAGGCGGCCCGAAAGAGGCGGATGTCTAGGCTGAGACGTTCAAGTCCGATGCCAGCTCATGCAGGCTTTGTTGTGTGATATCAAGGATTTCGCGCATTTGGTCGGCGCTGGTGATTAGGGGCGGGCAAAAGGCCATCGCGTCCTGCATATTGCGCGAGATCAGGCCGTTGCGCTGCATGATGACGTTCATATTCATCCCGAGTTTGCCCGCCGGCAGGTCATCCTCACGGCCCTCCGGTGCCACCAGTTCGAGCGCGCCGATCAACCCGACCCCGCGTGCTTCGCCAACCAGCGGATGGGACGCCATGTCTGCCAGACCGGATTGAAGCTCTGCGCCGCGCGCGGCTGCGTTGGCGACAAGATCGCGTTCCTCGATGATCTTGATGTTTTCGAGTGCTACCGTCGCGCCAACGGGGTGGCCCCCGCCGGTGTAGCCATGTCCCAGCACGCCAATGCGGCCGGTTTCCTGCGCAATGGGATCATAGACGCGGTCGTTGATCATGAAAGCGGAGAAGGGGAAGTAGCTGGAGGTGATCTGTTTCGACATCGTCAGAATGTCGGGTTTGATGCCAAAGGTTGTCGAGCCGAACATATTGCCGGTGCGGCCAAAACCGCAGATGACTTCGTCAGCGATAAGCAGGACATCGTATTTTGCCAGAACGGCCTGAATTTTCTCCCAGTAGGTAGCGGGTGGCACGACAACACCGCCCGCGCCCATCACAGGTTCCGCGATAAATGCGGCGACGGTTTCGGGGCCTTCTGCCCGTATCATATCGTCAAGATCCTGCGCGCAGCGGGAGGCAAAGTCTTCCTCGGTTTCGCCGCTTTGGCCTTCACGCCAGTAGTGCGGGCAGGTGGTGTGCAAGACACCCTGGATGGGAAGGTCAAAGGACTTGTGGTTGTAGGGCAGACCCGTCATCGAGGCGGCAGCGACGGTGACACCGTGATAGCCACGAAGACGCGAGATGATCTTCTTTTTCTCGGGCTTTCCCAGAGCGTTAGAGCGATACCAAACCATTTTGACAATCGTATCGTTCGCCTCTGATCCTGAGTTTGTGTAGAAGACCTTGCTCATCGGGACGGGCGCAATTTCGATGAGTTTTTCGGCCAGATCTATGGCTGGTCCATGAGAGCGGTGCGAGAAATTGTGGTAGAACGGCAGCTTTTGCATCTGCTTGTGTGCGGCATCCATGAGCCGTTTTTCATTGAACCCTACTGCCACGCTCCATAGGCCTGACATGCCTTCGATATAGCGTTTGCCGCTTTGATCCGTGACATAGATGCCTTCGCCGCTTTCAAGGATCAGTGGCCCGACTTCAGCATGGGCATCGGCGTTGGTGTAGCCATGAAAATGATAGGCGATATCGCGGGCTTCGTCTGAATTTGGTCGCATGTTCATCGGAGATACCGCCCTTTAATTGCCAGTGTTCAGACCCGTTTGAACGGGTCGGTTTCCAGTTTTGCTAGTCCGGGTTGCGGGCCTTTGGCAAGGAAATTTCAAACGGTCCCGTGCGAAGGGTTGAGGCGGACGGGGACCGGAGTGCGGTTTTCTGAGCGGGTAGAAAAGGGCGGGCCGCGCCATGTTGGCAGGGCTGCGCGATGCCTTGCGGAGAGGTTGGTCCGTGGGTCGAAGACGCCCGGGGGAAGAGCTGAAAAACTTCTGCGCCGAGTGATCTGGTGGTGGTTGGGATGTGCCCGAGTGGCCGCGAGGGTCGACTGTGGGCGGGATGTGCCGGGGTTGGTTTGCGGTGGTGATTTTCCGGGCGATTCTTTTTTTCGGAAAGGTCAGACAGATCGTCTGAGGACAAAAACGCAGGGGAAAAACCGGATTTTCCCTTGTGGGTTGTGGTTTCTGACAGCGTGACGGGGCTGATCCCAAGTGAGTGCGATGGCGTGAAAGGGCAGACGGCAGACGGTTAACTTTATGATTTCACGTTATTTTTGAAGGCAAGGATTGGTCGCGGGATCAGCGAAAGCGGGAGGCCAGCCGTGAAAGTGAAATACGCACAAGGTTTTGTGCGTTTTTGACCAAAGAACCCCGCCGGAAGGGTGTTACGATGCTTTAAGCGCAAAGGAAACTTGTGTTTGGGGGATATCAATGACGCGTGAGGTCAAAGCTGCGAACAATCGAATGACTGCCACCCAGTGGCAGGCAGCCGTTTCTGACACGTTTTTTCCGCTTGAGACAACGATGGTCGAAGAGCAGTCCTTTGAGGGTGATCTGAACACGTGGAACCTTGGCATTGTGGGTTTGTCGCAGATGCGCTGCGACGGGATTTTGTACAAGCGCAACAAGCGGCATTTTCTGGATGAAGTCGAAAGCAGTCTGCTGATCACAATCCCAAGATTGGGCAATGTCGGCTTTAACCAGAACGCCCGACAGGCGACGTGTTCGCCCGGGGAGTTTCTGGTTGAGCGTGGCGATCTGCCTTACGAATTCTGGCATGAGCAGACAAACGAGTTGCTGGTGCTGAAAGTGTCGTCGGAAAGCGTGCGGGCGCGGATTGGGCCGACGGACCGTCTGGGGGCGCTTAGCTTTGACGGGTCTGAAGGTGTTGCGAACTATTTCCTCGATACGGTCAAGACAACGGCGCAGCATGTCGATTTCCTTGATGAAGAGGCGCGGGCCGCTGCGGGCAAGCATATCCTTGATCTGTTGTGTCTGGCGATCCGCAAGGACGACCGTGTGCTGGACAGCAACATGTCATCCATTCGCGCGGCCCACCTGCACCGTGCCGAGCAGTTTATCCGCAGCAACCTGACCAACGAAGATCTGTCTTCCACGCTTGTGGCCGAAGCCTGCAACGTGTCGCTGCGCTATCTTCAGCAGTTGTTTCTGGAGGCTGACAAGTCGATTTCGGGGTTTATCCGCGAGAAACGTCTGGTGCGTGCACGCGAAGACCTGAGCGTTGGGGCGGCCACCACCATTGCCGAGATTGCCCACCGCTGGGGGTTCTCGGATCAATCGCAATTCAACAAAGCCTACCGCGCCCAATTCGGCTGTACGCCGACGGACACGCGCAAAGCGGCGCAACAGAGCCAACACGCCGCACCACCGTAAGTAACCACTGACACACGAAGAATTCCAGAGTTGGGCCGGCTTTCGCTGGCACCATCCTGATGCCCCATTGTCTTTTGAAGGATGAAAGAATGAAGAATACCAGAGTAGCCGTGGATGTAGGCGGGACGTTCACAGACGTCGTCATTATGGACGAAACAACGGGCGCGATCCGCATCGAGAAAACATCATCGACACCGGATGATCCGATGGTTGCCATTCTGAACGGGATTGATCAGGGCAACATCGACCTGAGCGATGTGTCGATGTTTTCGCATGGCACCACGGTTGCGACCAACGCGCTGATCACTCGCAATCTGGCGCGCACCGCGATGGTTTGCACCGAAGGGTTCCGTGACGTGGTTGAAATTCGCCGCGCCAACAAAGAGGACCTTTGGGACACCTACAAGGATGTTGCCAAGCCCTATGTCCCGCGCCGGGATCGTCTGGTGGTGAAGGAATGCGTTGATGCAAACGGTACAGTGCTGGAGGCGCTGGACGAAGAGGGCGCGCGGCGCGTTGCCAATGTTCTGAAAAAACGGGGTGTGGCATCGGTCGCGGTCTGCTTCATGAACTCTTACACCAACGGTGCGAACGAACAGCGGATGCGTGATATTCTGCTTGAGGTGATGCCGGATATTCCGGTCTCCATCTCGTCGCAGGTTTTGCCCGAGATTTTCGAGCATGAGCGTTTTTCGACCACAATGGCGAACGCGGCGGTGTCGCCTTCGGTTGTTGACTATGTGGAGCGCCTTGAGGGCAAGCTGGCAGACGGCGGGTACGAGCGCGATCTGCTGTTGCTGCACACAGGCGGCGGCGTGATGACGCCCGCGAGTGTCAAGGATTTTGCCGCCCGTCTGGCGGGGTCCGGCATTGCGGCGGGCGCGATTGCCAGCCGGTTCATCGGCAACCTTTGCGGCTTTGACAACTCCATCGGTTTTGACATGGGCGGCACCAGCACGGACGTGTCGCTGGTCTATGAAGGCAAGTCGCGGGTCACGAAAGACTGGTACATCGAATACGGCTATCCGATCCGGTTCCCTTCCATTGAGGTGCTGACCATCGGTGCGGGCGGCGGTTCGCTGGCGTGGAAAGACGAGGGCGGTTCGTTGCGCAACGGCCCGCAGTCTGCGGGCGCCTTCCCCGGTCCTGCGTGCTACAAGAACGGCAATGAGGTCGCGACCAACACGGATGCGAATGTTGTGCTGGGGCGTCTTGGCACGTCACTGGCGGGGGGCAAGATCACGCTTGATCCTGCACTGGCCGAAGCATCCGTCAGGGAGACCGTGGCAGAACCCTTTGGCATGGAACTGCACGAAGCCGCCGAAGCGATTGTCGCGGTTGCAAACGCGAATATGGCCAATGCCGTGCGTCTGCTGTCGATCAGCCGGGGCTATGATCCGCGCGATTTCGCGCTGGTGGCCTTTGGCGGCGCGGGCGCGTTGCACGGGGCGGCAATTGCCAAGGAACTGTCAATCCCGACCGTGATCATCCCGCCGAACCCCGGTGTGACGTCGGCATTGGGTTGCCTGCTTGTCGACATTCAGCATGACTTCTCTGACAGCTTTATGGCCGCTGCGGCAGATACCAAGCCGGAGGATGTCGAGGCCGCGTTTGAGCGTCTGGAAGCGATGGCCGCCGAGCGTTTGAAGCACGAGGGTGTGGCACCCAAGGACATTGTCATGCAGCGCACGGTTGAGATGATGTATCAGGGTCAATGGCGTGCGCTGGCCGTGTCGGCACCGTCCAAAGTCACCGACATCGAGTCGCTGATTGACGGCTTCCACAAGGAGCACCACCGCGAGTTCAACTTCCGCCGTGACGATGCGCCGGTGTCGATCTTCCGAGTGGGTCTGACCGCAACGGGCATGGTTCCCAAGGCGGAATTGCAAACCCACGAGGTCAAGAAGAACACACCGACAATCGAGACCACACGCGACGTCTGGTTCGACGGCAAGGCGCATACCGCGATGATCTTTGAGCGCGACAACCTGAGCGCCGGTGCCACCTTTGACGGCCCCGCGATTGTCGAACAGTTCGATTCAACCACCGTGATCCCGCCGAATACGACGGCTGAGGTCGATAAATACATGAACATTCTCATTCGAGTTCAGGAGTAAAATCATGAGCGATACCAAAGCCCTAGACCCCGTCACCTTTGAAGTTCTCAAGAACTCCTTTATCACCTCGGTGGACCAGATGGCCGAGCAGATGCTGCGCACCTGCTATTCCTTCGTGATCTACAACCGCGACTTTTCCAACGCTTTGCACGACGCCGAGGGCAATTCGGTCGCGCAAGGCAACGATGACATCGCGGTGCATGTCGGCACGCTGCACTTTACCTGCAAGGACGTGATCCGCGTCTTCAAGGGCGACATGATGCCGGGCGATGTCTATGCGATCAACGACCCCTACGCAGGCGGCACACACTTCAGCGATGTGCGTCTGGTGCGCCCGATCTTTGACGAAGACGAGCTGATCGGATTTTCGCAATCCAACGGTCACTGGTCCGATCTGGGCGGCTCTGTGCCCGGGTCGTTTGACGTGACGGCCAAGGAAATGTTCCGCGAAGCGGTGCGCATCACGCCGGTGCGCCTGTTCCGTGCGGGTGATTTCTGTTCTGATGTGGCGAACCTGATTGCCAACAACACACGCGACCCCGCGTCGATCATCGGTGACATTCATTCCCAGGCACAGGCCACGCAAGTCGCGGAGCGCGAAATTCTGCGTCTTGTGCGCAAGTATGGCCGCGAGCAGGTTAAGCAAGGCATGAACGAGGTGCAGGATTACGTTGAACGCGCCGTGCGTCAGCGTATTGCGGCACTGCCTGACGGCACATGGGAATCTGTCGATTACATCGACCGCGATCCGTCCGGTGGTGAGGGCATGATCCCGATCCACATCAAGATGACGATCAAGGGTGATCAGATTCACTATGATTTCGAGGGCAGCCACCCGACAATCGGGTCGATGTACAACTCTGCGCCGGGTGCGACATTCTCGGCCGTGGTTGCGGGGATGAAGACCTTCTTCCCTGACCTGCCGCTGAACTCCGGTTTTTACCGCATGATCTCGGTTGAGGCACCTGAAAACTCCGTCGTCAGTGCGCAGTGGCCTGTGGCAGTTACAGGCTTCCTGATGCCGTTTGAAAAGATCATGAACTCGGTCTTTGAGATGTGGTCGGACATCATGCCCGAACGCGCCATCGCCTGTGCGTTCAATCTGGAATACCTGCTGGCGGGTGGCACCGACAAACGCCGCGAGGAAGATGCGACGTTCATGTTTTATGAATGGTTGCCCGGCGGTTGGGGAGGACGTCGTGGCAAGGATGGCAGCGATGTTACCACGGCCTGTTTCGGCACCGGTCTGATGTCACAGCCCAATGAGGGTAACGAGCGGGTCAATCCGACGCGCACGCTGGAGTTCCAGATCAAGCAGGATAGCGCGGGCCCGGGCAAATGGCGCGGCGGTGCCGGAGTGCAGAAATCCTCGCTTCTGCTGGAAAGTGAAAAGTCGGTCATGTCCTATGTCTGTGACCGCGAACGCGCCGTTGTCTGGGGTGTGGATGGGGGTCTGCCCTCCATGCCGCACGGCCTGACGATCAAGCGTGCGGGATCGGATACGTCCGAATGGCTGGGGTCCGTGTTCTCGGATTTCCCGATGTATTCGGGGGATGAGTTTGCGCGCCCCACGGCGGGCGGCGGCGGCTTTGGCGATCCGATGGAGCGGTCGACGGATGCGGTGCTTACCGATGTCATTGACGAATACGTGTCCATTGAACGTGCCGCGCTTGATTACGGTGTGGTTGTCAAAGAGGTCGACGCAGACCTGTGCGAATACGAGGTCGATGAGGCCGAGACCGAAAAGCTGCGCGCGCACATTCGCGAGAACCGCGTGGCATGGGCCCGCACCGACCCCGAAGAGGTCGCTGAGATGTACCGCAAGGGTGAGATCAACTCGATGGATGCGGTGCGCCGTTATGCGGTGATCCTTGACTGGGAAACCGGCGAGCCGCTGCCCAAGACCATCGCGCAGTTCCGCGAGAGCTTTGAGCGGCGCAGTGTCGCGCATTGGTCCTGACGTTTTCAAAACCAAAGATGGCCGCCACGGATTGGCGGCCATCACAACGGCCAAGCCTACGAACCAAAGGGTAAAATCTTGTCACTAGAACTTCGTTCAATCAGTGTTGCTTTCGGCGGCTTCAAGGCGCTGGATGACGTGACGATTACCCTCAGGAAAGCCGAGGTTGTCGGGCTGATCGGCCCAAACGGGGCGGGCAAGACCACCTGCGTCAACATCATCACCGGCTTTCAGGATCCCACAACCGGCACGGTTATGCTGGACGGTCAAAACATCAATGCCAAGGCCCCCTTCGACATCCGGCGGCGCGGGCTGGCGCGGACGTTTCAGGCGGGGCGGTTGTTTACCGGGCTGGACGTGCTGGACAATCTGGCGGTGACGGGTGTGGGCCTTGGCCATTCGCGCCGCGCCTCCGAAGACGAGGCCATGCGCCTGCTGGACTGGATGGGTGCGGCGCATCTGGCCGAATTGCCGGCGGCGGGCCTGCCCTATACGGATGAACGCCGCGTCGGCATTGCGCGTGCGCTGATGTTTGCGCCGGATTTCCTGTTGCTTGATGAACCTGCCGCCGGAATGTCCGAGACAGAGGCCGATGATCTGGCTCAGATCATCAGGCGGATTGCGGATGAGCTGGGATGCGGCGTTTTGCTGATTGAACACAACGTCGGGCTGGTGCTGTCGCTGTCAAACCATGTCTACGTGCTGGACGCCGGAAAGATCATCGAAGAGGGCGACAAGGCCGCGATCCTTGGCAGTCAAGCGGTGCGCGAAGCCTATCTTGGCGCTGAACACACGGAGGATGCGTAATGTCTAAGCTGGGCATTTTCGATGTCGCCGTGCGGTACGGGAAAGTACCGGCGCTGTCGGATGTTTCCTTTACCGTTGAGGAAGGTGAGCGGTTGTTCATCTCCGGCCCGAATGGTGCCGGGAAATCCTCCCTGCTCAAGGCGATTTGCGGCGCTGCGCCGACGTCCCATGGCCGGATTGAGGTTGACGGCGATGTGCTGAATGGCCGTTCGCCCGAAGCGATTGCCCGGCTGGGTCTGACGATGGTGCCCGAGGGCCGCGAGATTTTCGGCACGCTTACGGTTGAGGAAAACCTGCGCGTGGGCACGGGCATCCGGCGCGACAAGGCGGCGATTGAGACGGATATTGAAGGTGTCTACGAGAGCTTCCCCATTCTGGGTGAGCGGCGGCACGCGAATGCGGGCGCACTCTCTGGCGGGCAGCAACAGATGCTGGCGATTGGTCGCGGTCTGATGACCAATCCCAAGCTGATGCTGGTGGATGAGCCGTCTTTGGGTCTGGCGCCAAACATCGTCGATCAGGTTTATGAAACGCTGGTCAATCTTCAGGATGACCGTGGCCTTACCCTGATCATCGTCGAGCAAAGCTCGGCCCGGGCCGCGCGTGTCGGCGGGCGCATGGTGCTGCTGCGCGGTGGTACGGTGGTGGGGGATGGCGATGCGGCAAAGTTTGCGGAGAGTGACCTGCTTAAAGAAGCCTATTTCGGGCAGGACCAGTCAGAGGAGGCGACATGAACGCCATTCCACAGCTCCTTTTTGATGCCCTGAGCCTTGGTGGCATCTACGCGATGGCCGCTTTGGGGATCGCGCTGATCTTTGGCGTGATGAAACTGGTGAACTTTGCGCACGGCGAATACATCGCCTTTTGCGTCTTTGCCCTGATCGTGCCGTCCACCGATGCCGTCGCGGTCATGTTTCTGGGCAAGGCGCCTGCGATCCTGCTGATCCCGATGTTGCTTTTGATCGGAGCTGTGGTTGCGGTCGCGTCAGAGTTTTTTGTCTTCAGACATGTGCGCAATGCGACGCCTGTGGCGATGATGATCTCGTCCTTCGCGCTGGGATTTGTGATCCAGAACACGCTTTTGCTGATCTACAGCAGCCGTCCCAAAGCGGTCAGCCTTTGGCCCGAGCTGAACCAGCCGGTCAGCATCATCGGGGCGTCGATCCCGTTGTTGCAGATCATCGTCATCTTTACGACGCTTCTGGTGGTTGTCACGCTTGCGCTGCTTCTCAAGCGGACCCGGATCGGGCTTGAGATGCGGGCGGCGGCGGAAAACTTCACGATGGCGCGGCTTTTGGGAGTGCGGGCCAATGTGGTGATCACGGGTGCCTTTGCCTTGTCCGGTGCGCTTGCAGCGGCGGTGGCGTTGATCATGGTGACCCAAACCGGTGTTGCCGATATTCGGATGGGCGGGCAGATCATGCTGGTGGCCTTTATCGCGACGGTGATCGGCGGGCTGGGCAGCTTGCCGGGGGCGGTTGCGGCGGGTTTCCTGATTGGTGCCGCATCTGTCATCCTGCAAGGCTTTCTGCCGCTTGAGGCCCGCCCGTTCCGGGATGCGTTTCTATATACGCTTGTCATTGTCAGCCTGCTGTTGCGGCCTGACGGGTTGTTCGCCCCTCGTTCAACAAAGCCGAGGGTGTAGAGCATGGCACAGACACATAAACAAAAGCGCCTGAGTGCGTGGTCAACGCCGGTCCTACTGATTGCCATTCTGGTGGTGTTCACGTTGCTGGTGACCATTCTGGGGGACAAATCCCTTGCCCGCATGGCGGCGCAAACGCTGATCCGGGTGACCTTTGTTGTTGGTCTTTGGATCTTTGTCGGCAACTCGGGCATCGTGAGTTTTGGGCATGCGGGATACATGGCAATTGGGGCCTATTGCTCGGCCTGGCTGACGCTGCGCCCGCAGATGAAGGGTATGTTCCTGCCCGATCTCTGGCCGTTTCTGGCCACTGCCGAATGGCATGTTCTGCCGGCGGCGGTTGTCTCTGGCCTGCTTGCGGCCTTTATCGCGCTTATATCGGGGGCTGCGATTCTGCGGCTGTCGGGCATCGCGGCTTCCATCGCGACCTTTGCGTTTCTTGCCATCGTCTATACCGTTTATTCAAGCTGGGAAGGCGTCACGGGGGCCACATCATCGGTCGTGGGGCTGACGCGATATGCAGATCAGTGGGTCACGCTGGGCTGGGCGTCTGTCACGGTTCTGGCCGCGGCGTGGTATGCGAATTCGGCTTCAGGTCTTGCCCTGCGTGCCAGCCGCGAAGACGAAGTTGCGGCAGATGCGAGCGGTATCAACATGTACCGCCACCGCCTGATCTCGCTTGTGGTCTCCGCCTTTTTCACAGGCGTCGCGGGGGCACTATTCGGTCATTCGCTGGGCGTGCTGAACCCCAACAGCTTTTACCTTGGCGTCACCTTCATCACGCTTGCCATGCTGGTGGTCGGTGGGATCGGCAGCCTGACAGGGGCCGTTATGGGCGTGCTGATCCTGTCGATCATCATCGAAGCGCTTGTGCGCATGGAGCGCGGTCTGGAGATCGGTGAGGCGACATATGCCCTGCCCACTGGGGCGCAGGAAATCATCATCGGGATCATCATGATCCTCGTGCTCATTCTACGTCCTGCCGGGCTGACCGGCGGGCGCGAACTTCGGCTGCGGATCGGTGGCCGCTGACCGGAAAAATAATCACATCGAAACTCAAAGGGAGACGACACATGAAACATCTACTAACCGCAACAGCCCTGACACTGGCGCTTGGCACAACTGCGATTGCCGAGGACATTACCGTTGGTTTCGCGATTGCGAAATCCGGCTGGGTCGAGGCCTATGACACGCCTGCGGTAGCTGCCGCACGCATCCGCATTGAAGAGATCAACGCCAATGGTGGCCTTCTGGGCAAACAGATCAAATGGATCGAAGCCGACACCAAGAGCGATCAGGCGCAATCTGCAAGCGCGGGCCTGCAAATGGTCGACGAAGGCGCGGACATGCTGATCGTGTCCTGCGACTATGATTTTGGCGCACCTGCTGCGCTGGCGGCTGAGGGCGCGGGGCTCAACTCCTTCTTCCTCTGCGCGGAAGACATCAAGGCGGGCATTCAGGGCGTTGGCCCCAACAGCTTCTCTGCGTCGGTTCTTGCCGCTGTGCAGGGCGCCACAGTCGCGGAATGGTCCGTCAATGAGCGTGACGCCAAGACCGGTTATGTCCTTCTGGATACAACGATTGAGTACAACAAGGGCATCTGCACCGGCTTTGACTGGATGTTCCCCAAAGCGGGCGGCGAAGTCGTAGGGCGTGACACCTTCCTGAATGGCGACGCTTCCATCGCCAGCCAGATCACGCGCATCAAGGGTCTTGAGCAAGAGCCCGACGTGATCATGCTGTGTTCCTACATCCCCGGCGCGGCCTCTGCCGTGCGTCAGATCCGGGCGGCGGGCATCAACTCGACCATCCTGAATGGCTCTGCGGTGGATGGGTCCTACTGGCTGGACGCCGCACCTGATCTGTCGAACTTTATCGTACCGGTTCAGGGGTCCATCTACGGCGACGATACACGTCCGGCGGTGAACGAGCTTCGCGATGCCTTTGAGGCGGCGACTGGCGCGGGCCCGTCCAGCACATACGCCTATCCCGGTTACCTGCTGATTGATCTCTGGGCCAAGGCGGTTGAACGCGCGGGCACAGTGGAAGCATCGGCTGTGACGGCAGAGCTTGAGAAGATGGAAGGCGAGCAGACGGCCTTTGGCCCGCGCAGCTTTTCCGACGAGTTGCACCACCAGAACACAGCTGAGATGCAGATTGTCGAGATCACCGGCGGCAAGCCGGGCGTGATCGGCAGCTTTACCATCAGCGAGCCAGTGCCGCTGGACGTGCTGTTGCAGTAACCTGCGGCCTTGCGTGTACAGCAACGGGGTGCCCCTGAACGGGGCACCTTCTGACCGATGATAAACCCCGTCCTTTGGGCGGGGTTTTGCTTTTGCGTGGTTGGTTTGCGGGTGACTTTGGCCATAGGAAACTGCCGCACGGCTATGAGTAAACGTGCAAGCGGTCTTTCAGCGGCCGTTAGGATATTCACCGCACACGCGCGCTGCATTCTCTTTGGCGGGGTCGGTTTTTTGGTGGGCGTTGCCTCACCCCACGTTTTTCAACTGCTCTACATCGTATCCATGCGCCAGTGCGGCCCCCGTGCTTGGATTGCGCAGCGAAAACTCGAACCGATCCGCAGGGCGCACGCCGCCAATCGCGGGCAAGGTGCCGCCCATCATCACGTCACCCGGGGCGAAGGTGGTGCCGTTTTCCTGCTCAAAAGCGGCGATCAGATCGCCGGGGGCCAGCATCGTGGCGACGGTGCCTTTTTGATAGGTGACTTTCTGGCCGTCGATCACGGCATGGCTTTCGATTTCCAAACTGTCCCAGTGTTCTTGCAATGCGGCAAACGGCCAGAGGCGATTGCAGATGGGTTTGTCGCACATTTGTTTTGAGACGGTAATGTTGTAAGCCTCCACGTCGCGGTCGGTGTGGTCTGACCCGGCGCCGATCCACAGGTTGCCTTCGATGTTGAAGATCACAAACTCAACCTCGCCCGAAGAGCCGGGGCCGGGTGTTTGCAACACGTCTGCGGTTGTGAGGCGGCTGGTGGCATTGCGATAGAAAACGGGTGTGGTGGCGGGGCGTTTGATGCCGAGGGTTTCAAGCTCGGTCATGTGGTGTTCCATCGCGGCCTTGTTCCGGCTGGTCCAGCCAGCAACGATGAAGCGATTGGGCATAAACGCAATGGGTGTTTCGCCATCGGGGCCGTCGAGGATGAGGTTGAGCGTAAGTCGCATGTGCGGTCCTTTTGGTTTGGGTCAGACCCAGGCGTAGTTGAAAGAAACCGAGACGCGGTCTTCCTCGATCATGTTCATGGGCACTTCGTGGCGCAGCCAGCTTTCCCACAGAAGGACATCACCGACTGCCGGTGCGACGTAGATGAACTGGCGTAATTCTTCGGGGGCGTCTTTGGTGCGGCCGGGGGCGGCCATCATCATAGCAAGCCGGGGATCCTCGAATTTGATCGCACTCGCCCCTTCGGGCATTGTCACATAGGTTGTGCCACTGATCACCGAATGGGGGTGGATGTGGGCGGTGTGGATGCCGCCTTCGGGCAGGATGTTGATCCAGAGGCTGTCTAGTTTGAGCGCGCGGTCGCCGAGGTCGAAGGCCAGATCGGTGGCGAAGGCAGCAACGTGTTTGTCGAGAATTTTTACCAGATCGGCGAAGATGGGGAAGCGGTAGGGCAGATCGTCGAGCGAGGCGTAGGAGGTGTAGCCGGCGTATCCGTTTTCCTCGCACCAGTCCTGGCCAGCTTCATCATCATTGGCGATGGCGATGCAGGAGGCTTCGAATTCTTGCGCGGAGATGTCTCCGTGTTCGGAGAGTTGCGCGTGGTAGAGGCGGGTCGCGAAGAGGGATTTGATTTGGGTCATGGGGATCTCTTGCTGAAATGAGGCGGTTGGATTAGCTTATTAGTTATCCGCCATTTTGAGCGTCTGCGACAAGGCATAGCAGGCGATCCTGAACAACATTTTGCCTATTGGTTTTTCTGATGTTTCGCTTTGTTGCTATTCTCTATTTCTTGTCCGTAACAATGGTACACGCAGAGCAGTATCAATCGCAGCGCCTTTTTTCACATAAAGCATGGGGCGTCGACCTTACTCACGATACTATTGATGGGGCGATGTGGTGCAGTGCCGAGACAAAAAACCGATCCAGCCAAACGTTCTCGATTACGGTCTACCCCAACGGTGGCCTTACTGTATTCGTGTTTGATTATGATTGGGCCATTAGCGAGCGCAACATCGACTTTATTATTGATGTTGATTATTCGCGATGGAATATGCGCGGCAAAGCTTCTGGCATCTCTGTAAGCGTGTCAGTTAAGCCTGGGCCAGAAACCGGCAAATTCGTCAATGAATTGGCTGCTGGTGGAGCAGTTGCATTGTACAACAGAGACCTTCGAAGGTTGGCAACATTCTCACTGGCTGGATCGAAAGCTGCTCTACTCAAACTTACCGAGTGCTGGGATGCGATCAAGGCGGATGCCGCCGACCCATTTAAGTCTCAGGCTGACCCATTTTAGAGCTATATCCAGACCCTGGATGGAATAGTGCTGGTATGGGCCCCTGCCTTACCGGCCATGTTAGGCGGTCTTTCTAGCCGTCGGCCACTTTATGTCAGAGCTCTGCGCCATAGGGGTTGCGCCCTATCCATAACCCTCCTATACGGCGCACTTCGGAACAGACTCCACCGGAATCAGGGTGACGCATATGCGGCCTTCCGGTGATGTTGAAAGGAGAGGGCGCATGAACGCCAAGGAACTGCACGACAAGACACCGGATCAACTCCGCGATGAGCTTGTGAACCTGAAAAAAGAAGCCTTCAACCTGCGTTTCCAGCAGGCCACCGGTCAGCTTGAGAACCCTGCGCGTCTGCGCAGCGTCAAGCGTGACGTGGCCCGTGTGCACACAGTGTTGAACCAGAAAGCTGCCGCAGCAGCATCCGAAGGAGCCTAATCAATGCCCAAGCGTATCCTGACAGGCACCGTCACATCGGACGCCAACGCACAGACAGTCACCGTATCCGTCGAGCGCCGCTTTACGCATCCGGTTCTGAAAAAGACCATTCGTAAGTCCAAGAAGTACCGGGCGCACGATGAGAACAACACATTTAAGGTCGGCGACAGCGTTCGCATCATTGAATGTCCACCAAAGTCAAAGACCAAGCGTTGGGAAGTGATCACGGCGGAAGCCTGAAGCACCGAACAACTTAATCGAAACCCCGGGGATAACGCACGCATCGCGCCCTGAAGGTCGGGAGAAACCAAATGATCCAGATGCAGACCAACCTGGATGTTGCTGACAACAGCGGCGCACGCCGTGTTCAGTGCATCAAGGTACTGGGTGGTTCCAAGCGTAAATACGCGTCCGTCGGCGACATTATTGTCGTGTCGGTCAAGGAAGCCATCCCTCGCGGTCGTGTGAAAAAGGGCGACGTCCGCAAGGCCGTCGTCGTTCGCACCGCCAAGGAAGTACGTCGTGACGATGGCACCGCCATCCGTTTCGACCGCAACGCCGCAGTCATCCTCAACAACAACAACGAACCCGTAGGTACACGTATCTTTGGGCCGGTTGTACGTGAGCTGCGCGGCAAGAACTTCATGAAGATTATCTCGCTCGCGCCGGAGGTGCTGTAATGGCTGCTAAACTTCGCAAAGGTGACAAGGTCATCGTGCTGGCCGGTAAGGACAAGGGCAAGACAGGGACGATCACGTCCGTCATGCCGTCCGCCAACAAGGCCATCGTGGAAGGCATCAACATCGCCATCCGCGCCACACGTCAATCGCAGGAAAGCCAGGGCGGTCGTATCCCCAAGGCGATGCCGATTGATCTGAGCAACCTCGCAATCGTCGATGCCAACGGCAAGGCGACACGCGTGGGTTTCAAGATGGAAGGCGACAAGAAAGTGCGCTTTGCCAAGACAACGGGAGATGTGATCGATGCTTGATAATGCAGACTACACACCCCGCCTTCTGAGCGTCTACCGCGACGAGATTCGCGCCAAGATGAAAGAAGAATTCGGCTACAAGAACGACATGATGATCCCGCGCCTTGATAAGGTCGTGCTGAACATCGGTTGTGGTGCAGCCGCGGTACGTGACAGCAAGAAAGCCAAATCCGCTCAGGAAGACCTGACCGCGATTGCAGGCCAGAAAGCCATGACCACAACGGCCAAGAAATCCATCGCGGGTTTCCGGGTACGTGAGGACATGCCGATGGGTGCCAAGGTGACCCTGCGCGGCGCACGTATGTACGAATTCATGGATCGTCTGATCACGATTGCAATGCCCCGTATCCGCGACTTCCGCGGCATCTCGGACAAATCTTTCGACGGTCGTGGCAACTATGCCATGGGCCTGAAAGAGCACCTCGTGTTCCCGGAAATCGATTTTGATAAAATCGATGAAAACTGGGGTATGGACATCGTCATCGCCACCACGGCGAAAACCGACGCAGAAGCGAAAGCATTGTTGACAGCGTTCAACATGCCTTTCACGAAATAAGCGCGGGAAGGATTTAGATATGGCTAAGAAATCCATGATCGCACGCGAGAAGAAGCGTGAAGCACTGGTCAAGAAGTACGCCGCAAAGCGCGCTGCCTTGAAGGAAATCGTAAGTGACGAGAGCAAGCCGATGGAAGAGCGTTTCCGCGCCTCCCTGAAGCTGGCGAAACTGCCCCGCAACTCAAGCGCCGTGCGTCTGCACAACCGCTGCCAGCTGACGGGCCGTCCGCACGCCTATTACCGTAAACTGAAAATCTCGCGTATCGCGCTGCGTGATCTTGGCTCTGCCGGCCAGATCCCCGGCATGGTCAAGTCGAGCTGGTAAGGAGCGCATCACATGAACGATCCTATCGCAGATATGCTGACCCGCATCCGTAACTCTTCCATGCGCGGCAAATCCACTGTCATCACGCCAGCCTCCAAGCTGCGTGCATGGGTGTTGGATGTGCTGGCCGACGAAGGCTACATCCGCGGCTACGAAAAGATGACGGGCGCCGACGGCCACCCCGCCATCGAGATCAGCCTGAAGTACTACGAGGGCGAACCTGTTATTCGCGAGCTCAAGCGGGTCTCAAAGCCCGGTCGCCGCGTTTACATGGGCGCACAGGATATTCCACAGGTCCGTCAGGGTCTGGGTGTATCGATTGTCTCCACCCCGCAGGGTGTGATGTCGGATGCTGCTGCACGCTCTGCCAATGTTGGCGGCGAAGTGCTCTGCACCGTATTCTAAGGAGTGCAAGATGTCTCGTATTGGTAAAAAACCGATTGACCTGCCCAGCGGTGTGACCGCGACGGTTTCCGGTCAGTCCATCGAAGTCAAAGGCCCCAAGGGTGTCCGCAGCTTCAAGGCAACAGATGACGTTGACCTGAAGGTTGAGGACAACGCGGTTTCCGTCACGCCACGTGGTAAATCCAAGCGCGCACGCCAGCAGTGGGGCATGAGCCGCACAATGGTTGCGAACCTGGTCACCGGCGTCACCGAAGGTTTCAAGAAAGAGCTTGAAATTCAGGGTGTTGGTTACCGTGCCCAGATGCAGGGCAACGTGTTGAAACTGAACCTCGGCCTGTCGCACGACGTGGATTACACCGCACCCGAGGGTGTGACCGTAACCGCGCCAAAGCAGACCGAAGTTGTTGTGGAAGGCATTGACGAACAGCTTGTTGGTCAGGTCGCCGCGAACATCCGCGCATGGCGCAAGCCCGAGCCCTACAAGGGCAAAGGCATCCGCTATAAGGGTGAGTTCGTCTTCCGCAAAGAAGGCAAGAAGAAGTAAGGAACGCACAAGATGGCAAACAGCAAAAGACAACTGTTCATCAAACGCCGCCTGCGCGTTCGGAACAAACTTCGCCGCGTGAACGCCGGGCGCATGCGCCTGTCCGTGCACCGCTCAAGCAAGAACATCAGCGTCCAGTTGATCGACGATGTGAACGGCAAGACACTAGCCGCCGCGTCGACGCTCGAAAAGGATCTGGGCGTTGTGGGCAAGAACAACATCGAAGCGGCCACCAAGGTGGGCGCGGCGATTGCCGAGCGCGCCAAGAAGGCCGGTGTTGAAGAAGCATACTTTGACCGGGGCGGTTTCCTGTTCCACGGCAAGGTAAAAGCGCTTGCAGATGCGGCCCGTGAGGGTGGTCTGAAGATCTAAGCGGTTGGGTGGGCAAGATGCCCACCTTACGTAAGGTGGCTTTATAAGCCAACCCAGGCACAGAAGAAGCGAAGGGGGCACATCATGTGCCCTCTCGATGATCCGGGAGCCGCTGTGGCTCACCGCGATTGAAACAACCGGGCGCTTGCCCACCAAATGAAGGATGTTCTCATGGCAGAACGTGAAAACCGTCGCGGCCCGCGCCGCGATCGTGACGAAGCACCGGAATTTGCCGACCGTCTGGTCGCCATCAACCGTGTGTCCAAGACTGTTAAAGGTGGTAAGCGCTTTGGCTTTGCCGCGCTTGTTGTCGTGGGTGACCAGAAAGGTCGCGTCGGTTTCGGCAAGGGTAAAGCGAAAGAAGTACCCGAGGCGATCCGCAAGGCCACAGAGCAGGCCAAGCGCCAGATGATCCGCGTTCAGCTGCGCGAAGGCCGCACGCTGCACCACGACATGAATGGTCGCTGGGGCGCTGGTAAGGTCGTAATGCGCACCGCACCGGAAGGTACCGGGATCATCGCCGGTGGTCCAATGCGTGCCGTTTTCGAAATGCTGGGCATCAAGGACGTGGTGTCCAAGTCGATCGGTTCGCAGAACCCCTACAACATGATACGTGCCACAATGGACGGCCTGCGCAAAGAGCAGTCGCCCCGCGCGGTTGCCCAGCGTCGCGGCAAGAAAGTGGCGGACATTCTGCCCAAGACCACCGACGCCCCTAAGGTCGACGGTGAGCAAGCACCCGTTGTAGAAGGAGCCTAAGTCATGGCGAAGACGATTGTAGTCAAGCAGATCGGCTCTCCGATCCGCCGCCCCGCCAAACAGCGTGCCACGCTGATCGGTCTGGGCCTGAACAAGATGCACCGCACACGCGAGCTGGAAGACACGCCTTCCGTGCGCGGCATGATCAACAAGATCAGCCATATGGTTGAGATTGTGGAAGAGAAGGGGTAATGATTTCTTTTGAAGAAATCGGTCGGAGTTTTTGAAAACTCCGGTGCGTGAGATCGGAACGCCTCGTAGGAAACTGCGGGGCGTTTTTTCTATTTGTCAGAGATCAGTACTTTTCCGAAGCTCGGCAACTTTTCTCCACTTGTTCGAACCGGGAGGCTTAAACTCCCAGTACAACCAGCCATTTAATTGTGTTTTTGTTCCTTTGGCAGTTCTCGCAAGATCACATGCCGCACCTGAAAGGGAGTGGTACTCTTTGCCGTTTACAATCAGTACACCATTAAGAAACTCCCCTTTGAAATACTGAGTTCCCCTAAGGTAACTCATTTGCGCTTTCGAGCCGTGAGGAACTTCTGCACCGTCTTCGATGAAAGGCCGTTCATTGTGGGCGGTGGTCCCGGTGTTTTTTGTAGTCACCAAATCTGCCAGTCCAAGTAAGCGACGCAAGGCAGTGTTTTCGGTCTCATCAAATCCGTTACGCTCGTTTTCGATCATCTTATGAACGTCAAAATCAATCTCTATACTTTTCATATTTTCTCTTACATCTCTACATCTTAGAATAAAAGATATAGTAGTATATATAGTTTGTAAAGTTTATCATGAGGATTTTTGGCCCCTAAAAACTTGTCCGGTCAAAGATGGTCCGAATAACAGTTAGGCTAGACGATGCCCCCCCCTTGATCCCAACCCCCACCCCCTCTATACGCCCCCAGTGGCCCCGATTCCGGCCATCATTTTGAAACGCCGCGTCTGCTCGCTCCCGTCGCTGGGGAGCATTTCCGGCAAAAGGAGAAGCGACAATGTATAAGCTGAACGAACTGTCCGACAATTCTGGTGCAACCAAGAAACGCAAGCGCGTTGGTCGTGGTCCCGGTTCCGGCACCGGTAAGATGGGTGGCCGTGGTATCAAAGGTCAGAAATCCCGCTCGGGTGTGAGCATCAATGGCTACGAGGGCGGCCAGATGCCTTTGTACCAACGTCTGCCAAAGCGTGGTTTTAACAAGCCGAACCGCAAATCCTACGCTGTTGTGAACCTGGGCCTGATCCAGAAATTCATCGACGCCAAGAAAATCGACGCGGGCAAGCCGCTGGACGGTGCCGCACTGGTCGCCTCCGGGCTGGTGCGCCGCGAGCTGGACGGTATCCGCGTTCTGGCCAAAGGTGAGATCACCAGCAAGGTTGATCTGCACGTGGCTGGTGCCTCCAAATCTGCCATCGAGGCGGTCGAGAAGGCGGGCGGCAGCGTGACTGTCGCAGCGAAAGCCGAGGCCGCGGCAGAGTAAACCGCGTTCAAGGCTTGTGAGCGGGCGCTGACCCGCTTACATAAGTGTTCGAGTTTTCCCATACGCCGCCCTGCTGGAAAACAGCCCGGGCGGCGTTTGCATAACAACGAAAAGAGACCGCAAAATGGTATCAGCCGTCGAAAACATGGCCGCCAACACCAGCTGGTCCGCATTGGGCAAGGCCACGGACCTGCGCAACCGGATCCTGTTCACGCTGGGTTTGCTTATCGTCTATCGTCTGGGCACCTTTATCCCCGTTCCGGGGATCGACGGTGGGGCGCTGCGCGAGTTTATGGACAGTGCAGGGCAGGGCATCGGCGGTATGGTGTCGATGTTTACCGGTGGTGCCCTGGGCCGGATGGGTATCTTTGCCCTTGGGATCATGCCCTATATCTCGGCCTCGATCATCGTGCAGCTGCTGGGGTCCATGTATGAACCCTGGAAACAGCTGAAGAAAGAGGGCGAGCAGGGGCGCAAGAAACTGAACCAGTACACGCGCTATGGCACCGTGGCGCTGGCGACGTTGCAGTCCTACGGTTTGGCCGTGAGCCTTGAAGCGGGGGATATTGCTGCCGATCCGGGCATGTATTTCCGCATTGCCTGTATGATTACGCTGGTGGGCGGCACGATGTTCCTGATGTGGCTGGGTGAGCAGATCACCGCGCGCGGCATCGGCAACGGTATTTCGCTGATCATCTTTGTCGGTATCATCGCCGAAGTGCCCGCCGCCATTGCGCAGTTCTTTGCCTCCGGCCGGTCCGGTGCGATCAGCCCTGCGGTTATCGTTGGCGTGCTGGTGATGGTTGTTGTCACGATCATGTTTGTCGTGTTCATGGAACGGGCGCTGAGGAAGATCCACATTCAGTATCCCCGCCGTCAGGTGGGCATGAAGATGTATGACGGTGGGTCAAGCCACCTGCCGGTCAAGGTCAATCCATCGGGCGTTATTCCGGCGATTTTTGCCTCAAGCCTGTTGCTGTTGCCGATCACGATCAGCACGTTCAGCGGTAATTCAACGGGGCCGGTGATGTCGGTTCTGCTGGCCAACTTTGGCCCCGGACAGCCGCTCTATCTTTTGTTCTTCATCGCGATGATCGTGTTCTTTGCGTATTTCTATACGTTCAACGTGAGCTTTAAGCCCGAGGACGTGGCCGAGAACCTCAAGAGCCAGAACGGCTTTGTTCCCGGCATCCGCCCCGGCAAAAAGACCGAGGAATATCTGGAATACGTGGTGAACCGCATTCTGGTTCTGGGCTCAGGTTATCTGGCGCTGGTCTGCGTGTTCCCCGAGATTCTGCGCGGGCAGTTTGCGATCCCATTCTACTTTGGCGGCACGTCCGTGCTGATTGTGGTGTCGGTGACGATGGACACGATCCAGCAGGTGCAAAGCCATCTTTTGGCGCATCAGTACGAAGGTTTGCTTGAAAAGTCGCAGTTGCGCGGCAAAGGTAAGGGCAAATCAACACGCAAGAAACGGAGCCCGGTACGGCGATGAACATTATTCTTCTTGGACCGCCGGGCGCGGGCAAAGGCACGCAGGCGCGGCACCTGGTCGAAACGCGGAACATGGTGCAGCTGAGCACCGGAGACATGCTGCGTGAGGCGAAATCCTCGGGGTCCGAGATGGGCAAGATGGTTGCTGACGTCATGGCGCGTGGTGATCTGGTGACGGATGAGATCGTGATCGGCCTGATCCGCGAAAAGCTGGAAGGCGACAACAAGGGTGGGTTCATCTTTGACGGTTTTCCGCGCACGCTTGAACAGGCGGATGCGCTGGGTCAGCTGATGGATGAGCAAGGTCAGACACTGGACGCGGTGATCGAGATGCGTGTGGACGATGCGGCCTTGGTGGACCGGATCACGGCGCGGTCAACCTGCGCGGGTTGCGGTGAGGTTTATAATGACAACACCAAACCGGTCCCTGCCGATGGCGTTTGTACAAGCTGCGGTGAGAAGAAAGAGTTCACGCGCCGGGCGGATGACAATGAAGAAAGCCTGAAGACGCGGCTGATGGCGTACTACAAACAGACGTCACCGCTGATCGGGTATTACTACGCCAAAGAGATGTTGTCGCGGGTTGATGGCCTGGGCGAGATCAAAGCCGTGCAGGGCGAAATTGCCGGCGTTTTGGATGCATAAGGGGACGCGGGCTTTTTAAGAAGTCCGCATCCGGTTTATCCAGGAATGCGCCACCCGATCTGAGGGTGGCCCCAGTGGGTTGACGCTCGTTCAAAAACCCCATAGTCAGCGCTATCTCGAATGAGAATCAATTTGTGGTTTGGGTCGCACCCGCGCCACAAGATCACCTGATCAGCGATAGCCCGGCGGCATCTGCCTCGGGCTTATGTTGTGAAAAAAGGGTCTGGTATCACGGACCCGCAACGAAAAGGAATTGCACACGTGGCACGTATTGCCGGCGTAAACATCCCGACTGCAAAGCGGGTTCCAATCGCCCTCACTTACATCACCGGTATCGGCAACTCTTCCGCAGAAGCGATCTGCGAAGCGGTTGGCATCGAGCGTTCGCGCCGTATCAACGAACTGTCCGACGCCGAAGTTCTGAAAATCCGCGAGCACATCGACGAGAACTATACCGTCGAAGGTGACCTGCGCCGTGATACTCAGATGAACATCAAGCGTCTGATGGATCTTGGTTGCTACCGTGGCCTGCGCCACCGTCGTAACCTGCCCGTTCGCGGTCAGCGCACACACACCAACGCTCGCACCCGCAAAGGCCCCGCAAAGGCCATTGCCGGTAAGAAGAAATAAGGGAGGCTTACGCAAATGGCACGTGATACACGGCGCGTTAAGCGCAAGGTTTCCAAGAACATCGCCGCTGGTGTGGCGCACGTCAACTCCAGCTTTAACAACACCAAGATCCTGATCTCTGATGTGCAGGGCAATGCGATTTCCTGGTCGTCTGCGGGCACGATGGGCTTCAAGGGCTCTCGTAAGTCCACGCCTTACGCCGCGCAGATGGCTGCCGAAGATGCAGGCCGCAAGGCGCAGGAACACGGTGTGAAGACGCTGGAAGTTGAAGTGCAGGGTCCCGGTTCCGGCCGCGAATCCGCGCTGCGCGCTCTGGCGGCTGCCGGTTTCAACATCACGTCGATCCGTGATGTGACACCGATGGCCCACAACGGCTGCCGCCCCCCAAAGCGCCGCCGCGTCTAAGCGACATTACGATTACCGGGGTCTGCGTGAAATCCGCAGGCCCCATACTGCTTTTTGAAACCTCGAGCGTTTGCGCCTTTTGGACATGAGGCACAAACAAGAATGGAGGGACGCATGATCCACAAAAATTGGGCCGAATTGATCAAACCACAGCAGCTTGACGTCAAGCCGGGCAACGATCCCGCACGTCAGGCAACCGTAATGGCAGAGCCGCTTGAGCGGGGCTTTGGCCTTACAATGGGCAACGCACTGCGCCGTGTTCTGATGTCATCGCTGCAGGGTGCTGCGATCACATCCGTACAAATTGACAATGTTTTGCACGAGTTTTCATCAGTTGCCGGTGTGCGTGAGGACGTCACCGACATCATCCTGAACCTCAAGGGTGTGAGCATCCGCATGGAAGTCGAAGGGCCAAAGCGCCTGTCGATCTCTGCCAAGGGGCCGGGTGTTGTGACGGCGGGTGATATCTCTGAATCCGCCGGTATCGAAATTCTGAACCGCGATCACGTGATCTGTCACCTGGATGACGGTGCCGACGTTTACATGGAGCTGACGGTCAACACCGGCAAGGGCTATGTGTCTGCGGACAAGAATAAGCCCGAGGATGCACCCATCGGTCTGATACCGATTGACGCGATTTATTCGCCGGTCAAGAAAGTCAGCTACGACGTGCAGCCGACCCGCGAAGGTCAGGTGCTGGATTATGACAAGCTGACGATGAAGGTCGAAACGGACGGCTCCATCACGCCGGATGATGCGGTGGCCTTTGCCGCGCGCATTCTGCAGGACCAGCTGGGCATCTTTGTGAACTTCGACGAGCCTGAGTCTGCATCGCGTGCCGATGAAGATGACGGTCTTGAGTTCAACCCGCTGCTCTTGAAGAAGGTGGACGAGCTGGAATTGTCTGTCCGTTCTGCGAACTGCCTGAAGAACGATAATATCGTTTATATCGGCGATCTCATCCAAAAGACCGAAGCCGAAATGCTGCGCACGCCGAACTTTGGCCGCAAGTCCCTGAACGAGATCAAGGAAGTGCTGTCGGGTATGGGTCTGCATCTTGGTATGGACGTCGAGGACTGGCCACCGGACAACATCGAGGATCTTGCGAAGAAGTTTGAAGACAACTTCTAAGTGGTCTTCGTACCCCGGACTTGATCCGGGGTCTCGTGCTTCCCGCGCGAGGATGGTGCGATGTCATCCCGGCTCAAGGCCGGGATGACATCGCACCAAAATCGGGTCGCAAGACCCCAAGGAGAGCCGGTGACACGCATCACCGGCCGGACAAAGTAAAATAGCCCGTAGAGGGCACATTTAGGAGAAGAAATATGCGTCACGCACGTGGATACCGCCGTCTGAACCGCACACATGAGCACCGCAAGGCGCTCTGGGCGAACATGGCCGGCTCCCTCATTGAACATGAGCAGATCAAGACAACCCTGCCCAAGGCAAAAGAACTGCGCCCGATCATCGAAAAGATGATCACGCTGGCCAAACGGGGCGATCTGCACGCGCGCCGTCAGGCCGCAAGCAAGCTCAAGCAAGACCAGTATGTGGCCAAGCTGTTTGACGTGCTTGGCCCTCGCTACAAGGACCGTCAGGGCGGCTATGTGCGCGTTCTGAAAGCGGGCTTCCGTTACGGTGACATGGCGCCGATGGCGATCATCGAATTCGTGGACCGTGACCGCGACGCAAAAGGTGCCGGTGACAAGGCGCGTCTGGCTGCGGAAGAAGCCGCAGAATAAAGCCTTGATTGATTTAGGGTGCCGGTGGCATCCTGTTGAGCCCTGCCTTCTGGCGGGGCTTTTTGCGTTCAGGTCATATTTGAGTTGTATTGGAAAGATGAAGAGGGGTGTTGCGCGCCACGGCAGGTGCGCGCATATCATCGGGTGATGCGCAGTCTTGGTTTTCTTCTGATTTGGCTTTTGGCCGCCCCGTTGGCAGCCCAGCAGGTGCCGTCATCGGCGGCGCAGATGCAGCTGAGTTTTGCGCCTTTGGTTCGGCAGGCGGCCCCGGCGGTTGTGAACATCTATGCCAAGATCATGGCGGCACCCGCGCGCACGCCCTTGCAGCGCGATCCGTTTTTTGAGCGGTTTTTTCGGGATCCGTTTTCGGAAAAACCACGTGTGCAGAATTCGCTTGGGTCGGGTGTGATCCTGTCGGAGGACGGGATTGTTGTGTCAAATTATCATGTGGTCGGCATGGCCACGGAAATTCGGGTGGTGCTGAACGACCGACGGGAATTTTCTGCACGTGTTTTGCTGGGGGATGAGGAAGCGGACCTTGCGATTTTGCAGATCGAGGATGAGGTTGAACTGCCGTATCTTGAACTGCGTGAGAGCGACAGTGTGGAAGTTGGGGAATTGGCGCTGGCCATCGGCAATCCGTTTGGTGTGGGGCAGACGGTGAGCAGCGGGATTGTGTCCGGGCTGGCGCGGAGCCGGGCGGGTGGTGGCAATGCCGGGCTTGGCTATTTCATTCAGACCGACGCACCGATCAATCCCGGAAACTCTGGTGGTGCATTGGTGGACATGGCCGGGCGGCTGATGGGGATCAACACCTCGATCCTGACCCGGTCGGGCGGATCAAACGGCATTGGATTCGCGATACCGGCGGATCTTGTGGGGGCTTTTGTGGCGCAGGCCAAGGCGGGACAAACGCGGTTTCAGCGGCCCTGGGCCGGGATCAGCGGCCAGCCGGTGGATGCGGATATGGCCGGTCCGCTGGGGCTGGACCGTCCCGGTGGCATCATCGTGTCGGGGGTGCATACCGCCAGTCCTTTTGCGGCGGCCGGGCTTGAGGTGGGTGATGTGATTACGGCCGTAGAGGGCGAGCCTGTGAACACGCCTGCGGAGATGGTGTACCGGATGAGCGTGGTGGGCATGGGCAACCGCGCAGCGGTGGATATTCTGCGGGATGGGGCAGCCCGCACCTTGGCCGTTGATCTGACGCAGGCACCTGACCTGCCACCGCGCAACGAGACCACGCTGACGGCGCGCAGTCTGTTGCCCGGCTTGCGTCTGGTGCGGGTCAACCCGGCGGTGATTTCGGAGATGAATTTGCCGCTGGAGAGCGTGGGTGTGGCGGTGGTTGACAGCGGGCGTTTTGGCAACCGTGTTGGCCTGCGCGATGGCGATGTGATTGTGTCGGTCAATGGGATCGAAGTGGGGCATCCGGGCGAGGTGGCAACGGTCCTGTCCGGTGCGCTGCGCCGGATCGAGATGGTGATCCAGCGCGGTGCCCGGCGCAGCGTGCTGCGGTTTCGTGTCTGATGGCTGATTTGTTTGACAGCGGATCAGTACCCGAGCCATCGGGGCACCGGCCTCTTGCGGACCGGCTGCGGCCAAAGCGGTTGGCGGATGTCATTGGTCAACAACAGATTTTAGGGCCTGAGGGGCCGCTGACCGTGATGCTGGCATCGGGCAGCCTGTCGTCGCTGATCTTTTGGGGGCCGCCCGGAGTGGGTAAAACCACAATTGCGCGTTTGCTGGCGGATGAAACGGACCTGCATTTTGTGCAGATCAGTGCGATTTTTTCGGGCGTGCCGGAATTGCGCAAAGTATTCGAGGCGGCGCGGATCAGGCGGCAGAACGGGCAGGGGACGCTGCTGTTTGTCGATGAGATACACCGCTTCAACAAGGCGCAGCAGGACGGGTTTCTGCCGCATATGGAGGACGGGACGATCCTGCTGGTGGGGGCCACGACGGAGAACCCGAGTTTTGAGTTGAATGCGGCGGTGATGAGCCGGTCGCAGGTGATGGTATTGGAGCGGCTTTCGCTGGCAGACCTGGAGTTGATGGCGCAGCGCGCCGAGCAGGAGCTGGGCCGCAGCCTGCCGCTGGACGGGCCTGCACGCGCGGCGTTGCTGGAGATGGCGGACGGTGACGGACGGGCCCTGCTTAATCTGGTGGAGCAGGTGACGGCGTGGAATGTGGAGGACACGCTGGACAGTGGCGCGCTGGGGGCGCGGCTGATGCGGCGCGCGGCACAATACGATAAGTCCGGGGATGGGCACTACAATCTGATTTCGGCTCTGCACAAGTCGGTGCGCGGGTCGGATCCGGATGCGGCGCTGTACTGGTTTGCGCGGATGCTGGAGGGGGGCGAGGACCCGCGGTTTCTGGCCCGGCGGATCACCCGCATGGCGGTTGAGGATATTGGGCTGGCCGATCCACAGGCGCAGGCGGTGTGTTTGCAAAGCTGGCAAACCTACGAGCGTTTGGGATCGCCCGAGGGCGAACTGGCATTGGCGCAGGCGGTGGCCTATCTGGCGCTGGCGCCGAAATCAAACGCGGCTTACGTCGCCTACAAGGGCGCGCGCAAGGCGGCCAAAGAGACCGGATCGGCCCCGCCGCCCAAACATATCCTGAACGCGGCCACGGGCATGATGAAGGATATGGGGTATGGCGCTGGCTATGCTTATGACCACGATGCCGAGGACGGCTTTTCAGGGCAGGACTATTTCCCCGAGGGAATGGCGAGGGCGCAGTTCTATGCCCCGGTAGAGCGTGGTTTTGAGCGTGAACTGGGCAAGCGCGTGGCCTATTTTGCGAAGTTACGGGCGAAGCGGGACGGGTAGGTCGCCCTGTGGGATCGGCTGCGCCCTGCGGGGGCGGCGGACCTGTTGCTGCGTGCGTGCCGGAGTTGTATTGGAAAGATGAAGCGGGGGCCGCGCGCTTGACAATCGGGGTGTAAAGCATGACAGACGCGCCATGTTTTCAACGATGCTTCTTGTTGCTTTGGGCGGTGCGATTGGTGCCGCGCTTAGGTTTTTGTCCGGTGTCGCGGTGATGCGGCTGACGGGGCCTGCGGAGTTTCCGCTGGCGATCCTGACGGTCAACGTGATCGGGTCGTTCCTGATGGGCGTCTTTGTTGTGCTGGCGGCGCAAAGGGGGCTCACGCATTTAAGCCCTTTCGTGATGACGGGTGTGCTGGGCGGTTTTACGACGTTTTCAGCGTTTTCGCTTGAGACAGTGACATTGATTGAGCGGGGCAGTTACGGCGCGGCATCGTTGTATGTGGTGCTGTCGGTGGGGGTTTCCATCGGGGCGCTGGTTTTGGGCCTTTGGGCCGCACGGGGGATGATGGCATGAGCCGGGTTCAGACATTGACCATCGGGGCGGATGACGCCGACCAGCGGCTGGACCGTTGGTTCAAGCGGGTGTTTCCGCATATTCCGCAGGGGCGTATCGAAAAGATGTGCCGCAAGGGTGAGATCCGTGTGGACGGGGGGCGCGTCAAGGGATCGACGCGGCTGGAGGCAGGACAACAAGTGCGGGTGCCGCCCCTGCCCGACAGCGGACCGCCGCCACCGCCCAAGCGCACCGGGGTGAGTGATGCCGATACCAAATTTATCCGGTCCTGTGTGATTTACCGCGATGATCATGTGATCGCGCTGAACAAGCCCGCCGGTTTGCCGGTGCAGGGCGGATCGGGGCAGGGCGACCGGCATGTGGACGGGCTGGGCGAGGCACTGATGTTCGACGCGGAGGAACGGCCGCGTCTGGTACACCGGCTGGACAAGGACACGTCCGGCGTTCTTCTGCTGGCGCGCACACGGTTGGCGGCCAAGGCGCTGACGGCGGCGATGCGGCACCGCGAGACGCGCAAGATCTACTGGGCTTTGGTTGCGGGTGTGCCGACGCCCTATCTGGGTGAAATCCGCTATGGTCTGGTCAAGGCGGGCGGGCACGGCAGGGGCGGCGAGGGCGAGAAGATGATCGCGGTGCATCCGCGCGACATGAATGATACGCCGGGGGCCAAGCGGGCGCATACGCTTTATGCCACGCTTTACCGGGTGGCGAGCCGCGCGTCTTGGGTGGCGCTGGAGCCGGTGACGGGGCGCACGCACCAGCTGCGCGCGCATATGGCCGAGATCGGTCACCCGATTGCGGGGGATGGTAAATACGGCGGATCGGGTCAGGAAAACATGGGTGACGGCTGGGGCGCGCAACTGGGTGGTGTGATCAGCAAGAAGCTGCACCTGCACGCGCGGATGATGCGGTTTGAGCACCCCGAGACCCGCAAGCTTATCACGGTGACGGCGGAGCTGCCCGATCATATGGTCCATTCCTGGGATACCTTTGGCTGGACCGAGGATCTGGCGGCGGAAGATCCATTCGAGGCATTGCAATGAGTGCGCCACTGCGGCTGGTGATCTTTGATGTGGACGGCACGCTGGTCGACAGTCAGGCCGATATTCTGGCGGCGATGGCGCAGGCCTATGCCGCCGTCGATCTACCCGTGCCCCCGCGTGACACTGTGCTGGGGGTTGTGGGGCTTTCGCTGGATGTGATCTTTCCCCTGCTGGTGCCGGAATTGTCTGAGGCGGCGCATACACGGATGGAGCAGGCCTATAAGGCGGCCTATATGGAGATGCGCGCGCGTGCCGGTGTGGCCGCGTCCTCGCCTCTTTATCCCGGCGCGCTTGAGACCTTGCGCGAATTGCAAAAGCTGCCCGAGGTGTTATTGGGCGTGGCCACCGGTAAATCCAAGAGAGGGCTGGACAAGCTGATCGAAGGGCACGCGCTGGACGGTTTGTTCATCACGCGACAGGTGGCGGATTTCCACCCATCCAAGCCGCATCCGTCGATGATCCTGCAAGCGATGAACGAGGCCGGTGTGGCCCCGGCGGAAACGGTGATGGTGGGCGATACAAGTTTTGACATGGAGATGGCGCAGGCGGCAGGGGTGCGCGGGATCGGGGTCAGCTGGGGGTATCATAGCCGTGCGCGGCTGGCAGCGGCGGATCATCTGATTGACGATTACGCCGAACTGCGCCCGCTGTTGGATCAGCTATGGAGTGTTGCGGTATGAGCGATGCGTGGAAAGCAAAGCGGTTCTGGAAAGAGAGCGCAGTTGTGCCGGAAGCGGAGGGCTTCGGCATTCAACTGGATGGGCGGGCGGTCAAGACGCCTGCCAAACGCGGATTGGTTGTGCCGACCCGCGCGATGGCCGAGGTGATTGCCGCCGAATGGGATGCGCAGGAAGGCGAGATTAACCCGCATTCCATGCCGGCAACCAAGACTGCCAATGCGGCCATTGACAAGGTCGCGGTGCAGCATGCCGAAGTGGCAGATATGCTGGCGGCATATGGCGACAGTGATTTGCTGTGCTACAGGGCGGATCATCCGGATGAACTGGTTGCCCTGCAGGCAGCCCAATGGGACCCGATGCTGGACTGGGGCGCGGACGCTCTGGGCGCGCGGTTGGAACCGCGTGCGGGTGTGATGCATGTACCGCAGGACAAAAAAGCGCTGGATGTCCTGAGCGCACGCACGCATGCCTTGACGTCCTTTGAACTGGCGGCGTTTCACGATTTGGTCAGCCTTTCGGGGTCGCTGATCCTTGGGTTTGCGGTGGCCGAGGCCGCGCACCCGCCCGACGCAGTCTGGACGCTGTCGCGGCTTGATGAAATCTGGCAGGCGGAGCAGTGGGGCAAGGACGATGAGGCCGAAGCGCTTGCCGCGCTCAAGCGGTCTCAATTCCTGCACGCCAGCACCATGTTCACGCTTTGTCGCGAGACCTGAGAGACGTTGTGTGCGAACGGCATGCGTCAGGCCCGGATGGTGCCGGATTTACCGGTATTTTTGGGCGCTGACCCTTGACCTTTAAGCGGGAATCCGACCACACTGTGGCCCACAAAGCGGGAAAATCCCGTGATGTGTCACCTTCGGCACCTTCATGGGCCGGAACAACCGCCCTAACAATGTGGCGGATTATCAGGAAGAGGTAACAATGAACAAATCTGTACTTTTCGGCGCGCTGACAATCGCCGGTCTGACAGCTGGCGCAGCAATGGCCGGCACGATGGACGACGTCAAAGCGCGCGGCAAGTTGAACTGCGGTGTGACCACGGGTCTGGTTGGCTTTGCGGCACCTGACGCGAATGGCGAATGGAAAGGCTTTGACGTGGCGGTATGCCGCGCGGTCGCAGCCGCCGTTCTGGGCGATGCAACAGCCGTTGAATTCGTTCCAACAACCGGCAAGACGCGCTTCACCGCGCTGGCCTCCGGCGAAATCGACATGCTGGCACGCAACACCACATGGACATTCTCCCGCGATGTCGACCTGAAGTTCGACTTCGTTGGTGTGAACTACTATGACGGTCAGGGCTTTATGGTCCCCAAAGAGCTGGGCGTTTCCTCGGCCAAGGACCTGGACGGCGCGACAGTCTGCATTCAGACCGGTACAACAACCGAGCTGAACCTGGCGGATTTCTTCCGTTCCAACAACATCAACTATGAGCCCGTGCCAATCGAGACGAACGCCGAAGCGCAGCAGCAGTACCTTGCCGGTGCCTGCGACGTTTACACAACGGATGCTTCCGGTCTGGCCGCGACACGCGCCACGTTCGAAAACCCCGATGAGCACACACTGCTGCCCGAAATCGTATCCAAAGAGCCGCTGGGCCCGCTGGTACGTCACGGTGACAACGAGTGGGGCGATGTTGTGCGCTGGACGCTCAACGCGCTGATCACAGCCGAAGAGCTGGGCGTGTCTTCTGCCAACGTAGGCGAGATGGCGTCAAACACCAACAACCCCGAAGTCGCACGTCTGCTGGGTACCGAAGGTACGCTGGGCGAGATGCTGGGTCTGGACGCAGATGCGTTCAAGCGCGCCATCGAGACACAGGGCAACTACGGTGAGATCTTTGCCACAACCATCGGTGAAGAAACACCCATCGGTCTGGCGCGTGGTCTGAACGCACAGTGGACAGACGGCGGCCTGCTGTACAGCCCACCCTTCCGCTAAGAACGACAGCCGGAGGGCGCGGATCATTCCGCGCCCTTCGCGCATTTGGAAGACCAACAAACTACCTGATACGGGCCTCATTGAGGGGCTGATAAAAATCAACGATCAGGCACACGGGGAAAAATCTGATGTCGACAACAACCGACCCTCAAGGGGGTACGTTCCGGCTATCTATGCTGTTGAACGACACGCGCTATCGCTCGCTGACGATGCAGGTGATTGCCGCAGTCGTGCTGGCGCTGGCAATTGGCTATCTTTACTCGAACCTTGTTACCAACCTTCGGGCGGCAGGGCTGAATATCTCATACGCTTTTCTGGGGAACCCAGCGGGTTATGACATCAACCAGACGCTGATTGATTATTCAAGCCAATCCACAAACCTGCGTGCGGCGGTTGTGGGTATTCTGAACACGTTGCTGGTGGCCTTTCTGGCCTGTGTTACCGCCACGATATTCGGCGTTATTGCCGGGGTGCTGAGGTTGTCGAACAACTGGCTGGTCAGCAAACTGATGGCCGTCTACGTAGAGATTTTCCGCAACATTCCTGTGCTGATCTGGATCGTGATCATCTTTACAATCATGATTGCCGTGCTGCCGGGACCAAGGGCGTTTCGGGGCGATGACCCTGAATCGCGCATGTTGCTTGACCTATTCGCCTTTACCAACCGGGGTGTTTATATTCCGGGGCCCTACTTTACCCGCGGCATCGGCGGAGAAGAGGGCAGCATCCTGAATTGGCTGATGGTGATCGGGGTGCTGATTGCGTCGCTGTTTGCCACGCGCGCTGTAACGGCACGGGCTAATGCAACTCAGGCGGCCACGGGCGTGCGGCCAAACACGCTCTGGACCAATCTTGCGATCTGGTTTGTGCCGCTGATTGCGCTGCTGTTTGTGCTGGGGCTTACGTGGGAAGTGCCCGCGTTGAAAGGTTTCAACTTTTCCGGCGGGATCAAGGTTGGCGGCCCGCTGATCGCACTTTGGTTTGCGCTGTCGATCTATACCGGTGCCTTTATCGCAGAAAACGTGCGGGCGGGCATTCAGGCGGTCAGCAAAGGCCAGACCGAAGCGGCCGGCGCGCTGGGCTTGCGGCCCAACCGGATCATGAGCCTTGTGGTGCTGCCACAGGCGTTGCGGGTGATCATCCCGCCGCTGATTTCGCAGTATCTCAACATCACCAAAAACTCATCGCTGGCCATCGCTGTGGGCTATGCGGACATCACCGCGACGCTTGGTGGCATCACGCTGAACCAGACGGGCCGCGCGATTGAATGCGTGCTGCTGCTGATGCTGTTCTATCTGGTGATCAGTCTGCTGATTTCGGCATTCATGAACGTCTACAACAATGCCATGAAACTGAAGGAGCGTTGATATGAGCGATACACACGCTGAATCCGTCGCTTTTGTCCGCGAAACATCGCTTCCTCCGGCTGCCCCACCCGTTGCGGAAACCGGGATCGTCAAATGGGTCCGGGAAAACCTTTTTGCGACATGGGCCAATGGGCTGCTGACGGTTGCATCGCTTTACGTGATCTATCTGATCTTGCGGGCGACAATGCCGTGGCTGTTCAACGGCGTATGGAATGCCTCAAGCCTCGCGGAGTGCCGCGAGATTCTGCAGGGCACGACGGGCGGTTGTTTTGCGGTCCTGACCGAACGCTGGAACCAGCTTTTGTTTGGTTTCACCTACCCAACAGAGCTCTACTGGCGTCCCTTGGTGGCTTTCGTGTTGATGTTTGTGGCACTGGCACCGGTGCTGTTTTTTGATCTACCTCGCAAACTGCTGATCGTGACGGGCCTGTTCCCGTTTATTGCCTACTGGCTGATCTGGGGCGGATCGATTTTTGTGCCGGTCTTTGTGCTGGTGGGCTTTGTCGTCGGTTATCTGGTCTACGTGCGGTTTGAAAAAGTCAGCTTTGCGGCAGGATTTTTTGGCGGTTTGGCCGCTGCGGTCGTGGTCTGGACTGTCAGCGGGGCCATTACACCATCGCTGGAAAACGTGCTGGCGCTGGAGGCGGTGCCAAGCCGTGACATGGGCGGTTACATGCTGAACATGATGCTGGGTGTGACGTGCGTATCGCTGTCATTGCCCATCGGGATCGCACTGGCGCTGGGGCGTCAAAGCTCTATGCCGTTGATCAAGTGGATTTGTGTGATCTTCATTGAGTTTGTCCGGGGCGTGCCACTGATCACGTTGCTGTTCGTGGCGAACGTCATGCTGGCCTACTTCTTCCCGCCCGGTTCCGGTGTGGACTTGTTCCTGCGTGTGGTCATCATGATCACCCTTTTCTCTTCGGCCTATATCGCCGAGGTGATCCGGGGTGGTCTGGCGGCCCTGCCCAAGGGACAGTACGAGGCGGCGGACAGTCTGGGCCTTGATTATCCGCAGGCGATGCGGCTGATCATTCTGCCGCAGGCGCTGAAGATTTCGATCCCTGGCATCGTGAACATCGCGGTGGGCCTGTTCAAGGATACCACACTCGTTTCGGTTATTTCGATGTTTGACATCCTTGGCATGATCCGGGGGCCGATCCTTGCTTCGACCGAATGGAACGGCGTCTATTGGGAACTGCTGGGCTTTGCCTGCGTGGTCTTCTTTGTCGTCTGCTACTCCATCTCACAATACTCGCAGTGGCTGGAACGCCGTCTTGCGACCGATCACCGCTGATTTCAGCGCATAGATAAGAAAGGGCTAATGACATGGCCGACACTGCACAGATGAAAGTATCCGACCAGGTCGCGATCTCCATCCAGAGCATGAACAAGTGGTACGGGTCTTTCCACGTGCTGCGTGACATTGACCTGACCGTTTATCAGGGCGAACGGATCGTGATTTGTGGGCCTTCGGGGTCCGGTAAATCCACGCTGATCCGGTGCATTAACGCGCTGGAGGAGCATCAGAAAGGGTCGATTGAGGTGGACGGGACGCTGCTGTCTTCGGACCTCAAGAACATTGACAAGATCCGGTCGGAAGTTGGCATGTGCTTTCAGCACTTCAACCTGTTTCCGCACCTGACGATCCTTGAAAACTGCACGCTGGCACCGATCTGGGTGCGCAAGACGCCCAAGAAAGAGGCCGAAGAAGTGGCGATGCATTTCCTTGAGAAGGTGAAAATCCCCGATCAGGCGAACAAATATCCCGGGCAGCTTTCCGGTGGTCAGCAGCAGCGTGTGGCGATTGCGCGTTCGCTTTGCATGCGTCCCCGCATCATGCTGTTTGATGAACCGACGTCAGCACTTGACCCCGAAATGATCAAGGAAGTGCTCGACACCATGATCGAGCTGGCCGAAGAGGGCATGACCATGCTGTGCGTGACGCACGAGATGGGCTTTGCCCGTCAGGTGGCGAACCGCGTGATCTTTATGGATGAAGGTCAGATCGTGGAGCAGAACGAACCCGAAGAGTTCTTTAACAATCCGCAGTCACCACGGACGCAGTTGTTCCTGAGCCAGATTCTGGGTCACTGACAAGATAACGCAGGGCCTTCGCCCCCGACCGTTTCACAGCGCGCGCGGCACCGTAAAGTGTCGCGCGTTTGCGTTTCCCCATTCCGCATCCTGCCAGACATCAATCGCCAGATCCGCAATCAGGGTGGCCCCTGTCGGATAACGCTCAAACTCAGGGTGATCGGGGGGCGTTGTCAAAATTTCGGCCGCGCAGATGCTGCTGCCGGGGTTGTGGCCCAGCATAAGAAGGGTGTCGCCCGTGGCCTTGCGCATGGATCTGAGGATTTCAGTGTGGGTGGCAAGATAAAGGTCGCGCGAAAAGCTGACATCGGTTGCATCGGACAAATCAAGCCCCGCAAGCGTTTCACGCGTGCGCGCAGCGGATGAACAGAGCACCTGATCTGGCAGCACGTCGATTGTGCGCAGCCACTCCCCCAACGCAGTAGCAGCGCGTCTGCCGCGCGGGTTCAGCGGGCGGTCGTGGTCATTGCCGCTACCGCCAGACCAATCCGACTTTGCGTGTCTCATCAGGATCAGTCGCTTCATCCTAGCCCCCCTGGAACTGCTTCATATGATACGCAGATTGTGCGGGCAGGCGTCCAGATGTTTCTGAGATCGGGCAGGACCGGCGGACATTACAACCCAGTGCAAGGTTCCCGGCCCCGGCGGACGTGCTCAGAAACGCTTGGCATTTTGGGACATCATAGCCTGCGGGTGTCAGCGCATTGGAAAGACAGGCGGTGGTGCAGGGCCGATCCGCGCAACTGTGACAGGGGTTCGGTGGGGCGGCGGGCAGGGGGATATGGACGGGCAACGCAAGCGCACCGCGAAAAGACACAAAGAGACCCGCCACATCGTGCACCAGCAGATGCACGGGGGACGCGTGGATGCGACCGGTGCGCAGGGCCCATGAATAGAACGGCAGAAACGGCGCACCGCCAAACGGATAAAGCGCGGTTGCGTCCAGATCATCGGCCCAGTCACCGATCACACGCGTTGACCACCGATCCATTGGGTCGGCCGCGCCGTCCTGCCATTCGGGGCTTTGGGTAAACGCAGGCCAGAAGGCAGGCTCGTCCGGGCCCAGCAAAACAAGGGTTTTGCAATTGGCGGGCGCCGCATCCTGCGGTTCGGGGTGAAAGCCACCCAGAACGGTCAGGTGCCGTGCCGTGGCGGCCTGTTCCAGATCATCAAGGATCATCCGTGCCGGATGATGCTACCGGCACCATGTTCAGTAAACAGCTCAAGCAGGCAGGCATTGGGGGCCCGCCCGTCGAGGATAACCGCAGCGCGGACGCCACCGGCCAGCGCGTCAAGCGCGGTTTGCGTCTTGGGGATCATGCCACCGGCGATGGAGCCGTCTGCGATCATCGTGTTGATTTGGCTTGCCGAAAGTTCTGTCAGCACCTCACCCTGTGCGTTCTTGACGCCCGCCACATCCGTGAGCAGCAACAGGCGGTCCGCCCGAAGGGCCGCCGCAATCGCCCCGGCAGCGGTATCGCCGTTGATGTTAAAGGTCTCTCCGTTCCGGCCCATACCAAGCGGCGCGATCACGGGGATGATGCCCTTGTCTGCCAAGTCGCGAAGCAAGGTTGGATTTACCTGTGTGGGTTTGCCCACCAGACCGAGCGCGGGATCTTCGGGATCACAAACAATCAGGTTGGAATCCTTGCCTGAAAGCCCGACGGCACGGCCCCCCTGCGCACTGATGGCCTGCACGATCCGCGCATTGACCAGCCCGGACAGCACCATTTCGACCACTTCCATCGTCACTGCATCGGTCACCCGTTTGCCGTTAACGAACTCGGACGTGATGTTCAGGCGTTCAAGCATCTGGTTGATCATGGGGCCGCCGCCGTGTACGACCACCGGATGGACGCCAACCTGGCGCATCAGGGCGACGTCGCGGGCAAACTCCTGCATCGCGTCATCGCTGCCCATCGCGTGACCCCCCAGCTTGATCACGACGGTCGCATCGGCGTAGCGTTGCAGAAAAGGCAGCGCCTGTGAAAGCGTCTGCGCGGTGGCGATCCAGTCGCGGTTCATGTCTTGTTTTCTCATCGTTCGGCCTTTGTCGGGGCGATCATAGAAAATGTGAGCGGAATGGCCACAGTTGAAATGGCAGTGTGTGTGGCGGACCGGGTCATGAGTTGTACTGGAAAGATGAAGCCCGGGGTAGCACGCCTATTCCAGCGTGGCGATGATGGCCCGCAGGGTGGGGATACCCCAGCCTTTTTCCGAGCTGGTCACCACGATTTCGGGAAAGGCGGCGGGGTGTTTTGACAGGGCAGCCCGCACTTGATCCAGCACCTTGTCGCGGTCCTTTTCCTTGACCTTGTCGGCCTTGGTCAGCACCACCTGAAAGGTCACCGCTGCACTGTCTAGCAGGGACAGGATTTCGTCATCTACTTTTTTGACGCCGTGGCGGGCGTCGATCAGGACAAAAGCCCGGCGCAGGGTTTGACGGCCCGAAAGATAGCGTTTCAGCAGGCGTTGCCATTTTTCCACGACAGGGACGGGCGCGTTGGCGTAGCCGTAGCCCGGCAGGTCCACGAGGTAGTGGCTTTCTCCGGCAGTAAAGTAGTTGATTTCCTGCGTGCGGCCGGGGGTGTTGGACGCGCGGGCCAGCGCTTTGGTCCCGGTCAGCGCGTTGATGAGTGTCGATTTGCCCACGTTGGACCGCCCGGCAAAACAAACCTCCATCCGGTCGGGTGGCGGCAGGCCGTCCATTGCCACCACGCCTTTGACAAAGACGGTCTCTCCGGCAAAGAGCAGGCGGCCCTGTTCGATGATCTGCGGATCCGGGTCATCGGCGACGGGGAAGGGCAGTTGCATCAGATGACCTCCAACTGGTCGCCAAGGGTGATTTGGCCGCCACGTGTCACGCGGGCATAAACGCCGAAGTTCTGGTGCCCAAGCACGTTTAGAAAGTGCAGGGTATCCACGTCGCGTTCGCCGGTGTCAGGGTTTGCGGTTGTGGCCAGACAGCGCACTGTCGGTTCTTCGACCTGCAACGCCACGTCACCAATTTGGATGGTTTTGCCGATCCAGTCATGCTCGACCCAGGGGGAGGCACCTTCAAACCAGATATTGCCGCGCCAGCGCAGTGGGGACAGGGGCGTCATGGCCAGCGATTCAATGGCCCCGTGCGAGGCGGTGTTGCACAGGGAAACGGACGGGTAGGGCGTGTCAGTAAAGCCCCGGGCGTCGAGCCGTCTGACCTCAGCAGGCAGGGCGCGGTTCTGCGGGACCAGTGGCATCACCCAGTCGATCAATTCAGCTGCATCCTCATCGGGAGACAGGGTCACGGTGGGGCGGTCGGGGTGCGTGAGGGTGACCTTGCCCGTGCTTTCGTCCAGCTTGATGTTGATGGCCGCAAGGCGCGGTGCCTTGGACCCTCGGCTGAAGTTGGTGCAGGGGCCCCAGCTGTTGTCCTCGACATTTGCGGCATCATGGGCGATGGCCCATTGCCGGTCAAAGGGCATGGATTGCCCTTCCGCGAGCGTCACGGTGTCCAGCGTCTCACGTCCGTGGCTCTTGATCGGATGCCGATAAAGCGCCGTGATCTGCATCACTTGCCGCCTTTTTTCGCCGGTGTCTTGGTATCGGCGGCGGCATCCTTGGACTTGCGTTTGAAACTGGATTTGATGTTGCCCATCAGGTCAGGCTTGTACCCCTGACTGCGCATGATCAGATACTGCTGGGTAAAGGTGATGGTGTTGTTCGCGATCCAGTAGACCACCAGACCGGACGCAAAACCGCCCAGCATGAACATGAAGACCCAGGGCATCCACGCAAAGATCATCTGTTGCGTGGGGTCGGTGGGTGCCGGGTTCAGCTTTTGCTGCAGCCACATGGATATGCCCAAGAGCAACGGGAGAATACCGATAAAGATCAGCGCCATAAAGCTGGTGGGTTCCGGTGCGGCCCACGGGGCGAGCCCGTAGAAGTTGAAGATCGAGGTGGGGTCAGGGGCCGAGAGGTCCTGAAATACGCCGAACCACGGGGCATGGCGCAGTTCGATTGTGACAAAGATCACCTTGTAGAGCGAAAAGAAGATCGGGATCTGCAGCAGGATCGGCAGGCAGCCCGCAGCCGGGTTCACCTTGTTCTTCTTGTACAGCTCCATCATGCCCTGCTGCATCTTCTGGCGGTCATCGCCCGCAGCTTCTTTGAGCTTTTCCATCTCTGGCTGAAGTTCTTTCATCTTGGCCATCGACACGTAGGATTTGTAGGCCAGCGGAAAGAGGATCAGCTTGATGATAAAGGTCAGGCCGATGATCGCCCAACCCATGTTGCCGATCAGCTTGTTCAGCTCGTGTAAAAGCCAGAAGATCGGCTTGGTAAGGAAAAAGAACCAGCCCCAGTCAATGCTGTCGATGAATTTCGACACGCCATCGGCCTCATAGGCGCGCAGGGTCGCCCATTCCTTGGCACCGGCAAAAAGCTGGGTTGTGACGCTGGCGGTGCCGTCCGCTGCGATGGTCTGGGTGGGCAGGCGTGTGACAGCGCGGTAGATGTCGGCGCGCGCATCGTAGGTCAGGGCCTGATCAAAGGTCTGGCCCGCGCCGGGGATCAGAATGGCCTGCCAGAAGTGATCGGTAAAGCCGATCCAGCCTTCTTGCACATTTTCGGTCAGGATCGCCTGACGACCCCATTGCGGATTGACCTCCGCCTCCGCGATGTCGTCCCAATCTGTTTCCGTCAGCTCACCATTTGCGATGGCGACGGCCCCTTCGTGCAGGATAAAGAAATTCTCAAGATCGTCGGGTTCGGTGTGCTGCACGATCATGCCGTAGGGGGCAACCGTGATTGGATCTGATCCGTTGTTTTGCACTGTCTGGGTGAGCGAAAACATATAGCTTTCATCCACTTCGATGGTGCGGCCAAAGACCTGCCCTGCTCCGTTGTCCCATGTCAGCGTGATGGGGGAACCAACGCCGAGGGTTTCACCACTGCTCAGGGTCCATTCGGTGTCCGGGCCGGGAACGGCGCTGGCGTCTATGCCGCTGCCTGCGGCCCAACCCTGCAGGGCGTAATATGCGTCAATCGTGCCTTCGGGGGACAGCATGGTTACGATGGGGGCATCGTCATCAACTGTTGTGCGATAATCCTTGAGGCGCAGATCGTCGATGCGTCCGCCCAGAAGCGACACGGAACCGGTGAGGCGCGGCGTTTCGATCTGGACGCGCGGCGCGGTTTCCAGCGCATCGGCGCGGGTCTGCGGTGCGTCTGCGATGGCTGCCGGTGTTGTACCGTCCCCACTCGCCGCGGGCACCGTGGCATCCGCCGGTGCACCAGCGGTTGTCTGCACGGTGCTGTCGGTCTGAGGCTCGGGTTCCGGTGGCGGAAACAGCACAAACCACGTCAGGATCACAACAAAGCTGAGCGCTGTTGCGAGGATGAGATTCTTGTTCTGTTCGTCCATCGGGATCGCCACCTGAATGTCTGTCGAAAACTACGCCGGTTCAACAGAGGTCGGCCCTAAAGGTCAAGCGGAATCGGGTTCATCGTGCGGATAAGCCACGGCGTACGGGTTCAAGGCGCTTGCACGGGACATCGTGGAGTAACCCCGTGATATATGGAGCGGCGGATAAAGGTAGCCGGGCCGGTGGGGCAGTCTGATATACATCGTGCGATCATGTATGAGCCAGTATGAGGCTTGGTGTTGGGTGAGCGGAAGCCGGTCGCAGTTCATTGTGCTGCGTTTCGAACTTGGCCGGTGGATCGCGTCCTGTCCTGTCACCCACCGGATTTGCTTTGCACGATCCGTGGCATGTCTTCGAGTTTCGACAGGTGGCGGTCGATCCAGTCGAGGGTCTGTTCGAAAGGCATGGGGCGGGCAATGCCAAAGCCCTGTACGTGGTCACATCCCAGCTGTGCGAGCAGTACGTGTTCGCCCACCGTTTCCACCCCTTCGGCAAGTGTTTCAACGCCCAGTCGTTCGGCCATCGTCAGGATCGCGCTGATCATGCGCTGTTGTTCCGGGTCACGGTCCGCTTTCATCACGAACGACCGGTCAATCTTGATCCGGGACACAGAGAACCGGCGAATGGACGCGATGGAGGCATGGCCAGTGCCGAAATCGTCAAGGTCAATGCGGCAGCCAAGCTTGCCCAAGGCGTTGATATTGCGGGTGATCATGTCATCGGGCGCGCTGGCTACAACTGTTTCAAGCACCTCTACCGCAAGCCGATGCGGCAAAAGATCAAAGCGGTCCAATTCCCATTGGATTTTTTCAAGTAGCTTGGGATTGCTCAATTCCGATCCGGCAAAATTCACACCAACCTGAGGCACGTCGACACCGGCACCATCCCATGCTTTCAATGCGGCAAAGGAGTGATAGATCATCACCTCTGCCAAGCGTTCCAGCTGTCCGGCCTGTTCCACGGCGGGAAGAAATTCGGCGGGCGAAATCATGCCCCGTTCCGGATGGGACCACCGGGCAAGCGCCTCAAACCCGGTGATTTGCCCAGTATCGGTGGAAATCTGCGGCTGAAACCACGGCTGAATCTGGCCGCCTTCCAGCGCCGTGACAACATCTTCGCGCAGGGCCGCACGTGCCTGTTTGTCCCGTCGCATCTGGTCAGAGAATGCGCGAATGGCAGAGGGGCCGCGCCGCCGTGCTTCTCTCAAGGCGGTGTTGGCAGCGTCAAGCCAATCAGCGCCTGCGTCGCCGGGGGCGCGGCTGTGCTGACAAAATCCAATGGAGGCAGAGACATAGATGCCCGTTCCGTCAATCGAAACCGGTTCTTCGATCGCGGATTGGAGGCGGGCGGCCATCTGGATGCACAGTTCAAGGTCAAGGTGGCGCACCGGACTGGTGCAGATGGCAAAACGGGCATCCCCGAGAAGACCCACAATATCATCTGCGCGCAGCGCCCCGACAAGCCTTTCGCCCACGCGCCGCACCACCGTATCGCCCGCCGCCTGACCGTGCCGCGAGACAAGTTGATCAAAGTCTTCGATCAAGACACAGAAAACCGCTGCCTGCCGCCCGGTGTCCTTGGTCCTGAGGTAGAGTTGCGCGGTCAGTTCCTCGAACGCGCTGCGGTGAAAGACATCGTTAGTGCTTTGTTGATAGGCCGATAATTGAGAATGAAAATTCCCATTCATGAGATAGAGCACCGGCAGCAGGCCGGCCAAAACGATCAAAGCCCCCTCGCCGCCGAACCAGAATGCGCCGAGACAAAGCGCGGGCAGAAAGGCAAGCGCGGGCGGACCCAGAACAGAAGGGGTCAGGCGGTGCCAGAGTTTCGCGGCGGCGCGAGTGAAGCGTTGGACCATGAAATGTCTCCTTGTAACGGGAGACTAGGGCATATTTGGTGGCCGCTGTGTTAACGCGCCCCGGAGATCAGCAGAAAATTACGTAAAATTTTCAGTGCTCACGGGTCAAACCCGCGAAATCGAACAATTTGGGATCCAACAGGTGCGAGGGCCGCGCGTTCATCAGGGCACGGAACATAACCTGACGGCGACCGGGCGCATTTGCTTCCCAACCATCAAGGATCGCCTTGACCTGCTGACGTTGCAGCCCGTCCTGAGAGCCGCATAAATCACAAGGAATAATCGGATATCCCATTGATGCCGCGAACTTTTCGCAATCCACTTCGGCCACGTGCGCCAGCGGGCGATAGACAAAAAGATCGCCTTCTTCGTTCACCAATTTGGGCGGCATCGTGGCCAGCCGCCCGCCGTGGAACAGGTTCATGAAAAAGGTTTCAAGGATGTCATCGCGGTGATGACCCAAAACCACCGCACTGCACCCTTCCTCGCGGGCGATGCGGTAGAGATTGCCCCGGCGCAGGCGCGAACAGAGCGCGCAAAAGGTGCGACCCTGCGGGATTTTGTCCATCACGATGGAATAGGTGTCCTGATATTCGATCCGGTGCGGCACGCCCATCCGTTCCAGAAATTCGGGCAGGACAGTCGCGGGAAAACCGGGCTGACCCTGATCGAGATTGCAGGCCAGAAGGTCCACCGGCAGCAGACCGCGCCACTGCAGTTCGTGCAGGACGGCCAGCAGGGTATAGCTATCCTTGCCGCCGGACAGACAGACGAGCCAGCGTGGCTTGGTCTCTCCCTCCTCGATCATGCCGTATTGCTCAACGGCCTCGCGGGTCTGGCGGACCAGACGTTTGCGCAGCTTCTTGAACTCGGTGGTCTGGGGGGCACCGTGGAAAAGGGCGTGGATATCATCGGGTTGATCAAGCATGGGGTCAAATAGAGTGTTTCGGACGCGCGTTCAATGATTTCCAGCGCCGTGTTTGGTGTGGGCACAACGGGTGTTGCGTGGGGATTTAATTTTACTGGGGCGGTGTGTACGGGGCCGGAAAAGACGTCACCCGCCGTACACCCTGCGTACACCGTGTGTGCACCGGCGATGTTGGTTAATGCAGCGGTCGCGGGTGCGCGGGCATCGGGCCATTGGGTGGTGGTGAAGCCTTCTGATGCCCCACGAAGTGGTTTATGGATCAGAGCCAGACATGTCGGGGATTGTGAGATTGCTGTAACGCTTCTCACAGCGATTGCCCATTTTGAAGACTGTCTGGTGTCTTCGACGTGGGCAAATACAACCGCATGCAATTTGGTGGGGCTGGCATCTGTTTGACGGTGACCTTGGCAGTTGGTCCTGCGGTCTGGCTTTCAGAAACATCGCGCCCGCGCATCTGTCATCCAGCTTGGTGAAATTCGCCCGCCGCTCACAACCGCGCAGCGATCACACAAACACCTCTGACCAAGCCGTCTGATTTCATCGGACGGCGGGTCCTAAGTCAAAGTCAGAGCGAATGTTCGACAGACTTTTGCCAAATTCATGCGCTTACATCCTTCTGAGGATTTGAGGTTTGGATTGCACCATGAGGCGCGCGTATTTTTGGATAACGGGTATCGTCTTGGCGATAACCCTGTTGATGAGCATGTTTGGCGGTCTGATTTTTCTGGTCGTCCTGATTTTTCCGCCAATAGCTGGTATGCTGCTTGGGGTTGTGCAGGCAATGCCGGCAGCGGCTTTGGTGTTGCTTTGTGGACTACCCGCGGTCGTCGTGTGGCCGCGCCGTATCGTGTCGGCGGTATTTGGCATCGGGGGAATGGTGGTTGTCTGGAACGTCTTCATCGAAACCCCCGCACAATCCGACCTTAGAGCAGACAGTTTCATCGCGGAAACGAAGCGCGACATTTCGGGATGGGCAAAGCCCGATCAGTTGATCGAATATGTCAAAGAGCAAGGTTCCGGTTATGGATGCGACCAAGTGTGCCAAGCTTTGTTGTTTGATGGCGGTGCTGCCGCGGTACGCAATAAGCCGGGCCGTGACACCATCGGCGTGACCTTTCGTCTTGGTCGCGGTTCAGACTGCGCCTTGATCGAGTTTGCACCGGAAAAATGCATTTTGCTGACACGCACGACGCCGCAAGCTGCTGACCTTATTCTCAGCCATGTTGCGGGCAGACTTCAATTGCCGTCACAGGAGGCGTCGCAGCTTGGGGTGAAAGATACTTTGCTTTGGAGCCTGACAAAACCTGATGGGGATATCGCATTTGCCCGGCATGGCACCCTGCAACCGATAGACGGAGGGCCGCGATTTGCCTTTTTGTCTGGCGGTCTGGACAGATTGGACGATCGCGGATTTATACGGAAGCGCAGCTTGAAATCTATGGGCGGAGAGACACCAAAAGAGTTTTTGCGCCGTGCAGGTGTTGGTACCGGTCGAACGCCCTTTACGGAACAGGGCTGGTTTTCGAACACCCTGACCCCTGCATCACGCGATGATGCCCTGGCGGGCGATCTTGAACCAGAAATCAGACGCAAACTGAAAAGGTTCAAGCAGCGGGCATTGATCCCGAAAGAGGTGCTGAAGGGATCGCTTGATGAACAATTGGCCCTGATGGCTGAAATTTGGGAGGGTAATGCGTTGATCGGCAAAGATACCTCCAAGGTGCGTAAATTTGGGTATGTGCATATTCTCAAGGCGTTTCCTGACCAACGCGGCCGTGTTTTAAAGCCCTATGTTGACAGGTTGCGGCAGTCAGGTGATGGATTGAGTGATCCGCTGCGTCATCTGATCGACCGCTATCGCGAAAGACCCGATATCTATAAAACCTCTGATTTGTTGAGTGCCCGCGACGAATACGCAGCCTACCTTGAGGATTTGGGCGCCAATCCCAGGATAAAGGCTAAATGGCTGGCAGAACATTTTCGGGTATGGGGAATGTTGTTTGGGTTACCGCCAGAGGATGTTTCGGCATTGAACGATCGCACCGCAGTCGGGGAAGCGATGGAAACGCGCTGCCTGATTGCAACACCCGGAGATTTGGGGGCTCAAGCGTATGCGATTGCGGGCTTGGCACGGCTTGCTGAGTTTCCTGAAAAGGAACGCAACGATATGTTCCATAAGCGCTATGCCTTCAACGCGATGAGGCTTGCGGCATATGCAGGAAATCTGGATGAGGCAGAGGCGTATCTGCTTAACAACCCCGTGCTGCCTGCGCACCGGATGATTGATTTGGAAAGGGTGTCACCCTGCGGAAAAGACTAATCGCGATAGTATATTCATGCGTAGGTGCAGGCATCGGTTTGCTGGCAAGCGTATTGAACGTGTGAGCATGCATTTGTTGTCTTTTTCACGTGCCTGAAACAGGATCTGCGCCTGCAGCACGTGACGACATCTTGTCGCCTGTCAGCGCGCCAGCCTGCAACAGCATCGCTCAGGTCAGGGTCAGCCCCGTCTTTGTTTGAAGTTCTCCCGCATTCACTCCGGCACATTATCAATCCCGCTGCCGCCCCACGGGTGGCAGCGCGCGATGCGACGGGCGGCGAGCCAGCCGCCGCGCAGGCCGCCGTGCTTTTGCAGGGCTTCGAGTGCATAGAGGCTACAGGTGGGCTGGTAGCGGCAGTTGTGGCCGACCCATGGGCTGAAGACCGCGCGGTAGGCGAGGACCGGCAGGGACAGGACGCGCGCGAGCGGGGTCATTTGCGGGTGCCGTGCAGGATGTTCAGGGCATGCAGGAAATCGGACTGGAGTTGCGCAAAGGGCAGGGTGGCCGTGACATTCTTGCGGCCAACCAGCACATAGTCGTTGCCGGGCTGGCCGTGGATGGGCAGGGCCAGACGGGCGATTTCGCGCAGGCGGCGTTTGGCGCGGTTGCGGGCAACGGCGTTGCCGACTTTCTTGGAACAGGTGAAACCGGTGCGGATAGTGTCCGGTGCCGCAGGTTCATCTACGCGGCGCTTGCGCATCTGCAAGACGAAGCCCGGCTTGGCCACATGGGGTGACCGCGTGGCGCGCTGAAAGTCGGCGCGTTTGGTCAATGTCTCCAGACGCACGGAAACCGCCGGAGGCGTGATCCCTTCGGCGGCGATATTGCCATCCTTGGGGGCCTCCGGCGGTGTCATGTCACAAAAGCTGGCGGCGCTTTACGCGCTCAGCTTGCTCCGGCCCTGGGCGCGGCGTGCATTGATGATCTTGCGGCCCGCTTTGGTGGCCATGCGTGCGCGAAAACCGTGGCGGCGCTTGCGCACGAGGTTGGAAGGTTGAAAGGTGCGTTTCATCGCGTCCTGCTCCATCTAATTCAAGGCTGCGGCCCGGATTCGGGTCAGCAGCGGCATATCAAGCCCGGTCTTTACTGGGCAGTTGTAAGCAAGTCAAACCCTCTGGCCGGGTTTTGGCGTGCCAATTGCAACATTTGCGCCGGTTTGCCGCGGCGGAATGTTTCAAACGCACGGCTTTGGCCGTAAATCGGGGTCTTTTGGTACACTGCCGTTCAAGCCGCTGTGATCGGCCTGTTTTATCTGGCTGCGGCGGGGCATCTGTTGAGACAAGACAGATGCGTTCGGACCGAAAGGGTGCCATAGATGACTGACATGACAGAACCAGAGACAGAAAAATCGGGTTTGCGCCGATATCTCCCGCTGATTGCGATTGCGACGGTGGCGGTGATCGGGGCGGTCACGCTGCGCGATTATCTGAGTTTTGAGGCGCTGCGCGACAACCGTGAGGCGCTGATTGCCTTTCGCGACAGCAATTTTGTGCTGACGGTGCTGGTGTTCATCGCGATTTACGTGACCATCGTGGCGTTTTCATTGCCGGGGGCCGCGATTGGGACACTGACGGGTGGGTTCCTGTTTGGCACGGCGCTGGGCACGATTGTCAACATCACGGGGGCCACCATCGGGGCGGTGCTTATCTTTCTGGCGGCGCGCATGGGGCTGGGCAAAAAATTGCAGGCGCGGATGGATGCGTCTGAGGGGCTTGTCTCGAAGATCAAGAAAGGCATCGACGAAAACCAGTGGTCGATGCTGTTTTTCATCCGGCTGGTGCCGGCGGTGCCGTTTTTCGTGGCCAACCTGATCCCCGCCTTTGTGGGCGTGCCGCTCTACCGGTTTGCGCTCTCGACCTTTATCGGGATTATTCCGGGGTCGCTTGTTTATACTTCCGTTGGCGCGGGTTTGGGCGAGGTGTTTGCCAAGGGTGAGACCCCAAACCTTGCCATCATATTCGAGCCACATATCTTGCTGCCCATTCTCGGCCTGTGCCTGTTGTCGGTGCTGCCCGTGATCATCAAGGCCGTGACCGGCAAGAAGGACCTTACGGAATGAAACGTATCAAGACGGATATTTTGATTATCGGCGCAGGCTCTGGCGGGTTGTCGGTGGCGGCTGGGGCGGCGCAGATGGGCGCGGATGTGGTCCTGCTGGAAGGGCACAAGATGGGGGGCGATTGCCTGAACTTTGGCTGTGTCCCCTCCAAGGCGTTGATTGCGACGGGCAAGGCGGCCTATGGGCAGCGCCATTCGGCGCAATACGGTGTGGCGGATGCGGCGGGCGCGGTCGATTATGCCGCCGCCAAGGATCACGTCGCGGATGTGATCGCGCAGATCGCGCCGGTGGACAGCCAGGAGCGGTTTGAGGGGTTCGGGATCAATGTGATCCGGGAATACGGGCGCTTTATCTCTGACAAAGAAGTGCAGGCGGGCGATACGGTGATCAAGGCGCGGCGCATCGTTATTGCGACCGGGTCATCGCCGCTGGTGCCGCCCATTCCGGGGCTGGACAGCGTGCCCTATGAGACCAACGAGACACTGTTTGATCTGCGTGAAAAGCCCGAGCATCTGCTGATCATCGGAGGTGGTCCTATCGGGATGGAAATGGCGCAGGCGCATATCCGCATGGGCTGCAAGGTGACGGTGATCGAGGGTGCCAAGGCGCTGGGCAAGGATGATCCTGAACTGGCAGAAATCGTGCTGGACACGCTGCGCGAAGAGGGCGTGGTGATTGAGGAAGACGCGCTGGCCGCTGAGATACGCGGCACGGCGGGTGCGATTGAGGTTGAGGCCAAGGATGGCCGTGTCTTCAAGGGCTCGCATCTGCTGATGGCCGTGGGGCGCAAGAGCAACACCGATAAGCTGGATCTGGAGGCGGCAGGGATCAAACCGTCAAAGACCGGGATCAAGGTGGACGACGGGCTGCGCACGAGCAACCGCAAGGTCTATGCGATTGGCGATGTGGCGGGCGGGATGCAGTTTACCCATGTGGCGGGCTATCATGCGGGTGTGATCATCCGGTCCATGCTGTTTGGTCTGCCGTCCAAGGCCAAGACGGCGCATATCCCCTGGGCCACCTACACCGAGCCGGAACTGTCACAGGTGGGGCTGACCGAAGCGCAGGCCAAGAAAAAGCACGGGCCCGCACTGGAGGTGGTGCGGTTTCACTACAACCACAATGACCGGGCGATTGCAGAGCGCAAGACCAAGGGTTTGATCAAGGTGATGGTGGTGAAGGGGCGGCCCGTGGGGGCGTCGATTGTCGGCTATCAGGCGGGCGAGCTGATCAACCTGTGGGCGCTGGCGCTGGCCAACCGTATGAAAATGAGCCAGATTGCAGCGATGGTTGCCCCCTATCCGACAATCGGAGAGATCAACAAACGCGCGACGGGCGCGTATTTCAGCCCGCGTCTGTTTGAAAGCGACATGGTCAAGCGCGTGGTCGGTTTTGTGCAGCGGTATTTGCCGTGATGGGAGGGACATGCGCCTTTGGCGGCATCCCCCCCGCCATCCCGCGGGGCTGAGCCGAGCATGTTCAATTCCCTGTCCGGCCGGTTGCTGATCCTGACGACGGTATTTGTGATGATCGCGGAAGTGCTGATCTTTGTGCCGTCGATTGCGCGTTTTCGCGAGGATTACATGTTTAACCGGCTGGAGCGAGCGCAGATCGCGTCGCTGGCGCTTTTGGCGGACGATATGCTGGACGATGCGCTGGAGGAGGAACTGCTGAAGAACGCCGAGGTTTTCAACGTGGTGCTGCGCCGCGACGAAGTGCGCCAGTTGATGCTGTCGAGCGACATGCCGCAGGCGATTGCGCAGACCTATGATTTGCGCGATGCGACGGCACTTGTGCTGATCCGGGACGCGCTGGCGCGGATGGTAAAGCCCGAAAACGAGGTGATCCGCGTGATCGGTGCGCCGGTGCGCGAAGCGGGACTGCTGATCGAGATCACGATGGACACCGCCCCCATGCGGATGGCGATGATTGATTACGGGTTGCGCATTCTGATCCTGTCAGCGGTGATTTCCGTGTTTACGGCGATCCTGTTGTTTCTGGCGATGCGGGCCTTGCTGCTCAAGCCGATTGACCGTGTGGTGGGACATATGCAGCGCTACGCCGAAGCGCCCGAGGATGCGCGGCGGATCATCGAGCCGTCTGCCAGCGTGAGCGAATTGCGCGATGCCGAGGTGGCACTTCGGACTTTGCAGACGGATCTGACGCAGGCGCTCAAGCAGAAGGAGCGTCTGGCGCAGCTTGGGTCTGCGGTCAGCAAGATCAGCCATGATCTGCGCAATATCCTGACCTCTGCCCAGCTTTTCACCGACAGGATCGAGATGTCCGAGGACCCGATTGTCAAACGGATGGCCCCCAAGCTGGTGGGGTCAATCACCCGGGCGGTGCATCTGTGTGAAAGCACGCTGGCGTTTGGCAAGGCGGAAGAGCCGGGGCCAACGCTGACGCTGGTGCCGCTTGCACCGCTGGTGGACGATGTGATCGAGAGTGAACGGCTGGCCAGTGCCGCGCAACCGATCAGCTATGCGGCGGACATTCCAACAGGCATGATGGTGCGTGCGGACCCCGAGCAGTTGTACCGCGTAATTTCGAATCTGGTGCGCAACGCGCGTCAGGCGCTGGCGGGCACGGGAGAGGCCGGTGAGATCGGCTTGAGCGCCAGCGATACCGAGGAAAGCTGGTGCATCGACATTTGTGATACCGGCCCGGGCCTGCCCAAACGGGCGCAGGAGCATCTGTTCACCCCGTTTCAGGGCAGTGCGCGCAAGGGCGGATCCGGCCTTGGGCTGGCGATTGCGGCAGAACTGGTGCGGGGGCACGGCGGGCAGCTTGATCTGCTGGCGACAGGTGCCCAAGGGACAACATTCCGCGTGCGCCTGCCCAAGGGCGATGGCGCGGTATAGCGGCACTTGGATTTGTTGTGCTGCGGGCGAAACTTGGGCTTGCAAACCCGCGGCTGGCCCACTAAACCGCCCGACAGTGGACCGATAGCTCAGCTGGATAGAGTACCTGACTACGAATCAGGGGGTCGGGGGTTCGAATCCTCCTCGGTCCGCCACTTCCCCACCATCGCAGGTTTGATTTAGTCGCCTTTGGCAGCTTTTTGGAGTTGAGACGACTGGAATGGCCCGCCTTATCAGTTGTGTTGTGCTTCTTTTGATCATGCCTGTTTTTGCCGTTGAGCGGTATGGGGTCTGACGTTTTAACGGGCCTACGGTGAAAACTTCCGAATAAGCTGGTGCAATACCTTGGCGCTGGACCTCATCGGGGGGTGAGCCTGCGTTTGGCACGTGGCAAGAAATGCCAAGCTTTGAAGGGGTCGCACAGTGGGTTCATCTTGACCTGATGCTGACGTGAAAGCAGGCCAAGCATGGTCGGAGATGGATCGACACCTTGGGTAAATCTGCTTTTCCAAAAATTGGGGTAAGTCGATTGATCGCGCAGGTCAGCCTGAGGGAATGATGTGCCTTGCGCCAATCTGGGTAGAAAAGCGCAAACGAAGGTGCAATTGCCGCTTTGCGGGTGCGATGCCTTTCACACGGCCCTGATCTGGATGGCGGGTTAGAGTTGCGCCACCGGGAAAGGATGTGAGGCATGGGGGATGCACATCGGGTTACAAGATCATGGTGGTCACGGGAGGGCCTGACCTGCGTGTTCCGCAAAGGGGCAAAGAATGATTGATCAGAAGGCTGAAACCAGCCTAAAGCGGTTTGCTTGTTCCAGCGGTATCATTAAGTTCCCAACATGTGGGCAATAAGGCGATGATGTCGGTATGAATGCTGTTGAAATCGAACCAACCATCCGCGCGCTGGCTGATCAGCCCTTGAATCCGGCGGGGGTCGGTTACGGCTTTTTTGAGTGGTTCGACACCCCGGCAGCGCCATCTAAAAAACTGTACAAGGACACCGCAAGCAATTCCGACACGGGCGGCGTCCTGCAGGCAGGCTCGACCCACAGCAAGGCTTGCGAAGCAGGGCAGGTCCCCGAAACCCTGACTGCCCTCAAGGACTGCAAGGCCACACAGACCAAGCGCAATAAGGCTGGCTTTGTCTTGGTCAGCCTGCGCACCGATACAGCCGATAGGGGACGCGATGCGAGATGTGCGGCTTGTGCTGACACGTATTGCGGGGGGCTTTGATGAAACTTGGGCTTTGGCAGACCCGACCAATGGCGGAAATTGCGCCCGCACTGGCGGCACTTGAGGAGGCCGCGCGGGAGGCTGCCGCGCGTGGGGTCGATCTGTTGGTCACACCAGAGATGTATGTGGGCGGCTACAATATCGGTGCCGCGCGCATTGCCGCGCACGCGGATCAATCCGGGCAAGTGTTGGACACCCTCAAGAGGATTGCCCGCGAGTGTAGGATCGCGCTGGTTGCTGGTCTTGCTCTGCCCGGACAGGTCCGCCCTTACAATGCCTGTGTCGCCATTGATGCTGGTGGGCAAGAGATTGCGCGCTATCACAAAACGCATCTTTTTGGTGATGTTGACCGCGTCCAATTCGCAGCCGGTGCTGCACTTTCACCTGTCTTTGAAGTGAATGGATGGAAGCTTGCTCTGGCGATTTGCTATGACGTTGAATTCCCTGAACTGACGCGGGCGCTGGCGCTGCGGGGCACCGAGATCATCGTGGCGCCCACGGCGAATATGGCGCCCTTTGACAGTGTCGCCACCCGGCTGGTTCCGGCGCGGGCCGAGGAGAACGGACTTTATCTGGTCTATTGCAATTACGTCGGTGCGGAAGCGCAGTTTGCGTATAATGGGCTGTCCTGTCTGGTCGGTCCCGATGGCGGTGACCGCGCACGCGGGGCGGATGCGCCTGCGCTGCTGATCGCCAGTCTGGACCGTGACACCCTGGTGCAGGCGCGGCAGGCCCAGACCCATTTGCACGACCGGCGCGTCGATCTTTACGGAGAAATTCCATGAAACCCGTTACTGTTTTTGGCCCGGACTTCCCCTTCGCCTATGACGATTGGATCACACACCCGGATGGTTTGGGCACGCTGCCTGCATCGGCTCATGGTGCGCGGGTGGCCATCATTGGCGCAGGCGCGGCTGGTGTGATTGCAGGGTATGAGTTGATGAAGCTTGGGCTGTGCCCGATCCTGTTCGAATCCGGTCAGTTCGGCGGGCGTTTGCGGTCGCAACCCTTTGAAGGGGCGGAGGGTGTTATTGCCGAACTGGGGGGCATGCGTTTTCCAGTCTCCAGCACGGGGTTTTACCATTACGTCGACCTGCTGGGGATCGAGAGCAAGCCTTTTCCCAATCCGCTGACACCGGCTGCCGGATCGACCGTGATCGACCTTTTGGGACAGACGCATTATGCGCAGACCCTTCAGGATTTGCCGCCGTTGTTTCAAGAGGTTGCAACAGCCTATGATGCGGCATTGGAAGACGGTGCAAATTTCGGGGCGTTGAAACAGGCCATCCGGGACCGGGATATTCCACGGATCAAGGAGATCTGGAATCCGCTTGTGGCCGCATGGGATGAACGCACTTTTTATGACTTTGTAGCGTCGTCCGAAGCCTTTCAAAAACTGTCGTTTCATCACCGCGAGGTGTTTGGACAGGTTGGTTTCGGCACCGGCGGCTGGGACAGCGATTTTCCCAACTCCATGCTGGAAATCCTGCGGGTGAACGTGACCGAATGCGACGATCATCAGCGTTACATCGTTGGTGGTGTCGAACAGGTGCCGCGCAAGCTATGGCACCATCAGCCGGACAGGTTGACCCATTGGCCCGCCGGCACCTCCCTGAGCACGCTCAACTACGGGGCCACGCGGGCGGGTGCCAAACGCATCAGACGCGTGGACACCGACCAGATCGAAGTCACCGATACCTGGGGGCGCGCAGAGGCCTTTGATGCAGTCCTGATCACCTGCCAAACCCACCTTTTGACCACACAGATCGACACCGAAGAAAACCTGTTTGCGCAAGAGTTGTGGATGGCGCTGGACCGTACGCGCTACATGCAATCGGCCAAGACCTTCGTCATGGTCGACCGCCCTTTCTGGAAAGACAAACATCCCGAAACGGGGCACGACACGATGTCGATGACGTTGACTGACAGGATGACGCGCGGCACCTATCTGTTTGACAACGGGCCGGACAAACCTTCGGTCATGTGTCTGAGTTATGCATGGATGACCGATGCGCTGAAGGTGCTTCCCCTACCTGCGGAAAGGCGCGTGGAACTGGCGCTGTCGTCGCTTTCCAAGATCTATCCTGATGTGGATATTCGGGGCCATATTCTGGGTGATCCGATCACCGTCAGCTGGGAGGCGGATCAGAATTTTCTTGGCGCGTTCAAAGGTGCTTTGCCCGGGCACTACCGCTATAACCACCGCATGTTTGGGCATTTTGTGCAGCGTGATATGCCCCCGGCCGAACGCGGCATTTTCATTGCAGGGGACGGTGTGAGCTGGACGCCCGCGTGGGTCGAGGGGGCGGTGCAAACGTCACTCAATGCAGTTGCGGGGATCATTGCGCATTTCGGGGGGACAACTTCCGCTGACAATCCGTCGCCGTTGGATGCATACGCGACCGACGGGCCAATCAGGCTGAGCGCATGATATGGCGGACCGGCTTTCCTTTGGTCCTGTGCGTGCCAATCCGTGCGTGCCGTCGATTATCAGCACTTCGCAAGAGTGGAGTGCATGCGTAAGCTGCGATCACACCATCCACAACCATCAGCATCATCGTGAGGGGAGACAACACAAGCGTCACCACACCGCTGTTTATACGCCTTTTGGCAAGGTCGCGTTGAAACGATTTGTCCGGACAATTGGTGATCTGGTCGCCTATAGGCAGCGATTTCAAGCCTGACAGGTAGGTCCGCCCGCACCGTCCTTGCCCGGCATATTGGCGCAGCCTAGTGCGCATCCAGCCTCATGGCTTCGCGCACCTGCGACGGCTTTACGCCGTACATCCGCACGAAGCGATTGCTGAAATATCCCGAATCGTTGAAGCCATTGTTAAAAGCGATTTCCTGAATAGAGCGGTGATCGTGATGGGGGCTGGCCAGTTGGCGATAGCAGCGGGCCAGTCGTTCCTGTTGTATCCAGCGGTTGAGCGTGGTTCCGGTGCCGCTAAACACCTTGTGCAGATACCGGACTGAAACGCCTGCCTCCTGCGCGATCAGGTCGGTGTTGAGATCAGGTTCAGGCAGTCTGGCCAGAACAATCGACCGAACGCGTTTGAGCAACTCCCCCTGCGCAAAGCTGCTTGCCTTTTGACGGACCGGACCACCCTGCGGATCGGAAATTGCGATTGCGTCCATAGCCGCAGACGACAGTGACATGCCCAGGCCTGCGTCAAGATCACCATCCGACGCGCACAGCATATCAAGCAGATCGGACGCAATCTTGCCTGTCCCTGCAGTGGTGTGAAAGACGCGACCGCAATAGTGCTCGCTTGTGCAGCCACGTTGCAGAAAATCAGAACGCGCAAAGCGCGCGACCAACCGCGTTACAGGTTCGGTGAAGGTAATCACGTAGGGTACTGTGCTGTCGACGATTGCAAAGTCTCCGGGCTGCAGTTCGACCTCGCGGCCCATTTGCCGGATTGTGCCGGAGCCCGTGCGTTGTACAGTGAGAAAATAGCAATCCTCCCGGTCCATTTCGATCCCGCTGGCACAGCGTTCAATCTGGACCGGGTCGCATTCCACATGGGTGAAGTTGAAACGCCCGGCACGGTTCTTTTTGACCAACGCGCTGAAGGATCCTCGCTCATAGCGTTCCACGTTCAGCTCGGTGATTTCTTTGCGCACGGCGCGCCGGAACCCGCTGAATTGATGTTCGACATCCATGTCGTCCGTCGCAAGTACGTTTTCCATCGCAACCCCCAATTTAACGCTGAAAGGGTATAGGGCGACACCCTTGTGTCAAGATTTCCGCGACACTGGTGTGTGACCAGAAAGGCATGCACGAATTTCGAAGGTTTCGTGCACGCCATTGCAAGAAATTACCGGAACGCTGTGCAATGGTTTCACGGAAAGGCTGTTTTCTGAAGCGCGGGCACCCTTCTGTGCCGTGGATTCGAAGCCGCATCATTTAAGGGGAATTTGACATGACGCATTCCGTTGGGATGATCACAGCAGACCAAGGTTTGACCAAAGAGGCGTGGAACGTCGTTGGGCTAACTTATACGCCCAAACTGCTGAGTGAACACGCATTTGTCTGGCACGGGGTGGCGCCGGCCGACACATTCGTGCCGCCGCATATCCATCCCAATCAGGATGAATGGTTCTATGTCCTTGACGGCACGCTTGAAGTCGAGATGGGCGGTGAAACCTTTAGCGTGGAAACAGGCGGGACCATTCACATGCCCAAGGGCGAGGCGCACGCGATCTACAATCGCTCTGGCAAAACGGCGCACGTCGTCTTTGGCGTTGCACCATCGGGCAAGCTGTTTGAGTTGTTCACCGCGCTGGATGGCGTAACCGATCCCGAAGAGCTGGTGCGCCTCTCTGCGCTGCATGAGGTCAATTTCCTGCCGCCGCCTGACGCCGCTTAGGGCCGGATGGGTGAAACGCCCCATGACAAATCTGACCACGTCTCTTATCGCGCCTGCGCCACGCATTTCGATTGATTGCATGGGGCGGGGCGAGGTTGTCTTTTTCCTGCACGGCGTGGGCGGCAACAAGACGAACTGGCGGGAGAACCTGGCGGTTTTTGGAAAGCATTTCAGAGCTATCGCATGGGACAGCCGGGGATACGGCGATAGTGACGATTACGATGCGGCGCTTGAATTCAGCGACTTTGCAGATGATCTGGCGCGGGTTCTTGCCGTGCTCAAGGTAGAAAAAGTGCACCTTGTCGGTTTGTCGATGGGATCGTGGATCGCGATGGATTTTGCCCTGCGCTACCCTGAACACCTGCACAGCCTGACGCTTTGCTGCACGCATGCCGGATTTTCGTATCTGTCCGCCGATGCCAAAGCCGAGTTCATCCGGCGCCGCAAGGAACCGCTGCTGCGCGGCCTTCTACCCGCAGACATTGCGGAGCCAGTTGCCAGATCCCTTGTGTCACCGAAGGCGGAGGAGGCGGTTGTTGCAAAGCTCGCAGCGAGCATGGCAGCATTGCACAGGGACAGCTATCTCAAGAGCATCGAAGCGTTGATCGAGACTGACTTCCGCGCGCAGCTGGGCGCCATTGATATCCCTTGTCTGGTGGTGAGCGGGAGCGATGATCCGCTTACCACCAAGGAGATGGGTCAGGAAGTTTCGGACCTGATTAAAGGCGCGCAGTTTGTGGTAATCCCCGATGCCGGGCACCTGCCGAACCTCGAGCAACCTGCTGCCTTCAACGACGCTGTTCTGGGCTTTCTTCGTTCTGTTGATCCATAAGCAGCCGGTTGCGCAAAATCAGCGATTTCTGTGTGGGAAGTTATGGGGCTGGTGGTTTTTTTCATTCAGTGAACGCAGAAATTAGCCGACCCGCCTCCGGTGACGCTGTGGCGCGGAGCCGTCATTCGTTACGATAGCAATGTCCAATGCTGAAGGGGCTCACAGTCTTGGACAAAGTGAAGTCTCAGATCGCCCTCTTTACTGAAACCGCCTGCAGCTTCGGTGGCCTGAAATATACCTAAAACCTGCTGACGGGGAACTTGGGATGATGTTTCAATGCGCGAAATGGGCCAGCGGGGGCAGCGATGTACGTGTCACTCTCCGCGCTTTCCGCAAAAATACTTCTTTTCGCGCAGTCATGGTCAGACAGACGCAATGACGTGGTGTTTGCGGATGAACGTCATGACTTGGCAACGGGCTTTGCCGCGAGGATGAGCGCCGACAGAAAGAACCTGGGGCATCTGTCGTACCGGGTTGCCACCCGCCGCCAGTCTTTCAACCTGCCGAATTTAGTGTCGATCCTGTTGCGTCGTTCGTGGCGTCAATCATCAGAGCTTTCGCCTCGCCGTCATCACCGCCAACCCCATCATTATCTGTGCGAAGATGCCCCTATCGCTCCAGCGCTTCTGCCGCGTCTTGTGCGGGCCTTATTCCTTAGGTGCATCGCACCAGCGTAAGCCATTGCAGTGGATGAAAATAATCCCGCTCAACACGCGTCTATCATCGACGCGAGGTTTTCAATGGGATTTTGGGAATAAGGGCTCAAAACCCGCCATCTGTGCATCTGTCAGCCAAAACAGATTAGACATGCTTACCATTCGGTTGTCGAACTATGCATAAGGCGGCGGCGCGGAAATCTGTGGTTCCTGACCCAAGAGGCCGGAGCGTCTGTGGCTGATACCAAACCCCGTAACCTGAATAGCGCCTCACTCACGAGTGTGACCTCTGCACCGATTATGTCTGTGAGTGTTTGTGGCTGGGATGGTAGGATTCGAACCTACGGTACACTGTACCAAAAACAGTTGCCTTACCACTTGGCTACATCCCAACTACGAGCGGTAATTAAGGCGATAGGTCGGGCAAGGCAAGACCCGTTTTTGCCAAAAAACGCCTATTCTTCCACCGCGCGATGATCAAGAAGGTCGCGGCGGGTTTCGGCGCGTTCTGTCTCGACGATGCGGTCCAGTTCTTCTTCGCGGGTCTGGACATCCTGCGTTTCCACAGGTGCGGCGGGCGCGCGCGGCTTGGGGGTGGGGTCTGATGCGGCTGGCGTGGCTTCCTCGTCTGCGGTGGTAAGGTCAAAATCGGGCAAGGCACCCTTGAGCGCGTCGGGTACTTCGATCCGGTAGGTGGTGTTGGGCATGTCATAGCCTGCCGCCGCGACCGCCGCCATCACCTGGCGGATCGCCTCTCCCTTGGCGCGCAGCAGCGATGTTTTTGACTGATCAATCCAGCCCGCAACCTGCATGACCATTGACCCGTCCCCGATCCGGTCGATCCAGACATCGGGTGCCGGCTCCCTAAGCGTGAAGGGCAGGGCGGCCACGGTTTCTTCTGCCAAATCGCGCACATGGGCGAGGTCGTCCTCGCTGGCGTCCACGCCGACCTCGAACAGGAACCGCCGTTCCGCATTGCGGGAGTAGTTGACGATGCGGCTTTTGAAGACGGTCGCGTTGGGGATACGAATGTGATTTCCGTCAAAGCTGAGCAGGATTGTGGCGCGGCTGGTCAGGCGGATAACCTTGCCGGTGTCGCCTTCGATCTCAACCGTGTCGTTGGGGCGGAACGGCTGGCGGATGGACAGCATGATCGACGCGATGAAGTTCTCTACCGTGTCGCGCACGGCGAAACCGATGGCCAGGCCGACGATACCCGCCGCCCCCAGAATACCGGACAAGAGGGCTGTGGCATTCACGATATCAAGGGCCACCACAAGTCCGGCGATGATAAAGAACAGCCGCGTGATCTGGCGGTAGATGTCAGCGATGAAGGCATTGGGCGACATCCGGTCCCAGGGCTGTTTGCGCCGCGCCAGCCAGAACCCGAAGAGGACAATCAGCACAAAGACCGTGACCGCAATCAGCGCCAGCGGCAGAAAGGCAACCACCTGTGCGATCCGTTCCTTGAACCGGTCAACGGCGGGGTTCAGCCGCTCGACCACATCGGTTGTTTCCGCGACCTCGTTTTCAATCGCCACCACGCCTTCGACGCGCCCTGCGATGTCGTTCAGCCGCGTGGCCTTGGCTGCGTCGATTGTTGTGCCACGCAGGGTGACAATGCCCGAAGATACGGTGACCGAAATGTCTTCGTATCCGTCCAGTTCGCCCAGAATGGCGCGGATGCGGTTGGCAATTGCGGCATCTGCATTTGCGTCGTCTGCGACGGTGATGGTGCCGGTGGGCTGATCGGTGGACTGCGCCGTGGCGGGGAGCGGCAAAAGGAGGGCCGTGAGCAAGGCGAGACAAAGAATTGGTGCAAGAATACGCATGTGGAAAATCCGGTCGAGATTAAATCGTTCTATACCATAGCGGTGCACGGGCGGGTGGCAAACATGCCGTTGGTGTGCTGGTTCTATTCTGTCTGACAGTCAATCAGGATTGCACCGGCCCGGCCCCCGGCTTCGACGGCCTCGTGCGCGGCAACGGTCCGGGACAGGGGAAAGACCTGTTCAACAGGGCAAGTCAGCGCGCCGGCCCCGAGGGCCGCGTGCAGTTTGGCGATCATGGCGTCCCGTTCCGGTTTCGGCAGCAGATAGATCAGGATGATGTCAATGGTCACGGCCTTGAACAGCAAATCAAAGAACGGCAGCACCGGCGTCATATCCTTGGCCGAGCCGTAGACTGCCAGCCGCCCGTTTGGCGCGATGACTTTTGCGTCGTCGGTGATGTTGATCCCGAATTCGACCTCGATCACCTGATCGACGGGGGCGCCGCCGTTGGCCTCCAGAATTCTGTCGCTCAGGTCATCAGCGCTGTAGTCCAGCACCACGTCGGCCCCCGCTTTGGTCACGCGGTCGGCGTCGCGCGGGCTGCAGGTGGCGATCACCCGCGCGCCGCCCCATGCGGCCAACTGAACGGCCAAGAGCCCGACCGTGCCCGCCCCGCCCTGTACCAGCAGTGTCTGGCCCGCGATGTCCCCGCCGCCAAAGACCGCCTGCGCCGCTGTCAGCCCCGGAATCCCGAGGATCGCGCCGGTTTCAAGGCTGATGCCGTCGGGCAGGGCGACGGCCATGTCTTGCGGCAGGGTGATATGGGTCGCGGCGGTGCCCATCGGGCGCTGCCACTGACCATTCCAGATCCAGACGCGTTGGCCCGTGCGTGCGGGATCCACGCCTGCGCCCACCGCCTCGATCACGCCGGAACCGTCGCTGTGCGGGCAGATCGTGTCGAAGGGCGGTTTTGCAATGCCCGGGCGGCCCCGGCGCGATTTCACGTCGGACGGGTTCACCCCTGAAAAGGCAAGTGCCACGCGTACTTCACCGGCCGCGGGGGGCACAGGATCAAGGGTCTGGATGTGCAAAACGTCGGCGGCTGTGCCAAAGTCTGAATAGGTGATCGCGCGCATGGGGTATCCTTTGCCGGTGAAGCCTGTGCCGCACCCTGACCCAAAGGAGAGAACCATGCAATTCCTGCGCACCGATGACGTCCGATTTAAGGCGTTGGACGGCTATGATTTTGCGCCCAACTATCTGGAGGTGGACGATACGACAGGCGGGCGGTTGCGGGTGCATTATCTGGACGAGGGGCCAGAGAGCGCGGCGCCTGTGTTACTGATGCACGGAGAGCCGACGTGGAGTTACCTTTACCGACACATGATCCCGCCGCTTGTGGAAGCGGGGCACCGGTGCGTGGCGCCTGATCTGATCGGGTTTGGCCGGTCGGACAAGCCTGCGGCGCAGACAGATTACACCTATCAGCGGCATGTGGACTGGATGATCGAGGCGGTGCAGGAGATTGATCTGGTGGGGATCACGCTGTTTGCGCAGGACTGGGGCGGATTGATCGGGCTGCGGCTGGTGGCCGCATTGCCCGAGCGCTTTGCGCGGATCGTGGTAGGAAACACTGCGCTGCCCACCGGGGACCAGCCGATGGGTGCGGCGTTCGAAAGCTGGCGGGAATATAGCCAGAGCGTTGAGGAGTTTGACGCGGGCCGCATCGTTTACGGCGGCACCACGTCAAAGCTGACCGAGGCGGAGATCGCGGCCTATAGCGCGCCTTTTCCCGATGAGCGCTTCAAGGCGGGCGCGCGGCGTTTTCCGATGCTTGTCCCCGCCACGCCCGATGATCCGGCAAGCGAGGCCAATCGCGCCGCGTGGGAGGTGCTGCGCGGGCTGGATATACCGGTGCTTACGACCTTTGGCGCGGATGACAAGATCATGGCGGGGGTTGAAAGGACGTTTCAGACCCTGATGCCGGGGGCCGCAGGACAGGATCATGTGGTGCTGCCGGGGGCGGGCCATTTCCTGCAGGAAGATGCGGGCCCTGAACTGGCCAGGCGGATTGATCTGTTCATCAAAGCCACGTCAGGGCGGTGATGGCCTGCGGGCAACAGCAATGTGTGAGCAATAGATTACGGGAAGATCAGTCGCGCAGTTCAGCCGGCGACACACCCCAGACCCGCGCCTTTGGGGCCCAACCCTTGAACCCGCCCGAGCGCAGTTCGCACCATTCGGGGTTGCAATCGCCCAGCTTGGCCACGACGCCCAGTTCAAGCGCTGCGGCCACGGGGGCATTTGGATCGGGCCGGGTGTGCAGCGCAAGCATGTCCTGCTCGACCAGAACGGTGCGCGTACCGGACAGCAACGAATAATGCACCCAGCCGCCCATGCCGTCACGGTCTTCGACCCGGCGCCAGTGGCCATGTTCAGCCGTGATGCGCAGCGGCATGTCGCGGCGTTTGAACACCCAGTCAATGCGGTGTGACAGCGACGGGCCGCGCCGCACGTTGCCTTCGGAGGCTTTCATCGACACGTAGCGCGGCAGCGGCAGATTGGTCACCGGTCCCTTTTCGTCCGCGTGTGCGCCGGGTACGGGGAACAGGGTGAGGATCAACAACGCCACGAGGGCGCTTTTCAGCGGTGATGAAAACATGGGTGCGGCCTGCACGTTTGATTTGTTTGCTCTTTTACGCGCGAGGTTCTTGTGCCTTTGGCGCGCATGGGTCAGCATGGCGGCAAGCAGCGAGAAGACCAAGGGGGCGCAGGGCAGCCATGTCAAAGAAACGATTGAGTGTTGTAGTGACGCGACGGTTGCCGGACGCGGTGGAAACCCGCCTGTCTGAATTGTTCGACGTCAAATTGCGGCTGGACGACGTACCGATGACCCGGTCCGAGCTTTTGGCCGCGATGAAAGAAGCCGACGTGCTGGTGCCGACCGTGACCGACGAGATCGACGCGGCGATGATCGGGCAGGCGGGCGAGCGGCTTAAGCTGATTGCGAATTACGGGGCGGGGGTTGATCACATCGATGTCGCCACGGCCCGCCAGCGCGGCGTATTGGTCAGCAACACGCCCGGCGTGCTGACCGATGACACGGCTGATATGACGATGGCGCTGATCCTTGGCGTAACCCGGCGCATGTCCGAGGGCATGGCGATGATGCAAAAGGGCGAATGGTCGGGCTGGGCCCCGACGGCGCTTTTGGGGGGCCGCGTGTCAGGGCGGCGCTTGGGCATTCTGGGCATGGGGCGCATTGGTCAGGCGGTGGCCAAACGTGCGGCGGCTTTTGGTATGCAGGTGCATTACCATAACCGTCGGCGCCTGCACGCCGATATCGAGAGCGGGCTGGAGGCGACCTATTGGGAGAGCCTTGATCAGATGGTCGCGCGGATGGACGTGATTTCGGTCAATTGTCCGCACACGCCCTCGACCTTTCATCTGATGAATGCGCGACGTTTGAAGCTGATGAAACCCGACGCGGTGATCGTCAACACCTCGCGCGGGGAGGTGATCGACGAGAACGCCTTGACGCGGATGTTGCGCGCGCAGGAAATCGCGGGTGCGGGGCTGGATGTGTATGAGCACGGCACGGCGGTGAACCCGCGTCTGCGCGAGCTGAGCAATGTCGTGTTGTTGCCGCATATGGGGTCCGCGACGCTGGAAGGTCGCTTGGAGATGGGCGAGAAGGTTTTGATCAACATCAAGACCTTTGACGACGGGCATCGCCCACCCGATCAGGTTGTGCCGTCGATGCTGTGACGCGGCTGTTGGAGAATTGAGCCGCCCAGGCGGCAAGTGATTTTATTGATTTGCCGCGGGCAAATCTGGTTTGAGGCTCCGTCTTAAACCCTGGGGGATGTAAGGCCAAAAGAGAAACAAGGGAGAGACGTTATGCGACATATCTTGAGTGTTTTCTGTGTGGTGATGGCAGGGGCTGCGGGTGCGCAGCAGGCCGCCGATGCCGTGGAGCCCGAAGCGGCAGGGGCCGGTGCCTTTGCAGGCTTGCCCGAAGAGATTGCGGCGGCGTTGGAGGCCAAGCAAGCTGGCAAGCCGTTTGTGGCGTCTGACTGGATGGTGGCTGCGGCCAATCCCCATGCGGTGAAGGCGGGTGCGGATGTGTTGGCTGCAGGTGGCACAGCGGCGGATGCGCTGGTGGCGGTGCAGGTGATGCTGGGGCTGGTCGAGCCGCAAAGTTCCGGCCTTGGCGGTGGTGCGTTTCTGGTCTGGTACGATGCCGAAAGCGGTGAAGTAACGACGCTGGACGGGCGCGAGACTGCGCCCCTTGCCGCGACACCGCAGTTGTTTCAGGACGAGAACGGCGAGCCGCTGAAATTCTTTGACGCGGTCGTGGGCGGCAGGTCCGTCGGCACCCCGGGCACCCCCGCGTTGCTGGCGGAGGTTCACGCGCGCTGGGGCAATCGAGAGTGGGCATCGCTTCTGGCTCCTGCCAGAGAGATGGCGGAAGACGGGTTTGTCGTGTCACCGCGTCTGGCGATGTTGGTGGCGGGGGATCAGGAACGCCTGGCATCCTCAAAAGTGACGGCGGATTATTTCATGCCAGAGGGTGTGCCGGTCAGCGCGGGGGATACGCTGCGCAATCCGGGGTATGCTGTTACGTTGGAGAGCTTTGCGGCGGAGGGCGCTGCGGCGTTTTACGGCGGGCGGATCGGGCGCGAGATCGTGGCGACTGTCAGGACGGCGAATAACCCCGGCGTGCTGTCTGAAACGGATCTGGCGATCTATCAGGTGAAAGAGCGTGCTGCCGTTTGTGCGCCCTACCGTGACCACGACATTTGTGGAATGGGGCCGCCGTCTTCGGGGGCGGTTGCCGTTGGGCAGATATTGGGCGCGCTGGAAGGATACGACCTGAGCGCGGGGCCACAGGATGCGAACGTGCGCCGCCTGATGGGTGACGCGGGCCGGTTGGCTTTCGCGGATCGCGGGCGGTATCTGGCGGACAGTGATTATGTGCCGGTGCCGGTGAGCGGATTGCTGGACCCGGCCTATATGGCCGAGCGTGCAACGGTGCTGGACACGGACATGGCGCTGGAAGAGGTCAGCGCGGGCAATCCGGCGTGGGATCATGCGCTGAACTGGGCCGATGACGAAAGTATCGAGCTGCCCTCGACCTCGCATATTTCTATCGTCGATGCAGCGGGCAATGTGGCCAGCATGACAACGACCATCGAGAATGGATTTGGCAGTCGATTGATGGTGGGCGGGTTTCTGCTGAACAACGAACTCACCGACTTTTCTTTCCGTTCGCACAGTGACGGTGTGCCGATTGCCAATCGGGTGGAGCCGGGCAAGCGGCCCCGGTCATCAATGGCACCGACCATTGTGATGAAAGACGGGGCGCCGGTGATGGCCGTCGGATCGCCCGGAGGCAGCCGGATCATTGGTTACGTGGCACAGACAATTGTGGCGACGATCGACTGGGGCATGGATGTGCAGCAGGCGGTGATGGTACCACATGCGGTGAACCGCTTTGGCACCTACGATCTGGAAGAGGGAACCGAAGCGGTTGCGCTGAGCGACAGCCTGACCGCGATGGGGTTCGAGGTGAACCCGCGCGGATTGACCAGCGGGCTGCATGTGATTGCGATTGGCGATGATCTGCAAGGCGGGGCGGACCCGCGGCGCGAGGGAATCGCCTTCGGGCAGTAAGGGAGAGGTGTCATGGCGGATGGCGGGGCGCTGATGCGCAATGAAGACGGGATCGCAGCAGCCCTTGGTGTGCTCAAGCAGCAGTTTGGAGAGCGGTTTCAGACTGGCCATGCCATCCGCGAACAGCACGGGCACACGACGACATGGATCGAAAACCAGCTGCCCGATGGCGTGGTCTTTGCCCAATCGACGCAAGAGGTGGCGGAGATTGTGAAAGTCTGCGCAACCCACCGCGTGCCGATCATTGCCTTTGGCACCGGCACCTCGCTTGAGGGGCATATCAATGCGCCGATTGGCGGCATTTCCATCGACGTGAGCCAGATGGACAAGGTGCTGGAAGTGAACGCCGGTGATCTGGATTGTCGCGTGCAGCCGGGGGTTACGCGTGAGGCGCTGAACACCTATCTGCGTGATCAGGGGCTGTTCTTTCCGATTGATCCGGGGGCCAATGCATCGTTGGGCGGGATGACGGCGACACGGGCGTCGGGCACCAACGCGGTGCGCTACGGCACGATGAAAGATAACGTCATCAACGTAGAGGCGGTGATGGCGGATGGGTCAATCATCCGCACCGCGCGGCGTGCCAAGAAAACCTCGGCGGGATATGATCTGACGCGGTTGATGGTCGGCTCCGAGGGGACGCTGGGGATCATCACGGAGATCACCTTGCGCCTGCAGGGGATACCGGAGGCGATTTCGGCGGCGCGCTGTTCATTTCCAACGGTAGAGGCGGCGGCCAGAACCGTTATGGCGGTGATCCAGTACGGGCTGCCTGTGGCGCGGATCGAACTTTTGGACAAGATGATGGTGGGGGCGGTGAACGCCTATTCCAAGCTGGACCTGCCGGAGACGCCATTGCTGTTGCTGGAATTTCACGGGTCCGATGCGGGTGTCGTGGAACAGGCCGAGACCTTTGGCATGCTTGCACAGGAAGAGGGCGGCACCGGATTTACGGCCACCGCAACGCTGGAGGAGCGCAACAAGCTGTGGCAGGCGCGCCATGATGCCTATTGGGCGATGCTGGCGATCAAGCCGGGGCATGATGCGGTTGCATCCGATGTCTGCGTACCGATCTCGCGGTTGGCGGATGCGCTGACGGCGGCGGAAGCCAAGGCCGCCGAAATGGGGCTGATTGCCCCGACGGTCAGCCATGCGGGCGACGGGAACTTTCACGCGACGGTTCTGGTGGATATGCAAAACGCCGAAGAGGTCGCGCGGGCGCGGGAGTTCATTTCGTGGTTGAATGACATGGCCATTGGGATGGACGGGACCTGCACCGGTGAACACGGGATCGGGCAAGGCAAAAAGCCCTATCTTGAGCGCGAACTGGGGGCGGACACGTTGAACGTAATGCGCATGATCAAGCGCGCGCTGGACCCTGACAACATCATGAATCCCGGCAAAATCCTGATGGATTGACCGCTGTGACGGCCGGGCAACCCGGTTTTGTCACGCTTGTGCCTTAGATTCTGCGCAAAGCTCTGGTGTATCTTTCTCAACGAGAGAGGTAGCGATATGGCCAGAATTTTTCTTTTGATTGGCGTTCTTGCAATGGGCGGTGCCGCCTTTGTGGCCAATGACACGGCAAAAATGTCGGTGAACGATCCTGACTATGTCTTTGACGCGCAGGAATATGCGGGCAAGTTGCCCGGTCGTCTGCGTACGGCCTGGACCGAAGATTGGGGGCCGCGTCTTGCCGGTCTGCCGGGGGCGGCCAAGGAAATGGCGACCAACTGGTCCAGCGAGGAAGCCCCCGAGGGCGTGGAGCAGACAAACCGGTTGGGTAATTTCAAGGAACGCAATTCTGTGCTGGCCCGCGAAGGCATGGACGCCGAGGACATCGCCAAGATGAGCCCGATGGAGCTGTATAAGAACCGCGAAAAAGTGATGAAGGGCATGACCACCAAGATCAACAAACAGATGGACGGTATTTTTAACTGATCCTGTTTTTAATGGTGGAGAGAAACCATGCTGAAAACCATGTTATGCGTTGGCGTCACCCTGACATGCGGGTCCGCTGCGGTGGGATATGATTATACCATCAAGGCACAAATGACCCCCGGTGAAGTTCTGAGCCTGTCCGATTATCTGGCTGATCTGGACCTTGATAACCTGAATCTTCCTGATCTGAACTTTGGTGTGGTTGATTTGATGGCAAAGGAACCGCAGCCACGCATCGCATCGCTGCCGCAGGTTGGGATCGGCCTGGCGGGGCCGGATATGAATGCGCCCGCACAAACGACAGAAGAGCAGATTGATGAATTTGTCGAAGGCAATCCGCAGCTTCAGGCGATGGTGGCCCGCGACCGTGCGGAGGCAAAAACCCGCTGGTGGGACCGGTTGTTCCGCAAGGCCGAGACCAATGAGGCACCGCGTACAAACCGGCTGGCCGCGATCCGCGAACGGAACTTTCCGTTACCTGTCACGCCCCGGCCCGGACTGGACCCCAATGCGTTGAACGGGATGTCCGCACTGGAGCTTTACAGCAACAGGGGCGCGATCAGTCAGGGGTTCACCAACACGGTGATCAACGGAATGAATGCGGCAAGCGACAGTGGCTTTTAGTCTGCCCCGCCCGCGCATTGAGACGTTTTGCGCAGGAGGTTTTCAATGATCAGGATTATCTTTAGCGCCGGTCTGTTGTTGTGCGCCGGGTCCGGCTTTGCCGCCTATACGCAGCTGAACCCCGGCACATCTGTCGGCAATATGCCACAGGCCGCGATGCAGTATCTGGCGGATACGCCCGCGCGGCTGAAGGTGCTGATGGCCGGTGAAGAGCCCGAGCCCGCGCGCCCGCGCATCGCGCAGTTGCCGCAGACCAGAGGCGTGAACACCCGTGGCAACACCAGCCTTGCTGAGCGCAAGATGCGGGCCACAGCCCGGTCAATGGTCAACGCGGCCCCCGCCGCCCGCGCGCAACGCGACGCCAACCGCGACCGCGCACAACAGCGCAAGTGGTCACTGTTCAGCCGCAAAGCACCGCAGGAGAAGGCACAGGGGGGGCGGCTTGACGCGGTGCAATCACGCGCGCGCGCCCGCGCCGTTGAGGAAGCGCGTTGGAACGACATGCTGAAAGCGGGCGGGTACACCGGCCCGAGACTGCGGCTGGATCAACTGCGTGATTGAGCGCACCGCGCGACAGTAGGCACAGCGCTATTGCGCTGACCCGTCGAACCCGGCGCTTTGGTGTGAAAACTGTCTTTCCAAGTCGGTTTTGCGCTGTCTTGCGTCGGCAGGTGCGCGCGTGCATTTCCATGTCTGACTAAAAGGATGTCAGATCTAGCGGGGAGTGTCCGAGATGAAAACGCAAGTCAAAGCATTGGTTGTTGGTGGCGGTGCCGTGGGCACGTCGATTGCCTATCATCTGGCAAAGGCGGGATGGGATGATGTCATGCTGCTGGAGCGGGACGAGCTGACCTCCGGCTCCACCTGGCATGCCGCCGGGCTGCTGCCGTATTTCAACATGAGCTATGCGACGACGCATATTCACGACTATTCCATCCGGTTCTACAAAACGCTGGAAGAAGAAACCGGGCTGAACGCCGGTTTCGCGGTCGTCGGTAACCTGCGCATGGCGCAGACGGACGAGCGTATGGACGAATACATGCTCTATGCTTCCACCGCCGAGACATGCGGCGTGCCCTACACGTTCATGACACCCGATGAGATCAAGGTGAAATGGCCTCTGATCCGCACCGAAGACCTGAAGGGCGCGATCTATCACCAGACGGACGGCTACATTAACCCCGCCGACGTGACGATGGCGATGGCCAAGGGCGCGCGCCAGCGGGGCGTGGTGATCGAACGCAAGTGGCAGGCGGATGCGTTTCACTGGAACGGGGAGGCGTGGGAGGTTACCTGCACCAAGATGGTGGAAAAGGGCGGTAACCTTGTGCCGTCAGACGAGCAGATCGTCATCACCGCCGAGCATGTGGTGACGGCATCGGGCAACCACGCACAGCGCACGGCCAAGATGCTGGGCATCAAGATGCCCGCGATCCCGGTGGAGCATCAGTTCATCGTGATGGATCAGGACCCCGCGCTTGTGAAATGGCGAAAGGAAGAGGGCAACCCCGAGCATCCCGTGATCCGTGACGCCGATGCGCAATCTTATGTGCGCGAGGAACGCGGCGGCTGGATTTTGGGTGTCTACGAAAAGGACGCACCCGCGCGTTTTGAGCAAGGCGTGCCAGACAGCTTCCGCGCGGACCTGTTCCAGCTTGATCTGGAGCGGATCGAGAGCCAGTACGAGGCGATGATCCACCGTATTCCGTCGTGTGAGGAAAGCGGGCTCAAGGATGATTTCAACGGCCCCATCTGCTATACCCCCGATGGCAACCCACTGGTGGGTCCGGCCCCCGGTCTGCGCAACATGTGGCTGGCCGAAGGTTTTAGTTTTGGCATCACGGCGGCGGGTGGCACGGGGTACTACCTTGCGCAGTTGATGGTCGATGGCGAAGCAGAGATCGACATGGCGTCGCTTGATCCAAAGCGTTACGGCGACTGGATGACGACGGAATTCGCCGCCCGCAAGAACGAGGAGGCGTATGAGCACGTTTACATCCTGCACCACCCGGATGAAGAACGCCCTGCCTGCCGTCCCCTGCGCACCTCGCCCGCCTACGACCGGCAGGCCGCACGCGGCGCGCAGTTCGGCTGGGTCAATGGCTGGGAACGGCCAAACTACTTTGCCCCCGCCGGTTTTTCTGACCATGACGCGCGGTCCTTCCGGCGCGGGGACTGGTGGCAGTACGCGGTCGAGGAAGCCAAGGCGATCCGCGAGGGCGTGGGCCTGATCGACGCGACGGCGTTCACCAAGCATGTGGTGCGCGGCCCCGGTGCGACGCAATTCCTTGACTGGTTCACCTGCAACAAGCTGCCGTCCGTGGGCCGGATCAATCTGACCTACGCGCTGACTGGGGCAGGCACCACGCGCACGGAATACACCATCGTGCGGCTGGCGCAGGATGAGTATTACCTTGTGTCGGCGGGGGCATGGACCGCCTATGATAGCGATTACCTGCGCAAGGCGATTGAGGATAAAGCGCCAGAATTCGGCTATATCGAATGCCATGACGTGACGACCCAATGGGGCGTCTTCGCCATTGCCGGGCCGAAATCCCGCGATGTGCTGAACGAGATCGTGAAGGACGCCGATCCATCGACAGTGCTCAGCAACAAGCGTTTCCCCTGGCTGACCATGCGCAACATCGAGCTGGGCATGTGCCCGGTGCGCGCGATCCGCGTTGCCTATACCGGAGAGTTGGGCTGGGAGCTGCACCACCCGATTGAGATGCAGAATTACCTCTTCGACCAGCTTGAAAAGGCGGGCGAGCCGCATGGGATGAAGCTGGTGGGTGCCCGCGCGCAGAACTGGTTGCGGCAGGAGAAATCCTACCGCGCGTTCGGCACCGAACTGGGCCGTGACGCCACACCGCTTGAAGCTGATCTGCCGCGCTTTGTTGATCTGAACAAGGATTTCCACGGCAAACAGGCAATGGCCGATCATGGCATCAACGCCAAATGCGTGACCGTGCTGATCGACGGGCCAAAGGACGCCGATCCGTGGGGCCGTGAAGTGATCTATGTGGGGGAGGAGCGCACAGGCCGCCTGACCTCTGGTGGCTATTCTGTCGCGTTCGGCAAATCCATCGGCATGGGCTATGTGAAGCCCGAACACGCCGTGGTAGGCACAAAGCTGAAGGTCAAGATGTTCGACCAGCTTTGGGATGCCGAGATTGTGGAGGACAGCCCCTATGATCCGAAAAACGAGCGGATCAGAATCGACGGGTAAAATCTGGCGCGTCGTCCCTCTTTTGGGGGCGGCGCTTTGCCTTGTGCTGGCACTTTGGGTGGCGCGCGCGGCCGATGATCCGCTGACGCGCACGGCACAGACCTACGCCGCTGACATCGCAACCAAAGCGGCGGGCACCTACGTGACCCTGCGCGCCCTGAATGCGGTATTGTCCACCGCACAGGAAGTCGAAGTGGGCATGTCTTTCATTGCGTCCGGCACCGCACAACCGCTCAAGATACTGGAGCCGGTGGATGATACGATTGAGCGTATCGCGGGGCTTGTGTTTGGCGTGATGGTGGCGACCGGCGTGCTTGCGGTGGCGCTGGGTCCGGTCAGCGCGGTTGGTCTGACGCTGCTGGCGCTGGGCCTTGTGATCGCGGCGGTCAGCCCAAGGCGTGGGATGTACCGACGTCTGGCGTGGTACGGGATGTTCATGGGGTTGGCATTGCCCCTGGGGCTTGCGCTGGCGGCCCCGCTGGCCGGGATGCTGACCGAAGCGACCTACCAGCGCAATCTGGCCGTGGTCACGGAAATCACGCAGACGGTGGGCGGCGGCAATATCATGTCGGCGGAAGAACCGGTGGAACTGGGGCTGAACGATTACCGCAAGATCGCCACGAATGTCTGGCAGCGGGCCGATGAATTGATCGGCGGGCTGGTTGCGATGTTTGGTGTTTATGTATTCCGCATCTTTATCCTGCCGATGCTGCTGATTGGTGGGCTGTTCTTTGCCGTCCGCTCTTTCGCGCGCGGCACGCCGGTCTGAAACGAGGGAAGCCGATGGCAAATCAACCGCTCAAAGGCACTGCACGGCTGATCGCTGCATGGCGCAATTCACGTGCGGGGTTGCGCGATATCTGGACCCACGAAGAGGCGTTTCGGATGGAAATGGTGATTTGGCTGCTCTCTGTCCCGGTAGCCTTTGTGATTGCGGCGGATATGTTTCAGGCGGCTGTGCTGATCGCCGCGGGTATGCTGTTGCTGATTGTCGAAGTGTTGAATTCAGCCATTGAAGCGGTGGTGGACCGGATTGGGCCGGAACGGCATGACCTGAGCCGAATGGCCAAGGATCTGGGATCATTGGCGGTGCTGTTGGCGACGGTGCTTTTGACGATCCTGTGGGTGGCGGCGTTTTGGATCTGGCTTGCAGGGTGAGAGCCGTCAGCAACGGCGCATAGGCTGTTAGGACATCGTTAACCATCTTGCACCATCCTTGCTCTTGTTTTGCGGGCAATCAAGGGTGGGGGCAGGCGTTATGGCGGATGATCGACCCACAAGGCGGGCAGCACTTGGCCTTGCGGCGGGATCCGCCGTTCTGCCGGGGCTGGCGTTTGCGAAAGCGCTCGGGACACCGGCAGCGCCGGACCTAGCCAGTCTTGCGACGCGTGACCTGTTGCGGACCCATGTGGCGGTGCTGGACCAGTTGCGCAGCAGGGGCATCATCCGGTCAGGCAACAACCCCACGGGGGATTACGCCGAGTTTCTGTTCTGTGCCGCGCTTGGATGGGATCAGGCTGCGCCGTCTGCCAAAGGGTACGATGCGCAGGACGCACAAGGCACACGGTATCAGATCAAGGCGCGCCGTATGACGCAGCCGACCACGTCACGCCAGTTGTCCGCGTTGCGCGACATGCAGGATCGTCCCTTTGGCTATCTTGGTGCAGTGCTTTTCACGCGGGATTATGGCATTCTGCGCGCGGCACTCATTCCTTTTGACACCGTTTTTGCCCTGTCCACACAATCAACTCACACAAACAGCCGCCGTTTTCATCTGCGTGATGCGGTCTGGGACCGCATTGAGGTGCGCGATGTCACGGCGCGCCTGAGACAGGCCGCGCAGCAAAACGGGACATGAGCCGTTAGCGGGCGCGGCGGGCCACCCACGCGTTCCAGTCTGCCCGGGTCCCGTTGAAAGCGTTCAGGTCCACCTCTCCTTTGATGCCGGGTATCAGGCCCGTGGCCGAATATTGCCAGAACCGCCAGCTTTGACCGGGATAGGCCTCGCGCGGGGTTTTGGCGGTGGTGCGCAGCCAGTACTCATAGCCGCGAAAACGGCTGAGGTTGTTCTCTTCGTAAAAGCGCGGCGTGGTGTAAATGATCGGGCGCTGACCATAGTGCCGCTCAACGATGTCGAGCCAGACGCGCATCTGGCGCTGCACTTCGGCAGCAGGCGGGCGGACGGTGGCACAGGTCGGCGAAAAGGGGTTCCATTCCATGTCCAGAACGGGCGGCAGCGCCCCGGGCGTGCGCGGCACGTTGCGGATGAACCATTGGGCCTGCACCTCTGGTGCGGTGCAGAAATAATAGAAATGATAGGCTCCGCGATACACTCCGGCGCTGCCTGCCCCGCGCCAGTGGTCCTTGAAAGCGGGGTCGAGCAGATCACCGCCCTCGGTCGCCTTGATAAACGCGAAATTCGCGCCGTTTGCCCGTGCGGTGTTCCAGTCGATGCTGGTCTGGAACCGTGCCGCATCAATACCGTGTACCGCAAAGCGCGAGGGTGCCGGGCTGGCAAAATCCACCGGATCAGCGTCACGGAAATTTGGCGCAAAGAGCGTGCCGGGAGGAGCAGGCGGCGTGCCGCGTGGGGCACCGCAGGCCGCAAGCGTAACAAGCAACAGACAGGCAAACAGGCGAAGGCGGGTCATGGTCAGACCTTTCGGGCAAGAAACATCAGATTGTTGGCGGGCATATCGTGACGGGTGACATTGGACAGACCGGCGGCGTGCAGCCAGTCTTGCAGAGCGCGGGTGTCTTTGTAGCCGATGGCCGGATCGGCGCCCCGCAGTTCTGCATCAAATCGCGTATCGCCATCGCTGGTCAGCGCGCCATCGCGGCGGAACGGACCATAGAGCATGAGCGTGCCGGTGGAGGTCAGCGCACCTGCGGCTTCGTTGATCAGGGTTTGGGTCGCGGGTGCCGGGATCAGGTGCAGGAGATTGATCAGCACGATCAGGTCTTTCGGCGTGTGCCCTTCACCCCATCCGGGTGCGGTGGCATCCAAATATGAAGCATGTGCTACGTTTTTCAGGTCCGTATCGGCCACATGGGCATCAATGCTGCGCAACCGGGCCTTGTCCACATCGGTCGGATGCCAGTGCAATCCGGGAAGCCCCCTCGCAAAGGCCACGACATGCTGGCCCGTGCCACTGGCGATCTCAAGTGCCTGTCCGGCGGGGGGCGCGTGGGCGCTCAGAAAATCCGCAAGGGCCTGTGCGTTGCGCGCGGCAGCGGGCGCGTGTAGCTTGTCGCCGTCCTGCGGTGTGGCGACGCTGGCGCTTGGCGGCAAGGGGCAGCTCATGCGCGTAGCCTGTCGGGGGTCAGTTCAGCCACCAAACCTGCCGCAATCCGTGGGGTGCGCCCCATCACCAGATCGGCAACCAATTGCGAGGCGGCGGGCGCGGTCTGAAAACCATAACCGCCCTGACCGGCAGACCAGACAAAGGTGGTGTCAGACGGATCAGGCCCCAGCACCAATGCGCGATCGGGCGCGAAAGACCGCAGGCCGGCCCATGATGTCAGCAGGCGGGTCACGGGCAGGGTGACCATTTCCTCATACCGCGCGATGCCTTCGGCAAGTGTCATGTCCTCGGCCCATGCGTCGTGGGGTTCGACCGGGTCTTCTTCTGCAGGTGATATCAGGAGGGCACCCGCGTCTGGCTTGGCGTACCATGTTTCGCCCACGCCAAAGAACATTGGCCATTGGCCCGGGTCATGTCCGCCGGGCGCCGGTATCCGGGCCATCGAACGCCGGTGTGGCGTGATGCCAAGAGGCGCAATCCCGGCCATCCGGGCGACTTGATCGGCCCATGCCCCCGCCGCGTTGACGAGGGTGGCGCAGCTGTGCGTTGTGCCGCCTGCCGTGACGGTCCATCCGCCCGATGTGCGTTCTATCGCGGTGACGGGGGATTTGGTCAGCACTTGCCCGCCGTTGCCGCGCAACACCCGCGCGAAATCCTGCATCAGGCGGTCCGTGTCAATGTCATATGCTTCGGCGTGGTAACCGGCATAGGCAAGCCTGTCCGCGTTGAGGATCGGCACCAGATCCAGCGCCCGGGCAGGCGTGATCGGATCAGCGCCAAGGGTTGCGGAATCGGCGTCAAACGCCTCTTTTTCATCGTCTTTTGCGAGGATCAGAAAGCCGCGGGGGCTGAGGTATCCGCCATTCGCTTCAAAGTGATAGGCCTTGCTGGCAGTATTCAGGGCGACGGTGCTGGGCAGGCCATAGTTCTCTTCGTAAAGGGCAGCAGAGCGGCCCGATGCATGGTGGCCGGTATGGGCTTCGGCTTCCAGCACGGTCACTTTTGCGTCCGACGAAAGCCGCGCGGCAGCGGAGAGGCCCGCGATGCCGCCTCCGACGACGATGATATCGCTCATTGTTCCTCCAATCGGTCTGTGGCAGGGGGCGGCGCGGGCGACAAGGCGCTGATCCGGGCATAAAGATCAGCAGGCATTTGATAGGTCAGCGCATCCAGCGACGGGCGCAATTGTGTTTCATCGCGGGCCGAAATGATCGGGGAGGGGGACGTCGGGTGGGCAGCGGCCCATGCCACGGCAAGGGTTGCGGGATGAACGCCTGCGTCGGCCGCGATGCCGGTCAAGCCTTCGGCGGCGCGGTGCATGGCATCGGGTGCGTAGCGCGCGGCATATCGCGCGTCCTGTGTCAGACGGCCCGCGCCACCCTGCCCATATTTACCGGTCAGCAGCCCCCCGCCCAGAGGCGAATAGGGGGCAACAAGGATGTCCAGATCATCGGCCATCGGCAGGATCTCAACCTCCGCCTGCCGTTTCACCAGATTATACATCGGTTGGATAACAGCGATATCCAGATCAAAGCGTGCCGCGATGCCCTCGGCCTTGACCACCTGCCATGCCGCGAAATTGGACAGGCCAATATGACGGATGTGTTTATTGGCTTTCAGGGTGGCAAATGTCTCAAAGCTTTCTGCCAGGGGGGTGTCCGGGTCAAAGCGGTGCAGATACAGGACGTCGAGCGTATCAATGCCAAGTCGTGCGCGCGATGTTTCGGCGGAGGAAAGGATATTCTCGCGCGAGGCACCGCCGGTATAGGCGGCCTTGGTTGCGATGATCAGATCATCGCGGCAGGCTTGAGCAAATCGTCCCAGCAGCGTTTCGGAGGCCCCGTCGGTATAGACATGCGCGGTGTCGAAATGGTTGATCCCCGCCGCGATGCAGGCATCGAACATGGCGCGGGACCGGGTCTCATCCGCGGTGCCGCCGAATTGCATTGTGCCAAAAGCGAGGCGGCTGGCCGGTGTGCCATTTGGGGTGGTCAGGGTCTTTTTCATAGCTTTAGTCGTGCCATGCTAAAGGCACGGGTGCAATCGGGCGAATGCAAAGGAGTTGTGGGAAAGGATTCGTAGCAGTTACTACATTTTTAGCGATCAATAATGTAGCGGTTGCTTTAACTTGGGTGGATGACTGATGGAAAACTGCTTGGCCGCTGGCCTTGGCTTTGGGCTGCAGTCGGGCAGATCAGACCAGTTCTTCGACCAGTGCCTGCATGCCGATGCTTTTCAGCACGATGATCCCCTTAAGGCCGATCATGATCTCGGTTGCCTCGGCCCTGCGCTGGGTTGGGTCCGGTGTCAGCAATTGTGCCTCAATCCAGCCGTGAAAATCCTGTCCGATGGCATGGCCCAGAGGCGCAAAAAACGGATCGTGACGTGCCGCGCGGGACGCCAGATCAAGCCAAAGCCGAAGATAAGGCCAGAGCGCGTCAGACAGGACCACACCGTCCAGCAGCGCGTGCAACGCGTCCTTGCGCAACCGGTTGGGGGATTTATGCGCCTCAAGCAGGTCGGTCAGTTGCCCGGCCAGCAAGTCCAGCGTCTGCGAAATGATGTCTTCCTTGTCCTTGAAGTAGTAGAGCAGCATGCGATCGCTTTGATCGGCGGCCCGGCCCATTGCGCGCAGGGTTGCCGCCTCCAGCCCCTGATCAAGAATAAAGGTGGCCAGCCGATCAAGGATCGCATCGCGTTTGGTCACGTCAGGAGTTGCCCTTTTCCATTGCACGCGCGTAGGCCGGACGGGCCTGTATCATCGCCACAAATTTGGCCAGCGCCGGAAAATCATCACCACGCCCCAGCCGCAAGGCGACTTCAGCAGGGAAACTGAGCATGATGTCCGCCGCACTGAGGCTGTCCATGACAAAGTGGCCCGACGGGCGGATCAGCCCGTTGAGATAGCTGAAATGGCTGTCGAGTTCGGACTGGATGCGCGGATGCAATGGGGCACCCGCGTCACCAAGACGGCCCACGTAGAGGTTAAGCAGAATAGGCGTCATGGCCGACCCTTCCGCAAAATGCATCATTTCAAGATGGCTGAGAAACGCATCGCTGTCTTTTGCGGGGATCATATCGGGGGCGTAGCGGTCACACAGTACATCGACAATTGCGCCGCTTTCAGTGATCAGCCTGCCGTCCAGTTCAATCATCGGGGATTTGCCCAGCGGATGTACCTTGAGCAATTCGGGTGGTGCGAGATTGGTTTTGGCGTCCCGTGCGTAGTGTGCGACATCATACTCCGCGCCTATCTCTTCCAGTAACCAGAAGATGCGGTGCGAACGCGAGCGGTTGAGGTGGTGCAGTTTGATCATGTGCAGGGCTTTCCATTTGAGGTCTGGCGCAGTCTATTGCCTGCGGACGTAAAGGGAAGGGCAAGCCATGATCATTCGGGACAAGGCGAGTTTGCAGAACACCGCGCGCGATGCGGCAGGGCCGGGCTGGACATCCCTGCGGCTTTTGGTGCGATCGGACGGGATGGGGTTTTCCATGACCGAAACCGAAGTGCTGCCGGGGGCGGTGCTGCGGCTGGAATACAAGCACCATGTTGAGGCATGTTATTGCATCAGCGGTGCCGGAACGGTGATTGAAGCAGCGACCGGCGCGCGCCATGAGATCACCCCCGGCGTGCTTTATGCACCCAATGCCCACGACCGTCACGAGGTACATGTGCCCGAAGACGGCAGCGCCCTGCGCCTGATCTGTGTGTTCTCGCCCGCGCTGGAGGGGACAGAGGTACACGGGCCCGACGGCAGCTATTCGGCACCACAGGACTAGGGCCATCTTTGGTGCTCACACCTGTGATCACCAAGCTATGACAATGGCGTGACGTTCGGCGTTTGCGGTCGATTTTCTGCGCCTGCCGTATATCCTTTTGACCAGAAAAGGAGAAACATATGCGTGTAACCCTCTGCAGCGCGGTCTTTGCTATCGCCGCCACCGCAGCCTCGGCTGGTCCGGTCAGTTTTTCAAGCGGCTGGAAAGAGCAGCGTCTGTCGCTGTTCAGTTCAAACGACTACAGCTTTGGCTCCAGCCTTGGGCTCGTGTCGAAGGGATCCGTCTCAATCGCCTGGACCCGTGTGCCGCAATCGGACTGGGGGGCCACCGGTGCGTCCTGGCGCTGGTCCGTGGAACAATCCGTTCCGGCCACCGATCTGGCAAAGAAAGGCGGCGATGACCGTAATATCTCGCTCTATTTTGTGTTTGTGCCTGAAAGCGTCGCGCCGTCGGTTGCAAATGCCAACATCCGCAGCCTGCTGGGCAACCGTGATGTGCGGATCATTCAATACGCATGGGGCGGCAACACAGCGCGCGGGCGGATCATTCCATCGCCCTACGGGCCTGCGGGGCAGGGGGTGACCATTCCGCTGCGCAAAGCGGGCACCGGGTCGCACAGTGAAAGCGTCAACATCGCCTCTGACTTTAGCCGCGCCTTTGGCGGCGGTAACATGGCCCTTGTCGGACTGGCGGTTTCGGGGGACAGCGACGATACCAACAGCGTCATTCGCGCCGCGATTGGAAATCTGTCGCTGAAGTGACCGGCGCGCGGGAGGTTTGAGGCCGGCCCGTCCTATGTGGGTGCAGGGTTTCGGCCCTGCACGCGCGGTCGCGGCGGGATCAGACAGCGGCATCAGATAGCCGTGCGGGCGGGGCCTAGTTGCGCTCGACGTCCTGAAAGAAGTTCCAGACTTCCTGTGCGCTTTCGATATCGCGGCTTTTGCCGTTCCAGCCCCAGTTGAAAGCCTTGGAAGAGGCGGTGCTTGGCACCCTGTGCCCGCCGCCTTCAACCCGCAAGAGCCGCAAGGCAACCGGTGTCCGGCATCCTGTCCATTCGATCTGCCGCACGCGGGTGTAATCGCGCTTGGCACGGTCAGGCAACACCCGGGATTTCTGGCCATCGCATCCCAGCCGTTTACGCCAGAATTCAGTGGTTTCAGGGACCGACATTGATCGGCCCCCGTCAAATATCCATCCATCATAGGGCAGCACCGTGTCATGGGTGCCTGCAATGATCAGCATGGGCACAGTTTTGCGCGTCCCGCAGGACGCGGCGTGCTGTGCGTACATTGTGCCGATCAGGCTGGCGGCGGCGCGAAAGGGATGAGAGCTTTCGCACAGGATGCGGTTGGCCATGATTGCACCGTCCGAAATACCCGACAGATAAATCCGCGCCGGATCAACCTGTTTTGACGCGACCAGCCGCGCCACCAGTTTGAGGATAAAACCAATGTCATCGGCTTTTTGTCCGTCCGGCAAAGTGATGTCCGGCAGGTCGATCCCCATGTTCCAGCGGCCTTTCAGCGCCGCAGGCTGGGCCACGAGAAATCCGTTTGCCGTGGAGAGCGCCGCCAGACGATCCCATTGAATGACATCAAGGTCGGCGGAGGCCGTGAAGTCATCCGGTTTGCGAAACCCGTGCAAATGCACGATCAGCGGTTGCGGCCCCGTTGCTTCGGGATTGCCAAGCAGCAGGTAGGACCGTGTCACCCCCTGATGTTCAATCGAACCGGCGTGGCCGGTCTGCGCAAAAAGCAGTGTCATGCCAAGCAGAAGTGCACTGAAAAAGCCGTTGATTGTGCGCATATGCGGGGTTTCCTTTTTCCTGCCGCGCACGGCCGGACAGCTGGTGCGCGTGCAGATAGGGTATGCCTGATCCGCGCAGATTTCAAAGCAAAGCTGCCCCCCGGCGGTTTGCGCAACGCGGCAGAAGGCAAAACCAAAAAAGGCCCCGTCAAAGCGGGGCCTTTTTCCTATTTCTATAAGGCCGACGCGTTATTGCGGAATGTCGCCTTCGATCCCTTCAACGTAGAAGTTCATGCCAGCCAGCGTGCCGTCATCGGCTGTTTCGCCTTCGGCCAGAAACGGGGTGCCGTCCTGTTTGTTCAGAGGGCCGGTGAAGGCGTGGTAGGAGCCATCGGCCAGCGATGCTTTGAGCGCCAGCGCTTCTTCTTTCACGTCCGCAGGCACCGCATCGGAAATCTCACCGATGCCGACCATGCCAGCGCCGATGCCTTCCCATGTGTCCGTGCTTTCCCATGTGCCGTCCATGACGGCCTTTGTCCGACGGATGTAGTAGGGTGCCCAGTCGTCAATGATCGAGGACACGCGCGGGAAGGGCGCGTACTGGCTCATGTCTGACGCCTGACCAAAGGTCACGACGTTCCCTGCTTCCTGTGCGGCGGCCTGTGGGGCAGTTGAGTCCGTGTGCTGCAACACAACATCCGCGCCCTGTTCGATCAGTACCTTGGCCGCGTCCGCTTCTTTCGCGGGGTCAAACCATGTGTAGGCCCAGACGATCTTGAACTGCACATCCGGGTTGGCCTTGCGGGCGTGGATAAAGGCGGAGTTGATGCCGCGGATCACTTCGGGGATCGGGTAGGAGCCGATGTAGCCGATGATGTTGGATTTGGTCATCTTGCCCGCGATGTGGCCCTGAATGGCGCGACCTTCGTAGAAACGTGCAGAATAGGTCGACACGTTGTCGGCGCGCTTGTAGCCGGTGGCGTGCTCGAACTTCACATTCGGGAATTTCTTGGCGACATTGATCGTCGGATCCATGTAGCCAAAAGACGTGGTAAAGATCAGGTCAGCGCCATCCAGCGCCATCTGCGTCATCACGCGCTCTGAATCGGGGCCTTCCGCAACGGATTCAACGAAAACGGTCTCAACCGCATCGCCGAACTCTTCCTCAACGGCCAGACGGCCCTTGTTGTGCTCATACGTCCAGCCGCCGTCGCCCACGGGACCGACATAGACAAAGCCGACTTTGGTTTTCTCGTGGCCGTCCGCAAAGGCGGATGTGGCCAGACCAAGTGCAATCGCGGCACTTGTCAGGAGGTTGGTGAGTTTCATGTGTTTCCCCAGTTATTGCGCCCGGTGATCGGGCGTTGGCAGATTTGGCCCCTATGACGAGGCATGGAAGGTGCGCCCAAGACACGCCGGAGCGGCAGACTTGTCGCGGCTCAGGATCACCAGAACGATGATCGTGATCAGATAAGGCGACATTGCCAGATACTCCACCGGAATGGCAACGCCTGCCCCTTGCAGATTAAGCTGAAGCTGGGTGATTCCGCCAAATAAATAGGCACCCAGCAGCAGCCGCCAGGGCTTCCAGCTTGCAAATACAACCAGCGCGAGCGCGATCCAGCCAATCCCGGCGGTCATGCCTTCGGTCCACTGCGGCACGCGGATCAGGCTGATGTAGGCCCCGCCCAGCCCCGCACAGGCCCCGCCGAACATGATCGCCAGTGTGCGGATGCGCACCACCTTGTAGCCCAGCGCATGGGCTGCATCGTGGCTTTCGCCCACAGCGCGCAGAATGAGCCCCAGTCTCGTGAATTTCAGCACCGCCCATGTGGCCGCGACCAGCGCAAAGCCCAGATAAAGAATGATGTCATGGGTAAACAGGATTGGTCCGATCACGGGGATGTCTGCCAAAGGCCCGAAATTGATGTCCGGCAAACGCGGTGGTTTGATGCCCACATAGGATTGCCCCAGCAGCGCCGATAACCCCAACCCGAACAGCGTGAGCGCAAGCCCGGAGGCGACCTGATTGGCCAGCGTGATCTGCGTGAGAAAGGCGAAAAGCAGGCTGAGAAGCGCGCCGCCCGTTGCCGCCGCCGCAAAGCCCAGCAGGGGTGAGCCTGTCTCAACCGCCGTGGCAAAGCCGCAGATTGCACCGGTGATCATCATGCCCTCGACGCCCAAATTCAGGGTGCCTGATTTCTCGACGACCAGCTCTCCGATGGCGGCAAAGATCAGCGGCGTCGCGGCGACAAGGAAACCCGCGATAAAGAGGATAGGGTTGATTGCTGAGAGGTCCATTATGTCAGCCTATGGAACGATCTGCGAGGCCGCAGAGATAAAGAGCGCGGTGAACAGGGCGGCGAAAACACTCACGCCCAAACAGGTGCCGACCGCACCTCTCGCAAGATAAAGCACGAGGTTTCGTTGTGATGTCGGGCCGGTGAAATGCTTCCAAGCGCCAATGGCGAGCAAACCCAGGATCACCCAGAGCCATGAAACGGAGGCGAAAAAATAAAGAGTGTGAAAAAAACCGAACTGAATCGCGGCCATCAGCGCGAGGGGGCCGACAATGATCCCGATACCGACGTAAAGCAAAAGCGTCCGTTTCCGAAAATCATTCATCACGCCACCTCCTGACGACCGAATCGTAGCCGGTACTGGGTGAACACATCCAACGCCAGCAGGAAAAACAAAAGCATCCCCTGAAACACCTGTATGGCCGCCGCAGGCAGGCCAAGCTGGCTTTGCGCGATGTCGCCGCCGATATAGGTCAGCGCCATGAGCAGCCCCGCAAGCAGAATACCGATGGGATGCAACCGCCCCAGAAACGCCACGATGATCGCGGTAAACCCATAGCCCACATTGAAATCAATCGTCACCTGACCGGCGGGCCCCGACACTTCGAACATACCTGCAAGCCCGGCCAGCAGCCCGGACATACCCAGACAGAACAGCACGAGCCGCGCCGGGTTCACGCCGGAAAACTTAGCGGCTCTGGGCGCCTCTCCGGTCACGCGGATGGCAAAGCCCAAACGATGCTTTGTCAGCAGAACATAGGCAAAGATCACCGCGATCATTGCCGCCACGACACCCCAGTGCATCCCCGTCCCCTCAATCAGGTCTGCATTGAAAGCACTCTCGTACTGCTGCAAATTGCGGCTGCCCGGAAATCCGAACCCTTCCGGGTTTTTCAACAAACCCAAAGACATGGACGCCAAAAACTGCTCGGCCACATAGACCAGCATCAGCGACACCAAAATCTCGTTTGTGCCAAACTTCACCTTCAAGAGCGCCGGAATCATCGCCCAGATCCAGCCGCCAAGCGCACCCGCAAGCACCATCAGCGGAAAGATGTAGAACCCTTCCAAAGGATAAAGCGCAAGCCCCACACCCGCGCCAAACAATGCGCCCATGATGTATTGCCCTTCGGCCCCGATGTTCCAGATACCCGCCTTAAAGCCCAGCGAAAGCCCGATGGCGATCAGCACCAGCGGCGCGCCCTTGATCAGCAATTGCGGCCGGTAGAAAAACGAAAACTCTCCGAACAGCGGATCCCAAAAGATCGTCTTGATCGCCACCAACGGGTCCTTGCCCAGCGCCGCAAACAAAAGCCCCCCGAACACCATCGTGGCCACCACCGCCAACAGGGGTGTGGCAAGTGAAAAGGCCCGGCTCGGCTGCGGGCGCTTTTCCAACCGGATCATCGCTGCCCCCGCTTCATCTTTCCCCTATAACTCCGGCGCAGCATCGCAACGGACATGCCGTCACGATGGCGGGCAAAGCTCTCAACCCCCTCAAACATGCGCCACCTCCATGCCGTGCGCACCGCCCATCATCAGCCCGATCTCGTCCACGGTCAGCCCCTGCGCCGCGCGCGGTTCTGACAGACGGCCCTCATTCAGCGCTGCAAACCGGTCCGAGATTTCCATCAGTTCATCCAGATCCTGCGATATCACGACAAGCGCCGTGCCCCCTTCAGCCAGATCCAGCAACGCCTGACGGATTGCTGCCGCGGCAGAGGCATCCACACCCCACGTGGGTTGGTTCACCACCAGCAAATCAGGCCGCTGCAACACCTCGCGGCCAATAACAAACTTTTGCAGGTTTCCCCCTGAAAGCGACCGTGCCGCATTGGCAGGCCCGGGCGTGCGCACGTCAAAGGCCGCGATGATCCGCTCGGCAAAACCGCGCGCTTTGCCCCAGTTCAACATCCCGCCTGTGTCCAGTTGCTCTCGCGTCGCCGCCGTCAGCATGGCGTTTTCGGTCAGCGACATATCCGGTGCCGCCGCGTGGCCAAGCCGTTCCTCGGGGGCGCTGAGTATTCCCAGCGCGCGGCGCGGTGTTGGCCCCAAAAGCCCCACGTCCTTGCCTTGGAATGTTATCATTCCCGGTGCGGTCAGCATTTCACCCGACAGGGCTGCCAGCAATTCATCCTGCCCGTTGCCCGCCACGCCGCCGATGCCCAGCACCTCGCCGCGCCGCACCTCGACCGAGATGTCGCGCAGGGGCATGCCGAACGCGCTGGGCGATCTGGCCGATAGCCCGCTCAGCGCCAGCACCACTTCACCCGGCGTCTTGCCCGCCCGCGTCGGCGTTTGCAGCAGCTTGCCCACCATCATCTCTGCCATGTCCCGCGCCGATGTTTCGCGCGGTGTGCATGCGCCCACCACCTTGCCCAGCCGCAGGATCGTGGCGCTGTCGCAAAGCGACCGGATTTCCTCAAGCTTGTGCGAAATATACAGGATCGCGGTGCCTTCCGCGCTTAACTTGCGCAGGGTTTTGAACAGGATTTCAACCTCCTGCGGGGTCAGAACACTGGTTGGCTCATCCATGATCAACAGCTTGGGTTCCTGCAACAGACAGCGGATAATCTCGACCCGCTGACGTTCTCCGGCAGATAGATCACCGACCACCCGGTCCGGCGACAGGGGCAATCCGTACGTATCGGACACATCCCTGATCTGCTGGCTCAGCGCGCGCATCTTGGGGGCGTTCTCCATGCCCAGTGCGATATTTTCGGCCACTGTCAGCGCATCGAACAGCGAGAAATGCTGGAACACCATCCCAACCCCTGCTGCCCGTGCTGCACGGGGTTCCGACGGGGCAAAGGATGTGCCGAACATCTGCATTTGCCCCGCATCGGGTTTGACCAGCCCGTAGATCATCTTGACCAGCGTGGATTTGCCCGCGCCGTTCTCGCCCAGCAGTGCGTGGACCTCGCCGGGCGCAATCGACAGTGATACATCGTCATTCGCAACCACACCGGGGTAGGCTTTGGTCAGGCCCGTCAGTTCAAGCAGCGGTGTGTCACTCATGCGTCAGCCCTGGATTTGATCCGCGCCAGCAGCGCACCGATGGTGCCTTTGGCGATCTGGTCGGGCAGTTTGCCCAGCCGCTTATCGCCAATGGGGCAGGTGACGGGCGCGGGGTCAAGCCCCATCGCCCGCAGTCGTTTGGCAAAACGGGTCCACTTGGTGGCCGACCCGATTAATCCGATGCTGGCTGTCTCGCGCTGGATCAGCGCGGCACAAAGGGCCAGATCAATGTCGTGGGAATAGGTGAAGATCAGGTGATGTGCGTCCGCCGGTGCGTGGCCCGCAAGGCGCGGCATGTCCGTGACAGGGACGCAGGTGACATGTCTGGCTACACGTCGTGGGAACCGATCGGGGGCGCTGTCCATCCATTTGATATCAAAATACTTTTCCGGCGCACAGCGCACCACCGCGCGGCCCACGTGCCCGGCCCCCCAGACCCACAGTGGTGCGGGCGTTTTGGGCGGTGTCTTGTCGCGCCACAGTGTTGTCGCAACGGGGTCGATCTTGAGCTGCTCATCGGTATAGCGCAGGCTGACCGTGCCTCCACAGCATTGCCCGAGGTTCGGGCCAAGCGGCAGGGTTTCGGTATGTGCGGTATCCCCCCGCTCCAACATCGCGCGGGCGGTGGCAATGGCCACATATTCCAGCGTACCGCCCCCAATCGTGCCGAAACTGCGTGTCCGGGTAACCTTCATTGCGGCCCCTTTTTCCCGTGGCACAGACCCGCGCGTGTCCACCACTTCGACCCAAAGCGCGCTCATGCGCGGGTTCTCTCGACGGCGTTCAGCACCGCCTCAGGCGTGGCGGGCGCTTGCAAATCACCGTAGGCCGGACCACAGGCCGCGATGGCATCCGACAGCGCCATAAAGGCGGAAATGCCCAGCATGAACGGCGGCTCACCTACCGCCTTGGAGCGGTAGACCGTTTGCGCCGGATTGGACTGATCCCAGAGTGCCACGTTGAACACATCGGGCCGGTCCGAACAGGCGGGAATCTTGTAGGTCGACGGCGCATGGGTTTTCAGCACGCCCTTGTCGTCCCAGACCAGCTCTTCGGTCGTGAGCCAGCCCGCGCCCTGCACATATCCACCCTCGATCTGGCCGGTATCAATCGCGGGGTTCAGCGAATGGCCCGCGTCGTGCAGGATGTCCGCCCGCAGGATGCGGTTTTCGCCGGTCAGCGTGTCGATGACCACTTCGGTGCAGGCGGCACCGTAGGCGAAATAGAAAAACGGGCGGCCCTTGCCCGCAATCCGGTCCCACTGGATATCGGGTGTTTTGTAAAACCCCGTGGCCGACAGCGAAATCCGCGCTTCATAGGCGGCGGTGGCGGCCTGTGCAAAGGTGATCTCTTCGCGGCCCACCTGCACCATGCCGTCCGCAAAGGTGATCTCGCGGGTCTGGTAGCGTTCGGCAAGATGGTCTTCGATCCGCTTGCGGATTTCATCACAGGCGTTCTGTACGGCCATTCCATTGAGGTCAGAACCGGAGGAGGCCGCCGTGGCAGAGGTGTTGGGTACCTTGGCGGTGTCCGTTGCGGTGATCTTGACCGTCTCGAGGGGTACGCCAAAGCGGTCGGCGGCGACCTGCGCCACCTTGAGGAACAACCCCTGTCCCATCTCCGTACCGCCGTGATTCATGTGGATGGAACCGTCCTGGTAGACATGCACCAGCGCACCCGCTTGATTAAGATGGGTAAGCGTAAACGAGATGCCGAATTTCACGGGCGTCAGCGCAATGCCGCGTTTCAGGACCGGATTGGCCGCGTTCCACTCCGCAATGGCCCTGCGGCGGTTTGCGTAGTCGGCGCTGTGCGCCAGCCGCTGTGTCAGAGCGTTGATAATGCAATCGGTCACCGGCTGGTGATAGGGCGTTGTCTGTGCATCGGTCTGCGCCAGATCGGGTGGATCGCTTGGTATCTTGCCGCTTCCGCGCGCGGCGCTGTTGGTATCGGCATCGGGGATCGCGGCGGGCGCATCGGGCGTGGCGGCGGGCGCGTCCGATATTCTGTCCGCATAGTAATTCACCCGCCGCACCTCCAGCGGGTCCAGCCCAAGATGCTGCGCGATATGGTCCATCACCCGTTCAATCCCCAAGACCCCCTGCGGCCCGCCAAAGCCGCGAAAGGCCGTGGCCGACTGCGTGTTGGTGCGCAGCCGGTGCGAGGTGATGCGGATGTTGTCCAGATGATAGGCGTTGTCTGCGTGCAGCATGGCGCGGTCCGCCACGGGCAGGGACAAATCCTGCGCCCAGCCGCAGCGGGCGTATTGCGTGAAATCCAGCGCCGTGATGCGGCCCCGCGTGTCAAAGCCCACGTCGTATTCGATGCGGAAATCGTGCCGCTTGCCGGTGATGATGAAATCATCGTCGCGGTCATAGCGCATCTTGCAGGGTTTGCCCGTCAGCGATGCCGCCACCGCACAGGCCACGGCCAACGCATTGCCCTGGCTTTCCTTGCCGCCAAACCCACCGCCCATGCGCCGCGTCTCGACCCGGACGGCGTGCATGGGGCGGCCAATGGCGTGGGCAACCTTGTGCTGGATTTCCGTGGGGTGCTGGGTGGAGGACTGGACGACCATGTCGCCGTCTTCCTGCGGCAGGGCGAGGGCGGCCTGCCCTTCGAGATAGAAATGTTCCTGTCCGCCCATCGTGATGCTGCCGTCAAGGCGTTGGGCGGCACCGTCAAGTGCCTTGGCTGCATCGCCTTTCTGGTAGACGCGCGGTCCTTCCTCAAAGCGGCTGTCGGCGGCGAGCGCGTCTTCGATGGTGAGGATGGGCCGGGTTTCGTCGATTTGAACATCGCCAAGGGTCGCGGCATAGCGGGCGGCGAGGTGCGAGGTGGCGATGACCAGAAACACCGGCTGGCCTGCGTGGTGTACGGTGCCTTCGGCCAGCAACGGCTCATCATGGGCGGAGGGGGAGACATCGCAATCATGGGGCAGGTCATCTGCGGTCAGGACCGCAATCACACCGGGGGCGCTTTTTGCCGGTTCAAGGTTCATCGTTTTAATTGTGCCCGCCGCCACAGGGCTGGTGCCAAACGCCAGATGCAGCGTGCCCGGCGGTGTCGGGATGTCATCGGTGTAGCGCGCGGCACCTGTCACATGCAGGCGGGCAGCATCATGGGGCAGGGGTTTTGCGACATTCACAGCGTCACCTCCTGCACATTGACGGCCGTGCCCCGCATGTCGTGCAGATACCGCAGCAGCATGTTCTGTGCGGTTTTCAGGCGGTAGGCCGCAGAGGCGCGCATGTCCGACAGCGGCTCGAAATCCTGCGCCATCGCTTGCATGGCACCCTCTATCGTGGCCTGGGTGAAGGGCTGTCCAATCATCGCCTGTTCGGCCCGCGCCGCCCGTTTCGGTGTGCCCGCCATGCCGCCATAGGCAAGCCGGGCGGCGGTGACTTGGTCGCCTTCAACCGTGATGAACAAACATCCGCAGACCGCCGAAATATCCTGATCAAACCGTTTCGAGAGTTTGTAACAGCGCAGACGGTCGGGCTGTTTCGGCACGCTCACGGCTTCGACAAACTCCCCCGGTTGCCGGTCCTGCTTGCCATAAGCGATAAAGAAATCCTCCAGCGGCATGTCGCGCCGCGTGTCACCGTGCCGCAGATGCAGCGTGGCCCCCAAAGCGATCAAAGCGGGCGGGCTGTCGCCGATGGGCGAGCCGTTGGCGATGTTGCCGCCGATCGTGGCCGCATTGCGCACCTGCACCGACCCGTAGCGCCGGATCATTGCGCCGAGGCTGGGAAAATGCGGGCCGAGCGCGGTTTCCACCTGTGCCAGCGTGGTCATGGCACCAATGCGGAAAGCACTATCGCTCTCCTTGATGCCGCGCAGGTCGGTGCATTTGTTCAGGAAAATGACATGCCCCAGATCGCGGTGCTGCTTGGTGACCCAAAGGCCCACATCCGTTGCCCCGGCGATCAGGGTGGCATCGGGGTGGGCGGCGTACCGTTGGGCAAGTTTATCGGCGCTGTCGGGCTGATGTGCTGTGGTGCCATTCGGGGGCTCTGCCCCCGTCGCCAAAGGCGACTCCCCCGGAGGAGTAGTGGAAAGATGAAGCAGGTGGGGCGGCGCGGGGCGGCTGGCTGCGGCCTCTGCCGCGCGGATGATGGGGGCGTAACCGGTGCAGCGGCACAGGTTGCCCGCAAGCTGGACATCATGATCGGTGGCCCCGTTCAGATGCGCCGCTGCCATCGTCACCACAAACCCCGGCGTACAAAAGCCGCATTGACTGCCGTGGTGGTCGATCATCGCCTGTTGCGCGGGATGCAGCGTGGCGTCGGGGGCGGCCAGCCCTTCGACCGTCGTGACATGTTTGCCGCTCACCTGTGGCAGAAACAGGATGCACCCGTTAAGCGCGCGCGACCCGTCCGCATCGGTGATCATCACCGTGCAGGCCCCGCAATCGCCTTCGTTACAGCCTTCTTTTGTGCCGGTCAGATGCTGCGCGTCGCGCAGCCAGTCCAACAATGTTGTGGTTGGGGAGACATCGCGTAGGGAAACAGGGTTTCCATTCAGCGAAAACGAGATGTCCATGAGATCGACCAGCCGCGGTACCATTGGCCCTTACAACATGCGCGGCGTTCGATGCGGCGTAGAACACAGGCGCGGGCGTGACGTCGATCAGGCTACGCGGGGGGCTTGGGGCTTGCAAGAAAAATGCGGTGTGGTCTGCATGTCCACTGGCGGCACACGGGCCGCTCGCCTAATCATAGGGCATGAAACATGCCCCCCGATTCATTCACCTGCGCACGCATTCCGAATACTCCCTGCTGGAAGGGGCGTTGCGGCTGAAAAAACTGCCGCAGATGTGTGTCAAAGCGGGCATGCCCGCGATGGCGCTGACCGATACCAACAACATGTTTGCTGCACTTGAGTTTTCCGTCGCAATGGCCGGTGCGGGCGTGCAGCCGATCATGGGTTGTCAGGTTGATCTGGCCTATGTCGCCGTGCAACACGGTGAGCGGGCCAAGGACCCCGCGCCGGTCGTTCTGCTGGCGCAGACCGAGGCGGGATATGAGAACCTGATGAAGCTGAACTCCTGCCTGTACCTCGACAAGGGCGGGCAGTTGCCGCAGGTCACGCTTGAGGAACTCGAAGCGCTGTCGGGGGACATTATCTGTCTGACCGGCGGTGCCGACGGGCCTGTGGGGCGGCTGTTGCAGGGCGGCCAGCGCCCGGCGGCCGACACCTTGGTCAAGCGCCTGCACGCGGCTTTCGGCGACCGCTTGTATATCGAATTGCAACGCCATCCGGGCGAGGGCGGACAGCCAGAGGCGGAGCGGCTGACCGAACGCGGGTTTGTCGAGATGGCCTATGCGATGGACATCCCGCTGGTGGCCACGAATGACGTCTATTTCCCCAAGTCCGACATGTACGAGGCGCATGACGCGCTGATCTGTATCGCGGACGGGGCTTATGTAGACCAGCAGGCCGACCGCCGCCGCCTGACCGCGCAGCATTACTTCAAATCCGAGGCAGAGATGGTGACGCTTTTTGCCGATCTGCCCGAAGCATTGGAAAACACGGTCGAGATTGCGCGGCGCTGCGCGTTCATGGCGTACCGGCGCGATCCGATCCTGCCGAAGTTCGCCGATGACGAGATCAAGGAACTGCGCCGTCAGTCACAAGAAGGCCTCAAGGCGCGGCTGGCGATTATTCCCCATGCCGCATCGGTTGAGGAATACGAGGCGCGGTTGGAGTTCGAGCTGGGCATCATCGAAGGGATGGGGTTTCCAGGCTACTTCCTGATTGTTGCCGATTTCATCAAATGGGCCAAGGATCAGGATATTCCCGTGGGGCCGGGGCGTGGCTCCGGTGCGGGGTCGCTTGTTGCCTACGCGCTGTTGATCACCGATCTTGACCCGCTGCGCTATTCCCTGCTTTTTGAACGCTTTCTGAACCCTGAACGTGTGTCGATGCCGGACTTCGACATCGACTTTTGCATGGACCGGCGCGAGGAAGTCATTCAGTACGTTCAGCAAAAGTACGGGCGCGACAAGGTGGGCCAGATCATCACCTTTGGTGCGCTTCTGTCCAAGGCCGCCGTGCGCGACATTGGCCGCGTTTTGCAAATGCCCTACGGGCAGGTGGATCGCCTGTCCAAGATGATCCCGGTGGAAGGGGTCAAGCCCGTCTCCATCGAAAAGGCGCTGGCGGATGAGCCGCGTCTGAGGGAAGAGGCCAAGAACGAAGAGGTCGTGGCACGCCTTCTTGAATACGGCCAGCAGGTTGAAGGATTGCTGCGCAACGCGTCTACCCACGCTGCCGGTGTCGTGATCGGGGACCGCCCCTTGGATGCGCTGGTCCCGCTTTATCAAGACCCCCGCTCGGACATGCCCGCAACGCAGTTCAACATGAAATGGGTGGAACAGGCAGGTCTGGTGAAGTTCGACTTTCTGGGTCTGAAAACGCTTACGGTCATCCAGAACGCGGTGGATCAGATCAAGGCGAGCGGCAGGCATCTGCACATCGCTGCCGATGGCACTGAACTGTTTGTCCCGCCGGAAGGGTTGGAGGACGATATCGCCACCATCCCGCTGGATGATGAGGCCAGCTACAAACTCTACGCCAGCGCCAAAACCGTCGCTGTGTTTCAGGTGGAATCCAGCGGCATGATGGATGCCCTCAAGCGTATGAAACCCACCTGTATCGAGGACATCGTGGCGCTCGTGGCGCTTTACCGGCCCGGCCCGATGGAGAATATCCCGACCTATTGCGAGGTGAAGAACGGCCAGCGCGAGCTGGAATCGATCCACCCGTCGATTGATCATATTCTGGCCGAAACCCAGGGCATCATCGTTTATCAGGAACAGGTGATGCAGATCGCCCAAGTTATGGCGGGCTACTCCCTTGGCGGGGCGGACCTGCTGCGCCGTGCGATGGGTAAGAAGATCGCCGAGGAAATGGCCAAGGAGCGTCCGAAATTCGAAAAGGGCGCGATGGAAAACGGGGTCGACAAGAAAAAGGCGACCGAGGTTTTCGACCTCTTGGAGAAATTCGCCAACTACGGCTTCAACAAATCCCACGCGGCGGCCTATGCGGTGGTCAGCTACCAGACTGCATGGCTCAAGGCGAACCATCCGGTCGAGTTTATGGCCGGTGTGATGAACTGCGATATCCACCTGACCGACAAGCTGGCCGTGTACTTCGAGGAGGTGCGCAAACGGCTGGAGTTGCCCTGGGTGCCGCCCTGCGTGAACCGCTCCGATGCGACGTTCAAAGTGGTGGACGGCGCGCTGATCTACGCATTGGGCGCCCTCAAGAACGTGGGCGTTGAGGCGATGAAGCTGATCGTGGACGGGCGCGACGGAAAACCGTTCGCCACGCTCTTTGATCTGGCCCGCCGCGTTGATCTCAAGCGTGTTGGCAAGCGCCCGCTCGAAATGCTTGCCCGCTCGGGTGCATTTGACCAGCTTGATCCGAACCGCCGCCGCGTGTTTCAGGCGCTTGACCCGCTGGTCAGCTACTCGGCCGCGATCCACGAACAAAAAGCGTCCAATCAGGTGTCGCTTTTCGGGGAAGCGGGCGACGATCTGCCCGAACCGCGCATGATGCCCTGCGATGACTGGCAGCCCGCCGAGCGGCTGACCGAGGAATTCAAGGCCGTGGGTTTCTACCTCTCTGGTCATCCGCTGGATGACTATATGACCCCGCTCAAACGCAAGTGGGGCAGTGATGCGGGCGTGCCGTTCCTCACCCTGGACGAACTGACGGAAAAAGTGTCCGATCGTGGGGCCATGAACGCGCGGCTTGCGGGCATCGTCGCGGGACGGCAGGAACGTAAATCCGCACGCGGCAACCGCTTTGCCTTTGCCCAGATGTCGGACCCGACGGGCGGGTATGAGGTTACGCTTTTCTCCGATACGCTTGAGGCCGCGCGCGATCATCTTGAGACCGGATCAAAGGTCATCGTCACGGTCGAGGCGACGATGGAAAGTGACCAGCTCAAGCTTTTGGGCCGGTCCGTCGCGCCTGTGGAAATGGCCGTGGCCGATGCCGCCAACATCGGTTTGCGCGTGTTCATCGACGCACCTGACGCCATTGATGCGGTGGCCGCCGTGCTGGAAGGCGCGTGCACCGCGGCCAAATCCGCCGGACGCGGGCCGGTGCAGCTTTGCCTTATGGACCCGGCCCTGCCCGGCGAGGTCGAGGTTGATCTGGGCGCGCAATTCCCTGTGACACCGCAGATCAAAGGGGCAATCAGGTCGCTGGGTGGTGTGCTGGAGGTCGAGGAAATCTGACACCATCCGCGTACTCACGCCCATTTGCCGCACCCCCGTAGACGCTGGTTTGCGGATCAGGTAAACGAAGCGTTAATGGGTTCGGGAGGGCACATGATCAGAACTGGCATCATCTTTGGTGTACTTTTTGGGCTGGCTGCCTGCGGCGATCCGCTGTCGGGTGTGGACCGCATTTCGCAGGTCGATCTTGCAGACAGCGACCCCGCAGCACAGGCCCTGCCCACCGAGGCGGAAGTGGCCCGCGAAGGATTTTTCGGGACCGATGCGGCCCGGACTGAACCCACCGCCGCAGCCCCGCTGGCCGACAGACAGCCGTCGGGCCGTCGCGGATTGGGAAGCCTTTTTGGCGGCATCTTCCCTGCGTCAGGCCCAAGCGCTGGCGGTGCGACACAACCCTTGTCCCAAAGCGATTTTGACGCGGCTAAAGCCGCCGAAGCCACGAGCAACGATGCGCAGGTCGGTATCACGCCCGCCGCAACACCCGTTGCGCTGGCACCGGAACCCGAACTTGACCGTAAAGGCGCGCGCGGCGGCTTCCTGTCCCGTCTGACAGGCGGCGCGGGCAAGGCGATCAACGCCAAGAAGGACAACATGCTTGAGGTCGAATACGGCACCGTGCTGCCTTATGGCGTGATCGCGCGCAGCTGTGCGGCAAAACGTCAGGCGCTGGGCCGCAAGGTCGATGCAGTAGCCAGCGGGCACAAGCTTTATGATACCAATCCCGGCACCAGCGGCCCGCGCACGTTCTACATCACCGGCTTTGACGATGGATGCCCCCGGCAGCTGACAGCCGCCCATGCGCTCTTGGGGGCGCCGTCTTTCTATGAGCAACTGCACTATGGTCCCGCCGGGCAGCATCTGGCATTTGGCGAAACCGACCGTGCCTATGAGACTGTCAAGGGCCGCATCTGTGGCGCGCGCAAGGGCAAACCCTGCGGGTCCAAAATGAACCGTCTGGAACGCGACACGTTTTTCATCAACGCCTACGAGCGGGCCAATGACAACACCCGCTGGTCCGAACAACTGATCCACGAGGGCGAGGTGATGGCCACCTCAATGAAGTCTGCGGGATAAGGTGCGCGTTCAATAATGCGGCGGGCGTTCATCGCCCAGCACAACGGCACCACCGCCTGCGGCCTCCCGTTCGCCTTCGCGCTGCATCAGCATGTGCACACGGCGGTTCAGCGTCACGATCTCCGCCTCCTGCCGCGCCACGACATCGCTCAGGTCTTCCACGGTGCGCGTCAGATGCGCGATCTGTTCTTCCAATTTGTCCATAGCGGCGCTTTAGCACGGGTTTGCCCGCGCCAAAAGGGGCCATCCCTTGCCCCGCGTGGCCCCATCGGCTAGACGCGCAGCAACACGATTTGCGCGCAGAGGTGCCCGATGGCCAAGCCGAAAAAGACCCCCCGCCCCAAGGCGCAGACGCCCAAGGGTTTCCGCGATTATTTCGGCGCAGAGGTAACCCAGCGCGCCGAAATGCTGCGCAAGATTGCCGGGGTTTACCACCGCTACGGGTTTGACGCGCTGGAAAGTTCCGGCGTGGAAACGGTTGAGGCGCTGGGCAAGTTCCTGCCCGACGTGGACCGCCCGAACGAGGGTGTGTTCGCATGGCAGGAAGACGCGGATCTGGAAAAGCCGGGCGATTGGCTGGCCCTGCGCTATGATCTGACGGCCCCGCTGGCGCGGGTTTACGCACAACACCAGAACGATCTGCCCAAGCCCTACCGTCGCTACGCGATGGGTCCGGTTTGGCGGAATGAAAAGCCCGGACCGGGGCGGTTTCGCCAGTTTTATCAATGTGATGCGGATACGGTTGGTGCGTCGTCGGTGGCGGCAGATGCCGAGATTTGCGCGATGCTGGCCGATTGTCTGGAAGAGGTCGGTATCGAGCGCGGCGATTATGTGGTGCGCGTGAACAACCGCAAGGTGCTGAACGGTGTGATGGAGGTCGCTGGGCTGTCGGGGGACGACAAGGAAGCCGAACGCGGGATCGTGCTGCGCGCGATTGATAAGCTGGATCGGTTGGGTGTCGAGGGTGTTCGAGCGCTGCTTGGTGAGGGCCGCAAGGATGAGAGCGGGGATTTCACGCATGGCGCTGGCCTAGCGGATGCTCAAGCGGATGTTGTGATGGGTTTCATGCAGGCCAAACGCGAAACAGGGGCTGAAACTGTTGGACGCCTGCGCGAATTGGTGGCGGATTCCAAGATCGGCAGCGAAGGCGTTGAGGAACTTGAGACCATCGCAGACCTGCTGGGCGCGGGCGGCTATGGTCCTGACAGAATAGAAATCGACCCCTCCGTCGTCCGTGGCCTTGGCTACTACACTGGCCCCGTCTTCGAGGCTGAACTCACCTTCGAGATCAAGGACGACAAGGGCCGCACCCGCAACTTCGGCTCTGTTGCCGGCGGGGGCCGCTACGACGACCTCGTCAAACGCTTCACCGGACAGGAAGTGCCCGCCACAGGTGTCTCCATCGGTGTGGACCGCTTGCTGGCGGCGCTCGATGCCAAAGGACGGTTGGACAAGACCGCCGACGGCCCCGTCGTCGTCACCGTCATGGATAAGGCCCGCATGGCGGATTACCAGAGCATGGTCGCGGAATTGCGGCAGGCGGGCATCCGCGCCGAAGTCTACCTTGGCAACCCCAAGAGCTTCGGCAACCAATTGAAATACGCAGACAATCGCGGCAGCCCCGTTGCCGTGATCGCGGGCGAGGATGAATTTGCGAACAAGAAGGTCCAGATCAAGGACCTGATCCTTGGCGCTGAAATCGCCGAAAACGCGACGCTGGAGGAATGGCAGGCCCGCGAAAACCAGTACGAGGTGAACCGCGCCGATCTGGTCACGGAAGTTGCCAAGATCATCCAAAGGCAGGCTTGATGCCCACCCGCGCCGAAACACTGGCCCGCGCCAGCGCCCTGCGCGCGGGCTTCGAGGAGGCGGGCGCCGTGCCGGTCGAACCGCCGATCCTGCAATCCGCCGACACGCTGCTGGACCTCTATGGAGAGGACATCCGCGCGCGCGCCTACGTCACTTCTGACGCGCTGCGCGGCGAACAGATGCTGCGCCCGGATTTCACCGTGCCCGTGGTGCAGATGCACATGGCGCATGGTGCCGAACCCGCCCGTTACACCTACGCCGGAGAGGTGTTCCGGCGGCAGGAGGACGACCCGGACCGCCCTAACGAATTCGTGCAGGTGGGTTTTGAGGTGTTTGACCGCACCGATCCGGCGGCGGCGGATGCCGAGGTGTTTGCCCTGATCGCGGATGCCTTGACGGGCCTGCCTGTCACCCCGGTCACCGGCGACATCGGCGTGCTGATGGCGGCGGTGGATGCCTTGGACACAACGCAGCCGCGCAAGAACGCCCTTCTGCGCCACATCTGGCGGCCCGCACGATTCCGCCAGTTGCTTGACCGTTTCGCGGGCCGCACGCCGATGCCCGCCACCCGCGCGGCACTTTTGGCGGGCGATGTGGCGCAGGACGCGCCCGCTATCGGCAAACGCACCCGGTCAGAGATCAACGCGCGTATCGATGCCCTGCGCACCGACGCGGCGACCCCACCGATCACCGCCGCCGAAGTCACCTTTATCGAAGCGCTGCTGGACCTCAAAGACACGATGCCCGATGCGCTGAAACGCCTGCACTCCCTTGCGGACGATGTTCCCGCCATTGCGCCAGCCGTTGCCCGCGTCACCGCCCGCGCCGCCGCGCTTGACGCCCGCGGGACAGACACGGCAACACTCACATTTCAGGCCAGCTTTGGCCGCGCTTCTATGGAATATTACGACGGTTTTGTCTTTGGCTTTACCGCAGATGCCCATCCCGACTGGCCCGCCATTGCCAGCGGTGGCCGCTATGACGCGCTGACGCGGCGGCTGGGGCAGGGTGCCGCGATCCCGGCAGTGGGCGGCGTGATGCGCCCCGGTCTAATGCTGGAACTGGAGGGCGCGCGATGACCCTGAAGCTTGGCGTGCCGTCCAAAGGGCGGCTGATGGAAAAGACCTTTGAGTGGTTCGCGGACCGCGGCATCACGCTGGAGCGGACCGGTTCGGAACGCGAATATGCAGGCCGGGTAGACGGGATTGACGGTGTCAGCCTGATCCTGCTTTCGGCGGGCGAAATCCCCCGCGAACTGGCAGCGGGCCGCATTCATCTTGGCGTGACCGGCACCGATCTGGTGCAGGAAAAGCTGGCCCTCTGGCAGCAGTTGGTCGACCCGGTGGCCGAGCTTGGCTTTGGCCATGCCGATCTGATCATCGCGGTGCCGCAGATGTGGGTCGATGTGGATACGCTGGATGATCTGGACGCCGCCGCTGCCGCCTTTCGCGCGCACCACGGTCACCGCCTGCGGATCGCTACAAAATACCACCGCCTTGTGCGCGAATTTCTGCAAGCCAACGGCGTGGCGGATTATGCGCTTGTCGACAGTCAGGGCGCGACCGAAGGCACCGTGGCAAATGAAACCGCCGAAGCGATTGCCGACATCACCTCAAGCGGCGAAACCCTGCGCGCCAATCATCTCAAGGTGCTGGGCGATGCTGTGGTGCTGAAATCACAGGCAACGCTGTGGCGCAGCAAAAGCGCGGAAATGGACGCCGCCGAAAGTGACACCCTGAAAGCCGTGCTGGCCCGCCTGACCTAAAGTACACCTATTTCTGCCAGCGCCCGGTTCAGATCATCCGGCAGCGGCTTTTCATCCCCGCGCCCCATCGGCAGGTCCATCGGCGCATCCGCCGCCTCCAGATAACGCCAGCCCTGAAACGGCCGCTTGAGCGAGGGCGTGACGCGGATGATCTCAGGCTCCATCATGATCGCGCAGCGCCGGATGCCGTCTTGCCCGATGCGTTCGCGAAACTCCCGCACCCGCTGGCGCGCCTGTATCTCACCTTTGATCACCCAGTAGATGCTGCCGCCGTTGATCACCTCGGCCTCGCGCTTGGGCCACATGCGGGTTACGTGATAATAATGCCCGTCCTCGATCTGCTTGGACCGGTGCCGCTGCCACGCTTCCAGTTGCTCGATACTTTCCGTACCGACGCTCAGCTTGATCAGGTTGACCATCTTACCCATGACTTACCCACCGATTTATCCACAGACTCACCCCTGAGCCACAGGATACAGTAGCCGTTCTGCCGACAATATCAAAGTCTGGTAGTATGTCGCACCAATCCGCCATAGCCAGCCGCAGCGAAACTTGTTAGTTTAAGTACCTTCCTTCCCGAACCGAAAGAATCGCCATGTCCCGCTTTGCTGCCCCCATCGCTGAACAAATCTGGGACATGAAGTACCGGTTCAAGGACGCCGACGGCACGCCGCGTGATGTCACGGTTGAGGACACATGGCGGCGCATCGCCCGTGATCTGGCGCAGGCCGAAAAAGACCCCGACGTTTGGGAAGGCCGATTCTACGAAGCGCTGGAAGACTTTAAATACCTGCCCGCAGGCCGCATCACCGCCGGTGCCGGCACCGCGCGGCGTGTGACACTGTTCAACTGCTTTGTCATGGGCACCGTGCCCGACAGCATGGGCGGTATTTTTGACATGCTGAAAGAAGCCGCGCTGACCATGCAGCAGGGCGGCGGCATCGGCTACGATTTCAGCACGATCCGCCCCAAGGGTGCGGACGTTCTGGGAGTCTCCGCCGACGCCTCCGGCCCGCTTTCGTTCATGGATGTCTGGGATGCCATGTGTCGCACGATCATGTCCGCAGGATCGCGGCGCGGTGCGATGATGGCCACCATGCGGTGCGATCATCCGGATGTGGAGGATTTCATCGCCGCCAAATCCGACCCCGCGCGCCTGCGCATGTTCAACATGTCCGTGCTGATTACCGATCCTTTCATGGAAGCGGTCAAAGCCGATGGATCATGGGATTTGGTATTCGGTGGCAAGGTTTATCGCACCGTGCAGGCCCGCGATCTGTGGGACACGATCATGCAGGCCACCTACAGCTACGCCGAACCCGGTGTAATCTTCATCGACCGGATCAATGCCGCGAATAACCTGAATTATTGTGAAACCATCGCCGCGACGAACCCCTGCGGCGAACAACCCCTGCCGCCTTACGGTGCGTGTCTGCTCGGCTCGATCAACCTTGCCCGTCTGGTTGAGAACCCCTTCGACGATGCTGCGCAACTTGATGAGGGTGCCTTGCAGGAGCTTGTCGCTACAGCCGTGCGCATGATGGACAACGTGGTCGATGTCTCCAATTTCCCGCTGGACGCACAAGCGGCGGAAGCACAGGCCAAGCGCCGCATCGGCCTTGGTGTGACGGGTCTGGCCGACGCGCTGCTGATGGTCGGTCTGCGCTATGGCTCTGACGAGGCGGCCGTCCAGACGGAGGCGTGGCTGAAGGCGATTGCCCGCGCGTCCTATCTGGCGAGTGTCGATCTGGCGAAAGAGAAAGGGGCCTTCCCGCTTTTCGATGCTGAGGCCTACCTGTCTTCGGGCAACATGATGCAGATGGACGACGACGTGCGCGAGGCGATCCGCACCCACGGCATCCGCAACGCGCTGCTGACGTCCATCGCGCCCACTGGCACGATCAGCCTCTATGCGGGCAATGTGTCCAGCGGCATCGAGCCGGTCTTTGCCTACGCCTACACCCGCAAGGTGCTGCAAAAGGACGGTAGCCGGACCGAGGAAGAAGTCGTGGACTACGCCGTGCAGCTCTGGCGCGAACTGAAAGGTGACGCACCGCTGCCCGACTATTTTGTCAACGCCCAGACCCTGCCACCGCTGGATCACGTCAAGATGCAGGCAGCAGCGCAGAAATGGGTCGACAGCAGCATCTCCAAAACCATCAACTGCCCCGAGGACATCAGCTTTGACGCGTTCAAGGACGTCTATATGGAAGCGTGGGACACCGGCTGCAAAGGCTGCACCACCTACCGGCCCAACGATGTCACCGGCAGCGTTCTGTCGGTGAGCGAGGACACCAAGGCCGACAAACCCGTGCCGGTGCAGGAAGGCGGCGAAGTGGTCTATATGTCCGAACCGCTGGACCGTCCCGAAGAACTGGAAGGCAATACCTACAAGGTAAAATGGCCCGACTCTGAGCACGCGATCTACATCACCATCAACGACATCGTGCTGAACGGTCACCGCCGCCCGTTTGAAGTGTTCATCAACTCCAAGAACATGGAGCATTTCGCCTGGACTGTGGCCCTGACGCGTATGATCTCAGCCGTGTTTCGGCGCGGGGGCGATGTGTCTTTTGTGGTCGAAGAATTAAAAGCCGTCTTCGACCCGCGTGGCGGCGCGTGGATGGGGGGCAAGTACATCCCCTCCATCCTCGCGGCCATTGGCGGTGTGATCGAACAGCACATGATCGCCACAGGATTTATCGCGGGCGAGGGGATGGGCCTGAAATCCGATCCGCAAGCGAAAGTGGTGGGCCTCGACGCCCCGCGCGGCAAGGCGTGTTCAAGCTGCGGCCAGTACGATCTGCGCATGATTGAGGGATGCATGACTTGCGGGTCTTGTGGTCATTCGAAATGCGGCTGACGTGGGGCCACAGACTATTCCAATAGTCTGCCCAAGTCTCTTGCAAGAGACTTAACCCTTCCCGCGCCACGCCAGCGATTGACGGTTGAGCGCGGCAAGGTCCGCCTTGCCCGCGATGATGTCTTCGCAGAGCGAAACCGCCCGCTGCGCCTGGTCATTATTCAGATGCCTGTAGGCCGGGCGGTCGACGTGATCGTACCAGACCCCACCGCAGATATTGTCCAGCACAATACGCTGAAAACAATGGTCAAACCGCACCGGCCATCCGCGCTTTTGCTCACGTGCAAGCGTTGGCATGACCACTTTCGTCAGTTCCAGATACCGCGCGACCGGGTCCGTGTCTTTTGCATCATCGTCAAACAAGTGCTGCTGTTCCATACCAGACCAGATAATCCGAAAAGCACAAACCGCCAGCCCGCCCGAACGCTTGCCCAGACATATCTGTCGGCTACCTTCCTCTCTATACAACACCGGAGAATCCCCATGTCTGACGGCTTCACGCAGATGATCGACGACGGCAACGCGTTCTTTGCCGAGCTTGCGCAGAACAACACCAAAGACTGGTTCAACCCGCGCAAGGACCACTACGTCGAGAACATCCGCAAACCGGCGGAGTTCTTTGCCGATCTTCTTGCGGATGATTTCAGCCGGATCGCTGGGCGCGCGATGAAACCCAAGGTCTTTCGCATCTACCGCGATGTGCGCTTTTCCAAGGACAAGACACCGCTGAACGCCCATCTGCATATCCTGTGGTCGCCGGTGGGCGATAACTCTTTTGCGCCCGCGTTCTTTTTTGCCTCCAGCCCTGCGGATCTGAGTGTTGGTTTCGGCATGCCCGTCCTGAAAGGGGCGGCGCTCACCCGGTTTCGCGCGTTCATCGACGTTTGGGGCGATCAACTGGTCGATGCCGTGGACAAGACAGGCATGACCTACTCAAACTGGGGCGCAGCACCGCTCAAGCGCGTGCCAAAACCCTATGACCCGGATCATCCGCATGCCGATCTGTTGCGGAAAAAGGGGCTGATACTGGGCGCACCCCTTGGTCAGGACTGGCGTGAGGCCGAGGGTGGGCTGGTCACCGCCGTGCGCGCAAAGTTTGAGGGGACAGAACCGCTTCGCCGTCTCTTTGACGAAAAGCTCAGCGGCGACGCCTGAATGGCTCAGGCCACCCGGGCCGTCTCGCTCTCAATCGCCTCTGCCATCACATCCACAATCGTATCAATCTCCGCATCCGTCGAGGTAAAGCAGGGTGCCAGCAGCACGTGGTCGCCCGCCTTGCCATCTGCACAGCCCTGCGCGGGATAACAGATCACACCCGCCTCTTTTGACGCGGCCAGAATACGCCCGGCAATGTTCAGCGCCGGATCAAAGGGTGCTTTGCCGGTCCGGTCCTGCACAATTTCTGCGGTCCAGAAAAGCCCGCGGCCGCGAATGTCGCCCACATGCGCGTGCTGGTCCAACCGCGCCCGCAGACCGGCCTCCAGCCGCGCGCCTTGCTTGCGTACCGCCGTCAGCAGATCGTGGTCATCAATCTCCCGCATCACCGCCAAAGCGCCCGCCGTGGCGACCGCATGGCTCATGTAAGTATGCCCGTTCCACAGCTTGCCACTGCCCGACAGGATCGCACCAACGACATTCTCCGACGCCATCACCGCGGCAATCGGCTGGTATCCCGCACCCAGACCCTTGGCCATCGTGGTAATGTCAGCGGCGATCCCTTCTTGCTCCAACGCAAAAAGGCTGCCGGTGCGTCCCATGCCGCACATCACCTCATCGGCAATGTAAAGCACGCCGTGGGCATCACAAATCTCGCGGACACGTTTGAAATATCCGGCAGGCGCAGGCTGTGTTCCGATGGACGCGCCGACCACGGGTTCCGCCACAAAGGCCGCGACTGTCTCGGGTCCAAGCTGCTGAATGCGCTCTTCCAGCTGGTTCGCCATCCGCATCGCAAAATCTGCCTCGCTCTCGCCGTCGCGCTGAAAGCGGTAGGCATAGGCGGCCTCGATATGTTCAACGTCAATCAGCAGCGGCGCAAAGGGTGCGCGCCGGCCCGCATGCCCGCTGACCGACAGCGCGGCCAGCGTATTGCCGTGATAGCTGGGGGCCCGCGCGATGATGCGTGCGCGCTGCGGCTCGCCTCGCTCAACGTGATACTGCCGCGCGAGTTTCAGCGCCGCCTCCATCGCCTCGGAGCCTGAGCCCAGATACATTACGCGCCCCTCGCCCGTCCCTTCGGGGGCCCGCGCGATCAGATGATCCGCCAGCGCTTCGGCGGGTTCATTGGTAAAAAGCCCCGTATGCGCAAAACTCAGCGTGTCCATCTGCCGCGCCACCGCATCGCGCACCGCCCGGTTGTCGTGCCCAAGGCTCGATACCGCCGCCCCGCCGCAGGCATCCAGATACCGCTTGCCGGTGCTGTCGATCAGATAGGCTCCTTCGCCACGGACAATAACGGGCTGGTCGTCGGTCAGGCTGCGGCGCAGGACGTGGCTCATGGTGCGTTCCTTTTGTGATGCAATGCGGATGCCGTCAGGCTCCGGCAGCACGCGCTGCCTGGGTTGCCAGTGCAAAAGCGCCGTCCAGCGCCGTGCCCTTGGGCGATTGCAGATTGCGGGTGAATTCTTCGGGCAGGTAGGTTGCGTAATGCGGCCCCACGCCGCCCGCCAGACACAAGGTATCGCCCGGTGAGAATGCGAGTGTTTCCAGCGCATTGACAAGATAGGCGGCCCCTTCCTGCATCAGCGACAGACCCAACGCGTCGCCCTGCGCCGCATGTTCCACGACATCGCGGGCAAGGGGGGCGTAGTCGCCGGGTGACGCATCAGCACTGAACAGAACAATTGGCACCAGACCGCCTTTCTTTTCAAGCGCGTGACGGGTCAGCGGTGTCTGATCGCGCAGCCCGTCTTCGGCCAGCAACACCTCTTCCAGCAGCCGGCGGCCCAGCCACGACCCGGACGCATGATCGGACAGATCAAAGCCCCAGCCACCCACGGTCGTCATTTCCAGATCGCGCTGACGGGCCACAATCGTACCGGTGCCAAGGGCAACGACAAACCCGTCCGCTTCGCCCAGAACACCGCGCACGGAAGTCGCCCGGTCCCCGGTGACCCTGCTGCGCCCGTAGGGCAGCACCTGCGCAACCTTGTCCATCTCAACCGTTGAATGCGCGCCCGCAACGCCCATGTGGGCGGTGATCGTATCAAGCGGCACATCGGACAACCCGGCCGCCTGCAACGCCTCTGCCACGGCCCCCGTCAGGTTGGCGATGGCGCCGTCGAAATCGCTGTGTACATTGCCCGGCCCGCCCGTGCTTTGCGCCAGCATTCCGCGCGCAAGCGTCCCGGCACAGGCCCGGCAGCCTGTGCCGCCGCCGTCTGCCGCGACGATAATCATGTCTGCATTCGTCTTCATGCTGCCTTTATATGCCACGACCGGCCCCAGAGAAACGCCTGAATCCGTGGTGGTTCCATTCGTTCAGAGCGAAGCGGCCGCCCGGCTTGCCTGATCGTACTGCCCCGACATCGCGCGCAGCCCCGCCGCAATCTGGCGCAGGTCCTCGCCATTGGTATCCACGCGGCTTAGTCCGTCCAGAAAACAGCTTTTGCGGATGGCCCGGTAGGTTTCGCAAAGCGCCGCCCCGTCCTCGGAGGTGCGATAGAACACTTCCTTGCCGCGCTTGTCGGCAGCCAGCAGTCCCGATTTCAGCAGTTTGCGCAGGGCATAATTGACCGTATGGGTATCTTCGATGTTCAGCAGAAAACAGATGTCGGTCAGCCGCTTTTCGCGGCCGCGGTGGTTGGTGTTGTGCAGCACCAGAATTTCCAGCGGGGTCAGGTCCGCATTGCCCGCCGCCGCCATGCAGCGCGACATCCAGCGTGTGAAGGCGTTGTAGGCAATGATCATCCCGTATTCGAGTTCGGAGGCTTCCCATCCGTCTCCTTCCGCCAGATGGCGTGAAGAAACGATGCGGCGTTCGGGCAGGGGGCGGGGCCGGTCAGACATGAGAAACTCCTTGTTGGGCCGCTTAACGCTAGCAATTTGTCGATAACTTGCAAGAGAGAGCCACTTTCGCGTGCCGCTTTGGGTAAAGTTGGGCGCGCTGACACAACCAAGGGGTGAAAGTGGTGCGTTTTTGCAAAGGCATGCCTTGGGGGCAAAAAGGGGATTACAGGGTGTGCATTCTGCATTTTGTAGCGCCGTTGCCAGCCGGCCCTAAATATGGATTTTCCCGCATAGCGTGAAAAGAAGATGAACGTCGTGCGCCAACGTCATGTTATGTGACACAAAAATACCCTTTCAACGTGAATCTTCATTTGTTAACCTTTGGGTAATAAAAAGACTAAAGGCAGGTAGAACGAGCAATGAAAACGGGCTTCAAAGGCACGTTTGTCATCAGCTGGTCGCAAACAGAGCTAGACGGCTTGGAAGCCGCACCGGTGCAGCACCTCAAAGTAGGGGCGGCATGGGGCTGGCGCGGGGATGCCATCCGGGTGGATGGTCCTTCCGACGTGTTGCGACTGGACGAGGCAGACGGGGCAGACAAACTTCGCAAACGCGCGGCACGCATGGTGCACCGTCTGGTGGGTGCAGCACTGGACGCAAGCGCGCCGGTATTGACCGACATGCAGAAAGAGGCGCTGGAGGCGTCGCCGCTGATGGACAACAGCTTTGTCGTCACAGACGGCGGGCGCAGCTATACGGTGACCCTCATTGAAGTGGGCGGCGGCAACCAGCCCCTGCTGATGTTCCTCGATGAAATTCCGCCCCGCAATTGTGAATTGTGGATCGTGCATCACACGCTGGGTGCCACTGCCAGCGACACCAACGCCGAAGGCAGCGGCGGTGTGATCTGCTTCACGCCGGGCACCAAAATCGCCACGCCGGAGGGGCTGACCCTGATCGAGGACCTGCGTGAAGGCGATCTGGTCCAGACTAAGGATAACGGCGCACAGGCGATTCGCTGGATCGGCAGCAGGCGCATGACAGGCGCGCGGCTGTTTGCGATGCCAAAACTGCGTCCGATCCGCATTGCGGGCGGGCTGTGGGGCGATGATGTGCCCGACGGCGATCTTGTTGTCTCGCCCGAGCATCGCATCCTGATCAAAGGGGCCGTGGCGCAGGAACTGTTCAACACGCCCGAAGTGCTGGTTGCGGCAAAGGACCTGATCAACGGTGACACGATCACCGTTGACGCCAAGGCGCGCGAGGTGACTTACGTGCATCTGTTGTTTGACCGGCATCAGGTGATGTGGGCCAATGGGGTCGAGACTGAAAGCTTTCATCCGGCCTCAGCGGCGCTGCAAACGCTGGATCAACTGGACCGGGCGCGCCTTCTGGCCAATCACCCTGAACTGGAATTTGATCCCCATACCTACGGCAGCTTTGCGCGGCGCAACCTGTCGGCGTCAGAAGCCGCCATTCTGAACCACGCGGCCTGAGCGGCAAAGTCATTGGCGGGGTGCGTGACGCGCCCCGCTTGCTTAGCCTTCTGGCTCAGCGCGGCTGTCTACCAGCGCCTTGACGATGGCCTTGGCGCTGTCGCTGTCCCATTTGGCATCCCCGCGCAGACGCGCGATCTCGCGGCCTTGCGGGTCCAGCAAAACGGTGATCGGCAGGCCAAAAATACCCATCTGCGCTGCAAGCGCTTGTTTCGGATCCTGATGGCGGGGCAGGCTGTCGACCCCGGCCTCGGCAAAGAACTTCTGAATGCCCTGCGGAGAATTGCGCCCGGTCGCGATGGTCAGCACTTCAAAGTGATCCCCGCCGAATTCCTTTTGCAGCGCGTTCAGCTGCGGCATTTCCTTGCGGCAGGGCGCACACCACGTGGCCCAGAAATTGACCAGCACGTATTTCCCCTGCCAGTCCGCCAGTGTCGCTTTGCCCGCATCATCGGCCAGATCAAACCGCGCATCCGACGTGGCGACCGGCGTGTCATGCACAATCAGTTTCTTCATATCGCCCGCACGCAGGGGCAGAATGTCGGGCCCGCCTGCCAATGCTGCATTTGCACCCGCCAGAAGGGCCGTATAGATGAAGCCAAACAACAGTTTTCTCATTCGTCCCTCCGAGGGTTTCTTCATGACTGACACGACCTCCAACAAGATGTGGGGCGGGCGCTTTGCCGCCGGTCCAGATGCGATCATGGAAGCAATTAATGCCTCCATCGGGTTTGACCAGCGTATGGCAGCGCAAGACATTGCCGGAAGCCGCGCGCATGCCGCGATGTTGGCCGCGACCGGTATCATTACTGATAGCGATGCCGAAGCGATACGGGAAGGCTTGCTCACGATCTTGTCAGAGATCGAGGGCGGGACGTTTGAATTCTCCACCGCACTGGAAGACATCCATATGAACGTGGAAGCGCGTCTGAAAGAGGTGATCGGAGAGCCTGCGGGCCGTCTGCACACGGGCCGTTCGCGCAACGATCAGGTGGCCACCGATTTCAAACTTTGGGTCCGCGATCAGCTGGACGCGTTTGAGGGCGGTCTTGTCGCGCTGATACACGCGCTGCTGGGGCAGGCAGAGACGGGGGCCGATTGGGTCATGCCCGGCTTTACCCATCTGCAAACCGCACAGCCCGTGACATGGGGCCATCACATGATGGCGTATGTGGAGATGTTCGGCCGTGACCTCAGCCGCGTGCGCGACGCGCGTGCACGGATGAACGAAAGCCCGCTGGGCGCCGCCGCCCTTGCCGGCACGTCCTTCCCTATCGACCGCGACATGACGGCAGCGGCACTGGGCTTTGACCGCCCCGCCGCCAATTCGCTCGATGCCGTGGCCGACCGCGATTTCGCGCTGGAATTTCTGGGGGCCGCCAGCATCTGCGCGATGCACCTCAGCCGCTTTGCCGAGGAACTGGTGATCTGGTCCTCCGCGCAATTCCGTTTTGTGGCGCTGTCGGATCGTTTCTCGACCGGATCGTCGATCATGCCGCAAAAGAAAAACCCCGATGCCGCAGAGCTGATCCGCGCCAAAGTGGGCCGCATCTTTGGGGCAAACACCGGGCTGATGATGGTGATGAAGGGGCTGCCGCTGACCTATTCCAAGGACATGCAGGAAGACAAGGAACAGGTCTTTGACGCCGCCGACAACCTGATGCTGGCGCTGGCCGCGATGGAAGGCATGGTGCGCGACATGACCGGTCAGCGCGAAAACCTTGCCGCTGCCGCCGGATCTGGCTTTTCCACCGCGACCGATCTGGCCGACTGGCTGGTGCGCGTGCCGGGCCTGCCGTTTCGCGATGCACACCACATCACCGGCGCGCTGGTGGGCATGGCGGAAAAGCAAGGCTGTGACCTGCCTGATCTGACGCTTGAACAGATGCAATCGGTGCATCCAGAGATCACGGCAGGCGTTTTTGACGTCCTGACCGTGGAAAACTCCGTGAACTCACGTATGTCATACGGAGGCACGGCACCCACGCAGGTGCGCGCGCAGATCAAACGCTGGAAGGAAAAGCTGGCATGAAATGGGGATGGATGACGTTGCTGCTGGTGCTTGGAGCCTGCGGCGCGGACGGTGAGCCCGTGACGCCCACGCGGGACGCAACGATCACGCTGAGCGATGCGGGCCTGTCGGGCGGTATCCGCATTGGCGCGCAACAGGGGCCGGTGACCGTCTCTTTGGGGGTGGGCCTGTGAAAACCGTTGTTCTTTTGATCACCGCCGTCGCGCTTTCTGCCTGCGTCTCAAATGGCCCCACGCGCGGTGCCGCTTCTGATCCGGTCAGTCCGCGTCAGGAACCCAGCACACTGACCCCCGGCGTTAGCATCTCCGGCAGCGCCCGCGTTGGCGCGGTCAGGCGGTTCTGACATGACACCGCTGCGCATGATCTACCTTGCCCTTGCCATCTGGGGCGCGATCCACCCGATGTATTACTTCATCACGTGGTTCAACGCGAACGGGTATGACATCATGGCGATGGTCGATGCCTGGCACGTCAACGCCGCCACCAGCGGTCTGGTCTGGGACCTCACCATCGCCGCTGTCACCCTGACCGTCTGGATCATTGCCGAGGTTGCCGTCAGGCGGAACTGGCTGGCACTGATTGCCATTCCGGCCACCTTCTGTATTGGGGTGTCCTGTGGCCTGCCGCTCTATCTTTTTCTGAGGACAGCACCGGTTCGCTGACGTTGATTTGAGTTGTAGTGGAAAGATGAAGCATGGACCATTTCCTGTACCGTGACGGTGCGCTCTTTGCCGAGGACGTCGCGATTTCCGAGATTGCCGCCGCCGTCGGCACACCGTTTTATGTCTATTCTACTGCGACGCTGCTGCGACATTTCCGCGCTTTCGATGAGGCGCTGGAGGGGATGGACCATCTGGTCTGTTACGCGATGAAGGCCAATTCCAATCAGGCCGTGTTGCGCACACTGGCGCAGGCGGGCGCGGGCATGGATGTGGTGTCGGGTGGTGAATACCGCCGCGCGCGGGCGGCGGGCGTGCCGGGGGATCGCATCGTCTTTTCCGGTGTGGGCAAGACGCGGGACGAAATCCGCTTGGCGCTGGAAGGTGGCATTCGACAGTTCAACGTAGAGAGTGAGCCAGAGATGGCCATTCTGGATGCTGTGGCACAGGAACTGCGGGTTGTGGCCCCAATCACCGTGCGGGTGAACCCGGATGTAGATGCCAAGACCCACGCCAAGATCGCCACCGGCAAATCCGAAAACAAGTTCGGCATTCCCATTGCCCGCGCGCGCGACGTCTACAACATGGCCGCTGACATGCCGGGTCTGGATGTCATCGGCATCGACGTACACATCGGATCACAGCTGACTGATCTGGCCCCGTATGAGCAGGCATATCAAAAGGTTGCAGAGCTGACAGAGGTGTTGCGTGCCGATGGCCATACCATCACGCGGCTGGATCTGGGGGGCGGTTTGGGCATTCCATACGAGCGGTCAAATGTGGATCCGCCGCTGCCGTCGGACTACGGCGCGCTGGTCAAACGCACGCTGGGCCATCTGGGCTGCGAGATCGAGATTGAACCCGGCCGCCTGATCGCGGGCAACGCGGGCCTGATGGTGAGCGAAGTTATTTATGTCAAATCGGGCGAGGGGCGCGACTTTCTGATCCTTGATGGCGCGATGAACGACCTGATCCGACCTGCCATGTACGAGGCGCACCACGACATTATTCCGGTGATCGAACCCGCCCCGGGGATTGAACCGCAGCCCATCGATATTGTCGGCCCGGTCTGCGAATCCGGTGACACCTTTGCCAAACAGCGCCCGATGCCGCCGCTTGCCGCCGGTGATCTGGTGGCCTTCCGATCCGCCGGTGCCTACGGCGCGGTGATGAGTTCAGAGTATAATTCGCGGCCTCTCATTCCCGAAGTGCTGGTGAAAGACGATCAATTCGCGGTTATCCGCCCACGACCGACCTTTGACGAAATGATAAATCGCGATACCATCCCTGCGTGGCTGTAGGGATATTCCGCCCCGCAGCATCAGGGAGCCTATGCGATGAGCACATTCACCCCGAATGATCTGCGCCGTGGATTGACGAAACTGCGCTGGCCGCTGCGCTGGACACGCGCGGGCATGTTGGCGGAGGCTTTGGTGCAATCGCTTTGGCCGCTGATGACGGTGGTGCTTTTGGTGCTGGCCGCGCTGATGATGGGCCTGCACGAAAGCGTCATGCTTGAGGGCGTCTGGGCGGTTGCGGTGATTGCGGTGCTGGCAGGGGGGGCTGCGTTTGTCTATGCGTTGCGGCGGTTTCGCATCCCGTCGCGGGCGGCGGCGATGGAACGCCTTGATGCAAGCCTGCCGGGCCGTCCCATTCAGGCAATGATGGATGATGCAGCCATCGGTGGAGACGACGATGCGGCGATGGCCGTCTGGCGCGCGCACAAGGCCCGGATGGCCGAACGCGCCGCAGCGGCTGGCCCTGTGCCCGCTGATCTGCGGGTGGCATCCCGCGATCCATATGCCCTGCGGTATGTGGCCGTGCTGGCGTTTGCGGTGGCGCTGGTGTTTGGCTCTATCTGGCGTGTTGGCTCTGTCGCGGGCATGGCACCGACAGCGGGCGGGTTGGCCAACGGGCCGGTCTGGGAAGGCTGGGCGGAACCGCCACGCTATACCGGCAAACCGACGCTGTACCTCAATGATCTGGCCGAAGGGCCGCTGGACCTGCCCAAAGGCACGCTGATCACCCTGCGCTTTTATGGCGAGGTTGGCGCGCTGACATTGGCCGAAACTGTCTCGGGGCGTACTGCCGATTTGCCCGCCGCCTCTGATCCCGTTCAGGATTTCGCGGTGGTGCAGGCAGGCAGCATCGCCATTGACGGGCCGAATGGCCGCGTCTGGGACGTAAGCGTGCGCCCCGATAGCCCACCGCAGGTCGAAGTGCTGGGCGCGCCGGAAGTGGCCGCGCTGGGCGAACTGCGTCTGCCCTTTTCCGCGCGCGATGACTACGGCGTCGAGGCAGGCGAGGCACGCATCCTGCTTGATCTGGCTGCCGTTGACCGCCGCTATGGTCTGACCCTTGATCCCGATCCGCGCGAGCAGATTGTTGTGCCCCTGCCGACGCCCATCGCGGGCAACCGCGCCGCGTTTGAGGAAAACCTGATCGAAGACTTTTCGAAACATCCCTGGGCGAACCTGCCGGTGAAACTGTCCCTTGCGGTTTTGGACGCTGCCGAACAGATGGGCACAACCGTGCCGCAGGACATGATCCTGCCGGGCAGGCGGTTCTTTAACCCAGCCGCTGCCGCCGTGATCGAAATGCGGCGTGATCTTTTGTGGTCCAAGGCAAACGCACCGCGCATGGCGCAGGTGATGCGCGCGGTGTCCTATCAGCCGCAGGATGTCTTTCGGTCAGAAACCACCGCGCTCAGGCTCAAGCGGCTGATCGACCGGCTTGAAATCCGCACCCGCTACGGGCTGGACGATGAGGTACAGCAGGAGCTGGCCGAAGACCTCTGGGGGCTTGCCATTGAGCTGGAAGAAGGGGTGCTGTCCGACGCGCTGGAGCGTTTGCGCCGGGCGCAGGAGCGGCTTCAGGAAGCGATGAAGAACGGCGCGTCCGACGAAGAAATCGCCGAGCTGATGGACGAATTGCGCCGCGCCACCGAAGAATACATGCAGCAGTTGCAGCGCCAGCAGGCGCAGGAGGGTCAGGACGGCCAGCAGCAGCAACAGCAGGGCGAGAGCATGCAGATGACGCAGGATGATCTGCAACGCATGATGGACCGCATTCAGGAACTGATGGAAGAAGGCCGCATGGCCGAGGCCGCCGAAGCCCTGCAGCAGTTGCAGGAGATGATGGAAAACATGCGCGTCACGCAAGGCCAGCAGGGGCAGGGCGGGCAATCCCCGGGTGAGCAGGCGATGGAAGGGCTGGCCGACACCCTGCGCCAGCAACAGGGCCTGAGCGATCAGGCGTTCCGCGATTTGCAGGAACAGTTCAATCCCAATGCGCAGGCCGGTGAGAATCAGGGCAACGAAGGACGCAACGGCGGTCAGGGCCGGGGCGAAAGCCACGAAGGTCAGGGCGGTCAAGGTCAGGCCCAAGGACAGGGGCAGGGTGAAGGCCAGCAGCAACAGCAAGGCCAGAACGGACAGACCCCCGAAGGCGGTGAACAGGGCCCGGGCTATGGCAAGGGCGAGGAAGGACTGGCCGAACGTCAGCAGGCGCTGCGCGACGAATTGCGTCGCCAGCAGGGCCGTCTACCGGGTCAGGGCACGCCCGAAGGTGATGCCGCGCGCGATGCACTGGACCGTGCGGGCCGCGCAATGGATCAGGCCGAAGATGCGCTGCGCAACCGCGATTTGGCTGATGCCATCGACAATCAGGCACAGGCAATGGAAGCGCTGCGTGAAGGCATGCGGTCACTGGGCGAAGCGATGGCGCAGGACCAGCAGAACCAGCAACCCGGTCAGGGCACTGCCGAATCCGACCGCCGTGCCGAAAACCGCGATCCGCTGGGCCGCGAGCAGGGCAGCAACGGGGCCAGCAGTTCCGAAGGACCGCTGGCGATGGGGCCGGGCAGCTCCGCCCGCGCCCGCGAATTGCTTGATGAAATTCGCCGCCGTTCCGGCGAAACCGCACGTCCAGAGGTTGAGCGTGATTATCTGAACCGTTTGCTGGACCGGTTCTGAAAAGTCGGGAAAAAGCGGCGCGGCCTCTAAATGCGGGGGCGCCGCGTCAAAGCAGTCAGCTTTCGGATTCACTGGCCACTGTATCAAGCCAGCTGAGAACGCCTTTCAGCCAGCCATCCAGCGCGGCACGCAGTCCGTCAATCATGGCGGCATAACCGTTCATGATCCCTTCAAGCGCTGGTACAGCCGCCGAAATGCGCGGGGCAAAGATGTAAAGCAGGATCAGAAGCACCGCGATCAGCAGAACAATCATGAAACCGCGCCGGAAGCCGCTTTTGGGCTTTTTGCCGCCACCTGCGCCCAACTCTTCGCGGCTGTCCGCATCAACACCGCTTGGGGCCGTGTCGTTGCGCAGGGTCGAGTTGATCTCTTCGATGTCCGGCAACAACTCGCGGCGCGACGAGATTGCGGCCGCCGTCGCCGCCGCTTCCGTGGCGGGTTCCGGCTCTCCGCGCATACGCGCCATACGCCGCTTGGCGTCCAACGTCCGTTGCGCCGCATCATCCTCAGCCGCCGGCGCGGATGCTGCCGCCGCTGGCATCGGGTCGTCGCGAGTCTCCAGCCCCAGATCAGGCTGACTTTCAAGCGGCTCCGACTGGCGTTTGCGCCGTGCTTCGAACTCCGCTTCGGCCTCTTGGCGCAGAATATCCGCCACGGCGGGATCCAGCTCGCGCCGGGCCGGTTCATGCTCCGGCGGGCGGGGCGGCGGCGGTGGCGAAACCTCTTCGTCCGGGGCCGGTGCCTCGACGTTCAGCGCGACCTCTTCTTCGGGTTCGGGAGGCATGTTGTCGGGGTGATGCTGAAACCACGTCTGTCCGCAGTTGGAACACTGCACATCCCGACCAGAGGTCGGCACGACCTCGTCGGGCACCTCATACTGGGCATCGCAATTTGGACAGGTCAGCCTCATCTGGTATTCCGTTACTCACGCGCACCTAGATTTGCGCAGTAACGGTAGCATATGGTTAACAATACCGCAGGAAAAGCGCTAACTGTTGCCAAACGGCAGAAGTGGCGCATTGAATCCCCAGCGGTGCTGAGGCACAACAGATCAAGTTTTACCGGGGTAAGCCTGTGATTGATCTGGAAAATGTGGCCTACAGCTATGGCGGCGGTGAATTGCTGTCTGAAATATCGCTGAAACTGGCACCGGGATCGTTTCATTTTCTGACCGGACCATCCGGTGCAGGCAAGACGACCCTCATGAAATTATGCTACGGGGCGCTGTTGCCCACAGCGGGCCACGTGCGGCTGTTCGGGGCGGATGTGCGCGGGCTGAACCGCGATGACATCGCCGTCATTCGCCGGCGCGTGGGCGTGGTGCATCAGGATGTGCAGTTCCTGGATCATCTGAGCCTGACCGACAACATCGCATTGCCCCTCACGGTGTCGGGCCGCCATGCCGAAGCGGCAGGCGGGGATCTGGGCGAACTGATGTCGTGGGTCGGGCTGACCAACCGCGCCGATGCCCTGCCGCCGGAACTGTCGGGCGGCGAACGCCAGCGTGCGGCGCTGGCGCGGGCGGTCATCATGTCGCCCGATGTGGTGCTGGCAGATGAGCCGACCGGCAACATCGACTGGGAGATGTCGCAACGCCTGCTGCGTTTGCTGATTGAGTTGAACAAGATGGGCAAGACCGTTCTGATTGCCACCCATGACCTCAGCCTTATCCGGGCCACCAAGACCCATGTGCAGGCCCGTGTGCTGCGGATCGCCAACCGGCGCATCCAGCTTGCGGGGGCGGACCTGTGAAGGGGCTGCGCGCCGCAATTGTCAATCTGCTGGCCGGTGACCGCCACGCAGACCGTGTTGTGCCGCCCTCTGGCTTTACCGCGCAGCTGACGCTGTTCGCGGCGGGTGCGATGGCGTTTCTTGCGGTTTTTGCGCTGGCCCTGTCGCTGGCGGCGGGCCGACTGGCGGAACGCTGGGGGGATGAACTGGCACGCTCCGCCACGATCCGCATCGTCGCCCCGCAGGAACAGCGCGCCGCCCAGACCGATGCGGCCCTGCGTATTCTGGATACCACTGCCGGCGTGGCAAGCGCCCGCGCGCTGAGCAACGAGGAACAACAGGCGCTTCTTGCGCCGTGGTTCGGCAATGATCTGGCGCTGGACAGCTTGCCGGTCCCGCGTCTGATCGAGGTGATCGAGGACCGCACGGGTTTTGATGCCGCCGGTCTGCGTTTGCGGCTGGCCGCCGAGGTGCCCGGTGCGGTGCTGGATGATCACAGCCGCTGGCGCGCGCCTCTGGTAGAGGCGGCGGGACGGCTACGGCTGCTGGGCTGGGTGTCGATCGTACTGATCACGGCGGCGGTTGCGGCGATGATCACACTGGCCGCCCATGCGGCCCTTGCCGCGAATGCGCAGGTGATCCGCGTGCTGCGGCTGGTGGGTGCCACGGATGATTACATCGCGCTGGCTTTCATCCGCCGGTTTACCCTGCGCGCCCTGTCCGGTGCGGCCGCAGGCACGGTGATTGGGATGCTGGCTGTGCTGTTTCTGCCGCAAGCCTCAGACGCCGGTGGATTTCTGACCGGTCTTGGCTTTCGCGGCGCGCATTGGCTTTTGCCGCTGCTTATTCCGCTGCTGGCGGGTGCCGTCGCCTTTGCTGCGACCCGCGCTGCCGCCCGGCGCACCCTGGGAGAACTGTCGTAATGCTGCAATGGGTCCGGTCCATTCTCTATATTTTTCAGGCCACGGTCATGATGCCGGTGATCGGTCTGCTGTTCGCGCCGTGGGCGATGTTTTCAAAGACCGGGGCCTATACAGCCTGTAAGACTTATGCGGCATGGTGCATGTGGACCGGGCGCTGGTTGATCGGACTGCGCTGCGAGGTGCGTGGAAACGTGCCGCAAGGCGAGGTTCTGGTCGCAGCGAAACATCAGTCGTTTCTGGACATCATGGTGATTTTCCATGCGCTGCCCCGGGCCAAGTTCATCATGAAACGCGAGATTCTGTGGACGCCGGTGATCGGGCAATACACCAAACGCATGCAGATGATTGCGGTGGACCGGGGCAAGCGCGGTAAGGCGATTGCGAAGATGATGGAGGATGTGAACGCGGGCCGGATCGAGCCGGGGCAGATCGTGATCTATCCGCAGGGCACGCGCGTGGCACCGGGGGCACGGGTGCCCTACAAGGTCGGCACGGCGGTTCTTTACGGTCAGCTGGAACAGCCGTGCATCCCGGTGGCGACAAATGCAGGCTACTTTTGGCCGCGCCGGGGTCTTTATCGCAGACCCGGGGTTGCGGTGGTTGAATTTCTGGACCCTATCCAGCCGGGACTGAGCAAAGAGCAGTTCGTGGCGCAGCTGGAACAGACGGTTGAAACAGCGTCAGACAGGTTGCTGGCCGAAGCGGGGTGGCGCGCGGATGGATAAGATTACGGATATTGCCGGGCTTGAGGCGCTTTATGGGGCACCCGGTGCCGCGTCTTTGCGCAAGGTGGCAACGCAGATGACGCCGCTTTACCGCAAATGGATCATGGCATCAAAGCTGTGCATGTTGAGCACGGTTGGGCCAAGGGGCACAGATGGCAGCCCGCGCGGGGATGACGGGCCGGTTGTCATGGAACTGGACGCGCATACGCTGGCGATGCCGGACTGGCGCGGGAACAACAGGCTGGATTCCCTGCGTAACATTGTCGAGGACGGGCGCGTGTCGTGCATGTTCATGGTGCCGGGGTCAAACAATGTGGTGCGGGTGAACGGGCAGGCCGTGCTGACCGCTGCGCCTGAGCTGCGCGCGCGGTTTGAAAAGCAGGGCCGCCAGCCCGCCACTGTGATCGTTATCACAATTGCCGAAATATACACCCAATGTGCGCGCGCGCTGATGCGCGCAGGTACATGGTCGGGTGTGGATGAAAGCGGTGACCTGCCGAGCGTCGGTGAGATACTGGCCGAGATGACCAGCGGCGAAGAAGGTGGCGCGCCGTATGATGATGCGTGGCACGCGCGGGCGCGTGAGACGATGTGGTGACGCGATGTCCATTTGTTTCGCGCGCGAAACATTAGTGTTAACAATGAGTTAACGAATTTTTGCGGCCGGGCGGCATCGACTGTGTGAATAGTTTTACCTGAGTGGTACTTGCCCCCCCTCCACTGAGGGCTCCGGTTGATGTGACAGGGCCACAGAACCTTGCATGGATGCATGTTTATCCGGCCCTACCTCACGGAGGCGGAAGTGGTGCTGCACCTCTTTGCCCCTGATAGACGGAACACCATGATGCGCAGTTCGATCCTTTCCCGGAACAGATCATACATCGGTCTGCTTGTGGCAAACACGATCCTTGGGTCCGCAATGCCGATGATGATCATTCTGGGCGGACTGGCGGGCCTGATGCTGGCCCCGTCCACAGCGCTTGCCACCTTGCCCGCGTCGCTGTCGACGCTGGCCGGATTGTTTGCTGCGGCACCGTTTTCGCTGTTGATGGGGCGTCTGGGGCGCAAGGCCGGGTTCTTTGCCGGAGGTGCCTGTGCAACTGCGGGAGCTTTGATGGGGGTCTGGGCACTGCTGACGGGCAGTTTTGTTCTTTTGTGTCTGGCTCACCTTGCATTGGGCGCGGCACTTGCCTGCTATCAGTTTTTTCGTTTTGCTGCCGCAGAGACAGTGAGTGCAGCGTGGCAACCGGTGGCAATATCACTGATCCTGACATCGGGGCTGATTGCTGCATTTGTCGGACCGCAGGTGTTTATCTGGGCCAAGGATGCTTTGGCCCCCGTGCCGCTTGCCGGTGCCTATGCAGCGCTTGCGGGTCTTTCGGTGATCGGTCTATTGCCGCTACTGTTGATCCGCCTGCCCAAGCCACCGCAGACCGCACCGCAAACGCTGAAGGACCGGCTGACGTCGCTGTCCGTGCTGAAACACCGGCCCGTGCGGCTTGCCGTTGGTTTGGGCGCGGTGTCGCAGGGGATCATGGTCTTTATGATGGTGCCGACCCCCCTTGCGATGATCGGCTGTGGTTTTTCGGAGGCCGTCGCAGGGGATGTCATCCGCTGGCATGTGGTGGCGATGTTCGCGCCGAGTTTCTTTACTGGGTTCCTGATCAAGCGATTTGGCGCAGAGCGGATCGCATTCACCGGGATCACACTGCTGATTGTGGCCTCCCTTGTCGCGATGAGCGGTCTGACCGCCGGTCACTTTTACGGCTCACTTGTGGTGCTGGGTGTCGGGTGGAACTTTGGGTTCATTGGCGCGACGGCCTTGCTGGCGCAGGCGGTTTCCGAACAGGATAAGGCCGCCGTGCAGGGGGCGAATGAGACCGCCATCGCGCTGGTTTCAACGCTTTGCGCCTTTGCGGCGGGGGCTTTGGTGGCTGGGGTAGGATGGGCTGCGCTGGCGGGGGTGTCCGCTGTTCTGCTGGCTCTGGCCTTTGTGGTCTTTTATCGCGAGACGCGAGAGGTCCAGCGTTAGACAGCCAAGCGGAGGCGCGGGCGAGGGCCGCGCGTCCTGTGTTTTGAGGTGAAAGGATTGCACTGTCTGGGCCGTTCTGGTCCCGGACAGGGTGGTTGGTCAGGCGGGCATGTTGCCCGCCCGGCCATTACATATGGATCGGGCCGTCACCGCACGCCAGCGCCGCTTCGCGCACGGCTTCGGAATAGGTCGGATGCGCGTGGCAGGTCATGGCAAGATCCTGTGCGGAGGCCCCAAATTCCATCGCAACGCAGACCTCATGGATCAGGTCGCCCGCCGACGGGCCAATGATATGCGCGCCCAAGATGCGGTCCGTTTCCTTGTCCGCGAGGATTTTGACAAAGCCGTCGCCCGCAAAGTTGGCCTTGGCGCGTGCGTTGCCCATGAAGGAAAACTTGCCGACCTTGTACGCGCGGCCTGCTTCCTTGAGGCTCGCCTCGGTCTCGCCCACATTTGCGACTTCGGGGTGGGTATAGATCACACCGGGGATCACGCCGTAGTTCACATGGCCATGCTTGCCCGCGATCACTTCGGCAACGGCCATGCCTTCGTCCTCGGCCTTGTGGGCCAGCATCGGGCCTTCGGTCACATCCCCGATGGCGTAGATGCCTTTGACGTCGGTTTCCCATTCCTTGGTGATGGCAATCTGTCCGCGCTTGGTCAGGCGGATGCCAAGGGCCTCAAGGTCGAGCCCGTCGTGGTAGGGTTTGCGCCCGGTGGCGACCAGCACCACATCGGCGTCGAGCACATGCTCACTGTCGTCCTTGCGCAGCTTGTAATGCACCTTGGCCTTGGTCTTGGTGGCCTCGGTCTTTTGTACGGCGGCCCCCATCACGAATTCGATGCCCTGCTTCTTCAGCGTGCGCTGGAACACCTTTTGCACTTCGGGGTCCATGCCGGGTGTGATGGCATCCAGGAATTCCACCACCGTCACCTCGGCACCAAGCCGCGAATAGACGCTGCCCAGTTCCAGCCCGATGACGCCCGCGCCGATCACGACCATCTTCTTAGGCACCTTGCCCAGTTCCAAAGCGCCGGTGGACGTGACAACGACCTTTTCGTCAATTTCCACGCCCGGCAGGCTGCTGGGTTCGGACCCGGTGGCGATGATGATGTTCTTAGCCTCGTGAACCTCGTCACCGACCTTGACCTTGCCCGCTTCGGGGACCGATCCCCAGCCTTTGAGCCAGTCGATCTTGTTCTTTTTGAACAGGAATTCGATGCCCTTGGTGTTGGTTTCAATGGTCGAGTTCTTGTAGGTCAGCATCTGCTTCCAGTCGACCGAGGGGCTTTTGCCCTTCAGCCCCATTTCAGCGAAATTATGTTCCGCCTCGTGCAGCATGTGCGACGCGTGCAAAAGCGCCTTGGACGGGATGCAGCCGACGTTCAGGCAGGTGCCGCCCAAGGTTTCGCGCCCCTCGACGCAGGCGGTTTTCAGGCCGAGTTGTGCGCAGCGGATGGCGGCGACATAGCCGCCGGGGCCGGAACCGATCACGATGACATCATAGCTGGACATGGGGTGTCTCCTTGGGGTGTTAGATCAGGGCTGCGAGCAGCATGAGAGTGGTGGCCAGAAAACCTGCGAACCAGATGTAGGATCGTGCGGGCGTCCAGCCAAAGGCATATGCCGGAATATAGAGCACCCGCGCGATAAGGTAGACCCAGGCGCAGGCGGCGGTGAAGGCAGTGGATTGATCAGAGAACGCCAGAACCATGACCGCAATGGTGAATAGCGCAAGGTTCTGGAAATGGTTGTCAAAGGCGCGGCCCAGCCGTGCAGTGCGTTCCGACATCTCGCGGCTTGGGTCGCGGTCACGGGGGGACATGGTGTAGCCTGGCGTCAGCTCAAGATTGGCGGGGACGGCATAAAGCGCGAACTGCACGATTTGTAGCAGGGCCGCGAGCGTCAGGACGGTGAGTTCCGGGGTCACATCGTTTCCAGAAAATGAGCGGAGGTTGCGGTGACGGTCTGCGCGTCATCGACGCTGAGCGCATCCGAGCGGTCGAGCCATTTTTGCGCGCGCGCCCGGTCATTCACATCCAGCAGGACGGCGGCGCGTTGGGTGCTGTCTGGATCTTTCCAGACTTGCAGGACGGTCAGCCCCGCGTCACGCCGCGCTTCGGCATCGTCGTCAAACGCGGCTTTCCATTTGGTGATGTCGGTGACGTCGTAGTGGACGATCAGTTGCACGTGTCGGCTCCTACAGGGCAAGGAAGTAAAGAATGGCCGTGGCCGCGAAACCGGCGGTCCAGGCGAGGGTGCGGATGGCGGGTACGCCAAGAGCGTAGACAGGCAGATAGATGATCCGCGCGACGAGGAAAACCTGTGCGGCCAGCAGTGAGTTTGCGTCAGTCTTGCCCTGCACTTCGAGCAGCAGGACGGCGGGCGCGAAGAGCGCCATAGCGACGACGGAATTGTCCAGCGCACGTTTGATGCGGTTGGTCATTCTGCCCACTTCGCGCGGTTCGTCCCGGGCGGACATGAGATAGCCGATCGACAGCGTGCGGAACGACCCGAGCGCCTGAAGAATAATCGTCAGCATAACAAGAAGGCCGTAGGCGGCGAGAAGGGTGAGTTCGGTCATGGTGCTCCAGCAATCAAAGCTACTTTGGTCCTTCCAATTGTTTAGGCGGGGACGGCAGCAGCATAAATCTTTCTTTTTGAATTAAGGCAATTTCCGGTTCGCTCACAGCAATTTGCTCGGCACCTAGTAGTCTCTGAATTGTCGCTACGGCGTCAGGAGCTTGAGCAAGCGTTGCAGTACTCATCGCAATTAACGTAGCAATAGGAGCTAACTGCTGCAGCGCCGCTCCGATTCTAGTTTGCGGTTGATTGATTTCTCGACGAAACTCCTCAAGGCGTTTGTGCATAGACTGTTTTCGCGCATCTGAAGCATCCAAATCGGCAATTTGAATTTCTATCTCTGTTGAAAGTTGAAGGATCTTATCTCGCGTTTCTTCTGACAATTTCACGCGGCCAAATGGATACTCGGGAAGAGCAGCGGCCCATATTCGTACTTTTGCCCTTTCAACAGCAAGTTGAAATTTCTCAAATTTCGTCTGAACGCTAGCGTCGGAGGTTGGCCCAACACTTTTCACCGAAAACTGCTCAGCTAGTGTTGTGATGATCGTGATGTACTGATTGGAAAGCTGCTCCTTGTCCTCCACTTGATTGTAAGACTTCGAGTACCGAGCAAAAACTACCTTTTGCAAATGCAGCCATTTATGCTCTGGCTGTTCAGGGAGTTCAGAAAAATCTTCTTCTACAAGTAAATCCATCTCACAAGTCCATCAACAACCGGCGCGGGTCCTCCAGCATCTCTTTGACGCGGACAAGGAACGTCACCGCCCCCTTGCCGTCGATGATGCGGTGGTCATACGACAGGGAGATGTACATCATCGGGCGGATGACGACTTCGCCGCCGATGGCCATTGGACGGTCCTGAATTTTCGCCATGCCGAGGATACCGGACTGGGGAGGGTTCAGGATGGGGGCTGTCATGAGCGAGCCGTAGACGCCGCCGTTGGAGATGGTGAATGTACCGCCGGTCATATCGGCCATCGTGAGCTTGCCGTCGCGGGCTTTCTTGCCCATGTCGCCGATGGCTTTCTCGATCCCCGCAAAGGACATCGTATCGACGTCGCGGATCACCGGCACCACAAGGCCCGTTGGCGTGCCTGCGGCGACGCCCATGTGCACGTAGTTCTTGTAGATCACGTCGGTGCCGTCGATCTCGGCGTTGACCTCGGGGATTTCCTTCAGCGCGTGGCAGCAGGCCTTGGTGAAGAAAGACATAAAGCCCATGCGGACGCCGTGTTTCTTCTCGAAATCCGCTTTGTACTGGTTTCGGATCGCCATCACCTCGGTCATGTCGACCTCGTTGAACGTGGTCAGAATTGCGGCGGTGTTCTGCGCTTCCTTGAGGCGGCGGGCCATTGTCTGCTTGAGGCGGGTCATCTTGACCCGTTCCTCGCGCGCGGCATCGTCGGCGGCGGAAGGCGCGCGGGGCGCTTGCTTGGCCTCGGGGGCCTTGGCGGCGGAGGTGCCGGCGGCGATGGCCTTGGCCACGTCTTCTTTCATTACCCGGCCATCGCGGCCCGTTCCGGTGACCTGATCACGGCTGACGCCCGCTTCGGCCATTGCTTTCTTGGCGGAGGGGGCATCCTCGACGTCCTTGCCGCCGGAGGCGGCTGCCGCAGCCGGGGCGGGGGCGCTTTCCTGTGCGGGGGCGGCGGACGCTGCACCGTCGCCCGAACCGATCACGGCAAGTTTGCCGTTGGCCTCGACCGTGCTGCCTTCTTCGGCCAGAATTTCAGTGAGCGTGCCTGCGGCCGGGGCGGGCACCTCAACGCTGACCTTGTCGGTTTCCAGTTCGCACAGCATTTCGTCCTGCGCGACGGTATCACCCACCTTTTTGAACCACGTGCTGACGGTTGCCTCAGTCACGCTTTCGCCCAGTGTGGGCACCATGACATCGACGCTTTCGCCGCCGCCATTGCCGCCACCGGTCTCTCCGTCCGACCCTTCGCGCGCGGCCTGTGACGCGGCCGCGTCGTCTTCGCTACTTTCGCGACCCTTGGGCGCTGCCTTGTTGCCGCCATCCCCTTCGGAGATGTTTGCCAGCAAGGCATCGACGCCGACGGTTTCACCTTCGGCTGCAACGATGTCAGACAAGGTCCCGGCTACAGGGCTAGGCACCTCGACGGTGACCTTGTCGGTTTCCAGTTCACACAGCATTTCATCGACGGCAACGGTATCGCCGGGCTTTTTGAACCATGTGGCCACGGTTGCCTCTGTCACGGATTCGCCCAGTGTGGGCACGCGTACTTCGGTCATGTCTTGGATCCTTCGAGTGTCAGCGCATCGTCAATGAGCGCGGCTTGTTGTGCTTTGTGCTGGCTGGCAAGGCCCGTTGCGGGCGACGCTGCAGTGGCGCGGCCTGCATAGGTGGGGCGCCCGTGCTTGGCTTTGATGCGGCCCAGAACCCATTCGATGTTGGGCTCAATGAACGACCACGCACCCTGGTTTTTCGGTTCTTCCTGACACCAGACCATTTCGGCGTTCTTGAACCGCTCCAGTTCCTTGACCGCCGATTGCGCGGGGAAGGGATAGAATTGTTCGAACCGCATGAGATAGATGTCATCGATCCCGCGTTCGTCGCGTTCTTCCAGCAGGTCGTAATAGACCTTGCCCGAACACATAACCACGCGCTTGATCTTGTCATCGGCCACCAGTTTTGTGTCCGAATTGCCGTGCTGGGCATCGTCCCACAACACGCGGTGGAAGCTGGACCCGGTGGTGAATTCATCCGCCGTGCTGACCGCGAGTTTGTGGCGCAGCAGGGATTTGGGTGTCATCAGCATCAGCGGCTTGCGGTAGCTGCGGTGCAATTGTCGGCGCAGCAGGTGGAAATAGTTGGCGGGCGTCGTGCAGTTTGCCACGATCCAGTTGTCGCCGCCGCACATGGTCAGGAAACGCTCAAGCCGGGCGGAGGAATGTTCCGGCCCTTGGCCTTCGTAACCGTGAGGCATAAGGCAGACGAGGCCCGACATGCGCAGCCATTTGCTTTCGCCCGACGAGATGAACTGATCGAACATGATCTGCGCGCCGTTGGCGAAGTCACCAAACTGGGCTTCCCACAGGGTCAGGGCGTTTGGTTCGGCCAGTGAATAGCCGTATTCAAAACCCAGCACCGCGTATTCGGAGAGCATGGAATCGATCACTTCGTATTCGGCTTGTCCGTCGCGGATGTGGTTCAGCGGATAGAAGCGTTCTTCGGTTTCCTGATTGATCAGGGCGGAATGGCGCTGGCTGAAGGTGCCGCGTGCGCTGTCCTGTCCGGCCAGACGCACTTTGTAGCCTTCGGTGAGCAGGGAGCCGAAGGCAATCGCCTCGGCTGTGGCCCAGTCAAAGCCTTTGCCGTCCTCGAACATCTTGGCTTTCGCCTCAAGCAAACGACCGACAGTTTTGTGCAGTGGGAAATCATCGGGCGCGGATGTGAGCGCCTTGCCCACGTCGGCCAGTGTTTCGGGTTTGATCGCGGTTTTGCCGCGCTGGTATTTCTTGCCGCGCTTGTCCAGATGGGACCATTTGCCGTCCAGCCAATCGGCCTTGTTGGGGCGGTATTCCTTGCCCGCCTCGAATTCCTCGTTCATCAGCTTTTGGAAATCGGCCTTCATGTCCTCGATCTCGCCCTCGGGGACTAGACCGTCCTTGACCAGACGCTCGGAATAGAGGCTGAGCGTCGTCTTTTGTTTTTTGATTTTCTTGTACATCACCGGGTTGGTGAACATCGGCTCGTCGCCTTCGTTGTGACCGAAGCGGCGGTAGCAGATCAGGTCAATCACAACGTCCTTGTGGAATTTCTGGCGGAACTCCGTGGCCACACGTGCGGCATGCACAACCGCCTCCGGATCGTCGCCGTTGACGTGGAAGATGGGCGCCTCGACCACCAGAGCGTTGTCGGTGGGATAGGGGGAGGAGCGCGAGAAATGCGGTGCGGTGGTGAAACCGATCTGGTTGTTGACCACGATATGCATGGTGCCGCCGGTTTTGTGCCCCTTGAGGCCCGAGAGCGCGAAACATTCCGCCACAACGCCCTGACCGGCGAAAGCCGCGTCGCCGTGCAGCAGCAAGGGCATCACGGCGGTGCGATCCTTGTCGCCCAACTGATCCTGCTTGGCGCGGACCTTGCCGATGACGACGGGGTTCACCGCCTCAAGGTGTGAGGGGTTTGCGGTGAGTGACAGGTGCACGGAATTATCGTCAAATTCGCGGTCGGAGGACGCACCGAGGTGGTATTTCACATCGCCAGAGCCATCGACGTCTTCGGGCTTGAAGCTGCCGCCCTGAAATTCGTTGAAGATCGCGCGGTAGGGTTTCTGCATCACGTTGGCCAGCACCGACAGGCGGCCCCGGTGGGGCATGCCGATGACGATTTCCTTGACGCCCAGCTGGCCGCCTCGCTTGATGATCTGCTCCATCGCGGGAACAAGGCTTTCGCCGCCATCAAGGCCGAAGCGTTTGGTGCCCATGTATTTGACGTGCAGGAATTTCTCGAAACCCTCTGCCTCGACCAGCTTGGACAGGATCGCCTTGCGCCCGTTCTTGGTAAAGGCGATTTCCTTGCCATACCCCTCGATCCGTTCCTTGAGCCAGCCGGCCTGTTCGGGATCGGAGATGTGCATGTATTGCAGCGCGAAGGTGCCGCAGTAGGTGGATTTGACGATATCGACGATCTGTTTCAGCGTCGCGACCTCAAGCCCCAGCACATTGTCGATAAAGATCGGGCGGTCCATGTCGGCATCGGTGAAACCGTAGGCCTTCGGATCCAGCTCGGGGTGTTCGCCCGCGTCGCGCATTCCGAGAGGGTCCAGATCGGCGGCCAAGTGTCCGCGAATACGGTAGGCGCGGATCAGCATCAGCGCGCGGATTGAATCCATCACGGCCTGCTTGACCTGTTCGTCGCTGACCGGAACGCCTTTTTCCTCGGCCTTGGCCTTGATCTTGTCGCCTGCGGCCTTGGCTTCGGTGGGTTCGGGCCAGATGCCCGTCAGGGCGCCCATCGTTTCGCCTGCGGGGGCGGGGGGCCAATCGGGACGTGCCCATGAGGGACCTGCGGCTTCGGCCTCGACTGCTTTGCGTTCGTCGCCCATCGCCTTGAAGAAAGCGTGCCATGCTTCGTCTACGGAAGAGGGATCAGCGGCGTAGCGCGCGTAAAGCTGTTCAAGATATTCCGCATTGTCGCCTTCCATAAAGGAGGAGGCGTGGAAATGGTCGTTGGCGGGTTGTTCGGTCATGGCGTCACCTTATGGCTGTGCTGGACGTGAAGATCAGGCTTGGAAGGTCAGGCTTGCGGGACGGGCGGCGGCCCGTAGGCGTTGGTTTCGGGCTGGGAAGGGCGGGTCAGCCACCAGATATAAAGGATGAAGATCACAAGGCTGACGATGGCCAGCACACCGGACATGGCGATGGCCCCCATGTTCGGTAATTCGCCCGCCATCATGGCCTCTTCTGTGGGCATGGAGGGGGACAGGAGCGTGTTCAGCAGGCTGATGCCGAAAGGGATGGCTATGTACCAACCGGGGCGGCCCGTGTCCTGAAGGCGGCGAAAGCCCACGGCAAGGCCCGGGCAGAGCACCGCGAGTGAGAATATGAGGCCAAGCGGCCACCAGATAAGTTGCGTGATGACAGAGCCGATGACAACGGCCAGCACAAACCACCAGTATTCCGAGCGCGAGGCGCGGCCCGAGAAAGTGGCGAATTTCTGCGTGAGGCAGGTTTTGATGGCTGTTTGAAAATCCATTGTCACGGTAGCGGCCTTTCGATGTCGGCGGTCGGTTGCAGATAAGTTCAGCTATGGTCGGCAGAACCTTGTGTTTCGGGTTTATCCTGTACTTGCGCGCTGGATGCTGCGGAATTTGAACAGGGCGGGACAGGCTAGGATGCCCGACGGCGGGGCATCTGCGAGGTCCGGAAGGACGGAAAACATGCCCGACTGCGGCCCCCAAAGCCCGGTCCAGCCGCGTTCATTCAGATCGCGGTTCAGCACAAAAAAGGACCGGTTGCCACGGAAGTCGGACGTGCCTGCGGTGAAGAACGGCGCGGCTGTGCCCCTGTCGACCAGTGCGCTGCGGGCGGCTTCGGGTCCGGACAGGAGCATCCAGCAGTCGAAATAGGGTTGTGTCCCGTCCAGCGCGCTGGCGATCAGGTAGGTATCCGTGCCGGGGTGCGCGAGGGGCGTGATCTTGTCCGTCCCAAAAGCGTCCACGAGGGTCGGTGCCAACCTGTCGACTAAGGCGTCGAGGTCGGCACCAGCGAGCTGCAGCATGGTGACGCCGTCGTGCCGCACGTAGGTGCGTGCGATGGCGTCGCGAACTGCGGCATCCGCGATGGGTTGCCAGCCTGCCGCGGCGATCGCCTCCCACCGGGCGGCGATGTCCATCTGCGGATCGCTGTAGATGTCGGTCGCAGCGGCGGCAAGCGGATCTGCCTGCGCCGGAAGGGCGATCGCGACGATCGCGGCTGCCAGGAGAGCACGAAGGGGGCGGTGCGGCATCATCCCTTTTCGATGGCCTCCTTGACCGCTTCGCCCAGTGTCGCAGGGCTGTCGGCGACGACGATGCCTGCGGACTTCATCGCTTCGATTTTGTCTTCGGCACCGCCTTTACCACCGGCAACGATGGCACCAGCGTGACCCATGCGGCGGCCGGGAGGGGCTGTGCGGCCCGCGATGAAACCGGCGGTTGGCTTCCAGCGGCCTTTTTTCTTTTCATCGGCGAGGAATTGTGCGGCTTCTTCTTCGGCGGAGCCACCGATTTCACCGATCATGATGATGGATTGTGTTTCATCATCCGCGAGGAACATTTCGAGCACGTCGATGTGTTCGGTGCCTTTGATCGGGTCGCCGCCGATGCCTACGGCAGAGGATTGGCCATAGCCCAGATCAGAGGTCTGTTTGACCGCCTCATAGGTCAGCGTGCCGGAGCGCGAGACCACGCCGCAGGAGCCGCGTTTGTGGATGTGGCCGGGCATGATGCCGATTTTGCAGGCGTCGGGCGTGATGACGCCGGGGCAGTTGGGGCCGATGAGGCGGGATTTGGACCCTTCGAGCGCGCGCTGGACGCGCATCATGTCGAGCACCGGGATGCCTTCGGTGATGCAGACGATCAGGGGCATTTCGGCGTCGATGGCCTCAAGAATGGAGTCGGCGGCGAACGGAGGCGGCACGTAGATGACGGAAGCGTTTGCCTCGGTCGTATGCATCGCCTCATGCACGGAATTGAAGACCGGCAGATCAAGATGCGTCTGACCGCCTTTGCCGGGGGTTACGCCGCCGACCATTTTGGTGCCATAGGCGATGGCCTGTTCGGTGTGGAACGTGCCCTGCGAACCGGTAAGGCCCTGACAGATCACTTTGGTGTTTTCGTCTACGAGTACGGCCATTTTGGCGTCTCCTTATTGGTATTCTGTTTTTAGCGTGGCGTGTGGATTAATCCACAATCGGGCGGGAGCCGTCGTATTTGTGGCCTTTGTGATGGCCGTGATGACAGGTTTTATGTGCCGCACAGGGGGCGGTGACATTGACGATGGTGATCTGCTGAATGCTGGTGATTTGTGCCGCTTCGGCCTGATCAGTGACACCGGAGGCAAGCCGTGACGTGCTGGGATGCACCGCCTGTGGGCCGTTGCGAACCTCCAGATTGTCATAACCGCCGCAGGCTGCGAGGGCGGCAAGTGCAAGTGAGGTCACGGTCAGGCGAAGTGGTGTCATGGTCTGTCCCTTTGTTGTTCTTTGGGGCGCGGGATGCGCCGGTTTGTTTCAGTCGGTGCTGGCAGCGGGGCTCAGCCGTTCGACCAACAGATAGGTTTCGGGGCCGTTCGTGCCGTGCCGCGTGCCTGTGTGCACAACGGCTACGCGGCGGGGGTTAAGCTGGCGCGCGGCAAGCAAAGTTGTCTCGGCGCTCTCTTTGTAGCGTGCGGGGAGGGGCGCTGGAGTGGTGATGCCTTCGGACGCGAGGGCCTGTACGGCGATCTGTGCAGCCTGATCGGCGTAGTTGCCGGGGAAAGCGATTTCGCAACGACGGTCGGTGCCGGGGGTCACGGCACGCTGGGTCGCGGGTGAGGGGGCAGCACTTGAGAAAGGATCAAGGTCGTAAAAATCATAGGATGTGCCGGAGAGAGCGAAAGTTTTGGCGGCTTTCGCGGCGGTCATGTAAGGCGAAAAGCAGTGGTCCGCGAAAAGCTGCATCGCGCTGCGGGCCGTGGCCACGGCACCGCCTGCCGTCGCCGGGATAGGCATTGCGACGCAAAGACACAAAAGGGATGCCGCCAGACGCATTGTCAGAGCCTTTCCGCTTTGTGGGTGATGAGGAAGCCTTGATCGGTTTTGACAAAGTCGATCTGATGGGCCACTCCCTGACGGGTGTAGGACCAGCGGGTGCCGTTGTTGTCTGTCTGAATTTCGACGGGGCTTTCGCGCCACCACCGGTCGGCCATATGCGTTTCAAGACTTTGCAAGATTTCGCTGCCGTCCCCGCCTATTTCGGAGCTTACGGACATTGTGCAAGTAGCCTCAAGCGTGCCGACATCTGCGGTGACGGTCAGCATGCGGTTCGGTGATACGAAAGCGAAGTCATGCCCGGTATCGGCCTGCGGTACGAACCAGAACGCTTCCGTCCAAAGCGCCAGCGTTGCTTTCAGCAGGCTTGGCTGGCGGGTCGCACACCCAGCTGCAAAGGCATGACCCACCTGCGTTGTTGTCAGGTCGGCACCCTGACGGATTGCCTGCGTATCAGCCACAGCAAGCGTGGGTAGTGCGGCGAGGGTGCAGGAAAGCATCAATCGGCGGATCAAAACAACGCCTCCTCATCGTCGACCAGTTCATCGAATGCGCGCACCATGATCAGCCCCGCCCCCATGATGATGAGCGATCGACCGATTGAGCCGGTCATATTTCTGGGCAAGACTGTTGCCACACCGTCGCGCGACTTGCGGGCCGCGCGTGCGATACCTCTGTCCGCATGGCTGCTTTTTTCAGGCCGATCCGGCAGGTTGAGGACCGATGGCCGCCAGCGGCGCATCAGCAGGCCCGCGCCCAAAAGCGCGATGCCCGCCATGATAGGCGCAGTGCTGGGAGATGTCTTTTCCGGCATCGGGTCGTTCAGCCTTTGACTGCCGCCACGATCTTTTGCGCGCCATCCTTGAGGTCATCCGCCGCAATCACGTCGACGTCGGAATTGTTGATGATATCCTTGCCCTGCTGCACGTTTGTGCCTTCAAGGCGCACGACAAGCGGCACCTTGAGGCCGACCTCTTTGACAGCGGCCACAACGCCTTCGGCAATCACGTCGCAACGCATGATGCCGCCGAAGATGTTCACAAGGATGCCCTTGACCTGCGGGTCGGAGGTGATGATCTTGAAGGCTTCGGTCACTTTCTCTTTGGTCGCACCGCCGCCCACGTCGAGGAAGTTGGCAGGTTCAGCACCGTAGAGCTTGATAATGTCCATTGTGGCCATCGCAAGGCCCGCGCCGTTGACCATGCAACCGATTTCACCGTCAAGCGCGATGTAGTTGAGGTCGTACTTGGAGGCTTCGAGTTCCTTCGGGTCTTCCTCGGTCGTGTCGCGCAGTTCTGCGATGTCGGCGTGGCGGTAGATGGCATTGCCATCAAACGCGACCTTGGCGTCGAGGACCTTGAGATCGCCGCCGTCGGTGACGATCAGCGGGTTAATCTCAAGCATCTCCATGTCTTTTTCGATGAATGCTTTGTAGAGCAGTGCCATCAGGCCCACGCATTGTTTGACCTGCTTGCCCTCAAGGCCCAGCGAAAACGCGATGCGGCGGCCGTGAAAGGCCTGGTAGCCTGTGGCGGGATCAACCGAGAAGGACAGGATTTTCTCAGGGGTGGAGGCCGCGACTTCTTCGATGTCCATGCCGCCTTCGGTGGAGCAGACGAAAGACACGCGGGAGGTCTGGCGGTCGACCAGGAGGGCGAGATAGAGTTCAGTTTCGATGCCGGAGCCGTCTTCGATGTAGATGCGGTTGACCTGCTTGCCTGCGGGGCCGGTCTGGTGTGTGACCAAGGTGCGGCCCAGCATTTTCTTGGCTTCCTCGGCGGCTTCCTCGACCGATTTGGCAAGGCGCACGCCGCCTGCATCGCCTGCGTCCGCTTCCTTGAACTTGCCCTTGCCGCGTCCGCCTGCGTGGATCTGTGCCTTGACCACCCAAAGCGGTCCGTCCATCTCACCCGCGGCGTTCTTGGCGTCTTCGGCCTTGAGCACGACGCGTCCGTCAGAGACCGGAGCCCCGTAGCTACGCAAAAGGGCTTTGGCCTGATATTCGTGGATGTTCATGGAAAATCGGTCCCGTCATTGTTCAAGTCACTGGCGTGCTGGCCAGTGAGTCTTATGGTTGGCACCAAGCTAGACGGAGTTTTTGTCGCTTTGCCAGAGTAAAGCGACATTTGTGATCACACGGCAAATTACTGTGATCACAAAAAGATAAATCTTGGTCGTTTCGCTGCATAATAAGGTAAAAACTGAATTGTTTGTATCTATAAACACTGTTGATGTGGCGGAAAACCGTTTTGCCTTCGTCCGCTCATTTTCGGTGCTTCCCCTTAATTTCCCTATTTTCGCCGCAGAGCATTGTCAGTGTGGCCAAAACCTCTGGAGCCATTTGATGCTACGCTACGACCCGAGATTTCCGGAAGATGACGAAGACCCGCAGGTGCTGGGACAGGAAGAATGGGCCATGCGGCAAACCCCTGCCACGCAGCTGGCCTATTTGAAGTTCGCATTCGATTGGGATGACGCAGCAGCGGCCGAGCCTGAGGGAAGCTTTCTGTGGCATTTGATCGAAGACCCCGAAACGGACATCGCCCTTATCGCCTGCATACTCTGGTCACTGGGCGCGCTGTATTATTGCCGCGCGGACGCGCACGGCACCGACCGCATGTTTCGCAGGATATTTGCGCAGTTGGAGCAGGGACATTACCGCACGAGTAAACTGTCCCTGCACAGGCTGGAGTTTCATTCCAGTTTCAAGGCCTATCTGCAACTGCTGGAAACCGGCACGTCACTCAATTGGCATGTTCCGCACCGGTTGCTCGGGCCGTTTCCTAGTAAGGAACCGCAGCCGATCCGGCTGAAACTCCAACCTGAAGAAAGGACCGCGCTGAAACACGCATTTCAAGACAGGGATATTTATGGAGCGGCAGACTTTGATCGTCGTACCACCAGGGAATGGAACTATTTTGAAGACGAACAACGTCTGATCGGTGCCGTGCCTATTGATCCGTCGGTGGAAAATCACCTTGCCTTCGTCAGACTGGCCGCAGCCGAGGACGGGCCAGTCGATCTTGAAGCCGAAATGAAATTGGCCAACAAGGATCTTTGGCGCGTCGTGCACCGCGAAGTGAATATGGTGCAGCCCCGCTTTAGTGAAGGCAGCTTTTTATGGAAGCTGCGGGGTACGTATCACACCTTGAAAATGGTCTGGTGTGCGCGCCGCGAGATTTTTCTGTACTTCGAGGCTTCCCGGCGCTTCAGAAAATCGCAGAAAGACGCCAATCCCTAGGTCGGCATCGGTGCCGCAGGATTCCGCATCTCGCAGCGAATTACCATTCTCACCGCGCTGGGCGGAAGCTTTTGATCACAGAACAGTCATGCAGGCGCATTTCGCGCCGTGTGTGACGGCCTGACTTAGCGAGCCAAGGGCCATCGCGCCAAGCGCGCCCAGACCGCGCCGCCCCAAGACGATCAGATCGGCGTCGATTTTACCTGCGGTGTCGAGCACGAAGGCCGCCGGCGCGCCCGAGCCCAGATGCACCTGTGTCAGTTCAACGCCAAGCGCCTTTGCGGTGGCGGTTGCCTTGTCGGAGATGTGTTTGCCGGCCTCCTCGATCTGCTGGGGGGTAGGCGGGGTTTCCAGCAGGCTCACGTATGAACCGATGACAATGTGCGGTGTATCGACCTGCGGCGTATGGACAAGGTGCAGCGATGCATTGTGCGTGCGGGCCAGCCCCGCCGCGATCTTGATTGCGTTTTCGGCGTGATCCGAACCATCATAGGCAATCAATATGGTCTTGAACATTGGGTATCCCTCCGGTGTGTGCATATGCCCGGAGCATAGCGCCGCACCGCCCGCCAGACGTTGATCCGGGTCAACGACAGGTGGGTCTGTTTGTGATAGAAAGGAAAACTTGGCTGTCGTCAGAGCGGGATCAGCGCCCAGTAGTCGAGATCCAGTAGCACGTCCGGCAGGTATTTCCCATCCTCCCCACGCAGGGCAAAGGCATCGCCGCCCTTTGTGGCGACCAGCCGCAGGCGGATGGCACCAACACCGGGATGGGACGTCTCGGCCTTGTCCAGCACTTCGGACCACGCGCGGATCGTGTCGCCGGACAGGCAGGGGTTTGCATGTGCGCCGCCGTTGAGGCCCACGACCATCTGCGCATTGGCCAATCCGTTAAACGACAGCGCGCGCGCCATCGAAATCACGTGGCCGCCGTAGATCAGGCGAGAGCCGTCGGGGCGGGCGGAGGTGTCGAAATGCACTTTGGCGGTGTTCTGCCACAGGCGCGTGGCGATCATGTGTTCGGCTTCCTCTACGGTCACGCCATCCACGTGGTCGATCTTCTCGCCCACCTCATAGTCGCCCCAGCGGTGGGGCTCTCCGGCCAGCGTGGTATCGTAGTTGGTGAAATCGAGACCTTCGGGGATCACCAGATCAGCGGGGTCGAGCGCTTTGGGCAGGTCGGGCACGACCGTTTCGGGCGCGGGCGTGTCCACGTTGCTTTTGCGGACCATGACCCAGCGTACATATTCCAGCACCGGTTCGTCGTGTTGGTTGAGCCCCGTTGTGCGCACGTAAACCACGCCGGTTTTGCCGTTGGAGTTCTGCTTGAGGCCGATCACCTTGGACTGACTGCGCAGGGTGTCGCCGGGCCAGACGGGTTTGAGCCAGCGGCCCTGCGCGTAGCCGAGGTTGGCCACGGCGTTCAGCGACACGTCAGGTACGGTTTTGCCAAAGATAATGTGGAAGGCGATCATATCGTCGAGCGGGCTGGCGGTCAGCCCGCAGTCTTGGGCAAATTGATCGGAGGAATAGAGCGCGTGGCGTGCGGGATAGAGCGCGTGGTAAAGGGCGCGTTCGCTGGCACCAACCGTGCGGGGGACCGCATGGTGGATTGTTTCGCCCACGGTGTAATGTTCGAAAAAGCGGCCTGCGTTGGTTTTGCTCATCAGTGTGCGCCCAGTTTTGTGTCGGGTGTGTAGGTGCCTTCGACGTCCTTGGTCACGGCCTGCCCGCAGCGCATGACGCCTGCGGCATGATCCCATGTCTGGGTGGGTGTGCCGTAAAGCTCCCAGCCCTTGTTCAGGGCGTCGGTGACCTTGTGACAAAAGGCGGATGTGTCCTCTTCTGAGAGGAAGCGGTAAAGTTTCATGCGGGGTTCCTTACGAAGGGAAAGGCCAGACGCCGAGCCATGTGTGGATGCCGGTTACGATCAGCACGATCACGGCAGTAATGACGGTCAGGCGGATGTAGGTTTTGGCACCGGCAGGTGCGGGCGGCGTCCAGTCCGGTTCGGCCCGGTTGATCAGGATCACCTCGACCACGGCCCACGCGAGCAGGGTGCCGAAGAGGATGATCGCCGCCAGATCGCCGTTGACCAGCAGGTGGGCAGCGGCCCAGATTTTGAAGCCCAGCAGTTGCGGGTGGCGGGTTTTATAGGCGGGCCATGCCTTGGCCCCCTTGGCCGCCGACGATCCATAGATCCAGAACGCGAGGATCATCAGCAGGTTGTTAAGATGCACCGTCCAAGTGGGCGGAGACCAGACCGGGATGAAATCGGCACCCCGGTAGCCCAGCACCATCAGAACAATGGAGCCCACAAGCAAAACGGCAATGATCCCCTTGCCCGGATCGCCCAGTTTCGCGCGGGCCTCCGGCGCGATGCGCTTGAAGAAATGCGCGAGCACCCAGAGGGCGAGGCCGAGGATCAGAAGGGTCATGGGCTTAGCTTTCGTTGAGGGCTGCGATTGCGTCCAGTTTTGCCAGTGTTTCGCGGGCAGTGGCAACGTGCAAGTTTTCCACGATCTTGCCATCGACAACTGCAACGCCCTGACCGGAGGCTTCGACCTCTTCGAGGGCGGCGATCTGACGGCGCGCCAGATCGACTTCTTCTTCCGAAGGGGAGAAAGCGGCGTTGGCCACGTCAAGCTGTGCGGGGTGGATCAGGGTTTTGCCGTCCATGCCCATATCGCGGCCCTGATCACATTCGATCTTGAGGCCGTCGTCGTCTTTGAAGGCGTTGTACACACCGTCGATGATCGCGATGGCATGCGCCTTGGCGGCCAAGACGCACAGGCCAAGACCCGTCATCAGCGGCATGCGGTCAGCGCGGAACCGGGTTTGCAGGTCTTTCGCCAGATCGTTGGTGCCCATGACCATCGCCTGCAAGCTGCGGTGTGCTGCGATGGCGGGGGCGTTCAGCATGGCACCGGGCGTTTCCATCATGGCCCAGAGAGGAATGTCGCCCACGATTTCTGCGAGCGCTTCCAGGTCGGCGGGACTGCCGACTTTGGGCAGCAGGATCGCGTCGGCGTCCATTTTGGCGGCAGCCTTGGCGTCTTCAACGCCCCATTCGGTGTCCAGCCCGTTGATGCGGATGACCTTGTAGCGGTTGCCATAGCCGCCTGTTTTCAGCGCCTCTGCCAGTGTGGCGCGGGCAGCGGGCTTTTCCTCGGGTGTTACGGCGTCTTCGAGATCGAAGATGATCGCGTCACAGGCAAGGCCGCGTGCCTTGTCCAGCGCGCGGTCCTTGGAGCCGGGGATATAGAGAACAGAGCGCAGCGGGCGGGTGAGTTTGGACATAAGAGCAATCCCTTGGGTCATAAAGTTGCGCGCAAAGGGGCAGTTTTTCAAGAAAACTTCAAGCCCAATCGCGCCGCAGCGCAGCAAAATTCAAATTGGGCAGGAGTGCGGACGCAGCGTTAACCAATACTTCAAGTCTCAGGCGCAGTCTGTCCCGTGCCGCGACCCGTGGGAAGAGCTGTGTCGGCAAGACCGTCGATGACAGCGGATCGGGAGCAGCGGAGTTTGATCATAACCTGGGCCACCCAGGTCCCGCCGGGAAAGCCCGGGGTAGGTCCGAGGACCTTTGGGTGCAGCCTTTCGAATGAAGGCACATAGGATGGATACTTTTGCAAAGACGCTGAAATTGGGGGCGCTGACAGCGGCGGCCGCCATTTATCTGATCACCACCACTGATGTGGCGGCGCAGTCGGCGAGCCGCAATTGCGCCCCGCGCGACGCGGTGGTGGAACGGCTGGCCGAAGGCTATGGCGAGACCCGGCAATCGGTCGGGATCGGATCGAATAATGCGGTGGTCGAGGTTTTTGCGTCAGATGAGACGGGAAGCTGGACGATCACCGTGACGGTGCCGGGTGGTCTGACCTGTCTGGTGGCGTCGGGCCAGGCGTTCGAGGAAACGGCGGAGGCGTTGCCGGCCAAGGGCAGTGATGCCTAGCGCGGCTGGAATCAACAGGTAAAAAGAAGGGGCGTGCCAATGGTGCGCCCCTTCTTTGTGCGCGGGTCAGGTCAACCCGTCCCAGATCAACTTGCACCCTGTGACCATCAACAGGACGTAGGTGAGCGCAAAAAACGCCCTTTCCGGCACAAGATGATGCGCACGCACGCCGAGCCACGTGCCCAGCAGGGCAAAAGGCGCGAGTGCGATATTTGCCAGAAACGTCTGAGCGGTGAACATGCCAAGGGCAGCATAGGGGAAAAACTTGACCACATTCAGCACCCAGAACAACAGCACGGTGGTGGCCTGATACTGTGTCTTGTCCAGACCGCGCCCCAGCAGAAACACAGCGGCGGGCGGGCCGCCTGCGTGGCTGACAAAAGTGGTGAACCCCGCGACAGTACCCAAGAGCAACCCCGCGCGGTCCGGCATATGGGTCTGTGCAAGACGGATCAGCCCGCTGGCCAATGCCAGTTGCCACAGCACAAAACCCACCGACACCCCGCCGATCAAAAGCCGGAAAACATCCGGTGATGCACGTTGATAAAGCAGCGCGCCCAGCACGACACCGGGCAACCCGCCGATGATCAGCAGTTTCGCGTCCGGGACGCTCCATTTGCGCCAGTAGGGTTTAAGCGAACTGACATCAATCAGCATCAGCAGCGGCAACATGACCCCGAGCGCCAGCCCCGGTTCTACCACAAGTGCGAGGATGGAGGCTGCGGCAAAGGCGGCACCTGAGCCGAATCCGGCTTTGGATATTCCGGCGAACACCACTGCCGGACCGGCGACAAGAAAAAAGAAAAAGTCGAGTGTGAGCATGTCTTAGTTTATAGCTTTGTGGTTTTTCCAAAAATTCGCGGAACAAATTTTCGCGAAATTCATTGTTTTCTCATACGGGCAACGGTGCCCGCACTAAAATGGAGCATATGATATGAAACGCTTTCTGAGCACAACCGCAGTTCTTTTGACCTTGTCCGCACCGGCCTTTGCCGACACCGCAAATGCTGGTTTTGGGACCGTCGAAATCGAGCAGGGTGATTTCTTTGCATCCGACCTGATCGGCATGCGCATCTACAACAGCGAGACCGAGTTCGAGACCGATGCACGGGTGGCCGCCAATGCAGAGACCGAGTGGGATGACATCGGCGAAATCAACGATATCATCGTTAGCCAGGATGGTGACATCCGCGCTGTAATTCTTGGCGTCGGTGGGTTTCTGGGCTTGGGCGAGCGTGATGTAAGCGTGTCCATGGACCAAATCCGTGTGGTGCAGGAAGAGGGTGACGCCGGTGAGCGTTTCCTTGTGGTGCAGACGTCCAAAGAGGCGCTTGAGCAAGCTCCCGCATTCGAGGGCCGCGATGGTGACATGGAAAAAACCACCACCGGGACAGCCGCGACTGACACCAACATGGACCGAAGCACTGCTATGGTACGCCCCGCCGTCACCCGTGATGGTTATGCCGAGCCGGAGATGGCCGAGCTGGAGCAGCTGACAGCCGACAAGATTGAAGGTTCCTACGTTTACGGCGCAAACGACGAGACCGTGGGCGAGATTGACGCGCTGTTGATGGATAGCAACGGCAAGATCAGCGAAGCAGTAATCAATGTGGGCGGCTTTCTGGGCCTTGGCGAAAAGCCGGTTGCGGTAAGCTTTGACAAAATTCAGGTGCTCAAAGGCGAAGACGGTGACAGCTACCGCTTCTATATCGACAGCACACAGGAGAAGCTGGAAGCACTGCCGGAATACAATAACTAAAGGCCGTCAAAACTGACGATTGAGGGGCCGCCGGTTATCCGGTGGCCCTTTTTCTTTTGGCAACGGCGATTGCGGCTGATCTTGCAGGTGGAGGCGCATTTCGCTATCTGACGCGCAACGCAAACCCCCAAAGGGAGACACTACCATGGCCAGACCCAAAATTGCGCTGATCGGCGCGGGGCAAATCGGCGGCACGCTTGCGCATCTTGCAGCACTCAAGGAACTGGGCGACGTCGTTCTGTTCGACATCGCCGAGGGGACGCCGGAAGGCAAAGCGCTCGACATCGCGGAATCAGGGCCATCGGCCAAGTTTGACGCCAACATGTCCGGCACACAGGATTATGCGGATATTGCAGGCGCGGACGTGTGCATCGTGACGGCGGGCGTGGCGCGCAAGCCGGGGATGAGCCGCGACGATCTGCTGGGAATCAACCTTAAGGTGATGAAATCCGTGGGCGAGGGCATTGCCGCGCACGCACCGGATGCTTTTGTGATCTGCATCACCAACCCGCTGGACGCGATGGTCTGGGCGCTGCGCGAATTTTCCGGCCTGCCGCATGAAAAGGTCTGCGGCATGGCGGGCGTTCTGGATTCGGCGCGGTTCCGTCACTTCCTTGCGAGCGAATTCAACGTGTCCATGAAAGACGTCACCGCCTTTGTTCTGGGCGGTCACGGCGACACGATGGTGCCGCTGGTGCGGTATTCAACCGTTGCGGGCATCCCGCTGCCGGATCTGGTCAAGATGGGCTGGACCACGCAGGACAAGCTTGACGCAATCGTGCAGCGCACCCGTGATGGCGGTGCCGAGATTGTGGGTCTGCTAAAGACCGGTTCGGCATTCTATGCGCCAGCGACCTCCGCGATTGAAATGGCGGAAAGCTATCTCAAGGACCAAAAGCGCGTGCTGCCCTGTGCCGCACATGTTGACGGCGCTTACGGGCTGGACGGGTTTTATGTGGGCGTGCCTACAGTGATCGGCGCAGGCGGCATTGAGCGTGTGGTCGAGATTAAGATGAACAAGGAAGAGCAGGCGATGTTCGACAATTCGGTCAACGCCGTGAAGGGTCTGGTTGAAGCTTGCAAGGGCATCGACGATTCGCTGACCTGAACTGACTTTTCTGCGATGTTGATAAAGTGCGCTCCGGTTTCGGGGCGCATTTCTTTTGGGGGGGTGCACAGAATGTGCACCTTACAGGCACCAGGTGGCGATCTGGTGCGCAGACCACTTCTGGTCCGTTCGCGGAAACGTGGGATGCGCCGGCGCTTTGATCCGCCTAAAGTGGACCTATGCGGTTTGCTATTTTTCTTTGCCTTCTCCTTTTGCCACTGCGCGCGCTGGCCTGTGAACTTGCTCTGGTTCTGGCTGTCGACGTTTCCGGTTCTGTCGACCGGAAGGAATACCGCATTCAGATGGATGGACTGGCCGCAGCGCTGAACGACGGGATTGTGGTGGATGCGCTGATTGATCAGGCAGCAGAGGTGACACTGGTTCAATGGTCCGGGTCTTCGCGGCAGGAACAAAGCCTGCCTTGGACGCGTCTGACCACGGCGGCGGAGGTCGCACAACTGGCCGAAGCCATCGGCAATGTGCCGCGCAGGTGGCGGAATTATTCCACCGCCATCGGGGAGGCGCTGACGCTGTCGATAAAGCTGTTCGATGCGGTCGAAGGCTGCACGCGCAAGGTCATTGATGTGTCCGGTGACGGGCAATCAAACGAAGGGGTACCGCCGCAGGACATGCGTGCCGCCCTTCGTGCCAGAGGGGTGATCGTGAACGGGCTTGCGATTGAGACGGATGATGCTGATCTCACAGCGTATTATTTCGAGAACCTGATCGAAGGCGAGGGCGCATTTGTGATCACCGCCAATGGATTTGAGGATTATCCTGAACAAATCCGCCGAAAGTTGCAGCGTGAAACGACCAAACAACTGAGCGATTTGGCCACGCGGCCCTAGATTGTGATCACATATCGACGAAATCCGTCGCATTGGCCCGCAATTGCTGGAAATTGCCCGCAAAACCCTGCGGCAAATGCTCCGACCCCCGTGACACTGCCGGAGAATCCTCTATGAATATAGGCAGCCAATAGAAGAACGAATTTACCCAAAGGACCCTGCCATGGCCGATGTAAACCGGGGCAATCGTCCCCTGTCGCCGCATTTGACGATCTACCGTCCGCAACTGACGTCGATGACGTCGATCCTGACGCGGATCACGGGCAACGCGATGCTGATCGCAGCACTCATGATTGTGTGGTGGTTTCTGGCAGCGGCCAGCAGCCCTGAATACTTCGCGGTGGCGAACGGCTTTGTCACCAGCTGGTTCGGTGACCTGGTGATGTTCTTTTCCCTGCTGGGCCTGTGGTATCACACGCTGGCGGGTGTGCGGCACCTGATCTGGGACAACGGTTATGCGCTGGATATTCCGACGGCGGAAAAGCTGGGCTGGGCCTGTCTGGGCGGGTCTGTTCTGCTGACCGTCATCACCGCTGCGGCGATCCAGTAGGGGAATTGATATGGCTTATTTGACAGACCGCAAACGGGCGATGGGCCTTGGCTCCGCCAAATCCGGCACGGCGCATTTCTGGTCGATGAAGGTTAGCTCTGTTGCACTGCTGATCCTGATCCCGCTGTTTATCTTTACTTTCGGGCCCGCGCTGGGCGGCACTTACGAAGAGATCGTCGCCTATTACAGCCGCCCCGGCCCTGCCATCATTGCGGCGCTGACGCTGATCGTGGGCTTTAAACATTTCAACGATGGCTGTCAGACGCTGATCGAGGACTATGTGCATGGAACGGCGCAGAAGATCACGATCATCCTCGTGACCTGCCTGAGCTACGGTGCGGCGGCGGTTGGCGTTTTTGCCATCGCCAAGCTGGCACTTTGAATTCATTCCCGAAGGGAGACCGATATGGCTGCTTATGATTATGAAACCCACGAGTACGACGTGGTTGTGGTGGGGGCCGGCGGTGCCGGTTTGCGCGCGACATTGGGCATGGCGGAGCAGGGGCTGCGCACGGCCTGTATCTCCAAGGTGTTCCCGACACGGTCACACACAGTGGCGGCACAGGGTGGCATTGCCGCAAGCCTGAGCAACATGGGCCCCGACAACTGGCAGTGGCATATGTATGACACGGTCAAGGGTTCGGACTGGCTGGGCGATACGGATGCGATGGAGTATCTGGCGCGCGAGGCCCCCAAGGCGGTCTATGAGCTTGAACACTACGGCGTGCCGTTTTCGCGCACCGAAGAAGGCAAGATTTACCAGCGTCCCTTTGGTGGTCACACGACCGAATTCGGCGAAGGCCCCCCCGTGCAGCGCACCTGTGCGGCGGCGGACCGGACCGGCCACGCGATCTTGCACACGCTTTACGGGCAGTCGCTCAAGCAGAATGCGGAATTCTTTATTGAGTATTTCGCCATTGATCTGATCATGTCGGATGACGGCGAATGTCAGGGCGTTCTGTGCTGGAAGCTGGACGATGGCACGATGCACCTCTTCAGCGCCAAGATGACGGTGCTGGCGACGGGCGGTTACGGTCGCGCCTATTTCTCCGCGACCTCTGCGCATACCTGCACCGGCGACGGTGGTGGGATGACGGCGCGCGCGGGTCTGCCGCTTCAGGATATGGAGTTTGTTCAGTTCCACCCGACAGGCATCTACGGTGCCGGATGCCTGATCACCGAAGGGGCGCGGGGCGAGGGCGGATATCTGACGAACTCCGAAGGCGAGCGGTTCATGGAGCGTTATGCGCCGACCTACAAGGACCTTGCCAGCCGCGATGTTGTCAGCCGCTGCATGACAATGGAAATCCGCGAGGGGCGCGGTGTAGGCGAGAATTCCGACCACATCCACCTGCACCTCAACCACCTGCCGCCGGAAACTCTGGACCTGCGTTTGCCGGGTATCTCGGAAAGCGCACGCATTTTTGCGGGTGTGGACCTGACGAAAGAGCCGATCCCGGTACTGCCGACGGTGCACTATAACATGGGCGGTATTCCAACGAACTATTGGGGTGAGGTTCTGGCCCCGACAAAGGACAACCCCGACAATGTGTCGCCCGGTCTGATGGCCGTGGGCGAGGCGGGTTGTGCTTCGGTGCACGGGGCCAACCGTCTTGGCTCCAACTCATTAATTGACCTCGTGGTCTTTGGCCGCGCTGCCGCGATCCGCGCCAAGGATGTCGTGGACCCCGACGCCGCTGTGCCGACGCCGAACAAACGGTCGGTCGAGGCGGCGTTCAGCCGGTTCGACGGTCTGCGGTATGCCAAAGGGCACGTGCCTACGGCGGAACTGCGCCTTGAGATGCAAAAGACGATGCAGGCCGATGCTGCCGTCTTCCGCACCGACAAGACGCTGGCCGAGGGTGAAGAGAAGATGAAAGGCGTGGCGGGCAAGCTGGACGATCTGAGCGTAACCGACAAATCGCTGGTCTGGAATTCGGACCTGATGGAAACGCTTGAGCTGACCAACCTGATGCCCAATGCGGTGGCCACGATCACGGCTGCGGCGGCGCGCAAGGAAAGCCGGGGTGCGCATGCGCATGAGGATTATCCCGACCGCGATGACGAAAACTGGCGCAAGCACAGTCTGATCTGGTTCAAGGGCAACGAAGCCTCGCTTGGGTTCCGTGGTGTGCACACGCAGCCGCTGACCAGCCACAACGAAGGCGGTATCGACCTTAAGAAGATTGCACCAAAGGCGAGGGTTTACTGATGCGGAAACTGACAAAAGCGCTGGTACTGGCAACGGCGATGGCCATGCCAGTCGCGGCTGTGGCAGAGGGACACACCAGCGAATATGCGGGCAGCAAAGGATATGTTGGCGAAAAAGGGTACGTGGCCGAGACAGCGCAACCGCGACAGGTCACCCATCAGGCCTATCACGGCAACAAGTACAGCAACCGCCGCGTGGTTGCCGCCGCTGACCGTTGGCAGGTGCCGGGTTGCCCGCACGGGTTCAACGGGATGTACCGTGGCACGCTGTACTGTATCGACGGGCGGCCCATCCACTGATGGGTTTCGGGGCCTGACATGAGAGTTGCGGCGCTTGCATTGCTGCTGTTTGCCACGGCCTGCGCCCCGGTGCAGGAAGCCGTGGACAATACTGCGCGGCAGGGAGCCAAGGGTGTGGTGACGGAAACGCTGGCCACCCGTTTCCCGCAGGTGCCGAAACAGCTGATCACGCCATTCACCGACTGCATCATCGACAATTCATCCGCGCTTGAGATACGCGATTTCGCGCGTGCTGCAATTGTTGGGGTGGATGAACAGACGGTGACAACGGTGCGCACCGTTCTTTCGCGCCCCGAAACGGTGCAATGTCTGCAAAGCCGCGCGCTGAGCAGTGGGATCATTTGAGCGATGAACGCAATGTCCACGCCAACCGCTGATCCAAAAACAGCCAATGCTCTGCGCGAGGTTTTTCGCACGGCGGACAAGGGCCAGCGCCAAAAGCTGGTGCCGATCCTGCCGCCCGAGGTGATCGAGTTTGCGGGTATCAAAATGTACGTGGACCCGCGTGACAATTACACCGACCGGATGATCTGGCGTGACGGACAACCGCCGGAAATTCAGTCCTTGATGGCGTTGACGGAACTGGTTGAAGGGCGAAACGCCTTTGTGCTGGACATCGGTGCAAACTCCGGCGCGTTTACGATCCCACTGGCGGTAGCGGCTGGGGCCGGCAGCCGTGTGATTGCGTTTGAGCCGTCGCCCACGATGATCGGGCGACTGGGTCACAACGTGCGCCTGAACGATCTGGGTGACGTGGTCCGGATTGAGGGCTGCGCGCTGGGCGCGGAAACAGGCGAAGCAACGCTGAATTTCCGTAGCCGGAATTTCGGGCAGGCTTCCTTGATGCCGATAAAATCGGGTGTGCGGGATGGCGGCACGCTTGTTTCTGTGCGCCCCCTGCTGGATTTCGTGCACGAAGCCGAAGGGCACGAGATTTCGGTGCTTAAGATTGATGTGGAGGGTGCGGAAGTCGCCGTGCTTGGCCCTCTTTTGGAAGACGCAGGCTGGTTGCCCGACGCGATGCTGGTCGAGACAGATCACGCCGACGCGTGGAACGTGGACCTAGTGAGCCGCATTAGAGATTTGGGTTTCGAGATCACCCTCGAAGCCGAACAGAACACGCTGTTTGTCCGCAAGGGCGCAGCATAGATGAAACGGGCAAGCCTCTGCCCAGAATATGGAGACGCGACATGGTTCAGCTGACACTCCCCAAGAACTCTCGCATGACGAGCGGCAAGACATGGCCGAAGCCCGAAGGTGCGACCAACCTCAAGGAATTCCACATCTATCGCTGGAACCCGGATGACGGGAAGAACCCGGCGGTCGATACCTATTTTGTTGATCTGGACACCTGCGGTCCGATGATCTTGGACGCGCTGATCAAGATCAAGAACGAGATTGACCCGACACTGACCTTCCGCCGCTCCTGCCGCGAGGGGATCTGTGGGTCCTGCGCGATGAACATCGACGGGATCAACACGCTGGCCTGCACCTACGGTGTCGAGGAAGTGAAGGGCGTGGTGAAGATTTATCCGCTGCCGCATATGCCGGTGGTCAAGGATTTGATCCCGGACCTGACGCATTTCTACGCACAGCACGCCAGCATCCAGCCCTGGCTGGAGACGGAAACACCGTCGCCCGCGAAAGAGTGGAAACAGTCAATTGCGGACCGTGAAAAGCTGGACGGTTTGTACGAGTGCATCATGTGCGCCTGCTGCTCCACCTCTTGCCCCAGCTACTGGTGGAACGGCGACCGCTACCTTGGGCCAGCGGCGCTTTTGCACGCCTATCGCTGGATCATCGATTCGCGCGATGAAGCAACGGGCGAGCGGCTGGACGATCTGGAAGATCCGTTCAAATTGTACCGCTGCCACACGATCATGAACTGCGCCAAGACCTGCCCGAAGGGTCTGAACCCCGCCGCGGCGATTGCCAAAATCAAGAAGCTGATGGTCGAACGCACCGTCTGATCTTGCTCCGCCACGGCCTGCGGCCGGTCATTGCATCCGCGATGGTCGCCGCAGGCCGGTTGAGACGCTCCCATGCTGTTATTACCCTTTCTCATTGCCGTGGTGATCGCGGTGGCCATCTATGCCAACCGCAACAAGGATCGCCGCCGCTGCCGCTGGCGGCAAAGTAGGGACGGCAGCAAGGGCGCGCTGATCTGCTACAATTGCGTCACCTGTGGGGAAGAGGCTTTTCGCAGTAACGGCACACCGCGCCAGTGTCTTGGAAAACTGGGCAAGCCAAGGCTGTGACCCCGGGTAGCGCTCGACAAAGGGACTTTTGAACCGCTACGCTTGGGCAAAACAGGGGGCGGTATGGCCGATTTCAAAGCAGATGTGATCATCGTAGGCGCGGGTCTTGCCGGTATGGTGGCCGCGCATGAGGCAGTGCATCGAGGCCGGAAGGTGCTGCTGCTGGATCAGGAAGCGCCGCAATCGCTGGGTGGTCAGGCGTTCTGGTCATTGGGTGGGCTTTTTATGGTCAACACGCCTGAGCAACGCCGGCTGGGCATAAAAGATAGTCGTGAATTGGCGTTGAACGACTGGATGGGATCTGCGCAGTTTGACCGGCCCGAAGATGCCAATCCCCGCCTTTATGCTGAACAATTCATCGATTGGGCCGCAGGGCCGATGCGGCGTTGGTGTTTCGCGTTGGGCATGCGGTGGTTTCCCGTTGTCGGCTGGGCCGAACGCGGTGGCGCACAGGCGGGTGGGCATGGCAATTCCGTCCCGCGTTTTCACATCACATGGGGCACGGGCACGGGCGTTGTGGCCCCTTTTGCCAAGCTGATGACAGAATATGCAGCGGATGGGCGGGTCAAGCTGGGGTTTCGTCACCGTGCGACGGAGTTGATCAAGACAAACGGTGCAATAACCGGGGTGCGCGGTGATGTGCTGGAAAACAGCACGGCGGTGCGCGGGGCCAGCACCTCGCGCGAGGTCACGGGCGCATTTGAACATTACGCTGATGCGGTGGTGCTGACTACCGGCGGCATTGGCGGCAATCACGATGTTGTGCGGTCGCACTGGCCAACGGACAGATTGGGCAAGCCTCCGCAAAGGATGGTCGCGGGCGTGCCGGATTACGTGGATGGCAAAATGCACGAAATCGCACGCGGCGCGGGGGCGGGGCTGATCAACGAAGACCGCATGTGGCACTATTGCGAGGGTGTGCAGAACTGGAATTCAATCTGGCCCAATCACGGTATCCGCATCCTGCCGGGGCCGTCGTCCATGTGGTTTGATGCCAAGGGAGACCGGATGCAAGCGCCCTATCTGCCGGGATTTGATACGCTGGGCACGCTGAAACGTATCCTGCAGGCGGGCGAGCACAGCTGGTTTATCCTGACGCAGAAGATCATCGAAAAGGAGTTCGCGCTGTCAGGGTCAGAGCAGAACCCGGATTTGACCGAAGGCGGGTGGAAGGACGTGCTGAAAGCGCGTCTGGGCAAGGGGGCGACGCCTGCGGTCGAGGCTTTCAAAACACACGGCGAGGATTTTGTCGTGGCGGATGATCTTGAGACGCTGGTGGCCGGGATGAACAGGATCACGCCGGATCAACCCGTGGCGCTTGACCATATTCGCGACCAGATCAAGGCGCGCGATACGCAGCTTAAGAACCCTTTTTGCAAGGATGCGCAGATCACGGCGATCCACGGCGCGCGGGCTTATAAAGGTGACAAGCTGATCCGCACCGCGAAACCGCATGCCATTCTGGACAAGGCCAATGGCCCGTTAATCGCGGTGCGGCTCAATATCCTGACGCGTAAATCCCTTGGCGGGTTGCACACAGATATTCAGGGGCGCGTGCTGACGCCCAGCGGTGATGTCCTGTCGGGGCTGTTTGCCGCCGGAGAGGTCTGCGGTTTTGGTGGCGGGGGCTATCACGGCTACAACGCGCTGGAAGGGACCTTCCTTGGTGGATGCCTGTTTTCGGGGCGGATTGCGGGGCAAAACGCATGAGTGTTCCAGCCCCAAAAGACGCCGATGCGCGCCGGGCAATCAAGCCCGTGATCTGCTATCCCGTCGAAACATTGCCACAACCCGATATGGCGGACTACACGGCGGCACGCGAAACGCTGACCAAAACCGACGAGGTGGTGGTTCCGCCGCGCGAGGCCGCTACCTTTACCGTGCCAGCGGGCCACTTCTTTCGCATCACCTCTGTCGAAGGATCGCAGGTGGGTGACCTGAACCTGTGGCACGCCGATAACCTGACGGAGCGTTTCTATTCCGGCAAAACCCGCGCGCTGCACGGCACACATATCACAACCGGAGAGCGGATGTGGTCCAGCTTTCCGTATATGCGGCCAATGGCAACGGTCACCCATGATACGCTTGGCTGGTACGGCATCGACGCTTTCGGTGGCTCGGTGCATGATGTGATTGGCACGCGCTGCGATCCCTATACGCACAATCTGTTGAAGGGTGGACAGTATCACCATTGCTGCCATTCGAACCTGACGCGCGCGCTGGCCGCGCATCTGGGCGTATCGACGAAGGACGCGGAACCGCATGTGCATGACGTGCTGAACGTCTTTATGTGTACCGGTTTCACCCGCGATACGGGGCAGTACTTCATGAAAGCCAGTCCGGTTCGCCCCGGCGATTTCATCGAATTCCTTGCCGAGATTCCGCTTCTGGGTGCGCTCAGCGCCTGTCCGGGCGGTGATTGTTCATCGGAACATTCATCGGACACCGCCCAATGCCACCCTCTTTTGGTTGAGGTTTTTGCCCCGGACGCCGATGCGCTTACCAATTGGTCTTCGCCAGAACCCAATGGTTACAACGGCAGCCACGGCGCATAACGCCCCGGCTTGATCTTTCCTTTATAACTCATCGCTGTCCGTGCCGCAGGCGCGCGGGCCGCGGGATTACGCGAACGCCGCCTCAAGCGCGATTTCCACCATGTCCCCGAATGTCTTTTCGCGGTCTTCCGATGGTAGTGCTTCACCCGTTTGTAAATGATCCGATACGGTCAGCACTGCCAGCGCGCGCCGCCCGTGCCGCGCGGCAAGTGTGTACAGCTCTGCCGCTTCCATCTCTACGCCCAGAATGCCGTGGCGCACCATTTGTTCGTCCAGATCAGGCCGTTCGGCGTAAAAGACATCCGATGAATAGATCCCGCCAACATGCGTCGTCGTGCCCTTGGCTTCTGCTGCCGTGACCGCCGCGCGTAAAAGCGACCAGTCAGCAGTGGGCGCGAAATTGAATTCGCGAAAAATACCGGAAGACGGCGAAGTGATTGTGCTGGCGGTCATGGCGATAATCACATCGCGAATACCCACATGCGGTTGCATGCCTCCGCAAGATCCAATGCGGATAAGTGTCTGTGCACCAAAGCTGGAAATTAGTTCATTTGCGTAGATCGAAAGCGATGGCATGCCCATGCCAGAACCTTGAATGGTGACACGGTTACCGTTCCAGCTGCCGGTAAATCCGAGCATTCCGCGCACGTCGTTGACCAATTTTGCGTCTTTCAAAAACGTCTCAGCGGCCCATCGGGCGCGATATGGATCACCCGGCATCAGCACGGTTTCAGCTATGTCGCCGGGGTTGGCACCGATATGAACGGTCATTATTTCGCTCCTTTTTGTTCACTTAACTTTGCCCTTCTGTGGTGAGCGCAGCAAGCGCTTTGACGCAGCGACACGCAGGAGGTGTGGCAGGCCGCGTGCCTGCCCGTATGGGGTAAGTCATTCAATTTTTGAGGGAAAAAAGGCCGAATCACTTTTCAGTGCTTCGGCCTTCTTGTGTGACTGGATTTCGTCCCCCGCTGGTGCAATCAGCGGGGGAAAACGCTTAGATGCGCAATTCGTCCGGTGAGGTGCCGCTGGCAACCGCTTCGCGGTACCAGTTTGGTTGGCGGCCTTTGCCGGTCCAAGTCTGGGTCTTGTCGGAAGGATTGGCAAATCGCGCGATCGATGGTGATTTTGGTTTTTTCGAACGCTTTTTCAGCGACTTACCTAGAACAGGTGAATCCGCGGTCAATTCGTTCAATGAATATCCAAATTCGGCGGCGGCCTTTTCAGCCGCCTTTTGTGCTTCCCGGCGATCGCGCGCCTGTGCCGCCTGCAAGGCCTTCTTTACATCTTTAAGATGTTTTTCAAGCTCCTTGCGGGACATGGACTTCAGGTCGATATGCATAGGATTAACCCCTTTTTTGCAATGATTTATTGCCAAAAGGGTTAACCATCTCTTTACAAAAGAAAAAGACCCGGGTTTGTGTCAGCGCTATTCCGCCGCAACTGCCGTTGGGTCAGCAAGTGTCACAATATCTTCCATGATGGTATTCAAAAGAAAATCCTTGGGCGTGTAGACTCGGGCGACACCCATTGCGCGCAGACGCGTTGCATCGTCATCGGGGATGATACCGCCGACAATCACGGGAATATGGCCCAGACCGGCCTCGCGCATCTGGATCATCAGATCCTCAACCAGCGGGATGTGCGACCCGGACAGGATCGACAGGCCCACCACATGCGCGTCGTCTTTGCGCGCGGCGTCGACGATCTCTGATGGGGTCAGACGGATGCCTTCGTAGGCGATGTCCATGCCGCAGTCGCGGGCGCGTACGGCAATCTGTTCGGCACCATTGGAATGACCGTCCAGCCCGGGTTTGCCCACAAGGAATTTCAGACGGCGGCCCAGTTTGTCGCTGACGGCGTCTACCGCAGCGCGCAGATCGTCAAGCCCCTCGGTCTTGTTCGACTGGCCTTTGGCGACGCCTGTGGGGCCGCGATACTCACCGTGTACGGCGCGCATCTGTGCGGCCCATTCGCCGGTGGTGACACCCGCCTTGGCCGCCGCAACAGAGGCAGGCATGATGTTGCGTCCTTCGGCAGCAGCAGCGCGCAGATCGGCAAGGGCTGCGTTGACCGTGCCCTCATCGCGCGCGGCGCGCCATGCGTTCAGACGCTCAATTTGGTCGGCTTCAACTGCTGGGTCCACCACCATAATGCCGCCATCGCCGGTCATCAGTGGCGACGGTTCGCCCTGTTGCCATTTGTTCACGCCGACAACCACGGTTTCGCCTGCCTCGATCCGGCCCAGACGGTCCGAATTGCTTTCGACGAGACGGCCTTTCATATAGTCAATCGCATCTATCGCGCCGCCCATGCCGTCCAGCAAAGCCAGTTCTGCGCGTGCGCCGTCTTTCAATTCCTCGACTTTTGCATCCACGGCCGGATTGCCGTCAAAAAGATCATCAAACTCCAGCAGGTCCGTCTCATAGGCCAGAATTTGCTGCATCCGCATGGACCATTGCTGATCCCACGGCCGCGGCAGACCCAGCGCTTCATTCCATGCAGGCAATTGCACGGCGCGGGCGCGGGCTTTCTTGCTCAGAGTCACGGCCAGCATTTCAATCAGAATACGGTAGACGTTGTTTTCGGGCTGCTGTTCGGTCAGTCCCAGTGAATTGACCTGCACGCCATACCGGAAGCGGCGGTATTTCGGATCCTGCACGCCATAGCGTTCCAGACAAATCTCATCCCAAAGATCAACAAAGGCCCGCATTTTGCACATCTCGGTGACAAAACGAATACCGGCATTCACAAAGAATGAAATACGGCCCACCAGTGCCGGGAAATCCGCCTCGTCCACACGCGGGCGGAGTTGATCCAAAACTGCAGTGGCCGTCGCCAAAGCGAATGCCAATTCCTGCTCCGGCGTCGCGCCCGCTTCCTGCAGATGATAGGAACAGACGTTCATCGGGTTCCATTTCGGCACGTTGGTATAACAATACTCGGCCACATCCGCGATCATCTTGAGCGAGGGGGCAGGGGGGCAGATGTAGGTGCCGCGCGAGAGGTATTCCTTTATCAGGTCGTTTTGCACCGTGCCTTGCAGTTTCGAGACATCCGCGCCCTGTTCCTCGGCGACCGCAATATAAAGCGAGAGCAGCCAAGGTGCGGTCGCGTTGATTGTCATCGAGGTGTTCATCTGATCCAGCGGGATGTCCTTGAACAACATCCGCATGTCGCCCAGATGGCTGACCGGTACGCCGACCTTGCCGACCTCGCCGCGCGACAGAATGTGATCACTGTCATAACCCGTCTGCGTGGGCAGATCAAAGGCCACCGACAGACCCGTCTGACCCTTCGCAAGGTTCGAGCGGTACAAAGCATTGGACGCCTCGGCAGTGGAGTGGCCCGCATAAGTACGGATCAGCCAGGGGCGGTCTTTGGTGTGCTCGGACATGGGGGATTCCTCGGATCGTGTGGGCAAGATTGTTGCGTTTCGAATTGTCTAATTGATATTTTATACCAATGTCAATTCGCTGCATTGCGGCATAATGCGATGGGAATTGACCTATGGCAAGCAGATGCGTAGGGAACCCTGCACGTGCAAATGCCGGGTGACGCAATGGGATCGAGAGAACTGATGTATGATATACCCACCCCGCTGATCGCGGTTGGCCTGTTGGTCCTGATGTTGCTTGCCACCTGGATCGGGTATCGCACGGGGTTGGGCCGCCAGACCCGCGAGACTGAACAGACCAAGGCGCAGACCACCGCTGTGCAGGGCTCCATGCTGGGTCTTTTGGCGTTGCTGTTGGGTTTCACCTTCTCGCTGGCCCTGTCGCGCCATGATGCCCGATCAGGGTCCGTCGTGGCCGAAGCGAACGCCATCGGCACGGCATGGCTGCGGCTGGATTTTCTTGAAGGGGCCGCCAAAACACAGGCCAAGGTCAATATGCTGAAATACACCCGCCTGCGCGTTGAGGCGGGCGAGGTCACGTCAGACCAGTTCCGCCAGCGCGATGCCTATACGAAAAGCGCCGAGGAAGCCTTTGCCGAGGTGTGGGCCCTTGCCGCGGCAAACGCCCGTGATCCCGGCGGCCCGGCGGCGGTGTCGCTGACCAATGCGCTGAATGACATGATTGATGCGCTGGCATCGCGCAACGCGACGCTGGACCGGCATGTGCCCGAAATCGTGCTGATTATGTTGTTCGTGACCTTTATCCTCTCGGGCGCGATGCTGGGCTTTTCCTCGGGCGTGAACGGGTCAAGACCGGCAACGCCCGTCTATCTGATGTTGACGCTGATCGTTTTGCTGGTCTTCCTGATCGTTGATCTGGACAGGCCCCGGCGTGGCATCATCGAGGTGGACCGCTCTCCGATGGTGGATTTGCTGGCATCGTTCAAGGCACCGGCGGGCAGCTGAACACCATTTTTGTGCTGCTGCGAAAGCCAAAGACATGGCGAAACGGGCCAAGGTCTTCCTGTCCGATCGCCATAAACCCCTCGCGTTCATAAAGCGCACGGGCGCGGGGGTTGGTGTTGATCACATCAAGGCGCACCGCCGTCAGGCCCTGCGCAACCGCTTCGTCCTTGATCGCCCGCAAAAGCGCTGTGCCCATCCCCATGCCACGCGCCCTGGCCGAGACACAGATGCCGTCCATCAACAACACACCGTCCTCAAGATCCCGTTCGACTGACGCCAGCAAAGGACCGCGCAACAGGGATGAGAGCCAGCCATAGACGCGGGCCAGATCGCGCATCCCGCCGCCAATCAGGGCACCTTCGGCGGTTTTGAAGCCGGCCACGCCAAGAACCGCGCCCTCTGGTCCACGTGCCACAAGGGCAAAATCGGGGTTCAGCTGGGCGCTGATGAATTCTTCTGCCTTGGCCTTGGGGCCAAGCACGTGTTTCAGCTTGGCCGCAAAGGCCTCCCAATAGAGCGCTGCAACGATGCGGCGTTCGTGTGGCGCAAATCCCTTAGTGATCGTAAAATCCATCTGCACCCCTTCCCCGATATGACTTCACATATTGTTCTTGGCGCCCACCCCTGCAAGGGTACGGCCATGACGCAAACCGTGCAGCTTCCGCTTTGGCTTTTTATCCTGATCCTGCTTTTTGCAGCGGTCACAGCGCTGAGCCATCTTCTGCTGCCTTCGGTGCGTTGGTTTTTCCGGCGGCGGCTGGAAAAGGCGGTCAAGCGGCTGAACACCCGTCTCAAGCGTCCGATTGAGCCGTTCAAGCTGGCGCGGCGCTATGACATGATCCAGCGGCTGATCTATGATCCCGAAGTAACCGAAGAAATTGTGAACTACGCCCGGCAGAACAAGGTGCCTGAAAACGTCGCCTTTGAGAAAGCCCGTGATTACGCGCGCGAGATTGTGCCCAGCTTTTCAGCGTTTGCCTATTTCAGCTTTGGCATACGGGTGGCACGCTTGCTGGCGAAATCGGTGTACCGGATTGAAACGGCGGAAAGCAATGATACGGTTTTCAATGGCATTCCCGAAAACGCCACGGTGGTATTTGTGATGAACCACCGCAGCAACATGGACTACGTGCTGGTCACCTATCTGGCGGCGCGTGATACGTCGTTGTCCTATGCGGTGGGAGAATGGGCGCGGGTCTGGCCGTTGAGCTGGTTGATCAAATCACTGGGGGCCTACTTTATCCGCCGCCGGTCGCGCGGTGCGCTCTATCGCAAGGTGCTGGCGCGCTATGTGCAGATGGCCACGGCGGGCGGGGTCAATCAGGCGTTTTATCCCGAAGGCGGGCTAAGCCTGACGGGGAAGCTGCAACCGCCCAAGATGGGGCTGATGTCCTATCTGGTAGAAGGCTACGACCCTGAAGGCGAGCGGGACGTGGTGTTTGTTCCTGTGGCCATCAACTACGACCGTGTGCTGGAAGACAAGGTGCTGATAGCCGCCGCACAGCGGGGGGATCGGCGGTTCGGGGCGCGGATTTCGGTGATTGTGGGTTTTATCCTGCGCAAGCTCTGGCAGCGGCTGACCGGGCAGGAAACGCGCTTTGGCACAGCTGCGGTGGCCTTTGGTACGCCGCTGTCCCTGCGCGAGGCAGAACAAAGCGCGGAAGTTGAGCATCTTTCGGAAGACCTGATGTCACGGATTGCGCGCACCATGCCGGTGCTGGCTGTGCCTGCGGTGGCGAGTGTTCTTTTGAAAGAAGACGGAATCAGCGATGCGGCACTGCGCTCGGGTGTCACAAAGCTGTTTGAGCAGGTACCGGAAGGCAATCGCGTGTTTAAGGGGGATGCCCTTGATCTTGAGGTCGCGCGCGCGGTTGAAGGCCTTTCGGCGCGGGCGTTGATCCGGCAAAGCGACGGTAAATGGCATGTGTCACAGGACCAGACGGCCGTGTTGACCTTTTACGCAAACTCAATCGCGCATTTGCTGACGCCGGACGATGCTGCGAGCGCGAAGGAAATTTCTGCGACTGCAGGGTCATAAAATTACAAAAAAGTGCCTCATGGTGTTGCATTATTGCGTATTCGGCAATATCCCACATTGAATGTCGGACGATTCTGCGTCGCGGCAATTTTTGATTTTTACCGCAGGGAGGCCCTTCATGGCACTCGACACCACCATCGCGCAATACGACGCACCGGAAAAGGACCTCTATGAAATGGGTGAAATGCCCCCGATGGGGCATGTGCCAAAGCAGATGTATGCTTGGGCCATCCGCCGCGAACGTCACGGTGAGCCGAACACGGCGATGATGGAAGAAGTCGTGGATGTGCCGGAGCTGGACAGCCAGGACGTGCTGGTGCTCGTGATGGCGGCGGGCGTGAACTATAACGGCGTCTGGGCGGCGCTGGGTCAGCCGATCAGCCCTTTTGACGGTCACAAGCAGCCCTACCACATCGCAGGCTCCGATGCGGCGGGCATCGTCTGGGCCGTGGGGGACCGCGTGACCCGCTGGAAGGTTGGCGATGAGGTGGTCATCCACTGCAACCAGGACGACGGCGACGATGAGGAATGCAACGGCGGCGACCCGATGTATTCGCCGACGCAGCGCATCTGGGGCTATGAGACGCCGGACGGCTCCTTCAGCCAGTTCACGCGCGTGCAGTCACAGCAATTGATGCCACGGCCCAAGCACCTCACGTGGGAAGAAGCGGCGTGCTATACGCTGACGCTTGCCACCGCTTACCGGATGCTGTTCGGGCACGAGCCGCATGATCTGAAGCCTGGCCAGAACGTGCTGGTCTGGGGCGCGTCGGGCGGTCTTGGCTCCTATGCGATCCAGTTGATCAACACGGCGGGTGCGAACGCGATTGGCGTCATCTCGGATGAATCCAAGCGCGATTTTGTGATGGATTTGGGCGCCAAGGGCGTTCTGAACCGCAAGGATTTCAATTGCTGGGGCCAGTTGCCCACGGTGAACACGCCCGAATATGCGGAATGGTTCAAGGAAACCCGCAAGTTCGGCAAGGCGATCTGGGATATTACCGGCAAGGGCGTGAATGTCGACATGGTGTTCGAGCACCCGGGCGAGACGACATTTCCTGTGTCATCTTTCGTGGTGAAGAAGGGCGGCATGGTTGTGATCTGCGCGGGCACCACCGGATTCAACTGCACCTTCGACGTGCGCTACATGTGGATGCATCAGAAGCGTTTGCAGGGCAGCCACTTTGCCCACCTCAAGCAGGCGTCTGCCGCCAACAAGCTGATGCTGGAGCGCCGTCTTGATCCGTGCATGTCCGAGGTGTTTGCGTGGAACGATCTGCCCGAAGCGCACATGAAAATGATGCGCAACGAGCACAAGCCGGGCAATATGTCGGTGCTGGTGCAGTCCCCCAAGACCGGCCTGCGTACGCTTGAAGACGCGCTTGAGGCGCGTAAGTAACCTTTATTGTTTCCACCTTGGAAACAATGGCCCGCGAATCACCTGGTGTTTCGCGGGCTTTTTTGTGGAGAGATTCCACCATCGAGAGAAAACAACGACTTGGAAAAGGTCGACTCACCATTTTCGGGGAGTGGAAACCAGCGAATTTTTCCAATTTCAGGCACATGCTATAGTTGTGTTAACGAACTGTTAACTATTTGAAAGCGAGTCTGACAATGCGAAGTGACTGGATACTGGACGTTCTTGCCGATCTGAAAACTTTTGCCCTGTCGACGGAGCTGCCTGCCCTTGCGGAACAGTTGGACGACACTGCAATTGTCGCGATGGCCGAGATCGCCTCCCTTGAAGAGAGGACGAAAAAGCAGGCGCATGGGCAGGACACAACAGTTGGAATGCATTCTGGAGAGTTTGGAGCAAGCTGATGCCCTGTCGGGTTTGCAGCGCGCAAGCGAGGCGTTGCGCGACCATCTGAAAGTAGATCACGTGGCCTATCACTGGGTCGATTCCGCCGGGGATCAATACGGCTGCGGCACGTATTCATTGGCCTGGCAACAACGGTACGTTGAACAGAACTATCTGCGCATTGATCCAGTTGTTATTGGGTGTTTTCAACGGTTTCACCCCGTGGACTGGAAGCAGTTGGACTGGTCCGCGAAAGCCGTGCGGGCGTTTCAGGCAGAGGCGATTGAATATGGGATCGGCAATCAGGGATATTCCATCCCGGTGCGCGGGCCAAACGGGCAGTTTGCCTTGCTGACGATCAATCACACTTGCGATGATGACATCTGGGCGGCCTTTACAGAGGAACACCGGCGCGAGTTGATCCTGATTGCGCATTTCCTGAACGAAAAGGCGCTTGAGTTTGAACCCGATCGCACACCTGAAACCGCGCAGTCGCTGTCACCGCGTGAGGTGGATGCGATCACGCTGCTTGCCATCGGGTACAGCCGGGCGCAGGTGGCCGACACCCTGTCCATTTCAGAGCATACTCTGCGGGTCTACATCGAAAGCGCGCGATTCAAGCTGGGTGCGCTAAACACAACTCATGCGGTAGCCCGTGCGCTGAGCCGGGGGTTGATCGTGGTGTGATGCCTCACGCCTGACAAACGTCCCTTCACAACCATAGCGGTCATTCTGATAGATGTGTTGCGCGGACCACGGGAACATCGCGCGCACCCTTTCGGACGTCTTAAGGGACGCGGCGGTAACTCTTTGGTCATACCTGAGCCAGACCGGAGAACCCTATGCTGCGTTACCTTTATGCCGATCAATTGCACGCCCACCCAAAACTGGCGGAGGGGATGTTCCGCGACAGGGCGGATCAGTTCAAGACGCGGCTGGGTTGGGACGTGACAGTGGACGCGGCTGGCGAGGAACGCGATGAATACGATGCGATGAACCCGCTATATGTGATTTGGGAAGAACCCGACGGGAGCCACGGGGGATCCATGCGGTTTTTGCCCACCACGGGACCGGTGATGATCAACGATCACTTTGGTGACCTGATCGCGGGGCCGATCAACAGTCCGCTGATCTGGGAATGCACGCGGTTTTGCCTGAAGCGCGGTGCAGGGGCGCATGTGGCGGCGGCCCTGATGCTGGGCGGGGGGGAGATTATGCAAGGCTTCGGTGTAAAGCACTTTGTCGGCGTTTTTGACGCGCGGATGGTGCGGATTTACCGGATGATCGGATCGTCGCCCGAGGTTCTCGGGTCTCAGGGGGTGGGGCGGGAACAGATTTCTGTGGGCCTGTGGGATTTCACCGATGACGCGCAGGCGATGATCAGTGTGCGTGCGGGCATCACGCCCGAACAATCGCGATTCTGGTTTGATCAGGCGATGGGCAGCATGCGTTCACAGGTTTGGGCAAAAACCGCCTGAGCGGGCGCAATCACGCTGGCCCCCCTGCTGTGCAATCCGTAGACAGGGGGGATGGAAACCGCGCTGACATATTCCGACGATCAGGCCGCCGCCTTTGATGGCGTGGCTCACATGCTGCGCAGCGCGGGCATTGATCTGTCCGACAGCCTGTTGATGCCGCCGCCGGGGGGCAAGGATCAGGTGATGGCAATCACGGGCAAGGCAGGGTCAGGCAAGACGCTGCTGCTGGCAGAACTGTATAAGGCGCTGGAGGCGGCAGGCGTTGAGGTCGTGTCGGGCGACTATGAAAGCCGCAAGAAAAAGGACAAGCGCACGCTGGCGATCCTTGCGCCGACCAACAAGGCTGCAAGCGTGCTGCGCCTGCGCGGAGTCCCCGCAACGACGATCCACCGCATCCTTTACACGCCGGTCTACGATCCCGAATACGAGCGTATTGCCGAATGGTTGGCGGGCAGTGGCGAGCGGCCCGAGATTGAAGGGCTGACCGAACTGGCGCTGGACCGTGCGGCGGCGTTCTATGCGGGCAACAAATCCATCCCCGGTGCGCTGGCGGCGGCGGGGTTGCGCGGGTCTGATTTCATCACCGGCTGGAAACGGCGCGAGGAGCCGTTGGACATCGGCTTTGTCGATGAGTCTTCCATGCTGGACGACAAACAGTTCGAGGATTTGAAAGAGATTTTCCCGACGCTTCTGCTGTTCGGTGACCCCGCTCAGCTGGCCCCGGTGAACCAGTCGGGCACGATGGTATTTGAAAAGCTGCCCGAAAAGCGGGTGCTGAACCTCAACCGCATCTTCCGGCAGGATGCGGGCAACCCGATCCTTGATCTGGCCCATGCGCTGGCCGATCCGCAACTGGGGTTTGAACAGTTCGAACGGATGGTAGAGGATGCGGCAAGGGTCGATGATCGCGTGGTCTGGGGGCAGCGGGTGGAAGTTGATCTGATGGCGCGCAGCCCCGTGCTGGTCTGGCGCAACGCCACGCGCATCCGGCTGATCAACGCGTTTCGCAGCGTGCACGGCGCGCCTGAGGATGCACTTCTGGCGGGGGAGCCGCTGATTTGTGACGGGATCGAACTGCCGCTGAAGCATCGCAAGAAGCGCCTTGATCTGGAAGCACGTGGGCTGATCAAAGGCGCGCAGGTGATTTTCCTGGGCGACGGACGCAAACCGGGGTTCAGCCGCTTGCATGTGATGGGGGCCGAAGACCCGCAGGTAAGTGCCGCGTCCATTGTGAAGATCGAAAAGCCGGACGAAGAAGAGCCGTTCATCCCTTTCGCCGCGCGCATGGGGGCGACCTTCCTGCACGGCGCTGCGGTGACAATCCACAAGGCACAAGGGTCGCAGTGGGAAACGGTACAGGTCTTTGCGCCCGATCTTTACGCCGCCGCCCGGATGGGCCGGATGGAGGCGGGACAGCCGCTGTGGAAACGCTTGGCCTATGTTGCGATTACCCGTGCACAGGAGCGGTTGATCTGGGTGGTGCGCAACAGATTGTCCAAACCGGGCGGGCCACTTGTGGTCGACGATCTGCGCGCGACGCCTGCTGCACCTTTGACGCTGGATGCACCAGAGCCGGATGACATTGCCTGAGTGAAAAGATCAGCGCCGCAAAGCGGTAAAGATGGCGGATGCGCCCCAGCCTGCCGCAATGGCGATGGCAAGTGACATCAATCCGTAAAGAAACGCGTTCTCACGGCTGAGCGCATAAAGCCAGCGTTCCATGCCGACCTTGCGCACAAGGATGCTGGTCTCGTATTTTGAGACGACGTTGCCGCCGCGCGTCAGAAAAATGCGGGTCTCATAGACCCCTTCGGTCAGCGCGGCAGGCAGCTCGATCGCAGTACGGAACAGGGTCTGTTCGTCAACGCTGACCGTGCCTTCGTTCAACTGATATTGGTTTGACGCTGATTTAATGCGGATCAGTGCGCGGGTGAAGCTTTCGCTGTCGGTGATGTTCATCGGGGCCCCGACCGACCGGATCGCGCGGGGGATCGACACGCTGTGGCGTTGGTCTTCGGTCTCTGTCAGGGACAGGCCCAAAAGCGTGCTGCTGGACACGGCATAAAAACTGGGCGCGCGGTCCACCTCGACTGCGTCCGTATTCACCCAGATGCCGAACCGCTTTTCCTTGCGCCGCACGGTCACCCGCTCTGACGGGCCAGAGACTGTCACGATGACGTGCAGGCGCGGTTCATCCGGGATCGGTTCTTCCCGTTTGACGGCCCCAAAGATCAGAATTTCCGAACCGTCAAAGCTGGTATTGATTGAAACCTGATCCTTGCTGAGGCCCAGAACGATATCTTCGGCCCAGACGGGCAGCGCGATGACGAAGGCCAGCAAAATCAGGAAAGGCCGCATCAGTGGCCTCCTGCCGCGCCAAGGGAATAGAGCTCTGCCGGTTGTAGCAGCAGGTCCATCGCCAGTTTGCCACAGACCGCCAGAACCATCATCGCCAGCAGAATGCGCAGTTGTTCGGCCTTCATCTTGACCCCGATGCGCGCGCCGATCTGCGCGCCGACAACGCCGCCGACCAGCAGCAGCACCGCCAGAACGATATCAACGGTATAGTTGGTCGTGGCATGAAGCATTGTGGTGAACGCAGTCACAAAGATGATCTGAAACAGCGATGTCCCCACCACAACCTTGGTTGGCATGCCCAGCAGATAGATCATCGCGGGCACCATGATAAATCCACCGCCAACGCCCATGATCGCGGCAAGAATACCAACGGCAACGCCGACAACCAACGGAGGGATCACGGAGATATACAGACCCGAGACGCGAAAGCGCATCTTGAACGGCAGTCCGTGAATCCAGTTGTGTTTCTTGCGCTTGGGCGGTGCCCCTTTGCGGGTGTTGCGGATCGCACGCAGCGATTCCAGAAACATCAGTCCGCCAATGACGCCCAGAAAGACAACGTAGCATAGTTTGACCAGCAGATCGACCTGACCCAGCGATTTCAGGTAGTTGAACACCAGCACACCAAGCGCCGCGCCGATCAGGCCACCAATCAGCAGGACGGTGCCCATGCGCAGATCAACGGTCTTGCGTTTGAAATGCGCCAGTACCCCAGAGAAGGACGAGGCGACAATTTGGTTCGCCTCCGTGGCGACGGCCACGGCGGGGGGAATGCCGATAAAGAACAAAAGCGGCGTCATCAGAAATCCGCCGCCCACACCAAACATGCCCGACAGCACACCCACCAATCCGCCCAGCCCCAAAAGCAGGAAAGCGTTGACCGATACTTCGGCGATGGGCAGGAAGATTTGCATGGGGTCCCTTAGCGTGATGGGGGTGCTAAATCAACGGTTCTTGCGGCAATGCAGCATAAAGGACTCATGGGCGCGGGAAACTGGCCTTATCATTTTGCCACCATCCTCAACGCTCCTTGATGTAGGGTTCGCCGCCCGCGCGGGGTGGGACGGCCTTGCCCACAAAACCGGCCAGAATGATCACCGTCATCACGTAAGGAAGCGCGCCAAGCAGTTGGCCCTGCACGCGCATGCCGATCACAGCTTCGATCACGTCCGGGCGGGTTTCCAGCGCGCCGAACAGACCAAAGAGCAAGGTCGCCCAAAGCGCGTACCAGGGCCGCCACTTGGCAAAGATCAGGGCGGCCAGAGCGATAAAGCCGCGTCCGGCGGACATGTCTTTCACAAAACCTGCCTGCAACGCGGTGCTGAGGTATGCCCCCGCGATGCCGCAGAGCACACCGCAGATCGCCACCGCAGCATAGCGCAGCCCGACCACGGAAATGCCTGCCGTATCGACGGATGCGGGGTTTTCGCCCACTGCGCGCAGACGCAACCCGAACCGTGTGCGGTAAAGCAGCCACCAGGTCAGCGGCACAGCGGCGAGGGCCATGTAGACAAGGATGGAATGGCCTGAAATCAATTCCGCGTAGAGTGGCCCGAAAAAGGGTACATCCGCGATGGCCTCTGCCCCCGGTAGGGTGATCCCTTCAAACCGTCCACCGGCCATCAGGGACGGTGTGCGCCCGCCCTGCTGAAACCAGTCTTGCGCGATCAGCACGGTCATTCCTGCCGCAAGAAAGTTGATTGCGACGCCCGAGATCAGCTGATTGCCCCTGAACGTGATGGAGGCCACCCCGTGCAGCGCCGACAGCGCAAGCGAGGCGCCAATGCCAGCCAGCAGACCTAGCCATACGTTTCCGGTGATGGCCGCAAGAGCCGCAGAGAAAAAGGCGGCGGCCAGCATCTTGCCTTCCAGCCCGATGTCAAAAATGCCTGCCCGTTCACTGAAGAGGCCAGCAAGACAGGCCAGAAGCAGGGGTGTGGCAAGCCGCACCGTGGAATCGAGCAGTTGGATGAGCGTGAGATAATCCATTATTCCGCAGGCTCCACCGGTTTGCGTTCAGGCTTGGGCGCGCGGGCGCGGCGGGCGGCAAGAAACAGCTTTTCCAGCGGCATCCGCACCATATTGTCGAGCGCACCGGTAAACAGGATCACCAGCGCCTGAATGACCACGATCAATTCGCGGGGGATCGAGGTCCACAAGGCCAGCTCTGCTCCGCCCTGGTAGAGAAAGCCAAAAAGGATCGCCGCGATAAACACACCTACCGGATGTGACCGGCCCATCAGCGCCACGGCAATGCCAATAAATCCTGCTCCTTCGGTGGAGTTCAGCACGAGCCGTTCCGCCTCGCCCATGACGTTGTTTATGGCCATCATGCCCGCCAGCGCACCCGAGATGATCATGGCAATCATCGTAATCTTGACGGGCGAGATACCGGCGTATTTGGCAGCTGATTCCGAATGGCCGTAGGCGCGGATCTCATAGCCGAGGCGGGTGCGCCAGATCAGCACCCACAGGGCGACACAGGCTAAAACGGCCACTAGAAAGGACACATTCGCTGGGGCGGCCTTGGAAAATTCGATGCCGAAAGGGGCCAGAAGATCATGCAGCGTGGGCAGTTGGGTCGCTTCTGGAAAACGGGCGGTCGCTGGATCCATTTGGCCTTTTGGCCGCAAAAGATTGACCAGTACATAGTTCAGGAGCGCCGCGGCAATGAAGTTGAACATGATTGTGGTGATCACGATGTGACTGCCGCGTTTGGCTTGCAGCCACGCAGGGACCGCCGCCCAGACAGCCCCAAAAAGCGCGGCCATCGCCGTTGCCCCCAACAGCGCCAGCGTCCAATGTGGCCACGGAATATACAGACAGGCCAGCGCCACCCCAAGACCGCCAAGCATGGCCTGACCTTCACCGCCGATGTTGAACAGGCGCGCGTGGAAGGCGATGGCAACGGCAAGGCCGGTGAACATGAAATTTGTCGCGTAATACAGGGTATAGCCCCAGCCGTAGGTGGAGCCGAGAGCGCCGGTGATCATCAGATTGACCGCCGCGATAGGGTCTTCGCCAATGGCGAGGATGACAAGCGCCGAGATGATGGCGGCAAGCAGGAGGGAGATCAGTGGCACGAGGATCACCTCGGCCCATTTGGGCATCACGTCCATGAGGGGACCTTGGGTTGAGACGGGTATTCGGGACGGGGGCGAATATCAGCCGGTGCGTTTTCGGGGGTTTCACCTCCCCGGACCCCCGTGGAGAGGTATTGGAAAGATGAAGCGCGATGAAGGAGCGTGACCATACCTCAGACTTCCTTTGATGCGTCGCCCGGGGCGTGTGCGAGGTTTCGTTCAATTTCCTCGACCGAATGCGGGGCGTTGGTGTCGGTGATCCCTGCCATCAAGAGGCCCAGCTCTTTTTCGTCTGTCTGGTCGGGCATCCGCTCGCCCATCACGCGGCCGTCAAACATCACTGCGATGCGGTCGCTGAGGGCAAGGATTTCCTCAAGTTCCACGGAGACCAGCAGGATCGCCTTGCCCTGATCGCGCAGGGCGACGATTTGCTGGTGGATGAATTCGATGGCACCGATGTCCACGCCACGCGTCGGCTGGCCGATCAACAGCAGGTCGGGGTTCCGCTCGATCTCGCGGGCCAGAACGATCTTTTGCTGGTTCCCGCCCGAGAAGTTCTTGGCCGCCAGCTTGGGATTTGGCGGGCGCACGTCAAAGCGTTCCATTTTCTCGGCGGTATCGCTGCGGATGGCGGCGTTGTTCATCAACACACCGGCGCGGTATTCGGGATCGTGGTGATAGCCAAAGGCGGTGTTTTCCCAGGCCTGGTATTCCATGATCAGGCCCTCGCGCTGGCGGTCCTCCGGCACATGCGCAATCCCGCGCGCGCGGCGCGACTGTCCGTCGGAATGGCGGCCCGTCAGATCCAGAAGCTGACCATTGAGCCGCACCTCGCCCGTGCCGTCCTCGTAGCCGCCAAGCACCTCAAGCAGTTCCGACTGTCCGTTGCCTGCCACACCCGCGATGCCAAGAACCTCGCCTGCGCGCACTTGCAGATCAATTCCGCGCAGACGCTCGACGCCCTTGTCGTCGATCACCTTCAGACCCTTGATGTCCAGAACCACCTCACCGGGGTCCGCAGGGGTTTTATCCACCCGCAACAACACCTTGCGTCCCACCATCAGTTCCGCCAGCTCCTGCGGAGAGGTATCTTGAGTGCGCACGGTTGCGGTCATTTCACCGCGCCGCATGACGCTGACGGTGTCGGTGGTTTCCATGATCTCGCGCAGCTTGTGGGTGATCAGGATGATGGTTTTGCCTTCCGAGCGCAGACGCCCCAGAATGCGGAAAAGCTGATCGGCCTCGGCGGGGGTCAGCACCCCGGTGGGTTCATCCAGAATCAGAATGTCGGCCTGACGGTAAAGCGCCTTTAGGATTTCCACCCGTTGCTGCATGCCCACGCCAATGTCCTGCACCAGCGCGTCGGGGTCCACGTTCAGCCCGTAATCCTCGGCCAGCTCCAGCAGGGTCCGCCGGGCCTTGGCCAGAGACGGTTTCAGCAACCGCCCGTCTTCGGCACCCAGAATGATATTCTCAAGCACCGTGAAATTTTCAACCAGTTTAAAGTGCTGGAACACCATGCCGATGCCTGCGGCTATGGCCGCCTGACTATCGGGTATTTCGGTCCTCGACCCGTTGATCCAGATCTCGCCCTTATCAGCTTTGTAAAACCCGTAAAGGATCGACATCAGCGTCGATTTGCCCGCGCCGTTTTCGCCGATGATCCCGTGGATCGTACCGGGCATCACACGGATCGAAATGTCCTTGTTGGCCTGCACCGGACCAAAGGCTTTTGAAATGCCCTTCAGTTCGATCGCCGGCACATCAGGAGCGGCAGTTGCCTGCCGCTCCAATGTCGTGTCGCCTGTCACTTAGAAGTCCAGTGCCGGGCAGCTGTCATTTGCGTAGTAGCTGGCAACGTCGATCTCGCCGTCGATGATCTTCTGACGGGCTTCGTCGACCATCTTTTGCATCTCTTCGGTGATCAGCGGCTGGTTATTTTCGTCCAGCGCGTAGCCGACGCCTTCTTCGGCCAGACCCAGTGTAAAGACGCCTGTTTCGATATTCTCGCCCGCTGCCAGTGCGTCATAGACGGCCACGTCCACACGCTTGAGCATGGACGTCAGGACCTTGCCCGGGTGCAGGTGGTTCTGGTTGCTGTCCACGCCGATGGACAGGATGCCCTCGTCAGCGGCGGTCTGAAGCACACCCACGCCCGTGCCGCCCGCAGCGGCATAAACCACATCAGCACCCTGAGAAATCTGCGCCTTTGTCAGTTCGGACCCTTTCACGGGGTCATTCCATGCGGCGGGTGTGGTGCCTGTCATGTTGGCAACGATGGTTGCGTCGGGCTTTACAGCTTTGACGCCCTGGGCGTAGCCGCAGCCAAAGTGGCGGATCAGCGGAATGTCCATCCCACCGATAAAGCCAACGGTGTCACTTTCCGACGCCATCGCGGCAAGCATGCCGACAAGGTAAGACCCCTCATGTTCGGCAAAGCCGATCTGGCGAATGTTGGGATTCTCAAGCCATGTCACATCAATGGCAACGAATTTCGTATCCGGATAGTCTGCTGCGACAGATGACAGCGGATCGGCCATCGCAAAGCCCATCGTGATGATCGGGTTGGACCCGGATTCGGCAAAGCGGCGCAGCGCCTGTTCGCGCTGGGCTTCGGACTGAAGCTCGATCTCGCGGTAATTGAGGCCGGTTTCGGACTGCCAGCGCTGTGCACCGTTGTGGGCCGCTTCGTTGAAGGATTTGTCGAACTTGCCGCCCAGATCAAAGATCAGCGCAGGCTCGGCCAATGCGGCACCGGCGCTGAGCGCCATTGCGGCGGCAGCGCCCATAAATTTCGTCATCAGGGTCATGTAGGTCTCTCCCAGTTTTTGCATTTGGGGCAACGCCAGCAGTGGCGTATCGCCCACGATCAGGTGATCAGGGCCAATTTAGCGGGGAGTCGGGGGGGAGGGTCAACCGCTTTCTGTTTGATCTGACTGTAAATCAGGGGGCTGACCACAGGTCAGGTCATACTGCATGACGATGGCATCGGCGGCGGGCAGAGCTTTGCGAAGGTAGTAGGCGCGGCGCAGGCCGACCTGTTGAAAACCAAGGTCGCGGTAAAGCGCAAGGGCGGGGGTGTTGTCAGAGGCGACCTCAAGAAAGGCGCGCGTCGCCTTGTTTTGCAACTCTGTAAGCCAATCGTGCATCAGCGCCCGCCCGATCCCCTGCCGGTGGGCCCGCGGGTCGACGGCAAGGGTCAAAAGCTCGCTTTCCCCGGCCAGAGTGCGGAAAAGGGCGAAACCATTGGGATGCGAGGCAAGGTGCGTGTGTTCGGACGCCAGCAGATCCGCGAACTCTGCCGCAGACCACGGACGCTCCAGTGTGAAGGCGGCGGCGTGTAGTGAGGCAAGCGCGTCGGGCGTCACGTCAGGATTTTGGGCGGCAGGTCACGCGCCGGGGCCGCATCCGGTGGTTTCACGTAGTTAGGCGCAGGGCGCGGCGGAAAGGCATCCGCCTGTATGTATTTTGTCTCAACCATTTCGGCCATCTTGCCCGGATCAGGCCGAAAGATCTCATCCCGTCCCGTTGCCTCAAAATGATGGGCGATTTCGGTGGCGCGGTGGCCCAACACCTGCATGCCCGAAGGCAGCTGAAGATCACGCGGCGGCGCGCCCGGGTCGATCATGCGCGCTTGTCCGGCCTGGCCGCCAATGCCGAAGCCTTGAACATAGGCTATGTCGCGCGGCGCAGGCACAGAAATCAACGTGCCGTTCGCAATCGGAAGCGATCCGTAGGCCAGTTCAAACTGCGACAGGCCAAACACCGGAATACCCAGCGCCAGCCCCAGACCACGCGCGGCAGACACACCGATGCGGATGCCGGTGAAATTGCCCGGCCCGACCGCAACACCGATGGCATCGACATCCGGCCAGTGCCAACTGCCCGCATCCATCACTTCTTCGATGATCGGAAACAGCGTTTCCGCCTGTCCTTTCGGCATGTCGCGCAAAATGCCGAAACCATCCAGATATCCGTCAGCCTTGGCCCCGACACAAACAAACGGCCCTGAGGTATCAAACGCCAGGACCGTCGGGAATTTCTTCCGGTTTGCGGGATAGACCGTATCAGGCAACCGGGCGCACTTCTGTCACTTCGGGGATATAGTGGCGCAGCAGGTTCTCGATACCCATCTTCAGCGTAAGCGTAGAAGAAGGACAGCCCGCGCAGGCACCCTGCATGTGCAAATAGACAACGCCGCGGTCAAACCCGTGAAAGGTTATGTCGCCGCCGTCTTGTGCCACCGCTGGGCGCACACGGCTGTCGAGCAGTTCTTTGATCTGGCCTACGACCTCGCCATCTTCGCCGGTGTGTTCGGCATGGCCTGATGTCACTTCGTGATCGGCCCCCATGACAGGCTGGCCAGACTGGTAATGCTCCATGATCGCACCCAGCAGTGAGGGTTTGATGTGATCCCATTCCACCCCGTCATCTTTGGTAATGGTGACAAAATCAGTGCCAAAGAAAACGCCGGTCACGCCTTCGACTGCAAACAGGCGCTGCGCCAATGGTGAAGATCCCGCAGCGTCAGCCGTTGGAAAATCAGCTGTGCCCATGTCCAGAACCGCCTGACCGGGCAGGAACTTCAGGGTTGCGGGGTTCGGCGTGGATTCGGTTTGTATAAACATGGCGGCATCCTTTGCTGGGTGACAGTTATATGCGGACGCTTGGGCCGCGCTTCAAGGCTTGGAATCATTCTAAACCGCAGCGCGCGCGGGGTCCAGCGCGCAGTGACAGCGTCAGGTGATTGCCTCAAGCCGTTCCTTGCTCAGATCACCGGGCACGATTGTGATAGGAACGGGCAGGGTGCCAGCCGAACGTGACAGTTGCGTGACCAGTGGGCCGGGTCCTTTCTTCTTGTCCGAAGACGCTCCCAGCACAAGCACACCAATTTCGGGGTCTTCGGCGATCTGGGCGATGATCTCATCAACCGCCTCGCCCTCGCGGATCACAAGTCCCGGGTCTACCGATTGTTTGTCGCGCATCCATTTGGCAAACACCTCGAAATGCACCTCAATCCGTTCGCGCGCTTCTTCGCGCATGATGTCGCCCACCCCGATCCAGTGGTTGAACTCATCGGGCGGAATCACCGCCAGCACTTCGACGCCGCCGCGCGTATGATTGGCCCTGAGCGCAGCAAAGCGCATCGCATTCAGGCATTCGGTGCTGTCATCCAGCACAACGAGAAACTTACGCATCTTGGCTCTCCTTTGGCGCGGATCATGGCGCAAGGCACGTGAGGGGGCAACCGAATGTTGTGCGGGGCGCGGTGGCGTCTGATGCTGGGTGGTTCTGCGGACCTTTCATCCGGTAATCACCGCGCAGATCCGCCCGAAGAACGCGCGAACACATGCACGCCGGTTCAGCGTTCCGATGCGGCCCAGTCCCAATACATTTCACGCACGCGGCGGGTAACCGGATTGGCATTCGCCCCAATTTCATAGGCCGTATCATCAAAGGCCGCCACGGGCGTGACCTTCATCATGTTACCTGACAGGAACACCTCGTCCGCTGTGTGAAAGTCGTCAAACGACAGTACGGTTTCATGTACTTTCATACCGTCGGCTTGCATGTTGATCATGTGCCGTTCGCGGGTGATGCCGGCCAGAAAGGTGCCGTTTGGGATAGGCGTGAACACCTCACCATCCTTGACCATGAACACATTGGCAGACGCGCTTTCGGCGACATTGCCCATCGCGTCCGCCACCAGCGCATTGCCAAATCCCTTGCTACGGGCCTCCACCATCATGCGGGCGTTGTTGGGGTAAAGGCACCCGGCTTTGGCGTTGACCACGTTGTCCTCCAGCACGGGACGGCGGAACCGGGTGCGGGTCAGCGTTGTCGCGGCTTCCGGTGGGGCCATCGGGATTTCCTCAAGCGAAATGGCAAAGCCGGTGGCCCCGGCGCGCGTTACAATTCCCAGATCATCGCCTTCCAGCGCCCAGTACATCGGGCGGATATAGACAGGTTGGTCCCGGGCGTAGCTTTCCAGCCCTTCACGGACCAATGCAACCATCTCTTTTGTGCTGACCGTGGGCGTGATCATGAGCGCCTCTGCCGAGCGGTTGACGCGGGCACAGTGTTTTTCCAGATCGGGGGCAAGCCCGTCAAATAAACGTGCGCCGTCAAACACCGTGGTGCCCAGCCATGCACCGTGATCGGCGGCGTTGATCACAGCCGTATCACCGTCGTGCCACGTGCCGTTGTAGAAAGTCTTGATGTTGATGCCGGTTGCCATGAGCGGTCCTATTTGGGTGCGTGCCGGTAGATGCCTTCCGGCAGGTTGAGCGCGGCTGTCAGATCGCGCAATTGTCCGGGTGAAAGTGTGATCTTGACGACCCTGTTGGTCCGCGGATCCCATTGTTCAAAGGTGATTTCGGTATCAAAGGCATGCACAGTGATGTCTTCCCGCAGAGGGGTTTCGCCCTCATCCACAAGGGTGATCACGGAGGCGTCGAATTCGTGTTCGATTGTAAACATGTCCCAAGCCTGAGACTTTCGGCGGATCATTGCAAGGGCATCCGGTCAAAGAGCGGTGATCGGGCTGGCCCCTGTGCGTTGTCGTGTTACCATAGAACAAACTTTCCCGCCTGAACTGGATGGACCCATGATCAGAAAGACCTTCCTGGCCCTTGTCGCAGCAGCAGCGCTGGCGGCCTGCGACGTGGAACCGGTTACGCAGACGCCCACGGGTGCACCGGCACCCGCGCCCGTGACACCTGCGGCAAGCGGGCCGTCGCTTAGCCCAAATCAGGCGGCACGAACTTTTGTGCGCGTTGTGCAGACGGTGGAACCAGTGGCAGAGCGCGAATGCAGGGCGCGCACCAGCGGGGTGAACTGTGATTTCAATATTGTTGTGGATGACAGGCCCGGCCAGCCGGCAAATGCATTCCAGACCGTGGACCGGCAGGGCCGTCCGGTTGTGGCGTTTACCCTTGCCCTGATTGCGGATGCGCGCAATGCGGACGAACTGGCCTTTGTGCTGGGCCATGAGACGGCACATCACATCGCCGGACATCTGAGCCGGCAGCAACAAAATGCTGCTGCGGGTGCCGTGATCTTTGCCGGTCTCGCCACCCTGTCGGGCGGTGGGGCCGAAGCGGTCCGCACAGCCCAACAACTGGGCGCACAAGTGGGCGCGCGTACCTATTCAAAGGAGTTTGAGCTGGAGGCCGATGCGCTGGGCACGGTGATCACCGCGCGCGCCGGCTTTGACCCGCTGCGGGGGGCCGAATTTTTCACCCGTATTCCTGATCCGGGCGACAAGTTTCTGGGCACCCATCCCCCCAATGCATCCCGCATCGACGTGGTCCGCCGCACTGTGGCGGGGCTCTGACCGGGGCCGGACCACAATGTCTGACCTGATCAAACGCGGTGTCGTGCTGAGCGATCGTGGTTCAAAATATGCGGTTTCGGGCGGTCCGGCCAAGGATCGCGCCGGTGTCGATGCCCTTTTGAAGGCGCTTAAACGTGACAAGGCTTATGCCAAGGCCACGCATAACACCTGGGGGATAATGCTGCCCGATGGCACACCGCTTAAGGGCGATGACGGTGAAGCGGGGGCGGGCATGGTGATTCTGAGGATGCTGGAGCGTGACGCGTGCAGCGGTCATTTGATTGTGGTGACCCGTTGGTACGGGGGCAAACATCTGGGCGGGGACCGGTTTCGCCACGTGCAGACCTGCGTAACCGCCTATCTGAAAGCCATGACCTAGACGCTTAGCGCAATGGCGCAGAACAGGCAGATCGAGGCCAGCAACACAAAGCTGTGCCAGATCGCGTTTTGAAAGGGCATGCCGGGATGCGCATAGACCCGCGTTCCCGCCGAATAGATCAGCCCGCCCGCGACAATCAGCGTCAGCACCGCGCCATTCAGGCTTTGCCAGATGGGCCAGATCAGCAGCGCGGACAGCCATCCCATACCAAGATAAAGCGCAAGCGATCCGGGGGCATCGGTGCGCCAGAACGACAGTTTGGCAATCGCCCCTAACGCGGCCAAGGCCCAGACCACGCCCAGCACACCGTAAGCAAAGCCGGACCCGATGATCACAACTATCGGTGTGTAGGATCCCGCAATCTTAAGATAGATTGCCGCATGATCGACCCGGTGCAACATTGGGCGCAGTCGATCATCAGGGCACAGATGATAAAGCGCGGATGCCCCAAGCGCCAAGATAAGACATCCGGCATAGACTGCCGTGGCTCCCGCCACCACACTGGACTGGCTGGCGGCATGGTTGATCAGAAAAGCACAGGCGGGAATTGAAAACAGCAAGCCCGTCACATGCACTGCGGCATCTGCGAGGGTCTCTGCTTTGGAGTAGGGATATGCCATGAAAAACGGTTAACACCGCATTGTGAAAATACTATGACCTCGCCGTGCGCTGCAAAGGCGTGCGCGCAACGGGATGACGCTTTTGCGTCGCTCACTCACCGCGTTCTTCTTCGTTCAGAGGGAGGCAGTGGCCTAGTCCCGGGCCTGTCTGCGCAGATGCATGCGATAGAGGATCGGTGCCGCGATGTAATCATACACCTTGCAGGCCAGCCAATGAACCCCGGGCGCAGAGACCAGTCGCGCCAGCCAGCGGGTCTGTGGAATATCCTGCCAAAGCACGATGAACGCGGGGATGCCGCCATAGGTCTGCCCATCCTTGCGCACATGAAATCGTTTCGCGGCATCCTCGGCCGTGATCCCCCACTTGGCAAGCTTTGCGGGATCAGTTGCATCGTCATAACTGATCGGCAAAGCCTTCTGCGCACTGAGTTTGGCATAATGATCCACCTCACGCGCACAGATCGGACAGGAAGCGTTGTACAGGACTTCAGTTTTTTCGCTCATCCGCGTGAGATAGGGTGGATGCCGCAGGTTCAAAGCGTCAGCGTGGTTTATTGCTGTCGATCCAGCGCGACATAAGGGCGCGATCGCGGAAACACTCTGGCGGGACCGGATTGCGTTTAAGTGTTGCGATGCGTTCGGCAAAGGCAACCTGTTTGGAGGAAGGATAGTTCGAGAACCGCCCCTGCGGTACCGGTGCCTTGTGCGCGTCGATCCATTTGGACAGGGCCAAGCGGTCAAGGTTTTCGGGCAGCTTGGTGCCGCTTCGGGTGGCCAGCGTGGTGGCGTAGGCGATCTGCTTTTCGGTAGGCGGCAGAGGGGTGTGTGCTTGCACGGGTTCGGCCCCTTTGGCGGGGGAGAACAGACCGGGAATGGCGGGCTGGAAGGACATGGGCGTTCCTTTCTTAACGGTTGGTTAAGATATAGAACGGAAGGGGAACATTTTCAAGGGTCGGCGAGAATACCACTGTCATCGGGCACTCCGCGCGCCGTGCAGCGCTAGACCGATGGGGCGGTCTGGCGCTGCAAGGCGGCTACGCCTTGGATCCGTGCTAGGCGGAATAAATTACTACTGTGGAGCGAAAACTGCATCCGAAACCTAAAGAGTCAAACCCGCCAATAGGTTTTCCGCCCGAAAAAACAATTCATCGAATGTCAGGATTTCAGGAGATTGGACGTTCTTTCGATACAGTTCAAAACTGACTATCTTGTCATCGTTACTGGACAACTCGTTGCTATTGCCGACAATCAAATATGAACGAGGCTCTACCGCATAAGCGATCTCCGGTAGATCGTTTCCTTCGCGGTCTTTCAATTGGGCGCGAAGGTAACGCTGCGAAAACTCATGGGAAGTCTTTTGGGCCTGTGAGACAGCGTTTGATACCTCAGATGATACACCCCAAACGCCAGACCTATATTGACTGGATTGTAGCAGTGCGGTCTTAGATGCTTTTATTTCGATAAGGACAAACTGACGAACATAAGCCCGAACCATTGCAAGCCCATCAGCCCTTTTGCCGAAGCTATTAAAATCTGCACCAGATGTTACCTGTTCAAACTTGCTTCCTGCTGCGTCTAGAAAAACATAGTTGAGGCCAAAGCCGAAGATCCAAGTATTAGCCTCAAAGAATTTCTGCCACGTAGTTTCGTTTGTTTCGTTGTTAAGCATCATGCGGAACTCTTCCAGCGCTACTCGCTTTTCGTTCAAAGCAAAAATATCAGCATGAAGTTCTGGAGAGTTCGAAAGTTCCTTGAGAAGTTCGGGAGCCTTGGTTGTTGATAGCATATCAACCAGACCTGTTATGGAAATATCGCCAAGATCAATTCGAGTTTTGTTTGCTTCGCTCAGGTCAAGTGAGGTGAGAACCGACAACAACCTCTTCATATCAGTGAGTTGAAATGCGTTAATGGATAATGACTCAACTAAGAACCACCCGCTAACCTGGCGATATTGCAGTTTGTGAATTTTAAGAGTTGTAAAGTCACCTTTTGAATTAGAATAGAAGGCCGATATGGCCATTTTGAAGCGTGCTCCAACATCAAACTCGTCAACGACGATTTCGCCTTCACGGGCTATAGAAGCGTAGGCACCGCTACTGGCTGCTGGATTTACATAGAGGCGATCTGAAACATATTTTGCCGAATATTCCCAATCTTCCATGGCGCTCCCCCTTCAAATAACCCGCCCCCACAAATCATACTCCCCCGCTTCCTCCACCTCGACCGTCACAATGTCCCCCACGGACAACCCGTCGAACCCTTCATCTATAAACAAATTCCCGTCGATCTCCGGTGCATCCGCCATCGTCCGGCAGGTCGCAGCCTCGGCATCGACCTCGTCCACAATCACCTCCAGCCGTCGGCCCACCTTCGCTTCCAGCTTGGCCTCCGATATCGCCTGCGCCTTCGCCATGAACCGTTCCCAGCGGTCCTGCTTGATCTCCGCCTCCATATGATCCGGCAAGGCGTTTGACCGCGCGCCATCCACATTTTCGTACTGAAAACAGCCCACGCGGTCCAACTGCGCCTCGTCCAGCCAGTCCAGAAGGGTCTGAAACTCTTCCTCGGTCTCGCCCGGATAGCCCACGATAAACGTGGAGCGCAGGGTGATGTCAGCGCAGACCTCGCGCCACGCCGCAATCTCGTCCAGCGTCCGCGACGCCGCCGCAGGGCGGGCCATGCGTTTCAAAACATCCGGATGCGCGTGCTGAAAAGGGATGTCGAGATAGGGCAGCACCAGACCGTCGGCCATCAGTGGGATCAACTGGCGCACGTGCGGGTAAGGATAGACGTAGTGCAGGCGCACCCATGCCCCCAAAGACCCAAGATCACGCGCAAGATCGGTGATGTGGGCGCGGTGGCCACGTTCCTCGGCATGCTTGATGTCGACGCCGTAGGCTGAAGTGTCCTGCGAGATGACCAGCAGTTCTTTCACGCCATTGTCTACCAGCCGTTCCGCTTCGCGCATCACCGCATGGGCGGGGCGCGATTGCAGGCGGCCACGCATGTCAGGGATGATGCAGAACTTGCACTTGTGGTTACAGCCTTCGGAGATTTTCAGGTAGCTGTAGTGACGCGGGGTGAGTGACACTTGCTGCGCAGGCAGCAGATCGACAAAAGGATCGGGCGCAGGCGGCACGGCGGCATGGACGGCATCCAGCACCTGCTCGTATTGGTGCGGGCCTGTCACGGCGAGGATATTGGGGTGGTTCTCGCGGATATAATCGGGCTCGGCCCCCAGACAGCCCGTCACGATCACACGGCCATTCTCGACCAGTGCCTCTCCGATGGCCTCAAGACTTTCCGCCTTGGCGGAATCCAGAAAACCACAGGTGTTCACGATCACGGCGTCAGCACCCGCATAGTCCGGCGACACGCCATATCCTTCGGCGCGCAGGCGCGTCAGGATGCGTTCACTGTCCACCAGCGCCTTGGGACAGCCCAGTGATACCATACCAATGGTTGGCTGACCGGGCCGGGCCGGATTGGTGATTTTCGCGGCGGGCGCGATGTCGGGGCGCAGATTGGGTGGGTTTGTGCTCATCCTGCGGCTATAGTCGATGCAAAGCGGCTGCGAAAGGCCGCGCAGCGAGGTGCGTTTATGAAATGGATTGTGCGGGTTGTCGGGGCGTTGGTCCTGATTGTGGTGATTGCGGTTGTTGGCGTGCTGATGCTGCCCGCCGAACGGATCGTCAAGATCGCGTCGGATCAACTGAGCCGGGCGACGGGACGCACCGTGCAGATCAGTGGCGACGTGGGCATGACCTTTTGGCCGGTTCTGGGTGTGAACGCGGGCGGGCTTGAGGTGGGCAATGCCGATTGGGCCAAGGATGGCGCAATGCTGAGCACGGCGCAGGCGGCAATCGGTGTGGATGCGATGGCGCTGCTGAGGGGCGATATCCGCATCACGCATATCGAAGCGCAAAGCCCGACGATCCGGCTGGAGAGCCGTGCGGACGGGCGGGCAAGCTGGGTGTTCACCGACGGGTCAGGTGCTGCAGAGGTGGCGACGCAAACGACACCCGCCGCGGCCCCGCGCAGCGTTACGATTGAGCGGTTGGTGATTACAGATGCAACCTTGTTTTACGACGCCGAAGGGTCTGATCTGGTATCTTATTCCGGCGTTGATCTGACACTTGATTGGCCCGATGCGGCGGGCGCTGCGGACATTCAGGCCGCGGTGCGGCCAGCGGGATCAGCTGTGAATGTGGCTGCCACGGTTGAGCGGTTTGGCGCGTTCCTTGGTGGCGATGTGCAGCCCGTGGTGCTGGATGTGCAGACGGAGGGTGGATCGCTTGCGTTGGACGGGCGCGCTTCGCTGCAAGGGGCTGTGGCCGGGCAACTGACGGCAAGGCTCGCGGATACCGCGCGGTTCACGCAGGCCTTGGGTGTGGGGCCCGTGGCGCTGCCAGAAGGGCTGGGGCAAAGCGTTGATCTGCGCGCAGAGGTGACGCTGACGCCTGATCGCAACCTCAGTCTTCGTGACATGACAGCGGACCTTGGCGGCAACACTTTGCGCGGCGCTGCGGATATTGCTTTGAACGGTGTGCCGCAGGTGAACGCGCAACTGACGACGGGCGCGCTTGATTTGACGTCCCTGACGGGCAGTGACGCGGGCAGTGGTAGTTCCGGTGCGGCAGGAGGCGGGTGGCCGAAAGACCGGATTGACGCCTCCGGTCTTGCAGCCTTCAACGGTGCGGTGTCGCTGCGCGCGCAGAGCGTCGATCTGGGGGCGCTGAAACTTGGGGCAACCCGCACGCTTTTAACCAATGACCGCGCGCGCATGGTGTTTGAATTGCGCGAAGTGGCAGCTTACGCCGGGGTCTTTACCGGTGAGTTCGTCATGAACAACCGCAACGGACTGTCTGTCGGTGGCAAACTGCGCGTGCGCGGCGTTGAGATGCAGCCGCTTTTGAGCGACCTGGCGGATCTGACGCGCTTTTCCGGCAAGGGCGATGCGGAGGTGTCGTTTCTGGGCGTGGGACAAAGTGTCGATACGATCATGCGGTCGCTTTCGGGCAAGGGGGCCGTGAACATCGGTCGTGGTTCGATTGAGGGGATTGACCTGGACGATCTGCTGGGATCGTTTGATGTGCAGGGCGGCACGACGGTTTTTGATGCTTTGCGCGCGACGTTTGCGATGGATAAGGGCGTTTTGCGCAACAGCGACCTGACCATGCTCTTGCCGAATTTCGAGACGACCGGCGCGGGCGAGGTCAACCTTGGGGTGCAGACGATTGACTATACCGTGACGCCCAAGGCCCTGCGGGTGAACAAGGAGCGCGGGCTTGCTGTGCCGGTGCGGATCGTGGGGCCCTGGGCGGACCCAAGCATTCGTCCTGATCTGAAGGGCGTGCTGGACCTGAATTTTCAGGAGGAAAAGGACCGCGTGGAAGAGCGGGTGAAGCAGCGGGTCGAGAAAAAGCTGGAGGAAGAACTGGGCATCGTGCGCCAGGAGGGACAATCAGTGGAGGATGCGGTCAAGGACCGGGTGGAAGACAAGCTGAAAGAAGAGTTGCTAAGGCTTTTCGACTAGGAAGCCCTCTGCCGCTTTACGCTTTCTTAACCACAGCACGGCAGGCTGGCGGGATGCTTACAGTCATGCACCAAATCAGCCCTGAACACTGGATACGGCAGCTATTTTCGTCAAAAGCCGCAAGGGACGGTGGCGTGGTGCGGCGAAAGGTCCGCGACGTGGAGCGGATCGTGGGATGCCAGCGGTTTGAGCAAGAAGTCAGGCGCAGGGGATATCGTGCGGTCCAGAACGGCACGCAATATGTGATTTTCTGTAATCGTGAGGCCCTTCGTCTGATCGAATGATGCCATTTCCTCGCAAGGAAATGGCCAAGACTATTGCAATAGTCTTGGGGTTCCGTGTCGCACCGGCCTGCGCTAAAAGAACGTCTGACAGCGCGACAGGAGACGCCCCCATGCCAGACGATCTTTTCAACAGTTTCATGAATGGCCCCGATGAAAATGGCCGCTTTGGTGACTTCGGCGGGCGGTTCGTTTCGGAAACCCTGATGCCGCTGATCCTTGAGCTTGAAGAGCAATACGAGATCGCCAAAACGGACGAGACCTTCTGGGCCGAAATGCACGATCTGTGGACACATTATGTTGGACGCCCCAGCCCACTGTACTTTGCCGAACGCCTGACGGAAAAGCTTGGCGGGGCCAAGGTCTATATGAAGCGCGACGAGCTTAACCACACCGGCGCACACAAGATCAACAATGTGCTGGGTCAGATTATCCTCGCGCGGCGCATGGGCAAAAAGCGCATCATCGCGGAAACTGGTGCCGGGCAGCACGGTGTCGCCACGGCGACAGTCTGTGCCAAATTCGGCCTGAAATGTGTGGTCTATATGGGTGCCCATGACGTGGAGCGGCAGGCCCCCAATGTTTTCCGCATGCGCCTGCTGGGAGCAGAGATTGTCCCCGTGACCTCCGGTCGCGGCACGCTGAAGGACGCGATGAACGACGCGCTGCGCGACTGGGTCACCAACGTGCGCGATACGTTCTACTGCATCGGGACCGTTGCAGGCCCGCACCCGTACCCTGCGATGGTGCGCGATTTCCAAAGCATCATTGGCAAGGAAGTCCGCGAGCAGATGAACGCCGCAGAGGGACGTCTGCCCGATACGGTCATCGCGGCCATTGGCGGCGGATCGAACGCGATGGGTCTGTTCTATCCTTTCCTCGATGACAAGGAAGTTGGCATCATCGGCGTCGAAGCGGGCGGCAAGGGCGTGAACGCGAAGATGGAGCATTGCGCCTCGCTCACCGGTGGTCGTCCCGGCGTGTTGCACGGCAACCGGACGTATCTTTTGCAGGATGATGACGGTCAAATCCTCGAAGGGTTTTCCATCTCTGCCGGTCTCGACTATCCCGGCATCGGACCGGAACACGCATGGCTGCACGACATCGGCCGTGCGGAATACGTGTCGATCACGGACAAAGAAGCGCTGGCCGCATTTCAGGAGTGTTGTGAGCTGGAAGGGATTATCCCCGCGCTCGAACCGTCCCATGCGCTGGCCCATGTGATGAAGATCGCGCCCGATCTGCCCAAGGATCACATCATTTGCATGAACATGTGTGGCCGCGGCGACAAGGATATCTTCACTGTCGCACGCGCACTGGGCTTTGAAATGGGTGAATTCGCCTGATCCTTGCCTGACCAGCATCTCCCACTGCGCACGCCTTTCTTGTGCGCAGTGTGTTCCACCTTATCCATTCGAATCCCCAGAACTGACGCCTTCCAAACGCGCCGCCTTTGTTCAGAGGTACACCTCAGAACACACTGGCCTCAACGCATCAATCTATCGGTGCCCCCAACGGGCCTTTTCCCGCGCAATCCGCTCGGGGTCCATGAAATGCCCGATCATTACTTCAGTCGCAGCGGCGTAGGCATCACTCAGCGGCATGTCGAGCTGCGCGTAGGTCATCTGTTTGCCCGCTGCGAGGGCGGATGGATTGGCCTGCGCCAGTGTTTGCGCCAGCGTGGCGATCCATCTGTCGATTTCGGGTGGCGTGCCAACATCGTTGATCAACCCGGCGCGCAGTGCCCAATCGGCGTCTTTGGGTTTGCCGCTCAGCGCCAGATCCATCAGGGCTTTGCGCCCCACCGCCCGGCCAACCGCGACAGAGGGGGTCGTACAAAAGCCGCCATTTTGCACACCCGGCAAGGCAAAGGTTGCCCGTGCCGTGGCAAAAGCCAGATCACAGGATGCCACCAATTGCAGCCCCCCCGCTGTCGCAATCCCGTCCACCCGGGCAACGGTGGCCACGGGCATCGCGACCAGCGCCTGCATCATCTCACCGCAAGCCACAAAAAGATCCGTCAGATAGGCTTTGCCGTCGTCTGCATCCTGCCTGTGCCTCGCAATTTCCTTGAGGTCATGACCCGCGCAAAAAATGTGGCCCGGCCCGTCAACAACCACCAGACGCACGGCAGGGTCTTGGGCGGCTCGATCAAGGGCTGCGTGCAGATCGCGGATCATCTGAAGCGACAGAGGATGCGCGGGGGCAGCGCCCAAGGTCAGGGTGAGGACTGTGCCGCTTAAGGCCTCAGCGATCAGGCTCATAACGCGTGCGCCTTGAGAACGTCCAGCGGCACCACATCCAGCGCGCGTTTATGGGTGGCTTCCAGATGCACACGCGGCGCACAGCCCTCATCGGCGGCCTGCATGAACCGGCCTGCACAAAGGCACCAGGGATCACCGGGATTAAGCCCCGCAAACCCATATTCCGGGCGCGGTGTGCTCAGATCGTTGCCGACATATTTGGAGAACGCCAGAAATTCCTCCGTCATGACAGCACAGACGGTATGGCTCCCCTGATCCGCTGCGCAGGTATTACAATGCCCGTCGCGGAAAAAGCCGGTTACCGGATCCGTGCCACACAGGGCCAGCGGGGCGTTCAGTACATTGATGCTTTCGTCGGGCTCCATCGGTCCTCACAGGCTTGGGGCGATCTTGCGAAAAATCGCGATGTTTTCGTCCGCGACACCTTCTTCGCGGAACTGCGGTCAGCGGCATGGGCGGCAATCACCACGTTGCGTCGGGTATCAACATAGATGTACTGCCCGTAAATGCCACGTGCCATATGCTCCCTGGCTGCTGCCCCAACTGGTATCCACCACTGATAGCCATAGCCGACCTTCCCGGGTGCCGTCGGCACGCTGGCTGTTGTCGATGCGGTGACCCAGTCTTGCGCCACAATCTGTTGGGCGTTCCATGTTCAGCCCGCCAAGAACAAAGGCGATGCCTGCCTCGCCGGCGATGTGATATGGGGCATATTCCAGCCTCAGAGGAGCGATGATCTTCTCGCTTAGCAGGTCGGCAACGGGGCGTCCCGTAGCCCCTCGCACGACCATTCCGACGACATGAGTGTCAATAGACGCATATTGCCACTGCTGTCCCGGTGCCGTGATGTATCCTGTTACCCGGCGACGATCACAAGACCAAGGACCAGAAGGATCTGGCCCAGCCATTTCCGAATGTGCCTATGTCCCCTGTGCTTTTACCCTTTTGCCGCTGTAAAACAGTCGATCACAAAGGGGCGGTATCGGCCAGTGGACCTTGGCGTCAGTTGACGTGGTTCCATTTGATCCAGCGTCCGTGGAAGTCCGCGCGCCCCAGATCAAGCGTGATGTCACCTGGCCAGAGCCGCAGTTTCAGGGCTGCGCCGATCTTGGCCGTCGTATCTCCGTCGGTTTCCATCGACAACCACGCCAGCGGGCGGTTTGCGCTGGCCTGTGCGCCCGCCGCTTCGATCAGGGCCCGTCCGTGGGCTTGCGCGCTGGCAGGAAAATACTGCCATGCAACGGTGTGCTGGATCAGGTGCAGATGCCCTTGCGGTGCCCTTGCAAGACGGGGGCCAAGCCATTCGATTGCGTCACCCTGTACTGGGCGCGTGGTGGCAACCGACGCTGCGGCGCGTGTCATGTTCAGCCGTTCGGGCTGATCCGGCCAGAGGTAGGCTGTCATCCGCAACAGATGATCACCGCGCGCGGGATCAAGGGGGTTCAGATCAACGCCCGCGCGCTCAGCGATCATGGGGTTGCGATGGGGCGGCAACGGTCCCTCCCACTCCGGTGTGAACAGGACCGCAGGCACATTCGGGCCAAAGCGTTCGCCCTCGATCTCAAGCGCGTAGTGGTCCCACATCAGGTTCAGCCCGCCGCTGGCACCCAGCTCTGACAGGCAAATCGGCAGATCGAAAGCGTCAACAGCAACCAGCGCCCCCGCGATCAGCGCAGCAGAGCGGCGCACCTCATTGGTCTGCGGCACGCTGTCGGTCCAGTCGAGCAGGAAGGCGGTGTGCGTATCAAGCGCATCAAGCACCGCTTCGCCTAAGGCCGCGTCGGACACGGTGTGGGGCGGATAGACCTTGGCCAGTTCCGGTGCAGCGTTGCTCAGAACCAATGCGTGCAAACCACCCGCGATGCGCAGGGGCAGGGAATGACCTGCAGGGCCGATATCACCTTCAAACGCCGCGAATTTGCGGCCAAGGGCGCTGTCAACGGGCCAGTTCTTGGCCAGAATGGACAACAGCTGTCCCATAAAGGGCGATCCCATCCGGCTGCAGGAAGCTGCCTGATCGGCAAAGGCATCGGCAAGGTTCATCTGAATTTATCCAATAATTTCTGCATTGGGTTACGTGGAGGTTCGACTGTTTCGGCGGGCTTTGGTTTTGCTTCGGTTGTGGCTTTCGCCGGCCCCTTGTTGCCGGTGCCTGATCGCGGCGGGTTGACCCGCAGCGCCACCGCATTCATGAACTTGCCCGTGTCTCCTGCCGCCAGATCGGCGGCACCGTCGCTGATACCTCGCAGGACGTCGTCCAGCCATTCCGCATCCGCCTTGGGAAAATCGCGCAGCACGTAGCCCGGCACCGCATCCTTGTGACCCGGATGCCCCACGCCGAGACGGACGCGGTCATAATCGGGACCGATATGCGCGTGGATCGACCGCAAACCATTGTGCCCTGCATGGCCACCGCCAGTCTTGCATTTGACCTTGCCGGGGGCGAGTTCAATTTCGTCATGCAGCACGATCACATCGGCGGGTTCCAGTTTATAGAACCGCATCGCCGCCTGAACCGATTGGCCGGAATTGTTCATGAAAGTTTCGGGTTTCAGCAGGACCACACGATCCGACCCAAATCGCCCCTCGCTGATCACACCGTTGTGCTTGGACTTCCACGGCGCAAAACCGTGGTCGGACGCGATCTGATCCAAAGCCATAAAGCCGATGTTGTGACGGTTGCGGGCGTATTTCGCACCCGGATTGCCAAGGCCTGTGATAAGTTTCATGGGTTCTCCTGACGCGGTTCTGCGTTGTACCAACTGCACCCGAAAAAGGAAATGTGCAACGTTCCGGGCGTGCTTCGGGCGCACATCTGCCGATCGGCATCCGCACCACCCGATCACATTGGGGCTGTCAAATCGTCGCAGCACGCTACGTTCAGCGGCAGCGCGAAAAATGAGGGTATCATGGGACGTAAATCAAGATCATTCGCCGTTATCGGTCTGGGCACTTTCGGCAGCACCGTTGCGCTTGAGCTGGCGCGCTTTGGTAATGATGTGATGGGGATCGACACCAATGAAAAACTGGTTGCGGCCTACGCGCAGGACCTCAGCCAGGCGCTTATTCTTGATGCGCGCGAGGACGGCGCGCTGCGCGAAGCGGGTGTTGAATCCGTTGACGTCGGGCTTGTCGCCATCGGGACGGACATTGAGGCCAGTATTCTAAGCGTGATCAACCTCAAGACCTTGGGCGTCGGAACGATCTGGGCCAAAGCCACGTCGAAAAACCACCACCGCATTCTGTCCAAGCTGGGTGTAGACCGCGTGATCCACCCCGAAAAGGAAGTGGGCCAGCATATCGCGCAGGTTCTGCACAATCCGCTGGTGCGCGACTATGTCAGCCTTGGCAACGGACAGCATGTGGTCAATTTCCGCGTGCCCGAAAGCCTTCAGGGCAAGACGTTGACCCAGCTGCCGCATGACAACAAATTTCAGCTGCGCTGCATCGGTGTTATGCGCGGGTCAAAGTTTCTGGGCCACGACGGTACGGATTGCGAACTGCAAGCCGAAGACCTGCTGCTGTTGCTGGGCGAGCGCAAAAACCTACGTGATTTCGCAAGCAGCCTGTGATGTCCAGACGGTCCTCCGGCTTTCATATTTCGCTGCAAAAGGCGCGGCTCAGCCCGCCTGCGGTTTTGGCCTGCATCTATACGCTTTTCATTCTGCTTGGTGCTGCCCTTCTGCGAATGCCCTTCAGCAATCTGGGCGAGGTCAGCTTCAGCGACGCGCTGTTCACGGCCGCCTCTGCCGTGACGGTGACGGGTCTTGTGGTCGTCGATACCGGCTCTGACTATACGTTGATCGGACAAATCATCATCGCTTTGCTGATACAGATCGGCGGTCTGGGTCTGATGACGTTTGCGGCCCTGCTTCTCAGTATGCTGGGCCTGACCATCGGCATGCCGCAGCGTCTGGCGCTGCGTGATGAACTGGGCCAGACTGGCCTGTCAGAACTGGGCGCGCTGGTACGGGTGGTGATCCTTGTGGCCTTCGTTGCCGAGGCGATTGGAACTGCCGCGCTGATGTTTGTCTTTGTGCCCGAATTTGGCTGGTCCGCCGGGTTCTGGCAGGCGCTGTTTCACGCGATATCCGCATTTAACAACGCTGGCTTTTCGTTGTTTTCCGACAGCCTGAGCGGATATGTGGCAAACCCAGTTGTCAATGTCACCATCACCGCCCTGTTTGTGCTCAGCGGTCTTGGCTTTGTCGTCATCGCGGACATCAACAAGCAACGGCGCTGGTCAAAGTTGACGCTGCACAGCAAGTTGATGCTGTCGGGAACGGCGTTTCTGATCTTGTTTGCATGGGTCCTTTTCGCACTGCTGGAATGGACAAATCCCGCAACGCTGGGCGGGCTGGACAACACCGCCGCGCGCATCTGGGCCAGCTGGTTTCAGGCCGTGACACCGCGCACGGCAGGTTTCAACACGCTGGATTATGCTGCGATGAATGACAGCACCACGGTGATGACGCTGGGGCTGATGTTGGTGGGCGGCGGGCCGTCTTCTACCGCGGGCGGTATCAAGGTCACGACCCTCATCGTGCTGGCCCTTGCCACGCTGGCGTTTTTCCGGCGGCAGGAGCGGCTGCATATCTTTGGCCGCAGCCTTGGGATCGCGGAGATCATGAAAGTGCTGGCGCTTACATCCCTGTCTATCTTTCTGGTGCTGACTGGGCTGTTTCTGGTGTCCCTGACCTATCAGGGCACATTCATTGATCTGGTATTCGAGGTCTTCTCGGCCTTTGGCACCGTCGGCCTGTCGCGCGGCGCGACGGGAGAGCTGGACGAATTTGGCCGCCTTGTCATCATCGCGATCATGTTTGTGGGCAGGCTGGGCCCGTTGACGCTGGCCTTCTTCCTTGCCACGCAGACCACCCCCAAGGTGCGCTACCCCGAAGGCAAAGTGTTTCTCGGATAATCCGGCAGGCTGCCTTCGCCAAAAGGAAAAGGCCCCCGAAGTTGTCTTCGGGGGCCTTTTCAGAATTGATCAACCGCAGTCGGGGATCAGCTTTCTTCGCCGTCCGGTGGGCCCATCTCTGTTGTGGGCACTTCGTCTGCTGCTGTCTCTTCGCCATCGTCATCGTCGTCCTGCGACGCGAGGCCGGATGGTGCAGCAACCTGTGCGATCACAAAATCACGGTCGATGACCGGCTTTGCACCTTCAGGCAGCTTCACGTTTGCGATTGTGGCGCTTTCACCGATTTCCAGACCGGACACATCAACGGTGATGCTTTCGGGAATGTCGGCGGCTGTCACAACCAGTTCAACTTCCGGACGCACCAGTGTCAGAACGCCGCCCTTGCGGATGCCGGGGCAGTCTTCTTCGCCGGAGACTTCAACATTGATGAACAGGTTGATCTTGGTTGTCCGCTTCAGACGCATAAAATCAACGTGTGTCGGCAGGTCCTTGACCACGTGGCGCTGAACGTCGCGGCAGATGACACGGACGTCATCGTGGCCTTCGACCTTCATGTTGAACAAGGTCGCCTTGAAGCGACCCTTGCGCAGCATGGTCAGCAGCTTGTTGAAATCAAGGTTGATCGGCAGCGGGTCAACATCACCCCCGAACACGATCCCCGGCACCATGCCATCGCGGCGTGCCTGACGAGCGGCGCCCTTGCCTGTCCCCGTCCGTTCCTGGGCGATAAGATCTGGAATCTCTCCGGCCATTTTATTCTCCAATATGTTTAGGGCGGGAATCCTCCAAGGCTGTATCCCCGCGTGAAGCCGTGCCTATAGACGCGATTTGCCCGCGTGGAAAGACCAAAACGCCAGTCGGGTGCTTGGCAAGGCGGCGGTGGCGTGGCAAGGCCGCATCATGGGCTTGAAACACGATCTTTATCTGTCACGCAGACCGCTGGCCGGGTTTCTGGCCATCGGCCTGTCATGGGCGGCCTACTTTGCCCAGATGCCTGTGATCAAGGCGAATGTGGGGGCGTCGGATGGCGCATACGGCGCCGCATTGCTGATCGCGTCCTTCGGTGCGATCGGGGCGATGTGGCTGGCCCCCGTCAGCCGGCGCATCGCCGGGGGTGTGGCCGTTTCGCTTGCCATTCTGGTGATCGGGGCAGGGATGCTCTGGGCCGGGGCGTCAACCACGCTTTGGTCGCTGACGCTTGCGATGCTGGTGGCTTCTATGGGGTCGGGGGTGGTAGACGTTCTGGTCAACGCGCGGGTCTCCGAAATCGAGGAAGACAGCAACCGCAGCCTGATGAACCTCAATCACGCGCTTTATTCCTTTGCCTACGCGTGCGGCGCACTCGCCACGGGGGCCTTGCGCAGCGCCAATGTTGGCCCTGTGCCCATCCTTTTGGGACTGTGCGCGATACTGCTGTTGCTGGCGTGGGTCGCACGGGACATGAGCCCGCCAGCGGCCATTATTGAGCCGACCGTAAAGGGGCGTCTGCCAGCCGGTCTGGTCTTGCTCACGGGATTTGTCGTTCTGGCGGCTTTCCTGACAGAGGCCGCTACCGAAGGTTGGTCAGCCCTGCACCTTGAGCGGACGCTTGGCGGGTCCCCGGGCGAGGGGGCGATGGGCCCCGCGCTCTTGGGACTGATGATGGGCTTTGGGAGACTTGCGGGGCACGGGTTGGCACGGCATGTGCGTGATACCTACCTGATGCTGGCGGCAATGGTGATTTCGGCCAGCGGTGTCGCCCTTGCGGGCGCTGCATCAAGCGTCACGGTTGGGCTGTTGGGTTTTGCGCTGGCCGGTCTGGGCATTTCGGTCGTTGCACCGCTGGCGCTGGCACTTGTCGGGCGGGTGGTCCCCGCAGACAAGCGGCTGGCCGCAATCAGCCGCGTGTCGGTTATCGGTTTCGGGGCGTTCTTTTTTGGTCCGCCGCTGATGGGGCTGGTCTCCGAAGGATTTGGCCTGCGCGCGTCTTTCTTTCTGGTGGCGGGGCTTCTGGCGGTAGTTGCTTTCACGCTGGTCCCTGCACTTGCGCGGCGGGTCTATCGGCCTTGAACCATATGCGCTTGGGTATCATGGGACGACAAGGTCCGTTGACGCTGTGCCGGTCGGATCATGTTTCGGGAGGCTTTGCATCGCCAACGGGTCTGGCAGCGAATTGTAACCGGGCCTCGTAGCTTGCACGCCTCAGAAACTGCGTCCTTCCGGTTCTGACATGTACCAAGGCGGGCTTTCCCGAAGCGCCGCCGTATGATCGCAGGGCCGTTCAACCGCTGCTCACTTCAAAAGCGCGCTCGCTTCATTCGCGAACATCGCATGGCCCGCCTCGCTCAAATGCATACCATCTTCGCCTAACATTTCCGCAAGGCCGCGTTCCGCCACAAGACGATTGAAATCAAACAGAATGGCACCGTTTCGCGCCGCCGCTGACATGAGCACGAGGTTGTATCGCCCGAAATTCTCGTTCACGCCGGGCGTTGCGCGCCAGGTCCGGGATGGCGGCAGAATGATGGTCGTCAACACGATCTTTTTGCATCCGCCCCGTTGCAGGCGATTAATCAGCAGGTCCAGATTGTGCTGAAAGTCCTCAAGACTGGTATAGTGTCGCCCGGGAAGCAGCGTCAGAATCGCATGCCGATAGCGTTTGGCGAAGGAAAGCAGGGCAGTGCGCGTATCCGCGGACAGCAGTGCCAACGCCAGTCGCTCATCTTCCAGAAACATCCGCTTGGCACAATCGTTCAGCCCCAGATGGATCAACGCCGCGTCCGACTGCGTCAGGTCGGGTTCTTCCTCCAGCACATCCAGCGCGTCTTGGGTCGTAAAGTAGCGTTGGCAGACTGATGTCGGTTGAAACCCATGTTTCTCTGACCCCAGCATCCACGCATAGGTGTGCCGCGCCCCGCGATACCCGATCAGCTTTTGGTCCGTGCGGGGCAACCCAAGGCTGTCTCCGAGAATGAGCAAAGGCGTGCGCCCGTCACCCGCCCCATGATCAAAGTTGATTTTGCGCAGACGATTGCGTTCTTTGACCAGATGCGCCTTTTCCCGCGCGATCTGTTTTTGCAGGGACGCAGGTTTAGCCCAGACCACCAGCATTTCGCGCGCCAGATCAAAAGACCTGACCGCAAGTGACATCTTACCGTTTTCGGCAAATGAATGGGCGCGGGCAATCTCAGCCGACAGAGCTTCCTTGTTCTCAGGCCTCATGGGTTCTCACTGCGTTTCTTTGCTATTCGGCCGATCCGTGCAGATGCCCGCCTGCCTGTATGACTGCATCGTACAGGATGAAATCCGCGGCGCGGACCTCGCGCAAATGTGCCAGCGTGGCGGGGTCCAGTGGCGCATCCACGTGAGGGGAGACGTTCTTTGGCGGGATCTCAACCGGATGCTGCAAATGCTCGGACATGAACATCAGGAAATTCTCGGGTGCCTCATACGCAAAGATGTGGTCCGCCATCACCCGTGACTTGCCATCGGTCAGGAAATTGAATTGCCGTCCGATCCTCGCCCGTTGGGGCGGATCATCCGCCACAACCTCGCGGGCGAACTGATCAAAGCTGATACCCTTGGTGCTGACCGCCGTACCGTCCAACCGCTTTTGGCTGCGATATTTGTACCAGCTGCGGATCTGATCCACCGGTTCACGCATCACCGCGACCGACGCAGGGCGCACACCAAAGGTGTCTTCCAGAAAAGGGGCAATCTTGTTGGCATAGCGCAGTGCGGTGATGTGTTTGCGGTTCTTGGAAAACACAATTTCCGCCCGTGGCTTAAGCGCCATTTCAACTGCAGTGGTCCCGGTTTTCGGGGTCGCAAGGAAGGTGATCTTATGGCGCAGAAAAACAAGCATGCCGCTTTGGTAGCAAAGCCTTAGCCGTCTTGCCAGCGTCCACCGAAATCCTGTGGGATCAGAAGGTTGTGCCGCCCAAGATCATCCACGTTCGTCTCACCACACAGTGCCATCGTCGTGTCCAGCTCCTTGTGGATCACCTCAAGCGCTGTCTGTACACCTTTTTGGCCCATCGCACCCAGCCCGTAGACAAACGCGCGTCCGATGTAGGTGCCCTTTGCACCCATCGCCAGCGCCTTCAGCACGTCCTGACCAGACCGGATGCCGCTGTCCAGATGCACCTCTACCTGATCGCCCACCGCATCCAGAATGGATGGCAGCGCGCTGATTGAGCTGACCGCACCGTCAAGCTGCCGCCCGCCGTGGTTCGACACCACGATGGCATCCGCCCCGACCTTCAGCGCCATCTTGGCGTCCTCGGCGTCCAGTATGCCTTTCAGGATCACCTTGCCGCCCCATTCTTCCTTGAGCTTGGCAATTTTGGTCCAGTCCAGCGTCAAATCGAACTGTTCCGCAGTCCATGCTCCCAGACTGGAGGCATCCGAAATCCCGTCTACATGGCCCACAATATTGCCAAATTCGCGTCGCTTGGCGCGCAGCATCTCAATACCCCATGTCCATTTGGTCATCAGATTGGCGATGGTCTTGGGCGTCAGCTTGGGGGGGGCGGACAGGCCATTCTTTAGGTCTTTGTGCCGCTGGCCAAGGATTTGCAGATCAAGGGTGATCACCAGCGCAGAGCAGTTCGCATCCTTGGCCCGCTGGATCAGGCGGCTGACATAATCGGCATCGCGCATGGTATAAAGCTGGAACCAGAAGGGCGCGCCCGTCGCTTCTGCCACATCCTCGATGGAGTTGATGGACATGGTGGACAGCGTGAAGGGCACGCCAAACGCCTTGGCCGCTTTCGCCGCCTTGATCTCTCCGTCTGCGTGCTGCATCCCCGTCAGTCCCACGGGCGCCAGCGCCACGGGCATCGCCACATCCTGTCCGATCATCCGGGATTTCGTGGTGCGCCCCGACATATCGACCGCCACACGCTGGCGCAGGCGCAGCTTGTCAAAGTCTGATGTGTTCTCGCGGAATGTTTGCTCTGTCCAGCTGCCGGATTCGCAATAATCAAAGAACATGCGCGGCACGCGGCGTTCGTAGATGCGCTTGAGATCGCCGATATTTGTGATGACGGGCATGATTTAGCTCCAGATTGGTCACCTTTCCTTACCAATCGGGAGGGTTTTGGTCAATTCCAAGTTTTTACTTGATTGGTGCAACATCGAACTATATTGGTGCAATATCGTACCAAATAGGAGAAATCAGATGACCCTGTCCCGCCGCAAAGTCCTTTCCCTGATTGGAGGAGGCACCGTTCTTGCCGCCAGCGCTGCCACCGCCGAATTCGTTACAACGCGCACGCCCACCAAGGCACAGGCCCCCTGGGCCCTCGCAGGCAGCTATTCCGACCCGCGCAAAAACGCGCTCAGCTATGCACTGCTCGCCCCCAACCCGCACAACCTGCAATCCTGGCAAGTCGCGCTTGAGGGCGATGATGCGCTGACACTGCGCCACGATGGCATCCGCAGCCTGCCGCAAACGGATCCTGACGGGCGGCAGATCATGGTCGGCATGGGCTGTTTTCTGGAACAGATGATCATTGCGGCCAGTGCTGCGGGGCAGGCGGTTGACCTGACGCTGTTCCCCGAAGGACAGGACGGGCCCATCGCCCGTGCGGTCTTTGCGGGCGGCGCAGCGCCCGATCCGCTGGCCGCGCATATTCTTGAGCGTCGGTCCTGCAAAGAACCGTTTGAGGACAGGGCCGTGCCCGCAGCCTTTGCCAATGAACTTGAATTGCAGGCCGACGTCTATACCGACCCAGCCACGGTGAAGGACATCCAGAACCTGTCATTTGACGCCTTCATGATCGAAACCATGACACCGCGCACCATGCAGGAAAGCGTAGATCTGATGCGCATGGGCAAGGCGGAAATCAATGCGTCGCCAGATGGCATCGACCTGGGCGGCGCTTTCCTTGAGAGCCTGATGCTGGCGGGCGTGCTGAACCGCGAAACGCTGGCCGATCCAGAGGATCCGGGATTTCAGCAAGGCATCGACATGTACCGCGAGATCATGTTCGCCACTCCGGCCTATGCAGTGTTGACCACGCCGGGGAACACCAGCCTTGATCACATCGACGCGGGCCGCCGCTGGTTGCGGCTGAATCTGACGACAACCGCGATGGGCCTGTCGCTGCATCCCATCTCTCAGGCCTTGCAGGAATACCCTGAAATGGATGCACTTTATGCCCGCGCGCATAAGATGCTGGCCCCCGAGGGACACACGGTTCAAATGCTTGGACGGCTGGGCTATGGTCCCTCTATCCCGCGCACCCCGCGCTGGCCGTTGGAGGCTAAACTAACCCGTGCATGACCCAGACCCGCGCCTGCTGTTTGAGGTGTTCAAGGAAATCGGGATTATCGAACAACTCAGCCGCGCCCAGCTTGAGGCGCGGCTGCCCGACGGGCTGATCGCGCCGCATTTTGCGGTATTGAATCATTTGATCAACCGTGGCGACGGGGCAGTGCCCATTGACATGGCCCGCGCCTTTCAGGTGCCCAAAACCTCGATGACACACACGCTCAAAGGATTGGCAGCGAAAGGGTATGTCGAACTGCGCGACAATCCGAAGGACGGACGGTCGAAAACCGTGTGGCTTACCGACAAAGGGCGCAGGTTGCGCGCCGAGACGATTGAGAAACTCGCCCCGGCTTTCGGCGCGATGGTGCAAGAACTGGATGTGGGCCAGATTGTCGGCATGTTACCCACGTTGGTGGCCTTGCGTGAATTTATGGATGCCGCGCGGGATTGACCCCGATGGATTGGCGCATGAGTCCGCTGTGCCTTGCGCGCGCCCGGAAACAGGGTTTGGCTCGCCAACCCGCCCCAAAACCATCAGGCCCGGTGCGCGCCGTCCGAAAGGGTTTTCACGAACGCCAACACATCCGCGACACTGTCCCCATTGCCAATACGCGAAACGATAGCCGAGCCGACGACAACCCCGTCCGCCACTTCCGCAATCGCCTGGGATTTCTCTGGCGTGTTCACACCAAATCCAACGATCACCGGCAACCCGCTGGCCTCGCGGATGCGCACGACTTCGGGGGCCACATCGCCTGCCTCGGCCTCTGCAGCGCCAGTGATGCCTGTGATCGACACGTAGTAAACAAAGCCCGATGTATTCTGCACCACGCGCGGCAGGCGTTTATCATCGGTTGTTGGGGTCGCCAAACGGATAAAGTTCAACCCGGCGGCCTGCGCGGGCAGACACAATTCGCTGTCTTCTTCGGGTGGCAGATCAACGATGATCAATCCGTCGATGCCCGCGTCCTTGGCAGCTTTCAGAAAGGCATCAACCCCCATTGAATAGATCGGGTTGTAATAGCCCATCAGCACAATCGGCGTGGTATCATCGTCTTTGCGAAAGGCGCACGCCATCTCAAGCGTCTTGTTCAGTGTCATGCCGCCTTCCAGCGCCCGCTGGCCCGCAAGCTGGATCGTGGGGCCGTCCGCCATCGGATCGGTGAAGGGCAGGCCAAGCTCGATCACATCCACACCAGCACCGGGCAACCCGCGCATAATCTCAAGCGAGGTGTCCATATCGGGGTCTCCAGCCATGATGTAGGAAACGAATGCCTTCTTTCCCTTGGCTTTCAGATCAGCGAATTTGGCGTCGATACGGGTCATGGCGCGGCCTTTTTGTCTGTGTTGCCCGTCCATGCCCAAGATCACGCCGGAAATCAATGTGTGACCTCTGCGGCAGGTATCGGAATTCGTGAAAAATCCCGGCGGCGCTTCTGCTCAAGCGTGGCAAACCCTTGCACCGCGCCCGTATCAGCCATAGGACAGCGCAAAATCAGCCGACCGAAGGATCAGGATTATGGGTTTCAAGATGGGCATTGTGGGTCTGCCGAACGTGGGCAAATCCACCCTTTTCAACGCACTGACCCGCACCGCCGCTGCGCAGGCAGCAAACTTTCCTTTCTGCACGATCGAACCCAACGTGGGCGAGGTCGCCGTGCCGGACGCGCGCCTTGACCAGCTTGCCGCGATTGCGCAATCCAAATCCATCATTCCAACGCGCATGACCTTTGTGGACATTGCGGGACTGGTGAAAGGAGCCTCAAAGGGTGAAGGGCTTGGCAACCAGTTCCTTGCCAACATCCGCGAGGTGGATGCCATTGCCCACGTGCTGCGCTGTTTTGAAGACGGTGATGTGACCCATGTGGAGGGCCGCGTGAATCCGGTGGCCGACGCAGAAACCATCGACACCGAATTGATGTTGGCGGACATCGAATCCATCGAAAAGCGTCTGCAGAACATTGTCCGCAAGGTACGTGGTGGCGACAAAGAGGCTGTGCAGCAGGAGCGACTGATGAAGATGGCGCTTGAAGCGCTGGAAGCGGGCAATCCTGCGCGGGTGGTTGAGGTGGACGAGGAAGACGCCAAAGCATGGCGCATGCTTCAGCTTTTGACCACCAAGCCAGTGCTTTACGTCTGTAACGTAGGCGAATCCGAGGCCGCAGAGGGCAACGCATTCTCAGCTGCTGTGGCTGAAATGGCTGCAGCACAGGGCAACGCCCATGTGATCATCTCTGCGCAGATCGAAGAAGAGATCAGCCAGCTTGAGCCCGAAGAAGCGGAGATGTTCCTTGACGAAATGGGCCTGACCGAAGCCGGCCTCGACCGTCTCATCCGCGCTGGCTATGAGTTGCTGCACCTTGAGACGTATTTCACTGTCGGCCCAAAGGAAGCCCGTGCCTGGACAATCAAAACCGGCACCTCCGCCCCAAAGGCGGCTGGCGTCATTCACGGCGATTTCGAAAAAGGTTTCATCCGCGCTGAGACGATCGCGTTTGATGATTTTGTAAATCTGGGTGGCGAAGGCCCCGCCAAAGAGGCTGGCAAAATGCGCGCCGAGGGAAAGGGTTATACCGTCAAGGACGGTGATGTCCTTCATTTCCTCTTTAACACCTGAACAAAAGACGCAACCAAGTTGTTTTCGGGACGCACTAATCTGTCTGTGTCCTTTCCACGCCCCGGGGACGGACCAGGCGTGCCAAAGCGAAACTAACCGAATATCACCACAGTGAATTGATCGGGCACAAAAAAAGGCCGGCCCTCGCGGACCGGCCCTTCAAATCTATTGGCTGAACAGCTTAGCGGCTGTCGTTGCCTTCGCCAAACCCACCGTAGATATACCCTTCACCGGCAGACCGAATGTTGCTGCGGGTGGAAAAGGTCACATCGGGCTGCTTGCGTTCGTCGGCAGTGCTGTAGGCTTGATCCTGACCGCGCTGTGCACCGTCCAGATCGGTCGGACGCACATCGTCAGAGTACACGCGCTCGGCATTCTTCGAAGTGTCCAGACGCAGATCGTTATAACGGTCTGACTGGTCGGCAAATGCGGCGGTACTGATCAGGGCGGCAGCGGCTGTTGTGATAAAGAGTTTCATGTTGTCGTTCCTTCTATTCGTTCAAGTGCAAGTCAAAGCGTCATGCTTACTCGCTGTCTGGCAACCCAACATCGGATGGACAGAAAAGGTTTCCGGCTAAGCAAAGAAATTCGGACTTTTGCGATCAGACGCGGTGGTGTCGCTAGGCCCGACATCTGGAAAAATATCTATTTTCAATGTGTTAAGCCTGAATTTCTCGATGTTCTGGCATGCCTCACAGGTGGTCACAGGCTCGTGAGGCTTCGGCCATACTGGTTTGGCAACGGTAATCTACCTCACCGGCTGTCGTTCGCAGGACCCACACCGTAGGGATTGATGTAGGGGTAACTGACCGATGGTGTGTCGGCATTGCGTGTGGAAAGCGTGACCGATACCTGCGGCTTGCTGTCGGCAACATCTGCTGCCGCATTAGCCTCTGTCGGATAAGCGTCCCCGGATGCGGCCAGCGCTGTGCTGGCAAGCATGGCCGTGGTCAATGTAGCCGCAAGAGCGGTCGAGATAAGATGTTTCATGTCTGTTTCTTTCAGTATCAAGGCGATGCGGTCTGACGCACCGCTGGTTGCGATGATACCGAAGTGGGGCTGGCCACGATCACACACAACGCACGCTGTTTCACTGGTACGTGTCCGATTTGTAGGAACCCGGCACAGAAAGTCGGGTCGCGTTGTGATGCACAATCTGGCTGTCCGTGGAGGATACGGAGACATTGGCCGTAACATACTCCCGTCGCTCGACGCCCAACCGGGACAATTATGCGCAACAGCTCCAATGCCGCGCCCGCATGATCGCCAAGGTCACTGCAGCGGGTGACCCCCACCGTCTTCATTGAAGCGGCCCATACCCCAGCTGTGATTATGCGATGTCATCCGATCTCCTCCGCGCCCCCAAACCCACCAACAAGCCGTCGTCTGTTGAGCGTGAACGCCACTTGAGCCGACGCGCACCCGGTCTTTTTTCCCTTTTTGTCGGTTTTGCCCTTGTTCAGCAGCAAACCGCCCTTGTATAGCGGCAAGTGGAGACGTGGCCGAGTGGTCGAAGGCGCTCCCCTGCTAAGGGAGTAGGCGAGGAATCGTCTCGAGGGTTCGAATCCCTTCGTCTCCGCCATTTCACGGCTAACTTAAAACGATACCGATTTTCGGGAAGGCCGAAATCAGCGCTTTGGTACAGTGGGGCAAGGATGGCCATGACGCCAAGACTGGTTACACGCGGGCGATCCTTCTATTTTCGCGGCTCCATTCCGCAGGATTTGTGCGATGTGGCAGGCCGAGGAGAGGTTTAGCCTACCTTGAGGACTGCCGAACGATTGTAGGCACAACTGAGGTGTCGCGTATCCAGCTACCATGTCGATCTCGAGGTGAAGAAGGCGCGGTGGATGGGTCAAGAGCAAGATGCAGCCATTTATCAAGCGATCCGAGGCTACTTTCGCGATGCGCTCGATTGGGTGCAGGAGTTTGCCGACATCTTCGCGCCCTATGGTGAAGTCGATGTTGACGACTGCATTTCGACGCCAGAGGCCCGCCTAGCCGAACATCGACGCCGCTTTGTCGTCAAAAGCTATCCCAGCGACATTCAAGCAGATGCTGGTGCGCTTTTGGAGGCTATCCCCCAAAGCTGGACCTGTCACGGTTTTATGGCCTTCCTTTGATAGCATTTATTGCAACAAATGAGACTGACTACAGGACTGAAACGGACGGACAAGTTTCGCGCTGACGCGGTGCGGACCGCGCTGACGAGTGGCCTGATACGCAAGCAGGTGGCATCGGGTTTGGGGGTTGGCTGATCGACCTTGAACAAATGGGTGCCGGCGCATCGTGGCACCGAGGTGGTGTCAGACAAGGGCTTGGACCTTTCTCTTGAGAATGAGCGGTTTCGACGTAAGAACCGTATTTTCAAGGAGGAGAGGGATATCCGGAAAAAGCCACAACCTTCTTCGCGAGCCAAAGACCATGAGGTTCCGTTTTATCGAAGAGCGTGGCTGTGACTTCCCAACCAACCGCCTTTGTCAGGTTCTGGATGTCACCGCTCATGGCCCGCGCGCCCATCGCAACCGCCCGGCCTGTCAAAGGCAGCGGAGCGACATGGTGGTCCTCGTCTACATCAAGGAACAACCCCGTCTCAGCCTAGGCAGCTGCGGCAGGCCGCGAATGACCAAAGAGCTTAGAGACTCTGGCTTGAACGTCGGGCACCGTCGCATCTGTCGGCTGATGCGTAAGGATTGTATACGGCTTGAACGGTCAAAGACATATTAGGTGACAACCGACAGCAACCACGCCTTCAACATCGCCCCGAACCCGTTGTCCTGCCGTTCAAAAAGCCAACGGGAGATGCCGGCCTCCAACAGACCCGGCCCGCAACAACTCACGGTCAGTCGCTGACTTTCGGACCACGAAAAGTCATGACACCATAGTCCCGAGTTTGAGCGCGCTAAATGCCGATCACGCGAGCCCGAGCATCTCCCGCGCCTGAAGCGCCTTCGCGACGGGGCGTTCGTATTGCGCGCACAGGTCGGCCACGCGCTTCACAAGCGCAGCGTTTGACGGCGCAAGCTGATCCTTGTCCAACCGAATGTTGTCTTCCAGCCCTGTCCGCGCGTGACCACCGGAGGAAATCGACCATTCATTCAGCACGATTTGCTGCGCCCCGATACCTGCTGCGCACCAATGCGCGTCCTGTCCGAACAGACGTTTCACGGTCTGTACGTAAAAGTCAAAGACCTCCCTGTCCGCAGGCATCGCGTTTTTCACACCCATCACGAACTGGACGTAAGGCGTATCCACAATCTGCCCGCGCCTGTGCATCTCAGCAGCCTTGAGGATATGCGAAAGGTCAAAGGCTTCGACCTCTGGCTTGACGTTATGCTCCAGCATTTGCGCCGCCAGCCAGTCGACCAGATCGGGCGGGTTTTCGTAAACGCGGGTGGGGAAGTTGTTTGAGCCGACCGATAAGGACGCCATATCTGGTTGCAACGGAATCATGCCGCCGCGTTCCTTGCCTGCCCCGGATCGACCACCGGTAGAGAATTGGATGATCATGCCGGGGCAGTGTTTGCGGACGCCCTCCTGAAGGGCCGCAAACTTGTCCGGATCACTGGACGGCGTCTGATCGTCGTTGCGGACATGCGCGTGCATGATCGTCGCTCCGGCTTCAAACGCGGCATGGGTGCTTTCGACCTGCTCTGACACGGTGATGGGCACCGCGGGGTTGTTCTCCTTGCGCGGCAGGCTGCCTGTGATGGCGACGCAGATGATGCAAGGCCTGCTCATGTGGCAGGTGCCAGCACGAAATCATGCACGACTTCATAATAGGGGCCATCGAAACCGGCCTCCTTGATCCGTGCGGGGTCTTCGATCAGTTCGAACTTGGCCAGCAGGCTTTCCTTGACCCCGAACACCGCGTCGCTGTGGATGTAGGCGTCGTCCGGGTCAAAGATATGGGTCACAAGGGTCTCGAACCCGTCTGCCTCAAGAATGTAGTGCAGATGCGCGGGGCGGTAGGGATGACGCCCCAGTTTGTCCAGCATCTGACCTACCGGGCCATCATCGGGGATCGGGTAGAATTTCGGCTTCACGCCTTTGAAATGATAGCTGCCATCCGCGCCCGTGCGAAACACCCCGCGCAGGTTGAAGTCAGGTTGCAGGCCCTTTTGCTGGACGTCATAGAACCCCTCGTCATTGGCCTGCCAGACGTCGATCTTGGCCCCGTTGATCGGTTGACCGTCGGTCCCGGTGATCCGGCCCTTGACCAGCATCGGCTCGCCCTTCTGATCAAGGCAGATGTCTGACCCCATCGGCAGTTCCGGCGCGTCCGCAACATGGAACGGGCCAAGCACTGTGGATTCCGATGCCCCCGACGGTTTGCGGTTGTTGATTGCATCCACCAGCATGGACACGCCCAGACTGTCTGACAACAGGATATACTCCTGACGCCAGTCGTCGCAGGTATGGCCAACCTTGGTAAGGAACTGGATCGCTTCAAACCATTCCTCCTGCGTCGGCTCGATCTCTTTCACAGCGGCGTGCAGATGCTTTGTCACCACGGCCATCACTTCGGCGAGGCGGGCATCCTTGGCCTTTGCGTTGCGGCTGATGACAACCTCGGCTGAGTTTTCTTCGGTAAAATAACCTTGCTCTTGGGTGCTCATGGCTTGGCTCCTATCGCGACAGAATGGCGGTGAGGACTCGGGTCAGTTCCGCCGATGGATCATCCGCCATCGCATCCGTGCGCCAGCATACATGTTGGTCGGGGCGCGTGATGATACAGCCGGAATCCCCTATCTCATTGGCACGCGACCAGTCGCCGGTGTGATCGACGTATTGCTGACGTGGTCCGATGATATGGGCGTGCAATGTGATGCCCAGGTCATTCGCCACGCCCTGCGCCGCTTCGGCCCATGCCTTCCCACCCAATCCGGTGAACAGGGTGAATGCGCCACCGCCCGCCAGATCTAGCGTTGAGTATTTGCCACCCTCCGCATCAAACAGCCAGGCGTGCGGGATACGCGCACCGGGCCAGGTGGTGGGCTGGTAATGCAAATCAGAGTCCAGCGTGAAATCCGGCTCGATCTGTCCATCCGTGACAGCGGCAGAGGACTTGTACCGCTGGTTCATCTCGACCCCATGCGCATCGAATTCGTACTTCTTGAACGCAATCGCGGCATTCAGTGCTTCACGCTGTGCCTCCGCCTCTGGCGTGCTGTCACAGCGGGCGTCCATGTTCGCCTTGATCAGTTCGATGTCCGTGCCGCCCGTCATCCCAAGCGCCTCAAAGATCGGGCCGAATTCACCAATGGACTGATTGGCGCGGGTGACGATCTGTTTGGCCACGGGCGCACGTTCTTGGCTGTAGGTATCCAGCAGTGCCGCACCAGCTTGTTCTTTCAAGACCGCCGCGAGTTTCCACGCAAGGTTGTAGGCATCCTGAATAGAGGTGTTTGACCCCAGACCGTTCGACGGCGGATGCCGGTGCGCCGCGTCGCCCATGATAAACACGCGCCCCTTGGACATCTGCGTGGCATAGGTGTCGTTCACCGTCCATGTGTTGGCGTTAATCAACTCGATCTCAAGCTCCGGATCACCGACAAGCTGGCGGGCCACATCCGTTGCCATCGCTTCATCTACCACTGGGGCGGGTTCGTTGATGTCATAACCCCAGACGATCAGCCATTCATTCCAGGGCCGGATCATCCGCACCAGCCCCATGCCGATGCCGCCGACGTTCGCACCCGGCTGCATCACCCAGTACAGAACGGACGGACGGTGCGCGACGTATTTGCTGAGGTCCGCACGGAAATAGATATTCATCGACCCGCCGACACCCATCTTGCCTTCAAACGGCAGGTTTTCATGCTCAGCCACCAGTGAATTGCCGCCATCAGCGCCAATGAGGTACTTGGAGCGAATGGTGATTTCCTGCCCCGTCATACGGTCAAGGCAGGTTGTCGTCACACCTTCTGCGTCCTGAACGTGGCTCTTGTATTCCGTGCTCATCCGCGCACGGGTGCCGCGTTTGCAGGCGGTCTTGAACAGGATCGGCTCCATAAAAGTCTGCGGCAGATCGTTCATGAAGGACGGTGAAGACAACAGATGCTCCGCCTTCGACAACGGATGCGTGCCCCAGGATTTCATGCGCCCGATTTCCTCACCGGCAAGGCTCTCGCAGAACACGTTTTCGCCCATCAGATCCTGCTCGGTCGCGTTTAGGTACACCTCATCCTCAACCTCGCGGCCCAGATCGCGCAGCACCTCCATCGTGCGTTGGTTGGTAATATGCGCGCGCGGCGTGTTGGCCAGCCAGTGATAGCGGTTGATCACGATGTTCTCGATGCCATAGGTCGAGAGGAGCGCCGCACTGGCAGAGCCCGCAGGGCCGGTGCCGATGATCAGGACTTCTGTTGTGATATCTGCCATGTTCATTCCTTTGTTTCTGAGAGTTTGCCGCCCCGCAGGGTGCGGCGAATTGGGAAAAGCTGAATGCCGGTGCGCTCCGAGAAGAGACCCCAGAGACCGCGCGGGGCGATCAGCATGATTGCGATGGCGAGCACGCCAAGTGTCATCAGATACCAGCTGCCGAAGTCAGCTAGCAGGGATTGCAGCGCGAAAAACACCAGTACACCGACGATCGGCCCCTCGATGGTACCGATGCCGCCGATGACGACGATAAAGATCACGTAGGCCGTCCAGTCCGTGACGCTGAAGGCGGCATCGGGGCTGATCCGCGCCTTCTGCATATAGATCAGACCACCCGCGATGCCGGTGCCAAAGGCGGAGGTCAGGAATACCATCCATTTCATCCGCGCCGCATCCACGCCCACGGATTTCGCCGCCTCCATATTGTCGCGTACTGCCGCCAGTGCGAGGCCGCGCCGGGTGCGCAGCAGCCAGTAGATGCCGCCGATGGTGGCCAGTGCAAGGACCAACGCCAGCCAATAGGCGAGGATGTCACGGGCGGCGGCGGAACGGACGCCCAGCGTTTCTTCGATGATCTCGACAAACCACATATCCTTGGTGGCGGAGCGGGGCAGGGAGGTGCCCGTGCCGCCACCAAGGGTCTTCCACTGGGCAACCAACAGCCGGACAACTTCGGCAATAACCCAAGTCCCGATTGCGAAATACGCACCATTCAAGCGGAAGGCAAAGAAGGCTGTGGGCACGGCAATGATCAGCGCGGCGACACCGGCCAGCAGGATAGATGGCACAGGGTCCAGCCCCAAAAGGATCACCACACCAAAGAGCGCATAGGCCCCCATGCCCACAAAGGCCTGTTGCCCGATGCTGACCAACCCGCCGTAGCCTGCCAGCAGGTTCCAGAACTGCGCCAGCACCAGCATCGTGAGGATAAAGAACATATCCTGAATCGGGCCGCGCCCGGCAAAGAACGGCAGCGCGACCAAAGCAATGATCAGGATCAGGCCCGCAATGGACGCGATGCGCGAGGCGGGGGTTTGTGTGGTGACAGAATAAGCCATCAGTCGTTTGCCCTCGGGAACAGGCCGCGCGGGCGGACGAGCAGGACGAGGAGGAAGGCGATATGGCCCGCCAAAATCTGCCATTCGGGGTTGACCGCAGCACCAATGGTTTGCGCTACACCGATGATGATCCCGCCGAGCAACGTCCCCCAAAGGGAGCCCAAACCACCGATGATCACCGCTTCAAAAGCATAGATCAGACGGGCCGGGCCGATGTTGGGATCGAAGTTCGCCCGCAGACCAAGATAGAGCGCGGCGATGGTCACAATAACCAGCGCGATGCCCGTTGCCGTGGCAAAGATATTCGCGGGTTTGATCCCCATCAGGCTGGCCGTTGTGGCGTCATCCGAAGTGGCGCGGAAGGCGCGGCCCAGTTCCGTGCGGTAGAACAGCTGGTTCAGCGCGATGATGACAAGGACGGCAGAGGCGAACGTCAGCAGCGGCATGACGCCCAATGAAATGGGGCCAGCCTGCACCGACGCCGTGGTCAGTGCGCTGGTGGGCAGGCGCTGGCTGTCCGCCGAAAAGGTTTCGAGCAAAGCGTTTTGCAGTGCGATAGACAGACCGAAGGTGACCAGCAGGGGCGGCAGGATGTCATCGCCCAAGGTGCGGTTGAGCAGGAATTTCTGCAACGCCCAGCCAAGGCAGAACATCACGGGCATCGCCACTGCGGCGGCCAGAAATGGTGGCAGGCCGAGCAGCGTGACCAACAGCAAAATGAGGTAAGCGCCCATCACGATCAAATCGCCGTGGGCAAGGTTCACCAGCCGCATGATCCCGAACACAAGGCTGAGACCGGCGGCAAACAGCGCGTAGAGACCGCCCAGCAGAATCCCTTGAATAATTGTATCGACCCAGATCAATGGCCTGCTCCGAAATAGGCGTCATGGATGGCATCGCGGCTCAGGCTGTCGGGTGTGCCGGACAGGGTCACGCGGCCCTCCATCATGCAATACACACGGTCGGCCACGGCCATCGCCTGCGCGATATCCTGTTCAACCACGATCAAGGATGCACCCGCCGCCTTGATCGCTGGCACGGCTTTGTAGATGTCTTTGATCACCACGGGGGCAAGGCCAAGGCTGATCTCGTCACACAGCAACACGCGCGGATTGCTCATCAACGCGCGGCCGATGGCGACCATTTGTTGTTGTCCGCCAGAAAGCGCCGTGCCCGGAGAATTGCGCCGTTCGCGCAGAATCGGGAAGAGGTCATAAACGGTGTCGAGCGTCCAGTGTCCCGCAATCTTGCGCCCGTAAGTGCCGATCAACAGGTTTTCTTCGACGCTGAGGGAAGGGAACAATTTGCGCCCCTCCGGCACCATGGCGACCCCTTGGGCCATGATCTCATCCGATGGTTCTGCACCAATGGGTATGCCGTCAAACTGCACGGCCTCTGCGGCATTCTTCAGCACACCGGCGATGGAGCGCATCAGCGTTGTCTTACCGGCACCATTGGCCCCGATGATGGCAATCGTCTCTGCCTCGGCCAGTTCGATATCAACGCCGAACAGCGCTTGAAAATCGCCATAATGCGCGATGAGTTCACGGGTTTGCAGCAGGGCCATTAGACGTCGATCCCCAGATAAATCTCGCGCACTTCGCGGCTTGCCATGATCTTATCCGGCTCTCCAATGCCGATGACTTTACCAAAATCCAGCACCAGCAGGCGCTCCACGACTGAATTCAGCGCGTGCAGGACGTGTTCAATCCAGATGATTGTCACACCCTGCGCATGAATGTCCTTGATGGTGCCGATCAGCGCCTGACATTCGCCTTCGGTCAGCCCCCCGGCGATTTCATCCAGCAGCAAAAGTTTCGGTTGCGTCGCCATCGCGCGGGCCAGTTCCAGCCGCTTGCGTTCCAACAGGGAAAGCTGCCCCGCAGGCGTATTGGCACGTTTGATCAGTTCGGTGCGTTCCAGCACATCGGCGCAATCATCGCGCACCGCCGCTTCGGACATATTGCGCCCGTGGGTGGCGGCGACGAGGAGGTTTTCATAAACGGTCAGCTTTTCAAACGGTTGCGGGATCTGAAACGACCGCCCGATGCCCGTCAAACACCGCTCCATCGCGGAGACGCGCGTCACATCACGACCCTCGAAATGAATGCTCCCCTGATCTGCACGAATGTTGCCAGTGATGAGATTGAACAATGTCGATTTGCCCGCGCCATTTGGCCCGATAATCCCCAGCGCCTGCCCCTGTGGCACGTCAAAGCTGGCGTCGTCGGTGACCTTGAGGGCACCGAAGCTTTTGCTGACAGAGGTGAGGGACAGGATCGACATTGAAATTCCAGTGTTGGGGAAGGGGTGCGCAAGAGACATCCTGCGCACCGGTTGAGTTTAGGAAATAGCTTCCATCGTGCCGCCGGTGGGAATGTCGGGATGGTCGGAGTTTTCGACGATCACCAGATCATAACCGCCGCCGTCTTTCAGGCGCCATTGACCGCCGACAAGGGGCGTCTTGGCGACGTTCTGTGTGGCGAAGGGCGGCAATCCCGCACCGTCAAAGGCGATGCGACCGACCATCGAGGCAAGCTGCGTTGCGGCAATAGCTGAGGTCACTTCATCAGGATCGCGGCTGTCTTCCACCCGGCCCATGACGTCTGCGGCCATCTCAAACAGCGCATGCACGAAGCCGATGGGCTGGGTCCACTGCTTGCCCGTCGCGGCGGTATAGGCGCTGGCCAGATCACCTGCGGATTGGCCTGTGAGCGAAGATGCGAAGGGGTGCGTGGGGGACCACCACACCTCGGAACTGAGGTTGTGCCCCTGATCGCCCAACGCCTCGACCGCCTGCGGGAACAGGATCGCCTTGCCGATGCTTGCGGCTTTGGGGGTGAACCCTTGCTGCTTGGCTTGCGTCCAGAAGGTTGTAAAATCCGGTGGGATCGGAACGCCTGTGACGATGTCACAATTGGCCGCTTTGAACGCGTTGATCTGCGCGCTGAAATCATCGGTCAGGTTTTGATAACGGCCTGTGTCTGTCAGCGTGTAACCTTGCGCCTCCAGTTCAGGCGGAAAGCCCACGTTTGGATCACCCCAAGCGTTTCCGTCCCCGTCGTTGGGGAAAATCGCGCCGACCTGCTTGTTGGTCTCCAATTGGTTCCACATGGCGGTGAAGACGGAAATCACATCCTCCAGACCCCAGAAGAAATGGAAGCTGAAGTCAAACGGCTGCCAGCTGCCCGGATCGCCCGGGTTGCCTTGCTGCCCAATGAAATAGGGTTGCCACGGGGCAACAGTCGAGATTACAGGGATCTCTTCGGCCTCGCAAGTGGTGGCCACGGGGTTCGTGGTTTCCGGCGTTGAAGCGACCAGCATCATGTCGATCTCGTCGTCGATGATGAGCTCTTTGGCGACTTCGGCGGCGCGGTTTGGGTTGGACTGGCTGTCCTTCACGATAACCTCGAAATTCGCACCCGCTTCGGACTTCAGAAACCCGTCGATGATGAACTGATCCGCCTCCGAAAACGCGGCTAATGGGCCGGACTGGGGGCTGACATAGCCCAGTCTGATCTTGGCACCTTGCGCGAGCGCAGGTGCGGCCAGTCCTCCGGCGGCAAGGGTGAGGCCGGTGGCGGCGGTCGATTTGAGTAACTTACGGCGTGTAAACATGATGTCCTCCCTGACGTCATTTATGTAACGGGTGTGTCTCCGGCCCAGGCGACCTGCAACAGCGCGCGGATGTCTGCACGGGTCACAGGATGCGGGTTTGGATAGGGTTTGGTGGTCGCCAGATCGGCGGCGCGGTCCAGATCGCTTTCGCGCAGGCCAAGGTCTTTCAACGCCAGCGGCGCGTTCATCTCTTTGGCAAAGGCGTGCAGGGCCAGCCCCGCATTCTCGCCCCCCAGAAGATCGCAGATCGGTGTCAGTTCCGCCGCCGCAGACCGCGCGTTATAGGCGATGGCGTGTGGCAAAACGATGGCGTGGGTTTCGGCGTGCGGCAGGTCAAACGACCCGCCCAAGGTGTGACAAAGCTTGTGGTGCAGCGCCATGCCGACCTGACCCAGAACCGTACCACAGGCCCATGCGCCACGCTGCGTCGCCTCGCGGGCGGCAAGGTCGCTCGGGTCCGCTATGACCTTGGGCAGCCCTTCAACAAAGGCCCGCAGACCGTCGACGGCCATCGCATCGGTCGCATCGGTGCGGTTGGTTGCGTAAAGTGCCTCCGCGGCGTGGGCCATTGCGTTCAGCGCAGATGTCACCGTCATGGCGACGGGCAGCGTTGCGACCAGTTCCGGGTCATATAGGATCACCTCGGGCAGCACGCGCGGATCGGAAAGGGTGGTTTTCACACCATCCTCGGTCTGGCCAAGGATCGGCGTGGCCTCGCTGCCCGCATATGTTGTCGGAATGACGATCTGGGGCAAGTCGCTGCGGTAAGCGATGGCTTTGCCTAGCCCCGTAGTCGATCCGCCCCCGATGGCGACAACGCAATCTGCCTGCGTTTCTGCGACGTGGCTCATGGCTTCTTCGGTCACGGAAACGGGCGTGTGCATTGCCGCTTTGCAAAACACGCCAGCGGCAAGCGGGCCCAGTTGCTCGGCAATCTCCAGCGCCGCATCGCTTTGCTGCGACGTAGACAGAACCAGCGCGCGCGATGCACCCAAAAGCCGCACTTCATCGGCAACGGTCTTGCGCACGGACGGGCCGAATTGGACGCGAACATCAGACATTTTTTCCCCCGACAGCTGCAGCTGCATTCAGGATATTACCACTGGAATGATCAGTTGATCCAAGTTTAAGTATTTAATATAACTTGATGTTATGAAAATTGACCCCAACCATCTGCATATCCTTTCCGCGATCATTGATGCGGGTGGGCTGAGTGAGGGCGCACATGCCGTCAATAAATCGCAGCCCAGCGTCTCGCGCACCATCGCCACGCTTGAGGCCAGGCTGGGGTTTCGTCTGTTTGAAAAGGGCAAACGCCCCCTGCGCCCGACCGAACCTTGCCTTCTGTTGGCTGAACAAGGGCGTGCCATTGCGCAGGCCAGCGAACGTGCCGCGCAGGCGGCTATCCAGTATTCGGGCGGCAAATCAGGGACCGCCCGGATCGCTGGCACACCCATCTTTATGGATGGCGTGATCGCCAACATGCTGGCGTCCTTTCAGGGTGCCTTTCCGCAAGTGACCATTCACCAGAGCTATGGCTATCTTGATGATCTCAGTGCGCAACTGGACGCAGGCAGCATTGATCTTGCGATTTGCCCGGTGCGCCCTGACGCGGTTCAGGACAATATGGCGTTCAAGCCTCTTTTGCGTGGCCGCAACGTCATCGCTTGCGCTCCAACCCATCCTCTGGCGCGCCGATCTGCGTTCAAGCTTGAGGACATCGCGGCCTACCCCTGGATCGCGCCCCCGGCAGGCAGCCCGCTTTACGCGGATTTGCGCGGTGCGCTGGCAACCATCGGCATTTCTGATTTCCGGGTCAGCTTTACGGGCGGGTCGCTCGCATCCATTCTAAGCATCATGGCCGGGTCGGATTCCCTGACGGTGCTGCCCTATTCCGTGGTCTTCATGCAAAACCACACCAAACTGGTCACCGCATTGCCGGTCAAACTGGAGCATCCTGAGCGCGCCCTTGGCCTTGTCTGGCGCGCGGATCGCCCGATGCGGCCTGCTGTAAAGCGCTTTCGCAGGTATCTTGAGGCGGAGTTTCAGGGCCTTGCAAACCGCATCGAACAAAAAGGGCGCAGGGCCGTCTGGCGGTCCTAGATCGTGATGCCGCCATCAACGCCGATGATCTGCCCCGTGATGTTGGCAGCAAAATCCGAGCACAGGAAAGCCACCAGCGCCGCCACCTCTTCGGGGCTTTGTGCTCTGCCCATCGGAACAAGGTCGCGGATGCGGCCGTCAAAGACCTCTGTGGCGTTTCTTCCCTGTGCGCCCTTGGATGCCTTGGCCATCGTCTCTCCCAGATCTTCCCACAGGGGGGACCAGACAAATCCGGGGGCCACGGCATTCACGCTGACCTTGTGGGGGGCAAACTGCCGGGCAAGAACGCGGGTCAACCCGTTGGCCGCGGATTTGGAGACCGAATAGGGCGGCATGAAGGGTGCCGCAATCACGCCGGTAATTGACGTCACATTCACAATGCGCCCTTCACCCGCAATCAAACCTTCGCGCAGCGCACCGGCCCAGAACGCAGCGCCTTTCACGTTGATGGCAAAGGTACGGTCCCAATCGTCTTCGGTGTTTTCGGTAAACGGCTGACCGGGGGCAGAAACAACGCCGGCGTTGTTCACCAGATAGCGGGGCGGGCCGATGTCTTCTCCGATCCGCCGCGCTGTCGCGTCCACTGTAGCTTGGTCCGCGACATCGCACGCATAGCCTTTGCCACCCGCGGCTTGTGCCACGTCCTGTGCGGCGGTCCCGTCCACGTCAACGACAGCCACTTGCGCACCTGCGTATGCCAACAGCTGCGCTATCGCAGCACCGATGCCGTTTCCGCCGCCTGTCACCACCGCGACGCCCTGCAACGCAATCTGCATCAGAAAAAGATGCCAAGGGATTTTTGCGTCAAAACCGCGTGATCAAGAATGATGGTCCGGTCCGCGATTTTCCACTCCGTTTCCTGATCGCTGCGCAGGACGTCCTTGCGCGTGCCCGAGAAAACCTCCTGATCCGTCTCCATATGAGACCGGTAGATCAGGAATTTCGACGTGACATGCACGCCCGCATCATCCTGTCCCGTCACCTCTACATTCGACACCATGTGATTGGTCCGCCCCGGTGGCGTTTCGGCCCACGCGCGCCCCGTGGCAAGACGTTTCACCCGGTTGCTCATGCTTTCAAAGTCATCTTCGAAATGTGCCAGATGTCCCCGCTCAGTCAGTTCGGACCCAATGCCGCGCCCGATGCGGTTGGACACAATCGGCATCCAATAGCGCAGATCGGGTGCCATCAGTCCAATCCATTGGTCAAATTCAAGATCGTCCAGATACCGCGCTTCGCGGGTGTAGAACTGGTTGATGGAAAACCACAGATTTATGTCATCCTTCATGCCGTCGCCCCCGGCACCACCGGCGCATCGCCATTCATCATCCGCGCCCATTGCGCATAAAGCTGGCGTTGGTTGATCTCGTTCTGAAATCCTGCGACGCGCCCGCGCATGTCGGGATGAATGGTTGTCGGATCCTCAATTTCATGCTCCACCCCCATCGAAATGTTCTGGGTGAATTGCCGGCCAACATAGCCGCGACTGGACAGGGTGGATTGCACCCAATTGTCCACATCATCCTGTTCCCATGTCCCAGACGTGCCGTGGCGTTGCAGATCGTGGATGCGCACCATGTCGCGGTGATCTGGGTCCGCCTTCTTGTCTACGAAACACCATGACCAACCTTCGGTCTCGCTGACCCCGCGTGGATGCCAGACACGCATATTGCCGGACTGCCACAGCATCGAAAAGTTGGGAAAGATCGAGCAGTGCATCGGGCTGAGATGCATGCCCCGCAGATCGCCCAACCTCGCATGGGTTTCGGGAAAACGCTCCTGTTCGTAAGCAAGGAACTCCGGCAGGGCCATTTCATAGACCTGCTCTTCGTTCTCGGCCCAGCGTGCGCCAAACCCGTGACCGCCACCGGCGTTGATCTGAAAACCCTCGTAGCCATAGCCCTTTTTGCGGCGTGGCATGCCCTCAAACCCGCTTTCCCAGGCAGAGCCGTGGCTGACTGGCCCGTGGTAACTGTCTCCGACAAAGTTATCGACGGGGAACTTCCAGTTGCAGTTGATCCGCCATTTGTGCGTGCCGGGCAGAAATTCGATCCCGCCGTCGCGCCGGTCAATGGCCATATCCAGATACCACGCCATGTCGCCCAGATAGTCCTCCAGTGACGGGGCCGATACGTCAAAGGTGGCGAAAATCATCCCCTTGTAGGTGTCGATCTGGGCCACGGGCACCAACCCGTGGCTCTCCATGTCCAGCTTTTCGTGATAGACCTGTTTGTAGCCCGGCACGGTTTTCAGATTGCCGTTGTTGGCAAAGGTCCAGCCGTGGAAAGGACAGGTGAACATGCGCTGGTTGCCGCTGTCCGCGCGGCACACCCGATTGCCCCGATGTCGGCACATATTCAGAAATGCCCCGATCTGCCCGTCCGAATGTCGCGTAACGATGACCGGGTCCTCGCCCATGTAAGCGGTGAAAAAGTCGTTCTCATTGGGCAATTGCGACGTGTGCCCCAGAAACAGCCAGCACCGCGCAAAAATCTGCTTCAGTTCGCGCTGATAGATATCGGGATCGGAGAATATGCTGCGGTTAATCTCGCCCTTGGTCAGATCAATCAGGTGATCAAAATGCGGGTGTTCCCCTTTGTCCAGCATGCCGGCCCTCTCCGTCTGATGTGCGCGCAGCGCCAGAATGGCTTGTCAGGCCGATGCATGCCAAGTAGAATTTTTGCCTAGCTATTCATTTTGGGCATCGCTTATGCAGTTGAACCAGATCGAAGCGGTGGTTGCGATTGCCGAAGCCGGGAGTTTCCGCAAGGCCGCCGAGGTTCTTGGTCGTACCCAACCCACCCTGACCAAAAGCATCAAGGCGCTTGAAGCATCCGTCAACCTTGTGATCTTTGACCGCACCCCGCGCGGGGTTCAGCTGACCGAAGGGGGCGAAAAGCTCTATAAACGTGCCTGCACCATCATGGCGGACATCCGCGCGATGGAGGACGAAGTGGCCCAAATGGCCGGGCTTGACGGAGGGCGCGTGCGCATTGGGGTCTCTCCCGTCGCGGGCACCGTGATCGTGCCGCGTGCGCTCAGCCAGTTTCGCAAGCGCTGGCCGCGCGTTGAGATTGAGCTGATCAACGTGCTCTACCCTGAATCAATCAACCAACTCCGCGAAGCAGCGCTGGAGATCGTTCTGGGGCCGGTGCCCGAACTTGACGCCTACGGCAGCGTGATCGTCGAGCCGTTGTTTGATATTGATATGGTTGTGGTCGCCCACAAGGAAAACGCAGCGCGGCACGCCACCAAATTGTCAGAGCTGGCAGACGCGCACTGGATCGTTCACGGGTCAAGGGAAGGGCCCAGCAGCCTGTTTGCGGGCCGCACGGCGCAGACCGGCTGGCAGATGCCCAAGGCCGTGACGAATTGCCATTCGCTGCCGACAGTCATCGCCCTTTTACGCGAAACAGATGCCTTTTGCGTTCTGTCAAAGCAATTGTTCAACACCATCGCAGAAAGCCACGGGGTGGTGACCGTGCCCATCGCGGACCCCTTGCCCCGGTTCCCCCTGTCGATGGTTACGCAAAAGACCCGGCCATTGACCCCCGCCGCAGCCGAACTGGCGCAACACATCAGACGGCGTGCCAATACGCTGGTGCAGGAAGGCTATTCGGGCGATGCACAACGCGAATAGCTATGCGCAATTTAAGCTTGATATGAAATCACTGATGGTGCTTTTTGCGGCTTCGGGGGGAAGGGCCAAATGAACGTACTTTGGATCATGTGTGACCAGTTGCGCTGGGACTACTTGTCTTGCGCGGGTCACAAGACGTTGCAGACACCACATATTGATGCGCTGGCGGCGCGCGGCGTGCGGTTTGACCGGGCCTATGTGCAGTCACCCTTTTGTGGTCCGTCCCGCATGTCCAGCTATACCGGCCGCTACTGCCGGTCGCACGGTGCCACATGGAACGGTTTTCCCCTGCGCGTAGGCGAACGGACCTTGGGTGATCATCTGCGCAAGATTGGTGTGCGTCCGGCACTGGTCGGCAAGACCCACATGATGCCCGACCGCGAAGGCATGGAATGGCTTGGCATTGATCCCGAAGGCCCCATTGGCGTGACCATCGCGGAATGCGGGTTTGAGCCGTGGGAGCGGGACGATGGCCTGCACCCTTACGGGCCTTACAACACCAACCCTGACTATAACGACTATCTGCGCGATCAGGGGTTCGAGGGTGAAAACCCCTGGGAAGACTGGGCCAATTCGGGCGAGGATGACGCGGGCACGCTGCTGAACGGTTGGCTGCTCAAACACTCCGACAAAGCGGCACGCATCCCCGAGGAACACTCCGAAACACCCTATATGACCAACCGCGCGATGGAATTTATGGAGCACGCGGGCGACGATCCTTGGCTGTGCCACCTCAGCTTTATCAAACCCCACTGGCCCTATGTCGTGCCCGAACCCTACGCCAGCATGTACGGCCCCGACGATTTGCCAGAGGCGATCCGCACCGAGGCGGAGCGCGAAGACCCCCATCCGGTGTTCAAGGCCTACATGGACACCCGGATTTGCAGAACCGTCAGTCAGGACAAGGTGCGCGAAGCGATCATTCCCGCCTATATGGGCCTGATCAAACAGATCGACGATCACATGGGCCGCCTGTTCGCCTGGATGGAAGAGCGCGGGCTGATGGACAATACCATGATCGTGTTCACATCCGATCACGGGGACTATCTGGGTGATCACTGGATGGGCGAAAAGGATTTGTTCCACGACCAGTCTGTGCGCGTGCCGCTGATCGTCTATGATCCGCGCGCAGAGGCTGACGCGACGCGCGGCACAGTGTCCGACGCCTTGGTCGAAGGCATTGATCTGGCACCCACATTCCTGAACTACTTTGGCGGAAAAGCTCTGCCGCATATCCTTGAAGGCCGTGACCTGACGCCACTGCTGCACGCCACACCGGTCAAATGGCGCGACTATGCGATCAGCGAATACGATTACGCCACCCGCGAGGCGCGCCAGCTGATTGGCACCGCACAGGAAGACGCGCGGCTGATCATGATTTGTGACGCGCGGTGGAAATACGTGCATTGCGAGGGCTTCCGCCCGATGCTCTTTGATCTTGAAACCGACCCGCAGGAGCTGGTGGATCTGGGCGCATCCCCCGATCATGTGGAGGTGCGCGCGCGTCTGCACGATGCCATATTCGAGTGGTCGCGCAAGCACCACAACCGCACCACCCTGACGCCAGAGCGGATCGAACAGATGACAGGCCGCGAGCCGCCGGGCATTGTGATTGGTATCTGGGACGAAGAGCAATACGAGGATTACTTCGGCAAACCCTTTGAGGAGAGACCGTAAGCTATGCCAGCCAAAAACGTCCTCTTTGTAATGTGTGACCAGCTGCGGTGGGATTACCTCAGCTGTTATGGCCACAAGCGGTTGCAGACGCCGTATATCGACGCGCTGGCCGCGCGCGGCGTGCGCTATGACCGGGCTTATGTGCAGTCACCTGTTTGCGGGGCTTCGCGCATGTCGACCTATACGGGCCGATACGTGCACGCACATGGGGCCAGCTGGAACTTTGTTCCGATCAAAGCAGGCGAGATGACGATTGGCGATTATCTGCGGCCTATGGGCGTGCGCTCGGTCCTGATTGGCAAGACGCACATGCGCGCCGATGCAATGGGCATGTCGCGGCTTGGAATTGATCCGACCAGCCAGATCGGGGTGCGCATTTCCGAATGTGGCTTTGACCCGTTCGAGCGGGACGATGGCATCCACCCTTATTCCGGGCACGAGCCGAACCCACGCTACAATGACCACGCCCGCGCGAATGGTCTTGATGCTGCAAACCCTTGGGAAGAATACGCAAATGCGGCTGAGGGTGAGGGCGGTGACCTGCTGTCGGGCTGGTTCCTGAAATACGCGGACCGCCCCGCGCGCGTGCCTGATCCGCTGTCGGAAACCCCCTATATCACCACCCGCGCGATGGACTTCATCGACGACGCTATCGAAAACAACCCCGATCAGCCTTGGGTCGCGCATGTCAGCTATATCAAGCCGCACTGGCCCTATATCGTGCCGGAACCCTATGCCAGCATGTACGGGCCTGAGGATGTTCCGGAAGCCAACCGCATTGAGGCAGAGCGCGACAACCCACATCCAATCTTTGAAGCGTTCATGGACCGCCGGGTCAGCAAATCCTTTGCCCGCGATGAAGTGCGCGAAAAGGTAATTCCGGCCTATATGGGTTTGATCAAACAGATCGACGACCAGATGGGGCGGCTTTTCAAACACCTTGAGGATCGCGGGATCGCGGATGAGACGATGATCGTCTTTACCTCTGATCACGGGGATTATCTGGGCGACCACTGGATGGGCGAAAAGGACCTGTTTCACGAAGAAGCCCTGCGCGTTCCGCTGATCATCTACGATCCCTCCGCCGAGGCCGATGCCACCCGTGGCGCGCTCAACACCGATCTGGTCGAAGCGATTGATCTGGCACCGACATTCCTTGAGATGTACGGCGGTGCGCCTGTGCCGCATGTGATGGACGGCCATTCACTGGTGGACACGCTGACAGGCACACGTTCGCAAGACCCACGTCAGTACGTAATCTCTGAATACGATTATTCCTTTATCGAGCCGCGCATCGCGCTCGATATGTCAGCGCGCGACTGCTGGCTGCGGATGATCTTTGACGGGCGGTTCAAATACATCCACGCGGAAAAATTCCGCCCCATGCTCTATGATCTTCAGGAAGATCCGCGCGAATTGGTCGATCTGGGCGACGACCCGGCCCATGCCGAGACCCGCGCACGCCTGCATGAAGCGCTTTTTGAATGGGCCCGCAAACCCCGCCAGCGCAACACCGTGGCCGATGGCGCGATCGAGGGCACCGATATTCAGGACCGGATTGGTGAAAACGGCATCCTTATCGGCTATTGGGATGAAGCCGAGCTGGAAGATGCGATCAGGAACAAATGGGGCAGGCGGCTGGCCAATGCGAACCCGCTGTTGGCACCGACGCTGAACAAGCTGCTGCGCCGCGAGCAAAACGAGGAAAAGACATGAGCCTGAAACCCGGAATTGCCCGCAAGGGTGAAGGTGCTGACGGTGTGCATTGGAATGTCATGGGGCAGGTCTATACGCCCAAATCCGTGACCGAAGAATGCTTTAGCTGGCATGCGCTGCTGCCACCCGAAACCTTTGTGCCGCCGCATATCCACCCTACACAGGACGAATACATTCACGTGCTGTCTGGGGAACTGGATCTGGTATTGGACGGTGAACACGTCCATGCAAACGCTGGTGATCTGGTCTGCATGCCGCGCGGCATTCCGCACGGGATTTTCAACAACACGGGTCACAACGTGACAGCCATGTTCTGGGTCACGCCGACAGGCAAACTGGTCAATCTGTTCCGCAAGTTGCACAATATGTCACGTCCGGACGAAGTTGTTGCCATGTCGCCCGCATACGAAGTCAACTTTCTGCCGCCGGAACGGGCGGCTGATATCATTGGCCTGAAATAGGCCGGAAACCAGAGTTCTCGGGAGGAACCAAAATGAACCTTAAACTCACCGCAGGTGCCGCCGCACTTGCCTTGTCCGCCGCTTTCGCGGCCCCGGCTTTTGCCGCGGAACGCGTGATCTTTAACTGCTTTTTCCCTGCAAAACACTATGTTTGCACGGTCATGCTGCCGGAACTGAAAAACCGGATCGAAACTGCAACCGAAGGACGCGTGAAGGTCAACACGCCGCCAAAATCCCTCGCAGCCCCACCCGATCAGTATGACGGTGTTGTCGGCGGCGTGATGGACGGCGCATTGCAGTTCAACGCCTTCATCGCCAACAAGGTGCCGGGCATCCAGTTCTCCTTGCTGCCCTTCGTCGGCGGTGTGCGTGCCGAAGTCGCGGGTCCCGCGCTTTGGGATACATATCAGGAATTTTTCGCGGACAAGAACGAGTACGGCGATGCGGTCCTGATCTCGGTCTATGCCTCCAGCGGTAACGAATTCTACTCCATGAACGACACACCGATCCAGACGCTTGAGGACATCGGCAGCCGCAAGATGTGGGGCCTGCCCGGCGTTGTGGCCAACACGCTCAAAGGCACGGGAAGCTCTGTCGTCGCAGGTCCAGCTGTTCAGATGCTCGAGATCATCTCGAAGGGTGTTGTGGACGGCTATGCCGGTGTGCCCTGGGGTTCCGTGCGGGCTTTCAAAATCGGGGATTACACCAAATCCGCGACAGAACTTGAGAACAAACTGTTCCAGCCCACGTTCTCTTTCCTGATTTCACGCGCCAAATGGGACAAATTCTCGGCCGAGGATCAGGCGGCGATCATGGACGTGATGGGCGCGGACTTTGCCGCCTTTGCGGGCAAGGTTCAGGATGATGCCAACGACAAGGCCCGCGCGGCAATGATCGAATCAGGTATCGAAATCGTCGAAGGTTCGAAAGAACTGGAAAATGGTCTGCGCGAATTGGGTCAGCCGATCACGGACGCCTGGATTGCCAAAGCCTCCGAGATGGGTGTCGATGGTCAGGCCGTCATCGATTCATACCTCGCACGCATCGCTGAACGCAGCGCTGCGGCCTCAAACTAAGCAGATTGGTAGCGCCCGATGGAACGTATTTTCAAAAGCATCGAACGGGTGTTGGCTGTCCTCGCCGGCATCGCGCTGTTCATCATGATGATTTTGACATTCGTGGACGTCGTCGGGCGCTACGGTTTTAACAAATCCGTCTTCGGCACCTCGGAAATGATCGAGTTGCTGATGGTGATTGTCATTTTTGCCGGGGTGGCGTTTGTCACCGCCAGCGACAAACATATCAAGGTCGATATCTTCGCCCCCTGGATCGAGCGTATCGCGCCGAATTTCCAGCGCTGGACGATCCATATCTTTTCGTTGGTGATCTACGCTTGCCTGACCTACGAACTGGGCAAACACGCGCTCGACAGCTTGCTCAGCGGCAAGCGCACGGCGGTTCTGGATTTCCCGCAATGGGTGCTGCCCGGCGCGGCAGTCTTCTTTTCGCTTATTGGTGTCGTGCTCTTTGCGGCGGCCATCCTTGCAACGAAGGGACGGCTTGAAAAGCTGGACCATACGGCTGTCGATGGCCACGGACCGGAGTTGTAAATCATGGAACTCGCGCTTTACGGCTTCGCAGTCCTGCTGTTTCTCAGCTTCTGCGGATTTCCTCTTGGCTTCACCACGCTTCTCGTTGGGTTTGTAGGGTTTGCCTATACCCGCGAATGGAACTGGGAAGGGGCCATGACAATGGTGGGCCAGCAGGTGATGGAGACCGGCGCGAACTACGGCCTGTCCGTCATTCCGCTGTTCATCCTCATGGGCAGTTTTATCCACCGCTCGAACATCTCCGAAGACCTGTTTCGCGCCGCCTACGCTTTCATTGGGTACCGCAAAGGGGGACTGGCACAGGCAACTGTTTTGGCCAGCGCGGGCTTTTCCGCTGTGTCCGGATCATCGCTGGCAACGGCGGCGACCATGACCAAAGTTGCCATGCCGCATATGCGCAAATACGGCTACGCCGATAGCCTGTCCTCCGGCGTTGTTGCCGCTGGCGGTACGCTTGGCATCATGATCCCGCCGTCGGTGCCGCTGATCATCTATGGCCTCGTTGCCGAGGAAGATATCGGTAAACTCTTTATTGCAGGTACCATTCCGGGCATCCTGCTGGTGTTCCTGTTTCTGGGTGCGGTGCGGTTTTCCGTCTGGCGCAATCCGTCACTGGGCCGTCCCGGTGAACGTCTTGAGCGCGCCGAACGGTTCGCGGCCTATGCCAAGGTCTGGCCGGTCATTGTGCTGTTCCTGCTGGTGCTGGGCGGCATCTACATTGGCGCATTCACCCCGACAGAAGCGTCAGGCATCGGCGCATTCGGTGCTGCGGCCTTTGCGTTCTTCAAAGGCCACGTGCGCAGTTGGTCCGCACTACTCGACATCCTGATCGACAGCACCAAGACATCCGCCATCCTGTTCACGGTTATCTTCGGCGCTCTGGTGTTCTCCAATTTTATCAACCTGTCCGGTCTGCCTTATGACCTTCTTGATATGATGGACGCGCTGAACATGGGGCCGTTCGGCGTGATCCTGTTCGTCTGTGTGATCTGCATCATTCTTGGCATGATATTTGAGGCTGTGGGGCTGTTGCTGCTCATCGTGCCGGTGTTTCTGCCGACGCTGCAACTGATGGGCGTTGATATGATCTGGTTCGGGATCATCATGGTGGTTGTCGTTGAAATGGGCCTGATCACACCGCCCATCGGCATGAACGTCTTTACCGTGCGCGCGGTGATGCCGGACATCAAGCTGGGCAACATCTTCAAGGGGGTCGTTCCCTTTGTCTTTGCGGATGTGATTGCGCTGATCCTCATCCTGTTGTTCCCGGTCATCGCCATCGGCCTTGTTGAACTGCTGCGATAGGGGCCGATATGCTGGAGCCGATACAGGACTGGGATGATGCTTTCGCCAACATGGCGCATGTTCCAGGCTCGGAAAAACTGCCGCAGCTTTGGACCGACAGCGCGGCGGCATACCGGGCAAGCGGTGTCACGGTTGAAACGGATATAGCCTACGGCGATCACCCGCGTGAAAAATTTGATCTGATCTGGCCGGATGCCACGCCAAAAGGGCTGGTTGTCTTTATCCACGGCGGCTTCTGGATGCGTCTGGACAAATCCTTCTGGACGGACTTTGCCGAAGGCGCGCGCGCCCACGGCTGGGCGGTGTGCATGCCCAGCTATACCTTGGCCCCCGACGCGCGGATCAGCCATATGACAGGTCAGATGGGGCGGGCGATCTCTGCTGCGGCGGCCCGTATTGACGGACCCATTCGGATCACAGGCCACTCTGCCGGTGGCCACCTTGCCAGCCGGATGATCTGCGAAGATTCGCCGCTTGACGAAAAGACGCTGGAACGTGTCGCGGCCGTGCTCTCGATCAGTGGTCTGCACGATCTGCGGCCGCTGATGCACACGGCAATGAACGACACGCTGCATCTGGATGAGGACGAAGCGCGGCTGGAAAGTGCCGTTCTGCACCGACCCGCCCGCGCGATCCCCTACACATGCTGGGTCGGCGGCGGGGAAAGGCCCGAGTTCATCCGTCAATCGGAACTGATGGCGCAGATGTGGGCGGGATTGGATGTACCGACCCGCTGCGTGGTTGAGGGCGACCACAACCATTTCACCGTGCTCGAAGCGCTGCGTGAAAAGGACAGTGAGATCACGATGCAGCTTCTGGGACTGGACCGCTAGGCCAACCAGACACGTCAGCCAAAGTCAGAACGCCCGCTATTCCGCGATATCCTCGGCCCAGAGTTCGGGCTTTTCTTTAATGAACCGTGTCATCAGCGCCTTGCAGTCCGCATCGTCCGCGACAATCACCTCAACCCCCTTTGAACGCAGGAAGTCTTCGTTCCCGCCAAAAGTCGTGTTTTCACCAATCACCACGCGCGGAATGCCAAACTGGATGATCGTGCCGGTACACATCATGCAGGGGCTAAGCGATGTATAAAGCGTTGTGTCGCGGTACGTCTTTTGCCGCCCCGCCTTGCGCAACGCGTCCATCTCGCCGTGGGCAATCGGATCACCCATCTGCACACGCTGATTGCGCCCCTGCGCCACAACCTCGCCACCGCGGGCAAGCACGGAACCGATGGGGCAACCGCCTTCGTCAAATCCGGCCTTGGCCTCATCGTATGCAATGCGCAGCAGGCGTGTATCGTCAGCGTTCATGTTGGAACATCCTTCAAAATAGGGCCGTCATAGTAGGGCAGGTGGTCCACGGAAGGGGTCCATGTGCCCGCCTTTTGCAAGGCATCCATATGATCCGCTATTTCGTTCAGCGTGGCAAACCACACGTCCTTTGTCTCGCGCGTTCTGGCGATCCACGCCTCGACCTGTTGCCAGCGCGCCAGCCGCCCGGTCAGAAACGGATGGATGATCAGCATAAAGAAACCACCCGCATCATATTGTGCGTCAAATTCTTCCCAAAACCCGCTGAGACCGTGGGAGGGGCCCGACACCGGCATCATATACCCGATCTCATCGTAATGGGCGAAGGGCGGCCAGTCGTCCGTGCCCCAATGCACCGGCATCTCGTACAGCGCGCCCTGTTCGGTCTGCAACTGATAGGGAATATCATCACCCATCATCGAACTGTCATAGCGCAGCCCGTGCTCAACCATCAGATCAACGACTTCCTGTGTTATGTTGTAAACCGGCGCACGGTATCCGCGCGGCTTTTGTCCACAGATGCGCTGATGGGCGTCCAGTGTGCGTTCAAACCATTCGCGCTGCTGCCCGCGGGTCTTGATCGGGTCCTCGTGCAGATAGCCGTGGTGGCCAATCTCGTGCCCGTCTTTCAGGATGGCGTCGGCAATGTCGGGGTAGGTCTCAAGACACCAACCGGGGACAAAGAAGGATTGCTTCAGCTCGAACCGGCGGTAGGTATCAAGGATACGGGGCAGGGCGACCAACGGGCCATAGCGCCCCATCGAAATCGGGTACAATCGGTCGTGGCTGTCCTCGGGCTTGGCGATGTGGATCAGACTATCCGCGTCCATGTCAAATGTGATCGCAACCGCGCATTTCGCACCGCCGGGCCACGGGATCGGATTTCTGATCACGGTTCTATCCTTCGTTCAGAACATGCGCACTTTGGGTATCCCAAGAAAGCCAAATCTCATCGCCACTATGCGGATCAATCTTGGACAGTTCGCGTTCCTGCATCTGGACTTTGAACTCATGCCCCTGTGCATCCTCAAGAAACAACGTCACCATCGAGCCGACAAACTCTTCCGAGATCAGCTTGCAATAGGCCTTGTTGCCGGCCTCCGGCTCCTCCAGCGTGATATGCACCAGATCCGCCGATATGACAAAGCTGGCCTTGTGCCCTTCGATCAGCAGCACCTCGTTTGTGGGCACCGTAAAATCACCCGATGCGGTTGTGATGCGCGCCGTGTTGCCGTCAACAGAGGCGACCTTGCCGGACAGGATGTTGTTGCGCCCAACAAATTCCGCAACGAATTGATTTGCCGGCGCACGGTAGATGTCCTTTGGTGTGCCGATCTGGGCAATTTCGCCTTTGCCCATAATGATAACGCGGTCAGCCATCGCAAAGGCTTCGGATTGCGAGTGGGTCACATAAACAAAGGTGATCCCCAATTCACGTTGCAGATCGGTCAGCACGGCCTGCATCCGGATGACCAGATGCGCGTCCAGGGCGGACAGAGGTTCGTCCAGCAGCAGGATTTGTGGCTCCATCACCAAGGATCGTGCAAGGGCCACGCGCTGCTTCTGACCGCCTGACAGGGTCGAAATATGCCGGTTCTCAAACTCAAGGATGCCCATCTTGTCGAGCCACTTGAGCGCACGTTCCTTGCGTTCCGCCTTGTCGACACCGCGCATCTTAAGCCCGAATTCCACGTTCTCGCGGGCCGTCAGAAACGGGAACAGCGCCAGCGATTGCCAGACCAATGGCGTGTCGCGCTCATGCGGGGCGACGTCATTCATGACCCGGTCGTTCAGGCGGATCTCGCCAATGCTCGGCGCTTCCAGACCGGCAAGCATGCGCAGGGTGGTGGTCTTGCCACATCCCGAAGGCCCCATGATTGCCAGAAACTCGCCTTCCCGAATCTCAAAATCCAGTTCCTTTACCGCGACAAAGCTGCCGAAGTGTTTTTGTACTTTGTCAAAGACGACCAGCGGTTTGCTCATAGTTTGATGCTCTTCATTTGGCGGCTGGCAAAGAACAACTGTGCCAGCACAACAAGGGTCATGGAGATAAGGAACACGAACGTGCCGATGGCGTTCACCTGCGGATCAATATTGCCTTGCACGATTTCAAGGACAATAACCGGCAGCGTCTTGTTCAGACCTGAAACGAACCACGAGACGGCAAATTCATCAAAGGAAACCGCCGCCGTCAAGAACAGGCTTGAAAAGATCGCGGGCTTGCAGAATGGCACGATCACATGGCGCATGGTTTGCCACTCGGACCCGCCAAGGTTCCATGCGGCGGCTTCAAGGTCCGGGTCCATCTGGTTCAGGCGCAACCGGATAACGGCCATCGCAAAGGGCGCGGTCAACACGCTGTGGGCGATGATGATGGAATACAGCTGACCTGACATGCCGATCTTGGAAAACCACGCCAGCATCGCGAGCGCCATGATGATCAGCGGGATGGTCGGGGGCAGCAGGATCAACGCCAAGTATGGCCCCTTGAAGCGGAAGTTATAGCGAAAATCGGAATAGGCCGTGCAGAAACCCAGAAACGTGGCGATCAGCGCGGTGGAACACGACACGATCAGGCTGTTCAGCGCCGCCTCCCAGACATCGGGGTCCGCGAGAACCTTCGCATACCACTCGGTCGAGAATTCTCCCAGAGGGATGGTCGGAAACCGCTGCGAGTTGAAAGAGAAGATCATACTGAAGATGATCGGGGCAAAAACGAAGGCAAAGATCAGCAGGACGTAAATGCCAAGGACGAAGTTCAGCGAACGGTTCTGTTTCATTTCGCGCCCCTCCCCTTGCGGTAGGCCAGGGCGATACCGGTGAACGCGATGGCAAACAGCGTGAGCATCATCATGATCGCGACCACAGCGGCCCGGGGCCATTGCTGGCCTGATTTGGTGGTATCAAGGATCAGGATCGGCAAGGTCGGCTCCTGCGACCCGCCAAGATAGAAAGGAGCCACAAAATCACCGAAAGACAGAATAAAACAAAAGATCGCGGCAATGATCAGTCCTGTCTTGGACAGCGGAATGATCACCTGCCAGATTGTGCGCAACGGCGAACAGCCAAGGTTGCGCGCCGCTTCGACAAGGGTTTTGTCGATGTTTGCCATCGTGACGGTCTGCAGAATGACCACCAAGGGCAGGGTCAGCGTCATATACCCCACCAGCGTGCCGAAATTGGTGTTCAACATCGTATAGGGGCCAAGGCCAATGTAGCCCAGCATCGCATTCACCACTCCGCTTTCCGACAGAATCACGAACCACGAAAAGGTCCTCACCAGATAGCTGGTAAAGAACGGGATGATCAGCAGAAAGATCGCCCAGCGTCGCGTCGATTCTGACGCGCGAAAGGCAAGCGTGAAAGCGGCAGGAAAAGCTATGCACATCGCACAAACGGTGGAAACCGAAGCGATGAAAACCGTGTACCAATAGCTGTCCCAAAAGAAACCGCGGGTCAGCATGCGCGTCCAGTTCACAAACTCGAACGCCTCCGTCATGCGGTAGTTCTTCACCAGAAAGAACGACATCGCGACCATGAACAGAACGGGCCCGACAAAGAAAATGAACTGCCAGAAAATGATCGGCAGGCGCCAGGTCAGCGCATAAAGGTTCGGGCGTCTTTCAGGAGTGGAGGACATGTGCATTCCGCGCTTTATGGAGAAAGGGGCGACCACAGGGTCGCCCGCTTTGATGGTGTGGACGCCTTGGTTCAGGCGCTCTTGTACTCTGACCAGAAGTCGTTCCAGTCCTCCAGCGATTGCTGCTGGGGAATGTCGCGGTAGTGGATGCGGCCTTCGTTGATCAGGGTGATCGGATCCTGCGGATCGCCGTCAATCTGGTGCGAACGCTCTGCTTCGGCACGGTCCGCTTCGATCAGGGCGGCGCGGCCTGCCTTGGTCACACAGAAGCCCGGATAGGCCGCCATCTGCGCGGATTTCACCTGCCCCTCGGGGGACATCATGTACTGAATGAACTTCTTGGCTTCCTCGGCCTTTTCGCTGCCTTTGCCAATGGAATAGCTCTCGGTGAACTGGATGCCGCCTTCTTTCGGAATGACAGAGGCCACAGGCGCGCCGTCCTTTTCCAGAACTCCGGTGATCCAGTCGCCGATCCCGACCATCGCCTGCATTTCACCGTTCTTAAGTCCGTTGAACGTGCCACCATAGTCAAAGAACCCGCCAACCTGCTTGCGCAGCGACATGGTGGTTTCCTGCACCTTTGACCACTGCCCGTCGTCCAGGTTCCACAGGCCCGCGCCATTGCCGTCATAAAGGCTCATCATACCCAGCGTGGGCAGGTGCCAGTCAAAGTGACCAACTTTGCCCTCAAGCTCAGGCTTCCAGAAACAGCCATAGCTCTGCGCCTCTTCCTCGGTCACGGAATTCTTGTTGTAGGACACGCCCAGATGTCCGCCACGCAGCATCATCGAATACATCTTGCCATCGGACCAGTGGCCGGGGAACTTTGTGAAATCCTCGTGGAGCATGTCATCCAGCGGATAATCGGCCGGGTTCATTTCTTCGATGTAACCGGCAAGGTTCAGCTGCTGCACGAATTCCGCATCCGACAGGATCAGGTCATAGGTGCCCGGAGGCGATTGCGCGATCAGCGCCAGCATGTTGTCGCCACCGGCATAGTATTTCGGCACGAACTTCACGTTGTTTGCTTCTTCGTATTCGGCCACCACATCGGGCTCGCCGTGGCCGTACCATGCCAGCATGTTGATTTCCGTGGTTGCCGCCCACGCGCGGCTGACAAATGGGGTTGTCAGCACTGCGGCACCGCCGGCTTTCAGCAATTGCCGGCGGTTCAGGCCGAACATCGAAGAGGTAAGTGTAGGTTTGATCATTGTCGTCTCCCGGTTGATCGCTCTTTCCAAGCAAAGCGTATTATCATCTGGCTGACTCTTAGGTTCAGTCCGAAATTCCCAGAATGCTATTGCAAGAAAGGGATTCTGGGAAATTTATCGTTGATATGCCTGCATAATGAGCGCTTATTCAGCCGCGTTGTTCGAAGATTGGGCTTCCAGTGTTCTGGCCATTGCATCCATCGCCGCATATCCGCCAGCACCCAGCTGCGCCTGACGGGCAAACAATCCGATGTCCAGCGGCGACAGAACAGGCAGCCCGTCGCTTTGCGAAAACACGCGCATCCCGCGTTTAACCGTAGGACCCGTCAGACAGGACAGGCCCAGCCCGTCCTGAACCGCGCGCTGAACCCCATCAATGCCGGGGCTGGAATAAGCGATACGCCAGCTTTTACCGGCCAGTTTCAGGGCGGAGGACATCCGGTCGCGGTAAACGCAGCCAAACGGATGCGCGACCAGCGGAATATCGGAATGCTGCGGTATCTCAAAATCCGTGGCCCCGACCCAGGCGGGCTGTTCCTTCCAGTTGCGGAAAAGGAACTGCTGATCATCACCGTCAAACAGCGCAACTGCGATGTCCAACTCATTGCTGCGCATCGCGGAAAGCAGGTTTTTGGACAGATCACAGCGTATCTCAATCTGCACATCTGCAAATTCACGCACCACGGCTGTGAGGCAGGACTGCAAAGTGTTGACGGCATAGTCCACCGGCAATCCCACACGCAACTTTGACGCCGGGTTTGACTGTTCAAACTGAGCCATCGCCAGATCGTTCAGGCGCAGCATTTGCCGCGCATGCACCGCCAGCGCCTCGCCGCGCTCTGTCAGCGAAATCTCTTTGCCCTTGCGCTCGATCAGGGCGTATCCGACGGTGTCCTCCAGCCGCTTCACCTGCAGGCTGATGGCCGGTTGCGTCCGCCCCAAGATTTCTGCCGCACGGGTAAAACTTGCCACCTCAATGACAGTAATAAAGGCGCGCAAAAGCTCGGTGGAAAGGTTAACGGGGCTCATACACAAACATTAGCAATCTAAATACTGCGTCCGCAACCATGATGGCTTTGAATGAGGTGCCTACGGCGTTCCTGTCCGGGAGCACGCGCGCTAACACGGCTTCAAAGCTTTTGCGGCACCCACCAAAACGCATCCCCTGAACGGGACAGGGGGATGACACAAACATCATCCCCCTGAATATTTACCTCGACCCGGCGTTTTTTAGCCCGGGGCCGGTCAAACCGGCGCAGTTTGCGGAAAAACCGTGCCCTACGCTGATCCTAGACCGGAAACGCCATTTCGGGCTTATAGGTTTTGAAGCTCTCAAGGTACTGCGCATTGGCCTGCCGCTGCCACTCTGTTCCGGGCTGAATGGCCGTCACACAGTTGTATTTCTTGCGGTACTCGGCGGTATTGTCATTCTCTTCCATGACAATTGCCACCATGCCCGCAACCTTGCCTTTTTGCTGTTCAACCAGTTGAACCGCACCGTGCATTGTGCCGCCGGTTTCCACCCATTGATCGACCAGCAAAACCCGTGTGCCGGGCGCAAAGGCGGGCAGGCGCATTTCCATTGATTGCGTCTGGCCGGAATAGTTGGTCATCGACGCGCTGTCGGTATCCACGCACAGCTTGCCGGGCTTGCGGATCGGCAAAAATCCCCGTCCGATGCGCGCGGCAATGCCAGCGGCCAGAACAAAACCCATCGCATCAAGGCCTGCCACCACGTCAATCTCATCCGCATTCAGGTCCGCCACCAGATCGTCCAGCAGATCGTGATACGCCTTGCCGTTGATGTAGATCGAGGTTGGGTCCAGCCAGGCAAATTTATCACCCTTGGTGTTGGGTGCCATGAGCGAGAAGTACCACCGGTCGTCTCTTGGTCCTTTGTCGTGCGCCATTTTTGTTTCTCCCTTATTTCTGTGTGAGGTCCATGAGGTGCTTCAGGCGATCCGGGTCGATATTGTAAAAATCGCCCTCAAAATTGATCCCTGTTGCCACCATGAAAAGGTCCACCGCATCTGCGTATTCTGCGGCGTTTTCGGGTGTGATGCCGGACGCAAGGCCAAGCGCCGTGGTCCCGCAGTGCTCTCGGAATGTGTCGATCTTGCCCACGTCCGCTGCGTGGCCCGTTGCCACCCCGGATGTGACGACAACGTCCATGTAACGCGTCGCGATACGCGCGCTTTTGCCGTAGTGTGCCGGGTCGACCTCGCGCTGCTTTTTGAAAGCGGTGCCGCCGATGTACATCCCGTCCCAACCGCTGTTCTTGCGGATTTCGGCAATTTCGTCCGCCTCGGGCTGATCATCTTCGGCCCTGCGCTCATCCATGCGGGCGTCATCCGCCCAGTATCCGTCCACGCGGCACCCTTCGGCCTGAAGTTCGCCCAGAATGGGAAAGGCAAACTTGCCCGTCACCGCCAGAAAATTCACTCCGATCCAGTAGTCAGGGAACGTCTGCCGCATCTCGCGGATGATCGGGACCAGCTCTTCCTTCTCAAAATCGTGGTTGATCAGAAACACCCCGGGACAGCCGCCATCCATCGCGGCCCGGATGTTTCTTTCTGCCTGTTCTGCATCAAGAACATGAATAACGGGCAGCACAACCGGCCCCGTGGCATTGAAGCTTTTTCGAAATTCGTGTCGGTCCATACGCGCCCCAAGTCCTCAAGTTTCGGGCAAGCTATCACTGGTTTTCGAATTTCAAAAATTGATAGTCAAAATTATCGTATAAGGCTTTGTAATGATCATGCGTTGGTGAGGTCGACTGCGGCACCCATGCACGCAATCTGCACGAACTGCTGAGGCCATTTCATCCGCCCTCCAACGCCACCGCCGGATCCCCCGCTTTTGACGTGGACACATCCTCAGGAGTTTGACTTAATACTGTTACAAAATCGTGTTCTGACATGACCTGCATTTTATCCACTGGGGGAAAATCCATGAATTCCAAATACCTGTCTACCGTCACTATCGCCACGCTGCTCAGCGCTTCCTTTGCGCAGGCCGACACGCTGCGCCTGCTCACGTGGGGCGGCTATGCCCCCGAAGAGGTGATTGCCAAATTCGAGGAACAGACCGGCCACACCGTTGAGGTGACCACATCCAACAATGAAGAAATGATCGCCAAACTGCGCGCCACCAACGGCGGCGGCTTTGATCTGGCCCAGCCCAGCCAGGACCGCATCACCAGCGCGCAGGAAGAATTCGGCATCTACAAACCCATCGACATGTCAAAGGTGAACGCCGATCTGTTCATCCCCTCCATGCTGTCCGCAACGGCAGGCAACACCACCTTTGAGGGCGAGGTGTACGGCCTGCCGCACGTCTGGGGCACCTCCGGTCTGGTGGTGAATACGGCAATGGCAGGCGGTGTGCAGGACTACACAGACCTGTGCAGCGACGCGGTGGCGGGCAAGGTGTCTTATCGCCTCAAGCGCCCGACACTGATCGGGTTCGCCTATTCTATGGGCCTTGATCCCTTCGCAGCCTACAGCGACACGGACGCCTATCAGGGCATTCTCGATCAGGTCGAAGCGAAGCTCACCGAATGCAAGGCCAATGTGAAAACCTACTGGGGCGGCGGGGACGAGATCAAGAACCTGCTGCGCTCCGGCGAGGTTGTCGCGTCGATGGCGTGGGACACCGGCGGCTGGCAGTTGAACGCGGACAATCCCGACATCACCTTTGTCGCGCCAAAGTCCGGCGCGCTGGGCTGGATCGACACGTTTGTTCTGCCCGCCCGTGGGCGCGCGGATGATGCCGCATACGACTGGATCAACTTTGTCATGCAGCCCGAAATTGCCGCAATGATCACCAACACAGCCGGGAATTTCACCGCCGCCGTGGACGGTGACGCAGGCGTCAGTGCGGATCTGAAAGCGCGCTACCAGGGCAGCTTTGATCAGGCAGCGATTGACAACATCAAGTGGTATCCGCCGGTGCCTGCCGGTCTGGAAGCGCTCGAAGGGGCCACGCTCGACCGCATCAACGCGGCACAATAAGCCCGTCTGAACCACCTTCAAAGGGCACCCGCGCGGTGCCCTTTTTACCGTCTGAAAGTGCTGCACCGTGACAGACCACCCCGATCTTGAATGCCGCGATCTGGTCAAGGATTTCGACCGGTTCCGCGCCGTCGATCACGTCAGCTTTGACGTCCCGCAGGGCTCGTTCTTCTCAATCCTTGGGCCCTCAGGCTGTGGCAAGACAACGCTTTTGCGCATGATTGCGGGTTTTCAACAGCCCACCTCGGGTGATTTGCGGATCAAGGGCCGCTCCATGATCGGCGTGCCGCCCAACAAGCGGCCCGTGTCGATGGTGTTCCAGCACCTCGCACTTTTTCCCACCATGAACATCGGTGACAATGTGGGCTTCGGTCTGCGCCAGCGCGGTGTGAACAAATCCGACATCAAGACGCGCGTGGAGGAGGTGCTGGCCCGTGTTGGCCTGCCCGGCGTCACCGAACGCCGCGTTGATCAGCTGTCAGGTGGCCAGAAACAGCGCGTCGCGATTGCGCGCTGCATGGTGCTGGAACCTGATGTTTTGCTGCTGGACGAACCCCTTGGCGCGCTTGACCTGAAGCTGCGCGAACACATGAAGGTCGAGCTGAAATCGCTGCAGGCCGAGTTCAACACCACCTTCGTCTACATCACCCACGACCAGTCCGAAGCCTTGGTGATGAGCGACAATATCGCCGTGATGAACCACGGCAAATTCGAACAGATCGGCACGCCGCACGCCGTTTATCATGCCCCCGACACGGCCTTTGTTGCGGGGTTTGTGGGCGATGCAAACCGGATCACTGCACGGGTCACTGATGCCAGTGGCACCGCCCTCACGCTTACCACAAAGGACGGCGCGCAGATGAAAGTGCAAGCGCATGGGGCAGGGCTGTCTGCTGGTGATCAGGCGGATATCTTCCTCAGACCCGAAGCGATTGAACTGGTCACATCGGACACCGCCGCGCACCCTGACATGAACACCACCCAAGGCACGGTCGAAACGGTGCTTTTCAACGGTGCCAACAGCACAGTGACCGTGCGCGACCCCTCCGGCACGCTGATCAAAGTGGCGCTGCCGCAAACCGGCGACCATGCCGCGCTTCAAAGGGGCGACACCGTCCAGACCCGCTGGCATCCTGTCAAGGCGCGCGTCTATCCGGCGGGGGCGGCATGACCGACACCTCGCGCCTTGGCTTCTACCTGCTGCTCGCGCCCATCCTGTTGTGGCTGGTGGTGCTGATCATTCTGCCGCACATCGGCCTCTTCATCGTGTCCATCAGCGAGAAAATCGGCCCCCGCGCATACGAATACGGGTTCGACAATTACGCCGCCTTCTTCACCGAACCGCTTTATTGGCGCACCTTCGCGCGCACCGCGATCATGTCGATCCTTGCCACTGCGCTGACGCTGATCCTCGGCTTTCCCATCGCCTATTACATCGCGAAACTTACCCGCGGCCGCACGAAGACCACGCTTTTTCTGATGTGCATGATCCCCTTCTGGGTGTCAGAACTGGTGCGCACTTTCGGCTGGATGATCCTGCTGCGCGAAACGGGCATCTTCTCGAACCTGCTGCAATCCCTCGGCCTTGTCTCCGGCCCTGTGGAAATGCTCTACAACGACGCCGCGATCATGGTCGGCCTCGTCTACACCTCCATCCTTTTCATGGTTGTCCCGCTGGTCACAACGCTGGACAGCCTTGACGATAGCCTGATCGAAGCAGGCTATGACCTTGGCGGCACGTCCACCTCGATCATGCGCGAAATCGTGATCCCCCACGCCATACCCGGTATCGTGTCGGGCTGCATCGTGGTATTCATGCTGTCATTGGGCAACTACCTCACCCCGATCCTGTTGGGCGGCAAGGACAGTCTGTGGTTCACCGGCATGATCTACACGCAGTTCATCACGCGGTTTAACTGGGAGCTTGGCTCTGCCTTCGGCTTCCTGCTGCTGGCGCTTTCGTCGCTTGTGGTCTTTGCGGGCCTCAAACTCACCCGCCGTTCACTGGCCGAAACGATGGGGCGCGCATGATCCCCTCCATCCCGCAGCGCAGCTTCGCCAAATGGTGCTACCGTGCCTATGTCACGGCGTTTTTCATTTACCTCGCGCTACCGCTCACAGTGGTCTGCGTCTTCGCCTTCAACAACTCGGTCTTTCCGTCCCTGCCGTGGGAAGGGTTCACGCTGGCGTGGTTCTTCGGGTCCGAGGCCCCATTTATCGGCGTCTTCAACGAACGCGCGATCATGCGCTCCATCGGCACCTCGGCATTTGTCGCCTTCTGGGTCTCGGCCCTCGCGGTCACGGTGGGCACCTGCAACGCCTTTCTGTTTGTGCGTCACAGCTTTCGCGGCAAGGCGTTGCTTTATATCCTGATGCTTTTGCCGCTGATCATCCCCGGTGTGATCCTCGGGATTTCGATCCTTGTCTTCTCATCCTCCGTCGCCAACACGCTGGAGGACGCCACGGGCCTGTGGTTCGATGGCCTGCGCCCCGGTCTGATCCTCGTCATCCTCGGGCAGTTTTCCTTTATCACCACCTTTGCCACGCTGGTCATCTCGGCCCGTCTGCAAAAGTTCGATCCCAGCCTTGAAGAAGCGGCCCTCAACCTTGGCGCCTCAAAATGGGGTGCCGTGCGCCAGATCACGCTGCCGTTCCTCTTGCCCGCAATCGTCGCCTCCGCCGTGGTGTCCGTTCTGATGAGTTTCGAGAATTTCAACACCACGCTGATGCTGGTGGGCTCGGACGCGCCGCTCACCATCACGATGTTCGACAAACTCAAACAAGGCTCCACCCCAGTGCTCAATGCCGTGTCGCTCCTGCTGATCATCGCCTCCGCCGCGCTGGGGCTGATGTCCTTGCTGTTTCAAAGCCGCAAAAGCTGACGCCTGTCACCCATCCACACAGCGACCTGACGGCGTGTATTCCCCCGCCGTGGCCAGCGCTGTTGCTACTCAAATGTCTGCAGGCTGTCCCAGTTGTGCATCACCCAACTCTCGTCCAGATACACACAAGACTGCAGCGTCCCTGCGATCTGCCCCAATTGTCCGGTTTCGCGCAGGAGTGCTGCGGGCGCAGCACTTGTCCGGCGCAAGGCGCGCAACGGCGTGTCGCCCGCATCATTCACCATCACCGAAAGGGCGCGCGGCATCTCCAGATCGGCGCCGGCCAGCGTGCCATCGGCCAGTGTCAGCCGGTGATCCTTGCGCAAAACGGTCCTGCCGTTGAGGGTAAACCGGTCGATCCCCGATCCGGTGGTGGCCATCGCATCAGTGACCAGAAATATGCGCTCTGCTGCATGATGTGCGCCCAGTGCCACACGGATTGCGGCGGGATGCACATGGATGCCATCGGCGATCAATCCGGCGTGCACATCATCACGGGCCAGCGCCGCCCCCACCAGACCGGGCGTGCGGCTGCCCATCTGGCTCATGGCGTTGAACAGATGCGTCACACAAGACGCCCCGGCATCAAAAGCGCGCATGCAGGTCTCGTAATCCGCATCCGTGTGGCCAAGCGATACGGTGATGCCGGCCCCGGCTAGCATCTTGATCTGGGCATTGGTCGTATTTTCCGGCGCGACCGTCACCATGACGTTGGGCAGCCTGTCTGCCGTCTTCAGCAGTAACGCCATGTCCTCATCTTCCATCGGGCGGATCAATGAAGCATCATGCGCCCCCTTGCGCGCCACAGACAGATGCGGCCCCTCAAGGTGAATGCCGATGATCCCGTCCACCTTTTGCGTAACCGCGGCCTCAACAGCCTCAATGGCTGCGCGGGTGTGGGCCGGGGAGGCGGTGATCAGGGTTGGCAGAAATGCGCACGTGCCCGTCACCGCATGGGCGCGCGCGATGGTGCGCAGTGTCGCGACAGACGGATCATCATTGAACATTACACCGCCGCCGCCGTTCACCTGCAGATCAACAAAACCGGGCGCTATGATCCCACCGGGCAAGCGGTGTGTGGGACACTCTTGGGGCAGGGCCGCACGGGGCAGCACACGAAGCGCGCCATCCCGCGCCACCACAAGCGCATGGTCGTCGTGCAGGGTCTGGCCATCGTGAATACGGGCCCCGATATAGGCTTTGTCAGATGTGCGCATCGGATCGATGTTTCTTTGCTATTGCGGGCTGAGCCGCACAGGTTGGTCCCACCGTTGATCTGACAGGAGATCGTCACGCTTCGCAACCCGGCCAAATTTGCCCGCATGCACATAGGGCGCAGATTGCGGGACGGATAGGACGTTGAGTCCGATGCAATCCTGAAGCAAAGCATGGCAAGAGCGTCTGAGTGTAGGTCTGTGCGGGATGGAACCCGCATCGGTGATCTGCGCGGCACAGGCATGATATGACGCCCGAACAACGCGGTGCGCTCGCCGCAGGCCGCTTTGTGTCATGTGGCGGCCCCACCTGTGGGGGGCGGTCAGGGCTGTGATTCTAAGCAGTGGTTGTGAAAATCGCGGGGGTGACGTGGTCAGGGGCGTGGACCCCTTTAATGCATCCATCTCAAATTGATCGTTCGGGCGCTGCCGCTTACTCATAGTTGAATAACACAATTATTCGGGCGCAATTGCATGCGCAGCGGAGGGCGACACACCCAAAATTGCTTGAGAAACAGGTGGCTTTTGTTAACGTATCGTTATGTTAAAAATCTTTGGCGGGGATCTTGCTTAGGGAACACGTTTTGAGTGTGCTCGATCCGCAAGAAATTCCAGGCCACCTCTGACGTTGTTGAAACTGGCCCTGACACATTTTTCCAGAGCCACATGAATTGAAAGTTAAAAAGATGGCTATTGGTGATTGGATCGCTCCGGCTGGTGGCAATTGGGTTGACGCGGTCAACTGGGATTTTGGCGCTGTGCCCAATAGTGTAAGCGGATTTGCAAATTTTCTGGTCAGCGCGGCTGCCCCCGGCGGGGCCACGGGATTTCGGGACATTGATCTTCAGGGGGCAACCTATACGGTTGGTTTTCTGAATTTCGAAAGCGATGCAAACTCATGGTATCGGCCCACCAACGGCACCATCAACCTTCAGGTGTCGGGCGGCAATGCTTTTATCTTTGATGCCTCGGCCCCGGCAGCCAGCACGCTGGTTTCAACCGAAATCGCGGCCGATGTGAATCTGAGCAATGATGCGAGCTTCAGCGTCGCCAATGCCCTAACCACGCTTGAGATCAGCGGTAATGTCGGCGGCACGGGAGAGATCGTCAAATTCGGCGACGGGCGGCTTTTCCTGACGGGCACCAACACGGTTGACATCGGCACCATCAACGCAGGCACCTTGGCCATCGGTGGATCAAACGCCAGTTTCGGGAACAACTTCAATGGCGCGACGATCACGAACAACGGAACGTTGGAGTTTTCGCCTTTCGGTAGCGATCTCACACTGGATGCGACTATCGTGGGCACCGGGGATATTGTGATCAACGCGATCAATTCCAAAGTCTTTTTACGGGACGGCGACTTCGAAAGCACAGGAGCTGTACGTGTTCTAGGCGGCACGCTGGAAATAAACTTTGACTTCCGCCTTAATGACGCATCCACCGTTGAAGTGTCCGGGCTGGGTGTTCTTGATCTGGCGGACACATGGCAGGAAGGCATCAATGGTCTTTCAGGGAATGGCCGCATCACCAGTACGGATGGCGGTTTTGGGATCAACCGTTTTGGTTTGGATTTGACGTCTAACCAAACCTTCACAGGCACCTTCGAAAGCGACATCCAGCTAGAGGTGAACGGGTCCAGCATTTTTGATACGCTGAACCTTGGCGGCTTCAGCACGCACACCGGTGATACGATTGTCACAAACGCCACTGTGAATTTCATCGGTGCAGCAGCAGGTTTCCAGAACTCCAAGGTTGTCTTGTCTGACGGCATTCTGAGTGTGACCGACTATGCTGGTTTCGATCCCTTGCGCATCGCCGATCTGGAGGGTGCGACCGGCACGCTCAATGATATTCTCCTTGGCGGGTCGGGGCTGCGCATTACCGATGCCGATGCTTTTCTCACACCGAACAATTCACTCAGGTTCTTTGGAGACAACGGCACGGCCGACCTGCTGCAGATCGAAATGAACGACGCAGGCACGACAATGGACCTGACCGCCATTTCCCTGTTCTCATGGGAGGGCGACGACCGGATCGAGATTACAGGGACCAGTGCTGCCAATGACATCACCGGTTCTGCGGTGGCGGACCTGATTGATGCGGCTGCGGGCAATTTCACCGCGAATGACACCGTCGATGGCGGGGGTGGCAATGACACCATCATCGGCGGGCGGGGCGATGACAGCATGGATGGCGGCGCCGGGTTTGACTATGTCGACTACTTCGTGCCGAATTTCAGTTCTGGTGGTGCGCCGATCGTCACCGTCGATCTGGGCAATACAGGCGCGCAGAACACCGGTGTATTTGGCACCGACACCCTGACAAACATCGAAGGCCTGATGGGCTCTCAGTTCCGTGACGATTTCACCGGAGATGGGGATGCCAACCACCTGACCGGCAACGCGGGCGATGACACGCTGACAGGCGGCGGTAATGACGACACATTGGAAGGCGGCGCAGACAACGACCGGCTTGAAGGGGATGACGGAAACGATGTTCTCAATGGCGGCCTAGGCGGCGATGTTCTGGACGGGGGCAATGGCATCGATACGGCAACGTATATCGACGCGACTGCAGACGTCATCGCCTCCCTGACGGCCCCGGGTCTTAACGCAGGCGAGGCGGATGGCGATAGCTACACGTCCATCGAAAACCTCACCGGATCGAACCTGAATGACGAATTGACCGGTGACGCCAACACCAACACCATCCGGGGCGAAGACGGCAACGATAACCTGCGCGGCGAAGGCGGCGCGGATGTGCTGTCTGCCGGTGATGGCAATGACATCGTCAATGGCGGCGATGGCGCGGATGTGATGTTCGGCGGCGCGGGCAATGATTTGATGTTCGGTGGTGCCGGATTTGACCGCATGTTTGGCGGGGCCGGCACCGACAGGTTGTTCGGCGGCGACGCAAACGACATCGCCAATGGGGGGGCGAACAACGACATCATCAACACAGGCGCCGGCAACGATCTGATCTTTGCGCAAAACGGCAATGATCTGGTGTTTGCACAGGGCGGAAACGACAATATTTTCGCAGGCACCGGCAATGACAAGGTTTTTGGCGGTAGCGGCAACGATGACATTAATCTGGGCGCGGGCAATGACGAGGTCTTTGCCGGCAGCGGCGTAGACATGATCACCGGTGCAGGCGGCAATGACATCATGTCCGGCGGCGGCGGGGTCGATACCTTTTTCTTCGCAGCCAATCAGGGCGCGGACCGGATCACCGATTTCACCGCAATTGACCGCCTCGATATTGGCGCGTTTGGCGTGACCGATGGGGGCGCGTCCGATCAGGACTGGCAGAATGCAACAACATCCGTGATGACAAGCGGCGGTGGGGCAGATGTGACGATCGCCTGGGATGGCGGGGGCAGCCTGATCCTCGAAAACACAACCATCGCCAGCCTTTCGGATGCACTGTTCATCTTCTAGGTCCGCTTCCGCACTGCCCTGTCTCGCGCAATATACAACAGCGCCAGATGGGGCACGGCGACCATTTCGACCGCTCGTGTGCGTCTTTCAATGGATGAATGCCTCACTACCTGAATTCACTCCAAACCGCCATTCCGGCGTTCAAAAGGCGTGGTGAGCGAACGTAAGGTCAGGTCTCATAGCCAGTAGATAACGGGAGCCGCGATAGCGATGGCTGACAGGAAGACCTTCGGGCATCTGTCGTATCTGGTTGCAACCCGCCGCCAGTACTTCAGCCTCCCAAACATGATCTCAATCCGGTTGCGTCGTTTGTAGCGGCGCTTG